>NZ_JTDB02000021.1 GCF_000785435.2 Paraburkholderia sacchari | reverse complement strand
GTTGTCCTTGTCGACGTTGATGGGCTTCATTTCCTCGATCGGCGTATCGTCGTCGCGCAGCGTGAAGTCCCCCAGCACCAGCAGCTTCAGCGGCAACTCCACCTCCGCCTTCGCATCCCCTGTCGCCGGACGATATACGATATTGACGCGCTCCTTCGGAGCGACTGACCCGTCAGATGCCATGGCCGATCCCCTTCTTCTTTGTACCGCTTCGTTAGTTAGTAAACCCGAGCGCTTTCTTACAGCGCGATGAGCATAGCGCTTAGCTATTCTTCACGCTACAAGAATCTGCCGCGCACCTATTTCATTGAAAACTTCGAAGTTATTGCCCTGCATACCTTAATAAAGCACACATAAAGCAGGAATACACATCCCGCCCCAGCTCATTTTGCAACGATTAAGTGAAATGCATATCGGGTGATATGGGTCGTCAATTGCAATTCGCCATGCAAAGACGACTCTCATACCGTGTCATCCGAGCTGGATCAGCCTGCCGTTGATCCTGGCAGTCACCGCGGTCACCCTGAACGCATTGCCGGCCTCCAGGGCGACGTCCATGTCCGCCACAACGGAGAGCTTGGCGCCGGTGATCGACACGTTCGACACCGCCTCGACCGAAACGCCCGCACCGGCCTTAACGCCGACACTACCGGCCGTGGCCTCGATGCTGACAGCACCGGTATCGGCCTTGACGCCGACACCGGTCCCGCCCGTCACGCTGGCGCTGGTACCGGCTTTGACGCTGGCGGTGCTCGTGCCTTCGAGGCTTGCCATCGCGCCCTTCGCGGCGACGCCCTGGCCATCCACCACCACCGTGTTCGTGGCCGCCGCCGTCACCGTGACACTCAGGCTCGTGACGTCGATGCTGCCCTTGGCGGCGGCGTTCGTTACCGAGAACTCTCCCGTCAGCGGCGTCAGCTTAAGCTGTCCGCCGGCGGCGGCCAGGCCGGCCATGGCCGTGATGCCAGAAATGTCGAGGTCGATATTGCTCGAATAGGTCGGTGCGGCGGCAACCGCTGCGGCAATCGAATTACCGGCGTTGCGCAGTACCCGGAACAGGTTCAGACCTGCGCCGACCGCGCCCGCCATCTGCCCGGCCGTCGTGCCGTAACCCCACGGATTGGCGATGTCGAGCTTGCCGTTGGTCTTCTCCCCGCCGCCGAGGTACACGCCGGCAGTCACCGTGCCGCCCGCCGCGACGCCCAGCGCGGCATTGACGGCCGTGCTGATCTGCGCGGCGCGCAGAACCGATTTTTTCGCAGCCTGAACCGCCGTATCGATTGCCGGCTGCATCCCGCCGGAAAGCTTCAAGGTGGTACTGCCCTGCAACTTGGCGTCGGTCTTCAGCAAGACGGTTTCGGCGTCGCTCAGCGACACATTCCTTCCTCCGGTCCACCCGACATTCTGGCCCCACGTCACGTTCACATTCGAGCCCAGCGTGTAATTGCTGTTCACGCCGGCCGAAAGCGCAACCGAGGTGCCGACCGTAATGGCAGTCTTCGGCCCGACCGTCACACCGTTGTTCGCGCCCACCGTCACGCTTTCCGAGGTGCCGGCCGTCGCCATCCACAGGCTGCCGCCGCCCTTCGGGTCGGTCGAGCCGATGCCCACCGAGCTGTTATGAAACGGCGAGTGCAGCCAGATCACTTCCTTGCCCTCGCCATCGCCCATGTAGACCTGATTGCCGCCCGCCGTGCTGATCCGGTTCGCCTGCGCGATGTCCTGCGTCACCACGCTGGGATTCTCCGAATTCGGCAGGCTGCCCACGATCACCGGCTGGTCGGGGTCGCCGTCGATGAACGACAGCAGCACCTCCGCATCCTTGTGCAGCGGAAAGTGCATGCCGTGGTCCGTGCCTGCGTAGGGCGTGGCCATGCGCAGCCGTGCCGAGCCCTTGTTCGGATTCTTGTCCGTCACGTCGAACGGCAACTGCACCTTGTACTGGCCGAACTCGTCGAGCTCCGCGTACTTGCCGTCGCCTTCACTGTCGATCGTCGCGTTCATCGTGCCCGCCACGCGCGGCTTGGCCGTCACGCGCTCGGGGCGGAACTGGGTCGCCGCGGGAATCGCGCGGAAGCTGTTGCGATAGGCGATTTCTCCGCCGCGCGCGCCGTCGCTGTACGGGCTCGCCACGCCGCTGAGCAGCGCGCCTGCCTGGGAGCCCTGATGATGCACCTCGGTCACGAGGTACTCGCCGTTGAAGTCGTCGCGATAGTGATGCGAGAGCGTGCAGAAGTAGCCCGCGCGCAGCCCCATCGCCGTGCCTTCGCCGGAAAACACCTTGCTTGCGCAGACGATTTCCTGCGCGCGCAGCTTCGCGTAGCGCTCCCCTTCGTCCTGGGTACGGAAGTTCTCGCCGTACAGCACGACTTCGCCGATCCCCGAATCCGAGACCGTTGCGCTCGCCTTCAACTGCAGCGCCGCCTTGCGGTAGTTGTAGTCCTGCAGCACGACTTCGTGCGGCAGCGGGCGCTGCCGGCACACGAAGTCGCGCACCGAATCGGCCGCCACGCCCGTATCGAGCGAATCGTCGGGCCGGTACGAGACCGGCAGCGCCTGGGAGTCAAGCATGACCTTGTCGTCGACGATGACGAGCTTTTCCGTGCTGCCGGAATGATCGAAGTAGTAGTAGATGCCTTCCTTCTCCATCCAGCGCGAGAGGAAGTCCAGATAGGTCTCCTGGTACTGGCACACGAAGCTGCGCGGCCGGTACGTACCCGTGAGGCGGAACTCGTAGTCGACCGAGTTGAGCCGGCCGTTTTCGAGCACCGTGCGCAGCGTGTCTACAATCGACTGCTCGCCGAGGTAGACCTCCGAGATGCGGAACAGCGACAGCCGCCACAGGCGCGGCACCAGCACTGCGCGGTAGAACACGTAGCCGTCCGCGCGATGCAACTGCTCGAATTCGGCGAGGATGCCGTGCCAGGGCGTGCGGATCTCGCCCTCCGGGCCGTAGATCTCGAACGTCGCCGGGTGGCTCAGCATCGAATCGAAGTCGATCGACGCATCGTCCGATACCAACGTGAGCACGAAACGGAACGGCTGCGAGATCGACTCGAACCCTTCCATTTCCACGACCGAGAACTTGTCCGCGCCAAACGCTTCCGAGCTGAACGCGAAGCGCTTGTTCGCCAATATCCGATCGGCCATCGAGACCATGCTGATTCTCCGTACAGGTGATTTTTTTCCATTCTCGCGGCGCTGTTTTGCCGCGAGATTGCAATCGCGTTACATCTGAAACGGTGCCTCGCGGCTCACGCGTGAGCGCTCGGGAAGGTCACGACGAACTCGCCGCCCTCGTCCACGTCGAGCGCCACTTCTTCGAGCGCCACGCCCTCGCTCATGCGCGCGAGAATCTCCTGCGACATCAGCGGCAGCACGTTGCCGCGCAGGATGAAGTCGATGTTGCGCGCGCCCGTTTCCACCTCCGTGCAACGCGCGGCGATCTGTGCCACCACCGCATCGCTATAGGTGAAGCGCATCTTGTTGTTGTGCGCGACGCGCCGCACCACCTTGTCGAGCTTCAGGCGCACGATGCCCGCGAGTGCCTCGCCCTGCAGCGTGAAGTAAGGAATCACGGTCATGCGCGCGAGCAGCGCGGGCTTGAAGTGATTCGAGAGGATCGGGCGCACCGCGGAAAGCAGCGTCGCCGCGTCGGGCTTGTCGTCGCCGACCGTCATTTCGGTGATGACGTCGGTCGCGAGATTCGAGGTGAGGAAGATCACCGTGTTCGAAAAGTCGATTTCCTTGCCCTCGCCGTCCGAGAGCATGCCTTTGTCGAACACCTGGTAGAACAGGTTCATCACGTCGAGGTGCGCCTTCTCCACCTCGTCGAGCAGCACGACCGAATAAGGCCGCTGGCGCACCGCCTCGGTCAGCACGCCGCCCTCGCCGTAGCCCACGTAGCCCGGCGGCGAGCCGATCAGGCGGCTCACGTTGTGCTTCTCCTGGAACTCGCTCATGTTGATGACCGTCGTGGACTTCTCGTCGCCGAACAGGATGTCCGCCACCGAAAGCGCCGTCTCTGTCTTGCCCACGCCCGACGGTCCCGCAAGCAGGAACACGCCCATCGGCTGCTGCGGGTCCTTCAAGCCCGACTTCGCTGTCTTGAGCACTTCGGCGATCAGCTCCATCGCGTGGTCCTGGCCGCGGATCCGCTCCTTGAGCGTGGCGGCCATGCCCAGTACGCTCTGCGCCTGGTCGCGCAGCATCTTGCCCACGGGAATGCCGGTCCAGTCGGAAATCACCCGCGCCACGACATCGGGATCAACGTCGATATGCACGAGAGGCTCGTCGCCCTGCGCGGTCCTGAATGCTTCGGCGGCCCCGGCGATCGCCTGCGCCAGCCGCTGCAGCTCCTCGGGCGCGGCGCCGTTGGCCTTGGCCTCGTGGCGCGCCGTGCGCGCATCGAGCAGCGCCTTCGCTGCTGCTTGCTGCCGCTGCCAGACTTCGCGCAGCGCCGCGGCTTCGGCAGCGAGGCTCTGCAACTCCGCGCCGATCGCTTCGAGACGCGCGCGGTCCACCGGCTGCTGGTTGTCCTCGTCGCGCTCGAGGCCGCGCTGTTCGCGCTCGAGCGCCTGAATGCGGCGCTCCTTGTCTTCGAGCACGTCAGGCTTCGCGCTTTGCAGCACCTTGACGCGTGCGCAAGCCGTGTCGAGCAGGTCCACCGCCTTGTCCGGCAATTGCCGCCCCGTGATGTAGCGGCTCGACAGCTCGGCTGCGGCGATGATCGCGTCGTCGCGCAGCACCACCTTGTGAACGTCCTCGTACTTCTCCTTCAGGCCGCGCAGGATCAGCACTGCGGTGGCGAGGTCGGGCTCATCGAGCTTGACAAGCTGGAACCGGCGCGCAAGCGCCGCGTCCTTTTCGAAGTACTTCTTGTATTCGGCCCACGTGGTGGCCGCGACCGTGCGCAGTTCGCCGCGCGCGAGCGCCGGCTTGAGCAGGTTGGCCGCGTCCGAGGTGCCTGCCTGGCCGCCCGCTCCGATCAGCGTGTGGGCTTCGTCGATGAACAGGATGATCGGTTTCGCCGATGCCTTGACTTCGGTGATCACGCCCTTCAGGCGGTTCTCGAATTCGCCCTTCACGCTCGCGCCGGCCTGCAGGAGGCCCATGTCGAGGCCGAGGATCGTCACGTCCTTGAGCGAATCGGGCACATCGCCCTCGACGACGCGCAGCGCGAGCCCTTCCACGACAGCCGTCTTGCCGACGCCGGGGTCGCCCACGCAGATCGGGTTGTTCTTGCGACGCCGCGCGAGGATGTCGACCATCTGGCGGATTTCCGCGTCGCGGCCGAACACGGGATCGAGCTTGCCGGCCCGCGCCTTTTCGGTGAAGTTCTCGCAAAAGCGCGCAATGGCGCTGCCGTCGCCGCCCGCCGGCGCCGCGGTCGCGCCCTCGCCGCCGCCGGACTCGCGCTCGCTCGCTTCGATCGAGCCGCCGCAGATCTGATCGAACGAACGCAGCAGGAGTTCGCGATTGAGCTCGCGCAGCGGCGCCGCGTAATCGCCAGTTGCGTAATAGGTCGGACGCGCGAGGAACGCCAGCAGCACGGCGCCCGAGCGGATGCGCGGCTCCTGCAGGTCGACCGAGGCGATGAGCCACGCGTCCTGCAGCAGCTCGAGCAGGAGCGGCGAGAACGCCGGACGGCCCGCGTTGCCCGTCTTCATGTCCTCGATCGAGAGATTGATTCTGCGCTGCACGAGCGCGGAATCGATACCGTGCTGACGCAGCAGCAGCGCGAGGTCGGCATGGATATCGTCGAACAGCTTGACGAGCAGGTGCTCGACTGTGATCTCGTAGTGGCCGCGCGACACGCACAGTCCCACGCCATCTTCGAGTGCCTGCTTGCAGTAGGCGTTCAGGCGCCCCACGAGGGGCTTGAGCTCGACCAGCAGCATGTTGGTTCTCCTCTCTTGTTCTATCCGTAGCGTTAAAGACGGTAGCGGACGCGCGTGGGCAGATCGGCCAGCCCGGGATTGAGCCACGTGTCGTAGCCGAGCCGCGACCAGGTGCTGCGACCGCAGCGCGCTGCGTGCGCCTCCTCGCGGCGCAGATCGAGCTCGACGTCCACGTCGAGCGGATCGATCAGGTAAAAGCGCGTGAGAAAGCGCAGCCGCGCATGCCCCGCGCCGCCCGGCAGCAGTTGATGAAAGAGCGGCTGCGGCACGTCGGCGAGCTGCACCTTGATCGTGCCGCCGTAATCGTCGATCAGCTCGCCCAGCCATGCATCGTCGCCAAGACGGCTGCCCTGGGCGCCAAGTTGCCAGCGCTGGTCGGCGGGAATCGGCTGGGCGCGCCGCAGGCCGCATTCGACGCGGATCCGCGCCGGCGCGAACGCGTCGGCCAGCATCGTCTTCAGGCCGAGCGCCGAGCGCGGCCGCTGATTGAAGAGGCCCGCGTAGCGCAGCAACTCCGCGCTGGCCGGCAGCAGCTCGACGCGCAGGTCCGCATCGTTCAGCCCGACGAACGCGTAGAGATGATTGAGCGCCGTCTCGTCGCGGTCCTCGACGATGCGCTGCTCGATGCGGTACTTCGCCCACGCGTCGAACAGCAGCGGATACAGCGCGTAGTGAACGATGTCGAGAAAGTCGCGCGTGACATGACGTCCCTCGCGCTGCTCCTCGAACAGATCTTCGGTGTAGTACGTCGGCAGCGGCGAGGACACGCCATACAGGCCGAAGAAGTTGGCCGTGATGCGATAGCCGCCGCCGGGCAGCGCCTCGATGTGGTCGATGTCGTTTTCGGGGAAGCCGAGCCCGAGGCGCGGGCGCACGCGCAGATTCTCCTGGCGCAAGCCCGTGTGCCGGTCGTACAGCCGCAGCAAACGGATCGCCTGAAACCAGGAGTACTTCTCACCGTTCGTGAGCAGCAGGTCCTTTACAGCGTCGGCTGTTGCCCGAGTCTCTGCGGCCATTTGAATACGGTTCCTGAATGCGCGCCTTCGAGCTCGACGCGGGTGTACGAATTGATGCCGGCGTAATCGCCGAGAAAGCGCTCCAGCACGCAGCCGAACAGATACAGGTCGCCGAGCCCGGCGTAGTGATCTTCGCGGCAGCGCACGCGGATGAGCTGACCGCGCTGGATGCCGCCGCGGCCGACGAGGCGCGTCTCGCGCGTGGCGCTCAGCTCGAGAATGCCTTCGATGCGCCGGCGATTGGCCGCCTCCGGTCCCTGGCGCCCCGAGAACACGTACAGGCCGAGCAGTTTGCGCAGGTTCTCCGCGTTGGCAAGGGAAAGCAGGTTCAGCGAGACGTGCGAGATGAGGCGCCACAACAGTTCCTCGCCGGCCGGCGGGTCCTGGGCGGGCGTCACCGCGCGGATGTTGCTGAACGTCATCTGGTCCGGCGAGGTGCTGGTGGGCTGGCTGATGTCGCCGAGCTTGAGACTCTCCGGCAGCGCGCGGTTCGTGCAGGTGATGCGGATCGACAGCGTCTCGGGCAACGGCGTATCCGAGGGCGGATAGTTGAGCGAGAGATAAACTTCGCTGCCGCGCTCCACGTTCGCGCTGCGCACCGAGGTGCGGTAGCTCAGCTGCGCGCCGCGCCCGTCGTGGCGAAACATGCCGAAGGGCTGGTAGACGCGCTCTCGCGCCTGGCCTTGCTGGTAGCCCAGCACCTGGTCGACCGAGTAGACCTGGTGATGGCGGCGGTCCCGCCCTTCGGGCACGACACGGTATTCGGTGGCGCGATGGTTGTGCGCGATCGGATCAGCCGCGTGAGAGAACACGTTGATGGCCGGGACCACGTTGAGCATGAAGCTTTCGTTGCCGATCTCGGGCAGCCATTCGGGCAGCGAATCGAGCGTCATGACCACGCTGAAGCTGGTCCCCTTCGCGTTCGCCGTCCAGCGTTGCAGGCCCGCGATGTCGACGAACAGGAACTTCTCCGGCTGCGTGAAGAACTCCTGGATCGTGCGGTAGCCACTGAACGCCTGGCTCGGATATGGCAGCAGGTCGTGGTCGAAGCCGCTCATGCGCAGGCACTTCGCGCCGAGCGAGAGCCGCTCGCCGCTGCCGCTCGAAATGCGCACGCCGACGACGTGATTCATCAACAGCAGCAGCAGCTTCGAGGCATCCACATAGCCGCCGCCGAGAAAGAGCCTCAGGCTGTCGCCTCCCCACTGCGCGATGGACAGGCCGCCCTGCATCTCGAAATCGATCATGAGCACGGGCGCGGCGCCCGCGTGGCTCAGCAGATTGACCTCGGCGATGGCGAGCGGCTCCACATCGAGATCGCAGGCGGTGCGAAAGCGGCACGGCGTGCCGTCCACCGGCACCGACGCGAGCTCGGTGCCGGCCGCCACGCGCGCCGCCTGCGAGCGCGGCCCTTTCGCGGCGAAACGGATCAGCGTGGACGCCGGCACTGGCCGCAGATAATGCGGGAACAAAAGGTTCGTGAGCTCCTGGATGAACTCGGGGAATTCGTCGTCGAGCTTCTGGCGCGTGAGGCCCGTGAGGAACGCCACGCCTTCGAGCAGGCGTTCGACGTCGGGGTCCGCGGACGCGCCCGAAAGCATGGGCGCAATCGCGGGATTGACCCGCGCGAACTCCGCAGCCAAGCCTTTCAGCTTGTTCAGCTCATCCAGGTAATATTGATTGAACATGGCTGCCCGACTGACTGACACAGGAGCGGAAAGATAAGTGGACCCGACGCTCAGGCAATGCTCACCCGGCCGTTGGCGCCCACCGTTGTCGATATGCGTAGCGGAATTTCGCGGTCGTCCACTTCCAGCGCTCCTTCGAGCGCGAAGCGGATCGACAGCACGTCGGTCTCCTCGCGATTGAGCGTGACGCGCGGCGACTTGATTCGCGGCTCGTAGCGCAGCACCATGCGGCGGATCTCTTCCTCGATCTCGCGCGTCGAGCCCATCGCCGTCGTGCCCGCGAGGTTCGTGAAATCGGGCACGCCGAACAGCGGGTCGATCTGCACACTGCCCTGCCGCGTGTTGAGCAGGCGCGTGAGGTGATTCATCACCGAGCGCACGAGCACGTCCACCTGCGTCTGGTTGGTGCGGGCGTCGCCCTCCTCGCCCGCCTCCCAGCTCGCAATCCGTTCGAGCAACCGACGCTCTCTCACCCCCGCCCCCGCTTTGTCAATGCATTGTCACCGCACGCTCATCTCGTTCAGCCCGCTCAGGACTTCGGTGCGAGCCATGAGTCTTCCGCCTCGATGCCGTCCGGGTCGAACGTCCATGTGATCTTCTCGTAGGTGAACGAGATATCCTCCATGTGCCCCATCTGCTTGTTCTCCAGCGCCAGGCAGTTCGGCGTCCACGCGCGTACGTTCGTCAGAATCGCGTTCGACAGCTTCACCGTGTAGTACTTCTCTTCCGTGCCCTTCGGCGAGATGCGGT
>NZ_JTDB02000020.1 GCF_000785435.2 Paraburkholderia sacchari | reverse complement strand
TGCCTGATGACCATAGCGAGCTGGTCCCACCCCTTCCCATCCCGAACAGGACCGTGAAACAGCTCCACGCCGATGATAGTGCGGATTGCCCGTGTGAAAGTAGGTAATCGTCAGGCTCCTTATGCAGTATGTCCAGAACCCCGGTGGCTCACCATGAGCGCCGGGGTTCTGGCGTTTACGCGCGTGGAAATACGCAGCCGGCGCAGTGCGCATGCGCAGGATGACCGTACGTACTGCATTGCCGGCGGGACTTTAGTCGCAATCGAAAGAGATGAGATCGCCTTGCGGCGCCGTCATGACCTTACCTCTCGCGAAGGCCATCTCTCCGCGTTGTCATCGATGACGCCTCCTGCTTGTCCTGCCGATGAACTCATTGTCGTGTGCTGTGACATGGCGCACATCGTCTTAATTCGGCACTGCAATTCGGCAATCAAAAATGCGTTACGCAATGCGCATGACGATGGAATGTAAAAATATATGAATATTCCACGCATCCGGAATCATTCGCGGCATTTAAATAATTTTTAAGGTAGCATCACTGCCACTGAAATAGTCGCTCGCAGACAAAGAACTGGCGTGCGGCAAGCAGGCGGCCGTGCGCGCTGCCAACGAGGTGTGGCGGCACAAAAGAAAACCGATATTCCAGTTCAGGGCGATTGATTCGATGAAGTTAACGCGCAAAAAGGCCGCGCTAACGGCCGCGGTTTTAATCGTTGCACTAGTCGCGATTCAGGCGATCTGGCGTCCATTCGGTGGGAGGTCGACGTTTCGGCCTCACGAAGTCGCTTTCGATATTCATTATCCCGACGCCATTGTCGACAGCGTGGCCCTTTCGCGTTTGCCGCGCGACATGATTCGCGTGCCGTTGCTGCACACGCTGCTCACGCGCGATTTTGTCGATTATTACGAGTCCAATTCCACACGTCTTTCCGCAGAAGGCGCTGTCCGGCGGCTTGCATTCGAACACGATCTCGACTGGCGCGACGAACTCGTCAAGCGCGTATTCGACGAACCTTCGCGCGTGCTGTTGTGGCGCTCGCCCGACGGCCGCCTCGGTTATTGGGTAATGACGATGCGCCGCAACGGCCTCGCGAAGCTGATGCAGGCCGTGGGCAATGTCGCGACCGGCGACAGCCAGTTGAACCAGGCGGCCACGCTTTCCGGCGAGGTGCCGGTCTACGCGCTCAAGCTCGCTGTCGGCCATACGCTGCTGTTTGCGGCGAAGGGCGAGCGGCTCATCATCATGTCGGAGCCAGGCATTCTGCTCGACGCGGACGGCAAGGCGATCGGCGAGCGCGCGCAGGCGCTTGCGAAGATGCTCGACGACGGCGGCGACGACGCCCTGCGCGCCTGGCGCCTCGAGCACGCGCCGGCAGACGTGAACGGGCATCGGCTGATCCTTTCGGTCAATTATCTTTCGTTCGGGTACCAGGCCTTTTTCTCGGGCGTCAATGCGCTGCGTTTCGATTTCGCCGCGTCGGGCAAGAACGATGCGAGCGCGAGCGGCGCGTGGAGCATGGCGGCGCTCGTCGATCCTGCACATCTGCCGCAGCACTGGGACAGCGCCGATCTCTGGCGGGCGTTGCCCGCAAACGCAGCGGCCTGCGCGAGCCTGCCGGTCGACTGGAACGATACCGCCGAATTGCTCGGCAAGCTGGGAGAGAGCGAACAAGCCGCATCGAAGGTTTTGCGCGAACGCTTCGCGGGACCCGCGGGCGTGTGCTGGTATGCGAAGTCGACACTCGTAGCCCCCGTGTTCGTGGCGCGCCTCAAAGCCGGGGTGGTGCAGGATCCGGCCCAACTGGCGGCGCTCAAGGACGCGCTTGCGAGCGTCTTTGGCGACGCCATTGGCGCATATGAAGCGAAGGCGGGCAATGAGGCAGGCTATCGCCGCTTACCGGTGCAGACGAAGGAGCCGTCTGCCGGCGTCACGCTCTGGACGCGCGCGGTGAGCGCGCGCTCGGGCACAGCGCAGAGCGCGGGCACATCCTACGCGGCACAGCTTTCCGCGCCGCGCTATTTTCCGGTGACACTCGCGCTCGCGCACGGCTACGTGGTGTTCTCGCCCGACGCGCGCCTCGTGGACGACACGCTCGCCGTACTGGACAAGCGCTACCCGGCCATTGCCGACACGCTCACGCCGCAGCGCCTGTCGACCACCGTGGTGTCGATCATGCCGTCCACGGCGGCGGCGCTCGTGGAGCGCGAAGCCGGCCGTGCGCTGCCGGCCGATCAGGAGGCGATTTTCCGCAACGCCGCGCGCACGCATCTGCTGCCGAAGCTGCACGCGGCGGCGAGCTACCCACCGCTGGCGTTGAGCCTGCCGGACTCGCTGCCTTCGTCGGCGGGTTGGGTGCCCGTGGAGTGGCATGTCGAGCCGCGCGCGAGCGTGGGTCCGCGCGGCGACGCGGCAGCGGGGCACCCGCTGGGTGCAGGCCCGAAAGACGCGGACAACGATGCCGGCAACGCCACCCTCGGCGACGCCGGCGCAGACTCCGCACAGCAGGCCGAAGATCATCCAGCGCAGCCCGGCACGAGCGGCTTTTGATCATGCGCCGCCGCTTTTTCCATCGATGCGCGGCGGTCGGAGCGGCCGCGCTCGGCGTGGCGCTTGCCGGTCCGGTGCGCGCGCTCATGCCAACGCAATCCGCGCCCGACCCCGACGCACTCACGCTCGAGCAATCGACGATATTTCGTGCGTGGTTCGTGCGCATCGTCGATCAGCAGATGCGTCGCGGCCCCACGCCGCGCTGGACCCAGCGCGACTGCGCCGCCCTTGTGCGCTTTGCCGCCGTGGAGGCGCTGCGCGAGCATGACGCGCGCTGGCTCAAGGCCAACGGCATGAGCGGCGCGGGCGACGCAAGCCGGCTGCCGCCCGAACTGCAACTGAGCCCGCAGCAGCGCACGCTCGCGAGCCGCTGGACGCGCATCGACGGCAGCGTGGGCGCCTATGCCTCGGCTATCGCGCTCATTCAACGCAATAGCCGCTTCGTTTCGCGCGACGTCAATCAGGCGCTGCCCGGCGACCTGCTGTTCTTCGATCAAGGCGACGACCAGCATCTGATGATCTGGCTGGATCGCTACATCGCTTATCACACGGGCACCGTCACGCCGACCGACAGTGGTCTGCGCGCCGTCGCCGTTTCCGACCTGATGCAATGGAAAGATTCCCGCTGGCAGCCGTTCGACGGCAATCCGAATTTCGTCGGTGTGTTTCGTTTCGCGTTTCTGACGCCATGAGTGCCGCCATGCAACGTCCGCTCTTTTCGCTGCGTTTCACTGTGCTGCTTTTCCTGCGTGTTTCCAATGCGAAATTCTTCGCACGGGCACGGATTTCCGATACGAAATACGGCGCATGCTTGGGCGCTCCCACGCTGCTTGCAGCGCTGATCGGGTTGTTCTCGCTGAGCTTCTGCCTGGCAGCCTCGCCCGCCTGGGCCGACGACGGCGATAACGCCGCGCAGCAGAGCATCGACGCGAATCCCACCCTGGGCGCGCCGCCGCCGAGCGGCTACGACAGCCAGGTCGTGCAGGGCCAGCCGTTCTTCCTGCTTTCCGATGCGAGCTACGGTGGCAACCAGCTCGCGCAGGTACGTCTGGAAGCACCGGGCCGCGAATTCCAGTCGGAACTTGAAGGCTATGGCGGCGCGGATATCGTCGTCTACAAGGTGCCGAATCCGCTCGCGTTTCTCAAAGCGCAGAAGAACCTGCATCGCCTGAACATCAAGCCGAGCTATCAGGGCGAGGGCCTCGCGAACACGCTCGCGTACCTGTGGGACCGCTGGCTCAGCGATGCGCGCCGCGCGTGGCAGCGCGTCCTTTCGTTCGCGACGCGCAGCAAGGTCACCGAGGCGAAGCCCGAATTCAAGCTCGGCGAGCAGCCGAATGCGCCCACGCGTTTCGAGCCCCAATCGCGCTTCGCGCCGTTGCGCGGCTACGAGCTCGTCACGCGTTTCCGTTATCCGATCTGGAACGCGAAGACGATTCAGCCACCCAAGGGCGTAAACCTCGCAGGCAGTAGCAGCAACTTCGTGGAGGTGTCGTCGGGCAACGTGATGATTCCGGTTGGAAAGCTGCCGCCGGGGCTCTATCTCGTCGAGGCAATGATCGGAAACTACCGCGCACATACGCTGTTGTTCGTTTCCGATACGGTCGCGGTCGTGAAGGCTGCGTCGAGTGGCTTGCTGGTGTGGACAGCGCGGCGCGACAACGGCAAGCCGGTGCCCGGCACGGAGGTGAGCTGGACCGATGGCGTGGGCGTGCTGCAAAGCGGCTCCACCGGAGCGGATGGCGCGCTGATGCTCCAGCACGTTTCGCCTGAGCGCAGCTACGTGATCGGCAGCGATCCGCAGGGCGGTGTTTTCGTATCCGAAAACTTCTACTACGACAGCGAGGTCTACAACACCAAGATCTACGCGGTGACGGACAGGCCGCTCTATCGCCCTGGTGACGCTGTCCATGTGAAGTTCATCGGCCGCACGTTCCAGAGTGCGAATCAGTCGACGCCCGCCGCGCCCGCTCAACTCAAGCTCGACGTGCTCGATCCGAACGGCGCGCCAATCGCGACGCGTAGCGTGGATTTCGCATCGGAAAGCGGCGGCGAAACCACCTTCACGCTGCCAGCGACCGCGCAGGGCGGCGGCTATACGCTGCGCTTCGACTACAACGGCGACAGCTACGGCGGTGCGTTCCGCGTAGCCGAGTACGTGAAGCCGCACTTCGACGTGAATCTCACGATGGACAAGTCCGATTACGCGACCGGCGACGCGCCCAAGGGCAAGATCGCGCTGCGCTACCCGGACGGCAAGCCCGTAAAAAACGGCAAGGTGTCGGTCACGCTGCGCGCGCAGAAGGTGGCGATCGTGGACGGCGAGTTGCGCTATTCGGGCCTCTTTCCCGTGAAGCTAGAACAGCAGGAGCTGAAGACCGATAGCGACGGCAACGTCACATTCACACTGCCCGCCGCGAAGGAGCCGAGCCGCTACGCGCTCACGCTGTTCGCGCAGGACGGTGCGGCGTATCGCGTGCGCGTGACGCGCGAAGTGCTGATCGCGCGCGGCGCGACGCCGTATCGCTTGAACACGGCCAAATCGTTCTCGCAGCCGCGCGAGCGCGTGACGTTCACGCTGGCCGCGTCGACCGGAGCGGCCGGATCGACGAATGCTGGCGCCAACCCGGGCAACGGCACGAACGCGGCGCCGGCGCACAAACCGGCGAAGTGGGAATGGGTGCGTCTCGAGTCGCAGACGAAGGCCGATGGGACGCTACCCGAAGCGAGCCCGGACGGCCGCGTGAGCTTTCCGGTGCAATTCGACGAACCGGGCTCGTACATGCTCTCGGTGAAGGACGATGCGGGTAACCTGCTCGCGGCGGTCAGTCACTGGGTGGCAGGAGACGGTCTCAAGGCGATCCCCGGCAGCGTCGAAGTGGTGTTCGACCGGGACCGCTACAAGATCGGCGATACGGCCGAAGCGCTCATCACGTTCCCGTATGCAGTGGACGACGCGCTGCTCACGCTCGAACGCGACAGCGTGGAAGCGCGCGCGCTGCTTTCGAACGGCGCGGGCTGGCTGACTCTCACGCGCGTTGCCCCCACGCAATGGAAAGCGCACATCAAGGTCGGCCCTGAGTTTGCTCCCAACATGACGTTCTCGGTGCTCTATGTGCACGACGGCGAATACGTATTCCAGAACGCGGGCATCGTGGTCGCGAAGCCCTCGATCGATCTCGCCGTGAAGAGCGACAAGTCCGTCTATGCGCCGGGCGAAACCGTGACGCTCGATCTGGGCAGTACGCTTGGCGGCAAGCCGCTGCCCGCTCGTCTTACCGTGAGCGTGGTCGACGAAATGGTGTACGTGCTGCAACCCGAAATTGCGCCCGACATCGTGGACTTCTTTTATCATCCGCGCCGCAACAACGTGCGCACGACGTCGAGTCTTTCGTTCATTACCTACGACCTTGCGCTGTCGGCAATGCGCGGTGCGCCCGGTGGCCCGCAACGCGGGCAGTACAACGAACGCGGCGTCAAGGTGCTGGAGCGCCCGCGTCGCGACGACATCGACACGGCAGCATGGCAGGCCGATCTGCAAACCGATGCGAGCGGCCACGCACGCATGACCTTCCGCATGCCCGATGCCCTCGCGCGCTGGCGCATTACCGTGCGCGCGATTTCCGCGGACGGCACGGTGGGGCAGCGCACCGCGTATGTGCGCTCGGACAAGCCGCTCTATTTGAAATGGAGCGGCCCTGCGAGCTTCCGCAGCGGCGACCAGCCTGAGATCGACATGCTCGCGTTCAACCAGGGCTCGTCCGATGTGGATGCGCAGTGGACGGTCAACGGCGCAGGCCTCGCACTCGATCGCAAGGTCACGCTCAAGCCCGGCACGAACTACCTGGCACTGCCACGCGTGGCGCTCACGCCGGGGCTCGTCGATGCAAGCCTGCGCGTGGGCGGCAAGGAGGTGGACCGCCTGCAGACTTCGGTGAGCCTTGGAGCGCCGGGCTGGCTCGATCTGCGCGAAATGCCCGTCGCGCTCGACGTCAGTCCGAAGCCGCTCGCGCTTGCGCCCGATGCGCAGGACGTGCGCGTGCGCATCGTTTCGACGGGCGCGAGCCAGTTTGCGCGTGTGGCCGACGATCTCATCGCCTACCCATACGGCTGCGCCGAGCAGACCTCGAGTCGCCTGATTCCGCTCGCACTTGCACACGATGCGCTGGGCCGCGATGCCGATGGTTCAGCGCCGGGCGCTGCTACACCTCAGAGCCCGACGCAGGGTCTCGAGGCGCGTCTGCGCAATCAGCGCCAGCGGCTTGCGTTGCTTGCCGGCATCAATGGCGCATTCGGCTGGTGGGGCGACACCACAGGGGGCAGCGCGTTCATCACGGCTTACGCGTATTACGCGGACTGGCTCGCGAGCCGCAGCCTCGGCATCTCGCTGCCGGACGGCAACTGGCAGCATGCGCTCGATATCTATCGCGACAACGGCACGAAGGAGCCGTTGCTGCAACGCGCGCTGGCGCTCTGGCTGCTGCAGCAGATGGGGCAACCCGTGGCGACGCCAGTCTCGGGCGTGGCCGGGCAGCTCGCGCAGCGGGCATCGTCGATGTTCGATCAGGATGCCAAAGCATCGCGCGATGCATACGGCGTGGAAGACAGCCTCGTGTTCGCCGCGCCCGATTCGCCGCGCGGCCTGCAAGCGGCCGTGGTGCTGACTGCCTGGACCGCGCGCGCAACGAACGCGAGCCTGCCCGAAGGCTTCATTGCGCTGGCCGCGCGCGCACGCGCGTCGCTCATGACGAATCCGACGCCGCTGATCCAGAGCCTGCTGGCCATGGCCGGTGACGCGGGCACACCCGTGGATGCAAACGCCGTGCTCGCGCAGAGCAGCGCGATGTATCCGACCGTCGACCGCGCGCTTACGTTGCTGTGGCTGCGCAAGGCCATGGGCGGTGCGCGCGCGGGCGATGCGGCACAGCCGTTGCCTACGCTGCAAGGCAGTGGCTGGACGCGCACGACGACACCCACGGGCGCAACCCTCTGGAAGTGGACGGGTGCGGCGTTGCCCACCTCGCTCGACGTCGGCGGCGCAAGCCCCGACGTCTCGGCGCTGGTTTCGTACCGCAGCCGCGCGGCCCAGGCGAGCCGCCTGCCCGTGAAGATCGAGCGCACGCTTTATCGGCTCGACCCGATTGCGCCGTCGAGCGACCCCGATAAGCAGACGGGCCGCGCTACGTTCGAGGCGCACCGCATGAAGGCCGGCGACGCCGTCGACAGCAACGCGCTCTATGTCGACGAAGTCACGCTCACGCCGCAGGACAAATCGGCGCTGCATTACGGCTTGCTCGACGTGCCGTTGCCGCCGGGCGGGTCCGTGGAGGCGACGAGCTGGGGCGTGAGCATTGCCGGGCTGCCCGGCGCAGGCGAGGGCGGCAGCGGTCCACAGCCGTTCGCGCGCGCGGCCAGCTACGAGATGGGCGAGCTCGGCTATCACCAGCCTGTGCCGTTGCTCGATCGTCCCGTGGCGCTGCGCCAGCTCGTGCGCTTCGCTCTGCCAGGCATGTTCACGATGCCGCCCGCACGCTACTTCCGCATGTATCAACCGGAGCAGAAGGCGTATGAAGGCGGCCGCAGCGACCGCATGGTCACGCTGCGCATCGAGTGAGGCCGGCGTGAGGGTGCGTATCGCCGGCTTGAGCGCGGCGCTCATCTTCGCGATGGTTGCGTTCGCAATCGGTTTTCCGCGGCTTGCGCAGGCTGCGGTGCCGTCGGAACTGCGCTTCGCCTGGCTGCACGATGGCAGTGCGCGAATGTGGACGTTCGACGCTGCGGCGGAGGCCAGCGCATCGGGCCCCGGCACGCCGTTGCCGCCAGCGCTCGAGACGCAGCTCGGCAGCGTCTGGAAGCTGTTCGTCTACGCGTATCTCGTCGACCGGCGGATTCCCGCACCCGACTATCAATGCGATGGCAGCGATCGCCAGGAGGTGTACTGCTGCATGACGGGCGGCCACGTCGACCGCGATCGCGCGCTGGTGCAGTCATGTGGCCTCTTTTTCGAGCCGCACAGATTGCAGCTCGATCCGGTGGGCTGGCGCCAGTATTGGCGCGCCCTGAAGGCGCCCGCATGGTTGCAGGATCTCTATGCACTGCGCCCGGCGCGCCGCGTGCGTGTGGACGAACTGCTCAAGGCCTTGCAGGCCGTGCCTGCGCGCGCCCGCGACGACACGGCGAGCACGCTGGTGTCGGTCGTCACGAGCGGTCGCGGCGAGGGCACCGTATCGCTCTATGGCAGCCTGCTGCGAGCCAAGACCTGGACCATGCCTGATCCAGCGAACCCTGGCGGCTATGAAGGCGGCGCGGCCGGCTGGCTGGCCGATGGCACGCCGGTCTGGCTTGGCGGACGCGGGGGCAGCGTGCGCGTGCTGGCCGCCGCGGCGCCGCGTATTGCGCCGCTGGTCGCGCAAAGCGCCGTGCCCGACGACCGCGCCTGTGTGATTGTCGATTTTTTTTCTCGTTATCCGATCCGAAACGTAATCGATACGCGCGAAGGCGGGCGGTCCGCGCAACCCGGTCTGCTCGACGGCACATTCAGCGTGGGGTTCGAAAACGGCAACTGGCTGCCCATCGAAAGCCATGGCGAGTTGCTGCTCGAACGCGACGAGACCGGCAAGCCGCGCATCGTCGGACGCTTCGGCATGAACGACTATGTCGCGCGCGTGGTCGAGCGCGAAGGCGACACTGCGCAGCCGCAGGCGGCGCGCGCGCTCGCGGTGGCCGCGCGCAGCTATCTCGTGCAGAACGCAGGCCGCGCGCGCGGCTGCTACCGCATCGACGACAGCAGCCGCACGCAGCGTGTCTTGCCGCGCGCGCCGCGCGCCGCAGCGCGCAATGTCGCCGATTTCACCGATGGACTCGTGCTCGCGGGCGTGCCGGTGCAGTTTCATCACGACAAGGCGGGGCCCGGCCAGATGAGCTGGCTCGACGCAAAGGCCGCGGCGCAACGGGGCCTCGCGTTCGACGCAATTCTCGCGCGCACCTGGCCGCAGGCAACGCTTACCTCGTTCACGAGCCCGCTCGCGGGTGACTGCGAGCCGGTGGCGGGCGCGCGCGACTGGCTGAGCCGCGAGGCCGCGGTCTGGGCGCGGCGTCTCGCAGGCGAGGCGGGCTATGAAGAACCCGCACTGCCGGCCGTCTGCGAGGTGACGACGGGTCGGCCCTATGCCGATGCAGGGCGCAATCGCGTCTATATCCGCCGTCTGCGTTCCGACGACGACCGCATCGCACTTGCGCACGAGTATTTGCATCTGGCGTTTGCGCACCATCCGCGCGGGCAGGACGAGGTGTTTATCGAGCAGACCGCGCGCAAGCTGATCCTCACTGGAAGTTGAATGACCATGAAAGCGCTCAATATCTTCGACCCATCCGCGCACGATCGCGACATGACAACCAGGCGAACCAGCATGCATCCGATCCGGCTCCATCGTCGCTTCTCCGGTCATTTCTCGCGCCACAGGCTCGTGAGCGTCGCGCTTGCGCTCGGCGCGTTCACGAACGCCGCGCATGCCGACACCATCGACTTCGCCGCGCCGCTGAACGGCTGGCGCAATTCGGCCGGCGACGAAGCGCGCTATACGCAGGACGTCCACTATCCCGCCGTTGCCGTGAGCACGCCGGAGGGGCAGTCGGTCAACGCGCTGATCGCGGGGCACATCAAGGCGGCACCCAAGGCCAGGCCGCGTACCTCGGTGGGCACGCTCGTGGTGAATGGCACGCCCATGCCTCAGCGCATCGAGGAGGACGGCGCGTTCTCGCGGCCGTTTGCGTTTGGCGCGGGCAGCAACAGCGTGGAGCTGCGCACGGCGGACGGCACGCGCAAACGCGTGCAGTTCTACGACGCCTACACGGGCAAGACGCAGGCGCGCCTGCGGATCGTGCTCGCGTGGGACACCGACGGCACCGATCTCGACCTGCATGTGGTGTCGCCCGACGGTGTGCACACGTTCTACGCCGACCGTGTGGCGCCGAACGGCGGCGCGCTCGACGTGGACGTGACGACGGGCTACGGTCCCGAGATCTATTCGAGCGCTGCGCCACTGCACGGCACCTATCTCGTCTACGTGAACTACTACGGCAATGGCAACAGCGGCAGCGACATGACCGTGGCGCAGATCACCATCATCACCGACGAAGGCACGCCGAACGAAAAGAGCGAGACAATACGCGCGCCCATGCGCAAGCCCGGTGAGCTGACGCTCGTGAAGCGCTTCGTCGTGCCGTGAGTGACGCCATGGCAGCGTCGAAATGAATCAGGAAGGATCCCTGAATAAATCATTGAGTTGATTACCCGGCGCAGCGTCGACGAAACCGTCGAAGCGTCCTTGCACGAGCGTCTGGGCGGCACGCATGAAACCGCCCCACGCCGAGCGTGCCAGCGCGCCGCCCACGCTCACGCGCCGCACGCCCATTGCCGCGAGATCCTGGAGCGTGAATGCCGAAGCCGAGCCGATCAGCACGTTGACGGGCTTGGGGGCAACGGCCGCAACCACCGCAACGATGTGCTCGCGCGCGTGGATGCCCGGCATGTAGAGGCAGTCCGCGCCCGCCGCCGCATAGGCCTTGATGCGCGCGAGCGCGTCTTCGAAATCGGGTTCGCCAGTGAAGAAGTTTTCCGCGCGCGCCACCAGCAAGGTATCGCCGCCGCGTTCGTCGATGGCGCGTCGCGCGGCCTTCACGCGCTCCACGGCGATCTCCAGCGGGAACAGCGGCGCGGCTGGGTCGCCCGTCGAATCCTCGATCGAGAGTCCTGCAACACCTGTCTCGACGGCGAGGCTCACACTCTGCGCAACGCCGGCCGCATCGGCGCCAAAGCCATTTTCGAAGTCCGCGTTGATGGGCAAATCGGTGGCCGCGACCATCTCGCGCAGATGCGCGAGGATCGCCTCGCGGGGCAGCGAATTGTCGGCGCAGGCGCGCGACCACGCAAAGCCCGAACTGGTCGTGGCGAGCGCCTTGAAGCCGACGCTCTCGAGATAGCGCGCGCTGCCCGGATCCCAGGGGTTGGGCAAGAGGAAGCAGCCGGAAGCATGCAAGGCTCGGAATGCGGCGCGTTTTTCCGCGACGCTGCGTGGCGAAGAGGGCATGGCGTGTCTCCAGGAGTGGCACAGGGCTGGGCGGCGAGCCGACGATAGCCGGCGATAGCCGGCGATATGGCACGGCCGCGCCCGCATAGAGCATGGTGAGCGAGAGCAGGTGCGGCAAGGCCGGCCAGCGTGCATTGTGCTCCGGTGTGCGCCGGCGCGCTCGCGCGGTGTCGGGGGCGGAAATACCTTCGCGCTATTTTTCCTCGATCGCGTTCCTTGGTATCGTGATGTGCGCGCCGTGCGAACACGCATCGCGCCATAGGTATGGATTGAACATGTATCGACGCAGCCGGCGTCGCAAGGAGACTCGCTAACGATGAAATATTCGAATCTGGTGGAGCGCTTGCAGGGGCGGCGCACGTCGGCGTGGGAGATCCATCACGCCGCGATTCAGGCGGCCGCTCGCGGCGAAGACGTGATCGTCCTGAGCGTGGGCGACCCGGATTTCGCAACCCCCGAGCCTGTCGTCGAGCGTGCCGTCACGGCATTGCGCGCGGGCGATACGCATTACACGGCGATCATGGGGCGTGAGCCGCTGCGCGAAGCCATTGCCCGGCAGCATGCGGCGGCGGGCGCGCGGGACGTTGGCGCGCAGAACGTGATTCTGTGCGCAGGGGCGCAGAATGGCGTTTTCGCCGCTTCGCTATGCCTGTGCGAAGCCGGCGACGAGGTGCTCGTGCCGGAGCCGATGTATCTGACCTACGAGGCTGCGATACGCTCGTCGGGCGCGACGCTCGTGCCGGTGCCCGTCGATCCGGACAACGGCTTTCATCTCGATTGCGACGCCCTCGAAGCAGCGCTCACGCCACGCACGCGGGCGATCTTTTTCGCCACGCCGTGCAACCCGACCGGCGCAGTGATGCCGCGCGAGCATCTCGAGCGCATTGCCCGACTCGCGCAGCGTCACGATCTCTGGGTGGTGTCCGACGAGGTCTACGCCGATCTCACTTTCGAGCGCGAGCACGTGAGCATTGCGATGCTCGACGGCATGGCGCAACGCACAGTGACAATCGGCAGCCTTTCGAAATCGCATGCGATGCCGGGTTGGCGGTTTGGCTGGGTGATTGCGCCCGAAACGTTGATCGGCCATCTGGGGCGGCTCGCCTTGTGCATGTTCTATGGCTTGCCCGGCTTCATCCAGGAGGCCGCGCTCACGGCGCTGGAGCAGCGCGAGCCGATCGTCGCACAAATGCGCGCGATCTACCGGCGCAGGCGTGATCTCGTCCATGCGCGCCTGAGTGGTGTGCCGGGGCTGCGTTGCCTGCTGCCGGAAGCCGGCATGTTCATGATGATCGACGTGCGCGGCACCGGCCTCGATCCGCAGGCGTTCACGTGGCAGCTATTCGAAGCGCAAAAAGTGTCGCTGCTCGACGCGAGCGCATTCGGCGAAACGGCAAGCGGCTATGTCCGCTTCGGCTTTGTGGTCGACGATGAACGGCTCATCGAGGCCTGTGAGCGGATTGCGGCTTTTGTACGGCAACTGCCCGGGACGGGGCGCTAACGCACTTCGAAATTCAGGCGCGCCGGCGTCCGCGCCGATGCAAGTCCGTCAACGATTGCCATCGAACAGGTCGTTTAGCATCTCGTCGAAGGCCGCCTGGGCGTCTTCCAGTTCCTGCAGTGCGGCGTCGAACGTCTGCAATGCAAACTGCGACGGCCGGCCTTCGCCTTGCGGCGGAAACTGCGTTTGCAAGGCAGTGAATGCTGTCTTGACGCGTTGCGTGGCGTTCAGCACGCGGTCCATTGCGGCGGCCTCTTCGGCTCGTGCCTGTTCTGGGTTCATCGAAAGCTCCGGTTTGAGAATAGAAAGTGTGGGGCGCTCACGGCAACGGCAGCCGGCCTTCGGACTTCACGGCGCGCAGCGAGAGCGCCGATTCGACCGATGTGACACCAGGCAGACTGCGCAATTCGTCGCGCATGAACGTGCCGTAGTCGTCGAGGTCGCGCGCCACGATCATCAAAATATAGTCCGCCGTGCCGGCCACGTTGTGGCACGAGAGAATCCGCTCGATCGCACAGACTTCGCGCTCGAAGCGGTCGGCCAGCGCCCGGTCGTGCACTGCGAAGCGCACCGAGACATAGGCAAGCACGCCGTAGCCGAGCGTGCGCCGCGAGAGCATGGCCCGATAGCGCTCGATATAGCCTTCCTGCTCGAGCCGCTTGAGGCGGCGTGCGCAGGGCGTCTCGCTCAAGCCGACGGTTTCGGCGAGCCGCGCGATAGGCATTCTGCCGTCCGCCTGCAGGGCGCCAAGGATCGCGCGGTCGAGTTTGTCGAGATCGCTCATGGCGAGGAGTGCTTTCCTGATTTCGATGACGAAATTTTAGGGCATTCCGCTCCACATTGAAGAGTTATCCACAAAAAACGTCAGAAATCGCTCCGTCATTGGCGGCAACATAGAGCCTATTCCAAACGAGGCCAACATGATTTCCGCTCACCTTCTATTGATGTTCATCGCCGCCCTGGTTGTGGTCTGCGCATTGCCGGGGGCGGACATGGCGCTGGTGATGCAGACCAGCATGAGCCGCGGCGCGCGGCGTGGCTTCGCGGCGGCTTGCGGCCTCGGGCTGGCGCGTGCCACGCACGTCACGCTCTCGGCGTGCGGGCTCGCGGCGTTGCTCCATAACGCACCATGGCTCTATGAGGTCGTGCGCTATGCCGGCGCGCTCTACCTGACCTGGATTGCCGTGCAGATTTTCCGCGCGCCGGGTTTTGCTCTGCCGGATCAGGCCGGTACGATGGCCGAGCGCCCGCTGCGTGCGGACTTCTTCAAGGGCCTGCTCACCAACCTGCTGAATCCGAAGGCGCTGCTGTTCTGCTCAGTGCTGCTGCCGCAGTTCATTCGCCCCGAGGCGGGGTCGGTCTGGCTGCAGGTGACCGAGCTGGGCATCTTGCTCGTGATCGTGTGCGCGCTCTTCGATGTGATCTATGTGCTGGGTGCGTCGCGGATCGCCGTGTGGCTGCGCCGGCACCCGCTGGCGCAGACCGTGCAGAAATGGGCTTTCTCTTCGGCGCTGATTGGCTTCGCGGTGCGGCTTTCGCTCGATTGATGCGCGAAAGCCGTGTGCCTGGGCGCCTTACGCGTTCGGCTTGCCGCCCAGATAGTCGAGCTTGCCCAGTTCGACGCCGTTGTGACGCAGGATGTCGTACGCCGTCGTGACATGGAAATAGAAGTTGGGCAGCACGAAAGCCAGCAGGTAGTCCTGGCCCGTGAATTCGATCGGGCCCGAGCGCATTTTCAGCGTGATGGTCTTGCCTTCGGAACCGTCGATCTGCTCGGGCTTGAACGTGTTCAGGTAGTCGATCGTCTTCTGGATGCGCGCGTGCAGATCGTCGAAGCTAACTTCCACGTCTTCGAATTTCGGCGCGTCCACGCCTGCGAGGCGCGCGGCGCAGCCCTTCGCCGTGTCCGTGGCAATGTGGATCTGGCGCGCCAACGGCAGCATGTCGGGGAATAGCCGTGCGCCGGTCAGCACCGAGGGGTCGATCTGCTTTTCAGCCGCGTGCGCCTGCGCCTTGCCGATGATGGTCTGCAGGTTGGCGAGGCCGCGCACGAGCACGGGCACCGAGGCGTGATACATGGTGATGGACATGGGAATTCCTCGTTTCCTTGAATGTGCACGCCGGACTCCGGAGCGGAGAGGGGCGGGCGGATCATTATGCGCTATCGGGTTTGCCGCCGCCATTGGCTGAACGGCCGATCTTGCGGTGGCGCGCGAGTTCCTGCGCTTGCCTGTCATATTAATCGGCATGACGAAATAAAAATTCCTTTTTAAATCGCATAGTTCGCGCATGGTTTGCGCATAGTCTGGATCGGTTGCCTGGCGACGCTCGGGCGATGGCGAATGCCGGGGGACTGTCTGCCGGGCGTGGCCTGGTGCTGCACATTCACCACGTGAAATTTGGATGTGTTTTAATTGTCCGGCATTGACCATCCATTTCGCGTCGTACGGCAGCGTACGGTGCGCTGATCCATGAACGCAGAATTGGCAGAAAAACGCCGCGCCGGGCGTCGCATGGCAGAGGGCAGGGCATGCCGGACGGGCTTGCGCGGCTGGCGCCCGCTTGGTTGCGCGTTGCATGGCGTGCTGCTGGCGCTTGCCGTCGGCGGCGTAGCGCGCGGTGCGCCCGCCATGGCGCAGGAGGCGCAACTACTCGACGCGCGCGTCACCCAGGAGTCTGTGGCCGAGACGATTTGCCGGCCCGGTTATGCCGATACCGTGGCGCCTCCGTTCGACGAGACGATGGCGCAAAAGGGCCGTCTGCTCGCGGCGCGCGGCATCGATTCCGATGAGGGCGTCGCCTATGCGCTCGACCGGCGCGTGCCAATCTTGCTTGGCGGTTCGCCCGATGCGGCCGCGAACTTCGACTTGCTGCCGTGGGGCGGCCATGCCGGCGAACGGCGCAAGTCGCTCCTTACGGTGCGGCTCAAGCGTTGCGTGTGCGCCGGGCGGATATCGCTCGCCGAGGCGCAGGCGGTCATCTCCGGCAACTGGGCGCACCGGTACGATCAACTCACGCGCATGCAATGTGGCACGGATATGGGCGACACCACTTCGGCGAGCAGCGACGAAGGTCAATAGCTCGCGCGCGGCCATTGTCGGCACGTTGATTGCGCACTCTCCAGAATCGACGGGTCTGAACGGCGGGCATTTGACAATATGACGCAGCGCGCAGGCTGGAGATTGAGCATATTCTGACTATCATCAATGAATGTGGAGTGAGCGAAATGCTACCGTCGACGCTTTTCCTGTTTGTAGCCGTGGCCCTGCTCGGACAGGTGGTTTGGGCTCGCGCAAAGGCGCGCGCGAGTCTTCAGCCCGTGCGGGTGCGAGCCGACCGACCGCGCCGCCAACGGTAGTTCAACATGCACCTGACCGTCTGGAACGTCCCCGAAACCTGTAGCGAAGAAGAAGTGCGCGACTTCGTCAAACGTGAGCTCGGGCATTACGCCAAGGGCGTCACGGTGTACGACGTGGGCACGTCGAACGCACACGCAGATATCGAACTCGATTCCGATGTGCCCTACGTGGGCGAAGCGGTTGCGCGCGAGTTGCAGAGCCGGCGCCTTGCCGGTGTCGCGCTGCGCGTGAGTGCCGCGCCGTTCGACGGCGAGGCACAGCAGGACTCAACACGACCGGCGTCCGTGCGCTGATTCTTCGCGACGTCGTGCCGATCAGGCCCTCTTCGTAAAGCCTCCTGGTGCCTCGCAGCGGCGCGATGGCTTCTTCTCCCGCCTTGCTTGCTTCCCCGCCGCGGTTTCGTCGTCGGTAAGTCGAAATTGCCGTCTGGTCGCAACGGCCGCCAACCGCGCGAGCCGGCTGACCGTTTTCAAATCCAAACCATCGCCGATCCCATGCATCGTGGTGCGCAGCGCATTTGCGTGCAGCGTGTCTTGCGCGCATATCGCCTGGTACCGCGGCTTGCGCGTTTTGTCTGGTCTAATGGCGGGTAATCCTGCCGGGATACTGGCCCGATGTGTGCGTCATGGCGCGCACGCTCACCGGTCGGCGTCGCGGCGATCTATTCCAGACAAAACACAAATCAGCCGGATTCACAATGAACGAAGACTTTTCGCGCTGCGCTCCTGCGCGCGTGAACGGTGGTGTCCGGGGCGACACTACGAACGCCCATTCTCGTGAGGCGTTGCATGCGCCGTTGCGGATTCGCCGCATGCTGGGCGCAGCTTTCTGCGCGTGGTGGGCTGCCGGCGCCTGGGCTGCGGGCGCCGCAGGGGCTGCGTCGGACGCGCATGTGATGTCGGGGGCCGTGCAAGCGGCTCAGACAGCGTCCCAGCCGGCGGCGGTTTCCGGCGCTGCGCCGCACGCAGGATCCGGCGCATCGGCGCCTGTACGGGCTTTGTCCGCGCAGGGCATAGCCGCAGCATCGGCGGGGGCTTCGTCAGCGAGGTCGGCTTCGTCTGCATCGAGCACAGCGGCGGCTTTGCCGGCTGCATCAGCCGCATCGGCGGCTTCAGCGGCTTCAGCGGCTTCAGCGGCTTCGGCATCGCCCACCGCGGCGCCGGCGCAGCCCGCGTCCGTGCCTGCGCCGCTCGTCTTGCCCGAGCATCCGGATCTCACGCCCAAGCAGGCCGCCGAGGAAACGCGCCGTGCGCTGGCCATGCGCCAGACCTTCGCGAGCAGCGTGAAGCGCCGTCTGCGCGTGCCGCCCGCCGATCAGCGCGCTTACGGTCAGCGCCTGCAGACCGCGCTCGACGAAAAGGACCTCGGTGCGCTTGCGGGCGAGTTCGTCATCCTCGTGGATCGCGCTGCGACCGTTCAGGCGCTCTTTATCTACTTCCGCGCGATGCCGGACGAGCCTTGGCAAATGATTGGCGCTTCGCCGGTCGCGACGGGCCGGCCCGGCGAATTCGACCACTTTCTCACGCCGCTCGGCGTGTTCGAACACACGCCCTCGAACATGGATTTTCGCGCGGAAGGCACGATGAACGACAACGGCATTCGCGGCTACGGCGCGCGCGACATGCGCATCTACGATCTCGGCTGGGTCGACGGCGAGCGCGCTTGGGGCAAGGGCGGCCGCTCGCCGATGCGTTTCCAGATGCACGCCACCGACCCCGACCGCCTCGAACCGCTGCTCGGCATCCGCCATTCGAAGGGCTGCGTGCGCATTCCCGCGTCGTTGAACGCTTTCATCGATCACTACGGAATCGTCGATGCCGAGTATCAGGCGCTCGTCGATTCGGGCCGATCGATGTGGGTCCTGCACCCGGGCCGCGAGGTCACGCCATGGGCGGGGCGCTTCATCGTCGTGATCGATTCGCAGCGCAAGGCGCGGCCCGCATGGTCGCCGGCGCCGGGCAGCAAGGCGCGCGCGAATATGCCCAAGGGCGGTGATACGGCCGATTGAGGGCTGATTGAGGCCTGCTTGACGGCGGGCCGATGGCAGATCGATGGCGGATCGATTCACCCGCGCCGCGCGATCACCACGCCCGCAAGCGCCACGCCGAAGCCCGCCATCTGCACCGGCGCGAGCGTTTCGCCGAATAGCAGCCAGCTTTCGAGCGCGGCGAGCGGCGGCGCGAGAAACAGCAGCGCCGTGGCGCGGGCCGCATCGCCGTGGCGCACCATCCAGACGAGCAGCGTCACGCCCACGCCCGAGAGCATTGCGATGCCCCAGGCAAGCGAGATCCAGAGTGTCGTCGAAGCAATCCAGCGATGCTCGCCCAGCGCGAGCGCCAGCAGCGCTGCGACCACTGCCGCGCCCGCATTCTGGACCGCGCTCGCGCTGCGGATATCGGCCTTGGCCAGCGAGGTC
Organism: Paraburkholderia sacchari; assembly: GCF_000785435.2. GTDB lineage: Bacteria > Pseudomonadota > Gammaproteobacteria > Burkholderiales > Burkholderiaceae > Paraburkholderia > Paraburkholderia sacchari. The sequence goes on along the minus strand of NZ_JTDB02000020.1, from coordinate 9,611 downwards.
TTTTGATAAAGCGTGCCTGCGGTGATCGCACCGACTGCGAGCACCGCGACAATCACGACCATGAGCGGACTCGCATGTGCGCCCGGGGCATCGGCTGCACCGGCCGCCTGGACGCCCGCAGCGGCGGCGCGCAGTTTCGGCATCAGCACGAGCACGACGCCCGCGAGCCCGAGCGACAGGCCTTGCCAGCGCCGCATCGTGAGCCGCTCGCCGAACAGCGGCGCGGCAAGTGCGGAGGTCAGCAGCGGTTGCAGCGCGCCGAGCAGCGCCATCACGCCCGCGCTCAGGCCCTGGGCGACGGCCCAGTAGCTCGCACCCAGATACACGCCCTGCAGCATCGCGCCAGCGAAGAGATGCTTGCCGAACTCGCGCCCTCGCGGCCATGGCGCGCGCAGGGCGAGCGCGACGCAGGCGAACAGTAGCGCGGTCCCGCCGAAACGCGCGAGCAGGAACAGGTTGGGATCGGCATACGGGGCGATCGCGCGGGCGACCACGAAGCCCGTCGACCACAGGACGACGAAGAGGGCGGGAGCGAGCGAGTCGAGCATCGGTTCTGGCAAGAGCGGCGCGGCACCAATACGGGAATGTGTCGCGAACGAACGGCGAATGGACCGCTGGCATCGCGCGGACGTCACGTGGACATCGCGCGGGCAACGGGCTAAAGACCCGGAGTATCGCCGGGGCGGGCCGTGCCGGTCTTGTTCAGGACTGCACTGGGGCGGGGCGGGAAGTTCCGGCTGGCGGCGCGTTTTCGCGGCTCGCCTGGCTGAAGGGCGGCGCGGCGAAAAGCGTCGCGGCCACGCCGATCAGCACGCCGGTCAAGGCGCAGGCGATCAGCAGCGCGCGCGTGCGGCGGTGCTCGCGGCGCAGCGCCTCGAGCGCCGCGGCTTGGGCTTGCGCTGCATTCGGGCCGTGGGCCGCGTGCGAGTGATGCTGCATGAAGTGGTAAATGAGTTGCGGCACGCGCGGCGCGATCTGCGCGAGATGCGGCAACTCCTGGGACAGCCGCTTGATCCACCCTTGCAGGCCGACATCGCGCTTCGCGATGTCCATGAGCGTCGCGTTTGCGATACCCCATGCATCGACGCCCGGATGAATCGTGCGCGCGAGCGTCTCTGCGTTGCCGAACGCGCGCTGCGCTGCAGCGAGCCGCGGCGACACCTCGCCGCCAAACGGCTGCACCGAGTGCAGCAGATGATGAAACAGCGCCGCCGCGCTGCGTGTGCTGGCATCGCCGGCGAAATGCGCTTCGCTGCGCGTGCGCAACTCGGCTTCGATCTGCTCCGCGCGCGCGTGCGTGGGCACGTGGCCCGCGAGGTGATGCAGCGCGGCGAGGCGTGCGTAGTCCTGCTCGAACAGCGCCGTCGCGCTGTGCACGAAGAATTCGCGCTCCGGCGAAGACAGGCTCGTCATCAGCGCTGCGCTCGCGAATATGAGGCGGCCGCACGTTTGCGGTTCGATGCTCACGGCCACGCGCCGCGCGTCGAAGGCCGCGTGGAAGAAGCCGTGCTCGAATGCCTGCTGCGTGACGACTTCGATCAGATGCGCAGCCACGCGCGTCACGTTGATGTGATGTTCCGCGAGGCCGGCGAGGTCGGTCACGCGCACGGTGTCGATGTGCTCGACGGTGAGCGTCTGTGCGGTGCAGCAGTCCCAGATCACGTCGGGGACGAGGACGCGCGTGTCGTTGGCGAGATGGTGTCCGGTCTGGCTCAGGTTCGCGGCCTGCGCGCGCAAATCGAAACGGCGTTGCAGGTCCTCGCGCAGCGTTTGCGCGAGCGCGCTCAAGCCGAGCTTGCGCGCCGCGCCCGAGAAGCGCTCGAGCCAGCGCGCGACGGCGCACAGCAGCGCGGCGTCGTCGTCGACTTCCTGCGCCTGTTTCGCGCGCAGCACGCGCACCGTCACCCTCTGATGACCGTTGACCGGCAGCGCAAGGCGCGCGACGTGGGTTTGCTCGCACCATCCGTTGTGACAGGGCGTGGGGTCGATCCACGAAAAGATCGTTTGCGGCGGCTTGCCGAACGCGGCATTCAGAGCGGCATCGAGTTGCTGCGGCGTGAGCGGTTCTTCGAAGTGATCGACGGCGTCGATGGCATCGTGAAGCGTGGACGCGGCGAGTTCGGGCCTGGTGACGAGCGTCTGCGCGAAGGCGCCCGCAAGCGGCGCGAGGCGCGGCAGGGCGCTCGACAGATGCATGGCGAGGCGCTCGTCGTCGCGCATGCGCGCGGCGAGCGAGACGATCCAGTGCAGCTTGTGGTGCTCGGGCGCCGCGAGCCAGATCAGCCGCATGCCATAGCGCAGCGCGCAGAACAGGAGACGCAGTTGGCGAAGTTGTGAGCGCATGGGGGAGCGGCCGTCGACGGAACGACAAATCGACAAAATGGAAAGCCGCCCGGTTCCCGGACGGCCAACATCAGATTAACAGGGATGGCCGCGCGTTGGCAGCCGTTTCGATTCGCCCCGACACGGCACGCGCAATCCGGCACGCGTAATACAATACGGCGGCTCTTTCGATAACACCCTTTCGATACCACGCCGCGCAAGCGCGCTCACCGAGATGCTCGCAGAACAACGCCACCAGTACATCCTTTCGCAAGTGACCCGGACCGGCGCGCTTTCCGTGGCGGATCTCGTGCGCGAGCTGCGGGTCTCGCGCGAGACGATCCGGCGCGACCTCAACACGCTTGCGGGGCGCGGGTTGCTCGTGACGACTCACGGCGGCGCGCTGTCCAGCGACCGCAGCGAGCCGGACCTCGACGTGCGCGAGGCCGCCAACGCGAGCGCCAAGCGGGCCATCGGCGAGCGCGCCGCAGAGTTCGTGCCCGACGGCGCATCCGTCATCATCGATTCGGGCAGCACGACGCACGCGCTCGCTCGCGCGCTCATCGACCGCCATCGCCTCACGGTCTACACCAACGACTGGCGCATCGCGCTGCTGCTCGGCCGGCGCAACGAGAATCGGGTGACGATGCTGGGCGGCGAGTTGTCCGATCAGGAGGAGGCCACCTTCGGCCTCGATACGGTGCAGCAACTCGCGCAATACCACGTCGATTATGCGTTCGTGGGGGCGGGCGGCATCACCGCCGACGGCTGGCTCACCGACTACACGCGCATGGTCGCCGAGGTGCGCAGCCGCATGCTCACGGCCGCTACCTGCGCGATCGTCGTGGCCGACAACTCGAAGTTCGGTCGCGTCACACCGGTGCGCATCAACGGCTTCGAGCGCGCCCGTTATGTGATCACCGAACTCGCGCCCGAAAAGAGCATTGCCCGCGCTATCGCCGCGCGGGGGCCGGAACTCCTCGTCGCCTGATTTTCTTTCGCCGGTTCGCCGATCTGCCGATCCCGGCTTGTGCACTGCCGCGAGCGTTTCCGCGGCCAATGACATATGCTGATTTTTGGCGAATTGTGGAATTTTTTGACATTCGCCACAATCGTCATGGCCTTGTCACGAAAACCTGTGATTCTTGCCGGGCCCGTTCAGACGGGGCCGGCGCGCTTGACGAGGCAACTCCTTGGTGTGCAGTGGGTCCGGTGACTTGAGGGTGGCAATGACAGATTGCAGACAATCTACAATCTGTTTGCCGCACCGGACGGGTACGGAAGGCGGCGCAGTCCGCCGACGTTCGACATTCGACTAGACACGCATCGGGTATCCCGAGCATATGGTTTTGCCTTCGGAGAGCGACATGAACCACAGGAATTCCCCTCGCGCGGGTTTTGCACGCAAACTGTTGCCCATGATGGCCGCCGCCGCGCTGCTGCAAGGTGCGGCGCTGAGCGCCCACGCCGCTGGCTCGGTTGTGCTGTACACGGCTGACGGCCTCGAAAATCTCTACAAAGACGTGCTGCCCGCCTTCGAGAAGAAGGAAGGCGTGAAGGTCAATATCGTGACCGCGGGCAGCGGCGAAGTCGTGAACCGCGCCAACGTCGAAAAGGACGCGCCCAAGGCCGACGTCCTGATCACGCTGCCGCCGTTCATTCAGCAGGCGCAGCAAAGCGGCCTGCTGCAGCCGTATCACAGCGTGAACTACAAGAACGTGCCGGCGATCGCGAAGTCTCCTGACGGCTCGTGGGCAACCTTCGTGAACAACTACTTCTCGTTCGCGATCAACCCCGAAGTCGTGAAGAACCAGCCGAAGACGTTCGCCGACCTGCTGCATCCGGACTACTCGGGCAAGGTCGCGTACTCGAACCCGGCCACAGCCGGTGACGGCATGGCCGTGATTATTCTCACGACCTCGCTGATGGGCGAAGACAAGGCGTTCGAGTATCTGAAGAAGCTCGAGCAAAGCGCCAAGTTCCACACCAAGGGCACGGGCTACCTCGACGTGCTGCTCTCGCGCAACGAGATCGCGGTGGCCAACGGCGACCTGCAGATGGATCTCGACGATGCGGCCAACGGCGGTCTGTCGCTCAAGCCGATCTTCCTTGCTGCCGAAGCAGGCGGCCAACCCACTACGTTCCAGCTGCCGTACGCAATCGGCCTGATCAAGAACGGTCCGAACCAGGAAGCAGGCAAGAAGCTGATCGACTACCTGATGTCGACGGACGTGCAATCGAAGGTGCCGGACATCTTCGGCATTCCGGGCCGCACGGACGTAGCGCTCTCGGGCAAGAACGGCGCGGCGGTCAAGCAGGCGATCGAAGGCGTGAAGCTGATTCCGGTCGACTGGAACCAGGTGATGGCGAAGAAGGCCGACTGGACCGCACGCTGGAAGAGCGAAGTGATCGGCTCGTCGGGCAAGCCGATCGAAGTCGTGAAGCCGAAATAAGCGATTGCGGCAAGCAACCGAGCAATACCTGAGTACTGTGTATGGGATGAGATCCGGCGTTGAAGCGACGCGCCGGGTCTCATCGAGAAGGAGACGAACCCGGTGAATACCGCAAGCCTTGCGCCGGCCCAGATGGCCCGCGCACTGCCGGATGTGTCCGGCTTGATCGATGCCCCCGAAGCCGCCGATGCGGTGCAAGCTGGCGGCGCCGCGGGCGTGCAGATCGATCGCCTGAGCGTGCGCTTCGGCGCGCGCACGGTGCTCGACGATCTGTCGCTCACCATTCGCCGTGGCGAATTGCTGACCGTGCTGGGCCGCAGCGGTTGCGGCAAGACCACCTTGCTGCGTTTCATCGCCGGGTTTATCGAAGCCGATGCGCTGGCGGGTTCGCTCACCGTCGCGGGACGCGATCTGACTCACGTGCCGCCGCATCAGCGCAATCTGGGGCTGCTGTTTCAGAGCTACGCGCTGTTTCCGCATCTCACGGTATTCGAGAACGTTGCGTTCGGGCTCAAGGCGCGCCGCGTGCCGGCGCGCGACATCGCGCGGCGCGTGGCGGATGCGCTCAAGCTCGTGCAGCTCGGCGACGCGGGCCATGTGATGCCGGCGCAGCTCTCGGGCGGCATGCAGCAGCGCGTGGCGCTTGCGCGCGCGCTCGTGATCGAGCCGGACGTGCTGCTGCTCGACGAACCGCTTTCGGCGCTCGACGCCAATCTGCGCGCTTCGGTGCGCTCCGAACTCAAGGCGCTGCACGAGCGCCTGCCCGATCTCACGATCGTTTGCGTGACGCACGATCAGGACGACGCGCTGGTGCTTTCCGATCGCACACTCCTGATGCGCGATGGCCGCATCGCGCAGCTCGGCACGCCGCAGCAACTCTATGACACGCCCAACGACGCTTACGTCGCGCGCTATCTCGGCGCGGCGAACCTGTTGCCGCCGAGCGTGGCGTTTCCCGTGGGCGACGCGCGTTACGGCGTGCGCGACAAGCTCGCGTGCCTGCGCCCCGAAAGCCTGCGCATCGTGCCGCTCGGCGAAGGCGGCCTGCACGGCACGATCGAATCGGTCGAATGGTATGGCTCGGTGCTTTCGGTGCCGGTGCTGCTCGACGCGATGCCGAACGAACCGGTGCTCGTCACCATGCAGCGCGGCCACGGCATGACGCCGGAAAAAGGCATGCGTGTGTCCCTGCGTTACGAGGTTGACGATGTCGTCCTTATCAACCCCTGATTCCGCTTTCCCGGGCGCGCCGCTTCCCGGCGCCGAAGCGCATGCGGCCGCCGCGCGCCGCCGCGAACGGCGCGCGCAATGGCACATCGCTTTCTTGCTCGTGTTCGTGCTGGGGCCGCTCGTGGTCTATCCGCTCGTGCGGCTCGTGCTGCTCAGCTTGACCGGCGCGCATGGCCTGAGCTTGCACGCCTATGCGGCGTTCTTCGGCAATCCCGATTCGCGCGGCGTGATCGGCACGACGCTGTGGATCCTGTTCCTCAGCGCGGGCATCGCCTCGTTGCTGGGCGTGGCGATCGCCGCAATCCTGTTCTTCAAGCCGTTTCCGGGCGCTCGCCTCGTCACGCGCTTTCTCGAACTGTTCGTGGCGTTTCCGTCGTTTCTCGTCGCTTTCACGCTGATTTTTCTTTATGGCTCGCAAGGTTCGGTGAGCATCGGCTTGCAGCGGCTCTTTCATCTGCAGGCGCCGCCGCTCGATTTTCTGTTCGGCATCGGCGGCGTGGTGCTCGCGGAAGTAGTGTTCTATGCGCCCTTCGTGGTGCGCCCGACGCTCGCCGCGTTCGCGCTGCTCGACATGCGCCTGATCGAAGCCGCGCGCAGCTTGGGTGCGAACAACCGCATGGTCGCCGCGCGCGTGATCCTGCCGCTCGCGTGGCCGGGCATCGCCGCGGGCACGATCCTGTGTTTTCTGCTCACGTTCAACGAGTTCGGCATTCTGCTCGTGCTCGGCAGCGCGCATCTGGTCACGCTGCCGGTGGCGATCTATAGCTCGGCGACCGTCGATCTCGATCTGCCGACCGCCGCCGCGGGCGCGGTGGTCATGCTCGCGATGTCGCTTTCTTTGTATGCGTTGTATCGGCGCGTGAATCGCCGCAGTCATGGGGGCGCGCGCAATGGCAAGTAATGCGGGGAGCTCGGCAAATAATCCGGCAACCAATTTGGCAACCAATCCCGTAGTGGCGGCGGACCGCATCGCCCTGCCGCCGAAGCATCTGCGGGCGCGGCCCGTCGAGCGCAGCGCGCTCGCCCGCTTCGGCAGCGGCGTGCTGCTCGCGCTCGCGGCGCTGCTGTGTTTCTGGCTCTTCGTGTTGCCGGTGATCGTTGTCGCGCTCTCGAGCGTGGCCTCGCACTGGTCGGGCACGATCCTCCCCGACGGCTTCAGTACGCGCTGGTTCGAGCGCCTTGGCCCGAGCGATTTCGACGCGCTCGTTACGAGCCTCGAAATCGGCTTCGGCGTGGCGGTGCTCGGCACGGCGCTCGGGCTGTGGCTTGCGCTCGCGCTCGAAGGGCGCGACCGGCGCGGCCTTGGCGCCATCGCCGATGCGCTTGCGATGGTCCCCAACGGCGTGCCGAGCGTCGTGCTCGGGCTCGCGGTGCTGATCGCCTATCACAAGGCGCCTGTCGATCTGTCGAGTTCGGCGGCGATCGTCGTGTTCGTGCAGCTCGCGCTGGTGCTGCCGTTTTGCTATCGCTGCGCGGCGGCGGGGCTGCGTCCCGAATTGAGGGTGTTGCGCGAGGCGGCCGCGAGCCTCGGCGCGCCGCCCTCGATGGTGCTGCGCCGGGTGGTGCTGCCGCAGCTGGTGCCGGCTATCCGCGCGAGTCTCGCGCTGGGCTTCGCGATCTCGCTTGGCGAACTTGGCGCGACGCTCACGGTTTATCCGCCGGGATTCGCGACGGTGCCTATCGTCGTCGTCGGTGCGGTCGAGCGTGGGTACTACCTGCCGGCGTCGGCGCTATCGCTGATCTTGCTGATCGTGTCGCTGGCGGCGCTGTCGTTGATTGCGGCGCGCGCGCCGCGTCGCCGCGCGGATTGAAACCATGAACAGCACGCGGGCTGACGCGCAGCGCCACCTCGCGGGATGGTCCAGCGGCGATGCCGGCGCAGCAGACGAGCCCCACGCGGGCCGCGACCTGAAAGGAGTGCGCGTGGCAACGGTGACGCGCGATGTGGATCTACGGAGTGCCGCGCATTCGGACGCGGCGACGCCGCTAGCGCTGGTGCGCGAGCGCTCGCTGACCGACCTCGTGCGCGACGAGATTGAGCGCTGCATCGCGGACGGGCGGCTGGCGCCGGGCGCGAAGCTCGTCGAGTCCGAATGGGCGGCCCGACTGCAGGTATCGCGCGGACCGGTGCGCGAAGCGTTTCGCGCGCTCGAGCAGGCGGGGCTCGTGCGCAACGAGAAACATCGCGGCGCGTACGTGCGCAGCGTGTCGGACGCCGAGGCGGGCGAGCTTGCCTTGCTGTGCTCGGCGCTTGAAGAGGCGGCGTGCCGGATGCTGGCGGCGCGTATCGACGCGGTGCAGGTCGCTGCGCTGCGCGACCGGCTCGATGCCATGCGCGGCGCGCTCGCCGATGACATTGTGTTTGCGCGCGCGCGCGATGCGTTTCGCGACGCGCTCGTCGAGGCGGCCGGCAACGGTAAGCTGCTCGAAGCGCATCGGCGCGCGGTGAACGAATGGCGGCTAGCGCCGCGCCTGCCGCAAACCGACGCGATGCGGCACGCGACCTATGCGCGCCTCCGGGCGGTCTTGAATGCGCTGGCCTCGCGCGATCCCAATGAGGCCGCGGCCCGGATGCGCACGCAGGAAACATCGGGCGAACTGGATGACGGTGACGCCTGTTGAGCGACAGGAGTAGCTACAGGAGCGGCGGGCTTCGAAGCGATCGAATACAGGGGGCTAGCAAGCATGGCACTGAGTCTGGAAGACATTCGCAGCTTGTTCGAGCAGCACGGCGGGCAGGCGTATAGCGGCGAGCCGGTGACGCAGCTTGAGCACGCGCTGCAAAGCGGTGCGTTGGCCGAGGAAGAAGGCGCGAGCGAGGAACTCGTGGCGGCGGCGTTTTTGCACGACCTCGGGCATTTGCTGAATCGCCAGGGCGAAACGCCGACCGAGCGCGGCATCGACGACCTGCACCAGTACTATGCGCTGCCGTTCCTGCGGCCGATTCTGCCGCCAAGCGTGCTGGAGCCGATCAAACTGCACGTCGATGCGAAGCGATACCTGTGCTCAACCGACGAAGCGTACTTTGGCCGCTTGTCGGCCGACTCCGTGCGCAGCCTGCAATTGCAGGGCGGCATTTTCGACGCCGATGGCGCGCGCGAATTCGCCGAGCGTCCCCATGCGGACGACGCCGTGCGTCTGCGTCGCTGGGACGACCTCGCGAAGGTCGCCGGCAAGCAAACGCCGGACCTTGACCACTACTTGCAGATCGTGGATCGCGTGATGCAGCGCCACGCGTAAAGCGGTTTCGCGTCTTTTTTCGACGGACTCAAAAACCCCTTGCCAGATCGCATCCGCGTGACTAGAATTCCGCTCCTTCGCTAGCCGATGTATGCCAGCGAAGCCCGCCGCGAGAAACGGCGGGGGGCGGGAAAGTCTTCAGTTTTTAAACGGTGACGTTAAAAAATATGTTGACGAAACGCCAGAGAGTCTGCATAATCTCGTTTCTCTGCTGCTGACGCAGCAACGCAGAAAGCGCCGGGTGGTTCGAAGTTGTTCCGGTGCCTTGTGCGACGCGATCTTTAAAAATTTACAGCCGATAAGTGTGGGCGCTTGATGGGTTTCGCGACCTGGTGATTCTTTCGGGAATGGCCGGGAGTAGCGAAA
>NZ_JTDB02000001.1 GCF_000785435.2 Paraburkholderia sacchari | reverse complement strand
CGCTGCTGAACACGGCGGGCGGGGCGTCGTGGGTGTCGCTGCATCATGGCGGCGGCGTGGGCATGGGCTTCTCGCAGCACTCGGGGGTGGTGATCGTGGCGGACGGCACGCAGGCGGCGCACGAGCGTCTGGGCCGCGTGCTGCTGAACGATCCGGCGACGGGCGTGATGCGTCATGCGGATGCGGGCTACGAGCTGGCACAGCAGACGGCGCGTGAAGCCGGGCTCAAACTGCCGATGCTGGGCCGATGAGCGTTTAAGTGCGCACCGCTGGCGGGGCGGTGCGTATTGCGTAAAAAAGAGCGCCGCGCGGTCTGATTGGCCGCGCGGCGTTTTTTTGTTGCGGTAGCAAGCAAGTCCATTGTCCCCCGGCGTCCAGCAGTTACAGGCTGGCCCAATCCGGCCCGCCTTACCTCGAACCCATAAAAGCAAAGCTCACATCGATATAAGCCATGCGTGCCGGCTCGCTAGAATTGTGCTTTCGTCCTGCTTACGATTTCGTTCAAGCAGGCCGTGACGCCATTCAACGACACACGGGGACTCTCATGACAAGCTTCGGACGCACGGCACGCTGGCTCGGCGCGGGCATCATCGCTTTGAGCGCGGCAGCGCATGCCGACACCTCGCTGCTCAACGTCTCATACGACGTGACGCAGGCCGCGCATTTCGCCGATGGCGGCACGTTCGATCAGATCGTGGCTGACCGGAAGTAACGCGGGTTTCGGTCGTTAAAAAGGCGCTTCGGGTGATGGCGAAGCGCATTTTGCTGTGCTTACCGCTTCGTGAGCGCGATGCTCGTGGGTTCAGCCGTCAAATACCCGACACTCGCCCCGAACCGGTCCTTGTAATTCGCGCGCACAATCGGATCGAGCGTGGCCACCACCTTGTCGTGCAACGGCGATTCCCAGTCGCCCGCATGCTGGAAGTTGCTCATGATGTAGGTCCAGCCATTGATCTCATCGACCGCATGCAGGCCCGTGGACTCCGCGCCAGCCGGGCACGAAAGCACGCGCGCCAGCGATTTTGTATCCACGTTGTAAGCCCACAGAAAATTATTCACGTGCATTCCCGAGTCTTCGCCGATAAACAGCGTGCGCAGTTTTTCGGAGAACTTGAGATTGTCCGGATTTGCGATCTTGTTGGCATTCGCGAGATTACCGAGCGCATCCGCGGCGGCCAGGTCCTCGCCAACCAGCGCTTCTGGCGCGCTCATGTCGACCGGCACCCAGTCGCTGTCGATAGCGGAGCCCGTCGTGTCGCGCTGGCCACCACGCAGATTCAGCGCGTAAACCGCGCCCGCGGCGATTTTCTTGTCGAGCGCGACGTCGCGCGAGACCGCATTGCCCTTGACCATCGACGTTTCGATCCGTGACATCGCGCTGTAGACGATCTTGTCTTTCGCGTTGACGGTCGTGCCTTCGAGTTTCGTGAATGCCATGCTGGCGCCGAGCAGCGCGGCATAGCGGTGTGTCTCCAGAAACGCGGCGGCTTTCTCCATGCCCGGCTTCACGCGGATCCAGTTGAACTTGCCGCCGAAGTGGATCTTCGTGAAGGTCGCGTCGGCGGGGTCGGTGGTCGCGACGTCCATGATGTCCGATGCCTTCAGCGTGTTCGCGAGCGTCTCGATCTCGTCGCTCGTCGCGTGACCGATGCGGATCCACGTGAGCGTCGCGGACCCAGCGCCGGCCGACGAGGTCTGGGTCCACTTCGCGACGTACAAGGTCCCGGCCGAGAGATCGGCGGCCTTGTCGGCGACGAACATGAACAGGCCGCCATTGGTTGCGTCGTCACCCATCATCACCGTGCGCTGGTCCGGCATTACCTGGATCAGTTCGTGCGAGATGCGGCCGAGGCAGTAATGCTTCTTCACCGTGCCCGTGCCGTCCGCGTTGACGGTGATTTCGGGCAGGTGGCCGTAGTGATAGGGGTTCGCCTTCGTCGCGTCGCCGAAGGTGTTTTTGCTGAACGCCTTGAATTGCGCGTCGGTTGCCGCTTTTGTCGCATCCGGTTCGTATTCCTCGCTCGAGAGGTGCGTATTCCACGGCGAGAGGCTCGCGCCGCACGTGATCCAGAGGCCGTGCGCCTTCGAGGTGTCGACGTTGTGGTACTTGACTAGCTTGAGCGCGCCCGTCGCCGGGTCCTGGTCGAGCGCCAGCACTGCGATGGGAGAGGGCAACTGGCCGTATTGCGATGTGCTCGCCTGGTCGCGCGTCGTGTATTCGAATTGCACGACCGCGAACACGGCGTTGCCTTTCACGCCGGGCACGCTGGCGTTCTTCAGCGTGAGCAGCGAACTGCCGTCCGGGCAATCCGAATAAAACTGACGCTCCTTGCCTGCTACCGAGCGATCGATGATCGGCTGATTGTCGATGTCGTAGTAGCCGCCCGCGAGGATCGTGCCGCCGTTGCCGTCCGGCACCTGGTCACCCGTTACGAAGAGGGGCTTGTACGCGAGCTTGAAATTAGTCGACGAGCCATCGGAGAAAGCCACCGATAGCGTCGAGTCCACTGTCGTGGTGGCCATTGCGGCTGCGTTGTCCAAAGTGGGCGCGGCCATTCCCGAAAACGTCGCGGCTGCGAAAGTCGCGGCGGCAGCAGTTGGCGTGGCCGCCAGGCCGTCGTTGCCGCCGCCGCACGCCGTCAACAGGGCGGGTAGCGTTGCACCGGAAAGCGGGAGCATGGGTGCGCCGGCGAGCATCTTCAGGAGTTGGCGGCGAGATCTATTGGGCAACGCGGACATGTGGAATTCAAGGGCGGTTGTTTGAATTCCGTAAGGCTAATGTTTGAATATGAAAGTTAAATGAAAAGATTTGACGCCGTCCGCTCGCTCCGGCAGCCTTCTCCGAACCATGCGCTGTCCATATGCGCCCCTCGACAATGTCGTGTCGGGCGACGCGCTTGCGATCGGCGTTACGCACTCGCTGGCGCTTCGCATTGGCCAACGCCGTGTCTGCGGGCCGTCGAATTCGCCCATCAGTTCGCCCTTGAGACAAAACTGCGTGCCAAACAGCTTTTCGGTGAAGTAGCGACTCGGCGGTACGGCACCCGCATGCGCTTGAAAGGAGTTAAAGGTCAAGTTCTTTGAATCGTATGTGACCTTCCGTACAAAGTTCGTAATGCGATGGTTTTATGTGGACAGCAAGTCGTTGCTTGCACTGGCTGAAGCCAGTGACTACGCTTCGATTGATGTCCGGTGTAGAAGCGAAGCCACGGCCGGTCACTTTCGGCGTCTAACCGCAACGGTAGCGAATCATGGACACCTTCACGACTTTCCGACCGGATTCGCAGCAGGAATCGCGTGAGCCTTTGTGTCGGAAGAGCACGGATTTCGTAACGATCGCTCATGTTTCGGACACGCACTTCCTCGCGATGGGGAGCGAGCATTGGGATCTTGCCGCCAAAGTGATGTCCGCCTTCGGCCGCGAATTGAGGGACGCGAGTATTGATCTACTGTGCATTAGTGGCGATATCGTCGGGAACCCGATTGGCAGTTGGACGCAGGTTGCGCAACGGCCTGACTATTCTCCAGTTCCGGCGCGGGGGGGATCGAAAAAAAGGGAGGGGCTTGCCGAGGCTTTCAGGATTGCAAGAATTCAATTCGAAAACTGGTGCCGCGAATGGGACATCGGCTTCGACCGCTGCGTGTTTGTCGTGCCCGGGAATCACGACTTGGAGCCCGTCGCCAATGCAACGAATCAGGCGATTGCGAACCTCAACTATGACGACAAGGCATTGGATCTATTCAAAAGAAGCTTTGCGCTGCAGTTTCGCAACGACGAGTTGCTTTTCAATCACCCGCATGGTGTGGATATTGGCGTGCGGCTCCTTTGCATTAGTTCCAACGATGCCAGCCCGTCCGTGAATTCTGTGCGCGGGTGCATCTCGAACGACAAGATCATGCATTTTCAGGAGGCTATTCGCGACCCACGGCGGCTTGCCGAAGAAAGCGGCGAAGATTTCAACGTATGCTTGCTTCATCACCATCCGCTGCCGGTTCCGAAAGTCAGCGGTTCCTGGTCGAGCGAGGAGCGAAGGGATCTCCCTGAATCGGGCAAGAGCGCCCTCAAGCCGCCAAGAAAGCGATTTGCCGGATCGAGCGAAGCGCCCAGTATCAGTCGGGAAGATGTTGCCGATACTTTTGTGAACGCCGGTACGTTTACTTCGTTCGCATTGCAGCGCGGCGTGAATCTGATTCTGCACGGCCATCAGCATCGTTCCTTCTTCAAAATTCTCGAGCATCCGAATTCGGACACATGCAATCGCCTGATGGTTGTCGGCGCGGGCAGCCTCGCGCATGCGATCAATTCGAAATTTCGCTACAACATTATCCGGTTGCACTGCACCGGCAATATCGAAGTGGAGCATCGAGCCATAGACGCGGGAAACCTCGTGCATTCGACGGAAGCGAAGCTGGTGTCGATGGGGGAGCATCGGCTTCGCATACAGCGATTCGAAAATCGGCGCCGCGCTGTGCTGGGTACTTTTCGAAATGGCGTTTCGAAAGCTTCCGGGGTGACGCGATCGCACGCTGACGACGGTCGGGCTTATGTCGACACCGTCGCGAGAATCGTGAAAATCGCGGGAAACGGCGATGCTCACGTGACCGTTTCGATGACTGGCGTTCGGGCGGTGGGAGAAGCGCTGTGGCATATCAGGCTGGCTTCGTTCGGTCCGGAAAGCGCTTTCGACCGGCATTCGTGCAAGGTGGCGATGAGTGCGCATTCGAGCCATACGCCGTCGACGTCGTGCGCGGCATTGGACTTTCCCGCTTCGAAGCAAGACGGGAAGCAGGAAGTTTTTGTCAGATTCAAGCCCCCATTGCCGGCGTTTCAGAGGGTCGATGTGTCGGTGTCGTACCGTGTTGCGAAGGCGTTTGAATTCGTCGCGGGTACGGACACCGAAGAGCACGAGCATGTCACCATGAGTTGCAGCACGGTATTTCCCGAGCATCTGCAAATCGTGACGCTGTTTCCGGATAACTGGACTCCATCATCGATGCCGTGGGCCACGGTGGTGGATAAACAGGATCGATCCGATCAGGCCGAGATCAAGTACGCGTCTAGCAAGCTCATGTATCTGAAAGACAGCAGGATTGCGGCGCTTACGATCGAACGCCCTTTACCGGGTTTGAGCTACGGGTTGAAGTGGCCGAAGGACAAGCGCAAGTCGCCGTCCGTGAGGCGCAAGGCAAGCAAAGGGAGACCCGTTTCCATGCGGCGCGGCACACGGTAGAACGACTGCCGGCATGGACGCAACGGCTCATGTTCGATTTTTTTTGCTTCGACCTGTTGAGGCCGGCGCGTCGCCCGAATTGCTTTCGGTTTTACTGTGTCCTTGAACCTGGCGGAGGGGCTCGGAGAGCCGATCGGGATCCAGTAGCCGGGCGACCGTGTCGGCGATATTCTTCATTTCCGGACTGTCTTGAGGATATCCGCGCACGTATTCGCCGTAGTCTCGCAGCGCATCGCACACCGTTGACGCCACCGTGAAGGTTTCGCCGCCGGCGGTTGTTCCGCACGCGTAAATGCGAAAGTCCTCGCACGTTTCCCATACGACATCGGACTCGATGCGCCCACGGCGGGGTGTTTCCCGAACGACCCGGCAAAGATTGCGTGCGAGGTATTCGGCTTCCGCCTCATGGTTGCGAGGCGTACCCCTCGCGAATTCCATGTCGTCAGTAAAGAAAATGACCTGCGAGGTATTCGGCGGGCAGCCTATAAGCGTGACTTCAACAGTGACGAACCCCGCTTTGGTGAATCGCAATGCCCCGGATTTGCCATGAGCAATAATTCTCGGAATGCTATGCAGGCGATGCGCGCCGGGATTGTAGCCGGTGGCGGTCTCGATGATGGAGGATCCGGTATTGCCTTCCAATGTGTCGAGCATGCCGCGGCTGACCTCGAAGGCATCGCGAACGGTGCCACCGTAGAGAATGCGGTGGTAGAACGCAATGGCCGACGCCCTTGCCGCGCCGTTCGATACGAGCGTGGTTGTGCCGATGGCGGCGGGAACGACTTCGACCACGGCTTTAGCCAGAGCGTGAGAATTGCATGCGTTGAAGTACACCAGTTGCGGGCGGCGTTCGTAATTGAAGAAGGTCTTGAGGATGGTGCCGGTTATATTCACCGGATTGCCTTTTTCGTTTGAAAAGAGCAACTCGCCGTCTTCGGCATGAGCAGAAAAGTGTACGACGTCCGGCCGATGTGACAGCAGTTCGAGCGGGAGTTTCTCGATGGGCAGCGATGGCAGGAACCGGAAATTGATCGGCTCGCCGCTTGCATAGGCCGCGCGGCGCTCCAGTTCGGTAATCTCCCTTTCCAGCGCCAGTTCGGCTGCGCCGTCGGGATTGGATGCAATGTAGAACACCTTCATGTGAGGTGGCCTCTATTTTCAGTCCGCCAAGTCCGTAATGAACCGCGCCACCACGGGATCGTCAAGGTAGCCTGCGATGCCATGGTGATTGGCCATGTGATTTTTGATGTCCAGAATATTCAGGACGTCCGCGCGCTGGCTTTTATCCGCCTTCGTACACGGTGAGAAGAGATTGCTCCGGTCGATTGCGCCGTGAAGGGCGACTACATCGTCTTTATCGGCGACATTGATCCATTGGCGGATTTGCGTGGGCCATTTGGGCGGCTGCATGGTGAGCCTGGAGTAAATGCAGGGGACGCTCAACGGGCTGCCGATTGTGATGAACAGGTCGACCGGTGCGCCGCGCCATCGCCACAATGCTTCCAGTGCCACCACGGAGCCTAGGGAGTGGCCAACCACCACGAGGCGTGAGTCGTTTGGCACGCGGGCGGACTCCGCCTTGAGCAAGGCGGAGTCCGCCATCTCGCTGATTTCCGCGCGAATGGATGGCGAGGTGAGATAGGCGGCCACTTGCGTCAGGACCCGATCGACCAGTTCGGCTTGCGCACGGTTCGGCACAATTGACGCCAGTGTGCGAAGTATTCCGCTCTTCGCGCTACGTTTGAAATCGTCCTTGTCGAAACGCCGGCCTTTCGCTCTGCCGATCTCCATGACGAATTCGGCTTCGATTTGATCGATTGGAGATGGTGGCCGGAATGCCGTCGCGCTCCGATATTGCTTGTCTTTATCGACAGATTGCGGCGTTGCGGATGCGTCAGGCGTGTAATCGGCGAGCAGGTCCCCGTAGTAAGGAACCTCTACTGAGCGCTTGTGCAGCGATGCGGGTGTTTTGGCGGTTTCGAGGCCGGCCTCCAGGCTATCGACCCATAGTTTGCGGAGTTCATCCGCAGTACGTCCCTCCTGCGCAATCCCATGAAAGAAGGCGAATGGCATGTGTGACTCCCGGGATGGGCGATCGGCAACGCCGCACTCACGGAAGCTATCATTGTTTTTACTGCCCGGGCCGGGCTCATGACCAGCGATATGCGCGGTAATGTGCGTTGACGCACAGTGTTTTTCACCCGCGCTCCGCGTGATGCTCGATGAGCCAGTTGCAAAAATTGCGCACGCGGGGCGTGCGCCCGAGCCGGGGCGGCGCGCGCAGCGGCGTGACGTAAAGAAAGCAGGGCGCGTGAGCCTCAGGCCGTCACGCTTTCTTCCTCGATATCGCGCCGCGCCGCGCCAAGACTGTCGACATCCACGGGCACGCGGCGCGCGACCGCGCACATCAGTTCATATCCGATCGTGCCGGATGCTTCGGCCACCTCATCGACCTTCACGCGCTCGCCCCACAGCTCCACCTGCGAGCCGATGCCCGCGTTCGGGCAGGGCGTGAGGTCGACGGTCAGCATGTCCATCGACACGCGCCCGACCACGCGCGTGCGCACGCCATCTACGACGATGGGCGTGCCAGTAGGCGCATGGCGCGGATAACCGTCCGCATAGCCGCACGCGACCACGCCGATGCGCATGGGCTGTTCGGCCTCGTAAGCGCAGCCATAGCCGACCGTTTCGCCCGGTGCCAGCGTTTGCACGCCGATGATCCTGCTCGCGAGCGTCATCGCCGCGCGCAGCCCGACGCCTTCGATATGCCGCGCCACGCCCGTGGGCGACGCGCCGTAGAGGATCGTGCCGGGCCGCACCCAGTCGCGATGCGCGCGCGGATGCCAGAGCACCGCCGCCGAATTCGACAGCGAGCGCTCGCCGGGAATGCCTTCGGTGGCGGCGTCGAAGCGGTCGAGTTGCCAGTCGATGGCGCTGTCGTCGGCGTTCGCGAAGTGCGTCATGAGTGCGATCTTGCCGATGGTCGGCGTGGCGCGCGCGCGCTCCCAGGCCGCGCGGAAAACGTCGGGCCGGTAGCCGAGGCGGTTCATGCCCGAGTTCATCTTCAACTGGATGTCGATCGGCTGCCGCGTGCGGGCCGCCGCGAGCAGCGAGAGCTGCTCGTCGCAATGCACGGCCACGGTCAGGTGATGCGCGACGGCGGTGGCGACATCGGCGCTATCGAAAATGCCTTCGAGCAGCAGAATGGGTTGGGTCCAGCCGAGTTCGCGCACGCGCACGGCTTCGTCCAGATCAAGCAGCGCGATGCCGTCCGCGCCGGCCAGCGCCGGATAGATGCGCTCGATGCCATGACCATAGGCGTTGGCCTTGACGACGGCCCAGACGCGCGCGCCGGAGGCGCTTTGCTTCGCGGTCTGCAGATTGTGGCGGACGGCTTCGGGATGGATGCGGACGGAAATCGGGCGCGGCATGGGCAATCCTGATGGCGAAGGTGAGTGGCGTTGGCTAGTGGTTTCCGCAATCGTATTGATTTTTACCCAGTTATTTTTAATGTATTTCTCTGGGAATTTGGGTTTATCCACTGCCTGCGCGCCACTCGCGCTACGCGGCCAGGTTCAGGCTGCGATCACCTCGATGCGCAGCGGTTCGCCGCCCGCCACGATTTCAAGCAGGCGGTCGATGTTCGGGTGCGCGCCGGGACGGTTGCGCGCGTCGGGCGTGTGTTCGGCGAACACGGCGAGGCCATGCTCGGCCGCCTTGGCGTCGAGCGCGCCGAAATCCTGCTTCAGGTAGTGGTAGACCGCGAGCGAGCCCTGCTTGCCCGGCTTGTTCTCGATGGTGGCCACCACCGCGCCTTGGCCGTTCACGAGATCGATGCGCTCGATGCCGTCGATGGCGGGCAGTTGCGCGAGATTGTCCTTGAAAGTGGTGCCGGGTCGGATCACTGAAAACGCTCCGTTTGAGTTCGATGAATTGGGTGGGGTCCGTATCTTAGCCGATGCGTTAGCCGATGCATTAGCCGATCGATGTTCAGCGCTTCCCGCCCGTGAGCGCATCGAGGATCGCGTAGGCCGCCGTCACGCGCGCCTCGTTTGGATATGACTTGTTGGCGAGGATCACAACGCCGATCTGCTGCCCCGGTATGAATGCCACGTAGGTCGAAAAGCCGTTGGTCGAGCCGGTTTTATTCAGGAGCGCCTGGTTTTGCGGCGGCAGCGGCGGCATGAACGCGTGCGCGGGCATGCCCTTGTAAAGCGCGTCGGGGCTATTGCCGCGCTGGAGCGTTTGCAGCGCGACCGGCCACGGATACTGCTCCCACACCAGGTCCTGCGTGAAGACACCCGCCGTGTAATAGCCCGTGTGTGTACAGCCGATCGCGCGTTGCCACGGCGCGTCGAGCGGCGCGAGACCCATATTGGCGTCGAGGTAGCGCACGAGGTCGCCCGTGGTCGAGCGCAGGCCATAGGCTTCGTCGGCGAATACTCCGGGGTGCAGCCGCACGGGAGCGTCGTGCTTGTCATAGCCCTGCGCATAGCGCGGCATGCTGGAGGCGGGCACGTCGAGCCACGTGTGCGTCATGCCGAAGGCGGGCAAGAGATCTTTCTGCACGGCGTCGCGAAACGGTACGCCCAGGCCTTGAGCGGCCGCGCGCCCAAGCAGGCCGATACCGAGATTCGAATACACGCGCTGCGAGCCGATTGGACCCGGCGGTTGCCAGTCGCGCAGCCAGGCTGTCATTTGCGCATCGTTCGTGATGTTCTCCGGCACGAACAGCGGCAGGCCGGAAGTATGCGTGCCGAGATTGAGCACGCTCACATGGTCGAATGGGCTGCCGCGCAATCCGCTGACGTACTGGCTCGCGGGTGCGTCGAACGAGAGCTTGCCACTAGTCTGCGCGCGGCAGGCCAGCGTGGCGGTGAACGTCTTGGTGAGCGAGCCGAGTTCGAACAGCGTCTCGTTGTCGACCGCCGGCGCGTCCTTGGCCTTCGATGCTACGCCGTAGTTGTAGAACGCATGCTTGCCGCCCACCGTGATGCCCACCGCCACACCCGGAATGCCGTATTGCGTCCGCAGCGGGGCGATGGCGGCATCCACGGCGGCTTTCATATCGGGTTGGACTGCGCTGGCGCTGGCCGCCGCACACATGAGTGTCATCAGAAACAGTTTTAGCTTGGTCTTCATGTGGTTGGCCATGATCAGGTTTTTGGACGGGGGGCGGGTAGCGCGCAAGTGCGCAAAATGGCGCGAAATTGTGGGCTTATCCATCAATGAACACGACGTGCGCCGAGAATTGTGGTGCGTTGCCGGCCACGCGACAAGCGACGATAATTTGGCTCTGACAAAAGCCAATCTTATAGGTCGCTTATGCGCCCCAATTTACCGCTTCATGCGCTCAGAGCCTTCGAGGCGTCGGCGCGCCACTTGAGCTTCACGCGCGCGGGCCTCGAATTGAAGGTCACGCAGGCGGCGGTCAGCCAGCAGGTGCGCACGCTCGAAGAGTGGCTCGGCGTGCCGCTCTTCAGGCGGCTGCCGCGCGGGCTCGGCATGACCGACGAGGCGCGCGCGCTCCTGCCCGTGCTCAGCGACGCGTTTGGCCGTATCGAGGCCGTGCTCAAGCAGTTCGAAGGCGGGCGCCTCCATGAGGTATTGACGGTGGGCGTGGTAGGCACCTTCGCGATCGGCTGGCTGATGCCGCGGCTCAAGTTGTTTCGCGAGGCGCATCCGTTCGTGGAGTTGCGCCTGCTCACCAACAACAATCTCGTCGACCTCGCGGGCGAAGGGCTCGATTTCGCGATTCGCTTTGGCGACGGCATGTGGCCCGCCACCGAGAACACGCGGCTGCTCGACGCGCCGCTTGCCGTGCTGTGCGCGCCCGAGATCGCCCGGCGGCTTGCGGCGCCCGCCGATCTGGCGAAAGAGACGCTGTTGCGCTCCTATCGCACTGACGAATGGTTGCGCTGGTTCGTGGCCGCCGGGCTCGAACCGTGGACGGTGAGCGGGCCGATCTTCGATTCATCGCGGTTGATGGCCGAGGCGGCCATGCAGGGCGCGGGCGTGGCGCTCGCGCCTGCGCGCATGTTTGCGCGCGAGTTGCAGGCGGGGCTGCTGGCGCAGCCGTTCGATGTCGAGGTGCCGACCGGCAGCTATTGGCTCACGTGGCTGCGCTCGCGCGAGATGTCGCCGGCGATGCGGCTGTTTCATGATTGGGTCGTGCAGGAGGCGGGGGCGGGTGGGTGAAGGCGGCGTGGTTCAGGTTTGATTCTGGGTCCTGCGCAGCAGCTTCATGCGCCCCGGCGGCTCGAAGTACGTCCCGAAACGGACGAGCCCCGCCTTTTTCAGGTGGCACGTCATCTCGAAGCTCACCAGCACGCCGGGCTCGTCGTTTTCGAGGATCACCACGTCGATCGAGCGGATGCGTGGTTCATATTTGAGCAGGGTCGCTTCCATCTGGTCACGGAGTTGATGTGCCGATGCTGGGAGCGCCTTGTAGATGTTCGTGAGGTCCGGCAGCCCATAGTCGGGCAGATGCTTGAGCGCACCGGCCCGCGTGTTCAGGATGCGCTGCCCGTTTTGCTGCACGCTCAGGCATTCGAGCGTGCGTTCGTCATGGCAATCGAGCAGTTCGCCGCCAATGTGTCCGAGCAGCATGTCGTAGAGGGAAGGGCCTGCGGGCATTCGTTCGCGCTCCATCTCACGTAAAGTCGATCGTCAGGTTGCCATCGGGCGAACTCGTCAGACGGATCTGCGCGGGCAACGCCCCATCGGCCATGCGTGCCAGCAGCTCGCGCGAAACGGCGGGCAGCACGCTTTGATTGAGAAACGCGTCGACTTTGCGTGCGCCGGTATGACGTTCGAGGCAGAGTTCGGCCATCGCGTCGATCAGCGTGTCGTCGCAGACAAACTCGACATCGTGCTGGCGGCGCAGGCGCTGTGCGACTTTCGCGAGCTTCAAACGCACGATCGCGGCAAGCGCCGTTGCATCGAGTGGCCGGTAAGCCAGCGTCTGGAACCGCGCGAGCAGCGCAGGCGGGAAGTGCGCGAGCAACTGCGGACGGATTGCGTCTAGCAGTTCCGCATGCGAGACCGCCGGATTGTCGCCAGATGCATCGTCGATCTGCTCGCTGCCGAGATTGGATGTCGTCAGGATCACGCAGTTACGGAAGTCGATTTCGCGTCCCTCGCCGTCGCGCATCGTGCCGCGGTCGAAGACCTGATAGAACAGGTCGAGTACGTCGCGGTGGGCTTTCTCCACCTCGTCGAGCAGGATTACGCTATAAGGACGCTGTCTCACGGCTTCGGTCAGAATACCGCCGCGCCCGTATCCGACGTACCCCGGAGGCGAACCCTTCAGCTTGGAAACCGTATGTAATTCCTGGTACTCCGACATATTGATTGTCGTGAGTGCGGCTTCGCCGCCGAACAGCACGTCGGCGAGCGCGAGCGCCGTTTCGGTCTTGCCGACGCCCGATGGCCCAGCGAGCAGAAAAACGCCGAGTCGCGCGTGCTCGTTCTTCAGGCCGGCCCTCGCCGACCGCAGGCTTTCCGCGAGTGCCGCGAGCGCATCGTCCTGCGCGACCACGCGTGCAGCCAGCCGCGCTTCGAGCGTAAGCAGGCCGAGCAGTTCGTCCTCGACGAGGCTGCCCACCGGCACGCCCGTCCACTCGGCCGGCACACGTGCGATGGCTCCCGCGTTGACATCGGCGAAGATCAGCGGCGCTTTGCCCTGTGCATCCGCGAGCGCTTGCCGCGCCTGCGCGAGCGCGGTGGCGTTGCGTGCCGATTGATTCGATTGATTCGATTGATCCAATTGATCCGATCGAGAGGCGGCTCGCAGCGTCTCGATAGCGCGAACCCGTTCGAGCTCGATTTCGTAACGCGCCTGAAGCGCGGCCAGTTCCTCCTGCGCACCGGCGAGCGCCGCGTCCAGCGCCTCCTGTTGCGCGCTTGCAGGCTCGATGCCAGCCTGGCGGTCGGCGTCGAGCGTAGCGTGTTCGAGTTCGAGCGTGGCCACGCGTGCGCGGGCGCGTTGCAGTTCGGCTGGTGGCGACTCCAGACCCATGCGCACACGCGCGGCGGCTGTGTCGATCAAATCGACCGCCTTGTCGGGCAACTGCCGAGCCGGGATATAGCGGCGCGAGAGCTTCACCGCGGCCACGAGCTCCTCGTCGCGGATGTGCACGTGGTGATAGCGCGCGTAGCGTTCCTTGAGACGGCGCAGCATGAGGCAGGCGGCATCGTCGTCGGGCTCATCGACCTTGATGACCTGGAAGCTGCGCTCGAGCGCCGCATCGCGCTCGAAGTATTGCTTGTATTCCGACCACGTCGTGGCCGCGATCGTCCGCAGTTCGCCTCGTGCGAGGGCGGGCTTGAGCAGGTTCGCGGCATCGGCGCCACCAGCGGCGTTGCCGGCGCCAATCAGCGTATGGGCCTCATCGATGAAGAGCAGGATGGGCACCGCCGAAGCCTGAACCTCGTCGATCACGTTCTTCAGGCGCTGCTCGAATTCGCCTTTCACACCGGCTCCCGCCTGTAGCAGGCCCAAGTCGAGCGTGAGAATGCGCACGGCGCGGATCACGTTGGGCACGGTGCCTTCGGCCACGCGCAGCGCGAGACCTTCCACAATCGCGGTCTTGCCGACGCCGGGTTCGCCCACGAGAATCGGATTGTTCTTGCGGCGGCGCGCGAGCACGTCGACCATCTGCTGAATCTCGCGATCGCGTCCGAAGACCGGATCGATCTTGCCGTCGAGCGCCTTTTGCGTGATGTCGATGGCGAAGCGCGAGAGCGCGCCGCCTTCGACCTTGTGGGCGGAGGAAGAAGGTGGTGTGCTGCCCGCCGCAGATGTGCCGTTCGCCTGGTTCGTTTCAGCGTCGGCGAATGGTGCCATGCTTTCCGGTGCCGATGCCGACGGCTCCTCTACGCGCGCCTCGCACGTGCGGTTGCCAAGACGCGGCAGCAGACGCCGGATCTGCGCACTGGACATCGAGAGCAGCGGCCACGCGTTGCGTGCGCGCAGGACATGCGGCGCATCGACGATCGCCTGCAGCAGATGTGCCGAGCGAATGGCGTCATTGTTCGCATCGTTCGCTTCGGCCGACGCATGCAAGGACGCCTCCTGGAGCACGGCGGCGAGTTGCGGCGAAAGCGCGGGGCGCCCGCGCAGGCTGCGCGGCAGATGATCGATCGCGCCGATCAGTGCATCCCACACGACGTCAATATCGATGTCGTAGTGCCGGACAATCGCAGGAATGTCTCCGTCGCCGGCTTCGATGAGCTTGAGCAGCCAGTGCTCCACCGTGATCTCGTCGGCGAGCCGCATCTGGCAAAGGCTCGCGGCCGCCTCGAGCGCGCTCGCGCAATGAGGGTTGAGCTGGCGCAGCAGTTGACCGGTGTCCCGAGAGGATTTTATTCGTTCGTCGCGCATGGGCATGGTATTGGCAAAGGGGGGCGGCCGTCACCCGGCCCCGGCCCGGAAAGGGGCCGGCATGGGCATACCGGCCCGCAACAATGGATCAGGAACGTTCGTTCCACGTGTCCTTGTGGATGATGTTGCCGTCCTTGTACGACCATGTGATGGTCTCGTAGCGCAGCTCGACTTCTTCGAGGTGGTTGTGTTTCTCGTAGTCGGGCACCTTGATGTCGAGCATCTTCGGGCGCACCGCAACGATTTTCACGTTCTCGAGCTTCGTGTTGAAGTACTCCTTCTCCTTGCCCGCATCGTCGATCTTGTACCACTTGATTTCAGCGGACTTGAGCGTCTGACTGCTCGTAACCGCCTTGTACAGATAAGGCGTCGACGCGTCGGTTTCCTTCGTCAGCGTGATCGGCGCGTGCACGCGCGTGCCGGCCAGCTTGCCGGTATTGCCGTCGGTCGGGATATGCAGACCGTGATCGAACGCGGTGACCTCGACACTGCCCTCGCGGCCCTGCACCGTGACTGAGCCTTTGATGTCCGTGCCGCCGTCGTCCTTGAGCCACATATAGGCCGGAATTGCCATGCTTAACTCCTATTTTTAATCTGCTATGTACTGCTGACTTTACACGGAATCCTTCCCCGGGCATCACGATCACGAAGCGGAGCGCTTCGGGGGCTAAGGGATTTTTTTACTGCACGGCGTCCGGAACCAGCGTGATTTCGACGCGCCGGTTGCGCGCGCGTCCTTCCTGGGTACCGTTGTCCGCGATCGGGCGTGTGTCGCCGTAGCCCTGGATCGCGAATTGCGTTGCGGAAATGCCCAAGGCGTCAACCAGCCAGTCGCGCACGGCGGCGGCGCGGGCAACCGAAAGCTTCAGATTGCTGGGCGGATCGCCCACGTTGTCGGTGTGGCCGGCCACAAGGATCCGCTTGCCAGGGTGCGCCTTGATCATCTCGAGCGCACCGACCATCGCACGCGTCGAACCCTCCTTGAGTTGCGCCTTGCCGCTGTCGAACAGCGACATGCTGTCGAGCGTGACCACGGCGGGCGGCGGCGCCGGTGCCACATACGAAGCGATTGCACTGTTGAGCGGCACGATCAATTCTGCACCGTGATACATTCCGAACGACAGCCGCAACGGCACGCCCGTGCGCGCATATCGGTCGAGCTGGTCGCGCGCGGCGACGAGTGGGACTAGCGCGTCTCGCTTCGCAGCGTCGTTTGCAGCCGGAATCGCATGGAAGCGCTCCAGATCAGCGCCTATTTTTGTTAGCAATGCTTCGTTATTTTTTGCGCTGCTCCAGAACGCCACAGCTGCCGCGCAGGCGAGCAGTGCCAGCGCATGGCCGAGTGCGGCTAGACGCGACGAGGTCTTCCGCTGGACCGGCATCGTTTCGATCAGCGGCTGGGGCAGCGGCCAGGGAGACGGGGACGCAGCGACGGGCGCGGGCGCTACCTTCGTGCGCAGTTCGATTTCGCGCTCCCACGGAGAGTCGGGCCAACTCGCGGGGCCGCAGTCGATCCAGCCAGCGCCGTGCAACGGCCATGGTGCAGCGGGCTGCTGACGATCGAGAAGCACGCCCATCACCAAGCGCTGCGTCCAGTCGACGATCGAAGCGATGCCCGCGGCGCTGGTCGTTCGAGCTACAGCATCCCCAATGCGGGATGTCTTCTGGACCGCATCCTTGGCGGCGCGGATCGCCGCCTCGAAAGCGCTGGCGCCGGCGAGCGGCGTTGGCGACGCCGCGCCATACCACTGCGGCCCATCGGTCACGTGATCTCGCGCGGAAAGCGCAATCGGCCCCCGACCAGCCAGACGCTGATACACCGCCACGTACCCAGGCAGGCGCGTGCCGAGCATGCGCGACGCGTCTGCCATGGCCTGCCTGACGAGGCGCAGCTTCTGGGCGAGCGCATCAGCGTTCGCATGCAGTGCAGGCGCGATGCTGAGCACGACACCGTCGGGCGCGCGGCCGTTGCGCCACTGTTTGACCGCGGCGGCCAGGCGCGGCAGTGCATTCGGCTCATCGACGCGTAGCCAGATCGCGCCGTCGCCCACCCATGCGAGGCGCGTGGTGTCGTCGCGGTCGAAAAGCTCGGAGAGCCCGTCACCGGTGAGCAGCACCAAGGGCATGCCGCTGTGCATGCCATCGGGAATCGCCGAGGTCACTGTGCCGAGCGCGGCCAGCGCCTGAGTATTCTGCGTACGCGTATTGGCGAGCTGTCGGGTCCGCCACGCGAGCATGGCGCATGCGGCGAGTGTGCAGGCGACCGTCAAGGTCCAGACCGTGCCGCGTTCGAGCGGCAGCACGAGCCAGATCAACGCCAGCGTGAGGGTAAAGGCGAAGAGGACGAGCAGCCTGAGCGGATAGCCGCGTCCTTCGTGGGTAGCCGAGGTCACGACCGGGGCTGCCCGGAAAGCAGCTGGGTGAGCTGCATATCGAGCGCACCGTGCCACGCGAGCCAGACAAGTATGGCCACGATGGCGAAAAGTCCCGCAGTTGCCCATGGCGAAAGTCGGTGCAGCCAGTCGGAAGCTAGGCGCGCGCGGTAATCGGCGGTAAACGGCTGGGCGGTGGCCGGGCGCAGTTTGGCGATTTTCGCGTGCAGTGCGCTCACGAGCGCGTCGAGCTTCGCGTTACCCTCGCGCGCGTGACAGCCGACAAAGCCCATGCGAGCACTGCCGAATAGCACTCGAGGAGATCGACCTGGGGCATGGGCTCGCGCAGGCGCTGCTCGAGTCGGTCGAATACGCGTTCGCCGGCGTCGTGAATGCCGAAGCGTTCCACTTGAAGCGGATGAAGTTCCCAGGCGGAGCGTGTTTCATCCTTGAAGTAGCGCAGGGCGATTTCGTCGAGCAGGCCGCACTGGGCCATTTCGGCGTCTTTGCAGACGTCGTCGGGATAGCCGCGACGGTGCAGCGCCTCGGCGAAATTGCGCACGAGTTCGCGGCACTCATTCTGCATCGCGCCGATGGACTGCGGCTCGCCCCCGGGCGCAAGCGAAGTCACATACAGCGCCGTGTCACGCAGCAGATCGCGTATGCCGTCACTGGAGGGAACGACAGGACCGTGTTGGCGCGGGATCTCAATTCGAGTATGGCGGCGGTGCTGAACCCGGGCGCGTCGGCGAGCTTTACCGAGCCTATGCAGAAGAACACGCAGTATGTGGCCGCAATTGCGCTGTATCGCGCGCCGGGTACGGATGGCGCATGGAAACGCGTGATCGGGAAGAAGAAGCTCGATCCGAAAAAGCCGCTCAAACTCGAACTCGTGGCGAATCAATTGCGGATAGCCGGCGACGATGGCGGGCAGACCGCGAAAGAGTGAGGCACCAAGCACTGCCGGTCTGCACGGCTCACAACACATTCAACATCGCCAGCGCCGTCTCCTGCAAATGCGGGAGCACGCGCTTCACCGCCGCCTCGGCGCTTTCATGTCCCATCGACATATTAGTGCTGAGCGCGGCCACCACCTCGCCGCTGCGGTTGCGCAACGGCACGGCCACCCCGCGCACGCCCACTTGCAACTGCTGCTCAATGAGCGCATAGCCATCAGCGCGTGCTCGCACGATCTTTTCGCGCAAGCGTGCGGCGCTCGTGATCGTATGCGGCGTGAACGGCGCGAGTTCGACCGTATCGAGCCAGGCCGATACCGCCTGCTGATCCTCCAGGTGAGCAAGCAGCACCACACCGGGCGAGATTAGCGGCGCGGGCACGCGCGCGCCGAGCACGAAGCCCGTGGTCATCACGCGCGAGACGCCGTTGCGTGCGATCACCACAAGATCCCAGTCGTCGAGCACGCTCACATAGGCCGATTCGTTGAGGGTCGCGCTCAATTGCTGCAGATAAGGCTGCACACTGCGAGGCAAACGTGCCGAATCGAAATACGACCAGCCCACGCGCAGCACGCGCGGGGTGAGCCCGAAGAGCCGCCCGTCGGTATGGACATAGCCCAGCGATTCGAGCGTCAGCAAATAGCGTCGCGCAGCGGTGCGCGAGAGCCCGGTGCGTTCGGCGGCTTGCGTCGCGGTCATGCGCGCGTGCTGATTGTCGAAGGCTTCGAGAATGGCGAGGCCTTTTTCGAGTCCGGCGATCCAGTCGCGTTTGGCAAGGGACGTGGTTTTCATGATCGGATAGCGCAAAGGCCGGGCGTGTGCCCGGCCTCGATAACCAGCGATGGAATGAGAGCGTCGCGGCTTATGCCTTCGCGGGTTTCATGCGCGCGGCCACGATCAGCGAGATCAGGCAGCCGATGGCCAGGTATGCGGCCACCAGATGCCACGTGCCGCCGCCGAAATTCACCAGCGCCACGGCGATGAACGGCGTGAAGCCGCCGCCCACCACGCTCGCGAATTGATAGCCGACGCCCGCGCCGCTATAGCGGTACTCGGCGCCGAACAATTCGGTGAAGAGCGGCTGCTGCACGCTTACCACCATGTCGTGAGCGAGATTGGCGAGCGCCACCGAGAAGATCACGATCCACACCGTCGAGCGTGCTTCGAGCGCGAGGAAGAACGGCACGGCGCTCGCAAGGCCGATCACCGCGCCAATCAGATAGATGCGGCGCAGGCCGATGCGGTCGGCGAGCCACGCGAAGCAGGGAATGGTCACGCACGAGAGCGCGCCGACGAAGAGGCCGATGCCGAGAAACAGGTCGCGCGAAAGACCGAGGTTGGCGGTCGAATAGCTGAGCGCGAAGGCGGTCACGATATACATCGTGAAGAGTTCTGCAAGGCGCAGCGCGACGATATAAAGAAACGCTTTCGGATGACGCGTCAGCGCTTCGAGCACTGGCATCTTCAGTTTCCGATGGCCGTGCTCGACCTTCTCGACGAACTCGTGCGACTCGTCCATGCTCGAGCGCACCCACAGGCCCACGAGGACCAGCGCCACACTGAAGATGAAGGGCAGGCGCCAGCCCCACGAGCGGAACGCGGCGTCGCCGAGCACGTGGCTCAGCAGCGTGACAATGCCGGTCGCGAGCACGAGGCCCACGCCGTAGCCCACTTGCACGCCGCTGCTATAAAACGCCTTTTTGCCCGCGGGTGCGCTTTCCACGGCCATGAGCGCCGCGCCGCCCCATTCGCCGCCCACGGCGAACCCTTGAATCGCGCGAAACAGCACGAGCAGCACGGGCGCCCACCAGCCGATCGAGGCGAAGGTGGGCAAAAAGCCGATGGCGACCGTGGAGAGGCCCATCATCATGACGGTGAGGACGAGCATGCGCTTGCGCCCGAGCCGGTCGCCGTAGTGGCCGAACACCACGCCGCCGAGCGGCCGGAATAGAAAGCCCACGCCGAAGGTCGCGAAAGCCGCGAGCGTGCCCATGTTGCGGCCGATGTTCGGGAAGAATTCCGCATTGAAGACCAGCGCGGCAACGATGCCGTAAAGCAGAAAGTCGTACCAGTCGACGACGGCGCCGACGAAGCTGCCGAGCGCAGCCTTCTTCGCCTGGCTGCGCGAGCGGCCGGCGTTGGCCGGTTCGGCGGCGCCAGTGGTGTCGAGGGTAGGGGTCATGAGGGTGTCTCCTTACGCTGGTCTCATGCTTAAGCCGCTTGCCTGGGGTGCCGCGACGGTGAAACGGAGCATAGGACCGCGCAGGCGCCAGGGCAATGCGCCAGGCGCGCATGATGCGCGATAATCGCCCAGTTGCGTGCGATTATCGAACGTTTTGCGGGTTAGCACCAAGGCCGGCGAGTGGGCAGGCATCCCTCAGCTCATCTCTCAGCTTTGGGTGAAGTGTACGATCTGGTTAAAATCGGCGTTGCCTCTTTCCGTCCGTTTCAGGAGTCTTCCGAATGTCGTCCAACCCCCGTTCCGCCTCGCAGGATCAGGCCAATCCGCTTGGT
Organism: Paraburkholderia sacchari; assembly: GCF_000785435.2. Lineage (GTDB taxonomy): Bacteria > Pseudomonadota > Gammaproteobacteria > Burkholderiales > Burkholderiaceae > Paraburkholderia > Paraburkholderia sacchari. The sequence goes on along the minus strand of NZ_JTDB02000001.1, from coordinate 1,503,897 downwards.
ATGGCCGGTCTGGAATTCGTCGAATTCGCAGCGCCCGAGCCCGCGGTGCTTGGGGCGCAACTCGCGCAACTGGGGTTCAAGGCCATTGCGCGCCATGTGAGCAAGAACGTCACGCTGTATCGGCAGGGCCAGATGAATTTCCTCGTCAACGCCGAACCCGATTCGTTCGCTTCGCGTTACGCCGAGGAGTACGGCATGGGCATTTGCGCGATCGGTGTGCGCGTGGAGAACGCGCGGCGCGCCTTCGAGCACGCGTTGCGGCTCGGCGCATGGGCATTCGAAGGTGAGCGCCTCGGCAGCGGCGAGCTCAAGATTCCGGCCATTCAGGGCATTGGCGACTCGCACATTTACTTCGTGGACCGCTGGCGCGGCCGGGGCGGTCAGCGTGGCGGCGTGGGCGATATTTCGATTTTCGACATTGACTTTCGGCCCATCGACGTCGCGACCGCGCAGGCCGATCTCGACCACGGCGGTACGGGCCTCCAGCGCGTCGATCACCTCACGCAGACTGTGGGCGCGGGGCGCATCGGCGAATGGCTCGACTTTTATCGCGATCTGCTGCATTTCCGCGAGATTCACGAGATCGACGCGAATTGGCATGTGGCGCAGGGCTCGCGCGTGATGGTGTCGCCGGATGGCGAGATCCGCATTCCCGTGTATGAGGAGGGCACGCGCCGCACCGAACTCATGCATGACTACCTGCCCGATCATCCGGGCGAGGGCGTTCAGCACATCGCGCTCGCCACCGACGACATCGTGCCGTGCATCGACGCGTTGAAGGCCAATGGCGTGGAGTTCGTCGAGCCGCCCGCTGCATATTACGACTCGATCGATGCGCGGCTGCCGGGCCATGGCGTCGATGTCGATGCGCTGCGCCAGCGCCATGTCCTGATCGACGGCGAGATTGGCGCGGACGGCGTGCCACGCCTGTTTTTCCAGACCTTCGTGAAGCGCCGCCCCGGCGAGATTTTCTTTGAAGTGGTGCAGCGCTGCGGCCATCATGGCTTCGGCGAAGGCAATCTCGACGTGCTGGCGCGCTCGCGCGCCAGTCAGCCCACCAAACCGTGACCGCAATCCTGCCCACCTGCTCGCCGGATTCCATGCAGTGATGCGATCGAATGCGAACGTGCGGTCGATCGCGGGCTTGAGCGCGCCCGAGGCGAGGCCTTCGGTAATGAAGCACACCTCGCCTTCGGCAGTGTTGCTCGCGCGCCGAGTGCTGCGATTGAGCAGGCGAGCGCCGCGTTTCTGCTCAAGCTGCTGAAAAGGCCTTGGTGACATGCTGCGCATTTCGGACGCGTGCATGAGCGTCCGAGCGCCGCCTCAGCGTGCTGATCTCCGACGAGGAAATGGCGCGCCGCAAAGCGGCATGGGTTGCGCCCGCGCCGCGCTTCACGCGCGGCTATGGCGCGATGTTCCAGATGCACGTGATGCAGGCGGACAAGGGGTGCAAATTCGATTTCCTGCGGCGTGACGGCGTGGCCAGCTCGTGTGGCGGCGGTGTTGGTAGTTGTGGTAGCGGTGGCGGCGAGCCCGAGATTCGCTAAGGGGCGGCAGCGGGCACGGAGCGCGTTTGGCCAGTACGGGCCAATACGCGATTTTTGGGGGCATGCAATTTAGTGCGCCAAGTGCGGCTCGCACGGCTGCGCTATCATGCAGTCCGCTTTTCAAGATAAATCCGGCCGAATGCGCGGGGACGCCTCGCGCGCCTCGCCACGCACCCTACCTCTTCAATGCTCGACTTCCATCTCTCCGGGGGCGTCCTGCTTCCACACATGCAGGCGCTCGACGTGCTCGAACTCTGCGGCATTGCCATTGCGCTCGTGCTCGGCGGCATGGTGAAGGGCGTGACCGGCATTGGTGTGCCGCTCGTCGCCATGCCAATCCTCACGCATTACCTGCCCGTGAAGCAGGCCGTGCTGCTGCTCTCGATGCCGATCATCCTCGGCAATATTCCGCAGGCGCTCGAAGGCGGAGAGTTGTGGAAGACCGTCAAGCAGATTGCCGCGCCGCTGCTCGGCACCGTGATCGGCAATATCGTGGGCGTGGCCGTGCTGATCCGGCTCGAGCCGCACCATGCGCTGGCCGCTTCGGGCGTCACGCTGATCGTGGCCGCTGCGTTGATGCTCGCTTCACCGCGGCTCACGCTCTCGCCTTCGATCGTCAAGCCGGTGGGCTTCGCGCTGGGGTTCGGCGCGGCGCTCATGGAGAGCATTGCGTCGGTACCCGGGCCGCTGCTCGCGATGTACCTGATCGCCACGGGCACAACGGGCCGCGCGTTCACCAAGCAGATCGCGATCATTCTCGTGGTATCGGTGCTCACGCTGGTCACCACGTTTAGCGGAGGCGCGCACGCCAGCGGCGCCGATCTCGCGATCTCGGCCGCGGCGAGCCTGCCGTCCATCGCGGGCATGTTCTTGATCCGGCCGTTGCGCGACAAGCTGCATCCGATGCTGTTCCGGATCGTCGTGCTCGTGTGCGTGCTGGCGGCGGCGGTGCAGATGATCCTGAAATCGGGCGTGCTGTGATATTGGGCGACTGACGAAGTATTGACGCTCGGCTTGCCGCGCAGAACGCGTCTTGTTTCCTGGGCCGCTTGCCGACACGAGCGGCAGCATTTTCGAATCCGTCGCCAAGCTTTCCTCAACACTTGCACCGATACGATCGACACATTCTGATCTGCTTCGCAGGAGGCGGCGCGGGCCGTCGCGCAGAATTTTCCAGCGTGTGAATGTGAATACAGGGGTATCACCGCACCCCCGCTCTTTACCGGCAGACTGAGATCGTCCTCGCATGGAAGGACAGGTAAGGGTGATTTATTCAGCAAGCCTAAAAGTAATGCTGCAGCGTATTCGACAATCCTATCACGATGGAGTATCGCATGAGAGTGCAAAGCATTCGCTCGACGAACTTAGGTAATCTTCCCAGTAGCAACCAAGATAAGGGTGGAGTTAAGCCTCGTGCTTCGGGCGTCACACATTCCCCAGGAAGCATGACTTTCATCCGGCACAACGACGGTACGATTAGTAGCGTCTGGCGGGATCCGAATGGCAACATTACGCATACCAATTTGACAGACCGGAACGGAAAAGAACTGGGCAGCGCAGATTTTTCGCCGACCACAGGCAAGTGGACGGCCATCAACTACAACGCTACTGGTAGCGGCGGCAACGCCAGCGCGTCAGGCGGGCAGGTTGCCGGCGGTAATGGTGCGGCCAATACACATGCAGCGAATGCGGTGCCATCGGGTAACGTTGCTCAGCCAGATTCTGCGTCGGCGCCGGCAGCGGGGCAATTTACGCCATCGTTCGGTAACAGCCACGGCTCGCTCGACTTCAGCACGCCACCCAGTAGGTCCATCCAGCACAATGATGGGTCGACAGGTAATGTGTGGATGGATACGAACGGCAACATTACGCATACTGATTTGACAGACCGGAACGGAAAAGAACTGGGCAGCGCGGATTTTTCGCCGACCACAGGCAAGTGGACGGCCATCAACTACAACGATACTGGTAGCGCCAGCAACGCCAGCAACGCCAGCAACGCCAGCAACGCCAGCAACGCCAGCAACGCCAGCGCGTCAGGGGGGCAGGTTGCCGGCGGTAATGGTGCAGCCAATACACATGCAACGAATGCGGTGCCATCGGGTAACGTTGCTCAGCCAGATTCTGCGTCGGCACCGGCAGCGGGGCAATTTACGCCATCGTTCGGTAACAGCCACGGCTCGCTCGACTTCAGCACGCCACCCAGTAGGTCCATCCAGCACAATGATGGGTCAACAGGTAATGTGTGGATGGATACGAATGGCAACATTACGCATACCAATTTGACAGACCGGAACGGAAAAGAACTGGGCAGCGCGGATTTTTCGCCGACCACAGGCAAGTGGACGGCCATCAACTACAACGATACTGGTAGCGCCAGCAACGCCAGCAACGCCAGCAACGCCAGCAACGCCAGCAACGCCAGCAACGCCAGCAACGCCAGCAACGCCAGCAACGCCAGCAACGCCAGCAACGCCAGCAACGCCAGCAACGCCAGCAACGCCAGCAACGCCAGCAACGCCAGCAACGCCAGCAACGCCAGTGCGTCAGGCGGGCAGGTTGCCGGCGGTAATGGTGCAGCCAATACACATGCAGCGAATGCGGTGCCATCGGGTAACGTTGCTCAGCCAGATTCTGCGTCGGCGCCGGCAGCGGGGCAATTTACGCCATCGTTCGGTAACAGCCACGGCTCGCTCGACTTCAGCACGCCACCCAGTAGGTCCATCCAGCACAATGATGGGTCGACAGGTAATGTGTGGATGGATACGAATGGCAACATTACGCATACCAATTTGACAGACCGGAACGGAAAAGAACTGGGCAGCGCGGATTTTTCGCCGACCACAGGCAAGTGGACGGCCATCAACTACAACGATACTGGTAGCGCCAGCAACGCCAGCAACGCCAGCAACGCCAGCAACGCCAGCAACGCCAGCAACGCCAGCAACGCCAGCAACGCCAGCAACGCCAGCAACGCCAGCGCGTCAGGGGGGCAGGTTGCCGGCGGTAATGGTGCAGCCAATACACATGCAACGAATGCGGTGCCATCGGGTAACGTTGCTCAGCCAGATTCTGCGTCGGCACCGGCAGCGGGGCAATTTACGCCATCGTTCGGTAACAGCCACGGCTCGCCCGATGCCGGTAGCAACGGCGATGCCGGCGACATCGGCGCACCGGGCGAATACTTCGTGAACAACGATAAGGGATCCTATGCGTCGTCGACCGGTCAGAATGTAGCGCAAGAATCTCCTTCGTCAGATGCTTCGTTAGCGCCAGCCACGGGCGACGAGTCCGGCACAGCGTTTTCCGCTGACAGGTCCACGGGTAGCGGTCAGACGAACAATGACAGCGATGTCCAAGGCGAGGCCCCTGCTACCGATCTCAGCACGGGCGCGGTCGACTGAGTCCCAGGTCATCGTTGTCGATGGTGTCGCGGGTCAGGGCGGATAACTGGCTCCGGTCTTGCCCGGGGGCGGAAATTTTGACCAGCATGACGCGTCGTGTGGACTGGTGTCGGAACGCGAGACATTACGAGTGTTTTCCGCGCTTGTCCTTCGGCGTTAAATCGATGCTCGCAAAACTTCCGCCCTGATAGCGCTGCGCCACTGCGTCGAGCAGATTCCCTTTGGCGAGTATCTCAGCCGCATAGTCTTCGGCATTCTGCTGCGGCTTGAAAGCGAGACGTACGGCATCGTCATTCGCGCCGCCTTGCACCCAATAGCTGCGCGTATTGTTCGACACGCCACACACGACCGCGAAGCCGATCGACTCCACGTTGATCACGCGATCGTCGAGATGGAACAGGTCGTCGTGGCCGAACCACATGCTCAGATGGCGGAATTCGGTGGGCTTCGGCAGGCAACTGACGATGCGCACGTTCACGGTCTCGATGCCGTGCTTGTCCCAGTAGAGCCGAGCGAGCGATTCGCTCCACGCCTTGCTGAGCCCATAAAAGCCGTCGGGGCGAAACGCGCAGTCGAGCGCGAGCTGGTCTTCCATCGGATACGTGCCCATCGCGTGATTCGAACCCGCGAACAGGGTGCGCTTCGTGCCGTGGCGGCGTGCGCCTTCGTAGACTTCGACGAGCCCGCGCAGGTTGTTCTCGATGAACTCGGGTAGAGGGCGCTCGACGCTCGTGCCGGCCATGTGGATCAGCACGTCGACGCCTTAGAGCAGGCGGTCGATTACTGCGGGGTCGCGCAGGTCGCCGTGCATGTCGTCTCCGCCTGAAACGAGCGGCTCTAGTGGTTTCGGCCCGGCCGCCGAATGCAGGTTGACGCCACGTTCGAGCAGGCTCTTGCGCAAGACGGTGCCGAGTTGGCCAGCGGCGCCGGACAATGCAACTTACTTCACGTGCCGAAGGTCTGCCATGCCGGCTCCGCGAGCATGCGCGGAATGCCGATGCCCCAGAAGCGGCGCTGCTTGAGCACTTCCTTCCACGGCGGACGTTCGCCAGCGGTGCTCTGTTGCGTCGCGTCCTGGCCCGCGAGGATGTACTCGGCTTCTTGCTGCGAGAGCATCGAGTGTTCGGCCGGCGTGCGGAAAACCACGAGCCGCAGGGCCACCCAGATCAGCGCGCCGCCGCCGGTCAGCACGAATAACAATTGCCAGTTGTACTTGAGAATGCACTGGGCCACGAGCAGCGGGACGACATCGCGCCGATCGACGTGCCGGTGTCGAGCCAGCCGGCGGCTACCGAGCGCTCCCTGGCAGGAGACCACTGGCTGATGGCCTTCATGCCGGCCGGGACGATCGCGGCTTCGCTCATGCCGAGCAGGCTGCGGAAGAAGGCGAGCGCGGGCCAGCTGGAGGCGAGGCCGTTCAGCCTGTTGGCGACGGCCCAGCCGAACGCGAAGATCGCAAAGCCGATCGTCACGCCCACGGCGCCGAGCACGAAGCCAGCGATGGGCTGCGAGAGTGCCTGGCCGGCCTGGAAAGCGGTGACCACGTACGCATACTGCTGCGTGAGCATGCGGAGCGTTTCGGTGAGCGTGGGCGTCGCCACGGCAGCGAACTGCGCGCGAGATAGTTGCAAACAATGCCGATCATAGCCGGGACCTTCATGTAAGGTAGCATGCTATTTGCGACAAGGTTGTAAAGCAAATTATGTGTCGGTGGGATTTTCCCGGGGGTGCAACGGCGCCCGCGCTCGTGTGGCGCGTCCAGTCGTTCGATGACTGGCCCGTGATCGAGGCGCGGTGGGCGAGTTGGCAATAATTTTGTTGTATTACAACAGTGCCGGCGGGGTCGACGCAGTGGCAAGAGGCCACGTCCAAATTTTTCTCTTTTTCCGATACGAAATGGCGCAGTTTCAGGGGCAGGAAATCATCGAAATCGTGCGCGGCGGCTCGTGTCTGCGGATTGCGCCGCAAGCTGGCGGGCGCTTGCTCTCGTGGCAATTGCATGGCTCGCCGATCATTCGCTGGCCCGATGCGGCCGACTGGAGCCATCCCGCGCTAGTGCGCGGCGGCAACCCACTGTTGTTTCCTTTCATCGCCCGCCATCGTGTGGACGGACACATCGGGCTATGGCGCGACGCGCAGGGCCTGATCGAAGTGCCGATACATGGTTTGGCGTTCGCGGCAAAGCCAACGCGCTCGATGCGCGCGCCGTATGACTTACAATCCGAAACACACCTGACAACTTCGCACGTAGCACTTCACCATGGCTGAGCAGAAAGCGCCGAACATGCCGGCGCGGATTTACAGCGACATCCTGAGCCGCATCATCGAAGGCGAATACAAGGAAGGGGAGCGGCTACCGACCGAGCACATGCTCGCGGAACGCTTCGCGACGTCGCGTCCGACTGTGCGCGAAGCGCTCGCGCAGTTGCGCGCGGACGGCATCATCGCCACGCGTCACGGCTCCGGAACGACGGTCATGCGCCGCCCGGATCCGGACGTGCGCCGCTTCGCGCCGCTCGAAACGTTGTCGGACATCCGGCGCTGTTACGAGTACCGCGTGGTGGTCGAGGCGGGCGCGGCTGCGCTCGCCGCGCAGAAGGCCGACGATGCCGATGTCGCCGCAATTCGCCACGAATGGGAGAACCTCCAGACCATCGTCGAAACGTCGAGCATCGGCGCGAAGGACGACTTTGCGTTTCATATGGCCGTGGCCCGCGCGTCGAAGAATCAATTCTTTATCACCGCGCTCTCGGGCATCCAGGAGCAGATGGTGTTCAGCATGAATTTGTCGCGCAACCTCTCGCTCGTGAAGTCCATCGAGCGGCAGCGCCTCGTACAGCAGGAGCATCTCGAAGTGCTCGAAGCCATTCAGGCGCACGACTCCGAGCGCGCGTCGCGGGCCATGCGCGACCATCTCGAGAACGCGGTGAGCCGCATGTTCGGCTCCTGATCCGCGTTCGGGCCGTGTTCGGTCCAGGAATGAAAAAAAGCGGGCTTCGCTTATGCGAAGCCCGCTTTTTTTGACCGTGACGTCCATTCGGGCGCCCGGTCAACAACGCCGAAGGGCGTTGCCTCTATTCGTCTGACTTCTTAAGCAGCTTGCTTCGCGCCACGCGTGGCTTGAGCAGCGGCCTTCGATGCAGCCTTGGTGACTGCTTCGAAGTTGCTTTCGGCCATTTCGGCAGCTTGCTTGGCGGCCTTGTTCACCGACTCGTAGGCGCCTTGAGCAGCCGTGATCGCCGACTTGAATGCCGCGACGGCGGTCTCCGAACCGGCCGGTGCGTTCTTCGCTGCGTTGTCGATCAGCGATTGCACGGCGTGCTGCTGCTGCTCGAACTGGCTTTGCGCGGCTTGTGCGAATTCCGTTTGCGCGGCCGAGACGATTGCGTAGACGTTGCGGCCATAGGCCAGCGCCTTTTCGGCGGCCGGTTGCGCGAAGCCTGCTTGCAGGGCGAAGAAACCTTGCGGGTCCTTGGCCGACAGCGTGCGCTGGGCGTGTTCCTGGCCTTCCACGATGGCGGCGCGAGCCGTTTCGATGTTCAGTTCGGCGAGCTTGACTGCGCCTTCGAATGCCTTGTTCGTGAGACCGAAGAGGGCTTCAAGACCAGCTTTCTGGGTGGCGGCGAATTGTTCGGGGGTAGGCAGAGTCATGTCGTCGTTCCTGAGGGTGGACCGCTACGCGTCGGTTCCGTTACGAAAAAAAGAAAACTTTCTGTCGATCGAGCACCAGGTTCGCGTATTGGTGCGATGCAGCAATTGACTCCATCATATCTCAAAACAAAGACGTGTCAAGCAATTTCTTGTGCATCGCACCAATTCCGTAAGCACCTGATTCGCTTCGGAAAATCGAGACAAAGCGTAGGCCTTTAGAACGCGCTCTTGTACACCCGAAATTTCCGATGCGAAATGCATGAGTCGCGTGCTGAACCGCCTGCGCGCAGCTTGCTGTGGTCGCGGGCACAATTGCGCTCTCTGGCTACCTCTGGTCGACACAGGAGATGTGAAATGGCTGATTCGAGCGGCAAGTCTCTCGGCAAATCCACGACGAGCACGGGGGCACCGGCCGTCAGCGACCGCAACTCGCTGACCATCGGTCCTGACGGCCCGATTCTGTTGCACGACGTGCATTTTCTCGAGCAGATGGCGCACTTCAATCGCGAGAAAGTGCCGGAGCGCCAACCGCATGCGAAGGGCGCTGGCGCGTTTGGCGAGTTCAAGGTCACGGAGGACGTCTCGAAGTACACGAAGGCGGCCTTGTTCCAGAAGGGTGCCAGCACCGAAGTGCTCGCGCGCTTTTCCACAGTGGCGGGCGAGATGGGCAGCCCTGATACCTGGCGCGACGTGCGCGGGTTCTCGCTGAAGTTCTATACGACCGAAGGCAATTACGATCTGGTCGGCAACAATACGCCGGTGTTCTTCGTGCGCGACCCGATGAAGTTTCCCCACTTCATCCGCAGCCAGAAGCGGCTTCCCGATTCCGGCTTGCGCGACAGCCACATGCAATGGGACTTCTGGACCAGCAATCCGGAGACGGCGCATCAAGTCACGTATCTGATGGGCGAGCGCGGGCTGCCGAGGACATGGCGCCATATGAACGGCTACGGCTCGCATACGTTCATGTGGGTGAATGCGCAGGGCGAGAAGTTCTGGGTCAAGTATCACTTCCATACGAACCAGGGCATGCAGTTTTTCACGAACGCTGAGGCGGAGGCCACGTCCGGCCGCGACGCCGACTTCCATCGCCGCGATCTATTCGAGGCGATCCAGCGCGGCGAGCATCCGTCGTGGAGGGTTTCGGTGCAGGTCATGCCTTATGCCGACGCCAGGACCTATCGCTTCAATCCGTTCGATCTAACCAAGACGTGGTCGCACAAGGACTATCCGCTCATCAAGGTCGGCACGATGACGCTCAATCGCAACCCGGAGAACTTCTTCGCGCAGATCGAGCAGGCGGCGTTCTCGCCGGGCAACACGGTGCCGGGCATCGGGCTGTCGCCGGACCGGATGCTGCTGGGCCGCGCGTTTGCCTATAACGATGCGCAGCGCGCGCGTATCGGCACGAACTTCCACCAGTTGCCGGTGAATCGCCCGAAGGTGCCGGTACAGACCTATATGTTCGACGGCAACATGACTTACGAGCACAGCGGCAGCGCGCCGGTCTATGCGCCGAACAGCGGCGGGCGTCCGTGGGCCGACCAGACCGGTTCCGTTGAAGAAGGCTGGGAAGCCGATGGCGAAATGGTGCGCAGCGCCTATACGCTGCATGCCGAAGACGACGATTTCGGCCAGGCGGGCAATCTCGTGCGCAACGTTTTCAACGACGCGCAGCGCGCGCAACTCGTCGACCAGGTGGTGGCGAGCCTGAACGGTGTGCGCAGCCCGGTGCGTGAGCGCGTGTTCGAGTACTGGAAAAATATCGATGCCGAGGTTGGGCGCGCGATTGAAGCCAAGGCGAGCAGCGGGAGGTAAGGGCGCTGTTAGCCAGGCGGCTATCGCGTTGATTGTTTGAACCGGCGCGGTGCTTGTGCACCGCGCCGGTTTTTTATTGATGCGTGGCTGTGCAGGTTCGGCGCCATCGGCACGAGGCATGCCGATGCGCTTCTGCGCAGCGTGAGGCGAGGGCGCATAATGCGCGGATCGCACTATACGGTCTGCGCAATTCGCAATGCGCGCGAGGGAATAAATCCGCCGACCGGCGCGTTATTCCCAGACTGAAACGTTACTGCATGCTCACGTGAAAACTTCCCTTTCCGCCGCACCCGGTTCCGCGACCACGGCATCCGCGCAGAAGTACACGCGCGTTGCCGTGCTGCTGCACTGGTCGATCGCCTTGCTGATTCTCGCCAACGTCGCACTCGGGCTGACCGTCGCGCTGTTGCCCGACGGCACACTATCCGATGAGTCGATTCGCTTCGTCATCGACACGCACAAATCCATTGGCATCACCGTGCTCGGCCTTGCGATCCTGCGCGTGCTGTGGCGTTTCACGCATCGGCCGCCGCCTTTGCCCGCCGAATTCTCCATGTGGGAGCGTACGGCGGCGCACGCCGCGCACATCGTGCTGTACGTGCTCATCTTCGCCATGCCGCTTTCGGGCTGGCTGCACGACTCCGCGTGGGTAGCCGCCGCGTCGCATCCCATGTATCTGTTCGGCCTGTTTCAGTGGCCGCGCATTGGCTTCATCATGAATCTCGATCCGGCGACCAAGAACCAGTTGCACGATCAGTTTGGCGCGCTGCACACGGCGTGCAGCTATGCGTTGTACGGCGTGCTCGCGCTGCATGTCGCGGGGGCGCTCAAGCATCAATGGATCGATCGCCATTCGGTGCTGCGCCGGATGATGCCGTGAACACCGCAACAAGGACTGCCTTGAACAACCGGCTGGACGAGGCGCTCGCGCGTACGTCGCCGCGCCTCGCGCCGCCGCGAACGCCGTTTGCCAGCATCGCGATTCACGTGGGCATCATGGTGCTGTGGTGCATGTTGTTTGCGCGCGCATTTTTTCTGCAAGGCGTGGTCGCGTGGTCGACCGGCATTGCCTATGTGATTTACGACACGCTGCTACTCGTGTTCGTGGCATGGCAGGCGCGCGTGCTGCTGGGTCCAGCCGGCGCGGCGGCCATCACGGCCGATGCCATAGCAGCGGGGCCCGTGTCGCAACCGACGCTCGGTGTGATCGTCGCCGCCCACAACGAGGCGGCGGTGCTGCCCATCACGCTCGACGCGCTGTTCGCACAGACTCGCGCACCGCAACAAATCGTGATTGCCGACGATGGCTCGAGCGACGGCACCACAGCATTGCTTGTGCATCGCTACGGGCTGGCCGATCCCGGCGAAGGGCGCTTGAGCCCGCCTTCGCCCGGCTATCCGAATCTGCGCTGGCTGAAACTGCCGCACGGCGGGAAGGCGCGCGCGCTCAACGCGGCGCTCTGCGCGATACGGACCGATGCGGTGATGACCGTCGACGCCGACACGCTGCTCGAACCCGATGCCTGCGCGGCCATGGTCGACGCGTTTGGCCGCGATCCCACGCTCGTGGCAGCGGCGGGGCTGCTCACGCCGGTTTGCGGACGCTCGCCGAGCGGGCGCTTTTTTCAGTGGTTCCAGACCTACGAGTACATCCGCAATTTCATCTCGCGCTTCGCGTGGATGCGCGCGGACAGCCTGCTGCTCGTCTCCGGCGCGTTCGCGGCCTTCCGGCGCGACGCGATAGTGGCGGTGGGCGGCTTCGATCCGCATTGCCTTGTAGAGGATTACGAACTGATCCATCGGCTGCGGCGCTATTCGGCGCGCGAGCGGCTCGGCTGGGATGTGCGCGTGATTGGCGCCGCGCGCGCCCGCACCGACGCGCCCGGCACGCTCGCAAGCTTTCTGCGGCAGCGCCGCCGCTGGTTCGCGGGTTTTTTGCAGACCCAGTACTGGTATCGCGACATGACTGGGAACCGTCGCTACGGCAAGCTCGGTCTCATGATGCTGCCCGTGAAGGCGTTCGATACCATGCAGCCCATTTATGGCCTTACGGCGTTTGCGCTGTTGCTCGGGTTTCTCTTCGACGGCCGCTTCACGATCGTGCTGCCGGTGCTCGCGGTGATCGTCGGGAAGGTCGTGATCGATCTCGCGTTCCATCTGTTTTCCGTGTATGTGTACCGGCGCTGGAGCGGCGACCGTACGAACTCCAGCTTCGGCATGGCGCTGCTAGCGGCGATCTTCGAGCCATTCTCGTTCCAGTTGATGCGCCACGCGGGCGCAGCGCTCGGCTGGCTGCATTTTTTGCTCGGGCGCCGCAAGTGGGGCGCGCAGCAGCGCACCGGCCTGGGCGCGCCTCGGGGCCGCGGGACGCTGGCGTAGTCCGTTGCGCCGAATGCGGTTGAATGCGCCTGAATGTACCGCGGAGCCCGCATATCGGTCCGCGCACGGTATCCTCCTCGTGACACGCGAAGCGCTCGCGCGATTTCCGATACGACACAGGAGGCAAGCCGATGCGGCAAGACGACCCGAAAGCACCGGATCCGCAAGTCAGCGACGAACCGCTGGGCATGAGCGGCCCCGGCCACAACGGCGCGGACCATCATGGTCCAGACGATCCCGCCCGCCGCCGCGTGCTGGGCGGGATCGCAGCGGTTGGCGTGGGCCTCGCGCTAGGCGGCTGCCAGTCGCCCGCGCAAAGCGCGGGCGAGGCGCCGCGCAGTGCCGGCGATGCGCGTCTCGACGCGGCGCTGCGCGACCAGGTGCGCCACATCGTCGTGATCTATGCGGAGAACCGCAGCTTCGTCAATCTCTACGGCGATTTCCCGGGCGTGCAGACGCCGCTTTCCAGCGTACCTGCGCAGCGCTATATGCAACTCGATCGCGACGGCAAGACGCCGCTCGCGCAGTTGCCGAAGATCTGGGGCGGACTGGTTCCGCAGGCGCAGGAGCTCGACGGCAAGCGTTACATGATCGGCCAGGAGGCCATTACCGGCCTCGCAAACCGTCCATTTCGCATCGGCGACGCTCATGGCAATCCGTTGCCGAACGGAATCAAAACGCGCGATCTCATCCATCGCTTCTACCAGAACCAGATGCAGATCAACGCCGGCCGCAACGACCAGTTCGCCGCGTGGGGCGATTCGGGCGGCCTCGTGATGGGCTATTACGAGAACTCCGCCGCGACGCTGCGGCTCTGGAAACTCGCGCAGCAATACACGCTGTGCGATAACTTCTTCATGGCGGCGTTCGGCGGCTCGTGGCTCAACCACATCTATCTGATCTCCGCGCAGGCGCCGTACTACCCCAACATTCAGTCGAGCCCGGCGAAGCACCTCGTCTCCGTGCTCGAGGGCGACAACCCGCTCGGCACGCGCCTGAAGCTCGCGCCCGATTGTCCGCCTTCGGCGCTGGGCGGCCCGCCGAAATTCGTGAACGATGGCCTGTTCACGCCCGACGGTTATGCGGTCAACACCATGGCGCCGCCGTATCAGCCGAGCAGCGTGCGGCCCGCCGAGGATGGCAATCCCGCGTGGGCCGATCCCGCCAACCCGCGCGTGATGCCGCCGCAAACCTACGCGACCATCGGCGACCGGCTCTCCGCGAAGGGCGTCGACTGGGCCTGGTACAGCGGCGCCTGGCAATATGCGCTGGACCACCGCGACACGGGCGCCGTGCCCGACTTCCAGTATCACCACCAGCCGTTCAACTACTTCGCCAACTACGCGCCAGGCACAGCCGCGCGCGCACGGCACCTGCGCGATGCGGGCCTCGGCGACGATCCGGCCACCAACCGCCTGATTGCCGACATCGACGCGGGACGGCTGCCCGCCGTCACTTTCTACAAGCCGCAGGGCAACCTGAACATGCACGCGGGCTACGCCGACGTGGCGTCGGGCGACCGCCACATCGCCACCGTGATCGAGCATCTGCAGCGCAGCGCGCACTGGGCGAATACCGTGATCGTGATGACGCACGACGAGAACGGCGGCTGGTGGGATCCGGTCGCGCCGCCACAGGGCGACCGCTGGGGGCCGGGCTCGCGCGTTCCGGCGCTCGTGATCGCGCCGTTCGCGAAGAAGGGTTTTGTGGATCACACGTTCTACGACACCAACTCGATCCTGCGCTTCATCAGCCGCGTGCACGGCCTCCCGCCGCTCGACGGCGTGGCGTCGCGCGAGCGCGCATGCGCCGCGCGCGGGCAGACGCCGCCGGGCGATCTCACTGCGGCGCTCGATCTGGCGTGACGGCATTCGCGGTCGTGTGCGGCGGGAAGCGGCGGGTTGCTCATTGGAAACGCACTTGCCGCTTCCGTGACTGAATCGATGAACTTGTCGTCCGATCAATGAGTTGGCGAGATCCCCAGGCGGTTATCAACAGAGTTGCCAACAAAAACTGTGGACAACTTTTTCGTGCAAAATTTGTGCATCCGCCGTGGCTCTCGCAGGCTTGCTTTTTAAAATCATGGACTTGGCATCGATGTCCCAAGGTTGCCCACAAGGCTGTGAACAAAATCTGTGGACAAGCGCAGCGCCAGTTTTCGTTTCGGCGGCAAATTTGCTGCATTCGGAAACGGCACGCACAATCCGATACACATCAGACACTTGCCTCACTCGTCCAGGAGTTACACACAGGCCTTTCCACCAAATCTGTGGATAGCGCACCCAGATGCTGATACGCCTGGCAAGCGCCTTGCGCGAGGCTCGGCTTGCGCCCGATAATCGCCCTCGACACCGCTTGATTACGACATGATCGCGACGCCTCCTGTGTCGCGGCTTCTCTCCCATTCTGCGTCGCGCCGTGCTCAAGAACTCGCGCTTTGCCGGTCTTCTGCGTATTCCAGGTTTTCTGCCGCTTGCCGGCGCCACGCTCATGCTGGGCGTGGCGATGTCGTTCACCGCACCGTATCTGTCCTTGTTTGGCGTCGAACGCGCCGGCATGACGCCGTTGCGGCTCGGTGTGTTCATGACCGCGATAGCGGCGAGCGGCGTCATCGCCAGCACGGCGGCCGGGCGATGGAGCGACGCCTCGGGCAAGCATCGGCCGCTGTTGCTCGCTTCGCTGTGCGCGGCAACGCTCGGCTATTTGTGCTTGTGCGTCGTGCGCGATTACCGCTTGCTGCTCGCGGTGGGCGTGGTGTTCATCGGCGCGGGCGGTTGCGCGCTCTCGCTCGTGTTTTCGTTCAGCCGTGCAGCGCTGCCGGCCGCCGACGACGCCGAGCGCACTTTCGCAAGCGCCACTTTGCGCACGATTCTTTCGGCGGCGTGGGTGTTTGGGCCGGCGGTTGGCGCACTGGTGCTCGCGGCCACCAGCTTCTATGGACTATTCCTGTTCGCGGCGGCGAGCTTTGCGGTATGCGGCACGATCGTCTGGCGCATGCGCGAGACGCGCCAGGACGAGCACGCGACCCAGCATCTGGTGACGCGGCCCACGGCCGAGGAGGTTGCCGGGGAGTTGGCGCAAGACGCCTTGGCGCCTTACGAAGGTCAGCCGCTCACCCAGGCGGAAGTGCAGCCCGCTGTGACTCATCGCGTGCATGTGAGCGCCCCTGACGTCTCGCAGAGCGACATCATGCGTGCGGTGGTCGCGCTCACGCTCATCGGCCTCGCCGCCAACGCGACGATGATCGTGCTGCCGCTCTATATCGTGCACGGCCTTCAGGGCACGCGCCTCGACGTTTCGATCATGCTCGGGCTCGGCGCGTTCATGGAAATTCCGATGATGCTCGCGCTCGGCGCGAAAGCGTCGCGGCTAAACAAGTTGCGCTGGCTCGCGGCCTGCGCGGTCGTGCACGCGGTGTATTTCGTGTCGATGTCGGCAGCGCCGGGCGTGTACGCGCTGATTCCCATGCAGATCCTCAACGCATTCGTGGTGGCCGTTACTTCGTGCCTCGGCATGACCTACGTGCAGGATCTGATGCCCGAGTCTCCCGGCCGCGCCACCGCGTTGTTCTTCAATGCGTCGCGGCTGGGTTCGATTCTGTCCGGCGTGCTTTCGGGCCTGCTCGTGCAGGCGTTCGGGTATCGCGGCACGTTTCTGTTCTGCGGCGTGCTCGCACTTTGCTCGCTCGTGCTGTTTGCAGTTCCGGGCGAGTTTTATCCGCGTATGGTGCATGCCGCGCGGCGTCATACACGCGAGCGTTTCGGCCCGAGCCTCGGGCGTACCAGCAGCACCAATAGCACCCGAAGCGCCCACAGCACGAAGCAACGCAACAATGTAATTGTCGATCCTGATTAATTCGCAGCGAACGAAAAACCGCGCAATTCCCACGCGGCTCAGAAGCATTCAATGCATGTACGTCACGCGGCGCGCGCGATGGCTCAGCCGCAGGCCCGCATCGAGCAGCGCGATGGCGAACCATCGCGCGGACTTGAGCATGCCGCTCACGCTCGGCGTCGGCAGCCAGTCGTTGAGCAGTTGCACGGCGGCCTCGCTGCGCGTCGATTGCAGCAGCGCAATGACCTGCAGCAGCGAGCCTTCGTCCTTCGCAAGTTCGGATGCGCAGCGGCAGCGCGTGTCGAGCGGGCGGCACGAGGCGCGGCACAAGGTAGCCATCAAGCGCTCGAACTGGTCGATGCCGTGGGTGGCGAGCCCGGCCTCGACGAGCACGCCGCGCCAGTTTTCGGCTTTGCCATGTGCGTCGCAGTGCGGACGCAGCCAGGTGCGCACTGCGCGCAGCACGGTCTGTTCGGCGCTGTCCGGGTGCTGGGCGAAGGTTTCGTCGATCAGCGTGTCGTTTCTCGCGGATAGAGTGGTCGGGTTCATGAAGCCTCCTGTCGGCTGGAATGCGTGCTTCAGCACGGACTCTGGCGACATGATGCTGCAAATCTTTCTCAAACGCAAATGATTCTCATTTGCTAAATTAACCCTGGCTAGATTGAGGCTATTTGGCGAACCGAATGCGTCGCCCGGGACCGGCATGAGGCTTTTTTGCATCGCGCAAACGCGCGCGGGGCGGGGCTGGCACGGCCCCCGCCTTCTGGATTCGATGCATAAGTCATTGAACCGAAAGAAACAAGTAAGGTATTATTCGGGCCGCGCGGAGCGACGACGTGTCGCTCCTGGGTTGATCAAGGAAGTCTCAAGGGGCGCTTTCCAGATCAAAAAACATGCGTCTGACGCAATGTGTTGTATTTCGTCTTAGTATGAATCTGAATAAAAACAATGACTTGTATCAAGCATTGATCCGGTCCGAGTTGTTGCGCTGCAAAACTTCCGTATTCCGATTACCCTCGTTAACCCTTGAACGTGTGTTGCATCTCGCCTTGTAGCTGACAAATACGTTACAGCGCGTCCGGTCCGATTTTCACCCCACGTCAAACTTTCAAATTGCTTGCGCACAAGACCGTGCGCCGAGGAAGCTATTCGCTCCGCATTTTTAGGGTCCCGTTGAAATGCAATCCGTTCCATTCCTGAGTCTGGCGATCTGGATTCCCATCCTGTTCGGCGTGGCCGTCCTGCGCGTCGGATCGGATCGTCAACCGCAGCACGCGCGCTGGTTGTCTCTGATCGGCGCCATCGTTGGCCTGCTGCTGACCTTGCCGCTGATCACAGGTTTTGACAACCACGCTGCCGGCATGCAGTTCGTCGAATTCCGCAACTGGCTGCCCGAGTTCGGCGTGGCCTGGCGTCTCGGGATTGATGGCATTTCGATGTGGCTCGTCGTGCTGACCGCGTTCACTACGCTCGTGATCGTGATCGCCTCGTGGGCGTCGATCACGGAGCGCGTCGGACAATACTTCGGCGCGTTCCTGATTCTCTCGGGCTTGATGGTCGGCACCTTCGCGGCCACCGACGGCATGCTGTTCTTCGTGTTCTTCGAAGCAACGCTGATTCCGCTGTACCTGCTGATCGGCACCTGGGGCCACGCTCGCCGCACCTACGCCGCGGTCAAGTTCTTCTTCTTCTCGCTCGCGGGCTCGCTGCTGATGCTGCTGTCGATGCTGTATCTCTACAGCCAGTCGCACACCTTCGACATGTCCGCGTGGCATAACCTCACGCTCGGCTTCGTTCCGCAGATTCTCATCTTTATCGGTTTCTTCGCGGCCTTCGCGGTCAAGGTGCCGATGTGGCCGTTCCACACGTGGCTGCCCGACGTCCACCTCGAAGCGCCCACCGGCGCAACCGTGCTGATGGCGATGCTCAAGCTCGGCGGCTACGGCTTCCTGCGCTTCACGCTGCCGATCACGCCCGACGCCGCGCATTTCTTCGCGCCGGCGATCATCACGCTCTCGCTCGTGGCAGTGGTGTACTCGAGCCTGCTCGCGCTCGCGCAGACCGACATGACCAAGATGCTTGCGTACTCAACGGTCGCGCACATGGGTCTCGTCACACTGGGCCTGTTCCTTTTCAACCAGATCGGCACCGAAGGCGCGATCGTGCAGATGATCTCGTACGGCTTCGTCTCGGGCGCGTTGCTGCTCTCGGTCGGCGTGCTGTTCGACCGCACGAAGACGCGCACGATCTCGGCCTATGGCGGCGTCGCCAACGTGATGCCGCGTTACGCCGCTTTCATGATGCTGTTCTGCATGGCCAACCTGGGCCTGCCGGGCACCTCGGGCTTCGTAGGCGAGTTCATGGTCATCATGGGCGCGATCCGCGTGAACTTCTGGGTCGGCGCGATTGCCGCGACGACCGTCATTCTGAGCGCTGCGTACACCCTCTGGATGTACAAGCGCGTGATCTTCGGCGCTGTGGCGAACAAGCGCGTGGCGAAGCTGGCCGACCTCGGCCGCCGCGAAACGCTGATCTTCGCTTCGCTCGCAGCGCTGGTGCTGGCAGTGGGCCTCTATCCGAAGCCCATGACCGATGCGATCGAGCTTTCGGCAGCGAACCTCGTGAACCAGGCTGGCCGCTCGAAGCAGCCCGCCGACGATGGCGCGCCTGCGGAAGCCGTGCGTGCGGGCACGGACGTTCGTGCCGCGCAGCACTCGCCGACGTAAAGGTCGTGATCAGCAAGTAAGGAATGACGGCGCACCTGCGTGCCGCCCCGCCATGAGGCGGCGCGGCGCGCGAGTGCGTCCAGAAGGTTTCGAATTTTGAGATTCGAAAAGAGCCGCTGCGGATCGGTGTCAAGACCGAAGTAGGGCGCGACGTGCGTGTGTTCCCGAGGCGCGACAAACCTCGCGAACACATGCGACATAGTGTCTCGATTTCGGTTTTGACAAAGATCATTTCTGCATTCATTGATTGTCTTCGATCAGAGCGGCTGTATGATTCGGGCGCGCTTCCCTTGTCTCATGTCAAAGGGGTGTGTCCGGAACTATTCAATGAATGAATTTCAGGCAAACGTGATGAAAAGAACGACCTTGCAAAGGTTACTGCTTCCCGTGAGTGCCGGATTGGCCATGTGTCTTTCCGGATGCAACTTGGAAGTCCTCGACCCCAAAGGCAGCGTGGGGATGGCGGAAAAGTCGCTGATCGCGACCTCCACCTGGGCCATGCTGATCGTGGTGATCCCCGTGATCATTCTGACGCTGTGGTTCGCGTACCGTTATCGCGCGTCGAACCGCAACGCCACTTATGCGCCGAAGTGGTCGCACTCGACGGCTATCGAAGTCGTCGTCTGGACCGTGCCGACGCTGATCATTCTGTTCCTCGGCGTGCTCACGTGGAAAACCACGCATGAGCTCGATCCGTACAAGCCGCTCGAATCGAACGTCAAGCCGATCAACGTCGAAGTGGTCGCGCTGGACTGGAAGTGGCTGTTCATTTATCCGGACCTCGGCATTGCCACGGTGAACCAGCTGGCTGTGCCCGTTGGCACGCCGGTGAACTTCAGCATCACGTCCGACTCGGTGATGAACTCGTTCTTCATCCCGCAACTGGGCACCCAGGTCTACGCGATGGCCGGCATGCAGACGCGCCTGCACCTGATCGCGGACGAAGCGGGCGATTACGCGGGCCTGTCGGCGAACTTCAGCGGCAAGGGCTTCTCGGACATGAAGTTCCGCACGATCGCAACGAACCAGCAAGACTTCGACGCATGGGTCCAGAAGGTGAAGGCGTCGCAAACGTCGCTTTCGATGGACCAGTACGCGACGGTCGCCAAGCCGAGCGAGAAGGCTCCGGTTGAGTACTTCTCGACGGTCGACCCGAAGCTCTTCAACAACATCATTGCGAAGTACAACAACGGCCATGTCACGAATTTCAGTGACCCGTCGTGCGTGACCAAGGGGTAAACCAGGCATGTTCGGAAAACTTACACTGGATGCCGTTCCGTATCACGAGCCGATCATTCTCGGCACGATGTTCGGCATGGCGGTCATCGGCGCACTCGTGCTCGGTGGCATCACTTACTTCGGTAAGTGGAAATATCTGTGGACGGAGTGGCTGACGAGCGTCGACCACAAGCGTCTGGGCGTGATGTACATCATCGTCGCTCTCATCATGCTCGTGCGTGGCTTCGCCGACGCCATCATGATGCGTACCCAGCTCGCGATTGCGTACAACGCGCCGGGCTATCTTCCGCCGCATCACTACGACCAGATCTTCACGGCGCACGGCGTGATCATGATTTTCTTCATGGCCATGGCCTTCATGGTCGGCCTGATGAACATCATCGTGCCGCTGCAGATCGGTGCGCGCGACGTGGCGTTCCCGTTCCTGAACTCGCTGTCGTTCTGGATGACCGCTGTTGGCGCGGCCCTGCTGATGATCTCGCTGGTCGTCGGTGAATTCGCGCAGACCGGCTGGCTCGCGTACCCGCCGCTTTCGGAGCTCGCATACAGTCCAGGGGTCGGCGTCGACTACTATCTGTGGGCGCTGCAGATCTCCGGTGTCGGCACGCTGCTGACCGGCGTGAACTTCTTCGTCACCATCATCAAGATGCGTGCCCCCGGCATGACGATGATGAAGCTGCCGGTGTTCACGTGGACGGCGCTGTGCACGAACGTGCTGATCATGGCTTCGTTCCCGGTCCTGACCATCGCGCTCGCGCTGCTCGGCCTCGACCGCTACATGGGCATGCACTTCTTCACGAACGATGCCGGCGGCAACGCCATGCTGTACCTGAACCTGATCTGGGCTTGGGGTCACCCAGAGGTGTACATCCTGATCCTGCCGGCGTTCGGCATTTTCTCGGAAGTCGTTTCGACCTTCGCGAAGAAGCCGCTGTTCGGCTACAAGGCGATGGTCTACGCGACCTGCGCGATCATGGTGCTGGCGTTCCTCGTGTGGCTGCACCACTTCTTCACGATGGGCTCGGGCGCCGACGTCAACGCGTTCTTCGGCATCGCCACGATGATCATCTCGATCCCGACGGGCGTGAAGATCTTCAACTGGCTGTTCACGATCTACCGCGGCCGCCTCGAGTTCAACTCGGCCGTGCTGTGGACGCTCGGCTTCATGGTCACCTTCACCATCGGCGGCATGACCGGCGTGATGATGGCGATCCCGGGCGCGGACTTCGTGCTGCACAACTCGCTGTTCCTGATTGCTCACTTCCACAACGTGATCATCGGCGGCGTGCTGTTCGGCTATCTCGCCGGCATGAACTTCTGGTTCCCGAAGGTGTTCGGCTTCAAGCTCAACGAAAAGCTCGGCAAGCGCGCGTTCTGGTTCTGGCTCACGGGCTTCTATGTCGCGTTCACGCCGCTGTACGTGCTCGGCTTCATGGGTGCAACGCGTCGTCTGAACCACTACGACAACCCGGCATGGCATCCGTGGATGCTGATCGCCTGGTTCGGCGCCGTGCTCGTGCTGATCGGCATCGTGCACCAGTTCGCACAACTGTACGTTTCGATCCGCGACCGCAACCTGCCGGAAAACCGCGACCTGACGGGCGATCCGTGGGGTGGCCGTACGCTGGAATGGTCGATCTCGTCGCCGCCGCCGTCGTATAACTTCCCGGTCATCCCGCACGTGAGCGAGCTCGACGAATTCGCGCACATGAAGGAAATGGGCCGCGAAACGCCGGACGTCGCGAACACGAAGTACACCGATATCCACATGCCCTCGAACACGAGCGCAGGCGTCTTTATCGGCTTCTTCAGCCTGGTGGTCGGCTTTGCTGGCATCTGGCACATCTGGTGGCTCATGATCGCTGGTTTCGTCGGCATTCTCGCGACGGCAATCGGCTACAGCTTCCAGAAGAACGAGGGTTACTACATCCCGGCCTCCAAGGTCCGGGCCGATGAAGAAGCGCGTAATCGCGCACTGGTCAAGGCGTTCGAAGACAAGCAGCGCCGTGGCAAGGTTGACGAAGCAGCACTGGAGGCCAACTGATGTCGACGAAAGCAAGTGCGGCCGCGCTCGCGGCGCACGATCACCACGATCACCCGCCGTCACATTCGGTGTTCGGCTTCTGGCTGTACCTGATGACGGACTGTATTCTGTTCGGCTCGCTGTTCGCAGTGTTCGCCGTGATGCAGAACCAGTTCGCAGGCGGCCCGACCGGCAAGGACCTGTTCGACATTCCGGGCGTCGCGCTGGAAACGGCAGTGCTGCTGCTGTCGTCCATCACGTACGGCTTCGCGATGATCGGCGCGTACAAGAAGCGCACCGGCCAGGTGATGTTCTGGCTGGCCATCACGTTCCTGCTGGGCGCGACCTTCCTGTACTTCGAACTGCATGAATTCGCGCACCTGATCGAAGAAGGTGCGGGCCCGCAACGCAGCGCGTTCCTCTCGTCGTTCTTCACGCTGGTGGCCACCCACGGTATCCACGTGACGTTCGGCATGCTGTGGATGATCGTGCTGATGGTGCAGACCCTGAAGGCGCCGGAAATCGGCGAGCGCGAAATTCGCCGCCTGTCGTGCCTGAGCCTTTTCTGGCACTTTCTGGACATCGTCTGGATCTGCGTGTTCTCCTTTGTTTATCTTGCGAGCGTGATCTAAATGAGTGCTCATTCCATCCACGAAGATGAAAGCCACGGCAGCCTCGGCGGCTATCTGGCAGGTTTCGTCCTGGCGGTGGTGCTCACGGCCGCTTCGTTCTGGCTCGTGCTGCATGGCGGCTTCTCGCGCGAAACCGCGCTGCTCGGCCTCGCCGTGCTGGCGGTCGTGCAGATCCTCGTGCACCTCGTGTTCTTCCTGCACATGAACTCGTCGTCGAGCCAGCGCTGGAACGTGACCGCGTTCACCTATACCGTGCTGACGGTGTTGATCATCGTTGGCGGTACGCTGTGGGTCATGCACAACGTCGGCATGAATATGATGTCGCGTTAAATGCTTGTTTCGTTATGCCGGAGCTTGACTCCGGCATAACGACAAGACAACGCCGCTTGGGCTCGCGCCCGGCGGCGTTTTTCATTTCTGGGCCTGGAGTTTCGTTTCGGAAACGCCGCGGAGCGAAGGGGTTTCCGATCGTGGAAGACACTACGCCGCATGCGTGTTTACTAGACGACTGGTCTATTCCGCCGGTAACATGACAACCCATGAACGCAGCGCCAGCCGTCGAAACGCGGCAACACATCCTCGATACCGCCATGCCCATCTTGCTGGGCAAGGGTTTTTCGGCCGTGGGTCTCAATGAGATCCTCGCGGCCGCAGGCGTCCCCAAGGGGTCGTTCTATCACTATTTCGGCTCGAAAGAAGCATTCGGCGAAGCGTTGCTGACGTCGTATTTCGCCGAGTACGCGGAACGCCTCGCGGTGCAGCTCTCGAGCGAGGCGGGTACGCCGGCCACGCGGCTCATCGGCTATTTTGACGCGTGGCGCGTGATGCAATGCGCGGACGGTCCGGACGGCAAGTGCCTCGCGGTGAAGCTGGGCGCAGAGGTCAGCGATCTTTCGGAGCCGATGCGCGCGGTGCTGCGCCGCGGCACGGACGAGATCATCGCGCGCATCGCGGCATGCATCGAAGAAGGCCGCGCGGATGGGTCGCTCTCGGGCGTGAGCGATGCTGCCGTAACGGCGGCGGCCCTGTATCAGCTATGGCTGGGCGCGACATTGATGGAGAAGATCCGTCGCGACCGCAGCCCGCTCGACGCTGCGATGACGACTACGCGGCAATTGTTGAATCTGCCGGTCGGCGACTGATTGAAGTCGAGCCGGCGTTTCCCGGTAACACGATTGCAGTGAAGCGGCGCGCTTGAGCGGGGCGCCGTATAAACGGGCGGCTTGGCGCGGCCTATGAATAGACGACTGGTCTAATAGTTCGTATCTGGCGCATTGTGCGGACCGGTTTTGCGAAGTGCGCAAGCACACGGACATCACCAAATAGAGGAACCCGATGAAGGTACTGATCGTTTTGACTTCGCACGAAGACCTCGGCAACACGGGCAAGAAGACCGGCTTCTGGCTCGAAGAATTTGCCGCGCCGTATTACGCGTTGCGAGACGCGGGGGCGCAGATCATGCTGGCTTCGCCCAAGGGCGGCCAGCCGCCGCTCGATCCGAAGAGCAGCGACCCCACGGCTCAGACCGACGCGACGCGCCGCTTCGACGCCGACGCCACGGCGCGTGCCGAGCTTTCCAATACGAAACGCCTCGCCGATGTCGATGCGAGCACGTTCGACGCGGTGTTCTACCCCGGCGGCCACGGCCCGTTGTGGGACCTCGCGGAAGATCCGGTCTCGATCGCACTGATCGAGAAAACGATTGCGGCGGGCAAGCCGGTCGCGGCCGTGTGCCATGCGCCGGGCGTGCTACGCCATGTGAAGGGCGCGGACGGCCAGCCTCTGGTGGCGGGCAAGGCGGTCACCGGCTTTTCGAATAGCGAAGAGGCTGCGGTGCAACTGACCGACGTGGTGCCGTTCCTTGTCGAGGACATGCTCAAGGAAAGCGGTGGCAAGTACACGAAAGCCGCTGACTGGGCGCCGCATGTCGAAACTGACGGATTGCTCATCACCGGGCAGAACCCGGCTTCGTCGGAACCGGTTGCTCACGCGCTGCTTGCGGCGCTGCGCAGCAAGTAAATACGGGCTGGTTGCCTGTAAAGGATTGCAGGCGCGGCCAGTCCAGCTTCGAGTTTCTTCACCGGATGTATCGCACGCGAGTTGTATCCGGTGAGTGCGCCGGTTTGCCCGTTGCGGGGCCGGCGCTCAATCGAGGAGGGCGGGGAGTTCGCGACCGCCGCCGTCTGCTTCCGATCTCTGTTTCCTTTCGGCAACGCGAGGAAATCCCGATTTTTCAAACCCAACGCACGCGTTGCGCGCATTGGGTGCTTGCGTCAATCAGTAACCGTTACGTGACCGGAGCGGGCCACTAGAGTGGCGGCTCGGGTTAATACAGGAGAGCACTAGATGTCTGCATTGTTCGAACCGTTCAAGCTCAAGAGCACAACGCTGCGCAACCGCATCGCCGTTCCGCCGATGTGCCAGTACATGGCCGTCGACGGCGTGATCAACGATTGGCATCACGTCCACTACGCACAAATCGCGCGCGGCGGCGCAGGCCTCGTGATTGTCGAGGCCACGGCGGTTTCGCCGGAAGGCCGCATCACGCCGGGCTGTACGGGCATCTGGAACGACGAGCAGGCCAAGGCCTTTGCGCCGACGGTCGCCGCAATCAAGGCGGCGGGCGCGGTGCCGGGCATCCAGCTCGCACACGCGGGCCGCAAGGCGAGCGCGAACCGTCCGTGGGAAGGCGACGACCATATCGCCGAAATCGATGCGCGCGGTTGGCAGACGATTGCGCCGTCCCCGATCGAGTTCGGCGCGCATCTGCCGAAGGTCCCGCGCGCAATGACGCTCGACGACATCGCGCGCGTGCGCGAAGACTTCGTTGCGGCGGCGAAGCGCGCGCTCGACGCCGGCTTCGAGTGGCTCGAACTGCACTTCGCGCACGGCTACCTCGGCCAGAGTTTCTTTTCGGAACATTCGAACCAGCGCAACGACGCTTATGGCGGCAGCCTCGAAAACCGCAGCCGTTTCCTTCTGGAAACGCTGGCTGCGGTGCGCAAGGTCTGGCCGGAGCACCTGCCGCTGACCGCGCGTTTCGGCGTGATCGAATACGACGGCCGCGACGAGCAGACGCTCGCCGAGTCGATCGAACTGGCCAAGAACTTCAAGCGCGAAGGGCTCGACATGCTGGGCGTGAGCGTGGGCTTTTCCACCCCGGCCGCGCGGATTCCCTGGGCGCCGGCTTTCCTCGCGCCGATCGCGCAGAAGGTGCGTCGCGCGGCGGGGTTGCCGGTGTCGTCGGCGTGGGGTATCGGCACGCCCGAGCTTGCGGAACGTTGCGTGGCCTCGGAGCAACTCGACCTGGTGATGGTCGGCCGCGCGCACCTCGCGAACCCGCACTGGCCGTACTTTGCCGCCCAGGAGTTGAGGGTCGAGCGCGCCGCGTGGACGCTGCCCGCGCCTTACGCGCATTGGCTCGAACGTTACAAGATGGGTTAAGCAGGGCGACGGCAAATATTGCCCATCGGAAACCGAACGGCGCATACCCGGCGTGCTGTATAAACATACAGTAGAATCTCGATCAAGACAGCCCGTGCCGGGCTGCGAACTGCCGGGCGGTCACGCCCGGCTCCCGCGTTTGATCCAGCCGGAATGCCAGCGCAAGTGAGCGATAACCGATCCATTCGAATCCGCGGTGCCCGCCAGCACAACCTCAAGAATCTCGACCTCGATCTGCACACCGGCCAAATGACGGTCGTAACCGGGCCGTCAGGTTCGGGCAAATCAAGTCTCGTATTCGACACCCTTTACGCGGAAGGGCAGCGCCGTTACGTCGAAACCTTCAGTGCCTATGCGCGTCAGTTTCTCGATCGCATGGACCGGCCGCAGGTCGATCGCGTCGACGGCGTGCCGCCCGCCATCGCCATCGACCAGACCAATCCGGTGCGCAGTTCGCGCTCCACGGTCGGCACGATGACGGAGCTCAACGACCATCTGAAGCTGCTCTACGCGCGCGCCGCGAATCTGTTCGACCGCATGACCGCGCAGCCGGTGCGCCACGACACGCCCGAGACGATTTACGCGGAATTGCGCGCGCGCACGGCGGCGGATGATCCGCGCCTCGTCGTGACGTTCCCGGTCGAGCTGCCCGAGACGACTACCGAAGAAGAAGTTGCGCAATGGCTTTCCGCGAGCGGCTATACGCGCGTGCAGGCGCAGCGCGAAGTGAAAACCGCCGACGGCACGCGCAAGATGCTCGACGTGGTGGCCGACCGCTTCCGCCTGCAGAACGCCGAAAAGAGCCGCGTGATCGAGGCGATCGAGGCTTCGCTCAGACGCGGCGCCGGACGCGTGAACATCTATGTCATATCGGAAGCCGACGGCGCCGCCGACGTTTCCGATGAGAAATCCGAGCCGCTGATCTGGCGTTTTTCCACCGGCCTCCATTGCCCCGACAGCGATCTGCGCTATGCAGACCCGCAGCCGGCGCTGTTCTCGTTCAACTCGGCCTACGGCGCCTGCGAGGTGTGCCGCGGCTTCGGCCGCGTGATCGGCGTCGACTGGGGGCTCGTGATTCCCGACGCGCGTAAGACGCTGCGCGGCGGCGCGATCAAGCCGCTACAAACGCCCGCGTGGAAGGAGTGCCAGGACGACCTGATGCGCTACGCCGCCAAGGCCGGCATCCCACGCGACACCGCATGGTCGGAACTGACGCAGGAGCAGCGCGACTGGGTGCTCGATGGCACGCCTGACTGGAAGGGCAGCTGGCAAACGCAGTGGTATGGCGTCAAGCGGTTCTTTCAGTATCTGGAGTCGAAGGCGTACAAGATGCACATTCGCGTGCTGCTTTCGAAGTACCGCAGCTACACGCCGTGCGAAACGTGCGGCGGCGCGCGCCTGAAAACGGAAGCGCTGCAATGGCGCCTCGGCACCGGCGAAAACGCCGACGAAGTGCTCGCGCCCGAAGCGCGCTTCATGCCGCGCGGTGTGGAGTGGTCGCGCGCGCAACTCGAAGCGCTGCCCGGTCTCACGCTGCACGACGTCATGCTGCTGCCGATCGAGCGCATTCGCCTTTTCTTCGACGGTCTTTCGCTATCGTCTGCACTGCTTGACGACGCGCTCAAGCTGCTGCTCGCTGAGGTGCGCACACGACTGAAGTATCTGTGCGACGTCGGCCTCGGCTATCTCACGCTCGACCGCCAGAGCCGCACGCTTTCGGGTGGCGAGGTGCAGCGCATCAACCTGACCACGGCGCTCGGCACGTCGCTCACGAAAACGCTGTTCGTGCTCGACGAGCCGAGCATCGGCCTGCATCCGCGCGACCTGAACCGTATCGTCGAGGCCATGCAGCGCCTGCGCGACGCCGGTAACACGCTAGTGGTCGTCGAACACGATCCCTCGGTGATGCTGGCCGCCGACCGCCTGATCGACATGGGGCCCGGCCCCGGCGAGCGCGGCGGCACGATTGTCTACGACGGCACACCCGACGACATCCGCTCGTCCGGCACCTTGACGGGCGAGTATCTGGGCGGCCACCGCGCCGTCGCCGACGCGTCGCACTGGGCACGCCGAGCCGTCGATGCGGACACGCCACGCCTTGTGCTCGAAGGCGCGAGCGAGCACAACCTGCGCGATGTCACGGTGGAAATTCCGCTGCAGCGGCTAGTGTGCGTGACGGGCGTCTCGGGCTCGGGAAAATCGACTCTGGTGCAGGACGTGCTGTATCCGGCGCTTGCGCGCCATCTCGGCAAGGCAACCGAAGCGCCGGGCGTCTATCGCAATCTGGTCGGCGCGGAGCAGATCAGCGACGCCGTGTTCGTCGATCAGTCGCCGATCGGCAAGACCGCGCGCTCGAATCCGGCCAGCTACGTGGGAGCGTTCGACGAGATCCGCAAGCTGTTCGCCAGGGCGCCGCTCGCGAAGCAGCGCGGCTACACGCCGGGCATGTTCAGCTTCAACTCGGGCGAGGGGCGCTGCCCGACCTGCGGCGGCTCGGGCTTCGAGCATATCGAAATGCAGTTCCTGAGCGACGTCTATCTGCGTTGCCCGGACTGCGACGGCAGCCGCTATCGCCCTGAAGTGCTCGAAGTGAAGATTGAGCGCGGCGGCCGCCTGCTGTCGGTGGCGGACGTGCTGGATCTCACCGTGAGCGAGGCAGTGCAGTGCTTCGGTGAGGATGCCGAAGTATTGAGGGTAATTCAGCCGATCGTCGACGTGGGCCTCGAATACGTGAAGCTCGGGCAGCCCGTGCCGACGCTTTCGGGCGGCGAGGCGCAGCGCCTGAAGCTCGCGGGCTATCTTGCGGAAACGGCGCAGGCAAACGGCAAGGGGAGCAAGGAGACCGCAGCGGGCGGGCGCCTTTTCATGTTCGACGAGCCCACCACGGGCCTGCATTTCGACGACATCGCCAAGCTCATGCGCGCGTTCGGCAAGCTGCTCGCGGGCGGCCATTCGCTGCTCGTGATCGAACATAATCTCGACGTGATCCGTGCTGCGGACTGGCTGATCGACCTCGGCCCCGAAGGGGGCGACGCGGGCGGCGAGGTGGTGTGCGTCGGCACCCCGGACGACGTGATCGCCTGTCCGCGCTCGCATACGGGCGCGGCGCTCGAACGTTATGAAGCCGCGCTCGGCAACGGTGTCGGCACGCTCGTTGCCGAAGAAGAGGGCGTGGCGCTGCAGACGGCGTTGCGTGCGGCGCAGGCGCGCCGCGAGATTCAGGGCGAAGACGTGGTGCGCATCGTGAACGCGCGCGAGCACAATCTCAAGGCGCTCGACGTCGACATTCCGCATGGCCGGTTCAACGTCATTACCGGCGTTTCGGGTTCGGGCAAGTCCACGCTCGCGTTCGACATTCTGTTCCATGAGGGACAGCGCCGTTACCTCGAATCGTTGAACGCCTACGCGCGTTCCATCGTGCAGCCCGCAGGGCGGCCGGAGGTCGATGCGGTCTACGGCATTCCGCCCACGGTCGCCATCGAACAGCGTCTCTCGCGCGGCGGTCGCAAGAGCACGGTCGCGACCACGTCCGAGGTGTGGCACTTCCTGCGGCTGCTGTACGTGAAGCTCGGCGTGCAGCATTGCGTGCACGACGGCACGCCCGTGACGTCGCAAAGCGCCGATGCCATCGTCGCGCAACTGCTGCGCGAGCATCGCGGCCAGCACGTGGGGCTGCTCGCGCCGCTCGTCGTGAACCGCAAGGGCGTGTATACGGATCTCGCGAAATGGGCGAAGGCGCGCGGCAATACGCATCTGCGCGTCGATGGGGAATTCGTGCCGGTAGCGCCGTGGCCGAAGCTCGACCGGTTCCGCGAGCACACGATCGAGTTGCCGGTCGGCGATCTCGTGATCGAGCCCGAAAACGAGGCGCAACTGCGCCAGTTGCTCGATGCGACGCTCGAAGCCGGCAAGGGTGTCATGCATTTGCTGGCGCCGCTCGACGGACTCGATCATGCAATCGGCAACGGCAATTCGACTGCACGCATCGGCATGGTGAAAGTGCTCTCGACGCGGCGTGCCTGCCCCGTGTGCGGCACGAGCTATCCCGAGCTCGATCCGCGCATGTTCTCGTACAACAGCAAGCACGGCTGGTGCACGACCTGCGTGGGCACGGGGCTTGCGCTCACGCGCGAGCAGCGCGCGGTCTATGACGATACCGTTCTTGCTGCCGATGATCGCGGCCGAGAGCAGACCTTGCCGTCCGAAGAGCAGGAACCGGAGGGCATGGTCGACGAG
Organism: Paraburkholderia sacchari; assembly: GCF_000785435.2. Classification (GTDB taxonomy): domain Bacteria; phylum Pseudomonadota; class Gammaproteobacteria; order Burkholderiales; family Burkholderiaceae; genus Paraburkholderia; species Paraburkholderia sacchari. Next base: position 1,472,964 of record NZ_JTDB02000001.1, on the reverse strand, counting down.
CCGTGTCCGGACTGTCACGGCACGCGCCTGAATCCGGAGGCGCGTGCGGTGACCTTCGACGCGCATGCGATCGTCGATGTCGCGCAGTGGACGGTGGCCGAAACGCGCCGCTGGATCGAATCGCTCGAATTAAGCGGACGCGACGCGCAAATCGCACGCGACGTGGTGAGCGAAATCCGCAGCCGCTTGCAGTTTCTCGAAGAAGTCGGGCTCGGCTATCTGAGCCTCGATCGCGCCGCGCCGAGTCTCTCGGGCGGCGAGGCGCAGCGCATTCGTCTCGCGGCGCAACTCGGCAGCAATCTGCAGGGCGTGTGCTATGTGCTCGACGAACCGACGATCGGTTTGCATCCGCGCGACAACCAGATCCTGCTCGACGCGCTGCGCAGTCTCGGCGAGAAGGGCAATACGCTCGTTGTCGTCGAGCACGATGAAGACACGATCCGCCGCGCGGATCACATCATCGATATCGGGCCGAGCGCCGGCAAGCGCGGCGGACGCGTGGTCGCGCAGGGCAAGGTCGCCGATCTTGCGGCGCAGGCCGACTCCATTACAGGCCGCTATCTCGCGCATCCGATCGTGCATCCGCTGCAGCCACGCCGGGAAGTCAAGCCGGCGCGCGCGGGCCGCGAAGCCGTACCGGCGCAGTGGCTCACGGTGCATGGCGGCAAGCTGCACAATCTGCGCGATGTGACCGCGCAGATCCCGCTCGGCCGCCTCGTGGCGATCACGGGCGTGAGCGGCTCGGGCAAGTCGACGCTCGCGCGCGACGTGCTGCTTTCGAATCTGCTCGACGCGGTGGGGAGGTCGGTGCTGTCGTCGCCGGCGGAGCGCCGCGCGCGCAAGGCGGCAAAGGAAAGCACGCCGGGCGCGGCCGAACGGCGCTCGAGCGTGCTGGCGCGCACGAGCGCGAAGCCGAAGCTCGATGTTTCGCATACGTGGCAGGGCTGCGACTCGATTAGCGGATGGGAAACCATCGACCGCGTGCTCGAAGTCGACCAGACGCCGATCGGAAAAACGCCGCGTTCGTGTCCTGCCACCTATATCGGCGTGTGGGACGCGATTCGCCGCCTCTTTGCCGATACGCTCGAGGCGCGCGCACGTGGCTACAGCGCGTCGCGTTTTTCGTTCAATACCGGCGATGGCCGCTGCCCGGCGTGTGAAGGCCAGGGGGTGCGCACGATCGGCATGAGTTTCCTTCCCGATGTGAAAGTGCCGTGCGATGTCTGCCATGGCCAGCGTTTCAATCCGGAAACGCTGGCCGTGACGTGGCGCGGCCGGAACATCGGCGAAGTGCTGACGATGGAGATCGACGAGGCTGTGGAGTTCTTCGGCGCGATCACGAACATCGCGCATCCGTTGCAACTCATGAAGGACGTCGGGCTCGGCTATCTCACGCTCGGCCAGCCGTCGCCGACGCTCTCGGGCGGCGAGGCGCAGCGTATCAAGCTCGTCACAGAGCTATCCAAAGTGCGCGACGACGTCACGCGGCGCGGCCAGAAGGCGCCGCATACGCTCTACGTGCTCGACGAGCCCACCGTGGGCCTGCACATGGCGGACGTGGCGCGCCTCATTCGCGTGCTGCATCGCCTCGCTGACGCAGGGCATAGCGTGGTCGTGATCGAGCATGACCTCGACGTGATCGCGGAAGCGGACTGGATCATCGATCTCGGTCCCGAGGGTGGTGTAGGCGGCGGCATGATTGTCGGCGCGGCGAATCCGGAGGGGCTCGTGAAGGTGGCCGCGAGCCACACCGGCGCGGCGCTGCGGCCCGTGCTCGCGCGCACGGCGAGCGGCGCGCAGCCGTTGCCGTCTTTGGCGGCGCGCGAGGAGGGAGCGGACGATGCCGACTCCAATGGCGCGCATGCCGAGAATCGGCGGGCCAGCGCTTCGTAAGCGGTTTCGCGGCGGCTCCAGGAGCGCGTCCTGCCGGACGCCCGCGAGCGCCCCGTATGGGCCTCGCGGGCCTCAAACCGCTTGATCTGGGCGGCTCGCGCAAGGTATGATGGGCTCCGCTTGCAGCAAGTCGCCGTGCATTTTTAGCGGCACATTCTGGCGAGTGGAGCAGCGGACCTCAGATCCCCTCCGAACCGGTCGCGGGTTTCATACCCAGGCCACCTCATCAGTGCAGCAGGGCTTCGCGGCAACTGGCGAAGCCTTCGTCTTTTCAGGGCAGACGAATCGATATCGATCGACGCCTGGTCCTTGCGATGCGAGAGGAATTATCCGATGTTCGACCTCGACGGTGAGGCGCGCGAACGGCTCATCCTGTGGATTAAACGCCGCATGGAAGAGTACGACATTACGCTCGAAGATCTTGAATTATCCATTGCCGAAAGTGAACGGCAGCCGATGTACCGCGATGCATACGGCAATACCTGGAATGGGGAAGGCGACATGCCGTCCTGGTTGTTGCGTTACAAGCATGCCGGGCAGGACATAGAGCATTTCCGCTGCTAATGGCAGCGGTGACGCGTGGCATGCCGTCTGGCGGCCTTGGCCGGTTCTGGCAATATTTCAGTATCGTTTTAAAAATACCTTTTGGTGGATATTGCCCATTTAATCAATGGCGCTTCGCATCCGCCCGTTCTGGTTTGACCATAAGCCGTTTAAGTGCATATTCATCGGCAGGTCGTTGATCTTGCCGATTGGCCACGCCATGCAGTTGCGCCACAATTCCGGCCATTGCGCTTATGCCGCATCCAAGGGGGCCGAATATGGCGTTGCTGGTGGTGGGTCTGGCAATTTTCATTGGCATGCATTTGATTCGCGTCGTGGCCGCGCCTTGGCGCGAGGCGCAGATCGAGCGTTTCGGCATGCCTGTGTGGCGCACTTGCTTCGGACTGTTGTCGATTCTCGGCATCGTGTTCATCGTCCGGGGCTACTGGCTTGCCCGGCGCTATCCCGTGCCGGTCTGGCTCCCGCCGTTCGGTATGGCGCACGTCACCGCATTGCTTACCGCGATCGCCTTCGTGATGATTGCGGCCGCCTGCGTGCCGGGCAACCACCTAAAGCGTGCGCTGGGCCAGCCCTTTTTGAGCGGCGTGGCGCTCTGGGCGTTCGCGCATCTGCTTGCCAACGGCACGCTGCACGCCATCGTCCTGTTCAGCGCATTGCTGGTTTGGGCGCTGATCAAACTGCGTGCAGACCGACGGCGCGATCGCGAGGCCGGCGTCGTATATGCGCAGGGTGAATTTGCGCGCGACTTGATGGTCGTCGTGAGCGGGCTCGTCGCGTGGGCCGTATTCGCTTTCTGGCTCCATGGCGTGCTGATCGGCGTGCGCCCGCTCGGCTGACGCGCTGCAAAAAAAGAAGCCTGCTCGAGGCAGGCTTCGTCAAGGTACGACTTGGAGTTCCGCGATCAAATCGCAGCCGCGGCAATTTTGGCAGGCGTCCGCGAAAGCAGCATGAAAGTATGCGGCGGAGTTCAGATCACAGATCGAAGAACACCGTTTCGCGTTCGCCCTGCATGCAGATATCGAAGTGATAGACGATATTGCCGGCCTGCTCGGTGCGCCGCGCGACCAGCGTATGGCGGCGCGCTTCGGGTACCGAGGCGAGCACCGGATCAGCGGCGTTCGCGGCGGCCTCGTCGTCGAAATAGAGCCGTGTGAACGTATGCGTGAGCATGCCGCGCATCATGACGATCACGTTGACGTGCGGCGCTTCGTCTGGCTGTTCGCGCCCCGGCTTCACGGTGCGCACAATGAACCGCTGTTCGGGGTCCGTGCCGGTTCCCACCCGCGCGAAGCCGCGAAAGCCGGTTTCGGCTACCTGCGCGCGCGACGCGGGATATTGGCCGCTTGCGTCGACTTGCGAGAACTCCAGCATGGCGTCGAAGACCGGCTTGCCGTCGCCGTCGATCACGCGGCCCATCAGCGTGATGTGCTCGCCGGGTGTTTGCGGGCCGGCCATCTCGGGCGTGAAGAGGCTCTTGAAGTCGAAGTCGTATTGCTGCGGGCACAGCCCATAGGCGAAGTACGGGCCGACGGTTTGCGAAGGCGTTTCCTTGAGTGCCATGATCAACGCTCCATGGGGGTCTGGTTCGGGCCGCGCAGCACGATGTCGAATTCGTAGCCGAGTGCAAAGCCTTCTTCGGTGGTATCGAGCGAGAAGCGCGAGATCATGCGATCGCGCGCCTGCTCGGGCGTGCCCTGGAAGATCGGGTCGTAGGCGAGCAGCGGGTCGCCGGGGAAATACATTTGCGTGACGAGGCGCGAGCCGAAGTAATCGCCGAACAGCGAGAAGTGAATGTGATTCGGCCGCCAGGCATTGGGGTGATTGCCCCATGGGTACGCGCCAGGCTTGATCGTGAGAAAGCGATAGCGGCCTTCGTCGTCGGTCAGGCAGCGTCCCGCGCCCAGAAAATTCGGATCGAGCGGCGCATCGTGCTGGTCCTGCTTGTGAACATAGCGTCCCGCAGCGTTGGCCTGCCAGATTTCCACGAGCGAATTGCGCACCGGCTTGCCGCCGTCGTCCAGAACGCGACCCGTAACGATGATGCGCTCGCCGAGCGGTGCGCCATTACGCGCCGCATTGCGCGTGAGATCGTGGTCGAGCGCGCCGAGATCTTCCGCGCCGTACACGGGCGCGTGCAGATTGCGCAATTTTTCCTTTAGTGGAATCAGCGGCAAGGTCGGACCGCGCTTGACCGACGAGCGGTACGGCGGATAGACATATGCCGGATGCGAGTCGAAGTCGCGCGGCGACAGAAAGGACTCATCCATGGGGGTGTCTCCTGGCAGGATGGTGGTAAGAGGGTGCGAGACGCGGCGGACGGTCGCAGCGCGCGCATGCAGCCACTTTATCCAAGGTGAAAAGTTATGCAAAATGACGTTTTCTCGCGTCTCGTATAACCAATCGTTATGCAAAACCGGCTTGCGGACTCCCGCGTCAAATTTCGTCACCTTCAGTGCTTTCTCGCGGTTGCGCAGTTCGGCAGCGTGCAGCAGGCGGCTGAGAGCCTTTCCATTACGCAGCCGGCGGTGTCCAAGACGATTGCCGAACTGGAGTCGGCGCTCGGCGTGAAGCTGTTCGAACGCGGCCGGCACGGCGCGGTGCCCACGCGTGAGGGGCAGCTTTTCATGCCGCATGCCAGCGCGTGTGTGAGCGCGCTGCGCCAGGGAGTTGCGCTGCTGGCGCGTGAAGAGGGCGCGGTGGCGGCAACGCTCGACATCGGTGTTTTGCCGACCGTGGCGACCGCACTCGTGCCCGCCGCCCTGCGGCGCTTTGGCGGCGAGTGGCCGCGCGTGAGCGTGCGGCTCATGACGGCGGCCAACGCAGAGTTGCTCGAGCGCCTCAAAGCAGGGGCGATCAGTTTCGCGGTCGGACGTCTCGCGGATCCGGAACGCATGGTGGGCCTAAGCTTCGAGCAGCTCTATAACGAACCGCTGGCGGTGGTCGTGCGCTCGGGTCATCCGCTCGCGCAGGAGGCGGGACCGGCGTTGCCGCTTGCGCAGTTCCCCACGCAGTTTCCACTCGTGCTGCCGCCGTTCGGAACGCTGATTCGCCAGGCCGCGGATAGTCTGCTGGCGGCGTGGGGCGCTCCTCCGCTTACCTCGTTCGTCGAATTATTGTCGGTCTCGGTGGGGCGCGCTCTCGCGCTCGAAAATGACGCGGTCTGGTTCGTGCCATCGGGCGCGGTCGAATATGATCTGCGCGAGGGGACGCTGGTGCGTCTGCCGTTGCCGAGCGCGGGCGGCGAGGAGCCTGTCGGCCTGATCCAGCGCACCGACACCCAACCGACGGCAGCGGGCCGGGCGTTGATCGATGCGGTGAGGGAAGCCGCGCGCGAACGCAATGCGGCCGCGCATACGAAACCGGCAGTACGGCGCGGGCGTCAACGCTCGCACGCGGCGGCCGTCGCCGGGAGCAAGCGCGGTTCGGGCGCCGCTAAAGGTAAATAAAGCGCTAGTGTCTCAGGCTGCCGGAAGTTTCTTTTTGGAACGGGACGGCTTGGCGGGCGGCGGGGCCGGTTCGGCGGCATTGGTGGCATTGGCGGCTTCGAGCGCGCCGGGCACCGTGGCGCCCGTCGACATCCAGAGCACGAGCGCGTCTTCCTTGCTGGTGGAAACGGCAAAGTGGCCGGTGCGGCTGTCGAAGTAGAGGCTGTCGCCGGCCTCGAGATGCGTGGGGGTGTAGAGCTCGGTGTGCAGACACACGCTGCCGCTGATCACATAGATGAATTCTTCGCCTTCGTGCCGCCCCCAGTCTTCGAAAGCGTCCACCGAATGGGCCGTGACGCGTACGAGAAACGGCAGCATGGCCTTGTGCGCGAGCTCCGTGGCGAGCAACTCCATCTCGTAGCCGCGATACGCATGCGGCTTGCCCGCGCCGCGCCGCGTGAGTGCGCGGCGGCCGCCGAAGTCGAGCTTCGGCGTCGAGCCGAACAGCTCGCCCAAGTCGATTTTCAGGCCGGCAACGATCTTCTGCAGCACGTCGAAAGTGGGCGACATGAGCCCGTTTTCGATTTTGGAGAGCGTGGAGCGCGACACGCCGCACGCCTGGCTCGCGTGTTCGAGCGTCAGGTCGAGAACGAGGCGCGCGGCGCGGACGCGGCGGCCGAGGTCCGCGGTCGACGAAGCCGATGATTGCGTGAGCGTGGTGTCCATGAGCGGTGACGAGCAGGATCGAGTGTTCTGATATGTTTCCGATCATAGCAAACCGTCGCCTTTAGGAAACATCGGCCGAATGGCTAACGTTTGCAATCTGATTGTTGGTGCCCCGCGGGTTCGACAGATCGTATTGTTTCGATTCGCACTATTCAGGGAGCCGAATTAACCATCTTTAAAGATTGCCATGGATCTTGTCGTCGTGGAAAAGGTCTTTCAATACAGTAAGAATTTGAGTAGAGCCTCGATCTGCGTCGCGCAGTCGCGTGACGAACCGTATGGCGATCCTTACTATTTGATTGGACGATATAGATCAAGTTTGGAGAAGAAAATGCGCGACGAACGTCTCGAACTGTTGTTGGCCATATCGCGTAGAACACTCGGCATCGAACGCTTCGAGTTGACCGGAAAGCAAACCGCGGACTGCCACCTGGTCAGTGCGGAAGACGTTGGCCGCGCGCTGGAATCCGCGTATGACGCTGGGCTGATTGTTGGTCTAAGGAGTGGCCGCGACGAATGCATCGAAGAGTCCTGAAGGGCTCGATCAAACAGCGCCGTCACTTTCCGTCCGGAAACCGCGCCGCACGTTCAATGTTTCCGCCAGGAAATTCAAATAACGCTTTGGGCGTGCGTTTCTCGAACCTGACGGTAACAACGCAAACTGCGAATGGGTCCGGCGCGCGATCCTGTTCTCCGCGCCAGGTACGGCGGGACAGCCATTAGGGGGGTATGCCCGTTTAGTTTGGATTGCAGATTAACTAGTGCGCCGCACGTGTGCTGCGATCTGCGGCGCAGTCAGTCAATGTGTTTATTGCGAGCTTGCAAGCGTCAGGCGAGCCGGCGTAGCGGCTCGAGCGGCCACCCATGCGGCACGCCATGCACGGCGAAGAACCACGCGGCAACCCACGAGGCCGCGACAACGATCAGATCGCATCGGCCGCTGCGCCACAGGTTCAGTGAGTGGCGCTGCATGATCCACGGCACACCGAGTGGATTCGGCCAGTCAGCGAACAAATGGATCAGCCCGCCGCAAGCGAAGCCGAATGCAGGCGCGGCAATGGGCAGATGCCCGAGCTCGCGATGCGACCACCACAGTAGCGCGATCCAGCCAACGCCCCAATGCGTGAAAGTCCGATGGGTGATCCAGAGCCGGCGCTTCTTGCTCCACCATGCAACCTCCAGCCAGTCCGGCGCGGTGCCGCCGGCCACGCCCGCAACGAAAGCCAGCGCGGCATAGAGATGCCACGGGCTGTCCGCTCCGGTGTGCGTGACGATTGCAGCGGCGATAACGCCGGCAGCCCAGCCGGTGGCGTGATGTGCGGTCCCTGATGCCATGAAGCGATGTGAATGCAAAGTCGAAAGAGGGCGCAATCTTCGCAGATGCGACGGCTTCGTGACAGGGGGTATTCGAGCAATTTATCCCGCGCCGTTTGAGACCGCCGTTCGAAACATCAGGTTGCGCAGCGCGCCACGGCGAAACGCAGATTTTCCTCGGGTGGATCGTTCGAGCTGGACGCTCCGTGCGTCACGCGAATCACCGATCCGTTGCCGTTCGGCGTGAGCGAGACGAAGTACGAGGCGTTCGAACTCGAGCCAATCGCGAGTTCAGTGGCGTTGCCAGAGTGCGATTCGTGAGTGTGTGGCAGACGGCTTCTGAGGCAACTCGCGATCGACGAGGGCGAACGTGCCGAGGATGCGTAGACCATTGCGCCGTTGTCCGAGCTAGTGCTGGGCGGCGACGATCCACAGGCGGCGACGAGTGCGAGCGGCAAGGCGGCGGCAAGACGTTGCGTGAGCATATTCATGGGCGTCGTAGCGAATGCTGGGCGAAGAGCAACGCGAAATGCGCTGCGGCGGAGTGTTTGTGAGTATAGGCACAGGTCTGACAGTCCAGGTTCACGCAGAAGTAAGAAGATGCAACACGGCGGACCTGGGCTGGGAAGGCTCGTGACGGCAACACCACGAAAGTTGCCGATACGAAATTGAGAAAACGCGCGAGAAAAATACGGAGGAAGACCCGGGAAAAGAGCCCGGAGGAGACGGCACGACAAGCCGCGTGAACGAAGCGAAACAAAACGAAGCGAAACAAAAAACGCACATGCGGTCGTGCCGCATGTGCGTTGGGTAGAAGGCGGGCAGGGTGGCGAACCGCGCCGCCTGCCCGAAGGCTTGCGCCGCGAGGCGCAAGCCGGTCCGCTTTAAAAGCGGTGACGCAGGCCGATTGTGGCGGCAACCTGGTTGCCCGTCGACGAAGGCGACAGCGTGTTGATTGCCGCGACGTTGGCGATCGGCACGCCGTTCTGCATGCCGAGCGAACCCGATGCGTGCTGGTACACGCCTGCGAGGTAGACGTCGGTGCGCTTGCTCAGCGAGTAGTCGGTGCCGACCATGACGGTGTGCCACTTGGGATGCTGATCGCCCGCGCCGGTGCCGGTCACGGTGCCGTCAGTGAACGTGTACGAACCCATGAGCGAAAGCGCCGGCGTGAAGTGGTAGGAGCCGTTGATTTCGTAGTTGTTGAGGTGCAGGTTCAGGCCGCTCACGCCCGCGATATTCATGCCGCCGCTGCCGAGGCTTTGCAGGCCGTCGATCTGCGAGTGCGAATACACAAAACCGAACTGCGCCGCGCCGTACGTATAGTTCGCGCCGGCACCGAAGCTGCGTTGCGAGCGGGCCGAGATATTCTGGTCAGCCGAGGCCGCGCCGTTCGCGTTGCCGCCATAGGTGCCCGAATTGTTCAGCTGAAGGTAGCCGGCAGCAAGATTGAGCGGGCCGTGGTTGTACGATGCGCCCGCGCTCCATGCACGGCTGTTGGAGAAGCCGCCGGCTTCATTCGAGAAGCCATACATGCCGCCGAACTGGAAGCCCGCGTAGTTCGCGCTCGAGTACTTGACTGCATTCTTGATCGAGAACGACTGTGCGAAGTTATCGTTGTCGAACGGGTGGCCGGCGAGGTTGTTGCCGTAGCCCATGCCCGCTGCCGAAAGCGGCGCGAGGTACTGGTTCATCGAGTCGTACTGGCGGCCGAGGGTCAGCGTGCCGTACTTGTCGCTTTGCAGGCCGACGAAGGCTTGACGGTTGAAGCCGCTGTCGCCGTTCTGGTAGCCGCCGTTATTGAGGTTGAAGCCGCTCTCCAACGTGAAGATCGCCTTCATGCCGCCACCAAGGTCTTCAGCGCCTTTGAGGCCGAAGTAGTTGTGCGACAACGCCCCGGTGCCTTGCGCCCACAGGCTGTGGCCACCGGCGTTGTTCGCATAGAGCAGGCCGGCATCCAGCGAGCCATACAGAGTTACGCTGCTTTGTGCGTGGGCGCTCATTGCAAATGCACCGAGAACGCCTGCGACGATAAAGGTTTTTTTCATGCTTTTAAACTCCGGACTGTACTTGGGAATCTCAAGGGGACCGATTGCTACGTGTTCCTGTGGTCTGAAGATTCGAGGCGAAGTTTATTCCGACAATCTCGAAGTTTTATTCTGTGCGGCGCAACAATGCATTTTAAAAATCGGAATGGCGGGATTAACTTTTGTAAGTTGCTGCGCCGAAACGGTTTTTTGAAATAGAAATACGGTGCGGCAAAATGCGCCATTCGAGATAACGTTGTGTGGGCGCGACGCCGTGGGTGGCTTGTCAAGCGGGATTGAGCGCTATCATGCAGTTTATTACGGGATATTTCCATCGGTTTGTGCAAGGTACTGTTCCAACTTGTGGGCTCTATTGGAAGAGATGCTGGCGCTACAATTGACTCAGCCCTCGACCAAGGGCGGTCTTTTTCATCTGTTTTACGCGGCCTCCGGGCCGCGTTTTTTTGCTCGTTCATATTGGTCTATTTTTAGTTCGATTGAAAATTCACAAAGCAGTATTGTGAAGAGTGACGGGAGTCATATTGCCGCATTTTGGCGCATGCGCTAAATGACTGCTCTATTTGAAATCGGCGCTTCATGGCGAACCGAACAAAGGTGCGGGAAGGGGAGGCGTCGCCGCCGGCTGCAGGCTTGCGGTTAAAATCTAGCCCCTGCCCGCGATGCAACGGGCAGCTTCCGCAGAACCCGATGGAAACCGCCATGACCGATTCTTCTCCCGCCGACCTTTCCGAAGACACCTTTCACGATCCGGATGCCGGCGCCGGCTCGTCCGAAGTGGTCCAGGACCCGCGCTTGTGGCACAAGGACGGCTGGATGGCGCGCGTCATCAAGAACGAGGACGACGACGGCTGGGCCGTCGAAATGATCAAGGATGGCGAGCCCGAACCCGCACTGGTCGGTCCGTGGACCATGGGCCGCGACAAGAAGAATCCGAAACCGCTCGACACTTCTGCATTCAACACGCTGGTGAAAACGGCATCCGAGGTGTTGCGCCGCCACGAGCAGCAATTGCACGCGATGCTGCACAAGCGCCTGGGCCTGCAGACCGACGACGGCGACATCGACGTGACCCTCGATATCGTGCCCGACGAATACGAGCCCTACGCGCTGCTCACGGCGCTCGATGCGTTCGGCGAGCAGATCGCGCAGGTGCGCGTTGCGCCCACCTTCAAGCTGACCAAAGCGCGAGCCGAGTCTTGGGCCGAAGGCGGCTTCGGCCGCATCGATTGACGCGCAGGGGCCACCACGCAGGACAACCACGCAGGGACAAGCGATAGGCCGCCGGTGAGAGGGCGCTCAGTCCCGCTGGCAGAAAATCGCGGTCAGCAACGGCCCGGCATGATGGACGATGGCGGTGTTGCCGGCCGCATCGAGCGCCGCTTGCACCCGGGCCTGCGTGGCCACGACCACCGCGCCGTATGCCGAGTGCGCAATCGGCTTGCCGCTGCCGGTCTGGAAGAGCGGGTCGTCTTGCTGGAAACCCACGATCGCGAACACGTTGAAGCCATAGGCCGTAAGGTGCTGGCCGCTCGCGGGCCAGAACGCGTTGATCGAATTGCTTTCGACTCTCATGGGCTTTGCGTTGATCAGCTTCTGATCGATGAGCCCCGACACGAACTGGTGTGCCGATTCCTTGCAGGTCAACGCATCGTCGAGCGCGGCGGCATGGCCGGCGAGTGGCACGAAGGGCAGCGTTCCAAGCAGAAAAGCAGCAGTAAGACGTTTCATTGAAATTCTGGCGAGTGGGTCGCGCTGATGCCCGGCATCCCCACGCGTTGCCGGGGGCGCGCACAGCGGATTGCACTGTACGCGGGTTCGGGCGAACTTGCTTGCGGCGCCGTTTCCGGTACCACATTGTGGGATCGTCGCGCGGCTTCTGGGCAATATGGCTCCATCCCCCTTTCAATTCCGCTTTGGCGTCCGGAAAATCTGCAAGTTTTCTGGAAGCCGTATATTATTTCCCGGTTATGAATGGAAAAGATAAAACTGCCGAATTGGCCGCTAATGCGGCATCAAGCGCGGCGCCCAATGCGACTCTGAACGCGGCTCCGAAGCCCGTTCCGCGAACGGTGCCGCAGCCGCGCACATGGGACGCGCGCGCGGCGCGCTGGCTCGTGACACCGCTCGTGCGCACCTGCATTACGCCCAATCATCTGACCACGCTGCGCTTGCTGATCGGCCTCGTTGGCGCTTTCTATCTGGCGCGCGGCAACTTTCTGAATGCCAATATTGGCGCATTTCTGATTGTTTTGTCGAATTTCGTTGATCACACGGATGGCGAGCTCGCGCGGATCAGCGGTAAAACCAGCCGCATTGGCCATTTTTACGATCTCGCCGCCGATGCGGTGACGACCGTTCTATTGTTTCTCGGCATGGGCTACGGGCTCGGCGTAGTGGCGGCCGCAACCGGAGCCCCCGCAACCGAATGGCGAGTGCCGCCCGTCGTGCTTGGCGGGATCGCGGGCGTGGCGGTTGCCGCAATCTTCTTTCTGCGCATGCGCATCGAGGAAATGGCGGGCAAGGCCGGCACCCAGCAGGCGTTCGTAGGCGGCTTCGAAACCGAAGACATTCTCTATCTGTTGCCGCTCGTCACGCTCACCGGGATCGTCGGGCCGTTCGTGGTGGCCGCGTCCATCGGCGCGCCGCTTTTTGCCATCTACGTAGTGCTCGACTACTGGCGCGTCACGCGCCGCGTGAGTTCGGGCAAGGAAACCCGTCAAGTCTGGATCAGCAGATGAGTGCGCAAGCAGAAGAAGAACAAGTTGCATCCACCGCGCGTGTCGCTGGTGCGCGGGCTGCTGCGCCAGCAGCCGGGCTAGCGTCGGGACCCGATGCCGCAATCGGCCAGGCGCTGGGCAAGCTGGACTCGGTGCAACTGCGCGACGAGTACGTAAATCAGGGCTCGTTCCTCTATCTCTCCGATTTTCTGCCTCGCGAAGCGACGCAGCGGCTCATCGACGCCGCCAGCGCGCTGATGCCCGAGGTCAATCGCAACTTCATCCCGGGCCACAAGGCCGGCGGCAGCGTGAGCCGTCACACGATCGACCGCTTGCAGCCGTATATCGCGGAACTGTACCGCTCGCCCAAGCTCATCGCGTGGCTCGAAAAAATCACGGGCGACCGGCTTCAGCTTTCGCCCGAGGACGATCCGCATGCCTACGCGCTCTATTACTACACGCGCGCGGGCGATCACATCGGCTGGCATTACGACACCTCGTATTACGACGGCCGCCGTTATACGGTGCTGTTCGGGGTGATCGACGAATCGTCGTGCATTCTCGACTACGAACTGCACACGCGCGACGACAGCAAGCCCGACGAGCCGGGCGCCGTGCAATATCCGCCAGGCGCGCTCGTGCTGTTCGACGGCGACAAGCTGCGCCATCGCGTGACGCCCAGCCGCGAAGGCGAAGTGCGCGTGTCGCTCACGTTCGAATACGTGACGAACCCGAACATGCGTCCGTGGCGCCGTTTCATCTCGAACATGAAGGACGCGATCGCGTACTTCGGTTTTCGCCAGGTGTTCCGCAAGGCGCTCCAGTCCGCGCGCGCGGGCGGCGGCAAGGCTGGAGGTTCGGTGTGAGCCGTGTTGCCATTTTGCTGTTGTCGGTCGGCACGGCACTCTTCATCGCACTGCTTGCATGGCAAGGCATCGGCTCGGTAACGGGCGCGCTCGCGGCGGCGGGCTGGGGGCTCGCGCTGGTGGCCGCGTTCCACGTCGTGCCGCTCGTGCTCGATGCCGGCGCGATCGCCGTGCTGTTTCGCAAGAGCGGGCAGGTCGACCGGCGGGACGCGGTGCTCGCGCGCTGGAGCGGCGAATCCGTGAACAGTCTGCTGCCGGCGGGGCAGATCGGCGGTCCGGTCGTCATGGTGCGTCAGCTCGCGCAGCGCGGCATGGCCATGCGCGACGCAGCCGCAGCCATCACCGTGAGCACGACGCTGCAGGCGCTCGCGCAAATCGTCTTCGCGGTGTTCGGCATCGTGCTCTTTTCGGTCTACGCCGCGGACAACGCGCCGCGCGACCTCGGCATGGCCGCGCTGATCGCCACCGGCGTGCTCGCGGGCCTCATCGGCCTCTTTTACGTCGCGCAGCGGCGCGGGTTGTTCGGCCGCGTGCTGCGTCTCGCTTCGAAGGTGTTCGGCAAGCGCGACTGGTCGGCGCTCGCCACGCGCGCCGATGCCATCGACGCCGCTGTCAAGGCGCTCTACGCCGATCGCTCCCGCGCGGCGGCCAGCTTCGCGCTGAGCTTCGTGGGCTGGCTCGTCGGCACCGTGGAGGTGTGGCTCGCGCTGCATTTCCTCGGCCACCCCGTTAGCTGGGTAGATGCGCTGCTGCTCGAAAGCATCGGCCAGGCGATTCGCGGCGCGGCTTTCGCCATTCCCGGCTCGCTCGGCGTGCAGGAGGGCGGGTATCTGCTGCTCGCGCCGCTCGTCGGTCTGCCGCCCGAGGCGGCGCTCGCGCTCTCGCTCGCCAAACGCGCGAGGGAAGTCGTACTGGGCCTCCCGGGCCTGCTTTATCTGCATATCAGCGAACGTAGCTGGCAACGGCGGCGCGCAGTGCGCGTGCCGGCTGTCGAAGTTGCCGATTGATTTTTTTCTCCCAAGGAACGCATGCGCGCCATTATTCTCGCGGCAGGTCTCGGCCTGCGCCTTCAGCAACCCGCTGGAGAACAGTTTCCGAAATGTCTGCTGCAATTCGAGGGCGTGACGCTGCTCGAGCGCCATCTGCAGATGCTCGAATCGGCGGGCGTGACCGAAGTCGTGCTTGCGCTCGGCTTTCAGCCTGAGCTGGTCGAGGCCGAACTCAAGCGCATCGGCTGGCCGCATGAAGTGGAGGTGGTGCTCAATCCGCGCTTCGATCTCGGCAGCGTGCTTACGGTGCATCGCACGGCGCAAGCGCTCACGCGCGGCGGCGACGTGCTGCTGATGGACGCCGACGTGCTCTACGACGAGCGCGTGTTCGCGCCGCTCGTGGCGGGCGCGGCGCCGGCCAACCGCCTGCTGATCGACCGCGACTTCGAGGCCGGCGACGAACCCGTGAAGCTGTGCCTGCGCGACGGCGTGCCCGTCGAGTTGCGCAAGCAGCTCGCAGTCGGTTTGAAGTACGACACGATTGGCGAATCGGTGGGCTTCTTCCGCCTGAACGAAGCGACGGCGCGCCGCTTTGCGCAGATCGTCGAAGGCTATGTCGATACGGGTCGTGCGAACATGCCGCACGAAGAAGCGCTGCGCGATTTGCTGCTCGAACGCGGCAGCGAATTCGAAACCGCGGATGTCACTGGCGCGCCGTGGGTTGAAATCGACTTCCCGAATGACGTGAAACGCGCTGCGGAAGAGGTGCTGCCGCAATTGGCTCCGGTCTTGAGCCGCGTGAAGCAGACGGCGGAGTGACAGCAAGCCAAGGTGCGTTTTCGCCTTCGCCATGAAGGGGCCGTGAAGTCCGTTGCCGCGTGAATGCGGTAATGGACTTCACGGCCCTTGTGATTTTCCCGGCGCGTTTCCTCGTGTTTTTGTGCGCCGCTTCATCTGTTGCGGACGCACCGTTTTCGGCAACACGGTGCCATAATGGCAGCTTTACGCCATCAGCCCCGCTGATTGTCGTTTCTGCACATGCCCCTTGCCCTAGGCACTTTCATCGTTCCGCTCATCGTCGCGTGCTCGATGTTCATGGAGAACGTGGACGCGACGGTCATCGTCACATCGCTCCCCGCGATGGCCCGCGATCTCGGCCAAAGTCCCATCACACTGAAGCTTGCCGTCACGAGTTACGTGATCGGGCTGGGCGTGTTCATTCCGATTTGCGGCTGGGTGGCCGACCGCTTCGGCTCGCGCAACGTGTTTCGCACCGCCATCGGCATTTTCATGGCGGGCTCGCTGCTGTGCGCCGCGTCCCGGTCGCTCGAAATGTTCGTGGCCGCGCGCTTCGTGCAAGGCATCGGCGGCGCGATGATGGTCCCCGTGGGCCGCATCATCATCTTTCGCTCGCTGCCCAAATCGGACTTTATTCGCGCGGTCAACTATCTCACCGTGCCGGCCTTGCTCGGCCCCGTACTGGGGCCGCCGCTCGGCGGCTTCATCACGACGTATCTGCACTGGCGGCTGATTTTCTTCGTCAACATTCCGATTGGCCTGCTTGGCATCTGGCTCGCGAACCGGCACATCGCGAACATGCACGAGGAGCATCCAGGGCCGCTCGACTGGATCGGCTTCCTCCTCTCCGCGGGCGGCGCTTCGCTCTTCATGCTCGGCCTCTCGCTCGTGGGCGGCGAACTGGTTTCCAATGGGAAAGCCGTGGCAATGTGCGTGGCCGGCGCGCTGTTGCTGGGCGCTTACTGGTTCTACGCGCAACGCGTCGAACGGCCCGTTCTCGATCTGAAATTTCTGCGCATCCCGAGTTTTAACGCGAGTGTGGCGGGCGGGTCGCTGTTTCGCATCGGACTGGGCGCCGTGCCGTTTCTGTTGCCGCTCACGCTGCAGGAAGGGCTTGGCATGACGGCGTTCGTTTCGGGCGCCATCACGTGCGCGTCGGCATTTGGCTCGATCTTCATGAAATCGGTGGTCTCGCGCGTACTGGGCCGCTTTGGCTTTCGCCGCACCCTGATCGTCAATGCCGCGCTTGCGGGCGTGTCCATCGCCGTCTATGGACTGTTCACGCCGGGCACGCCGGTCTGGCTCATCTGGCTCGTGGTGCTGTTGGGCGGCGTGTTTCCCTCACTTCAGTTCAGCGGCCTCAACTCGCTCGCCTACGCCGATATTCCCACTCGGGACATTGGCCGTGCCACCAGCGTCGCCAGCGTGATCCAACAGGTTTCGCTGGGGCTTGGCGTGACCATCGCGGGCATCGTGCTGCAGATTTCGCATCGGATACAGGGCCATTCGACCATTGTGTGGTCGGACTTCTGGCCGGCGTTCTTTGTCGTGGCGCTCTTTTCCGTGGCTTCGATTCCGGTGACGATGCGCCTGCCCGCCAATGCAGGCGAGGAAATCGCGCGCGGGCGGCACGGCAAAAGCTGATTTTTCGCCCGGTTTCGCTGTTGCTTGTCGGCGGAAGGCTATCGGCGGATGGCCTGATCGCAAACGATTTCTGTGCGTGCTATAAGCGCAAGATCCGGGCTGAAAGTCGAATAAAACACCGGGTCACAAGTTGTTGCTCGATGAACCGAATCATGGAGGTCACTCAATGAAGCTGGTCGATAGAACGAAGATTTCCGCTGCTGCTCTCGCACTCGTATCGCTTTCCGCCTTGTCCGCGGGCTTTCTCGAAGCCACGCCCGCCATTGCGAAGGATACGGCGCAACGTCCCGCCGTACTGAACGCATCGGCGGTGGCCGTTGCCGACAAGTACGCCGCCGACGCCGCCGAACAGATCTTCAAGGAAGGCGGCAATGCCGTCGATGCGGCGGTCGCGATTGCCTTTTCGCTGGCGGTCACGTACCCCGAGGCCGGCAATATCGGCGGCGGCGGGTTCATGACGCTGTACGTGAACGGCAAGCCGTACTTCCTCGATTATCGCGAGCGCGCGCCGCTGGCGGCCACGCGCAACATGTACCTCGACGACAAGGGCAATGTGATCGAGGGCAAGAGCCTCTACGGTTACGACGCCGTGGGTGTGCCGGGCACCGTCGAGGGCATGTGGGAAGCTCAGCGCCGCTTCGGCAAGCTGAAGTGGAAACAGGTGCTGGAGCCTGCGATCAAGTACGCGCGCGATGGTTTCGTCGTCGACGAGCAACTGGCCAAGCGCCGCGAAGAGGCATCGAAGGAGTTCGGCGGCAAGACCAATTTCGACCAGTTCTTCGGCGAGATGAAAGAGGGCGTGAACTTCAAGCAGCCCGATCTCGCGGACGTGCTCACGCGCATCGCGAACCAGGGCGCGAAGGACTTCTACGACGGCAAGACCGCCGACCTGATCGCGGCGTCGATGAAGGGCCATGGTCTCATCACCAAGCGCGATCTGCAGGAGTACAAGGCCGTCTGGCGTCAGCCGGTGGAGGCCAAATGGAACGGTTATGAGGTGATCACTGCGCCGCCTCCGAGCTCGGGCGGTGTCGGTCTCGTGCAGCTGCTCAAGATGAAGGCGATGCTCGCTCCGCAGTTCAAGGACGTGCCGCTCAATTCGCCGCAATACATTCATCTGATCGCGGAGATCGAGAAGCGCGTATTCGCGGACCGTGCGCAATACCTCGGCGACCCGGACTTCTACAAGGTGCCGGTTGCCCAACTGACCGCCGACGCCTATCTCGCCAAACGCGCCGCCGACGTAGACCCCGACAAGCCGTCTGACACCAAGAGCGTTCAGCCCGGCCTCGGCACCTCGATGCCGGAAAAGGCGGACGCGGCACACGGCAACAAGATGCCCGAAAAGGCGGAGACGACGCACTTCTCGGTGGTCGACAAGTGGGGCAACGCCGTGTCGAACACCTATACGATCAACGGCTACTTCGGCTCGGGCGTGGTGGTGCCGGGCGCGGGCATCGTGCTGAACGACGAAATGGACGACTTCTCGTCCAAGCCCGGCGTGCCGAACATGTTCGGCGTGGTGGGCAGCGACGCGAATGCGATTGCGCCGAAGAAGCGTCCGCTTTCGTCGATGAGCCCCACGATCCTCACGAAGGACGGCAAGGTGGCGCTCGTGATCGGCACGCCTGGCGGCTCGCGCATCTTCACGTCGATCTTCCAGGTCATCAACAACATCTATGACTTCAAGATGCCGTTGAAGGACGCGGTTGGCGCCATGCGCTTCCATCATCAACTGCTGCCGCCCAACACGATCTTCTGGGAGCCGTACCATCCGATCGACGGCGATCTCGCCAAGCAGGTCGAGGCCAAGGGCTACGTGCTCAAGGGCCAGGACTTCAGCGGCGATATCCAGGCGATCCGCATCGACGGCGATACGCCGGAGGCGGCTGCCGATCCGCGCGGACGCGGCGTGACGCGCGTGATTCAGTGAATCGAAGCTCGCATGCGATGAATGTTTGAATACGTTTTGTCCTCTTTACTGAGGATTCGGCGATCGGATTCATCGCGTAATACGCAAGCTCCGGTGGCGTGAAAACTCAACCGGCGTGTGTTTTCCCGGGCGGCTTTGCCGCCCGTTTTTCTTGTCGGCTCCGGTTGCATGCACGGGTTCTCTTGAATGGGGCGCGCAGGCTAGATG
Source organism: Paraburkholderia sacchari (assembly GCF_000785435.2). Taxonomy (GTDB): domain Bacteria; phylum Pseudomonadota; class Gammaproteobacteria; order Burkholderiales; family Burkholderiaceae; genus Paraburkholderia; species Paraburkholderia sacchari. Next base: position 1,453,840 of record NZ_JTDB02000001.1, on the reverse strand, counting down.
CGCTCTAATGCTTGCGGCTGCCCTGATGTCTGTGCATGCAACGGGTCCGACCTGACGGCCTCACAGGAGTTTTTTAATTTACGTTCGTTTACGTCGCGCATGCATCTCACAAGCCGCGAACTGGCGTTGCTCTCCGACGTCTTCAAGCTGCTAGCCGACCGCACGTTGCCGGAGGACGTTCTGCGGCTCGAAGTGGGGCGAAGCCGGCCTGGCGAGAGAGACCAATGCTTTCGCGGGTGGCATGGCGGCAGAGTTGGCGCAAACCGGCGGCGATCTGCTCGGGCGGCTTACGCGTCGCGAGCGCGAGGTGGTCGGTCTCGCGGCGGAGGGGCTGCTGGACAAGGAGATCGCGCAGCGGCTCGGAATTTCCTATACGACCGTGCGCACCCACCTCGATCGTTCGTTTCAGAAACTCGGCATCAACAACCGGTCACGGCTCGCGCGGCTGTTGCAACTGACGCGGCGCTGAGTTGAGCTGCGCGAGACGGTGTGTTGCGCGGCGCGCACCTTGGCGGCAAGCAAGAAACCCTCCAGTTAGGGTAATCTCCAGCTTCGTGCTGCAACAGCACACAAACTTGCTTCTGGATCAAAACGCCTTTCGCGCAGGAATTCCCGCTATGTGGACGCTTCCCACCGCCATCCCGCCCGATTTCGGGGTTGGGGTGGTATTTCTCAGCGTGCTCGTGACGCAGCTAGGCGCGCCGGTTCCCGCTGCGCCGGTGCTGATCCTGGCGGGTACGATGGCGGCGGGAAGGGAGGCGTCGTACGCAAGTCTGCTGCTGGCGGCGGTGGTGGCGACCTTGTTCGCCGATACGCTCTGGTTTACGGCCGGCCGCATGCGCGGTCGTCGCCTGCTAAACGCACTCGTTCGCTTTTCGTTGTCGCTCGATACGACGATTCGCGTGGCGCGCAATGTGTTCGAGCGCCACGGCGCGCCCATCCTCGCGGTGGCGAAGTTCGTGCCCGGCTTGGGACTCATGTCCGCGCCGCTGCTGGGCACCACGTCGATGGGCGTGCGCCTGTTCCTGATCTGGGACGCGGTGGGCGCAACGCTGTGGGCCGGCACGTGGCTCATCGGCGGGGCGGCCCTGCACACGCAAATCGCCCGCTTCGCGATGTTCGTGCGCGCCAATGGCTGGACCATTTTCGACGTGCTCGCACTGGCGGGCCTGTTATTCCTCGCGTATCGCTGGGTGCGCCGCATGCAGTTGCGCCGCTGGCTGGCCACCCACCGGATTTCGCCCGCGCAGCTAGACGAGATGATGAAATCGCCGCTGCCGCCGCTGGTGTTCGACGCGCGCCCGCAAAGCGTGCGCGAGAGAGAGGCTTATCGCATTCCGGGCGCTCGCCCGCTCGATCTGGAGTCGACCGAAGTGCTTGCGCCCGAACTGATCGCGCGCACGATTGTGGTGTATTGCGTGTGCCCGAACGAGGCGACGGCCAAGCGCATCGTGAGCCGGCTGCGCAGCAAGCAGATCCATCACGCTCACGCGCTCAAGGGCGGCCTGGACGCCTGGGAGCGCGATGGCTATCCCGTCGAGCCGCTTTCTTCGGAATTCCACGGCGCGTATGCGCGCGAGGACGAGGCGTTCGAAATGGGCATCGAGCAGGAGTTCGCGGTTCGGGCCGGCGTTTCGGAGTAGTCCGTCCGCTCGTTGCCATCCGTCGACACCCGTTGCTACGTCAGGCGACCGCGCATGCCGGGCGGCGGCACGACCTGTTTCGGCTGTTCAGCCCGCGGTGTCCTTGAGCATCCGGGCGCGCGCCGCGCCGAGCGATTCGAAGCGGCCGTGGGTGTCGTCGAAGATGGAAATCGTGCCGTGGCCAATGTCGTACACCCAGCCCTGCACCTGAAGCTTGCCTTGCGCCACGCGGGCCGCAACCGCGGGGTGCGTGCGCAGGTGCGTGAGTTGGAGGCGAACGTTCTCCTCCACGAGCGCCTGCACGACTTGATCGGGGTTCAGCCCGCGCGTTTGCACGACGCTGCGCGCCGCTTCGGCGTTGCGCAGCCATGCTTGCACCGTGGGCATATCCGCCGCGGCTTCGGGGCCGTTGGCGAGGCCCTTCATTGCGCCGCAGTCGGTATGGCCGCACAGCACGATCTGCCGCACGTTCAGCGCGAGCACCGCGAACTCCACCACCGCCGAAACGCCGCCGAGCATTTCCCCGTAGGCCGGCACGATATTGCCGATGTTGCGGCAGACGAACAGCTCGCCGGGGCGCGTCTGCGTGATCAGCTCGGGCGAGACGCGCGAATCGGCGCAGGTGATGAACAGCGTATGCGGCGCCTGGAAGTTGGCAAGGCTGCGAAACAGCTCCTTGTCACCCGGGAACACGTTACGAGAGAACTCATCCACGCCGTTGAGAAGGTGCAGCAAATCGCAACCGCACGATTCGGAATGGCTGTCGTGCGAATGGTTATGGTCTGGCATGGAAGTATCTCTCTTAGTCATGAATCGACACATTCGAATGTCAACAGCGGCAGTTTATGCCGAGTTACGTCCGGTCGCTGCGTTTCGGTTCGGAAAAATCCGTCCGATCGTGCGTTTTCCCGTTTTCCGATCATCACGTGCATGCGCGAGCCGCGCGTAAAGCACCGTGACGCGCGGCTCGCCTTATTCGTCATACGACCGGCCAGTCGATTGGTCTGGCGAGCCGCGCCGAAGCCCCGGAAGGCATGCATCTGCCGAGGCCGGCGGGGCAGCATTGTACTCGACGTACAAATATATGCGAGGGGTCGGGGTAGAGAAGGGGGGATGGAAGCGGCTGGCGGGCGAGGGGCGATCGCTGGCGCGCGACGGGATCGATTGCGGGCGCCGATTTCGCGCCGCGGGCAATCAGTTTGGACGCCGAATGAACGGTTGAGGCGCTCGTGCTCAAGATTCCAGGGCGGGACGCGCAGCGCCGGCGCGCCGGTTTGGCATGAAGTACCACACGCCGGCGAGCACCTGCAGCCCGATCAGGCCGGCCCAGACGGCTTGATGGGCGACAGCCGGATAGTGGCCGTCCACGGCGCTCCAGCGGCTGAGCGCTGCGCCGATCGCGATCTGCGCGAAAAAAATGCCGATGAAGATGACGAGTGTGAACGTGGTGTTGACGCGGCCGATCAGGCGCGGCGGAAAGTGTTCGGCGAGCACGGCGTAAGTGAGAATCCCGGTGCCGCCTAATGCGCCATATGCGGCCCACAGAAACGCAGCGGGCAACGGCACGCGGGCTGCGAGCAGCGCCTGGACGACCACGAAGAGGACCATCGTCACGCCGGAAAAGCGCGCGACGCTCACGCCATATTGCTCGAAGGTTCGTGCGAGCGCACCGAACCCGATGTTGCCGACGATGAACGCACCGCCGAGCACGGAAATGAGCGACGCCGCGCGCGACGCCGCATCGGCGGTGCCGGCGGGCGCCATGTCGCGCAAAAACGCGCCCACCCACAGCGACTGCATCGCATAGAACACGATCTGCGTGAAAGCGGAGAACGTCGCGGCCTTCCAGAACGCATGGCTACGCAGAATGTGGGCGGTGCCCTTGAATTGCTCGAGTACGCTCGCCTGATGATGTGTGTCGCGCGTATGCGGACCGCCGATCCAGATAATGGCCGCGACTGCCGCGGTGAGCACGGCAAGCCCGACGCTCACGCTGCGCCAGGGCGCGATCGTGAGCAGCCAGGAGAGCGGCGCGCCGACTGCCACGCCGCCGAGGCCGCCCACCGCCATCACGAGGCCGTTGACGAGCGTGAGCTGGGCGACCGGGAAGTGCTGGGCCGTGGCCTTGAACGCCCCGCCAAGACAAACCGAGACGCCCACGCCCACCATTAGACGCCCGGCCATCATCGCGCCCATGCTGTGGGACAGCCCGAACACCAACGCGCCCGCGGCGGCCACCAGCATCACGCATGCGGTCACGCGGCGCGGGCCGAAGTGATCGAGAAGCACACCGGCAGGGATTTGCGCGCCTGCGAAGCCGAGGAAGTAGAGGCTCGTAAGCGTGCCCAGATCGGTGGCGGTGAGGCCCATTTCATGCGTCAGGAACGGGGCAAAGCCGAGATTGACGCCGCGAAAAAGATACGAAATGAAATAGCCGAGCGCGAAAACGGCGAAGACGCGCAATCTGAGTGCGGTCATGGTGCGTACGAGACCTGAAAGCGAATTGAATAACTGGCTCACGATTATTGGCGAGAAGCCGGTTTCGATGCCAGCGAGAGATTTCAGCCGCGATTGTGAGTAAAATTTGACGTCATGTCCGGATCGCTCCCACCCTTGCAGGCTCTGCGCGCGCTCGAAGCAGCAGCGCGGCGGCGCAGTTTCAGCCGTGCGGCCGAAGAATTGCATTTGACGCATAGCGCCGTGAGCCATCATTTGCGCGCGCTTGAAGCCGAGCTGGGCGTCGAGCTGTTTCGCCGCGTGGGCAGCCGCATGATTCCCACAGCGGCCGGCGCGCAGCTGGCCGATCGTGTGCGGCGCAGTCTCGAAGAGCTGCGCGAGGCGCTCGACGCCACGCGTCCGGGTGTGAGCGGCGTCACACGGCTCGAACTGAGCGTGATGTCCGATTTCGCATCGGTCTGGCTGATACCGCGTCTGGGCGACTTCTATGACCGCCATCCGAACGTCGATCTCTCGGTGCGCATGCACGCCGACGTCGCGCCGCCCGATCCTTATCCGTTCGATATCGGCATCTGGCATCGGCGCGTGGACGAGCCGGGTTTCCAGTTCCGCAAGCTGCTGGACGATCAGGTGGTGGCCGTCTGCAGCCCCGCGCTGCTTGCGCGCCACCCGGCGTTCCGTATTGAAGATCTCGCCGCCATGCCGTTGCTGCGCTTCTCGCGCCGCTCGTGGCGCGACTTCTTCGAAGCGGCGGGCGTGGCGGGCGACGAGCCCGAACGCGGACCGGTATTCGACGATGCCGGTCTTCTGCTGCAGGCCACGGTGGCCGGACAAGGCGTTGCCACGGCGCGTCTGCAACTCGCACGCGGCTTCATCGATCGCGGCGAATTGGTGCAACTGGGGCAAGTGCGCATTCCCGCGTCGCTGGACTATTACTTTACGTGGCGCGAAGGCCATCCGCGCGAAGCGGCGATCCAGCAGTTCTATCGCTGGGTGAAATCCCATCTCGTCAATTGACGCACGCTATTTTTTTTTATGAGTAAATGCGGGTATAACCTGTGTCCGGCCTGTCAACGGCACGCTATTGATACGCGTTGCTCGTCGATAAGGACATGCAATCCCGCATACATGGAATTAGCGGCGTCGGTTGTCCATGAAAGGTAAGAGTTAGCCGTAAATGCCATTCAATAGCATTTGAAATGGCGGCAATAGCGGTTGGCGATTGCAGGTTTGCATCAAGTCTGACGTAAATGGAGTATCGTTACCTCCCAATGCGATCTTCGTGTCGGACTCGACCGGGCATCAATGGAGAGTCAGTCGCAATGGCAGCGGCTGTTTACCGGTAGTGAATGGTATGTAGTGCAACGGTCCACCGAGGGCCATTGAAAAACTGTGACAACAGGAGAAACCGCATGAAGGCTATTCAGGCGTTCAAACTCGCAGCCGGCACGATGCTGGTCGCCGCTTCGCTTCACGTGTATGCGCAGACCGCCGCAAGCGCGCCTGCCGCTGCCCCGGCAGCCGCCGCACCGATGGCGTCCGCACCGACCGACGCCGCCCAGGCTCAGGTGAAGCAGTCGAAGGCCGACCTCAAGAAGGCGAAGGCCGCCAACCGTGCACTCTCGCACAAGGTGCGTGGTGCCCTCGCCAAGGACAAGAACATCAGCGTGGCCAACATCACCGTGCGAGCCAAGGACGGCGCGATCGTCCTGCAAGGCACCGTGCCGGAGCAGTCCCAGATCGACCACGCCACGGAAGTGGCGAAGGGCGTTGCTGGCGTGACCTCGGTTAAGAATGCACTGACGATCCGTCCGGTCGGAACCTGATCGATCGAACCGTAACTGAATGGCATCCGGAACGGAGTCAATCCGTTCCGGATGCATTCGGGTTCGCTGATTTTGGTTCACTGCGCAAGCCGTATATGCAGTCCGTGAAACGGATTGCATATACGGCTTCTTCATTGCCGCCGTTGGTGCGATCAGGGTGCAGTCAGGGCTCGATGTAGTGCATCTTTGACGACTCGCCCATCAGCAGCGCGTGGTTCGCGTCGGCGGCCGCACGCAAATAATCCCAGAGCGAAGTGATGCGTCGCAGCTTGCGCAGATCTTCGCGGCTGCACAGCCAGAAACGCCGAGTCACGACGATTTCGTCGGGCAGGATCGCCACGAGCCGCGGGTCGGGCTCGGCCATGAAGCAGGGCAGGATGGCGAGCGCGCTGCCTTGCAGCGCGGCATGATATTGCGCGATCACGCTCGTGCTGCACAGGCTCGCCGTAACGTTTGGCGCCGTGCGTTCGAGGTAGAGCAGTTCGTGGCTGAAGGCGAGATCCGCGACATAGCTGATGAACGCGTGATGGCGCAGGTCGGCCGCGTTCCGGATAGGGGCGTGCCGCTCGATATAGTCAGGTGTCCCATATAAACGCAGGCGGTAGTCGCACAGCTTCGTATAGACGTACTGGCCGCGTTCGGGGCGCTCGAGCATGATCGCCAGATCGGCTTCGCGCTTCGAGAGGCTCACGAAATGCGGAACCGGCAGCAGATCGATCGACATGTCGGGGTGCTTGCCGGTGAAGCGCGCCAGTTGGGGAGCGAGAAAGAAGCAGCCGAACCCCTCGGTCGACCCCACCCGCACATGGCCGGAAAGCGATTGCGCCCCAAGCGCGAACTGTTCGCTTGCCGACTGGACCGTGCTTTCGACGGCGTCCGCATAAGCCAGCAGGCGCTGGCCTTCGGCCGTGAGCACGAAGCCGCCCGAACGCGATTTGTCGAACAGCACCGTGCCCAGCGCCGCCTCCAGTTCGCGCACGCGGCGCGCGACCGTGGTGTGATCGACGCCGAGGCGCTTGGCCGCGCCGCTCGCGCGCTGCGTGCGCGCTACCTCCAGGAAATAGCGTAAATCGTCCCAGTTCAGCGTCTCCATTGGCCTCGTTGTGCTTTTTTGCATATCGGATGGGCTTTTTCGTCTCTACACCGTGGATATTCGAATAACTATACTCGGTTGGAGACCGCTTCATAAGCGCCCGCCTACAATAAATAAGGATGGAGACACGCGATGCAGATCAGCACGCCGCCAGGCCCCCCTTTCTTTGCGCACACGCGATGCGCTTGCGCCATGATGAAGCCCCCCGAAATTAGATCGTAATCCTGTCTATCCGGCTCGCGCCGGCCCGTTCAGACTTTACAGAGAGAGTTCAAGATGAACGCAGTCACCCAGGCATCCAACGCTCAAGTCTCGACCGTCAAGCTGTTGATCGACGGCGAGTTCGTCGAATCGAAAACCACCGAATGGCGCGACATCGTCAATCCGGCCACCCAGCAAGTGCTGGCGCGCGTGCCGTTCGCAACCGTCGAGGAAGTCGACGCGGCCGTCAAGAGCGCGCACGCAGCGTTCGCGACGTGGAAGAACACGCCGATCGGCACGCGCCTGCGCATCCTGCTCAAGTTGCAGGCGCTGATTCGCGAGAACATGTCGCGCATTGCGCAAACGCTCACGGCGGAGCAGGGCAAGACGCTGCCCGATGCCGAGGGTGACATCTTCCGTGGCCTCGAAGTAGTCGAGCACGCATGCTCGATCGGCACGTTGCAACAAGGAGCGTTCGCGGAGAACGTCGCCGGCGGAGTCGATACTTACACGTTGCAGCAGCCGCTGGGCGTATGCGCGGGCATTACGCCGTTCAATTTCCCCGCGATGATTCCGCTATGGATGTTCCCGATGGCGATTGTCTGCGGCAACACGTTCGTGCTCAAGCCGTCCGAGCAGGATCCGCTCTCCACGATGCAGCTCGTCGAACTGGCCATAGAGGCCGGCATTCCCAAGGGCGTGCTCAATGTGGTGCACGGCGGCAAGGAAGTCGTCGATGCGATCTGCACGCATCCGCTCGTCAAGGCGATTTCGTTTGTGGGCTCGACGGCGGTGGGCACGCATGTCTATCGCCTCGGCAGCGAGCACGGCAAGCGCGTGCAGTCGATGATGGGCGCGAAGAATCACGCGGTCGTATTGCCCGACGCCAACCGCGAGCAGGCGCTCAACGCGCTCCTCGGCGCGGCGTTCGGCGCAGCGGGCCAGCGCTGCATGGCCACTTCGGTGGTCGTGCTCGTGGGCGAGGCCCAGCAGTGGGTGCCCGAGCTCGTCGAAAGGGCGAAGACGCTGAAGGTCAATGCCGGCAACGAACCGAAGACCGACGTCGGGCCGGTCGTTTCGCGCGCCGCGAAGGCCCGCATTCTGAGTCTGATCGAGTCGGGCGTGAAGCAGGGCGCCACGCTCGCGCTCGATGGCCGCGACGTGAAGGTGCCCGGCTACGAGAGCGGCAACTTCATCGGCCCGACGGTGTTCACCAACGTGAAAACCGATATGGACATCTACACGAACGAGATCTTCGGACCGGTGCTCGTGGTGCTCACGGCGAACACGCTCGACGAGGCCATCGCCATGGTCAACGCGAATCCGTTCGGCAACGGCGTGGGGCTCTTCACGCAAAGCGGCGCGGCGGCGCGCAAGTTCCAGAGCGAAATCGACATCGGCCAGGTGGGCATCAATATTCCGATTCCGGTGCCGGTGCCGTATTTCAGCTTCACAGGTTCGCGCGGCTCGAAGCTCGGCGATCTCGGTCCCTACGGCAAGCAGGTCGTGCAGTTTTATACGCAGACCAAGACCGTGACGGCGCGCTGGTTCGACGACGCCACCATCAATACCGGCGTGAACACGACGATCAACCTGCACTGAAGCGCCGCCGTGCCTGATTATTCACCAAGGGAGAATCGCTCATGAAAATCGGTTTCGTCGGGCTGGGCCACATGGGTGCGCCGATGGCGCTCAACCTGCTCAAGGCAGGGCACGCGCTTACCGTGTTCGATTTGAGCGCCGAGGCGATGCAAACCCTCGCCGACGCCGGCGCAACGAAGGCCGTCTCGCCCAGCGCGGCCGCCACGGGCGCGGAATGGGTCGTTACGATGCTGCCCGCGGCGGCGCACGTGCGTACCGTGCTCACCGCCGAGGACGGCGTTCTGGCGGGCATCGCCAAGGGCGTGACGATCATCGATTCGAGCACCATCGATCCGGCGAGCGCGAAGGAATTCGGCGCGCTCGCCGCGAAGAATGGCAACGCGTTCGTGGATGCGCCGGTGTCGGGCGGCACGGGCGGCGCGGCGGCGGGCACGCTCACGTTCATGGTGGGCGGCAGCGCCGCGCTCTATGAAAGCGTGAAGCCGGTGCTCTCGGGGATGGGCAAGAACATCGTCCATTGCGGCGAGACCGGCACGGGGCAAGTGGCGAAGATCTGCAACAACCTCGTGCTCGGCGTCACGATGGCGGGCGTGGCGGAAGCGATGGCGCTGGGCGAGGCGCTTGGCATCGACGCGAAGGTGCTGGGCGGCATCATGAATACCTCGACGGGGCGCTGCTGGAGCTCGGACACGTATAACCCTTTCCCGGGCGTGATCGAGACGGCGCCTTCGTCGCGCGGCTATACGGGCGGCTTCGGCACGGACCTGATGCTCAAGGACATGGGCCTCGCAACCGATGCCGCGAAGAGCGTCCACCAGCCCGCCTATATGGGCGCGCTCGCGCAGCAGCTCTACCAGGCGATGAGCAGCCGCGGCGACGGCAAGCTCGACTTCTCGGCCATCATCAAGCTGTATCGCGGCGAGAAGGGCTGAAGCGGTTCGCAGCGCGGTGTTTCTGCGCGTGCTGTTAACGTGATTAACGGCACGCGTTTTTTTACGCCTTCTCGATGGCGGCCATGCGCGTCTCGATGCGTGCGAGCAGGCGCTTGAACCATCGGTCGAGCAGCGCATTGGAAGGCGCTGCGAGCGTCGAGCACGCAAGAATGCGATAGACGTCGTTGCGCGTGACTTTGGAGGGCCGAGCGGGATCGAGCCAGTCGTCGTTGCCGACCAGCCGCTCCAGCGTTTCCAGGCCGATGAGGATCGGCCACAGGCACGCGAGCCGCAGACGCACGGACAGGCGCGGCAACGCGAACGTGTAGTCGATGGCCGCGCGGAAGTGATCGAGGGTAATGCGCACGAGCCCGAACATCAGCGGCCGGGCGCGCGCCGAGGTGCCCGGGTGGAGCAGGTCCTCGGGCGCAAGTCCAGCCTGCGCGAGCATGGTCACGGGCAGGTAGCAGCGGCCGATGCGCAGGTCCTTGCCGCAATCGCGGAGCACGTTGACCATTTGCAGCGCCTTGCCGAAGCGCACGCCGCGCTGGTACATCGTCTCGCGCAGCGCGGGGTCGAGCGTGCCGGGCAGATGCATATAGGTCATCTTCGTCCAGAACTCGCCCACGCAGCCCGCCACCAGATACGTGTAGCGGTCGAGCGCGTCCCACGTGCCGAGCGCGGCCACCTTGCCCGAGCGTTCGTCGGGGAATGTGTTCAGATCGAACTCCATGCCCTCGGTGAGCGTCGTGACGATCTCGCGCACGGCGGTGCGGTCGGCTTCGTCGAGTTGCGCCAGCACGTCGAGCGCGCCGTCGAGCGATTCGAGCAGCAGCTTCTCGTCCGACTGCGTTTGCTGGTCCGCGACTTCGCCGGCGATGCGTTGCAATGCGTCGGCGTGCGCCGCGCCGGACGTCGCGCCTGCCGTGATGCCATTGACGCGCTCGCGCAGCGCGAGCAGCAGTGCGAGGCGCTGAGGCGGCGGGATCAGCGAAGTGTCGGCGATGGTATCGGCGGCGCGCGCGAGCAGATAGGCCTTGCCCACGGGGTCGCGCATCCCGGCGGGCAGCACGCGCATGGTGAGGTAGAACGAGCGGGAAACGCCTTTGAGCAACGGACCGAGCAGGAAAGCCCGATTAGAATTCTGCATGTCGGTGGGGGCAGTGGAACGGCAGCCGCATTGTAGCGTGGACGAGTAAAGGGGGGATCGGCGAGGCTTGATCGACGCACGCCGGCCAGCCCGCCCACGCGCTTCAAATCAGCAGTTCCAGCGAGTGATAAAGGCGCCGCCGTTCCGGGTCCTGCGAAGCCTCGCCTGCGTGGATCGCCTCCTTGAGGCAGGCGAGAAAGCATTCGGAGGCCGCCGAAAGCGGCACGCCGCGCCGCGCGACCACGCTCACCACGGTGCGGTCCACTTCCTCCTGGAGCGAGAGCGCGCGCAGGTTCTCGCGCGCGAAGCGCGTCTCCACGAGCGGCCAGGGAAAGATGCTCGCCATGTCGGTGTTCATGATGAGCCCCATGGCCACCACGAGCGAATGCGCGAGATGCACCGTGCGCGGCAGCGGCAGGCCGTGGCGGCGGAAAATATCGTCGGTGATCATCTCCTTGCTCGCCGGATCCCAGTTGAGCAGCCATTCGCAGTCCTGCAGTTCCGTGAGCGACTGCGCATGTTCGAGCGGATGACCGCGGCGCATGACCACGGCGGATTCGGTGGCAAAGATCGGCGTCTGCGTGAATTCGGCGTGCAGCGAAGCGGGACCGGGTTTGCCGAGCGAGAAGTCGAGGGTGCCGTCGCGCAGGCGCGGCATCACGATATTGAGTAGTCCCTCATAAAACTCGAGTTGCATGTCCGGCATGCGCGCGCGAAACAGCGTTACGGCGTCGGGCAGGAACGACAGCGCGAGCCACGGCGTCACGCCGATCGAGAGCTTGCCGCCAGCGCGCCCGCGCCGCGCGTCGAGCTCGTCCTGGGCGCGCGACATCTGGTGCACGATGGCCCGCGCATGCACGAGCAGCGCCTGGCCGGCCTCGGTGAAGGCGATGCCGTTCGCATTGCGCGTCACTAGCGCGATCTGCTGCTCGGCTTCCAGTTCGCGCACGGCCTTGGTGGCGGCCGCGGGGGAGATTCCGAGCGCGCGCGCCGCCGCGCGGATGCTGCCGGTGTCGGCCATGGCGACGAGCGCCCTGAACTGGTGGAATTTCATAGGGGAAACCCGGGTGAAAACCTGCGGTTGGCAGGCTAACCATTCTAGGGCTGTCCGCGGAAAAACGGCGTGATTATCCTGAGTCATCTTGCAATCAATGGATTGAACGCGGATTGAACGCGGCTTGAACACAGGAGACGACGGATGAACACCATGGCGATCCCCCCGGCTATCGCGGAAATCGAAGCAGAAATGATCGCGTTGCGCCACGCGATCCACGCGCACCCGGAACTCGGTTTCGAGGAATTCGTCACCAGCGACCTCGTAGCCGAGCGGCTCGCCGAGTGGGGCTATGAAGTGCATCGCGGGCTCGGCGGCACCGGCGTCGTTGGCACGCTGAAAGTGGGGACCGGCAAGCAGCGCCTCGGCCTGCGCGCCGACATGGACGCGCTGCCGATCCAGGAAAACACGGGGCTCGATTATGAGAGCCGCGTGCCCGGCAAGATGCACGCGTGCGGCCACGACGGGCACACGGCCATGCTGCTCGCGGCGGCGCGGCATCTCGCGCAGTCGCGTTCGTTCGACGGCACGCTGCACGTCATTTTCCAGCCGGCCGAAGAAGGGCTCGGCGGCGCGAAGCGGATGCTCGACGAAGGCCTGTTCGAGCGCTTCCCCTGCGACGCCGTTTTTGCAATGCACAACATGCCGGGCTTTCCCACCGGCAAGCTCGGCTTTCGTCCGGGGCCGTTCATGGCGTCGTCGGACACGGTGATCATCGACATCGACGGGCGCGGCGGCCATGGCGCGGTGCCGCACAAGGCCATCGACCCGGTGGTGGTGTGCGCGAACGTGGTGCTCGCGCTGCAAACCATCGTGTCGCGCAATGTGCCGCCGCTCGACATGGCGATCGTCACGGTGGGCGCGATTCACGCGGGCGAGGCGCCCAACGTGATTCCGCAGACCGCGCAGATGCGCCTCTCGGTGCGCGCGCTGCGCCCCGAGGTGCGCGACCTGCTCGAAGAGCGCATCACGACGCTCGTGCACGCGCAGGCGAGCGCCTATGGCGCCACGGCGCGCATCGATTACCAGCGCCGCTACCCGGTGCTCGTGAACGACGCGGCAATGACCGCGTTCGCGCAGGACGTCGCGCGCGACTGGCTGGGCGAGGATGGCTTGATCGACGATCTCCCGCCGCTCACGGGCAGCGAGGACTTCTCGTTCCTGCTCGAACAATGCGCGGGCAGCTATTTGATCATCGGCAATGGCGATGGCGAAGGCGGCTGCATGGTCCACAACCCCGGCTACGATTTCAACGACGACTGCCTCGCCACGGGCGCCACGTACTGGGTGAAGCTCGCCGAGCGCTTCCTGCGCGCCTGAGCCGCCAAAGCGTATTTGATCGACGCATTCGATCAACGCTTTTAATCAAGACACGAAGACATGAGCTTTGCATGGGGCGGGACCAGGCGCTAAAGCGCCAAGTCCCGTCGACAGGAGACCCAAGATGAACGCCACTTCACCAAATTCACAGGCGAATGCCGACGCGCACGGGCACACTCGCGCCTCGCGCGCGAAGGCCATCGCTGCGATTACGCTCGGCAACGGCCTGGAGTTTTTCGACTTCACGGTCTACAGCTTTTTTGCGACCACCATTGGCACACTGTTCTTTCCGGTGCACGGCTCGCTGAATCAGTTGCTGCTGGCGGTGGGCAGCTTCGGCGTGGGCTTCATCGTGCGGCCGCTCGGCGGCGTGCTGATCGGCGCGTTCGCCGACCGCGCGGGCCGCAAGGCGGCCATGACGCTCACGCTCTGGCTCATGGCGCTCGGCTCGGCGATGATCGCATTCGCGCCCACCTATGCGCAAATCGGTCTCGCAGCGCCCGCGCTGATTATGCTCGCGCGGCTCGTGCAAGGCTTCGCGGTGGGCGGTGAAGTGGGCGCCTCGACCACGATGCTGCTCGAATACGCCGACGACCGCACGCGCGGTTTCTATGGCAGCTGGCAGTTCGTGAGCCAGGGGCTCAACGTGGTGTGCGGCGCGCTGCTTGGTGTGGCGCTGTCCTCGGCGCTCTCGCCCGAGGCGCTCCAGAGCTGGGGCTGGCGCGTGCCGTTCGTGATCGGCATGCTGGTCGTGCCGGTGGGTGTCTATATCCGCCGCCATCTCGACGAAACCCTCGAGCATGCCGAACCCGTGGACATGGCCGCGCCCGTGACCGAGACCGCGCGCCCGCTGCGCGAGATCTTCTCGAAGCATCGTGCGGCGCTCGTTGCGGGCGTCGTGACGACCATCGGCGGCACGGCGGCGAACTATATCGTGCTGTTCTACATGTCCACCTATGCGATCAAGATCCTCGGCCTGCCGATGTCGGTGGGCATGAGCGCGGCGCTGGTGGCCGCGCTCGTCACGGCCGCGTGCTCGCCGTTCGCCGGCATCCTGTCCGACCGCTTTGGCCGCAAGCGGGTGTTCGGCTATTCGCGCGTGCTGCTGATCGCGGTGATCTATCCGGCCTTCATGGTGATCCACGCCATGCCTACGGTGCCGGCGGTGCTCGCCGTCGTGGCCGTGCTGGGCGCGCTCGTCGCGTTCACCGCGGTGCCCAACATCGTCATGCTGCCCGAGCTGTTCCCGCAGTCGATCCGCGTGACGGGCATGTCCATCGTTTATTGCGTGGGCGTTTCGATCTTCGGCGGCTTCGCGCAGTTCTTCGCGACCTGGCTCATCAAGCTGCTCGATAACCCGCTCGCGCCGGCCTGGTATCTGATCGGCTGCGGACTCGTTTCGCTGCTGGCCTTGCCGCTGATTCGCGAACCGGCGGGCCGGCCGCTCGACTGAGCGCTTGTGCGGCCCGAAGGGCGTTGCTCAGGCGGATGGGGCCGCCTGGATGCTGTTTGGGCCGCTGTAAAAAGGTTTGCATTCCGACATTTCCTGATTTGTTTCTGTTTGCGTAACGTTTCGCTCGATTATTTTGAAATAAATAACGGATTTTGATTGCCAGCAAACACCTGTTGTTTGCAGACAAACTCGACTCTGTCTAAAAGGGAAACACAGTAAGATTCCGCTCCGGGCTTTCTGGCGGCGCAGCATATTCGGCATATCCGGCATTACGGGATTCGTCCGGTGTTCGTCGGTCCAGCGCTGATCGTCGAAAACGGAGAAAAAGCATGACGAGCGGAAACAGGGTGGCACGACTGTGCCTGTCCGTGGGTATGGCATTCGGGGTTGCTGCGTGTCACGACAAGACGCCTGAGGCGTCCGCGCGGCCGCCCGCGAATGTGGACGTTATCAACGTCGCGCTGCGCGACGTGCCGGTGGTATTCGATTACGTGGGGCAGACCGAAAGCTCGCAGCAGGTCGAGATTCGCTCCCGCGTCAACGGCTTTCTTGAAAAGCGTGTCTATGAAGAGGGCTCGCTGGTTCATCAGGGCGACGTGATGTTCCAGATGGACCGCAAGCCCTTCCAGGCCGCGCTCGACGCCGCAAAGGCGGAGTACGCGCAACAGAAGGCGCGGCTCGACACGGCGCAGGCCAACCTCGCGCGCGTGCGCCCGCTCGCGGCCAAAAATGCATTGAGCCAGAAGGACCTCGACGATTCCGTGGGCCAGGAACGGGCGGCCGCGGCTGCGCTCGAGCAGGCGCGCGCCAACGTGACGAGCGCGAACCTGAATCTCGGCTACACCACGATCACGGCGCCCGTCACCGGGCTGTCGAGCTTCGCGAAGAAGCAGGACGGCTCCTATATTGACGCGAGCAACAGCCTGCTCACCTACGTCGCGAAACTCGATCCCATGTGGATCAACTTCTCGCTGTCCGAAAACGAGATGCTGAGTCTGCGTTCGCAGGTGAAGAGCGGCGCGCTCAAGCTGCCGCAGATCGGCGAGCTGGAAGCGGTGATCGTGCTCGCAGACGGCAGCGTGTATCCCGAGCGCGGCCGCATCAAGTTCGCCGACGCTTCGCTAAGCGAAGAGACGGGCACATACATGATCCGCGCCGAAGTGAAGAACCCGACCGGCAGCTTGCGGCCGGGGCAGTTCGTGCGCATCAAGCTGCTGGGCGCCGATCGGGCGAACGCGGTGGCGGTTCCGCAGGTGGCCGTGCAGCAGGGGCCGCGCGGCGCATTCGTGTGGACCGTGGACAAGGACGGCAAGGCGCAGCAGCGTGCGGTGGAAACCGGGGAATGGAACGGTAACGACTGGGTTATCAGCTCGGGGCTGCATGCGGGCGACCACGTCGTGATCGACAACACGCTCAAGCTGATGCCGGGCGCGCCAGTGAAGGAGAAGGTGGTGCCCATGCCGTCGGACGCGGTGAAGATCGGCGGGCAGCCGGTTGATGTGGCGGGTGCCAATGGCGCGAACGCGGCTAATGCCAACGCGGCTAACGCGGCCAATATCGCCAACGCCAACGCCAACGCCAAGGCGGGCGCCGGCGCGGCAGGCGAGGCGAAGGCGTCCGCCGCCAATGCGAACGCGTCCGGGCCGGCGCAGCTTTATTTCGCGCAGGGCAGCGCGAGCCTCGACGAGCAATCGGCCACGGCGCTCGCAGCGGTCGCGCAGCGTCTTGTCGCGTCGCCCGAGGCGCATGTGGTGATTTCGGGCTACGCCGATTCGAGCGGCTCCTACGCCCAGAACGAACGCCTCGCCCATGCGCGCGCCTCGACCGTGCGCACGGCGCTGATCGTCGCGGGCGTGCAGGACGCGCGCATCGAGATGCGCAAGCCAGCGAAGGTCGTCGCCACTGACCCGGCCGACCAGTCCCGCCGCGTGGACGTGACGCTCTCGCCCGCAGCGGGAGGTTGAGCGATGAAGCTTTCGCACTTCTTCATCGACCGGCCGATCTTCGCGTCGGTCCTGTCGATCATCATCGTCGTGGCCGGCTTCGTGGCCATGCTCAACCTGCCTATCGCGCAGTTCCCCGACATCGCGCCGCCGCAGATCACGGTGAGCACGACCTATCCGGGCGCGAGCGCCGACATCATCGCGCAAAACGTTGCCGCGCCTATTGAAGAGCAGGTGAACGGCGCCGACAACATGATGTACATGAGCTCGTCGAGTTCCTCGACGGGCAACATGACGCTCACCGCGTACTTCAATATCGGCACCGACCCCTCGCTGGCCCAGGTGGACGTGCAGAACCGCGTGAACCTCGCGCTGCCCACGCTGCCCGACGCGGTCACGCAACAGGGCGTTTCGGTGCAGAAGCGTTCGTCGGCGTTCATGATGGTGATTGCCGTCTATTCGCCCGACAACACCTTCGATCAGCAGTATGTGGCGAACTACGCGAACGTCTATGTGCTCGACGCCATCAAGCGTCTGCCAGGCGCGAACCAGTCGGCGATCCTCGGTTCTGCAGACTATGCGATGCGCGTCTGGGTCAAGCCGGATCGCATGGCCAAGCTCGGCATCACCGTGGACGACGTGAAGAACGCAGTCAGCGCGCAGAACCAGCAGTTCTCGGCCGGCCGCCTCGGCCAGTCGCCAACCAGCAGCCCGGTGCTGCAGACCTTCCCGGTCTCTACCCAGGGGCGCCTCACCGAACCTTCGCAATTCGACAACATCATCCTGCGCGCCAAGTCGGGCGATGCGGCGATCGTGCGCATCAAGGACATCGGCCATACCGAACTGGGTTCGAAGGATTACTCGATGCGCGGCCGCTACAACGGCAAGACCGCCACGCTGCTCGCGGTCTACCAGCAGCCGGGCGCCAATGCGCTGCAGGTGTCCAAACAGGTGCGCGCCACGCTCGCGCAATTGCAGAAGAGCTTCCCGCCCGGCCTCAAGTATGAAATCGCGCTCGACACGACCGAGTTCGTGCACGAGTCGATCGACGAGGTGGTGAAGACGCTGCGCGACGCGGTGATCCTCGTGATTCTGGTGGTCTTCATCTTCCTGCAAAGCTTCCGCGCCACGCTGGTGCCGATTCTCGCGGTGCCGGTGTCGATCATCGGCGCATTCATCGGCATGATGGCGTTCGGCTTCTCGGTGAACATGCTCACGCTATTCGGCATGGTGCTCGCGATCGGCATTGTCGTGGACGACGCCATCGTCGTGATCGAGAACGTCGAGCGCAACATGACCGAGTTCAAGCTGCCCCCGAAGGAGGCGGCCAAGCGCGCGATGGACGAAGTGAGCGGCCCTGTGGTGGCCATCGTGCTCGTGCTGCTCGCCGTGTTCATCCCGGTTGCGTTCCTCTCGGGCATCACGGGTCAGCTCTACAAGCAGTTCGCCGTGACCATCGCGGTGTCGGTGGTGCTGTCGGGCATCGTCGCGCTCACGCTCTCGCCGGCGCTTGCCGCGATCCTGCTCAAGCCGGGCGAAAAGAAGAAGAACCGTTTCTTCGTGTGGTTCAACGAGCGCTTCGAGCGGCTGACCGAGGGCTATGGCAAGACGGTGCAGTCGGCCATTCGCCGCGTCGCGCTTTCGGTGTTGCTGATCGCCGTGATGTGCGCCGCTACCGGTGTGCTCTTCAAGAAGATTCCGACTTCGTTCGTGCCGGTCGAGGACCAGGGCTATTTGTTCGGCGCGGTCATCACGCCGGACGCCGCGAGTCTCGACCGCACCGGAGACCTCTCGAAGCGCGCCGAGGACTGGTTCATGAAGCAGCCTGCGGTCAAGGCCGTGGCCGCGCCAATCGGCTATAGCCTGATCGACTCGCAGTACAAGGCCAACGCCGGCACGCTGTTCGTCACACTCAAGGACTTCAAGGACCGCGGCAAGGACGGCAGCGCCGCCGACCTCATCACCGCGGCCAACCGCGCGTTCGCGGGTTTCAAGGACGGCGTGGTGATACCGGTCAATCCGCCTTCCATTCCGGGCCTCGGCACGACGGGCGGTTTCGAGTTCTGGGTGCAGACGACCGGCGACGGCACGTATCAGCAACTCGAAGAGAAAGTGCGCCAGATTATCGCGAAGGCGCGCCAGAACCCGGCGCTGCGCGGCGTCAATTCGACCATCGACACGAACTCGCGGCAGTTGCTCGTGACCGTGGACCGCGAGCGCGCCGAATCGCAGGGCGTGGCGGTGCAGGACGTCTACTCGGCGTTGCAGACGATGTTCGGGTCCTCTTACGTGAGCCAGTTCCCGAAGGGCAGCCGTCTGTTCCAGGTGATCGTGCAGGCCGAGCCGGAATACCGCACGCGCCCGGAGGACATCCAGCAGCTCTACGTGCGTAACCGCTCCGGAGACATGGTGCCGATCAAGGCCGTAACGACCTACAAGTTCGTCAACGGCGCGGACATCGTCAGCCGCTTCAACAACTTTCCGGCCGGCAAGATCACGGGCGACGCCTCGCCGGGCCATAGCTCGGGTGAAGCGATCGCGGCCATGGAGGAGATCGCGAACGAGGTGCTGGGCGATGGTTACAGCTATTCGTGGAGCGGCCAGGCCTACGAGGAAAAGACCGCCGGCTCGACGGCCGGGCTCGTGTTCGGCTTCGCGCTGCTGATGGTGTTCCTGATTCTCGCTGCGCAGTACGAGAAGTGGTCGTTGCCGATCGGCGTGCTGCTGGCGGTGCCGTTCGCGGTGTTCGGCGCGCTCGTGGGCATTCTTATCCGCGGCATGGAAGACGACGTGTACTTCCAGATCGGCCTCACGGTGCTGATCGCGCTGGCGGCAAAGAACGCCATTCTGATCTTCGAGTTCGCCGTGGAAATGCGCGAGAAGGAGGGCATGTCGCCGTACGAGGCGGCCCTGCACGCCGCGAAGCTGCGTCTGCGGCCGATCATCATGACCTCGCTGGCGTTCATTCTCGGCTGCGTGCCGCTCGCCATCGCGAGCGGGGCGTCGGCGGCAAGCCGCCGTTCGCTCGGCACGGGCGTGGTGTTCGGCATGCTCGGCGCCACGCTCATCGCGCTGTTCTTCATTCCGATGTTCTTCTGGGGTCTCGAAACGCTCTCGTCGCGCAAGAAGCCCACAGCCGCACCGGATTCGCCGCCGCCGGCGGTGCCGCCGGCGCAGGAGGGGTGAACATGAGCCCGAAAATCATGCGCATGCTGAAACCCGTGTTGAAACCCGCATTGAAGCCTGCATTGAAACCGATCTTCATCGCCGCGAGCACGCTCTGGCTCGCGGCCTGCGCGGTGGGCCCTGACTACCATCGGCCCACGGTCGACACGCCGTCCACATACCGGTTCGCATCGTCCGATGCCGAAGCGGTCGACACGTCGCTCGACTGGTGGAAGCAGTTCAACGACCCCGTCCTCGACGATCTGGTCGCGAAGGCGCTGGCGCAGAACAAGGATCTTGGCATTGCGGCGGCGCGTGTCGAAGAGTATTACGGCCGCTATGTGGTCGCGCGCTCCGGCCTGTTCCCGCAGGTGGGCGTGAATTTCGGCGCCACGCGCAGCCGTGGCGTGCCCGCGCCTGGCTTTCCGCCGCTGGTCGGCAATCAGGTGCAGCTGCAGGGCGTGGCGTCGTGGGAACTCGACTTGTTCGGGCGCCTGCGCCGCCTGACCGAAGCCGCGCGCGCCGAGTATCTGGCCACCCAATCGGCGCAGCAGGCGACCCGCATCGCGCTGATCGCCAATGTCGCAACGAGCTATCTGCAACTGCGCGATTTCGACAATCAACTGTTGATTGCGCAGGAGACGCTCAAGAGCCGCGACGACTCGGTCAAGCTGTTCGAGGAGCGCTTCGGGGGCGGCGTGGTTTCGAAGCTGCAACTGAGCCAGGCACGTTCCGAATACGAATCCGCGCAGGCATCGGTCTATTCGATCCAGAAGCAGATCGCGCAGCAGGAGGACGCGATTTCCTTGCTGCTCGGCCAGAACCCGGGGCCGATTCCGCGCGGCAAGTCCATCTCGCAGCTTGCCGCGCCGGCGATACCGGCGGGGTTGCCGTCGTCGCTGCTGGAGCGCCGCCCCGACATTCAGCAGGCCGAGCAGACGCTGATCGCGGCCAATGCGCAGATCGGCGCCGCGCGCGCGCAGTACTTCCCGGAGATCTCGCTCACCGGCATGTTCGGCGCGGCCAGCACGGCGCTGTCCGGTCTCTGGACCGGGCCGGCGCGCGTATGGTCGTTCGCGGGTGCAGTCTCGCAGCCGATCTT
Organism: Paraburkholderia sacchari; assembly: GCF_000785435.2. GTDB lineage: Bacteria > Pseudomonadota > Gammaproteobacteria > Burkholderiales > Burkholderiaceae > Paraburkholderia > Paraburkholderia sacchari. The sequence continues at coordinate 1,432,899 of NZ_JTDB02000001.1, read as the reverse complement.
CCAGGGTGGCGCGATCGCGGGTTCCGTGCATTCGGCGGAGGCGGCGCACCGGGAAGCGCTGCTGAACTACGAGCAGACGATTCAGCAGGCCTTCGCGGATGTCGAGAACTCGCTCGTAGGCGCCGCGCGCGCGCACGACCAACTCGAGGCCACCACGCGCGAGGTGGACGCGCTCACGCAGTACGCGTCGCTTTCACGCGATCTCTACGAGGGCGGCTACACGAGCTATCTGGAAGTGCTCGATGCCGAGCGCAGCCTCTTCGCAGCGCAAATCCAGCAATCGCAGTTGCAGGATCAGCGGCTCGCGGAGGTCGTGAACCTCTACAAGGCGCTCGGCTACGGGTGGGCGCCGCCAGCACAGGCGGGTGCGAGCCAGGCTCCGCAACAGCCCGCGCCGCAGTCCTGACGCGGGGCGGTCAGTCGGTTAGTCGGTTAGTCAGTCGGGGGAACTACGGTCTGCGAGCGCAAGCTCGCAGTCCTTCAGTACCTGCATGACCAGCTTGGCCTGATAGTTTAGGTCATCGGTGTCGAGAATTTCCTCGACGGCGTCGCGCGCCCATGTGGCGTCGACAAACCATGCGTGCTGCCTGGCGATTTCCTGGGCGATCGCGGTCAGCCGCGCGATCGCGAGCCAGTCGGCTTCGCGCCCGTGGCGGTCGAGCCACTTGTGCGCCGCCTGCACGTGAAAAGCCGCATTGGGCCAGGTTTCGTTGAGGTAGTAGGCTCCGAGGCTCCCGCAGGTGAGCCAGCAGAGCAGCTCCACGCGGTCGCGTGGGCTCAGATGGTGGCGTACATCACTCATGGCGACGCTCGCGAAGGTGACAGAGTTCGATGGACGGGCACATGCGCGCTACGACTCCGGGATTCCACAATATCACGCTTGGCTCAAGCTCGTCGCAGCAATAGACGTGCCGCGTGCGCAGGCTACGGGAATAGCGTCGCCTGGTGGCGCGGGTATGCAAACCAGGACTGACACCAGGCTGACGCCAGCCTGAAATCAAACCGAACCCGGTCCAATCGGGCCACGCCGTGGTCGCGCCCCATATCGCTATATCGCTTTGCCGCCTGAACTTCGCTTCAACAAATCTCAAAACCGTCCGCTGGACTTCCTAAAATCAAGAGCACGCCTTGCACGACTGCGAGGCACTGTAGTCCAACCACCCTTGGAGGTTCGAGATGACCATACGTCTAGGAGAAGATGCACCCGATTTCACTGCGGAAACCACCGAAGGACCGATTCGTTTTCACGAATGGATTGGCGATCACTGGGCCATCCTGTTCTCTCATCCGAAGGATTTCACGCCGGTATGCACGACGGAACTCGGCTACATGGCCCGGCTCAAGCCCGAATTCGACAAGCGCAATACGCGCATCATCGGCCTGAGCGTGGACCCGGTAAGCGACCACCAGAAATGGGTCAAGGACATCGAGGAGACGCAGGGCAGCGCGGTTAACTATCCGCTGATCGGCGACGCGGACCTCAACGTCGCCAAGCTCTACGACATGATCCATCCGAACGCCAGCGGCGGCGCACCGCGCACGGCGGTCGACAATGCGACAGTGCGCTCGGTGTTCATCATCGGGCCGGACAAGAAGGTGAAGGCCATGCTCGTCTATCCGATGAGTTCGGGCCGCAACTTCGATGAAGTGCTGCGCTTGCTCGATTCATTGCAACTAACTGCCAAGCACACGGTGGCCACGCCTGTGAACTGGAAACCGGGCGAAGACGTGATCATCCCGACTTCGGTTTCGGACGATACGGCCAAGCAGAAGTATCCGCAGGGCTTCAAGACGCTCAAGCCGTATCTGCGCACGGTCGAGCAACCCAAGTAGCGCGGAGTTTTCGGGGTTGGCGGACCGGTAAAAAAAGCGGCGCACAGAAGTGCGCCGCGAATGACAGGCCGGAGGATATCAGCCTCTCGCGCCCGGACAGACTTGACAGAAGGCGTTGGAAAATCAGTTCGTGGACGTGGGCCGCCATTTGAGCAGACGATGCTCGACGGCGGTGAGCAGGTAGTCGGCCATCAGCGCGACCACCGCGAGCACGATCATCGCCGCGAACACGCCGCTCGCGTTGAACGCGCCTTGCGCGGTCGAGATCAGCAAGCCGATGCCCTGCTTCGAGCCGAGGAATTCGCCCACCACGGCGCCCACCAGTGCGAAGCCGAAGCTCACGTGCAGGCTCGCGAGAATCCACGAAAGCGCGGAGGGAATCACCACCGCAGTGGTCACCTGGCGGCGCGACGCGCCAAGGATCTGCGCATTGGCGATCATGTAGCGGTCCGCTTCGCGCACGCCCTGGAACGCATTGGCGAACACCACGAAGAACACCATCACCACGGCCAGCGCCACCTTAGACGCCATGCCGAGACCCAGCGCGATCACGAACACCGAGCCCAGCACCACACGCGGGATCGAGTTGGCGATCTTGATGTAGAGGCTGAATACATCGGAGAGCAGCTTGTTGCGGCCCAGCACGATGCCGCAGAACACGCCGCCAATCGAGCCGATGATGAAGCCGAGCCCGGTTTCCTCGAGCGTGACCCAGACCTGGGTGAGCAGCGGGCCTTGCGAGGTGCCGTTCACGAACCAGTCGACGATCTGCTCGAAGATCAGCGAGGGCATCGAGAAAAAGAACGGATCGATCCATTTATGACGTGCGGCCAGTTCCCAGCCGCCGAGCACGACGACGAGCACCAGGATGCGCAAGCCGATCACGAGCGCGTGGCGCTGGCGGATGCGGCGTTGCGCGGCGCGTTCGACTGCGTCGAGCGAAGCCGCGTCGATGCCTTGCGGCAAGGTTTGTTGCGGGGTGGACATGAGCGTTCGCTCCAACTTGCTTGATGTTTGGCTGGGTCGGCCGGGTTAGCCGATCTGCACTTCTTCACGCAGGTCGTGCCAGATATCGCGCGACAGCTCGATGAAATGCGGCGTATAGCGGATTTCCGACGTAATGCGCGGGCGCGGCAAGTCGATTTCATAAACCTTCTTGAGCGTCGCGGGCCGCGCCGTGAGCACGAACACGCGATCGGCCAGCGCAATCGCTTCTTCGAGGTCGTGCGTGACGAACACCACCGACCCCGTGCCGCCCCACAGTTGCAGCAACTCGTCCTGCATCAGCGTGCGCGTTTGCATGTCGAGCGCCGAGAACGGCTCGTCCATCAGCAGGATTTCGGGCTTGTTGATGAAGGTCTGCGCGAGCGCCACGCGCTTGCGCATGCCGCCCGAGAGTTGATGCGGATAGTGCTTGCCGAACTTGTCGAGGCCGACGCGGCGCAGCCATTCGTTCGCCTCGTCATAGGCCGCCGATTTCGAGCGGCCGCGAAACAAGGGACCGGCGGCCACGTTGTCGAGCACCGAGCGCCACGGAAATACCGCATCGGCCTGGAACACGAAGCCAATGCGCGGATCGATGCCGTTCACGGGCGCGCCCATCACGCGCACCTCGCCCGTGGTGGGCTTGAGCAGGCCCGTGATCATGCTGAGCGTAGTGGACTTGCCGCAGCCCGTGGGGCCGACGACGGCAACGAACTCCCCGCGCGCGACCGCCATGCTGAAGTCGCGCAGGGCGAGCGTCGCCTTGCCGTCGGGAGAGATGAAACGGCACGATACGTTGCGCAGCTCGATGGCCGGCGTGCCTTGCGCGTGGGGAGAACTCATGCTTCGTTGCCTCGATGGTGCGTCGTCATTCGTGCGTGGATCTGGCGATGGGCGTCGGCGTCGGCGTTGGCGTTATTTCGCCGCCGTGGCCGTCGCGGCCGGCAAGTAGTCGTTCGAGTAGGTCTTCGCGAGATCGATATGCTTGCCCTTGACCGAAGGGTTGAACGCCGACAGCACCTTGAGCACGGTCTCGGGACCATCGGCGGGCATGCGGCCGTCCTTCGTGAACATCGGCAGCGAAGCGCCCAGCGCCTTTACATAGAGATCCTTATTACTACCGTAGTAGTCCTTCGGCATTTTCTCGGCGATTTCGTCGGCCTTATGCGTGGCAATGAAATTGAGCGTGCGCGAGAACGCATGGGCGAGCTTGGTGGCTTCTTCCTTGTGCGACTGCGCCCAGGCGCGCTGCACATAGAAGCTCGAAGCCGGGTAGGTGCCGCCCAGCGCGGCGCGCGTGCCGTCGAGCGTGCGCATGTCCACCAGCACCTTGGCGTCGCCGGTCTGCAAGAGGCGCGAAACGGTGGGCTCGGTCGTCATGCCCGCGTCGATGCGGTTCTGCTTGATCGCGGCGATGAAGGTGGCGTCGGCACCCACGGGCAGCAGCGTGTACTGGGTCGAGGCAATGCCGGCGCGCTGCGCGAGGTATTGCGTGAGGAAGCTCGTGGACGAGCCCAGACCCGTCACGCCGAGCGTCTTGCCCTTGACGTCGGCCATGCTCTTGATCGTGCCGGCCGCCGCGTTCGACACCATCTCCACTTCGCCCGGCACCTGGCCGAAGATCACGAGCGTCTGGACTTCCTTGCCCTTGCTTTGCAGATCGATCGTGTGGTCGTAGAAGCCCACCACGCCCTGCACGGCGCCCGCGAGCAATTCGTTTTCGGCGTCCACGCCGGCCGGCTGCGACTGGATTTCCACGTCGAGCCCTTCGTCCTTGAAGTAGCCGAGCTGCTCGGTCAGCTTGGCGGGCAGGTAGATGATCTTGGTTGCGCCGCCAACCATGATGGTGATCTTTTCCGCATGCGCGGCGGCGGAGGTGGCGGCGAGAGCGAAAGCGACACTCGATACGGCGGCGATCTGGCGCAACGTGGGCATCGTGGAGTCTCCTTGAGTATGGCGCGAGGCCTCGCGGGCCGCGCCTTTTTTGATGGATGCAGCCGATTATAGAAACGCCAACCTTTCTGCCAGCCTTCGATACCCCTTCGGGAATGTCCGTGTTAACCCGCAAGGCGGTCATGCTCGCGGGGCGGCACAATCCGGCACAATCGCGGCGCACGCGCCGCACACGTGTTTTCCATCCAGCGCCTCGCCCATGAAACTGCTGCTCATCGAAGACAACCCCACGCTCGTTCACTGGCTCGTCAAGACGCTGGAGGAGCAGGGCTTTGCCTGCGATGCGGTGCAGGACGGCGACGCCGCCGATTCGCTTCTGCGCACCAACGCCTACGATGTCGTGCTGCTCGATCTGAACCTGCCGAAGCTTTCAGGCAAGAACGTGCTGCGGCGGCTGCGCCAGCGCGGCGACGCCACGCCGGTGATGGTGCTCACCGCGAGCGGGTCGATCGACGAAAAGGTGGAACTGCTCGGCAGCGGCGCCGACGACTATCTCGTCAAGCCCTTCGAGGTGCGCGAACTGGTGGCGCGCGTGAAGGTGCTGATCCGGCGGCAGACGCCGGCGCGCGCCAACGAAGTCACTTGCGGCGATCTCGTCTTCGATATCAACACGGGGCGCTTCGCGCTCGGTGGCGCGCCGCTCAACGTGACGCCGCGCGAGCGCACCGTGCTCGAAGCGCTGATGCTGCGTGTGAACAAGACCGTCTCGAAGTCCGCGCTGGCCGACGCGATCTTCACGCTCGCCGACGATCCCAGCGAAGACGCCATCGAGATCTACGTGTCGCGGCTGCGCAAGAAGCTCGAAGGCAGCTCGGCCACCATCGTCACGCTGCGTGGCCTCGGTTATCTGCTGCGCAAGCGCGACGAAGCGAATTAGGCATGTTCGAGGACCCGCGCGATGACGAGTAGCCTGCGCATCCGGCTGTTGTGGTGGATGCTGGTGCCGCTCGGCCTCTATGTGATTTTCACGACCACCTACGAGTATCGCGCGGCGCGCCATACCGCCGATCTCGTGCAGGACGGGCGCTTGCTTTCGTCCGCTCGCATGCTCGCGGGTTCGGTGGAATGGAGCGATGGCGCGCTGCGCGCGAACGTGCCGCCGGCCGCGCTCGAACTGTTCGCGTCGCCGCAGCGCGACCAGGTGTTCTACAACGTCAGCGTGGAAAACGGCCCGCTGCTCGCGGGCATGCCCGATTTCCCGGCTGCGGGCGCGACACCCGCCGTCGACGCGCCGGTCTGGTACGACGCCGCGCTGCACGGCGAGGCGCTGCGCGCCGTGAGCGTGCTGCGCTCGATGTACGACAACGGCCGCATCTGGCGCGTGCGTGTCTCAGTGGGCAAGACGGAGCATTCGCGCGACGCCATGACCACGGCTTTGTGGCGGCCTCAGCTCGCGCGCCAGATCGGCATGGTGCTGCTGGCGGTGGCGCTGGCATGCATCGGCCTCACGTTCGAGCTGCGTCCGCTCATGAAGCTCAAGAGCGAGGTCGCCGACCGTGACCCGATGCATCTCGTGCCGATCCGCTCCGAGGGACTGCATGCGGAGTTGCGGCCCGTTGTGGACGCAATCAACCAGTGCATCGCACGCCTCGGTGCGCAGAACGCCGCGCAACGGCGCTTTATCGCCGATGCCTCGCATCAGTTGCGCACGCCGCTCACGCTGCTGGGCACGCAATTGCAGTACGCGTGCTCGCAGGGGACGCTCGATCCGGCCCTTGCCGAGGTGTTCGCGGCCATGCGCGAGAGCAATCGGTCGATGGTGGCGCTGACCAACAAGCTGCTGTTGCTGGCGCAGGCCGAGGCGTTCGACACGGCGCAGCGGCCCGGCGTGCCCGTGGATATGACGCAACTCGCGCACGAAGCCGTGGAGGGGCTCGTGATGCTGGCCCAGGCGCGCGACATCGACCTCGGTGCGGAGCTGCATGGCGCGGCGTTCGTGTCGGGGCACCGCGAGCTGCTGCGCGCGATGGTGACGAACCTCGTGGACAACGCGCTGCGTTATACGCAGGCCGGCGGGCGCGTCACCGTGAGCGTGCACACGAGCGAGGATGCGGTGACGCTGGAGGTGCTCGACGACGGACCCGGCATTCCCGCCGAAGCGCGCGCCCGCGTGTTCGAGCCGTTTTTCAGGGCCGCGTCGGACACTGAGGGCACGGGGCTCGGCCTCGCGATCGTGCGCGAGATCGCGCATTCGCACGGCGGCGAAGTCGGCCTGGATGCGGGCGCGAACGGACGCGGCGTGCGGGCGCGTGTGCGGCTCGCGCGCTTGCGCGAGCCATCGTGACGCCTGGCATCGCGGCGGCCGTGATTAAAGAAAATTACTCGGCGACGCCCGCCTGCAGGAACTCGTCGACGAGCGGTGCAAGCACGCGCGCATGGACATTTGCAAGGTCGTGGCCGCCGTCGCTCACCACGTCGAGTTCCGCGTTCGGCAGCAATTCGAGCAGCTTTTCGCCCACGCGAAGCGGGCTGACGGGGTCCGCGTCGCCCCACAACAGCATGACCGGCTGCTGGACATACGCGAGTTCGTCCGTGAGGTCCTCGCGCAAGGTGATGAACCAGTCGGGCAAGTGCGGGTTTTGTGAGACGAATTCCTCGCGCCAGTCGCTCGCGCCGAGCGCCTGGGTGTCGATCCCGCCCGAGGTGACGGCCAGCACCAGATGCGTGACGAGCGCGGGCTTGGCCAGCGCGGCGCGCAACGCGAGCACGCCGCCCATCGACTGGGCGATCAGTGCGCTCGGCCGGTCGATCTGCTGCACGACCTGGCGAACCAGATCCTCGAAATTCTCGACCTCGGGGTCTGCGGGGGTGCCGCCGAAACCCGGCCAGGTGAGAAAACGGCGCTCGGCGGGATGCTCGAGCTGGTCCGAGAGCGGTTGCCAGAACGCGGGATCGCCCGAAGCGCCGGGCAGGAACAGAAGTTGGGTGGGAGCGTTCACGTTGGAAGGCCTGTAGCGTGGTTCTCACGGATTCCGCGATGTGCGGGCTCGCGCGCGGCTGCGCCGCCGGGGTGCCGGGGTGCCGTTGGGCGCCGTTGGGCGCCGTTGGGGCGTCGCCGCCGGGGTGGGGAGCCGCCGATCTTAGCACGCGCCCAGGCTCGCGCCGTCCCGCGCGCGGCATCGGCGAAGGTATGGACCAACACGCGCGGCGCGACCCATTGCTGACGGTACAATGTGCCCCGCTCAGGTTGGCAATGCGCGAGCGCGGCGCTCGTACGCAGCCAGGCCGAAAGCCGGGCAGTGCGCCCGCCCATTTCCAGACGACGATTATGCAAAACAAGCCGGCGCGCGGCACGCCTTTGCCCGCATACGAACAGATCAAGCGCCACGTCCTCGCCCAGATCGAAAGCGGCGCGCTCAAGCCGGGCGACGTCGTGCCCTCCGAGACGGAGATGGTCAAGGAGTTCGGTGTCGCGCGCATGACCGTCTCGCGCGCGCTGCGCGAGCTCATGGCCGAAGGCGTATTGAACCGCGTGCGCGGCTCGGGCACGTATGTCGCGCCGCGCCAGTACGAATCGACGGTCTTGCAGATCCGCAATATCGCCGATGAAATCGCCGCGCGCGGCCATCGCCATACGGCGCGCGTGCTCGCGCTGGAATCCAGCGAGGAGCCGACTGCCGTCGCCGCGCTCGAACTCGACGCCGGGCCGGCGTTTCATTCGCGCATCGTGCACTACGAAGAGGGCGAGCCGATTCAGTACGAGGATCGCTACGTCAATCCCGAGGTGTTTCCCGACTATCTCGCGCAGGATTTCACGCTCGAAACGCCGAACAATTACATGGTGCGCCTCGCGCCCATTCAGCGCGCGGAGTTCCGCATCTACGCGCAAAAGCCGGATGCGCACGTGCGTCAGCATCTCGCCATGGAAATCGGCGAGCCTTGCCTGTTGCTGCTGCGCCGCACGTGGGTCGGCAAGCACGTCGCGACTTCGGTGCGGCTTTGGCACCCCGCCTCGCGCTTCCATCTGGCCGGCACCGTCTGACATGGCGCGGCCTCGCGCCGCTGCCAGCATCTTGTCTAGTCAATAAGCGCCATCGTCCGGCGTTCGCTCCCTTCTAACACTTGAATCCCTCGCGGGAAAACCCGCCAGGGTAATTCCCTACGCTTGTTTTATCGAAACGAGTTGTATATACAACTTGGCGGCGGTAGACTAGTTCTCACATTGCAGTGACGCCGTTTCCGGCCATCGCCCGGTACGGGCAGAGAGGCCTGGGCCGCGCAAGAACTTCTATCCCGAGATGAATGCCATGAACCATCCGAACTTCACCGATCCCCGCCTCGACCCGAGCCGCACGATCCGCGCACCGCGCGGCAGCGAGAAGGTGTGCAAGACCTGGCTGGCCGAAGCCGCGTACCGCATGATCCAGAACAATCTGGATCCGGAAGTGGCCGAGCATCCGCACGCGCTCGTGGTGTATGGCGGCATTGGCCGCGCCGCGCGCAACTGGGAATGCTATGACCAGATTCTGGCGTCGCTTAAGGACCTGAACGAAGACGAAACGCTGCTGATCCAGTCGGGCAAGCCGGTGGGCGTGTTCCGCACGCATGCGGACGCCCCGCGCGTGCTGCTCGCGAACTCGAACCTCGTGCCGCACTGGGCCACGTGGGAACACTTCCACGAACTCGACCGCAAGGGCCTCATGATGTACGGCCAGATGACGGCGGGCAGCTGGATCTACATCGGCTCGCAGGGCATCGTGCAGGGCACCTACGAGACGTTCTTCTCGGTGGCGAACCAGCACTTCAAGGGCGACCCGTCGGGCCGCTGGATTCTCACGGGCGGCCTCGGCGGCATGGGCGGCGCACAGCCGCTGGCCGCGACGATGGCGGGCTTCTCGATGATCGCTGTGGAATGCGACGAGACGCGCATCGACTTCCGCCTGAAGACGCGCTACGTGGACCGCAAGGCGAAGACGCTCGACGAGGCGCTGGCCATCGTCGAGGAAGCGAAGAAGACGGGCAAGCCGGTGTCGGTGGGCCTCCTGGGCAACGCCGCTGACGTGTTCGCGGAATGCGTGGCGCGCGGCATCACGCCGGACTGCGTGACGGACCAGACCAGCGCGCACGACCCGATCAACGGCTACCTGCCGCAGGGCTGGAGCGTCGAGCAGTGGCGCGAAGCGCAGAAGGTGGCGCCGGAAAGCATCGTGAAGGCCGCGAAGCAGTCGATGGCGCACCAGGTGAAGGCGATGCTGACGCTGCAGGAACGCGGCGCGGCCACGCTCGACTACGGCAACAACATCCGCCAGATGGCGCTGGAAATGGGCGTGGAGAACGCGTTCGATTTCCCGGGCTTCGTGCCGGCGTACATCCGTCCGCTGTTCTGCGAGGGCAAGGGCCCGTTCCGCTGGGTGGCGCTCTCGGGCGACCCGGAGGACATCTACAAGACGGACGCGAAGGTGAAGGAGCTGATCCCCGACGATCCGCACCTGCACAACTGGCTGGACATGGCGCGCGAGCGCATCGCGTTCCAGGGTCTGCCGGCGCGGATTTGCTGGGTGGGCGTGAAGGACCGCTATCGTCTGGGCCAGGCGTTCAACGAGATGGTGAAGAACGGCGAACTGAAGGCGCCGATCGTGATTGGCCGCGACCACCTGGACACGGGTTCGGTGGCAAGCCCGAACCGCGAGACGGAATCGATGAAGGACGGCTCGGATGCAGTGAGCGACTGGCCGCTGCTCAACGCGCTGCTGAACACGGCGGGCGGGGCGTCGTGGGTGTCGCTGCATCATGGCGGCGGCGTGGGCATGGGCTTCTCGCAGCACTCGGGGGTGGTGATCGTGGCGGACGGCACGCAGGCGGCGCACGAGCGTCTGGGCCGCGTGCTGCTGAACGATCCGGCGACGGGCGTGATGCGTCATGCGGATGCGGGCTACGAGCTGGCGCAGCAGACGGCGCGTGAAGCCGGGCTCAAACTGCCGATGCTGGGCCGATGAGCCTCGCCCGCGAAGTAGACGAAGCGGGCGCCGCGCAGCTCACGCTGCTGCGCGGGGCGGATCTCGTGGCGTCGCCGTGGAAGAACGGCGGCGGCGTCACGCGCGAGATCGCGCTCGCACATTTGCCAGGTGCGTTGCCGGGTCAGGCCGCGGCCGGGTTCGCATGGCGCGTGAGCGTCGCGGACGTCGCGCAGGCAGGCCCGTTTTCGCGTTTCGACGGCGTGGCGCGCACGCTGGTGCTGCTCGAAGGCGCCGGCATGGTGCTCGACGAGACATCGCCGGATGGCGGCGCGCTGGTGCGCACGCATACGCTGACACAAGCGCTCGATGTCGCGCGCTTCGACGGCGAAGCGCCGATCGATGCGCGTCTCGTCGACGGCCCCACGCGCGACTTCAACCTCATGGTGCGTCGCGACGCGGCGCGCGCGCAGTTCGAAGTGTGGCGCGAGAACGTGGCGCGCCGCATCGAGGCCGACACCGTGCTGCTCTATTGCGCACAGGGCGTAGCGTTGGTGCGCGTGAATGGCGGCGAGCCTGCGGCGCTCGCGGCCGGCGACACGCTGCGCATCGACCTGGGCGGCGCGGCGAATGCCACCGGGCGTGCGGTTCGCATCGAAACGCAAGGCGAGGGCGCATTGTTCGCCATCGCACTGGACATCGTGAACGCGCAAGCGGATCGAGAACCTTCGAGAACCTGATAGCGACGCGGCGCCTCGCAGCGCCGCGCAATCTCCATGAACCAGACTGTCTGGCATCACCTGAAGCTGTGCCCGCAGGGCGACCCGCGGCACACCATCGAAGACGCGGCCATCGCCGTCGAGAACGGCAAGATCGCGTGGCAGGGCGCGGCGGCTTTGTTGCCGGCGCAATTCGCGCAGTGGCCGCGCGCAGACCTCAAGGGCGCGTGGGTGACCCCGGGCCTCGTGGATTGCCACACGCACCTCGTATACGGCGGCCAGCGCGCCGATGAATTCGCGCAGCGCCTCGCGGGCGTGAGCTACGAAGAGATTGCGCGCAAAGGCGGCGGCATCGTCTCGACGGTGCGCGCGACGCGCGCCGCGAGCGAAGCGGAACTCTACGCGCAATCGGCCGCGCGCCTCGAACCGCTGCTCGCCGAGGGCGTCACCGCCGTCGAGATCAAATCGGGCTACGGCCTCGAACTTGCCGCCGAGCGCAAGATGCTGCGCGTCGCGCGCCAGCTCGGCGAGCGCTATCCGGTCACGGTGCGCACGACCTTCCTCGGCGCGCATGCCTTGCCGCCCGAATTCGCGGGACGCGCCGACGACTATATCGACGAAGTGTGCGAGCGCATGCTGCCCGCGCTGGCCGACGAAGGCCTCGTGGATGCAGTGGACGTTTTCTGCGAGCGCATCGGCTTCTCGATCGCGCAGAGCGAGCGCGTATTCGAAGCCGCCGCGCGCCGCAATCTGCCGGTCAAGATGCACGCCGAGCAATTGTCGAACAGCGGCGGCGCGGCGCTGGCCGCGCGCTACGGCGCGCTGTCGTCGGACCATCTGGAGTTTCTCGACGAAGCCGGCGTGGCGGCGATGAAGGACGCGGGCAGCGTCGCGGTTTTGCTGCCGGGCGCCTATTACTTCATTCGCGAAACGCAATTGCCGCCGCTCGACTTGCTGCGCCGCTACGAGGTGCCGATCGCGATCTCGACGGACAGCAATCCGGGCACGTCGCCCACGACTTCGCTGCTGCTCATGATGAACATGGCGACCACGCTGTTCCGCATGACGGTGCCCGAGGTGCTGCAAGGCGTGACGCAACACGCGGCGCGTGCGCTCGGCGATGTCGAACGTCACGGCACGCTCGCCGAAGGCCGCCCGGCGGACTTCGCGGTGTGGGACGTGCAATCGCTCGCGGAACTCGCTTACTGGATTGGCCGGCCGCTTTGCGCGCGCGTCGTGCGCGGTGGCAAGACGGTCTTCGAGCGTCGCTCGAATACGAATTGAACGCTTGAATTGAACCCATTAAGCAGGCATCGAACATGAATTCCAACTCACGCGCGCTGTTCGCGGCGCATGCCTGGCTGCCGCAAGGGTGGCGCCGCAACGTGCTGCTCGAATGGGATGCGGCGGGCAACCTCCAGCGCGTCCAGGCCGATCTTCCCGCTGCGCCCGCGGGCGTCGCGCAAGCCGCAGGCCCGGTTATGCCAGGCATGCCTAATCTTCACTCGCATGCATTCCAGCGCGCGATGGCCGGTCTCACCGAATACCGCGCGAACCCCACCGACAGCTTCTGGAGCTGGCGCGATCTGATGTATCGCTTCGCTGCGCGTATCACGCCGGACGATCTTGGCGCAATTGCGCGCTGGCTCTACGTGGAAATGCTCAAAGCCGGCTATACGTCAGTTTGCGAATTCCACTACGTGCATCACGCGCATGATGGGCAGCGCTATGCCCACCGGGCCGAGCTGGCCCAACGCGTGGTCGACGCCGCGGGCGAGACTGGCGTGGGTATGACCATGCTGCCGGTGCTCTATCAGTACAGCGGTTTCGGTTCGCGCGCGCCGCGCGACGATCAGCGCCGCTTCATCAATACGCCCGAGCAACTGCTCTCGATCATCGATGCCGTGCGCGGCGAGCGGCCCGAGCATGGCGCATTGCGCTATGGCGTGGCGCCGCATTCGCTGCGCGCGGTTTCGCAAGCGTCGCTGCGCACGCTGCTCGAAGGACTCGACGCGGCGCTGCCCGGTGCGCCCGTGCATATCCATATCGCCGAGCAAACCGCTGAAGTCGACGCATGCGTCGAGACCGAAGGCGCGCGCCCGGTGCAATGGCTGCTCGACCGCTTCGACGTGAACGCGCGCTGGTGCCTCGTGCACGCCACGCATGTGGATGCGCAGGAGACCCAGGCGCTCGCGAAGAGCGGCGCGGTGGCGGGGCTGTGCCTGACCACCGAGGCGAATCTCGGCGACGGCATTTTCCCGGCGCACGATTATCTCGACGCGCAGGGCGTGTTTGGCGTGGGCTCGGACAGCCATATCGGCGTGGACTGGCGCGCCGAATTGCGCCTGCTCGAATACGGGCAGCGTCTCGTGCGGCGCGAGCGCAACGTGCTGGCTGCGCCCCAGGCGGCGAACGTGGCGGACCGGCTGTTTGCCGCTGCGCTTGCGGGCGGTGCGCGCGCGGCAGGCCGCGCGGTGGGCGCGCTCGAAGCGGGCGCGCGCGCCGACTGGATCGTGCTCGACCCGCAGCATCCCGATCTCGCGGAAAAGACGCCGCAGACGTGGCTCTCTTCGGTCGTGTTCTGCGAGCATGGCGAAACGCCCGTGCTCGATGTCTACACGGCGGGCGAGAAAGTGGTCGAAGGCCGGCGTCATCGCGCGGAGGAGCGCCTTTACGCGGACTATCGCAAGACCCTTGCGCGCCTGCTAGCCGACGCATGAACGCTGGGCGCACAACAATGTGCGCCGTAATCCATTGAACGGACCGACTCATGACAGATCTCTACACCCTCGAGCGCGGCGACGCGCCGCTGCTCGTTTCGATCCCGCATCTGGGCACGTCCATCCCCGAGTCGCTGCGCGGCCAATATACGGATGTCGCCCTGAGCCTCGCCGATACCGACTGGCATCTCGACCGCCTCTATGCCTTCGCGAAGTCGCTGGGTGCGACGATTCTGGGCGCACGCGTCTCGCGCTATGTGATCGACCTGAACCGTCCGCCCAACGACGAGAGCCTGTATCCGGGCCAAACCACCACGTCGCTGTGCCCGACCGAAACGTTCCGCGGCGAGCCGCTCTACCGTGACGGCTGCGCGCCCGACGCCGCCGAGCGTCAGCGCCGCGTGGGAGCTTACTGGCAGCCGTATCACGACGCACTGCGCGCCGAGTTGCAGCGCCTGCGCAGCCAGCACGCGAACGTGCTGCTGTGGGAAGCGCACTCGATTGCGAGCGTGTTGCCGCGACTGTTCGAGAACAAGCTGCCCGACCTGAATATCGGCACGCAGGAAGGCCGCACCGCGCACGCATCGGTGCAGGCGCGCGTCGAGCAGGCTGCGGCAGGCAGCGGATACTCGTGGGTGGTGAACGGGCGCTTCAAGGGCGGCTATATCACGCGCCATTTCGGCGCGCCCGTTGACGGCGTGCATGCGGTTCAGCTCGAAATGTGCCAGTCCACCTATATGAACGAGCACGCTCCGTTCGACTACGCGCCGGCGCTTGCCGACAAGGTCGAGCCGGCGTTGCGAGAGATGGTGGGCGGCGCGCTCGACGCGGTAAAGGCACTGAACGCCGCGATGGCCTGAAGGCGAAAGTTGTGCGCAAAGAAAGCCGGCTCTGGATCATCGATCCAGAGCCGGCTTTTTCCTTTCGGAAATCCCGATTATCGTGCGCGCCGCAGCCTGTTTCGTTTCGTGGAAATGCTCGGCGCCAGCGCCGGGTCAGCGCAGCATATGCGCTAGCGTGTTGAACAGCAGCGTGCGCTTGTTCGACTTGCGATGAATCATGCCTACGCTGCGCATGAACGGCGGATTGCACAGCGGAATCAGCCGCAGGTTGGCATCGTCGTGCCAGTGGCCGTTATGGAGCACGGGCAGCACGCTCACGCCCACATCGTTGCGCACCAGCGAGACGATCGTTTCGATGGAATTGAGTTCGAGATATTCCTGCGGCTTGATGCCGAGTGTGCGCAAGGCGTCGTCGATCACGGCGCCCGTCGGCACACGGCGGTCGAAGCGCAGGAAGCTGCGTTCGCGCAGAATGCTGCGCACCTCGCCTCCCGTCCTGGCTCCCGCCTTGGCTCCTGTCTCACCGCCCGCGGTGGCGCGGCTCGTCACCAGCATGAGCGGCTCTTCATAAAGCGGCGTCCATGCGAGCGATTCGTGCAGCGCGCCGTCCGCATTGCCGACCACTACGGCGAGATCGACATCGCCTTCTTCCACCATGCGCGCGAGTTCCGTGGAGCGCGCCGAGGTGAGCCGCACTTCCAGCTCGGGATGTTCGGTCTTCAGATGCGCGACGGCGAGTGAGAGGGCGCCGATCACCGACACCACCGCGCCAACGATAACCGACCCGCGGATCGCGTCCTCGGCGCGGGCCGGCAACTCGTCGATCAGTTCGAGAATGCGCTCGACTTTCGCGCAGATTTCCCGGCCCTCGCGAGTCAGCGCGACCTGGCGCGCGCGGCGATCAAAGATCTGCCGGCCCAGCGCCTCTTCGAGCCCGCGCATCTGCAGGCTCACAGCCGCCTGCGTGAGCGCGGTCCGTTCCGCCGCGAGGGCGAACGAGCCGCTACGGGCCACGGCGTGCAGGGTACGCAGCATACGCAGGGAAAGCATGGAGAAAAATTTAAGTATCGAAAACAAAATATTAATATTTTTTTGCTCACGCCTTCAAGATAATCAACGCATCGGTATTCCCAACCTTTCTAATCTTTCCTGTCGATACCGCCATGACACGCTTTGACTGGCAGAACCCTTATCCGACGCCGCGCTTGCCGGTGTTCGCCCGCAACATCGTCTCGACCTCGCATCCGCTCGCCGCGCAGGCGGGGTTGCGCATGCTCTGGAAGGGCGGCAACGCCGTGGACGCCGCGATTGCGGCGGCGGCGGCCATCACCGTAGTCGAGCCGGTATCGTGCGGCCTGGGCGGCGACGCGTTCGCGCTCGTCTGGGACGGCGCCCAGCTGCACGGCCTGAATGCGTCGGGCACAGCACCCGCCGCCTGGAACCCCGATTACTTCCGGCGTAAGTACGGCGAGGAAAACGGCCTCGCGATGCAGCCCAAGCGCGGCTGGGATACCGTCACGGTGCCCGGCGTGATTGCAGGCTGGGAAGCGTTGCATGCGAAGTTCGGCTCGCTGCCGTTTGCCGATTTGATGGAGCCCGCTATCGAGATTGCCGAGCGCGGCTACGCGCTGGCGTCGATCGTCGCGCACAAATGGCACGCGGCCATTCCGGAACTGCGCGACCAGCCCGGTTTTGCAGAGACCTTCATGCCGCGCGGCCGCGCGCCCGAGATCAGCGAGCGCGTGTGCCTGCCGGGCCACGCGGCCACGCTGCGGCGGCTCGCTGAACTGGGCCCGCGCGCCTTCTACGAAGGGGAAATCGCCGAGCGCATTGCCGCGTTCGCCCGTGAAGGCGGCGCGGCGCTCACGCGCGACGACCTGCGCAACTATCGCGCGGATTGGGTGGAGCCGATCTCGAAGGAATATCGCGGCTATCGGATGCACGAGATTCCGCCCAACGGTCAGGGCATTGCCGCGCTCATCGCGCTGGGCATACTCGGACAGTTCGACGTGGCGTCGTTGCCGCGCGACGGCATCGAATCGCAGCATCTGCAGATCGAGGCCATGAAGCTCGCCTTCGCCGATGTCTATCGCTATGTCGCCGATCCGCGTTCGATGGACGTGACGCCCGAGCAGATGCTCGACGACACCTATCTCAAGGAGCGCGCGAAACTCATCGACCCGAAGCGCGCGACGCAATTCGACTTCGGCATGCCGAGATCGGGCGGCACGATCTATTTGTCCGCCGTCGATGAACGCGGCATGATGGTGAGCTTCATCCAGTCGAACTACATGGGCTTCGGCTCGGGCGTGGTGGTGCCGGGAACGGGAATCGCGCTGCAGAACCGCGGCTGCGGGTTCTCGATGGACCCGGTCTCGCCCAATGTCGTCGAGGGCGGCAAGCGTCCGTTCCACACCATCATTCCCGGGTTTCTCACGCAGCAGGTGGAGGGCCGCGAAGAGGCGGTCATGAGCTTCGGCGTGATGGGCGGCGACATGCAGCCGCAAGGCCATCTGCAGACGGTCGTGCGCATGCTCGACTACGGTCAGCAGCCGCAGGCCGCCTGCGATGCGCCGCGCTGGAAGGTGAATCGCGATTTCTCGGTCGATATCGAATCGACGCTCGATGCGCAGGTTGCAAAAGAGCTTGCGGCGCGCGGCCACGAGATCAAGAGCATCGACGATCCGTATATGGACTTCGGTTCCGGCCAGTTCATCTGGAAACTCGATCGCAACGATCCCGAGCGCGGCTACGTGGCGGCGAGCGATTCGCGCCGTGATGGGCTGGCCGCGGGGTTCTGATCGCGGCGGCTGATCGGCGAAGCCGAGCGGGTCAATACGGCCGCACGACATTGCGCGGCTGGCCCGCGTAAAAGCCGCTGATGTTGTCGATAAGTTGATCGGCGAGCGCTTGGGTCGCTTCCTCTCTGGCCCATGCCACATGGGGCGTGAGGATGAAGCCCGGGTGGGCGAGCAGCGTGTCGAGCGGCACGCGCTCTTCGCGCGCATCTGCGCTGCTCTGTTGATGCGTCTGTGCGCTGCGCGAGGCGAACAGCACGCGCAGTCCCAACGCGCGCCCCATGGCGGCCGTCGCACGGCCGAGCGCGCCCGCGCCGACGATGCCGAGCGTCGAGCCCGCTTGCAGGTCCACGTCGCCCGGCGCCGGTGCGGTTTGCCCATTGCGATACGCAACTTTCCGATACGGAAAATTGCCGTCCCTATTCTCGCGCCGCGCGCCCTGCGGCATGCTCGCAGGCCGCCCAGCCTTTCCATTTGATCAAGCCAGATTGAGCAAGCGTCGATTTTCAACGCACACGCTCCGCTTCATCATGACGTCCAGAGTCGAAACCCTTTTGGAGACAGTCATGTCACGTCCGCTCACCGGCATCCGCGTTCTGGAGCTTGGGCAACTCATTGCGGGACCGTTCGCGGGGAAAATGCTCGCCGAATTCGGCGCGAGCGTCATCAAGGTCGAGCCTCCGGGCACAGGCGACCCGTTGCGCAAATGGCGCCTGCTGCACGAGGGCACGTCGGTCTGGTGGGCCGCGCAATCGCGCAACAAGCAGTCGCTCACGCTCGACCTGCGCTCGCCCGAAGGGCAGGACGTGATCCGCCGTCTCGTATCGGAAACGGATGTGCTGATCGAGAATTTCCGCCCCGGCACGCTCGAGGGCTGGGGGCTCGGGTGGGAGGCGCTCAGCGCGATCAATCCGGGGCTGATCATGCTGCGCGTGTCCGGCTATGGACAGACCGGTCCTTATCGCGACCGGCCCGGCTTCGGCGTGGTGGCCGAGGCGATGGGCGGGCTGCGCCATCTGAGCGGCGAACCGGGGCGTACGCCGGTGCGCGTGGGCATTTCGATTGGCGATTCGCTTTCGGCGCTCCACGGCGTGATCGGCGTGCTGCTTGCCTTGCGCCATCGCGAGCAGCAAGGCGGCAAGGGGCAGGTCGTGGACGTGGCGCTCTACGAGTCCGTGTTCAACATGATGGAGAGCTTGCTGCCCGAATTTTCGGTCTTCGGCACGGTGCGGCAGCCCGCCGGCAGCAGCCTGCCAGGGATTGCGCCAAGCAACGCGTATCGCTGCAGCGACGGCAAGTACGCACTGATCGCGGGCAACGGCGACAGCATCTACCGTCGGCTGATGGAACTGATCGAGCGCCCGGACCTCGGCAACGACCCGGCGCTTGCGCACAACGACGGGCGCGTCGCGCAGGTCGAGCGCATCGACGCTGCCGTTGGCGATTGGTGCGCGCGCCACACGCTCGACGAGGTGCTGGCCGCGCTCAACGAAGCACGCATTCCGGCCGGGCGCATCTACGACGTGGCGGACATCGCGGCCGACCCTCACTACCATGCGCGCGAGATGATCGTCGAAGATACGCTGCCCGACGGCACCCCGGTCCGCGTACCCGGCATCGTGCCTAAGCTGAACGCCACGCCCGGCGTCATCGAGCACAGCGCCCCCTCGCTCGGCGCGCACACGGACTCGGTGCTCGAGTCCATCGGCGTGGATGCAGCCACGCGCGACGCATGGCGCGCGCGCGGGGTGATCTGAACAGAGGCGAATGTCATGACGAATCAGACGAAAAAACTGTATTTGAACGAAGTCGCCACGCGCGATGGTTTCCAGAACGAAACTGCGTTTATCGACACCGACGACAAGATCGCGCTCATCGATCGACTGAGCGCATGCGGTTACGCGAAGATCGAAGTGACCTCGTTTACCTCGCCCAAAGCGATACCGGCGCTGCGCGATGCCGAGGCGGTGATGCACGGCATCGCGAGGGCGCCGGGCGTCGTGTACACGGTGCTGGTGCCCAATGTGCGCGGCGCCGAGCGCGCGCTTTCGTGCAACGTCGGCGAGGTGAATCTCGTGATGTCGGTGAGCGAAAGCCACAATCGCTCGAATCTGCGCATGACGCGCGAGCAATCGTTCGTGCAACTGGCCGATGTGATCGGTGCCGTGCGCGGCTGCGGCGTGGCCATCAATGTGTCGCTTTCCACGGCGATGGGGTGTCCGATGGAGGGCGAGGTGCCCGCCGCGACCGTGCTCGAATGGATGCAGCGTTTCGCGGAGTTGGGCGTGAACGGCTTCACCCTCTGCGACACGACGGGCATGGCGCATCCGGCCCAGGTTCGCGCGCTGTGCGCGCGAGCGAGCGATGCATTCGGCGCACTGGAACTCACGCTGCATTTCCACAATACGCGCGGCATGGCGCTGGCGAACACGCTCGCTGCGCTCGATGCGGGCATCGTGCGCTTCGACGCATCGCTTGGCGGCCTGGGCGGATGCCCCTACGCACCGGGCGCGACCGGTAATGTCTGTACCGAAGAACTCGTCCACATGCTCGAACTCGATGGCTACGACACGGGCGTGGATCTTGCGGCGGTACTGGAAGCCGCTGCGCGCCTGCCGGGGCTGATCGGACACGACGTGCCGAGCCAGATTCTCAAGGCCGGCCGCCGCCTGGACCTTCATCCGCGGCCCGCCGGCGTGCCGGGCACGCGGGATATGCCGGCGCAGCGCGCATTTTCTTGAGGAGCGGAGCATGGCACTGATCGATCACCTCGACCATCTGGTGGTGACCTGCGTGGACCCCGAGGCCACAAAGCATTTCTACACCGAGGTGTTGCAGATGCAACTCGAGACCTTCGGCGCGGGCCGGATCGCGTTTCGCTTCGGCAACCAGAAGATCAATCTGCACGTGCGGGGCGCCGAATTCGAGCCGAAGGCGCATGTGCCGGCGCCGGGTGCGCTCGATCTGTGCTTCATTGCTGCGGTGCCGCTCGAAGACGTGATCGCGCATCTGCGCAAGGTCGACTGGCCGATCATTGAAGGGCCCGTCGAGCGCACGGGTGCGACGCAGAAGATACGCTCGGTCTCTGTGCGCGATCCCGATTTGAATCTCATCGAGATCTCGGAGCTGATCTGACGATCCGCTACACGGTGTTTCTGATCGGGGAATAACGCTTTCCGATTGCTCTCAGAAAGACGCGCCGTGTGCGCGTCTTTTTCTTTCACACGTGTCGTGAATGCCGCACAATGGCCTCTTCAAACAGCTTTCTTCCAGCGTTTACACCATGGTCAATCCGCTTCATTTCGATCTGCAGTCGCTGCGGGTCTTTCTGCTCGTCGCGGAGCATGGCAGTCTGACCAAAGCGGCCGAGCATGGACAGCTCACGCTTTCGGCGGTCAGCAAACGCATCGCGGAGCTCGAAAGCGTCACGGACTGCGCGCTCTTCATCCGCCGCGCGCGCGGCGTGGAGCTGACCCCGGCCGGGCTCGCATTGCTCGATCATGCGACCCGCGTCATCGACCAGGTCAACCGCATGGCCAATGAGATGGGCGACTACGCGGCCGGCTTGCGCGGGCACGTTCGCATGTGGGCAAATACGTCGGCGATCGTGCAGTTCCTGCCCGTCGATCTCGCGGGTTTCCTCAATGGGCATCCTGGCATCAAGGTAAGTCTCGAAGAGCGCCTGAGCCACGAGATCGTGGATGCGCTCGGCTCGGGCAAGGCCGACATCGGCGTGTTCGCGGACAACGTACCGGCCCCGGGAATCGAGCGGCGCCTGTACCGGCGCGACGAGTTGGTGTTGCTCGTGCCGCAGGGGCATCGTTTTGCACAGCGGGAGATCATCCGTTTCGCGGATACGCTCGACGAAGATTATGTAGGCCTGAGCGACGGCAGTTCGCTGCTCGCGCGCATGACCGACGCGGCGTTCGCCGTGGAGCGCTCGCTCAAGCTGCGCATTCAGGCCTCGAACTTCGACGGCGTGTGCCGCATGATCGAGGCAGGGCTCGGCATTGGCGTCTTGCCGCGCGATTCGGTGAGCGACGAGCGCGGCAAGATCGGTGTTTCCAAAGTGAAACTCAGCGACGCATGGGCGACGCGCACGCTCTGGGTCGGGATGAAGGCGGACAGTGCGCCAAGCTCCGATATCTTGAGTCTGTTCGATTACATGTCGGAGCGTGCCGGAAGCGCCTGACGCACAACAAGGACGCGGCCGCGCGAAGCGCGGCGCGGCCCATGATGCGACTGCGGCCTGGCGCCAGCATCGGGCATCAGACCGGATTGATCTCGTCCTGGCTGCGTCGAGTGGTGAGCGGCCCCAGCGTGCGCAGCGTGATGGCGACGATGGCAAGGGCCACCGAGATCACGCCGAACATCGCGAGCGCACCGTGCTGGTTGAGCACGGGCAGCAGGATGAACGGCAGGGCGCCGCTCACGACGCGCGAGAGCGAGTAGGTGCTGCCGATTGCCGTCGAGCGCACGCTGGCGGGAAAGATCTCCGCCTGGTAGACGTGGTAGGCGTTGCTGAACACATTCGACGCACAGGTGGTCAGGACGCCAAAGCTGATGATCAGGCCGATATGGCTGGAGTAGGCGAAGCCCAGGCCGCACAGGGCAATCGCCACCAGCGAGACGATCACGAGCGTGCGCCGCTCGATCCAGTTGAGCAGTGGCACCGAGAGCAGCGAGCCGATGGGGTAGCCGAGAAACGAGAGCGCGACGAAGAGCGTGCTGCCCGTCACGTCGAAGCCGCGGCTCTTCACCACCACGCCGGCGAGCGTGCCGAAACCGTAATAGCCGAAGCCCTGGAACAGGTGGAAGATGGTGAGCATCAGGTAGCGCTTGCCATACGGCGCGCGGCGCAGCAAGGCGATGCGCTCGCGCAGCAGCAGCGGGTGCTTGCGCTCGCCGGCCTGCGCAAAGGCGGCAGGCATGGCGATACCGGCGCTTTCTGCGAAGCGGCGCAGCGTGGCGTGCGCTTCCTCCACGCGCCCTTGCGCGAGCAGCCAGCGCGGGCTTTCCGGCAGGCGGTGCTTCACGGCTAGCACGAACACCGCGCCAAGACCACCGATCGCGAGAATCACGCGCCAGCCCGTAAGCGCGCCAGCGTGCAGCGGATTGAGCCAGACGGCGAGAAAGCCCACCAGCGGCACGGCCACATACGACGTGGTATAAGCCCACGCGGCAAGGCGGCCACGTCGATCTTTCGGCAGGATCTCGGAGAGGTAGCTGTCGGCGACCGGATAGATCGCCCCGACGCCCACGCCGGTGAGGAAGCGGCAGGCCACGAGCATGGCGGCGTTGACCGAGAACGCGCCGAACAGCGAGAACGCGCTGTACCAGACAAGTGTGAACAGAAACGCGCGGCGCCGGCCAATGCGGTCCGCGAGACTGCCGAGGCACAGCGAGCCGAAGAACATGCCGATGAACGCCGAGGCGAGCAGCAGCTTGAAAGCGGCGCTGTGACTGTCCAGGCCGTATTCGTTCTGCAGCGCCGAGCCGATCGAGCTGACGAGAAAGATCTCGTACATGTCGAAGAACAGGCCGATGCCCACGACCCACACTACGAAGCGATGCAGCGCGCCCACGGGCATTTCGTCCATGAAGTCGCTGAGTGTGATGGTTGCGCGCTCACCCGTTCCGCACCGGGCGGTGGCAGGCGCGGCGGGCGAGCTCTCGCGGGCTGCGGGGGCGCCCAGATCCAAAGGTTGGCTGTTCATCGTGTCTCCAGCTATAGGTATGCCGCGGCTAGCGGTGGGTCTTGTCTTCGACGCAGGGCCGACCAAAGCACTGCGCGGTGGGTGAGGTGCGCCGCATGAATCCCACAGGGACTGGGCGCTGAAAGCAAGTGTGGGAGATTTTCGCCAGTACGAAAATTGCGCATGCTTCAAGCATGCTTTCCTGGCGAGAAAGGCTGTCTGTGTTGAGGCTTGGGTTGAGGGCTGAGTTGAGGCCTGCGGCGGCTACGTGAGATGACAAAAATGTCATTTTCAAATCATGTTTGCATTGCAGCAGGACCGTAGCATCGGCGGCAGGTCATTTTCCATGAAATCCGCCCATGCATCCGCGCCACCTCATTGCCGCCGCGCTTCTTGCGCTGTGCTCTTCCGCGCACAGTCTGTCGCTCGCGGAACCTGTTTCGGCCGCGCAGAACACCCCGCCGGCGCTTTCGCTGGACGACGCGCTCGGCATTGCCGCCGCGAGTAATCCCGTGTTGCGCAGCGCCGTGGCCAGCACTAACGCGTCCAGCGGCGCCTTCATGCAGGCCGGCGCACGGCCGAACCCGAATCTCTCGCTGTTACAGGAAGGTTTGGGCGGGCCGGACCGCACCAGCACTGCCCTCGTCGAGCAGACGATCGAGCTGGGCGGCAAACGCCAGGCGCGGCTCGACGTCGCGTCGTATGGCCGCCAGGCGGCGCTGGCTTCGCTAGACGGGCAGGCGGCGCAGCTTCGCGCGGCAGTGATCACCGCGTTCTACGACATGCTCGCCGCGCAGCGCCAGATGCAGATGGCGCAGGAGTCGGCCGATATCGCGCTGCGCTCGGCGGATATGGCCGACAAGCGCGCCCGCGCCGGCAAGATCTCGCCCGTTGAATCGACCAAGGCGCGCGTGGCCGCCGCCGATGCGCAAATCGCGCTTGCCTCGGCGCGCACGCAGGCCGCGCTGGCGATGGAAAAGCTTGCGAACGTCACCGGAAGCCCGGAAGTGCGCAACCGCACCGTAACGGGCGATCTCGATGCGCTGCCCGAAATCGAGCCATTGCCGGCGTTGCAGTCGCGGCTCGACGAATCGCCTGCGTCGCGCGTCGCGCAGGCCGAAGTGCTGCGCAGCAATGCGCTCGTGAGCGTGCAGAAGGCGCGCCGCATTCCCGATATCACCGTCAGCGCCGGCATGAAGCGGGTCTGGACATCAGGTATTCCGGACAACCAGGCAGTAGTCGGGGTATCCATTCCGCTGCCGATCTTCGACACCAACAAAGGCGCGATTCTGGAGGCGTCACACAACGCCGAGAAGGCGAGCGCGGATCTCGACAGCGAAAAGGCGCGCCTGCAACTGGAGCTTGCGCAGTCGTGGTCGAGCTACGAGAACGCCGCGCAGGAAGGGCGCCGGCTCAAGGATGAGGTTCTGCCGGCCGCGAAGCAGACGCTGGACGCCATGCTGCGTGGATTCGAATTAGGCAAATTCAGCTTCCTCGACGTGCTCGACGCACAACGCACGCTGTTTCAGGCGCAGTCCCAATACGTAAAGGCGCTGAGCGCCGCCCATCAGGCCCATGCCGAAATCGGCCGACTCGTCGGCACGCCTCTCGTCGCGAATGGCAGTGGCGCGACCCGCTTGAACTGAAGGATCGAACATGCTTCCCAAACAGAAGACCGTCGCTGCGGCGACCGCACTCTTGTTTTGCGTCGCTATTGGCGCTTACGCGTTATCGGGGGAGCCGGCCGCGCAGGAAGGCGTGAGCGCTGGCGCGCCCGGCGTGCGCGGCGCCGAGGGGCTCGGGCCTCACGGCGGCCAGATCGCTGCCGACGGCCCGTTGAGCGCGGAGATCGTGCTTGCGGAAAAAACCGGGGACGCGCGCCTGGTCGTCTATCCATTCGTGGATGGCAAGCCGGTTCCCGATCGTGCGACGGTGAGCGCCACGATCACGCGCTACGACGGCTCGCGCGAACTGATGAAGTTCACGGGTAAGGACGGGAAATTTTGCAGTACGACAGGAATTGGCGCGCCGCACGTGTTCGATGCGGCCATCGGCATTCGAATCGATGGCCGCTCTGGTTCGCTCCATTTCTCGCGCGCGGACGGCGCGGTTGCATTGAGTCCATCGCAGATCAAGGCGGCGAATATCGGGCTTGCCACGGTGGGGCCGGCGCAGATTCGCAGCAGCTTCCAGTTGCCGGGCGAAATCAAGTTCAACGAGGACCGGACCGCGCACGTCGTTCCGCGCGTCGCGGGCGTGGTCGAGCGCGTGAACGTATCGATCGGGCAGCGCGTGCAGAAGGGCGAGGTGCTGGCCGTCATCGCGAGCACCGACCTCGCCGACCGGAGAAGCGAACTGCTGACGGCCGAGCGCCGTCTCGCGGCGGCGCGCACCGCATACGCACGCGAAAAGACGCTCTGGCAGGAAAAAATCTCGGCGGAGCAGGACTATCAGCAGGCCCAGGTGCAACTGCGCGAGGCCGAGATAGCCGCTCAGAACGCGCGCCAGAAACTCGCCGCGCTCAATGCCGCTCCGTCCGCGTCCGCGCTGAACCTCTACGAACTGCGCGCGCCGTTCGCCGGCACGATCGTCGAGAAGCATTTGACGACGGGCGAATCCATTGCGGCGGATGCCAATGTATTCGTGATTTCCGATCTGTCTTCGGTTTGGGCGGAAATGGCCGTGCCGGCGCAGCGCCTGAACGATGTGCGGGTTGGGCGCGAGGCCACGGTGAGCGCCTCGGCGTTCGAATCGCGCGCCACTGGTTCGGTGGCGTACGTGGGCGCGTTGCTCGGCGAGCAGACGCGCACCGCGCCGGCGCGCGTGGTGCTCGCAAATCCCGAGGGCGCGTGGCGGCCCGGCCTGTTCGTGAACGTGTCGGTGGGGGCAGGCGAGCAGGACGTGCCGCTCGCCATCCGGGCCAGCGCGATTCAGGAGATCAATGGCGCGGCTTCGGTGTTCGTGCAGTCGCCGCAGGGGTTCGTGGCGCAGCCCGTCGAACTCGGGCGGCGCGACGAACAGAACGTGGAAGTGCTGGGCGGGCTGAAAAGCGGCCAGCGTTATGCGGCGGTGAACAGCTTCGTGCTCAAGGCGGAGCTGGCGAAGGACAGCGTGGAGGAGTGATCGAAAATGTTTGAGCGGTTAATTGGCTTTGCCATCGCGCATCGCTGGCTCGTGATGTTGGCCACCGTCGCGGTGGCGGCGCTCGGCATCGGCAGTTACCGGCAATTGCCGATCGACGCGGTGCCCGACATCACGAATGTGCAGGTGCAGATCAATACCTCCGCGCCCGGCTATTCTCCGCTCGAAGCCGAGCAGCGCATTACCTGGCCGATCGAGACCGCGATGGCGGGCCTGCCGAATCTGCGGGAGACGCGCTCGATTTCGCGCTATGGCCTCTCGCAGGTGACGGTGATCTTCAACGACGGCACGGACATCTATTTCGCGCGCCAGCTCGTCAACGAGCGCATTCAGGAGGCGAAGGACAAGCTCCCGCTTGGCGCGACGCCGTCCATGGGCCCCACGTCGACGGGCCTTGGCGAGATTTTCCTCTGGACCGTGGAAGCCTCGGAAAGCGCGAGGAAGCCGGATGGCAAGTCCTATACGCAAGCCGATCTACGCGAACTGCAAGACTGGGTCGTGAAGCCGCAACTGCGCAACGTGCCCGGCGTCACCGACGTCAACTCGATCGGCGGATACGTGAAGGAGTATCGCGTTGCGCCGAATCCCACGAGGATGATGTCGTACGGGCTCACGCTCGCGGACATCGTGCGCGCGCTGGAGCGCAACAACGAGAACGTCGGCGCCGGGTATATCGAGCGCGAAGGCGAGCAATACCTCGTGCGCGTGCCGGGGCAGGCGCGCGGGCTCGACGACATCGCCAGTATCGTCCTCACCAACGCGGGCGGCGTGCCGGTGCGCATGAAGGACGTCGGACAGGTAGGCGTCGGCCGCGAGTTGCGCACGGGCGCGGCAACCGAAAACGGCAAGGAAGTCGTGCTCGGAACCGTATTCATGCTGATGGGCGAAAATAGCCGCAGCGTGGCGAAAGCGGTGTCGCTGAAAATGGACGAGGTCAACCGCTCGCTGCCGCCGGGCGTGAAGGCCGTGCCCGTTTACGACCGCACAGTGCTGGTCGAAAAAGCCGTGCAGACGGTCAAGAAGAACCTGCTCGAAGGCGCGGTGCTCGTGATCGCCGTGCTGTTCATCTTTCTCGGCAATATTCGCGCCGCGCTCATTACCGCGCTCGTCATTCCGCTTTCGATGCTGATGACATTCACGGGCATGGTCAACGTCAAAGTCAGCGCGAACCTGATGAGCCTGGGCGCGCTCGATTTCGGCATCATCGTGGATGGCGCGGTGGTCATTGTCGAGAACTGCATACGGCGGCTCGCGCACGCACAAGCCTCCGCTGGCAGGCCGCTCACGCGCGAAGAACGCTTCGCCGAAGTGATGGAGGCTTCGCGGGAGGCGCGCCGCGCGCTGATATTCGGACAACTGATCATCATGGTGGTCTATCTGCCGATCTTCGCCCTGACCGGCGTGGAAGGGAAGATGTTCCATCCGATGGCGATCACCGTGGTGATGGCGCTGGCCGCCGCGATGGTGCTCACCGTGACGTTCATTCCGGCGGCGGTCGCGCTGTTCATCGGCTCGCGGGTGGAGGAAAAGGAGAATCGTGTGATGGGCTGGGCCCGGCGCGCCTACGAGCCGGTGCTGGACCGCTTCATGGAGCGCCCGAAGCGCGTGCTGCTTGCCGCGGTGGCCATCGTCGGCGTGACCTTGCTGCTGGCCACGCGTCTTGGCAGCGAGTTCATCCCGAGCCTGAACGAAGGCGATCTCGCCATTTCCGCGCAGCGCATTCCGGGCACGAGCCTCACGCAGTCCGTGGAGATGGAGAAGTCGATCGAAAAGGCGCTCAAGGAGAAGTTTCCGGAGATCGAGCGTGTGTTCGCGCGCACGGGCACCGCGGAAATCGCGGCGGATCCGATGCCGCCCAACGCATCGGACGGCTACATCATGCTAAAGCCGCAGGACCTGTGGCCCGATCCGCGCAAATCGCGCGAAAACCTGGTGAAGGAAATCGAGGCAGTGCTGGCCGAATTTCCCGGCAACGTCTACGAGTTCTCACAGCCGATCCAACTGCGCTTTAACGAGCTGATCTCGGGCGTGCGCAGCGACGTGGCCGTCAAGGTGTTCGGCGACGACATGAACGTGCTCAACACGACGGCCAGCGAGATTGCCGCCGCGCTGCAGAAGGTGGCGGGCGCCACCGAGGTGAAGGTCGAGCAGACCACGGGCCTGCCGGTGCTCACGATCGAACTGGATCGCGACAAGCTTGCGCGCTATGGCGTGAGCGTGGCGGACGTGCAGGACACGGTGGCGGCGGCCGTGGGTGGCCAGAAGGCGGGCACGTTGTTTCAGGGCGACCGGCGCTTCGATATCGTGGTGCGTTTGCCGGAGGAGTTGCGCTCCGATGTGGAGGCCATCAAGCGCTTGCCCATCGCGCTGCCGGTTAGTGGGAGCGCTGCGGCAACGACAGCGGCGCCGGCTATCGCGCTCGCGCCCTACGTGCCGCTCGCCGAACTCGCGACAGTGAAGATCGGGCCGGGGCCGAATCAGATCAGCCGCGAAAGCGGCAAGCGCCGCGTGGTGGTGACGGCCAATGTGCGCGAGCGCGACGTGGGCTCGTTCGTGGCGGATGCGCAGGAGCAGATTCGCCAGGGCGTCCAGGTGCCGGCCGGCTACTGGATCTCATGGGGCGGACAATTCGAGCAATTGCAAAGCGCGAGCGAGCGTCTGAAAATCGTCGTGCCGGTTGCGCTGCTGATGGTTTTCGTCCTGCTCTTCATCATGTTCAATAACGCCAAGGACGGCCTGCTCGTGTTCACGGGCATACCATTCGCGCTAAGTGGCGGCGTGGTGTCGCTGTGGCTGCGCGGGATTCCGCTCTCCATCACGGCGGCGGTCGGTTTCATCGCGCTTTCCGGCGTGGCGGTGTTGAATGGCCTCGTGATGATTTCCTTCATACGGAAACTGCGCGAAGATGGAGCCGATTTGCCCAGTGCCGTGCGCGATGGCGCGCTCACGCGGTTGCGTCCGGTGTTGATGACGGCGCTGGTCGCTTCACTAGGCTTCCTGCCCATGGCGTTCGCCACCGGCACCGGCGCGGAGGTGCAGCGGCCGCTGGCCACCGTTGTGATCGGCGGCATTCTTTCTTCCACGGCGCTCACGCTGCTGGTGCTGCCCGTGCTGTACCAGGTCGCGCATGCGGGCTCGTTGCGCGGGCTGGCGCGCGAATCGCTCAAAATGGGAAGCTTCAGTTTAAAACGCAGGTAAAACGCACATGCGCATATTGATCGTCGAAGACGAACCGAAGACAGGAAAATACCTGCAGAAAGGCCTTTCCGAGGCGGGCTACGTGGTCGACTGGGTGGAGGACGGCGTGAGCGGCCTGCACCAGGCGAGCACGGAGGACTACGACCTGATCGTGCTCGACGTGATGCTGCCCGGGCGCGACGGCTGGAGCGTGATCGAAGCGCTGCGCCGGGAGCGCTCCACACCGGTGCTGTTTCTCACGGCGCGCGACGACGTGGGCGACCGCGTCAAGGGCCTCGAACTCGGCGCCGACGACTACATGGCCAAGCCTTTCGACTTCGTCGAATTGCTGGCGCGGGTGCGCTCGATTCTGCGGCGCGGGCAGCCGCGGGAGGCCACGACCCTGAGCGTGGCCGACCTCCATCTGGATCTCACGCGGCGCAAGGCCACGCGCCAGGGCAAGACCATTCTGCTGACGTCGAAGGAGTTCTCGCTGCTGTGGCTGCTGATGCGCCGGTCCGGCGAAATCCTGCCGCGCGCGACCATCGCCTCGCAGGTCTGGGACATGAATTTCAGCAGCGATACCAACGTGGTGGACGCCGCCATCCGGCGGCTCAGGGTGAAGATCGACGACCCCTACGAGACCCGGCTCATCCACACGGTCAGGGGCATGGGTTATGTTCTCGAAGAGCGGGACGCCGTCGATTCATGATCAAGCACTTGCTGCCCACGACGTTGCGCTCTCGCCTCACGGTACTCATCGTCATCTCGACTTCCGCCATTCTCGCGCTCAGCGGATTCGCGCTCTATCAGGCGCTCAAGACGCGCATCGACAGTACCGCGACGCAGGAACTCGTGACCACCATGATCGCCCTGGAGGAGCATCTCGCACGTGTTCAGGACACCGATGAAATCGTGCGGAAATCGGAAGTCTGGATCGACCAGCTTCACGGCCATCAACGGCTCGATCTCGGGCTGTTCGACGGGGAGGGCAAGCGGATTCTCGAAACGCAGTACTTTGTAGGTTACGCACCCGTTGTGGAGGGACCGCTGCCAGGCAAGATGATCATTCGGGCGGACAAGGACTCGAAGCGCCGCTATGTTGCTTCGCGCGTGACGCTGCGGGGCACGGCCCATGAAACGGTGCGCGTCGTGATTCAACTGGACGAATCGGGCGACTACGCGCTGCTGCGCGGATACGCCTACACGATCGTCGCGATCGAGGTGCTCGGGGTGCTGCTTGCGGCGGCGCTCGCGTACGGCATCGCGATGCTCGGCTTGAGCCCGCTGCGGCAACTCGTGAAGCGCGCGGAGGAGATGTCCACGGCGCGCCTCGCGCAGCCCATGCCGGAACTCGACACCGCCGGCGAATTGCGGGAACTGGGGCGCGCGTTCAATGGAATGCTGGCGCGGCTGAACGAATCGTTTGTCCGGTTGAGCCAGTTTTCGTCGAATCTCGCGCACGACATGCGCACCCCCCTGACGAACCTCGTGGCGGGCGCCCAGGTGGCGCTCGCGCAGCCCCGAACCGCCGAGGAGTACCGTGGCATCGTCGAATCGAGCATCGACGAATATCAGCGGCTCTCGCGCATGATCGAAGACATGCTGTTTCTCGCGCGCTCCGAGAGCGCGCAGCATCCGCCGGGGTTGCGCGATCTCGACGCCGTACAGGAAGCGCGGCGCGTGGCGGGCTATTACGAGCCCATGGCCGAGGACGCCTCGGTTGAACTGGAGGTGCGCGGCGCGGGCAGAGTGCAGGCCGATCTCATGCTTTACCAGCGGGCGCTGAGCAATCTGGTTTCCAATGCGCTTGCGCACGCGCCAACCGGATCGAAAATCGTTATAGAGTGCGAATCATCGGGATCGGGAACGATGGTGAGGGTGTCGGATACGGGCCCGGGCATCGACGCCGCGCATCGCGAGAAGATCTTCGAACGCTTCTACCGCGTCGATCCTTCGAGGAACAATTCCGCGTCGGGAACGGGTTTGGGGCTCGCCATCGTCAAGTCCATCATGGAGAGCCATGGCGGGACCTGCGGCGTCGAGAGCCAGCCCCATGTCCGCACGACGTTCTGGCTGTACTTTCCGGCGCGCCGGATCTAGCCAGCCATAGCTGCAATAGCCGGCAACAGCCGGCAATGTCCGGCAAAAATGGCCGCATCTAGCGGCCGCGCGGTGTGACGGCGCGGCCGATTGCGCTTGAGCCTGAACTACCGTCGAACCTTAGTGCGACGCCATCTGATCGTGCTGATCGACTGCAGTCGAAGGCTCGTTGCGATGCGTGCCGGCCGCATGGCGCGCCTTGTTTTGCGCGATTTGCTGCGCGTTCGGCGGGTACTTCGTCGGGCTCGATTGCGTGAGGCCGTCGTGGCGGGCCTGAATCAATTCCTGCTGGACCTCGGCGCGCGTTTTGCCTTGGGTCTGCGTCTGCGCTTGCGCTGCTACCGAAGTAGCGCCTAGTGCTGCGGCAATGGCGACGAGAGCAATCGGGAACTTCGCGTTCATGCTGAATCTCCTTCTCTTTGGACTTCCGCAACGGGGAAGCCGGGGTTGCACTTGCTCGCTTCCTCGCTGGAAGCTGCGTTCAATATGACGGTTGAGCGGTGCGCTAACGTGATCGCAAGATGACGTTTTCGTAGGAAAAGGGAGCGGGGCGCGACACCGCCGGAAGCTGCGCATATCGCGTAAACCCTTATGAAACGGGCTTTATAAGCGCAATAATAAGTTCCACATGTGGCGGTCGCTATGGGCTCGGGCGGGCGCGGATGCCAGAATGCGGGCCGCTCCGCAAGGCACAGACTGTCGCCTTCGCGAGTCGCGCACGCACCTGGAGGTCCCCTCATGAAAAACCACGGCCTGTCACGGCGGGGTTTTCTCAAAGCCAGCATGCTGGCGGGCGTGGCGGTATATGTGGCGCCTTTCGGCAGCCGCGCATTCGCTGCCCTTTTCGAAGAAAAACTCCTCACACCGGTCAAATGGGATGCCGCCAACGGCACGCCCAAGTTCCGCATCGACGGCATCGCCAAAGTCACGGGCTCGAAAATCTTCGCACGCGATATTCGCGCGTCGGACATGCCCCACTGGCCCCAGCAGCAGGCACACGCGCTCATCCTGCGCGCGACCCAGGCCGATCGCCTTTACGAAGGCTTCGACCTGACGCTGCTCGGCGACGATCTCAAGCCCGATCGCATCGTCACCGCCGAGGACCTCGTGCGCGATGGCGTGGCGTTCCCGGCCTTCTACGGCGAGGACATGCTGCTGCCCGCGGGCAAGACGCCTGCCTATCTGGGCCACGCGGTCGCGATTCTCATCTATCACGATTTCGCGCGCTTCCGTTTCGCGAAGAACCTGCTCAAGTTCCGCGACGACGTGATCCGCTACGGCGCGGTGACCGGGCCGCTCGAACGCGATCCGTGGGGGACCTTCCGCTACGTGCGCGTGGGCGGCAAGACGCCGTACGACGACGACGTCTATTCGAGCCTCAAGGACGCGCCGATTTTCCCGAGCTCGATGCGCAAGCATCAGCCGGTGTGGCCGGACGCCAACGCGCACGGCAAGGTCGACGAGCAGGGCATGGCCTGGGCGGCCCAGATCTCCGACGAACTCGATCACGCCTCCGCCGACTCGCTCGTGTTCGACCGCGAGTACAACACGCAGTCGATCGACACGGCCGCGCTCGAACCCGACAACGCGAACGGCTGGTACGACGCCGCCACGCAGTCGCTGCACCTCGTGGTGCCGACGCAGTCGCCGCTCGAAGTCGCGCAATCGGTTGCCGAAATGGTTGCGAAGGGCCGCTACCCGGTGAAGCAGCTGTTCCTGCATCCGTGCTACACGGTGGGCTATGGTTCGAAGGACCACTTCAACGTGCCGTACTACGGGCTCGTGGCCGCGCTCTACGGCGACGGCCGCCCGGTGCGTTTCGCGAACGACCGCTACGAGCAGTTCCAGACTTCGCTGAAGCGCCACGCGTTCAAGATGCATTACCGCATTGCGGTCGACCGCAAGACGGGGCTGCTGCAATCGTTCAAGGGCGACTTCGAGGCCAACGGCGGCGGGCGCTGCAACTTCTCGCCTTCGGTGGCGATGGTGGGCGCGACGGCCGCGCAATCGATCTATTACTTCCCGAAGAACGACTTCGCCTCGGTGGCGATCGCCTCGCGCGCGATCGACGCGGGCTCGGCGCGCGGCTACGGCACGCTGCAGAGCATGGCGGCGACCGAAATGGCCATCGACGAAATCGCCGCGCAGCTCGGCGTCGACCCTATCGATTTCCGTCTAAAGAACGCGCTGCGCTCGGGCATGAAGAACACCCAGGGCGCGATTCCTGCTGGCGCGATCCGCGTGGACGAGGTGTTGGAGCGCGCGAAGGTGCATCCGCTGTGGACGCAGCGCGCGAAGCGCAAGGCCGAGTACGAAGCCGCGCATCCGGGCAAGCGCTACGGCGTGGGTTTCGCCTGCGTGCAGAAGGACTTTGGTACGGGATCCGAAGCATCGTTCGCGAAGGTCGAAATCGACGAGAACGGCGCTATCACGCTCCATCACACGGGCGCGGAGATTGGCACGGGCATGTCGACCACCCAGGCCGTGGCCGTGGCGAAGTGGCTCGGCAAACCGGCGGCGGATATCCGCGTGGCGGTGACCGACTGGCCCGATCTGCCGATGGTCACGAGTGGCGACCCCTACCTCATGAGCCAGGCCGATCAGGACCGTCTGAGCGCGAACCCACGCTGGACGCCGAATATCGCCTCGCCATCGAGCGCCACGAACTCGGCGTTCTACTTCACACACAGCACGCGCGAAGCCGCGCGCGCGGTGTTCCGCTACGGCCTGTGGCCGGCGGCCATGTCGATCTGGACGCAAGGTCTGGGCGGCGGCCAGGCCGCGCCGCTCGTCGTGCGCATCGAAGATGCGCGCTGGGTGGACGGCAAGCTGACCGCGGCGGGCCTCGAGCCGCTGCCGCTCGAACGGCTCGCGAAACAGGCGCATGCGCTGGGCCTCGCGACCGGCGCGGTCGTGCACGTGTTCAATCGCT
The DNA here is from genome assembly GCF_000785435.2 of Paraburkholderia sacchari. GTDB lineage: Bacteria > Pseudomonadota > Gammaproteobacteria > Burkholderiales > Burkholderiaceae > Paraburkholderia > Paraburkholderia sacchari. The sequence continues at coordinate 1,398,107 of NZ_JTDB02000001.1, read as the reverse complement.
GGCAATGGGCCGAAGCCGAATTCGATGTGGGCGGCACGGTCGAGCGTCTGCCGATCGACGGCCTCTCGCTGCGCTATGCGAAGGCTGGTGCCGGCGAAAACGGCAAGCCCGCAGCATCGCTGACGCCGGCTGCGCACGCCGCGCTGCCCTCCACGGCGAACGGCTATCGCGTGCTGGACCGCAAGCGCGCGTTCATCCCGCCGATGAGCCGCAACAACGCGGCGGTGACCTATTACAGCGCGGTCGGCACGCTGGTCGAACTGGCCGTGCATGAAGCCACCGGCAAGGTGGAGCTGCTCACGCACCATTCGATCATGGAATGCGGCAACCAGATCTCGCCGCAGCTCGTTTCGGGCCAGTTGCAGGGCGGTCTTGCGATGGGCATCGGCCATGCGCTGCACGAGTATCTGCCGCTCTACGAGGACGGCCCCGGCAACGGCACGTGGAACTTCAACCGTTACCACCTGCCGCGCGCCTCGGACGTCGCCGTCTGGACGCAAACCGGCGAAGTGCTGCCGGCGCTCTCGGAAACCGATCCGCCCAAGGGTATCGCCGAAGTGGTGATGATTCCCGTGGTGGGCGCGGTCGTGAACGGCGTCGCGCACGCCATCGGCCATCGCTTCACCGACTTGCCGGTGACCCCGCAAAAAATCCTGGAGGTGCTCGCATGACGCTCGCCCAATCCGCTGGATCCGCGGCCAGCGCCAGCGCCGCCGTGGCTGCTTCGCAGTCAGCCCCGGCCGCACAGCCGGCCTCGCAGCCCGCGCCCGTCGAGCGCCCGCTCGTGCAGTACAAGCCGAAAGCGCTTGCGCTCACCATCAACGGCAAGGCCGTCGGTCCGATGCAGGTGCCCGAGGGCATCATGATGATCGAGTTTCTGCACGAGTACGCGGGCCTGACCGGCTCGCGCCTCGGCTGCGGGCAGGGCGTGTGCCACGCGTGCGTCGTGATCCTCGACAAGCCGGACGGCACCAGCGAGGAAATGCGCACCTGCATCACCGGCGCGCACTTCTTCAACGGCCGCACGATCCGCACGGTCGAAGGCCACGCGAAGCGCAACGAGGCTGGCGAGGTGGTTGAGTTGTCGCCCATCCAGCAGAAGTTCCTCGATCACTTCAGCTTCCAGTGCGGCTACTGCACGCCGGGCTTCGTCAACGCGGCAACGGTGCTGCTCGAACGCCTCAAGCGTGAGCCCATCAACAAGGCCGATGTGGAAAGCACGATCATGGCCGCGCTCGACGGCCACATTTGCCGCTGCACGGGCTACGTGCGCTACTACGAGGCGGTCAAGGACGTGGTGATGAGCACGCCCGGTCTCGTGAAGGACGCGGCATGAAGCGCGCGCTCCTCAACCGGCTCGCGCACGGCGTGTTGCTCGCCGCCTGTGCGCTCACGCTCGCGGCCTGCGGCCGCGAAGAATCGTCCACTTCGGGCGCGGCGTTCACGCCCACGCCCGAGCAGGTCGCGCGCGGCCGCTACCTCGTGAAGGCCGCCGACTGCGCGGCGTGCCACACCGCGAAGGACGGCGCGCCGTTCGCGGGCGGCGCGGCGCTGGCCTCGCCGTACGGCACCTTCTACGGCTCGAACATCACGCCCGACAAGGATCACGGCATCGGCAAGTGGAGCGCCGACGACTTCTACGCCGCGCTCCACGACGGCAACGCGCGCGGCAAGCGGCTCTATCCGTCGATGCCGTATACGTCGTACCGTCAGCTCTCGCGCGCCGACGCCGACGCGATGTACGCCTGGTTGATGACCGTGAAGCCTGTCGCGGCCGATGCGCCGGCGAACGAGCTGAAATTCCCGTACAGCATGCGCTTCGGCATGGCGCTGTGGGACGTGCTGTTCCTGAAGGACACGTTGCCCGATGCTTCGGCGGGGCAATCGGCGGACTGGCAGCGCGGCCGCTATCTCGCCAACGCGCTCGGACACTGCGCCGAATGCCATACGCCGCGCGACGTGTTCGGCCGGCTCGTGGATGCGAAGCCGCTCTCGGGCGCAGCATTGGGCCGCGTGGTCGCGCCGGACATCACGCCTGCGGGCCTCGCTGGCCGCGGCTGGAACGGCGCCGATTTGCAGACGTTTTTCAGCGTCGGCATCGCGCCGCAAGGCTCGGCATTCGGCGAGATGTATCCGGTCGTGCACTTGAGCACGCAGTACCTGAGCAAGGACGACGTGCGCGCGCTGTCGGTCTATCTGCTCGGCGACATGGCGCCCGCGCCGCAGCCGGTGAAGGCCGTGGCCGCCGACACCGCGCAACTGGCGGCGGGCCGCTCGGTCTATGTGGCCGTGTGCGCGGGCTGTCACGGGCTGGCGGGCGAGGGCAAGCCGCACGTGGCGGTGCCGATGAACGGCAACTCGACGGTGCGCCAGGCCGATCCGCACAATCTGCTCGTGGCGATGCTCGACGGCATCGATACGCAGCACTTTGCGGGTCTGGAAAGCATGCAGGCGATGCCGGCGTTCGCGTCCACGCTGAGCGACGACGAGCTCTCGCAACTGGCGAACTACCTGCGCGCGACGTGGGGCGGGCAGAACGCCAATGTTGCCGCCGCCGATGTGAAGGTGTTGCGCGAGCCGTCGCATTAGGCTTTGCAGTTCAGCGCGGCATCAAGCGGTGTACGCGCTAGCCAAAAAAAAAGCGGGCCTCGATATTTTCGAGGCCCGCTTTTTTGTGCGCGTTAGTCCGTGCGTTAATCCGCGTATCAGTCCGTCTTCCTGCTGCTCAACAACCGCTCCAGCGCTTCGGGCAGACCACGGTTCGGCTTGACCGGCGGTTGGGCGAAGCTGCCCTTGGTCGCCTTTTTCGGGTTCAGGCGGATCAGGCCTTCAAGCTGGGTAATCGAGCTCGACACGCCATCGACCACCGGCACCGGCAGTTCGTGACGAATCTCGCGCGCAAGCCCTGCGAGCGGCGCGCCCGCGATGATGATGACATCGGCGCCGTCGTTCTCGACCACTTCGTTGCACAGCGCCTTCAGTCGTTCCGCGTAATCCTGCTGCACGCTGCCGATATCGCGCAGCGGTTCTTCGAGCGCGCGAATGCTCGCGAGCCGGTTGCCCAGATGGCTGCGCTCAACCGTCTCGCGATACCACGCCTTGATGCGCGGCGAAATCGCAATGATCGAGAAGCGCTGCCCCAGCGTGGCGGCGGTCATCAGCGACGCTTCGGTCAGCCCGACCACCGGCACGTCGAGCAGTTCCTTGATGCCCTGGAGTCCCGGGTCGCCGAATGCCGCGACCACCACGCCATCGTAAGTGCCCGCGCGCTCGGCCGCCACGCACGAGGTCGCGTACGCGCCCACCAGCGACTCGAAGCGCGTCTCGATGTACGCGACGCCGAACGGCGCGGTCGCCACTTCGATCTCGGTGCCGGGCGAAGCGCTGCGCTTCGCTTCGGCCTCGATCAGCGCCGAAACGCTCTCGGAAATATTGGGGTTGATCACGAGGATCTTCATGGTGCGCTCCAATTTCAGCGGTCGATTCAGAGGTCGAGATACTGCGGCTTGCCGGCCGGGAGAAACTGGCCGCGGCCCGCTTCGGGCTCCAGATAGCGGCCGTCCTCGACCAGCAGTTCGCCGCGCGACAGGCAGTGCTTCGGCCAGCCGTGCACGGTGCGGCCCTCGTACGGCGTGTAGTCGACGTTGTGGTGCAGCGCGTCGTTCGCAATGGCGACTTGTTTGGCCGGGTCCCACAGCACGATGTCGGCGTCGGCGCCCACCGCGATGGTGCCCTTGCGCGGATACAGGCCGTACAGCTTCGCGGGATTCAGCGAAGTCAGCTCGACGAACTTGTGCAGCGACAGCTTGCCGTGGCTCACGCCGTCGAACAGCAGCGCGAGACGGGTTTCGATGCCGGGGATGCCATTCGGAATGTGCTCGAACGAGACTTCTTCGCCGCCGGGCTTCTTGCCCTGCGGGTCGTCGAACGAGAACGGCGCGTGGTCGGACGAGAACACACTGAAAATGCCGCGCTTGAGCGCGCTCCACACCGCTTTCTGGCTCGACGTATCGCGTGGCGGCGGGCTGCAAACGCACTTGGCGCCGTGATAGCCGTCGTCGTGGCCGAGATCTTCGGCAGTCAGATACAGATACTGCGGGCAGGTCTCGGCATAGATGTGGAGGCCGCGGCGCTGTGCCCATTCGATCTGCTCGATCGCATCCTGGCCCGAGACGTGAACGATCAGGATCGGCACGTCGACGAGTTCGGAGAAGGCGATCGCGCGATGCGTCGCTTCGCGCTCGACGGCGGCGGGGCGCGAGAGCGCGTGATACTTCGGCGAGTGCTTGCCTTCTTCCGTGAGCTTGTCGGTCAGCCATGCGATGCAGTCGGAGTTTTCGGCATGCACCATGACCAGCGCCTGGTTGCGGCGCGCCACGTCCATCACTTCGAGGATCTCGCGGTCGCTGAGCTTGAGATCGTCGTAGGTCATGTAGATCTTGAACGACGTATAGCCCGCCGCGATCAGTTCGGGCAGCTCGCGCTCCAGCACCTCGGGAGTGGGATCGGAGACGATCAGGTGGAACGCGTAGTCGGTGACCGCGCGGCCATCGGCGCGGCGATGATAGTCGGCCACCGCGGCCTTAAGCGATTGGCCCTTTTCCTGCGCGGCGAACGGGATCACCGTGGTGGTGCCGCCGCACACCGCGGCGCGCGTGCCGCTCAGGAAGTCGTCGGCCATCTTCAGCCCTTCGGGCATGGGCTGATCGAGATGGCAGTGCGCGTCGATGCCGCCGGGCAGCGCCAGCAGGCCGGTTGCGTCGATCTCGCGCGCGCCTGCGCCCAGCTCGCGGGCCAGCGCCACGACGACGCCGTTCTTCACGCCGATATCGCAGTTAAAGCGCTCGGACGCGGTCACCACGTCGGCATTGCGGATGACGAGGTCGTATTCGGTTTTCATGGCTGTCGTCATGGCAAGTCCCTCACGCAACTTCGGTAAACAAGCGGCCCCAGCCCTCGAGCCGGGTCGTATCGTAGCCCGCGAGCTTCAGCGACTTCCACACCACGGTGGAGATCGTGTCGTAGAGCGGGAGGCCGTGCTGCCGCTCCACTTCGTCGGCCAGATGCGCGGCGTGCAAATTGGTGCAATAGGTGACGATTGCTTCGGGGCCCTGGGCCGCGACTTCGCGAATCTGGGTGAGCAACGTTTCCTGGGTTACTTCGGAGAACTGGAAATTCACCTTCAGGCCCAGATGGCTTTCGGAAGAGCAGTCGATGCCGTTCTCGCGGTAATTGGCCACGATCTTCTGCTGGACTTCCTCGATGTATGGGCTGACCAGGCCAAACTTGTTCACGCCGGTCTTAACCAGAATTTCGTTGAGCGCCAGAATCGAAGTGGTCGCGGGAATGCCGGTCGCTTCTTCGATTTCACGGCACAGGCGGCGGTCGCTCTCGAAGCCGAGCCAGCCCGACGACGTGCCGTTCCAGGCGATCACGTCGACCTTGGCGTCGGCCAGCAGGCGCGCGGCCTGAATGATGTTGGTGGTGTCGAACTGACCGAGCGCCTGCTCGGACAGCGAAATCTCGGTCACGGTGAAGCGCGAGAAATGGGCGCTGACGCCGGGCAGTTGGGCCACCATCGCGCTCGTGATGGGTTCGAGCGCGGTGTTGGACGAAGGGGTCAGCATGCCGAGCAGGACGCGTTTGCTCATGATGAAGTCTGCAATCAGTCAGTTACTAAATTAGTGAAAGCTCAAACAGGCAGCTTGCGTTCGTAGTCGATCATGGTCGAGCAGACGAACAGGCCAGCGCCCGCGGCGGCGAAGAACATCAGGGCCAGGAAATAGGAGCCGGTAGTCTGCACGATCAGGCCGACGATGATCGGTACGAGCACGCCGCCGATATTGCCGCCGAGATTCATGAAGCCGCCCAGAAAGCCGACCTTGTTGCGGGTGCCGAGGATCGAAGGCAGGCACCAGTACAGGCCGCACCAGCGCAGGAAAAACAGCGTGGAGGCGAGCAGCACCACCACCGTTACCGGATCGCGCACATAGGCGACAGAGAAGATCGATGCCGTGGCCAACACGGCGGCGATGCCGAACAGCGTGCGCATCACGCGATTGGGCGAGCCGCCCGCGGCCTTCCACTTGTCGGCGATCCAGCCGCCCACCAGTTCACCCACGAAACCGCTGAAGAAGATGGCGAAGCTCGCGCCGCCCATCTGCTGGATATTGAAGCCGTACGACTTGTTCAGATAGTTCGGCATCCACGTGAGCAGGCCGTAGAACAGCGAATTGAAGCACATCCAGCCGAAGAACATGCCCCAAACCGAGCGGTACTTGAAGAAGTCGAGGCTGCGGCCGCTCGCATCGATCGGCTCTTCCGCATGCTCTTCCCGCAGCGCGGCTTCGAGATAGTCGGCTTCGGCCTCGTTCACGGCCGGATGCTCGCGCGGGTTGTTGCGGATGTAGTACCACGCGAACAGGCCTGCCAGCATGGTGCCCACGCCGGCCACCACGAACGAGGTGCGCCACGAGCCGAACTCGCTGATCAAGCCGGAAATGATTACCGCGCCCAGAGCAGCGCCCAGCGGCGCGCCGCCGTCGAGCAGGGTCGCGCCGCGGCCGCGTTCGTGGCGCGTCATCCACATGGTGTTGAGCTTGCCGCCGGCCGGGTAGATCGGCGCTTCCGACGCGCCCAGGCCCAAACGGGTGAGGATCAGCGCCGTGCTCGTCGTGCAGATCGCGGCGATACCCTGGAAAAAGCCCCAGAACAGCGTGGCGAACGCGATCACGATGCGCGGCTTGAAACGGTCAGCCAGCATGCCGCCCGGAATCTGCATGAATGCATAAGTCCAGAAGAACGAGCTGAGAATCAGCCCCTGCACGCCGGGGGCGATGTTGAATTCCTTGGCGATCAGCGGCATGGCGACGGACAGCGAGGCCCGGTCCACGTAGTTGATCGAAATAAGCATCAACATGATCAGAAAGATTCGCCAGCGTACGCCGGTCCTCGCCTCGGCCTGCACGGCCGCATTTGCGGTTCGCATCGATGTCTCCTCCGTACGCCTGGTCACGGCCTTCGGGTTTCATGTGTGTGGCCGGACCGCTTTCGGCCCGGTGCGCTGTCTGCGCAAACGCAGTATATGATTTCTAATTATAAATTACAAGTTTTATAACTATATGATTTTATTGAGTTTTAATTTTTGTGGATAGTCGAGGGGGAGTGTAGGAAAATTAAGCGAAGACGGAAGACACGAACGAAAGCAAGCAGGAAGCAAACGACATGGACACGAAGGCACTACCGGCGGACACACGCAAGCGCATCAGCCTGCGCGGCACGGGGATGTACGCGGCAATCGCGGAGCGGTTGCGCGAGATGATTCTGGAAGGGGAATTGCCGCCCGGCGAACATATCGACGAGAAAGCGCTGTGCGAGCAGTTCGACATCTCCAGAACGCCGCTGCGCGAAGCGCTCAAGACCCTCGTGACCGAAGGGCATGTGACGCACCGGCAGCACATGGGCTTTCAGGTCGCGCCGATCAACAAGGACGAGATCGCCGCGATCTTCGAGGTGCTGCACGGGCTGGAGGAAATCGCGGGACGGCTCGCCGCGCAGCGCATCGACGACAAGCAGATGAAGGTGCTGCTGGAGCGCCACCACGCGATGGAAGCGTTTCATCGCGACGGCAAGCGCACGGCTTACTACCGCGCCAATCAGAAGGTGCATCAGCAGATCGTCGATGTCGCGAACAATCCGGTGCTATCCGATTTGTATGCTTCACTGATGAGCAAGATTCACCGTGCGCGCGGTGCGGCCAATGCCGATGTGTTCCGCTGGGCCGAATCGCTCGGCGAACACGGCGCGATCCTGGAGGCGCTGGGCAAACGCGACGGCGCGAGCCTCTCGCGGCTGCTGCGCGAGCATTCCGAGCACACGGCCGCGGAAGTCATGAAAGTGCTGCAGCCCGCGGGCGAGGCGGGCCGGCGCCGTTAGTCGTTAGTTGTCAGCCGTCAGCCGTCAGCCGTTAATCGTCGGCAAGCGTAAACTCGATGTCCTGCGCACCTTCCCACAGCACGAGTTTGCCGAACGCCTCCAGATGCTCGTGGCCTTCGAGCAGCGTAAAGAAGTGGTTGCCGGCAAGCTGCCCCATCTTGCTCGCAAAGCTCGAACTGCCATAGACGAACAGGAATTCGGTTTCGCTGAAGCCGCCGGGGTACAGCAGAATATCGCCGCGCGATGCGTGGCTCGTGTGGTTCTCGAACGTGAGGCCCGTATCGAAGTCGCCCAGCGGGATCCACACGGCTTCGCCGCTCCAGCGCGAATGGATCACCTTGTTCCTGAGCGGCAGCAATTGCAGGAAGCGCTCGCAGGTGCGTGGCGCGCGTTCTTCTTCCAGCCGGCCGACGAAGCGGTACGGGCCGGCGTTCACGATGATCTTTTTCATGTTGTCCTCGAAAGTTGGGAGTAGTCTTCGATACGCCACACGCTGGCGCTAATCTTGCCGGGTTCGCATTTGTATGCGCGCGCATCGAACCCTGACGAATCGCTGACGATATGACCTGAGGAGCCACGCTCATGCCAAGCCCTGATGGAAGCATCACCGCAGTCGTGGCGGCGTCCGCCGCCTTCGTGGGCAGCCACTTCATCCTGTCCCATCCATTGCGCAAGCCTTTGGTGGGCGCGATCGGCGAGGCCGCGTTCCAGGGCATCTACTCGCTGGTCTCGTTCGCGACGATCGGCTGGATGATCGTGGCCTACCGGCGCGCGCCGCTGACCGAGCCGCTCTGGGCGGTCGGCAACGGCCTCTGGGCCGTGGTGACGGCGGTGATGCTGATCGCCTCGATTCTGCTGATGGGCTCGCTGATCCGCAATCCCGCGCTGCCCACGGGCGGCCGGTCCGGCGCGTTTCCCGAGACGGCGCACGGCGTCTACGCGGTCACGCGTCATCCGATGATGTGGGCGTTCGCCCTTTGGGGGCTGTGTCATATCGCGGTGTATCCGGTCGGGAAGAACATCGTGGTTGCGGTGGCGATGATCGTGCTCGCGCTGGTCGGCTCCGCCTTGCAGGACCGCAAGAAGGAGCGCCTGCAACCCGAGCAATGGCCCGCATGGGAGGCGAAAACGAGCTACCTGCCGTTCGCGGCCATCGCGGCGGGCCGTGCGCGGCTGGGCGGCTTCGGCATGCACGCGCTGGCGGGCGGACTCGTCGTCTGGCTCGTCGCGACCTGGGCGCATCGGCCGATTGCCGGCATGGCCGCAGGCATCTGGCGCTGGTTCTAGCGGTAACTTTAGCGCCAACGTTAGTGTCAACTTCAGTGGCAAATTTAGCGCGGGTTCCGGCGTGGCCGCGCGAGCGCGTCGCGCGGCGGGGCGTCAGCCACTTATAGCTTCGGCTTGTCGGTCGGGTCCATCGACGTGCCCGGAATGCCTTGCGTGCGCGCGCTCACCTCCAGTTCCTGCGCGAGCGCCTGGCGGCGCGCGTCGCTGGGCTTCGCGTGCTGCGCATTGTCGAGCGCCGGAACGATATAGCCGCTCACCATCTGCCGGAACATCTGCACGTTCTTCGCGTCGCGCAGGCCGCCTTCGATCGGCAGCATGCTCGTCATCACGATCACCGTGTTGCGCTTGGGCAGCACCGTGATGAACTGCCCCTTGAAGCCCATAGCATCAAACTCGGGCTCGCTCTGCACGATGTTGTTGACCCACCAGTAGTAGCCGAAGTAAGGCGAAACGGCCGGCGTCGTCATCTGCGCGATCCACTGCTGCGGCACCACCTGGCGGCCCTGCCAGCGGCCATGATCGAGCACCAGCATGCCGATCTTCGCCATGTCCACCGCGCGCAGCCGCAAGCCCCAGCCCGCCGAGACCAGACCCTTCTGGTCGGCGCGTTCCCAGGCCGCGTGCTGCATGCCGAGCGGCTCGAACAGGTGCGCTTGCGCATACTGTTCGACGGGCGCGTGCGCCGCCGCGCTCAACATGGCCGAAGTCAGGATCGGATTGATGTCGGTGTATTCGAATTCCGTGCTGGGCGCGACCTTCGGTTTGGTTGCGGCCGCAAGCTTCAGGCGATCGGGCGCCGTGTAGTAGATGGGATCGTCCTTGGGGCGGAAGTCGTAATGCAGGCCGCTCGACATCGACAGCACGTGGCGCAGCTCGATGTTGCGCTTGTCGGCGAAGTCCGCGCGCAAGTCGGGGCGCCATGCGCTCAGCTTGTCGCCCACCGAATCGTTCAGGCCGATCTTGCCCTGGTCGACCAGGATGCCCGCGACCAGCGACGTCACCGACTTGGTCACGGAATACAGCTCGTAGTTGGCGTTGCGCGATGCGCCCGCGCCGTAGCGCTCGAAAATCAGCTTGCCGTCTTTCACCACGAGCAGGCTGTAGACGTCGAGCTTCTGGTCGCGTATCCATTGCGAGAGACGCACGAGCTCGCTCGAATCGACGCCCACGTCCTCGGGCGTAGTGGATTCAATGCCGGCTTCTTGGAGCGGGGCGCTCGCTTGCTGCGCGCTGGCCGCGAACGGCACGAGCGCGCTCGCGCCGAACACAAGCGGCGCCACGCGCGCGAGCAGCGCGCGCAGCACCGGCGATGCAGGCCGTGAACGGGACGGCGAAAACACGGGGAGCGGCGGGACCGTCTGGATTGTCATCGTCGCGGTTTCCTTCAGGTTTCAGGGGCGTCGTTGAATGCGGTGGCCGTGCCAGGAACGCCTTGGGTCTGGCGGCTCCTTTCGAGTTCCTCATGCAGCGCCTGGGTTTTCGCGGCGGTCTGCGCCGGTTTGCTCGCGGGCGAGAGCGCGGGAAGAATGTACTCGTTGACCATGCGCCGATATTGCTGGAGGTAGGTCGCGTCGCGCAGCCCGCCTTCGGTGGGCAGCAGGCTCGTCATCACGACCACGGCGTGCTGCTTGGGCAGCACCGTGATGAATTGCCCCTTGAATCCCATCGCGCCGTACTCGGGCTGGCCTTTCTCGACGACGTGCTGAATCCAGCAGTAATAGCCGTAGTCGGCGGCGGCGGGCGAGGGCGTCGCCATCTGCTTGATCCATGCGGCGGGCACGACCTGCTTGCCGTGCCAGCGTCCGCCGTCGAGCAGCAGCATGCCGATTTTGGCCATGTCCACGGCGCGCAGGCGCAGTCCCCAGCCGCCCGAAACCGCGCCGGTTTTGTCCGCGCCGCTCCAGCGGTAATGCGACATGCCGAGCGGCCCGAACAGCTTCTCGCGCGCGAACTGGTCCTCGGGCTGTTGCGCGGCGATCGAAACGGCCGTGCCCGTGAGCACGGGATTCACGTCGATATAGTCGAAGTGCGTGCCGGGCGCCGTCCCGGTGGCGCGGCTCGTGACCGCGACGCGCAGCCGGTCGGGCGCTTCGTAGTAGAGCGGGTCCGTGCCTTCGCGCGTCTGATAGCTGAGGCCGCTTGACATCGACATCAGGTGGCGCAGCTCGATGTTCTGCTTGTCGGCGAGTTCGCTTGCGAGGTCGGGGCGCGCCTGGGCGATCATGGGCGCTGCTTTCGTCGACGGGCTGAGCTTGCCTTCGCCCACCAGGATGCCGGTGAGCAGCGCGGTAATCGTCTTCGTGACTGAGTACAGCTCGTAATTGTTGTCGCGCGTGAGGCCGTCGCTATAGCGCTCGAACACGATCTTGCCGTCCTTCACGACCACGAGGCTGCGTACGTCCATCTTGTCGTTGCGCAGCCATTGCGACATGCGAACGAGCGGCGCCGAATCGACGCCGACCGATTCGGGTACCACAGTGGGCATGTCCTGCGATGCCGGACGGGTGGCGCCGGAGGCATGCGCCGCGTGCGCCGCCGAGCCGGCGACGATCGCCGCAGCCGCCATCCTGCACAACGTTTGAGGCACTCTCATCGATTGCTCCTTGTTCGTTTTGCTTAATAACGCAGCGCGCTCGCCCGGTCCTTAAACGACTTCGCTGAACAGACGCCCCCAGCCCTTGACGCTGCGGGTGTCGTAGCCGGCGAGCTGGAGCGACTTCCAGACCACCGTGGAGATCGTGTCGTAGACGGGAATGCCGGTCTCTTCCTCGAGCGCCCGCACGAGATGCGCGGCCTTCAGGTTCGTGCAGAAGGTCGTGATCGCGCGCGGCTTGGCGGCGGCTACGGCAAGAACCATCTCGCGGATCTGGTCGGCCGTGACTTCGGAGAACGAAAAATTGACCTTCAGGCCCAGATGACGCTCGGCAATGCAGTTCAGACCTTCGCTGCGGTAGTTGGCGACGATTCTTTCCTGCACCTCTTCGAGGTAGGGCGTGACGAGGCCGAAATCTTCGGCGCCAGTCTTGCGCAGGATCTCATTGAGCGCGAGCACGGAGGTCGTGGCGGGGATGCCGGTGACCTCGGTGATGCGGCGGCATAAACGCTCGTCGGCTTCGAAACCGAGCCAGCCCGAGGACGTGCCGTTCCAGCCGATCACATCGACCTTGGCGTCGGCGAGCAACTCGGCGGCTTGCAGGATTTTGGTGTCGTCGAACTGGCCGAGCGCCTGGTCCGAGAGCGAGATCTCCGTCACGGGAAAACGTGCGAAGTGCGCGGAGACATCGGGCAGGCCCGCGACCATCGCGCTCGTGAGCGGCTCGAGCGCAGTATTGGACGACGGCGTGAGCATGCCGAGAAGAGTGCGCTTGTTCATGTCGATATCTAAAGATGAATAATTGAATAAATGAAGCGGGAGGCAGCGGACCGCGTTAATAAAGATTCAAACTGGAATCTTCTTTTCGTAGTCGATCACGCTCGAACACACCAGCAGGCCGACGCCGGCCGCCGCGAAGAACATCAGCGCGAGGAAGTACGAGTGCGTGAGCTGCACGATCGCGCCGACGATGATCGGCACCGAAATACCGCCGATATTGCCGCCGAGATTCATGAAGCCGCCAAGGAAACCGATCTTGCTGCGCGTGCCGAGCGACGACGGGATGCACCAGTAAAGACCGCACCAGCGCAGGAAAAACAGCGTGGTCGAGAGCAGCGCGACTACGGCGACCGCATTGGTCACGTAGGCGACCGAGAAGATCGATAGGGTAGCGATCACCGCCGCGATGCCGAACAGCGTGCGCATCACGACATTGGGGCGACCGCCCGCGGCCTTCCACTTGTCGGCGATCCAGCCGCCGACCAGCTCGCCAATGAAACCGCTGAAAAAGATAATGAAGCTCGAACCGCCCATCTGCTTGATGTCGAAGCCGTGCACCATGTGCAGGTAGTTCGGCATCCACGTCAGGAGTCCGTAGAAAACCGTGTTGAAGCACATCCAGCCGAAGAACATGCCCCACACCGAGCGGTACTTGAAGAAGTCGCTCGTGCGGCCCGAGAGCGAGGCCGGTTCGAGCGCCGCGTCTTGTGCGTGCGATTCCTCGATATAGGCGGCTTCCAGTTCGTTCACGCCCGGATGTTCGCGCGGCGTATTGCGCACATAGAACCACGCGAGGATGCCGGCGAGCACCGTGCCGATGCCCGCGACCGCGAAGGCAAGACGCCACGAGCCGAGCATGGCGATGAGCCCGGTGATGAGGATCGCGCCGAGCGCCGCGCCCAGCGGCGCGCCGCCGTCGAGCAGGGTCGCGCCGCGGCCGCGTTCGGTCTGCGTCATCCAGAGGGCGTTGAGCTTGCCGCCCGCGGGCATGATCGGCGCTTCCGACGCGCCAAGACCCAGACGCGTGAGCAGCAGGGCCGGGGCGTTCGTGCACAGCGCGGCGATGGCCTGGAAGAAGCCCCAGAAGACAGTGGCGCAGGCGATCACGATGCGCGGCTTGAAACGGTCGGCCAGCATGCCGCCCGGAATCTGCATGAACGCATAGGTCCAAAAGAACGAGCTGAGGATGAGCCCTTCCATGGCCGGACCGACGTCGAACTCCTTCGAGATCAGCGGCATGGCGACCGACAACGACGCACGGTCGATGTAGTTGATCGAAATGAGGCTCAGCATGACCAGAAAAATCTTCCAGCGCACGCTGGACTTGTGGACCGCCATGGCGGCCACACCGGATGTTGTTGACATGAACAGCTCCTGGGAGAGGCGGATGTTTTCATGGCGTCGCGCAACGTCCGACAGAGTATAGGATTAAGAATCTATAATTACAAATACACTAACTCATTGATTTTTATAAAATCATGCAAAAATACAGGGTATGTACCAGGGTCATGTTAAGCTCTTGCCATGAATAGTCAGTCGAATAGCTCCCCTCTGTTGTTGCGCACTCGCGGCATGGCCGCGGAGGTCGCCGCGCGCTTGCGCGTCATGATCGATGAAGGCGAGATGCCGCCGGGCGCGCGCATCGACGAAAAAGAAATGTGCATGGCGTTCGACGTGTCGAAGACGCCCTTGCGCGAGGCGCTCAAGGTGCTGGTTTCGGAAGGGCGCGTGACGCACCGGCAATACATTGGCTACCGCGTGGCGGCGATCGACCTCGACGACCTCGCCAGCACCTTCGAGATGCTGCACGGCTTCGAAGCGATGGCGGGGGCGTTGTTGCAGCAGCGCGTGAGCGTCGCGCAGGTGGCCGCCATCGCGGCGAAGCACCGGCGCATGGTGGAATGCCACCATGCGGGCGAGCGGCTAGCGTATTTCCAGCTGAATCAGCAGGTGCATCAGATGATCGTGGATGCGGCCGGGAATCCGGTGCTTTCGAATATCTACGCGACGCTGATGGCGAAAGTGCATCGCGCGCGCGGCGCGGCGAATACCGATGTGTTGCGCTGGTCGGAATCGATGGTTGAGCATGATGCGATTCTGGCTGCGCTTGAAGATCCTGCGCACGCTGATTTACCGCGGATTTTGCGCGAGCATTCGGAAAAGACGGCGAGCGAGGTGCTGGCCGTGCTGCATCGGGCGCGCGCCGGTGCGCCTGCTGCGCGGGACGAAGTTATCGCTTCATGCGCTTGAGCACGAGCAGGCACAGCGCCGGCACGTGAACGATGCCCATGCCGCACGCGATCACGGCCCACGGCGGCGCGGCCGGACCGGTCAGCATCGCGCTCACCACACCGAACCCCAAACCCACGAGCAGCAGCGACGCATGCGCGATGAGCCGTTTCGGCCCTCGGGGCGTGAAGCGAGGAAGGCTCGCGTGGACAAAGACGACGATCAACAGGGCGAGTGTGGCGACCAGCGGGGCCATGGGGGTCCTGGGGTTGGAGAGTTTCTTGAGCTTGCGGTGATGAACCGTTCGCGAGTCCGGACATCATGTGCGATTGTGCCAGGATTGGCGGCGGGCGCGTAGCTGCCTGCATGGACTCGCCCCGCAAATCGCCTAAACTACAAAACCGGCGGCGACGGACTTTGCCGCGCCGCCGCACCGCCATGGCCCACATATTCTTCGCTGCCTCGATACAACGGCATGTCGCGACGCCCGAGCGCGAGATCGACGCGCACACGCTGGGCGAAGCGTTCGAGGCCGTTTTCGCCGCGCAGCCGAGGCTGCGCGGTTACATTCTCGATGATCAAGGCGCACTGCGGCGGCATCTGTCCGTGTTCGTGGATGGCCAACCCGTGCGCGACCGGCAACATCTTTCCGATACCTTGAGCGAGGCTAGCCGCGTCTACGTCGTTCAAGCGTTGTCGGGCGGGTAGATATCCGCCCAGGAGACATTCCACATGAGCGATCGATTACTTGTCGCCACACGCAAGGGACTGTTCGTACTGCAACACGATGGCGCGGGCGGCTGGACGTACGGCGCGCCGCATTTCGCGGGCGAGCCGGTGAGCATGGTGCTACCGGACTCACGCGACGGGACGCTTTACGCCGCGCTCAATCTCGGTCACTTCGGCGTGAAGCTGCACCGGCTGCGCGCGGGCATGACCGATTGGGAAGAGTGCGCGGTTCCGGTCTACCCGCCGCAGCCGCCCGAGGAGGCGCGCGCGAGCAACGGCTCGAGCGACGCTGAGCCCCGCCCGCCATCGCCACCCTGGACGCTGCAGCAAATCTGGTCGCTAGAGACGGGTGGCCCGGACGAGCCGGGTGTGCTGTGGGCAGGCACGATTCCCGGCGGACTGTTCCGCTCCGGCGACGGCGGCGACTCCTGGGAACTCAACCGCGCGCTGTGGGACCGCCCGGAGCGTCCCGAATGGTTCGGTGGCGGCTACGACGCACCGGGCATCCATTCCGTGGTGGTCGACCCGCGCGACAGCCGTCACGTGACCATTGGCATATCGTGCGGCGGCGTGTGGCAGACCGTCGATGGCGGCGCGAACTGGCAACTGAGTTCCGAGGGCATGGAAGCCGATTACATGCCGCCTGAGCGGCGCGGCGAAGCCAACGTGCAGGACCCGCACCGCGTCGTGCAATGTGCGGCGAACCCCGATGTGCTGTGGACGCAGCATCACTGCGCGATCTTCCGCTCGACCGACGGCGCGGCGCACTGGCAGCGCATCGAAGCGCAGCCGTCGAGCTTTGGCTTCGCGGTAGCCGTGCATCCGCGCGAGCCCGATACCGCATGGTTCGTGCCGGCCGTGAAGGACGCCTGCCGTGTGCCGGTGGACGGCAAGTTCGTGGTCACGCGTACGCGCGATGGCGGCCGCACGTTCGAGCGCTTCTCGAACGGTTTGCCGCCCGCGCCGGCCTATGACCTCGTGTATCGGCACGGGCTTGTCGTCGACGACTCGGGCACGCGTCTCGCGATGGGGTCCACCACCGGCGCGCTCTGGACTTCCAGTGACGGCGGCGAAAACTGGCGCCTGGTTTCCGCGCATTTGCCACCGATTTATTGCGTGCGGTTTGGGTGAGGATTCCTGATTAAAATTCCGATTCGATGTCTGTAATAGACAGGTGTGCAGTGCATTTGCGCGTGTGGTTGAGCGGGGCGCTCAGCGTGCTTGAGCGCCCCCGAAAAGGTATTACCCCTTCACATTCCAAACCCAGCCCGCCGGATCTGCAATCTTGCCGCGCTGAATGCCGGTGAGCAGCGTACGCAACTGACGCGTGACTTCTCCCTCACCGCCATCGCCAATCGAGAACTCGCCGCCCGCATGACGCACGGTGCCGATCGCCGTAACAACCGCCGCCGTGCCGCACGCGAACGTTTCCTTGATGCGGCCCGACGCGGCGCCATCGCGCCAGTCGTCGAAGGAAATGGGCGTTTCGTTGACGGTCAAGCCTTCCTTGCGCGCCAGCTCGATGATCGACGCGCGCGTGATGCCCGGCAGGATCGTGCCGGAAAGCGGCGGCGTGACGAGCGAGCCGTCGTCGAGCACGAAGAACACGTTCATGCCGCCGAGCTCTTCGATCCAGCGATGCTGCGCGGCGTCCAGGAACACCACCTGATCGCAGCCATGCGCCGACGCCTCGGTCTGCGCAATCAGGCTGGCCGCATAGTTGCCGCCGCACTTGGCCGCGCCCGTGCCGCCCGGCGCCGCGCGCGTGTACTGGTCCGAGACCCAGACCGTGACCGCCGACTTGCCCGACTTGAAATAGGGACCGACCGGGCAGGCGATCACGCAGAAGATGTATTCGCTGGCCGCGCGCACGCCGAGGAAGCTCTCGTTGGCGAACATGAACGGGCGCAGGTAGAGGCTGCCGTCGCCGCCCGGCACCCAGGCGCGGTCGATGTCGACGAGCGCCTCGACGGCGCGCAGGAACAACTCTTCGGGCAGGTCGGCCATCGACATGCGCGCCGCCGAGTTGCGGAAGCGCTTGGCGTTTTCCTGCGGGCGGAACAGCGAGATCTGGCCGTTTTCGCCGCGATACGCCTTCATGCCCTCAAAAATTTCCTGTGCGTAGTGCAGCACGGCGCAGGCCGGGTCGATCTGGAACGGGCGGCGCGCTTCCACCTTGGCGTCGTGCCAGCCGATGCCTTCCGTCCAGCGGATCGTGACCATGTGATCCGTGAAAACGCGTCCGAACACCGGATTGGTCAGCCGGGCGGCGATTTCATCGGCCGGCGTGGGATTCGGGTGCCGTTCCACGGCGATTTCAAGGGGACGGGGGGTGTTCATTTGCGTCGTCTCTCGCGGTTATTGATCGAAAAAGCCCAGGCCGATGTTCTACCAGATATCGCGGGGTTCGGCGAATATTCGGAGAGAATTGTCCCTTTTAAGCCGCCGCCTGCTGCGAAACCGGGCCCGTCACTTTCACGCGGCTAACATAGGCGAGCGCGGCGAGGCTGATCATGGCGGTTGCGATCAGCCAGTAGCCCGGCGCGCTCTTGTCGCCGGTGGCGCTGAGCATCCACGTGACGATTGCCGGCGTGAAGCCGCCGAACACGGTAACGCCGATGTTGTAGCCGATCGACATGCCCGTCGCGCGCGTCGCGGCCGGAAAGATTTCGGCCATGAGCGCGGGCAGCGCGCCGAAATAGATCGATTTCAGCAGCGCGAGCCACGCGATCAGCACGAACAGCGGCAGCACGTCCGAATGGCTCGTGGCCCAGGCAAAGCCGGGATACGCGCTGATGAGCAGCAGCACCCCCACGCAGGTCATTTGCGTGCGGCGGCCGATGCGGTCCGACAAATACCCCGCGAACGGCGTCACGACCGTGAGAATCACGCCGCCCACCATGGTCGCCGCGAAACCTGTCGCCGCGGGCAGGTGGAGCTGGCGGATCGCGAAGGTCGGAATGTACTGGAGCAGATAGTTGACCGCCGTGGAGACGGTCAGCAGGCCGATGGCCGTGAGCACGAGGCGCTTTTGCCGGGTCAGCACGTCGCGCACGGGCGTCTCGGTGCGCTCGGCGCGCTTGAAGTCCTCGGCGTCGTCGATGTAGCTGCGCAGATAGAGGCCCACCGGACCAATCAGCAATCCGAAGAAAAACGGCAGGCGCCAGCCCCATGCCGCGAGATCGGCGGGCGTCAGGATGCGCGCGAGCCCGAAGCCGAACGAGGCCGCGAGCAGCGTCGCGAGGCCCTGCGTCGCGAACTGCCAGCTCGCGAAGAAGCCGCGCCGGTGCGGGGCATGTTCGATCAGCATGGCGGTCGATGCGCCGAACTCGCCGCCCGCCGAGAAGCCCTGGATGAGCCGCGCGGCGAACACCGCGAGCGGCGCGGCCAGGCCAATCGCCGCGTAGTCGGGAATCAGCGCGATGATGGCCGTGCCCACCATCATGAGGCTTACCGAGAGCATCATCGCCGCTTTGCGTCCGCGCAGGTCGGCGTAGGCGCCCAGCACCGCGCCGCCGATCGGCCGCACGAGGTACGAGGCGCCGAAGGTGCCGAACGTGAGCAGCATCGAAACGGTTTCGTTGACGGCCGGAAAGAAGTGCTTGCCGATATACACCGCGAAGAACCCGTAAATGGCGATGTCGAACCATTCGAGCGCGTTGCCGGCGGAGGTGGCGATGACGAGCCTGACGAGGCTCACGGGTTTCCTGGCGGACATGTTGGCGGGCCTTTTTTTCAGAGCAGGGCGTCGGAGGATTGCGGCGCTTGCGGTTTCGATGGGGCTTGCGGGCTGGTTGCGGCCGTACCCGCGGCTGCACCTGCGGCGAGGCGCGCGGCGTCGTCGCCAAGGTCCCACCAGAGTCCGGCCATCACGGCTAGCGCTTCGCGCGCCACCGAGCCGAGCAGATGCTCGTTCGGCGCGTGCTGCGCGCAGGCGGGATACGAGTGCGGGATCCAGAGCGTCGGCAGGCCGAGCGTGTACGCGAACACGTCGTTGGGCACGGTGCCGCCCAGGTTCGGCAGCAGCGCGGGCTTTTTGCCCGTGGACGCGCGCAGCGATTCGAGCGCCCAGTGCACCCAGGCGTCGTCGGGGTCGAGGCGCGTGGCCGCCGATATCTGCGTGACGCGCACTTTTACGTCGCTGAAGCCGAGCCGCGCGAAATGCGCTTCGAGGTGTTCGCCCGCGTGTTCGGCGTCGGTGCCCACCACGAAGCGCAACTGGCAGGTCGCCTTGGCCGTGGGCGGAATTGCGTTGACGGGCGCGTCGGGATTGCCGGCCTTGAACGCGAGCACTTCGAGCGTGTTCCAGGCAATCACGCGCTCGGTGGGCGTGAGGCCGGGCTCGCCCCAATCCGGGTCGATTGCGGGGGCGTCCTCGTCGCCGCCGAGCACGATGTCGGCGAGCGCTTCGCGCACGCTCGCCGGAATCGGCGGCGGGCGCAGGCCGTCCACGGCGATGGCGCCGCGCGCGTCGACGAGGCTCGCGATCGCGTGCGAAAGCACGATGGCCGGATTGCGCAGCGCGCCGCCCCAGTTGCCTGAGTGATGCGCGCCTTTGCGCAGGTCGACGAGCAACTCGAAGGTCACCCCGCCGCGCGAGCCGAGGAATACCGTGGGCCGCTCGGCCAGCACGCGCGGGCCGTCCGAGGCGATGAACACGTCCGCCGCGAGGGCGTCACGATGCGCGGCGCAAACGTCGTCGAGGCCCGGCGAGCCGATTTCCTCGCCGGTTTCGAAGATCAGTTTCACGTTGTAGCCGAGCTTGCCGCCACGCGCGTCGAGCACCGCGGCGAGCGCCGCGAAGTTCACGGAGTGCTGGCCCTTGTTGTCGGCGGTGCCGCGCCCGTACCAGCGGTCGCCTTCCACGGTGACCGTCCAGGGCGCGAGGCCTTCGCGCCATTGTTCGTCGTAGCCGCGCACCACGTCGCCGTGACCGTAGGTCAGCACGGTCGGCAAGGCCGGGTCTTCGATGCGCTCCGCGATCAGCATCGGCGCGCGCGTGGCCGCCGGATTCTCGACGATGCGGCTCGCGAAGCCGAGCGGGGCGAGTGCGGGCGCAACTTCATCGGTGAGATAGGCGCGCACGGCGTCGGCCTGCGCGGGATTCTGGCTTTCCGTGCGAAAGCCGACGCGGCGCTGAAGATCGGCGAGAAACGCGCCGCTGTCATAGGTGCGCAGCGCGCGGTCGATGGAGATTTGTCGGGATTCGGTCAAGGGGCTTCTCTCTGGCTCGCACGGGAAACTGCAATAAATTGCAGGCAATGCAGCCAGTCTAGGAAGACCAAAAATTCGCAACAATTTCAATATTTGCAGTTAGCATTGCCAAAACGGCAACGCGCCGCATTGAACGGATCAGCCCATGCTTCATGGAATTGCTTTGCGCTACTTCGTCGAGGTCGCGCGCACGGGGTCGCTGGCGGCGGCGTCGGAAAACCTGCACGTGGCCGTCTCGGCCATCAGCCGGCAGATCAGCAAGCTCGAGCAGGACGTGGGCACGGCGCTGTTCGAGCGCATGCCGCGCGGCATGGTGCTGACCGAGTCGGGCGAGCGGCTGGCCGGGCACGCGCGGCGCGCGCTGCTCGAAGGCGACGCGGTGCTCGCTGAAATCGCCACGGCGCAAGCGCTCGGCAGCGGCATCGTGCGCATCGGCTGCACGGAGGGCTTCACGCGCTCGTTCCTTCCGCATGTGCTGGCCGAGCACCATGCCGTTGCGCCGCAGGTACATTTTCATCTGCGCTCGGGTACGCCTTCGCAGGTCGAGCAGTGGGTGGCCACCGGCGAGGTCGATCTGGGGCTGTCGTTTTCGAGCGGAGATCCGGCGAAGGTCCAGGTGGAATACAGCGCCGAGTCGCCGGTTTGCGCGCTGGTCGCGCCCGGGCATCCGCTGGCGCGTCACGCGTCGCTCACGCTCGCCGATCTGCGCGACTATCCCATCGCGCTGCTCGGGCGCGGCAATACGGCTCGCCAGTTGTTCGACGAATGTTGTGCGCGCCATGGCATTACGCTCGAACCCATTCTCACGAGCAACAATTCGAGCGCCTTGCATGCGTTTGCTTCGCTGGCCGGAGCAATTACGCTGGGCAGCAAGCTCTCGCTGGCGGGACTCGGCAGCGATCTCTCGCTGATCGCCAGGCGCCTGGACGAACCGCTGCTCAACCAGCGCAGCCTCTGCGTGACGACTATGCGCGAGAGACGGCTTTCCCGGCCGATAGAGGGGGTGCTGAAAGCGTTGATCGCGGAGATCGAAAGCGCGTCCTCAGTGTGAGCAGGTTTTGGCTTCTTTTCGATACGTAGCGCATTTTGTGCGCATATTCTGGGCGTGGCCCAATATTCGGAGATTGACACCATGACAGTGGAAAAAGTGGCAGTGGTTACCGCGGGCGGCAGTGGCATGGGCGCGGCCGCCGCGCGGCGCCTGGCCGCCGACGGCTTCAAGATTGCAATCCTTTCGTCCTCGGGCAAAGGCGAGGCGCTGGCGGCGGAACTCGGCGGCGTGGGCGTGACGGGCTCGAACCAGTCGAACGACGACCTTCGCAAGCTCGTCGACCTGACCATGTCGCGCTGGGGCCGCATCGACGTGCTGGTGAACAGCGCGGGCCACGGTCCGCGCGGCCCGCTCCTCGATATCTCCGACGAAGACTGGCATCGGGGCATGGACACCTACCTGATGAACGTGATTCGGCCCACGCGTCTCGTTGCGCCTATCATGCAGAAGCAGCAGGGCGGCGTGGTGATCAATATCTCCACCGCCTGGGCTTTCGAGCCGAGCGAGATGTTCCCCACCTCGACCGTGTTCCGCGCCGGCCTGGCGTCGTACACGAAGCTCTTCGCGGACACACAGGCCAAGTACAACATTCGCATGAACAATGTGCTGCCGGGCTGGATCGACAGCCTGCCCGCGCAGGAAGCGCGCCGCGAAAGCGTACCGCTGCAGCGCTATGGAACGAGCGAGGAAATCGCGGCCACGATTGCGTTTCTGGCCTCCGATGGCGCGGCCTACATTACCGGCCAGAATATTCGCGTCGATGGCGGCGTGACGAAATCGGTTTGATAACGCCGGTCTGAATCCATGTGATTGGAACCCGTGACGCGCGGAAAATAGCCGCGCGCCACGGCTTTGACTTTGCATGGTGCGTCCACTAGATTCAAATCACGCAGCCCAGCGTGCCACACGTTTTCATCAAGCAAATCAAAGGGCAACGCGCCGGTGACAGGAGAACGACCGTGATTTCCTGGGAAATCCAGGGCACCGAGTTGATCAGCTGCAATTGCTCATACGGTTGCCCTTGCCAGTTCAACGCGCTGCCGACTCGTGGCTGGTGCGAGGCCATGGGAGCGATATCGATCGCCGAAGGCTTCTACGGCGATGTGCGGCTCGACGGCGTCAATATCGCAGTGGTATTTCAATGGCCCGGGGCGGTTCACGAAGGCCGGGGAAAGTGCCAGCCGATCGTCGACGAACGGGCCAGCCCCGAGCAACGCGACGCCATCCTGAAGATCATGACCGGTCAGGATACCGAACCATTCGCCACGATGTTCGCGGTCTACTCGTCGACGATCGAGCAGGCGTTCGAGCCGATCTTCACGAAGATCGATTTCGAAGCCGATGTCGATGCGAGGCGCGGCCGGGTTCATGTCGAAGGCGTTTTCGACCTCGTCGGCGAGCCGATTCGAAATCCGGTGTCCGGCGCCGAGCATCGCGCGCGCATCGACCTGCCGAACGGTTTCGAGTACGAAATTGCCGAAATCGGTTCGGGCTCGGGCCGCTCGCAAGGCAACATCGCGCTGCAACTGGACGGCACCTATGCGCAGTTCGCGCGCCTGCACCTGAATAACCAGGGGCTGGTCCGGCATCGCGCCGCCGCATGAACCCGGTCGCTAGCTGGCGTGGCCATGCGGTGACGGCGCCTGGCATTGCTGGCTGGGCCGGCATCGCCGGCGTGGTGGCGGCATCGTGGTACTACGTGTGGACTGGGGCGGGCACCGGCATGTCGGCGCTGGCCATGACGGCGGCGACGCTGTTCCCGCACCGGCTCGACAGCGCAGGCGCCATGGCGCTGTCGCTGCCCGCCGTGATCGTCATGTGGTGGATCATGATGATCGCGATGATGACGCCCAGCGCGTTGCCGCTGATCCTGCTGTATCGCCGTGTGATCCGGCATCGCGGCGCATCGGAATCGCATACCGCCGTGCTTTCGCTGTGTCTTCTGGCCGGCTATCTCTGTGCGTGGCTCGCGTTTTCGATTGGCGCGTCGTGGCTGCAGATGATCCTGCAACCGCGCGGTCTCATTTCGGCAATGATGCTGTGGTCGAAGAGCGCGGTTCTTTCGGCGGTCGTTCTCGCGATGGCCGGTATCTATCAGTTCACGCCGCTCAAGCGCGCTTGTCTCAAGCAATGCCGCTCGCCGGTCAATTTCCTGATCGGGCATGGGCGCCCCGGCGTCGCGGGTGGCTTCCTGCTCGGCGTGCGGCACGGGATGTACTGCGTCGGCTGCTGCTGGCTGCTGATGGCGCTGCTATTCGTCGGCGGCGTCATGAACGTGCTGTGGATCGCCGCGCTCTCGCTGATCGTTTTCGTTGAAAAGGTTCTGCCTGGCGGCGAGCGCATTGGTCATGCACTGGGCGTGGCGTTGATCGTGTGGGCGGGCGCGACGCTGCTGGTGTAAGCGATGCGTCGCGCAAGGCTACAGCACCGTACGCCGGCGGTGCGCTTCGGCCAGGCGCTCGATGGCCCTGCGGGCCTTGTCGATCTCCTGAGTCTTGTCGAAGAAATAATGTGCACCTGCCGCCTGGCAGGCTTCGCGAAAGGGCTGGCTCGATTGATTGGTCAGCACCATCGTGACGACCGGCGGCCCGCGGCGGGCGAGTGCCGATATCAACTCGATCCCGTTTGCGTCGGGCAAGCGCAAGTCGGTAATCACGACAGCGGGGCGGCAGGCGGCGATGCATCTTAGTGCAGTCTGGATGTCCTCCGCTTCGCCAACGACGCGGACCCCGTCGATCGTATGGAGCAACGCCGCGATCCGGCGGCGCAGCGATGCCGAGTCTTCGACGAGGAAGACGGTCAGTTCTTTCGGTGAGACGTTCGCATCCATGTGCAGAAGTATCGGGCCCGCCATCGCGCAAGGGAATCGGCGGCGGTTGAACTTCGGGTAGGCGAAATGGAAGTCGTGTAGGCGGATTCCTACCCGATCGGCATAGAAGCCACGCCGCCGCGCCAGACCGGGTCGCGCCAGACCGGGTCGCTCTAGACCGGGTCGCGCTAGACCTCGTCGTTGTCCTCGAATAGCTTGTGGCGCATCGCATAGCGCACGAGCGCGGCCTCGTGCGGGACGCGCATTTTTTCGAGGATGCGCGTCTTGTAAGTGCTGACCGTTTTCGCGCTCACGCAGAGCGCCTGAGCGATTTCGGTGATGGTCTCGCCGGCGGCCAGGCGCCTGAACACGTCGAACTCGCGGTCGGAAAGACGCTGGTGAGGCAGCGCGTCGGCCGGTTCGTTCAGGCTCTGCGCGAACTGCTCGGCCATTGCGAGGCTCACATACACGCCGCCTGCCGCCACCTTGGTGACGGCCGAAACCAGTTCCGCGCCGGCGCTTTCCTTGGTCAGGTAGCCGGACGCGCCGGCCCTGAACGCCCGCACCGCGTATTGCTGCTCGGCGTGCATGGTCAGCACGAGAATGCGCAGTTCGGGCTTTTCTTCCTTGATCTGCTTGATCAACTCGACGCCGTTGCGTCCCGGCATCGACAGATCGAGCAGCAGCACGTGTGCCGGGGTCGAGCGGATCAGCGCGATCGTGCTCACGCCGTCGCGCGCCTCGCCGACCACGTCGAACCCGCTGGCGTTCTGCAGGATATGGCGGAGACCGTCACGCACGAGCGCGTGGTCGTCGGCGATCAAAACCTGGGTCATGGGTGGGTGTCCTCCAGCTGTGCCGCTGGTTGCGGGAAAGCCAAGTGATGTTTGCGGCGAGCCGCTGTGGATCATCCCGCTGCGGATAATTCTGTTGCCAGGAGGCAGTATGCAATAGTTGCCTTCGACATGCATCCTCTGCTCAAATGCCTTCTCCTGATTCATTTCCAGGCAGGCGCATGGGTCGCGATCGAGACGACGGCAACCAGATGTTTCTTTCGACCTTGCCCGCGGGGCGCAGCGAGCGGCGGCTCGCGCTCACGGTCATCTTCGCGAGCTGCGCGCTGTTCGCGGTATTTGCGCCGTTTGCGAAGCGTCCGCTGCCGGTGGTGGGGGCGTTCATCCCGATCTACGAATCGGCGCTGGTGATGAACGACCTGATTACGGCCATGCTGCTGTTCGGCCAGTTCAATTCGCTGCGCTCGCGTGCGCTGCTCGCCCTCGGCAGCGGCTATCTCTTCACCGCCGGCATGACTATTGCACATGGCCTCACGTTTCCGGGCCTGTTCGCACCCGCCGGGTTGCTAGGTGCCGGCACGCAGAGCACCGCGTGGATCTATATGTTCTGGCACGCCGGTTTTCCCTGCTTCGCTACGGCCTATGTGCTGCTCGGCAAGGCCGCTCACGGTGATCGCCGCGCCATGCCAGGGCGTTCGGCGCGCGCATCGATCGCGTTGTGCGTGCTGGCCGTGGCGGCGCTCGTTTGCGTCCTGACCGTCTTCGCCACGGCGGGCCAGGCGCTGCTGCCCGATCTCCTCGTGAACGGACGCTTTACCTGGGCGTACCGCTGGGTGATTGGCGCGGTGTGGCTGGCGAGCCCGTTCGCGCTCGCCATTCTATGGCGGCACGGCAAGCGCACGGCGCTCGACATGTGGCTGATGGTCGTGATGGTGGCGTGGATGATCGACATCGCGCTTGCCGCGATGCTCAACCACGGCCGCTTCGATCTCGGGTTCTATGCAGGGCGGATATATGGCCTGCTGGCGGCGAGCTTCGTGCTGATCGTGCTGCTGGTCGAGAGCGGCACGCTCTATGCGCGGCTCGTTGCGCTCACGCGCCGCGACATGCGCCGGGATATGCGCGAGCGCATGCGCGTGAAGGAGTTCGAACATCTGGGGCACCTCTCGGCGGGCATCCAGGCCGCGCGCGAGGAGGAGCAAAAGCGCATCGCGCGCGAACTGCACGACGATCTCGGACAGCGGCTGACCGCGTTGAAGATCGACCTGACGATGCTCGAAAGCGATCTCGACGACCGCGCGATGGCGCCGGTGCTGCGCGGCCGGGCACGCTCGATGATGACGTTGATCGACGAAACCGTGAGATCGGTGCGCCACATCGCAGCCGGGCTGCGTCCGATCGTGCTCGACGACCTCGGGCTCGTGCCGGCGCTCGAATGGCTCGCCGGCGATTTCGAAAGCCGCAATGGGATCGCGGTGGATCTGGTCATCGACATCGACGATCTGCATATCGATTCGGCGGCGGCCACGGCGATGTACCGGATCGTCCAGGAAGCGCTCACGAACATTGCAAAACACTCGGAGGCCACCGAAGTGCAGGTCGAGGTTGTGCTGGACGGCGATGCGTGCCGCATCGGCGTGGCCGACAACGGGCGCGGCTCGGCGGCCGGCGCGATGCACAAGGAGCAGTCGTTCGGTTTGCTCGGCATGCGCGAGCGGGTCCGGCAATTGAACGGCGCGGTGTCTGTCGATACGGCGCCGGGCGAGGGATTTCGCTTGTCGGTCAGCCTGCCGGTGAGCGCTCTGAATCGAGAGGAACCGGCATAGGGCGGGGCGGCTTGGCCTTCGCGCGCTTGCCCGCGCGTGAAGGCGGCTGGCAAATCGCACAGACCTTGCCCTCCGGCGCATCGTACTTGTGGATCACGAACTTGCCCGCGCAGCGGCGGCATGAAGTCAACTGCAGGATTGCGCCGTTGAAGAAGCGCACCAGCGTCCAGGCGCGCGTCAAATCGAGTTGCATCTCGAGACCGTTGTGCGCGCAGTGTTCCCGATACAGGCGAAATCCCTTGGTCAGCGCGTCGAGATGCGAGCAGCCCGCCGAGTCCTTGAGAAACACATACGTGTTGTAGAACAGCGAGGCGTGGATGTTGGCCTGCCACGTCATGTACCAGTCGGCGGACGACGGCAGCATGCCCTTTGGCGGCGATTCTCCCTTGATCTCGTGGTAGAGCCGGATCAGCCGATCGCGCGGCAGTGCCAGCTCGCTTTCGAGCACCTGCATCCGTGCGCCGAGTTCGATCAATGCGCTTGCGCGCACCACTTCCCTTGCGTCTTCGATGATGCTCATCCTGGTCATGGCTCGCCTCGGTCCAGTCACGCGAACTGTTCGGCGGGCTGGCCCGCGAGCAGCACGGCTGCATGCGTGTGCGCGATATCGATGTGCTTCGCGGGCGCCGCCAGCACGGACAGCATCTGGTGGTCGTTGATGCGGAAGAAGCACAGCAACTGATTGCAGGCCGCGAGCTTGACGATTTGCGCGAGCGTCAGTCCGGCCAGCAGGTCGGCCACCTGCCCGGACAGGCCGAGCCGGAACATACCCGCCGGGCGGTCGTCGCGCAGCAGGCGCTGTGCAAGCGCGAGGTAGGACAGGTTGAGTTCCTGAATGGACTGCAGAGTATCGGCGCTATTCATGATGTTCCCCGCTCAAGGGCTACTTCGATATGTCTCCCGGCAACCTGCTGGCGCTGGCGCGAACGTGTGTCGCTCGGGTGACGGAAGTATTGCTTTGGCGGGGGGCAAATGAAATCAGCGGCCAGCGAACTTGATGTAGTCGCAACAGTAGTGCTGTCAGCGTTTTCCTACATATGTAGACGAATTCAGGGCGGCCAGCGATACACCCCGATGCCGTTGCTCTTGAAGTTGTTCTTCGTGATGACGTATTCGATGGTTGGCGGCCGCATCGGGTATTGCAAATATTTCATATTGCGGAATGATGTCGCGTATGCCAGAAAAATCTGCGGCGACGCAGCATGAGGGAATTGCATATAGGCGAATGTGATTTCACATTGCAATATAATTTATGCATCTCATTGATTTTAATGAATTTTATTTCCTGCAACTTCCAGCGGGCAGGAAGCCGCGAACGATATTTATCCCAGTACGCTTTATCCATGGCGAACGTTCGCGCGTTCCGGAATTTTCCAAACCTGTGGAGAGACAAGATGGTGCACGTTTATATAGAACCCGTGCCGAAGGGACAGTGGGGCCCTATTGATGGATACCGCATTGAAACCCAGGATGGGACGAAGCTTTCGGGAGAACTGCTCCGCTCCGAGCGACTGGCGGTGAACGAAGCAAGGCTGCATGGCTACGTGCCGCTGCTTGCGACGGTGCGCATACCGGACAAGGCCGTTGCGGAGCACTGGAAGCCCGCCGGTAAAACGCTCGTATCGGTTTGATATCGATGCGGATACGGCATACTCGCGCGCACTTTCCGCCCGCATGGGCGCAAAGTGCGCGTTCGAAGTGTCGAAGTGCCGTTTCGTGTTAGCCCACGTTTTTCATGCCACTACGTTGGGACCTCCGCGATCGCCTCAGTCCAGGCCGCCCTGGCTGGCGGCGAAGACGGCTCGCGCGCGAGGTCTACGGAGTGGCGCTGTCCGGCGACGACGGCGGTGAGGCGCTCGTGCATGAGCTGTTTGCGCAGCTTTGCGAGCGTTATCCGCCGTTGAAGGTCGCCTCGTGCGAGCGAATCAAGGAGCGATGAGATGGCCCGAGTGCTCGACTACGCGCGGTGAAGCGCAGATGACTCCGACCGGGGCGATGCAGCGTTGTGGCACGTCGATGCCGATCTGGCAGGCTGTTGCGTTCATCGAGAGCGCGTTCGCGCAGCGGGTTACACTCGCGACGCTCGCCAAGGACAGCGGGCCTGAGCGTGTCGCGCTTTCCGACGCTCGTTCGTGAGCAAGTCGGCATGTCGCCGCATCGATACTTGTGCCTCGTTCGGGTACGCCGTGCGCAGCAGATGCTGCGCGATGGCGTGCCGCCCTGCGAGGTGGCGGCAGAAGTCGGGTCTTCGACCAGAGCCATTTGGGACGCCATTTCCGGCGCACGCTGGGGGACGACGCCGGGGTATTATGTCGGGCGTTGCTCGAAAACGGTCGGTGGTTTAGACACCGATCAGCCTTACGATTTCGCGCAGTGGCTAGCCACACTGTCGCGTCGGTCCTGATGGTCTATTGGGGCCGGCGCTCGGGCCGCCCGATTACATGTGCCCACTTACTTGATTATTCAGTTGCGCACGCAACGAAATCCCGCATAAACATACTGATAGTGCGGCTGAAACCAGTTGCGGAACGTAGGACGGATCATGCAGCCCGCGGTGCGCGCGGAACCGCCTTTCATCGAATAATGCTGGCCGTCAAAGAAGTTCGCCGAATAACCTTCGTAGAACGGAAACGGCTCGAATCCGGGCAGCGGGCCGAATGGCGTCGAAGTCCATTCCCAGCCGTTGCCGTATAGCCCTTCCACACCCCACGTGCTCGCGCTGTCCGGTGTCGCATCCACAGCAACGGGGTTCCAGCTCCGGAAGTCGAAATTGTCGGTGGCGCCTGGCAGTGCGCCGTGCGCCGCGCGCTGCCATTCGGCCTCGGTCGGCAGCCGTGCGCCGCGCCAGCGCGCGAAGGCGCTGGCTTCCGCCTGGCTCACATAGACCGGCCATGCGAGCGGTAGTGCGATATCCTCGAACATGGTGCGCAGACGCCAGCCGTCGTCGGCGCGGACCCAGAAGACCGGATGTTCGATGCCTTCGGTTTCCTGCCACGCCCAATCGGCGTCATTCCACAACGCCTTGCGCCGATAGCCGCCATCGGCGATGAATTCGAGCCAGGCACCGTTGGTCACCATAAAGCGGTCGATCTCGAACGCGGCCACCTCCACCTGTTCTTCGCCGAACTCGTTGTCCCAGCCGAAGACGCCGCGCTCATGCGTCATGCCGAGTTCGGTGCGGCCTGCCGGAACGCTCATCATCGACGGCGTCGCAACATAGAGGTGATCGGCGATGTCGCGTGCCGAGGCGGGGGCGAGCTTCTGTGCGAACGGCAACTGATGAAGCATGTAAGAGAGCGTTTCAACATGCATCAGGCGATGCTCGATGGCCACGTTCAGCAATTGGGCGCCGGTATCGTGCTGGGAGACAGTGGCCGGCAAGTCGAGCGTGGCGAGCTGCGCATCGATGCGGGCGCGGGCGTCGCGAGCATAGTCGCGCACTTCGGCAAGGCTGGGCCAGTCGGCGGGCGTGTCGGTGGGCAGCGCGCCATCGACGGGGTCGATGCCGAACGCGAACAACTGGTCCAGACGTGGATCGGCGGACGGCAGGTCGAACAGGCGTTTGTCGAACAGATTACGGTCGAACGCTTCGAGATGGCCGATGTAAAACACGATGCGGTGGCGCTCGCGAATCGGGCGTTCGTAGAGGAATTCGGGCTTGACGACGGCAAAGAGCGCGTCGCTGGCGGAGCGTGCCTGGGCGAGTCGTGCGACGAGTGTGGGCGGGGACGGGAGCTGCATTGCGGCGAGTCTCCTGATTGGGGCGGTGAACGAACTTTACCGCTGCGCAGGAGCCGTGCCAACGCTGTTACGCGCCGCCGGGCGGGATTGCGTGAATGGGGGATTCGAGAGACACACAAGACCGCGCGCCGCCAGCAGGGGCGGCGCACGCGAGGGCCTCTCGTTTACAAATGGCGCAGGCCTTCGATGTCGATGATGCGGATGAGCTTGCCCTGTGTGTCGATCAGTCCGCGCTTTTGAAATCTTGACAGGGTTCGGCTGACCGTTTCGAGCGTCATGCCGAGATAGCTGCCCATGTCCTCACGCGTCATGCGCAGGTTGAACTCGGCGTACGAATAGCCGCGCTGGCCGTTGCGCTCGGAGACGTCGAGCAGGAAGGCCGCCACGCGTTCGTCGGCGGACAGCGAACCCAGCACCATCATCTGCGACGATTCGCGGATGAGTTGCTCGCTCATGAGCCGGTGCAGGCGGTCCTGCATGGCGCCGGTTTCGCGGCAGAGGTGCTTGAGCGCCGAATAGGGGATGATGCACACCGAGCTGTCTTCGAGCGCCACCGCGCTGCAAGTGTGGAAGTCGGTGCTGATGCCGTCGATACCCAGCGGGTCGCCGGCGAGGCGCAGGCCCGTGACCTGCTCGCGGCCGTCGCGGTGCGCCATGACGGTTTTCAGCGATCCGGAACGAACCGCATAGAGCGTGTCGAACGGGTCGCCGGCGCGATAGAGCGCTTCGCCGCGCCGTATGCTGCGCGCATTGCAGATAAGCGCTTCGAGCTTCGGCAGATCGTCGGGTGCAAGCCCTTGAGGCATGCACAGATGACGCATTGCGCAACTGGAGCAACGCGCGGAAGTACGCGGGCTCGCAGGAGAATTACGACTGGCACGGCGCACAGTGTGCGACACGACGGTAGGGGTCAGCATTGGCTTGCTCCTGTAATCGATTTTGGGAGCATTGTCACACCGCGCTTA
Organism: Paraburkholderia sacchari; assembly: GCF_000785435.2. Lineage (GTDB taxonomy): Bacteria > Pseudomonadota > Gammaproteobacteria > Burkholderiales > Burkholderiaceae > Paraburkholderia > Paraburkholderia sacchari. The sequence continues at coordinate 1,366,154 of NZ_JTDB02000001.1, read as the reverse complement.
AATCTTAAAATGGCGGCAAAACGCCGCGCATATGAGATAGATCCGCTTGCGCCTTGTCAGAAGCCGGTTTCGCGGCAAGTGATCAGGCTCAAGCGGATTCAAAAAGGTGGGAATTCGAGCGTTATCTTTTAATTCTTGGCCATTCGGCGCTTCTTATCCGGATGGTTAGCCGAACGGCTATCAGATGGCTATTCGGCATCCGTAGCGGACACACCAGCGGCAGAAGGAATCAACAGGACCGGCAGGGTCGATTGGCGCACGCAGCGCTCGGCCACGCTGCCGAGAATCAGCCGCTGAAAACCGCGCCGCCCGTGCGTGCCCATCACGATCAGGTCGGCGCCGTTCGCCTTCGCCGCATTGAGCACGAGCGTGGGCACGTCCTCGAGCGAGGACGCCTCGCCGGTCAACATTTCGCCTTGCACGCCGCGCTCGCGCAGCACCTTGTTCATGTGGTCCGCGAGTTCCTTGCCCTGAGCGATCATCTGATTGCGCAGGATGGACGGATCGTAGCCCGGCGCATCGAAATACATCGGCGTGTTTTCGATTACGTAGAACGGTTGCAGCGTCGAACCCATTGCCTTCGCCAGTTCGAGCGCGGCGTCGAATGCGCGGCGCGACGTTTCGCTGCCGTCGACCGCAACCAGAATGCGTTGATACATGGAGCCTCCGCTAGTGTGGAATTGCACGGATTCGGGCAATGCCCGACCGTGATCTTGTGCTGTGTTTAGCCAACTGTAAAAAGCTTAAATGATTGCTCAGAAAATTGCAGTGCCGCAGTATGAAAAATGGAATGTGCTAGAAGGAATATCAAAAAAATCGCGTCGGAATGTGGCGTGTTGCCGTCTCGGACTGCTTCGGCGCTGTCGGTATGCAGGATGTAGGACGGTGACTTGCTTGGCACGAACATCGTGGCGACGATCGTGAGGCATCGCTATGCGACGGGCGTCGGAGACGCGCTCGCAGTACTGGGCTGGGGCGCCCGGCGCCGCGCGCTGGCAGCCGCAGCTCGCGGATCTGCGGTGCTGATCGACTCCGGCCAGCGCGCCGATAGCCTTACATGAAGGCTGTGCGTGCGCTGCATCGCCCCAGGGATTTGGATGGCGGCTCGCTGACTGCAACGGCGTTGGCCGCCCTTGGCGTTATTTGTCAGACAAAATAAAAAATCGTCTGGCCCGATGCCGTGAGTCGTCGCGCAAAAAAGTGGGCGACAGGACGGCTGCGGGTCTCAGGCCGCGACGGCCATCGGTCCGAAAAGGGCGTTGCGGGTTTGCGCGCCCACTGAAATTTCCAACGCGACAGCGTTTTCCACGCCAATGCGCACGGGCGCGCCGAGCCGCGAAACTTCGATGCCGGTGCGGCGCAGCAGCCGCTCGATCGGCGTGGTGGTGACGGTCACATAGCGCGAAATGCCCATGCGGTCGGCAAACGAGACCAGCGAGTGGATCGCATGCATGGTGACGTCGGCAAAGCCGAACGCGTGGTCGTTGCCCGACTCGATGGCAAACCGGCTGAGTTCCCAGATATGCCGGCCGGCCGGCGCCGCCTGGCCGTGCAGCAGCTGCGGGAAGGTGTCGCGCAGCATGTTCGGCCCTTCGGTCGGCATCAGGCGCCAGCAGCCACGCACCTTGCCGTCATTGTCCTGGATCAACATATAGTGGGGCCCGAGCGCGTCGTACCCGTCGATTTCCATTCCAGCGATGGTGGGAATATCCCAGCCCATGCGGTCGCGAAACACGCGCGCGCGCAGCCGGTACATCTCATTGATATCTTCGTTGTCGAATTCCTGGCGTAGTCCGATCCGAATCGCAGCTTGCATGACAACTCTCCCGTGTGCGTGTGGAGGTAGCGGTATGGATCGAAGCTATGCGTTATGAATATAAAAAAACACCTATCAAGATAGGTAGGTGCGCGGGGAGTGTCAGTTCTGGAGAATGGCTGGGCGGCAGTCACTCATCAGGCATATCTCTGACACAGCGAGAATCAATATGGAACTTCTGGACAATCATCAATGGCAGGCGGGCGCGAACTCCTCTCACACCGGAGGGGACCTGTCGTCGGTAATCGACCGTGTCCTGATCATCGCGTATCGGAAGAAGAAGAAAGAGAGCCAGCGCCGCTTCTGGGCGCGGTTTGGCGTGACGCAGTCGCGCGGCAGCCGGTTCGAGTCGGGTGCGGAGATTCCGCCGCCGGTATCGATCCTGCTGGGGCTGTATTTCAACAAGACGATTTCGGACGGCGATCTGGGCCGTGCGGAGCGTGTGCTTCGCCGCACGGATGCGGCCATGCTTAGCCCGGGTCAATAAGACCCATCTGGGTTGCAATCACGGCTGCCGCACGCCGTGAATTTACGCCGAACTTCCCGCGAATGTTCTTCATGTGGAAGTTCACCACGGCCTCGGAGCAATTCAGGATGTGCGAAATTTCCCAAGTGGACTTGCCGAGCGCAGTCCACTTGAGGCATTCCTTTTCGCGCGGCGTGAGCTTGGGAATCAGCGACTGGGCGTGATCGTTCAGGTGCCGCTGGCTTGTGTCGAGCACGAGATCCCGCAGCAACACGAGATTCGGCAGCGCACGGTCCACGTCCTGCCAGAACGCGTCAGACGGACTGGCGTCGTTGACGAAGCACAGCATGCCCGCCTCCTGGCGCGGGCCATGGATTGGCAGTGTAATGCCGGCACGCAGCCCGTGCGAGCGGGCCTCTTCATACATCGATTGCTGCTGCTCGGTAGCAAATAATTCTGGTGACCAGATAAGCGGCGCCGAGCGCGTCGTGCAATGCGCGACCACCGGGTCGAAATACGCCATGCCGTGGTCGTTATAGGCCTGCCGCCAGACGTTGGAATAATTGGTCCGAATGAACGCGTCCTCGAGCCGCATGCCTGGGCGCGGCAGGATGGCCAGCATCACCTGGCCGAAACCCCATGAGGCGGCGAGCCGAGACACCGCCTCGAACCACGCCGCATCTTCGGGCGCGTCGAGCACGGATGACATCTGCTCAATGTAATGTAGAGGCACGTCAACACTCTCCATCGGCGGTGGGCCAGACCGCAAGCGGCGTCTGGGCAGGCTGCCGCCTTGCTTCTTGTGATGTAACAATTTATCACTAAATTCCGCCGGGCTCGTCTTTTTCTCCCCGCGGCAAAGGTCTTGCGCCATGGGTTTCCGCCTGCCCCTCGAGAGCAATCTCGTGCTTGTTCCTCAAACACAGAAAAAAACGTACCGATTTTTCGGCATAAAGATCAGTCGCACTGGGGCGCGGAATAGATTTTGGCATTTATTGCTTCATTTGATGAATGAGTTCGTCCGAATAGGTATAAAGCCGGGCAATATGTTTCGCGTGAACTTGAAAGATTGTTAATGCCTATGAACGCATTTTTGTGCGATCAGTATTGAATCGGCGCATACTGCGCATGAATTGTGCTAATTGCATGAATTTACGAACTCACGGGCGCATTGCTGCTCGCCTGGCGAGACGCGTCCGCCAGGCGTTTTAGTGCATGTAGTGCGAGTCAGGGTTTGCGGTGCAGCTCGACCACGCGCGTCGGGCGCATATGGTTGATGGCGAAGTGAATGCGTCCCGGGCTGCGGCGCTGGCCGGGCTCGCGCGGGTCGTCGAACTGCTCGCCTGGGCCGTACGCCAGCGGCTCGGCCATGCCCATGTCCACCGCCTCGAAGCCCGTTTCGAGCGCGAACGGCATGCGATGCGCGATGCTGCGGCTGTCGAAGCCCGCGAAACCGTCAGGCGCTTCCGGCACGCTATTGTCGAGCGACGCGTTGCTGGTCGTGACTTCGTCGGGGTGATTGCTGAGGTTGGAGTCGTTCATGGTGTGTCCTCCGTGGGATAGCCAATGAAGAACCAGATGCACCAATCAGATGCACCAAACTGCATCATGAGGTGTTCCAAACGCACCGGATGCGAACCCGGAATCCGGCGGAATTGCAAGTCTGTGCGCCAGGAGAACGCCTCCAGTGATCCAGATTTTTTTCGTTGGATCGGCGTATTTAGTGGGAGTATGATCCTCTTTCAACGAGTTGGCGCGCATAAGAAGTAACGGCTGAAGCGATAGCCGAGTTGTGGCTTTGCCGCACGATCCTGTACGCGCTCACAATAACGGACAAAGCAGTCAGGGGCGGATGAGACACATGCACTTCGACGCTGCATTCACGCATCGCGGTTATTTGCTCAATTGTGCGCCGGCGCGCGCCGGCGATGGCACGTATCAGCCTTATGTGGTGATCTCGCGCTCGAGCGACGGCGAACTCGTTGCCAATCGTTTTTTTCCAGCCGAATTGCGCTTTTCCGACGAAGCCGCCGCCATTGCCCATGCGCGCGACTGGGCGGTGCGCTGGATCGACGCGAGCAGCATCACGCTCTGAGGCGGCGCTTGCGGTGCCCGGCGGACTATCGCGAAAAGCGGTAATCTCTGGGGTCGATACACTTCCTGGCGGCGCCGTCCCGCAGCTTCATCATGTCCAATGCCGCTTACCCCGACTGGGGCCTCGAACAGATCGTCACCGATCTGCGCGCGTCGCGCGAAGAGCTTCACCGAACCCGCCATCCGCTCGGCATTCGCGAACTGCCGTCGCGTGACGGCGTGATCAACATTGTCGCCGGCCTGCGTGCCGTGCTGTTCCCCACGCACTATGGCGCCCCCGACCTGACGGACGAAAGCGTCGACTATTACGTCGGCCATACGCTCGAAAGCACGCTGCGCCTGCTTGCCGAGCAGATTCGCCGCGCGCTGCGCTTCCTGCCCGAAAACGCCGGGGCCGGCGACGAGGTGCTGCGCAAGCGCGCCTTCGACATTGCCCGCGAATTCGGTCACCAGCTCCCCGGCATTCGTGCGCTGCTCGTGAGCGACATTCAGGCCGCGTTCACGGGCGACCCCGCTGCGCAGCACATCACCGAAATCCTGCTTTGCTATCCCGGCGTCTGGGCCATGACGCATCATCGGCTTGCGCATGCATTGCACCGGCTCGGCGTGCCGCTACTCGCGCGTTTCATCAACGAAATCGCGCACTCGGCGACAGGCATCGACATTCACCCGGGCGCGCAGATCGGTCCGAGCTTCTTCATCGACCACGGCACGGGCGTCGTGATCGGCGAGACGGCGATCATCGGCGAGCGCGTGCGCGTGTACCAGGCGGTGACGCTGGGTGCGAAGAGCTTCGCGGCCGATCTCGACGGCACGCTCGTGAAGGGCAATGCGCGCCATCCGATCGTCGAGGACGACGTGGTGATCTACGCCGGCGCGACGATTCTGGGCCGCGTGACGATCGGGCGAGGCTCGGTAATCGGCGGCAATGTGTGGCTCACGCACAGCGTGCCGCCGGGCAGCAGCGTGCGCCAGGGCAAGATCCGCGAAATCGCCAGTGACAGCGGCGCGTCTTGAGGGACGCCGAAGAGCCACTGAACATCTGTCTGCGCTGGCCCGAGCGCGCCTCGGGCCTCAGTCAGGTATTGGGTACGCTCATCACGCCCGGATTGCCGACGATGGCCAGGAATTCGCGGCGTGTGGACGGGTCGCTGCGGAACGTGCCGAGCATGCGCGAGGTCACCATCGTCACGCCCGCCTTGTGCACGCCGCGCGTCGACATGCATTGATGTGCCGCTTCGAGAATCACGCCCACGCCCTTGGGCTGGAGTACCTCATTGAGCGTGTCGGCGATCTGCGCGGTCATCTTTTCCTGAATCTGCAGGCGCTTGGCGAAGGCGTCGACGAGCCGCGCGAGCTTCGAAATGCCCACCACGCGATGCTCGGGCAGATACGCCACGTGCGCGCGGCCGATAATCGGCACCATGTGGTGTTCGCAGTAGCTTTCGAAGCGGATGTCTTTCAGCACGATCATCTCGTCGTAACCGTCCACTTCCGAGAAGGTGCGCGACAGGATCTCGCGCGGGTCGTGGTCGTAGCCCGCGAAGAATTCTTCATAGGCGCGTACGACGCGCGCCGGCGTATCGATCAGCCCTTCGCGCGCGGGGTCGTCGCCGGCCCAGCGCAGCAGCACGCGCACGGCGTCTTCCGCCTGCTCGCGCGATGGCCGGCCCGCGCCGGTCTTCGGTTCTTTTGGGGTGTTTTCTTCGGTTTTCTTTGCATCGCTCATGCATCGGCTCCTGTTATGTGGGCCACGCCGCGGCGACGCGTTCCACCAGCGGCCATTGTTTCATGATTTGCGCGCATCGGTGCATGGCGGCGTGCGCTCCCATGCACCGATGCGCGCTTCTTCATTTGGGCCATTCGTCCATCGCGTCATTGAACAGTTCGGCCACCACGCGGCGCAGCCATTCGCCGCGCGGTGCATTGTGATACTTGCGATGCCAGTGCTGCTTGAGGTCGAAGCGGGGCAAGGGCAGCGGTGGCTCCACTAGCGCGATCGAGGCATGCTCCGAGACATAGGCGAAGCCGATTGCATGCGGCACCGTGGCAATCAGGTCGGTGCGCGTGAGAATGAACGGCAGGCTCATGAAGTGAGGGGTTTCGAGCACGGCGCGCCGGTGCAGGCGCTTCTTTTCCAGGAAGCGTTCGAGCACTTCCTGGCTGCGGCCCTCGGCGCGCACGACGGCATGCCCGAGTGCAAGAAACTGCTCGAGCGTCAGGGGCTTGCCGGCAAGCGGATGGTTGCTGCGTATCAGGCAGATGAACCGATGCGTGAAAAGGCGCTGCTGGAAAAAGTTGTTGCCACCGAGGTCGGGGAAGTAGCCGACGGCCAGATCGATGTCTCCCGATTCGAGGCCGCGCTCCACCTGGTTGTGCGGCAGCGAAACCGAGCGCAGATTCGCGTTGGGCGCCCGTTCGGCAAACACCTGCAACAGGCGCGGCAGGAACACGATCTCACCCACGTCCGAGAGCGCGATCGAAAACGTATGCGTGCTGGTGGCCGGGTCGAAGTCGTGGGCTTCGAGCATGCCTTTTTCGATACGGATGAGCGCGTCGCGCGCGGCCGGAATGAGGCCGAGCGCGCGCGGCGTAGGTTCCATGCCGTGCGAGGTGCGCACGAACAGGGGATCGCCGAAATATTCACGCAGTTTGCCAAGCGCCGTGCTCACGCGCGGCTGGCTCACGCCCAGCCGCTCGGCGGCGCGGCTCACGTTGCGGGTTTCGTCCATGGCGACGAGGTAGGGGATCAGATTGAGGTCGAGCTCTTGCATGGGGAGGGGCGTGCGTGGGCAGACAGATGCACTATATCGAAATCGAATAACCCCTAGTGCATGAATTCGAATGCGCGATACCCGCGCCTCGCCATGCATTCGACTGCCGCATCAGGAACTCCCGCCTTGACAAGTCCACATTTCGGCTCCGATAATGCGCTGAACGTTCGCTAAACGAATCAGTGTTCGTATATAGAACTTTTTTCGCGATCAAGTGGCGTGGGCTTTCCGCGGTGCGCATCGCTTTCAGGAACAGGCATGATCAACAAGATTTTCGATTCGCTTCAAGCCGCCGTCGCCGACGTGCACGACGGCGCCACGGTGATGATCGGCGGCTTCGGCACGGCCGGCATGCCCGCGGAACTGATCGACGCGCTGATCGCGCAAGGTGCGCGCGAGCTCACGATCGTGAACAACAACGCGGGCAATGGCGATACCGGGCTTGCCGCGCTGCTCAAGGCCAAACGGGTGCGCAAGATCATTTGCTCGTTCCCGCGCCAGACCGACTCGTATGTGTTCGACGCGCTTTACCGCGCCGGCGAAATCGAGCTCGAACTCGTGCCGCAGGGCAATCTGGCCGAGCGCATCCGCGCGGCGGGCGCCGGCATCGGCGGTTTCTTCACGCCCACGGGCTATGGCACGAAGCTGGCCGAAGGCAAGGAGACGCGCCTGATCGACGGCCGCCAGTACGTGCTGGAGTCGCCGCTGCATGCCGACTTCGCGCTCATCAAAGCCCATAAGGGCGATCGCTGGGGCAACCTGGTCTATCGCAAGACCGCGCGCAACTTCGGCCCGATCATGGCGAGCGCGGCCAAGGTCGCCATCGCGCAGGTTTCGGAGGTCGTCGAACTCGGCGCACTCGATCCCGAAAACATCGTGACGCCCGGCATTTTCGTGCAGCGCGTCGTAGAAGTGCCGCAGGCGGCGCATCAATCGCTGCAAGCCGGCCAGGCCGCCTGAGTGAGGAGTCAAGAAATGAAACGGTTGAATCGCGATGAAATGGCTCAACGCGTGGCTCAGGACATTCCTGAGGGCGCTTATGTGAATCTCGGCATTGGCGTGCCGACGCTGGTGGCCAACCACCTCGACCCGAGCAAGGAAATTTTCCTGCACAGCGAGAACGGTCTGCTCGGCATGGGCCCGGCCCCGGCGCCCGGCCAGGAAGACGACGAACTCATCAACGCGGGCAAGCAGCACGTCACGCTGCTGACAGGCGGCGCGTTTTTCCATCACGCGGATTCGTTCGCGATGATGCGCGGCGGCCATCTCGACTACTGCGTGCTCGGTGCGTTCCAGGTGTCGGTGAAGGGCGATCTCGCGAACTGGCACACCGGTGCACCCGACGCCATTCCGGCCGTGGGTGGCGCGATGGACCTCGCACTCGGCGCGAAGCAGGTGTTCGTCATGATGGAACTGCTCACGAAGCAGGGTGAAAGCAAGCTCGTGAGTGAATGCTCGTATCCGGTGACGGGCGTGGGCTGCGTGGGCCGCATCTATACCGACCTCGCCGCGTTCGACGTCACGCCCGAAGGCCTCGCCGTGCGCGAGATCTATTCCGACATCGACTTCGATGCGCTGCAAAAGCTTGCTGGCGTGTCGTTGATCGACGCGACGCAGAACCGCCGCGCGGCGTAAACTGCTGCAAAGCAGTTTATTGCATGAAGCCCCGCGTGGCGCGATCCCCGGCTGCACAGTGGCCGGGCGTCGCGCCATCTGTGTTTGCGCGCATCCCTATTCGATTCATTCCGGTCCATGATTGAACGTCTGACGAGCCTGATCTGCGGCACCGAGCCGATGAACGCCGTGTGGTCTCCCGCCGCTACGCTGCAGCGCATGCTCGACGTGGAGGCGGCGCTGGCGCGCGCATCGGCCGCGCATGGCGTGATTCCGCGTACGGCCATTGCGGCAATTGTCGCGGCGTGCGAAGCGAGCCAGCTCGATGCCGATGCGCTGGCGCGCGATGCCGCGATGGGCGGCAATCTGGCAATTCCGCTCGTCAAGCAACTGACCGCGCGCGTGAAGGCCGCCGATCCCGAAGCTGCCAAATACGTGCATTGGGGCGCGACGAGCCAGGACGTCATCGATACGGCGACCGTGCTGCAATTGCGCGATGCACTCGCACTGATCGAGACCGGCATCGACGCGACCTGCGCGAAGCTCGCCGACCTCGCGCGGGTGCATCGCGCAACGCCCGCAGTGGGGCGCACCTGGCTTCAGCAAGCGCTGCCGATAACGCTCGGCCTGAAGTTCGCGCAATGGCTCGATGCCATGCTGCGTCACGGCGAGCGCCTGGCAGCGTTGCGCGAACGCGCGCTCGTGCTGCAGTTCGGCGGCGCTGCGGGCACGCTCGCGAGCCTGCGCGAAGCGGCGCCGCAGGTGAGCGCGGAGCTCGCGAGGGAGCTCGGGCTTGCCGCGCCCGCGCTGCCCTGGCATACGCAACGCGACCGCATTGCCGAGGCCGCGTCCTTCTTCGGCATGCTGATCGGCACGCTCGGCAAAATCGCACGCGATATCTCGCTGCAGATGCAAACCGAGGTCGGCGAACTGGGCGAGCCCGCGGCGGCGGGCAAGGGCGGTTCTTCGACCATGCCGCACAAGCGCAATCCGGTGGGTTGTGCGGCAGTCCTTACGGCTGCCGCGCGCGCGCCGGGACTTGTCGCGACGGTTTTTGCGGGCATGGTGCAGGAGCACGAACGCGCGCTCGGCGGCTGGCAGGCCGAGTGGGATGCACTGCCGGATCTTGCGCGTCTCGCGGGCGGTGCGCTTGCGCAGATCGAGCAGATCGCAGGCGGCCTGGAAGTGCGGCCCGAACGCCTCGCCGCCAACCTGAGCGTCACGCACGGCCTGATCCTTGGCGAGGCGGTGATGCTCGCGCTCGGCGACCACATTGGCCGGCTCGATGCGCATCATCTAGTTGAGCACGCATCTAAAACGGCGGTGCAAACCGGGCGCACGCTTTATGACGTGCTCGCGGCCGATCCCGCCGTCACCCGACATCTGGACGAAGCGCGCCTGCGAGCGCTGCTCGATCCGGCCAATTATGTGGGGCAGGCGCATGCCTTTGTCGACGCGGTGCTCGCGTCGTACGCGCATCGCGTTTCCCATTCACCATCGCAGAATCATCAGGAGTAAACGCATGCCTCATGCAGCCGTCAACGACACCCAGTTGTTCTACCGCATCGACGGTGCGTGGAACACCACCGCGCCGTGGCTCGTTTTGTCGAATTCGCTCGGCAGCGACGTGTCGATGTGGACGCCCCAGCTTGCTGCATTCTCGAAGCATTTTCGCGTGCTGCGCTACGACACGCGCGGCCACGGGCATTCGGCGGCGCCGGCGGGCCCGTACACCATCGAGCAGTTGACCGGCGACGTGATCGGCCTGCTCGACCACCTCGGCATCGAACGCGCGCATTTTGCCGGCGTTTCGATGGGCGGCCTCACGGGCGTGGGTCTCGGCGCGCGCTTTGGCAATCGCATCAATCGCCTCGCACTGTGCAACACAGCGGCGAAGATCGGCACGCCCGAAGTGTGGCTGCCGCGCGCGGCGAAGGCACGCAATGAAGGCATGCGCGCGCTCGCCGACGCCGTGTTGCCGCGCTGGTACACGGCCGAATTCATGGCGCGCAATCCGCTCGTGATCGACCAGGCTCGCGACGTGTTCGTTCATACCGATGCCGATGGCTATGCTTCGAACTGCGAAGCGATCAACGCCGCCGACCTGCGTGGCGAGGCCGCGTCGATCAAGGCGCCGACGCTCGTGATCTCGGGCACTCACGACGTGGCTGCCACGCCCGCGCAAGGCCGCGAGCTCGCGGAGTCGGTGCCGGGCGCGCGCTACGTCGAACTGAACGCGTCGCACATTTCGAACGTCGAGCTGGCGGACGAATTCAACCAGACTGTGCTGGGCTTCCTGCTGGAGTCGAAATGAACGAAGACGAGCGCTACGAAGCGGGGATGAAGGTGCGTCGCGCGGTGCTGGGCGACGCGCACGTCGACCGTTCCATCGCCAATCGCAATGAAGTGACAGAGGAGTTCCAGAAGCTCATCACGCGCTACGCGTGGGGCGAGATCTGGACGCGCGAGGGCCTGCCGCGCCATACGCGCAGCCTGCTCACGATCGCCATGATGGTGGCCCTCAATCGCGGCGAGGAGCTGGCGCTCCATCTGCGTGCCGCGAAGAACAATGGCGTGACGCGCGACGAGATCAAGGAGGTCTTGCTGCAGACCGCCATTTACTGCGGCGTGCCTGCCGCCAATTCGGCGTTCCATCTTGCCGATCGCATCTTCCGCGAGCAGGACGGCGCGCCCTCTGGTGGCGCGCCCTCTGGCAGCGCGCAGGACTGATCCTGCATTGCGTGGCGCGCAGCACGCGCGCCACGTTTTCGTCTTTCACTCCTCGGCATTGAGTTCGGCCACGTAGCGCCGCAGCACCGCGAGCACGGCGGCGTCTTCGGCGCGGCTCGCTTCGTCGCTGGCCGATCCCGCATCGTCTTCTTCGCCTAGCAGCGCGGCCGGAGCCGCGAACGTGTCGACTTGGCGGCCATCGCGGAACACACGGATTTCATGCGTCGATGCGAGATATTCCGCTACCCAGTGGACGCCTTCGATATGCGCGCCCATACGGATCGGTGTCTTCATTGCTCTTCCTCCGGCCGCCTGCGAGCGGCATGGCAGTGTCGATAAACCAACGATACGCCGATGCCGCGCGCCGTGCGCGTGCGAGTGTGCATAGAAAAGCAAACTGAAAGCGTCGGGCGAAAAAAACGGCCCGCGAGCGTTTAGCTCCGGGCCGCCTGGCTGCGCGCACAGTTTGCGCGCGCGAATTGCCTTCGTTACTGGACGTTCGCCAGCACCTCGCGCACCGTGCCGAAGAGACGCTCGATCTCTTCCTCGGTGACGATGAGCGGCGGCGAGAACGCGAGAATATCGCCCGTGAAGCGGATCAGCACGCCCGCCTCGAAGCACTTCACGAACACTTCATAGGCCCGCGCGCCCGGCGCGCCGTCGCGCGAATCGAGCTCGATGCCCGCGACGAGGCCGAGATTGCGGATGTCCTTCACATGCTTCGCATCGCGCAGCGCGTGGGCTGCCGCTTCGAACTTCGGCGCGAGGCTGTGCGCGCGTTCGAAGAGCCCCTCGCGGCGGTAGAGGTCTTGCGTCGCGATCAGCGCTGCGGCAGCGAGCGGGTGCGCCGAATAGGTGTAGCCGTGGAACAGTTCGATGGCGCCCGGCGCGCCGCTGTTCACCACCGTGTCGTGGATCGTGCGGCTAACGGCGACGCCGCCCATCGGCACGGCCGCGTTGTTGATCGCCTTGGCCATCGTGATGATGTCGGGCGTCACGCCGAAATATTCGCTCGCCGTGGCCTTGCCGAGGCGGCCGAATGCCGTGATCACCTCGTCGAAGATCAGCACGATGCCGTGCTTCGTGCAGATGTCTCGCAGGCGTTGCAGATAGCCTTGCGGCGGGATCAGCACGCCGGTCGAACCCGCCACCGGCTCCACGATGACGGCCGCGATGGTCGACGCGTCGTGCAGCGCGACGATGCGTTCGAGGTCGTCGGCGAGGTGGGCGCCCCATGCGGGCTGGCCTTTCGAGAACGCGTTGTGTTCGAGGTCGTGCGTGTGCGGTAGATGATCGACGGCGGGCAGCAACTGGCCCGACCAGGTCTTGCGGTTGCCGCCGATGCCGCCCACCGAAATGCCGCCGAAGCCCACGCCGTGATAGCCGCGCTCGCGGCCGATCAGCTTGGTGCGCTGGCCTTCGCCGCGCGAGCGGTGGTAGGCGAGGGCGATCTTGAGCGCCGTGTCGACGGACTCCGAACCCGAGTTCGTGAAGAAGATGCGGTCGAGCCCGGCGGGCATGATGTCGGCGATGCGGCGCGCGGCTTCGAAGGCGAGCGGATGGCCCATCTGGAAGGTGGGCGCGTAGTCGAGCGTGCCGGCTTGCTGGGCGATGGCGGCGACGATTTCCTCGCGCGCATGGCCGGCGTTCACGCACCACAGACCTGCGCTGCCGTCGAGCACTTCACGGCCGTCGCTCGTGCGGTAGTACATGCCCCTGGCCGATTCGAGCAGGCGCGGCGCGGCCTTGTACTGGCGGTTGGCGGTGAACGGCATCCAGAACGACGACAGGTCGTCGATGACGGGGCGCGAAGTCATTGTTTCCTCCAGTGTCGACCGGGTTTGGCGCGTGAGCGCATGCTCCGGTTGCATGCAACAGGGTTGCGGTTGTGATTTCACTCACTCTAGCCTCCGGATTTGGACGACGGCATATACAGTCTCTATACTGCGCTGATAACCGTGCTGGACAATTTGCTGCAACTGTATTGGTCGGCATGCATGAACCTGCATCACCCACTTTCCCGATGATCGAACTCGAACTGCAACGCGGCCGCGCCGCTCCCACCACGCTCGTCGAGCAGATCGTGAACGGTTTTGCTCACGCGATCGAAGCGAATGCACTGCGCTCGGGCGCGCTGCTGCCTTCGGTGCGGCAACTGGCGCAATCGCATGCGCTTTCCACCTATACAGTGACCGAGGCGTACAACCGGCTCGTCTCGATGGGGCTCGTGGTGGCGCGGCGCGGCTCGGGCTACCGCGTGGCGCAGCGCGAGGCCGCGCCGCGCCCGAGCGCGGCGGCGTGGCAGCCGCCCACGCTCACGGCCAACTGGCTGCTCTCGGATGTGTTCGCCGACCATTCCGTGCCGATCAAGGCGGGCTGCGGCTGGATGCCGAGCGAGTGGATCAACGAGACGGGGCTGCACCACGCGCTGCGCGCGACGAGTCGAGTGCCGGCGGTGCGGCTGGGCGATTACGGGCACCCCTACGGCTTCGCGCCGCTGCGCGAGCGCATTGCCGCGCAACTGGACCGCCAGGGCCTGCCGGTGGAGGTCGGCAACGTGTTGCTTACGCAGGGCGCGACCCAGGGGCTCGATCTGATCGTGCGCACTTTGCTGCGTGCGGGCGACACGGTGCTGGTGGAGGATCCGGGCTACTGCAACTTATTGCAGATCCTCAAGCTCGCCGGGCTCACGGTGCATGGCGTGCCGCGCACACCGGCCGGGATCGATCTCGAAGTGCTGGAGCAGCAGGTGACGGCGCATCGGCCCAAGGCCATTTTCGTGAACACGACGCTGCAAAATCCTACCGGTGCAACGTACTCAATGGCGAATGCATTCCGCTTGCTGCAGATCGCCGAGCGCGAACGCATCTGGGTGGTGGAAGACGACGTGAGCCGCGAGCTCGCGCCGCCAGGCGCGCCGCTGCTGGCCGCGATGGAAGGGCTGCGCCGCGTGGTCTATGTGGGCGGCTTTTCGAAAACGGTGACGCCTTCGCTGCGCTGCGGCTACGTGGTCGCCGAGCGCGACGTCCTGCGCGAGCTGGCGCGCGCGAAGATGGCGGTGGGGCTCACTTCATCGGAGACGATCGAGCGCATCGTCGACAAGGTGCTGGTCGAAGGGCGTTATGCGCACCATGTCGAGATCGTGAACGAGCGCCTGAAGGCCGCGCATGCGACGCTGGAGGACCGGCTCGACGCGCTGGGTCTGGAACCGTTCTGCCGGCCGCGCGCGGGGCTGTTCATGTGGGTGCGCCTGCCGGTGGAGGCCGCGCGCGCCGGCGCGATCGCCACGGCGGCGCTGGCCGACGGCATCTGGCTCGCGCCAGGCTCCTATTTCCGCGCCGACGACGCGGCCAGCGCCTGGTTCCGCTTCAACGCGCCGTATTCGCTCGACGACGCGCTGTGGCGGTTCATCGAGCGGGTGGGTGCTCACGCGTCGTGAAGCGCGGCCGTCCCGCGCGGCACATCCGTCGCAGATCCTAGATCGTCCCGAATAACGCCCGTGGCCGGTCGCGCAGCGTGCGCGCGAGAATCTGCAAGGCGCGGGCCAGTTCTTCACGCGAACTCGCGCACGCGAGGTTGATCCGTACGCCGTGCTCGGTGGTCGAGCGATCGACCGCAAACGCCGATGCCGGCATCGTGCTCACGCCGCGCGCCTGCGCGTTGGCGGCGAAATCGTCAGATCGCCAAGGCTCGGGCACGCGCAACCAGACGAACATGCACGCGGGGTCGCTGTTGAGCAGTTCCTGCGGCAGCAGCTCGCGCGCGAGCGCCTGGCGCGCCTGAAGCTCCACACGCTGCGCCTCCAGAATGACTTGTGCGGTCCCGTCCTCGATCCAGCGCGTGGCGATGAGCGTCGAGAGCGGCGCGGGCATCCACGCGGTCGTGCGCACGGCTTCGGCGGCCAGCGCAGCGCCGTGCGGCGGCGTCAGCAGATAGCCGATGCGCAGCCCCGGCGCCAGGACCTTCGAGGTGGACGCGATATGGTAGGTCAGCTCGGGGCACAGGCTCGCGATGGTCGGCAGGCGCTTGCGCAGGAGCGGCCCGTAGACGTCGTCTTCGATGATGGCCACGTGATGCCGCCGCGCGATCTCCGCGAGCGCGAGCCTGCGTTCGAGGCTCATCGTGACGACGCTCGGGTTCTGCAGATTCGGCACGGTAAAGATGGCCTTGACGCGCATGCGCTTGCACGCGTCTTCCAGATGCTCGGGCAACAGCCCGTCGGCGTCGCTCGGGATGCCGACGAGTTCGAACTGGAACGCCGGCGCGAGCGCCTTGAGACCGTAGTAGGTGAGTTGGTCCGAGAGAATCACGCCGTCGTGGCCCATCAGGCTGCTCAGGACGGCGTAGAGCCCGTGCTGCGCGCCGCTCGTGACGACGAGATTCTCGGCCGAAGGCGTGAAGCCGGGCGCGGCGATCCATTTGGCGCCCGCCGCGCGCGCCCATTCGGGACCTTGCGGCGGCTGGTACTCCTGAGTTTCGGCAAAACGCGGGTCGCGCGAAATGACGGACATCGTGCGCGCGAGCTGCGTGAGAAATTCGCCAGTCGCGGGGCGGTTGACCGTCAGGTCGATCACGCCGTTCGTGCCTTCGCCCGAGGCTTGCGCATTGCGCTGCGAACTCGCCTGCACGGCCGGCATCGCGCCGCCGGTGACGATCGAGCCGCGCCGCTTGCTCGCGACGATCAGGCCGCGGGCCTGGAGCTCCTTGTAGGCGCGCGAAACAGTCGACACGTTGATGCCCAGCTCGATCGCCAGATCGCGTTGCGGCGGCAGCCGGCTGCCGGGCGGGTAGTGTCCGCTGCGGACCTGCTCCTCGAGATTGCGCGATACCTCGAGGTAGGTGGCCTGACGCCCTTTTGTATGGATGCCGCTCTCAGGTTTTGTCTGGTTTTTGTCCACTTTCATTCAAATAATAACTCCATACAAAACTCGGCGTCCCGCCACTGTCAGCTGCCGATGCTCGTCCTACGAGAACCTTGCTGCATCTTAAATCCAATATCCTTCCGTGTGGGAACGGATTTTCCTGACTTTTGACCGACTGGCGGGAGTGGCGCCAGGGAAATTCCTGATCTCCACACAAAGATATTTCAATTGCACACAAAAAACTATTGTGTGAGTATGAATCCACAGTTTTGTTTGGACACGGATGCAGTGCAACACGCACTGTAGTACATGAGGAGATGCTCGTGGCAATTTTGCAATCCACGTCGCCGTCCGGCGAACAATCCACCCAGCTCGGCCATTCGCTGCGCAAGCGGCACGTGACCATGATCTCGCTCGGCGGCATCATCGGCGCGGGGCTATTCGTCGGCAGCAGCGCCACCATCAGCGCCATGGGGCCAGCGGCGTGCCTGAGCTATCTGCTCGCCGGCATCGTCGTGCTGTTCGTGATGCGCATGCTCGGCGAGATGGCCCTCGCGCATCCGGGCGTGGGCTCGTTCACCGAGTTCACGCGGCTGGGTCTGGGCGACTGGGCCGGCTTCACGAACGGCTGGCTCTACTGGTACTTTTGGGTGATCGTGGTCGCCGTCGAAGCAGTGGCGGGCGCCGGCATCCTGCAGCGCTGGATTCCGGCGCCGGTTTGGGTGATCGGGCTCGTGCTGCTCTCGGTAATGACGGCGGTGAACCTGCTGTCCGTCAAATCGTATGGTGAATTCGAGTACTGGTTCGCGTCGATCAAGGTCGCGGCCATCATCGTTTTCATCGTGGTGGGCGCGAGCTATCTGTTCGGCTTCAGCTCGTGGCACCAGACAGCGGCGCATCTCTCGGGAGACCGCGGCTTCATGCCATTTGGCGCCATGTCGATTTTCGCGGGCGTGCCCACGGTGATCTTCGCGGTGGGCGGCGCGGAAATCGCCACGATCGCGGCGTCCGAGTCCGACGATCCCAGCCGCAACGTGGCCTCGATGACGCGCTCGGTCATCTTGCGCGTCATCACCTTCTATGTGGGTTCGCTGTTCGTGATTGCCTGCATCGTGCCGTGGGCGCAGATCAAGGTCGGCTACTCGCCGTTCGTTGCCGCGCTCGAGACGATGCACATCCCCGGCGCCGCCGACATGATGAACGCGATTGTGCTTGTAGCCGTGCTCTCGGCACTCAATTCCGGGCTCTAT
Source organism: Paraburkholderia sacchari (assembly GCF_000785435.2). Classification (GTDB taxonomy): domain Bacteria; phylum Pseudomonadota; class Gammaproteobacteria; order Burkholderiales; family Burkholderiaceae; genus Paraburkholderia; species Paraburkholderia sacchari. Next base: position 1,348,548 of record NZ_JTDB02000001.1, on the reverse strand, counting down.
GTTTCCTCGCGCATCGTGTTCCGGCTCGCCGAACGCGGCGACGCCCCGCGCGCGATGCTCAAGCTTTCGCCCACCCGCGTGCCGCGTCTCGCGGTGCTCGCGAGCAGCGTGGTGGGTTATGTGGCCATCGTCGCGGCCATCGTCTCGCCGCAAGGTGTATTTCTCTATCTCGTGAACGCCTCGGGCGCGGTGATGCTGTTCGTCTACCTCTCGATCGCGATCTCGCAGATCGTGCTGCGCCGCCGACTGGAGGCGCAAGCGCCCGAGCGACTCACGCTCAAGATGTGGCTGTTCCCGTGGTTGTCGTGGGCCGTGGCTGCGGCGATTGCGGGCGTGCTGATTGCGATGGGCTTCGACCACGCGCTCTCCAGTCAATTGATGGCGAGCCTCGCGAGTCTCGCGGTGGTGTCGCTCGCGTACATGGTGGCGCGCAGCCGCGCACGAATGCGCCACCCGCACGGCTTTGGTGAACCTGCAACGAACTGGAAGGAATAACCATGGCTCGAGTGGCTGTCATCGGCGCCGGATTCGTTGGACTTTCCTGTGCCTGGTGGCTCATGCGCGATGGGCACCGCGTCACGTTGTTCGACGCGCAGGGCCCGGGCGAGGGCGCGTCGTATGGCAATGCAGGCACGTTTGCAAACTACGCGTGCATTCCGGTCAACAACCCGGACGTGTTCCGCAATCTGCCGCGATTTTTGTTCTCCACGACAAGTCCCTTGCGGATTCGCTGGCGCGATACGCCCACGCTCGCGCCCTGGCTCGCGCGCTTCCTGCTCGCCGCCACATCGCGCCGCTACGAATCGAGCGCGAGGGCGCTCGCGCAAATGCTCGCGCGCGCGTTCGAGGGCTATCGCGAGATGCTCTCGGCAAACGGGCTTGGCGCATTCGTGCGTGAACGCGAATGCCTGTATCTGTACTCGAGCGCGGCCTCGTTCGAGGCCGCGCAACCGTCGCTCGCGCTGCGCCGCTCGCTCGGCGTGCAGTTCGACACGCTGGAGCGCGATGGGATCGGCCAACTCGAACCGCGTCTCGCGCCGCTGTTCGAGCGCGGCACGCTGTTCGGCGGAAGCTGGTTCTTGAGCGACCCGCGCGGTTTTCTGCGGATGCTGCATGCTTCGCTGCTCGAGCGCGGCATGGAATACAGGCAGGTGGAAATCGAGTCGATCGCAACCGACGCGCGTGCAGTCAAGCTGATGGATGTTGCAGGTGCCGCGCACGACGCCGAGCGCGCGATCGTCTGTGCGGGTTCGCGCTCGGGGCGCTTCGCACGGCAATGCGGCGACGCCGTGCCGCTTGGCACCGAGCGTGGCTATCACGTGCGCTTTCCGGGCACCTCGGGGCTGATCTCGCGGCCATGCGGCTGGGCCGAGCGCGGTTTCTACATGACGCCGATGGAAGGCGGCATTCGCGCGGCGGGCACGGTCGAGCTGGCCAGCCACGAAGCGGGCAAGAACGCCAATCTGCTCAGGCTGCTCACGAAGTCGGCGCAGGCGGCGCTGCCTGGCCTGCCCGAACCGGACAGCGACTGGCTCGGCTTTCGTCCGAGCCTGCCGGACGGCTTGCCGGTCGTGGGGCCGTCCAGCCGCACGCCCAACGTGATCTATGCGTTCGGCCACCAGCATCTTGGCCTGACGCTTGGCGGCGTGACCGGCAGCGTGGTCGCCGACCTCGTTGCGTGCCGCGAGAGTCCACTCGATCTCGCGCCCTATAGTCCTCGGCGTTTTTAATCAGTTTTTCTAACGATTTTCTTCAACCACCGCTACAGTCTTCAGAAGAGGATGAGCATCATGAACCGTCGCACTTTGATCATCACGATGGCCCTTGGGCTGATATGTGCGCACGCCTCGTCGTACGCAGCCGATCCGCAAGTCGTCAAGATCGGCTTTGCGGGACCGATCACCGGTCCGGTCGCGCGCGTCGGCAAGGATTTGCAGTACGGTGCGCAACTCGCGCTGGACGAAGAAAACGCTAAACATCCCACCATCGGCGGTAAGCCGGTCAAGTTCGAGCTAGACGTCCAGGACGATCAGGCCGACCCGCGCACCGCGATCCAGGTCGCGCAAAAGCTCGTGGACGAAGGCGTGGTTGGCGTGATCGGTCACTACAACTCCGGGTGCAGCATCCCGGCCTCGGCGGTCTATCACAAGGCGAACGTGGCGATGATCACGCCAGGCTCGACCAATCCGGCGCTTACCCAGCAGGGCTTTGCGAACGTGTTTCGCACCATGGGCAATGACGGCATCGGCGGGGTGATTGCCGGGCGTTTCGCGGTGGAGCAGTTGAAGGCGAAGCGCATCGGCATCATCGACGACCGCACCGCGTTCGGCCAGGGGCTCGCGGACGCGTTCGAAAAAGGCGCGAGGGAGGCCAGCGGCAATATCGTCGACCGCGAGTTCACCAACGACAAGGCGGTGGATTTCCGCGCGATTCTCACGACGCTCAAGCAGAAGAACGTCGACATGATCTTCTTCGGCGGGCTGGACGAGCAGGGCGCGATGCTCATCAAGCAGATGCGCTCGCTCGGCATGCAGGCGCACCTGTTCGGGGCGGGTGCGCTCAAGAGCAACGCCTTCCTGCAGATTGCCGGTCCGGCGGGCGAGGGTGCGCAGGATCTCGAACCCGGTCCCGCGCTCGACAAGCTGCCTTCCGCGCAGGCGTTCGCGAAGCGCTACAAGGCGCGCTTCAGTCAGGATGTCGAACTGTATGCGCCGTTTGCCTACGACGCAGCGCTTGCGATGATCAAGGCGATCAAGGACGCCGACTCGCTCGATCGCGCGAAGATCGTCGCGAGCTTTCCCAAGGTCACGGTGACGGGCGTGACCGGGAATATTGCATTCGATCCGCACGGCGATCTGATCAAGCCGCCCTATACGTTGTTCGAAGTGCAGCAGGGGCAGTGGAAGAGCCTGCGCACGGTGGGCGGCAACGGCTGAACAGACCGCCTCGGCACAAGCCGCTTCAGCGCTGCAGCAGATGCGCGAACAGCGGATACATCGAAGCGACGAGCGCCAGCGCCATGGCGATATTGAACAGGCGCAGGCGGCGCGGGTCGCCGAGGAAGCGGCGCATGCCGGTGCCGAACGCGGCCCACAAGCAAATGCAGGGCAGGCCGATCACGTAAAACAGCGCGGCCATCACGACGGTGTTGACGCCGAAGTCCGCCGAGAGGCGGATCGTGGTGGCCGCGGTGAGCACCATCATCCATGCCTTCGGGTTGATCCACTGGAACGCGATGGCTTCGTGAAAGCGCATGGGGCGGCGCTCGCCGCCCTTTTCCTTGAGCATGCCCGAGGTGCCGATCTTCCATGCGAGCCACAGCAGATACGCGACGCTCGCGGCTTCGAGCGCCGTGTAGAGCCAGGGCACGTGACGGAAGATTTCGCCGAGGCCGAATCCCACCGAGAGCATGAGGACGACGACGCCCGCGCTGATACCGAGAATGTGCGGCACCGTGCGCTTGAAGCCGAAATTGACGCCGGAGGCGAGCAGCATGGTGTTGTTGGGGCCGGGCGTGATGGTCGTGACCACCACGAAAAGCATGCCGGCAGGCAAGGCGCTGAGCATTTCGGGCAGCATGGTGCGATGGCTCCAGAGACAGGGCGGCGATCACTCATGATCGCGGCGATTGACTGGCAGCCAGTTTAGCGAGGCTGGTCGGTACAGTACCGGTACAGATGCGCACACGAAAACCGGTACGGAGCGGACTGAAAATCCGCCAATAACGTTCTTGACCACGGGAAGAAATCGCCGGTATCGTCGTCGGGCAGCGTATCCGCCACAACGAGTGAGGGAGACTCCGCCATGCCGATCAACGTCCAGAACTGTCGCACCCAACCCACCACGGTGTCGCTCGGCAATTTCAACGGCGGGAATTTCATCCCGGCGGTGATGGGCTTGCACCGCCACTACACGGCGGCGAACTGCCTCGTCGCCCTGAATCCAGTAATGAATCATGGCGTCGGCATCAGCGGCGTCACGAGCCTGGACCCGCAGGCCAATCCTGGCGGCGATACTTACTTCCTGCCTTTCGCGACCAACGAGATCACGTCCATCGTGCTGCCGGCGCCCGGCGGGCCCGGCGTGCAGCAGTCGTTCCTGACCACCAATCTTTCCGGCTGCATGATCTATGTCGATCGTGTGCAGGGCGTACCCGGATCCATCGTCGTCTACCATGCCAACAACCAGGCCAACGCGCCGGGCGGCAACCTGGGCGGGCAGCAACCGGCGCTGGAACTGCCGGCCTGCACCGCCGAGTTGAACCGGCTATACAACCTGGCGCGCGCCAACCTCGCGGCGGCGCCCAACAACCTGAACTTGATACCGGCGGGTAATGTGGCCAAGCCGGCCTACAATGCGGGTGCCCGGGCCGAGGTGAACCGCAAGATCGGACAGGCCCGCACGAACGTGGAATTCACCGGCGGCACGATCGTGTTCGGCCGTGTGAACGGCGCAAACTGGGAGCTTTTCTGGGCGACCTACGGCAGTTGCGAATACGACCGCCCCGCCTATGCCCCCAAAGGCTGGTTCGGACATGGTCACCGAAACCCGACCACCAGCGCGAACCCCAATTACCGGATGCTGGGATCGGCGCAATTTGTCTGAGATGGCATCAGTGATGCCGCGCGCTGTGCGAACTACGGGGCAAACTACTGGGCGGTTTGCTGACGTTGATACTCGTCGTGCTTCATTTGCATGTAGTCGGCGCGGCTGACTTCATGCAATTGCCGCTGATACTGCTCCGTCGCATCGAACCAGTCGGCGAGCCGTTTGTCGAGCTGGGCGTTGGGCGGGCTGGAGAGCGCGCCAAGATAGGCCTCGATGGCGAGGTAGTAGCGCATGGTATTGCGCTCCACCAGACCGCGCATGCCCCCGATGTATCGCGGCTCGTTCGTCGATGGATCGAGGGTGGAGGAGAAGCCGACCTTGCCGCTCCCGATCGTCCCCAGATAGGTTTTCATCGCGAGCCGTCCCGCCGTGCCATAACCGTAGGCGTAGGTCAGATGGATAAAGGTACGGCGATTGTCCACGGGCACCGCCTCGAGCGCGATCCGGTAGTCTTTCGTGCCAATTGGTCCTGTGGCGGCGGTGAGTTCCACGCGAAAATAATCTGGCATGCTAACTACAGGGCGATAGTCGAACTGCACCCGGTAGGACGAGGAAAGCGATTCCTCGGTTTTCTTGCCGATATTCACGGCAAGAACCGTACCGCCAGCGCCGGTCGAAGCGTGGCAGTACTTGGTGTTCAAGTGCAGGATCAATACGTCGCACCAGTTGGCGGGACCTCGATCCGGGTCGTTGAGCGTACCGTCGACCGTCTTGAAAGGGTAATTGACCACGCCGTAAATCTCGCCGTTGAGCGCTGACGGCAACTCTTTGGATTCGAGGTACAACGGCCGCTGAAACGGGTTGTGCGCGAGTTGTTGCGTCAGACTTTGATATTTGCTGCGCAGGCTCGCGGCTCTGCCGTCCGCCTCGGCGAAGGCGCTCTGGCACAGGAAGCAGAGCACCACCGTCATCACGACTATTCGCCACGGTCGGATCCGCCGGTTGTCTGCTGGAAGTTGGGCGTGTTTGCTCATGGCCTTCATCCTACCTTGACCGAGGTTCCGGCGCGCCGAATCCGGGGCAAGTCGGGGCGCGCCCCCGCGCCCCCGCGCCCGCCGCCGAACCCGCCGAATCCCCCGAATTCATTGCCACTGCGAAAGCAGATGTCAGGTACTGCGTGTAATTACTACCGAACTGCTGCGAACAATGCGGTAAAAATGGGGAATTAACGTTATTTGCCATTCTTAAGATTCGTTTAAGAAATCTGTCATACGCTCGCCCGTTCCGCCCATCGGTGTCGCAACGGCGCCGGTGTCGCTGTCAAAGCGGCGCGCTGCGCGCGGCTTTGCGCCAGCCATCCGTACCCAGTTTGTTTCCGTAGATGTCCAAATTCGTATCGACGACGCCGCAGGGAGTCGCGGGCAAAGCGATGCTCGTGGCCGCGCTCAGCACCGCGTGCACGGCGTGGCTGTCGCATCAATTGCCCAGGCCCGGCGCCGAGATTTCGCTGCACGCGTCCGACGAAATCCCCGATCGCGCCGCGCGAGAATCGGTTACGACCCCGGCTGCCGCCGCGCCGGTTTTCGTTGGCCCGCCGGTTCCTGCTTTCCGTGTCGCGTCCGCCGAGGTTACGCAGAACTTCGCGGCGACAGCCGACCAGTTGGGCGTTGGCGCCGCCGTGGCCGCGCGGCTCGCCCGTGCGCTCTCGGGGCAGCTCGACGTCGAGCACGATTTGAAGCCGGGCAGCGAGATGCGCCTCGTGTTCCGCAACGGCGCGGCGAGCGCCGCGCGCGCATTCACTGGAGCCGCACCGGCCGCAGGCCTCGCGGCCCAAGGCGCGGCAGCCGGCTCCGCAGCGCAGGACGAACCGCCCGTTGCGGTACGCATTTCCACCGGCCAGGACGCGCACGATGTGTTCCTGTACCGCAAGCTGGACGGCAAGGCGTTCTACTACAGCGCCGACGGCCAGCCGGCCTCGCCAACCTTCCTGCGCTATCCGGTCGACTACACGCGCATCTCGTCGGACTTTGCGCCGGAGCGGCTCGATCCCGTCACGCACCGCTGGGCGCCGCACGAAGGCGTCGATTTCGCCGCGCCCGTGGGCACGCCCGTGCACGCGACCGCGCAGGGCACGGTGACGTTCGTGGGCTGGCAGACCGGCTATGGCCGCGTTATCCAGATCAAGAATTTCGGCGATTTTTCGACGACCTTCGCGCATCTCTCGCGCTTCGCGAAAGCGTTGCGCGTGGGCAGCGAAATCCGCCAGGGCCAGGTGATCGGGTACGTGGGCAGGACGGGCTGGGCGACCGGGCCGCATCTGCACTACGAGGTCCACGTGGATAACGTGCCGCAAGACCCGCTCACGGTCGATCTGCCGACCCGTACGGCCTTGAACGGCGAAGACATGGCGCACTTCGCGCAGCAGGTCCAGAAACTCACGCCGATGCTGTGAGCGCCCCGGCGCGGCCCTGGCGGGCCGCGTGCTCGCGTGCTAATCGACTAGCGCGACGACGCACGAGCACCCGGGAGCTCTACGATATCGCGCCCGAACTGCTTGCGCCGCCGCAGCGCGTGGCGGAGCTGCTGCGTGCCACGGTGCGGTGAGGCGCGCCGGCTGCGCATCACCGGTTTATCAGCACGGTTCAATGACCGGAAAACGGATGGCACTGCGAACGAGTCTCGCATGCTTTGCCGGTGCGTTGGCCAGCGGCGCTCTGCGTGTCGGACGTACCGCCGTACGACATGTCGGTGGCGGCCTGGGCCGAGGCATTGGCGTCACGGATCATCATTTGATGCGCGCGTTGCTGCGAGGCGGGCTCGTCGTTCGTCTGCGCCGTGGCAGGCGCGCCGGCCACGAGGGCCGCAAGGGCCGTCAAGCAGGCGGCGATCATCGCCAAACGGATCTTCATCTCCACACTCCTTCCTGAACGCGATGTCAGGACGACCCGACGCGCGCATGGCGCTGCGCCATGCGCGCTCGAGCGTAAGCCGGGATGCCGGCGCTGGGGCCGAGCTGCCGGACGTGTTATCGAACCTGCCATCGACGACGGGAACAGGTCCTGGCTGCCTTACACGGCAGGCAAGCCTCCGCGGGCTCGGGAGGCGGCGCAGCGTGGCGCGGCGCAACAAGGAGGAGATGGCGTGCGCGCAGAGAACGTCCGCGCTGCACTTTCTGTTATAGCTCGCGCGCGAGAGAGTGCAACGGCGGGTGCGTGGCTTTCGTAGCTGAAATGAAGCGAAAGCTTAAGGAAATGAGATGGTCGTTTTGGGGTCATGCTCGGGTGGTTTAATGCGTGCGCCTTGAGCAAACCCAATTCGCCAACCCAATTCAGAAATCGATGGAGCCCCACAACATGGACTGCATGTACAGACGGGCCTTACTCGCCGTGTCGTGCGTTGGACTGGCCGCCACGCTGTTCGCGTGCGGCAGCAGCAATTCGTCGAATCCGCCGGCCGTGTCCACGCAGGACGCGCTCGCAACCGCCACGCCGATCAAGCACCTCGTGGTGATCTACGGCGAGAACGTCTCGTTCGACCACTACTTCGCAACTTATCCCAACGCCACGAACCCGTCGGGCGAGCCGGCCTTCACGGCTGCCGCGGGCACGCCGGCCGTCAATGGGCTCTCGGGCGCGCTGCTCGCGGCGAACCCCAACTTCACGAATACCGCCAATGGCGCGGACGCCGCGAACCCGTTCCGCCTCGACCGCACCCAGGCCGCCACCGCCGACCAGAACCACGCTTACACGGCCGAGCAGCAAGCCGCCAACAACGGCGCGCTCGACCTGTTCCCGAAGTACACCGGGCGCGGCACGAGCGGCGGCGCGGGCGCGTTCGGCACGAAGGGCCAGGTGATGGGCTACTTCGACGGCAACACGGTCACGGCGCTGTGGAACTACGCGCAAAAGTTCGCGATGAGCGACAACGCCTGGACCACGACCTATGGTCCGTCCACGCCTGGCGCGCTCGAAGTGGTGGCGGGCCAGACCAACGGGTTCCAGATCGTGGTCTCGTCGAAGCAGCCGGCCACGGCCACTACTTCGTCGTACTACATTAATGACGGTGCGGGCGGCCTCACGATGATCAACGACGTCGACCCCGGCTACGACGTGTGCTCCAGCACCACCGACACGGGCATGATCAACGCGAAGAACATCGGCGATTTGCTGAACGCGAAGCAGATCACCTGGGGCGGCTTCATGGGCGGCTTCAACCTGCAGACGACCAACGCGAACGGCACGACGGGCTGCAAGCGCAGCACGGTCGCGACCGCCGTGAATGCCGCCACGGCCGACTACATTCCGCACCACAACTGGTTCCAGTATTTCAAGTCGACCGCGAACCCGCAGCACACGCGCCCGAGCTCGACGGCCGCGATCGGCTCGAGCCTGGAAACGGACGGCAAGACGGCCGAGCCCGCGAACCATCAGTACGATTCCGACGACTTCTTCGCCGCCGTGAAGGCCGGCAACTATCCGTCGGTGAGCTTCCTGAAGGCCCCGGCCGCGCAGGACGCACACGCGGGCTACTCGGACCCGCTCGACGAGCAGCAGTTCGTCACCAAGGTCGTGAACTTCCTGATGCAGCAGCCCGACTGGCAGAACACCGCCGTGGTCGTGACCTATGACGACTCGGACGGCTGGTACGACCATCAATACATGGCGCCGGTGCATTCGTCGATGGCCTCGGCCGACCAGCTCAACGGCAATGGCGTGTGCGGCAGCGGCACCCAGCCCACGGGTGTCGCGGGCGCGCCGGTCAACGGCCGCTGCGGCCCGGGCACGCGCATTCCGTTCGTGGTGATCTCGCCGTGGGCGAAGGCGAACTATGTGGATCACACCTTCATCGACCAGGCCTCGGTGGTGCGCTTCATCGAAGACAACTGGCTCGGCGGCGCGCGTCTTGGCGGCGGTTCGTTCGATGCCGTGGCGGGCGACATGCGCGGCATGTTCGATTTCGCGGGCAAGGGCAATCTGCCGGTTCTGTATCTCGACGGCGCGCAAGGCACGCAGTTGAGCGCCGCGCCGGCGATGTGACCGGCGCTTGAGGTCCGCAAAGGCGCGCGCAGCGCGCCTTTATGCCGTGTGGCCGTGTGGCGCATCCTCGCGTTTCGCCCATGGCCTTTCGGTTTTCTGGTTCCGCGAGGAACAAGGCAATATGTCCGAGTTTTCGTCGTCTTCTTCTCCTGCATCGTCATCGGCCAGCGTCAAGGCGAAGGCCGCGCGCCATCGGCTCATACTACCGCGCGCCGCTGCCGCCTTTGTGGCTGCCGTGCTGGGCTTCGGTGCCTACGCCCTGGCGTTTCCGGCCAGTGTGCCCGCGCCCGTGGGCGCCATCGTCGAGAACCTTACCGGCGCCAATCCGCATCCGGTCGTGCTGCAGCGCCCGCCCGTGGCGCCGCTTTCGGCCATGGCGCAGCTCGGCAAGCAGCTCTTTTTCGATCCGGCGCTGTCGGCCTCGGGCAAACAGTCGTGCGCCTCGTGCCACAGCCCCGCGCATGCCTATGGCCCGCCCAACGGGCTCGACGTGCAGCAGGGCGGACTCGCGATGACGCGGCAGGGCTATCGTCCGCCGCCGTCGCTCATGTATCTGTATCGCCAGCCGAATTTCAGCATCGGCCCCGATGCCGGCGAAAGCGACGACGCGCCCACGGTCGCCCAGCAGGCCACGGCCGCCGCGAATGTGATCAAGTCGCAGAAGACCGCGGGCGGTCCGTCGACCTCCACGGAAATGGTCCCGCAAGGTGGCCTGTTCTGGGACGGCCGCTCCGATACGCTGCAACAGCAGGCCTATGGCCCGCTGCTCAACCCGGTGGAGATGGGGAACACGAGCGTCGACGAGGTGGCCGGGAAACTCGAGCAAGCGTCGTACGCGCAGCGCTTTACAGAATTATTCGGACCGCGAATTTTTAGCGACCGCAAGCTGCTGGTTTCCGAAGCGATGTTCGCGATCTCGCGCTATCAAGTGGAGGATCCGTCGTTCCATCCATACAACAGCAAGTACGACCGCTGGCTCGAAGGGCGCGCGCGTCTCACCCGCGCCGAATTGCATGGCCTGCGCCTCTTCAACGATCCTGGCCGCGCGAACTGCGCGGGCTGCCACCTCTCGAAGCCGGGCAAGGATGGCCTGCCGCCGATGTTCACCGATTACCAGTACGAGGCGCTGGGCGTGCCGCGCAACCGCAAGCTTGTGCAGAACCGTGATCCGCGCTTTTACGATCTGGGCGTGTGCGGGCCGTTCCGCACGGATATGCGCGACCAGACGCAGTACTGCGGGATGTTCCTCACGCCCACGCTGCGCAATGCGGCTACGCGCACGGTGTTCTTCCACAACGGCATCTATCACGACCTCGACCACGTGATGGCGTTCTACAACGAGCGCAACACCGACCCGGGCAAGTTCTATCCGCGCGATGCGCACGGCAAGATCGACAAATACGACGATATCCCGCCGCAATACCGGAACAATGTGGACGTGACCGACGCGCCGTTCGACCGCAAGTTCGGCGAGAAGCCCGCGATGAGCGACGAGGATATCCGCGACATCGTGGCGTTCCTGAAGACACTCAACGACGATCCGTTGCCGCCGAATTAGCCGAATTAGCCGAGCTAGCCGAAACCTTCGCCTTGACCTGATTGCGGCCAGCCTGTTTCGCCGCGTATAGCTCTTCATGGGCCGCGCGCGGGTCGCGAATCGAGTCGAGCGCTTCGGTCAGGATCAGGTCGTAGACGCCGAAACTGTCTTCGAGATGCGTGGATACCAGCGAGACGAGCGTTTCCGAGGTTTGCCGCGCCGTTACGGACGTGCGCCGCCCGCGTACCACGCGGCCGCCGTGTCGATTTCCTCGGGGGCCATGTTGCGCGCGATATTGCGCATCTGCTCGGAAATGTCGTTGTGGCGCGTGCCGTCCGCGAAGGCCGTGAGCTGCGCCTTGGTGTAGGCCGCCGGCATGCCGTCGAGCCAGGGAGTGCCCACCTTGTGGTCGACGCCGCCGTGGCACGAGGCGCACGCCGGAATATTGCGCATCGGCGCGCCCAGCGCGACGATTCCCGGCGGCGTGCCGCTCACGCGCGCCGCGGGCGGCAGCGAGGCGTAGTAGGCCGCGAGATCGCGCATGTCCTGGTCGGAGAGATTTTGCGCCATCGGCGTCATGACCGCGTTCTTGCGCGCGCCGCTCTGAAAGTCGAGCAGTTCCTTGTACACCGCGCTCGCGAACTGGCCCGCGAGATTCGGCGAATTGGCCTGGCTCATGCCCTGCGGGCCGTGGCACATCGTGCAGCGCAGCGAGAGCGTGGCGCCGCGCCCGATCGACAGGGTGCTGGCGTTATCGAGCATGTGCGGCGTGAGCTCGACCGTGCTGACCTTGTAGCCCGGCGTGATCGCGGCGCCCCCCTGAGACCACTGGCGCGGCACGCCGGCCGCGCTGCAGATGGCGTTCCAGATGCCCTGGAACTGCGCATCGCGTTGCGCGGAAGGCAGCCAGACGAAGCCGATCAGCGCAGCGCCGACGAACGCGAGTATCGTCGCGCCCACGCTCGCGCGGAACCACACATTGCGTAAGGTGAACAGGCGTTCTTCGCTCATCGCGGCGCTCCAATCGGAATCGCGGGCACGGCCGTGTTGGGTGTCGCGAGCAGTTGGGCGATGGGGTAGCCGTAGTTGGTGATCGTGAGGGCGATCATCAACACGACCCACAGCGCGAAACCGTTGAGCGCGCGCGGCAGCACCGGCGATTCATGCACGGGCGCGCTGAAGCGGTATTCCTCGGGCGTCTGCACCGGGCTGCGATGGCCTTGCAGCAGCACCACGAAGAACAGGATTGCGGAGATCACGAGTATCAGCCCGCCCACCGCCGAGGCGGTCACGAGGCTCGCCTGCGCGGCCAGCGCGGGATCGCTGTAATCGAAGTAGGCCATGCGGCGCGGCATGCCCATGATGCCCACCAGATGCCACGGAAAGGTCGTCACGATCATGCCGATGAACCATAGCCACAGCTGCCAGCGCATGAGCCGCCAGTTGGTGAGCGCGCGGCCCGTGAGCTGCGGCCACAGATCGTAGGCAATCGCGAAGTACATGATGACGATCGCGCCGCCGAAGATAAGGTGGAAGTGGCCCGTGATCCATTGCGTGTTGTGGACGGGCTGATCGAGCTGATAACTCATGTTGATGAGCCCGCCCGCGCCGCCGAAGCCGAGCATCACGAACGAGAACGCCACGGCGAGCATCTGCGGGTTCTGCCACGGCAGCTTGGCAATCCAGCCGAACACGCCCTTGCCGCCGCGCAGCCGCCCGGCGATTTCGACCGAGGCGCAGATCGTGAAGACCGTGAGCAGCGTGGGCACCGACACGAGCGCCGTGAACACCGACTGCACGAACTTGAAGCCCGAACCCACCTGCGGATCGGTGAAGAGGTGGTGCAGGCCGATCGGCATGGCCACCACGAGGAACAGGATGAACGAGATGCGCGCCATCGAATCGCTATAGAGCCGGCCGCCGATCGCGCGCGGAATGATCGTGTAGTAGCAGATGTACGCGGGCATGAGCCAGAAGTAGACGATGGCGTGCAGCGTCCACGAGAAGAACACGCGTGCGAGACCCGCGTCGATGGTGCTGCGCCAGCCGAGCGCGACGGGCAGGATCTGGAACAGCACTTCGATGGCCGCGCCCACGGCGGTCCAGCCCCACAGATATGCGCCCGCGGTGGTCGCGAACATCGCGAGCGGCACCGGCTTGCCGGGGTTCGCGCGCTTCCACGCGGTGAAGTTCACGCCCATCAGCGCGACCCACACCCACGAGCCCACCACCACGAACACGACGCCGATGTAATAAAACGCATTGGCGATCATCGGCGGATAGAACGTGTAGAGCACTGAAGCGCGGCCGAGCGCGACTGTCACGGAGGCGGCGACGGCCCCGAGCGCGAGCAGGATGAACCCGAGCCATGCCCAGCGCGCACCGATGAGCGGGCGCTTGAGCGAGAGTTCGGTCACGGCGTAGCCGAAGCCCATCGCAATGAGCGTGGGGAACGCATAGCCCATCACGGTGCCGTGCTCGGTCACGGAGCGGTAGTAGAACTCGGGATCGCGCAGCCACGGATGCAGCGGGCTGCGCACGAGCATCTGCCACGCGCCGAGCAGCAGCGCGACCCCGAACAGGATGAACGCGAGCCAGAAGTGGGCGAGCACGAGTCGCTTGTTATTTAACACAGCTCAGTCTCCGCGAATGGTTCTCCGGAAGGGCGGCCATCTTCATGAAGGCGTCGCGGTCGACGACCTTCACGTGCGCCCACATGCCCTGGTGGCCTGTGCCGCAATATTCGTGGCACGGCATCGTATGGTCGCCGGGCTTGTCGAAGGTCGTGCGGAAGGTGGAGACGTAGCCCGGCTCGACCATCGAATTGAGGTTCGTGTCGGTCACGAGAAAGCCGTGCACGACGTCGGCGCTGGTGGCGCGGAAGGTGATGGGCGCGCCCGCCGGCACCACGATGCATTGCGGCGTGAACGAGTACTGCTGCGCGAGCACGCGCACCGTGACCGAGCCGTCCGGCTCGAGCGCGCTGCCGAGATTGGTTTCGACGAATTCGCCCGAGACGTGCAGCGTTTCCGGGTCGATGGTCTCGACGCGCGACGGCGGCATCATGGCCCAGTGCAGGCCGGTGTAGACGGTCATCGCCACCAGCACGAGAACGAGCGCCACCATGAGCGTGGCCCAGCGGCGCTCCACGCGCGCGGCCACTTCGGCGCTGGCATGGGGATCGGTTGGATGCGTGGACATGTGGACGGTTGGCGCGAGATTGAGTGAGTGGGTTGCCGGCGGATTTCCCGGCTATTCATCGCAGTTATTCATGCTCGCTCGCAGTTATTGAATGACGCCGCGAGGCAGGAACACCAGGAAGTAGAACGCAAACCAGATCGCGGCCACGATGGCCGTGGCAATGCCGGCGAGCGCGAGCGCGCCGCACGGCCCGCGGCGCACGATCTCGTCGATCTGCTCGTGCTGGGCGGGCGCGCCCGGTTGTTGAGGAACGGGTGTTTCTATCATCACGGCCTCAGCTTGAAGATTCGCAACGGCGGCTCAAATAAGCGGCTCAGAACAGCGGCGCCGAGCGAAGCGCGTTCACTTCGTGCCCGGACACCGGCGTGCCATGGTTGCCCCATGCCGTGCGGATATACGTGACCACGGCGGCCACTTCCTCGTCGGACAGCAACTGCGCGAACGGCGGCATGCCATAGGGCATCGGGTTCTTCTTCGTGCCCGGCGCATAGCCGCCGTTGAGCACCATGCGGATCGGGTTCACCGCCGAATTCATCTGGATCGACTGGTTGTTCGCGAGCGGCGGGAAATGCGGCAGCTTTCCCTGGCCTTCGGACGCGTGGCATGCGGCGCACTGCGTGTCGTAAATCTTCTTGCCGAGCGGCGAGAGACGGTTGGCTTCCTCGGTCACGAACTGGCTCTTGGGCGACTTGTCGACTTCGCCCGAATGGCCCGGCAGCGACTTCAGATAGACGGCCACGGCGCGCACGTCGTCTTCGGTGAGGTACTGGAAGCTGTCGTAGACGACCTCGGCCATCGGCCCGTACACGGCGCCGCGCTTCGAGACGCCCGCGTGCAGCAGATCGACGATATCGTCGATGCTCCAGTCGCCGAGGCCCGCTTCCTTGTTCGACGTGAGCGAAGGCGCATACCAGTTCTGCAGCGGAATCAGGCCGCCCTGGAATTCCTTGGACGCGGTGTTGCCGCCTAGCGCGTTGATCTCCGTGTGGCACATCGTGCAATGCCCGAGACCTTCCACCAGATACGCGCCGCGATTCCATTCCACGGACTGCTTCGGATCGGGCTTGAACTCGCCCGAGCGGAAGAACAGCGCACGCCAGCCGATCAGAAGCTGGCGCTGGTTATACGGAAAGCGCAGTGTATGCGGGCGATTGGGCTGATTGACCGCGGGCGTGGAAAGCAGATACGCGTAGATCGCATCGGAGTCGGTGCGCGTGACCTTGGTGTACGAGGCGAACGGCATCGCGGGATAGAGCAGCGTGCCGTCGCGCGACTTGCCCTCGTGCAGCATGCGGTAGAACTCATCGGCGCTCCATGCGCCGATGCCGTATTGCTTGTCCGAGGAAATATTCGGCGTATAGAGCGTGCCGAACGGTGTTTCCATCGGGCGGCCGCCGCCGAACATCTTCTGCGAAGGCACCGTATGGCACGCGATGCAGTCGCCCGCGCGCGCAAGATATTCGCCGCGCACCAGCAGCTCGGCATTGCTTGCCACCGGCTTGGCGTTGGCCATTGCCGCGGCGGCGGCGGCGCTTGCGGCATCCGCCGAATTGGCCGCGGGCGCGCCGCTTTGCGCATGCGTGAGCGCGGTGCCGGCGCACAGGAGCGCGGCGCTCAGCGTCACGGTGCGGGCGACGCGCGCGGCCAGCGTGGGCGTCGACGGTATGGCCGGCATTGTTGGCAGGAGGGATCGAAGTTTGCGCACGTCGAGGCCTCGGCTAGTTGTGGGCGCTGCCGCATGCGAGCGGCAAGGGCGCGGGCGCGGCGGGCGCTGGATTGGCGGGCGCGGGCTGCGACGCGAGCCACGCGGCGATGGCCGTGATGTCGCGTTCGGCGAGACGCGAGGCGATGTCGTGCATGCAGTCGGGGCTTGCGGCGCGGCGCGTGCCGTAGCGGAATGCGCCCAGCTGTGCGCTGATGTAGTCGGGGTGCAGGCCCACGAGGCCCGGAATGGCGGGCTGCATGCCGGTGAGCGAGGCGCCGTGACAGGCCGCGCACGCAGGCACCTTGCGGTTGGGCGCGCCGTTCATGACGAGCGATTTGCCGAGCGCGAGCGTGGCCGCATCGACCTTGGGCGCGGCGGGCGGCGGGTAGGGCGGACGCTCGTGCGCGAAGAACTCGGCCATCTGCTTGAGATACGCATCGGGCAGATACGCGAGCAGATAGTTCATCGGCGGATAGCTGCGGCCGCCGTCGCGAAACGCGATGAGCTGGTTGTAGAGATAGCCGGCGGGCTTGCCGGCGAGGCGCGGAAAGTAGTCGTTGTCGGTGCCTTCGCCGTGCGCGCCGTGACATGCGGCGCAGCCCATCACGCGGGCTTGCATCGTGTCAGGCGCGGGTTCCGCGGGCGGGGCCGCGAACGACGCGGCGCACGGCAGCGCGAATGCCATGGCGCAGAGGACAACGCGGACGATGCGGTTTCTCAATGATTCCCTCGTTGCGGATTGTGGACGGCATGTACGGCACAAGCGCGATGCGATTCGATATCAGTTGAGGCGTCGACCGGCGTGGTGACTTGCGTCCCGGTGCGCATCTTCTTTGGGGACATTATCGTTAAAAAACGCGATCTGTCGAGTGAACGTGTACAAATTATTTACCGAGGTTTTTTCGGGCAGCACTTGTATAAGGACGTTTGCTAACGCATCGATTATTTGGATGTATTGCGGCCCGCATCAATAAATATGGAATCCAAATTAATTAGCGCTGACGCTTTTTCCCTTGGAGGAAAGCTTGCGAGCAGGTATGCCGGTTACCATGCGGGCACACACGGTTGTCCGATGTCTCCGGAGCGCCCGCGAACCGGGCAAATCCCCGCTGTTTCAAGACGTGCGGCAGCAGGCGTCCGGTTGTCCGACGACGTATAATGAAACGAAATTCGCATTCCAAGGAGAGGACGATGGCCGAGCCGAGCGCCGCGCCCATACCCGCCCGCAGTCGCAATCTTGCCGAGCAGGCCGTCAATTACATCAACGAGCAGATCGCTTCGCGCACCTTGAAGCCCGGCGACAAGCTGCCGACCGAAAGCAGTCTCATGAGCACGCTGGGCGTGAGCCGCACCGTGGTGCGCGAGGCGATCTCGCGGCTGCAGGCCATGTCGGTGATCGAAACGCGCCATGGCATCGGCAGCTTCGTGCTGGAGCCGCGCCGCGAGCCGCTCGATCTCGAAGTCGTGCCCGCGAGCACGCTCAACGATCTGCTCTCGGTCCTGGAGTTGCGCATCAGCCTGGAAACGGAATGTGCGGGACTCGCGGCGCAGCGCGCGAGCGAGCGCGACATTGCGGCGATTCGCGCGGCGCTCGATGCGATTTCGGCGGCCGCGCGCGCAGGCGGCGACAGCGCGGGCGCCGATCTGCAATTCCATGTTTCGGTGGCGCGCGCCACCGGCAATCGTTATTTCGTCGACATCCTCACGCAGATGGGCGCAGCGCTGATTCCGCGCCATCGCATCGATTCGGCCGGCATCGCGCACAGCGATCCCAAGGCTTATGCCGAACTCGTGAACCGCGAGCACGAGAGCATTTTCGACGCCATCGCGAGGCACGATTCCGAAAGCGCGCGCGCCGCGATGCGCATGCATCTGTCGAGCAGCCGGGAGCGGCTGCGGCGGGCGGCGGAGAGGGCTTGAGTTTGCCCGCCATCTCACAGGTTTACTTCGCGAGATGAGTCGTCGTACAACATGGGCGGTTCAGGGATGCTCGGGACGGGTCCACGCATCGTTATGCTCAAAAGCGCCCGTAGTCATAGAGGCTTCGGAGTGAGCAAAGGGTAAACACCCCATTGGGGTGATCGTACAACATCGCTAAAATGTCATCAGACAACGTACCACGCTGAGCCGCGACGATGCCGATCCGCCGGCCGGGGCGCGCAGCGTGAAACTGGAGACAACTTCGATGTCCACTCTGTCCGATCACAGCGAAGACCTGCTGGACTCCGCCAGCGCCAAGGTGAAGCGCCACGTCCTGCCGCTGTTCCTCATCATGTTCATCGCGAACTACATCGACCGCGTGAACGTCGGCTTCGCCGGCGCGCACATGAAGGCCGATATCGGTCTTTCGGCGGCGGCATACGGGCTGGGCGCGGGGCTGTTCTTCGTCGGCTACGCGCTCTTCGAAGTGCCGTCCAACATCCTCATGCAGAAGTACGGCGCGCGCGCCTGGCTCACGCGCATCATGGGCACGTGGGGCATCGTCGCGGCGTGCATGGCGTTCGTGCGCAACGACACCTCGTTCTACGTGCTGCGCTTTTTGCTAGGCATCGCGGAAGCGGGCTTCTTTCCGGGCGTCGTCTATTACTTCGCGCAGTGGCTGCCGCAGAAGGAGCGCGGCAAGGCCGTGGCGATCTTTCTCGCGGGCTCGGCGTTCGCTTCGGTGCTCTCCGGCCCGGTCACGGGCGCGCTGCTTTCGGTGCGCGGCCTCGGCCTCGCCGGGTGGCAGTGGATGTTCCTGATCGAAGGCGCGTTTTCCGTCCTGCTGTGTGGCGCGAGCTGGCTCATGCTGAAGTCGCGCATCCGCGACGCGCACTGGCTCTCCAGCGCCGAGCAGAGCGCGCTCGAAACCTGCATGGCGAAAGAGCAGGCCGAGCGCGTCGCCGTAACGGGCGCGCATGTGCCGGTCATGCGCCTGTTGCGCGACCCGCAGATTGTGCTGTTCTGCTTCCTCTATTTCGCGATCCAGCTGACGATCTACGCGGCCACCTTCTGGCTGCCCACCATCATCCGCAAAATGGGCGGCCTCACGGATTTCCAGGTGGGCCTGTACAACACCATTCCGTGGATGATCGCGATCGTCGCGATGTACTGCTTCGCGCTGCTCTCCGCCAAATTCCGTTTTCAGCAGGCCTGGCTCGCAGTCGCGCTCGTGATCGCCGCGTGCGGCCTGTTCGCCTCGACCTCGGCGAACCCGGTGTTCTCGTTCGTCGCGATCTGTTTCTCGGCGATCGGCTTCAAGGCGGCCTCGTCGCTGTTCTGGCCGATCCCGCAGGGCTATCTCGACACGCGCGTGGCGGCTGCCGTGATTGCGCTCATCAATTCGCTCGGCAATCTGGGCGGCTTCTTCGCGCCGGCCACATTCGGCTATTTGCAGCAGCATACGGGCTCGATCGCGGGCGGGTTGTACGGTCTCGGCGCGACGTCGCTGATCGCCGCCGCACTCGCGTTCCTTGCGCGCAATAAGCCTTCGCGTCGCGCCTTTGCCGACGAGGCGCCGGTGCGGGGCGGCGCGCGCTGAGCCGGGCTCGCCGCGCGGGCCGATGCACGGATGCAGCGAAGCTGCCCGGGCGCTCCGATTTGTCATGCTTGTCAGGCGCAATATGGCGCCGCATTTCCAGAGGTGATGCTTCCATGTCTACACAGAACGTCCGGCCGAATGTCGCGCCGAGCGCCACGCCCGTCGTGACCGAATTGCGAGTCGTGCCCGTCGCGGGCCGCGACAGCATGCTGATGAATCTCTCCGGCGCGCACGGCCCGTTCTTCACGCGCAACGTCGTGCTGCTGCGCGACAGCGCAGGAAACACGGGCGTAGGCGAAGTGCCGGGCGGCGAGTCGATCCGCAAGACGCTCGACGATGCGCGCGCGCTCGTGGTCGGCCAGTCGATCGGCAATCTCCAGGCAGTGCTCAACACCATGCGCAAGGAGTTCGCCGACCGCGACGCAGGCGGCCGCGGCCTGCAGACTTTCGACCTGCGCACGACGATCCACGCCGTGACCGCGCTCGAAGCGGCGCTGCTCGACCTGCTTGGGCAGCATCTGGGCGTGCCGGTCGCCGCGCTGCTGGGCGAAGGGCAGCAGCGCAGCGAAGTGGAGATGCTCGGTTACCTGTTCTTTATCGGCGATCGCAACAAGACCGATCTGCCCTATGCCAGCGGCGCCGATGGCCGCGACGACTGGGAGCGCCTGCGCACCGAAGCGGCGATGACGCCCGAGGCCATCGTGCGTCTAGCGCAAGCCGCGCAACAGCGCTACGGCTTCAACGACTTCAAGCTCAAGGGCGGGGTGTTGGCGGGCGACGCGGAAATGGAGGCGGTCACGGCGCTGGCCGAGCATTTTCCGCAGGCGCGCGTGACGCTAGACCCGAACGGCGCGTGGTCGCTTGCCGAAGCGATTCGCCTGTGCCGCGACAAGCACGACGTGCTCGCCTACGCGGAAGACCCGTGCGGCGCAGAAAACGGCTATTCGGGCCGCGAGGTAATGGCCGAGTTCCGCCGCGCGACCGGCCTGCCCACGGCCACCAACATGATCGCCACCGACTGGCGCCAGATGGGCCACGCGATTCAACTGCAATCGGTGGACATTCCGCTGGCGGACCCGCACTTCTGGACCATGCAGGGTTCGGTGCGCGTTGCGCAGATGTGCAACGACTGGGGCCTCACGTGGGGCTCGCACTCGAACAATCACTTCGACATTTCGCTCGCGATGTTCACGCACGTGGCCGCCGCCGCGCCCGGCAAGATTACGGCGATCGACACGCACTGGATCTGGCAGGACGGTCAGCGCCTCACGCGCGAGCCGCTGCGGATCGTAGGCGGCAAGGTGCAGGTGCCGCAGAAGCCCGGCCTGGGTATCGAGATCGACATGGACGCGCTGGAGCAGGCGCACGCGCTCTATCAGCAGCACGGTCTGGGCGCCCGCGACGACGCCATCGCCATGCAATACCTGATTCCCAACTGGACCTTCGACAACAAGCGTCCGTGTCTCGTGCGCTGAGCGCGCAATACCGCCGCGCGGCTTTAATGCCCGGCCGAGTCGCCGAACAGATCGAAGTTGGCGTGGTCGGCGGCTTGCGCCGCAGCGCCGTCTTGCGCGACGGTGCGCTTGCGCCGCGTACCTTGCCGCGAACTTTTTTGCCGGCGCGGCTTGCCGAACAGATCCTCGGGCGTGAAGCCGAATTCGGCGATGGCGGCGCGCGCAGCCGCCAGTGCTTCTTGAGCCGCCTCCGCGCGCATCGCCTCGATGCGCGCGTCCAGTGCGCGTTTTTCCGCGAGCAATTCGAGGTAGGTAGCCATCTGCAGTCTTTTGGAATGGAGTGAAAGGAGCGGTAGATTTTACGTCATGCGCCGCGCGCCGTGCGAGGCATGGAGCTTGCTGCACGCATCGCCTTTCGTGCTCACTCCATCGGGCTTTCCGCATGATTGCATCGCGTTTGCTGTCCCGGCGCCGGCTCATCGCCGCTGCATTGTGTCCGCTCTTCATGACAACCGGTTGCGCATGGTTCGGCCCGCATCTGCTGCGCACCGACCAGGTCGATTACGAACGCGCGCTCGGCGACGCGAAAAAGCGCGAGATGCTCGCAACCGTCGTTGGCCTGCGCTTCGGCGATTCGCCCTCGTTCGTGGCGGTGAGCCAGATCATCGCCTCGTACACGTTCGAAGCGAACGCGGGCGTGCTCGCCGAAGGCGGGTCGAGCGCGGCGGGCACGAGTTTCGGCCAGGCGAGCGCGGGCGCCTCGTATTCGAATCACCCGACCTTCACGTTCGTGCCCACCACGGGCGAGGCGCTGGCCACCGGCTATATCCGCCCGCTGCCGGCTGAGTTGCTGTTGCCGCTCGCCGATAGCGGCGTGCCCATCGACCTGCTGCTGCGCCTATCGGTGCAATCGATTGGCGGGCTGCAGAATGCCGCGCCGCTCGGCGGTCCCGATAGCGATGGGAACCCCGGTTTCTTCGCGCTGCTGCGCGCGCTGCGCCGTTTGCAACTCGCGGGGCAGCTCACCGTGAACTACAAGCCGGCCGCGCACGACCAAGTGGCGCGCGTGACGATGACGCTCGGCAGCGACAATGCGCCGCCCGGCACGGCCAAAGACCTCGCCGAAGTGCGCCGGCTGCTGCGGCTCTCGCCAGCCGTGCGCGAATATGCGGTGGGGTATGGTCCCGCGTCGGGCAACGGCCGCGCCATCAACATCGTGACGAGATCGGTGATGGGCATCCTGACGAACCTCGGCGCGCAGATCGCGGTGCCCGAAGACGACGTCAAGCGCGGCGCTACCGTGCCGACCGTGCATCTCGTCGGCGGCGAGACGCGGCCCACCATCGTCGTGCACGTGGGCAAGAAGCCGCCGCACGATGCCTACGCAACGGTCGTCTATCACGACACCACCTACTGGATCGACAACGACGACTTCGATTCGAAATACGCGTTGACGGTATTGCAGAACGTCATCGCGCTCGCGCAGGCCAATCAGGATCAGAAGGCGCCGATACTCACGGTGCCGGCAGGCTAGGGCGCGTTGCCGATATCGACACGCGCGGGCGGGTATTCACAGATACGCGGCAAGCAGCGCCGTCACTAGCGCGGCAGCCGCCATCAGCAGCGCCGCGAGCCAGAGCGAGGCGCGCCGTGGCGCGCGCACCGTCGCGGGCAGGCGCTTCGCGCCCGTCACCATCGGGCCGAGCAGATTGTGACGCTTGACGAGCGCATAGACCGCGATCGCGCACACGTGCAGCACGACCGCCGCGGCCAGCAAGTCCCATCCATAGGCGTGGATCGCCGCGATTGCATTGGCGACGGAGGCGGGGACGAGTTCGGAGAGCGGGCCTTCGTCGGCGATATCGTTGTAGTCGTACAGGCCGGAGAGCGTCTCTACGAGCAGCAGCGCGAGCAGGAGCAGCACCATCCAGCCGCCTGCCGCGTTGTGGCCGACCTGCACGTCGGGCTCGCGGCGCGCGAGATGGCGCAGATGCCGCCACGCGGCCGCCGGCGTCGCGACAAAGCGGGCAAAGCGCGCGGTCTCGCTGCCGAAGCAGCCCCACAGCAAACGGAACAGCACGAGCGCGAGCAGCGTCTCGCCCGCCCGCACGTGCAGTTGCATCCAGTTCATGCGCTGCGAAACATAAGCGATGGCCACGAGCAGCACGGTCAGCCAGTGAAAGAGCCGCACGGGCAGATCCCAAACGTAAACGCGGCGAACGCGGCGCGCGGGCGAAGCGCCGGGATCGAGCGAGGTGTGCGGCCCTGCATCCATGGCATTTCCTCTATGTGGCGGCTCGCGTGCGAGAGCACTTTCGGCCATACTTGCGCCAGCTTTACCCGACCCTCGAATTGCGAAGCCGATGAACAAGAACCGACTCGAAGCGTTCAGCGATGGCGTGCTCGCCATCATCATCACCATCATGGTGCTGGAACTCAAGGTGCCGCACGGCGAAGACCTCGCGGCGCTCGTGCCGCTGTGGCCGACCGTGCTCAGCTATATCTTGAGCTTCATGTATGTCGGCATCTATTGGAACAACCACCATCATATGCTGCACGCCTCGAGCAGCGTGAACGGCACGGTGCTGTGGACGAATCTGCATCTGCTGTTCTGGCTTTCACTGCTGCCGTTCACCACCGGGTGGATGGGCGAAAACCATTTCGGGCGCTGGCCGACCATGCTCTATGGCTTGAACCTGCTGCTGTGCGCGATCGCCTACGTGATTCTCCAGGGCGCCCTGGTGCGCCATCACGGCGCGCAAAGCGCGCTCGCGAAGGCATTGCGGCGCGACCTGAAGGGCAAGGCGTCGGTGGCGGGATATGTGCTGGGGATGATAGTCGCGGCGCTGGGGTGGCCGCATATCGGCACGCTGTTTTTCGCGGCGGTGGCGTTGTTGTGGTTCGTGCCGGACCGCCGCATGGAGCGGCTCGTGATGGTCGCGCACGAGCAGCCGAAAGAATAAAAATGGAATAAAAAACGGAATAAAAACGGGCCCGGTTCGGAAGACCGGGCCCGTTCTGTCCGCGTTACAGGTCAACTACAGGTCAACTACAGGTCAACTACAGGTCAACTGCAGGTCAACTGCACGCAGGCCAATCAGCTGGCCATATGCTTGCGCTGCGCGAGTTCCTTCGCCTTGGCGATGTCCGCCTGAATCACGGGCAGGCCTTCGGTCGCAACCTTCTTCAGACCCGCATCGCGGCCCTCGGCAATTTCCGCCTGGAAGGCCGACAGCGCTTTTTGCTGGCCGCCCAGCGCGACTTGCTCGATATACGCCTTGTCGAAGTCGGCGCCGCGCAGATTCTTGATGCTGTCGAGCACGGCGGTATCCGGGTCGTTGCGCGGCACGTCCACGCCGCGCGGGCTTGCGGCGCGCATCTCGTTGGAGAGCTTCGTGTAGTCGGCGACGATCTTCTCGGCGAATGCCTTCACTTCACGGTCGCTCGAACGCGAATCGGCAATGCGCGCGGCGTCGCGTTGCGTAGCAACGGTTTGCGTGCCGTCCGCGATGAACGCCTTGTCGGAGCCATGGAGCTTTGCTCCGGCGGCCGCCGCATTGGTCGTAGCGGTTGTGGAGGTCGTGCCGGTAGAGCTGGCCGCGGCGGCGGTGGCCGCGTTGGTGCCAGCGTTGGCAGCGGTAGTGCCGGCGGGCGCCGTGGTCTGGGCGTTGGCGCCCAGCGAAAGGACAAGCAGGCCGGCAGCGGATGCAGTGGCGAGCGAAGCAAGCGAGAGGCGAGACATACGAACTCCTTTCGTGAATTATCGGTTTCGCAAACGAGGCCCGGCGCAATGCGATGTGCATGTACTGCGCGTGGCAAGGTTCGCGACCGCTGCACGAGTGTGTTGCGCAACGGTCTGATGAATTCTAGAAAGGCTCGACGCGTACAGGTGAAACGAGGTGAAACGGTGGCGTCGCTTCTGTAACGGTTGGTAAAGCCGTTGGATGCGGACGTTGGATGCGGTCGTGGGAGCAAGGCAGCGAAATCGTGAGATTGGCCGATCGCGGCCCGAGCTTGACGATGTTCGTATAAGGCGTGAGCGCGCGCGCCTCCTTTCCAACGGCGGCAAGCCGGCTCGCCAGTACCCATCCCCGCGTCGTCCGCGAAGCTTGCCTTGCGGGGGGCTGCCGCATTCGGGTATTCCCGTCCCACCCCGTTCGGGTAGGTCAGCCAATTTCCCCCGCTGCCACACTCCGCTCCGTCCATTGAAGTGCGCAAGACGGATTTCACATGCGCCGCGTCGGGGCGACGAGGCGAACATAAAAGAGGAGACGTGCATGCGATTGATCAGACAGGGCATCTGTGGCGCGGCGATGGCGGTGGCCGCCGGTAGCGCCGCGGCGCAATCCAGCGTGACGCTATATGGCGTGGTTGACGTTTTCATGCAGTATCTGGACAACGGCGGCAACCATTCCTATTCGCAGCGCAGCGGCGGCAATAGCGGTTCGATGTTCGGCTTGAAGGGCGCCGAGGATCTCGGCAACGGCGTCAAGGCGGCATTCGACATCGAAGGCGGATTCAACAGCAATAACGGCGCACTTTTCGCCGATACCACCGCGCTTTTCTACCGGCAGGCGTGGGTCGGGCTGGCGAGCGACAAGTATGGCTCCCTCACGTTCGGCCGCCAGTATCAGCCGACGTTCTGGATCATCTATCCGACTGATCCGTTCCGCGCCGACGAAGTCTTGTCGCCGCTGTCTGCGGCTGTGTTCACCGTCGACCGCAACACGCTGGCCACCCAGGCCGTCTCGGGCCGCACCAGCAACTCGGTGCTCTACAAGTCGCCCAATGTCGGCGGCTTCAATCTCTATGCGATGTACGGTTTTTCCGCCACCGTCACCCAGCCGGTGCCGCAGACCACGGGCAATATGCTGGACGTGGGCGCGTCGTACTCGGGCTATGGCCTGTACGCGGGTCTGGCCTACCAGTACGCGCATCCGGGCACCGCGAATCTGGGGCTCCCCGCGCCGGTGGGCCTGTTGGGCACCGAGCATTACTCGGCCGCGCTCGGGTATCGCATCGGCATCGTCAACTTGCAGTTCAACTATGCCTATCACCGGCCGCACGATGCGGCGCCGAATTCGCTCGATGCGCGGCTCGGCCTCGGCCATTCGTACAGCATGCTGGAATTCGGTGCAACGATTCAGGCCACCGCGGCCGATGCCATCGAAATCGCCGGCTTCGAGCGCAACGTGCGCGGCGCGCATGACAACACACCAGGTGTTCAGATCGGCTACGACCATAGCCTGTCCAAGCGCACCGCACTTTACGCGCGCGCTGGCTACATGAAGAACAACGGAACGGCGACGATGAGCTGGCCGGGCGTGTCGGTGACCTCGAGCGGTACGACCCAGGTACTCGCGGTCGTGGGCATGACGCACCGCTTCTGATTCAGATGCGCCGCTTGCAGCGCGCGCGGCGCGCAAGGTCGCCGCGCTGTGAATTCACGAGCAATCTTGACGAAGGAATGACCCGTATGAAAATGATTCGAATTGGCCTGGCATGGGGCATGGTCGCGGGCGTGGCCGTCTCGTTCAACGCGTACGCGCAGGACGGCGCTTCGGCGCCGGGCGTCTCGACTTCGGGCGTGGCCACGGCGAGCGCCGCGAGCGCGCCGCCCTCGAAGGCCGCCGACCGGGCGTTGCGCAGGCGCATATTGAATGCGCTCGACAAGACGAAAGGACTGCAGACGAGTGGCATCACCGTTCGCGTCCACGATGGCGCGGTGATCCTGCAGGGCTGGGTGCCGGAGCAGGCGCAAATCGACAAGGCTACGCAGGTCGTTAGCACGGTTCAGGGCGTGACCTCGGTGAAGAATACGCTGACGCTCTCCACGTTCTGACACATCTGTGGTTCGTGGTTCGGTCTCACACAGAAAAGCACCTCGTCGAAGGTGCTTTTCTGCTTTATGGGGCACAGGCCCGATGGCCTGATTCGCCGCCACCCGCGCGCCTCCCCACCCGATTCGCCCTTCCATCCCCCCCGTCCTCCGCATTGAAGCCGCGAACGCGAACCCGTAGTCTTTCCATACCTTGGCCGGATGCGGAAATCAGCTATCCCGGCCCGACAAAAACAAGCCGGCGCGCAACCACGCGCGTGTGGCGCAGGACCAGAATGGAGGAGCAGACATGGATCTCGGAATATCCGGCAAGGCGGCGCTCGTGACCGGCAGCGGCCGAGGCATTGGCGCCGAAGTGGCGCGCATGCTTGCACAAGAAGGCGCACGGGTGGTGATCTCGGACATCGATCTCGCCGCCGCGCAGCAGGTGGCTGGCGAGATCAACGCGTCGGGCGGGCAGGCGATTGCGGTGCGATGCGACGTCTGCGATCGCGACGCGGTGGCGGGCATGGTCGAGCAGGCCGCCTCAGCGTTCGGCGGCGTGGACATCCTCGTGAACAATGCCGGATTCAATAAGGACCGCTATCTGACGAAAATGGACGAGTCCGAATGGGACGCCGTCGTCGACACCATCCTCAAGGGCGCGTTCCACTGTAGCCGTGCGGTGCTGCCCGGCATGATGGCCCGCAAGTGGGGGCGCATCGTCAACATTGCTTCGCGCTCGGTGTTCGGCAATCCTGGTCAGACCAACTACAGCACGGCCAAGCTGGGGCTCGTCGGCTTCACGCGCGCGCTGTCTCTCGAGCAGGCGAAGTTCGGCATCACCGTGAACGCGATTGCGCCGGGCTTCATCGAAACCGAACTCATGCGCGCCAACCCCACCTACGAAACGCTGCGCGACAACGCGCTGGCGAAGAATCCGGTGGGTTTTCTCGGCGTGCCTGAAGACATTGCCTCGTCGGTTGCCTTCATGGCTTCGGAGCGGGCGCGCTATATCACCGGCGTCACGCTTTACGTGACGGGCGGACGTTTTTCTTCGTAACGCCCGCGTGTGCGTTGCGTAACAGAGAGGTCAACAGATGGACTTTGAATTCGACCCGGACCAGGTGGCGCTGCGCGACAGCATCCGCCGCTATATGCGCAAGGAAGTTGCGCCCCGCATCGACGCCTGCGAGAAGGCGCGCCACATCCCGCTGGACGTGCTGGCCGGCATGAGCCAGTTCGGCTATATCGGCGGTCTTCTGCCGGAGGAGTCGGGCGGCATGGGGCTCGACTTCGTCACGTGGGCCATGATGCTGGAGGAAGCCGGTTACTTCTGGGGCTCGTTGCGCACCATCGTCAATATCACCAACGTTTTTCTGCGGCTGGTGAGCCAGTACGGCACGGAGCAGCAGAAGGCGCATTTCCTCGCTCCGGTGCTCGCATCGGAAAAAGGCGCGTGCGTGGCGTTCAGCGAGCCGAATCACGGCTCGAACCCGGCGGGCGTGGAAACGCGAGCCGAGGACAAGGGCGACCATTACCTGCTCAACGGCACCAAGCTCTGGATCACCAATGGCGTTGCCGCCGATTACGTGATCGTGCTGGCACGCACGCATAGCGCGACATGCGATGGCGGTCATTCGCTGTTTCTCATCGACAAGGCGGCCACGTCAATCGAAGCGCGGCTGGTCGACAAAATGGTGCTCAAGGGTTCGGGCACCTCGGAATTGTTCATCGATAATGTACGGATTCCGAAAGAAAATCTTCTCGGCGCCGAAGGCTCCGCGCTCAAGGCCATGGCGATCGGCCTCAACTATGGCCGCATGAATATCGCCATGGGCGCTGTGGGCGCGGCGCAGGCCGCGCTCGACCTCTCCATCGAGTACGCGAAGACGCGCAAGCAGTTTGGCAAGACCATCGGTCAGTTCCAGCTCGTGCAGAAACACATTGTGGACATGATGGTGCGGGTCGAGGCCGCGCGCGCACTCGGCTACAAGGCCGCGGCGTCGCTGCAGAAGGGCTTGCCCTCGCGCATCGAATGCTCGATTGCGAAGCTCTACGCCGCTGAAGCGGCTCATGAAGTGGCGAAGATCGCCATTGCCGTGCATGGCGGGCTGGGCTATTCGACGGAGTATCCGCTGGAGCGCATTTTCCGCGACACGAGCGGCGGCGTGATTCCGGAAGGCACGGCCGAGATCCAGACGCTGATCGTGGGCCGCGAAGTGCTGGGCATGTCCGCGATCGTATAGGGGCGAGCGATGACGAACACACAGGAGATCGCGCCGCAAGCCATCGGGGCGCTGCGCTACTACTGGGAAGACATGACGCCGGGCCTGCAGTTCGAGACCGCGAGCCGGACCGTGACCGAGGCCGACGTGGTGAGCTTCGCGGCCCTGAGCGCCGACTACAACCGCGTGCACGTGGATGCGGATTACGCCGCCGGGACGTCGTGGGGCAAGCGCATCGCCCACGGCATGCTGGTCGCTTCGATCCTGTCGGGGCTCAACACGCGCACGGTGGTCAATCAACTGCTCGAACCGTCGCTGATCGGCATGCTGGAGGTGAACTTCCGCTTTCCGCGTCCCACGCTGATTGGCGACACGATCAAGGGCAGCATCGAAGTCTGCGGACGCCGCGAAACTTCGGACCCGGCGCGCGGCATCGTGGAGTTTCGCCGCGTCGCATTCAACCAGAAAGGCGAGGCCGTGTGCGAGTGCCTCGTAAAGATGATGGTGAGCCGCCGGCCGGCTGCCGCCGAAGCGCATTGAATACGGAACGCATCATGATCAAGACTGAAATCGGTTACACCACGATCGACAAAATCACGGTTCGCGGCAAGGACTTGTCGAAGGAGATTCTCGGCAAGCTGGACTTCGTCGAAACGATGATGTTGACCATCTTGAACCGCGTGCCGGACGAGCGCGAAAAGCGCATGGTCAACCTGATTCTCGTGACGGCCTGCGATCACGGCCTCACGCCGAGCGCGATGAGCGCGCGCCTGACTTACCTTGGCGCGCCCGAGGCGATGCAGGCCGCCGTTGCGGCGGGCCTGCTCGGCGCGGGCAGTGTGTTCCTCGGCACGACGCAGAATTGCGCCGAGATGCTGGTCGAGGCCGCGAAGGATCTGGACGACGACGCCAGCGACGAAGCCATGCTGGCCTGCGCCCGCGCAACGCTGCAACGCACGAAGGAAAAGAAGCAGCCGATCTACGGCGTGGGTCACCCGATCCATGTGAACGGCGATCCGCGCGTGGCGACGCTCGCCGAGGCCTCGCGCGAGAACGGTTGCTTTGGCAAGCATTGGCGGCTGATGCTCGCGATCGAACAGGTATTGCGCGACGAACTTCACAAGCGGCTGCCGATCAATGCGGTGGGCGCGATCGGGGCCATCGTCGGCGACATGGGGCTGGACCCGCTGCTCGCGCGCGGCTTCATGCTCGTGGGGCGCGCGGCCGGGTTGATCGGCCATCTTTATGAAGAGCGCCAGCAGCCCGTGGGTCAAGCGCTGTGGGACCTCGTGCTGAGCCAGGATCCGCGCAACGAACTTCCCGTTCGCAAGCCGAAGCAGGGCGCGTAATGCCGCGTCCGGCGCCACGCTAATCTGGACTCCATATGATCATCAGGGATTGGACATGAACCTCAATTATTCCCCCGAGGACATCGCCTTCCGCGACGAGGTGCGGCGCTTCGTCAGGGCGAATCTTCCGGATGCGATCCGCGACAAGGTGCTCGGGCACCAGCATCTCGAACGCGAAGACTTCGTGCAGTGGCAGCGCATTCTGCACGCGCGCGGCTGGGGCGCGCCGGGCTGGCCGGTCGAATTCGGCGGCACGGGGTGGACCACGCTGCAGCGTCACCTGTTCGAGGTGGAGTGCGCGGTGGCTGGCGCGCCGCGGCAGATGCCGTTCGGCTTGAGCATGATCGGGCCGGTGCTGATGAAATTCGGCAATAGCGCGCAGCACCAGCGTTTTCTCGCGCGCATCGTCGCGTCGGAGGACTGGTGGTGCCAGGGCTACTCGGAGCCCGGCGCGGGTTCCGACCTTGCGTCGCTCAAGACGCGCGCGGTTCGCGAGGGCGACCACTACGTGGTGAACGGCCAGAAGACGTGGACCTCGTATGCGCAGTACGCCAACTGGATTTTCTGCCTCGTGCGCACCGACTCGCAGGCAAAGCCGCAGGCCGGCATCTCGCTGTTGCTGATCGACATGAACACGCCCGGCATCACCGTGCGGCCCATCGAGACGCTAGAAGGCGCGTGCGACGTCAACGAGGTCTGGTTCGACGACGTCAAGGTGCCGGTCGAGAATCTCGTCGGCGAGGAAAACGCGGGCTGGACCTACGCGAAGTATCTGCTGGGTCACGAGCGCACTGGCATCGCGGGCCTTGGCAACTGCCATCGCGAGATGCAGTTGCTCAAGACCTTCGCGACCGGCGCGCGGGCCGGCGGGCAGCCGTTGATCGACGATATGCGCGTGCGCGAGCGCATCGCGCGGCTCGAAATGGAGATCATGGCGCTCGAAATGCTGCTGCTGCGCGTGGCGACCCAGGCGCGCAGTAAGGGCGCGGGCGCGGAGGCGTCGATCCTCAAGATTCGCGGCTCGGAGCTTCAGCAGGAGATCGCGGCGCTGCAACTCGACGTGATGGGGCCCGACGCATGGCCCTACGCGCCGTCCTGGCTCGCGGGCGGCTACGACGGCTGGACGCCGGCGCCGGCTCACGCGGCGGCGGTGACCGGCAATTATCTGGAGTTGCGCAAGCCGACGATTTACGGCGGCACGAACGAAGTGCAACGAGAGATCATCGCGAAAGCGATCCTCGAACAGTGAGGCACGAAAATGGACTTTTCCTATACCGATGAGCAGCGTCAGCTTGCCGACACGCTGCGGCGCTACGCCGAAAACGAGTACACGGTCGAGCATCGCCGCAAGGTGGCGCGCGAGCACGACGGGCTGTGCCGCGCCGCGTGGCGCACCTATGCCGAGTTCGGCCTGCTGGCCCTCACGGTGCCCGAGGCATACGGCGGCTTTTCGGGCAGCGCCGCCGACATCTTCGTTGTGCAGTACGAAGCAGGCCGCGCGCTGCTGCTGGAGCCGCTGATCCCGAGCAGCGTGGTGAGCGCGGGCATGATCGCGGCGCACGGCAGCGAAAGCTTCAAGGCTCGCTGGCTGCCGGCGCTGGCCGACGGCAGCAAGATCGTCACGCCCGCATGGCAGGAGCGCAATGCGCGTTTCGATTTCGACCGGCCGCAAACCATTGCCTCGGCGCTGGGCGACGGCTATCGGATCGATGGCGGCAAGCTGCACGTATGGCACGGTGGCGCGGCCGATGCGTTCATCGTTCCGGCCTGGAATCCGGCCGTCGAAGCGGTGACGCTGTTCATGGTGGACGCGCACGCCCAGGGCGTGAGCGTGCGCGCGTACCCGACCGTCGATGGCCAGCGCGCCGCGGAGGTCACCTTCGAGTCGGTCATCGTGGCGGCGTCGGACGTGCTCGGCGATCCGCGCAAAGGCGCGGTCATACTCGAAGCCGGTCTCGATAGCGGCATCGCGGCGCTGTGCGCGGCCTCGGTGGGCGCCATTGATCAGCTCATCGGCACGACAGCCGAGTACCTGCGCACGCGGCGTCAGTTCGGCCAGCCGCTCGCCGCGTTCCAGGCGCTGCGCCACCGGCTTGCCGACATGCAGGTTCAGAAGGAGCTTGCGCTTTCCATGACGCATCTGGCCGTGGCCGCCATCGATGCGTCGACGCCGGCCGAGCGACGGCGCGCCATCAGCGGCGCCAAGGCAATGGTGGCGAGGGCCGCGCGCTTTATCGGGCAAAATGCGATTCAGTTGCATGGCGGCATTGGCGTGACCGCCGAGCTGGTGGTGGGCGACTACTTCAAGTTCCTCACGGCGGCGGGGCAGATGTTCGGCGACGCCGATCATCACACGGACCGCTTCGCGCGCACGGTGGCGGAGGATTGCGGATCCGCGCCCGCGTTCGCGGGGTGATGCGGTGACTTGGTGACAATGAGGCGGCGGCGCGAACGCATCCGGGTCGCGCCGCATGTGCATGGCGCCTGCTGCCCAGGCGCGGACGCGCCTTCAATCGGCAGGGTGGCCAGCAGGTCCGGCAAACAGGAAATTTCATGAGCGATTCCATTGCATATCGGCGCGGCGCGGCATGGGGCACGGCAGCCATGCTGACGTGCTTCATGCTGATCAACTTTATCGACAAGATTTCCCTTGGGATGGTGGCCGTTCCCGTGATGGCGGAGTTGCATCTCTCGCCTTCCGAGTTCGGCGTGATCGCCGGCAGCTTTTACTGGCTGTTCTCCGTCTCCACGGTGATTGTCGGGTTTCTCGCCAATCGCGTGCCCACTCGCCTGCTACTGCTGGCGATGGGCATCAGTTGGGCGATCCTGCAGTTGCCGATTGCGTTCGCCAGCAGCGCAGCGGCGATTCTCGTCTGCCGCTTGCTGCTGGGCGCCGCCGAAGGGCCGGCGTTTCCCGTGTCGGTTCATTCGCTCTACAAATGGTTTCCCGACTCGAAGCGCAGCTTGCCTGTCGCGGTGGTCGTGCAGGGGGCGGGTGGCGGGCTGTTGCTCGCGGGGCTGCTGATTCCGCTGGTGAACCAGCATTGGGGCTGGCGCGCCAATTTCGTGATTCTCGGCGTGGCCGGCGCGCTCTGGAGCGTGCTGTGGCTGTGCTGTGGCCGAGAGGGGCCGATTGGCGCGGCGTCCCGGCGCGAGGGCAAGGTCGATGCCGCTGATACGGCGGAGCGTCTGCCGTACCGGCGCATGCTGTTCAATCCGTCCGTGCTTGGCGTCTTTCTGTTCAGCTTCGCGGGCTACTGGACGCTTGGCCTCACCATGACCTGGCTGCCCGCGTATCTGGAGAACGGCTTGGGTTTCAGCGCGATCGCGGCCGGCCGGTGGTTTGCGGTCGTGGTGGTGACCGCGATGCCGGTCACCATCGGCTTGAGCCTGCTGTCGCAGCGTCTGCTGCGCGGCGGGGCGTCAAGCCGTCAGGCCCGCGTGGTGCTCGTGAGCTTGGCCATTCTCGGCGCGGCGGCGCTGTTGTGCGTCCTCGCGTTCGTGCCGATGGCGCCCGCGCGCAAGGCGTGGATATTCGCCGTGGCGGGCGCTTTGCCGCCCATCGCCATTGCGCTCGCGCCGGCCATTCTCGCGGAGATGGTGCCCGACCGTCAGCGGGCGAGCATGATCGCCATTCTTACCGCGGTGGGAAATCTGGCCGGTGCGGTGGCTCCGGCCGTGATCGGCCGACTGGTGCAGGCGCGCGGCATTCATGACGCGCATGGCTATGAACTGGGTTTCGTGTGCGGGGCGGCGCTGCTTGTGCTTGCAGCCGTGGTTGCGTTGCTGTGGCTGCACCCGGATCGATCGAAGCAAGCCTTGGTCCGTCTGGAGACAGCGGCAAGCTGAAAGACCAGCGGGCATCGCCGGGCAGCGCGGCGGCAGTCGGGGAAGACCCGCTGCCGCCTTTTGCGTTTACGTGCGCGGCGAGGTCATGGGCTGCGCGCATGCTTCGGGCGTTCCACTCCAGACGGGTGGGGCCGTCGAGCGTGCCGGTCTGGTTTACTGGACCTGTCGGACACGCGGCATTGCCGCAATCGTCATGCGTGTGCGCGTGATCCGCAACAGTCACGAACAAGGAGGAGCAACGATGGGTGTTTTGAGCGGAGTACGGGTTCTGGAATTCGAAGCGATCGGGCCTGGTCCGTTCGCGGGCATGCTGCTCGCGGACATGGGCGCGGACGTGTTGCGCATCGACCGCCCCGAGGCACCGGCCGATCTTGGCCCCAAGGTCAACGGCAAGCACGTGAGCGTGACGGGGCGCGGGCGCCGCTCGATCACACTCGATCTCAAGCAGCCCGAAGCAGTTGAAGCCGCGCTCGAACTGATGGCGCAGGCCGACATTGTGATCGAAGGGTTTCGCCCAGGCACGATGGAGCGTCTCGGCCTTGGCCCGGACACGGCGCTCGCCCGCAATCCCAAGCTGGTCTACGGCCGCATGACCGGCTGGGGGCAAACCGGGCCGCTCGCGGCGCGGGCGGGGCACGACCTCAACTACATCGCGCTGGCCGGCGTGCTCTCCGGCATTGGGCGGGCCGACGCCGCGCCGGTGCCGCCGCTGAACCTCGTGGGCGACTTCGGCGGCGGCGGCATGCTGCTCGCGCTCGGCGTGGTCGCCGCGCTGTTCAATACGCAGCGCGGCGGTGCGGGCCAGGTCGTCGACGCGGCAATGGTGGAAGGCGCGGCGCAGCTAGGCGCGAACGTGTGGGGCCTCATTGCATCGGGCAACTGGCGCGAGTCGCGCGCCAGCAACCTGCTCGACGGCGGCACGCCCTGGTACGACAGCTATCGCACGCGCGACGGCCAGTACATGGCGGTTGGCGCGGTCGAGGCGCGCTTCTACGCGCAGTTGATCGAGAAGCTCGGGCTGGCTGGCGAGGCGCTGCCGCGCCAGCATGACCGCGACGGCTGGCCGGTGCTGCGAAAGCGCTTCGAAGAGGTCTTCCTCACCCGCACGCGCGACGAGTGGTGTGCCGTATTCGACGGCAGCGATGCTTGCGTTGCGCCGGTGCTGGGTTTTTCCGAGGCACCCGCGCATCCGCAGCAGCGTGCGCGCGGCAGCTTCGTCGAAGTGGGGGGGGTGGTTCAGCCCGCGCCCGCGCCGCGTTTTTCGGCCACGCCATCGGCGGTGCGCGGCCCATCGCCCGAACGCGGGCAGGCGGGCCACGCTGCGCTGGTCGACTGGGGGTTCGACGCGGGCGCGATCGGGCGTTTGAGGGCGCTGGGCGTGGGTTACAAGGAGTGAGACAGAACGGGCACGCGAGTGGATCGATTGCGGTCGTGATGCTCGTGTAGCCTGGAAGCTGCGCCAGTAGTGGAACCTGAGAGCATCGAGGCGGGCATGAGGCGAACACGCCATGTGCCCGCCGTTTTTTTCGGCCCTCGCTTCGACTCGATGTGCCCGGACGAAAAAAAACCGGCTGACTTGCGTCAGCCGGCAATCCTGAAACTGGAGATCAATCCACGGTTTGCGTTTACTGCAGGTTGCCCGCAACGGCGATCGTCTGGCCCGTGATGTAGTTCGATTCGGGCGAGCAGAACAGATACACGCCGCCCGCGGCTTCCTCGGGCGTGCCGCCACGGCCGAGCGGGTTGCGCTGTGCGTGCGTCTTCAGCATTTCCGCGTTCAGGCCCACGCGAATGTCGCGGCCGTCGATCTTGACGGTCTGCGCCTGTTCGGTGCTGACCGTCATGCGCGTATGGATCAGGCCGAACGCCACGGCGTTGACGTTGACGTTGAAGCGCCCCCATTCGCGCGCGAGCGCGCGCGTCATGCCGATCACGCCGGCCTTCGCGGACGAGTAGTTCATCTGGCCCGCGTTACCGTTGAGCGCCGACGTCGACGAGATGTTCACGATCTTGCGGTACACCTCGCGGCCCGCTTCCTTGTCGGCGGCGTGCAGCGCCTTGATGTGCGGATACGCGGCCCGCAGGATGCGGAACGGCGCCGTCATATGACAGTCGAGCACGGCGTACCACTGCTCGTCGCTCATCTTCTGGATCACGTCGTCCCACGTGAAGCCCGCGTTGTTGACGATGATGTCGATGCCCTGAAACGCATTCATCGCAGTGCTGACGAAACGATCGCCGAAGTCGGGCGCCGCCACGTTGCCCACGCAGGCCACGGCTTGCGCGCCGTTGGCCTTCAGTGCTTCGACCGTTTCCTGCGCCGGTTCGGCGTCGAGATCGTTGATGACGAGGCGCGCGCCTTCGCTTGCGAGTTTTTCAGCGATGGCCCGGCCGATGCCGCGGCCCGAGCCGGTGACGAGCGCCACTTTGCCGTCGAGTTTGCCCATGTTGCATGTCTCCTGGTAATGAGGGTTAAAGCGCGACCACGGCGTCGCCCACGACGCGCGGTTCGCCATACTGGTTGGCGGTCTGGATTTCGAGTCGCACGCGCTTCTCGCCATCCGCTTCGAACTTCTCGACCACGCGCCCAGTGCAGGTGATCTGGTGGCCGAGATGCGTGATGCCGACAAAGCGCACGCCGAACTGGCGCAACTGGCGCTGGTCGACCCACTGCGTGAGCAGGCGGCCGAGCCAGGCCATCGAAAGCATGCCGTGCGCGAACACATCGGGCATGCCCGCGCGGCGCGCGAAGTCGATGTCGATGTGCACGGGGTTGTGGTCGCCCGATGCGCCGGCAAACAGCGCGAGCGTGGTGCGGTTCACCGGCGGCAGCGCAAGCGGCGGCAGCGTGTCGCCAACCTGCACCGTGTCGTAGTTCAGCTGGGTCATGACGTCTCTCCGGTTCAGCCGTTGCGTTGCACCAGCACGCCGCGCAGGTCGGCGACGTGCTCGCCGCGCTGGTTCGTCACGCGCGTTTCGCGCACGACGAACTGCAGCGCGCCGCCTTTCTTGTCGTAGATGTCGGCGATGCGCGATTCGAAGCACAGCACGTCTCCTGCGTAGGCAAGGCGGTGATAGGTGAACGATTGCTCGCCGTGCAGAATGCGCGCGAGTTCGATGCCCAACTCCTGGCGCCAGCCCGTGTCCGGCTGCTGGAATTCCAGCGAGAACAGGAACGTGGGCGGCAGGGGCAGCGACGGGTGCCCCGCGTCGCGGGCCGCGGCTTCGTCGAAGTAGACCGGGTTGGTTTCGCCGGTCGCCTTTGCGAAGAAGCGCAACTGGCCGGCTTCGGCCACGGCGCGGTAAGCCGGGATGGTCTTGCCGATGTGCTGCTTGTCGATCATGAGGTTCGCTCCTTGCCTGTGTGCGGCGTCGGCGGGTTGACGCGCGCTTTCATTCAGGCGGTCTTTTCGTAGATCGTGGCGACGCACGCGCCACCGAGTCCGATGTTGTGTGCGAGGGCCAGCTTCGCGCCTTCCACCTGGCGCTGGTCGGCCGTGCCGCGCAGTTGGTGGGTGAGCTCGTAGCACTGCGCGAGACCGGTCGCGCCAAGCGGATGGCCCTTCGAGAGCAGGCCGCCCGAGGGATTCGTGACCCACTTGCCGCCATAGGTGTTGTCGCCGTCGTTGACGAGCTTTTCGCCTTCGCCTTCGGCGCACAGGCCCAGCGCTTCATAGGTGAGCAATTCGTTCTGGGCGAAGCAGTCGTGCAGTTCGATCACGTCGATGTCCTGCGGGCCGACGCCAGCTTGTTCGTACACCTGATTGGCTGCGAGGCGCGACATGTCGAAGCCCACCACGCGGATCATGTCGCGCGTGTCGAAGGTGCTCGGCAGGTCGGTGGTGATGGTTTGCGCCGCGATCTTCACGTCCATGCGCAGGCCGCGCTTTTTCGCGAATTCTTCCGATACCACGATGGCCGCCGCACCGCCGCAGGTGGGCGGGCAGGCCATCAGGCGCGTGAGCACGCCTTCCCACAGCACCGGCGCGGCCAGCACGTCCTCGGGCGTCACGATGTTGCGGAACACCGCGAGCGGATTGCGCGCGGCGTGCTGGCTGGCTTTGGCGCGAATCTTCGCGAACGTCTCCAGCTTGGTGCCGTACTTCTGCATATGCGCGCGGCCAGCGCCGGCGAATTGGCGGATGGCGCTCGGCAGATCGTGACGATCGACGAGTTCGTCGGTCAGCTTGAGCGCGCGTTCGAGTGCGCGCTCGCGGTCGTTCCAGTGGCCGACCAGCGGACCCGGCTGCATGAATTCGAAGCCCACGGCGATCGCGCAGTCCACCGCGCCGCTTTGCACGGCCTGGCGCGCGAGGAACAACGCGGAGGAACCCGTCGAGCAGTTGTTGTTGACGTTGATGATGGGAATGCCCGACAGGCCGACGTGATAGAGCGCCTTCTGGCCGCTGGTCGAATCGCCGTACACGTAACCGGCATAGGCCTGCTGCACGTCGCTGTATTCGATACCCGCGTCGGCGAGCGCGTCGCGTGCCGCGATGGCGCCCATCATGTCGTACGTTTCGCTCGTACCGGGCTTCTTGAAGGGGATCATGCCGACACCGGCGACATAGACATTACGGCTCATGGGGGAAGCTCCTTCGGGTGAACTGGATCGAGGGTTGATCGATGATGAATCGGGACTCAAAGGCTGCGCGCAATGAGTTCGCGCATGACCTCGCTGGTGCCGCCGTAAATGCGCGTCACACGTGCGTCGACGAATGCGCGGGCGACCGGATACTCGAGCATGTAGCCGTAGCCGCCGTGCAACTGGACCATCTCGTCGAGCGCCTTGCCGAGCGCCTCGGTGGCGAACAGCTTGGCGACGGCGGCTTCTTCCACGGTGAGACGCCGGCGCATGTGCTCGCCGAGGTAGTGATCGACCAGCAGGCGCGCGGCCACGGCCTGCGCCTTGATATCGGCGAGCTTGAATTTCGTGTTCTGGAAATCCCACACGGTCTGGTTGAACGCGCGGCGATCCTTCACGTAGTTGATCGTATGTTCGAGGCAGCTTTCGAGGCGCGCGGCGGCGGCCACGGCAATCGAAAGGCGCTCTTGCGGCAGTTCCTGCATCAGGTAGGCGAAGCCCTTGCCTTCTTCGCCGAGCAGGTTGCCGACTGGCACGCGCACGTCGTCGAAGAACAGCTCCGAGGTATCCTGGGCGTGCTGTCCCAGCTTTTCGAGCTTGCGCCCGCGCCGGAATCCCGGACGATCGGTTTCGACCACGATCAGGCTCACGCCGCGCGCGCCGGCGGCCGGATCGGTCTTGCAGACCACCACCACGAGATCGGCGTTCAGGCCATTGGTGATGAAGGTCTTGCTGCCGTTGATCACGTATTCGTCGCCGTCACGGATGGCCGTGGTGCGCGCGGCCTTCAGGTCGCTGCCCATACCGGGCTCCGTCATCGCGATGGCGAGAATCTGCTCGCCGCGGCAGATTTTCGGCAGCCAGCGTTGTTTCTGCTCTTCCGAGCCGATGCGCAGGATATAGGGGGCGACAATGTCCGAGTGCACGCCGAAGCCGAGCCCGCTCACGCCGGTGGCGGTGATTTCCTCGTTGAGCACGGCCGCGTGGCCGAAGTCGCCGCCGCCGCCGCCGTACTCGGCGGGAATGGTGACGCACAGCAATCCTTCGCGGCCCGCCTTGAGCCAGGTTTCGCGGTCGACCAGGCCGGCGCGGTCCCACTCGGCCTGCTTCGGCAGGCATTCGCGTTCGATGAAGCGCCGCACCGTGGTACGGAGCATTTCGTGGTCCTCACGAAATACGGTTCGCTGGATATTCATGTCGATCATCCTGAATCGGTGTGGGTTGTCCCGGTTGTTTTTTACGAAGCGATCAGTGCGCGCGGGCGACGTGGTCCGCGGGCGTGTTCTCGAACAGCGCCGCGACCAGGTGGGCGCGCCGGGCGCGGGTGAGCGCCTGGTTGACGTAGCCCTTGTCGGCGATCTCGCCGGCGTCCATCGAAGGCGGCTCTTCCATGAGCATCAGTCGTTGCACGCGCAGGCTGGCCGCATGGGCGCCGCTGCCGCTGCCGGCGAGCCGGCGCTGGAGCTCCGCGACCAGTGCCGGATGCTTCGCGAGCGCCGCCATGTCGAGCCCGTCGAGCTCAGGCAAGACGCGCTTGCACGCGGCGGCGTTGGGCCACGCGAGCGCCGCGAGGTAGTCGTGATCGTGGCCGCAGATCACCGCGTCGCTCAGCAGCGGCGCGCACTGTTCGAGCAGCGCGAGGCGCACGGCGCCGGTGCGCACCCAGGTGCCATTGGCGAGCTTGAAGTCTTCGGCCACGCGGCCGGCGAACACCATGCCGGCGGCCGGATCGGGGGGAGCGACGAGGCGCACGGCATCGCCGAGGCGAAAGAAGCCTTCGTCGTCGAATGCGGCGGCGGTGAGTTCGGGCTGGGCGATATAGCCGCCGAAGATGTGGTCGCCGCGCATGCGGAACTCGTAGCGCCCGTCGCCGCCTTCGAGCCGGCAGAGCTTGACTTCGACGCCGGGGACCGGCGTGCCGATGTTGCCGGGCGATTCGGTGGGCCAGCTGCAATAGGTGCCCATGCCGGTTGTTTCAGTCGAGGCCAGACCCGAGCAGAACATGATGCGCTCGCCCACGGTCTGCACCGCCACGCGCTCGATGCGCTGCCAGACGTCGACCGGCAGACTCGCGCCGCCGTAGCCGAAGCAGCGCGCGTTCGCGAACAGGCTGCGGGCCAGCGCGGGATCGCGCTCCAGTTCGTTGGCCAGCACGGCCCAGGCGGACGGCACGCTCGTGAAGATGGTGGGGGACACTTCGCGCAGATTGCGCACGGTGCGCTCGATCATGCCTGGCAGCGGGCGGCCGTCATCGATGTAATGCTGCGCGCCGAACTGGATCGAGCGGCCGAGGTTCAGCACGCCGCCCAGGCCGTGGTGCCATGGCAGCCAGTCGAGAAACACGGGCTGCGCGTCGTTGAGCCAGCCGAGGTTGTCCGCGTAGTACGACGCCACCGCATGGAAATTGCGGTAGGTGAGCGCGACGCCCTTGGGTACGCCCGTGGAACCCGAGGTGAAGAGCACGCGCGCGGTGTCGTCGCGGCGCAGGGCGGCATGCGCGCGCGCCACGGCCGCGAGGCGGGCTTCGGTGAGCGGCGTGGCGGCGAGCTGTTGCCAGCTCAGTTGCCCGGGTTCCTGCGAGGCGACGGCGATCACCGTCGCGTTGTAATGGCTCAGCGCCTCCAGCGCGCGAGTCAGCGCGGGTGTGGCCTGCACGAAAATCGCGCCGGGCGGCACCAGTTCGGCCACGCCCTTCAAGCGCGCAAAGTCCTTGCTAAGCGTTGCGTAGGCGGGCGAGACGGGCGCCGTGGGAATGCCCACGTATTCTGCGGCGAGCAGCAGCACGGCTTGCTCGATCGAATTGCCGGACAGCAGCATGACCGGGCGCTGCTGGCCGAGCCCCAGTTCGAGCAGCCCGGCCGCCACGGACTGCACCTGCTGCCACAGCGTGCGCCAGTCGATCGAACGCCACGCGCCGTGCGCGTCGCGTTCGCTGAGCGCGGGCGTGTCGCCGCGCTGGGCGGCCCAATGGGGAATGAAGCCGGCAAAGCTCAGGTGCGGCAGCGCGGCCGGTTTGCTGGCCGTGCGCAGGATTAGCGTGCCGTCCGCGCGGTGCTCGACCTGTATCTGGCGCTCCGGGAACCGCGCAGTGCGCCAGGGCGCGGCTGCGAGGTCGGGTTCGGCTGCCATGTTCATTCGCCTGTCTCCTTGGATTTTTCGCGGCGGCGGGCGCAAGGCGCCGCCGGCCGGTTGTTCATTTGAGGCGGTCGGCGCCGGGTCCGGCATGGCGCGTCACCATGGCGTCAGATTAGTGATTGCGAGGGGCGCGGAACCCACCCAGGGCGGGTGGCGGGTGCCGGAATCGGTGATCAGGGCATCAGGCCCAGATCGCGCATGCGCGCCACGGCCTCGTCGCGGCTCGAGACCCCAAGCTTCCCGTAGATGTTCCGCAGGTGCCACTTGACGGTTTCCGGCGAAAGGCCCAGTGTGCGCGCGATTTTCTTGTTCGGCAGCGCCTGCGCCAGCAGACTGACGACGGTTGCCTCGCGTTCGCTCAGCGGTTCGGCGATCAGTTCGCCCTGGCGCGCGGCCGCGCGCGGCGAGGCGGCGGCCGTGGCGGCCATCACACTGCGCTGGGCGCTTTGCAGCCGGTTCAGATAGAACGTCAGCACGGGATCGCCGGGGTGGGCATCCACGCTTTGATGGATCAGCTTGAGCGCGCCCGGATCGGTGTCCAGCAGGCTGCGCACGAGCCCGAGACGGTGGCCCCGGCGCAGGGCCGAGAGCGTCAGCGCCTGGGCGGCGTCGGTGCGCTCGCGGCGCGCCTCGACCGTGGCGAGCTGCATTTCGATGCAGGCCACGTGCCGTTGCCAGCCGCGCGAATCGGCCAGTTCGATCAGCATCTCGAGCTGGCCGGCGGCCTTGTCGAATTCGCTGTGCGCGATATGCCAGTTCGCGCTGGCGCGGCCAAAGGCCATGCGCACCTCGGCCAGCCGGCTGTGCTCTCCCGGCAGCACCCGGGCGACGACCTCCTTCAGGCGGGTCAGCGCCTGATCGGCCGCCTCGTACTGGCCGCATTGCAGGTGCCGCTGCATCTGCTCAGCCAGGCTATGGGCGCGCAGCCGGAACAGGTTGTGCTGGGCCGCGTAGTCCTCCAGACGCTGCAGCCACGCGAACGAGTCGAGCCGGTGTCCGGCCAGCCAGTGCACCGCCGAGAGCACCGTGGTCACGCGCAGCACGGAATCGGGAATCGACACGCGTTCGAGCACTTCGATGCGCGACTCCAGCAGCTTGCGCGCCGCGTCGAGTTCGTTGAATTCATAGAGCACCTCGCCGAGCAAGGCGGCCGCGAGGCACGCCGCTTCGGCTGCGGCGGTTCCGCGCGCATCGGCTTCGGTCAGCGTCTCGCGGCAAATGCGCTCGGTTTGCAGGTACTTGCCTTCCAGCGCATAGCTGAAGCCGATCAGGCAGCGACCATTAAGGATTCCAGACGAAGTGCCCATGAGGGCCATGCCGTCGACCATCGGCGGCGGTGAGTCGAGTTGCACGCGGCGGGCCCGTTCGTAATCGCCACGGTGCATGTAGAGCCACGACAGCGCGTTGTTGCGCGCGCCGCTCGCGATGCCGTCGGCATCGGGCGGCGTATGCAGCAACTGCGGCAGGATGCTCATGGCCGCGTCTGTATCGTCGAGCTGGATCGCCAGCGCGGTTTCGGCCAGCGTGAGCCGGTAGCGCGAATAGCGATCGGTTTCGGGAATCTCCGCCTTCAGCGCGGCGATGTCGCTCGCGCACGCGTCGTACTCGCGGGTGTAAAGCCGCAGGTGCGCGAGCCAGAGCCGCAGGCCCGGGTGGCGCCGCACCTGGTCGAGCGGGAGCAGGCGGATCAGCCCGATGACCTTGCGCAGTTCGCCGCGCGCCTGCAGCGAGCGCGCCACGCTCAGGACCAGGCCGGCGGCCGCTTCGGCCTCGCCGGCTAGCAGCGCATGCCGCACCGATTCGTCGGGCCGGTCGTGGGCGCCGAACCAGCGAGACGCGGCGAGATGCACCTCGCGCTGCTGCGCCTCGTTGCGGGTGCGGAAGCGGCGCAGCAGGATTTCGCGAAAGAGCGGATTGAGGCGGTGCCAGGTTT
The DNA here is from genome assembly GCF_000785435.2 of Paraburkholderia sacchari. Classification (GTDB taxonomy): domain Bacteria; phylum Pseudomonadota; class Gammaproteobacteria; order Burkholderiales; family Burkholderiaceae; genus Paraburkholderia; species Paraburkholderia sacchari. Next base: position 1,304,650 of record NZ_JTDB02000001.1, on the reverse strand, counting down.
CGGCATCGTGGCCTTTGGCCGTGGTCGTGAACAGGTTGTCGGACGCGAGCTTGGCCAGCAGCGCCGGCACCCTCGCGGCCGGCAGCGCGTTGCCGGCTAGCGCGACGCACAGGCTCGAGCAGAATTGCGTGCAAACGGCAAGCCGCTCCAGCAGATCGACGGCGTCCGGCTGCAGGTGCGAGAGCACCTCGCGCTCGAAGTAGCCGGCGAAGGCTCGCGCATCGTGAAGCCGGGTGCGCGCATGCGTGTCGGGGGACAGGATTTCGGAAACGGCCAGCTTCTTGCGCTTCATCTGCAGGGCGACGAGCTCCAGCCCGGCGACCCAGCCGTCGGTGATTTCGTGAAGCTGCCGCGCATCGCGCGCGTCGATGCTGCCCAACTGCGTGCGCAGGAACAGTTCCGACTCCGCCGCCGAGAAGCGCAGCTCGCGCATGTCGAGCTCCAGCACCAGCCCCTGGTCGCGCAAGCGCCCGAGCGACAGCGGCACGGCGCTGCGCGACACGATCGCGAGATGGAGGTTGGCGGGCGCGTAATCAATCAGCCATTGCAGGGCTTCGTGAATCTGCTCGTCGGCGATCTGTTCCAGGTTGTCGAGCACGAGCACCAGTTCGCGCCCGTGTTCGGCGATGCCGGTGGCGAGCGCAATGATGGTGCGCTCCACCATCTCCGAATCGATGCCGCGGCCGCCCAGCATCAGCGCCTCGCGGCTGATGCCCGGCGCGACCTCGGCCAGGCTGCCGGCGAGATGATCGAGCAGCGTCGCGGGGTCGTTGTCGGCGCTGCCGCAGGCGAGCCACGCCACGTCGAAGCCCAGCGACAGCAAGGATTCGCGCCAGGACAGCAGCAGGGTGGTCTTGCCGCATCCGGCCGGGCCTTGGGCGACGATGCAGCGTTTGCGCCGGGCATTCACCAGTTGGGTGATGAGCCGCTCGCGCGCCACGGCGCGGCCGGTGCTGCGTCGTGGCAGCGCACGGCCGCCCGCACTGGCGTCTTGCTGGCTGGGGGCAGGCTCGGGTTCGAGCCCTGAATCAGTTTCGTGCAGCATGATGCGCCTTCCGTTCAAGCATGAGCGCGATACTGCCACAGCCTCTTATAACAGGTCAACAAGCTGTTATAACAGGTATATAATGCCGCACGTCATCTCCCTACCTTGTACATTTGGGCGCGCGCGTCCATTGGAACTTGCCGTGTCCGAACCCCGTTTCAAGCAGATCGAGAAGGAACTGCGCCGCCGCATTCTCGACAACCACCTGTCGGCAGGCATGCAGTTGCCGTCCGAGGCCGCGCTTATGGAGGAGTTCGGCGTCAGCCGCATCACCGTGCGGCAGTCGCTCGCGGGGCTGCACGCAAGCGGGTTGATCGAGAAGGTCAACGGCAAGGGCAGTTTCGTGACGAGGCCGGAGCAAGAAGCCAACTTGGGCCCGCTGACCGGCTTTTACGAAGCGGCGCGCGCGCGCGGGAAAACGGCGCATGGCAAGCTCGTCTCGGTTCGCGAGATCAAGGCGCCGGATTTCGCGCGCGACGCGCTGGGCCTCGACGCGAATGCGCGCGTGCTCTGCGCGAGCACGATCCGCATGCTGGATTCGATGCCGGTTGCCTGGTTCCGCGTCATGGGCGCGCCGCCGCTGATCGAGGCGCTGGTGCGCGAGGACATCGAAACGAATGACGCATCGACGATTCTCGAAAACCGGCTGGGCTACCGCCTGAAAGACCTGCAAGCGGAAACGAGCGCCATCGCGGCTGGCTCGCAACTCGCGCAGCGCCTCGATATCGCGGTCGATGCGCCGGTCTTGCGGATTCGCTGCACGCCGTATGACGCGCGAGGGGAAGCCGTCTGCTGCTCCGAGTTTTTCCTGCGCGGCGACGTTTTCTCCTACCGCTTCAAGTTGAGCCGCTAGCGGCCCCACCCACCCGAGTTTTTCGCGCGGCCACCCGATTCATGCGTTGAAGTCGCCGATAGCGCCACGTACGCTTGCCGGACTGCTCGCCCGCGCGTGCGGCGGGAAAGAACATCGATATTGGAGACGACATGAATGAATCGGCTCGCCAGCCCGTGCCCGCCGGCGATAACGATGAGTACGACTACATTGTGGTCGGAGCGGGGTCGGCCGGCTGCGCGATTGCGAGTCGCCTTGCCGACACGCCCGGAGTGACGGTCGCGTTGCTCGAAACGGGTCCCGACGATCATCACTTCCTCGTCAGCACGCCGGTAGGCGTCGCAAAACTCGCCGTGGCGGAGGGGCCGCGCAACTACGGCTATCGCACCGTGCCGCAGCCGGCGCTGAACAATCGCTCCTCGTTTCAGCCGCGCGGCCGCGGCCTTGGCGGCAGTTCGTCGATCAACGGCATGCTGTACATTCGCGGCCACCGCAACGACTACGACCGCTGGGCGCAACTGGGCTGCGCGGGCTGGAGCTATGAGGAGGTGCTGCCGTATTTCATCCGCGCCGAGGGCAACGAGCGTTTCGCGCGCGGGCCAGCCAATCCCTGGCACGGCGTGGACGGCCCGTTGTACGTGAGCGATCAGCGCTCGCTGAGTCCGTTCAGCCAGCGCTTCATCGATGCGGCGCGGCAACTCGGCATGCCGCTCAACGACGACTTCAACGGCGAGCACCAGGACGGCGTGGGCCTGTACCAGGTCACGCAGCACAACGGCGAACGGTGGAACACCGCGCGTGCCTACCTGCATCGCGGCAACGCGGCCGACACGGCGTTCAACGGCGGCCGCGCCGGGCTCGCGGTCATGACCGGCACGGTCGCGTTGCGCGTGGAGTTCGAGCAGCAGCGGGCGAGGGGTGTGCGCGTCGTGCGTGATGGCGTCGAGCGATCGCTGCGCGCGCGGCGCGAGGTCATCCTGAGCGCGGGCGCATTCAACTCGCCGCAACTGCTCATGGCTTCCGGCGTGGGGCCTGCCGCGCATCTGCGCGAACTCGGCATTCCGGTTCGGTGCGATTTGCCGGGCGTGGGCGAGAACCTGCAGGACCACATTGACGTGACGATCCGAAAAGAGGTGCCGTCGGCCGATTTGTATGGGTATTCGCTGCGCAATATCGTGCGCATGATTCCGGAGCTGATGCGCTATCGGCGCGACCGCTCGGGCATGTTTTCGTCGAACGTGATCGAGGCGGGCGGCTTCACGCGCACGCGCCCCAATCTGGCCGAGCCCGATCTCCAGTTCGCCTTCATCCTCGCGCTGGTTGGCAGCCGCGGCAAGAACGCCGGCAAGAAAGCGCCGCCCGGCTATAGCTGCCACGCCACCAATCTTCGCCCGCAAAGCCGTGGCGTGGTGCGGCTGCGCTCCGCCGACATGCGCGAAGCGCCGCTGATCGACCCGCGCTACCTGAGCGTCGAATCCGACATGGACAACCTCGTGACCGGCGTGCGCCTCACCCGCAAGATCTACGCGCAGCCCGCGCTCGCCGAGGCCGGCGGCCGCGAACTCTTCACCGATGACTTCGGGCCCGGCGAGGGCGACGAACAGGCGATCCGCGCGTATATCCGCGAGCACGCCGACACGCTGTTCCATCCCGTGGGCACCTGCAAGATGGGGGTGGACAGCATGGCCGTGGTCGATCCGGCGCTGCGCGTGCGCGGCGTCGAAGGCCTGCGGGTGGCCGATGCCTCCGTCATGCCCACGCTGATCGGCGGCAATACGAACGCGCCAACCATCATGATCGCCGAGAAGGCGGCCGACCTCATTCGCGCATCAGCGCATTGATGCGCGGCGCCCGGCAGCGCGACGAGCGCGGTTGCCGGGCGAGCGCAGGAGAAAATACGATGCACAATCAGGATTCCAAAGAAATTGCCTTCACGCCGCTTCCGGCCAGCGCTTCGACGCTTGCCGCGCACCAGCGCGCCTTGAGCGAACTCCCGCTGGACGATCCGCAGGAGGAAGCCGACGCGCTGCGTGGCTTTATCGGCACGGTGCCGGACGCCGAGGTGCGCGGCGACTATGGTCAAATCGTCTGGAGTCTGGCCGACTACGCGTTTCTCGACGAACCCGAGGCGCCGGCAACGGCCCATCCGGCCTTGTGGCGTCACGCGCGGCTCAATACGCTGCACGGCCTGTTCAAGGTTACCGAGCGCATTTATCAGGTGCGCGGCTTCGACGTTTCGAACATCACCTTTATCGAAGGCGACAGCGGCCTGATCGTCATCGACCCGCTCACGTGCAAGGAAACCGCCGCTGCCGCGCTGAATCTGTACTTCAAGCACAGGCCGAAGCGCCCGGTCGTGGCGGTGCTCTACAGCCACAGCCATGCCGACCATTTCGGCGGCGTGCGCGGCGTCACGACCGAAGCGGACGTGAAAGCAGGGCGGACCGCGATCATCGCGCCGGCGGGCTTCATGGAGGAGGCCGTGGCCGAGAACGTGCTCGCGGGCACCGCGATGATGCGCCGCTCGCAGTTCCAGTTCGGGCATACGCTGGCCCGCAACGCCTGCTGCCAGATCGACGCCGGCATGGGCAAGACCATGCCGCGCGGAACCATCACGCTGATTCCGCCGACGCAACTGATTCGGGAGATGACGGAAACGCATGTCATCGACGGCGTGGAGATCGTGTTCCAGCTCACGCCCGAAAGCGAGGCGCCCGCGGAGATGCATTTCTATTTTCCGCAGGAGCGCGCGCTCAATCTGGCCGAAAACGGCACGCGTTCGCTGCATAATCTTTGCCCGCTGCGCGGCGCGCAGGTTCGCAATGCCCAGCTATGGTCGCGCTACCTCGGCGACTCGCTCGAACGGTTCGGCCGTGAGGCGACGGTCGTTTTCGCGCAGCACAACTGGCCGACCTGGGGCAGCGAGCGCATCACCGGATACCTCGAAGCCCAGCGCGATCTCTACAAGTACCTCCACGACCAGACCGTGCGCATGATGAACCACGGCATGACCGCGCCGGAGATCGCGGAGGCCATGCAATTGCCCGATTCGCTGCGCGCGCTGTGGCATGCGCGCGGATACTACGGGACCGTGTCGCACAACGTGAAGGCGATCTACCAGCACTATCTGAGCTGGTACGACGGCAACCCGTCGAACCTGCATGCCTTGCCGCCCGAGATGGCTGCGCCGCGTTACGTCGAGTACATGGGCGGCGCGCAGGCCATGCTCGAACGAGCGCAGCGCGATTTCGAGAACGGCGAGTATCGCTGGGTGGCGCAGGTGATGAATCATCTGGTGTTCGCGCAGCCCGCGCTTCGCGAGGCGCGCGAGCTTGGCGCGGCGGCGCTGGAGCAGATGGGCTATCAAACCGAATCCGCAACGTGGCGCAACGCGTTCCTGCTCGGTGCGCGCGAATTGCGCGAGGGGAACTGCAGCGGGACGCAGTTCGCGAGCCGTAGCCGCGACATGGTCTGCGCGATCACCGAAGAGATGTTCTTCGACTATCTGGCCGTGCGCGTGGATGGGCAGCGCGCGCAGCATCTGAGCATGCGCATCGACTGGGTGTTCACGGATCTCGGCAAGCGCTTCGCGCTGAATCTCCAGCACGGCGCGTTGACTTGCTCGGCATCGAGCGCGCTGCCGTCGCAGGTCGAGGTCGCGATGACGCGCGACAAGCTCAATCAGATCCTGTGCGGCGAAACGGGCTTCATGGAGGCGCTGCAGGACGGCAGCATCGCGGTGCAGGGCGACGGCAGCCTGTTCAAGAAGCTGCTGGGCACGCTCGACCAGTTCAAGGGCGAATTCAACGTCGTCGAGCCTTGATCGAAACGGCGGGGGCGCGGGCAGGGCGGTGCGACTGCCCGCGCTTCGGCCACGGGCGCGGCGGGTGTTATGCGATCGCTATACCGGCGAGCTGGTCGAGATTCGCACACCCAAGCTGCGCGAGCCCGTTGTCGATTTCGTTGCGCATGATCTCCAGCGCGCGCAACGCGCCGCGCTCGCCCGCCGCCGCCACGCCGTAAAGCGTGGCGCGCCCGAGCAGCACGCCCTGTGCGCCAAGACGGCGCGCCTTGAGCGCATCCATTCCGCGCCGGACGCCGGAGTCGAGCAGAATCTCGGCGCGTCCGCCGACCGCATCGGCGATGGCGGGCAGCGCCGCAATGCTGGGGATCGCCGCATCGAGCTGCCGGCCGCCGTGGTTCGTCACCACGATCGAGTCCACACCGCAGCGCACGGCCTGCGAGGCGTCGTGCGCGTCGAGAATGCCTTTGAGGATCAGCGTGCCGTTCCAGCGTTCGCGCAGCCATTCGACGTCGCGCCACGCGAGCGTCGTGTCCATCTGGCGCTCGATCCACTCGGCCGCGTCGAGCGCGCTCGCGCGTTTGCCGATGAAGCCGTCGAGATTCTCGAAGCGCGGCAGTCCCGGCGCGTACACGTTGGCGAGCCAGCGCCAGCACGTTGCGGTATTGAGCAGGTTCCGGAAGTCCGGCTTTTTGAAGCCACGATAATTGCGCGCTTCCCAGTTGCGGTTGCCGTATACGGTCGCGTCGGTGGTCAGCACGAGCGACGTGTATCCCGCATCGCGGGCGCGCTGCATGAGTTCCAGCGTGCATTGCCGGTCCTGGAACATGTAGAGCTGGAGCCAGCGGGGCGCATCGGGCCACTTGCGCGTGGCCGCTGCGACACGCTCGATGCTTGCGCTCGCAAGCGTTGCGAGGCAGAACGGCACGCCGCTTTGAGCGGCTGCTCGCGCCAATGCGATATCGGCATCGCGCCACAGCATGCCGTTGAAACCGGTCGGGCCGACCGCCATCGGCGCTGCTGAATAGCCGCCCTTGAACGGCGTTTCGATCGAACGAACCGAGACGTCGCGCAACGTGCGCGGCACGAGCCGAAGCGACTCGAACGCCGCGCGATTCGCGTGGACGCCGAGTTCGTCCTCGGCGCCGCATTCGAGGTATTCGAGCGCGAAGTGGGGCAGACGCCGCTGCGCCATCGCCTGAAGATCGGCAATCGCGACCGCGCGGGCGGGATTGCGTCCGCTGTAGAGCTTGCGTTTCATGTAGGTGTACGTCCCAATCGGGTCAAGCCGCGTCAAGCGCTACTGCCGCTCAAAGGACCTTTCCCGGATTCAGGATGTGCAGCGGATCGAGCGCTGCCTTCAAGCGGCGCATCAAGCCGATTTCGGCATCGCTGCGCGTGCAGGCCAGGTATGGCCGTTTCAGCACGCCGATTCCATGCTCCGCCGAAATCGATCCGCCCATGTCCTGCACGACGCCGTAGACCGTGCGATCGAGTTCGTGCGCGAGCGCCTCGTCGAGTTCGGCAAGCGACACGCCGATATGCACGTTGCCGTCGCCGACGTGCCCGAAGAACAGGCACACCACCTCCGGCCAGCGCGTGCGCAGCGCGGCCTCGCAGCGTTGCGCGAATTCGCCGAGCTCGCCGGTCGGCAGGCTCACGTCGAAATTGATGAGGTTCGGCAGGGCGTCGATTGCGAGACCCTCGCGCAGCAGCCACATATCGCGCGCCTGCCGCTCCGAAGTCGCGAGCGCCGCATCGTCGACGAGCCCCGCTTCGAAGCAGTCGCCAAGGCATGTTTCGAGCATCTGCGCCGCATCGCCGCCCGGCGCGCTCGTGGCGCACTCGATCAGCACCGCGAAACCATCCTCGCCGGCAAACGGTGCGGTGACATCGGGCGTGTGGCTGCCAACATACCGGTAGAACGACGGCCACATCGCCTCGAAGCTGACGATCTCCTGCACCGCGCGCATCCGGTCCCAAAGCCGCACCACGGCATCGTAATCGGCGACGCGGCACATCGCGGTGGCAGGGGGCGCAAGCTTCGGGCGCAGCCGCAGCACCGCGCGCGTGATGATCCCGAGTGTGCCTTCGCTGCCGATAAACAACTGCTTGAGGTCGTAGCCGGTATTGTTCTTCAGCACCCGGCTCAGCGACGACACGACCGTGCCGTCGGCGAGCACGGCTTCGAGCCCGAGCACCTGCTCGCGCATCACGCCATAGCGGATCGCGCGCGTGCCGCCCGCATTGGTGGCGATAGCGCCGCCGACCTGGCATGAGCCGCGCGCGCCGAGGTCGACGCCGAACGTGAAGCCGGCCGCTTCCGCGGCTTCCTGAACCACCTGTAGCGGCGTGCCGGCGCGCACGGTGATTGTGCCGGCCGCGGCATCGATCGACTCGATGCCGGCGAAGCGTTCCATCGACAGCACGATTTCGCCGCCAAGCGCCACCGCGCCGCGCGCGAGGCCGGTTAGTCCGCCCTGGGGCACCACCGGTTGCTTGAGCTTCGTGCACAGCGCGAGCGCGCGCGAGACGTCGTCGACGCTGCGCGGCCGCACCAGCGCGCGCGGCCGCGCGCCGGGCGCTTCGTTGTACGCGGTGAAGTAGTGCGGATCGATATCGGCCGATCGCGTGACGATGTCCGCGCCGAGTTCGGCAATGAGCGCGGCGTCGATCGCGCGCGCGTCCACTGCCGCGTGGCCCGGTTCACCGCACGCGGCCGCCATATCGTGAATCGGCATGCGTTACTCCGCGGCAATGTCCGCGTTGCCGAAATACTTCTGGCCGAGCGACTTCACGGTGCCATCGGCCTTCAGCTTGTCGATCGCCGCATTGAGCTTGTCCTTCAGCGCCGTGTCGCCCTTGCGCAGGCCGAATGCGATGCCGGCGCCGAGGATCTTGTCGTCGCGCACCGCGCCGCCCGCGAACGCGAAGCCCTTGCCCTCGGGGCGGTCGAGGAAACCGGACTGGCCCGACGGCGCCTGCACGAGCGTGGCGTCCACACGGCCGGCGGCCAGATCGGCGTAGGCCTGGTTCTGATCCTGGTACGACACGACCGAAACGCCCGCGGACTCCCAGTGCACCTTCGCATAGGTCTCCTGAACCGACGCCTGCAGCACGCCGACGCGCTTGCCCTTCAGCGATGCGGGCGTCGGCTGCAGGCCGCTGCCCGCGCGCGCGATCAGCATCGTCGGCACGCGGTAGATGACGTGCGTGAAGTCGATAGCCTCGCGGCGTTTGTCGGTCGCGTTCATGCCCGAGTTGATCGCGTCGAACTTGCGGCCGTTCAGGGCCGGGATCAGGCCGTCGAACGAGGTCTCGACCCACGTGCACTTGAGCTGCGCGGTCTTGCACACGGCGTTGCCGACGTCGATGTCCATGCCGACCAGCTGGCCGCTCGGCGACTTCGATTCGAACGGAGCATATTCGGCTTCGAGGCCGTAGCGCAGCGTATCCGAACCGGCAAGCGCCGCGCCGGAACCGAACGCGCAGGCGAGGGCGAGGCAAATTTTCAGGTGTTTCATCGTGATTTACTCTTCCAGGTCCAGGGAATGTCAGTGACCGGCGCATGCTTGCCCCGCCGGCGATCCAACCGTCACATCAAATGCTGCAAAGCCGCCGCGCGCCTTCCACCAGCGTCGCATCGTCCTTCGAGAAGCTGAGCCGGATTACACCATTGTCGGTGCCGTCCGTATAGAACGCGGACAGCGGAATCGTCGCGACGCGCGCATCGCGGATCAGACGCAGCACGAAGTCGCTGTCGCGCTCGTCGGAAAAATGCCGGAAACGCGCGAGCATGAAAAACGAGCCTTCGCTCGGCAGCAACTCGAAGCGCGAACCTTCGAGTTCGCGCGCGAGCAAGTCGCGCTTGCTTTGATAAAACGCGGCCAGGCCGAGATAACTGGCGGGCTGCGCGAGCATTTCCGCGAACGCGAACTGCATGGGCGTGTCGGCCGCGAACACCATGAACTGATGCACCTTGCGGATCTCGTCCATCAGCTCGGCGGGCGCGAGCATATGGCCGACGCGCCAACCGGTCACGTGGAACGATTTGCCGAACGACGACACGATCACGCTGCGCTCCGCGAGTTCGCGGTGCCGCGCCATGCTTTCGTGCCGCGCGCCGTCGAACACGACATGCTCGTACACCTCGTCGGACAGGATCACGATGTCGCTCTCGCGGGTGAGGCGCGTGAGCTGGGCGATGTCGTCGGCGGAGAAAACCGTGGCGGTCGGGTTGTGCGGCGTATTCACGATGATCATGCGCGTGCGCGGCGTGATCGCGGCGGCAACCGCGTCCCAGTCGACGCGGAAATGCGGCGCCACGAGCTTGACCGCCACCGGCGTCGCGCCCTGCATCCGCACGATCGGCGCGTAGCTGTCGAACGAGGGCTCGAAATAGATCACTTCGTCGCCGGGGTGCACGAGTGCGCTGATCGATGCATAGAGACCCTCGCTCGCGCTTGCGATCACCGTGATTTCGGTGGACGGATCGTAACGTGTGCCGTACAGGCGCTCGGTTTTCTCGGCGAGCGCGTCGCGCAGCGCGCCGACGCCGGCCATCGGCGCGTACTGGTTGTGGCCGTCGCGCATCGCGCGCGCGACGCCTTCGACTAGCGCCGGATCGGGTGCGAAGTTCGGTGCGCCTTGCGAGAGGTTCAGCGCGTCGTGCTCGGCCGCGAGTTGCCCGATCACGGTGAAGATCGTGGTGCCGACATCGGGCAGCTTGGAACGGGGTACGGTGGCGCTTCGCATGAATTCTCCTTCTGGATCACGTACCCCGAAACTGTATGCGGACCAATATCGGACGCCAATCGACTAATTTGCATGATGGGCATGAGTTAAATGCATGCCGGGGATGGTTGGGTGGGCAACCGATGTCTGAATCTGCCTTGATCGTTGATAATCCAACGTAATATGTATGAAATAAAACTATCTACGTAAATTAATTCACATTATGCATATAATGGGGAATTGACGGAATTGGAGGGATCGATACAATATTCAGACCGCCGTGCCTCGCCCGGCGCCGCCAAACGTGGCCCAAACCGTGATCCCAAACACCCGCCAGGAACCTCGATGAGCGCGGAAAACTCCCTGCCAGTTTTGCCTTTGCGGTACGCCTCGGCGCTCCAGCTACGCGCGGCCCAGACCACGGGCGGCGTCGGCGCGAACCTCGGTGACACCGAGCGCCGGCAGATCCGCGCGGAAACCGACCTGGAAGCCATTTCCCTGTGGCTGGCCAACTATGTCGAAAGCCCGGCCACGCACGCGAACTACCGCAAGGAAGCCGACCGTCTGCTGCTCTGGGCGCTCGCTCAGGCGCTCAGCGGACCCGGCATGATCGTGCAGGAAGACCTGCGCCTGTTCCGGGAATTCCTCGCCGCGCCCGACCGGCGCAATCCCATCTGGACGGTGATCGCCGAGCTAAAGCCCGTGTCGTCGCTGACGCACGAGGATCTCGCGCGCTACCGGCAATTCCTCGCCGATCCCCAGCCGGTCTCGACGTGGGTCACGGAAGGCGGCGCCCGGTACGCCACGGACGATCCGCGCTGGCGCCCGTTCGCTGGCCGGCTCGAACCGGCCAGCATCAAACAGGCCGTGGTGATCCTCGACAGCATGTTCGGCTGGCTGGTCGAAGCCGGATATCTGCGCGGCAATCCGCTCGGCCTGCTGCGGCAGCGCCGGCGCCGGCCGGCCCAGCGGGTCACGCGCTATCTGCCGGCCGTCATGTGGCAGCACGTCAAGGACTACGTGGCCTCCATGCCGGAGCCGGACCCGCGGCAACGGCGCGACAAGGCGCGCGCGCGGTGGCTCACCACCCTGTTCTATCTGCTCGGTCTGCGGATCTCGGAAGTTGCCGCGGGCACGATGGGCAACTTCGTGCGCGAACTCGGCACCGACGGCACGCCGCGCTGGTGGCTGGAGGTCGTGGGCAAAGGGCTGAAGTACCGGCGCATCCCGGTTTCCCAGGAACTGCTCGCCGAGCTGATGCGCTATCGCGAGGCGCACGGCCTCGCGCCGTTGCCGGCGCGCAACGAACTGACGCCCCTGCTGCTGCCGTTTCGCCAGCGCGCCGGCAATGCTTCAGGCGACGGCGTCGACCGCAAGACCGTGCATAACGCGATCAAGGCGGTGTTCGCCAAAGCGGCGGACTGGACCGAAGCCCGGGGCGGCGAGTATGCGGATCACGCGGACCACATTCGCCAGGCGTCCGCGCACTGGCTTCGGCATACGGCGGCGTCGCACATGCTGGACAGCGATCTGGACCTGCGCACGGTGCGCGACAACCTCGGCCACGATTCGATCAACACCACCAGCCAGTACGCGCACGAAGAGGACGACCGCCGCCACGATGAAACGACCGGGAACCACCGCATGAACTGGCGTTAATGCTCGATGCGCGGTCCCCGAGGACGGCTCGCGCGAGTCCGGGCGCGCCCGCGCGAAGTATCGCGCAGGCAGCCGGACATCGAAAACGCGCGACTTATTTTCCGTAGATATCGAAATCGAAATACTTCCGGGCAACCTTGTCGTACGTGCCGTCCTTGTGCATGTCGGCAAGCGCCTGATCGATCTTCTCCCGCAAATCGCCATCGTCCTTGCGCATGCCAATGGCCGTGCCGTTGCCGAGAATCTTCGGATCATCAAGCGTCGTGCCGACGAACGCAAAATCCTTGCCGCGCGGAGTATTCAGGAATCCCAGGTTGGCATGCACCTGGTCCTGCACGGATGCATCGAGCCGGCCCGAAATCAGATCCGCGTAAACCAGATCCTGGTTCTGGTAAGGGACGATCGTAGCTCCTGCCGGCTCCCAGTGCACGCGCGCGTAGGTCTCCTGAATCGAGCCCTGCTCCACGCCGATCCGCTTGCCCTTCACGCCTTCCGGCGTGGGCAGGATCGTTGCGCCCTTTCTCGCGACCATGCGGTCGGGCGAATGGGCGACCTTTGTCGAGAAAGCGATCTGTTGCTCGCGTGCAGCCGTTTTCGACATCGTCGATAGAATGGCGTCGAATTTGCGCGCCTTCAGCGCGGGGATCATGCTGTCAAAATCCTGCTCGACCCACACGCATTTCGCGTGCAAATGCTGGCAAATTTCGTTGCCGAGGTCGATGTCGAAGCCAACGAGCTGCCCGTCGGGCGCTTTTGATTCGTAGGGCGGATAGCTCGCGTCAACGCCGAAGCGGATCGTCGACCAGGTTTTCGCTTGCACACCCGTTGCCGACGCGGCGAACAGGGCAATGACCAGGGCTGTGGAAATTCTTTTCACTTCAACTCCTCGTAGATAGGGAAATTGCATTTTTTGCGCTGCGTTTTGTTGCACTTTTGACTTCGGTATCCTGAGCATTGGAGGTGCCGATCCAACGCCTCTCAACCTTCGACTCCATAGGCGCGCCGCGCCAGTACGTCCGCCGGATCGACCAGCGTCCATTCGCGCGCCTCCTCCACGGACGGCAGCGCGAGCGGGATTTCGGTGCAGGCCATGACGAGGGGCAGCGCGCCATGCCGCCGATACAGCGCGCCCGCCGCCGCGCCGAAGCGCTCCCGCGCGATTTCGGGCCTGCCCGCTTTCACGCCTTCGTAGATCCCTTCCATTAGCGTCTTTCGCTCCTCGGGCAGCGGCAGCACGTACTGGATACCGCTTTCGTCGAAGGCGTCCTGGTACAGCCCCATCCGGTAAGTGCCCTGCGTCGCCAGCAAGACCGCTGCGTCCACGCCGCCGGCACGCAGATAGGCGGCCGTCTCCTTCGCGATATGCAGCAGTTCCACGCCCTCCCGGCCGCGCTGCAATGCGGCGTGCCAGGCGTGCGCGGTATTGCAGGCAATCGCGATCGTTTGCGCACCCACGGCGGCCAGTTGTGCAATTGCGCGCTCCATGCCTTCGAGCGGTTGCGGCGCGTCGCGCTCCAGCAATGCGCGGCTGCGGTCCACCACCGGGACCTGCACGAGCCAGTGCTCCGGAAACGACTGATCGACGACAGGCGCGCCGGCCGCGCGCAGATGCCGTTCGCACGCCTCCAGAAAAAGCCTCACGAAATCGACGCCGGCGGCCGGCCCCATGCCGCCGAGGATGCCGACCGGATGGCCTTGCGTTCGCAGCGGCCCTTGGCTCGCCGCGGTTGCGGGACAATGGCCGCCGGGTGAAATGGGAGCGGAATTCATCGTTTGTCTCCGGCTCTGCTCCAGGGTTAGCCCTAATGAAAATCAATTTTCTAGATATATATTCTGGCGAAAATCTACTTACATGCGCAAGCCCCAAATCGAAACATTGCCGCCGATGAGCCAGTCCGACCTTTCCGTCGTCGAGCGAATTGCCGAGATGCTGCCGGCCTTGAGCGATGCTCACCGGCGCCTCGCCGACTATGTGCTCGCCAAGCCGTTCAAGGTCGCCGTCATGACCATCGACGAGCTCGCGAGCGCGTGCGAGGTGTCCAACGCGACGGCCAACCGCTTCGTGCGCCGGCTGGGCCTGCCGGGCTATCCGCAGTTCCGGGCGCTGCTCGCGCAAGGGTTCGAGGAAGCGCTCGCGCCGGTCGAGCGTCTGCGGCTGGAGCGTTCCCGGACCGCGTCGGCCGCGGACATTTTTGCGGCCTCGCTGTACGAGGATCAGCGCAATTTCGAGCTCACCCGCATGTCGCTCAGTGCTGAGCAGTGCGAAAAAGCCGTGCAGGCCGTGATTGGCGCGCAACGCATTTTCATCATCGGTTTTGGTTCGAGCGGCTACCTCTCGGGCCTCCTGCAGCGCAACCTCGCGGTGCACTGCGATCTGGTCCAGAGCCTTGCCACGCTCGGCGGCGTATCGGAAGCGGCGCGCCAGGCGTCGCGGCTGCGCAAGGGCGATCTCGTCATCGCCATCTGCTTTCCGCGCTATCTGGCCGACACTGTCGCGCTGGTGAAAACCGTGCGCGCCAACGGCATCAGCGTGCTTGGGCTGACCGACAAGCCCACCTCGCCGCTCGCCAGGCACGCGGACATCTGCCTGTATGCGCGCAGCGAGCGCCAGTATCTGTCGAACTCGGAAACGGCCGTGCTCGGCCTGATCGAGGCCTTGTCGGCGGCGGTCGCGCACCGCTGTGCCGACTCACTCAAGGACGTGGCTCAACTGACCGAATCGGTCATGCCATGGCTCACTCATAGGGACGACAAAGCATGACCCAGGCGGCACAAGCAGTACTCGCGATTCATGGCGGCGCCGGCGCAATCGCGCGCGCCGAAGCCTCGGACGAGGTGCGCGCGGCTTACGAAACGGCGCTGGCCGGGATCCTCACGAATGCCGGACGCATTCTGGAGCAAGGCGGCAGCGCGCTCGATGCGGTGACCGAAGCGGTGCGGCTGCTCGAGGAATGTCCGCTCTTCAACGCCGGACACGGCGCGGTGTTGACTAGCGCCGCCACGCATGAGCTCGACGCCGCGATCATGGACGGCCGCAACCTGAAAAGCGGCGCCGTGGCGGGCCTGAAGACCGTGCGTAATCCGGTGCTCGCCGCGCGCGCGGTCATGGAGCACAGCCAGCACGTGATGTTCGTCGCCGAGGGCGCCGAGGCGTTCGCGCAGGCTCAAGGACTCGAGCGCGTGGCGCCCGACTTCTTCTCGACGCCGCTGCGCCGCGAACAGCTCGAGCGCGTGCAACGCGCGGAGTCCGGCCAGACCGCGCTCGATCACGACACCGGCTCGAACGGAGCAAGCGGCGGCGTGCCGCTCTCCTTGCCCGCTGACCGCCAGAAGGACGCGCCGCTCGACGAAGACCGCAAGCTCGGCACGGTGGGCGCCGTGGCGCTCGACGCGCACGGCAATCTGGCTGCCGCCACCTCGACCGGCGGCATGACCAACAAGCAGCCCGGCCGTGTGGGCGACTCGCCCATCATCGGCGCGGGCTGCTATGCGAACAATCGCACCTGCGCGGTTTCCACCACCGGCACCGGCGAAATGTTCATCCGCATGGTCGTGGCGCACGACATCTCGGCGCGCATGGAGTATGCGGGCGCTTCACTCGAAGAAGCGGCGCATACGGTGGTGCACGAAAAGCTCCCGCAAATCGACGGGCGCGGCGGCCTCGTCGCGATCGATGCACAGGGCAACGTCGCCATGCCCTTCAACACCGAGGGCATGTATCGCGGCTTCATCCGCGCCGGGCAGGCGCCCGTTGTCGCGATCTACGCATAAATCGAACGCCGACTTTTCGCCATCTCCAGCTTTCCTGCACAAGCCCTACGATGAGTCATTCAGTCGCCCCATTCGCGGATATGCCGCGCAACCGCGTCGTTCAGGTTAACGAACTGAGCGTCGAATTCCGGGGATCCGAACGCACGGTCCACGCGGTCAAGCATCTTTCCTTCCATGTCGATAGCGGCGAGACGCTCGCCATCGTCGGCGAATCGGGCTCGGGCAAGTCGGTCACGTCGCCGACGACCGCGCTGCCGCACGTGGCGATTTTTCCGGCGCTCGCGATTTTCCTGACCGTGCTCGCGTTCAACCTGCTCGGCGACGGCTTGCGCGACGCGCTCGATCCCAAACTCGATCGATGATGTCCGGCGGCTTCGCTAATTCCCTATAGCTCCCGCGCGAGTCATCCGCACAATAAACCCATGTCCGTACAACAACCGCCGGCCCACGCGGCCGGCATTCCCTCCCCGTGCTCCGGCGACGCGCCGCGAGTGGGCGTGCTTCCATCGGGGCCGCGCGATTCGATAGGCGACGTGGCCGGCGTGCGCGTGGGCCACGCGACGCTCCATGACGGCGCGCATCAGACCGGCGTGACGGTGGTCGTCCCACACGAGCGCGACGCCTTTCTCCACAAGACGCCAGCCGCCGCCGCGATCATCAACGGCTTCGGCAAAAGCGTGGGGCTCATGCAGCTGGAAGAGCTAGGTGTGCTCGAAACGCCCATCGCATTGACCAATACGTTCTCCGTCGGCACGCTGGCCGCCGCGCAAATTCGCGCCGCCGTGAGCCGCCATGGCGAGATCGGCCGCAGCTGGCCGACCTTGAACCCACTCGTGTTCGAGTGCAACGACGGCTACCTCAACGACATTCAGGCGATGGCGATTGGCGCGGAGCACTACGCGCAAGCTTGCGACGCCGCCGCGCCGGAGTTCGCGCAAGGCTCGGTTGGCGCGGGGCGCGGCATGAGCTGCTTTGGCCACAAAGGCGGCATAGGCTCGGCGTCGCGCGTCGCCACGCTCGACGACCGGCGCGAGTTCGTCCTTGGCGCGCTCGTGCTCGCGAACTTCGGCCGCCTGGAAAACCTCACCATTGCCGGTCAGCCGCTGGGCCGCAAGCTGGCCGCTCTCAAGCACGAAGCCCACGACGACAGCAGCGGGCCGGAGAAAGGCTCGATCATCATGATCCTCGCCACCGATGCGCCGCTCGACGTGCGCCAGCTTGCTCGCGTGGCGAAGCGCAGCGCCGCCGGGCTTGCCCGCACGGGCTCGGTCTACGGCCACGGCAGCGGCGACATCGCGCTGGCCTTCAGCTCGGCCTGGCAGATTCCGCATCTGCCCGACACGCCGATGCCGGCAGTGAGCATGCTCCACGAAACGCAGTTGGACGCGTTGTTCGAGGCGTGCGCCGAGGCCGTGGAGCAGGCCATCGTGCACGCCATGTGGCGCGCCGCTTCGGTGACGGGCCGCGACGGCCACCACCGCCGCTCGATAACGGAGGCCCTGCCCGACTGGCGCCGCCTCTTCGACATGAAGTCCAGCGAGAACTGAGCCTTGAAGATTCTGATTTCCACCGATATCGAAGGCGTGGCCGGCGTCACGCACGCCGAGCAAACGCACAGCGGCAACCCCGAATACGAACGGGCGCGCGCGTGGATGACCGACGAGGCGAACGCCGCCATCCAGGGCGCGTTCGAGGGCGGCGCGACGCAGGTGCTCGTCAACGACTCGCATGGCAGCTTTCGCAACCTGCTGCTGGACCGGCTCGATGGCCGCGCGCAAACCATCACCGGCAAGCCGCGCTATCTCAGCATGATGACGGGCGTGGAGCTCGGTTGCGATGCCGTCTACATGCTCGGTTATCATTCGCGCGCGCAAACCCAGGGCGTGCTTGCGCACACCATCAATAGCTTTGCATTCCGAAACGTGTCCGTGAACGGCCAGCCATTCGGCGAGGCGCATCTGTATGGCGCGCTGGCCGGCGAGTTTGGCGTGCCGGTGGCGCTGCGCTGCGGCGACGACGTATTCCTCGCGGAGACGGCCCCGGCGTTTCCTGGTTCGATCGGCGTGCAGACCAAGCGCGCTCTCGGCAACGGCGTGTGCCTGAGTCTCGCGCCGGAGCGCGCCTGCACCCTGATCCGCGAGGCCGCGAAGGCTGCCGTCGCGAACATCTCGGACTTGCGTCCGTTCAAGGTCGCGGGCCTGATCGAGTGCGAGCTGACGACGCAAACGCCGGCGTTGGCCGACTTGTTCTGTCAATGGCCGCAGTTGCAGCGCACCGAGGCCAGCGCTCTGCGCTTTAGCGCCGAGAGCATGCAGTCCGCGGTGCGGATGCTCAACTCGCTCTCGGCCATGTCATTCATGTTGCGATAAGGCTGCCCTCGTTCGTTGTGCAGCACCCGTACGGAACGCCAGAAAATTTTTGTCGACACTACTATGCCGCCGACTATAATCCGAGACGGGTAAATCCGACGAATATCGTTTCCGCTTGGCGCCATGGCCCGAAATAAAACACAAAATCTGCCCGATCTTTCCGCGCTTCTCACGCCGAAAAATTCCCTGATGCTGGCGGTCGAGCGCGCGGTGCTGCGCGGGCAGGACTGGGCGGCCGCATCGGTGCCGATTGCCGAGCAGATCGCCGCGCGGCTGGCCGGGGTCATTACGCTCGACCTGGTGAAATCCGGGCAACGCCTGCTGGAAGCGGATATTAGCGAAGTGCTGCACGTGAGCCGCGCGCCTGTGCGCGAAGCGCTGCGCATACTCGAGCGGGACCGCCTGGTCGAGTTCCAGGCCCGGCGCGGAGCGATCGTGACGGCGCCCGATGAAAACGAGCTGCGGGATATTTTCCGCGTGCGCAGCGTACTTTACGTCACGATGCTCGAACAGGTGGCGCGCGAGAATCCCGCGGAGCTCGAGGCATTATTGACCGAGTATGTACCGAGGCTGGCCAAGGCGGCCGACGAATCGGTGGACGCCTATGCCGTGGAAAGCTTCCAGTTGAATTTCGCCACCATCAGTCTGTGTCACAACCGGCTGCTGGTCGATATCCTGCACTCCATCTCGTTGCGCACGTTCCGTTATGTCCGGCTGGGAATGGTGGCGGCGCCTCAATCGATGCGCGCCTCCCTGAAAGTCTGGCGCGCGCTTCAGAAGGCCGCCATCAAGCGAGACAGCGAGCTGCTGCTGAGTCTTGCCACTTCGCGCCTGGACGAGGCAAGGGATGCGGCTGTTAGTGCGATTGCGGCCAAGCCCGCTGGCGGTCGCAGCACGCGGGCTGCGAAAACTTCGGCCGCCAAAGGGAAAGCCGCCCCCGCGCAATAAGCGGCTTCCTTGGGCCGTACCCTGAACTCAGGCCGCAGTGCCGGTGCTCAGGGTATCGGCGAGGGCCGGCGCCGCATCCCGTTGGACCTCGGAGATCCTGGCCGCGTCGGTGTCGTAGCTGCGCATCGCGATGACAAAAAAGACCGCGGCCAATCCGCTGCACAGCGGAATGAAGGTGAGCGCGTGCTGCAAACCCCAGCGGTCCGATAAGGCGCCCGCGAGAACGGGGCCCACGGCCAGGCCAAACACGTTTTGAAACAGGGAAAGCACGGCCGCGCCGGTCGAGCGCACACCGGGATGAACGACGTCCATGGCGACGCCCGCAACCACGCCGACGGTACAGTTCATGAAAAAGCCGCCAAGAACGATCAGCTTGAACTGGATAGCGGCGGCGTAAGCGCCGCCGAACGCCGCCACGAAGATCACCGCGGTAACGAGGCAGAGCGCGGAGAGCGCCGGCAACTTGTTGCGCGGTTGGCGACGTGTCAGGCGCCCCACCACAAAGCCCCAGAGCGTGCAGCTAACCGCGCCGACCAGTACCACCAGCGCCGCCGCCTTGCCCGCGGCCTCCGGGGTCATGCCGTGAAAGCGGTTCAGGTAGCTGGGCAGCCACGACCACATGGCCGATACGGTGATCAGTTGAGCCGACGCGCCGGCGCACACCCACAGCAGCGTGCGCGTGCGCGCCAGCGCGCCGAAGATGCGCTTGAGCGTCAGCCCGAGCGACTGATTGGCCGCGTTCGGGTCAGGCGTGAGCGCCACCGTCTTGTAGTCGCGCACGAGCAGGTAAAACAACGCGAGCACGAGCCCCGGCACGCCGACCACCCCGAAGGCGGCTTTCCAGCCCCATCTGGCCGCGATCATCCCGCCCAGCACCACGCCCAATACCGAACCCAGCGATGGCGCGGCATAGAAAGCGCCGAGCGCGGCGCTGCGCAAGGACTTGGGGAACAGCGTCGAGATCAGGGCGACACCTACCGAACCATAGCCGGTTTCACCCAGCCCAACCACCGCGCGCGCCATGAACAATTGGGTGTAGTTGGCCGTGAACATGCATGAGATCGTAGCCAGACTCCAGGTGACGGCCATGACAACGATGCTCTTCACGCGGCCCATGCGGTCCGCCACCAGCGCTACCGGCACTCCCCCCGCCCCTACCACGATCGATACGACCGAGACGAGCGAGCCCAGTTGCTTGTCGCTCAGATGCCATTCGCTCTTGATGTGAGGAAATAGCGAAACGATCACCTGCCGGTCGATAAAATCGAAGAACATGAGCGCGAAGGTCATCGCAAAGGCAAACCAGACCTGCCGCCTGCTCGTCAGGTAACCGGTGTTTTCGCTGGCCCCGCGCGCCTCGTGGTCGTTGGGTATCACGTTCATGGTTGTCTCTCGGGATTGGTGAAATACGCAACGCTTAAGCGCGTCGTGCTTCAGCGATATGGCAACGCCGGCCAATGAGGTACACCGCGAGCGGCAGAACGGCCGCGAGCGGAAGCCAGCGCAATGCGCCTTGAAGCCCTACCGCGTCCGCTACCACGCCAGTGACAAACGGACCCGCAGCGAGACCCAGAATATTGTTGAAGAGCGTGAGCGTCGCGAATGCCGAGCCATGGATTGCCGGCGGTGTAGCGCCCGCAATGATCGCGCTACAGGTGCCGAATGAACTGGCGAGAAACAACACCGCGGGTGCGAGGAGCGCGAGCTGCAGATTGCCCGGCGGCAAGCGGAACGCGATGGCCAGCAGGACGCCCAGGAGGAGGCAATAGGCAACCGCCATGTTCCAGCGCTTGAGCGAAGAATCGCCGCTGATCCGGTCGGTTACCACGCCGCACAGAAATTGTCCCAAGCCGCTGACAAGGACAAGGCCCGCCGCCGCCACGGCCGCCTTGCTGACAGGCATGCCCCAATAGCGATTCAAGTAGCTGGGCAGCCACACGAAAAGCGTACCCTGAATGAAGATCTGCAGCGCACTGCCGAGGTACGCACAGAGTACCGAGCGTGACGGAAACAGGCCGGCAAATAGCGCACGTGGCGTGAGTTTCACAGGTTCATGCAGGGGCGTTGCTTTTGCTTCGACTGGATGCGTGTGGGCGAGCCTTTTTTCCGTCACGACAATGGCGTAAATAATCACCAGCGCAAAACCGAAGATCGCCATGAGCGCCATCGAAGAACGCCAGCCAAAGCGGGCCGCAATGATGCCGGAAACCGAAACGCCGAGCACCGACCCAAAAGCAGCGGCAGACGTAAAGCCGCCGGCAATGGTCGAGCGCAGATTTCCCGGAAAGATGCTCATCAGCATGGCGAGTCCGACACTGCCGTACGCCGCCTCGCCAACACCCACGAAAATGCGCGCGACGAGCATCTCGTGGTAACTGCTCGCAATCGCACACCCGAGCGTGGCCAGACTCCAGAGCGCAGCCATCAGGGCGATGCTTTTGGCACGCCCCCAGCGGTCCGCAATCAGCGAAAACGGCAGGGTCAGCACGCCGACCGCCAACGGTACCATGCCGCTAATCGAACCGAGTTGGGTGTCGGAAAGCCGCCACTGGACTTTCAATATTGGAAACAAGGCATTGAGCGCCTGCCGCGACATGTAGTCGGAAAGCAAGAGGCAAAACATCAATGCGAATACCACCCACGCGTAGGCTCGCGCGTCACGGCCAACCGTACTCGACTCAGTCGTTACTGAGTTAACTGTATAAAGGGTCAATTTTGTCTCCTCCGGCCGCGAATGATTTATGGCGGCATTAATTGAATGGCACGTGCATGCGCTCCGGGCCGCGCGGTCTTTCGCTTACGGCAAGCCCGCTTTCAGCCGGCTCCCCGATAATGGCGCGTATGGCAGCGTCCCTTGCGGTATCCAGACGCGAGGCCGCAAGGCTCAGCAGTTGTTGGTTGTCCCGCTTGAGCGCAGCCCTGTGCAGATCGTTCCAGTCCCTTAACGACGCGAGAATCGACTGGGGCGCCGCTACGAATCCCAGTCGGACATAACGCAGGATCCGCAATGACAGTGAATGCAGGAGGTCGACTAGCAGCCGGTTTGCGCACAAACTCACGATGGCGAAATTCAGAAGAAAACTTTCTACTGCGTAGGCGTCGGCCGACTCCGCGGCTGCCTTGGTTAATCTGGGCATATGCAGGGTCAGCAACGCCTCGAACCCGGCCGGGCTTTCGCTCGCCACCTGTTCGAGCATCGTGAGGTAAAGCACGCCGCGCACGCGGAAAATATCCCGAAGCTCGTGCTGATCGGGCGCCGTCACGATTGCCCCGCGCCGGGCCTGAAACTCGATCAAGCGATCCCGCTCGAGCATGCGCATCGCTTCGCGCACGGGAGCGCGGCTGACCTGCAGTACCTCGCTGATATCGTTCTCCAGCAAGCGCTGCCCTGCTTTCACCAGGTCCAGCGTAATGACCCCGGCCAGCCGGACTGCGATCTGCTGCGCAATCGGCGCCGCGGCATACACGCCATCCTGCCCGCGCAGCACCGCTCGCTCGACGGCCAGCATCAGGGAATTTTTCGGCGTGAGCAGCGTGAAAAAATCGGGAAGGTTTGGGGTTCTGTTTCGGGCCATGGCACAGGAATACGCAAATTGCTCAGTAAGGCGTATCGCCCTCGATGCCCGCTCGCTCCATTTTGCGAGGCGCCGGCCAGTAATCCATGACCGCGTAGTGCTGCGTGGAGCGGTTGTCCCACACGGCAACGCTATTCGGCTTCCAGCGGAAACGCACCTGATATTCTGGAATCGATGCCTGGCTCTGCAGATAATTCAGCAGAAGACTCGCGCCCGGCGTCTTGTCCAGGCCGTAACGCACGTTCTCGGCGGTGTGGTAGTTGACGAAATGCGTTGTGAAGCTGCTGACGTACAGGATCTTCTCGTCCGTTTCCGGGTGCGTGCGCACGACGGGATGTTCCACCTCCGGATTCTGCGCCGCGAGTTTCTTTCGCTCTTCGGGATCCATTACCGCGCCGAACGAGTGCTCAATGCTGCTTTTCGCTCTCAGTCCCTCGATGCGCTTTTTGACTTCTTCAGGCAGTTGCCTATAGGCCTCGACCATGTTGACCCAGATGGTGTCGCCGCCCACGTCCGGGCACTCGACACAGCGGAGCACGGCTCCCATTGAGGGATTAGGCCGCCAAAGCCCGTCGGTGTGGTAATTGTTCTCGTAAGGGTTCTTGGCTTCCGACCGGTAGATGCGCACGAGCCCCGGGTGTTCCGGATCGCTACCCGCAACCGGATGATCCTCGAGTTTTCCGAACCTGCGCGCAAACGCGACATGCTCCTCCCGCGAGAGATCCTGGTCGCGGAAAAAAAGGACCCGATGCTTTAGCAGCAGCGCCTTGATTTCCGCAAACAGCGATGCATCCCGGGATGCGGCGCCGAGGCTCACGCCGGCCACTTCCGCGCCGATGCATGCCGTCAATCTTTCTACTTTGATCATGAACCCTGTCTCCTTGTGTCTGTGGGATTTCGACAGCATTCCCACGGCCGCCGCTACATGCCGGGAGGCCCGCTTGCCCCGCGAAACCGTGAAATTTGCTGCCCTGGTTGCTGATCAAGATAGCAGCAATATTTATTTATGTCGACATAAATTGACAGGTTCCGGGGCAGTGGCTGGCAAGACGTGTCCGGGGCCGATCTCATCCATCGGCCCCGGCTTGCGTCTCCTACTGGCCGAACGGCCGCTGCACCGTGAGCTTGCTTGTCACTGAGGTCACCCCCGGGACGCCCTTCACGACCTCGATAACGGTGCTGATCTGCGAAGCGTCCGAAACGGTTCCGCTGATCGTCACGGCGCCGCTTTTCGCAGTGATGCCGATGTTGCCCGCGTCGATCTCCTTATGCTTCGCGAGCGCTGCATACACCTTGCGCTTTAGCGCGCGATTTGCCTGGCGTGCGGTTTTGGCCGTCGAGCCCCCAGACGCATTGAGCGCCGCGCCGGCCGATGCCCCAGCCGGCATCCCGTCCTGCGCCCAGGCGCTGATCAACACCGTTGCAATCGCGACACCGAGTGCCGCTCTGAGTCCGTTCATCGACTTCATCGTTGGTCTCGCTTTCGTGCTCAAGTCATCAAAAGTTATGGCGCAGACCAATCATGGCCGCCGTGGTCGATACGCCCGGCGCAACGGGCTGGCCGTACATGATCGTCTGGTTCATGGCGCCGCGGTTGGCGACATATCCGAGCTGCGCCGAAATGATCGTCCGCTTGGACAGGCTGTAATCGGCGCCCACCGCATATTCGCTCGAATGGTTCGCCGAATGGTTGCGGTCCTTCAGATAATAGAACCCGGACGTGACCCTGAAGTATGGAGTGAACTGATAGCCGAGTCCTCCCGAGATCATTTCGTAATCCGATAGTTTAGTGTTCGAAGGATTCTTGCCGATGCCGTATGACGCCGACACCGAGATCCCACGGAACGTGTACTTCGCGCCGAAATAGTAGAAGCGGTTGTTGTCGAGCCCGGTTGGCGTGGCCGCCGCGAGATTCGTGTCGTGGGCGTTGTAGTAGACGGCGGACAGATTGAGGCCGTAGTTCGAGTACCGGAGCACCGCGGATTCGCGGGTGCCGCCCTGGAACTGGCCCGGCACGCCCCCCGGAGCGTACTCGAGCGCGGCCGACGCGCCATGGAATTTCGGCGACTGGTAGACCAGCGCATTGCTGTCGTACAGCGCGCCGATCGGCACGTTCGTGTTCGTGCCCGGCCAGCCTGCGGCCTGGTTCAGCCCGAGCCAGGCGCCCAGGATGCTGCCGAAGTACTCGGCAGCGCGAACGTCGGTATCGGCCATCGCATAGATCATGGGGGTGTACTGCCGCCCGGCGTCGAAGGTGCCGAACGGCCCGGAGACGCCAACCGTCGCCTGCTGGTTGAACACCGCGGTAGCCCCGGTCGTATCGCCCAGTCCGAGCTTGCCGTTGCTGCTGTTGAACACGCCCTGCAACCGGAAGTTGACCTTGTAGCCGCCGCCGATGTCCTCGGTCCCCTTGATACCCCAGAAGCTTCCGTAGAGGCTGCCGTCCTTGATGCCGAACACATGCCCGTTGTTGTGCGCGTTCGGCGCGAACGACGACGCAGCCGTGCTTTGATAAAAAAGGCCCGAATCAATCGCGCCGTACAACGTGACCGACGATTGCGCATGCGATGCACTGGCGAATACCACGAGCACTGCTGCGCCGCCCAACTTCAATTTCATTGACGTCTCCTCTGCTCTTGTGATGGCCTGGCAAGCCCGGCCGGATACGGACAGCGCGATCATCGTGCAAATTTGTTGATGTCGACATTAATGTTTATACCGAGTCGATCCGGCAAGCAGAGCAAGGCGTCGCTTCGAGGCAACAAATTCTCATTTTATATTTATGTCGACATTATTGTTTGGCGAGGATACACTCCGACCCACAGTGCCCTCGCAACGGCCGCACTCGTCCTGCGAGGAAACCGGTGTTCTGACGACCTCACATCTCAACCAGGAGATCCATCACCATGAACTTTCTTGACGGCCACCTGTATCCCGAGAACCAGCAGCCTCTGATCATCACCGCCGCGCCCTATGCGCCGGGCTGGATTCCCTCGGATTTTCCGGAAGACATTCCGGTCACGATGGAGGAGCAGATCCAGAAGGCGGTGGATTGCTACGAAGCGGGCGCCACCGTGCTGCATCTGCACGTGCGCGAACCCGACGGCCGGGGCAGCAAGCGCCTGTCCATGTTCAATGAGTTGATTGCCGGGGTGCGCGAGCGGGTGCCGGAAATGGTGATTCAGGTGGGCGGCTCGATCAGCTTCGCGCCTGAGTCCGAAGGCGAAGCCGCCAAATGGCTCAGCGACGACACGCGCCACATGCTGGCCGAACTCGATCCCAAGCCCGACCAGGTGACGGTGACCGTCAACACGACACAAATGAATGTGACGGAGCATGCCGGGGTGGATGATTTCAGGGGTGTTTCGCGAGGATTCCCGAATCTTTACGCCACCTACAAGGACATGATTGTTCCCTCGAATCCCAGCTGGGCCGAGGAGCACATTCGGCGACTGTCGGCCGCCGGAATCCAGAGCGAATTTCAGGTCTACAACATCAACAGCTTCGAGACCATCGAGCGAATGATCCGGCGCGGCGTGTACAAAGGACCGCTGGTGATGAACTGGGTGGCGATCAGCGGCGGCATGGATCAGGCGAACATCTTCAACCTCGCCAACATGTTGCGCGCGGTGCCCGATGGCGCAGTGGTCACGGTGGAAAGCTCGGTGCTCAATGTGCTGCCCATAAACATGATCGGGATCGCGCTGGGCCTTCACGTACGCTGCGGCATCGAGGATGTGCTCTGGAACCAGACCCGCACGGGCAAGATGAGCTCCGTCGAGCAGATCAAGCAACTGGTGCGTATTGCCGGCGAACTCGGCCGCCCTATCGCGACCGCGCAACAGGCACGCGAGATCATGAAAATCGGCGTCTTCTACGACACGGCGGAAGAAACGCTGCACGCCAACGGCTTCGCGCCCAATCGCAACGGCGGCAACCAGGGCTTCCTGCGCAAGCCAGACTGAAGCCTTCAAGGAAACATCGAACAGGAGACAGTATGGCAAAAGTCGTCAAGTTCTACGAAACGGGTGGCCCCGAGGTTCTGCGTTTCGAAGACGTGGACGTGGCAGAGCCGGGGCCGGGCGAAGTACGCATCCGCCACGTGGCGGTGGGTCTGAATTTCGCCGATACATACTTTCGCGGCGGTACGTATGTGGTCCCGCTGCCTGCCGGCCTCGGCAACGAGGCTGCCGGCGTGGTCGAGGCCGTCGGCGCCGGCGTGACTCATCTCGCGGTAGGCGACCGCGTGAGCTACACGGGCTTCATCAACACGCTGGGCGCATACAGCACAGAGCGGCTGATTTCCGCCGAATTGTTGATCAAGTTGCCGGAGGGCATCAGTTGCGAGTCAGCCGCGGCAATGACAATGCGAGGCCTGTCCGCCGCCTACCTGCTGCGCCGCATCTACCCTTTCAAGGCGGGCGACGCCGTGCTGCTGCACGCGGCCGCGGGCGGAGTTGGCCTGATTGTTTCGCAATGGGCCAAACTGCTCGGGCTGACAGTGATCGGCACCGTTTCCACCAGCGCCAAGGCCGAAATCGCGCGCGCACATGGCTGCGATCATACGATCAACTACAGCCACGAAGATGTGGCCAAACGCGTGCGGGAGTTGACCGGCGGAGCGGGCGTGTCGGTGGTATTCGACAGCGTCGGCAAGGATACCTTCATGTCCTCGCTCGACTCGCTCAAACGCCGCGGCTTGATGGTCTGCGTCGGCACCGCATCCGGCAAGATTCCGCCATTCGATCCGCAAATTCTCGCGCGCAAGGGCTCGGTGTATATGACTCGCCCCGGACTCGCCGACTACATCGCCGATCCAGCAGAAAAGGCGGAACTGGTCGACGAGCTATTCGGCCACGTAGCGTCCGGCCGCATCCGCATCGAGATCAACCAGCGTTATGCGTTGCAGGACGCAGTGCAGGCACATCGGGACCTCGAAGCAAGAAAAACTACGGGATCCTCTATTTTCGTGGTGGAGTGACGTTTCCCGAAACGGGCCGAAACCGCGCCGAAACCGCGAAACCCGGGATCAATGCAAGGTCGTCCGTCGTTCGCATGGAACACGACATTCTTGCCTCGATCGTAGGGTTCGCGGTTCGCTTTGCGTTACAACTGCGTATCGCTGTACTCGGCTCGATACAACTGCCGCTTGGGTGCACGCGTACGCTGCTGGGTCTCCCAGCCCTCGGCGAGCCCCACTTCGGCATTCGACGGAGGCAGCATCGGCTTGCCGCGCACGAGATCGGAGGCGCGCTCGGCAAGCATGATGGTCGGCGCGTTGAGGTTGCCGTTGGGCTCGGTCGGAAACACCGACGAGTCGATCACGCGCAAGCCCGTCATGCCACGCACGCGCAACTCGGAGTCGACGACGGCCATGTCGTCCTCGCCCATCCGGCACGAACCGCACGGATGCATCGTGCTTTCCAGATTCGCCCGAACGAAGGCGTCGATTTCGTCGTCGGTTTGCACGCCGGGGCCCGGCGCGAGTTCGACATCGCGGAAACGGTCCATCGCCGGCTGCCCGATGATCTCGCGCGTGAGCCGCACGCAGCGCCGGAAGCCCTCGCGGTCCTCTTCGCGGTCCAGATAATTAAAGCGAATCTCGGGGTGCGCGTACGGGTCGCCCGATGTGAGGCGCACATGGCCCCGGCTCTTAGGCTTGTTCGGTCCGGTCAGCACCATGAAACCGTGACCCTTGAACGGCTTGTCGCCGTCGTAGCGCATTGCGGCAGGTAGAAAATGGAACTGGATATCGGGCCAGCGCAGCCCTGCCTCGGAGCGGATGAAACCGCCTGCTTCGAAATGGTTGCTGGCGCCAAGGCCATCCTTGAACAGCAGCCAGCGCAAACCGATCAGGAACTTGTGCCAGGGGTCCATCTGGCCGTTGAGCGTGACCGGTTCCTTGCAGCCGTACTGGATATAGATCTCGGCATGATCCTGCAGATTCATGCCAACGCCGGGCAGCGCGTGCTTGACCTCCACGCCGGCCGCACGCAATGCGTCGGCAGGCCCGATGCCCGAGCGCTGGAGCAGATGCGGCGAGCCGATCGGCCCCGATGAAATCAGCACTTCGGCGCGGCAGCGCGCAGTGTGCGTGACGCCGCCCCGGTCGTAGACCACCCCGACCGCGCGCTTGCCCTCGACGATCACCTGCCGCGTCATCGCATTCGTGACCACGTGCAGGTTGGGACGGCTCATGGCCGGGCGCAGATAGGCGTTCGCGGTGGACCAGCGCACGCCGTCCTTCACCGTCATGTGCATCGCGCCGAAACCTTCCTGCATGTGCCCGTTGCAGTCGTCGGTGCGGATGTAGCCGGCCTGCACGCCCGCCTCGATCCATGCGCCGTACAACGGGTTTTTCATGTTATTGCCGTTGTTGGTCGAGAGTGGTCCGCTCGAGCCGCGATACTGGTCGCCGCCGAACTTGTAGCTTTCGGCGCGGCGGAAGTACGGCAGGCAGTTGCGGTAGCCCCAGCCGCGCGCGCCCAGTTCCTCCCACTCGTCGAAGTCATAAGCATGGCCGCGAATATAGACCAGGCCGTTGATCGACGACGATCCACCCAGCACCTTGCCGCGCGGGCAATGCAGTTGCCGTCCGTTCAGATGCGGCTCCGGCGCGGTCTGGTATTTCCAGTTGAACTTGCGCGTGTTCATCGGCATCGAAAACGCGCTCGGCATCTGGATGATGATGCTGCGATCGCTGCCGCCGTATTCGAGCACCAGCACGCTCACGGATGGATCCTCAGTGAGGCGGTTGGCCAGCACACAGCCCGCCGATCCCGCACCCACGATGATGTAGTCGTATTCCCGGCTTTCCATGATGAATTCCCGATTCGTTATCCTGACGATATCGCGCTCAGAAGCGCTGTTCGCCCGTGGTGTACTGAGGCATGGTCTTTTCGATGTGCGAGATCAGCGCGTCCTCGCGGCGCAGATCGAGCGAGCGGCTCAACAGGTAATACGCGATGCCCGAGACGAACAGCCCGACCAGCCACGCGAGGTCCACGCTACCCATCGCCCGCGCCAACGGGCCGACATAGACTTCGTTGGCGCCGTCGAAAATGCAGAAGAACGGCACCATGGCGGCGAAGCCAATGGCATACGACATCAGGCCGCGCGCGCCCCACATGCCGTAGATGTTGTCATGCGGCATGAAGAAGTGCGGGATCGCGTAGCGGCCCTTGCGCACGAAGAAGTAGTCGGTGAGATTGACGGCTGTCCACGGCACGAGGAAGTAAAGCATCACGACGAGATAGATGTTCAGGACCGAGAGCCCCCTGCCAGACGTATAGATGCTGAGCGCAACGCCAAGCTGGAGCACCACGACAAAGAGAATCGCCAGCACGCGCACCCGGGGCGTAGGCTCGATCTTCCTGAACGAATCGAGGCCGGTGATTGCCGTGAGTTTCGCGCTGTAAATGTTCATCGCAATCACGGGAAGGAACGCCACGATCGTGACCGCCACCACCACGCTGCCGAGGCGCGGCGACAGATCGCTGCCCACCTGGTTGAGCGCCACCAGCACATCGGTGGCGTGCAGGTGGTCGCCGAGCCAGCCGCCCACCGCGATCATCCACGCCCCCGAGAGCGACGCGCCGAGGAATACAGCGGCGATCAACCGGCCGCTGGGCGTGTTCTTCGGCAGATAGCGCGAATAGTCCGACACATAGGGCGCATAGGCGATGTTGTAGCTCGCGGCAGCGGCAAACTGCGTGATGAACCCGGTCAAGGTGAAGCCAAGCGGCGCGGGCGGCGGCGTGCCGGGCAGCGCCGCCGGCAGCGGCAGATCGGGCACCCAGTGCATGAGCACCGCCAGTGTGACGAAGCCATACAGCGGCAGCGAGAGATACAGCGCCCATTTGAAGCTGCGATGCATCCAGTCATGCCCGAGAATCGCCAGAATCGCCGCCGGCACGGTGACGACGAGCGCCACCTTGAGCGGGTCCCAGCCGAACAGCGCCTTGAGCCCCTGCATCATCAGCACGAGGTTCACGATGTTGAAGCCCGCGAACACGAACAGCGTGGCGAGCAGCACGAGCACCACGCCGCGATAGCCAAACTGCGCGCGCGACTGAATCATCTGCGGCAGACCAAGATGCGGCCCCTGCGAGCCGTGAAACGCCATGAACAAGGTGCCGAACATGATGCCCAGCGTGCCGGCGACCGTGGTCCATAGCGCGCTGAGCCCGACGCTCGGCCCCACGAAGCCAATTGTCATGGTGAAGAACGTGAAGTTGCCGAGAAACCAGAACGGTCCTTGGTGCGATAGCCGGTCAGTTCGTTCGCTCTCCGGAATGAAATCGATCGAATGCCCTTCGATCGCGCCCTGCTCGCCGGCGGCGGCCGTTGGCGCTGCGATCGTTGCTGCGACTCTGTCGTGTGCTTCCATCGTGTGCCCCATGTCGTAATGGACGATGCTGCGTAAAGATAAGCTTGGATGAGATGCGAGGGCGACCCTCGCCCTACGCGTCGTTCAGCGTGATCCAGACGGCTTTGGTCTCCATCAGCGAGTCGAGCTGCTCGGCGCCGAGGTCCTTGCCGAAGCCCGACTCCTTGAAGCCGCCGAACGGCATCGCAGGATCGATCGTGCTGTGTGCGTTCACGTAGACGCTGCCCGCGCGCAGCTTCGGCACCAGCGCATGGACACGGTTCAGATCGCGCGAATAAATCGCCGCGGCGAGTCCATAGGGCGTATCGTTGGCGAGCGCGATCGCCTCGTTCAAATCGTCGAACGGCGCGCTCACGAGCACGGGGCCGAAAATCTCCTCCTTCACAATGCGCATATCCGGACGGCAATGCGCGAAGATCGTTGGCTGAACAAAATAACCGGAGCCTTCCACGTTGCGACCGCCGTACACCAGTTCCGCGCCCTCGCGCCGGCCTGTTTCGATCCAGGACGTCACGCGCGCTTTTTGCTGCGCCGAAACCAGCGGGCTGATGAAGCAGTCGCGATCGAGACCCGGCGCGATCTTGAGCGTGCGCGTGTAGTCGATAAGCGCGGCGAGAAAGCGCTCGTGCACGCCGCGCTGCACGTAGAGGCGGCTGCCCGCGTCGCACACCTGCCCCGAGTTGAAGAACATGCCATTGGCCACCGCGCGTGCGGCGCCCTCGACGTCCGCGTCGTCGAGCACGAGCACCGGGGACTTGCCGCCCAGTTCGAGCGTGATGCGCTTGACGCCGTCGACCGCTGCGCTGCCGACGTCGCGCCCCACCGCCGTGGAGCCGGTGAACGTCACTTTGTCGATGCCGGGGTGGCGCGCCATTGCAGCGCCGATCACATTGCCGCGCCCGGTCACCACGTTCACCACGCCATCGGGAATGCCGGCTTCCTTCACTAGCTGCGCGAAGCGCAAGGTCGAGAGCGAGGTCAGCTCCGCGGGCTTGATCACCGCGGTGCAGCCCACCGCGAGCGCCGCGGCCAGCTTCCACGCCAGGGTTTGCAGCGGGAAATTCCAGGGCACGATGATGCCGACCACACCCACCGGCTCCTTGCGCGTATAGGCCAGGTAGTGGCCGGGCAGCGAAGGCTCGACAGTGCGGCCGTGCAGCTTGGAAGCCCAGCCCGCGAAATAGCGATACGTATCGATGGTGCCCTGGATGTCCACGTCGCGCGCATTCGCCACCGACTTGCCG
Organism: Paraburkholderia sacchari; assembly: GCF_000785435.2. Taxonomy (GTDB): domain Bacteria; phylum Pseudomonadota; class Gammaproteobacteria; order Burkholderiales; family Burkholderiaceae; genus Paraburkholderia; species Paraburkholderia sacchari. The sequence continues at coordinate 1,272,282 of NZ_JTDB02000001.1, read as the reverse complement.
ACGTCGATCGACTCGATCTCGGCGAGTTCGTCGGCGTGGGCTTCGATGAGATCGGCGAGGCGGTGCAGCAGACGCTCGCGTTCGAGCGGCTTCAGACGCCGCCACGCGCCGCCGTCGAATTGCGTGCGCGCCGCCGCGACCGCGCGATCGAGGTCGGCGGTCGTGGCGAGCGGAATCTGCGTGATGACGCCTTCGGTGGAGGGCTCGACCACGTCGAGCACTTCGCCCTCGCCGCCCGCCACGAACGCCCCGTTGATCAGCATGCGCTGTGGCTGCTCGAGAAAGCGCCGCGTCTCCTCGCGCACGCCGAATTGCTCCAGATAGTTTCGTACGATGGATTCCATCGTTGTCTCCTGATATCGCGCGGCGCCGTGCGGGCGCATCGCGCTTTCATTTTTGGGTGCCGTTGCCGGCGTAAATGCTGCAGATACCGTCGATGACTCAGCGCGGCCGCTGGCTGCGCGCGTGAAAAATGAAGCCGATGGAATTCAGCAGCAGTTGCGCCGCGAGAATCGGCGTGACGCCCGCCGGATCGTATGCGGGGGCCACTTCCACGAGGTCCATGCCCACGACGTTGCCGTGACTGCGGCGGGCAAGCCCCTGGATGATTTCGAGCACCTCGTAGTAGGTGAAGCCGCCGTGGCTCGGCGTACCCGTGCCCGGCGCAATGGACGGATCGAAGCCGTCGATGTCGATCGTGATGTAGTAGGCGCGGCCCTCGGGAATGCGTTCGAGCACGCCTTGCGCGCCAAGCCGGCGCACGTCGCGCACGGACATGATGTCCGAGCCCGCTGCGCGCGCCGCATCGTAATCGCTGCGGTTCGACGAAGAAACGTTGCGGATGCCGAGTTGCGTCATGCCGCTGATATGCTGCATTTCCGAGGCGCGCCGCAGCGGATTGCCGTGGCCGTAGCGCACGCCATGGCGCTCGTCGACGAAATCCAGATGCGCGTCGAAGTGCACGATGTGAATCGGGCCGCGGCCTTCGAACGCCTGAATCACGGGCGCGTGAATCGAATGATCGCCGCCCAGCGTGATGGGCATCGCGCCGTTCGCGAGGATCTTGCGCACCGCGCTTTCGATGTTGGCGTTGCTCGCGGCCATGTCGGTGTGGACAATGTCGGCGTCGCCCACGTCCACCATGCGGACCTGATCGCGCGTCAGATAGAGCGCGTCGTCTTCGTGGTCGTATGCGCCCGCGTGGCCGAACGAGAACAGCGTGGAGGCTTCGCGGATGCTGCGCGGCCCGAAGCGCGCGCCCGAGCGCCATTGCGTGCCCATGTCGTTGGGGGCGCCAAGAATCGCCACGTCGGCGTCGATGCGGTCCCAGTCGAGGCAGACTGGCGATTTCGCGAAAGTGCAATGTCCAACGAACGGCAAGTCCAGCCGCCCGCTTTCATACGTATTGCCCGGCATGAGTGTCTCCGTGTGTAATCGATCCGCTGGCTGATCCAGCCCGTAATCGGTGAACGACCCGGTTTCTGCCGGGCCGCCGCTTTGAGACACTATGTGCGTATTATTTTTGACCAAAAATCCCGGGTATCAGATATTCATATCGGAATATCCGAAGCAAGCGATCAGGGAGAACGCGGGCAATGATGCAACTGCAGGACGTCGATCTCAAACTGCTCAGGGTTTTCATGCATGTCGTGCGCTGCGGCGGCTTCTCCGCGGCCCAAGCGACTCTGAACGTGAGCCAGTCGACCATCAGCGAGCAGATGACCACGCTGGAAACGCGCCTCGGCCTCAAGCTGTGCGAGCGCGGACGCGGCGGCTTCCGCCTGACCGAGCACGGCCTTGCCACCTATGAGGCGGCCCAGCGCCTGCAGGTGGCCGTGGAGGCGTTCTGCATGGACACGGATGCGCTCAAGCAACATATCGCAGGCAGGCTCTATCTGGGCATCATCGACAATACGGTGACAGACCACGCCTCGCCGTTGCCGCGAGCCTTGCAGAAGTTTGTCTCGCGCGGTGACGACGTGCATGTCGACGTTTACGTCGGCACGCCGGCGGAACTCGAAGAGCGCGTGCTCGACGGCCGGCTCCATGTCGCCATCGGCCACTTTCCGATCCACGTGCCGGGGCTCGCCTACACCGAGCTTTATCTCGAGCCCGATGGGCTCTATTGCGGCAAGGGCAATCCCCTCTTTGCCGACGCACGGGAAAACGGCATTCCGATAGAAGCCATCGCCGCGAGCCGCATCGCCGCGCGCGGCTACTTGCAGCAGCACGATCTGAAGATGCTGAGTGCGAGCAAGGCCGCGGCGACCGTCGACAACGTCGAGGCTCAGGCGATCCTGATTCTCTCGGGCGCGTATATAGGATTCCTGCCCAATCACTACGCGGCTCGCTGGGTCGAGCGCGACGAGATGCGGCGCATCGGACCTGGGCAGTTCGGCATGCAGTCGCCGTTTTGCGCGGCGACGCGCCGGGCTTCAGCCGTACCTTCGATTTTGCAGGCCTTCATGGTGGACCTGCACGAAGTCTGGGTGCATGAACACGCAGACCGGCACGCGGACCAGCGCGCAGACGAAAAGCGGCCTGCGCCGCGCAAATAGCCGCCGATAGCCGTTCATAGCCACGCCGCCCGCGTGCTCACGCGGGCGGCCATGGTGTGCTGCGGCCCATTCAAGCAGCTAATTCAAGCAGCCAAGTCAAGCGGCTATGCCGTGCCGCTCAGGCGGCCGCGAAGCGAACACCCCGCTCACTGCCCGCCATGCCCTCGATCAGCGCGGCGACGTTCTCCGCCGTTGCCGCCGACAGCGTCCAGCCCAGGTGCCCGTGGCCGGTGTTGTAGAACACGCCCGGCATGCGTCCCCGGCCGACCTTCGGCAGCATGCTCGGCAACATGGGCCGCAGTCCCGCCCACGGGATCACGCGCGAGGTGCTGACCTGCGGGAACAGGCGCCGCGTCCACTCGACGAGCGGCGCAACGCGGTCCGCGCGAATGTCCCGGTTAAAGCCGTTGATTTCGGCCGTGCCGGCCACGCGGAAGCGGTCGGCGCCCAGCCGGCTCGTGACGATCTTGGCGCTCTCGTCGAGCAGGCTGACCCATGGCGCCGCGCGCTGGCTCGTCTCGTCGTCGAGGCAGACGGTGATCGAATAGCCCTTCACTGGATACACGTTCACGTGGTCGCCCAGCATCGACGCGAATGTGCGGCTGTTGACGCCTGCGCAAACGACGATGCGCTCGAATCTTTCGTCATGCGAAGCACCCTGCTCCGCCGCCGATACGGTAAAAGCCCCGTCCGAATCACGCCGAATCGCCGTGATCTGCGTGTCGTGGTGGAACTTCACGCCGTGCCGCACGCACGCTTGCGTCAGGCCGCGCGTGAACTTGTGGATATCGCCGGTCGAATCGGAGGGCGTGAAGAAGCCGCCGTAAAACGCGCCTTCCAGCGTGGGCTCGATCTGCAGGATCTCGGCCGCCGTCACGGGCCTGCGGTCGAGTCCGCCTTTGTTCAGGATGGCATTGACCTTCGCGGAAGCGTCAAAGCTCTTGCGGTCCCGGAAGATGTGGAGGATGCCGCGCTGTTCCAGGTCGAATTCGATCCCCTCCTTGCGTGCGGTCTCGAACAGGTGCTCGCGGGCCGCGATGGCGAGGCGCACTGTTTCGAGCGTGTTCGCCCGATAGTTCGGAATCTGCCGCAGGAACTCGGCCATCCACGAGTATTTGTGCCAGCCCGGCAGCGGGTTCACGAGCAGCGGCGCGTCGCGCGTGAGCATCCAGCGCAGGCCTTTGAGAACGGTGGCGGTGCTGTTCCAGACTTCGGCGTTGCATGCGGAGAGTTGGCCGCCGTTCGCAAACGAGGTCTCCATCGCGCTGTAGCGATGGCGTTCGAACACGGTAACGCGAAAACCGCGCTTTGCAAGGGCGTAAGCGGTCGTGACGCCGGTAATCCCGGCGCCAATGATGGCGATTCGTGACATGACATGGTCCAGATTAGATTGAGCACTGTCGTTTCCGACACCTGTGCCCCATCTGTCCATGTACCTGAGAGTTTCTTTCCGGGCGGGCGCTGGACGCGCCCGTGCGGAAATCTCCTTCGGTGGGCGCGTTCGCGCCGCTCTCCAGATGTTCTCGCTGCAGGGTCCTTGTGCCTGAGAGTTTCCGGGGCGGTTGCTCCGTCGGCGCCGTCAGGTGCTTTCGCAGTGACGGTCTCTCCCGCTGCAGCTCGTCGAACAGCGCAACGATAGCGGGCCGTTATTGCGGTGGCAAGCGTTTTTTCGAAGCCCCCATGCGGGCGGGCTTCCGGTGTGCTTCGGGTCTACTTTGGGTCTGTTTCCGGTCCGCCTCGATACGCGGCGCATCAATCAATGCGAAAGAATCCCCATCGCAGTTTTCTTCAACTCCAGAAAATGCGGCTCGAACGCGACATCCGGCGTGCGCGGGCGCTCCAGCTCGATGGGCACGTCGAGCGCCACGCGCCCCGGCCGCGCCGAAAGCACTACAAGCCGCGTACCAAGAAAGATCGCTTCATCAATGTCGTGGGTAATGAACACGATCGTGCAATGAAGCTGGTCCCACAACGACGTCAAGAACGTCTGCATGGAACTGCGCGTCTGCGCGTCGAGTGCGCCGAAGGGCTCGTCCATCAATAGCACCTTCGGCTTCATGACGAGCGCGCGCGCAATCGCTACGCGTTGCTGCATGCCGCCCGACAACTCATAGGGCTTGTGTTTGGCAAACGATTCCAGGCCGATGATCTTCAAAATCTCCGCGGAATCCTTGCGCCGCTGCGCCTTGGACACTCCATGCAGTGACGGCCCGAACTCGATGTTTTCTTCCACGGTGAGCCACGGAAACAAACCGGCCTGCTGGAACACCACGACTCGGTCGGCGCCCGGCTCGTCCTTGACCTCGCCATCGATATAGATGGTGCCCCGCGAGGGCGACGTCAGACCGGCCAGCAGGTGCAGCAAGGTCGTTTTTCCGCAGCCGGAAGAGCCGAGCACGGTGATGAATTCGCCGCCCCGGAAACTCAGATTGATGTTTTCCAGTGCCGTGGTGGCGCCGAAGGTCTTGTACAGGGAATCGATGACGATGTTCAAGTTCGTCTCCTGATCGACGGTCAGACCGTCAATGGATCAATGCGCGAAAGACTAAATGCGGAGTCAATGCGCCAGCGGTTTCGCATACTGCGGCGCGACATTCGCGTCGAAGTTCGCCGGCACGGACGTGATGCGCCCTATCGAGTTGAGCACCTTTGCGGTATTCACGAGCGTCTGGTACGTGGCCGAGGTTTTCACGCCTGCGTCGATGCCCATCACCTTGGGCGTGGTCTGGTCAGCGCCGGAGAACAACTCGTAACCGGCAAGCTCGCTCGTCGCGACCGGCACGGTCACGCCCGTGGCCTTCGCCATTTCGGCGATGGCCTGGTCGCGATTCTTCATCGTCACCTGATAGCCAGCGTCGAGCGCCTTGACGAAGCCAGTAACCAGGTCCGGGTGCGCTTTCGCCCATTCCGCGTTGGCGATGCAGACGTTGTAGCTGGAAGCTTCGCGCGGCAGGTCGCCGTCGGTCTTGATGGCCTTGCCGCCCGCTGCGCGCAACGCGCTGAAGACCGGATCCCAGACGATGGCCGCGTCAATCGCGCCGGTCACCCACGAGGTGCGCATCTGCGGCGGCGCCATGTTGACCTGCGTGACCGACTCATACGGCACATGCGCCTGCGCCAGGAAGGTCGCGAGTTCGAAGGAGGCCTGCGAGCCGGCCACGATCGCGATCTTCTTGCCTTTCAGCCCCGCTACGTCGTGGATGCCGCTATCGGGCTTCACCACGATGCCGGCCGCATTCGTGTAGCGCTCCTGGTTGTACACGATGGCCATTGGCAGGCCCTGGGCGATGGCGGTGACGAGCGGCGGCACGCCAAGCCCGCACATGAACGTGAGGCTGTTCGACGCCAGCGCGCTCATTGCCGCCGGGCCCGAGCTGAAGAGCTTGTACTGAACGTCGGCGTTCATATGCTTTTCGAACAGATGCTCGGCCATCGACACCATGTACGGATCGGCGCCGTTGTCCTCGTAGCCGATGATGACTTCGGGCTTGCCCTGGGAGTAAGCCGCGCCCGGCACCAGGCAGCTGCTGGCAAGCAGCGCCGCGCTTACGCCAAAGATCCATTGCATCTTTTTCATTTTTCGTCTCCTCGGATGACCCGATCAGTTATGTCCGCGCCACGGAACGACTATGTTTTCGATCTTGCGAATCGCCAGCTCCATTGCATACCCGATCAACCCGATGATCACGATGCCGACGATCACGATGGCAACCTGCAAGGCTTGTCCTGCGAACTGCACGAGCCAGCCCAGCCCGCTGCTTGCCGCGATCAGTTCCGCGGCCACGAGACAGGTCCACGCCACGCCGATGCCCACGCGCATCGAGGTGAAGATTTCCGGCATGGCCGAGGGCAGCACGACCTTGCGGAAGATCTGCGCGTTGGTCGCGCCGAGCGTGCGCGCCACCGAAATGCGCAGCGCCGGCGTGCTTTTCACGCCCGACATGGTGCCGATGATGATGACCGGAATGGTGCCGACCAGAATGAGAATGGCCTTGGGCAATTCGCCGATGCCGAACCACACCACCAGCAGCGGAATATAGGCAAGCGGCGGAACCGGCCGGACGAATTGCAGCAGCGGGTCGATGATGTCGAATACGATCTTGTTTCGCGACATCAGGAGGCCAACGGGGACGCCGATCACAATCGCGCCGACAAAACCCACAACGATGCGCAAGCAACTTACTAGGATGTCGCTGACGAGCGACTGTCCGCCGTAACCGTTATGGACGATGTCGACGAAGGCTTGCCACACCGCTATCGGCGAAGGGAGCGCAAAGGACGGGAAAATACCGGCTTTCGATACGGCCTGCCAAAGCACGACGCAGATCGCGAGAACGGCGGTCGTGAGCCACCAGGAATTGAGCTTGCCATGTCCGCGCCTTATCTTGATCACTGGCTCGACAGGCGTGTCGGCGGGATGCTTCATCATTTTCGTCAGTCTGGGTAAGGCTTTCACCGCCGTCTCCTCAAGTTGAAATGCAATCAGCTCGCCGCGGAACGCTTTTTTTCACCATTTTTTTAATCTGCGTTTCGCCCGTTGAGTCAAGGATTCTCAATCAATAAAACGGCGGGTAGTACCACGCGGGAAGATCCGATGGAGCCAGCGCCAGATGAACTGGCTCCATGGATTCCTTCGATTATTCGAACGGCGCTAGCAATCCGCGCGCCCGGCCGCTGCTCGCGCTGCGCCGCAGCAACGGCGGCGCCCGCCCGCGCGGCGGGAAGCTTCTCGAAAGCGCGGTGAGGCAGGTTCATTGCGAATCGTCGCTCCGAAATTTACCTAATCGACTCGAAAGACACCTATTGAATATTGTGGGCCGATAATGGCCGAATGTCAGGTCGATTTATCGCCCTCGCAAACAGGCTTCACCGCCAGACTTTCACCGCCCTCACCCACTACAGGAGCAAGCATGCCGACCCGCACCCCGTCCGCCCTTTGGGCCCAGCAGTTTCGACGGTCACCGGAGTCGAAAACCAGTCTGCAGCACCAGATTCGCGAGATGCTGGTGGCCTCCATCCTCGACGGACAACTGCCGCCCGACGCCGCGCTGCCGTCGAGCCGCGAGCTGGCCGAACAGCTTGGCGTCGCCCGCAATACTGTCGTGCTCGCCTATCAGATGCTCGTCGAGGAAGGCTATCTGGTCTCGCGCGAGCGCAGCGGCCACTTCGTCAACCCCGCCATGCTGGAGGGCCTGCACGGCGTGACGGTGCAAAAGCAGGCGCAGCAGCGCGTGCACCAGCGGGAGCAGCAGCGCGCGGATCAGGCCGTCGCGGTAGAGCCCAATGGTGCGGCGTCGCCTTTGTCGCCGGTCTGGAAATCGCGCATCCAGCGCTCGCCCTCGGCCCAGCGCAACATCGTCAAACCCGCCAATTGGCAGAACTACGCATATCCGTTCATTTACGGGCAATTCGACCAATCGCTATTTCCCACCAACGACTGGCGCGAGTGCTGCCTGAAGGCGCTGTCGATCATGGAGATCCGCAACTGGGCGCCCGACCTGATCGAACGCGACGACGAGTCGTTGATCCAGCAGATCCGCACGCGGGTGTTGCCGCGGCGCGGCGTGTTCGCGATGCCCGAGGAAATCATCATTACGAATGGCTGCCAGCAGGCGCTTTATCTCATCGCCGACTTGCTGTTCGGAAAAAACACCACGGTCGGCTTCGAAAATCCGGGATATCCCGATGCCCGCAATATCTTTGTGAACCGCAAGGCGAATCTGCTCGAACTGCCGGTAGACCGCGAAGGGATCGACCCGGTGCGCCAGGCCGACTCGCTTGCGCGTTGCGATTACGTGTTCGTCACGCCGAGCCACCAGTGCCCGACCACGGCCACCATGCCCATCGAGCGCCGCCGCGCGCTGCTGGAACTCGCCCAGCAGCACGACTTCGTCATCATCGAAGACGACTACGAGAGCGAGAACACCTTCTCCGGCACGCCGCATCCAGCCTTGAAGAGCCTCGATACGGCCGATCGCGTGATCTACGTCGGCAGTCTTTCGAAGACCTTCGCGCCTGGCCTGCGTCTGGGCTATGTCGTCGGTCCGCCCGAGCTCGTGCGCGAGCTGCGCGCGCTGCGCCGCCTGATGGTGCGGCACCCGGTGGCCTATATCCAGCGCGCCTTCGCCACCTTCCTCGCGCTCGGGCATCACGACGCGCTGCTGCGCCGCCTCGCCCACGCCTACAAGGAGCGGGCGCGCGTGCTGATGGCGGCGCTCGACACGCATTTGCCCGAAGTGCGCTATGTGCCGATCGGCGGCGGCGCGTCGTGCTGGGTGCAGGGCCCGCCCTGGCTCGACTCCGCGCGCCTCGCCGACGACGCGCGCGAAGCCGGCATCCTGATCGAACCCGGCGGCGTATTCTTCGCCGACGAGGTCGAACACAGCCCGTGGTTCCGCATGGGCTTCTCCGCCATCGAGCTCGACAAGATCGAACCCGGCGTGCGCGCGCTTGCGCAAGTCGTGCGTCTGCAGCGTCCCGCCTGAGCGTTCCCGCCGCTCCCCGCGTCTGCCTGCGCGCTGGCCCAGGCGAAAGATTCGCACTGGTGCTACCGCGCCCGACGAGCAAACCATAACGTGTCGATATACCGTGCCGTACGCGAGTTCTCGCGCACGGCCCCGGCTTTCAACTGGAGACACGTATGGCAGATACGCTCAGCGCTCAACCCACCGTCACGGCCGACACGCTGGCCGCCTTTTCCGATGCCTTCAACCGTCATGACGCCAATGCGCTGATGGAATTCATGACTGAAGACTGCGTATTCGACGCGGCTGGCGGCCCCGAAGTCTACGGCACCCGCTTCGTGGGACGCGAGGCGGTGCGCGCCGCCTTCGAAGCGGTCTTTCGCACCTTTCCAGACGCCCACTGGGGCTCGGGCCGCCACTACGTCGCGGGCGATCGCGGCGTGTCCGAATGGGTGTTCACGGGCACCCATGCAGAAGGCTGGCGCATCGAAGCCGAAGGCTGCGATCTCTTCGAGTTCCGCGACGGACGAATTGCCGTGAAGCGCGCGTTCCGCAAGGAACGCCCGAAGCTTCCGGCGTGAGTCCGCGCAACGCTCGGGCGTTTTGAAACGAATCGTTCCATTTCATTTCAGTTTTATCCACTGAACACAGATTTCCTTGACCCTCACGGGACGCCGAATAGCATCGAATACACGGCATCCCGTCAAACGACAACCGGAGACAGTTGATGAGCGAAAAGACCTCGACCCAGGCGGCCAGCGGCCCGCAGGACATGACCCCGTCCGAAGCCTTTGTTGAAACCCTCGCGGCCAACGGCGTGACCGACATGTTCGGCATCATGGGCTCCGCGTTCATGGACGCGATGGACATCTTCGCGCCCGCCGGCATCCGCCTCATTCCAGTCGTTCACGAGCAGGGCGCGGCGCACATGGCCGATGGCTACTCGCGCGTATCGGGCCGCCACGGCGTGGTGATCGGCCAGAACGGCCCCGGCATCAGCAATTGCGTGACCGCCATCGCGGCGGCTTACTGGGCCCACAGCCCGGTCGTGATCGTCACGCCCGAGGCGGGCACGATGGGCATCGGCCTCGGCGGCTTCCAGGAAGCGAATCAACTGCCGATGTTCCAGGAGTTCACGAAGTACCAGGGCCACGTGACCCACCCCGCGCGCATGGCCGAATACACGGCGCGCTGCTTCGACCGGGCGATGTCCGAAATGGGCCCGACCCAGCTGAACATTCCGCGCGATTATTTCTACGGCAAGATCAAGGCCGAGATTCCGCAGCCGCGCCGCCTCGACCGCGGCCCCGGCGGCGACGAAAGCCTGAACGCAGCGGCCGATCTGATCGCCAGCGCGAAGTTCCCGGTCATCATCTCGGGCGGCGGCGTCGTGATGGGCGACGCGGTCGAGGAATGCAAGGCGCTCGCCGAACGCCTCGGCGCGCCGGTCGTCAACAGCTACCTGCACAACGACTCGTTCCCGGCCAACCATCCGCTCTGGTGCGGCCCGCTCGGCTACCAGGGATCGAAGGCCGCCATGAAGCTGATCTCGCGCGCCGACGTTGTGATCGCGCTGGGCTCGCGTCTCGGACCGTTCGGCACGCTGCCGCAACATGGTATGGACTACTGGCCAAAGGACGCGAAGATCATCCAGATCGACGCCGACCACAAGATGCTCGGCCTCGTGAAGAAGATCTCGGTGGGCATTTGCGGCGACGCGAAGGCAGCAGCGCAGGCGCTCACCGAGCGTCTCGCGAACCGCACGCTCGTGAGCGACGCCACGCGCGGCGAACGCGCCGACCAGATCGCGAGCGAAAAGGCCGCGTGGGAAAAAGAGCTCGATTCGTGGACGCACGAGCGCGACGCCTACAGCCTCGACATGATCGAAGAGCAGAAGCACGAGCGCACGCCCACGGGCGGCGAGTATCTGCACCCGCGCCAGGTGCTGCGCGAACTGGAAAAGGCGATGCCCGAGGACGTCATGGTGTCCACCGACATCGGCAACATCAACTCGGTCGCCAACAGCTATCTGCGCTTTAACAAGCCGCGCAGCCTGTTCGCCGCGATGAGCTGGGGCAATTGCGGCTACGCGTTCCCGACCATCATCGGCGCGAAGGTGGCCGCGCCCCACCGCCCCGCGATCTCGTATGCGGGCGACGGCGCCTGGGGCATGAGCCTGATGGAAACGCTCACCTGCGTGCGCCACAACATTCCGGTGACCGCCGTGGTGTTCCATAACCGCCAGTGGGGCGCGGAGAAGAAGAACCAGGTGGACTTCTACGATCGCCGCTTCGTGGCGGGCGAGCTGGAAAGCCCGAGCTTCGCCGGCATTGCGAAGGCGATGGGCGCGGAAGGCATCGTCGTGGACAAGCTCGAGGACGTGGGCCCGGCGCTCAAGCGCGCAATCGATCTGCAGATGAATCACGGCAAGACGACCATCGTCGAGATCATGTGCACGCGTGAACTTGGCGATCCGTTCCGCCGCGACGCGCTCTCGAAGCCCGTGCGTATGCTCGACAAGTACAAGGACTTCGTCTAAGCGGCAAGCAGCGGCCCGCGCGCGTCCACCCGGCGCGCGCGGGTTTTTCACGTATGGATGTTGCCTTATTTATCTGAATCCCATGAAATCATGAAAGCCCTGAACCGCATCGTCGAAAGCGCCCGCCAGGCTCCCATGCGCATCGTGCTTTGCGAGGCCGAGGACGCGCGCGTGCTCGCCGCCGCGGCCCGGGCGAGCCAGGAAGGCATCGCGCGCATCATGCTGGTTGGCCAGCCGGACGCCATCCGCGCCGCCGCCGCGCGCGAGTCCGTCGCCCTTGGCGAGATTGCGCTGATCGACCCGCAAACCAGCGCCTGGCGCACCGCGTTCGCCGAAGAACTCGTCGCGTTGCGCGGCGCCAAGGGTATGACGCCCGCGCTCGCGCGGGAAGAAGCCGCGAAGCCGCTCGTCTTTGCCAACCTGATGGTGCGTCTCGGCCACGCGGACGGCTCGGTGGCCGGCGCCGTCCACACGAGCGCCGACGTGGTGCGCGCGGCCATTCAGCTGATCGGCGTCGAGCCGTCGTTCAAGCTCGTATCGAGCTTCTTCCTGATGATGCTGTGCGAGCCGTTTCACCGCTATAAAGGCGGGCTGATTTTCTCCGACTGCGCGCTCGTGGTGGACCCCGACGCGGCGCAGCTTGCCGAGATCGCGATGGCCGCCGCGGACAGCGCGCGCAGCCTGCTGATGGAAGAGCCGCGCGTGGCGATGCTGTCGTTCTCGACGAGCGGCAGCGCCCACCACGCGAGCGTGGACAAGGTGATCGAGGCGACGCGCCGCGTGCACGAGCAGCGCCCCGCGCTGTGCGTGGACGGCGACGTGCAACTCGACGCGGCACTCGTGGCCGAGATCGCCGAGCGCAAGATCGAGCATTCGCAGTGCGGCGGCCACGCGAACGTACTGGTGTTTCCGAATCTCGACGCGGGCAATATCGGCTACAAGCTCGCGGAGCGGCTCGGCGGCGCGAAGGCCATCGGCCCTCTGATGCAGGGCCTCAACCGGCCCGCCAACGACCTTTCGCGCGGCTGCTCGCCCGAAGACATCTATTACGTGATCGCCACCACGGCGGTCCAGGCGCAAGCGGCCCAGGCGGCCCGCCCGCGCCCCGCTACCCACTCGCAGGAACCGCACGCAGCATGACGCATGAGAAGGTCCTGGCGCTGATCGCCGTGATTGGCGCCGCCAGTTATTTTCAGACGATTACCGGCTTCGGCCTCGGCATGATCGTCATGGGCGCAACCAGCGGCTTCAGCCTCGCGCCCATCGCCAGCATCGCTACCCTGATGAGTCTCGTCACGCTTGCCAACAGCGCGGCCGCGCTGCCCGGCAAGCTACACCATATCGACTGGCGCGCCGTGGGCGCTGCGACGCTCGGCGTGCTGCCCTCGGTCGTGGTGGGCGTGCTGCTGCTCGATTACCTGAGCACGGCGGCTTCGGGCGTGCTGCAACTGCTGCTAGGCGCGGTCGTGCTGTATGGCGGCCTGAGCGCCGCGTTGCGGCCCGCGCCGCTCGCGCAGCGTTCAGGAGACCGCAGCTTTTTCGTGAGCGGCGTATGCGGCGGTTTGCTGAGCGGCATGTTCGGCGTGTCGGGGCCGCCGCTCATCTTCCAGTTCTATCGCCAGCCGCTCAAGCTGATCGAGATTCGCTGCGCGCTGATCGTGATTTTCACGGTGACGTCGCTCACGCGCGTGCTGTTCAGCGCCTGGGAAGGCGCGCTGCCCGCCTCGATCTGCATCGAGGCCGCGCTGGCCGCGCCGGTCGTCATGTTGATGACGGTCGCGGCGCGCCACTACCCGCCTCCGCTTTCCTCCATCGCGATGCGCAGGCTCGCGTTCGGCGTGCTGATGGTGATTGGCGCTTCGCTCGTGCTCTGCGCGGTGAAGGAGATGATCGGCTGAATCAAACCGAATGAGCCGCCTGGCAGCGCCCGATCCATCGCGCGAGCCCGATCAGCCGCGCCATGTCGAGCGCCTCGCCCGAGTCGATCGCCACGCAGTACGAATAGTACGGGCTGAGATCGAGTCCCACGCCCAGCCCGATCACATCGACGTCGCGCATGGCCTCGTGCTTCGCCACGACTTCCTTCAGGTGATTGTCCAGATAGAACGCGTCGTTCATCTGCGCCGTTGCCGTGTCCATCGGGCTGCCATCGGAAACCACCACGAGAATGCGGCGCGCCTCGGTGCGGCTCGCGAGCCGCGCGCACGCCCATTCGACGGCCTCGCCGTCCACGCCCTCGCGAAACAGGTCCGCCTTGAGCAGCGCGGCGATGGCCGGGCGAGCGCGTCGCCAGCTTTCGTCGGCGGATTTGAACACCATGTGGCAGGTCTCGTTCAGGCGTCCCGGATGCGGCGGCCGCCCGTTCGCGAGCCAGTCCGTCCGCGCGCGCCCGCCGTTCCAGGCCTGCGTCGTGAAGCCGAGCACTTCGGTGGCGATGCCCGCCTGCTCGCACGCGCGCGCGAGCAGATCGGCCATCATCGCCACGGGCTCGATGTGCGCCTTCATGGACCCCGAGCAGTCGATCAGGAAGCCCACCACGCAATCGCTGCGCGGCTCGTATCGTTCGCGCCGGAACACGCGCCGCTCGGCTGGCGAGCTGACGACTTGCGCGAGGCGCCGGCCGTCGATGCGGCCGTCTTCCTCGCCGAACAGCCAGCCGTCGCGCTGCGGCACCGCAATCGCCATCTGGAGCACGCGCGCGAGCCGCGCGACGTTGATGTTGCAAGCGGCGATGCGCTCGTCGAGCCGTTCGCGGTACTCGCGCAGCAGCGCCTCGCGCACGTGCGAGGCGGGCCGGATTTCGCGGTCGTACTGCGTCGTCCAGGCGCGATAGCCGTCGATGGCATCGGCCAGCACGCGGCTCGTGCCGCTGGTCGCGAGCGCGGGCAGCTCGACGCTCGTTTCGTCGAAGTCGACCCAGAGCGAGAACGACGTCAACGCGTCGTCGGGCGCGCGGGCTTCGCTGTCGTCGTCCTGGGCGTGGGCCGCGCGCGCGTCGTCGAGCATCGCCGCGATGCGCCGCGCCAGTTCCAGCGCATGCGCCGCGTAGGCGCGCTGGTCGGCGCGATGCGCGCGCAGCCCGGCAAGCTGCACGCCGATCGCCGGCACGATGCCGGCGCGTGTCGCCTCGATCAGATCCTCGGTGTCTTCGAGCACGGGCCAGCCGGTCACGCGCGACCACACGATCTGCGCAACCGTATAGAGCAGGATGCCGAGATGGCCCTCGCTCATGCCCGAGCGGAACCAGGCGCGCGACCACGTTTCGAAGCGGTGTCGCAAGTTCTGCGCGAGTCCCGGCATGCCTGGCGGCAGGCACGCCTCGCAGCGCACCTGCTCGAATAGCTCGAACAGCAGGCGCTCGACGGAGTCCTCGGGACACAACCGCCGGTGCAGCGCGGCATCGGAAAGGAGCAGCCGCAGCGCGGCGGCGTCGGCGGCGCCGCGCTGCGAGGGGAAGTCGTCTTCGTAGGCGTTGCTGCGCAGATGCGGGGCATGGAGCGGCAGCGGCCGCAACTCGCGGCACAAGCGGCCGCCGCGATAGTGAAGCGCGGCGTCGCCGGTGAGCGCGCGCACGGCGGCCGCGCAGAGCGCCTCGTGCCGCAGCGCGGCGCGCACGGCTTCGGGCGTGGGCGTGGCGCTCACGTACGCGGCTCCGGTTCGTCGCCATCGTCGCTGCCTGGCTCGACACGCAGTTCGACACGCAGTTCGACATCAAAGCAGCGCTGGTAATACTCGGCCACGACGGGCCGCTCGGCCTCATCGCACTTGTTCAGGAACGTGAGCCGGAAGGCCAGCGCGGGATCGCGGAAAATCTGGCAGTTCTCGGCCCAGTCGATGACCGTGCGCGGCGACATCAGCGTGGAAAGATCGCCGCTCGCGAATCCCTTGCGCGTGAGCGCCGCCATGCTGATCATCGAATCGACGAGTTGCCGGCCCGCCTCGTCGTCCATCTCCGGCACGCGCGCGAGCACAATGCCGGCCTCCTCCTCGCGCGGCAGGTAGTTGAGCGTCGCGACCACGTTCCAGCGATCCATCTGTGCGTGATTGAGCATCTGCGTGCCGTGATAAAGGCCGTTGAGATTGCCGAGGCCAATTGTGTTGGTGGTCGCGAAGAGCCGAAAGTGCGGATGCGGCCGTATCACGCGATTCTGGTCGAGCAGCGTGAAATTGCCGTCGCGTTCGAGAATGCGCTGGATCACGAACATTACGTCGGGGCGGCCGGCGTCGTACTCGTCGAAGATCAGCGCGACCGGGCGCTGGAGCGCCCATGGCACGATGCCCTCCTGAAACTCGGTGACCTGGCGGCCGTCGCGCACCACGATGGCGTCCTTGCCGACCAGATCGAGGCGGCTGATATGGCCGTCGAGATTCACGCGCACGCACGGCCAGTTCAGGCGCGCCGCGACCTGCTCGATATGCGTGGACTTGCCCGTGCCGTGCAAGCCCTGCACCATCACGCGCCGGTTGCGCGTGAAGCCGGCCAGAATCGCGAGCGTCACTTCGGGGTTGAAGCGGTAGGCTTCGTCGAGATCCGGCACATGGGCGTCGCGTTCGCTGAACGCGGGCACCATCAGGTTCGAGTCGAAGCCGAATCGCTCGCGCACCGACACGATGCGGTCCGGCCCCTCCATCGCGCGTTCCGTCGTCATGTCGTTCTCCCTTTCGTCTGGCTTGCGTTCCGGCTCATTCATCGACCTCATTCGCCAAAGTTTCCTGCGCCGCCGGCATGCGACAACTTCGCAAAGCCCGCGCCGTAATCGAGCGCGCGCTCACGCTTGCGCGCACGGCGGTGCAGCCACGCATAGGTCACGAGCAGCACGGCGAGGCTCGCGACGCCGAGCCACAGCGGCTTGCGCTGCTCCGGAATAAAGGCCATCGCCACCAGAATGCCGACCATGCCGATAATCGCGACCCACGTGAGGTATGGGAAGCACCACATCCGCACGCGCAGCTCCCCGACTGCCGCCTGATCGAGGCGCTGGCGCAGGCGCAGTTGCGACAAGGCGATCAGCAGATAGACAAAGATCGCGACCGTGCCATACGAGTTGACGAGGAACGCGAACACCGTATCGGGCGAAACATACGACATCACGACCGAGATATAGCCGAACACGGTGCCGAGCAGGATCGCGCGCACCGGCACGCCGCGGCGGTTCACCTTGGCGAGCGCGGCGGGCGCGTCGCCGTGGCGGGTCAGCGCGAACAGCATGCGCGAGGCCGCATAGAGTCCCGAGTTGAGCGCCGAAAGCACGGCGGTCAGCACGATCGCGTTCATGATGTTAGCGGCGGCCGGCAGCCCCATGACTTCGAGCGCGCTCACATAGGGCGTGGCCATGCGCGCCGAATTCCACGGCACGAGCGCGACCACCAGCAGCACCGAACCCACGTAGAACACCAGCACCCGCGTGATGACCGAGTTGGTGGCCTTCGCGACGGCCTTGGCCGGCTCGCGCGCTTCGGCGGCCGCAATCGTGACGATCTCCGCGCCAAAGTAAAAGCCGGTTGCCGCTACCGCACCGCTCAACACTGGCCCGATGCCCTTCGGCATGAGGCCGCCATGGCCGAGCAGCGTCGGCAATACGGCGGTCGTGTGCAGCGACGCAGGCCACAGCCCGAGCACATACAGCCCGCCAAGAAACAGGAAGACGATGATGGCCGCTACCTTGATCGACGAGAACCAGAACTCGAACTCGCCGTAGCTGCCCACCGAGATCAGGTTCGTCGCGCTCAACAGCACGAGCAGCACGAGACTGATGATCCAGGCTGGCGCATCGGGTAGCCAGAACTGCACGAGCTTCGCGCCCGCCACCGCTTCCACGGCGACCACGATCACCCAGAAATACCAGTACATCCAGCCCGTGAGGAAGCCCGCGAGCCTGCCGGGCCCGCGCCAGGTGGCGAACGCGAGCCGCGCATATTCGTAGAACGAACCGACCGCGGGCATCGCGCAGGCCATTTCGCCGAGCATGCGCATCACCAGCACCACGAGGCCGCCGGTGATGAGGAACGAGAGCACGGCGGCGGGTCCGGTCTGCTGGATCACAACGCCGCTGCCAACGAACAGGCCAGCGCCGATGACGCCGCCTAGCGCGATCATCGTCATGTGGCGCTGCTTGAGGCCGCATTTCAGTTCCTGGTTATCCATAGAAGGTTGCATGTCGTCTCCTGAGATTCAACTCCGGGTTTGCATGAAGGTACGGTGCGGCGCGCTATGCGCGCCGCCCGGAGGGAGGTTCAAGGTTGTTATTCGCTTCGCGATCCGAACGGATTTTCCGCGGATCGTCTGCAGATTGACGGCGTGGCCGCTGTTGCGCCTCGCCGATCAGGGCTTCTCGTCGCGCCTGAAGTACTGCAGATAAAGCATGCGCTGGCCGATGCGCCTGAACGGCGCGAACGGGTGGCCAGGCAGTGGCGTGGTGAAAATCGGCAAGGTTTGCTGCGCGCCCTTGCCTGCGATGCGCTCGGCCAGCCGGCGCCCGGCCTGCTGCGAATATGACACGCCATTGCCGCCGTAGCCGAGTGCGTAAAACACCGATTGCCGCGGATCGGGCTGGCACACCCGGGGCATCATGTCGTGGCTCACGTCGACCCAGCCCCACCACGAGTAGTCGATCTCCACGCCGCGCAGCGCCGGGAACTTGCGCGCCATGCCTTCCTTGAGCAGATCGAGGTGGCGCGGATTCGGCGCGTCCTCGCCGGTGATCGCGCTGCGGCTGCCGATCTGCAGCCGGCGATCGGGCAGGAAGCGATAGTAGAAGCGCAGCGTGCGCGTGTCCGTGAGCACCTGGGTCGTGCGGAAATTGCAGGCCGCGATCTCGGCATCGGTGAGCACGCGCGTGACCATCGAGTTCGAGAGGATCGGCATGATCTTGCTATGCAGCGTGGGATGCAGCGTCTGCGCCGTGTACGCGCCGGTAGCGATGCCCACCGCGCGCGCCCGCACGACGCCGCCCGGCGTGCGCAGATGATGCACGCCGTTGATGGTTTCCCATCCCATCACCGGGCTGCTCGTGTGGACCTTGGCGCCCGCTTCGCGCGCGAGGCGCAGATAGCCGAACGCGAGCTTCAGCGCGTGTATGCCGATTCCCTCGGGCTCGTGCAGCGCGCCACACGCCTCGTGATCGTTGATGAATTCGCGGCGGAAGGTTTCGGCGCTCAGCAGCTCAGACGGGTAGCCGAACACGTCCTTCCACACCTTCGCTTCGGCGGCGAGCTTGGCCATGATGCGGGGCCGGTGCGCGATCAGGAAGTGGCCGCCCGGCTGCGGATCGCAGTCGATTTCGGCGACGAGTTCCTTGAAGTGATTGAAGCCCTGCTGGATCTCATCGTGCATTTTCAGCGCGACGTCCTTGCCCCAGCGCTCGATCCATTGCGAGCGCGAGAGGCGTCCCGAAGCGTTCTGCCCCTGCCCGCCGTTGCGGCTGCTGCAGCCCCAGCTGGTGCGGTTCGCTTCCAGCACCACGGCCTTGATGCCGTGCTCGCGGGCGAGGCACAGCGCGGTGGCGAGACCTGTATACCCCGCGCCGATGATCGCGACGTCCACGTCGAGGTCCTTCGTGACGGGGCCGTCGTCGGGCGGCGGGCTGCCTGCCGTGCCGACCCAGTAGGTCGGCGCATAATCCTTGCCGATGCCCGGGCCCGGCGACACGAGCGGGTCGTAGGTGGGGTCGTACTTGGTGGACGCGGCGTTCCGTGCAACAAAACCAGCCGCGGCGGGATCGACGGTGCTGTATCCCATGATCAACCCTCCACAGTTTTCGTGGAGACGGTTGTGAGAGCGGGTGCTGCCGACTGCCTGTTCGTCATGCTTGTCTCCTGTATTCATTTTTCGCTCTGTTGGAAAAATTCTAGGCAGACGCGCATGGCGCAGGTAGAGCCAGTGGTCCAGTATCGCCTGGTACAGCAGGCGAAAACCGCACGGCGTATTCGGGTAATCCGCTACATAACCGCATGAACTTTCCATCGATACTGAAAAAAGGCCGGAAAGTCGAACAATTCGTTTCATTTTCGGCTTGCGACGGATATGCCAGATGCGTTGGCGCCACCCCTATGGAGGAGATCGATGCGCAGCACAGCGCCAGAGAGCGCACAAAGTGCACTAAGTGCACAAAGCCGCCCCCCTGCTCCGCGCGAAGAATCGTCGACCGACGAAGCCCGCGTGCTGCGTGCGCTCGTGGTGCTCGAACAGCTGGCCTCGGCGGGCCAGCCGTACACGCTCTCGCAGTTGTCCGCGCGGCTGCATATCCCGAAGGCGACGCTGCTGCGGCTCATCGATTCGCTGGAAACGCGCGGCTACGTGATCCACATGCCCGATTCGCGCGGGCACGACCGCAGCATCGCGCTGGGCCCGCGCGCGGCGCAGCTTGCGCTCGCCACGCTCGCCAACAACACCTTCACGCGCTCGTGCCGCGTGCTGCTGCGCGCACTCGCGGAAACGCTCGGCGAAACCTGCAATCTCACCGCGCTCGACGGCGACCGCGTGCTCTACATCGAGCGCGTGGAAACCACGGAGCCGCTGCGCATGGAGATGCGTCCGGGCATGCACGTGCCGCTGCACTGCACCGCGAGCGGCAAGCTGTTTCTCTCGCAGATGACGATGCTCGAGCGCAACACGCTGCTCGAACGCCTCGTGCTGACGAAGATGACGCAGCGCACCCTGACGACCCCGAAGGCGCTCGCGGCCGAACTCGACCAACTCGCGGTGCGCGGCATCGGCATCGACAACGAAGAGTTCGTGCGCGGCATGGTCGCTATTGCGGTGCCGGTGCGTGAACCCGACAACAAGCGCGTGCTTGCCGCGCTGGCCGTGCATGCGCCCACCGCGCGCGCCACGCTCGAAGAACTGCTGGAGTCGGTGGAGCGTATGAAGCAAACGGCGAGCAAGCTCGCGCCCTTGCTCCAGGGACTGTCTCTGCCATGAACGCGCGCGCCGCCGTTTCGGCGGCGAAGCATGCGCCCTCCTCGATGGTCTTCTGATCCCGTTTCGGCAATTTCCGTTTCACTTTCGGCCTGCGCGCACGACCGGCGCTTGCGGTCGTCCTCCCCATCCACGACATTGATCCCAAAAGCGGCGCGTCATGCACGTCATGCCGCTCCGGAATTTCGAGGAGACGGGATTCATGGACCACGAGGTCGACTACCTGATCGTCGGCGCCGGATCGGCCGGATGCGTACTGGCCAACCGGCTCAGCGCCGACCCGCGCAACGCGGTGCTGCTGCTCGAAGCAGGCGGCGAAGACAATAATCCGTGGATTCACGTGCCGGTCGGTTATTTCAAGACCATGCACGATCCCAAGCTCGACTGGTGCTATCGCACGGAAGCGGACGAAGCCGTGGCGGGCCGCCAGATCGACTGGCCGCGCGGCAAGGTGCTGGGCGGATCGAGTTCGCTCAACGGCCTGCTCTACGTGCGCGGCCAGCGCGAGGACTACGACCGGTGGGCCGCGCTCGGCAATCGCGGCTGGAGTTACGCCGAAATCCTCCCTTACTTCAAGAAGTCCGAAGATCAGGAGCGCGGCGCGAACGCCTGGCACGGCGTGGGCGGCCCGCTCAAGGTGTCCGATCTGCGCCTGCGCCGGCCCATCGCCGATCATTTCATCGCGGCTGCGCAGGAAACCGGCATCCCGTTCAACGACGACTACAACGGCGCGGTCCAGGAAGGCGTGGGCTATTTCCAGCAGACGGCGTACAAGGGCTTTCGATGGAGCACCGCGAAGGGCTTTCTCAAGCCCGCGCGCAAACGCAGCAATCTGATCGTCGAAACGCGGGCGCAGGCGTGCCGGATTCTGTTCGAAGGCCGCCGCGCCGTGGGCGTGGAATATCTGCAAGGCGGCTGCGTCAAGCGCGCGCGGGCGCGTGTCGAAGTCATCCTGGCTTCCGGGGCGATCGGCTCGCCGCAGCTTCTGCAAAACTCGGGCATTGGCCCCTCGCGCGTGCTGGACAAGGCAGGCGTGCCCGTGCTGCACGAGCTGGCCGGCGTAGGCCAGAACCTCCAGGACCATCTCCAGGTGCGGCTCGTATTCCGCACGCGCGAACGCACGCTCAACGACGAGGTCAATAACCCGCTGCGCAAGGCGTGGATCGGCCTGCAATACGCGCTCTGGCGCACCGGGCCGCTTACGCTGGCCGCGAGCCAGGTCGCCATCTTCACGCGCTCGAACCCGACGGTCGAGCGCCCGGACATCCAGTTCCACATGCAGCCGCTGAGCGCCGACAAGCCAGGCCAGGGCGCGCATCCGTTCTCGGCGTTCACGGCGTCGGTCTGCCAGCTTCGGCCGCATAGCCGGGGCAGCGTGGAAATCGCCTCGGCCGACCCGCTCCAGTACCCCGCGATTCGCGCCAACTATCTGTCCGATCCGCGCGACCACGCGGTCGTGATCGGCGGCATTAGGGTGGCGCGCCGCATCGCCGCCGCGCCGTCGCTCGCGCCGCACATCATTTCCGAGTTCGTGCCGGGCGAGCAGTACCAGACCGACGACGAACTGCTGGACGCCGCGCGCCGCTTCAGCCAGTCGATCTATCACCCGGCCGGAACCTGCAAGATGGGCGGCGACGCAATGGCGGTCGTGGACGAACGCCTGCGCGTGCATGGCATTGCGGCGCTGCGCGTAGTCGATGCATCGATCATGCCGGAGTTGGTTTCCGGCAATACGAACGCCCCCGTGATCATGATCGCGGAGAAAGCCGCCGACATGATTCTCGAAGACCACCCCGCCCTCGCCGCGCCGCAACACGCGTACGCCGAGGCGCACCCCTGAAGCAGGAAAACGCAGAAGCATCAGGAAACCCGTGCAGAAAATAAAGGATCGCTAAAGAACCAGCCGGCATTTCAAGGAACCGCACCGCACCAGGTGCGCCCACAAAGGAGATAGCCCTATGAACGCATTGCCCAGCACCGACGCCAGGCAGATGAGGCGCGTGGTGGTCGCGAGCCTGATTGGCGCGACCATCGAGTGGTACGACTTTTTCCTCTACGGCGTAGTCGCCGGCATCGTGTTCAACAAGCTGTATTTCCCGAGCGGCGATCCGCTCATTTCGACCATGCTCGCCTACGGCACCTTCGCGGTGGGCTTTCTGAGCCGCCCGCTCGGCGGCATCGTGTTCGGCCATTTTGGCGACCGGCTCGGGCGCAAGAGCATGCTGATCCTGACGCTTTCGATCATGGGCGTCGCGACGGTCTTGATCGGCACCGTGCCGACCTTCGCGCAGATCGGCCTGTGGGCTCCCGCGCTGCTGCTGGTCCTGCGCATCGCGCAAGGTCTCGGTCTGGGCGGCGAATGGGGCGGCGCGGTGCTGATGTCGTTCGAGTACGCGCCCGAAAGCAAGCGAGGCTTCTATGCGAGCATTCCGCAAATCGGCCTCGCGATCGGGCTGTGCCTCGCCTCGGGCGTGGTCGCGCTGCTTTCTTCGGCGCTCAGCAATGCGCAGTTTCTCGCGTGGGGCTGGCGGCTGGCGTTCTTCCTTTCGTTCGCGCTGGTGGCCATCGGCATGTATATCCGCCTGCGCGTGCTCGAAACACCCGAGTTCGAACGCGTGAAGCAACAAGGCGCGGAGATTCGCGTGCCGATCTTCGAGGTGCTCGGCCGCTACCCCGGCAACGTGCTCGCGGGCATGGGCGCGCGCTTTATCGACGGCGTGTTCTTCAACGTATTCGCCGTGTTCACGATTGCTTACCTCACGCAGACCATCAAGCTCTCGCGCACCGACGCCCTGCTCGCCGTAATGGCCGCCGCCTTCACGATGATCTTCACGATCCCGTTCTTCGGCCGCCTCTCGGACCGCATCGGCAGAACCCGCATTTACTTCTGGGGCTCGCTGTTCACGGGCTTTTCGTCGTTCTTCGGCTTCTGGCTCATGAAGCATAGCGGCGGCTCGCCCGTGCTCGTATGGATCGCCGTGATCATTCCGCTCGGCGTGATTTACGCTTCCGTGTATGGGCCGGAAGCGGCGCTGTTCGCGGAGCTATTCGACGCGAACGTGCGCTATTCCGGCATCTCGTTCGTCTATCAGTTCTCCGGCATCTTCGCGAGCGGCATCAGCCCGATCATCGCGACGTGGCTTTTGCAGCGCAATGGCGGCGATCCGTGGCTCATCTGCGTCTATACGATGTTCGCGGGTCTTGTGAGCGCGCTCTCGGCCATGTGGATGGGCCGCCACCGCCATGCGCGGCAGATGGCGATAAGCGGAGCGCGGTGAGCGGTTTTAGTGAGCTGCGACATGCCGCGCCGTCTGGCGGCATGCGAGCAGCCCGTCTCGCAAGTTTAATTCGGTTTCCGAATCGATGAAGCCAATGAAGACGAGTACGCCATCCCCGCCTCCCGTTGCATGCTCGCCCAAGGTGGGCGGCGTCATGCGCAGCCGGCGGGCCGCGACCTGGCACACGCGCGTGCTGACACCGCCCTCGGCATCGGCCACGCGCACGAAGCCTTTCGCGCGCAGGATCGTGCGCGGCAGCGCCTTGAGCCACGCGCGCAGGCGCGCCTTGTCCAGCACCTCGGGCACGGCCAGCGTCACGCTTGCAAAACTGGGGAACGCGCTGGAGCCCGTTCCAATCGGCTGATGCTGCCAGCGCCTCGCGTCGGCGAGCGCGAGCGTTTGCGGTACGCTCGCATCGAACAGCAGCGCGGGCGGCACGCGCCCGTGATCCGCGGCCACGACGATGTCGGTGGCCGCGAGCGCGCGCACGTCCGAGACCGCGCGCTCGCGCGACTCGGGCGCCACGAGATCGAGTTTCGTGACGATCACCGCGCTCGCGCTGTCGATCTGCTGCTGCGCCATCGCGCCCACCAGTGGATCGACCAGCGTGCGCACGAACTCGGGCGCGTCCACTACGACGAGCACGGCAGTCAGCCGAAACGCGCCGTTGAGCAAGCCCACCTGGGCAATCCTGGCCGGGTCCGACACGCCGCTCGCCTCGATCAGCAGCAGGTCCGGACGCTCTTCGCGCGCGGCCAGACGCGCGAGCGCGTCGGCGAGCGCGCCGCCGATCGTGCAGCAAATGCAGCCGTTGTCGAGTTCGATCACGTCGTCGCTGCGCGCGCGAATCAGGCGGCCGTCGATGTTCACCGCGCCGAAGTCGTTCACGAGCACCGCGATGCGCTTGCCGTGCGGCGCTTCCAGCAAATGATTGATCACCGTGGTCTTGCCCGCGCCGAGATAGCCGCCGATCACAGCGAGGTCGATCGGTGCGCGCGCATTCGGTGGTGTGGCGAGCGCGTTCATGATCGCGGGGCGCGCATGATGCGTCCGCCGAGCACCGTGCCCCATACGGGCACGTCTTTCAGGCGCTCGGGCGCGCAGGTGCTGGGGTCTTCGTCGAGCACCGCGAAATCGGCGAACTTGCCCACCTCGATGCTGCCGATCAGATGATCGAGCCGCAGCGTATAGGCCGCGCCCAGCGTGATCGCGTGCAGCGCCTCGCCGACGGTGATCCGCTCGGCCTCGCCCAGCACGCGCCCCGACGCCGTCTCGCGCCGCACCGCGCACCATGCCGTGAACAGCGGGCTCAATGCCGTGATGGGCGCATCCGAATGCAGCGCGTAGGGAATGCCCATGCGCTGCGCCGAGCCGGCTGGGTCCATGCGGTTGGCGCGGTCGGGGCCCATGGTCTGGCTGTAGTGCGCATCGCCCCAGTAGTAGATGTGATTCGCGAAGAAGTTCACGCACAGGCCCAGCGCGCGGATGCGCCGCAATTGCGCGGCATCGGCCATCTGGCAGTGCTGCAGCGTGTGCCGGTGATCGGGCCGCGGGTGCCGCGCGAGCAGCGTCGCGAGCGCGTCGATCACGACCTCGGTCGCTTCGTCGCCGTTGGTGTGAATGTGCAGTTGCAGCCCCGCGCAATGGTATGGCTCGAACACCTCGACCAGCTGCTCCGGCGGAATCAGCCACAGGCCGTTGGGCTGCCCGCCCGCGTAGCCGGGCCAGCGCACGCGCGCCGTGAAGCCCTGGATCGAACCGTCGACGATGAACTTCACCGGCCCGAAGCGCAGCTTGTCGGTGTTGCTCTTGATCGCTTCCAGCACGCCGGCCGCGCCTTGCGCGGGATTGCGCTGCGGCGCGAACGCGGGCACGATGCGCACCGGGTAATCCGGGTCGGCGGTCACGCTTTGCAGCGTCTCATTGCCGAGCGGCGAGAGGTCGTTCACGAGATCGGTGGCGGTGGTGACGCCCGCGAGTTGCGCGACGCGGCCGAAATTCCAGACCGCGTGCGGCTTTTCGCTGGCCGCGATCGCGAGCTTGCCGCCAATCACCTGGTAGACCGGGAACATCGCGGCGAACTCTTGCAGCTCGCCCGTCGGCTGGCCTTGCGCGTCGCGCGCGATGCCGTCCACGTCGGTGTCCTCGTCGATGCCCGCGAGCGCGAGCATCGCGCTGTTCACATTCATCAAGTGCACGCTCGCATGGAGGATCGCAATCGGGCGGCCCGCGCAGACCGTATCGAGTTCGCGCGTCGTGAGGCGCGCCGCGCCGAAGTAGATCGGATCGAAGCCCCACGCGAGCAGCGGGCCGTCTTCGGTCATCGCGCGTTCGGCTTGCGCGAGGCGATCGAGCACGGCGTCGAGCGTGCGCAGGCCGCGCCACAGCGTACCGTCCGGGCCGCGCCTGTCGTAATAGCCCACGTAGACCGCATCCCACACCGCGCCTTCCATCAGGTGGCAATGGCCTTCCACGAGACCGGGCATCAGCACCTTGTCGCGCAGCGTGTCGTCGCGCGTGCAGGCGCTGTATTGCGCCTCCCAGCGCGCGGCGTCCTCGCTCGTGCCGACCGCGAGAATGCGGCCCTCGCGCACGGCCACATGCGTCGCGTGCGGCTGGCCGGGATTGAGCGTGAGAATGCGGCGTGCCGAAAAAACCGTGACCGGCGCAGACGGCGTGGCAGACGATGCGTGCGGATTCATTGAGAGGCTCAACTCCTATGAATGATGGTGAAGCGAATCGGGCATGGCATAGCGGTCGCCGGACGGGCGCATCAGGAGATGCGCGACGAACACCACGAGCACGTTCACGCCAAGGCACACGAGGCCGAGATTGATGCCGCCAAAGCCGATGTGCAGCGTATAGAACACGATCGCGAGCACCTGGCCGCAGACGATGCCGGCCGCCACCGCGCCGGGCCGCACGCGGCGCTTCGCGAGCAGGATCAGCATGCCGGGGAGGAACTGCGTGATGCCGTAATACGTCAGGTTGATGAGCAGGAGCATGAGGTTGGGCGTGAGCAGCGTGGTGGCGATGGACACCAGCAGGTAGGCCACGATCACGAATTTCGCCGCGCGCTTCTGGCGCGCCTCGGGCAGGTTCGGGATCAGATTGCGCGTGACGATCGGGCCAATCGCGAGGCAGATGCCGGCCAGCACGAGCAGCCCCGAGAGCGCCGCGCCCGCCGCGACGAGGCCGAGCAGCCAGTCGGGCAGCAGATGGACGGCGGCCGCGAAGAAGGCGTCGTTGGGCGAGGCGAGCTTGAGGTTCGCGCTGATCGCATAGTACGAGGCCACCACGAGAAACGGATACATCAGCATGTAGAGCGGCATCGCGATCTGGGTGCGGCGGATCGTGTTCGGCCCGCGCGCCGTGAAGAAGCCCTGCGCCGCGAACGGCATCATGTAGAAGCCGAGCGCCTGAAACAGCATCGTGCTCATGGAAAAGCGCAGTTGCGGCGGCGTCATGGCGTTGCTCACCTGCTGGCTCGCGGCGTGGAAGACCTCGTGCGTGCCGCCGGCCATCCACGCGGCGGCCACGCCTGTCACGACAATCGCGAGCAGCATCAGAATGTCTTTGAGCACGGCGATCCAGGCCGAGGCGCGCACGCCGGAAATGGCGATATAGGTGAACGCGAGCGCCGCGCAAACCACGATGAGCCAGACCGGCTGAACGTGCCAGCCGAGTCCTTTGAGCGCTGCAACGAGGCCCGTGAATTGCAGCTCGCCCCACGGAATCAAAAACAGGATCGATGAGCCCGCAACGATCAGTTCGAGCGCGCGGCTGCGGTAGTGGCCTTTGAAAAGATCTGCCTGCGTAATGGCGTTGTGCTGCTTGCCGATCTCCCAGATGCGCGGCCCGATGAAATACCCGATCGGATAGGCCAGCAGGATGTAGCCGAGAAACCAGACGCCATAGGTCGGCCCTTTTGCATAAATGCCACCCGGAAAGCCGACCATCGTGCCGATGCTGTAGATCTCGCCGGCCGTCAGGAAGAACACGAGCGCGGTGCCGAACTGGCGCGACGCGACGAAGAAATCGTGCACGCTCTGCTTGCCGTGGCCGCGCCGCGAGCGAATGGCGAGGTACAGCGAAAAGGCGATCAAAAGCGAGAAAACGAGTGTGGACATGCGCGGCTCTCCAGGGGGGAGACGGTGGGACGGGCGGCGGGGTCGGCGGCAGCGGGCAGAGCCGGTCTGCGCAGCTGGGAGTGAGAGGCGCTGGTGCGCGCGCTAGCTCTCGCTCGCGTAGCGGTGCCGGTCAAAGAAGTGCCAGCAGATGAACAGGCACCCGGAGGTCAGGAGAAACCAGCTGAAAATCCACGCGTAGATGAACGGCACGCCAAAGACGTAGCGGTCCGGCTGCGCCGCCACCCAGGGCAGCGCGCCGATGACGCCCAGAAAAGGAAGGCCGATTCCGATCAGATACCTGAGCATCCTTGTCTCCTGTCGATCGGAGTTCGTGCTTCAACACTCACTCCGATCCCATGCAAAGCTTGAGCTTTGGCGCCTGGCCCTTGTCCCGGGCCAGGCGCATCGAGCCAACTGGTTGCTTCGAGTATCAGTCGTCAAAAACGGGTACGGATAGTGCCAGATGCGGACTATCGATGAGTCCAATTCCAATGCCGCTGCGTTAATGTCACGGCATCAACGCCACCAGCGCAGCGGCCGCCGCAGCGTGTGCCGTTCCAGCCGCACCGTGGGCATACCGTCGAGGAACGCGAAGGCGCCCGCGTCCTGCGCACCCATGCGCCGCTCGCGCTCCTCGTCGGCTTCGACCGTGCGCGAGGTATCGATGAAGAGCGCGGCGACGATGCCGAGCGCCAGCAATCCCGCCGAGATCATGAACGGCACGTTATAGCTGCCGGTATGCTCGATGAGGTAGCCGAACACGACCGGCGAGACCATGCCCGCAATGCCGAAGCCCGTGTTCATCATGCCGCCCGCCGTGCCCGCGTACCTGCCCGCGATGTCGAGCGGCAGCGTCCACAGCACCGGATTCGTGATCTCCAGGAAGAAGAACGACGCGGAGAGGAACAGCACCGCGACCACCGGGTCGGAGGCGGACACCATCGGCAACAGGAACGCGAGCGAGCCGCCCATGCCCGTCACCAGCACCGCGCAGCGCGCAAAGCGCAGCCGGCCGGTCCACTTGAAGAGCCGGTCGGAGACCACGCCGCCCAGCGTGTCGCCCACCACGCCGGCCAGCAGCGGCAGCGCCGTGAAGAGCGCGAGATGCTTGAGGTCGAAGCCGCGCGCCTCTTTCAGATACGACGGCAGCCAGGTCAGGTAGACCCACAGCAGCCAGCCGTAGCAGAAGTCCACGAAGGTGACGAGCCACATGCGCCGCACGAGCTTGCGCCACGGCGTGGCCGCGCGCCTGGCGCGGTCGCAGTCGCCCTTGCGATAGCCGATCTCCGCGGTTTCCTCGGGCGTTATGCGCCGGTTCTGCTCCGGCGAGTTCGTGAACACGCGCAGGTAGAGCACCGTCCACAAGAGGCTCACGATGCCGAGCAGGATGAACGCGTCGCGCCAGCCGCCCGCGGCCACCACGGCGAGCACGAGCGGCGGCGTAACCGCGCCGCCGAGGCGCGCGAAGCTGTGCGTGATGCCCTGCGCGAAACCGCGCTCGCCCACCGGCATCCAGTACGTGAACGCGCGCGTGGCGGTGGGAAACGCCCCGCCCTCGCCCACGCCGAGCGCGAAGCGCAGCCCGACCAGCATCGCGATGCTGCCGGCGAAGCCCGTGGCCAGCGTTGCCGCGCCCCAGATCAGCGAGAGCACGGTGAGCACGAGCTTCGGCCCGAACTTGTCCGAGAGCCAGCCGCCGATGATCTGCATGGCCGCATAGGGATACGCGAATGCGGAAAACACGAGCCCGAGCTGCACCGCGCTCAGACCCATTTCCTGGCGGATCAGCGGTCCCGCGACCGCGATGTTTACGCGGTCGATGTACGAAATGAAGTACATCAAACACATGACCGCGAGAATGATGTGGCGCGTCTTTACGCGCTGCGCGTGCTGTTTCATGTCGTCGTCTCCTGAGTCCCTCTTTATGGTGTCGTTGACCTGCTGCATCTCGGCGTGCAGGCGCGCGTCAGCCCGAGGGCGTCACGAGCTTGAGGCGCTGAACCTTGCCCGAGGGGCCGCGCGGCAGCTCGCTCACGAAGCGGAACTCTCTGGGCGTCTTGTAGCGGCCGAGCTCGCGCAGGCAGTGCGCGCGCAGGTCGGCCGGGTCGGGCGCGCCCTGCCAGTGGGCGTCGCGCGGCACCACGAACGCGACGATCTCCTGCCCATAGGCGGGATCGGGCACGCCCACCGCCGCCGCATCCAGCACGCCCGGGTGCCGCAGCAGCGCCTCGTCGATCTCGCGCGGCGCGATGTTCTCGCCGCCCTTGATGATCAGCTCCTTCGAGCGGCCGTTGATATAGAAATAGCCCTCGTCGTCGCGATAGCCAAGGTCGCCGGTTCGCAGCCAGCCGTCGACGGTGAAGGCTTTCGCCGTCTCCTCGTGACGCTTGTAGTAGCCGCGCATGACCTGCTCGCCGCGCAGCACGATCTCGCCGCACTCGTGCGGGCCGCAGACGCGCCCGTCGCGGTCGATCACGCGTGCCTCACTGCCCGAAGGCAGACCGATGCTGCCGATCCTGCGCCGCGAAACATCATACGGATTGCTGAATACCGGCGCGGCGGTCTCGGTCATCCCCATGGTCTCGATCACGCCGATGCCAAAGCGCGCCTCGAACGCGCGGTGATGATCGGCCGGCAGCGCAGCCGATGCGCTCCGGCAAAATTTGAGCGCCTTGAGGTCGAGCCCGGCTGGCTCGTCGCCGTCGAGGAGATAGGCGATGATCGTCGGCACCACGTTGATCCAGGTGCAGCCGTGGCGGGCGGCGTCGCGCCAGAACGTGCGCGCCGAAAAGCGCGGCGGCAGCACGACCGATCCCGCGTGCCAGAGCGGCGCGAGCAAGGTCACGACGAGGCCGTTGATGTGGTAGAGCGGCAGCGAAGCGAGCACGCGGTCGTCGGCAGCGAGGCGGTGCTCGATGCTGATGTTGCGCGCGTTCGCATGGAGGTTGTCGTGACTCAGCAGCACGCCCTTGGGCGCGCCGGTCGTGCCCGAGGTGTACATCAGCAAGGCAATGTCGGCGCCCGTGGGCACGGCGGGTTCGGGGCGAGAGAGATCGGGTTCTGACGCGGCGTTCGCTTCATCGGCGGCCGCCAACTCCGGCACGCGCAGTGAGGGCAGCACCGGCAGCGCAACCGCATCCGGCTCCGTATGCACGAGCGCAATCTCTCGCGTCACGCCCTGCTTGCGCAACGCGGCCAGCGCGGCAGTGAGCGCGCCGCTGGTCTGCGTGCTCGTGAAGATCATCCGCGTATCCGAATGCTCGATGACGTAGGCGAGCTGGGTCGTCTGGCAAAGCAGATTGAGCGGATGCGCGATCAGGCCGCTGTACATCGCGCCGAGCAGCAGCGTGGCGGTCTGGATGCCGTTGCCCATCAGCACCGAAACAACGTCGCCGGGCTTGAGGCCAGCCTCGCGAAAACGGAGGTCGAGGGTCTGGCAACGGTCGAGCAGCGCGCCGAAGGTGAGTGTCGCGCCGTCTGTGTGGTTAGTTTCGCCTTCATCGGGCGCAGCCAGCATAAACGGCTTGTCCGGATACTGCGCGGCGCGCGCCTCGATCAACGCGCGGATCGTCGTGGGCGCGCTCATTGGCCGAATCTCCGGAAATAGTCGCCGAGCAAGGCGTCGACCTCGGGAACCTGCTCCTCGATCGGGAACGCCACGCGCGTGATGTTCAGGTACTGGCGAAAGCCGAGATTGTCCGAAAAGTTATTGCGTCCCCAGGTGCCGCAGCCCATCGAGAGCGAAAACGGCAGGCCGTTGTCGAAGTTGCCGCCGGTCGCGAAACAATGCGCCTGGTTGACGATCACGCGCGCGACCGGCAGCGTCGCGCCGAGCGTCTCGGCTTCGTGCGGCTCGGCCGTGTGCAGGCCGACCGAGTGGCCCGCGCCCATATACGCGTAGAGGCTGCGCACGAGGTCCGCCGCGTCGCTGAAATCGCGCGCGCGGTAGACCGTGAGCACGGGCGCGAGCTTTTCGCCCGAGAACGGATGGCTCGCCCCGACGCCGCACTCCTCCACCATGAGGAATGCGCACGCGTTAGTTGCCAGCTCGTCGAGACCGGCGGTGTGCGCGATCTGCGCCGCCGATTTCGCTGTGCAGCGCGCCGAGAGCTTGCCGTCGGTCCACATCGCCGCCTGCAGCCGGGCCTTTTGCTGCGCGTCGAGCAACACGCCGCCGCAGGCCGCGAGTTCGCGCAGCATCGCGTCATAAACGGCATCGCAGATGACGACGCTGTTCTCCGACGAGCAGCTCGTCGCGTTGTCGAAAGTTTTCGACGCGGCGATCTTGTGCGCCGCATCGCGAAGATTCGCCGTGCGCGTGACAATCGACGCCACATTGCCGGCTCCCACGCCAAAGGCCGGCGTGCCGCTGGTGTAGGCCATGCGCACGTTCGCCTGCGAACCCGTCGCGACCACGAGGTCGGCTTCGCGCATCAGCGCGGCGGTGGCGGCCTTGTCCACCGGCGCGGGCAGCATTTGCACGAGCGCCGGGTCCAGCCCCGCTTTCGCGAACTCGGCGTGAATGAAGCCGATCAGCCGCTCGCATACGCCATGCCCCTTCGGCGAAGGCGCGACAATTACCGCATTGCCGCATTTGAGCGCGTTGATGATTTTGTTGGCAGGCGTTGCGGCCGGATTCGTCGATGGCGTGATCGCCGCGACCACGCCGACCGCGCGTGCGATCTCGACGATGCCCGTCGCCTCGTCTCGCGCAATCACGCCGCAAGTCTTTTTGCCATGCAGGTCGCGCAGCAGCCCGAGCGTCTTGCGGTAGTTCTTGCGGAACTTGTCTTGCGCGTTGCCGAGCCCGGTGTCGCGCACCGCCTGCTCGGCCAGCTCGCGGTTGCGGCCCGGTTCCATGATCGCCCACGCCGCGGCGGCCGCAGCGGTATCGAGCGTTTGCTGGCCGGCGAATTCGAACGCTTGTTGCGCAGCGCGCGAGCGCGTAACCAGCGCATGGAGTTGCGCTGCCTGGGCGTCGGTTTGGCCCGCGCCAGTGGCCGGAATTGCGGTGTCCCTCACATTCATCGACGAGCTCCGGTTGAATCGTTGGCTGTCTTGCCAATCTATTCATCGGCGCGCGAATGCGAGTCCCGATTCCCGCACAATCCGCGACACACGATGGCCAAGGCTCGGAAAATTCAATTTTCGGGACTTTTACCAGTCCCGAAAAATGCACTGCGCGATGCAAAATAACGTCGGAGGTTGCGCAAACCGCACCGCACAACCGATACAGGAGACTCGCGTGTCCACATCGAACCAGTCGAATGCGGCGGCAGTCCGCGCGTTTCGCGTTCTGGAAACGCTCGCCGAGGCGGGCCGTCCTTTGGCGATGATGGAACTCGTCGAGGCGCTCGGTTTGCCCAAGCAGACCGTGCATCGCATCCTGGCCCAGCTCACCGATGCGTGGCTCGTCACGCGCGGCGCCAATGACAAGCTATACGAGTGCTCGGCGCGCGTCAGAACGCTGGCGGTGAACGTGCTCATGCACGCGGGGCCGGCGGCGGCGCGGCATCTGCTGCTGGAGCAGCTGGTCGAGAAGATCGGCGAGACCTGCAACCTGACCACGCTGGCGGGCAACGACGTGATCTACGTCGATCGCGTGGAGACCGAGTGGCCGCTGCGCATGCATCTCCAGCCGGGCTCGCATGTGCCGCTGCACTGTTCGGCAAGCGGCAAGCTGC
The DNA here is from genome assembly GCF_000785435.2 of Paraburkholderia sacchari. GTDB lineage: Bacteria > Pseudomonadota > Gammaproteobacteria > Burkholderiales > Burkholderiaceae > Paraburkholderia > Paraburkholderia sacchari. The sequence continues at coordinate 1,238,712 of NZ_JTDB02000001.1, read as the reverse complement.
TGTTGAGCTTTCTGCCCAAGGAACGCCGCGAGCGCATGATCGAAACGCTGCCGCTGCGCGCCCATTCGGAACGGACGATTACCGACCGCGACGTATTGCGCAAGGAACTGGCGCTCACGCGGCGTCGCCAGCTGGCGATCAATAATCAGGAGCATCTCCAGGGCTTGATCGCGATTGCCGTTCCCGTGATGCTCGACCGCAACCGGGCGTGCGCGGCGATTGCGGTTCAGGCGCCGGTCGGGCGCTTGACGCTGGATGATCTGCTGGCGTTCGTGCCTGATTTGAGGCGCGCCGCAGTGGAGACGGCGAAGACGTTTCGGGAGTGAGGCCGTGGCTAGCGCGTGTATGCCTTTTTCGAAGCGTTGGCCGATAACCGGAGATTTCGTGTTCCCAGACTCAAACATCCCGCGCGAGACGATCGACGCGTACCTCGAAACGCACTACGAGGTACTGGGCGACGCGCCTGCAACGCTGCGTCCCGGCGAGTTCAACGCCGCGCTTCGCGCACTCCATGAAGCCCGCCACGTCGCCTGTAGCGCGTTCATCACCGCCTGCAATCCGCTGAGCGAAGGCCTCGACTCCGAAACCAACGCGGCCCGGCAAGCGGCGCTCGCACGCGAACTCGACGCCCTCGGCTTCGCGTACGTCGAGGGCATCGGTCAGCATCCGTCGAACCACTGGCCCGGCGAGGCGAGTTTGCTGGTGCTGGGCATCACGCTCGACGCCGCAAAAGCGCTAGGCGACAAACACCAGCAGAACGCCATCATCTGGTGCGGCGCCGACGCGGTGCCCCAACTGATTCTCCTGCGCTAATTCAATTCACTGCGTCAATTCATTGCGCAGCTTGCAGATACGGGCGCAGCCAGCCCAGCCCATCGGAGGTGGCCGCCTTCGGCCGGTACTCGCAGCCGATCCAGCCGCCATAGCCGAGCGCGTCGATCACATCGAACAGATAGGGATAGTTGAGTTCGCCCAGATCCGGTTCGTGCCGCTCCGGCACACCGGCAATCTGGATATGGCCGATGCCGGCGATGTCGCGCTTGAGTTTCATCGCGAGGTCGCCTTCGACGATCTGGCAGTGGTAGCAGTCGAACTGCACGCGCAGATTCGGCGCGCCCACTTCGCGGCAAATGGCCTGCCCTTCGTCCTGGCGGTTGAGGAAATAGCCGGGCATGTCGCGCTGGTTGATCGGCTCGATCAGGATCTGGATGCCGTCGCCGCGCGCGGCCTCGGCGGCCCAGGCGAGATTGCGCAGATAGGTTTCGTGGTGGCGCGCGCGGTCGCCGGCCACGCCAACGAGGCCCGCCATCACATGCAGTTTGTCGTTGCCGATCGTGCGCGCGTAGTCGATTGCGGTCTCGACCGAGCGGCGAAATTCGTCCTCCCGGCCAGGCAGCGAGGCCAGGCCGCGCTCGCCCGCGGCCCAGTCGCCGGGCGGCGCGTTGAAGAGCGCCTGCACGAGGCCGTTGCCGTCGAGGCGCGCGCGGATTTCGGCGGCCGGGTGCTCGTACGGAAAGAGATACTCGACTGCGCGAAAGCCGTCGCGGGCGCAGGCGGCGAAGCGCTCGAGGAACGCGTGCTCGTTGTACATCATGGTGAGATTCGCTGCGAAACGCGGCATGGCATCAGCTCCGGCTGGAAAACGAGAAATAAGGATGGAGGCATACGTGCCTTCAGTACGGGCCTTCAGCGCCGCGGCTTGCCGATCATGCGCGACATCGCCCGGGCGAGTTCCTTCACGACCGTGTCGGCGGTGGGCCGGTGCAGCAGCGCGAGGTCCATGGTTTCGATCGCGGGCAGCCCGCTCTTTTGCGTGAGCACGACGTGATCGGCGGTGACCGAGCGCAGCGGCAGCAGGCTGATGCCGAGCCCGTCGGCCACGGCCGCCTGGATGCCGCTCAGGCTCGAACTGATGAAGCTCATGCGCCAGCGCCGCCCTAGCCCTTCGATTGCGTTCGTCATGTCGTCGCGATACAACCCGCGCGGCGGGAACGCCACCAGCGGGATCGGGTCGAGCTGGAACGAGGGGTTCTTCGCGCTGTCGATCCAGCGCAGCTGCTCGGGCCAGCTCGCCACGGCCTCGCGGCTGTTGCGCCGGTGCTTCACAAGCGCGAGATCGAGGTCGCCGCGATCGTAGTTGCGTTCGACGTCGCGGCTCAAGCCGCTCGTGACTTCGAGTTTTACTTGCGGGTGCTCGCGGGTGAAGGCCGCGAGCATATGCGTCGTGGGCCCGCCGACAAAATCCTCGGGCACCCCCAGGCGCACCGTCAAGCCAACGGTCGCCCCCGCCAACGACTCGAGCATTTCGTCGTTGAGCGCGAGCATGCGCCGCGCGTAGGCGAGCAGCGTCTCGCCGGCGTCGGTCGGGCGCACGTCGCGCGCGCCGCGCTCGAGCAGCTTGTGCCCCGCCATGTCCTCCAGGCGCTTCACTTTCTGGCTCACTGTCGATTGCGTCGAATGCAGCCGCGCCGAAGCCGCCGTGAACGTGCCGCAATCGGCCACCATGACGATGGCCTTGAGCAGGTCCAGATCGAACAGCGGCCGATGCCCTCCTGGGTTGTTTTTCATCGGACTATTTGGTTTTCGAATGGGATGGCGTCTTCTATCACGTAGCGTGAAGGCTGGCAATCCGGCTCGTAATCAGGCTCGTAATCAGGCTCGCAGTCGGACCAACAGTCGCGCTGGCAATCGCCGGCTATTCGCTGGCAAACTGGGGAGATCGACGCCGCGCGCTGCGCGGCCCCATGGTCACTACTGTGGAACCAGCATGATCTCTGCTGCCCGTCCTCTCCTCATTACCAACGTCCGCCTCTCCGATGACCCGAGCGGCCAGCCGGTGTCCGTCTCGGTTGCCGGCGGGCGCATCGAGGCGATTGGTCCAAAACTCGCGAACCTCGCGCCGCCGCCCGCCGCCATCGTCGAAGACGGCGGCGGCGCGCTGCTGCTGCCCGGTTTCGTCGAAGGCCACACGCACCTCGACAAGACCCTCTGGGGCCAGGACTGGTATGTCAACGAAGTCGGCCCGAATCTCACCGACCGCATCGCGAACGAACGCGCGTTCCGCAAAACCTCGGGGCACGATGCGGGCGTGCAGTCGCTCGCGCTGTCGCACGCGTTCCTTGCGGCGGGCACGACGCGCCTGCGCACCCACGTCGATATCGACACCGACGCGGGCCTGCGCTACCTCGAAGGCGTGCTCGCCACGCGCGACGCGCTGGCCGAGGTGCTCGACATGCAGATCGTCGCGTTCCCGCAATCGGGCCTGCTGATCCGGCCCGGCACCGGGAAGCTGCTCGACGATGCGCTCGCCGCCGGCGCGGACGTACTGGGCGCGCTCGACCCGGCCCTGATCGACGGCGATCCGGTGGGCTCGCTCGACGCGACTTTTGCGCTGGCCGAGCGTTACGGCAAGCCCATCGACATTCATCTGCACGAACCGGGCGAGATCGGCGCGTTCACGTTCAAGCTGCTGCTCGACCGCGTGGAGGCGCTGGGCATGCAAGGGCGGGTGGTGGTCAGCCATGCGTTTTGCCTCGGCGCATTGCCGGAACCCACGGCGCTGCTCGAACGGATCGCACGCCTGCGCGTGGCGCTGCTCACGAGCGCCCCGCCCTCGCGCCCGGTGCCGCCGCTCAAGCGCTGCCGCGAGCTGGGCATCACGATCTTCGGCGGCAACGACGGCATCCGCGATACATGGACGCCGTACGGTGCGCCCGACATGCTCGAACGCGCGATGCTGATCGGCATGCGCTACGACCTGCGGCGCGACGACGATCTGGCGGCCGCGTTCGATTGCGTGAGCGCGGCGGGCGCGCAGGGCTGCGGTTTCGCCGATTACGGCCTGCACGCGGGCGCGCGCGCGGACCTCGTGCTGGTGGACGCTGATACGCTTGCGCACGCGGTGGTCGCGCGGCCCGTGCGCAAGCTGGTGGTGGCGAACGGGCGCATCGTCGCGCGCGACGGCGTGCTTGCCGAATAACCCGCGAAAGAGGATCCACATGGACCATCGAGAGCACGCGGGCGTGCTGATCATGCACGGTTGCGTGATTACGGTCGACGCCGCGAAGGCGTTGTTGCTCGATGGAAGACTACCGCGTGTTGTCGGTCGACGAAGCGGAGATTCTGGAGGGAGTTCAGGCCGCTGCGGAGCGCATGCTCGAGCGCAGCGGCCTGCGTCGCCTGCTGGATATGCCGGCGACGCCATGGCGGCCCAGCCACGATTGAGCGGCTGGCCTGAAGCCGGCTATCAGGCCTTGCGCTTCGGCTGCTGGCCGAGCGTGAGCTTCACCGTGCGGTTCACGTCCTTGTACAGGAGGTAACGGAAGCGCGACGGGCCGCCCGCATAGCAGGCTTGCGGGCAGAATGCGCGCAGCCACATGAAGTCGCCGGCTTCGACTTCCACCCAGTCCTGGTTCAGGCGATAGACGGCCTTGCCTTCGAGCACATAGAGGCCGTGCTCCATCACGTGCGTTTCGGCGAACGGAATCACGCCGCCCGGCTCGAACGTGACGATGTTCACGTGCATGTCGTGGCGCATGTCGCTCATGTCGACGAAGCGCGTCGTGACCCAGCGGCCTTCGGTGCCGGGCATCGGGATCGGCTCGATGTCGCGCTCGTTCGTCACGAAAGCTTCGGGCATCCCCACGCCTTCGACTTCTTCGTAGTGCTTGCGCAGCCAGTGGAAGCTCGCAACGGCGCCGCTGCGGTTGTGCAGCGTCCAGTTCGTGCGCGGCGGAATGAAGGCGTAGCCGCCCGGCACGAGCTTGTGCTGGACGCCGTTGAGCGTGAGCTCGAGCTCGCCGTCGACCACGAAGATCACGCCTTCAGCGAGATCGTCGAGTTCGGGACGGTCGCTGCCGCCGCCGGGGCTCACTTCCATGATGTACTGCGAGAACGTCTCGGCAAAGCCGGTCAGCGGACGCGCGAGCACCCACAGGCGGGTCTTTTCCCAGAACGGCAGGTAGCTCGTGACGATGTCACGAATCACGCCCTTCGGGATGACCGCGTAGGCTTCGGTGAACATGGCGCGATCGGTCAGCAATTCGGTTTGAGCCGGATGGCCGCCTTTCGGTGCGTAGTAAGGACTGGATGACATTCTCTATGCTCCGTGAGGATTTGATGTCACAACTTCAAAGACGAGGCCGCGCGCGGACATCGCGCGCGCGAGGGCGCTCGGGATAGTTAGCCGCGCTGGCCGGATGCAGCCGGCGCGGTTTCGAATTTCGTGCGGGGCGTATTGCCACTCTCGCCACTCTCGCCACTCTCGCCCCAGAACTGCCCGCTCCGTACGATGACGCGTTCGGCGGGCGCGGCTGCCACGGCTGCGGCTGCGTTCGGCGCCTTGACGATCACGAACGACGCCTCGTTGCCGACCTTCAGGCCGTAGTCGCGCTTGCCGATCACGGCCGCGCCGGCTTCGGTCGCCATGTCGAGCGCCACCAGCAGTTCCTGGTCAGTATAGAACCCGGAGCGATAGCCAAGGAGCATGGCGCGCTGCAGCATGTCGCCGTTGCCGTACGGCCACCAGGCGTCCTGAATGTTGTCGTTGCCGCTGAACACGCGCACGCCGGCGGCGCGCAACCGGAGGATTGGCGGGAAGGCGCGGTCGCCAGGCGCGTTGGTCATGATCGATACGCCGGCGGCGGCCAGCGCGTCGGCGATGCGCGCGACGGCGTCCGCGTCCACGTCGCCCAGCGCATAGGCGTGGCTGACCGACACCCTGCCCTCCAGGCCGGCTGCGCGGGTGCGCGCGGCAATGCGGTGAAGCTGCTCGATGCCTTGTTCGCCGGCTTCGTGCAGATGAATATCGATCTTCACGCCGCGCTTTTGCGCGATGCCGAAGACGATGTCGAGCTGGCCGTCGGCGTCTCCGTCGAGCGTGGTCGGGTCGATGCCCCCAACCACGTCGACGCCTTCTTGCGCGGCGGCGTCGAGCACGTCAGCGGTGCCCGGGCACGACACCACGCCCGCTTGCGGAAACGCCACAAGTTCGATGTCGATGATGCCGCGCCATTTTTCGCGCGCTTCCATCACGGCGTGAAGGTGGGTCAGGCCGGTCGTGGCGTCCACGTCCACATGGCTGCGCATGGCGATGGTGCCGAACGAGGCTGCCTGGCGGAGCAGCGCGTCGGCGCGCTGGGCAATCGGCGCGGCGCTTGCGAGCGCGGCTTTTTCGTCGGCGAGGCGCTCGCGCAGCGTCGCGGCGACGCGATGCGGACGCCAGCGGTCGCCGAGGAAGCTTTTATCGAGGTGGATATGGCCGTCGACGAAACCCGGCAGCACGAGGTGCCCCTGGAGGTCGACGATTTCGGCGGCGCCGGTTTCGGGGTGCGCGGCGCCAAGGCTGGAAATGCTGGCAAAGCGTCCATCGCGTACAGCGAGATTCAAGGGCTGGCCGTCAGCGCCTACGGCATTGACGAATACGCGATCGAACATGATGTCTTTGTCTCGGCAATTCAGGACCCACTCAACGCGTTGCGGTCTGCGTGGCGCTCGCTGCGCGGCGGGGGCCCTATCAGGGAGTGAATGCCGACACCTTATCCGATGCCCGTATTATCGACAAATTAAATGTTGAAATGCTCGCCATTCATTTTGTCGATACCTCTACAGCCCGAGCGCGCGCCCGTCGCTGCGCGGATCGTGGGCGCCCGTCATGTGCCCGTCCGCGCCGATGCGGATCGCGCCGGGGTGCCCGGCCAGTTGGCTTTGCGCGGGAATGGGGCTCATCTCGTGGCTGCGCGCGGCCAGCTCGTCGAACACGCGCGCGCCTGCGTCCTCTTCGAGCTTGAGGCTGTCGCGGCTGTCCGAGAAGGTCTTGCCGAGCAGAAAGCGCGGGCGGCCGAGCGCCGAGAGCGGGTCCATGTCGTAATCGATCAGGCGCGTGAGCACGGCCGCGAGCGTCTGCGGTTGCCCGTCCGCGCCCTGGGTGCCGTACAGCAGGTGCGGGCGGCCCGCCTTCAGATACATGCCGGGGTTCAGCGTATGGAACGGCCGCTTGCCGCCGCGCAGCACATTGGGGCTCTTCGGGTCGAGGCTGAACGAGGCGCCGCGGTTGTGCCACAGGATGCCCGTGTCGCCGGCCACCACGCCGCTGCCCCAGTCGAAATACACGGTTTGCAGCATGCTCACGCTGTTGCCCTGCTCGTCGGCCGCGCCGATATACACGGTGTCGCCGTGCTTGAACGTGTGCGGCCAGGGCATCGCGTGGCCCATGCGGATACGGCGCGCATGCGCGTCGAGTGTCTGCGCCGACAGCATCTGCTCGACCGGCACGTCGACGAAATCGGGATCCGCGACGTAGCGGTCGCGGTCGAGAAACGCCAGTTTCACGGCTTCGACGAGGACGTGATAGTAGTCGGCGCTGTTCTCGGGAATCGAGGCGAGATCGAAGCGATCGAGAATGCCCATGATTTCGAGCGTGGTCACGCCCTGGGTCGGAGGGCGCAGGCCCAGCAGTTCGCCGCCGCGATAGCCCACGCGCAGCGGCACTTCCTCGCGGGCCGTCGTGCGGGCCAGGTCGTCGAGCGTGAGCGGCGAGCCTGCCTGCTTCAGGCCGGCGGCAACCCGCTCCGCCAGTTCGCCTTCATAGAATTCGCGGCCGCCGTGCGTGGCGATGCGCTCGAGGCTGCGCGCCAGTTCGCGCTGGACGAACTGTTCGCCGGCCTGAGGGATGCGTCCGTGCGGCATGAAGACTCGCGCGAAGCCCTCCCAACTCGCGAGTTCGCCGGCGCGCAGCGTTTGCCAGAACTGCTGCGAGGGCGTTACGGGAAAGCCGTTGGCAGCGTATTCGATGGCGCGCGAAAACAGCGACGACCAGTTCTGCTTGCCACCCCACGCGCCCTTGCTAAGCGAATAAGCCTTGTCCCAGACCGCGACCGAGGCGCCGGTCGTCAGCGCTGCGCCGGGCCCGCGCACCGGAATCGCGCCTGTGTAGCCGGACGTTTTCGCGGCGGCCTGGCCGATGCCGGAGAGTGTATGTACATGGCCCTCGCGGTCGCTGATCACCATGAAGGCGTCGCCGCCGAGCCCCGTGAAGTGCGGGTAAGTCACGCTCAGCACCGCGCCAATCGCGATGGCCGCTTCGATCGCGTTGCCGCCCGCGCGCAGCACCTCGCGCCCGGCTTCGCTCGCCAGTACGTGCGGACTCGTCACCATGCCGCGCGACGAGCGCGCAAGCCGGGGCATTTCGACCGATGGGCCGGGCGTGCGCGCGACGCTCGCTTCGAGGGTCACTTCGAAGGTCACTTCGAGGCTCACGTCGAGGGCCGCTTTTTCGTCGAGCAGCGCCTGCCGCGCCATCGTTTCTTCGATGTCCGTATCGGTGTCAACCTGGGCTTGCGCTACGAGCGTCATGGTGCTTTCCCTTTGCATTTATCGCTTGTGCCGCGGACAGCCGGTGCGCTGCCGCGGCCCTTCGTGTGTTCCAGGCAGTCCTCAGACTTCCGGCTTCCAGCCCTTCCACCAGCGGTGCGTGGTGACTTCGGGCGCCGAGTAGCGCTCCTTCACCCAGGCATAGGCCGGTCCGAGCGCGTTCATCGCAATCGCCGCAAGCAGGGCCATGAACGGGTTGTGCGCAACGGGGCCGAAGCCGCCGAACAGCGTGCCGAAATACGTCGCAAACCCGAAGAACATGCCCGGGATGAAGTTGAACATGACGAACTGGCGGGCCAGCGACATCATCAGGCCGTTCAGCGTGAAGAGAATCGCCATTTGCGCAAGCAGCAGCGTGTTGCCGCTGAATTGCCGCGACGCCTGCTCGAAGCACAGGACGATCAGGAATGCGAAGAACGAGCCGACCGGCAAGGTGGGCCAGATGCGCTTGAGGTTCTTCGCGCTCGGCCCGCCCATCGCGAAGGTCGCGGCCCAGCTGATGAAAATGGCCCACGGCGGCAAGTGCAGCGGCAACATGGCGATCGGTATCGTCGTGACTGCAAGGGCTGATGCGACGACTTCCGCGGGTAGCTTCTTCATGCTTGTCTCCTTGAGTTTTTGAATGAACGAGCAGGTTCGGTTCACATCAGGCACAGCAACACGAATGACGGTGGATTTCGCAGTGGTGAGTGGTGACCACCGTAATGCGGCCGCGCTTGATGACCCACAGCCGCGGCGGGATGTCGAGCAGCGCATCGGCTACCCTGAAAGTGTCGAGAATGACGAGATCGGCCTGCTTGCCCACCGCGATGCCGTAGCCGTGCTCGATCCCGATCGCGCGCGCGGCGTTGTGCGTGCCCATGTCCAGAATCGCCTGCTGGTGCTCCGGCACGCCGAACTGGGCCACGTGCGCGAGCATGTTGCCGATTTGCAGCATGTCGGCCTTGCCGAACGGCGTGAACGCGTTGCGCACGTTGTTCGACGAATAGGCCACGTTGACGCCCGCGTTATGCAGGGCCTTGACGGGCGTGAGGCCGCGCCGCTGGTTGTGCGTGTCCTTGCGGCCGCCCAGGTAGAGGTCGGTAGCGGGCAGCGTCACGATGCTGATGCCCGCTTCGCGCATGCGCTCGATCACGGGCTTGAGCGCTTCCTCGTCGAGCGCGCCGAGGCTCGTGACGTGCCCGAGCGCCACCCTTCCCTGATAGCCTGTTTCGATGGTCTTTTGCGCGATGTACGAAATCGCGGCGAAGCGCGGGTCGGTGGTGTCGTCGGCGAAATCGGCGTGCATGTCGACCGGCACGTCGAAGCGCTGCGCGAGTTCGAACACCATGTCGATGTGGCGCTGCGTGTCGGCCCAGTTGAGTTCGTTGTATGGGCAGCCACCCACGACGTCCGCGCCCATCTGCAATGCTTCGACCATCAGCTCGTGCGTGCCCTGGGACTTCAGAATGCCCTCCTGCGGAAACGCCACGATTTGCAGATCGAGCAGGTTTTCGTATTCGCTTTTCAGTTCGAGCAGCGTCTCCACGCCGATCAAGCCTTGAATCAGGTCGACGTCGGGATGCGCGCGCACGGCAACGGTGCCGTTCTTCACCGCCATGTCGAGCACCTGGCGCGAACGGTCGAGCACGTCGTTGCGCTCCTGCTTGCTCTTGAGCACGCCCGTCACGCGAATCGCCTCGTCGAGCGTGCCGAAGCGGGCCGGCAGACGGCGGTGCAGGAGCGCCTTGTCGAGATGCATGTGAGCTTCGATCAGCCCCGGAATGGCCGCGCGGCCGCCCGCGTCGATGACTTCGTCCGCCGATGCATCGATGCCCGCTTCGAGCGCCACTATGTGCCCGTCACGAATGGCGATGTCGACAGGCGGTTCGTCGTCGCGAACGCAGACGTTGTTGATCAGAAGGTCCACATGCATGATCGGGTTTCCTTACGTAATGGGTCGGCCGCAAGCGTGCGCAGTCGCAGCCCGGCACCTCGTTCAGGCGCTGCGGCCCTGCCTGGCGGCGGTCCGCAACGGCTTGCGCGTTATAGACAGATTAGGGGTGCGGCCTTGCGTCTGGCATCGGGATCGGCTGGTTTTGGTCCAGGGATTTTCCGAGACGCGCCGCACAAAGGAGATGCCGGAGTCAGATGTCCGTGCCGGCGACGACGAGGCCGTGCTGGATCGCATAATGGACGAGCCCGGCGGTCGACGGGATTTCCATCTTGTCGAGGATGTTGGCCTTGTGGGTGCTGACGGTTTTGCTCGACAGCGAGAGGCTGTGGGCGATGTCGTTGATGCTGCTGCCCTCGACGAGCATCTGGAAAATCTGGAACTCGCGCGGCGTCAGAAACGTATGTGGAAACGCGCTGGCGGGCTGCTGCAACTGCTTGACCAGCTTCTCGGCTACGAGCGCCGAGACGATCGTGCCTCCGCGCGCGACCTTGCGGATTGCGCCTATCAGCTGATCGGACTCCGCGTTCTTGGTCAGGTACCCGGCCGCGCCCGCGCGGATCGCCTGAACAGCGTATTGCGACTCCCGGTACATGCTCAGGACCAGCACCGGCAGCGCCGGGTGGCTGGCCTTGATCTGCTGGATCAGCGCGATGCCGCTCTTGCCCGGCATCGACATGTCGAGCAGCAGTACGTCGATGGCCGTGCTGCGCAGTTGCTCGACGACGTCGGTGCCGTCGACGGCTTCGGCCGCCACCTCCATGTCGGGCACCGTGGAGAGGATCCGTTTCAGACCGTCGCGAATGATCGCGTGGTCGTCGGCGATCATGATGCGCATGATGGGCTCGCGTCGTTGGCAACTGCGTTTGCGGCGGTGCGGGTAACGGGGGGGTCAACCGGGCCCGACACGGCATCGGCCGCCGGGTTGTCCGCTGACGAGCGCAGCGGAATGCAGACGCTCACGCGTGTGCCGTGGCCGGGACGGCTCGTGACCTCCAGTTGCCCGCCCAGCATCAGTGCGCGTTCGCGCATGCCGAGCAGGCCGAGCCTTGGCCCGTTCGCGGCATGCGAGGTGTCCATGCCGCGGCCGTTGTCGGCAATCGCGAGGTGGCAGTGATTGTCGTGTGCGTCGAGTTCGACCACCACGCGCGAGGCCCGCCCGTGGCGGCTCGCATTCGTGAGCGACTCCTGGACGATGCGGAAGATGGCGATGCTGCGCTCCGCATCGAGCTCGCCAAGCAGCGTCTCGGTCATGTTCAGCCGCAGATCGCACGGCAGCCCGGTGCGCTGCGTGAACGATTCGGACAGCCATTCGAGCGCCGCGTGGAGCCCCAGTTCGTCCAGCACCGGCGGGCGCAGATCGGACGCGATGCGGTGCACGGCATCCATCGTGGTGTCCACCAGATTTTTGAGCATGCCGATGTGATCGATCTGCCCGAAGGTCAGCGCGCGCGCCTGGGTTTCCAGATAGTTCAGGCCGAGCCGCAGCCCACTCAGCAACTGGCCGAGTTCGTCGTGCAGCTCGCGCGAAATGCGCGAGCGCTCGGTTTCGCGCACCGACTGCAGCCAGGCGGAAAGCTCGCGCAACTGCGAGCGCGAGTCGCGCAGCTCCGTTTCCGTGCGCTTGAAGTCGGTGATGTCGCGCGAGATGCCGACCGTGCCGACGATGCACCCGTGCGCGCCGCGCACCGGCATCTTGACGGTGTCGAACCAGAGCAGCTTGCCGTTGGGGCCGGGGCGCCGTTCCTCGTAGCGACGGCGCTTGCCGCTTTCGAGCACCGTGCGGTCGGTGTCCAGATACACCTCGCCCAGTTCCGGCGACCAGACCTGGTCGGGCGTGCGGCCGATGATGTCCTGCTCGGGGCGTCCGCACGCTTCCATGAACGCTTCATTGACGAGGACGTAGCGCGACTCGGTGTCCTTCAGCCATGCCTGATCCGGGATGTTATTCAGAATGGCCCGGTGTAATTCGCCATGGTTCTCCACGACTGCTCCTCGCAAGGGACACGATGGAGGCCCGCAGGAACGCACAGCGCGCTCGACCGGGCTCCGAATGTATGCAATATATCAACCCGGTCAGGATCACGCGCCTCTAGTTTTCCCGCATATTCCTGGATTGCAGGAATTCATGATTTGTTTGTCTGATTCATCTCCGCGCCTTGCCTGCGACGGCGTCTCCCGTATTGCGTCGGTACAGCCTTAAGGCTGTAAATTTCAAGTACAACTTAAAGCCTGTATTTTTCATTTACAGCCTTAAGGTTGTATTTCACATTTACAGCCTATAGACTGTGAACTGACCTTTATCACGTCACCGCAGCAGGAGCCTCGCGTGGACTATTTGCTCAAGACCGTCAGCCAGTTGCGTCCCATGCTGCTGGGCTTTCGCAAGCAAGCCGGCCTCACCCAGGAACAGGTCGCGCAGCGCCTCGGCATCTCCCAGCAAAGCTATGCCGCTTTCGAAGCGCACCCCGAGTCCGCGAGCGTCGACCGGCTGTTTCGCGTCCTGCGGCTGTTCGCGGTCGAAATGCGCCTGTCCGCCCCCGCTGCCGCCCAAAGCGCGGCCCCCAAGCCCGGCGCGAAGCCGCGCAAACGGGAGGACTGGTAATGGCGCGCGCCCGTCAGACGAGCCGGCTCGACCTGTGGATGAACGGCCTGCCCGTCGGGTACTGGGAGGTCGTGCGCGGCGTGGAGCGCCTCGCGTATTTCGAAACCTGGCGCGACGACGAGCAAGGCCGGCCGCTCTCGCTCTCGTTGCCCTTCACGCCGGGCAACCAGCCGTTGCGCGGCGCCGCCGTGGCCGACTACTTCGACAACCTGCTGCCCGACAGCGAGCGCATCCGGCGCCGCATCGCGGCGCGCTACCGCACGGCCGGCACCACGCCGTTCGAGCTGCTGGCCGTGCTTGGGCGCGACTGCGTGGGCGCGCTGCAACTGCTGCCCGCGGGCGAGGAGCCGTCGGGCCTCGAAACCATCGAAGGCAAGCCGCTCGCGACGGCCGACATCGCCCAGCTGCTGCGCGACACCACCGCTGTGCCGCCGTTCGGCGAGCACGAGAGCGTGGGCGACCTGCGCCTCTCGATTGCCGGCGCGCAGGAAAAAACCGCCCTGCTGCGGCACGAGAATCGCTGGCTGCTGCCCACGGGCAGCACGCCCACCACGCACATCCTGAAGCTGCCGCTCGGTCTCGTCGGCAACATGCGCGCCGACATGCGCACGTCGGTCGAAAACGAATGGCTGTGCGCGAAGATCGTCGCGGCTTTCGGGCTGCCGATCGCGCCCTGCGAGATCGCCCGTTTCGAGGACGCGAAGGCGCTCGTGGTCGAGCGCTTCGACCGCCGCATGGCGCGCAATGGCGGCTGGATCGTGCGCCTGCCGCAGGAGGATCTGTGCCAGGCCACGGGCACGCCGGGCCTGCACAAATACGAGGCCGACGGCGGGCCCGGCATCGAGAGCGTCATGACGGTGCTCGGCGGCTCCGTGCGCCGCGAGGACGACTGCCGCCATTTCTTCCTGGCGCAACTGGTGTTCTGGCTGCTCGCGGCCACCGACGGCCACGCCAAGAACTTCAGCATCGCGCATCTGCCGGGCAGCCGCTACGCCGCCACGCCGCTTTACGACGTGCTCTCGGCGCACCCGATCATCGGGCGCGGGCGCAATCAGCTTGCGGCGCAGCGCGCGAGCCTCGCCATGGCCGTGCGCGGGCGCAACGCGCATTACCGCATCGCGCAAATCTTGCCGCGCCACTGGATCGCCCAAGGGCAGCGCGTGGGGTTCGCCGCCGCGCAGGTCGAGGCGATGATGGAAACGGTGGCCGGGGCAACCGAACGCGTGATCGGCGAAGTCGCCGCCCAGCTTCCCGGCGACTTTCCGCTCGATGTGGCCGAGTCGATATTCGAGGGCATGCGCAGGCTCGCAAAGGTCTTGAAGGCTGCCTGAGCCGGGGCGGGCGCTGAATTTGCTACTCCGGCAGCCGGACCCGCCGGGCGCGCGAGTGGCGCTTGCCGCACACATCGGCCGAGACGCTGCCGCGTTGCGCCAGTACACTCACCGGACCGGGTGCGGGCCGAATCGGGCTCCCTGATTGGCTCCACTCTGGCCCCACTCGCCGGTCCCGCCACCGGGCCCCAATAACCGCGCCATGCGCGAGCAGCGCCGGCGCCTGATTCGGGAGGTTTGAACATGGCCAACGACACAATGCTGCAGCAGATGCGCGCCAAGCCGGGATTCATTGCCGCGCTCGACCAGAGCGGCGGCTCGACGCCTGGCGCGCTGCGGCAATACGGCATTCCGGAGAGCGAGTACAGCGGCGACGCCGAAATGTTTCGGCTCATGCATGAGATGCGCGTGCGCATCATTAGCGCGCCGGCCTTCACGGGCGCGAAGGTGATCGGCGCGATCCTCTTCGAGCAGACCATGGACGGCCAGGCGCACGGCAAACCGGTGCCCGCATTCCTTTGGGAAGAGCGCGGCGTGGTGCCCTTCCTCAAGGTCGATAAAGGCCTCGAAGCCGAGGCCGACGGCGTGCGGCTCATGAAGCCGATGCCCGGCCTCGACGCCTTGCTCGACCGTGCATTGAAAGCCGGCATCTTCGGCACCAAGATGCGCTCGGTAATCGAGCATGCGTCGCCCGCGGGCATCGCCGCCATCGCGAAGCAGCAGTTCGAGGTGGGCGAACAAATCGGCGCACGCGGCCTCGTGCCGATTCTCGAACCCGAGGTGTCGATCAAGGCCCCGGACAAGGCGCAGGCCGAAACGCTGCTGCGCGACGAACTCCTCGAGGGGCTCGACGCCCTGCCCGCCTCGCGCAACGTCATGATCAAGCTGACGATCCCCGACACACCCGACTTCTACAAGCCGCTCATCGACCACCCGCGCGTCGTGCGCGTGGTCGCGCTCTCGGGCGGCTATACGCGCGCCGACGCGTGCCGGCGGCTGGCGGCCAATCACGGCATGATCGCGAGCTTCTCGCGCGCGCTCATCAACGACCTGACCCGGCAGATGAGCGATGCGCAATTCGATGCCGCGCTTGCCGCGAGCATCGACGAAATCTACAAGGCGTCTGTCGAGAAAGTCTGAGCGCTGTTTGAGCACCGTCAGCGCGAAGCGTTTTGAGAAACACAGCCGGGCCACGCCCCGGCTGTGTTTCTTTCTGGCCGGCTATACTGTGCGCCTTTCATTCGTTCACCTGTTGTTTGTACACGAAATCACGAAAGGGACCGGCCATGAGGCGGTTACTCTGCCTGCTCGTCATGCTGCCTGGCCTTGTGCAATACGCGGCGGCCCAGCAGCCCCCAGCAGACGACAAGAAGCTCCCCACCTACCTGAGCCAGAAGTTCGGACTGGCCAAGGACAAGGCTGCCCAGATCTCGATGGCCGTCACCACGGCTGCCGAAAAATACTCGCTGCCGCCCGCGGTACTGCTCGCCATCATCTCGATCGAATCGCGCTTTCGCGAGAAGGCGCGCGGCTCGAACAACGCGACCGGGCTCATGCAGGTGGTGCCCTCGGCGCACCGCAGTTTGCTGCACAACGTGAAAGATCTCACGGACCCCGAGGTCAATATCGATGTGGGTTCGTCGATTCTCTATGGCTACCAGCGCGCGGCCGGCGGCGATCTCGACGCGGCGATGAAGAACTACGGCGGCTCGAAAGCCTATGCGGAAAAGATTCGTGTGCGCGCGGCCGAATTCAGCCGCGTGCTGAATGCCGCGAGCGCGCCGCAAGCGGGTGCTGATGCAACGGATGCGCCGGCAACCTTCAGCGACGCCTTCTCTGCCGACATGAGCGGCGATGTGCCCTCAAGCGGCTTGCCGCCGGCTTCCGCCACGGCGGTGAAAACGGCAGCGGCAGCGCAAAATTCCGCGTCATCGCCCGCCCCCTCCGTCGCGGCGGCGAGCGCCCCGGTTGCCGAGGCGTCGGCCATGCGCGGCGTGCTGGAAACGCGCAACAACGCGCGCTCGCGTGAACGCTGAAGATTCAGCCGCGCTGAGAATCGATATTCCGGGGTAGTACGCATCGAGCGCCCAGCGCCGGCAATGCCGGGGCTGGGCGCTCGATGCGTTGTCGTTCAGCTATGTGTCGCGGGTGCTTCGCCGTTGCTTTCAGGCGTTTCGCCGGCCGCTTCGGGGGCTTGCGCCTGTGCCGGTTCAGCCGCTTCAACTGCTGGTTGCGGCGCGGCCGCTGCGGGATCCTGCGCGGGCGTGCCCGCATCGGCTGCCGCAGGCGCTGCAGCAGCCTGCCCGGCTTGCGCCGCTTGCTGCGCGTTTTCCTGCTCCTTGGCGCGCGCCTCGGCCTTGGCCTTCTGATGCGCGAGCGCCGCCTTGGCGCGGCCGACATGCGACGGGTCGATGCCGGGGCCTTCGGACACGCTGCCGTCCAGCTCGTAACGCGAGCCGCCAACGGCCACGCGCTCGTGATAGCGCGGATGATTCACGTGGCGCTTGAGCACGGCGACGATCAGCGTGCGCTCGTAATCGGGATGGCGCGCGACGAGGTCCTCGACCACGCCGATCTTCAGCGGCAAGCGCTCGCGGAATGCCGGATAGTGCTTCGCGAACACGTTCCAGACCGCGTTGAGCTGGCGATTGCGTTCGATGCGCGCCTTTTCGGCCTCGCTCAGATTGGCCATCGACTGCTGCTGGCGCGCCGGTCGCTGGCGCTGGCCGCCGCGCTCGCCATCGTGCGGACCGCGCGGGCCGCGCGCCGGGCGGGACTGCTGCCCCCGCGCTTCATGACCCTTTTCGGCCGCCCCGGCACCCTCGCCAGCCGGCTTGCCCTGCGCCTGGCTGCGCTGCTGCTGGGGACGCGCGCGCCCTTCGCCTGCGCCGCCGCCGGAGCGGGGGCCTTTGTGGCCTTGAGCGCCCTGCGGACCTTTGGGGCCGTTATGACCCTTGTGGCCGGGCGCGCCCTGGGCGCGCCGTTGCCCCTGGGCGCCGTTCTGCGGCTCGGACTTTGCGCCCGCCCGGTTTCCTTTGGACGCGTGCCGGCCTTGCGGCGACTGCGCCTGTTCTTCGGTAGGCTGTCCGGTACCCAGGCCCATGCTCTTCTTGATTTCCAGAAGCCCGTCTTTGAAGCTCAGGGTACGGCGTTGTTGCGATGCGGCTTTCACGTCCAGATCTCTTCCTTATTGGATCGGACGCTATGATACCGAATTCGCGCGGCCTGTTTTGTTCCGGCACGCCAGATCCCGGTTTTGGACCGGCTTGCACGACCGTCCGGCGCGACCAGTCCGGTTGACGCGAAGCCCCGAAATACCTCCCGCGCGATGCCGGCACAGCCCATGCGCATCGCGCTTTTCCTGCTGACCATGACCGCTCCCACCATGACTTCCTCACCCGTCCGCGCCATCGTGACCGGCCATTCCCGTGGACTTGGCGCCGCCCTCGCAGAACTGCTGCTGGCGCGCCAGATCGATGTGCTCGGTCTCGGCCGCAGCGCGCATCCCACGCTGGCCGCGCGCGAACCATCGGCGTCCAAGGCGCAATTCCAGCAAGCCGCGCTCGAGCTTGGCGATTGCGCCGCGCTCGAACGCTGGCTCGCGAGCGGCGCGCTGCGCCAGTTCGCGCACGGCGCGCAGTGCGTGCTGCTGTTCAACAATGCGGGCACCGTCGAGCCGATCGCGCCGCTCGGCGCCCAGGACGCGGGCGCCATCGCTCGCGCGATCACGCTCAACGTTGCGGCGCCGCTGATGCTCGCCAACGCGCTGGCATCGAGCGAAGCCTCGGGCGACGCGCAGGACCGCCGCATCGTGCACATTTCGAGCGGCGCGGCGCGCAACGCCTACGCGGGCTGGAGCATTTATTGCGCGACCAAGGCGGCGCTCGACCATCACGCGCGCGCGGTGGTGCAAGACGCGCGGCCCAACGTGCGCATCTGCAGCGTTGCGCCGGGGGTGGTGGACACCGCCATGCAGGCGACCATCCGCGCGACCAGCGACGAGAAGTTCCCGCTGCGCGAGCGCTTCGAGCAACTGAAGGAAGGCGGCCAGCTCGCTTCGCCGGAACAGGCGGCGCGGCAATTGATCGATTACGCGCTGAGCGATGCGTTCGGCGCAACGCCGACCGCCGACGTGCGCGAACTCGCCAGGGGCTGAAAGAAGTCGATCTCGCGCGCCGCTCATGCGGGCGTGCTGCGTCTTTACGTGAGAGCCACGCGCGCCCGCTCCCCCTTCCATCGCCGCGCGCCGCCGGCCAGCACCAGCAGCGCGCCGATCGCGAGCAGATCGCCCGCGAGCCGCGCGGGCCACAAAGCGTTCACATGCGTTGCCCGCAGCAGCGTATCGATCGCATTCGACACGAGCGCGCCGCCGACGAAGCACACGAGCCCCTGCTGTCCCACGGTGACCACACCTGGCAAGCGCCGCGCGAGCCAGCCAGGCCACCGCGCCAAAGCTCACGATACGCAGGCTCGCGAGGTTCTGCTTCATGTAGCCCGGCTGCGGTTCGAGGTCGACGAACAGCTTCATCGCGGCGAACAGCACGACGAGCGCGCACGCGAGCACCGTGAGCGTGCGGCCCACGCGCGAAATCTGAAACGCCGCCGAAACGGGATAGAGCCGGCACAGCAGGCCGAGCATGAACATCGCCTGCCACGCGAACGGGTTGAATGGCCAGTTCGAGCCTGGCACGGCGGGCAGATAACGCACGAGCCAGCAGCCGCCCAGCCAGATGCCGAAGCTGCTCAGCAGCGCGACGTCGGGCGCGCGCCGCGCGAGCGGCATGATCGCGGGCAGCGCGAGCACGAGAATCACATAGAGCGGCAGAACCCCGGCCAGATACGGTTGATCGCGAAACACCGCGACATTGGAAAAAGTCGATCTCGATCGATCGCTTCGATGTCTGACTCATCAATCCAGGCTCCCGATCGGAGTGGGTTTGCAATTTCATCAGGATGGCTGATCATTTGCGCAGCGTTAGATGGCGGCGCGTGCGTGAAAGGGTTTCGTAACGGCTCGGCGCTGCGGCTGCTACCAATCACAATGCCAAGCGAATTCAATGCCAGCTCGACACACCACGTCGGCCACCAGCATAACTCCAGCATCGCATGGTCCGCTGCGCGCCTGCTGGTTCCGCTCTTGGCCGCCCACGCCAGGGCTTTCCCGGTACCCAGCACAATTACTTGACACCTAAAGTAATTCGGCCTACTCTGCCGTTGCAGACTGACCAAGGGAGCGAACATGCGAATCGTTTGTATCGGTGGCGGGCCAGCCGGACTCTATTTCGGCCTTTTGATGAAGCGTCGTCATCCGGACTACGAGATCACGGTGATCGAGCGGAACCGCCCGTACGACACGTTCGGCTGGGGCGTGGTGTTTTCAGATCAAACGCTCGGCAATCTGCGCGCGGCCGATCCGGAAAGCGCGGACGAGATCCTCGACGCGTTCAACCACTGGGACGACATCGAGATCCATTTCCGCGGGCGCTCGATTCGTTCTTCGGGCCACGGCTTCTGCGGCATCGGCCGCAAGCGTCTGCTGAACATCCTGCAAGCGCGCTGCGAGCAGCTTGGCGTGAAGCTCGTCTTCGAGGCCCAGATGAGCGACGACGACGTGCAGGACGCCGACCTCATCATCGCCGCCGACGGCCTGAACAGCGCCACGCGCCAGAAGTACGCGGCCACCTATCAGCCCGACATCGATCTGCGCGATTGCCGCTTCGTGTGGCTCGGCACCTCGAAGCTGTTCGACGCCTTCACGTTTGCTTTCGAAGAAACCGAATTCGGCTGGTTCCAGGCGCACGCCTACCGCTTCGACGACAGCACCTCGACGTTCATCGTCGAAACGCCCGAGCATGTATGGAAGGCCGCGGGCCTCGACGAAATGAGCAAGGAAGACAGCATCGCGTTCTGCGAGAAGCTGTTCGCGCGCTATCTCGACGGCCATGCCCTGCGCTCGAACGCGGCGCATCTGCGCGGCTCGTCGCAATGGATCCGCTTCCCGCGCGTGGTGAGCCGCGAGTGGGTGCACTGGAAGACCGGCGCGAACGGCAAGCAAACGCCGGTCGTGCTGATGGGCGATGCGGCGCATACCGCGCACTTTTCGATCGGCTCGGGCACCAAGCTCGCGCTCGAAGACGCCATCGAACTCGCCAACAGCATGGAGGCGCATCCGGGCGACCTGCGCGCCGCGCTCCATCACTACACGAGCGTGCGCAGCGTGGACGTGCTGCGCATCCAGAACGCTGCGCGCAATTCGACGGAGTGGTTCGAGCACGTGGACCGCTACGCGAAGTTCGAGCCCGAGCAGTTCGCGTATTCGCTGCTCACGCGCTCGCAGCGCATCTCGCACGAAAACTTGCGCGAGCGCGACGCGCATTACCTCGGCGGCTTCGAGTCGTGGCTCGCGGCGCGCGCGGGCGTGGACGTGCAGGCGCGCGCGGCCGCCGGCCAGCGCGCCGCGCCGCCGATGTTCACGCCGTTCAAGGTGCGCGGCGTCACGCTCAAGAATCGCGTGGTGGTCTCGCCGATGGCGCAGTACTCCGCTCGCGACGGCGTGGCCGGCGACTATCACCTGATGCATCTGGGCGCGCGCGCAATGGGCGGCGCGGCGCTCGTGATGACCGAGATGACCTGCGTGTCGCCCGAAGCGCGCATCACGCCCGCCTGCCCCGGCATGTATGCGCCCGAGCATCTGCAGGCGTGGCGGCGCATCGTCGATTTCGTGCACGCGAACTCCGATGCGAAGATCGGCATCCAGCTCGGTCACTCGGGCGCCAAGGGCTCGACGCGGGTGGCATGGGAAGGCATCGACCAGCCGCTCGACGAGGGCAACTGGCCGCTCGTTTCCGCGTCGCCACAGCAATATCTGCGCGGCGTGAGCCAGCATTCGCACGCGGCCAGCCTCGAAGAATTGCAGGAAATCGAGGCGCAATTCGTGCGCTCCACGCAGATGGCCGCCGAGGCCGGCTTCGACTGGCTCGAACTGCACTGCGCGCACGGCTATTTCCTGTCGAGCTTCCTTTCGCCGCTCACGAACCAGCGTACCGACGAATATGGCGGCTCGCTCGAAAATCGCCTGCGCTATCCGCTCGAAGTGTTCAAGTCGATCCGCGCCGTGTGGCCCGACGACAAGCCCATTTCCGTGCGTATTTCCGCGCACGACTGGGTCGAAGGCGGCATCACGCCCGACGACGCCGTGCAGATCGCACGTGCCTTCAAGGCAGCTGGCGCGGACATGATCGACGTTTCGTCGGGTCAGGTCAGCAAGGAAGAAAAGCCCGTGTATGGCCGCATGTTCCAGACGCCGTTCGCGGACCGCATCCGCAACGAAGCCGGCATCGCGACCATCGCCGTGGGCGCGATCTCGGAGGCCGATCACGTGAACGGCATCATCGCGGCGGGTCGCGCCGATCTTTGCGCGGTGGCGCGCCCGCATCTCGCGAATCCGGCGTGGACGCTCAACGAGGCCGCGAAGATTGGCTACTTCGATGTGAAGTGGCCGAATCAGTACGCGGCGGCAAAGACCCAGCTCGAACGCAATATCGAGCGCGAACGCGCGGCGGCGGCCGCAGTTGCGGGGCTCTCCCCGCTCGAACGCGCCCAGCGCGCGGAAGGCACGGTATGAGCATGAGCGACGAAACGTTGAAGGATCGCCACGCCGTCGTGACGGGCGGCGGCAGCGGCATCGGCGCGGCGACGGCCGCCGCGCTGCTGCATGCGGGCGCGCGCGTCACGCTGATGGGCCGCGACGCGGCGAAGCTCGAAGCGCAACGCGAAGCGTTGGGGGGCGGCGCGCGCGTCGCCTGCGTGAGCGTCGACGTAACCGACGAACACGCCGTGAACGACGCGTTCGCGCGCGCCGCCGAAGGCCTTGGCGCGATCGACATCCTCGTGAACAACGCGGGCCAGGCCACGGCTTCGCCGTTCGCGCAAACCGGGCTCGATCTCTGGAAGCGCATGCTCGACGTGAACCTCACCGGCGTGTTCCTCTGCACGCGCGCCGTGCTGCCGGCCATGCTCGCGCGCAAGAGCGGCCGCATCGTCAACGTGGCGAGCACGGCGGGCCAGGTCGGTTATCCGTATGTGGCCGCGTATTGCGCGTCGAAGCACGGCGTGATCGGCATGACGCGCGCGCTCGCGCTCGAAACGGCCACGCAGGGCGTGACCGTGAACGCGGTATGCCCCGGCTATACGGAAACGGAACTGCTGCAGGCCTCGCTCGACCAGATCACGCGCAAGACCTCGCGCAGCGAGGCCGAGGCGCGTAGCATCCTCGTGCGCCACAACCCGCAGCAGCGCTTCGTTCAACCGGAGGAAGTCGCCAACGCGGTGCTGTGGCTGTGCGCGCCCGGGTCGTCCGCGATCACCGGGCAATCGATATCCGTTTCCGGTGGAGAAATCACATGACATCGCCCGTGCCGAAGCAGAAGACGCGCAAGGGCGTCGCCAACCCCGCGGAAAACGTTGTCGACATGGAGATGAGCACCGGCGCCGACAGCCACATGGGCCTGCGCCTGTGGCTGCGCCTGCTCACCACGACCAACCTCGTGCAAGCCGAGTTGCGCCGCCGCCTGCGCAGCGAATTCGACACCACGCTGCCGCGCTTCGACTTGATGGCGCAGCTCGAACGCCATCCCGAAGGACTCCGGATGACCGAGCTGTCGCGCCGCCTGATGGTCACGGGCGGCAACGTCACCGGCATCACCGATCAACTGGAAAAGGAAGGCCTCGTGGTGCGCGACGCCGACCCCGAGGACCGCCGCTCGATTGCCGTGCGCCTCACGCCCGAAGGCCGCGCCGCGTTCGACCGCATGGCGGCCGCGCACGAGCAGTGGGTGGTGGAAATGTTCGGCGGCCTCTCGCTCGACGAGAAGTCGAAGATGCACGAGCGCCTCGGCAAGCTCAAGCAACATCTGCGCGACAGCCTCGAAGGCTGAGCGCGCCCCCAAGCTAAAGGAGACATACCTTGACGACAGAACGCTCCAGCGCGGACGCGCTGTTCGCGGGCAACCGCGTGACGCTGGCCAGCTACGAGGCGAAGCACTTCGGCTGGTCGGTCGAGGGCCGCGTGGCGACCATCACGCTGAACCGCCCCGAGCGCAAGAATCCGCTCACGTTCGAATCGTATGCGGAATTGCGCGACCTGTTCCGTCAACTTGCCTACGCCACCGATGTGAAAACCGTCGTGCTGCACGGCGCGGGCGAGAACTTCTGCTCGGGCGGCGACGTGCACGACATCATCGCGCCGCTCATCGACTTGCCGATGCCCGAACTGCTGATGTTCACGCGCATGACCGGCGACCTCGTTAGGGCCATGCGCCATTGCCCGCAGCCGATCATCGCCGCGGTGGACGGCGTGTGCGCGGGCGCGGGCGCGATCCTCGCGATGGCATCCGACATGCGCTATGCGACCGCGCGCAGCAAGCTCGCGTTCCTGTTCACGCGCGTGGGCCTCGCGGGCTGCGACATGGGCGCGTGCGCAATCCTGCCGCGCATCATCGGCCAGGGCCGCGCGGCCGAACTGCTCTATACCGGACGCTCCGCAAGCGGCGAGGAAGGCCACGCATGGGGCTTCTATAACCGGCTGTGCGAACCGGAAGCGCTGCTCGCCGAGGCGCAAAAGCTCGCAGCCGATCTCGCGGCGGGCCCGACCTTCGCGCACGGCATCACCAAGACGATGCTGCACCAGGAATGGACCATGAGCATCGATGAAGCCATCGAGTCGGAAGCGCAGGCGCAGGCGATCTGCATGGCGACGCGCGATTTCGGCCGTGCGTATGACGCCTTCGCGGCGAAGACGCGCCCGGTTTTCAAGGGAGATTAAGACAGTGAATACGCAACTGAGCGCAGCGGCTGAACAGAATTTGCATGGCGCGCTCGCGTGGCCGTTCTTCGAAGACCACCACCGCGCGCTCGCGACCGGCGTCGAGGAATGGGCGCGCGTGCATCTCGCACATGTGCCGCACGATAACGTCGACGACACATGCCGCGCGCTCGTGCGCAAGCTCGGCGCGGCGGGCTGGCTGCGCTACGGCGTGGGCGGCAGCGCCTGGGGCGGCCACGGCGACACCATCGACACGCGCGCCGTGTGCCTGCTGCGCGAAACGCTCGCGAAGCATTCGGGCCTCGCCGACTTCGCGCTCGCGATGCAGGGCCTCGGCTCGGGCGCGATCTCGCTCGCGGGCACTGACGCGCAGAAGTCGCGCTACCTGCCGCGCGTCGCGAGCGGCGAAGCGCTCGCCGCGTTCGCGCTCTCCGAGCCGAACGCGGGCTCCGACGTTGCCGCGATGGCGCTGGCCGCGCGCGCCGATGGGCACGACTACGTGCTCGACGGCGAGAAGACGTGGATCTCGAACGGCGGCATCGCCGACTTCTATGTGGTGTTCGCACGCACCGGCGAAGCGCCGGGCGCGCGCGGCATCAGCGCGTTCATCGTGGACGCCGACACGCCGGGGCTCGAAATTGCCGAGCGCATCGACGTGATCGCGCCGCATCCGCTCGCGCGCCTGCGCTTCGCCGGCGCGCGCGTGAACAAAAGCCAGATGCTGGGCGCGCCGGGCGAAGGCTTCAAGATCGCCATGCGCACGCTCGACATCTTCCGCACCTCGGTGGCCGCCGCGTCGCTCGGCTTTGCGCGCCGCGCGATGGACGAAGGCCTCGCGCGCGCCGCGTCGCGCCAGATGTTCGGCCACACGCTAGGCGATTTTCAGCTGACCCAGGCAAAGCTCGCGCAGATGGCGCTCACCATCGACAGCAGCGCCCTGCTCGTCTATCGCGCCGCGTGGCTGCGCGACCAGGGCGTGAGCGTCACGCGCGAAGCCGCCATGGCGAAGTGGCATGCGAGCGAAGGCGCGCAACAGGTGATCGACGCGGCCGTGCAGCTCTGGGGCGGCATGGGTGTGCAAAGCGGCAACATCGTCGAATCGCTCTACCGCGAGATTCGCTCGCTGCGCATTTACGAAGGCGCGACCGAGGTTCAGCAACTGATTGTCGGACGCGACCTGCTCAAGGCCTATCACACGGAACATTCATGAAAAAAGCCCTTCTTCCCGCAGGCTGGGTCAAGCCGCGCGGTTATGCCAACGGCGTCGCCGCCGTGGGCACCCAGGTCTATATCGCCGGCCAGATCGGCTGGGACGAGAACGCGCGCTTCACGAGCCGCGAGTTCGGCGCGCAAGCCGTGCAGGCGCTGCGCAACATCGTGGCCGTGCTCGACGCAGCGGGCGGCAAACCCGAGCATCTGGTGCGCATGACCTGGTACGTCACCGACAAAAAGGAGTACATGGCATCGCTCAAGGAGATTGGCGCGGCGTTTCGCGAGCTGATCGGCGACTACGACATCGCCATGAGCGCCATCCAGGTGGTCGCGCTCATGGAGGACGAGGCGAAGGTGGAAATCGAGGCCACGGCCGTGATTCCCGACGACGCCCGCTTATCCAGCCAATAAGCGAGCCAATAAGAGCCAGGCAACAGAACCCCCTACAAGGCTGTGCGCAGCCAAGCCGGAGATCATCATGCAACCGACCGCTCACGTCGATACCTTTGCACGCGATAACCTGCCGCCCGAATCGCAGTGGCCCGCGTTGCTTCTCGACAATCCCGACGTCGCTTACCCCGCGCGTCTGAACTGCGCGGCCGAGTTGCTGGACCGCGCCATCGAGGCCGGGCATGGCGCGCGCCCGGCCATCTGGTCCGAAGTCGACGGCAAGCCGCAAGCGACCACCTATGCGCAATTGCGCGAACGCGTGGACCGCAGCGCCCACGTGCTGGTGGAGGACATGGGCCTGAAGCCCGGCAATCGCGTGCTGCTGCGCGGCCCCAATACGCTGCAGATGGCCGTTGCGCTGCTGGCATCGTTGAAGGCCGGGCTCGTGGTGGTGCCCACCATGCCGCTGCTGCGCGCGAAGGAACTCAAGCAGATCATCGACAAGGCGAGCGTGAGCGCGGCGCTGTGCGACGTGCGTCTCGCCGACGAACTCGCGCGCTGCACCCAGTCCGACGACGAATTCTTCTGCGCAAATCTCGCGCAAGTGCGCTACTTCCACGACGACGCGCCCGGCAGCCTCGAAAGTCTCGCAGCCGCCAAGCCGGCCGAATTCACCGCATGCGACACGGCCAGCGACGACGTCTGCCTGATCGCGTTCACGAGCGGCACCACGGGCACGCCGAAGGGCTGCATGCAGTTCCACCGCGACGTGATTGCGATGTGCGACCTGTTCCCGCGCCACGTGCTCAAGCCCACCGCGGACGACGTGTTTTGCGGCACGCCGCCGCTAGCGTTCACGTTCGGGCTGGGCGGCCTGCTCTGCTTCCCGCTGCGCGTGGGGGCCTCGACCGTGCTGATCGAAAAGCTCACGCCCGCGCTGCTGTTGCAAACCATCGAGCGCTTTCGCGCGACCACCGTATTTACCGCGCCTACCTTCTACCGGCAGATGGCGCCGCTCGTGAAGGACTACGACATATCGACCTTGCGCCAGACCGTATCCGCGGGCGAGGCGCTGCCGCAGGCGACGCGCGACTTGTGGCGCGAAGTAACCGGCATCGAAATGATCGACGGCATTGGCGGCACCGAGATGATCCACATTTTCATTTCCTCGGCGGGCGGCGACGTGCGGCCCGGCTCGATCGGGCGCGCGGTGCCGGGCTATGTGGTGCAGGCGCTCGACGACGACATGCAACCGGTGCCGCCCGGCGTCACCGGCAATCTCGCGGTGCGCGGGCCCACTGGCTGCCGCTATCTGGCCGACGAGCGGCAGAAGAAGTTCGTGCGCGACCGCTGGAATTTGCCGGGCGACGCCGTCACTATCGACGCCGACGGCTACGTGTTCTACCAGGCGCGAGCGGACGACATGATCGTCTCGTCGGGATACAACATCGCGGGCCCCGAGGTCGAGACCGTGCTGATGCAGCATCCCGCCGTGGTGGAATGCGGCGTGATCGGCGTGCCCGACGAATTGCGCGGCCAGGTGGTGAAGGCCTTCGTGGTGCTGCGCCCGGGCTTCGAGGGCAACGACGCCATGGTGGCCGAGTTGCAGGCCTTTGTGAAAAACGCGGTGGCGGCCTACAAGTACCCGCGCCTCATCGCGTTCATCGATGCGCTGCCGCGAACCGAAACCGGCAAGCTCAAGCGCTCGGTGTTGAAGACCATGTGAGTGCGCCGAACCCCGGCGAAGCGTCGGGCGAGGTCCGCTGTGTGGACGCGGCGGCCCCCGCGCAGCACCGCTATTGCGTCAGTTCCTGATGCAAGGCCCGATATTCGCGCGAGAGCTTGTGTCCTGGGTCGAGGTGAACCACGGGAGTCGCCTGCTGATGCGATTCGCGGATCTTCACGGATGAGGACAGCCGCGAAGCCAGCACCGGCAAGCCCTCGCCGATCAGCTCGTCGACCAGTTTCTGAGGCAGGCTTGCACGCGGCTGAAACTGGTTGATGACGATACCCTCCACCTCCAGCGCGGCGTTGTGATCCTGCTGGATCTCCTTCACGTTTTCGAGCAGCGTGTAAAGCGCGCGCCGGGAGAAGTCGTCGCAGTCGAACGGAATGAGGCAACGCTCGACGGCGATCAGCGCGGCGCGGGTGTAGAAGTTCAATGCCGGCGGCGTGTCGATATAAACCGCGTCATACATGTCGAGCTCGTTGAGCGCATCGCGCAGCTTGTAGATCTTGTAGCGCGATTCCAGTTTGCCGTGCAGCGTATCCAGGTCGGCATGACCAGGCATGATGTCGAGATTTTCAAACGGCGTCGGATGAATGAACGACGTCACGTCCACGGGTTTGAAGCTGAACGTCAACGCGGTTTCAAAGAAGCTCGCGACGGTGGAGCGCGCCTCGCCTGCTTGCGCGCCCAGCAGGTACTGGGTTGAATTCGCCTGCGCGTCCAGATCGATGACCAGCGTTCTCAGCCCTTCGCTGGCGCTAATTGCAGCAAGATTGCAAACGATCGTCGACTTCCCTACGCCACCTTTCTGATTGAATACGACACGCCGCATGCTCGTCTCTCGAATGGAAATTTCTAATAGAGCCGACAGCATACATGAACGTTGCTGCACTGCCGCATGCGAACAATAAGGTCGGGATTGAATGGCCGGATGGAATCGTTTCCAGCCGCGCGATGGAACCGTGGAAATAAAAAACGGGCGACCGTTGCCGGCCGCCCGTGGATTACCGCACTGCTACCTCTACCGCTGCTGGCTTACCACTTCCAGCCCACCCCCGCGTTCACGCCCACATCGTGGCCCGTCGTCGAGACGCCGGCGCCATAGCCCCAGCGGCCATTGCCCGACAAGCCCTTGAAGTTCACCGCAACCGCGCTGTAGCCCTGGTACGAACCGAAGCCCACGCCCACCGTCTTCTCGCCGGCGTTGAGCGACGGCAGATACGTGCCGCTCATGGCCATGGCGAGCGCCGTGCCGGCGTAGGCCGTGCGCGCCACGTTGTTCACGTTGCTCTGCACGCTGCCGAGCTGCGAGACCGTTGCTGCATCGGTCGGCGCCACGCCCGCCGCGATGTTGGTGAGGCGTCGCTCCGTGCCCTGCGCACCGAACGAGACGGTGTTGTCCTGGTCAGCGACCGAGCCCTGGCCGATGGCCACCGAGTTGTTGCCCGGAGCGGAGGCGCCATAGCCCACTGCAACCGAACCCGCACCCGAGGCACGCGAGTTCACGCCCACCGCCGTGCCGTTATGGCCCGCGGCGATCGAGCCCGCGCCGACTGCCACGGTGTTCGCGTTTGCCGTCGTGGCACGGTAGCCCATGGCCGTCGAGTTGTCGCCGGTGGCGTTGGCGCTCGAACCGTAAGCCGTTGCGCCTTCGCCGTTGGCGGTCACGCACAGACCCGAACCCGTTGCGTCCACACCGTTCACCGACGAGCAGTTCTGCACGCTGGCGTTCTGGATCGCACCGCCCGTCGCGCCACGCGTCTGCACCGTGCCGTCGTTGTTCATGCCGCCGGCCAGCGTGCCCATGAAGGCGTTGCCCGAGGCGTTCGCCGCGTCGACCATCTGGACCACCGGCGCAATCGTGGTGGACAGCGAGCTGACCTGCGAGCTGACCGTCGAGAGGCCGGTCGACAGCGAGGACATGCCCGTCGAAGTCGAGGTCGACAGATCGCTCACCGTCGACGACAGCGAGCTGACGCCGCCGGAGCTGCTCGAAGCCGCCGTCGAGAGGCTCTGCAGGCTGCTATTGGTCGTGTCGATGCTGGTCGACAGCGAGTTGAAGCCAGCCGACGTAGCCGTCGACAACGAGTTCAGGTTGGCGTTCGTCGTATCGATGCCGGTCGAGAGCGAGGCAACGCTCGACGAGGTCGACGTCGACAGCGAATGCAGGTTGCTGTTGGTCGTGTCGATGCCGGTCGAGAGCGAGGCCACGCTCGACGACGTGGACGTCGACAGCGAATTCAGGTTGCTGTTGGTCGTGTCGATGCCGGTCGAGAGCGAGGCAACGCTCGACGAGGTCGACGTCGACAGCGAATGCAGGTTGCTGTTGGTCGTGTCAATGCCGGTCGAGAGCGAGGCAACGCTCGACGACGTGGACGACGACAGCGACTGGACGCCGGTCGAGAGCGAGGCGACGCTGGACGACGTGGACGTCGACAGCGAATGCAGGCTGCTGTTGGTCGTGTCTATGCCGGTCGAGAGCGAGGCTACGCTAGACGAGGTCGACGTCGACAGCGAGTTCAGGTTCGTGTTCGTCGTGTCGATGCCCGTCGACAGCGAGGCCACGCTCGTAGAGGTCGAGGTCGACAGCGAGATCACGACGGTCGACAGCGAAACCATGCCGGTCGAGAGCGACACCACGCCCGTGGACAGAGAGCTCACGCTGGTCGAAGTCAGCGTGGACAGCGACGAGAGACCCGTCGACAGATCCAGGTAGCCCGTGGACGTCGAAGTCGAGAGCGAGTCGAGCATGCTGTTGGTCGTATCGAGACCGGTCGACAGCGACGAGAGACCCGTGGAGGTCACGGTCGAGAGCGAGCTGAGGCCCGTCGAAGCCGAGGTCGACAGCGAGTCGACGCTGGTCGAGAGCGACGCGGCGCTCGTGGAAGCCGACGTGGACAGCGAGTCGACGCCCGTCGAGAGGCTCGACAGGTTGCTGTCGGTGGTCGAAAGGCCGGTCGACAGCGAGGACAGACCCGTGGAGGTCACGGTCGAGAGCGAGCTAAGGCCCGTAGATGCCGAAGTCGACAGCGAGTCGACACCCGTCGAGAGGCTGGCCAGGTTGCTATCGGTGGTCGACAGACCGGTCGACAGCGAGGACAGACCCGTGGAAGTCACGGTCGACAGCGAGCTTAGACCCGTCGAAGCGGAAGTCGAAAGCGTGTCGATGCTGGTCGAGAGCGAGCTGGCGCTCGTCGAAGCCGAAGTCGACAGCGAATCGACGCCCGTGGAGAGGCTGGTCAGGTTGCTATCGGTGGTCGACAGACCGGTCGAGAGCGACGAGAGACCCGTGGAGGTCACGGTCGACAGCGAGCTGAGGCCCGTCGAAGCGGAAGTCGAAAGCGTGTCGATACCAGTCGAAAGCGAGCTCAGGCCCGTCGAGGTCGAAGTCGACAGCGTGTCGACGCCGGTGGAGAGGCTGGCCAGGTTGCTATTGGTGGTCGAGATGCCCGTCGAGAGCGACGACAGCCCCGTGGAAGTCACCGTCGACAGCGAGCTGAGGCCCGTCGATGCCGAAGTCGACAGTGTGTCGATGCCGGTCGAGAGCGAGCTCAGGCCCGTCGAGGTGGACGTCGACAGTGTGTCGAGGCTCGTCGAAAGCGAGCTGGCGCTCGTCGAAGTCGACGTGGACAGCGAATCGACACCGGTTGAGAGGCTGGCCAAGTTGCTATTGGTTGTCGAGAGACCCGTCGACAGCGAGCTGATGCCCGTCGAAGCCGAGGTCGACAGCGTGTCGACACCTGTGGAGAGGCTGGACAGGTTGCTATCGGTGGTCGACAGACCGGTCGACAGCGAGGACAGACCCGTGGAGGTCACGGTCGACAGCGAGCTCAGGCCCGTCGAAGCCGAAGTCGACAGCGTATCGATGCTGGTCGAGAGCGAGCTGGCGCTCGTCGAAGTCGACGACGAGAGGCTGGCCACGTTGCTGTTGGTGGTCGAGAGACCGGTCGAGAGCGAGGTCAGACCGGTGGAGGTCACGGTCGACAGTGAGCTGAGGCCGGTCGAAGCCGAAGTCGAGAGATTGTCGATCGCCGTCGACAGCGAGCTCGTGCCGGTCGAGGTCGAGGTGGAGAGGCTCGTGAGGTTACTGTTGGTGGTCGACAGACCCGTCGAGAGCGAGGACAGACCCGTGGACGTCGTGGTCGACAACGAGCTGAGACCCGTCGATGCCGAGGTCGACAGCGTGTCGATGCTGGTCGACAGCGAGCTGGCGCTCGTCGAGGTCGACGACGAAAGGCTCGCCACGTTGCTGTTGGTGGTCGAAAGACCCGTCGAGAGCGAGGTCAGACCCGTGGACGTCGTGGTCGACAACGAGCTGAGACCCGTCGATGCCGAGGTCGACAGCGTGTCGATGCTGGTCGACAGCGAGCTGGCGCTCGTCGAGGTCGACGACGAAAGGCTCGCCACGTTGCTGTTGGTGGTCGAGAGACCGGTCGACAGCGAGGTCAGACCCGTGGACGTCGTGGTCGACAACGAGCTGAGCCCCGTCGATGCCGAAGTCGACAGCGTATCGATGCTGGTCGACAGCGAGCTGGCGCTCGTCGAAGTCGACGACGAGAGGCTGGCCACGTTGCTGTTGGTGGTCGAGAGACCGGTCGACAGCGAGGTCAGACCCGTGGACGTCGTGGTCGACAACGAGCTGAGACCCGTCGATGCCGAAGTCGACAGCGTATCGATGCTGGTCGACAGCGAGCTGGCGCTCGTCGAAGTCGACGAGGAGAGGCTGGCCACGTTGCTGTTGGTGGTCGAGAGACCGGTCGAGAGCGAGGTCAGACCCGTGGACGTCGTGGTCGACAACGAGCTGAGGCCGGTCGATGCCGAGGTCGACAGCGTGTCGATGCTGGTCGAGAGCGAGCTGGCGCTCGTCGAAGTCGACGACGAAAGGCTGGCCACGTTGCTGTTGGTGGTCGAGAGGCCGGTCGAGAGCGAGGACAGACCCGTGGACGTCACGGTCGACAGCGAACTCAGGCCAGTCGATGCCGAAGTCGAGAGATTGTCGATTGCCGTCGACAGCGAGCTCGTGCCGGTCGAGGTCGAGGTGGAGAGGCTCGTGAGTTTGCTGTCGGTGGTCGACAGACCCGTCGAGAGCGAGCTCAGGCCCGTCGATGCCGAGGTCGAGAGATTGCCGATCGCGGTCGACAGCGAGCTCGCGCTCGTCGAGGTCGACGTGGAGAGGCTCGTGACGTGGCTATCGGTGGTCGAGAGGCCAGTCGAAAGCGAGCTCAGG
This sequence comes from Paraburkholderia sacchari, assembly GCF_000785435.2. Taxonomy (GTDB): domain Bacteria; phylum Pseudomonadota; class Gammaproteobacteria; order Burkholderiales; family Burkholderiaceae; genus Paraburkholderia; species Paraburkholderia sacchari. The sequence goes on along the minus strand of NZ_JTDB02000001.1, from coordinate 1,206,092 downwards.
CCCGTCGATGCCGAGGTGGAGAGGCTGCTGAGATTGCTATTGGTCGTCGAGAGGCCGGTCGAGAGCGAGCTGATACCCGTCGAAGCCGAGGTCGAGAGCGAGCTGACGCTCGTCGAAAGGCTCGAGTCGCTCGTGCTCAACTGGGCGACCGTCACCGCATCGTGCGGCGCGGCACCGTCCGCGACGTTGGTCACGCGACGCAGTTCGGTTGAGTTGCCGACCGAGACTTCGGCCGCGGGCGCGGCCGAGCCGGTGGCATAGGCGGCGCCCGTCGGGGCGGCCGCGCCGGTCGTGCTGTTGGCGCCGATCGCCACGCTGTCCGCATAGGCGGCGTTCGCGTTCGCGCCGATTGCCACGGCATTCGTTGCGCCGGCCGTCGTGGCGCTACCGAGTGCAACCGCGCCGACACCGTTGGCGGTCGTCGTCAGACCGAGCGCGACCGCGCCGTTGCCCACCGCCTGATTGGCGCTGCCGAGCGCTACCGCGCCGTCGCCTGTCGCGCTTTGCGCACGGCCGATGGCCACCGCGCCGCCCGCGGCGGTCGTGCTATTCGCATTCGTGGCGGCCGAGCCGATCGCCACGTTCTGCCCCGTCGCTCCCGCTACAGAACTGTCGCCCTGGGCGATGCCGTAAGCGCCACTCACCGTGGCCGAGCGGCCGAGCGCGATGCCGGACGTCGCCGTGTCTGCAACCGACGCCTGCGGGCCCATGGCGATGGCCGACGTGGCGCCCGCTGCAGCTTGTGTGCCAATGGCGATCGCATCCGTCGCGCTGGCGGTTGCATAGGTACCGAATGCATAGGAGCCTTGGCCCGATGCGGTGGAGTTGATGCCGATCGCATTCGAGCCGCTACCCGAGGCCTTGGCGCCCCACCCGATGGCGCTCGTGCCAACGCCCGTGGCTTGTGCACCGCAACCAGTCGCGAACGAGCCATTGCCGGTTGCAAGCGTGTTCGCATTGGTGCCCGTTTGCGCCGACCCGCTGGAAACCGCAACGTTACCTAGGGTCTGTGCACCCGTCCACGTGTTGATGCCGCCGGACTGTCCCGGACCCTTGTTGGAGATTGCGCCGTACGAAAGCTGGGTGGTCTGTGTGCCGAAGCCGTACAGACCGCCCGTGTAGCTTGCTCCAGTACCATAGATCATGCTGGATACGCTGTTCGCCCCGGCGGGACTCAGCATGCCGCAGTCGATTGCGCCAACGAGCGCGACACCGTTGAACGAAGCCGAAATGGTGTTCCCGTAATACGTATAGGTGGCCGCGCCGTCGACCGCCTGATTGCTGCCATTGGCGACTACGTGAGCCGCAAGCGCGGGCACCGAAACGGCCATGCTAGCCGCTACGCAGAGCGCCGTCAGCACCCGGCTGACCTTCGGCTTGCTCCGTTTCCCTCGTGCAGAAGTCAGCTCGGATACAGCAACCCAGGCGCCCAGCGCCTCATTCCATACACAGCGATATGCCTTGTTCATGACACCCTCGGGTCAGTCTCTTGAGCCTTCTCCGGCTCCTTGAATTCGGTTTTTTTAACCGGCCAGACGTTTCCGCTTTTGGTTCGGAAATCGATATTGCAAGCATTCCATCCGGCACTGACCCGCTCTATAGAAATCCTTCTAATACCCCTGGACGCACCCCCTCTATCGAATTTGTCCTAGCCGCACAGCCCACTGCAAGGCTGAAAAGTGCGGTTTTTTAGCACTTTACCCACCAAACTTTTAAATTTTTATAAATCGCCAATCTAGTAATTGACGCAAATAAGCCACTCCCCTCACTTTCGAATTTTTACGGCACGGTTGGCCATCTAAAAATCAACCGCACCCCTTCGCGATTTAAATTCGAGATATTCGAATTATTCCGATATCGACACTTCCAGCACCGGCGCAAACTGCCTCTCATAGCGCGTCCCTGCAATTTCATCCCCCGCGCCAATACACGGAAAACACATCATGAGAATCGGCATTTCGGTGCTCAGTCACGAGGGCCAGAGCATCTGGCAGAACGGGCTCGGCCAAAACGTCATCTTCATTACACAAGCTTTCCAGCGGCTACCGTTCGTGGAGTCGGTCGTCCTCATCGATGTCGGCAGCGAACGGAGCTTGCCGCAACCGGTCGACGCCATCGCACCGGGGTTGACCATCCTCACCCAGCAAGAAGCCACCGACGCCGTCGACGTGGTCATCGAGATGGCCGGTGCGCTCGACAACGCCTGGCTCGATCTGATGCGTGCGCGTGGCCGCAAGGTGGTCTATTACTGCTGCGGGCAACCGTACGTGGGGCTCGTGGAGCCGGTGGTGTTCAACAAGCCCGTGCACACTTCGCGCCCCGACCGCTGCGACGAAATCTGGGTGGTCTCAAAGGACCGCCTGCACGTGCCGATGATGCGCACGCTGCACCGCTGCCCCGTGCACGTGGTGCCGTACGTCTGGCATGCGGGCTTCCTGCAGGCGCGCATCGCCGAGCTGGCCCAGCACAACCTCGAGTACGGCTACGACACGCAGCGCAGCCGCAGCGCTCGCGAAGCCGCCGGCGGCGCGCTGCGCGTGGCGATCTTCGAGCCGAATATCTCCGTGGTGAAATGCTCGAGCATTCCAATGCTGGCCTGCGACGAGGCCTATCGCGCCGACCGCGCAAGCGTCGCCGCGCTGCATGCGCTCAACACGCTGCACATGAAAGATCACCTGACGATGCTGCACTTGGCCAACTCGCTCGATCTCGTGCGCGAGCATCGCGCCACCTTTCATGGCCGCCACGATATCGCGGGCTTCATGAGCCAGCACACGGATGCCGTGGTCGCGCATCAATGGGACAACGACCAGAACTACAGCTATCTCGACGTGCTGTACGGCGACTACCCGCTCATTCACAACTCGCCGTGGCTCGCCGGCTTCGGCGCGGGCTACTACTATCCGGGCTTCGACGCTCACGAAGGCGGCCAGCAACTGATTGCCGCCGCGCGCACGCACGACGCCGGGCTTGCCGCGTACCGCACACGTACGCGCGCCGTGCTCGACGCAGTTGATCCGTATAACGAAGAAAATCTGCGTGGCTATGCGCAGCGCCTGCAAGCGCTCGTTGAGCACGCCCCGCTCCGGAGGTCCGTATGAACACGCCCGCAACCGCCCAGTCGCCTGCTCAGAATACGATTCAGCCGGCATCCTCGCAGCGCCGCCGCGCCGCGTCCACGCCACGCGGCCTCAAGGTCGGCGTGTCGCTCTTCGTGCGCAAGGGCGAGCAGTCGCTGTGGGAAAACGGCATCTTCCAGAACTGCCTGTTTCTCGTGATGCTGCTGCGCAAGATTTCCTCGGTGGCCGAGGTCTATCTCGTGATCGGCGGCGGCGACGGCGATCTCGACGATGCGCGCCGCTTCATCAAGGACGCGCCCGCGCCGATCATCGACATGGCCGACGCGGCCACGCGGCTCGACTTGATGATCGAAATGAGCGCACAGCTCGACCGCGCGTGGATTGCCAACTTTCGCGATCGTGGCGGCAAGGTCGTGTCGATGCGCGTGGGCAACGATTATGTGATCGACATCGAGCGCATGATCTTCAATCTGCCGCACGCGCTGCTCATCAGCGGCGCGCACTACGACGAGATCTGGACCCTCGCCGAGTACGAGACCACCTGCATGCCGTACTACCGCAGCGCCATGCGCGCGCCGGTGCGCATCATGCCTCACCTGTGGACCCCGCTCGTACTCGAGAAAGCGGCTGCCGCGCTGCCCGAAGGCCAGCATTTCGGCTACGAGCCGGGCCGCCGCCGCTGGCGCGCGGGCATCTTCGAGCCGAATATCTGCATGGTCAAGACCAGCCAGATTCCGATGCTGTGCTGCGAGAGCGCGCACCGCGCGAATCCCGATGCGCTCGAACACGTATGGGCCTACAACACGTTCAAGTCCAAGGAGCACGCGGGTTTTCGCAGTTTCGCCAATAGTCTCGACATCGTGCGTCACGGGCTGACGTCGTTCGAAGGACGCTATCCGTTCTATCAGGTCATGGCGCGGGACGTGGATGTGGTCGTCACGCATCAATGGGAGAACCCGCAGAATTACCTGTACTACGAAGCATTGCACGGCGGCTATCCGCTCGTGCACAACTCGCACCTGATCGGCAATTGCGGTTATCGCTATCACGATTTTGACTGCGAAGAAGGCGGGCAAGCCTTGTTGCACGCCGTCGCCACGCACGACAACAACCTCGATTCGTACCGGCGCGATGCGCAAGCGTTCCTGGCGACGCTGCACCCCGAGTATGCCGCCAACGTCCACGCCTACGGCGCCGCCATTGCCGCGCTGTTCGAAAAGGAAGCAGCATGAGCACCGCCACGCACAACAGCAATAACCAAGCCAAAAACCTCAGAATCGGCATCACGATCGGGCTGCATCAGCCCAACGAAACGCTCTGGAACAACGGCATCAAGCAGAACGCAGTGTTTCTCGCCGACACGCTGCGGCACTGCCCCGGCGTCGCGAGCGTCACGCTCGTGAACACGACCGCCGTGCCGGTGACGCGCGAACTGCCGTGGAGTCTCGAACGCTGGCCCACACGCGCATTCGACGAGGCGAAGGACGAACTGGATCTCGTGATCGAACTGGGCGGCCAGCTCGACGGCGAACGCACCGCGTGGCTGAAGTCGCGCGGCGTGCGGCTGGTGTCCTACTGCTGCGGCTTCGAGTACATCCACGCCACCGAGGGGATGCTCTTCAACAAGCCCATGTGGAACGGCAATCTGTTCGTCAACCAGCGCTACGACGACATCTGGATCATTCCGCAAGTGGCCGGCAACAGCCAGTCCTACCTCGAAGTCCTGCGCCGCACGACGGGGCGCGTCGTGCCGTTCGTCTGGAGTCCGGTGTTTCTCGAAGAGCGCACCCGCGCGCTGCCCGGCGGCGGCGTGTACGCGCCGCGCGACGAAGGCCGCGCGCCGGCCAGGCTCACGGTGATGGAGCCCAACATCAACGTCGTGAAATTCTGCCTCTACCCCGCGCTAATCGCGGAACTGGCCTACCGCGAGCGCCCCGAGGCTATCGAGTTGCTGCAGGTGACCAATGCGCTGAAGCTCGCGCAGGAGAACCGCGATTTCATCGCGCTGATGAACCAGCTCGATATCGTGCGCGAGCACAAGGCGCTGTTTCTCGGCCGCTACGACACGCCGACCTTCCTCGCGCAGAACACCGACGTGGTGGTTTCGCACCAGCTGGAAAACCCGCTGAATTATTTCTATCTGGAAGTGTGCTGGCAAGGCTACCCGCTCGTGCACAACGCCACGCTATGCCGCGAGCTCGGCTACTACTACGAGGCCAACGACGCCCATGACGGCGCACGGAAACTGATCGAGGCCATCGACGCGCGCGGGCGCGACACCGCCGGCTGGCGCATGCAGCAGCGCCGGGAAATCGCGCGTTTCCTGCCGTTCAACGAGCGGGTCGTGAAAACGTATCAGGCACTGCTCGATGAGTTGATGGCGCGGCCGCTGCGGTGAAGGCTGGCAGGCGGCCGCGATTGAAGGAATTGAGAGGATGGGAGAACGTTGAAGCGCGATTTCAGGCGGACGCGGCTGGCGTCTTGCTCATCCAGGCCGTCAGCAATGCCGACGACACCGCGAGAATCACCGGCCCGATAAAGAGGCCGACGATGCCGAACGCGAACATCCCGCCCAGCACGCCGGAGAGGATCAGCAGCATCGAAAGGTTCACGCCGCGCCGGATCAGCGCCGGGCGCACCACGTTGTCGAGCATGACGACCATCACCGCCCAGACCGTGAACAGAATCGCCACCACGTGCGAGCCGTTCATGAACAGCCAGACAATGCCGCCGATCAGCGGCAGGCCCGGGCCGATTTGCGCGAGGCACAGCAGCAGCATCAGGGCGGTGAGCACGCCCGCGCCCGGCACGCCGGCGACCGCGAGGCCAATGCCGCCCAGCGCGGACTGCAGCACCGCCGTGACGACGATGCCGAGCGCGACCGCGCGAATCGAAGCCCCCGCGAGCTTCACGGCCTGAGGGCCCTGGGTGGGCGAGATGCGCGCCGCGAAGCGCGTGATGAAGGCCGCCGCCTGCTCGCCCTGCGAGTACAGGATGCCCGTGATGACGATCGTGACGAGCATGTGCATCACGAACACGCCCACCGATGCCGCGTGACCGATCAGCCAGTGCGCCGCGATCGTCACATAGGGCTGGAGCTGCGCGAGCAAGCCGCCCGGGCCCGCGTCCGAGAGCGTCTGCCATTCCTTGGCCGCGCGCGAGCCCAGCACGGGTATATCGTGAATCCAGCCCGGCGGCGGCGGCAAAGTGTACTCGGGCAGCTTGCGGATCAGATCCATGATCTCGCTGGCGTGCACCGCAAGCGTCGAGATCGCTTCATAGAGCGGCAGGACAATCACGAATAGCAGGATCAGCAGCATGATGAGCGTCGCGAGCCAGCGCCGCTTGCCCACGCGCCGCTCGACGGCGAGCATCGCGGGCCATGTCGCGACCACGATGGTGGTCGCCCAGATCAGCCCCGGAATGAACGGGCGCATGACGTACAGGGAGCCGACCGTCAACGCGCAGAGAATCGCGACGACAAACAGTACGCGAGCAATATCTGGCAGGTCTTGCGACTTCACGGGGTCTCCTCGCGGCAGGCAGGCCGCATTCGGCAAATTAACGAGCCGCTAGTCTATCCCGGATGGCCCATGATCCGGCGCGAAATAGCGCGCCATCCGCCTCTTGCTCCCCTGAATCGGCCGATAATAGCCGTCCACCTACAACGAGACCTGCCATGTCCTCCACCGACTCGAAACTGCCCTGCGTGCTCCTCACCAACGACGACGGCATCGACGCGCCCGGCCTCGCCGTGCTCGAAGGCGTCGCCGCCGAACTCGCGCACGAAGTGTGGGTGGTCGCGCCCGAGCACGACCAGAGCGGCACGTCCCATTCGATCAGCCTGCACTCGCCGCTGCGCGTGAGCCGGCGCGGCGAGCGCCGCTTTGGCGTGCTCGGCACGCCCGGCGACTGCGTGGTGATGGCGGTGCGCCATCTGATGGGCGACGTGACGCCCGCGCTCGTGCTCTCGGGCATCAACCGCGGCGCCAATCTCGGCGTGGAAACGATGTTTTCGGGCACGGTGGGCGCGGCCATGACGGGTCTGCTGCTCGGCCTGCCGTCGATCGCGCTGAGCCAGACCTTCCGCGACCGCGAGCATGTGCGCTGGGACACCGCCCGCGCGCTCGCGCCGGACGTGATCCGGCGCCTCGCGGCGATTTCGCACGAGGTGCCGGTGTGCCTGAACGTGAATTTCCCCGATGTGGACGCGAGCGCGGCGGGACCGCTCACCGTCACGCGCCAAGGCGTCGGGCTCGTGCAGGGCATCGACGTGGTTCCGCAAATCGATCCGCGGGGGATCGAATATCACTGGCTGCGCTTCACGCGCGGCCCGCGCGAGAACGGCCCGGATTCGGAAACGGCCGTGATCAGCTCGGGGCGCATTTCGGTCACGCCGCTCAATTTCGAGCGCACCGACGAGCGCACTTTCGCGGTGCTCGCGCATGCGCTGGGCGCGGGCCGCTGAACCACGCTCGAGAAAACGCCGGGCCGCCCCAAGTTTTCTCGAGCCCCCTCGGGGGGGCTGACGCGAAGCGGCAGGTCTGGGGGCGCTCAGTCAGCCGCTGGGCCGCTGCTGCGGCGGCGATTCAGCTCAGTCCTGCACCAGCGCGAGCACGCGCAAGGGGCTGCCCGAGCCGGCCTGGATCTTCAGCGGCGCCGAGACGATCACCGCGCCCGTGGGCGGCAGCTGGTCGAGATTGCGCAGGCACTGCAGGCCATAGCGGTTCGAACCGTGCATGAGCGTGTGACACGGATACGGCACGGGCCAGGCGTAGGCCTGCCCCGCGTCGGTATTGATGGTCTCGACGCCGAAGCCGTGAACCTCGCGCTCGTGAATCAGCCACTCGACCGCTTCCTGGGTTGGCCCCGGCGTGTGCGCGCCGTCTTCGCGCAGGTTCAGAAACTCGGCCGGATCCGTGCGCTTCGACCAGTCCGAGCGCAGCAGGACCCACGCGCCCGCGGGAATGCGGCCGTGGCGCGCCTCCCACCCCTGCAGAAAGTCCACCGTTAGCAGCCAGTCGGGATTGGCGGCCACTTCGGCGCTCGCGTCCAGCACCACGGCCGGCGCGATGAAATTTTTCACGTCGATGGTGTCCACGGCGTTTTGTGCGTGGTCCTTGCCGGAAATCCAGTGCACCGGCGCATCAAAGTGCGTGCCGGTATGCTCGCCGCACGAGAAATTATTCCAGTACCAGCCAGGCCCGCGCTCATCGTATTGGCTGATCTTCTCCATCTTGAACGCCCACACCTGGCCGAATTGCGGCGGCAGTTGCAAGGCCGGAAAATCGGGCGAAAGCGTTTGCGTGAGATCGACCACGCGCACACGGCCGCTCGCCAGATCAGTGGTCAGTTGCTCCAGACTGCTCGTCATGTTGGGCTCCTCTGCTCGTTCAACTGCGGGTGTGCCGGGCCATCGCCATGCACGCCAAAATTATCTTTAGACCTAAATCAATTCAAAATCATGGTTAACCCCTTTTCCCCTTTAGGAAACAAGGGGACGGGTGCGGGGCTCGTGGTATGTTTGCGTTCCGGCGGAGGTCGTCCACGCTCCGCAGCCCGTCAATTTCCCGTATGAACCCGTCTTCTCCCAACAGCTTTGTCGACAGCTACACGCCGGCGCTGCTCGCCCAGGTCAGCCAGCTGATCTCCGGCGAATTTCACGTGATCGTGCAGGCGGCCGGCTTCGAGATCTCCGATTGGCGCGTGCTGTCCACGCTTTCCGATGGGAAAGCCATGAGCATCGGCCGCCTCGCGCAGATTTCCGTTACGAAACAGCCGACCGTGACGCGCCTGCTCGACCGTATGGAGGCGCAAGGCTATGTCAAGCGCATCCCCAGCGAAACGGACCGGCGCGTCACGTTCGTGCGCATCACGCCGCAAGGGCAGAAGCTGGTTTCCGAACTGATCGTGCAGGCGAGGCGGCACGAAGATCAGGTGCTCGCGCCGCTCGGCGCGCAAAAGGCCGAGGAACTGAAGGCCACGCTGCGCCTGCTGATCGAACTGCATCGCCCGCCGGCCTGAACGCCTGGCTCCACCCGCTTCAGTGTTCGCGCGCCCGCACCTCGGCTGCGGGCGCCGCGCGCCCAATCGCCTCGCGCAAATCGTCGGGAATCGGCATGGCCTTGTGCGTGTCGAGCGAGGTCGTCACGATGGTCTGCCGCGCGCTCATGCGCACGACGCCGTCGGTTCCCGTGCAGGCCCACGCGAGCGTCAGCGACGCATGGCCGATACGCTCGACGTCGAGCGAGAGCCACACCTCGTCGCCCATCTTGCTGACCGCCTTGAAATCGACTTCCAGATGCACCGTGGGCAGGCCCACGCGTCGCGCGCCGATCACGCCGTGATAGCCCTCGGGCAGCAGTGTGTCGATCCACGATTCGACGAGGTCGTTGAACAGCACGAAGTACTGCGGATAGAACACGATGCCGGCCGGATCGCATTCGGAAAAGTGAATCTTGTGCCGCTGGCTGAAAGTGGGCGCGCTGGTTTTCATCGCAATCAAGGTTTCCCGGATAACGCCGCGATTATGCCAGCGCGTGCCGCGCAAGCGCGGCGCGCAGTTTGTGGCCATGCTCGTCGGCCAGCGCCGCGTCGCGAAGCTCGCGCAAGGTCGCGGGCGCCAGTCGCGCGCCCGCATGCACGACCGCGCCCATCAGCGTCTGGTAGTTCGCGAGCCCGCGCGCATGGGTGTCGCTGTAGCCCTTCACGAGACGCTGGCATTGCGCGACCTCGACGGCCAGCGCCGGATTGTGCTGCGCCGACTGCACGATTTGCTGCAGCCAGGCCTCGATGCGCGCGGTCTCCAGTTCGTAGCGCAGCGTGCGGCGGCGCATGCCGCGCAGGCGCGCGACCGCATGGAGCATCAGGTAGCCGCGCAGCGAGCTTGTCTTGATCACGCGCCCCGCTTTCGTATGGCGCTCGACGAGCCGATGCACGGCGTGGGGCCTCGCGAGCCAGCGGCCGATTCCGGCGGGCAAGGTCTCGCAGATTTCCTCGATGCGCGGATGCATGAACTCGTTGATTGCGAGCAGTTGGTCCGCTTGCGCGCGCACCTCGCCGCGCACGCGCTCGAAACGCGAGGCGCGCGTCTTGAGGTCGGCCACGCGGATCGTGTCCTCGTACGACATCCACAGCGCGAGATGGCGCGCCGTCTCGCGCAGCAAGATCTCGGGCGCATCGGCAACCTTGCCGCGCAGCTTCGCGAGCCGGTCCAGATAGAGCGCCGCGTAGTCGGGGTCCTGATAATCGATCAGCCTGCGCACGCCCTCGACGGCGAACGACTGGACCTCGACCGGCAACTCCGTGCGCACGCGCTCGAGCAAGCGGGCCACTGCCGGGTCGCGCGGGGCTGGCGCGCGTTGCTGCGCTTTGTCTTGTGGCTGGTTCCGCGCTTCGTCCTTCGCGCCGTCCGCAGCTTCGTCCGCGCCCGCGCGTGCATGGCCCAGATCGAACGCGCGCAGGCTGGGTTTCACGCCCACGCCGCCGCGCTCGATGGTTTCCTCGAACTGGCGGCGGCTGAACGGCAGCACGCCGGTGCCCGCGAGCGCGCCGAACAGCACCGCGCTGATCACGCTGCCGCTCGCTTCGGCCGCTTGCGCCATGTCGAAGCGCACGAAGCGCTTCGCGGCCTGGCCCGCGTGAGCGATCAGCGCGCGGTCGTCCACGCGACCATCGCCCATGGCGGTTTTCTCGGCGATCGAATACACGCGGTGCGTCGATGCCACGAGCGTCGTGCGCTCCGGCGTCACGAGCCCGCGCTGCACCGCGCGGCCCGCCTCCATCAACTCGGAAGCAAGCACGACGTCGACGTCGCCGGGCAGCGGCATCAGCGCCAGAATGGGTGCGCGCGCTTCGGTCTCGTCGCGCGCGAACAGCTCGACGTAATAGATGGTCGCGCCGGTGCGCTGCGCGACGCCCGGCACCGAGGTGGTCTGCGCGTAATAGCCGTTGTGCTCGCCCAGGTCGACGATCCAGTCGGCCAGCACGCCGCCGCCCTCGCCGCCCATGGCGAGAATCGCGATCTTGATCGGTTGTGCTTGAGTCATGATCTCTCCCTGCGCTCAGAACGCATAACGCGCGCGGCGGCGCGCTTCGCGGCGCTGCAGCCAGCCGATCACGGCGTTGCGCAGACGCTGGCGCAGCTTGTCCATTTTCGAAGGATTGCTGATGATCTGTGCGCGGTAGAACGACGGGCACAGCACGGCCGCGTGTGAAACCTCGCCGCATAGGCCGCAACCCACGCAACTGTCGAGCACGCTTGCCACCGGATCGGTGCGCAGCGGATCGGGGTTGGGCTTGATCGAAAGCGACGGGCATCCCGAGAGGCGAATGCACGAATGGTCGCCCGTGCAGGTGTCCGAATCGACGCCAAAGCGCTCGCGCACCACGCGCTCGCCGGCGGCAATCGCCTTGCGCTGCTTCGGCTTCTCGCGGCGCTGCTTGTTCAGCATGCATTCGCTCTGCGCGATCAGCACCTTGGGCCCTTTCTCGCCCGTGGTGAGCGCTTCCCTCAGCGTCGCCATCATCGTCTTGAGGTCGTAGGTGCGGCGCACGGCCTTGACCCATTTCACGCCCACGCCGCGCACCGCCTGCTCGATTTCGTGGCCGGTGCTGCGCGTGGGGTTGAGCGCCGTCGACGAAAGAATGTCCTGGCCGCCCGTGGCCGACGTATAGCTGTTGTCGACGACGATCGTGAGGTTGTCGCTCTTGTTGAAGACCGCGTTGGCAATGCCGCTCGTGAGGCCGTTGTGCCAGAAGCCGCCGTCGCCCATTACCGAAATGGCGCGCTTGTCCGCGCTCGCATTGAGCGCCGATGCGCTCGCGCTGCCAAGGCCATAGCCCATGGTGGTCGCGCCCAGGTTGAACGGCGGCAGGATCGAGAACAGGTGACAGCCGATGTCGGCGCTCACGTGGTGCGGGCCCAGTTCGCGCTCGACGAGCTTCATCGCCGTGAAGATCGGGCGTTCGGGGCAGCCCGTGCAAAAGCCGGGCGGGCGCGCGTGCACGCTGGCATCGAGCGCGGGCACGGTTTCTCCAGCAGGCATGGCTTCTTCGACAGGCACTGCCTTCACCGGAATCACCTTGCGCGGCGCCGCTTGCGGCTCTAGCACGCCATAGCGCTCGAAGAACGCGCGCAGCCCCTTCATGACCGTGGCCGTGTTGTATTCGCCGGCGAGCGGCAACATGTCCTTGCCGTGTAGCGCGGCGCTCACGCCGCGCTGGCGCAGGATCGTGCTCGCGTTCTGCTCGACGAAGTTCGGCTGCCCTTCCTCGATCACGAGAACGGCGCGCTTGTCCGCGCAGAATCGTTCCCACTCCGAATCGATGAGCGGATACGCCACGTTCATCACATAAAGCGGAATCGCCGATTCGCCATAGACATCGGCGAGCCCCAGCCGTTCGAGCGCGCGCAGCACCGTGTTGTAGCTGCCGCCCTGCACCGCGATGCCGATATCGCGCGTGTCGGCCGAGAAAAATTCATTGAGCCCGCGCGCTTCGATGAATTGGACGGCGGCCGGCCAGCGCTCGTGAATCTTCTCGCGCTCGTGCAGAAAGCTCGCGGGCGGCAGCACGATGCGCTCGACATCGCGGACCGGGTGCTCGAGCGCGTCCTTGATGGTGAAAGCGGAGCGGCGGTTATCGGACGCCACGAACTGGCCGTGCACGTGGCACGCGCGAATGCGCAATTGCAGCATGACGGGCGTGTGGCTCGCCTCCGAAAGGTCGAAGCCGTCCTTCACCGCCTGCACGATCGAGGGCAGATTGGGACGCGGATCGAGCAGCCAGATTTGCGACTTCATCGCGAATGCATGGCTGCGCTCCTGCATGATCGAGGAGCCCTCGCCGTAGTCTTCGCCGACGATGATGAGCGCCCCGCCCGTCACGCCGCCCGAAGCGAGATTCGCGAGCGCGTCGGACGCGACGTTGGTGCCCACCGTGGCCTTGAAGGTCACCGCGCCGCGCAGCGGATAGTTGACGGAAGCGGCCAGCGACGCGGCGGCGGTGGCCTCGCTCGCGCTGTTCTCGAAGCGGATGCCGTGATCGCCGAGGATGTCCTGTGCGTCCGCGAGCACGTCCATCAGGTGCGAGATCGGCGCGCCCTGGTAGCCCGCCACATAGGCCACGCCCGATTCGAGCAATGCCTTCGTCACGGCGAGAATGCCTTCGCCGCTGAACACCTCACCCGCGCCGAGGCGCAGCTTCTTCACTTCCTCGACAAACGACCGCTCCGCCATACCCGCCCCCTTCCATGATCGCCCTTTGCCGCCGCGCGCATTCGCGCCGCGTGCTGGGGCAGTATAATTTAGATCTAAATATTTCCAAAATCATGGATAACCCGGGAAGGCGGCCCTCAGATCACCAGCCGCGAGACCTTCACGCCTTCGAGCGAGACGCCGGCCATCAAGCCGGCGTTGGTCAGCACGAATGCCTCGACCGGACTGGTCGCCGTCGAGGTGTCGACATTGCCGTTCGCCCCCACGGTGACGAGCGCAACCGTGGCGTCGGCGCCCGCCGACCAGCCCTGGCTGTTGACGAAATCGTTGAGCGCGCCCTGGTTCATGAACGCGAACACGATGGCCTTGGATTGCGCGCCGATCTGCAGGCCGAACGAGCCTCCCAGCGTGCTGTAGTAGCCGTCGGTGCGCCCGTTCACGCGCAGCGCGCCGGTGCCGTATTGCGCGCCGAACCAGAACCCCGCTGAAATCACGCTTGGGAACACGAGCACGCCGCTCGCCTTCGCCAGCAGTTCGCGCGACCCGGTCACGGTGCTGTAGAGGCGCGCGAGCGTGGCGTCCACGCTCGCATCGATGGAATTGCGGCGCGCCGCGTTCTGGCTGGCGCTGTCTCCCGAACCCAGCGGGGTTGTCGTGCAGCCGGCGAGAGCGAGACCACTTGCGGCAAGCGCGGCGCTGGAGCTGAGAAGAAATTGACGTCGGCGCATTGAGGTATTCCTGTCTGAAGGGTTCTACGAAAAAGCGCGCGCGCAGATGCTGCGCGAAGCGCCACCAAACAGCATGCGAGGCCGCTTGAGGCAGATCGAGGCAGCCCGCCGCCCTTGGCGCTATAGGACAATGCGCCGCGCATCGAGTTCGCGCCCTCCTATCGAAAGATCACGGCGCCGCTACCCGCCGGCCTGTAATGGCGCAACGCAACATCCCTGCCTGTCGGCCCTCGGCCCCCCTTCAGCGCCGTCATCCCATTTCTCGAAATCGTCCGATTTTCTCTGTCAGCACGGATCGATACAGTCGAGACATAACGCGATCGACGCACCACCCGGCTCCGAGCCATCTTGAATCAGGCACCGCCATGTTCCCACCTCCCACCCTTCGCCGGACCTGGTCCGTTGCATCGTGGATCCTGCGCGCTTGCGAATGGGCGAGCGACATCGGGATCTATCTTCTGCCGTTCTTCTACGTGGGCTTCTTCGCCATGCTGTTTCTGCTCTGGCACGAGCCCACCGCGACCTTCTGGCTGATGGCGGCGTGCGGCGCGCTCAGTTGGGCGATGGCGGCGGGCGCCATCGTGTTCTGGCTCGCCAACGCGAAGCCTGAGCGCATTCTGGTGGCTCGCCACGAGGAATCCGCGCCTGCGAGGCAGTCGCGCTTGCGCCCCGTGCCCCTGCAGTTCGCGCAAATGCCCACGCGCTCGTGCAGCCAGGCGTGCTCCACCTCGTCGGGCGGCGACGCCCGCTTTTCGGTCGCCTGCTTCCACTCGCGCTGCCAGGTCGCCAATAGCGTCAGCGGCGATGCGCATGACATCGGCGGCGAGCACCCGCAAGCCAGGCGCTGATCCTGTCTCGCGCCCTGTCCGCTACGCACAGTCCTGCATCATTCAGACACGCTGAGAGGCCATGTTCCGACGCAAAATCCAGAGACACCCTACAATATTTCGGATAAACCACTGACATATAATGAGATAGGCATGATGCATCGCCGCGGAGTCCATGGCTCTGCCGCGATGTGCCTCCTCCACACTGCGAATCCAGGCAACAAGCTCACGCTCATGACGAACGCGACACAAAAACTGCGGATCGTGGTGGCCGACGATCACCCTGTCGTGCTCACCGCCGTAACCGACTACCTGGACCAGTTACCCGGACACAAGGTCGTGGCGACCGCCGGGTCAGGCGCCGAGCTTCTCGATACATTGCGCAACACCCCTTGCGATCTCATCGTTACGGACTTTTCGATGCAGGGCGAGATCGAGGACGAAGACGGGCTGCGTCTCATCAGCCGCTTGCGCCGGCTCTATCCGGATATTCCCCTCGTGGTGTTCACGATGCTCACCAACGGCGGCATTCTGCACGAACTCGCCGAACTGGGCGTGGCCGGCCTCGTCGGCAAGGACGAACCGATTCCGACGCTTGCGCAGGTCTGCCAGCGCGCGCTCGTCGAGCCGGGCACGACGCTCTCCGCGCGCATTGCCGAGCGGCTTGCCACGGAAGGCTCGACCGCCGATGAATTCCGCCGCACCAACCCGCTCTCGCCGCGCGAACTCGAAGTCGTGCGGCTGTTCGCGCTCGGCCTGAGCGTCACTGAAATCTCCAAACGCCTGAGCCGCTCGGTCACGACCGTCGCCACCCAGAAGCGCGCGGCCATGCGCAAGCTCCACCTCGAATCGAATGCCGATCTGATCCGCTACGCGAGCGAAAACGGATTCGCATAATGGAACGGCGCATCGGCTCGGTGGCTTCGCCTCTCGACGCGCTCAACGCCCTCGAGCGCAATCTGAAGCGCGAGCGGCGCGTCTTCGCAATGCTGATCGGGCTGCTCGCCTTTGCGGGGCTGATAGCGGCGTTGGTGACGGCACTCAGCATCGGCGCGGGCGCGCTCTCGAACCAGGCCGCGAAAATGCGCTCGGTCACGGCGCAAACGAACGAACTGCTCGGTCGCCGCTATAGCTTCCTGCAGAGCGCGCGCCTGCTGATGACGCTGAACGAGGCGGGCATGTTCACGCAGCAGCGCACCCCCGCGCCGCGCCGCTGCGCGCCGGCCTTCCCGGGCCTGACGGAGTCGCCCTCGCTGCAGTCGTTTTGCGATCAAACGGCACAAATGGCTTCGTACGTCGAATCGGACTCGCCCATGCTCTTCGTGCTGCTCGACGGCAGTGCCGCGTGGGGATATCAACTCACCTCTGAGCCGGGCAGCGTAAGCGGCGAACCATTGCATGCAGGTGCCGATCACGCGCGCCTGCTCGCGGAAACCGTGCTCCTGCGCATGAATGCGCGCGGCATCGACCCGCTGGGCGCGGGCCGCTGGCGCGATGTCATCTGGTTTCGCCCGCCTCCCGGGCTGGGCTTTTCTCCGCGGCTAGTGATGGGCGCGGCGACGGTTGTCAAGGACGGCAAGCCTTATGCGCTCGTCATCACGAGCGTCGACCTGGCCGATCTATCGCAGACCCAGAACGCATCGGACATCGCGCCGGCCCTGTTCGACAGCGACGGCACGATGCTGGCCAGCACGCTGTCCGCGCCCGTCGCGCAGTATGTCGATCGCATTGTCTCGACCTTGCCGGTCGAGCGTTTTCATCTGCTGCCGCGCTTCGGATGGGCGCTGCGCGAGCAGCCGCTCGAACACCAGTTCGGCCATTACACGCTCGCGCTGCCCTGGGACGCCGTGTTCGCGCTGATTCGCGTACCGCTCGCGATCATCCTGCTGATGACGGCGGCGCTGGTCGCGCTGCTGGTGGCGCTCTCGCGCTACTGGAACCGTCACGTGCTCGAACGCACCTACGGCGAAGCCACGCGCGCGCTCGAAGGCGAGCTGCTCAACCACCTCCTCGTGCATGCCACGCCGGTCGGCTTGTGCATCGTGCGCCAGCGCGACTTCGAAATCGTGATCGCGAACCAGATCGTGCGCAACGTGCTCGGTCTCGACGACCACGCCACCCGGCTGCCCGCCGCGCTGTGCGTCGAGTTCGAGAAGCACATGCCGTATGCGCCGTCGACGCCCGGCGACACGCCCATCTACGTCCTGCCGTTCTCGCTCGTGCGCGACGGCGGCGACAGCGTGCATCTCGAGATCACCTACGCGCCCGCCTCCATGAACCGCGAGGACGTCATGCTCTGCGCCTTCGCCGACATGTCGAAGCACCACGAGGCCGAGCGCCTGCTGCGCGAAGCAAAGCGCACGAGCGATGATGCCGCGCGCAGCAAGGTGAGCTTCTTCGCGGCGATGAGCCACGAAATCCGCACGCCGCTCTCGTCGCTCGTCGGCAATATCGAACTGGTGGCGCGCGGGCCGCTCGCGCCCGAGCAGCAAGCGCGCGTGCAGGCCATGCAGGTGTCCTCCTCCGAGCTGCTGCAGATCGTGAGCGACGTGCTCGATTTCTCGAAGATCGACGTCGGCGCGATGACGCTTACTGAGGAACCCGAATCGATTGCCGCGCTGCTCGTGCGCATCGCGCTCGCCCATGCGCCGCTCGCCTCCCGGGCGCAGCTGCCGTTCTATCTCGTGGTGGACCGCGCGATTCCCGCGCGGCTCTATTTCGACTCCGTGCGGCTCGCGCAGATCGTCAATAACCTCTTGAGCAATGCGTTCAAGTTCACGCATTCGGGCAAGGTCGTGCTGCGCGCGAACTGGCGCGGCGGCGCGCTCGAAATCAGCGTGGCCGACTCGGGCGTGGGCATGCCCGACTCCCTCAAGGCACGCCTGTTCCAGCCGTTCACGCAAGGCGACGAGCACCGGCTCACCGAGGCGCGCGGCACCGGTCTCGGCCTGTCGATCTGCGGACGCCTCGCGAAACTCATGCGCGGGCGCTGCGAAGTGGAAAGCACGCTCGGCGTGGGCACGCGCGTCATCGTCACGTTGCCGCTGCGCGTGAATGGCGAGACTACAGCGGGTGAGGAATGGACCTTGCCCGAAGTGCATCCGGCCATGCTGTGCCGTGCGCCCGAGAATCACGAATGGCTCACGAATCTCTTCGACCCCAAGGTCAGCGCGCCCACCTGGCTGAGCACGAACGAGCCGCCGCCGCGCGAAGGCGCATGGGACTACCTGCTGGTGACGAGCGAGTATTCGGCCGACGATGTGCAACGCCTGTGGGGCAGCACGGCCAACGTGATATGGCTGAGCCAGGACGGGCCGCTCGTGCCGCTTGCCCGCGAAGACGGCGGCGTGGAAGTGAGCCTGTACAGTCTCGCGGGCATTCGCACCGCCACGCAAATGCTGCGCGCGAAGCCCGGCGCGGCGGGGCATGGGGGCACTCAGGCGGCGTCCGCGGCGGGGACTGCTGCGGCCGCTCCTTCACAAGCGCCACAAAACAGCGAATTCCGGCGGCTGAACGTGCTGATCGCCGAAGACAACCTGCTCAACCGCAGCCTCCTGCGCGATCAGTTGCGCACGCTTGGGGCGAACGTGACCGAAGCGAAAGACGGCGAAGAAGCGCTCGCGCGGCTCGAGGACGTGCACGTCGATGTCATGCTCACCGATCTCAACATGCCGAAGATGAACGGCTATCAGTTGCTGCAGGCCGCGCGCGCGAAGCACGCGGCACTGCCCATCTACGCGGTGAGCGGCAACGCGCTGCCCGAACAGATCGCACAAGGCCGCCTGTCCGGCTTCACCGACTATCTGAGCAAGCCGGTGCCGCTCGCGGCGCTCGCGCGCGTGCTCGCGGACGTGGCCGAGCATCTGCCGGCCCCGGCGCATGACGCCACTGCTCGGCCCGCCCCCGTCCAGCCCCGGAACAGCAACGAAAACACCGCAAGCACCGCAAGCACCGCAAGCACCATGAGCGACATGAGCGGCATGAGCGGCATGAATGCCGAAACTGGCGATGACGCCGACTTGCCGCGCTTTCCCGCCTTGTCGCCCGCGCTCGCGCAGCTCTTTGTCGAGCAGGCCGATCACGATATCGCCGACTATGCGCGGCTTGCGGCCACGCACGATTTCCAGGGCCTGCGCGACTGGGCCCATCGCGTCTCGGGCGGCCTTGCCGTGCTGGGACCGTCGATGCTCAACGAAGCCTGCCTCGAGTTGCGCGCGACAATGCGCGAAGCCGGCCAGTGGACCGATGAAGTGGGCGCTTTCTCGGCGGAGGTGGTGGCCGAACTGGAGGTGCTGCGCGAGCAGGCCGCGATGCGCGATTCAGCGTGAATCCGCATGAAGCTGCATGAAGCTGCGTGAATCGGGCCAGGCCCGCCGTGCTGCGAACTCAAACGTACTTCTGAAGAAACGGGGGAGTTGTGGGCTGCGCCTGCTCGGGGCAATCGCCTTGCAGATTGCGCACGCACCACTGGCGCAGCACGCTTGACTCCAGCGGGCAGCCGATGGGGCTGTGCGGCGTTGCATGAGTGCGCGCTTCGAGTCGCAGCGCATACCCGTCGGGCAAATCGATGCCGCAACGGGGCGCACGTACGCCAATCTCGCGCGAGTGCGGTGCCGGGTTCAGCGCGGCGGCGTCATCAGGGCGCGATGCGCGCACGCCGCAAGGCTCGGCGGTGCGGGCCATCCATCTCAGGCTGGGCGCCTGGCGCATTGAAAAGACGGGCATGATCGTTCGCCGCGCGAAAGGCGGCGCCATAAGCGTTACAGACAGTGCCCATGGTCGCTCGCCGCACCGGTGCGAGCCATAGAACACCTTCGAAAACGTCGCATCGGTTCGACTTCCGCACTCGATACGCCACGGCTTATGACCGTATTCAGCATGCCGGCAGGCGCCCGCAATGCGCGTGCATCATGGTAGACTGCGCCGCGCATTTCGCTCATTCCGTCATGAATCCACGCAAGCACAAACTGCTGACCACATGGCTTGGCCTCGTTGCCATGTGGCTCATCGTGCTCGCGCCACTCGTGAGTCAACTGGTTGCCGCGCACTACGCGCACGTGCCCGACGCCGCGCTCTGCTCGGCGATCCAGCCGGCTTCCGGCGAGCCGCATCTCTCGCATGCCGATGCGTTCGGCGCGTGCGGCTACTGCGATCTGCTCGAACATCATGTCGCGATGCCGGGCGTTCCCGTGCCCGAACCCTCGCGCGCCCTCGTGGCGACGCTCGATCGCGTCGCGCCGCTCTCCACCCGCCATACGCCGTTCGGCGCCTTCCCTTCGGGCAGGCCGCGCGATCCACCGTTCGTTTCCTGAGCCCAGCCGTCACCGGCCACCGGTTCGCGTTTTTCCCGCACTCACGCCCGCGTTTCGCGACTGCACGCGCCGATCCATGATCGGGCGTTGACTCTCGCGTGGCGGCTCGCAACGAGCCGCGCCCGTCGCCGTGTGTGCGCTCAAACGCGCGCTTTGATACGCGCAGCACGCGCCATCCCGCTCGCGGCGATTGCGCAGCGCTCACGTGGCCGCACGTTCAACGCCTTCGGGAAACTTCATTATGTTCACGCCCGCTCCGCGCGGCGCGCGCATTCGCTCGCACCTGCATGCGTGCTCCGGCGCGCCCGTTGAACCCTGCTTTAAGCCTTATTTCAAGCCTTATTTCAAGGCTTATTTCGGCCTCGCGCCGCTCTCGCTGCTCGCGCCGCTTGCATCGCTCGCCCCTGCCGCATCGTTTGCGGCCACGGCCGAAGCCACGCTGCCCACCGTCACCGTGAGCGCCGCGAGCAACGGCACGAGCGCCGCCACCACGCCCGCCGTCGATCCGAACCTGCCGGCCAGCGTGGAGACCGTCACGCCGCAGCAGTTCGACCACTGGAACGTCGTCAACACCGAGGACGTGCTCAAGTACATGCCGAACCTCGCGGTACGCAAGCGCTTCATCGGCGACGTCAATTCGATCATCGCCGTGCGCGGCACGAGCAACACGCAAAGCGCGCGCGGCCTCGTCTATGCCGATGGCCTGCTGGTTTCGAACCTGCTCGGCAACGGCTACGCGTTTCCGCCGCGCTGGTCGATGGTGTTTCCCGAACAGATCCAGCAGGTGGATGTGATCTACGGGCCGTATTCGGCGCTCTACGCGGGCAACTCGCTCGGCGCCACGGTGCTGATCACGACACGCATGCCGAAGCAGTTCGAAGCCACCGCGGACGTCAAGGCGTTCACGCAGCACTTCAGCCTCTACGGCGTGAACCAGAATTTCAACGGCAGCGAGATGAGCGCCTCGGTGGGCGACACGATCGGCAAGTTTTCATACCTGCTCGGCGTCAATCACCTGGAAAATACGAGTCAGCCACTGCAATTCGCCACGCTCGCGCAGTCGAAAACGCCCGCGAAACCCGGCGACATTCCGGTGCACGGCGCGTACTTCTACAACAACCAGACCAACGCGCCCACGGCCGTGCTGGGCGTGAATGGAGAAGGCATCGAGCACACCGTTCAGGACCAGTTCAAGCTGCGCATGCAATACGACTTCACGCCCACCGTGCAAGGCGGCGTGACGCTCGGCTACTGGCATCGCACCTACGACAGCCAGACCTCGACCTTCCTCTACGACGCCAACGGCAACCCGGTGTACAGCGGCAAGATGTCGATAGACGGCTACGAGTACAACATTCCGGCGGCGGCGCTCGCGCCCAGCCGCGGCTCGAACGAAAACTGGCTCTATGGCGTCTCGCTGCGCACGCATCAGGCGAGCGGCTGGAACGCCGAGGCCATTGCTTCGTACTACGACGTGAGCTACAGCGTCGCGCGCAACGCCAATGCGGGCGGTCCCGGCGACGGCCCCGGCACGATGACGCTCGGCGACGGCACAGGCTGGAAGACGCTCGATCTCAAGGCGACGTGGACGCCCGAGCGGCCAGACGCGGGCCTCGCCGCGCACTGGCTCAGCTTCGGCTACCACTACGACAACTATTTCACCGATAACCAGACCTGGAACACGCTCGCCTGGCGCGATGGCGGCGCGGGCAGCTTCGCCAACGCATTCGCCGGCAAAACCGAGACGCAGGCGTTCTACGCACAGGACGCGTGGCGCTTCCTGCCGCGCTGGAAGCTAGTCTACGGCGTGCGCTACGAAGACTGGCGCGCCTACGACGGCTATCAGGCGCTTGGCGCATCGAGCGTGCCCTATCCGAACGCGGGCGATCATCACTTCTCGCCGAAGGCCTCGCTCTCGTTCGACGTCACCGACGACCTCACGCTGCGTGCTTCCATTGCGCGTGCGTATCGCTTTCCCACCGTGAGCGAATTGTTCCAGGGGCAGGTGAATGGTTCGTCGATCGTCAACAACAACCCGAACCTGCGCCCCGAAGACGATCTCTCTAAGGAACTCACCGCCGAATGGGCGCACTGGAACGGGCTGTGGCGCTTCACGCTCTTTCAGGACGACGTAAAGAATACGATCTTCAGCCAGACCGACACCACGGTGATTCCGAACGTGACGAGCTTCCAGAACATCGGCAAGGTGCGCTCGCGCGGCGTGGAGACGAGCTACCAGGGGCAGGACGTGATCTGGCACGGCCTCGACCTTGCGGCGAACGTGGCTTACACGCAGTCGAAGATTCTCGAGAACGCGCAGAACCCGGCGAGCGTGGGCAAGTACTTCTACCGGATTCCACTGTGGCGCGCGAATCTCGTCGCGACTTACCGCTTCGATGCGCGCAGCGCGCTCACGCTCGCGGCCCGCTATTCGGGACGCCAGTACAACACGCTCACCAACGTCGACACCAACCCGAACGTGTTCGGCGGCACGAGCACGTACACGGTCGCCGACATCAAATACACGTTCCGGCCCACGAAGAAGAGCGAGATAGGCGTGGGCATCGATAACCTGTTCGACGCGCGCTACTTCGTCTATCACCCGTATCCGGGCCGCACGTATTACGTCGAGGCGAAGCTCGGGCTGTGAGCGAGCGCCTGTAATCGTCACTGCCGCACTCGCGGCTTCAATCACCATTACTGCTGGTCCAACGCGCCGCCCGTGGCGACGCACCGGACCGCGAGGAGCATCCGATGTCCGCCACGCTGCCTGCCTCCGCCACGCGCGCCGCCCGCACTGCCGGCGCCGTTCATCCAGGCTATCGCACGCTATGGCGCTGGCATTTCTATGCCGGCCTGTTCGTCATGCCGTTTCTGATCGTGCTCGCAATCACCGGCACGATCTATTGCTTCCAGCCGCAGATCGAGCCATTGCTGTATCCGCACCGGCTCGTGGTCGCGCCCGCCGCGACGCCACGCTTGCCCGCCGACGCCCTGCTCGCGCGTGCGCGGGACGCGATGCCGCCCGGCGTGCGCCTCGTGCGGGCGCATGTCGAAGCGAACCCCGCGCGCAGCGCGGAGTTTGTTTTCGCGCGCGACGGCGGTGTCAAGGAGAGCGTCTATGTGAACCCGTACAGCGGCGAAGTGCTCGGCACGCTCGACGTGGAAAGACGCTTCATGCAGGTGGACCGCATGCTGCACCGCAAGCTGCTGCTCGGTAAAACCGGCGAACTGCTGATGGAGTTGGCTGCCTGCTGGACGCTCGTGATGATCGTCACCGGCGTCGCGCTATGGTGGCCACGGCAGGCGCGCGCGCGGGGTTCCTCTGGGGACGCGTCCGCGTTGGCAACCGGGCTCGCCGCAATACGCGCCGCGCTGTGGCCGCGCTTCGGCGCAACGGGCCGGCCGTTCTGGAAGAGCGTGCACAGCACCATCGGCATCTGGCTTGCGGTGGGCGCGCTCTTGTTCGTCGTGAGCGGCCTGCCGTGGACGGGCTCGTGGGGCAAACAGTTCAAGGCGCTCGCGACGCGCGCGAGTCTTGGCGCACCGCGCGGCGCATGGGGCGGCGGCCTGCCGCTGCATTCGACGCTGCCGGGCGGGCAGGCGCATGCAGCGTCCGGGACCCGCGCCGATCACGCCGATCACGCCGATCACGCCGATCACGCCGATCACGCCGGCCAGGCGGAGCACGCGGGCCACGACATGGCGTCGATGCCGGGCATGGTGATGGACGACCTGCCGCTGCCCAACGTGCCATGGGCCGTGGGCGCAGTGCCGGTGCCGCAATCGCCCGCGGCGCGCACGCAGCCCGGCTCGCGCTGGACGCTCGACCAGGTGATCGCGCAAATGCGCACGCTCGGCGTGCAAAGCGGTTACGACGTCGCGCTGCCCGCCACGGCAACGGGGGTCTACGTCGTTTCGTACTTCCCTGCCGACCCGAAAGAGGAGCGCACGATTTATATCGACCAGTACAGTGGCAAGGTACTCAAGGATATCCGCTACGGCGATTACGGCGCGGTCTCGCAGGCCATTGCGTATGGCACGTCGCTGCATATGGGCCGCTACTTCGGCCTCGCGAACCAGTTGATCTGCGAGGCAATCTCGCTCGGGCTCGCGGCGCTTGCCACTACCGGCTTCGTCATGTGGTGGCTGCGCCGCCCTTCCCGTCGCGCGGGTGGGCTCGGAGCGCCTGCGCGCGAGCGCGCCGCGCCGCCCATGCGCGCATGGAAGGCCGGCCTCGCCGTGCTCGGCGTGATCTTTCCGCTGATGGGCGCGACGATCGTGGCCGTGTGGGTGCTCGACCGAATCGCTTTCGGCCATACGAACAATCTTTCGCCATCCTGACGATTTGGTGAGCGCGCGATCTCCAGGTGATGGTCGCCCCCAAATCGCCACCCAAGCGGTGTCAAGCGCGCTGCGGTAATCTGAGGACACAATTGCTCTTGATCCCCACCCGCAATCCGGTGTCTAAGCAATATTGGAATCAGGGCGAGGAGCCGTGCTCCCGCCCCGATCGTCAGGAGGCCACTGTGTTCCGGCTCATTTCAGCACTGGCGATGGCCGCAGCGCTTGCAGGCTGCGTCGCGCCCTACCCGGGGTATCCCGGCTATTACGACCCCGCGTACGGCTACGGCTACGGCTACGGCTACCCCTACGCTTACGGCTACCCCTATGGCGGCTACCCCGCGTACTACTACGGGCCGAGCTTCGGCTTCGCCTACTGGGGCGGCGGCGGATGCTGCTACCACGGTTGGCACGGTGGTGGCTGGCATGGCGGCGGTTGGCACGGTGGCGGCGGTGGCTGGCACGGCGGCGGTGGCGGCTGGCATGGTGGCGGAAGCGCCACCTGGCAAGGCGGCGGCGGTGGACACGGCGGCCGGCACTAGCCCCGCGTCAACCAGCGCATGCCTCACGCATCACACCCGCCCATTCACTGCGATCTCCGCGCCCGTCACCGCGCTGGCGCCCGGGGAGATCAGAAACGCAATCACCGCCGCGATTTCATCGGGCTGCACCCAGCGTGCGAAATCGGCGTCGGGCATATCGGCGCGGTTTTGCGGCGTGTCGATGATGCTCGGCAAAATCGCATTGACGGTCACGCGCTGGTCCTTGAGTTCCTCGGCCAGCGCCTCGGTAAGCCGCGCCACGCCCGCCTTCGAAGCCGCATAGGCGCCCGTGCCGAGCCCGGCTTTGCGCCCCGCTCCCGCGCCGATATTCACGATGCGCCCAG
The DNA here is from genome assembly GCF_000785435.2 of Paraburkholderia sacchari. Classification (GTDB taxonomy): domain Bacteria; phylum Pseudomonadota; class Gammaproteobacteria; order Burkholderiales; family Burkholderiaceae; genus Paraburkholderia; species Paraburkholderia sacchari. The sequence goes on along the minus strand of NZ_JTDB02000001.1, from coordinate 1,180,698 downwards.
CACCCCGCGCGAGCAGATGCGGCAGCGCCGCCTTCGACGCATTGAGCGCCGTCTTCACGTTCAGATCGAACATCAGGTCCCACGTGCGCGCGTCGCCGTCGGCGATCGTCTCCCAGCGGAACGCGCCCGCGACGTTGACGAGCGCGTCGAGTCCGCCAAGCGCCTGGCTTGCCGTCTCCAGCGCCCGCTTCGCCGCGCCCGCGTCGACGAGGTCGATCCCGCCGATGCGCACCGCCTGGGCCAGCTCTGCGGGCCAGGCGTCGTCGCCGGGCGCCGCGCCCCGGCCGATCAGCGCCACGCGCGCGCCGCGCGCCGCGAGATATTGCGCGCTCGCCATGCCGAGGCTGCCGAATCCGCCGGTGATCGCCACCGCCTTGCCATTCACTGAGTCGTCCATCTTGAGTTCCTGCGAGTTGTGGGTTCGGCTCATGCCGTACCCTGGTTGGAAATTGCGCCAGCAGCGTATCAGACGCGCGTCTCTGGCCGTACCGCTGCCAGGCTGCGCCTGCGCAGCGCCTCCGTGGTTTCGCCCGCGCCGTCCGCGCGCCAGCCCGGCGGCAGGATAACGTGGCGCACCGCGGTCCACCAGTCGGGCGCCGCGGCGATGTCGCGCGCAAGGCTCGCCCAATGCTCGAACTCGACCACCACCGGATTGCGCGAGCGCGTGGGCGTGACGAGGCCGTAGCGGCACGGCTCGTCGGCGCGCTCGGGCACATAGGTGCCGAACAGGCGGTCGAATACGATCAGCACGCCGCCATAGTTCGCGTCGAGGTAATCGACATTGGACGCATGATGCACGCGATGCGCCGAAGGCGTATTGAACACGTATTCGAGCCAGCCGAGCTTGGGCATCCAGGTGTTGTGCAGCCAGAACTGATAAAGCAGATTGAACGAGAGCATCGCGACCGCAATCTCGGGGCGCACGCCGAGCCAGACGAGCGGCGCGAAGAATACGACCGGACCGGCGAGCTTGCTGGTCCACCCGAGGCGATACGCGGAAGACAGCGTGAGCTGATTGGGCGAATGATGCACCGCGTGCGACGCCCAGAAAACGCGCATGCGGTGCGAGGCGCGGTGGTAGCAGTAATAGCAGAACTCCTGGCCGAGAAAGATGAGCAGCACGAGCAGGAAGTTATCGATCGTGAGCGTGAAAAGCCGGTGCGCCCAGGCGAAATGAAACACTGGCGTAGCGAGCGAAACGGGCAGGAGCGCGAACAGCTTTCGTCCGACGAGATCAGCGAGCGAGAGCCAGACTTCGGACCAGTCGAACGGGACCTGGCCGTTACAGCGTTTGCGAAACGTGAGCACCACGGCCTCGATCAGCGAGGCCGCGACGATGAAGAGCGTTACGTACGACGAAAGTTTTCCTGTGGAGAGCATGGTAAGCACTGTGCGAATGAAAGCGCGTGGCGCGGTGTTGAAAAGGACGCGTCGTTCGCTGCTGCCTTGCGTGTCGCGTCGGATGAAGCGCACTTTAAAAGCGCCGGACGCGCAGAACCACTCACAAAGTATGTCGCCGCATGTCGCGCGCGCACGGTGTAACACCGCGACATGGTTTTGCACGGGACTTGCGGCGGGGACCGCCCTATAGTTCGTTCCGCTGACACGCCGATGCGTGCACCGAACCGAACCGCAAGGATCCCAAATGAAATTGCTGCCCCGCTCCCTCCTCGCCGCCACCGTCTTCACCCTCGCCAGCGCCCCGGCCTTCGCGGGCTGGGCGGGCCACGGCACCGCCTACACGCCGCACGGTACGTATAACGGCGCGCACTATGCCTCGTGCGGCGGCGGCAGTTGCTCGCATGCGGGCGGCGTGGCCGGTCCGCGGGGCGGCCTCGCCACCAACACCGGCACCGTCACGCGCACCGCGCCGGGACAATTCTCGAACAGCGGCACAGCCGTCGGCCCGAACGGGCGTTCGGTCGAGCATGCAGGCGACACGAGCTGCGCGGGCGGCACCTGCTCGCATACCGGCACGATGACGGGCGAGGACGGCCGCAGCGCATCGACCTCGGGCAGCGTAACGCGCACCGCGCCGGGCCAGTATTCGTCGAGCGGCACGGTCACGGCCGCGAACGGCAACAGCGTGAGCCACAGTGCTTCGACGAATTGCGCTGGCACGACCTGCTATCGCTCGGGTACGGACACCGGCACGGCCGGTGGGACCGTTACGCATTCGGGCAGCGCCACGCGTGTCGCGCCGGGTGTGGTGACGACGTCGGGCGGGTCAATGGTCGTTCGCGAAGGGACGGTCAGCACGGGCGGCACTACGGTCGTCCAGGGCGGCGCCACGGTGGCAGTTCCGCCGGCCCCGGTGGTCGTCGCTCCCACGCCTGCGGCCAGCACGGTCTATGTGGCTCCGCCGCCCGCGCCGAACACTGTCGTCGTCGCTCAGGCGCCCAAGACCGTGTATGTAGCGCCCCCGCCGCCGAAGCCCGTTTATGTCGCGCCGACCGCACCCAAAGTCGTGTACGTCACGCCGCCTGCGCCCAAGGTCGTGTACGCGGCCAGACCGCTGCCGCGCGCCGTCTACGTGGCGCCCGCGCCGCGTGCCGCGGTCTGGGTGCCGGCGCACTGGGTCGGTCGCGTATGGGTGCCCGCGCATTGGGCTTGACTGATGATGCGGTCGGCAACCGCGCGTCGTGCTAACGCGCAATCCTGTTCACGCCGGCGTGCGCAATGCGCGTGGGCCACGCCTGAACGTTCGCGAGGCGACGTTCGGGCCGCACCAATTCGCGCGGGGCCTGTTCACATTCATAACTGGCTTGCGAACGTACCTTGCCGGTCGCAGTGCAAGGAGCAAGCAGCGCCGCTTGGCCGAACCGTACAAGCGACGCGCGATGCCGCAATGCGGCCGGCAAGGTACGTTCCCCAAGTTTCACAATTTTATTTCAAGCCCTGGTATCGCAGGAGCCGGCGCAATCAAGTAGCATCCCTGATCATTCCAATGCAATTCGAATTCGGCCGCGCGCCGGATGCTTCGAAACATCGACACACCGCACCGCCACAGGAGGCGGCTCATGGAGCATGCAAACCGGATCCTCGTGCTCGACGACGAAGCCGAGCTGCGCAACATGCTGCAGCGCTTCCTTAGCGGGCACGGCTTCGAAGTGCGCGCGGTTGCCGACGGCAAGCGCCTCGACCGCATGCTGCAACGCGAGCGCTACGACCTGCTGGTGCTCGATCTGATGATGGAGCCCGAGGACGGCCTGAGCGTCTGCCGCCGCCTGCGCGCGGAGGGCCACACGCTGCCGATCCTGATGCTCACAGCCAAGGGCGATGCTGCCGACAAGGTGATCGGCCTCGAAACCGGCGCCGACGACTACCTCGCCAAGCCCTTCCTGCCCGACGAACTCGTCGCGCGCGTGAAGGCACTGCTGCGCCGCCAGAAGATGGCCGCGGGAGACCCCACCGTCACGACGCAGCGATTGCGCTTCGGCAGCTTCGTCTTCGACGTTGGCCAGCAAACGCTGCTGCGCGATGGCGTGCCCATCGAAATACATTCGGCGCAGATGCTTCTGCTGCACGCGCTCGGCTCCTCGCCGAACCGCGCCGTGAGCCGCGAGAACCTGCTCGCGCGCGCCCGCGGGCGCGACCACGCCGCGCTCGACCGCAGCGTCGACGTGCAGATCCTGCGGCTGCGCCAGATCGTCGAGGAAGATCCCGCCAAGCCGCGCTTCATCAAGACCGTCTGGGGCCTCGGCTATATGCTGGTGGCCGGCGTCGAGTCCTGAGCCTTGCAGCGTCCATCACTCATGCGCACGCCTTCGCGCTGGCTGCCGCGCTCGCTGCCGCGATCGCTCCTCTCGCGCAACATCGCGCTGCTGGTGGCGCTGGTCGCGCTCACCCAGCTATGCTCGTTCGCCGCGCTGCTGCATTTCGTGCAGCGCCCGCGCATCGAGCGCGCCTCGATCATCTTCGCCGACTACGTGAAGCTGCTCGACAGCACGCTCGCCGCCCTGCCGCCCGCCGAAAGCCGCGCGAGCGCCGCGCGCCTGAACGACCATCGCACAGCTCCCGCCGCGCACGTGGCGAACCTCGATTCCCCGGGCGTGAGTCCGCTCCATGTTTTTCAGACATGGCAGCGCGATGTCTTTATCGCGGCGCTGCAGCGCCATCTGCCCGCCGACATGCCGGTGCGCTGGGAATCATCAGACGAAGAGCGTCTCTGGATCCGCATGCACGCGGCGGGCGAGCCCATCTGGGTGGCGATGCCGCTGAGCGCCGATGCGCGCGCAAGCGGCATCGCCACGGCCATCGTGTTGTCGATCGGTCTCGCGCTGCTCGCGGCGTTCACGGGCTGGCTGATCCAGATGCATCTGAACCGCCCGCTCGGCGATCTGGCTCACGCGGCGCGGCGCGTGAGCGCGGGTGAAGCGCCGGCGCCGCTGCCCACCGACGGCCCGACCGAAATCGCCGAGGTCAGCCAGGCCTTCAATCAGATGACCGCCGCGCTGCAACAGGCCGAAGCGACGCGCGCGCTGATGCTCGCGGGCGTGTCTCACGACATCCGCACGCCGCTCACGAAACTGCGCCTCGCCCTTGCGATGGCGCTGCCGCGCGGCACCAACGACAAGCTCGTCGATTCCGCCGAGGGCTATCTCGACCATATCGATACGATCCTCCAGCAGTTCATGGATTACGCGGGCAGCGGCGAGCGCGAAGCGCCGCAGCCTGGCGACCTCAACGCGCTCGCGGGCCAGCTCGTGGCCGACTTCGCTGGGCTCGGCCACGAATTCGACTTCGAGGAAGGCGCGCTGCCCCGCTTCTCGTTCCGGCCCGTGGCCGTCATGCGTCTGTTGATGAACCTGATGCAGAACGCCGTCGTCTACGGGCGCACGGGCCTGTGCGTGCGCACCTGGCAAGCGGACGGCCACGCTTGCGTGGCTATCTGCGACCGTGGCGGCGGCATCCGCGCCGAAGAACTCGAGCGGCTCAAAGCGCCCTTCAGCCGTGGCACCAATGCGCGCAGCCATGCGGGCGGCACGGGCCTCGGGCTCGCAATCGTCGAACGAATCGCGCGGCAGCACGGCGGCTCGCTCACTTTCACCGACCGTGCAGGCGGCGGACTCGAAGCCGTGGTGAAGCTGCCGATTCAGGACGCCGCCGCGCGCCGGTGACATCGAGCGACATAATTCGCGCGTGGCGCAGCCATGCACTCCCCTCCATACTTGCGCCTGTGCCGAGTGACACACGCCGCAACCTGAATCATCAGGCGAATGCAGGCAAGCCGCTCAGCCAGTCCTAACGAACCGAATATGATATTTCGATATCCTTATTACTAGTCGATATCGAATCCAGCATCCAGGCGACCCGACATGAATACGATCATCCGCTCCCTCCTCAAAAAGACCCGCCGTTTCGCCGGCGCTGCGCTGCTCGCGGGCTCGCTCCTCGCGTCGGGCTGCGCCTCGGCTGCGAGCCCGTTTCAGGCCGCCGGTCCGCTGCCGCAAGTGCATGCCGAGGTTATCTACGTCTGCGCGTTCGAGATCTCGCCCGAGCTCGTGAAGCTCGACAGCGGCATGGCGCAGCGGCTCAATACGATGGCGAGCGGCGAAACGTCTGCGCAACAACAACAGCAAGTAGCGCTCGCGGCGCGCGAGAAGCTGGCCGACAACATCGTCGCGCAGTTGCAGAAGATGGGTCTGCCCGCGGTGCGCGTGGACGGCCCCGTGCCGGCGGGCCGCGACGCCATCGTGGTCGAAGGCCGCATCGATAGCGTCGATGCGGGCAGCCGCCGGCGCCGCGCGCTGATCGGACTCGGCGCCGGCAAGAGCGAAGTGGATGCCACCATCAGCGTGTCGTACCTGCCGGCCAACGGTGCGCCGCAATCGCTCGCCAACTTCGAGACCAGCGCGAACAGCGGATATATGCCCGGCATGGCGGAAACAGCGGGCGCAGGCGCGGCGGCGGGCCATCTCGCGGCATCGGCGGCAGCGGGCGCGGGACTGCACGGCGCATCCGCATCGAAACGCGACACGATTGCCGCCGACGCCGGCAAGCTCGCGAACTCGATCGCGAAGCAACTCGCGCAGGCGGCCGCGCAATACGGCTGGGTGCCGGTCAGCAAGGCTGGTTGATTCAGCCCATCCCCATGCGGGTATCGTCGACGAACTTTTCGGTGGCGTCGTCGAGCTTGCGACCGCGCCGCCCGGTTGGCCCGTGAATGTAGATCGTCTTCATGTCGCCCCCGCTCTCGCCGAGTGCGGCGGGCGGCGGCGTCATCTCGTAGTGGACCTCGCGCGCATGATCGGCGAGTTGCAGGCGCGGATCGAACACCGAGTTGAACTTCCACAGCATGCGCACGAAATTGGTCTGGCCGCGCAGCAGCAAACGCATCGCCTGCCCCGCCGCACCGCGAAACGCGGTCCAGCCCATGTGCTTGCGATTCAAAACTTGTTGCGTGCGCACCAATTCCGCATAGAACTCGGGCAGCGGCAGCTTCGTTGGCACTACCGCGTGCTGGATGTCGTAGAGCCGGTAGTCGAGGCTCGTCAGACGCCGCGTCTCGTGCTGCCAGTTCTCCGTGCCAGGATACGGCGTGTTCACGCTGATGTTCACGATTTCCGGAATCTCCATGCACCACTGGCGTATCGTCTCGAAGCGCCCATGGTCCCAGTCCGGATCGGCAATCAGGTTAATCGCGACCGTGATGCCGAGCGAACGCGCGAATTCGAGCGCCTCGAAATTGCGGTCGAGACTGATGCGTTTGCGAAACGCCTTGAGGCCCTCGTCGTCGATCGCTTCGAGCCCGAGGAACATGTATTTCAGGCCGATCGCCTGCCACGCGCGGAACACCTCCTTGTTGCGCAGGAGCACGTCGCCGCGCGTCTCCAGGTAGTAGCGCTTCTGGATGCCGCGTTGGCGGATCGCGTCGGCAATCGCCATGCCGTGCTCCGCGTGCACGAAGGCCACATCGTCGACGATAAAGACGCCCGGCTCGCGCAGCGCCGCCAGTTCCTCCACCACGACCTCGGGACTGCGCGTGCGGTAGCTGCGCCCATAGAAGGTCCACGCGCTGCAGAACGTGCAGTCCCACGGGCAGCCGCGCGCAAACTCGATCGAGGCGCACGGGTCGAGCGTGCCAATGAAATATTTGCGCCGGTGCCGCAACAGATCACGCGCGGGCCGCACGGGATCGAGCTGCTCGACGAAGCGCGGCGGAGGACCCGACCCTTCGCGCGTCACCACGCCTGGCACCGCGAGCAGATCGCCGCCTTGCGCAACCGCTTCGAGCAGCACGTTGATCGACGCCTCGCCCTCGCCGCGCAGGATGCAGTCGATGGCGCCCTCAGCGTGACGCAGCAAATCGTGTGCCGTGAACGACACGCTATGGCCGCCCACGAACACGAAGCACGTGGGCAGCGCCGCCTTCACGGCCTTGGAGAGATCGACGATCTCGGGAATATTCGCCAGATAGTTGCCCGAGAAACAAAGCGCCTCGGGGCGCCAGTCGCGCACCATGCGCATCAGGTCGCGATGGGTTTCCACCTGCAGGTCGATGAGGCGTACCTCGTGCCCCGCGTCGCGCGCCGTGCCGGCGACCGATTCGAGACCCAGCGGCTCGAGCCGAAGAAACACGCGCGTGTACATCAGCCCGCTCGGGTGGACGGCCAGCAATCTCATGAAGCCTCCTTGCGAAGCGCCGACCCGAAGCGATGCGCGGATCGTGCGATACGTATGATTCGTGCGATTCGTGCGATTCGTGCAAACCGGCGGCGGGGCGCTCGCGGTGTCGTTCACGGTTGTCGTCGCGCCGTCGCGGCTCGAAACATGCGGCCAGCGCGTCCCTGACACTGCTGCTCCGTGCGAGTCTACGCGCCTTCGCGCATCGGCGCTCGCGCTGTGCGTGGCCGTCGTCCGTCATGCCGGCACCCGGACCGGCACGAGGTGGCCACCGAGGTGAGCATCGAGGTGATGCATGCCAGGCAGCGGCGCTTTGATAGACTGGAATTCCCGCACACTCATTCGCCAAAGCGCTGTCCCATTGTGTCCGCTACCCGCTCGCTCCCGCGCCTGCTGACCGAGATCCGCGCTTGCCGCATCTGCGCCGACACGCTGCCGCTCGGCCCGCGCCCGGTGCTGCAAGCGAGTGCGAGCGCGCGGGTCCTGATCGTGGGCCAGGCCCCCGGCGCCAAAGTCCATGCTTCGGGTATTCCATGGGACGATGCGAGCGGCGAGCGCCTGCGCGAATGGATGGGCATCGACGCCGCCACGTTCTACGACGCCGCGCGCATCGCCATCGTGCCGATGGGCTTTTGCTATCCGGGGCGCGGCGGCGGCGGCGATAATCCGCCGCGCCCCGAATGCGCGCCGCTCTGGCACACACGCCTGCTCGCGCTGATGCCCGGCGTGCGCCTCACGCTGCTGGTCGGCCAGTACGCGCAGCGTTATTTCCTCGGCAACCGCCGCAAGGGCTCGCTCACCGAAACCGTGGCAGCCTGGCGCGACTACGCGCCCGGCTACGTGCCGCTGCCTCACCCCTCGCCGCGCAATACGCCGTGGTTTCAGCGGCATTCGTGGTTCGCGCGCGACGTGCTGCCCGCGCTGCGCGAGCGCGTTGCCGATGCGTTGTCGGCGCCGCTATCGTCCGCGCAGCAGACGAATGCGAATTTGCTCCACAAGGAGAAGCGCAACATGACCCTGCCGGCAATCACCATCCAGCGTGTCTACGATCCGCTGCCCGAGGACAGACAGTCTTGCTTTTTGGTCGACCGGCTATGGCCGCGCGGCATGAGCAAGGAAAAACTCGCGGGCGTGACCTGGGCGAAGGACGTCGCGCCGAGTACGGAACTGCGCGAGTGGTTCCACAAGGACCCGCAACAGTGGGATGAATTCACGCGCCGCTACGTCGCCGAACTCGACGCAAACCGTGCCGCATGGGCGCCGCTTGCCGAGGCGAGCAAGGCGCATCCGGTGGTGCTGCTGTTCAGCTCGCACAACACCGAAGACAATAACGCCGCCGTGCTGCGCGACTATTTGATGAAGAAGCGGCGCAAATAACGGCGCGCGCAGGGACCAAGCGGGGTTCAACAAGGCCGCGCGTTTGCGCCTGTTATCGTGCGTCGACACCGCTGTCTTGCGTCAGCCGGCGCAACAATTCCTTGCCGCGGGTCGTGAGGCGCGGGGCGCAGCCGTCCCCGCCTTCGTCCATCTCCACGAGATGGTAGCGCTCGAGCGCCAGAAATTCGGAATCGAATGTTTGAAGCGGCGCATTGGCGTCGCGAATCAATAGCAGCGCTGCCAGTTCGTGGTGACTGAGCATCGAATTTCTCCTGTTCAGGGCTCGCTGTGGAAACCAGCATAGCGAGCAAAACGTACAGTTTCGCTACAGTCGTGTTTCTTCTTGTTACTTACGCGAACTACGCGCCGGAGCGGAAAACCCGCTGCGCGTCGCACAATGGTTAAAGCATGTTATACGTCTGCGGAAAATTAAATCGGATTCCTGATTACATGCAGAATCTGAATGGGAGCGCGAAGGATGTACCGGCCAAACCGGGTTATCGCGCCGCCAGTTGCAAATGATAAAAGGAATGCCCGGCGCCGCGTGACCCTGCACGGGTGCAAGATTTGATCGAAATCGTATTTTGAGATATTTGTACCTCGGGTGGGCGCATTGAAGCCTGGGCGCGCAGGTATTTTCAGACGAAAATGCGAGTGCGGCGGCGGGCGCCGCCGCGCCCGCGCGCCTTCCTGGAAGGGGGCGTCAAGCCGGTGTCAAGCCGCCTTCGGTTCATCCTCGCGCACCAGCATGACCGGGCGATCGGCCATGCGCAGGAACGATTCCGCGACGCTGCCGAGCAGCAGTCGCTTCACGCCCGACAAGCCGCGCGTGCCCATCACCACGAGGTCCGCGTCCTCTTCCGCTGCGATGCGGTAGATCACCGCCGCAATGTCCTCGCCCATCGCGTCGGCGGCGCGCGCCGTGCCTTGCACGCCGCCCGCTGCGAACACCGTCCTGGCCTCCTCCAGCGCGGCCGTGGCGAGATCGGCCTCGGCCTTCTGGCGCTTGGGCTCCTCTGCGAATCCCGTGCCGACATCGACGAGGCGCGCCGGATGCTGCACCACGCAAAGCGCCTGAACCGCGGCGCCCGTCGCCTTGGCTATTTTCACGGCCTCATCGAGCGCGCGGCGTCCACTGCGGCTGCCGTCGACGGCCACCAGAATTTGTGTGTACATCATCACCTCCAGGGCAAGGCCCATGATGCGCGGCATCCGGCATGCGAGGTCCCGGTCGCGGGAGCCGCGCGCGACGGCCTGCCCGCCGTTGCGTTGCGCGCGAGTTGCATACGTGCGGCATGCGGATTGCATGCCGGTTGCGTGATTCGCTCGCGCAATCGAAAAGCCATGCTTTGGCGTACTTTATCGCCGTCATGCAGTTGGGGACGAAAGCCCGCCTCGCGCTGTGTCGACGCGTCGCTCTCCGGTCTCATGCAGCGCTTGCGTTTCGGGTCCGGGAAACGCGTGCCACGCGATGCACGAGGGACGCATCATCCATGTTAGGCGCTCGGCGCGCGCATCGCGACCTGCGCGTGCGCACACGCGTAGGAAGCGTTCCCAGCGATCGTGGCACCATGGTCGTCGCACGCTCTTCCCTTCGTGCGACAGGAGCATCGAATGAGTGCAAACCGCCCTTCCTCCCGTCCGCCGGTTTCCGACGAACTGTTGCAGCGCATGGACGCCTGGTGGCGCGCCGCCAACTATCTCTCGGTCGGCCAGATCTATCTGCTCGCCAATCCGCTGCTACGCGAACCGCTGCAACTCGCGCACGTGAAGCCGCGCCTGCTCGGCCACTGGGGCACCACGCCCGGCCTCAATTTTCTCTACACGCACCTGAACCGCATCATCAACGAGCGCGATCTTGACCTGCTCTTCATCGCGGGACCGGGGCATGGCGGGCCGGCCGTGGTCGCGAACACCTGGCTCGAAGGCACCTATAGCGAGACCTGGCCGAACGTGCCGCAGGACGAAGAAGGTATGGCCGCGCTCTTCAAGCAGTTCAGCTTTCCCGGCGGCATCCCGAGCCACGTTGCGCCGCAGACCCCGGGCTCGATCCACGAAGGCGGCGAACTCGGTTACGCGCTGTCGCATGCCTATGGCGCGGTGTTCGACAACCCCGATCTGATCGCCGCGTGCGTGGTCGGCGACGGCGAAGCCGAAACGGGGCCGCTCGCCACCTCGTGGCATTCCAACAAATTCCTCAATCCGGTGACGGATGGCGCCGTACTGCCGATCCTGCATCTGAATGGCTTCAAGATCGCCGGGCCGACCGTGCTCGCGCGCATCGGCGACGATGAACTCGCCGCGCTCATGAAAGGCTACGGCTACGCGCCGATTTTCGTGGAAGCGGAGGATCCCGGCGTCGCGCACCGGCTGATGGCCACGGCCTTCGACAGCGCGTTCGACCAAATCGCGCGCATCCAGCAGAGCGCGCGCGAGGCAGTTGCAGCCGATCCGCAAGCGCACATCGAACGCCCCCGCTGGCCGATGATCGTGCTGCGCACGCCCAAGGGCTGGACCGGCCCGAAGAGCGTCGACGGCCTGAAGACCGAAGGCTCATGGCGCTCGCACCAGGTGCCGCTTGCGAACATCGCGAAGCCGGGCCATCTCGCGCTGCTCGAAGACTGGATGCGCAGCTACAAGCCCGAGGAACTGTTCGACGCGCAAGGCCGGCTCGCGCCCGAGATTGCGGCGCTCGCGCCGCGCGGCGAGCGCCGCATGAGCGCGAACCCGCGCACCAACGGCGGCGGCCGGGTGCGCGAGCTGCGCGTGCCCCCTTTCGAGCGCCATGCGGTGGACGTGCCCGCGCCGGGCCAGGCGGACGCCGAAGCCACCCGCGTGATGGGCGCGTTCCTGCGCGAGGTGATGCGCGTGAACCAGCCCACGCGCAACTTCCGCATTTTTGGTCCCGACGAAACCGCTTCGAACCGCTGGGCCGATGTCTTCGACGTGACAGCGCGCACGTGGCTGGCCGAAACCACGCCCGACGACGTCCAGCTCGCGCCAGACGGCCGCGTCATGGAGATCCTGAGCGAGCACACCTGCCAGGGCTGGCTCGAGGGCTATCTGCTCACGGGGCGCCACGGCTTCATGTCGTGCTACGAGGCGTTCATCCACATCGTCGATTCGATGTTCAACCAGCACGCGAAGTGGCTGAAGGTGATCCGCGAGATTCCGTGGCGGCGGCCCCTGCCCTCGCTCAATTACCTGCTGACCTCGCACGTGTGGCGCCAGGACCATAACGGCTTCAGCCATCAGGACCCGGGCTTCATCGACTACGCGGTCAACAAGAAGGTCGATACGGTACGCGTGTACCTGCCGCCCGACGCCAACACGCTGCTCGCCGTGACCGATCACGTGCTGCGCACCTGGAACCGCATCAACATCATCGTGGCGGGCAAACAGCCGCAACCGCAGTGGCTGGACATGGACGCAGCGATCCGCCATTGCGCGGACGGCATCGGCATCTGGCAATGGGCGAGCAACGACGAAGGCGGCGAGCCCGACGTGGTGATGGCATGCGCCGGCGACGTGCCCACGGTCGAGACGCTCGCGGCGGTCGACCTGCTGCGCGGCTGGCTGCCCGATCTGAAGATGCGCGTGGTGAACGTGGTGGACCTGATGACGCTGGAGCCGGCGGACCGCCACCCGCACGGTCTGTCCGACGCCGACTTCAACGCGCTCTTCACCACGAACCGGCCTGTGATCTTCGCGCATCACAGTTATCCGTCGCTGATCCATCGCCTGACTTACCGGCGCGCCAATCACGCGAACATCCATGTGCACGGCTTTATCGAGGAAGGCACGACCACCACGCCGTTCGACATGACGGTGGTGAACAAGCTCGACCGCTACCACCTGTGCGAGGCCGTGATCGACCGTGTGGATGGGCTCGCGCAACGCGCCGCGCATGTGCGGCAAACGCTGCACGACAAGCTCGCCGCGCACCGCCGCTACGTGGACGAGCACGGCGACGACATGCCCGAGATCCGCAACTGGCGCTGGATGCGCGCGAGTCCACCTGCGCCGGGCGGCGGCGACTGAGGCCGCGCCGCGCGTCCGGTTCAGCGCGGCGCGAAGCGCCCGAACACGCGCACGAACCCCGTGACGAACAGGTCGAGCCGTTCCGAATCGAGGCTGTCGATGCCCGCCGCGCCCACCCGGCCGCTGCCGCCGGGGAACGCGCGGCACAACTCGTCCGCGCCGCTCGGACGCGCGAGCGGCGCGCGCACGCTCACCGCGTAATTGCCGTCGGGATTGACGCTCAGCACGGCGTGGGCGCAGGTCGGCTCCTCGAGCGCGAGGACATTGGCGAACGCCCCGCGCACACGGCGCGCCCAAGGCTCGTCGGGGAGCACGCATACGGTGCCGTACTGCACCATGAACAGCGGCGTGACCTGCTGCGCGCGTTCGAGATCTTCCTGGCGGCACGCCGAAAGACGCGCCACGACCGGCTCCGCCGCAATGAATTCGAACGGATCGGCGTACGGCTTGAGCAACCCGTAGAGCTCAGCCGGGGCGATGAACAGGTCCTCCGCGCTGTCGCCATAGGCGTTGTAGTTGATCGACTCGCCCAGTTCGCATAATTGCGCGACTTGCGTCTCGTTAAGCCCGGCTTCGTGCGCGAGCTCGTGCGCGGTAGCCTGCAGGTTGTCGCCGAACGCCGCCGCAATCGCCCACCGGCGATGCTGGCCGCGCAGGTGACGGTCGACCAGCACGCTCGTGCAGACCTGCGCCGTGGTGTCGATGTGCGCGGCGAGATTGACGTTCATCGGCAATTCGCCCGCGTGGTGATGATCGAAATACTCGATGCGGACGCCCTGATCGAGCAGCGCGCAAAGCGCTGCGCGGTTGGTGTCGAACGAAATGTCGAGCACCGTGAGCGAGTCGCCGGGCTGCGCCGGCACGCGCTTGATGAGCGCAATGTCGCGCTTCGCTCCGGTGACGAGCGTGGCCTCGCGCGGCCGGGAAAGGCGAAGCTGATGCAACGCGCAGATGCCGTCCGCGTCGCCGTTGAATACGTCGAAATGCGCCATGTTCTGTGGATTCCGTTGCGTGGAGCCTCACAGTATCGCGCACCAGACGCGGATCCCACAAAGGGCGGATTTGACCGACCACAGTGAAGAACGATTCGTTCACCACATCACACGACTTCGCGCCCCGTAGTTCGCACACGGAATTCACGCGGAATTCACGCAGACGAGCGGGCAAGGACGCAGCGCCGAAAACCAGGTAGGCCTACGCAAACCTGCAGGCAGCGGCTCAGGTGCGCGCTACCGGCCAGCGCAGCGTGAACGCCACCGGGAAGCGCGGCGCCTTGCGGCCCGCCGGTGCGCGCCACGGCTGCATGCGCGCGCTCATGGCCGCGCACATGGATACGCCTTCTTCGCCGTAGAGCTGCTCCATGGCCTGTTGCACGAGGCCGGCGTCGAACCACATCTTGAAGCGGCGATGGCAGGTGCGGAAATCGGGGTAGCGCTCGGGCAGCTTCGACCAGACGGAGCCCGTTGACAGCACCCACAGGATGGCTTCGAATACGGCGCGCGAGCAATGCGCCGGACGACCGCGGCGCGGACCGCTGGTGCGGATGTCACGGAAAAGCGGTTCGACGCTGCGCCACTGGGCGTCGTTCAGTTCCATTGAGGGACGAGGCTGCATCTGATATTCCAAGTGAGGTTGTCTGACACACAGCTAAATTAGCCCCACGCCTGATAGGAAAGTATCGGACTTTGCCTAAAACGATCTGAAAATCCGCAATGTGATGCAGGTAGTGCCGCCTTGCACATGCATACCGGCGCTTTCGAAGCTTTGCTATTGCAACTGCGGCAACTGCGGCAATCGCGCTAAACTGCGCCACTCCAGACTCGACGGCGCAATTCCCATGGCTCGCTACCCCGTTTTGCCCGCGAAAACCGTGCGCATTCGCATCGGCATCGGCGGATGGATTTACCCGCAGTGGCGCGGCACGTTCTATCCCGCAGGACTCGCGCGGCGCCTCGAACTCGACTATGCGAGCCGTCACCTGAGTTCGCTGGAAATCAACAGCACCTATTACGGCGCGCAGCGCCCCGAGAGCTTCATGCGCTGGCACGACGAGACGCCCGACGATTTCGTGTTCTCGTTGAAGGGGCCGCGCTTCGCGATGAACCGCCGCGTGCTGGCCGAGGCCGGCCCATCGATCGAGCGCTTTCTCACGAGCGGGGTGCTGAATCTGCGCAACAAGCTTGGCCCGATCAACTGGCAACTGATGCCTGGCAAGCCGTTCGATCCAGAGGACTACGCACGATTTCTCGAATTACTGCCCGCCGAAGTCGACGGGCGGCCGTTAAGGCATGCGCTGGAGGTGCGGCACGAGAGCTTCCGCACGCCGGAGTTCGTGGCGCTCGCGCGGCGGCATGGGGCGGCCATCGTAGTGTCCGGCGATTCGGATTATCCGCAGATCGCCGACGCATCCGCGCCCTTCGTCTACGCCCGCATCATGGGGACGACCGCTGCCGAGCCGCTCGGCTATTCGCCCGCGGCTCTCCACAGCTGGGCCGCGCGCGCGCTCGCATGGGCGCGCGGCGAGAGCCCCGGCGACCTCGCCACCTTCGCCGCGCCGCTCGCGGCCAACACCGGACGCGACGTGTATCTCTACGTGATTAGCGGCTTCAAGGAACGCAATCCCGCCGCCGCGCAGGCGCTGATCGAGCGCCTGCGCAAGGCTTGACTTAAAGAATCAAAGCTGTCGGCGCATATCGGCGGCCGGCACCTTCATCATCTGGCGATACTTCGTGACCGTGCGGCGCGCCACGCGCACGCCCTGCCGTTCCAGCTCCTGCGCGAGCACGACGTCCGAAAGCGGATCGCGCGGATTCTCCGCATCGATCATCTCCTTGATAAGCGCGCGCACGGCCGCAGCCGAACAGGTCCCGCCCGTGCGCGTCTCCAGCTCGCGCGGGAAAAAGCGCTTGAACTCGAAAATGCCGCGCGGCGTGGCCATGTACTTGTTGCCGGTCGCGCGCGACACGGTCGATTCGTGCAGGCCGAGTTCGTCGGCGACGTCGCGCAGCAGCATCGGGCGCAGCGCGATCTCGCCGTACTGGAAGAAGGCCTTCTGCCGCGCGACGATGCATTCGCCCACTCGCAGGATGGTCTCGCAGCGCTTGTGCGCGTTGCGGATCAGCCAGCGCGCTTCCTGCAACTGCTGCGCGAGCGGCGAGCGGCTCGTCTGGTCCGAGCGCGCGAACAATTCCGCATAGAGCTTGTGGATGCGCGCGCGCGGCTCGATGGCCGGGTTCACGCTCACCACCCAGCGGCCGCGCACCTGGCGCACGATCACGTCCGGCACCACATAGCCGCCGTCCGCGCGGCCATAGTGATTGCCCGGCTTCGGGTCGAGGCTGCGCACGAGCGCGGTCGCGGCTTGCAGCGACTGCGCGTCGCAGTTCAACTGGCGTTGCAGCTCGCCATGCTCGCGGCGCGCGAGACGCTCCAGATGGCCGGTCACGATCCGCAGCGCCAGTTCGCGGTGCGGCGTGTCCTCGGGCATCGCGTCGAGTTGCAGCGCGAGACATTCCGCGAGCGAGCGAGCGCCGATGCCCGGACGGTCGAGCGTCTGCACGACGCGCAGCGCGACGCGCAGGCGGTCTTCGTCGAGCGCGCCTTCCGCGCCATCGACGTCGGCCAGCTCGGCCAGGTCCTGACGCAGATAACCGTCATCGTCGAGCGCCTCGATCACGACCTGGGCCGCCGCGCGATCGAGGTCTTCCAACGGCGAAAGTCGCAGTGCCCCATGCAGTTGTTCGCGCAGCGAGATCGGCACGCGCACCCAATCGGCGGCATCCGATTCGCCGTCCTCCGAACCGCGATAGCCCGACGGCGCGCGCGTCGCGCCAGGCAACGGCAGGTCGGCGGCATACGCCGCGCCTTCGTCGCCGTAGCCGGACGCTTCTTCGCCATAGGCGGAGGCCGGTTCGCCGTAACCGGCTTCGTCGGCGTACCCGGCCGGCTCGCCGCCATAACTCGCGGGGTCCAGCGTCATGCTGCCGTCCGCAGCGCTTTCCATGCCGCCGTCGAGATCGCCCTCGGGTATATCGGCGGCCACTACGGGCGCCCCAGGCGCGGCAGCGCCGATCCCGGCCGCGCCTTCGGCAGCCTCGGCGGCTTCACCGGTTTCCTGGGCGGGCGGCACATATTCGAGAAACGGATTGGTATCGAGCGCTTCGCGCAATTCCTGCTGGAATTCGAGCGACGATAGCTGCAACAGGCGCACGGCCTGCTGCAGACGCGGCGTCAGCGCGAGGTGCTGGCGTGCGTGTAACGCGATGGAAGCCATGGCTTTGATGTTCTCTTTGGATTGACGTGAATGACCCCGCTTACGCAACACCCATGCCAGCTTTTACAAGCACTTGTTTTATAACGGGATCGCGTTTTGCGAGGCGCAATTCCAGCACCTGCTCCTCGCCGCATCCCCGGACGTTTTTACAATCGCACGAGAAAAATTGCGCGCCGGATTGTGCCCCGGCTTGCCGGCCGGGCCGTGGCGCTGGCCGCCATGCAACGCCGTTTGCACCACGATTGACGCAATACGGCATGGGCCTTGCGAAACTGGTTGGCCAATATCAACGGAACAGGAGAAACGCATGAAGCGCATTCCGATGCTCAAGACCGTTGCGGGTGTGGCCTGCATGACCTTCGCGCTCGCCGCCGGCGCACAGACGACCACGACAGCGCCTTCGACATCGCCTTCGGCGACATCCCCGGCCAGCTCAGAGAGCTTGGGCCAGCACGTTGACGACTCAACCATCACGACCAAGGTGAAAGCCGAGCTGCTGGCCGCGAAAAACGTGAAGTCCCAGCACATTCACGTGAAGACCCGCAAGGGCGTTGTATCGCTCACCGGCACGGTGCCGAGCGCCGAGGACAGAGACAACGCCAAACAGGTAGTGGAAAGCGTGTCGGGCGTGAGCGAAGTGAAAAACCACCTGAAGGTGGCTGCGCAGTAACGCGCCTTGCGCGCGAGGCGGAATAACGTGGGGTAGCGCGGCGGCATGCCGCGCGCCGTGCGCCCCACCCCCTCGCGCGTCCTCAGCGTTCTTCGCGCTGCGCCTGGCGCAATTGCTCCAGGCGCGCCTCCCCTTGGCGCGCGAGCATCCAGCCCGGATATTCGGCGGGCAAGCGGCTCACGTCGTCGAGCATCGCGAGTTCTTGCGCGGAGAGCTTCACCTTCGTGGCCGCGACGTTGTCGTCGAGCTGATCGGTGCGCTTCGCGCCGACGATCACCGTCGTCACCGCACGCTGGTGCAGGAGCCACGCGAGCGCGATCTGCGCCACCGAAACGCCCTTGCTTTCGGCGATCGGGCGCATCACGTCGATGCAATCCCATGCGCGCTCGCGCTCCACGGGCGGGAAGTCGAAGGTCGTGCGGCGGCTGCCCACGTCGCCCTGGCGGTCGCGCCCATATTTGCCGCTCAGCAGGCCGCCCGCAAGCGGGCTCCACACCATCAGCCCAAGCCCTTCGCTCGCGAGCATCGGCACGATCTCGCGTTCGAGGTCGCGGCCCGCGATCGTGTAATACGCCTGCAGCGTCTCGAAGCGCGCGAGCCCATGATGATGCGCGATACCGAGCGCCTTCACGATCTGCCACGCGGCCCAGTTCGAAACGCCCACGTAACGCACGTAGCCTTGCTGCACGAGCGTGTCGAACGCACGCACGGTCTCCTCGATGGGGGTGACCGGGTCGAAGCCGTGGATCTGGTACAGGTCGATGTGGTCGAGCTGCAGGCGGCTCAGGCTCGCCTTCACGCCCTCCATGATGTGATAGCGCGTCGCGCCGCGCTGATTCGGCGACGCGCCCATCTCGCCGAGCACCTTGGTCGCCACCACGACCTGATCGCGCACCACCTTGAGGTTCTTCAGCGCCTGGCCCGTGATCTGCTCGGAAATGCCCTGGGAGTAAACGTCAGCCGTATCGATGAAATTGATGCCCGCATCGAGCGCGCGGCCGATCAGACGCTCGGCTTCGGCCTGCTGCAGATCGCCGATCTGGTTCCAGATGCCGGTGCCGCCGCCGAAAGTCATGGTACCGAGACAAAGTTCGGAAACAAACAGGCCGGTGCGGCCAAGAGGTTGCATTCGCATAGGAAAACTCCGACGTGAGCCGAGGGAAGATCCAACGGGCCAGAGGATACTGCTAAACGCTCCAGGCGTGCCGGTGCTGCGCCGCGTGCCCGAACGCCCGCCGAACCCGTACTCCAGCAGCCGCGCGAGAAACCTGCCAGACTGCTTTTTTGCGCCCCGCACCCATGAACCTGCTTACGCCTGCCACCGCCCTGCCCGAGTCTGCCGCGCCCGGCGCGACAGGCCCGTCGAGCACATCCAGCCCCGACGATCCACTCACCTTGTTCCATCCGGCCGTGGCCGCGTGGTTCCGGAGCAGCTTCGCCGCGCCCACCCCCGCGCAGCGCGCCGCCTGGCCGCTGATCGCGAACGGCCGCGCCACGCTGGTGGCCGCGCCCACCGGCTCGGGCAAAACGCTCACGGGCTTTCTCGCCGCGCTCGACGCACTCGTGCGCGAGGGCCTCGCGAACGGCGGCGCGCTGCCCGACACCACGCTCGTGGTCTATGTCTCGCCGCTCAAGGCGCTCTCCAACGACATCCACCTGAATCTGGAGCGCCCGCTCGAAGGGATCCGCGCGGAGCTGGCGCGCCAGAATCTGCCGCCCGTCGAGATCCGCACCGCCGTGCGCACCGGCGACACGCCGCAGCCCGAGCGCGCCGCGCAGCGCTTGCGCGCGCCGCATATTCTCGTGACCACGCCCGAATCGCTCTACGTGCTGCTCGGCTCGGAGTCGGGCCGCCGCATGCTCGCGCTCGCGCGTACCGTGATCGTCGACGAAATTCATGCGCTCGCGGGCAACAAGCGCGGCGTGCATCTCGCGCTCAGTCTCGAGCGCCTCGATGCGCTGTGCGGCCAGCGTCTGCTGCGCATCGGCCTGTCGGCGACGCAAAAGCCGATCGAAACGGTGGCGCGCTTTCTGGTCGGCATGGGCGCGGACGCCCACGCGCCGCCGGCCTGCGCCATCGTCGATGCGGGCCACGTGCGCGCGCGCGACCTCGCGCTCGAAGTGCCGCCCGTGCCGCTCGAAGCGGTCATGGCCAACGACGTGTGGGAGCGCGTGTACGACCGCATGGCCGAGCTGGTCGCGCAGCACCGCACGACGCTCGTGTTCGTGAACACGCGGCGCATGGCCGAGCGCGTGGCGCGCCATCTCACCGACCGCCTCGGCGCCGAGGCCGTGGCCGCGCATCACGGCAGCCTCGCGCGCGAGCAGCGCTTCGACGCCGAGCAGCGCCTGAAGCGCGGCGAATTGCGCGTGCTGGTGGCCACGGCCTCGCTCGAACTCGGTATCGATATCGGCGACGTCGATCTGGTCTGCCAGATCGGCTCGCCGCGCTCGATCGCGGGCTTCCTGCAGCGCGTCGGGCGCTCCGGGCACCAGGTCGGCGCAATGCCGAAGGGGCGGCTCTTTCCGACCTCGCGCGACGATCTCATCGAATGCGCGGCGCTGCTCGATTGCGTGCAGCGCGGCGAGCTTGACCGCCTCGCGCCGCCGAGCGCGCCGCTCGACGTGCTGGCGCAGCAGATCGTCGCCGAGGTGGCGTGCTCGGAATGGCAGGAAGACGCGCTGTTCGCGCTCGTGCGCCGCAGCGCGCCGTTCGCGCAGCTCGAGCGCGCGCGCTTCGACGCGGTGCTGCGCATGCTCGCCGAGGGCTATACGAGCCGCCACGGACCGCGCGCCGCGTATCTGCATCGCGACGTGGTGAGTCATACGCTGCGTGCCCGGCGCGGCGCGCGCCTCGTCGCGCTGACCTCGGGCGGCACGATCCCCGACAACGCCGATTACGCCGTGCTGCTCGAACCGCAGGGCGTGCAGATCGGCACCGTCAACGAGGACTTCGCGGTCGAAAGCCTCGCGGGCGACGTGTTCCAGCTCGGCAACGCTTCGTACCGGATCCTGCGCATCGAGGCCGGACGCGTGCGCGTGGAGGATGCGCAAGGCCAGCCGCCGAACATCCCGTTCTGGCTCGGCGAGGCGCCGGGCCGCAGCGATGAACTCTCGTTCGCGATCTCGCGCTTGCGCGGGCAGATCGAAGCGGCGCTCGGCGAAGGCGGCACAGCCCCGGATGCCATCGACCGCGCCACGGCATGGCTCGCCGCCGCGCTGAACCTCGACGATGCGCCCGCGCGCCAGATCGTCGAATACCTCGCGCGCGCGCGCGCCGCGCTCACCGTCCTGCCGACCCAGGACACGCTCGTGATGGAGCGTTTCTTCGACGAAGCGGGCGGCACGCAGCTCGTGATCCACGCGCCGTTCGGCAGCCGCGTGAACCGCGCGTGGGGCCTTACGTTGCGCAAGCGCTTTTGCCGCCAGTTCAACTTCGAATTGCAGGCCGCGGCCACCGAGGACGCCATCATCCTCTCGCTCACGCACGCGCACAGCTTCGCGCTCGACGAAGTGTGGCGCTATCTGCATTCGAACAGCGCCGAGCATCTGCTCGTGCAGGCGCTGCTCGATGCGCCGCTCTTCGGCGTGCGCTGGCGCTGGAACGCCACCACGGCGCTCGCGCTGCCGCGCCAGACCGGCGGACGCAAAACGCCGCCGCAAATCCAGCGCATGCGCAGCGAGGACCTGCTCGCGGCAGTGTTCCCAGACCAGGTCGCGTGCGTCGAAAACCTTGCGGGCGAGCGCGAAATTCCGCGCCATCCGCTCGTCGATCAGACGCTCGACGACTGCCTGCACGATGCGATGGACTCCGAAGCATGGCTCGCGCTGCTGCGCCGCATCGAGTCGCGCGCAGTGCGGCTCGTGACGCGCGAGTTGCCCGCGCCCTCGCCGCTCGCGGCGGAGATCCTGAGCGCGCGCCCCTATGCGTTTCTCGACGATGCGCCGCTCGAAGAACGGCGCACCCAGGCGGTGCTGTCACGCCGCTTTCGCGACCCCGAGTCCGTCGACGACATGGGCGCGCTCGATCCCGAGGCGATCGCGAGCGTGCGCGAGGAGGCCTGGCCCCAGGTGCGCGACGCCGATGAACTGCACGACGCGCTCAACACGCTCGGGGCGCTGGCCGAAAGCGAGGCGTACGCGCACGGCTGGGGCGCATGGCTCGCCGCACTGGCCGCGGCCGGGCGCGCGACGCGCATGCCGGTCGCCGACATGCCGGCAGCCGAACACGACGCACTGTGGGTGAGCATCGAGCGGCTCGCCTGCGTGCGCGCGATCTATCCACAGGCGCATTGCGAGCCGCCGCTCGCCGCGCTCGCCAGCGTCGATGATCAGCGCGATGAACCGTGGAACGAGGACACGGCGCTCGTCGAGATCGTGCGCGCGCGGCTCTCTGGATTCGGACCCTTGACGGTTGCGCAGGTCGCGCGGCCGCTCGCGCTGGCGGCGAGCGTGGCCGCGCTTGCGCTCACGCGGCTCGAAGCCGAAGGCACGGTCATGCGCGGCCGCTTCACGCATGGCGCGCCCGAGGAGGAATGGTGCGAACGCCATCTGCTCGCGCGCATCCACCGCTACACGGTGCGCAAGCTGCGCCGCGAGATCGAGCCGGTCGAGCGGAGCGATTTCATGCGCTTTCTGTTCGAGTGGCAGCACCTTGCCGCCGATGCGCACGGCTCGGGCCGCGAAGCGCTTGCGGTAATGCTCGGACAACTGGAGGGCTGGGAGGCTTCGGCGCTCGCGTGGGAGGACGAGATTCTGCCCGCGCGCATCGACGATTACACGCCGATGCTGCTCGACGAGCTGTGCCGCTCGGGGCAGATCGCCTGGGCGCGGCTGCCGGCGCGCGCGGCGGCGTCGACGGTGCGCAGCACGCCTGTCATGCTGCTGCCGCGCCGCGAACTCGCGCGCTGGACGGCGCTCGTCGAAACGCCTGAAGCCGCCGAGCTTTCGGCGCGCGCGCGACGCGTCCACGAGGCGCTGCTGCGCCATGGCGCAATGTTCTTCGACGAGCTGGCCGCCGATGCGCATCTGCTTGGCGTGGAACTCGAAAACGCACTGGGCGAACTGGTAGCCGCAGGGCTCGTGAACGCCGACAGCTTCGCGGGACTGCGCGCGCTCGTGCGTCCGGCCGCGAAGCGCCATGCGCAACGCCATTACGGACGACGACGCCCGCGCGGCTTCGGGCCGCTCGCGGGCGGCATGGGCGACGCCGGGCGCTGGGCGGTGCTGCGAAGAGTTGCGCTGCCGCAAGCTGAGGATTCCCAGGCGGCGCGCGCGGCGAACCCGACGCCGTTGCGCCGCCCTCCCGCAGATGCAGACCTGTTGGAGCACGTCGTGAACGTGCTGCTGCGCCGCTATGGCGTGGTGTGCTGGCAACTGCTGGCGCGCGAAGCGCCGTGGCTGCCGCCGTGGCGAGACCTGCTGCGCGTGATGCACCGCATGGAAGCGCGTGGAGACTTGCGCGGCGGGCGCTTCGTCACGGGCCTCTCGGGCGAGCAATTCGCGCTGCCCGCGGCCGTTGCGCTGCTGCGCGAAGTGCGGCGGCGCGGCAGTGCGGGCAACGTGGCAAGCGGCGCGCGGAGCGAAGAAGCTGCGCTGGTCTGCATTGCCGCATCGGATCCGCTCAATCTGGTCGGCACCGTGCTGCCCGGGGAGAAAGTGCCGGCGGTCGCGGGCAACCGCATCGTGTTTCGTGACGGGGTGCCGGTTGCGACGCTGGTTGCAGGCCGCTGCGAGTTTCTTGGCGATTTCGACGCGGCCATGCAAGGTGTGCTGCGCACCGCTCTGGCCCGCTTCGGGGACGCTTCGTCGCGCGTTTGACCCGTGTTCGTGCGGCGGCTGGTTTCGGTGCCACCGTGAAGTGGACTGGTCGAACGCTTGCCGGTTTGGCTGTTAGTTGCGTAAATGGTTCGACCGACGAGATCGCCAGCTACTGTGTCGTCCCCGGCCTGTTGCCGAAAAGCAGCTTCGTGTACTTCCCGGACACGGCGCCGCTGCGCTTGCCGTCCGCGCCGTAGTAGCGATCCTGTCTGCACAAGCGCTCTTTCACGTCGCAGAAGACGCCGTTGGCGAAAGTGAACTCGGTAAGGTCGAAATCGCCTTGGGAAAACACCTTCTCCGCAGCGCGCTGGCCGAGGTATTTCTCGGTCAGCGCACGGGAAATGCCTTGATCGTTGGCGCAGATGTACCGGTCGCACAGCACGCCGCGCTCGGGCGAACGAAGGATCTTCTGCCAGGCATGCGCGGGGATAGCCACGCCGGCACACAGCATGAGCAGCAGCCCGAAGAACGATGTCTTGCTCATGCGGCACTCCTGTTCGACGCGTTCCCCACCAGACGCTGCCCGGCAAAATGCCGCCGCACCCGCAGCCCGTTGGCGACCACCAGCAGGCTCGCGCCCACGTCCGCGAACACGGCCATCCAGAGGGTTGCCTCGCCCGCCAGCGCCAGCACGAGAAACACCGCCTTGATCCCCAGCGCGAGCGCGATGTTCTGCGTGAGCACGGCCGCCACCTTGCGGCTCAGCCCGATGAACGCCGCGATCTTGCGCGGGTCGTCGTCCATGATCGCGACGTCGGCGGTTTCGAGCGCCGTCGCCGTGCCGGCCGCGCCCATCGCAAAGCCGATGTCGGCGCGCGCGAGCGCGGGCGCGTCATTCACGCCGTCGCCGACCATCGCCGTCATGCCGTGCTGCGCCGAGAGCGCCGCGACCGCATCCTGCTTGTCCTGCGGCAGCAGATTTCCGCGCGCGTCGTCGATGCCGAGTTGCGCCGCGATCGAGCGCGCCGTCGTCGGGTTGTCGCCGGTCAGCATCACCGGCGTCACGCCCAGTTGCTTGAGAGCGCGCACGGCGGGCACGCTCTCGGGCCGCACCGCGTCGGCGACTGCGAACACCGCCACCGGCTCGCGCGGCGAGCACAGCACGATGGCGGTCTTGCCCGCCGCTTCGAACTGCGTCAGTTGCGCTTCGAGTTGCGGCGAACACAGCCCCAGCGACTCGACGAGCCGATGATTGCCCAGATGCCACGCCTCGCCGCCGATGCGCCCCGTCACCCCGAAGCCGTTGAGCACAGAGAAATTGTCGATCGGAGCGAGTTGCGCCAGCGCCGCCTCTGCGCTGCGCTCGCGCCAGCCCGCCACGATCGCGCGCGCGACCGGATGGGTGCTCGCATCGTCGAGGCTCGCGGCCAGGCGGAGGGCCTCGTCCGCGGACAGCGCCGCCAGCGCGAGTGTGTCGGTGAGCACCGGAGCGCCGCGCGTGAGCGTGCCGGTCTTGTCGAGCGCGACCGCCTTGAGCAGGCGAGCGCGTTCGAGCCACACGCCGCCCTTCACGAGCATGCCGTTGCGCGCGGCCGCCGCGAGGCCGCTCACGACCGTCACTGGCGTCGAGACCACGAGCGCGCACGGGCAGGCGATCACGAGCAGCACGAGCGCCTTGTAGAGCCACGCGCTCCACGCGCCACCGAACGCGAGCGGCCCCGCAATCGCAATCAGCGCCGCGAGCACCACGACTGCGGGCGTGTAGTAGCGCGCGAACTGATCGACGAAGCGCTGGGTCGGCGCGCGCTGCGCCTGGGCTTGCTGGACCGCCGCCGCGATGCGCGCGAGCGTGCTGTCGCGCGCGGCGGCGGTGACGACCGCCTCCACCACCCCATCGACGACGATGCTGCCCGCGTAGAGCGCATCGCCCTCGGCCTTGTCGACGGGCAGGCTTTCGCCCGTGATGGGCGCCTGATCGAGCGCCACGCGGCCCGCGGCCACGCGCGCGTCGACCGGCACGCGCTCGCCCGTGCGCACGCGGATGCGCTCGCCCACAGCCACGTCGGCCACGGCGCGGGTGCGCCATTCTCCGGGCTGCTGCGTCGATTGCTGCATCCACACCTCGGCGGTTTCGGGCGCGAGCGCCGTGAGCGAGCGGATCGCCTGACGCGCGCGTTCGAGCGACAGCGCCTCGATCTCCTCGGCGAGCGCGAACAGGAACACGACCATGGCCGCCTCGGGCCACTTGCCGATGATGACGGCGCCCGCGACCGCGAGCGACATCAGGAAATAGATGTTGATCGTGAAGTTCTTGAGCGCGACCCAGCCCTTGCGCAGCGTCGGCAAGCCCGCGCACAACAGCGAGACCACCGTGCAGACGAGCACCGGCACGCCGGTCTCGTGGCCCGTGCTCCAAGCGAGCACCTCGGCGGCGGCCGCCGCGATGCCGCTCGCGGCGAGCAGCAGCTTCTGGCGCAGCGCGAGGCTGGGGCCGCGCGCCGGCGCTTGCGCGCTCGCGCCGGATGGGGCGGCATCGTCGAGCAGGCGCGGCGCCATGTCGAGCGAGCGCAGCGCAGCTTCGACCGGCTTCGCGTCGGGCAGCCGGTGGTAGAGCGTCAACTCGCGCTCGAGCAGGTCGAAGTCGAGGCGCACGACGCCCGGCATCGGCTCGAGGCGTTTGCGGATGAGCCGCTCCTCGGTCGGGCAATCCATGTTCTCGATGCGGTAGCGCGCGCGCTGCGCGCCCTCGGGTGCGTCCGCCGGCGCAGCGCGCGTGGATTGCAGCGCGCCGGCGCCGGCGCAGCAGGAGGCAGCTTCGGGGCCGTGGTCGTGTGAACGGTCGTGGCCGTGCGAATGGTCATCGCCATGATCATGGCCGCAGGCCTGGTCGTGATCGTAGCCATGGTCGTGTGCGTGATCGTGCGCGTGGTCATCGCCGTGGTCGTGACTGCATGCCCCGCCGTGCTCGTGGCCGTGACCGTCCGCCTCGCGCGCATCGGCATGCGCGTGATCGCAGCCGCCCGCGTGCTTCTTGTGCCCCGCCTCATCGAGCAACGCCGCCGATTCCGTCGAGCCCGACGCCGCCGCGCCCCGCCCGTCTTCGCGCGCCCGCAAACGTTGCGCGAGCACCCACCGCGACCAGAAAGCCTGGACCATGGCCGAATTCTCCCAAAAGTGACAGAATCATTAGACAGCCTGTAGCCGCTACAGGGTCAAGGCATTTTTGGAGAACTGCGACCATGAGAATCGGCGAACTGGCGCGCCTGGCGCATTGCGACGTCGAAACGGTGCGCTTTTACGAACGCGAAGGCCTGCTGGACGAGCCGGAGCGCGAAACCAACGGATACCGCAGCTACACGGGCGCGCACGCCGCGCAGCTGAACTTCATCCGACATTGCCGCTCGCTCGGCATCGGCCTCGCCGATATCCGCACGCTACGGCGCTTCCAGGCCGACCCGGGCCAGCCCTGCGACGAAGTGAATCAGCTGATCGACTGCCAGATCGCGCGCATTCACGAGCAGGTCGAGTCGATGCGCTTGCTCGAACAGCAATTGCGGACGCTGCGTGAGAGCTGCCATGCGCACCACTCCAGCAGCGCCGAGTGCGGCATCATGAAGAACCTCGAACAGCCGATCGACGAGGAAAGCTGCTCGTGCCACGCGGAAACCCCGCACGGCGAGGCGGCCGCCAAGGGCTAAGGCACGAGATCGCGCCGAAACCCGGATCACGCGATTACGCTCCGGATTTCAACTGCCGGGCCTCTCCAGGCCCGCGTTCACCCGCTCACTTGCCGCATCAAGGCGCTGAAGCGATCACCTCGGCCACCGTGGCGGTGAGCTTCTTCGCATACGGCACATGCAGGAACTCGTTCGGCCCATGCGCATTCGACTTCGGGCCGAGCACGCCGCACACCATGAACTGCGACTTCGGGAAGCCCGCCTGCAGCACGTTCATCAACGGAATCGTGCCGCCCTGGCCGAGATATGCGCAGCCCGCGCCGAAATGCGTGCGCGACGCCGCATTGAGCGCCTGCGTGAGCCATGGCGCGAGTTCCGGTGCGCTCCAGCCATTGGCCGCGCCCGTATCTGGCTTGAACGTGACCTTCGCGTTATAGGGCGGGTCGAGTTCGAGCAGCGCCTTCAGTTCGGCGACGGCCTTCGACGCCTCCACCAGCGGCGGCAGCCGTAGCGAAAGCTTGAACGCCGTGCGCGGGCGCAGCACGTTGCCGGCATCGGCGAGCGCGGGCAAACCCGCCGCGCCGGTTACCGAAAGCGAGGGCCGCCACGTCGAATCGAGCAGCGCCTCCTTCGGGTCGGTGGTCTTGGGCAGCACGGGGCGGCCATCCTGGCCGCACGCCCAGGGCAGGCCCTTCCAGACGCTGTCCCCAAGAATTTTGGCCGTGGCCTCGGCCTCGGCGAAACGCGTGGACGGAATCGCGCAATGAAAGCCCTTGGGCAGCAGAGTCCCGCTCGCCGCGTCTTCCAGGCGCTCGAACAGCTGGCGCATTACGCGGAAGCTCGATGGCGCAATGCCGCCGTACGAGCCGGAATGGATGCCCTCTTCGAGCACCTCGACCTCCAGATCGCCCGACACGAGACCGCGCAGCGAAGTGGTAAGCCAGAGCTGGTCGTAATTGCCGGCCCCGGAGTCGAGGCAGACCACGAGCCCGACCGTGCCCAGCCGCTCGCGCAGCGCGTCGACGTAAGGCAGCAAGTCGTAGCTTCCCGACTCCTCGCAAGTCTCGATAAGGCCCACGCAGCGCGGACGCTCGATGCCCTGGGCGTCGAGCGCGGCCAGCGCCGTGACGCTCGCGTAAATGGCGTAGCCGTCGTCCGCTCCGCCGCGCCCGTACAGGCGGCCATCTTCGAGCTTGGGCGACCAGGGCCCGAGGTCGTTGCGCCAGCCCGCGAATTCGGGTTGCTTGTCCAGGTGGCCGTACAGCACGACGGTCTCGCTGCTGCCCGAGCGCGTGGCCGGCACCTCGAAGAAGATCACCGGCGTGCGGCCTGGCAGCCGCACGATTTCGAGCTTCAGGCCGCGCACGGGCTGCGTTTCGGCCCACTTCGCGGCGTCTTGCACGACGCGCTCGAGATAGCCGTGCTTCGCCCAGTCGGCATCGAAGGCGGGGCTCTTCGCGGGCACCGCGATGTAGTCGGTCAGCGCGGGGACGATTTCGTCGTTCCACTTGCGCTCCACGAACGCGCGCAAAGCGTCGTGATCCAGTTGCCGGATGTCCTCTGTGGTGTCTGAGCTCATGGTGCGAATACCGTGCGGGGAAAGCTTGAATCATAGACCCGAACCCCTTTTGCAGGCAGGCCTTCGGCGCAAACGGAACAGCGCGTTGGCCTTCCGGCCAGGCGCGATCAGGCGCAACCAGGCGCGCGAGGCCGATCCGCGCGACAATGAACACTTGGGCAATGAATGCCCTGCTGGGGAGGACCGGACATGGTCAGCCATTCCGTCGTCGAGATCGTTGTTCTGCTGGCGGCGGTCGCGCTCTATTTCCTGCCCGCGATCATCGCGGAGCACCGCCTGCGCGACGATCTGCTGACGATCGCCCTCTTCAACGCGGTGCTCGGCTGGACGGTGTTCGGCTGGCTGCTCGCGCTCTACTGGTCGCTGCAGCCGAACCCGCCGAAGAATATCGGCGGCAGCGTGAAGGAAAGGCAGCGGCGTCTGGGCATGCTGCTCTTCTCGCGCCAGCTCGACGACCGCGCCCA
Source organism: Paraburkholderia sacchari (assembly GCF_000785435.2). GTDB lineage: Bacteria > Pseudomonadota > Gammaproteobacteria > Burkholderiales > Burkholderiaceae > Paraburkholderia > Paraburkholderia sacchari. The sequence continues at coordinate 1,151,231 of NZ_JTDB02000001.1, read as the reverse complement.
CGCCCGCGAGGCCCGCGAAGCCGAGCGTGGGCGTTCGTCGCATTGAGCGCCGCATCGGGGTCCAGATCGGGATACATAGCGAAACCCGCTTCGCGCGCGCGGCCTGGCCGAACGGCCAATCCTCACACTGGGCCGGACACGTGCGCCGTTTGCATGAAATAATCGCACCAATAGCCGCCGGGCACGCGGATACCCCTCGTGCGCCACCTTTCCCGACCGCTTTGCCCACAGAACCACGGAGCCTGCCATGCATGTCGCCCCGCTGCTCGCCTTTGCCGCCGTTGCGCTCGGCATGGCGCTCACGCCCGGACCCAACATGATCTATCTGATCTCGCGCTCGATCTGTCAGGGCCGTAAGGCGGGGCTCATCTCGCTCGGCGGGGTCGCGCTCGGCTTCGTGTTCTACATGTTGTGCGCCGCGTTCGGCATCACGGCCCTGCTGATGGCCGTGCCGTTTGCATACGACGCGCTGCGCCTCGGCGGCGCCCTCTATCTGGCCTGGCTCGCGTGGCAGACGCTCAAGCCGGGCGGGCGCTCGCCGTTCCAGGTCAGGGAGCTGACACCCGACCCACCGCGCAAGCTTTTTCTCATGGGCTTCGTCACCAATTTGCTGAACCCGAAAGTGGCGATTCTTTATCTCTCGCTGCTGCCGCAGTTCATCGACCCGGCCAAGGGCAGCGTGCTCGCGCAATCCATCGAACTGGGCGCGGTCCAAATCGCGCTCTCAGTCACCGTGAACGCCGCCGCGGCCATTACGGCGGGCACGATTGCATCGTTTCTGTCCGGCCGCCCGAAATGGCTGGCGATTCAGCGCTATCTGATGGGAACCGTTCTGGCCGGACTGGCTGTGCGGATCGCAGCGGAAGGACAGCGCTAAAAGGATGAGCGAATACCGGGATTAAGCGCGCCGGTTGGCACGGGTTGCCGACCGGCGCAGTTTGGCCACAGCCGCCGAAATCAGGCGCGGCTCGATTTGCACCATGTCTTGCGCAAACATGTCCTGACGCAATTCACCTCGTTCGTCGAACCATTGGCAGATCAGCCAATGCCCCTCCGCGAAGCCAACCGGTCCAGCATGCATGACGGTCATGCGCGGCCCGCCCGACTTCAGGGTGACCACATCGCCCACGCCTGCCGTGGCGGGTTGGTTTTCTGCAAGCTCAATGTGCGTATCCCGCATGGCGCTGCCTCGCAAATCAGGTCGCTCAGCGAATAATCCCGGCAAAGGTCCCCCGCTCCCGCACGCAGAACCTTTTTTAATGATAATTTAATTCAGCCGACCGTTAATAAGTCCCGCAAGATTAACAACGCGGATTAAATCGCGCAAGCGATTTATATTATTTGTATATACAAGACTTATTGCGGCAACGCACCAGCGCGATTTAATCAGCGCACACAGAGAAAATCCCGGCGCGCGGAAATAAAAAAGCCACCTGCCTTGAACAGGTGGCCAATCCATACTCGCACGCGCAGGCGCCAGCGCTTTATTCCGGAAACGGCAGCGAAGTCTGACCTTCGGCGCGCATGCCGAACACATTGAGCGTCATCGCCACCAGCGCGTAATAGCCGAGCAGCCCGACGAGGTTGATCGTAGTCTCATGCCCGAAGCGCTCCACCGCGCGCGCGTAGGTCGCATCGGACACGCGCTTCGTGTCGTAAAGCTCGGTCACGAAGGCGTGGATGAGCGCGTCGTCTGGTTCGTCGAAGACCGGCTCGGCGCCGGTGCGGATCTGCTCGGCCAGCGCCTCGGGCACGCCCGCCTTCAGTGCGATCGGATAGTGGATGTACCACTCCGCCTGGGCCTGCCAGCGCACCGCTGTCACGAGTATCGCCAGCTCCGAAAGGCGCAGCGACAGCCCCGTGTTGTAGCGGCAGAACGCACCCAGACGCTGCGCGTGCTGGGCAAGCTCCGGGCTGTGGATCCAGCCGAGAAACGGTCCGTTCAGGTTGCCGCGCGGGCCCGAAAGAATTTCGTCGAGCACGGCTTTCTGTTCGGGCGCCGCGCTCGCCGCGTCGAAGGCAGGCAGGCGCGGGTTCGTGGATTGGGTCATCGGTCAGGCTCCGGAAAAAAATGATCAGGCGGCGCGCGTTGCGCCGGCCACGCCCGTCGCGCTCAGCGCGGCGCCAATCGCGGCTGCAAGGCGCTCTTCGAGCGTATCGATATCCCCGGCCGTGCAGATGAACGGCGGCGCGAGCAGCACGTGGTCGCCATGCTTGCCGTCGACGGTGCCGCCCATCGGATAGACCATCAGGCCGCGCGCGAACGCCTCGCGCTTGATCGCGGCGTGCAGCTTGAGCGCCGGGTCGAAGGTGGCTTTGGTCTCGCGGTCCTTCACGAGCTCCACGCCCACGAACAGGCCGCGCCCGCGCACGTCGCCCACATACGGATGCTCCGCGTAGCGCTCGCGCAGGCGCGCTCGCAGTTGCTCGCCGCGCGCGAGCACGTTGTCGAGCAGCTTTTCGTCGGCGATCACGCGCTGCACTTCGAGCGCCGCCGCGCAGGCCGTGGCGTGGCCGATATAAGTGTGGCCGTGCTGGAAGTAGCCGCTGCCGCTCACGATGGTCTCGTAGATGCGCTGGCTCACGAGCGTCGCGCCGATCGGCTGGTAGCCCGCGCCGAGGCCTTTCGCGATCGTCAGCAGGTCGGGCGCCACGCCGTCTTCATCGCAGGCGAACAGATAGCCCGTGCGGCCCATGCCCGACATGATTTCGTCGAGGAGCAGCAGCACGCCGTAGCGGTCGCACACCGCGCGGATCTTGCGGAAGTATTCGCGCACCGGCGGCACCGCGCCAGCCGTTGCACCCACAACCGTTTCCGCAACGAATGCGGCCACGTTCTCGGCGCCGAGTTCGAGAATCTTCTGTTCGAGTTCATCGGCGAGGCGCTGCGCGTAGGCCTCGTCGGTTTCGCCTTCATGACGCTCGCGGTATGCGTAGCATGGGCTCACGTGATGCGATTCGATCAGGATCGGCAGGAACGGCTCGCGGCGCCATGCGTTGCCGCCGATCGCCAGCGCGCCGAGCGTGTTGCCGTGGTAGCTCTGGCGGCGCGCGATGAAATGGCGGCGCGTGAGCTCGCCCTTCTCCACGAAATACTGGCGCGCGAGCTTGAGCGCGGCCTCGATCGCCTCCGAGCCGCCCGAGACGAAATAGACATGGTCGAGCCCCGCGGGCGCGGCGGCAATCAGATGCTCGGCAAGCTGCTCGGAAGCCTCGGTCGTGAAGAACGAGGTATGCGCGTACGGCAGTTGCTGCGCCTGGCGCTTGATCGCGTCGATCACGCGCGCGTTGCTGTGGCCGAGACACGAAACGGCGGCGCCGCCGCTCGCGTCGATGTAGCGTTTGCCGGTGGAATCGATGATCTCGATCCCCTCGCCCGCCACCGCGACGGGCAAGGTTTGCTTCGGCATCCGATGGAAAACTTTCGTGGACATGGGCTTTCTCGCTGATTTTGCTGAATGCGGGTTGATGCGTTGAAGTGAATCCGGGGAATCCGGAGATGCGTCAGCCGCGCCCGACCTGCAGGCCAAGCGTGCGCACGCCGTCTTGCCAGACATCGAGCGTCACGCGGCGCGGCTCCACGCGCATGCAGGCGGTGGCGAGCGTGTTTTCGTCGTCGGGATCGTGGGGATCGTCGCGGTAGATCGGCAGGCCCGCGCCCGCCCGGTCTTGCAGGGTGCGCACGAAGTCCGCGCCGTTGGGCCGTTCACCTGATGCAGACCCAAGCGCGGGCAGCAACTCGGCGAGCCGCGCCTGGCGGTCGCGCGACGAATCGGTGACGATCTGCGCCTCATTCTCGCAGCCCGCGTGAATCAGGTGGTTGGCGTGACCCGAGGGTGCGCCCACCTCAACCATCGACGCGCGCTGCGCCGTGGCTTCCACGCTATAAATACGCACTGCGCCGGCCGTGTCAGTGCCGCCGATCGTGTGGTGAAAGCCGCTCGCGCGCGGCGTGTCGTGCAGCAGCGCGAGGGCGTCGGCGAGCGTGGCCGTGTCGAGCACGGCGCGCGCGAGGATCATGCGCGGCACGCCCGCGCGCGGCTCGCGGATGCGCAAGTTGTTGATCGCCTGCGCGATGCCCGCGTGCGACGCCGCGAAGGTGTGGCCGGGCAGCGATCCCGGGTAGTAGAAGCTCGCGAAGCCGGGCTTGCCCTCGGGCTCGATCTCGACCACGGCGCAGCGCCCGCGCAGATACGGATCGCCGTCTTCGTTATGGGCGATCAGGCCGGCCTCGGGCGTGCGCACCGCCAGCGTCGTGCAACCGTCAGGCGCGTTGTGGATCAGCTCGCCGCGGCAATTCCACAGAAACAGATCGTGCGCGGGCCAGCCGAGCGCCGCGGCCATCGCGTCGATTTCCGCGACCTGGGCCGGGAAATACCGTTCGGCCGCCGCGCGCAGTTCCTGCGCAAACGCGCTGCCCCGCCAGCGGCTCACCGCCGCCCATGCGCTGCTCTGCGCCATATAGGCCTCGAATACGGGCTTTGCCAGTTCGCCGAGCCGTCGCCCGATGGCCTCGGGCGAGCCGCCCATCCGGTAGGTCTTGAGTTCCTGCATCGAAATTCTCGAAGTTCTCGTTTGAATGCTTGCAACGGGTGATGGGGGGATTTATACGCTATGCAACATGTGTTGTCAAATTATGCATAATCGACAACGAATGATATGTTCACAAACGCAATCAGGAAAGCCGCCTCGCGGGCGGCTAAAAACGGTTCTTCGCGGATTTCCGGGAAACTCGCCGTCGTCAAGATCGGCTTGAATTTGGTTTGGATTGAGATAGCCTGAGTTGTCAGGGCGGATCTGTTGATGGATCAGCGCTTGACCGCGTACATGAATCCACTCCTCGCGAGGTTTGCTATGACGCTCAGGACCGAAACAAAGATCGAGGGGCGGCTTTACCCTCCCCTCAGCGACGAAGAAAAACGCAATTTCCAGCGCAGCGTCGAGGAATCGCTGGCGCAGATCCGCTCAACCGATATCGGGTCGAGTTTGCTTGACGATATCGAACGTGCGGGTCACGAAGTGCTGATTTTTCAGGCCGCACCCGTCGTGGGCAATAAGTGCAGGCAGAAAGATGCTTCGATAATCGCCTGCCAGGCGGCCTGCTACAAGGAAGTGCTCCATTTCCCGAGCCTCGCGGACAAGGTATCGAAACAGGGACAAGGCCACCCTGCCATGAAAAAGCTCTACAAATTTTGCGTGCCGCAAGCCAAGGGTGGAGAACAGGAAGCGTACCGGCATACCACTTCCACGCACCGCCTTCCTCTCGCACACAAGACGCCCGGCGAACAGCGGGAAAGCGAGGAAGAAGCGAGCCCAAACAAGGTGAGTTCCCTCCAGCGCGGGTTGATCGGCTACCACATCATGGACTATCTGACGCCGGGGTCGGGCACCGGGGCCGACGTCCTTTGGGATCCGGCCTCGGATGGCGTTTGCAAGGATCTGCCGGCTGAAAAACGTGCAGCCTGGATGGATCGCCCACCCTGGATCGCGTTGGCCCACGAACTGATCCACGCATGGCGCCTCGTGACCGGCAGATGCGTCTTTGAGCCGGGAGGGATCGGGGACTATTGGGAGGAGGCGATGACGGTCGGCCTCCCGCCCTATGACGGATGCCGTTACACGGAGAACCGCTTCCGTCACGCAAAGGCGCTCCCGCTGCGAACTTACTATGGAGAAACGACGCTTAGCCGCAGCAAAGCCGCTGCGGCCAAGCACGGTGCCGCCGAATCACGGCTACTGATAAAGGTTGTCGGTAGCGGCCCCAACGACCCCTTGGTCTTCGATTTCGACATCCGCTCAGCCCAAAAGCCGGATGAAGTCACCCATGGAACGACCGACACTCGGGGACGCGCCACGGCCGGCGCAACCGATGGGGAAATACGGTTTCGCGGCTTCGGTGCTTTCGGCCGCGTCGAAACGCAGTGGCAGAAAATCTCGATCGGCAGGCAGATGACTTTGCAGTTTGGCCGCTACAGCTTCATTTGCGAGCCTTTGGTCAAGTCATAAGCGCTTCTTGCGTCACCGATCTTTGTCGAGCCTCGATCCGCGCGGTAGCCGCTAAAATCGCACCTTTGCCCCGGAACACACCCATGTCTTTCGCCTCGCTCGGCCTGATCGATCCCTTGCTGCGTAATGTGCAGGACCTCAATTACCAGACACCCACGCCGGTGCAGGCCAAGGCGATTCCTGCCGTGCTCGGCGGCAAGGACGTCATGGCCGCGGCGCAGACCGGCACGGGCAAAACAGCGGGCTTCGCGCTGCCGCTGTTGCAGCGGCTGGTGCAACACGGCCCGGCGGTATCGAGCAACCGCGCGCGCGTGCTCGTGCTGGTGCCCACGCGCGAATTGGCTGAACAGGTGCTGCAAAGCTTTATCGCTTACGGCAAGGGCCTCGACTTGCGATTTCTGGCTGCCTACGGCGGCGTGAGCATCAACCCGCAGATGATGAAGCTGCGCAAAGGCGTGGATGTGCTCGTCGCCACTCCGGGCCGTTTGCTGGATCTCAATCGCCAGAACGCCGTGCAATTCGATCAGGTCCAGACGCTGGTGCTGGATGAAGCCGACCGCATGCTCGATCTCGGCTTTGCGCGCGAACTCAATGCCGTCTTTGCGGCCCTGCCCGCCCGGCGCCAAACCCTGCTGTTCTCCGCCACCTTTACCGACGATATCCGCGCCATGGCGGCGAACATTCTGCGCGGCCCCATCGATATCAGCGTCAGCCCGCCCAACGCCACGGCCAGCAAGGTCAAGCAATGGGTGGTCACGGTGGATAAAAAGAACAAGCCTGATCTCTTCATGCACCTGGTGGCCGAGAACAAGTGGGACCACGCGCTGGTGTTCGTCAAAACCCGCAAAGGCGTGGATTACCTCGCGGCCATCCTGGACGAAGCGGGCTATGCGATCGACACCATCCACGGCGACAAACCGCAACCCGCGCGCCTGCGTGCGCTGGAGCGCTTCAAGGCGGGCGAAGTCAACATGCTGGTCGCCACCGATGTGGCCGCGCGCGGGCTGGATATCGACGATCTGCCGCTGGTGATCAACGTCGATCTGCCGATCGTCGCACAAGACTATGTGCACCGTATTGGCCGTACCGGCCGCGCGGGCGCCAGCGGCGTGGCGGTGTCCCTCGTGTGCGCCGATGAAGCGCCGCAACTGGCCGCGATTGAAGCGCTGATCCGGCAAACACTGCGTCGCGAAGAAGAGCCAGGATTCGAAGCCGAGCACCGCGTGCCGGAAACCAGCGCGACTGGCCAGATCATCAAGAAGCCCAAAAAGCCCAAGAAGCCCAAAGTGCCGCAAGCTGCGCCCGCCGCCGTGCAAATGCCGGGCAAGAAGCCGCGCCAGCAAGGTGGCGAAAACAATCGCATGCCGGCGGCGCAGCGTGATATGCCCGCGGGTATGGACACGAGCCTGATCGCCGGTAGCCCTTTCAGCATGCAAAAGCCACGCAGCAAGCCCGTTGCGGGCTCACGCAAGCCTGCTGGCAAATCGGCTGGCAAATCGGCTGGCAAATCGGCTGGTAATTCGACTCGGAAAGCGCCTGGTAAATCGGCTGGCAAGCCCGCTGTCGGCCGCGGTAAACGCCAACCCTGATCAGCGCGCCGTCACGGCACGTAAGCGCCGCGCGCGTTGAGCGTGCGCTCGGACTGTTCGAGCTGCGCCACGGCGCCCGCGCCCTCCAGCGCGAGCAGGTGCGCGACGAGCGACTCCGCCAGCGCCGTCGCCGCCACCAGCGAGGGGAAGAACGATGGGCTTTCGTGCGTGAAGATCAGCACTTTGTCGGCGTTGAGGGCGATGGGCGCAACGGCGCTATCGGTAATCGCGATTAGCCGGCTGCCCTTTTCGAGGGCAGCCTCGGCCACGCGCACGGCTTCCACCGAATACGGCGCGAAACTCACCACGATGGTCGCGCTGTCGCGCTCGATGGCGAGCAATTGCATTTCGAGTGTGCCGGCCTCGCCGCCCAGCAGCGACACCGAGGGCCGAAAGAGCCGGTAGCCGTACACGAGGCCGAACGCCACCGCGTAGCACGAGCGAAAGCCCGCCACGTGCACGTGCTTCGCTTTCTTCAGCACGCGCGCGGCCTCGACCATGGTGCGCGCGTTTTGTGCGGCGCTGGCATCGAGATTGTGCTGCTGGGCGGCGAGCAGATCGCGCGCGAGCGCGTCCTTCGCACTGCCCGCCACGAGCGAGCGCGCGCGGCTCGAAAGCGGCTCGGGGCGCGTGCGCACGCGCGCGACGAACAGATCGCGCAACTCATTCCAGCCCGGAAACCCAAGCTGCTGCGAGAGCCGTACGAGCGACGCGGGCTGCACCTGGGCGCGCTCGGCGACCTTGCGCATGGACGACACGGCGACTTCGTCGGGATGATCGAGCAGGAAGGCAGCGCCCGTCTGGAATTGCGGGCTCAGATCGGAGAATCGTGCGCGAATGAGCACGGCAAGCTGGTCGAAGCTTTCTGGCATGCGGATGGCGAATGGCTAACGGGCAGTGAACGACAACAAATGTTACCACTGGTGTTGCGAAACGTTGTCAAAACGCTTTCACTGTGGTGATTCGCAAACGAATCCTGTCCTGTCGTAATTCAACCTGTCCCAGCAATATCTCGCAAATTGAACTGGCCTGAGGCTCACGACACCAAACAAGGATTCGCAATCCAAACTGGCCTGACAGCCGTAACCTATTGATTCGAAAACACGCATTGCGAACCTACCGTGAGGTATCGAACATGCATGAAGAAGCGCCTCATGGCCGTTGTAATATTTACAAACGAGAGCACCCTCCCCGAACGCAAACTAGGCCGATGCAAGACCGCCGTAAAATCAATGGGTTAGCTGAAGCACTCACAAACAAAACTGGCCTGCGCAAATGCAGTTGCAAACGATATCCGGCCCGACAAATTTTCTATAATTTACTGATTTTAAAGGACTTTCTCCAGCGTTCCATAACAATGCCGGTTGCCGACAGAAAGTAAGTACGAGGCGCAGCCGTTTTGCGCGGAGCCGAGTAAACCTGAATTGAGCTCTGACAACAGTTAGTCGAGGCGACTGGCTACTCAGTCAAGCAGTTGGGTAGACGAGACGCAATCGCGGCAGTCAAAGCCATAAGAAACGTGGTTGGCCAGGAAGCATGGGATAGCTTGCGCGGCGAAGAAGTCACGCCTGGCGCAAGCATCAAGACCGATGAACAGATTCTCGCCTACCTGCGCGACACCGCTGGAACGAACTATCATCCGAGCTGCACCTGCCGCATGGGCAACGGAGATGACGCCGTCGTCAACGCAGAAGGCGGCTTGCACCTCCTCGGCTTAATCACTTCGACGGCGGCGCATTGCCTCGCCCGCCACCCGACGGCTTCCCTGTAGTGCTAGACCAATTCCCACGCGGGAAACCTGTGCTTGGCCGGACACCACAGCTTCGCTGGATACCACCACCACTCCTTCCGCCCCCATTACTGCCGCTACGACTGCCACCATCGCTGCTTCCTTTGCTCATGCTTTGTTCCTTGAGTGAACCCAGTTAATACCGGCAGGATGAAGTATCAGCATAAGGGACATGGTTGTTGGTGGCACACCGCGCGCGGTTTGCGTTTTTGAGCGCTGCGCGCACGACCGGCAAACGCTGCTTCCAGCTTCGGTAGCGGAAATTCCACGATTATCTTGCACAACAAGTCCGTGATGAGTGACTCCCCCCTTTCCCCGGATTAGTGCTCGCGAGCTGCGCTGCCAGCCCCGAAGCCCACGGGACGGTAAGAGAATATGATTTTCCAATCCACTGCGATTCTCGCGGTTTGGCAGATTTTCTTTCTGTGGCTGACAATATCTCTGGCGTCGGCGGAGACTGATATGCGAGTCCTTGTACTGGGCAGTGGAGTTGTTGGGGTGACAAGCGCGTTCTATCTTGCGCGCGCTGGCCACGATGTCGTCGTCGTCGACCGGGAACAGGGTCCTGCACTCGAAACGAGCTTCGCGAATGCTGGACAGATTTCGCCTGGCTACGCAGCGCCGTGGGCTGCGCCAGGCGTGCCGCTTAAAGCAGTGAAGTGGATGTTCCAGAAACACGCGCCGCTTGCAATTCGTCCGGACGACGAAGACAAACAGTTTCAGCTTCAATGGATGTGGCAGATGCTGCAGAACTGCACGGCCGAGCGTTACGCCATCAACAAGAACCGCATGGTCCGACTCGCGGAATATAGCCGCGATTGCCTAAAGGCGCTGCGGGCCGAAACGGGAATTCAGTACGAGGGTCGCACGGGCGGCACACTGCAGGTCTTCAGAACGCAGCAGCAGTTTGACGGTGCGACCAAGGACATCGCAGTTCTGAAAGAAGCGAACGTCCCGTATGAGTTGTTGTCCCGAGACCAACTCGCTCGGGTGGAGCCGGCACTTGCTGCCACCGCGCATAAGTTGACCGGCGGACTGCGCTTGCCCGGCGATGAAACGGGCGACTGTCAACTATTTACGACGCGACTCGCTGCACTGGCTGCGCAGGCGGGCGTGACCTTCCGCTACAACACGCAGGTCGATGGTCTTGTGGTCGAGGGCGGCAAAGTCGTCGGTGTACGCCATGGTGCCAAGCTCATCCACGCAGATGCGTTCGTCGTCGCATTCGGGTCCTACTCGACGAACTTCCTGTCCGGCCTCGTCAAGATTCCGGTCTATCCTCTCAAAGGCTATTCCATCACGGCTCCTGTCGTCGACGAAGCACGCGCACCGGTCTCAACAGTGCTGGACGAGACGTACAAGATTGCCATCACACGCTTCGAAAAGCGCATCCGCGTCGGCGGCATGGCTGAAATCGTTGGCTTTGACAAGCAACTGCGCGAGGCGCGTCGCGAGACCCTGGAGATGTGCGTCAACGACCTCTTCCCTGGCGGCGGCGATACATCGAAAGCGACCTTCTGGACCGGGTTGCGTCCGATGACGCCGGACGGAACGCCGATTGTCGGCCACACCGCAGTGCCGAACCTCTATCTCAACACCGGCCATGGCACGCTCGGCTGGACCATGTCCTGCGGCTCGGCGCAGCTTCTCGCAGACCTCATATCCGGGCAGAAGCCTGCCATCCAATATGACGACCTGAATGTTTTTCGCTACGCGAAAGAATCGGAAGCACCGCGCAATTTTCAGCTGAGCTGAGCGTTGCGCCACGGTGGTCATCCAAAGGCGGCACGCATGGCGAGCCCAGCCCGCCATGCAGCGCGTCCGATGTGCGGCGTTCGCATTGCGTCCGACAGTAGTAGGATAATCGTTCGTCTTCACGCCACGTGCGATGCTTCGCGCCGCGCTGGCCTGACGCTTCCGGATAAGGAGGACGTATGCGCATTCTGATAGTTGGCGCAACCGGACTACTCGGCAAGGAAATCGTTTGCCTGCTCTCGTCCGAGCACGAGGTTATTGGTGCCAGCCGCCACGGCCCCGACCTGTCCTTGGACCTCGCCGACAAGGCGTCCATCGCCTCAATGTACCAGCAGCTCGGAACCGTTGATGCCGTGATTTGCGCCGCAGGTGCGGCGAAATTCGCACCGCTTGAATCGCTGACGGATGAAGACTTTGCGTTCAGTCTGGCCAACAAGCTGATGGGCCAAGTCAATCTCGTGCGATGCTCGGTCGGCCATGTTACGCCAGGCGGGTCCCTGACTCTAACCAGCGGCATTCTCTCCCTGCATCCGGTCACAGGAAGTGCTGTTGTGGGCATCGTGAATGCGGGGGTCGAGGCGTTCGTCCGGTCCGCAGCTCTCGAACTACACGGCAAGGCACGGGTGAACGTCGTCAGCCCTGGCTGGGTTTCAGAAACACTTGCCGCGATGGGGCAAGCGTACTCGGCAGGTACTCCCGCCGCGGTGGTAGCCCAGGCGTACAAGCGAAGCCTGGTCGAGGCCATCACGGGACAGGTCATTCCAGTCAAAAAGCCGTGAAAGCGGCGCCGCCAGCGTTCAACGCGCTTCCGTAGCAGCAATGGCGTTCGACTTCAGTCTTGCAGTTTCGACTCGTAGCGAGAGGGCGACTGGCCCCGTTCAGGCTCAAGGGTAACAAGTAACGACACGGGAAGCGACTTCGCCCATAGGCGTTCACCAGTCGACGGCACTTGCAAAAAGTTTAAGGCTCGGTGGTTGTGTCCGAAGCCCGCCACACCTGACGAGCAATGCATCTATATGGTCCAGTGCGGGTATAGGGTCACTCATCGAAATCAGCGAGCGAGCCAAGTCCGTATGGGCGTGAAAGTAGCTGTCCCCCGATACGACCGGCTCCATAAACGCCAGGAGCTGCGTGATTTCAGTGAGCAGTTCCCCCCGAACCACAGGCAGACATTCCAAGGCACGCCTGCGAAGCACGGCGGCCAGCACAAGATAATCGCTCGGTCCGATTTTGATGTAGATATCATCCATTCCAATTTCGCCCACGATGCCTGCAACAATTCGGAAAGTGTAGTCCGACCCGGTGGCAGGCGGCCTGTCCGAAAGGCTGGAGTTCTCGACAGGGCAAGAATCAGGAAGTGCGGCAAATAGAGGGCTCTTCGATAATACCGCAACGCGCCGCCCGACCGACGATACGCGGGACACCGACAACTCACAGCGTCAATGCGCTGCGCCGCAAGTAGCTTGCGTCCGAACTGCGCAAGTTTTTAATGGGACGACAGTAACCCTTTTACTCGCGAGACTCCGGGTCGCCGAGAGCGCGGTTGATTGCAAAGATGGACGCGTGAACTCGCCGTCGGTGCGCGCGGTGAAACAAGAGTGCTGCGCTGCCACATGTCCATGTCGCGATAGCCCGGTAGAAATTGCCGAACTACAATTAACGCGGATTGGCCTTTTTCCCGCAGACGTACATCCACAAGAGGTGGCATGCCCAAAGAATCCCGTTCAGGCGAGCCAAATCACATCCAGCGCTTCGGTGCGCCGGTGACTGAGAAGCTCGATGCGCGTCGGCGCCGTTCCCCGGACTTTGCCGCAGAAATCGAGGCGCTGCATGTTCTGACCCGGGCGCTGAACGTATCGGATACCGAAATGCTCCAGACGCTCGTCGACATCGCGCTGAAGCTGTGCAACGCTGGCAGCGCCGGCATCAGCCTGCGAGAACGTAATGCGCGCCAGCCCCAAACGTTCCGCTGGGTGGCCCTGGCGGGACAGTGTGCAGGCCTCGTTGGGCACCTCCTTCAATCCGACGACAGCCCGGCGGCGGTCACGCTTGAACTGGGCTCGCCGCAGCTGTTCGCATTCCCCAAACGCCAGTTCGATTGCCTGGCAATCGTCACCCCGGAGGTCACTGAAGAGCTGGTCGTGCCGGTTCCCGGCACACCCGAGCCGTGGGGCGCGCTGTGGGTCATGGCTCATGATGAGCACCTCCACTTTGACAGCGAACACCGCCGCATCCTGACGAGCCTTGCGAACTTCACGTGTGCTGCATTGACCATCAAGCAGGCGAAAGCCGATGCGGAAGCACGCGCTGAGGATGCGGAAGCCGCCAGGAATGCGCTCTCCGCGGTCGAAGCGCATCAGGTCGATTTCATCGCGACGCTTGGCCACGAACTGCGAAATCCGCTCGCCCCAATTGACACCGCACTTGCGGCAGCGCAAAAGCTGGCAGCCGGCAATGCTGCCGTGCTATCGGCGCTGGCCGTCGCCAACAGGCAGGTGCGGCAACTGAAGCGCCTCGTGAGTGACCTGCTTGACACGTCACGGATACGGCACGGCAAGCTGTCGGTCCGCCCAGCCATCGGACTGCTAGGAGACATTGTCAAGGACGCGATGGCCGCCGTCACGGAAGAGGCAGAGAGACGTCAGCAACAGCTGCATGTGACGCTGCCCGCGTATCCGGTGACGGTCTTTGCGGACGCGGCCCGTCTGACGCAGGTCGTCTCAAACCTGCTGTCGAACGCCGTGAAATACACGCCAACGGGTGGTGAAATCACGCTCCGGGTGGACGCCCCCGACCCGGGTACGATACCCGAGGACGATTCGACGCTGAGAGAAGCAATCATCACCTTGCGTGACAACGGAATGGGCATCGCGCCGGACGTGCTGCCGCACATCTTCGACATGTTCGCCCAATCGCCGTCCGCGCGAACGCGCGCCCAAGGCGGCCTGGGTGTTGGTCTGTCCGTTGTCAGATATCTGGTGAACGCCCACAGAGGGGAGATTGCTGTCCGCAGCGAGGGTGAAGGTACGGGTACAGAAGTCACGGTGCGGCTGCCCATCGTCTGCAGGACACAGCTCGAACACGCGGCGGCAACCACGCACGGCATATCTCCAGCGCGCATTTTGCTTGTCGACGACAATGCAGATGCCACCGAAGCACTCGCGATGTTGCTGACACTCGACGGTCACGAGGTCAAACGTGCGCAAACCGGACTGGAGGCGCTCTCGATAGTCGAGTCGTTCATGCCCGATATTGCGCTCATTGACATCAATATGCCAGGCATGGATGGGCACGAACTGGCGCGTCTGCTGCGTGAGCGTGAGCAGTGCTCGTCGACCCGTCTGGTTGCACTGAGCGGTTACGCCTGGGCGACCTCGGACCCGGCAGCCGGCGAGAGCGGATTCGACTGCCACCTCATCAAGCCGCCCTCGCTTGAGGACCTCGCCGATGTCTTGCGTGGTTTGCCCGACCACTAATACAGCCAGGGGCTGCGGGACGGCCTGCCCCGACACCGTGACGCATCACCCAATTCCCTGCCCTCATCCGGTTCGGAATCAGCGCTGCCAGACCAATCACTCCATCATGAATGCAGCTGGGACGACCTGATTGACCGTGAGGTATCCAGCAGCGTACTGACCACTTCAATGAGACGCGCAATCGGTATGGGTTTCCGCAAGAAGACGTCCCACAACCGTTCCCTTGAACCAGGTGGCTGCGCGGCCGAGAGCATGACAACAGGGAATGGTGGCCGTCACTTTGTCTGTCTTAAGCCAGCGGCATAGACCAATACCATCGACACCTGGCATCATCCAGTCGGTCACGATGAGGTCGGGTCGCTCGGCTTCGGTGATGGACTCGGCGGCTGCTCCAGTGAGCGCGGTCAAAACCCGATATCCTTCGGCCTCCATAACTATCCGAAGCGGTTCCAATATTTTCCGGTCATCGTCAACAAGGAGAATCGTGTCCACGGTAACTGGGTGTACTGCCGAGGGTACCTACATATACCGCAGCAACATTCGTTCCCATGCATGTTGTAACTGGTTTGGTAATCGAGCAATGCGCCCTCCGAACTGTCGTGAACGGAGTTTGCGCCGCCGTGAAAGGTCGTCCGCCGCGAGGCACGGGAGCACGTGCTCCGCGATTACCTCGCGATGGGTGGCCATGCAGTTGAACCTGAACGCTTAGCAAAGTCACCCGGGTGGCCACGCCGGGAAGTCTCCCTCTCGCGAATCACACTGGCGAGCCGCACTTTTGCCCAGGAACGAAGGTAGCGCCGGGACGTTCACGTCCTCATTGATTTCCGGCCAGAACAATTGCTGATGGTCCATCGAGATGGCGAAGTGTTCCCGCTCCGCTGCCGTTGCGGCCTGGAGAACTGGAAACCAGTCCAGTGGGAATGCAACGGCCCCGCCATCGGACATGTCGAGAAACAGCTGTACGCCGTCGAAGCGCACGCCCACCGCAGCAGCTTCCATGGCCGCCTCCTGCACGGGATGCACCGTAGGTCGTGCAGGACAGTCACGCACCGCGGTCCCACTTGAACGACTTCGGAACCGCCGACTCAAAAGAACAGGGCCGTTCGGCCTCACGTATAAGCCTCAGCGTATTGAACCCCATAGAAAGCGGACTCGGCGCTCGTCCATACCTCGTTGCGCCGTCGCTCGTCGTTCGAACTGGACTCGAGGCGAGGAGAACGCAGATGAACAAGCTCGTTCGTTTTCTGGTCGCTGTCGGGCTTGCCGCGGGGTCGGCCAGCTTCGCGCAGGCGGGTGGTGTGTCTGTAGGCATCGGCGTCGGCATCGGTGTGCCGGGCTCCGTGTATTTCGGTCCGACTGTTGTCTATGCGCCGCCGCCCGTCATCTACGGGGCGCCGGTGATATATGGCCCCTGGCCCGGATACTATAGTTATCCCTATTGGTACGGCGGATATCGAGGCTATTATGGCCGCGGTTACTACGGCCCTGGTTACTATGGGCCTGGTTACCATGGACGTGGTTACCATGGACGTGGTTACTACGGGCATCCCGGGTGGCGCTACTAGAGCGGACGAGTGACCGTTTCCGCAAGTGTCGCACGAGAAAGTTTGCTGCCAGTAGTCGTGCTTCCTGGTCGCCATGCTGTCGACGGGAACTGGGGTCACGGTGAGCGCACCTCGTCCGATGGACTACCCCGATACAAGTCGGCTTTCGAGACCTTTCGAAGGCCGATGGCGGGCTCGCTACGCGACAGCTCACGTCGCCTCTCGGCGTTGTTCAGCTACTTGCAATTTCCGTTTCATACTGCGCAGTGCTTGGCTAGCCCCTTCACACGCGCTGTCAATTCCGTTTGTCGACTCACATCGGCTGGATGTTGGCGGCCTGCTTGCCCTTCGGGCCCATTTTCACATCAAAGCTGACCTTCTGGCCTTCCTGCAGCGACCTGAAACTTCCCGCGGTGGCTGATGATTAAGCAATGCGGATTGTTTGAACCCTAGCTCGAGGGGTCGAGCCCCGGTTCCTTTTTGTTTTCGTGTCGAAATTTCGTACCCACATGGCAAAGGGTGGGATTCTCGCACTGCCACAAAGTAACCTACACAGCGCGTGCCCGCGTGACAGCCACGAGTACACCAGAGAAGCCGCAATGCGCGGCTTTTTCTTTGCTTGGGTGGCAGTCAGCAGCGACCTATCCTGTAAGTCCACCTGCCACCAGGAGACTCGCCATGCAACCCCATGCAATCGACGTGGCCTTCGATGGTCCAATGATGTACATCGACCTGTCTGACGGCCGCGCTATCCAACTGCCCCTGCGCCTGTTCCCAATTCTTGACGATGCGTCCAGCGAACAGCGCGAGCACCTCGCAATTTCTCTGGACGGTCAGCAGCTGTTCTGGCCCGAGCTTCACGAGGACATGAGCGTCACGGCCCTGCTCAACGCTGCCGCGCGCAAGACGATGCATTGAATTCTTTAGAACACGCTTGGAGATGGCGGTTGCGGCCTGCGGCGCAGCCGCCCGACAAAGCTGCTTCAGCCGCTAACGAATGCGGCACGCCTCACCTCCACGCCGCATGGGTAGCTATGACAGCCGCGATTTAGCAGCGGGAAGACGTGGTGAATTCGTCGAAGTACATTCGCTCGAGTGAAAGCGTTATGCCAAACGCTGAGGACGGCTGCGGCCCATTCGCTCCATGGAATTGCACTTCTCCATGCTGGTCGACAACGATGACCTCTTGGGCGCCACCTTCCAGATACGCCGTGACTCTTGGGCCGATGTCCTCCGGAAACTCGCGGTCGAGAAGCACCTCGACGCACAAGTCCGGCACAAACGGCATTGGGTCCGGACCTTCCCGGTCATACCCTTCCCACTTTTCAGGCGGCATCCAAACCACGTCAGGTACGCGAATGCCGAATGACGGCGTCATCACGGCGACCGCCATTGCCGCCACGTGGCCAATCTGCTCGGCGATTTGGCAGTAAACGTCGGTCAGGACAATCTGGCGTCTTGCTGACGGTTGAGGATGCAGCACCGTTTCACCTCGACCATCCAGTTCGCAGCATGACCCCGAATCAGAATTGCGGTGAATCCGACGCCAGGTTGCAACGAGTCCGTCCAGCTCGAGAAGAGTAGACACAACGACAAGCCTCCAAAGGGGAACCCACTAAGGGTAATCCCTTTACCGGCGCGTGAGAAGCGATAAACAATTGTGCGTCGCACAATCGACTCATGCGGCGTGCATGAGATGTGCTATTTTGCCGTTATCGGGCCTGATGATTAGGCCCAGCGCTCCTCGCGACAAGATGACCGAGGTCTGGGTCTGAGTTTTGCCCCTATTTATGCTGCATAGCAGCATAAAGACTGCCCGAGGGGCGTGACGACGAATTATCGCGGCTGACGAAGGCGGATTCGCTTGGGTGCCGTGCTACCGTATTCGATTGAAAACGAGAAGTGAAATGAAACTCGATGAGGAGACCTTCCGGCGGCTGCGCCGGCTTGCCCCGGTACTGGACGACATACTCAACGCAGGAGAAGTCGAACATGCAGACCAGGCGGCGAATCTCGCCGCACTCGCGCAACTATGCTCGACGCTGTCCGACACCTACCACTCCATGCATCCTGATGAGCCGGCGCAAGCTAGCGTCGACGGGCACGAACAGCAAAAATAGCACCGTGTTCTCCACGCTCGCGAGTGTCCTCGCCTTTTTCGTTGTCGCGCGACACCGACGCCCCTTGCTGAGCCGCGGCCGATGGTAGCGCCGTCATAAGCTATCCATGCGAAATCATGGCCATTGATGCGTATTCAGCCCGCTAACTAACATGTAGACAGACTAGAACGCCTGGCGACACACGTCCGGAGCGCGGGTGTTGCCCTTCTGCGGATTCGATGCGGCGAAGTGTTCGTCTGAATCCAACATCGCGTCGCTCTTTATCCCGCGATACGCTGGACGCCGATTGCGCCGGAAGCCCGGTAAACATGGGCACCCGGACGAGGCCGCGCCCATCGGCACAGTCTTTGCATGACAACGCCTGCCCGATTCTCTCTCGCCGCCCATCCAACGGAGGCCAACGTGCTGGCAACGAAAGCATTTACCGAAACCTGTGTGATTGACGGCATTGCCGTCACACTCACGTTCTTTCCTGACACCGGCGTATTGCGAATCACCGACGCCTTTGGTCGCCGAATTAGGGAGACGCGGTGGTCTTCGTCTTGGGACAACCTCATCACGACGCTCCGCGAGGTCACCGCCCTTCTGGCGAAGTGCTAACGAAATGGGATACGCTCGAAGCATGGCGTCCACAGCGTTCTGTCGGTCTCGACATCTAGCGAATCGTTTTAGCGAGTGGGCAATCTAAAATACACCAGCCCGTCCCTTGGCGAGCAATAGTTGTCAGAGGATAGCGCCCACAGCCATACGGTGCGCACGCGTCCACCCTGAGCCGGAGGCGATGCAGGCAGCCCACGCAATTGCCAGTGGAACAACGTGGACGACTCGGTTGCGCCACTCCTCCGTACCATACCGCGGGACCACCGTCGGTACACAGTCTCCGTCGGTGAACTTGTAGCGCCGACCAATTCCGAGGAAGGCCATGGACCAAGCAGCGTATGAAGGCGCAATCAATCGGTTGATTGCGGCGGCAGAATTAGTGGCGGCTGGTGCATCGGAAGAGCAGAGGCTGAGGGCTCTCGAGATGGTGGCATTCTTCAAGCTTCGACGGGGACCTTTCGGCGAGCCAGGTGTTCCGCAGATTTCGAACGAAGAACTGTTCAGGGAAACCGCGACGGCGGCGCTCACGATGGCGGGACGCAAGGAACTCCTCGCGGCAGCCGCGCTTCTCGACCAAGCGCGGACGCTGGTCGGGGGCTAGCACTCGAGATACAGCAGGACAGCGCTCGGGCCGACTGAATTCAGTTGTGCTAGCGACCCTTGGCGCTCCACTCACGCCCCAGCACCGCCCGTTGGGTCGGGCCGTAGTGGCGTCGGCAGAACTGGCGATGGCCCCCACATCTCGACCTTAAAATTAGTCGCAAATGTGCGGAGTTCCTGCTCCAGCGTACGCCATGGCCCGTCCGCGAATGCCGCCCAGTCGCTCGTAGAATTCCAGCAACTGGTCGTTCGAATCTGCGGTGTGCCGAGCATATTGCGGTGTGCCCGGAGCTCGACCAGGCCGGCCTGCTGAATAGTCATTGCCGCTGCCTTCTTCGCCCATTCGGCATAGGACTCCAGATTCGCGCCTGGCTGCAGGTCGTACGTATTCGTCACCTCAATCATGGAAGTCTCCTCAACGATGGATTTGGGTTCCCGCTGGCGCCTGTACGCTACCGGTTCGCCCGTATGACTATGCGCTGCGTCTCTGATACTGCCGTCGTTCACCGCAGTCGGTCAAGCAGCGCTCCGGGCGATGACTCCAGCAATGGCGCCGATGGCTTCGGTGTGTTCGAACTCCCCTTGATAGAGGCATCACGAAGCGTGCGCCAGGCTGTCGGGAAACGGCTTTAGGTCCCCGACCGTCGCACGCTGGGATACCTGGTCTGCTTTGCCAGTTGAGCGTGACGGCCGCGGCCCGGTAAGTGCCGGCCACTTACGTGAAACTCGAGTCTCTGGAAAGGCACGTAGCGCAGAGGTAGTGAACGTCCTGGACGACCGGCTTCCGATAGTCGAGGAACCAGCCACGGGTCAAGTTGAAGAGCTGCACAAGGTCTGCCTCGGCCTGGGGAAAGGGCAAGTCGAGCGCGTTGATGGCGACCACCAGGCAAGCTTCGATGAGTTGCGCACGCTCAAGCCAATCACATGAGGCGCCGTTGGAACTTAACCACATCTGCGCCGACTCGATGAGATGGTCGGTGCGCAATCATTCGCCACTGCGAGTAAATGCGAAGAGTTGCCCGACGACAAGGAACGTGAGTAGCTCCGCCTTCGTTTCGTCATCCAGCTTATTCATTTCTCGCCTTCCGCTTTCGGCGTAGCTGCACTGCCCTTCGACGCACGTGGCGGCATGGGGACGCCTCAGCATGCATTAGCTCCGCCGGGAATAGATTCAGGAATGAGCGCTTCGTCCGTGGAGCTGCTGCTGAGCCAGCCCTCGTAATCCGTTGGGCGCACAATGACCACCTAGCGCTTTTCATCACCAGGTTTGTGAAACCTACGCATGAGGGGACGGTCGCTCGAGTTCACCGCAGCCGCTGACTTCTGACCAATTGATACAGTCAATCGCGGGTCATCGGCTGGTTGACAGATTATTGTCACACCATATCGACAGCGCTGCAGGGCTTTCCTTACGGCACACAGAAAGTGACAGATATGAACGCAGACTATCAAGAGACGAAAAACGTACAGGTCACAGTTGACGGTGTAGTGCGCGAAGGCCGCTTTCGCGTCACGAGCGGCAGCGTCATTGTCTATTACGAAAGCGAAATCAAGTTTGCGCCACATGGCATGAATCGCCCGGAAGCCGTCGCACGATGGCTGCTGAGCGACCTTTGCCGGAAGGCCGACGCGAGGGCAATAAAGAACGGGACGCGTGGTGATTAGCTGCAGGCGAACGCTCGGTTGCGCTGCGGATACGTGGCCAGTCGAAGTGGAATGCGGGCCGGCCATCGGCGGCACACGGCCCGCAACGGTCCTCCAACACCTCGCGGCGCCAACGGCCCACTCCCGAAGCAATCCAGTCGTTCGCTCATGCAGCTTTTACTGTGGCGAGGCAGGAGGTCCCATCCTGTACTGCTGTTGCCACTTCATGTTGTTCAGAACGCCGCTCCTCACCAGGTCATCGCAGCGCGAGCGCTCGGTCAAGCCGCGCCGCATCTCGGACCGGATAACGTCATGTACTGTCACATTCGGTTGATATACAGGACATGAAATCCGCGTAGGAGATTGATTTGGACGTTCGAAAGTCAGTGTTACACGTCGAAACTGCAACGAAACATCCATTTGAGAGCTGCTTCATTGACCTCGGCGGGCACTCCGCGGAACGGGCGCTTACTGTGCTCACTGCCGCGGTGCACGCTGCGCAACGCGAAATGAATGCCTTTGACTGGATTACAGATGCGCTTCCCGGTGCGACTCTCAAGCCGGCCCTGGCATTCGGCACCGTTGGTGAACTATATCGGTCATACACAAGACCAGCTGAGCTGTGCCGCCTGCAAGCAGTGCGGCGCGCCTGACCCCGGCCTGGACCGAAACGTACTCTTGACGAAAGGTCGCTGGGGCCGCGGGACTAGGAGTCCATCGCACGTGCTTGGGATGGAAGCGCAGTTACATATTCAATTCCGGGGAGGTCGAACATGTGGGCCAGGCTGTGAAACTCGCGGCGCTCGCACAACTATGCTTCACCCTGTTCGACGCTTACTGCTCGATGCATCTTGAGCAGTAAGCGCTCCTATCAATCGCCCTGAGTTCGCACATCCTGGCGAAGCTGCCGGTACACCTCATCGACCAACAAATTGGCCAGCCCTTTGAATACTGTTTCCTGTCTCAAGGCTTGGTCGGTCATTGCACCGTGATTTTCCAGGGCATCTACCACGGCATTATTCAGCTTGGTTTCATAAGCCCGTTGCTGAAGGCGTCCACCGTATCGTTCGCCTGCGCCTGCTCTTGGAGCGAAGTGTCATCTAAGGTGCTACTCATTGATGCCGGCCGCGTCTTCGCATTTGCCGGGCAAGGATTCTGCGGGCTGCACGATGGCCGGCCTGGCGAAAGCGCTCAGAAAAAGAACTTATGCGCAAGGTCCGCCATACCAATCACGATTTCAAGGGCAATAAGCCCTATGACATACCATTCGAGGCGGTGAACGTGCTTGGTTTCCGCGATTTCGGCCAAGGTTTGCGCAGTTCCCGAAATTAGTTTCAGCTTGCGTTCAAGCGCGGCTTGTCGCTCGTGCAGTTCGTATTCGTCCTCCAATAGTGCATAGAGGCCGCCGAGCTCCGGGTGTTCCCAAAGGGTCTCCGGCTTGTCACCGATTTCAGCCCGGCCGACCATGCGGTGTTCGATTAGGAGCATCCCGCCAATTTTTGAGAGTAGCGTTTTGGCGTCCGCGCTCACCTTTCCTGTTCTTGCCAGCTCCGATGCCAACGGAATGATGCTATCGAACTCGCTCGCGGTCTTGTCTTCGTACATGGACAGCACAAGGCTCTTGCTGAGGCTGTCCGCTATCACCTGGGCCTTTTCCAACGTCAGCGCATCGAGCCAGACTGCACCGCCTTGCACCCCAACATTCGCCTTGCCGGTCTGGATGGCGATTTCTTCGAGCTG
The DNA here is from genome assembly GCF_000785435.2 of Paraburkholderia sacchari. Classification (GTDB taxonomy): domain Bacteria; phylum Pseudomonadota; class Gammaproteobacteria; order Burkholderiales; family Burkholderiaceae; genus Paraburkholderia; species Paraburkholderia sacchari. Next base: position 1,128,368 of record NZ_JTDB02000001.1, on the reverse strand, counting down.
AGGTCGCCCGTAGGCGTTGACCAGCAACTGAGCTAACGACGAGAGAAACCGTTGTTCATCACCAAGCGACACACCCAAAAGCACGACGACGCCGTACCTGAAAAGAACGGCGATGCCGTCAGCCCCCCCTACAGTTACCGTTAGCGGCGTGGTGGCGAGTGAATCGGTGATTTTGAAGTTCTTGAGTTCAATCCGGTCGGCGATGAGATGGGCACGCGCCTGTACCTGCGGAAGTGAACTGATGGCGAGATTCGACATTGGGTCACTTCAATTCGTTGAAGTCATCGAAAGTATAGGTGTGAATCTCAGCGGTACGTCACGTTTCGACCGACAACACTTCATTCAAAACTCGTCGGGAAGAGTTTCGCTTGCAGGCATCGCGTCGAATCCAAACAGCATGCGGAGCAGGCGAACCTTGTCGGCGGTCCCTTCGAGCTTCGGCCGAATACGAGCCTTCAAGTCATCGAAATGCTGTTCCTTGAGGCGCAATTTGCGTGTGTAAAGTGCAAACGCAAACTCGCAGGCGGCCTCGCCTTGTCGGCGGTTGTGTTGCTCGAAGATGTTGGCCAGCAAGTCCAGCATGAACTGGCTGGCGCTGGCCTTCCGCGAGTAGTCCAGCTCGCTGGGTCGCGCGCATCGCAATAGTGCTGCCTGAATTGCCCCATCGTTGTACCGTGTAAAGTTCTCCGGATTGAGGATGACCTGCTGGAACGCGTCCGTGGCGAGCCGGTCGTCGAGAACGGGCAGTCCGTCGGGGCGGACAAGCTCTTCAAAGTGCTCGCCGGGCTGGGCCTCAAGGTGCTCGTGCTCACGCCCAACCAGGCGGAGGACGCGCTGGCGGCGCTGCAGAGCAAGGGGAGTATCTGATGGACGAGCACTTCCTGCGCGTCATGACGAATGGTACGGTCGTCGGGCAGCTTGGCCACAATGCCAGGGAGATGCAGTACAGCTTCCAGTATGAGCAGGCCTGGCGGGACAGCCGCGAGGCATTCTCCCTATCGCCGCATATCTTGCACACGGGGGAGCCGCCGGTGCCGGGGGCAGTGCACCGCTTTCTCGAGAACCTGCTCCCCGAAGGCCGCGCGCTTGAGGTCGCGTCCTACGTCAACAACGTGACAAAGACCAACGTGTACGGACTGGTGCGCGCGCTGGGCGCCGAGCCTGTCGGTGCGTTCAGTTTCCTGCCGCTCGACGCGCATACCGCGCAGGCAGAGGCGATTCGCCGGGCGATTCCGCTCGAGGAGCTTAGCGCCCGTATAAAGGAGCGCGACACCGTTCCGTTTCCCGTGTGGGACCAGAAGGTACGGTTGTCGGTGGCGGGCTTCCAGGACAAGCTTCAGGTGATGGTCGAGGGCGAACGGATATCCCTCGTGGACGGCAGGCTCAGTTCGACGCACCTGCTCAAACCCGAGTCGCGCAGCCCACACTCGCCGTTTCTGGTTGCGAACGAGCACTTCTGCATGTCGCTCGCACGGGCAATCAACTTGCCCACCGCAGCAGTCGAGATTCGTCGCATCCCTGAGCCGATTCTACTTATCGAGCGGTTTGACCGCATCGTCAGATACGCGTCCGCGAACGACCCGAGCAGCATCCACTCCGTTGACCGGGTGCACGTCATAGATGGTTGTCAGGCACTGGACGTACCGTCAGGGCTCAAGTACGAACGCAACTTCGGCCACAACAAGGGCGTCGCGAATATTCGCGACGGAGTGAGCTTCGAGAAGCTCTTCGCGCTCGAAAAGCACTTTGAAAACCCGGCGGCCACAAAATCCTTCATGCTCCGATGGGCCATCTTTCAGTTGCTCATCGGCAACAGTGACGCCCATGGCAAGAACCTGAGCTTCTTTCAGCGCCGCACGCGCCTCGCACCCGCGCCGATGTATGACCTCGTGTGCATCAACGTCTATGGCGACGGCGGGAAGGTCGAACAGGAGATGGCAATGGCGTATGGCGATGTCTTCTTGCTCGATGAGATAACGCCTTACGCACTGGCGGACTTTTGCAGTCGAATCAAGATGCCGCCTGCCCTTGTTGCGCGCGAAATGAAGCGTCTTGCAGACGTCGTATGCAAGTTCGCGCGTGTGCGGGCGGAATCGCCGGTCTACGTCGGGGAGGAGCGAGCGATGGTAAAGCGCATTGCTGATTTCGTCTGCCGCCAGGGTGAGCGGCTGATGCGCCTGGCGCCCGAGGTGCCGAAGGTCGCCCCGGAATTGCTCCGGGAGCGCCGATGACCGATTCGCGCACGCGCACGTTTTCCCTCGCGGGTACGCAGATTTCACTCAAGAAAGCGGGCACACGCACAGGCAGGCGTCCCCCCGCTACGGCGAACCTCGCTCACCCCGCCTGCTTCAACCGCCTGCTCCGCCTCGCCCGCCGCGCCAGCATATTCATGCCTTCGACGAACGCCGAGAACGCCATCGCCGCATAGATATAGCCTTTGGGAACGTGAGAGCCAAAACCGTCGGCAATCAGCGTCATGCCGATCACAAGCAGAAAACTCAGCGCCAGCATGACGATGGTGGGATTCAGTTCGATGAATCGCGTCAGTGGCCCAGCCGCGAACAGCATCGCCGCGACCGCCACGATCACCGCGATATACATGATGGCCAAGTGCTGGGTCATGCCGACCGCGGTCACGATGCTATCGACGGAAAACACCAGATCGAGCAGCAGGATCTGGCCGATTGCCGCGCGCACCGTGAGCCCGGCCGGCGCGTCGCCGCCCGCTCCAACGTCTTCGTCATGGGCGACGTTGTGATGAATTTCCTTCGTCGCTTTCCAGACGAGGAAAAGCCCCCCGCTGATCAGCACGAGATCGCGCCACGAAAAGTCATGATCGAACAGCGACACCGCTGGCTGGGTCAATTGCGCGATCCATGCCACGGCGCCCAGCAACGCAAGGCGCATCACGAGCGCGAGCCCGATGCCGATCCGCTGGGTGCGGGTTCGATGCTCCGGCGGCAGCTTGTTGCTGAGAATGGCGATAAAGACGAGGTTGTCGACGCCGAGCACGACCTCCATGACCACGAGTGTCACGAGGGCGGCCCATGCTGAGGGATCAGAGAACAATGCGGCGAGGTCGTCCATGCGCGGTGAGCCGTCCAGGGTAGCGAAGAGATCGATTCTACGGTCGTGCGGCCACGGCGAGTATGTGCAGCATATTGCAATCGCACAATGGGACCAAAGTCGTATTTTTCCGGTGCTTCAAAGCCGGCTATGTCCGTGCCACAATTTTCCGGCGCTCGCATGCCACGACGTCGTATGCTCCGTGTGAGCGCGGCCGCACGCCGGCCGGGACTCTCCGGCCCCACCCTTCGACGGGAAACGCATCATGAGTACAAACAATCGTGGGCTCATTGCTACATTCGCCGCGTTGCTTCTGGCGGCGTCGCTCGGCAATGCGTCGGCAACCGAACAGGCGCAGCAGCGCCGTGCGGGCCGCGACGTTCGCCAGGATACACGCCAGGGCTCTCGTCACACCAAGCAGGAATGCCGCGCCGCCAATCAGACCAGCAATGCGCAATGCCGGCAGGACAAGCGGCAAACCAAGCAACAGGGCCGCCAGACGGCCCGCGACATTAAATATTGACGTGAGCGATGCGCGCGCAACGGAGGGGCTTCATGCGTAGTAGACCAGCCAGGCCGGCACGGCGCCTGGCCTGCTCCTGCTTGCTCGCGGTCCTGCTGCTGCCCTGCCACTCGAATGCCCAGACGGCCGCTGGCCCGTTATCGGGCAACACCGTCGTTGGCGGCAACGTGAAGCAGCATGCGGACGCCGTGCTCGCCATCATGACCTACACCACCGTTCCCGACGTCACGACCAGCAACCTTTCGGTCAATAGCGGCTCGACCGGCAATCCGGGCTTCGGTCAGACGCAGTTCGGCGGCGGCTTCACGCTCAGCAAGTCGTTTCCGCTGTATCTGGAAGGCACGCTCGCCTATAGCCGCTACGATCCGATTTTCATCGCGAGCGATGGCACCCAGCAGCGCGCGATACCGACCAAATGGAACACCTTCAGCGGCACGGTGGGCATCGGCTGGGACTTCCGGATCGCGGACGAACTGGTGTTCCGTCCGATCCTGAACGGCACGCTCGGGCGCGTTTCCAGCGATCTGAAAGTCGGGCAGACGATCTTCAATCACGTCACCGACCGCAACCTCGAGTTTCTCGAGAATGGCTCGCTCGATGCGTATGGCTACGGCGGCTCGCTGATGCTCGATTACGAGCACTATCGCGAGAACTACGAAATCGACGCTGAATTACGGGCCACCGATATCTACTTGCGCAGCTTCGGCGGCAGCTCGGCGGCCGTGCAAGGTTCGGCGATGGCGCAGCAAATAAGCCTGTGGACCCGCTGGCGCGCGCCGACCGGCTGGCATGCGCTGGACCGGCCGATCCGCTACGTGCTCGAAGGCGCCTACTCGCACTATTTCGGCGACAGCGCCGGCGTGCTGGGTTTCAACGACCTCACGTCGCTCGGCGTGGGCCTCGAGCTCGACAGCAGCAAATACCCCATCATCATCACGCGTACCCGCGCGATGGTGCGCTATGTGTTCGGCCACAACGTGCACGGCGTGTCGTTCGGATTCGCGATGAGCTTTTGATGCGCCATTCGCGCGCGAGGATATGAGACTAAAGTCCGATTGCCTCACATCGGTGTCGATCAGATAGTGAAGGATCGCCCAATGAGCATGCACCGCTTCCGTAACAGGAGAAAAAAATGCTCACACCGTTTGCCCAACGGGTCTTGTCCAGACAGCTGCTCGATGTCCTGATTCGCGCCGGCCTCGTGGCCGTGCTCGTCGTGTTCTGTTACCGGATCTTCAGGCCGTTCTTCGACCTCATGGTCTGGGCGCTGATCCTCGCCGTCACGCTCTATCCGCTTCAGGTCAGGCTGCGCCGTCCATTCTCCAATCGCGACGGTCTGATTGCGACGCTGATCGTGCTCATCTCCTTCGTGGTCATTCTCGCGCCCACCTACATGCTGGTCGTGGCGCTCGCCGACTCGATCGAGCACGCGATAGCCGTGTTCAGGACCGGCAGCGTGCGCATTCCGCCGCCCGCCGATTCGGTTGCGAGCTGGCCGCTGGTCGGCAAAACGGTGTACGCGAGCTGGCTCCAGGCCTCCACGGACCTCACCGGCCTCGCGCAGCGGTTCACGCCGCAAATCAAGGAGGCGGGCCGGGCCCTGATAGGCACCGCGACCGGTCTGGGCGCGGCGCTGCTCGTCTTCTTCGCGGCGCTGATCGTGGCGGGCATTCTGATGGCCTATGGCGAAAAAGGCCACGACAGCGCAGTGCGAATCTCCACACGCATCTTCGGGCCGGGCAACGGCCCCCAGGTGGCCGACCTGTGCACGGCCACCATTCGCGCGGTGGCCCAGGGGGTCGTCGGCATCGCGTTCATCCAGATGCTGCTGATCGGCATCGCATTTATCGTCATGGGCATTCCCGGCGCCGGTCTGCTGGCTCTTGCCGTGCTGCTGATCGGCATCATGCAGCTGCCCGCCACGCTGATTACCGTGCCCGTCATCATCTTCGTGATCGCCACCGAGGGCGCGAGCACCGCCACCATCGTCTTCTCTGTCTATGTCTTCATCGCGGGTCTGGCCGACAACGTGCTCAAGCCCTTGCTGCTAGGCCGCGGCGTTGCGGTGCCGATGCCCGTGGTGCTGATCGGCGCGCTCGGCGGCATGGTGACGGGCGGCGTGATCGGCCTGTTCATCGGTCCGGTGCTGCTCTCGGTCGGCTATCAGCTGTTCTGGCGATGGGTGGAGCAGCCACAAGCGGAGGCGCAGGCAGAGACTGCGCAGGCTCAGGAACAGCCGCAGCCTTGAAGCTGGGAGCCGTGTTGCCCGTCACGCGCCCGATCACGATGGCGATGCTGCTCTGCACAGGCTGCCTGAGCGCGTGCATGCGCGTGGGACCGGACTTCAAGGCTCAGCACGAAGCCTGGAGCGAGCACTGGAGCAGCGCGGCGATCGAGCAGGTCACCCAACAGGTCTCACAGCAGGTCTCACAGCAGGCCGCGGAACCCGACGTGCGCCAATGGTGGCTGATTTTCGGCGACCAGAATCTCGAAAGCCTGATGGACGCCGCCGACGCCAACAATGGCGACATCAAGATCGCCGGCCTGCGCGTGCTGGAGGCCCGCGCCCAGCTCGGCATCGCGCTCGCGGGGCGCTACCCGCAGGTGCAGCAGATCAATGCCGACGTGTTCGCCTCGGCGCGCAAGCGCTCGGATGGCTTCAACCCGCGCTCGGGTGTCTACGCGCAGTACGGCGCGGGCTTCAGCGTCGGCTGGGAACTCGACTTCTGGGGGCGCTTCGCGCGCGCCATCGAATCGGCCGATGCCAACTTCTTCGCGGCCCAAGCGAACCGCGAGGCCGCACTCGTGCTGTTGCACGCGCAACTCGCCGACACGTATTTCACGCTGCGCACGGCCGAGGCCCGGCTGCGCATCGCACGCGAGAACGCGCAGTTGCAAAAGCGCAGCTACGAGATCACGGAAAAACTGTTCAAGAGCGGCGAGACCGACGAGCTGGACCTGCAGCAGGCAAAAACGCAGTATCTCGGCACCCTCAGCAGCATTCCCGAGCTCGAAAGCCAGATCCAGCTCTCGCGTCACGCGCTGTCCGTGCTGACAGGCCGGCCGCCCGGTCCGCTGCCCGAACTCGACGCGCAGTCCGGCAAGGAAGGCGTGGTCCCGCTCGTGAGCCGCGCCGTGCTGCGCGACGTGCCCGCCGATCTGCTGTTGCGCCGCCCCGATGTGCGCGCGGCCGAATATCAGATGGCGGCCCAGTCGGCGCTCATCGGCGTGGCTGAGGCCGACTTCTATCCGTCGGTGTCGCTGCTCGGTTCGCTTTCGTGGAGCGCGAGTTCGCTCGCGGGCTCGCCGAATACGCTTGGCGTGCTGCTGGGCCCGAGCGTGACCTGGAACGTGTTCGATCACGGCAGGATCACCAACAATGTGCGCGTGCAGGACGCCCGGCTCCAGCAGTTGACCGTCGCCTACCAGAACACCGTGCGCGAGGCGGCGCGCGAAGCCGATGATGCCGCCACAGCGCTGATCGCCGCGCTGCGCCGCGAAACGATTCTGAACGACGCGCAAACGGCCGCGCGGCGCTCGCTCACGCTCGCCAACACGATCTATCGCGAAGGGTATTCGGACTTTCAGCGCGTGCTCGATGCGCAGCGCGCCCTGTTCACCCAGCAGGACGCCTACATCGTCAACCGCAGCAACGCGGTGGGCAGTCTGATCGCGCTTTACAAGGCGCTCGGAGGCGGCTGGTACACGGCGCAGCCGCTCGTCGACGCCGCGACCCGCGCGCAGATGCAGCAACGCACCGACTGGGGCGATCTGATCGACGATGCGAGCGCCGCTGCTACCGCTCGTTCAATTTCCCCTTCGGCTGCACCCTCAACCGCCGCTCCCGCCCAAGGTGCGACCCGATGAGCGATACCCCCACCAAACCCCCGCACGCCGTGCAGGCACAGGAGCAAGCCGCCGAACCTTCGGGCAAGGCGCTGAAATGGATCGTCGGGCTGATCATCGTGAGCTTGATCTGGTATCTGCTCGCCGACCGCTTCACGCCCTATACGCAGCAGGCGCGCGTGCAGGCCTTCGTCGTGCCGGTTGCCGCCGAAGTGGCGGGACGCATCACGCGCGTGGTCGTGCACAACAACCAGGAAGTCAAGGCCGGCGACGTGCTGTTCGAAATCGACAGCGATCAATACCGCGTCGCCGTCGACCGCGCGCGCGCCGACTACGAGACCACGCGCCGGCAGGTCGGCGCGAGCACGGCCGGCATCGATTCGGCGCAAGCCTCGCTGCGGGCGGCGCTCGCGAACGAGGTCAAGGCGCGCCAGGACAGCGAGCGCCTCGAGCGGCTCTACCGCGAAGACGAAGGTACGGTCTCGCTGCGCCGCATCGAGGTCGCGCGCGCCACGCACGAGCAGGCCCAGAGCCAGGTGGAGGCCGCGCGCGCCGAAGTCGAGCGCGCCCGCGAGCAGCAAGGCGGCAGCGAAGCGCAGAACGCGCAGTTGCGCAGCGCGGCGGCGGCCGTGAAGAAGGCGGAACTCGATCTCGCCGATACGCGGATCAAGGCCCGCACCGGCGGCGTCATCACCGATCTGCGCGCGGAAGTGGGCCAGTTCGCGCCGGCCGGCAACCCGGTGATGACGCTGATTGCGATCCGCGACGTCTGGGTGAGCGCCGACATGACCGAGAACAATCTCGGCCGTCTGCGGCCCGGCACGCCGGTGGAAATCTCGCTGGACGCGCTGCCGGGCGAAGTCTTCAGCGGCAAGATCCGCAGCATCGGCTATGGCGTGAGCACAGGCCAGAGCACGCCGCCCGGCAGTTTGCCCACGGTGCAGAACAGCCGCGACTGGCTGCGGCCCGCGCAGCGCTTTCCGGTGATCGTCGAGTTCGACCCGAACGAACGCACGCGTCTGCACGACATGCGCGTGGGCGGCCAGGCCGAGGTGATGGCGTTTCCCACCCGGACCAATCCGCTCAATCCGCTGGGCCGCGTGTTCGTGCGCGTGATGAGCTGGCTTTCGTACATTTACTGACCATGCGCTGATCATGCCGACCCTGCCGACAGCAAACAGGCTCTGGATTCCCGGCCTCCGTGCGCTGCGCCTCGCCGCCGGCACGGCGCTGTGTCTCGCGATCAGTTTCGCGCTGGATTTCCCGATTCCCGTGGTCGCGCCGGTGTTCGCCGTGTTTCTGCTCGCGACCCAAACCCGGCCGCTGTCGCTCAAGACCGGCACGGTGCTCGTGCTGGTGGTGGCGTCGACCACGGGCAGCGGCCTGCTGCTGGTGCCGCTGCTGCGTCACTACGCGTTCGCGGCCGTGATGATCGTCGCGGTCATGCTGTTTCTCGCCTTTCGCTACGGACTGCGCGGCGGCAACAATCTGCTCGCCACCTTTCTGGTGGCGGGATTGACGATGATCTCCGCCGCAGGCACGAGCGACTTCCAGCTGGCCGTGACCGTGGTCGGCGCGCTGGCGAAGGGGCTGTTGCTGGCCGTGGCGGTGGCGGCGTTCACACACCGCTTGCTTCCCGAGCCGGCGGACGCGCCGCAAGCGCCCGCCGCGCGCGCGCTGCCCGACGGCGAGGCAAGACGCATCGCGCTGCGCGCCGCGCTCGTAGTGATGCCGGCCTACCTGCTCGCGATGACCGATCCGGCCAGCTACATGCCGATCATCATGAAGTCCGTCAGCCTCGGCAGGCAGAGCTGCACCACGACGGCCCGCACGGCGGCGCGCGATCTGATCGGCTCCACGCTGCTGGGCGGCCTGCTCGCGATCGCGTTCTGGTTCTCGCTCCGGCTGTTCGTGAACCTGTGGATGTTTTTTCTGTGGATGGCGCTGTTCGGTCTGCTGGTGGGCCGCAAGCTGTATCGACTCAGCCCGACGCGCTACTCGCCGGGGTTCTGGCTGAACAGTCTCATCACCATGATCATTCTGCTCGGGCAGTCGGTGCAGGACAGCGTGGCCGGCAAGGATGTGTACACGGCCTTCGCGGTGCGCATGGGGCTCTTTCTGGCGGTCACGGTCTACGCTTGCCTGATGCTGCTGCTCTTCGAGCAACGCCGCGGCGCGGGCTGAGTGCCCGCACGGCGGCGCTATCCTCCCGCTGCGCTCGCCGCATCCACCGCATCCACCATATCGGCCGCGTGCCCCTGCTGCGCTTGCGGCGCCTGCGCTTCCGATGCGGGACTCGCGGGCGCCGGCATCGTCATGCGTTCGGCCTGCGTGACCCATCCGCCGCCCATCGTCTTGTAGAGGCTGACGTACCAGGTCAGCACCGCCGCCTCGGTTTGCGTATAGGAAAGCTCCGCGTTGAAGAGACTGCGCTCGGCGTCCAGCACCTCGATATAGCTCGTGTAGCCGCCCTCGTAGCGCTTGCGCGCGAGCCGCGCATAGGTCGTCAAGGCATCGACCTGCCGGCCCTGCGCGACCAGTTGCGCCTGGGTCTTTTGCAGCGCGATCAGCGCGTCCTCGACTTGCTGGAACGCCGTCTGCACCGACTGAAGATACGCATAGAGCGCTTCCTGCTCGCGCGCTTCGGCCAGATGGACCTGCCCGGTGATGTTGCCGCCGGTGAAAATCGGCTGCGTGATCGCGCCGCCCACCGACCAGATATAGGCCGGCCCCGTGAGCAGGCTCGAAAACACCGTGCTGGCCGCGCCGATCAGCCCCGACACCGAGATGGTCGGAAAGTACAGCGCGCGCGCCGCGCCGATCTGCGCATTGGCCGCAATCAAGTTCTGCTCCGCCGCCAGCAGGTCCGGACGCCGCACCAGCAGGTCCGACGGCACGCCGGCGGGCACGGCCGGCAATTCGATCGACTGCAGGTCGCGCCCGCGCGGGATCGGGCCAGGGTTCTGCGCGAGCAGCACGGAGAGCGCGTCCTCCTGCTGGGCAATCTGCATCTCGATCACCGGAATCGTGGCGAGCGCGGATTCGTACTCGGACTGGCTTTGCGCCAGTTCCATCTGTGACACTTCCCCGTGCTTGAAGCGCAGCGAGAACACGCGAACCGACTCGGCGCGGCTCGTGGCCGTGGCCTGCGCAATTTCGAGCTGCCGGTCGAGGCTGCGCAGATTGAAGTACGAAACCGCCACCGACACCACCAGCGTGAGGACGGTGTCGCGCCGCCCTTCCACGGTCGCCGCGAGTTCGGCGCGCGCGGCCTCGGTCTGGCGGCGCGTGCGGCCGAACAGGTCGATGTTCATCGAGGCCGCCAGCGTCGGCGAAAACAGGTTGTAGACCGGATCGACGTTCGCCGGCAGCGGCACGCCGCCAAGCATCGACGAGCGCTGGCGCGACGCGCTGAAGCCCGCCCCCACCTGCGGGTAGAACGCGGAACGCGTGATCTGCAACTGCGCGGCGAATTCGTCGATGCGGGCCGCGGCGATCTTCACGTCGCGATTGCGTTCGAGCGCCGTATGGATCAGCTGATCGAGCACCGGGTCCTGGAATTGTTCCCACCACACCGTATTGGCCACGTCGGCGACTTCGCCGCTCGCAAAGCGGTAGGTCGCGGGCACCTCGATGTTCGGGCGCACGTAGTTCGGACCCGGCAAACAAGCGCTCAGGGTGAACACCAGCAACGGCGAGAGCCGGCGAGCAAGGGTGGACAAGCGAGTCGACAGGCGCGCGGAAACACGAGCCGAAACATGGGCGGAACCACGGACAGGCGCGCGCATCTCAGCGACCCTCGCGCGGTGCGGAAGGCGTGCCCTCGGGCGCCCCGCCACCGGCCGAACCACTTGCGCCTGGCTTCACCTTGCCCTTGCTCTTGCGCGACGACAGCGTTTCGAGCAGGTAGTAGAACATCGGGATGAAGAACACCGCGATCACGGTCGCGCCGAGCATCCCGCCAATCACGCCCGTGCCGATCGAGTGACGGCTGTTGGCCGACGCCCCCGTGGCGATCGCGAGCGGCACGCAGCCGAGAATGAACGCGAGCGAGGTCATGACGATCGGCCGCAAGCGCTCTTCGGACGCCACGATGGTTGCGTCGAGCACCGAGGCGCCCCCCTCGCGGTTCATCACCGCGAACTCGAAGATGAGAATCGCGTTCTTCGCGGCAAGCGCAACCAGCATGGTGAGCCCGATCTGGAAGTAAATATCGTTCTCCAACCCGCGCATCAAAATGGCGAGCAGCGCGCCGAACAGCGCGAACGGCACCGCCATCAGCACGCCGACCGGCAGCGACCATTTTTCGTACTGCGCCGCGAGAATCAGGAACACCATCACGAGCCCGAACACGAACACCGCGCCCGAGGTCCCGCCCGATTTGCGCGCTTCATAGGCCTCGCCGCTCCATGCCACGCCGAACCCGCTCGGCATCTGCGCCGCGATTTCCTCCAGCGCCGCGATCACCTGCCCGGAGCTATAACCAGGCGCGGCGTTGGCCGTGACCAGCACCGCGGGGAAGTTGTTGAAGCGCGTGAGCAGGTCCGGCCCCGTCACGTAGCGGTAATTCGCCACCGCGCGCAGCGGCACCATCGTATTGTTCTTGCTGCGCACGTAGATGCGGTCCAGATCGTCGGGCTTCAGGCGGTTGGTCGGATCGGCTTGAAGAATCACCTGCCATAGCCGGCTCGATCGATTGAACTGCGACACGTACAGCGAACCGAACATGGTCTGCATCGCGCTATACACATCCTCCACTGGCACGCCGAGCGTTTCGGAGCGCTCGCGGTCCACATCGACTAGCAGTTGCTGCGAATTGGGATTGAAGGTGGTCGTGACGCGCGCGAGTTCGGGCCGTTGGCGCGCCCGCGCGATGAACTGGCGCACGACCTCCGCGAGTTGCGAAATGGTTGCGTCGCCCTTGCTCTGAATCCACACCTCGGTGCCGCCCGTGGTGCCCAGACCCGGAATCGAAGGCGGGTTGACCGGAATGACGACGCCCTCCTTGATGGTCGACAGCGACTTGTACGCATTGACCAGCACCGCGCGCGCATTCTGCTCCTTCGCGTGCCCGCCCGAATAGCGTTCGTCGAAGCCCTTGAGCCCGACGAAGAAGGTGCTCGCGTTGTTCTTGTTCTGCACGTCGAGCAGGCTATAGCCGTCGACAGTGGCAATGCCGCTCACGGCGTCCTGCTTCATGAAGTACGACGCCACCTTGTCCGACACCTCTGCCGTGCGGTCGAGACTCGCGGCGTCGGGCATCGTCACCGCGCCGAGCAGGTAGCCCTGATCCTCGGGCGGCAGGAACGCGGACGGAATCGCCTTCATCATCACGACGGTCACGGCGATCATGCCCGCGAACAGCACGAGCGAGAGCACCCAGCGCCGGATGACGCCATGAACGAGGCCGATATACCCCTTGGTCATGCGCCCGAACGCGTTCTCGAACCAGCGGAAGAACCCCTTCTTCTCGTGATGGCTGTGCTTGAGCAGCAACGACGCGAGCGCGGGCGACAAGGTCAGCGCGACGATGCCCGAAATCACCACGGAAATGGCGATGGTGATCGCAAACTGCTTGTACAACTGCCCGGTGATCCCGCTCACGAACGCGACCGGAACGAACACGGCGCACAGCACCAGCACGATGGCGACGACCGGCCCTGCCACCTCGTCCATGGCGCGCTTGGCGGCGGCCTTTGGATCGAGCTTGTGGACCGTCATGTTGCGCTCGACGTTCTCGATCACGACGATGGCGTCGTCCACCACGATGCCGATCGCGAGCACCATGCCGAACAGCGTCAGCATGTTGATCGAAAACCCGAGCAGCGACATGCCCATCGCCGTGCCGACGATCGACACCGGCACCGCCAGAATCGGAATCAGCGTCGCGCGCAGGCTCTGCAGGAACACGAACACGACGATCACGACCAGCACCAGCGCTTCGAAGAAAGTGTGCACCACGTCCGAGATCGAAGCGCGCGTGAACTCGGTCGTGTCCATCGCGATCTTGTAGTCGAGCCCCTCGGGGAACGACTGCTTCAGTTCATCGAGGGTGGCGCGCACCTGCTTCGACACGTCGAGCGCATTCGCGCCAGGCTGCTGATAGACCGCGATGATGGTGGCGGGCTTGCCCTGGTAGCGGCTGCGGATCGAGTAGTCCTTCTGCCCGAGCTCCGCCCTACCTACGTCCTTCAGCCGCACGATCGCCGCGCCCTCGCTGGCCGCGCGCAGGATGATGTTGTCGAACTCCGAGGGCTGGGCGAGCCGTCCTGGCGTCGTGACGGCGAACGACTGCTCGACGGGCGAGCCCGTTGGCGACTGGCCGATGCGCCCCACCGCGAACTGCTGGTTCTGGTTCTGCACCGCCTTTTGCACGTCGGCCACCGTGATGCCCAGTTGCGCCATGCGGTCGGGCTTGAGCCAGACGCGCATCGCATAGTCTGGAGTCCCGAAGATGCTCGACTGGTTCGCGCCCGGTATGCGCTTGAGCGCATCGAGCACGTAGATGTTCGCGTAGTTCGCGATATAGGTGCTGTCGTAGCGCTCGTCGGGCGAATAGATCGCGATCACCATCATGAACGCCGACGACTTCTTCTGCACCTGCACGCCCTGCGCCTGTACCGACTGCGGCAGCTGCGGGAGCGCGAGATTGACGCGGTTCTGCACGTCGACCTGCGCGAGCTGCGGGTTGGTGCCGATTTCGAAGAACGCGTTGATCGTCAGATTGCCAGTCGATGAACTCGACGAGTTCATGTAAATCATGTTGTCCGCGCCGTTCACCTGCTGCTCGATCGGTGCGGCGACGTTATTGGCGACCACATCCGCGCTCGCCCCTGGGTATGACGCGCTGATCGTGATCTGCGGCGGCGTGATGTCCGGGTATTGGGCGACCGGCAACGCCAGCATGGTCAGCGCGCCGCCAAGCGTGATGACGATGGAGATGACCGACGCGAAGATCGGCCGGTCGATGCAGAAGTGGGAGATGCTCATCGACGCTTCCGGTCAGTTGGCTGCAGCCGTTGCCGGCTGTTGGGCTTGATCGGGTTTCGCAACGATCTTGACGGGGGTGTCGGCCACGACGCGTATCGCGCCATCGACAACGACCCGTTCGCCGGCTTTCAGGCCGTCGAGAATGAACCAGTCGTCGCCGTGCCACTCGCCCACCTCGACCACGCGCTGACGCGCCTTGCCATCCTTGCCCACGACCCAGACAAAATGGCTCTTTGCGCCCTGCAGCACGGCGCGTTGCGGCACGAGAATGGCGTTGGGGCGGATCGCGCCCGAGATGCGCGCGCGCACGAACTGGCCGGGCCGCAGCAGGCCATCGGGATTCGCGAACACCGCCCGCACGAGAAACGTGCCGGTTTCGGTGTTGAACGCGGGATTGGCGAAGTCGATGTTGCCGTGTCCCTTGTAGGTCGAGCCATCGGCCAGTTGCAGCGACACGCTAAACGCATTGTTTTCAGGGAAACGCAACTGTCCCGATGTAACCTGGTCCCGGTATCGCAGTTGCTGGTTTTCCGAAATGCTGAAGTTGACCCACATCGGGTCCAGTTGATAGACGTAGGTCAGCAGCCCGTTCTGCGTCGCGGTGACGTAGCTGCCGTCCTGTTGCCGCGCGAAGCTCGACAGGCCAGTCAGCGGCGACTTGATCGTCGTGTAGCTCAGATTGAGCAAGGCCGTGTCGACCTCGCCCTGAGCGGCGATCACCGCGGCCTTCGACTGCTTCTCGTTGCCGACGGCATCGTCGAGATCTTTCTTGCTCAACGCATTTTCCGCCGACAGC
This sequence comes from Paraburkholderia sacchari, assembly GCF_000785435.2. GTDB lineage: Bacteria > Pseudomonadota > Gammaproteobacteria > Burkholderiales > Burkholderiaceae > Paraburkholderia > Paraburkholderia sacchari. The sequence continues at coordinate 1,113,147 of NZ_JTDB02000001.1, read as the reverse complement.
GGTCTCACGCGCGCGAGATTGGCCTCGGCCACTTCGAGGCGCGCCTGCTGCTGGGCCAGTTGCCCCTTGGCGGTTCGCAACGCGGCTTCGAAAGGCTTCGGGTCCATCTGGAACATGGTCTGGCCGGCCTTGACCATCTGCCCTTCCACATACATGCGCCGGTCGAGGAAGCCGTCGACGCGTGCGCGTATCTCCACCTGGCGCGAGCTTTCGGTCTGCGCGGTGAAGTCGAAATCCACGGGGGTGTCGTGCGGCGCCACCGTCGTGACGGTGACCTCGACCTGGGGCGCGGGCGGCAGCGCCTCTTTCTTGCTGCACCCTTGGGCCAGCCCCAGAAGCGCAATGGCGACGGCCATCGCGAACATGCCCAACGGGCGGGACCGGCATGCCGATGCCGGCGCCGTTCGCCATTGCAGCGGCTCTCTTTCATGCATGCACGCACGCGCCATCGTTGCCTCTGAGTGCTTGAACGTACCCACCAGGTCATGCCTGCACGCAGGGCAACTGCGCTGCGCGGCAAACCTGCCGCTGATTCGCCGAGAGCCAGTATGTCCATGCGCCATACCGTCAACAATCGGACTTTGGTCCTAGGCCGGGTCCTGGCCGCCTGGCCGGCCGTACTGGAACTTTGAAAGAAACCGTCCGCGCGGCTCAATAGGACCAAGGTCTTATGGTGCGGCCCCTGACCCGCGGTTCATGCTCATGGGAAGAACATGCGCAGGCCATTTTCCCGGGAGTGAAACGATGTCTGGACGCTCGAGCCATGCAAAAAGCCCGGAGGCCAACTCCGGGGAGAAAATGAGCAACAAGGATTATTTGAAGGAGTTGCACCGGCTTCATATCGAACTGGTCAAAATGCAGCAATGGGTCGTCAAAAGCGGCGCGAAGATCTGCATCGTCTTCGAGGGGCGCGACGGCGCAGGCAAAGGCGGAACGATCAAGGCGATCACCGAGCGCGTGAGCCCGCGTGTGTTCCGCATCGTGGCGTTGCCGGCGCCCACCGAGCGCGAAAAAACCCAGATGTACGTGCAGCGCTATCTCCCCCACCTGCCGGCGGCCGGCGAGGTCGTGATCTTCGACCGGAGCTGGTACAACCGCGCGGGCGTCGAACGCGTGATGGGATTCTGCACGCCGAAGCAGACGGACGAATTTCTGGCTGCCGTGCCGTTGGTGGAGAAAGCCATCATCGGCTCGGGCATCATCCTGATCAAATACTGGCTCGAAGTGAGCCCCGAGGAGCAGACGCGCCGTCTCGAAGGCCGCATCCACGACGAGCGCAAGATCTGGAAGCTGTCGCAGATGGATCTCGATTCGTACAGCCGCTGGTTCGATTATTCGCGGGCGCGCGACGAAATGTTCGCGAAGACCGACCTCGAATTTTCGCCATGGCACGTTGCGCGTTCGGACGACAAGCGGCGCGCGCGGCTGAACATCATCAACCATCTGTTGGGCCAGGTTCCCTACGAGGCCGTCCCGCGCGCCAAGATCGTGCTGCCGAAGCGGCAGAAAGCATCGGGCTACGTGGAGCCGGAATACGCCTATAAGTACGTGCCGGAAACGTTCTAGCCGCCCCATGTACACGAACGGGCTGAGCCGTTGCCAAGCGGCGCCAGTCCCCAATGCGAGGACAATGATGAGCCATTTGTGGATTGGAAATATCGAAGCCGACGTGACGCCGGAAGAGATCAAGGAATTCCTCGGCAAATATGGTCTGCCGCCGTTCGACAGTATCCAGTACGTGCCCGGGAGCGGCGAGCGGCCCGGCGTGATCCTGAGCTACGAGAACGTCGACGCCGAGACGCTGCGCAAGTTTCAGCCGCGCATTCACAACATGTTCTGGAAAAACCACTCGATCGTCGTCCAGGTCATGCCGACGAGAAGCGAAGAGTGAGCGCCGGATGTTTGCAAACGGCGTCTGCAAACATTCGGGCGCGCCACTCACGAATGAGGTTTGAGCGCCGCCCGTTCCGGCATCGTAAATGCGGGTCCGCAGATGTCGGCGCGGTCGGCGAGACGGACCAGTTCCGCGAGCGACTCGGCCCGCATTTTCTCCATCACCCGCGCGCGGTGGATCTTGATCGTCTTCTCCGCCGCGCCTAGCGCATCGGCCACGAGCTTGTTCGGCCGCCCCGCCACGACCAGCGCCATCACCTCGCGCTCGCGCGGCGTCAGCTGATCCACGCGGCGCTGGATTTCCGCGCGTTGCGCGCGCTGCTCGAACAATTGCCGCGCGAGCGCCAGCGCGCGTTCGGTCGCGTCGAGCAACAGGCTCTCGTCCACCGGCTTCACCAGAAAATCCGTAGCCCCCGCCTTCATCGCTTCGATGGCGGTGGGCAGTCCGCCGTGGCCCGAAACAAAGATAATCGGCACGCGGCCGAGCAGCCGCTGCTGCAACGCAATGCCGCTCAGGTCGGGCAGCTTCAAATCGAGCAGCAGGCAGGCAGGCGCGCTGGTCAGGTCGGCGCGCTCGAGAAACTCGGTGGCGCAACTGAAGGTTTGAACGGCATAGCCCGCCGAACCGAGCAGACGCGCGAACGCCCTGCGGATCGAATCATCGTCGTCGACGATGAACACAACGGAGGTGGATGCATTCATGGTCGTTCGCGCACGCCAGTATTCATGGCCACGCCCTCTGCGGGAAGCTCGATATGAAAGGTCATGCCACGGTCGCGATTGCGCTCGGCCCACAGGCGCCCGCCGTGCCCCATGACGATGATCCGGCTGATCGACAGTCCAAGGCCCATGCCGTCCGGCTTCGAAGTCGAGAACGGTTTGAACAGGATGGCTAACTGCTCGTCGCTCATGCCAAGGCCTCGGTCGCGCACCGCAATGCGCACCCCGTTGCCGCCCGGCATCGCGCCGACGTCGACGAACACCGCGCGGTCGCCCGAGCCGCAGTCCAGCACGGCATCGAATGCGTTGATGATCAGATTGACGAGCACCTGCTGCAATTGCACCGCATCGCCTTGCAGCAACGGCAAGCCGTTCTCGATGTGCGAACTCAACCCCACATCGCACTCCCGGCCCCGGCGGTGCAGATGTTGCATAACGTCGCGCACGAGGCGCGCCATGTCGATTGCGCCCATCTCCGCTTGCTCGCGTTTGCCGAAGCGCCGCATCTTGCGGATGATGGCGTGCGCACGCGTGCTGTCGGACACGATCTCTTCGAGCAACTCGAACAGCTCGGCCGTGTCGGGCGGCGTGCTCGACAGAAAGCGCCGGGCCGCCTGAGCGTTGCTGAGTATGGCGGTGAGCGGCTGATCGACTTCGTGCGCGAGCGCCGAGGCCATATCGCCAATATCGGAGACCGGTTCGTGATGCAAACGTCCCCGGTCGTCGCCTTGAACCCCGAACCCCGGCGCGCTCGCGGCGGCGTCGTGAGCCGATTCGATCACCACCACCGCGTACTGTGCGCGGTCGATTGCAAACGAAACGGATCTCGTGACCTGCACGTCACACTGCTCGCCGTTCTTGTAGCGCGCGATGGCCGCCCGCGTCGTGCTGCCCGCGGCGGACGCCGCCCACGACCTGCCAACCGGCGAAACGATCTCCTTGTCCTGCCGCGCAAGCACCAGGGCGCCGACCGGCATCGCGACCAGTTCCGCCAGGTCGTATCCGAACAGCAGCGCGGCTCGCGCATTCGCGCAGACAATGGTTCCTTGCGCATCGACCGCCAGCGCAGCGGACGGGACGACGTCGATCACGCTGCAAAGCATGTGTCGCGCCTCCGGTTCGACATCGCGCTTCGCACGCGCCCCCTGTGGCGATTTGATCAAAGATGCCCGGCGAGTGAAATAGCCTGTTACCCGGGCAAACCATAAAAACATATCCGCGCCGGCTTGCACCGGACTGGACTGCCGAAAAGTGCCTTTCCCGTGTTCCGCGTTCTGGCTATACATGGTGCCCTCCGAACGCACAATCCCGCCTCGAGTTTGCGACATTGCGGCCAGCGCCCTTCCCCGGACGCCATGCAGCCCGACGCGAACCCCAGACGCCCGGATGCGCGAGATCTCTCCATTACCTGCATGCAGACGGCCACATCTTTACGTCTTCACAACCGCGGCTACTACTGTGGTTTTAATGCCCGGCAAAACTGTGCGGCCCGGGTATGGAGAATAGAAGTATCGAAACGTGCGTGGCGTGCGTGGCGTGCATGCCGGAAGCGAGCTTCGCGGCGCCGCCTTAATTGCACGCGTGCTTAATACCCCTCACGAGCACGCGTAAATTATAAATTGGAAAAATGACTTTTTTGTAAACTTTATTACTTGTTCCGGCAATTTTTCCCGATTCATCCGCTATATGCATTGCACATTGATTGGTGCGTCGATCTGCGCGTTTGATGCTTATGGCGACGATGCCGGCATGGCGCTGCCGGCCCCCTTGTGCTGTTGGGAATGACTGGGCGGCGGCTGCTGCTTGCTCGTTCTCGCCTTGTGCTCCGCCTTGCGTTGTGCATCCTGCATCTGTTTCATGCCCGGCGCACCCATTTGCGCGTGAGCCGGTCCAATGCAGATCGATGAAATAGCCAGCGTCGCCAGCAATAGCCGCCACCGGGCGCGAGACAGGATCATGAGATCACCTCATTCGATAAGCGCCGCGATGCGAGTCTGGAGCGGCACGGACTCTATCACTTTACTTAATCGATACCGGAATTCAAACACACGTTATACCCAGTTCTCTTCAAAGCAACACAAGGCAATCGCGCCGGAATGGACGGCACCATTTTCATATGAACAATCCGCAATTCTTCTGGGCTCTTCATAAACCAAAGTCAGCGCGCATAGACGAAATTGATTCGCGATACGCGTATATAAATAGTCAATAGGACTCTGGTCCGATTGCTCCAGCGGGCCGCAATTGCGAGCATGCGACGATAACCTTCCTGGGCTGCGTCATGCCGCGACCCGCGAATCAGCGGAATCAACGGGTTCGACTGGACAATGGGAGAAGTGGCCATGATCGGGTGGACTAAGCGAATCTCCGGCGCGATGCGTCTGTTGTTGCTGGCGTTATTGAGCGCCGTGTCGTGCGTGGCGCTCGCGCAAGAGCCGGCGCCTTCCGCAACCTATAAACCCGAAGAGATCGAGGCGCTTGTCGCGCCTATCGCGCTCTACCCCGACTCGGTGCTCGCCACGGTCCTGATGGCTTCGACCTATCCGCTCGAAGTCGTCCATGCGGCGCGCTGGGCCAAGGAGCATCCGAAGCTCAAGGGCGACGAAGCGGTGAAGGCGGTGCAAGACCAGCAATGGGATACCAGCGTGAAATCGCTGGTTGCGTTCCCCCAGATCCTGGAGCCGATGAACGACAAGATCGACTGGACGCAGAAGCTCGGCGACGCCTTCCTGGCTCAGGAAAAAGACGTGCTGGACGCCGTGCAGCGGCTGCGCGCCCGCGCCCAGGATGCCGGCAACCTGAAGTCGAACGAGCAGCAACAGGTGATCGTCGAGCAGCCCCAGCAACAAGGCGGGCAGTCTGTCGTGCGCATCGAGCCCACCAACCCCGAGGTGATTTACGTCCCCGCCTACAACCCGACCGTGGTGTACGGCGCATGGAGCTACCCCGCCTATCCGCCGACCTATTGGCCCCCGCCTCCCGCGTACTACCCTGGCGGCGCGCTCATGACCGGCTTCGCGTGGGGCGTCGGACTCGCCGCGGCGGGCGCGATATTCGGCAGCTGCAACTGGGGCGGAGGCGACGTCAACATCAACGTCAACAAGGCCGCGAACATCAATCGCAATTTCGACCGCACCAAAGTTCAGAACGGCAAGTGGAACCACGACCCCGGCCATCGCCAGGGTGTCGCGTACCGCGACAACGCCTCGCGCGAGAAGTTTGCGCGTAACGTGCCGGGCGGCGATGCGCGCCGCGACTATCGCGGCCGCACGGGCGGCGCCGGCGGGCCGGGAGGCGTGGGCGGGCCCGGGAAGCCTGGCGGTATCGGTGGCGCGGGTGGCGTGGGCGGACCCGGGAAGCCTGGCGGTGTCGGCGGCGCGGGTGGCGTGGGCGGGCCCGGGAAGCCTGGCGGTGTCGGCGGCGCGGGTGGCGTGGGCGGGCGCGGGAAGCCTGGCGGTGTCGGCGGCGCTGGCGGCGTGGGCGGACCCGGGAAGCCGGGTGGTGTCGGCGGCGCTGGCGGCGTGGGTGGGCCAGGAGGCGCCGGTAGCGCGGGCAGACCGGGCGGCGCAGGCGGTGCTGGCGGCCCCGGAGGGCGCGGCGGCGGCTATGCCGGCGGTGGACGCGACAACGCCTTCCAGGGCGTGGGCGGCGGCGGCGCCACGCAACGCGACATCAACCGTGGCAGGTCTAGCGTAGGCTCCTCGGGTTTCAATCGTGGCGGTGGCGGCGGCGGCGGCAACATGCGCGCAGGTGGCGGCGGCCGTGGCGGCGGCAGACGCTAGGGAGAACGAACATGAAAGAACGATCGCCACTTCAGCCATCCCGGCCGATTCAGTCGTTTCAGCGGCTTCGCCCTGCCACTCGCCTCGCCATCGCGGCGGCGTTGACGGTTGCGCTCGCAATCAATCCCGCGCAGCCGTTCGCGGCCACGGCGCAAGCTTCATTCGCCACGCCCGAAGCGGCCATGAGCGCGTTCGGCGATGCGGTTGCCGGCAACAACGAAGCGGAACTGAGGAAACTGTTCGGCGCGGACTTCCGCCGGCTCGTGCCGCCGAACGGCGCGCAAATCAGGGAGACCTTCGTCGACCAGTGGAAGGTTTCGCATACGATCAAGCCAGACGGCGAGAACCACGCCCATATCGCGGTCGGCAACGACGGCTGGACATTCCCGATACCGCTCGTCAAGGACGCGCACGGCTGGCATTTCGACATGGCCGCGGGCGCCGAGGAAATGCGCGTGCGCCGCATCGGCCGCAACGAGCTTGCGGTCATCCAGACGATGCTCGCGATCTACGACGCGCAGCGCGAATATGCCTCGTCCTACCACGATGGCAGCGATACGTATGTCTACGCGCGCCGTCTCGCCAGCACGCCCGGCAAGCACGACGGACTTTACTGGCCCACCGCGGACAACGAAGACCCGAGCCCGCTCGGAGAAGCGTTCGCCACCGCGGGCACGCGCATGAAAGAGAGCAGCGGCTATTACGGCTATCACTACAAGCTGCTGACCTCGCAGGGGCCGCACGCCCCGGGCGGCGCCTACGACTACCTCGTGCGCGGCCAGTTGTTCGGCGGCTTCGGCGTGATTGCATGGCCGGTCAAATACGGCGACACCGGCGTCAAGACCTTCATGGTGAGCCACGACGGGCAGGTCTACGAGCGCGACCTCGGCCCCGACAGCGCGGCCAAAGCCGAAGCAATGACGTCATTCGATCCGGGCCCCGGCTGGGCGAAAGAGCAAGACACCCAAGCGGATACGCAATCGGCCACACCATCCGGCACACCACCGGCCACACCCGCCGGCACAAACTCGCAATAGCGGCGCGCCCCGCCCTCGCGTCAGGGGCGGGGCCCGCCGCGATGGCCCGCTTGCGGATCGGCGGCCGTTGTGCCGAGGTAATCGTCGACCGCGCTGCCCACGGTCGGATGAAAGCGCTCGCTGCCTATCAGCGCCATCAGCTCGAAACGCTTGAGCTTGTCGCGCACGGGGTCCTTCATCTCGGCAAAATGCAACGCGACGCCGCGCTCATCCAGCACGCGAACGAGTTCGCGCAGCATGTCGGCAGAGGTCACGTCCACGCTGGTCACGGGCTCGGCGGCCACCACGATGCGGCGCACCGGCGTGGGCGAGGTATCGACCGCGTGCAACAGGCGCTCCTGAAACAGCTCCGCGTTGGCAAAAAACAGCGGCGCGTCCCAGCGGAACAGCACGAGCCCCGGAATCCGCACGGCGTTCGGGTAGCGCTCGATGTCGTGGTATCCGCGCACATCTTCCACGCGGCCGAGAATCGCGTAATGCGGCCGCCAGCCATCCCACAGGAATTCGATGATGGCGATGACCACCGCGATGCCGATGCCGGGAATCGCACCGAACACCGCAACGCCCGCGAAGCACACCATGGAAAGCCAGAACTCCCATTGCTGGATGCGGTAGATGCGCTTGAGGTCGACGAATTCGAACAAACCGATGGCGGCCGCAATCACCACGGCGGCGAGCGCGCTGTTGGGCAGATAGCGCATCAGATTCGGCGCTGCGAGCAGCAATGCCGCGCAGGCTAGCGCGCCCACCACGCCGGTCAGCTGGGTTTGCGCGCCCGCGGCTTCCGCGACCGGCGTGCGCGACGAGCTGCTGCTGATCGGGAAGCCATGAAAGAAGCCCGCGGCCAGATTGGCGATACCGAGGCCCACCATCTCCTGGCTCGGATCGACGCGGCTATGGAAGCGCGCCGCGAAGGTGCGCGACAGCACACTGGTGTCCGCGAACGATATCAGCGCGACCGCGCAGCCGCCGAGGACGATCCTGGTCAGATCGGCGCCGCTCGCCCATGGGATGGCGAACGACGGCAAGCCCTGCGGAATCTTGCCGAGCACCTTGACGCCGTGACTGTCGAGATTGAACACGCTCACGCATAAGGTTGCGACCACAACGGCTATCAGAATGCCCGGCACCTTTTCGAAGCGCTTGAGGAACAGGATCAGCACGAGGCTTCCCGCGCCCACCGCGAAGCTGTACCAGTTGGCTTTGCCATCTGAAAGCGCCATGGCGAGGCTCACCAGGTCCCGCAACGGCCCACCCTCGTCGACGGAAATGGCGAACAGCTTGGGCAACTGGCTGACCAGCACGGCAATGGCGATGCCGTTCATGTAGCCATAGCGAATCGGCTTCGAGAGCAGCTCGGTCACGAACCCGAGGCGCAGCAATCCCATGAGAATGCAGAACGCGCCGGACACAATGGCCATCATGCTGGCGACGGCGATCGCGCGCGCGGGATCGCTGCCGGCCGTCGCCGCCACGACGGCCAGAATCGGCGCCGCGAGCGCGGAGTCGGGCCCGAGGACCAGAATCCGGCTCGGCCCGAACACCGCATAGGCCAGCAACGGAATGATCGTCGCGTAGAGGCCGTAGACGCCGGGAACGCCCGACGCCTCGGCGTACGCGATGCCCACCGGCACGAGCATGGTGGTCAGGACGAGCCCCGCCGCTATGTCGCGCGGCAACCAGCCGATGCGGTATTCCTTGAGCGTGAGGAGGCCAGGCAGCCAGCGCAGCCATCCTTGCGTCCCGTTCGCGGGACGGGTGCCGTTGGGACCGGTTCTATCGGGTTGCATAAGCGTAATCCATGGCGCCAGACGTCATTTAATGGACCTGACCGGTGCTAATGGCAGCGGCAATATCCGTACTGATCACCCCGAGCGCCCGCTCATGCGCCGCCACCAGCGCGCCATAATCGCGCCCGTCGACCGCTTCGCGAGCCACGGTTTGCCCCAGCACGGGCGCGCCATTGCCAGGCGGCCGCACGCTCCATTGCGCGTCGATAGTCACGGCCTCGCCAGGCACACTATCGATGCTCACGACATCCACGCGCACATGCCACTCCGATGAAGCGCTCGCACCCGCCTCGACCAACGACACCCGCGCCGTAGCCAGGCGCTGCCCAAGATCGGCGGCAAGCACGCGCGCGATATTCGTCCTCAGCGGCTCGGCCCAGCGCGCGAATTCGTTCAGCTCGATCCGGTTGCCGGCGCCGCGCGTGACGATCTGCGGGCGGTCGACGATGTCGGGCACGGTAACCGGACTCACGACGATGTTCATGGTCGCGCGCGCGGGCGGGTCGGTGCGCTGCGCATCGCCGTGCATGAGATAGAACGTCGGCGAGGGCGAACGGCAGCCCGCGCCGGCAGTCAGCGCGATCAGCACAAACAGGCAGGCAACGGGCACGCGTGCGCGAATCATGGGCTGTCTCCCGGCTTGCCGCGCACCACCGCCTCCGGATGCCGCTCAAGATAATCCGTGAGGTTGCGCACCGAGGCCGCGGTGCGAGCCAGTTCGCGCATGGCGTCGCTGGTGTTCTGCTGCAATTGCGTGTCGGGCTGCAACGCGGAATTCGCCGCTTCGAGCGCCGAGCGCGCCGACGACAAGGTGCCTTGCGCCTCTGGCACCACGTCGGCGCCTAGCTTCTTGATCACGTCGTTGGTGTTCTGCAGCGTTTGCTGCGCCTGCGCGCCGAGCTGATCGAACGGAATGCCGTTGAGCTTCGCGAGCAGCCGTGTCAGCGACTCCTGCAGCGATTGAAGCGTACGTGGAGCCGTCGGCAACTCGGGCGGCGATTTGGTCCAGTCGATCTTCGCCTTCGGCGAGTCCGGGAAAATGTCGAACGCGAGGTAAAGCTGCCCGGTCAGCGGATTGCCCGAACGCAACTGGAAGCGGAAGCCGCTGGCGACCAGGAAATCGGCCAGCTCGCGCGGCGACGACGCAATGCGCCCGGCCGGCTTCGGACCGTTTTGATAGCGCGAGGTGAAGCGCTCCGGATACAGGTTGATCTCCACAGGCACGCTGAACTGGCGCTTGACCGGATCGAAGCGCGTGAAGATGCGCGTCACCTCGCCGATCTCGACGCCGCGGAAATCGACCGGCGCGCCCACGGTCAGACCGCGCACCGAGTCGTAGAACGTCACGATATAGGTATCGACGATGCGGTCATGCGGCCGCATCGCTTCCGCGTGCGTTTCGTACAGATCGAAGCGCGTGTTTTCGGCGGCCTCGGGCGTGTTGCGGTCGGAGTCCGGCGTCTCGAAGGCAATGCCGCCGATCAGCATCGACACGAACGACTGCGTATTGATCTGCACGCCATCGGAGCTGAGCGACACGTCGAGCCCGCTCGCATGCCAGAAGCGCGTATCGCTGCGCACGTAGCGGTCGTAGGGCGCGTTCACGAACACATGCATCGTCACGCCCTTGCCGCTCGGGTCGAGTTCGTACGAGGAAATCTGCCCCACCTGCAGACGGCGGAAGAACACCGGAGAACCGGCGTCGATCGAACCCATGTCCGCGCTGCGGAGCACGAATTCGCGGCCTGGAATGTCGCTCGGAAACACCGGCGGCACTTCGAGGCCGACGAAGTCGTGGCGGGCCTTTTTCGAATTGCCCTCGTCCATGCCGACGTAGGAGCCCGACAGCAGCGTGCCGAGACCCGACACCGTGCCGCCGGAAATGCGCGGACGCACGACCCAGAAGCGCGTGTTGTCGACCAGCATGTCCGCCGCATCCTTCACGATCTCGCCGGTCGCGATCACGCGCTTGTGATCGCGCGACAGCGTCACCGACTTCACGATGCCGATGTCCACGTCCTTGTACTTGATTTTGGTCTTGCCGGCCTCGAGCCCGTCGCCGCTGCGAAAACTGATCGTGACCGTCGGCCCCTCTTCGAGCACCGCCTTCACGGCGAGCCAGCCGCCGATCAGGAGCGCGACGATCGGCACCAGCCAGACCAGTTGCATGCGCCAGTGCGAGCCCGCCACAGGTTTGGCCTGCGGGAGATCCGGCGAGGAGCCGCGAGAGCCGGGATCAGACATGGTCGAACTCCACGTGGTCCCAGATGAGGCGCGGGTCGAACGCGTTCGCGGCGAACATCGTCATGACCACGACGGCCCCGAAGGCGATGGCCGCGGGCCCCGCCTTGATCATCGCGAGCGCGCTGAACTGCACCAGCGCGACCAGCATCGTGACGACATAGATATCGAGCATCGACCAGTGGCCAATCAGCTCGATCATCCGGTAAATGCGCGCGCGCTCGCCGGGCAGCCATTTCGATGCGCGCTGCGCCGACCACGCCAGATAAGCGAGGCCGAGTATCTTCACCATCGGCACCGCAATGCTCGCAATGAACACGAGCACCGCGAGCGGCCATGAGCCCGATACCCATAGATAGGCCACGCCGCTCATGATGGTGTCTTTCTGCGTGCCGAACAGCGAGCTCGTGTCCATCACCGGCAGCACGTTCGCCGGCACGTACAACACGATCGACGCCACCAGAAACGCCCATGTGCGCGACAGGCTCGCGGGCTTGCGCAGATGCAGCGGCGTTGCGCAACGCGGGCACGCCACGGCGCCCGCGTGCGCGGGCATGCGCACCAGCAGCTCGCAGCAGTGGCACAACGCGATGCCGCAGGTCGCGCCGGTGAACCCGGGCAGCGGCGCTGCCGAGCCCTCCGATCGCTCCGGATCCTGCGGCGAAGGCATCGGAGAGATGCGGTGCCAGACGGCGGCCACATCGAGCGACGCGCCCGCGCCGGCGAGCACGATCATCAGCGCACCGAACGACCACAATGCGGTGCCGGTCACGACCGTGGCGATATGCGCGAGCTTGACGAGCGCGACCAGCAATCCCAGGATCAGCACTTCGGTCATGCCCCACGAGCGCGCCACGCCCATCACGCGAAACACGACGTTCGCGCGCCACGGCTTGCGCCCGAGCGCGAGCGGCACGAGCAGCCACAGCAGCGCCACGATCTGCGTGGCGGGCATCACCATCGTCGTGATGAACACCAGGCCCGAGATCGGCCACATGCCGTCGCGGTACAGCATCTCGACGGAACCCCATAGCGTCGCCTGGACGACATTGCCGTTGACCGCGAGGCCCACGATCGGATAGACGTTGGAGATGACGAACAGCACGAGCGCCGCCGCCGCGAGCGCGAGCGAACGCGTTCCGCTATCGGCATGATCGCGTTCGAGCTCCGCGCCGCAGCGCAGGCAGCGCAGCACGCCGCCATGCGGACAAGGCGCGCGCCGCTGCAGCAGATCGCAGTCGTGACACAGCAGCAATCCCCCAGGCGCGGGATGGCGATCGCTAGCGGACTGATCGGACTGATCGGACGGGGCTCTCATGGCGGCATACCGGCTCAAGCGTCCGGGGCCCCGTCGAGCACGGAGCGCACAGCGTCGATGAGGTCCGATTCGTCGAACGGCTTGCAAAGATAAGCCAGCGCGCCCCCTGCGCGCGCCTGCTCGCGCACGCGCGGCCCGTCGTAAGCCGTAATGATGATGACGGGCAGACCGGTGCCCGAGAGGCGCTGTTGCACGTCCAGGCCGCTCAAACCCGGCATCTGGAAATCGAGAATCACGCAGGCCGGCTGATACGGCGGCGTCGCCTGCAAGGCTTCGAGAAAGGCCTCGCCGCTCGTGAAAGCAACGGCCTCGATGCCCGCGGACTTCAACAGACGCCAAATTGCGCGCCCAACCGATTCTTCGTCGTCCACGATCGCCACAGATTGACTCGAAGCGCTCATTCGATCCACCAGGACGAAGCCGGTCCGGGCATTGGTCGCTTCCGAGCCATCAACGCCTGGCGATCTGCGGCTAGATGTAGGGTCGCGGCCGCGCATGGCATATAGAGCATGCGCGGCGCACCTGACTGCTTCTAATGCGGCTCCTTCGCTACTTCGCGTGAGCGGCCGTTTCAGCAGGCTGGACCGAGATGGCCAGCGCTTCCGTGTACACCGCCTCGACCTGGTCGCCCTTCTTGATGTTCGCCAGTTGGGCGGGGTCTTCGACCATCACGTCGACGGTGTTGCCCTCAGGCCCTTTGAGCGTGACGGTCTTGCTCTTCGGGTGCACGGCCACCACGTTCGCCACGACCGTCACTTGCCGGGAAACCGTACCGCCGGGCTTCGCACCGCTTGCCGCGCGCTCCATCGTGGGCGCCGGCGCATCGACCGAAGTCGCCCCGCCGCCGCCCTTCTTCAGGCTGAGCGAGAGGGCTTCGTGATACGTCGCGGTGACCTTGTCGCCAATCCTCAACTGATCAAAATTGCGGGCTTGCTCGCCGACCTGAACTTCGAAGGTCTTGCCGTCCGCGCGCTTGAGCCTGACGACGCGTGTCGCGGGGTCGACGTTCAGCACTTCCGCCGTCACCGTGTGCACGCCCGCGACCTTAACCTTGCCCGGCGCCTTCGCCACTGCCACGTCGGCTTGTCCCTGTGCGCATACCAGCTGAGCGACACCCATGAGCACCGTGGCGGCCAACAGTTTTAACTTCGGCATGGATCTCTCCGTCTACAGATTGAGCTTCGTCACTTTGGCGCCCGACAGCGACGCATCCGCCATCAGGCCCGTGTTGGTCATCACGAACGCGAGCACGGGCGCGGTCGCGGTGCGCGTATCGATGCTGCCGTTCGCGCCCAGCTTCACGAGCGAAACCTGCACATCGCCGCCGACCGACCAGCCCGCCGAATTGCGGAATTTGTCGAGCGCTTCCTGCGTCATGAACAGATAGACGATCGCGGTCGACTGGGCGCCCGCCTGGAATCCGAACGACGCCGCCGCCGTGCTGTAATAGCCGGAGGTCATGCCGCCCACGCGCAGCGAGCCTTCCCCATATGCCGCGCCCGCAATGAAGGCAGCCTTGACGACGGAGGGAAACGCGAGCACGCCGCGCGACTTGGTCACCAGCTCCTGCGCGCCCTTCACCGTCGTGTACAACCTCGACATCGTGCTGTCCACGGCGGCGTCGATCTGCTGGCGCTTCAATGCGTCGGTGGTTTCGCTCTGGCCACTGCTGGTGGTCGTGCTGCAACCGGAAATGGCCATGCTCACCGCAGCGGGCATCAGCGCAGCCTTAAGCACAAAAGTCCTTCGATTCATTAGCGTCCTCCGATTGGCTTCAAAAGCCCCGCAATACACGCTTCAGTCACGGGGCCGGCGTATCGTGCCGCCGCTACTGTGGTCCTATAATGTCAAATGCAAACGAAAGGACCTATCGGACCTTGGTCCTACATCTGCCTGACTTACTTGATCGTGTAGCCGCGCCCTTCCATGCAGGCGGCGAAGGCGCGATTGAAGGTATCCATGGCGCCCTGCGACTGGGCTTGCGCGTTGGCCTGCGCGTTGCGCTTGTTCTGGCGCGCCCGCGCGCCGCCGACCATCGTGCCGCCCACCGCGCCAATGGCCGCGCCCTTGCCGGCGTCGCCCGCAATCGCGCCGATCACCGCGCCGCCCGCTGCGCCGCGCGCCGCGCCGCCGACCCGCTCACCGCCGCCGACGGCCGGCCCGGAAGGTGCAGGCGCAGCCGACACCTGAGTGGGGTCGATGCCGGTATTGCTCTTGGCCCACGAGTAGCACGCGCCTTGATCCTTCTGCTGCTGCGCCTGGCTCTGGCCCTTCGCCGGGTAGACGATCGGCCCGGCGCTCGCGAGGCTCGCCGGCAGCAGTCCCGCAACAACGCATACACGGATGAGGCGTTTCATACACAGGCTCACGATGCCTCCCCGGCTCTATGCCAGGTAGAACGAACTATGATCGGAACAAAGCCGGCGCTCGCGGAGATTGCCGGCCGGTGCATACCCGGCAATCCCGCCGCGACGCCCGCCATGCGCGCAGGGTGAGACACCCGCCGCTCCTCAGCATCGGATGGCCGCCAGACCGGGACAATCGGACCAAAGTCCTATTGGCGTGTGCGACTGCGCCGGCCTGCGGGCGCCAAAGCGTGCGAGCGGGTGCCTTTGGAACAGAGGGCCAGACCGATGCCGATCAGAACGCGTGGCGCGTCCCCGCCGCCACCTGCGTCCCGCCATCCCCCAAAGTGGGGACGCTTGCTAAAATCGCTGGCGCACGGTCTGTTCAGAAGCGGGGATGAACAATCCCGCGAACGGGTGCAAATACGCGGTTCGTCCTCCTCGGGCGGCTCGTCTGGAAGTAGCGCGGGAACCGTCAACTACTCGGTCTTGAGCGCTACGTGCGGGATATACAACGGCGGGCCAAACAACTCGTGCATCATGCAAATCCAGAACACGGGCACCGTGCCAATCAGTTGTATTGTCAACTACTACTACCAGTACCCGGATGGCACAGGCGCGCTCGCGAGCGGCCAATCCGCACCATCGACCGGATATATAGCCGTGGGTGAAACAGGCAGTACAAGCGTCGGATTGTCGGATCGAAACCTGTCGCTCAACAGTTACAACGTGAGCTGTAGCGCCTGGCCGTTCAAGTGATCCGCAATTGACGTCAAGGAGGCGGGACTCGGCCATCGGCTCGAGTCCCGCCGCACTTCCGATCGATCAGGAACGACTGGATGTGTTGCAAGACGGCGTCACAGCACCGCAACCACCTTTATGTCGCTGCGATCCGCCGAAGCCACCACCTTGCCATCCACGCGCCGGAACGTGAGCGTGACCGTGGCGTTGCCCACGCGCAGATCGCCCACTTCGAGCCAGTCGATGCCGTCGGGCAGCATGGGCTGCTCGACGCGCACTTCGCGGCGCGTCGCGTCGATGCTCACGCCGAGGCACGCTTCGAGCATCATGAACGGCGAGCCCGCGGCCCAGGCCTGCGGCAGGCACGCCACCGGATACGCGGTGGGCGGCTCGCCGCGGCGCTGCGGGAAGCCACAGAACAGCTCGGGCAAGCGCATATCGAACGTGACCGCCGCTTCGAACAGCGCCTGCAACAGGCGCACGGCCGCCTCCTTGCGGCCGTAGCGCGCGAGCCCGCGTGCGCATAGCGCGTTGTCGTGCGGCCAGACCGAGCCGTTGTGATAAGCCATCGGATTGAAGCGCGCCTGGCCCGCTGCCAGCGTGCGCACGCCCCACCCCGTGTGAAACAGCGCCGATTCGAGCACGCCGGCCACGGCGCGACCGCGTTCGTACTCAGGCAGGCCGAAGGCGAGCAGATGCCCCGCGTTCGACGCGAGCACGCGGCACAGCTCGCCGTGGCCGTCGAGCGCGATGCCGTAGAACCCGGACTCCGCCATCCAGTACTTGTCTTCCACGCAACGGCGAATCCTGGCGGCGCGGCTCGCATAGCGCGCGGCCTCTTCAACGAGGCCGCGATGCGTGGCGAACTTCGCCATTGTCTCGAAGGCCGCGCTCGCATAGGCCTGCACTTCGACCAGTGCGATCGGGCCATCGGGGAAGCGGCCATCGGCATGGAACACCGAGTCGTGGCTGTCCTTCCAGCCCTGGTTCGCGAGGCCGCCTTCCGACTCGCGCTTGTAATCGAGCAGGCCGAGCGGATTGCGCTCGCATACGCCCGCGACCCAGGCCGCGGCGCGTTCGAGCGCGGGCCAAAGCTCGTCGATGAGCGACATGTCGCCGGTGCGCTCCGCATAGGCGCCCGCCAGCACGACGAACAACGGCGTTGAGTCCACGCCGCCGTAGTAGAGCGCGAACGGCACTTCGCCCGTGGCGGCCATTTCGCTCTTGCGCATCTCGTGCATGATCTTGCCGACCGCCGCGTCGCGGAACGCCGAGTCCTCGAGCGCCTGATGCGCCGCCAGGAAACGCAGCACGCCGCTCGCGAGCGCGGGCGCGAGCCACAGCGTCTGCAGCGACGTGATGATCGCGTCGCGGCCGAACGGCGTGGAGAACCACGGAATGCCGGCATAGGGATACGGGCCGGTGGGCAGATCGGTGGTGAGCAGGCCGAGATCGGCAATCGAGCGGTTGATCCACGCATTGAAGAGCGGATTGCTCGAACGCACATGCGCCGCCGCGCGGCGGCGCTCGCGCATCACGATGTGCGCGTCGACCAGCGCGGCGCGCACGGCCGCGCGGCCCACGCGCGATTCCTTCGAGTCGGCGAGGCAATTCGGCGCCTGGATGATGCCCGCGCTCCGCGCATCGGGCGCCGCGCCGGCGAGCGGCTCCACTTCGATAGCCACCGTGAGATAGACCGACACGCAAGCCTGCGCGGGCAGCGCCACGGTGAAGTCGGCGCGGTCGGCAAAGAGCTTGTCCGGCGTGGGCGAGAATTCGATGCGCACGCGCCGCGCGACTTTATCGAGGCCGATATATTCGAGCCGCACCTCGCCGTCTTCCACGCGCGGCGGCACGACCGTGCCCTGCCGCTCGCGCTTCAGGCCGCGCACTTCGAACATGTCGCGGAAGTCGCTCGCGAACGAGATCGACAGCGGCACGACTGCTTCTTCGGTGCCGTAGTTCGTGAGTTCGATGGCCTCGGTCATCATCGTGCCCGAGAGCACGCGCTCGCGCTCGACGTGAATCACGCCCTCGGGCGTGGTCGAGCCGCCGAGCGGCGGCAGCGGGCGGTTGGTCAGATGCGCGGTGAAAGCGGTGTTGTCGCTGCTCACGCTTCCCGAGAGCAGCGACGCCCTGCGCCCGCCGAAGGTGAGACGCAGCGAGGACAGCACGCGCGTGTCGTTGACGAAGAGACCATCGTCCACGCCGGTGATGTCGCCTTGCGAGTCGTTGACGATGAAAGTGTCGCCCGACTTGAGCACGTGCTGGTCCGCACTTGCGATCTCGGGTGTTTCAGGCGCGATAAATGCGCTATCGCTTTCGTGAACGGGATGGTCCACGCCGCCCTCGCGGGTGACGCCGCCGAGTGATTCGGGATCCTGCATCGCGTGCCTCCTGGTCGGTTCGCGCTTGCTCGATTGGCATGATTGGCTCGATTGTAGTGGCTCGAGCAGCAATCGTACGAAAGCTTTGTCCGAACAGGAGGCCGCAGGTTCGCGGCAAATTCGCCGCGGATTCGCGGTAGATTCACCCGCGGCGCGAGCCGAAATCAGCGCGTGGCGATCGGCGTCGCCTCGCGCGAGGCTTCGCCCACGAACAGCTGACGCGGACGACCGATCTTCTGCTCGGGGTCGGCGATCATTTCGTTCCACTGCGCGATCCAGCCCACCGTACGCGCCATCGCGAAGATGCAGGTGAACATGGACGTGGGGATGCCCAGCGCGCGCTGCACGATACCCGAGTAGAAGTCGACGTTCGGATACAGCTTGCGCGACACGAAGTATTCGTCTTCCAGCGCGATCTTTTCGAGCGCCATCGCGAGCTTGAACAGCGGATCGTCGTGCAGGCCGAGTTCATTGAGCACTTCGTGGCACGTTTCGCGCATGAGCTTCGCGCGCGGATCGTAGTTCTTGTAGACGCGGTGGCCGAAGCCCATCAGCTTCACGCCCGAGTTCTTGTCCTTGACCTGCTTGATGAACTCGGGGATGTTGTCGACCGAGCCGATCTCTTCGAGCATGTTCAGCGCGGCTTCATTTGCGCCGCCGTGCGCCGGGCCCCACAAGCAAGCGATACCGGCCGCGATACATGCGAACGGATTCGCGCCCGACGAACCCGCGAGACGCACCGTGGATGTCGAGGCGTTCTGCTCGTGGTCCGCGTGCAGGATCAGGATGCGGTCGAGCGCGCGCACGAGCACGTCGTTGACCTTGTATTCCTCGGCCGGGTTCGCGAACATCATGTGCATGAAGTTCGCGCTGTACGAAAGGTCATTGCGCGGGTACACGAACGGCTGGCCGATCGAGTACTTGTACGCCATGGCGACCAGCGTCGGCAGCTTGGCGATCATGCGGATCGCGGATACGTCTCTGTGCTGCGGGTCGTTGATGTCGAGCGAGTCGTGATAAAACGCCGAGAGCGCGCCCACCGCGGCGACCAGAATCGCCATCGGATGCGCGTCGCGGCGGAAACCACGGAAGAAGAAGTGCATCTGCTCGTGAACCATCGTGTGGTTCGTGACCATCGCAACGAATTCGTCCTTTTGCTGCTGCGTGGGCAGCTCGCCCTTCAGGAGCAGGTAGCAGGTTTCGAGGAAGTCGGCGTTCTGCGCGAGATTGTCGATCGGGTAGCCGCGATAGAGCAGCTCGCCCTTGTCGCCGTCGATGTAGGTGATCGCGGAGTTGCATGCCGCCGTCGACATGAAGCCCGGGTCATACGTGAACATGCCGGTCTGGCCGTACAGCTTGCGGATGTCGATCACGTCCGGGCCTGTCGTGCCCTTGTAGACCGGCAGTTCGACGTCTTCTGAGCGGCCGGGGATCGTGAGTGTGGCGTGGGTCGTTGCATCGATCATGACTTGTCCTTGCATGGGTATTTCCGGCCGCTTATCTGCAAAATTCGTGCAAAACGCGTGCAAAACTCGCACAAAACTCATTGCGACCGTCTGCCGCATTTTACGGCGCAGTGCAGCATCCATTGATAGCGATCCTCGCAACAATGCCTCTCCCGACAAGCAATATTGCAGGCTTTCAACAGCCTTAACATCGATTATTGCAACAATATTTTGCCTGTGCAGCGCAACATAGGCCCGTTCCGCTCTGACATACTGCCTCGCACGCCGGACCTCTCCGGCCGATACGCACAACATGATGAGGAATGAACAGATGAACATTTCGGTCGATACCCTGTTCGCAGAAAACGAGCTTGCGGAAGACGCTGCCGTCACCGCGCTCAATCACCAGGACATCGTGGTCGCGCTCTCGGCGGCGCTCGCGTCCGAGCGCGTGGCGGTGCTCCACATGCTCTACCCGCGCACCGACGCGCGCACGCACCGCAGCCTCGACGCTCTCGTCGATGTCCTGCACGGCCACGGCCTGCACGAGGTCGCGCGACTCGTCGCTCAGGAAGCGCACTACCTGGTGTTCAAGGATCCTGTTAAGGCATGGAAGGCGTTTCACGAAATCCGCAACGACTCGCTCGCCATTGGCGTGCATCTCTACTACGCCGGCCTCGTGGGCGAAGCGGCCGAGCACAAGCTCGACGCGCATGCGCACGGCCGCGAGTAACTCCAGTAAGTTCGGAGTGCCATACTTCTGGACTATTCCGGAAAGACCGCGCAGCGGCCATCATGTGGCCACACTGCGCGGCATCGTGAAGCGAAAGCGCTATCCCAGCGCCCGCACCAGCGCGTCGCGCCCGAGCATCGCTCCTTGCGCCGTGATCGTATGTCCTACGCCCGGCAGCGCGTACGCCGCCACGGCATAACCCGCGTCGCTGAATGCGAGGGCGGCGCGCTCCAGCTCCATCACCGGAATCACTTCATCGTCCTCGCCGTGCACGAGCGTGATGGGCGTGCGGCTCTTCGCGACGACCGGCGTGGCAAGACGTCCCGCATAGGCGACCACAGCCGCCGCGCCCTCGGGCTGCGTCGCCGCGTGGTAAAGCGACATGATCGACCCCTGCGAGAAACCGACCAGCGCGAGGCGATCGAAGCCGAGCCCCCAGTGCGCGAGCTCGTTGGCGAGGCGCTGCTCCAGCACCGGAGCCGCAGCGGCCACGCGCGCCGCGCGGTTGGTCTCGTTCACGTCGCGCAGCGTAAACCACTGCCGTCCGCCAAAGCCGCCGTCGAACGGCTCGTGGCCGTCGAACGAAGCGAACGCGACGCCGGGCAGCGCATCGCGCCAGGCGTCGGCTAGCGGCATCAGATCGCGCGCATTGCTCCCCACGCCGTGCAGCAGCACGACGACCGCACGCGCCGCGCCTTCGGCCGGTGCGAGACGCCAGCCGCCATCGAATGGTTCCCAGCTCATTGTCTTGCCCCCCTGTCGTCAAACTGCCGCCCTTTTGCCAACACCCCCTGCCGCCAGGCCGGCCTGCTGCCAGCATACGCCGCCCTTGCGACCCGCGTATGTCCGCTCACTGAACCGCCGGTAAAACGAAAGGCAAGTGTAATGACATCAGCGACGGCGCGGCCAGACGATGCCCCTGCGCCGCCTGGGGATGCTTTCACGCCCTCCCATGCCGTAGCGCGATTGCAGGTATCCTTGCCGCAAATCCGGTCGGCCGTGCGAGCCCGCGGCGGCCTCATTGCCCCTGCAGCCCCGGAATTCGCGGAGAAGAAGCTTGAGCCAACCCGCCGCCCCCTCGTCCTCGCCGTCCGCGCCGCCACCCGCGCCGCCGCCTCTCGAAGGCGGCAAGCTGATCCTCGCGACCATCGCCGTCGCGCTCGCAACCTTCATGAACGTGCTGGACACCTCGATCGCCAACGTGGCGATCCCGACCATCTCGGGCGACCTCGGCGTCTCGGTGGACGAAGGCACGTGGGTCATCACGGTGTTCGCGGCGGCCAACGCAGTCTCCATTCCGCTCACCGGCTGGCTCACGCAGCGCTTCGGCCAGGTGCGCCTGTTCGTGGCTTCGATCCTGTCGTTCGTGCTCGCTTCGTGGCTGTGCGGCGTCGCGCCCACGCTGCCGATCCTGCTGGTCGCGCGCGTGCTGCAAGGCGCGGTGGCGGGGCCGCTGATTCCGCTTTCGCAAGCCATCCTGCTCGGCTCCTGGCCGCGCGACAAATCGGCCACCGCGCTCGCGTTCTGGGCGATGACCACAACCGTGGGTCCGATTGCGGGCCCCGCGCTGGGCGGCTGGATCACCGACAGCTACAACTGGTCGTGGATCTTCTACATCAACATTCCGGTTGGCCTGTTCGCGGCCTCGGTCACGTGGTCGATCTATCGCCACCGCGAGTCGGCCACGCGCAAGCCGCCCATCGACGTGGTGGGCCTGGGGCTGCTGATCGCGTGGGTCGCCTCACTGCAGATTCTGCTCGACAAGGGCAAGGACCTCGACTGGTTCGCCTCGCCCGTAATCGTGACGCTCGGGATCACCGCGATCGTGAGCTTCGCGTTCTTTCTGGTGTGGGAGCTCACCGCCGAGCATCCGATTGTCGATCTGCGGCTCTTTACGCAGCGCAACTTTCTTGGCGGAACCATCGCGATCTCGGTGGCCTATGGGGTGTTCTTCGGCAATCTGGTGCTGCTGCCGCAGTGGATGCAGGAATACCTGAACTACCGCTCGGTGGATGCGGGCCTCGTGACCGCGCCGCTCGGCATTTTCGCGCTGCTGCTGTCGCCCGTGGTCGGGCGCATACTGCCGCGCACCGACGCGCGCATGATCGCAACCGTCGCGTTCGTGCTGTTCGCCGTGGTGTTCTTCATGCGCTCGAAGTACGTGATCGAGATCGACACCTGGCATCTCGTGCTGCCCACGCTGCTGCAAGGCGTGCCGATGGCGCTGTTCTTCGTGCCGCTCACGGCGATCATCCTCGCGGGGCAGCCGCCGCAGCGCATTCCCGCTGCTGCCGGGCTGTCGAATTTTGTGCGCGTGTTCTGCGGCGCCGTCGGCACATCGATCGCGACGACCTCATGGAACAACCGCACGATCCTGCACCACGCGCGCCTCACCGAGCAAGCTTCGGTCAGCAACCCCGTCTTCACACAGTCGATCGCGCAGACGCAGGCCGCGCTGCATCTGAGCGAGCCCTCGGCGCATGCGCTGTTCGATTTCCAGCTCTCGACCCAGGCCGCGATGATGGGCCTGAACGACATCTTCTATATCTCGGCGATCATCTTTCTGGCGATCATTCCGCTCATCTGGATCACGAAGTCGACGAAGGGTTCGGGGGGCGGCGGCGCGGCGGGCGCGCATTGAGCCTGCCGCGTTGTTCGCATGGCCGCGTTGCCCGCGCTACGCGAACCGACTCGGCAAATAAGGCCTCGGATCGGTAAACGGCGTCTCGCCCATGATCTGCTCCGCCACGAGCCGCCCCGACACCGGCCCCAGCGTGAGCCCGTGGTGGTTGTGCCCGAACGCGAACCACAGCCCCGCATGGCGCGGCGCGGGTCCGAGCACCGGCCGCATATCGGGCGTGCACGGGCGCATGCCCATCCATGGCGCGTCGTCGAGCCGCTTGCCTAGCCCGAACATGGGCCGCGCCGCGCGCTCGGCCGCGTCGAGCTGCGCGTAGTTGGGCGGACGCCCGCGCTCGGCCAGTTCCACGCCGGTGGTGAGCCGCAGGCCGCGCTTCATCGGCGCGACCACATACCCGCCCTCGATATCCACCACGGGACGCGTGAGCGGCGCGGCCGCCTCGCTCGCGTAATGCATGTGATAGCCACGCTTGGGGCGCAGCGGCACGCGATAACCAAGCGGCGCGGTCACGAGATCCGACCACGGCCCGAGCGCCACGACAGCCAGTTCCGCCGACAACGGCCCAGCGTCGGTTTGCACCTGCCAGCCGCTGCCCTGCGCGCGCAGCGTGAGCGCATCGCCCTTCGCGAACGTGCCGCCTTCGCGCAGGAACAACTGCGCGTAGCCTTTCACGAGCGCGCCGGGGTCGGCCACGCTGGCCGGATCCATCCAGTGCAGCCCGCCCGCATAGCCCTCGGCGAGCGACGCCTCCGCCGCGCGCAAGCCCGCCGCGTCGAGCGCCGCCATGTGCAGCCCATGCTGCGCGGCCACCCGCTGCGCGTCCTCGCGCTCGCGCTCGAACTGCGCGAGTGAGCGATACGCCTCGATCCAGCCGACCGGGCGCACGAGCGGGCGCAGCTCCGTTCTTGCAATCAGCGCATCGTGCTCTGCCACGCTGCGCTCGATGAGCGGCAACATATCGCGCGAGGCACCCGCGAGCCGCGCCGGCGCCGACTCGCGCCAGAACGTCGCGAGCCAGCGCGCGTACGCGGGCAGCGAGCGCACGTCGTAGCGCAACATCGTCGAGTCATTGCGCATGAGCCGCAGCAGCATGCGCCAGTCACGCGGAAAACCATACGGCACCACCGACGACGCCTCGATCAACCCCGCGTTGCCGAAGCTCGTTTCCTCGCCCGGCTCGCGCCGGTCGACCAGCGTGACGCGCACGCCGCGCGCCTGCAGATGCAGCGCGACGCTCACGCCGACGATGCCCGCGCCCAGCACGATTGCGTCCTTGCTCATGCGGCTCCTCTGGAAGTCATGGATGGGGTTCCGGCGCGCATCACTTCGCGATGATGTCGCGGCCGAAGTACTTCATCGACAGTTTGGCGAGCGTGCCGTCCTTGCGCAACGCGTCGAGCGCCGCGACCACCTTCGCCTTGAGCGCCGCATCGGTCTTGCGCATGCCGAAGCCGGTGCCCTCGCCGAGCGTGGCGGGGTCCTTGAGCGGCGCGCCCGCGAAATCGAAGTCCTTGCCTTGCGGCTTCGACAGAAAACCGTCGGTGGCAGTCTGCACTTCCTGGACCGCGCCGTCCAGACGTCCCGCGGCCAGATCCGCGAAAATCTGGTCCTGGTTCTCATACGTGACGATCGACACACCCTCGGGCGCCCAGTGCTTGCGCACGTAGTCTTCCTGCGTCGACCCTTGCAGCACGCCAATGTGCTTGCCCTTGAGGCTCGCCGGCGTGGGCTGCAGCCCCGAGCCGCGCTTCGCGACCATCTGGATCGGCATCACGTAGATGGCCGGCGTGAAGTCGATCTGCTGACGCCGCTTCTCGGTGATGTTCATCGCCGAATTGATGGCGTCGAACTTGCGCGCCTCGAGCGCCGCGATCAGGCCGTCGAAGCTGTTCTCCACCCACACGCACTTCATCTGCAGACGCTGGCAGACCGCGTTGCCGATGTCGATGTCGAAGCCCTGCAGCTCGCCCGACGCCGTCTTGCTCTCGAACGGCGGATAGGACGCCTCCACGCCGAAGCGCAAGGTTTGCGCGCCCTGCGCGCTCTGTGCATGCGCCACGCCCGCCGTCATGCCGAGCCCCGCGCCCAGCAAACCGGCCAGGCCCGCAAGGCGGACCGCTCGCGCGTAGCGAATCATCTTCGTGTTCATCGTCGTCACCATAGTCGTTAAGAGGTCGGGCGGCGCCGTTCGTGAAGAAGTCCCGCGCCACGATGCAAATATAGACGAAAAATAAAAATAAAGTCTAGAATGGACAAAAATGTCTACATGGAGCACAGCATGTCCGATACGTCCCTTTCCTGCGCGAGCGCTGCCGCGCCGTCTTTGGCACCGTTCGTCGCCGACGCCGAGCAGGTGCGCGCCGCGCTGCCCGCCCTCGACGTGCGCGGCGTGCTCGCTGAAATGTTCGCCGCGCTCGGCCGTGGCGAGGCCGTCCAGCCGCCGCAGACGCTCGCGCTGTTTCCGCAGGACGCGGGCGACTTCATCACCTACCTTGGCGTGCTGTCCAGCGCGGGCGTGTTCGGCGCGAAGCTTTCGCCGTATATCGCGGGGACTCAGGGGGCCAAGCCCATCGTCACGGCCTGGACCGCGCTGATGTCGATGCAGTCCGGCCAGCCGCTGATGTGGTGCGACGCCGCGCTGCTCACGACCGAGCGCACGGCGGGCACGACGGCGCTCGCCATCGACCAGCTCGCGCCGCGCGGCGCACGCCGCCTCGCCGTGATCGGCGCGGGCGCGGTGGCGCTCGCGCACATTCGCCACGCCGCGCCGCTGCGCGCTTGGGAAAGCATTCGCGTGTACGCTCCGGGGCTCGCCGGCGACGGCGATCGCGCCGCGACCGTGCGCGCCGCCGACACCCGCGTGAGCCTCGCCACGACGGCGCGCGAATGCGCCGAGGACGCCGACGTCGTGATGCTCTGCACCTCCTCGGGCAAGCCGGTGCTCGCGCTCGACGCGCTCACGAAGCCCGCGCTCGTCACCTCGATCAGCACCAACGTCGCGCAGGCGCACGAAATCGATCCGGCCGCGCTGCCCGCGCTCGACGTGTATTGCGACTACCGCCGCACCACGCCATCGAGCGCCGGGGAAATGGTGCTGGCCGCGCGCGAGCACGGCTGGTCGCCGGACGCGATCGTGGGCGACCTCGCCGAGCTCGCGAACGACGCCTGCCCGCGCCCGGACTACGCGCGCCACGTGTTCTTCCGCTCGATCGGCCTCGGCCTCGAAGACATCGCGATCGCCTACGCGCTTTACACGCATCTGCGCGGAGCGGCTCGCTCATGAAGAAGCCACCCGCCTCGCCGAAGACGCCGCGCGAGCGGCTGCTCGAACGCTACGCGCACGTGGCGGACAGCATCACGACGCTGTTCTTTCCGTTCGCCGAAGTGGTGATCCACGATCTCGCGGATCAAACCGTGGCGTACCTGTCGAACAACCTCTCGAAGCGCGAGATCGGCGACGACTCGGCGCTCGAGGACGTCGAGGAAACCACGCGCAACAAGCTGCTGGGCCCCTACGAAAAAGTGAACTGGGACGGCCGGCGCATGCGCTGCGTGAGCACGGCGCTGTTCGACGACGCCGGGCACGCCATGGGCGTCATGTGCATCAACTTCAACATCGCCGCGTTCGACGACATGCACGCGACGCTCGACCTGTTCCTGCGCGGCTCGGGCGTGATCGCGCAGCCCGAGGAGCTGTTCAAGGACGACTGGCAGGAGCGCATCAACACCTTCCTGCACGGCTGGCTGCGCGAGCGCCAGGTGGCGCTCAACTCGCTCACGCGCGAGCACCGGCGCGAGCTGGTGGAGGCGCTGTATGCCGAAGGCGCATTCAAGGGCAAGAGCTCGGCGAACTATGTGGCGAAGGTGCTGGGCATGGGGCGCGCGACGGTGTACAAGCACTTGCGCGAGATGAAGGGCGACGCCTGACGACGAACCGGACACGCAAACCGCCGACGCCGTGCGCTATCATCGCGTTCCCTGCTCACACGCATCATCGGTCAATGGACAAGCCGGACTATCAAGCGATCCTCGAACAGATCTATCGCGACATCGCGCCATTGCGCACCGCCGGCCGGGTCGCCGACTACATTCCCGAACTCGCCAGAGTGCCCGCCGAGCGGTTCGGCATGGCGATTGTCGCGCTCGACGGCACGGTGTATGCAATCGGCGACGCGCACGAGCGCTTCTCCATCCAGAGCATCTCCAAGCTGTTTGCCTGCACGCTCGCGTTCCAGCTGCTCGGCGACGCGCTCTGGGACCGCGTCGGCCGCGAGCCCTCGGGCAATGCGTTCAATTCGCTCGTCCAGCTGGAGACCGAGCGCGGCAAGCCGCGCAATCCGTTCATCAACGCGGGCGCGCTCGTGGTCACCGATGTGCTGTGCCGCCGCTTCGTGGGCGCGGAAACGGCGTTGGTGCAATTCGTGCGCCGGTTGACGGGCGCCGCCGATCTCGATTACGACCTTCGCGTCGCGAGTTCCGAACTCCAGCATGCCGAGCGCAACCGCGCGATGGCGCATTTCATGGCGAGCTTCGGCAATATGCAGATGCCGCCGGAGACGGTGATCGAAGCGTATTGCCGCCAGTGCGCAATCGAGATGAACTGCGTGGAGCTTGCCACCGCCGCGCTCTTTCTCGCCAACGGCGGCGTCGCGCCGGTCTCGGGCGAACGCATCCTCGACGCGAGTTCCGCCAAGCGTCTTTCGGCGCTGATGCTGACCTGCGGCACCTATGACGCCGCGGGCGACTTTGTCTATCGCGTGGGGCTGCCGGCGAAAAGCGGCGTGGGCGGCGGCATCGTTGCCGTGCTGCCGGGGGAGATGGCCGTGTGCGTCTGGTCGCCGGGTCTCGATGCGAACGGTAATTCGCTCGCGGGGGTGAAGTCGCTGGAGTGGTTGACCACGCGGACGGGACAGTCGATTTTTTGAGGGGGCTCGCCCATGCAAGAACTCTGTATTGCGCGGCACCGTGCCGGTGGCCAGCGTGCAATACAGCAAGGTGTTCGAGGCGAGCGCTTAAGGTGGAAACTGCGGTGGAAACTGCGACCGCACTCGCGGCGGCGGCTCAAAACCCGCTCTCATCCCACCGCGTATCCCGCACCTGGACCACGCCGCCCTCCACGCGCACCGCGAATACCGCAACATCCTCATAGGCCGGCGGCGCCAGAACCTTGCCGGTTCTAATGCAAAAGCGCGCGCCATGCCGTGGGCAGATCACCTCGTCGCCCTCCACCGCCCCGCCGGTCAGCGCCCCGCCATCGTGCGTGCAAACGTCTTCGATCGCGTAGCAGGTTCCGTCGAGATTGAACACCGCGACCTGCGCGCCCTCGACATTCACGCTGCGCACCGCACCCGGCGGAAATTCGGCGCAAGGCGCCACGTCGACCCAGTCGGCCATATCAAAGCATCCCCAATTCCAGACGCGCCGCGTCGGACATGCGCGCTCGCGTCCACGGCGGATCCCACACCAGTTCGACCCGTACCGCGCTCGCTCCCGCCACGTCCAGCACACTGTCCTCCACGATCGACGGAAAGGTTTGCGCAACGGGGCAACCCGGCGCGGTCAACGTCATGCGGATCGCCACCTGGCCGGTTTCGTCGTCGACATCGAGCCCATAGACGAGCCCCAGATCGTAGATGTTGACCGGGATCTCGGGATCGTAGACCGTGCGCAGCGCATCGATCACGCGCGCGCGAAATTCGCCGCCGCTGCCTTGCGCATCGTCGCGCTCGGGCAAGTCGTCTGTGGGTTTCATGGTTCGCCTCGCGTCATTCCGTGGATACCGTGTCGCCTTCGTCGCGCAAGGCGGCGCGCAATGTGTGCCACGCGAGCGTCGCGCACTTGATGCGCGCCGGAAACTCGCGCACGCCAGCGAGCACCGCGAGCTTGCCGAGCCCGGTTTCGTCATCGAGCGGCCGGTCGGCGGGCGCTGTCGCCATGGCGTGAAAGCGCTCGAACAGCGCGTCGACCTCGGCCTCCGTGCGGCCCTTGAGCGCCTCGGTCATCAGCGAGGCAGAAGCGGTCGCGATCGCGCAGCCCGCCCCCTCGAAGCCGACATCCTTGACGATGCCGTCCTCGACGCGCAGATACAGCGTGATGCGGTCGCCGCACAGCGGGTTGTATCCTTCGGCCCGGCGATTCGCACCCGCCAGCGCATGGCAATTCCGCGGCCGCCGGTAGTGGTCGAAAATCGTTTCCTGGTACAACTCACGAAGGTCGCTCATAGCGGAAACATCTCCTGCACGCGCGCAAGGCCCGCGACGAGCGCATCCACGTCGGCGCGCGTGTTGTAGAGCGCGAACGATGCGCGCACCGTCGCTGGCACGCCATAGCGCGCCATCACCGGCATCGCGCAATGATGGCCGGTGCGCACCGCCACGCCGCCCTGGTCCAGAATCGTGCCGATATCGTGGGCGTGCGCGTGCGCCATCACGAACGACACGATGCCCACTTTCTCCTTCGCGGTTCCAATCATTCGCAGATTCGGCACCTCACGCAACGCGTCGCTCGCGTAAGCGAGCAGCTCGGCCTCATGCGCACCCGCGACTTCCACGCCGATCGCACTCACGTAATCAAGCGCCGCCGCCAGCGCAACCGCGCCCGCGATATTCGGCGTGCCGGCCTCGAAGCGCCACGGAATCGTGTTGTATTCGGTCTTTTCAAAAGTCACGCTGCGGATCATGTCGCCGCCGCCCTGCCACGGCGGCATCGCTTCGAGCAGGCCGGCCTTTGCGTAGAGCGCGCCGATGCCGGTCGGCCCGTAGACCTTATGCCCGGAAAACGCATAAAAATCGCAATCGAGCGCGGCGACGTCGACCGGCAAATGCGCGATCGCCTGCGCGCCGTCGATCAGCACCGGCACGCCGCGCGCGTGTGCGAGTTCGATCAGCCGCGCGATGGGATTGATGGTGCCGAGCGCGTTCGATGCGTGCGTGATCGCGGCCATGCGCGTGCGCGGGTTCAGCATCCGCTCCCACGCGTCGATATCGAGCGTGCCGGTGTCGTCGATGGGCACGACCTTGAGCGTAGCGCCAGACTGCGCACAGACCATCTGCCACGGCACAATATTCGAGTGATGCTCCATCGCGCTGATGAGAATCTCGTCGCCGGGCTTCACGCGGGGCCGGACATAGCTCTGCGCCACGAGATTGATCGCCTCGGTTGTGCCGCGCACGTACACGATCTCTTCGGCGCGCGCCGCATGGATGAACCGCGCGATGCGCAGGCGTGCGCCTTCGTAGGCATCGGTGGCGCGCTGCGAAAGCAGGTGCACGCCGCGATGCACGTTCGCGTTCGTCTGCTCGTAATACGCACGCTCCGCCGCGATCACAGACTCGGGCTTTTGCGTGGTCGCGCCGTTGTCGAGATATACGATCGGCAGGCCGTGCACGCGTTCGCGCAGAATCGGAAAATCGCGCCGCCAGCGCGCCACCGTTTCTTCGTCTGGAATCCTTACTGGTTCGACCGGTTTCATGCGAGCCCCCGCAGATGCTCGCCGCCAGGCACACGCGCGAGCATCAGTTGTGTGAGCCGCTTGCGCAGCGCGGCGCTTTCCACGCGGTCCACGCAGGCGCGCGCGAACGCCCACACCAGCAGCGCGCGCGCCACGCGCTCTTCGATGCCGCGCGAGCGAAGGTAGAACAGCGGTGTCTCGTCGAGCTGGCCGACGGTTGCGCCGTGCGTGCATTTCACATCGTCGGCGTGAATCTCCAGTTGCGGCTTGGTGTCGATCTGCGCATCGCGCGACAGCAGCAGATTGTCGTTGCCCTGGTGCGCGTCAGTCTGCTGTGCGTCCGGGTGCACGATCACGCGCGCGTCGAACACTCCATGCGAGGCGCCGTCCAGCACGCCGCGGTAGTACTCGCGGCTCGTGCCGCGCGGCTGCTCGTGATCGATGCGCGTGTGGTGGTCCACATGCTGCCTCGCGCCCACCAGATACAGACCGTTCAGATCGGCGCGGGCGTCGGCCGCGTCGAGCCGCGTCGCGATCTGCGTGCGCGAGAGCGCGCCGCCGAACGCGAACGAATGCGAGGTGAAGCGGCTCGCCTGCCGCTGCGCGACGTCCACGTCAGCGATATGGAACGCGCTGCGCGCCTCCTGCTGGATGCGGCAGTGCTGTACCTCGGCTTCGCTGTCCGCGACGATCTCGGTGGCGACGTTGACAAAATACGGTTCGTCGGCGATCCCGGCGAACTGCTCGACGATCGCGCAGCGCGCGCCCCGCTCCGCCAGCACGAGATTGAACGGATGCATCGCGAGGCCCGCTTCGTCGACGAAAAACAGCACGTGGAGCGGTGCATCCATCGCTCCACCTTCCGGAAGCGCGACCACGTAGCCATCGCTGAGGAACGCCCCGTTGAGCGCCGCAAAGCCGTCGCGCAACTCGCGCCGCGCCATCACGGCATGGAGCCGCTCCGGCATGTCGCGCATCGCCTGGCGCAGGCTGCCCACGTAGGCACCCTCGGGCAAATCGGCAAGCCGCGACAAACTCGGCACGCAGCGGCCGTTCACGAACACGAGGCGGTTCGCGGCTTCATCCGGCATGAGATCGCTCACCAGCCCGGCGATGCCGCCCAGGTCCGCGGGCGCGGGGTGCGCGGGCGCGAAATGCCAGCACGGTTGCGCGATGGGCGTTACGTTCGTGTACTTCCACGCTTCGAGCTGCGTGCCAGGAAAGCCCAGTGTCTCGAAGCGCTCGAACGCGCGGCGCCGGGCGCTGCGCAGCCACGGCAGCTCGACGCCCGGCAGCGTCTTCACGGTCGCGCGGAAAGCGTCGCGGTAATAGTCGCGCAGCGCTTCGCTCATGGCTGCTCCTCGCGCGGTTCGCCACTGACTTCGCCACTGACTTCGCGACTGAGCCAGCCGTAGCCCTTGCGCTCGAGTTCGAGCGCCAGCTCATGCGGGCCCGAGCGCACGATGCGCCCCTCGGACAGCACGTGAACATGATCCGGCACCACGTAATCGAGCAGGCGCTGATAATGCGTTACCAGCACGATGGCCCGGTTCGCGTCGCGCATCTGGTTGATGCCGCGCGCGACCACCTGCAGCGCGTCGATGTCGAGGCCCGAATCGGTTTCGTCGAGAATCGCCAGGCGTGGCGCGAGCACGGACATCTGAAGCACCTCGTTGCGCTTTTTTTCGCCGCCCGAAAATCCCTCGTTGACGCCGCGCGAGAGCAGGCTTTCGTCCATCTGCATGTCCGCGAGCTTCTGTTTGATGAGCGCGAGAAATTCCATGGCGTCCAGTTCCGGCTCGCCGCGCGCCTTGCGCTGCGCATTGAGCGCGGCCTTCAGCAGATACGCGTTGCTGACACCGGGAATCTCCACCGGATACTGGAAAGCGAGAAAGATGCCTCGGCGCGCACGTTCGTCGGGCGCGAGCGCCAGCAGGTCCTCGCCGTCATAGCGCACGCTGCCGCCTGTCACCACCGACGGTGCGCGCCCGGTCAACACATGCGCGAGCGTGCTCTTGCCCGAACCGTTCGGGCCCATGATCGCGTGAACCTCGCCGGCATTCACGCGCAGGTCGACGCCGCGCAAAATCGGCTTGCCGTCCACTTCGACACTCAAATTGCGGATATCGAGCATCCTGCTTCCCTCCAGGACCTGTTCACACTAATAACAGGCCCTAGCCCACGCTCCCTTCGAGACTCACGCCCAGCAGCTTCTGTGCCTCCACGGCGAACTCCATGGGCAATTCCTTGAATACATCCTTGCAAAAACCGTTGACGATCATCGACACCGCGTCTTCTTCCGAAAGCCCGCGCTGCATGCAATAGAACAACTGGTCTTCGCCGATGCGCGACGTCGACGCCTCATGCTCGACCTTCGCGCTCGCATTCTTTACCTCGATATACGGAAACGTAAAAGCGCTGCACCGGTCGCCGAGCAGCAGTGAATCGCACTGGCTATAGTTGCGCGCGTTCTGCGCCGAGCGGCCCATTTTCACGAGCCCGCGATACGCGTTCCTGCCACGCCCGGCGGAAATGCCTTTCGAAAGAATCGTGCTGTGCGTATTGCGCCCGAGGTGAATCATCTTCGTGCCGGTATCGGCCTGCTGGTAATGATTGGTGAGCGCCACCGAATAGAACTCGCCAATCGAATCGTCGCCGCGCAGGATCACGCTCGGATACTTCCACGTGATAGCGGAGCCGGTTTCCACCTGCGTCCACGAAATTTTTGCGCGAGCTTCGCGGCAATCGCCGCGCTTTGTCACGAAGTTATAGATGCCGCCGCGCCCCTGTTCGTCGCCCGGATACCAGTTCTGCACTGTCGAATAGCGGATTTGCGCGCCTTCGAGCGCCACCAGTTCCACCACGGCCGCGTGCAACTGGTTTTCGTCGCGCATCGGCGCGGTGCAGCCTTCCAGATAGCTCACGTACGAGCCCTTGTCGGCCACGATCAGCGTGCGTTCGAATTGCCCCGTGTTGCGCGCGTTGATGCGGAAATACGTGGACAGCTCCACGGGGCAGCGCACGCCCGGCGGGATATAGCAGAACGAGCCGTCGCTGAAAACTGCGGAATTCAGCGTGGCGAAGAAATTGTCGGTGTACGGCACCACCGAGCCGAGATACTGCCGCACCAGTTCAGGATGCTCCTGCACCGCCTCCGAGAACGAGCAGAACACGATGCCGAGTTCGCCAAGCTGCTTGCGAAACGTCGTGGCTACCGAAACGCTGTCGAATACCGCATCCACGGCCACGCCGGCCAGCACCTCGCGTTCGCGCAGCGGCACGCCGAGTTTTTCATAGGTGCGCAGCAGTTCCGGATCGACTTCGTCGAGACTCTTCGGCCGCTCGCCTTGCGCGTGCGGCGCCGAATAGTACGCGATGGACTGCCAGTCGATAGGCGGATGCTCGACCGTGGCCCAATGCGGCTCGCTCATCGTGAGCCAGTGCCGGTATGCGGCCAGCCGCCATTCGAGCATGAATTCCGGTTCGTGCTTGCGCGCCGAAATCAACCGGATCACGTCTTCGGAGAGCCCGCGCGGAAAGGTGTCGGACTGCACGTCGGAGACGAATCCATGCTGGTATTTGCGCCGAACCCATTCCTCCATTCCGGTCGCGCTTTGACTCATCTGGACCTCCGCATTGCGCGGAAACCGCTCGCGAAGCCGCGCCGCCATGACGACTGGCGGCACCGCGATTATTACGGTCTCCTGTTCACCCTTAGAGACCATTGTAGAGCCGCGTTCAAGACCCTGGCGGACTCAGGGTCTCCACGCTGATGAAGCCGGCTGCAAAACGGGTCACATCGCATCGCGGGTCACATCGCGGGTCACATCGAAACCATGCCGCATCGCATCAACCAGGGACGCAGGGGGTGTCTCAGCGGCGGTTCGACCCCGACACCACGTCCACCCACACGGCGAGCACGAGAATGCCGCCCTTCACGATCATCTGCCAATAGGCGTCGACGTCGAGCATCGACATGCCGTTGTCGAGGCTCGCCATCACGAGCGCGCCAATCAGCGCGCCATATACCGTGCCCGAACCGCCTCGCATCGACGTGCCGCCGATGAAGCAGGCGGCAATCGCATCGAGCTCGCCCATGGTGCCCGCCGACGGCGACCCCGCCGCCAGCCGCGCCGTGTTCACGATGCCCGCCACGGCGCACATGAGGCCCATGAGCGCGAAGATGGCCAGCTTCACGCGGTTGGTGTTGACGCCCGAAAGGCGCGTGGCTTCGAGATTCGAGCCCACCGCGTAGACGCGGCGGCCAAACACGGTTTGCGTGGCGACCCACGTGAAAACGCCGAGCAGCGCGAGCAGCAGCAGCACCGGCACGGGAATTCCGCCGTAGCTGTCGAGCATCACGACGAACGCGAGCACGATCGCACCGGCGCCGACGATCTTCATGCCGTCCTGCCACAGCGGCACCACGCTCAAGTCATAGCGGCGCCGGTTCGCGCGCTGGCGCACGGTAAGCACCGCCAGCAGCGCGAACAGCGCGAGCGCGAGCACATCGCCGGCAAGTCGCGGCAGATAGCCTTGTCCGATGAATACGAATGAATCGGACACGGGCGCGATTGTCGAGCCACCCGTGATGCCGAGCAGCACGCCCCGAAACGCAAGCATGCCGCCCAGCCCGACGATGAACGAAGGCACGCGCCGGTAGGTGGACCACCAGCCGTTGAAGAGCCCCACCAGCACGCCCAGCACTAGCACGACCGGCACGGTCACGCCGATGGGCCAATGGCGGTTCACGTCGAGTATGGCCGCCACGCCGCCCAGCAGGCCAAGCAGCGAGCCCACCGAAAGGTCGATCTCGCCGGCAATGATCACGAATACCATGCCGCACGCAAGCATGCCGGTAATCGACATCTGGCGCAGCAGGTTCGAAACGTTGCGCGGCGTGACGAACGCACCGTGCGTGAGCATCGAGAAAAACACCCATATCGCGGCCACGGCGAGCAGCAATGCAAGAATCTTGTAGCGCGAGAAAAGTTGCTGGAAACGCAGCGCGATGCCGCTGCCGCCGGGCAACTGGTCTTCGCGCGCACTTTGAGTCGTGACGTCGGGGGTCATGCCGCACTCGCTTCGGTGGATTGGGCGCGCACGCTCTGGATCGCCGCGCCGAGAATGTGTTCCTGGGTCAGGCCGTCGTTGACGAAGTCGCCGCGGACCTCGCCCTCGCCGATCACGAGCACGCGGTCGCTAATGCCGAGCACCTCCGGCAACTCGGACGACACCATCACGATCGCCACGCCACGCTTCGCGAGCTGGAACACGAGCTTGTAGATTTCGTATTTGGCGCCGACGTCCACGCCGCGTGTCGGCTCGTCGAGAATCAGCACCTTCGGGTTGGTGAGCAGCATCTTCGTGAGGACTGCCTTCTGCTGGTTGCCGCCCGAGAGGCTTGCGATCGAAAGCATGGGATTCGCCGCGCGCACTGAAAGGCGCTCCATCTCGTTGCGGATGGTATCGAGTTCCGCTGCGGCGTCGATGCGCCCATGCCGGGTGAAACGCTCCAATACCGCGAGCGTGATGTTGTGCCCCACGCCCAGTTGCGGCACGATGCCGTGGCGCTTGCGGTCCTCGGGCACCATGGCAATGCCGGCGCGGATCGCATCGAGCGGGGAGCGGATCTTGAGCGGTTTGCCTTCGAGCAGGACCGTTGCCGTGCTGGCACCGGGATACGCGCCGAAGATCGCCTGCATGATTTCCGTGCGGCCCGCACCCACAAGCCCCGCAACACCGAGTATCTCGCCGCGCCGCACCGCGAACGAAACGTCGTCCACGCGTTTGCGGCGCGGATTCGTCGTGTCGTGGCAGGTTACGTTGCGCGCTTCGAGAACGACCTCGCCGATCTCGTGTGGCTCGCGCGGAAACAGGTTCTTGATCTCGCGGCCCACCATCATCGCGATGACGCGATCGGTCGTGAGCGAGGCCATCTGCTCCGTCGCCACATGCTTGCCGTCGCGGATCACCGTGACGGTGTCGCACACCGCCTCCACTTCGTCGAGTTTGTGCGAGATGTAGACGCAAGCCACGCCTCGCCGCTTCAGATCGCGCACGATGTCGAGCAGAATCTTCGTCTCGGCTGCCGTGAGCGACGAGGACGGCTCATCGAGGATCAACAGCTTCGCGCGCTTGTTGAGCGCCTTCGCGATCTCGATGAGCTGCTGATGCCCGCCACCGTAGTTCATCACCGGCTGCGCCACGTTGATGGCATCGATGTTGAGCTCGCGCAGCAACTCGTCGGCACGCCTGTACATCGCCGCATAGTTCATGCGGCCGCCAGGCAGCGTGATCTCGTTGCCAAGAAAAATGTTCTCCGCCACCGAAAGCTCGGGCACCAGCATCAGCTCCTGATGAATGATGACGATGCCCGCGTCCTCCGTGTCGCGCACGCCAGCCGCCTTGAGCGGCCGGCCTTCCCAGCGGATCTCGCCATCCCACGTGCCGTATGGATGGACGCCTGAGAGCACCTTCATCAGCGTGGATTTGCCCGCGCCGTTCTCGCCGCACAGCCCCACGCACTCGCCGGGGCGCACGGTGAGGTCGATGCCGTCGAGCGCCTTCACGCCGGCAAAGGACTTGACGATGCCGCGCATCGTCAGCAAAGGCTCAGTCATACGCTTTCAACCTTTCCATTCAGCATTGCTTTTCCGCTCCAGGCGCGTATCTCGCCGTCATGGGCCGCGCACTTTGGGCAGCCGCTCGTGGCGGCCCGCCACGCGGGCCGCCCAGCCTGCCGGCTCACTGGCTGGCCAGTTGTGCCTGCGTATAGAAGCCGTCCTTCACGACCACGTCAACGTTGCTCTTCGTGAGCAGCGTGGGCTGCAGCAGCACCGTGTCGACCTTCTTCTTGCCGTTGTCGTATTGCGCGTTGTACGCGGGCTTCTGGCCCTTCGCGAGATTGACGGCAAGCTTCGCCGCCTCGCCCGCGATGAGCTTCAGGGGCTTGTAGACCGTCATGGTCTGCGTGCCCGCCATCACGCGCTTGACTGCGGCGAGGTCCGCGTCCTGGCCCGAGACCGGCACCTTGCCCGCGAGATGCTGCGCCGCCAGCGCCTGGATCGCGCCGCCCGCAGTGCCGTCGTTCGACGCGACCACTGCATCGATCTTGTTGTTGTTCGCCGTGAGCGCGTCTTCCATGATGCGCAGTGCCGTCGAGGCACTCCACTCCGGCACCCATTGCTGGCCGACCACCTTGATGTCGCCGCGATCGATCGCCGGCTTGAGAACCTTCAGTTGTCCTTCACGCAGCATTTTTGCGTTGTTGTCGGTTGGCGCGCCGCCCATCAGGAAATAATTGCCCTTGGGCTGCACGTTGTACACGCCCTGCGCCTGCAGCTCCCCCACCTTCTGGTTATCGAAGGAAATATAGGCATCGACGTCGGCATCGAGAATCAGCCGGTCGTACGATACGACCTTGATGCCAGCCTTCTTCGCTTCCGCGACCACGTTGCCGAGCGTCTTCGAATTGAACGGTACGATCACGATCACGTCCACGCCGCGCGAAATCAGGTTTTCGATCTGCGAGATCTGGCGCTCTTCGCTCGCGTCGGCCGACTGCACCGAGACCTTCGCGCCGAGTTTTTCGGCGGCGGCAACAAAGTAGTCGCGATCGCGCGACCAGCGCTCCACGCGCAGGTCGTCGATGCAGAAGCCGATTTCCGGATGATCCTTGCTTGCATGGGCAAGGGGCGCCGCAAGCGTCAGGCTTGCGAGCACTGCGCCGCAGATCAGCGACCCTAGAACCGAACGGCGTTTGGCGAACTTCATGTCTCCACTCCTCGTAATGTCGTGCGCCGACGGCGCATGGCCCGGCGGCACATCGTTGCGTGATCGAATAACCAACCTATGGGCGCACGCGCGGACTTTCGGCCAGGCTCGTACTGAGCCTCGCGTGCGGAAACGACAGGGCAATACCAGGCGATACCAGGCAATACCAGGCAAACAACATGCAACAGCGGGTCCAGCGATGCGCCGCACGCACGGAATGCGCCGCGCGGTAGTCCTGCGCCAGCGTCATCCTTTCAGGCGCCGGATGCGAATACGGGTTCGAGTGCGCGATAGAGCGCGTGAAAGGTCGGTCGGCGCGCCTCGCGATACCATGCGTGGCGCGCGGCGTCGGGCTCCCTCACGGCCAGCACCGGCGGCTGCGGACAAACCACATCGAGCGGCGCTCCGGGTTCTAGCGCGAGGTGCGCAAGGCGCGCGGCCCCGAGCGCCGGACCGACTTCCCCGCCCGCTCGCAGCGTGAGCGCCCGCCCGCAGATGTCGGCGAGCATCTGCGTCCACCACACGCTACGCGAACCCCCGCCGATCACCGTGATCGTTTCGGGCACGAGGCCCGTTGCGTGCAGCGCTTCCATGCCGTCGAGCAGGGCGAAACCCACGCCTTCGAGCGTCGCGTTGGCGAGATCCGCGCGCGTGGTCTGCGGCGTCATGCCATGGAACACACCCTTCGCGTTGACGTTGTTGTGCGGCGTCCGCTCGCCGCTCAGGTACGGCAAAAACCACGGTCTGTGCGGGTCGACCCCGGCGTTCGAATGGGCTTCGGCCTCGGCAAGCAGTGCGGCAACCGTGTCGTGCCCCGTCAGGCGCGCGGTGAAATCGAGGCAACTGGCTGCATTGAGCATCACCGACATGAGATGCCATGTGCGTGGCAACGCGTGGCAAAAACTATGGACCGCAGAATCCGGATTCGCGAGAAAACCATCCGAGACCGCGAAATAAACGCCCGAAGTGCCCAGCGAGAGCATTGCGTCGCCGGGCCGCACGATACCCACACCCACCGCGCCCGCCGCGTTATCGCCGCCGCCCGCCACCACGGGAATTTCACGCAGTCCGAACTCGCGTGCGAGTTCCGCACGCAACGTGCCAGTGACTTCATTGCCCTCGAAAACCTCGGGCATGTGTGCGCGCGTGAGACCGCAGGCCGAAAGCAGCGCCTCGCTATAGTCGCGCTTCGCAACGTCGAGCCAGAGCGTTCCCGCGGCATCGGAGGGGTCGGTCGCGAGCACGCCCGTCAAGAGCCAGCGCAGATAATCCTTCGGCAGCAGCACGTGCGCAATGCGCGCGAAAATTTCGGGCTCGTGCTTGCGCACCCATAGCAGCTTGGGTGCCGTGAAGCCCGGCATGGCGAGATTGCCCGCCACGTCGTGGAGTTCGGGCACGGCCCTCTCCAGCTCGATACATTCGGTATCCGAACGACCGTCGTTCCAGAGTATCGCGGGGCGCAGCACCTCACCCTTCGCGTTGAGCAGCGTCGCGCCGTGCATCTGACCGGTAAGGCCGAGCGCCTCGATGCCCGCGGGGTCGATGCCATTGCGGCGTACCTCGTCGAGCAACTCGCGCAGCGCGATGCGCGTCGCGCGCCACCACTCCTCCGGCGCCTGCTCGGACCAGCGCGGCTGTGGCCGGCTGACGGCAAGCGGCGCGCTCGCGCTGGCGATCACATCGCCGGCGCGCTCGAGCAACACCGCCTTGACACCCGACGTGCCGAGGTCGATACCGATAAACATGTCTCCATCCTTTCTTGTGCAGGCCGGTGCTTACGCGCTTCTACGCGCCCGTAGCATCGGCCTCGTCTTGCTGCGCGCTCAGCGTTGGCCGTAAATCGCCTGGTTGACGACGTTTTCGAGGCGCTCCTGCTGGCCGCTCGCATGCTGGGGATTGAGGCCACGAGCGGCGGCATCCGCGGCCAGCGACGAAAGCGCATAACCGCCGGCAAGAATCTTGCGGCCGAACTCGGTGTCCCAGCCCGCATAGCGCTGCTGTTTGAACTGCTGGAGCCTATCGTTCTCCACCAGTACCGCGGCACGCTCGAGCGCGAGGGCGAGCACGTCGATCGCACCAACGTGGCCGTAGAACAGGTCTTCGGGGTCCACGCTTTGACGCCGCACCTTCGCGTCGAAATTCATGCCGCCGGTGGTGAAGCCGCCGTGCCGCAAGATCTCGTAGAACGCCAGCGTGAGCTCCTCCACGCTATTCGGAAACTGATCGGTGTCCCAGCCGTTCTGGGGATCTCCGCGGTTGGCGTCCACGCTGCCGAACACGCCCAGCGCGTGCGCCATCGCGATCTCGTGATGGAACGAATGCCCCGCGAGCGTAGCGTGATTCGCCTCGATGTTGACGCGAATTTCGTTCTGCAGTCCGTATTGCGTCAGGAATCCATGAACCGTCGCGACGTCGTAATCGTACTGGTGCTTGGTGGGCTCCTGCGGCTTCGGCTCGATCAGCAGCGCGCCCTTGAAGCCGATGCGCTCCTTGTGCTCGACCACCATCGCGAGAAAACGCGCGAACTGCTCGCGTTCGCGCACGAGATCGGTGTTCAACAGCGTGTCGTAGCCT
Source organism: Paraburkholderia sacchari (assembly GCF_000785435.2). Taxonomy (GTDB): domain Bacteria; phylum Pseudomonadota; class Gammaproteobacteria; order Burkholderiales; family Burkholderiaceae; genus Paraburkholderia; species Paraburkholderia sacchari. The sequence continues at coordinate 1,072,274 of NZ_JTDB02000001.1, read as the reverse complement.
TCGCGGCCGCCCCAGAGCACGTAGTTTTCGCCGCCGAGCTTTTGCGTGGCATCCAGCGCATGACATACCTGAGTCGCCGCATAAGCAAAGACCTCGGGATTCGGACTAGTGGCCGCGCCGCCCGCGTAACGCGGATGCGAGAACAGATTGGCCGTACCCCACAACAGCTTCATACCGCTCGCCTGCTGCTTTTCGCCGAGGTAATCCACCATCCGCGCGAAGTTCTCCTTGTAGTCCTTCAGGTCACGGCCCTCGGGCGCGACGTCGGTGTCGTGGAATGTGTAGAACGGCACATTGAGTTTCGTGAAGAACTCGAACGCCGCGTCGGCCTTCTGGCGCGCCCGCTCCATCGCGTCGCCAGGCTGCTGCCACGGACGGTGAAAGGTGCCCTGGCCGAAGATGTCGACGCCTGGCCACACCAGCGTATGCCAGTAGCACACGGCAATGCGCAGGTGCTCCTCCAGCGTCTTGCCGAGCACCTTCTTCGTGCGATCGTAGTGACGGTAAGCAAGCGGATTGTCCGATTGCGGACCCTCATAGCGGATCGGAGGAATAGCTTCGAAATACGACATGTCGTCTCCTTGGTCGATGCACAGCGAGCGCTTCAGCGCTTTGCGCTCGGCTCCCATGCAGGGCGGTTATGTTGCGGCGCAGCGGCGAGCGCCCGTCGAAGTGACCTCATACTGCCCGTGGGGTGGGAAGGGCGGCAATTACGAAATTGCGCGACGCAGATAACGTTTCCTGCCAGCATCCTCCGCCGGCGCGCGCATGCGGCCCACACTCGGCCTAGAATAGCCAGACGCTTAAAAGGCCCCTACGACATGCCATGACCCGCGCCACCGCTTCCCAGACGTCGCACCGCATCGCACTGCTCTTCAATGCGAACAAGGTTTACGACCGCGAGATCATCGCGGGCATTGGCCACTATCTGCGCTCGACGCGCGTCGCCTGGGACCTCTTTCTCGAAGAGGATTTCCGCTGCCGGCTCGCGGGCATCGAGCGCTTCGAAGGCGATGGCATCATCGCCGATTTCGACGACCCCGCCGTCGCCGAAGCGCTGCAGGGTTCACCGCTTCCCGTGGTGGCGGTCGGCTCGTCGTACGAAGACTCCGCCCAGTACCCCACCGCGCTGCCCTACATCGCCACCGACAACAAAAAGCTCGTCTCGCTCGCCTGGACGCACCTGATCGGCGCGGGGCTGCCGCATCTCGCCATGTACAGCCTGCCCGTCGCACTGGAGAACCGCTGGGCGCAGGAGCGCGAGCGTGCCTTCCAGGCGCTCGCGCACACAGAAGATATGGACGCGCCGATCTATCGCGGCCTCGCCACGAGTGCACCGTCCTGGAACCAGGCAATCGAGCAGTTGAGCGCGTGGCTTCATGCGCTGCCCAAGCCCGTTGGCGTGATCGCGGTGACCGATGCCCGGGCGCGGCATCTGCTGCAAGCCTGTCTGATGCACGGCATTGCCGTGCCGGAGCAGGTGGCGATCATCGGCATCGATAACGACCCGCTCACACGCACGCTCGCACGCATCCCGCTTTCCTCGGTGATTCAGGGCACGGCGGAAATGGGCAAAACGGCGGCGCACCTGCTGCATCAGATGCTAGGCGGTGCACGTTTTCCGGGACGGCGCATTCTGGTGCCGCCCGTCGGCATCAATGTGCTGGAGTCGACGAAACATGAACCCCTGTCGAGCCCTCACGTCATGCGTGCACGTCACTTCATCCGCCAGTACGCGTGCCAGGGTATCAAGACCGAGCAGGTGGCCGACTACGTAGGCGTTTCGCGTTCGTCGCTGGAAGAATATTTCCGCCGCGAGTTGCACTGCACGGTCCACCAGGAAATCCTGCGGCACAAGCTCGATGCCGCGAAGGCAATGCTCGCGAGCCACAACGCGTCGAACGCGGAAGTGGCCATACGTTGCGGATTCACGTCGCTCCAGTACATGTATGCGGTGTTCCGGCGCGAACTGGACTGCACACCGCGCGAATACCAGGACAGCGTGAAGCCACCCTCGCCCTCCGCGTCTTCTGCCACGCGCGCCGCATGCACATCAAACTCCTGATCCGGCTGCGGCCGGATCGACTTTCACGACTCACGCCTCATGAACAGCCCTCTTCAAATGAGCCAACTGAACTCCGAACCGTGGGGCGCGTTACCCGGCGGCGATGTCTGCCGACTCTACACGCTGCGAAATGCGCAGGATATGAAGGTGACGATCAGCGACCTGGGCGCCACGCTGGTTAGCTGGCATGCACCCGACCGCGCGGGGCAGCTCGCCGATATCCTGCTAGGCCACGACACCCCGGCCGAATACCACGCGGCCACCACCTATATGGGCGGCCTGGTGGGCCGCTGGGCCAACCGCATTGCCGGCGCGCGCTTCACGCTCGACGGCATCGACTACGCACTCGATCGCAACGAAAACGGCAATTTATTGCACGGAGGCGCAAACGGCTTTCACCGGGCGCTGTGGCAAGTCGCGGACGAGCGTGGCGCCCTGCTGCTGCGGCTCGAGTCGCCCGAAGGCGATGGCGGCTTTCCCGGAAACGTGAGCGTGCAGGTGCGCTATACGCTCGACGACGACGGCACACTCACGATCGACTACGAAGCCGTAACCGATGCGCCCACGCCACTCAACTTGACGAGCCACGGCTATTTCAACCTCGGCGGCGTGCCGGGCTCGGACATTCGCGGCCACATCCTCACGATCGATGCCGACGCCTATCTCGAAGTCGATCCCATGTTGATCCCCATCCGCGTGGCGGAAGTCCGCGGCACCGCCTTCGACTTCCGCCATGGCGCACCGCTTGGGGCGCGGCTCGACTGGCCGCAGGAGCAGCTTGCGCGCGCGGGCGGCTTCGACCACTGCTACGTTTTGCGCGATGCCGCCCAAGCAGGCCACGCACCGGCCGTGCGCACCGTGGCGAGCGTCTACGAACCAGGCAGCGGGCGCGAGCTCACGGTTGCGACCGACCAGCGCGGGCTGCAGTGCTATACGGGAAATTATCTGGAAGGCCAGCCGGGGCGCCACGGCACACCGTGCGTCCGCCACGCGGGCCTGTGCCTGGAAGCGGGTGGGCTCCCGAACCAGATCAATATGGGCGCACCGGAGCGCGATGAAGTGGTGTTGCGCCCGGGCAGCACCTATCGCCAGATCACGCAATACAGGGTGAGCGTGCGCGCCTGAATTGGCCAGTCTTGCGTTCTCGCACACTTCGTGGCCCGCTCTGTCACCCAAATTCTTCTTTGACAAACACTCTTAAGATATATATCTTAAGACATGTTTTAAGATACTCGGAGAAGGAGGCTTCATGGGCCACCATCACGCTTTTGCCTATTTCTGGCGCCACGGCTCCGCCGGCCGCGCCTGTTTCGACCCTTTCGTGGACGATGATCGCTTCGGCGTCCGCTTCGCCATGCGCCACCCTATGCACGCGCTTCGCCACGCCATGGGTCGCCACCACGGCGGCGGCCCCGGTGATTTTGGCGAGGGCTTCGGCCGGGGATTCGGCGGCTTCGGTGAAAATGGCGACGGTTTTGGACGCGGCCGCAAGTTCACATCCGAGGATTTGCAGTTGATGCTGCTCGTGCTGCTCGCCGAGCGCCCGAGCCACGGCTACGAACTCATCAAGGCGCTCGACGCGCGCTCGAACGGCTTCTACAGCCCGAGCCCCGGCATGGTCTACCCGGCGCTCACCTTCCTCGAAGAGCTTGGTTACGTCAGCGTCACGCTCGAAGGAAATCGTAAGCGCTACGAACTATCTGAAGAAGGCCGCGCGCACCTGAACGCCAATCGCGAACGCGCCGACCTGATCCTTGCGAAGCTCACGCATTTCGGCCGCAAGATGGAAGTCATGCGCCGCGCGCTCGCGGGCGAAGATCTCGCCGAAGGCACCGGCTGGGTGCGCGAACTGATCGAAGCGCGCCGCGCGCTCAAGCGCGCCCTGCTACGCCGCACGGACGTCTCGCCCGACGAGCAGCGCCGCATCGCGGCCATTCTTGCGCGCGCCACCCGCGAAATCGAAAACGGCGAGGAAAGCGGCGACGCTTGAGCCCGGCTCATCGGCCGTCACCCCATCGCCCCATCGGAGTCATTGATGCAAAACCCGAGCCCCCTTGAAGTCGTCCGCGTGCGACATCCGTTGAAGTTTCGCCTGCTGCGCGTCGCGCGCGTGACCGCGCTGTCGCCCGCACTGGTGCGCGTGACGCTCACCGGCGATCTGAGCGACTTCGTGTCGGCGTCGTTCGACGATCATCTGAAGGTGTTTTTCCCGCCCAATGGCGCCGAAAAACCTGTGCTGCCGAGTGTAGGTCCGGACGGCATCGCGTTTCCCGAAGGCGTCGAGCGCCCTGCCGCGCGCGATTACACGCCACGCCGCTTCGACATCGCGGCCGGCGAACTCGACCTCGAATTCGCGCTGCACGACGCCGGCCCGGCCACAGCATGGGCGGAACGGGCCCAGCCCGGCCAGTATCTGGGCGTGGGTGGCCCGCGCGGCTCGATGGTGATTCCCACGGGCTTCGACTGGCATCTGCTGATTGGCGACGAGACGGCGCTGCCGGCGATTCAGCGCCGCCTGACCGAACTGCCCGCCAGCGCGCGCGTCGCCGTGGTCGTGGCGGTGGAGAACCGCGCGGCGCGCATCGCGCTGCCAACCGAAGCCGATCTCTACGCGATCTGGCGCTATCGTGAGGAATCCGAATCGGGCCAACCGCTAGTCGACGCGGTGCGCGAAGTCTGGCTGCCGCCTGGCGACGGCTATGTGTGGGCGGCCGGCGAAGCCTCGGAAATTCGCGCCGTGCGCGCGCACCTGTGCAACGAACGCGGAGTCGACAAGAAGCGCATTCGCGCGTCGGCGTACTGGCGGCGCGGGGCGCAGGCGACGCATGAGGCGATTGAGGATTGAGTGATTTTCGGGACGCTCCCGGGACTATGCATCCGAACAGCTTGAGCCTTTCGCGCCGCCAGCCTCAGAACTGGAACCCGGCCTGTTGACGGGCCTCCACAGGGAAGGCCAAAAGGTCGTCATAGGATGACCCAACTCAGCGAATTTCCTTCTCCACCATACCTCGCCCGTATAAATTTTTATACCAAAACAGAGGCCTGCGTAACCTCATGCCCAGATGGCGACGATATTGTGCGTGGCCAGCATCCTGCCGGCCTTGACGGAAACCCCGGAAATGGCAATGTCAGGGGAAGCAAAACGAGCAATCGCCATGCGTCCCATAAAACAACAACGCGCGCCGAACCTCCCAGTCCGCCGCGCGTCGCTCATTCAATACGGCTCGCCAACCTCAGCGAGCCAGCCCCCTCCTCGCAACCTTACCCCGCCCGCTTTTCCCTGCGCGCCCTCACTGCCTGCGCGAGCGACTCCAGCACCGGCTGCGTCTGCGCCCAGCTAATGCATGCATCGGTAATCGACACCCCGCGCTTGAGCGGCACGCCCGGCACGAGGTCCTGGCGCCCTTCTTCCAGATGGCTCTCGATCATCACGCCCACGATGCGCGATTCGCCGCCCGCCAGCTGCGCGCCGATATCGCGCGCCACCTCGATCTGGCGCTGGTGCTGCTTGCTCGAATTGGCGTGCGAGCAGTCGATCATGACCTGCTCGCGCAGCCCGGCCTTCGCGAGCGCCGCCGCGCACGCGGCCACCGATGCCGCGTCGTAGTTCGGCCCGCTCTTGCCGCCGCGCAGGATCACGTGGCAGTCGTTGTTGCCGCGCGTCTCGAAGATCGCGGCCATGCCCATTTTCGTCATGCCCATGAACGCGTGGCTCGCGCGCGCCGCGACGATGGCGTCGGCGGCGACCTGCACGCCGCCGTCCGTGCCGTTCTTGAAGCCGATCGGGCACGACAGCCCCGAAGCCAGTTGACGATGGCTCTGGCTTTCGGTCGTGCGCGCGCCAATCGCGCCCCATGCCACGAGATCGGCGATGTACTGCGGGCTCAGCAAGTCGAGGAATTCGGTGCCGGTGGGCAGCCCGAGCGCGTTGATGTCGAGCAGGAGCTGGCGCGCGGCGCGCAGCCCTTCGTTGATGCGGAAGCTGCCGTCGAGGCGCGGGTCGTTGATATAGCCCTTCCAGCCCACGGTCGTGCGCGGTTTTTCGAAGTACACGCGCATGACCACGAGCAAGTCGTCCTTGAGCCGGTCGGCTTCTGCCTTGAGCAGCTTCGCGTACTCGATCGCCTGGTCGTGATCGTGAATCGAGCACGGCCCGACCACCACCACTACGCGGTCGTCGCGCTGCGCGAGCACCTCGCCGATCTGCGCGCGGCTCGTCTCCACGAGCGTCTGCGTGGCCTGCGGCACGGGCAGTTCGTCGAGCAGCAGCGCGGGCGAGATGAGCGGACGCACCGCGCCAATGCGTGTGTCGTCGATGCGGGTGGTGTCTTCGGTAGCGTCGGCGAAACCGACTTCCTGGTCGTGCTGCGGATTGTCGATGCGGCTCAAGATTTTCTCCAGCATACGTAGGCGCGCGGCTCGATCACCGCGCGAAGGGCAAGCCGCGATTATCGCACTGGCCGGGCGAACTGCCGGCGTCCTGCGCTGGAATCCTGCGCGGAATTCCTGCTATGAAACCGCCGGGCCAGGGCGGCCCGGCGCGGCCTCAATGCGTCTGCCCGCCTATCGGATAGCCCTTGCCGGCAAGCCGCCGGGCGACGCGCACGAGCGCGAGCCACTGCTGGGCGATCAGCCCTTCGCCGTAGTTCACACCGCGCCCTTGCGGCGCGGGCAATTGCTCGCGGATGCCGGTAGGCTCCAGCGTCTTGTTCCACGAGGCGGTGCGGAACATCATGTCCCACCACGGAAACAGCACGCCGAAATTGCAGCCATAGCGCGTGCCTTCATGGCCATAGCCGATCGCGTGATGACGCCGATGAAACGCCGGGCTCACGACCATGCGCTCGAGCAGCCAGCCGAATTCGAGCCGCGCGTTCACGTGCTGCACGCTTTGCAGGAAGTTGCTCACGGCGATAAGCACGACGAACTGCGCGGGCGGCACGCCGATGAACAGCGAAATGCCCGCGAAAAACGCGGCCTGCACGATATCGTCGATGAAATGATTGCGATCGTCGCACCAGAGCGACATCTGCTGCTGGCTGTGGTGCACGGCGTGCAGTTCCCACCACACGCCGAAACGATGCTGCCAGCGGTGATACCAGTAGCCCGCGAAATCGAGCACGACCAGATAGATCAGGAACGACACGAACGGCTTGTCGGTCACGCCGGGCCAGAGGCTGTCCACCTCGATGTTCGGCACGTTGTGGATCGCCATCAGGCTCTGCCAGTGATTGAACAGCGGCGTGAGCATGAAGAAGAACGCGATGTTCAGGATGCCGAGCTTGGCGATCCACGTGTACCAGATGTCGGCGCGCAGCGCCTTGCGGTCGCCCCACGCCTCCGCCGGGCGCAGCGCTTCGAGCGGACGCAACAGCAGATACGACGCGCAGACCTGCAGCAGGCCCACGATCACCCAGTAGAGCGCGTCGTAGGTGTCCTCGTCGTAGCCCATCAAGCCGACCTTGTAGAAGAGCGGCTGCACCACGTCCACGAACACGAGCGTCTGCAGCGTCGACACGAGGTTGTCGGCTTGCGCCAGCAGCGTATCAAGCATCTCGGCAGGCCTCGCTCGTCAATCGGGGTTCGGCGCGTACACGGGCGCGCTGTTCGCGAAGTAGATGCCGTGCGGCGAGCGGCCCACGGGAATCGTGTCGATCAGCTTGTTCGTCGTGAGGTCGATGATGCCCACGTGCCGCGCGAAGCGGAACGTGACCCACAGGTAGCGCTTGTCGGCGGAAAGCTGCATGTCGTCGGGGCCGGGACGCAGGCCCGTGATGTCGGCGACCTTGGTGAGCGTGGTGTAGTCGAGAATGCTGATGGTGCTTTCCACGCGATTCGACACGGCCACGTGCTTGCCGTCGTCGAGATTGCGGAAGTTGTGCGCGCCGCGCCCCGTTTGAATGCGCTTCACGACCGTGCGATTGCGCCAGTCCACCACGGCCACGTCGTCCTCGCCCGTCATGCCGACCAGCAGGTATTTGTCGCCGGGCGTCATCCACAGGCCGGCGGGCGTCTTGCCCACTGGCAGCTTCCACAGCACGCTCTGCGTGGCCAGATCGATCGCGGCCACTTCGCCGGTGTCCTGCAGCGTCACGAACGCGAGCTTGCTGTCCGAGGTGAAGTTGATGTGGCTGGGCGTCTTCCCGAGCGGAATGCGCTTCACGAGCGAGACGTCATGGCCGTTGTAGCCGTAGATGTCCACCCGGTCGAGGCGCAGGCCCGCCGTCACGAACCATTTGTGATCGGGCGAGAAGCCAAGCTGGTACGGATCTTCGATGCCCTCCACGCGGCGCTGCACCTTGCCGGTGTGCGGGTCGAGAAACATCAGGTCATTCGAGACCGAATCGGCCACGATCAGCGACTGGCCATCGGGCGTAATCATCAGGTGATGCGGTTCCTTGCCGGTGGGCTCGGTGCCGACCACGCTGCGGCTATTCTGGTCGATGAGCGAGAGCTTCGCTTCGCCCGAGTCGAGCACGATGACTTTGTCGTTGCTGCTTGCACCGACGTTTGCATTGCCGCCTGCATGGGCGAGTGCGCTGAAGGCGAGCGAGCCAAGGAACACCGCCGCTGCAACGCGGTTCCTGGTAGGGGTGAAAATCGGGAAGTGAGGCATTTCGTAAGGAAGTAAGCCGGCGGGAAAAAACCGGTGAAAGCACGCGCGGCGCCGGTTTGTGCTGAGATAGATGCTGGCGCGCCGCAAAGCGGGCGAAAGCCAGTTGAAATCCCGAACGAATCCACACAAACCAGCGGGCAGCGAAACCGGCGCACAGAACACTACCTTAACGCACCGGGGTGGCGTTGCGATGACGCGCGCAGGCCCCGCAGCGGCTTTTTTTAGGGCTTTTCATTGGCCGCCCGCTGCTTTGGCCCCTGGTCTGGACCCGGCTTTGGACTCTGCCAAGGATGCTGTTTTGGCCCCTGAACGGCGGGCCCGTCAACCTCGACGAGGTGTTCATGCTCCATCGCACCCGCGATGACAGCCTGCATCAGCCACCGGGCGGACTTTCCGAGCGCACGGCGCGCAAGGTGCGCGAGGCGCTCGAAGGCCGCCGGCGCGGCGCCGCGCTCCTGCTGCCGCTCGCGGGGCCGGCCGTGATCGTCTCGGTGGCCTACATGGACCCCGGCAACTTCGCGACCAATATCCAGGCGGGTGCGCGCTACGGTTATGCGCTGCTGTGGGTCGTGCTGTTCGCGAATCTCGTCGCCATGCTGTTCCAGGCGCTCTCCGCGAAGCTCGGCATCGTCACCGGCTGCAATCTCGCGCAACTATGCCGCGCGCATCTGCCCGCGCCGCTCGTCTGGATCATGTGGATCGTGAGCGAGATCGCCGCCATGGCCACCGATCTCGCCGAATTTCTCGGCGGCGCGATCGGGCTCGCGCTCCTGCTGCATCTGCCGCTCATCGCGGGCATGGCCGTCACCGCGCTTGTCACCTACGGGCTGCTGTTCTTCGAGCGCGCGGGCTTTCGGCCGCTCGAACTCGTGATCGGCGCGCTCGTGGGCGTGATCGGCCTGTGCTATCTGCTGGAGTTGTTCATCACGCCCGTCGACTGGCGCAGCGTGTTCGGGCATCTGGCCGCGCCGCGCCTGCCCGACGCGCAGGCCGTAACGATCGCCGTGGGCATCGTGGGCGCAACGGTCATGCCGCATGCGCTGTTTCTGCACTCCGGACTCACCCAGGCGCGTGTGCGCCCGCGCAATGCGGGCGAATGCACGCGCCTGTTGCGCTTCTCGAACATCGAGGTCGCCATCGCGTTGTCGTTCGCCGGGCTCATCAACATGGCGATGGTCATCATGGCGGCGGCGGCCTTCCATCTGGGCCACGCCGACGTCGCCGAAATCGGCGCCGCCTGGCGCACGCTCGCCCCGCTCTTCGGCATGGCGGCCGCCAGCATTTTTCTCGTTTCGCTGATCGCCTCGGGGCTGTCGAGCTCGGTGGTGGGCACGCTCGCGGGCCAGATGATCATGCAGGGTTTCGTGGGCTTCCAGATTCCGCTGTGGCTGCGCCGCGCGGTGACGATGGCGCCGAGCTTCGTGGTAGTGGGCCTCGGCGTGAACGCCACCGAGGCGCTCGTCGCGAGCCAGGTCGTGCTGAGTTTCGCACTGCCGTTTCCGATGGCCGCGCTGGTCTGGTTCACGAGCCGGCGCGACATCATGGGCGAGCGGCGCAGCAGCCCGGCGCTCGCGTGGCTTGCGGTGCTGGGCGCGGCGGCCGTGATCGCGCTCAATGCGCTGCTGCTGGCGCAGACCTTTGGCGTGAAGGTGCCGGGACTCGCGTGATGCAACGTCCGCATCGAACGTGCAAACTCGCGCGAAACAATGCAACATTAGCCTTTTTCACCTCGCCACAACCGAGCGACACGCCATGACGAATCAGCCTGCCCACGCCGTGCCCGAACTACCCGTCGACATGATCATCTTCGGAGGCGGAGGCGACCTGGCCGCGCGCAAACTGCTCCCCGCGCTTTACATGGCGCACCTGCACGGCAACCTGCCGCCCGAGACGCGCATCATCGCCGTGGGCCGCAAGAACTGGAGCATCGACGACTACCGCGCGTTCATGGAAGAACAGTCGCGCCCGTTCATCGACCCCAAGGCCTTCGACGAACAAGCCTGGCGCCGCTACCTCGATCTGTTCCAGTACGTGATCATCGACGTGAACGCGCCCAGCGATTACGAACGCCTCGCCGAGGCCTCGCGCAAGCACGCGTTGCGCGTGTTCTATCTCTCGACGTCGCCCGAGCTGTTCATGACGATCTGCGACAACCTCGCGGCCGCGCATCTGCTCGACAAGCAGTCGCGCGTCGTGCTGGAAAAGCCGCTTGGCCACGATCTGGCTTCGGCCAAGGAGATCAATGCCTCGGTGGGCCGCCACTTCGCGGAGTCGCAGATCTACCGGATCGACCACTATCTGGGCAAGGAGACGGTGCAGAACCTGATGGTGCTGCGCTTCGGCAATCCGATCTTCGGGCCGCTGTGGCAGGCGCCGTATATCCGCAGCGTGCAGATCACGGTGGCGGAAACGGTGGGCGTGGGCAGCCGCGCGGGCTTCTACGACCACACCGGCGCGCTGCGCGACATGGTGCAGAACCACCTGCTGCAACTGCTGTGCTTCGTGGCGATGGAGCCGCCCGTCTCGCTCAACCCCGACGCGGTGCGCGACGAAAAGCTCAAGGTGCTGCGCTCGCTGCGGCCGATGTCGGTGGCCGATATCGCGCGCGACACGGTGCGCGGCCAGTACGCGGCGGGCGCCGTGGACGGCCAGCCGGTGAAGGGCTACCTCGAAGAAGACAACGTGCCCGCAGGCAGCAAGGCCGAGACTTTCGTGGCGCTGCGCGCGCACATCAACAACTGGCGCTGGGCCAACGTGCCGTTTTTCCTGCGCACCGGCAAGCGCATGCAAAAGCGCCAGTCGGAGATCGTGATCGAATTCGCGGACCTGCCCTTCTCGATCTTCCCGAGCGGGCCGCGCAACTATGGCAACCGCCTAGTGATCCAGCTACAGCCCGAGGAATCGATCCAGTTGCAGATGCTCGCGAAAGAACCGGGCAGCGGCATGAACATGCTGCCGGTGAGCCTGAATCTGGATTTGCAGCAGGCCATTCCGGAGCGCCGCGCGGAAGCCTACGAGCGCCTGCTCGTCGACGTGATTCGCGGGCGCCTCACGCACTTCATGCGCCGCGACGAACTGGAAGCCGCGTGGAGCTGGGTGGAGCCGATTCTCGATGGCTGGAAGGAACTCAACGACCGGCCGCGCATTTATACGGCGGGAACTTTCGGGCCTGCGGCTTCGTCGGCGCTGCTCGCGCGCGAGGGGATGTCGTGGGCTGAGGAGGCTTGAGCGGGTGATCTACTGACGATCGACTGAAACGGGCGACTGGCTGGCGCGCGGCGTGGGAACGGCATGGGCGCGCCGCCATCCTCACCCGCGCCGCTCGCCGCCGTCGCGCGCTTGTGCACTCCCCGCGCCCGCGCGATCGGGGTGGAACAGATCGAGCCCCGCGAAGACCAGCACGCCGCTTAGCGCCATCATCGGCACCGAATGCCGGCCCAGATACAGAATCGCGGCTGCAAGCCACGTCGAAACAAAAAAAGCAGCCATGCGCCGCATGTAGAAACTCCCAAACCCATGATGTAGACGGCGCGTCAGCCGAGCGTCGCGCGCACCGTGCGCAACCGGCTCACGGTATCCACGAATGCCTCGCCGCCCAGCGAGCGCTTGATGCGGCCGGTAACCTGCGCACTCGCGTGATTGAGCGCCTCGCGTACCGAGGTTGCCTGCGCGGTAGGCACGATCGCCACCTCGCGCTGGTCGCCCGCGGTGCGCTGACGCGCCACGTAGCCGCGCGCCTCGAGCCCGTCGAGCACGCGCGTGGCCGTGGGCCGCGCAATCGAGAGCAGATCCGCGAGTTCGCGCTGCAGCGAGCCGGGCCGTTCGAGCACCGCGCGCAGCATGAAACCTTGCGGCGGCGTCAGGCCAAAAGGCTCGAATGCCTCGGACCATTCGCGTTCGAGCCGCCGCGCCAGCGCCGACGTATTGAAGTAAAGACACTGATCGAACATGACCACAGGATAAACGGTTATCGTTAGCCATGCAACCAATCCGGCACAATAGGTCCCTGTTTCGGGCCATTTTCGAATTCTTTCGATGCGATGTCCGGCTTCGGCCACACCGCCCTTCGCCGCGCAATTAATCCGTTATCCGAATCTTTTTGCCGTCCATTCCGGAGGGCCGGCGGCCTCGCGACAAAAAGCGAACGAACGGACGAATTTTTCGCGCATCCGTTATGATGGAAGCCAATCGACATCGCTTAACCGCCTCACACCACTCCAATGGAGACATCGATGCAGATGCGTTGTTATTGCGTGACCCATCACGGCCAGCCGCTCGAACTCGTCCAGCGTGAGACGCCTCAACCCGCAGGCACCGAAGTGCTCGTGCGCGTGAAGGCGGCGGGACTCTGCCATTCCGACCTGCACATCTGGGAGGGCTACTACGACCTGGGCGGCGGCAAGAAGCTCTCGCTCGCCGACCGCGGCATCAAGCTGCCGCTCACGATGAGCCATGAAATCTGCGGCGAAGTGGTGAGCGCGGGCCCCGAGGCCGGCGACGCAAAAGCCGGCACGATGGCGGTGGTGCATCCGTGGATTGGCTGTGGTCAATGCGCGGCCTGCCTGCGCGGCGAGGAAAACATCTGCACGAAGCCGCAGTCGCTCGGCGTAATGCGCGACGGCGGCTTTGCCGACTATGTGATCGTGCCGCATCCGCGCTATCTGGTCGATCTCGGCGGCCTCGATCCGGTGAAGGCCGCGCCGCTCGCGTGCGCGGGCGTGACCACGTACTCGGCGATCAAGAAGTTCGGCGCGCGCATTCATGACGAACCGGTCGTGATCATCGGCGCGGGCGGGCTCGGCATGATGGCCATCGAGGTGCTGAAGGCGCTAGGCGCGAAAGGCGCGATCGTGGTGGACGTGGATGCCGCCAAGCGCGAGGCCGCGCTCGAGGAAGGGGCGCTGGCCGCCATCGATGCGCGCGCGCCCGACGCCGTCGAGCAGGTCGTCAAGGCCACCGGCGGCGGCGCACGCGCCGTGCTCGACCTCGTGGGCGCGACGCCCACGGTGAAGCTCGCGCTCGACGCGTGCACGCGCGGCGGGCATGTGGTGATCGTCGGGCTGATGGGCGGCGATATCACGCTCTCGCTGCCGATCATCCCCATGCGGCCGCTGAAGATCGAGGGCAGCTATGTCGGTACGCTGCCGGAATTGCGCGAGTTGGTCGCGCTGATGCGCGAGGGCAAGATGCAGCCCTCACCGGTGTCGAGCCGGCCGCTCGGCGAAATCAACGCTGCGCTCGAAGCGCTCGCACAAGGAAAGGTGGTGGGGCGTCAGGTGCTGATACCTTGAAGGCCGCCGCCCAGGCGTTGCAACAATGAAGCAAGGGGCGCACAAAGCGCCCCTTCTTCTTAGCGGCGATTTATTTCGGATCGCCAATCATTCATGGCTTAACGCGCGGCATCGCCCAGACGATACGCGGCGCTCGCCTCATCGAGTTGCGTTTTCAGCGCGGGATCGAGCGCGAGTCCGGCGGCGGCGATCGATGCGTCTAGCTGTTCGGGCCGGCTCGCGCCGATGAGCACCGACGTCACGAGCGGATTGGCCAGCACCCACGCCACCGACGCGGTCGTGAGCGGCTGCCCGGCCTGCTCCACCATGCCGCGCAGCGTCTCGATGGTCTCGAACTCGCGCGCATGCCAGTAGCGCTCGTGATACATCTTCCCGGCCACTCCAACGCTTTGCGTGAAGCGGCCGTCGGCGGGCGCGCTGTCGTGCTGGTACTTGCCGGTCAGCAGACCGCCCGCGAGCGGGTTGTACGGAATCACGGCGAGCCCCTCCTCGCCCGCTAGCGGCAGCAACTCACGTTCGATCTGGCGGAACAGCAGGTTGTAGCGCGGCTGCACCGAAACGAAGCGCGCGCAGCGCAGGACATCGGCGCGACCGAGCGCGCGGGCTAGCCGGTAAGCGAGGAAATTCGATACGCCGATATAGCGCGCCTTGCCCGCGCGCACGATCGTGTCGAGCGCTTCGAGCGTCTCGTCGAGCGGTGTGTTCTGGTCGTCGGAGTGCAGTTGGTAGAGATCGACATAGTCGGTGCCGAGCCGGCGCAGCGAGGCGTCGATGGCGTCGAGCAGATGCTTGCGCGACGCGCCCTGGTCCCACGGCGACGGCCCCACCTTGCCCACGGCCTTGGTCGCCACGATGAAGCGCTCGCGCCGCCCCTTGAGCCAGCGCCCGACGATCTCCTCCGTGCGGCCGGCGTGCGTTTCGCCGCCGCCGAGCGGGTAAACGTCGGCGGTGTCGATGAAATTGATGCCTGCGTCGGCGGCCTTGTCGAGGATGAGGCGAGACACGTCCTCGCCGGTCTGCAACCCGAAGGTCATCGTGCCGAGACACAGACGCGAAACGGAAAGGCCGGTTTGGCCGAAACGGCAATATTCCATCGAAGGCTCCTCTTGCTCTCTGGCGGGGCAGTGCGCGGTGATTCGCACAATGCCGGCAAGCATAGCGCGATCCGTTGCGAGCAGTCGCAAGAGGTCGCCAAGTGGTCGAAAGCGCACGCGATTCCCCGAATAAGCCGGTCCGGCACGCTTTAATCGCGCCGTTGCCCGCACGCGGCCTGCCGTAAGCTCGGAGCATCCCCACTCTCTTTCCTCGCCCACCGTGCCCCCGACGCCCACCGACGCGCCCCTCCACGCCGACCGCCAGCAGGAAGCGAGCGCACTGAGCGAGCAAGGCCGCTTCGCCGAAGCGCTCGCCGTGCTCGCGCCGCTCGTGGACGTCGACGTCGACGCTCCCATTCAGGCGCGCGCGAACGACGCCGATCTCGCCGACACGCTCCATCTCGCGGCGCTGTGCGCGCTGGGCGCCGGCAAGACCGATGCCGCGCATGCGCTATGGCGGCGCTGCATCGACGCAAAGCCCGCCTTCGTCGACGCCTGGCACGGCCTGGCTGCGATGCTCACCGCGCTCGGCCATTGGGCCGCCGCCGAGACGGTCTGGCGGCAACTAATCGCCGTGGCCCCTGCTCACGCGGATGCGCACAGCAATCTCGGCATCGTGCTGCACCGGCTCGGGCGCGCGCAGGAAGCGGAGCTTGCCTGCCGCATGGCGCTCGCGCGCGAACCGGGGCACGTGGACGCGCATTACAACCTCGGTGTGGTCCTGTACGAAGCTGGCCGCCGCGACGAAGCCGAAGCGGCCTGGCGCGCGGCGCTCGCGCACAACCCGCGCCATGCGCGCGCGCACAACAATCTCGGCTCGCTGCTGCGCGAGCGCGGCCAACTCGAAGCCGCCGAAGAGGCCTGGTGTCAGGCGCTGCTCGCCGAGCCGCAATACCCCGAGGCGCTGAACAATTACGGCGCGCTGCTCAAGTCGCTCGGCCGGCTCGTCGAGGCGGAGCTCGCATGCCGCCTCGCGATCCAGATCCGGCCCGACTATGTCGATGCGCTGAACAACCTGGGCTGCGTGCTCACGGAACTCAAACGCCAGCCCGAAGCCGAGCGCTTTTTCCGGGAAGCGCTCGCGTTGCGTCCCGGCCACGTCGAAGCGCATTACAACCTCGGCGTCGCGCTGCAACAGCTCGAACGCTACCCCGAAGCCGAAGCGGCCTGGCGCACGGCCCTGCGGCTCGCCCCGGCGCACGCACAAACGCTCAACAATCTCGGCTGCATGCTGGGCACGCTAGGCCGTCTGCCCGAAGCGCTCGCGACGCTCCGGCGGGCGCTCGAATGCGACGCCCATCTCGCGCAAGCCCATTTCAATCTGGGCGGCGTTTTGAAGGAGCTGGGCGCGCTGGACGAAGCCGAAGCCGCGTACCGCCGCGCCATCGCGCTCGCGCCCGCTTACGGCGACGCCGTGTTTCGCCTCGCCACGCTGCTGATCGCCATGGGCCGCTACGAGGAAGGCTGGCGCCTCTACGAACGGCGCTACGAAAACACAGGCTTCGTGCATTTCGCCTCGCGCGAGATGCTGGGCTGCGCGCATTGGCAAGGCGAACCGCTGGCCGGCAAATCGCTGCTGCTGTGGCAGGAAGACGGTCTCGGCGACATGCTCCAATTCGCCCGCTACGCGCGCCTCGTCAAGGCGCGCGGCGCGACGCGGGTGGCGTTCGGCTGCGTCGATGCCCTGCACCGCGTGCTCGCCGGCGTAGAAGGCATCGACGCCATATTCACTCACGCAGAAGCCGTCGCGCACGCGGCCGAGTTCGACTACTGGGTGAGCCCGCTAAGCCTGCCGCTGCACTTCGCCACCACCCTCGACACGACGCCGCCGCCTACCCGCTTCACGCCCGACTCCGAACTCGTACGCCAATGGAGCGCGCGCCTCGCGACACTCGGCGACGGCCCGCGCATCGGGCTCGTGTGGAAAGGCAATCCGCAGCATCACAACGACGCGCATCGCTCGATCCCCTCGCTCGCGGCGCTCGCGCCGCTCTGGAGCGTGCCGGGGCTGAAATTCGTGAGCCTGCAAAAAGGCGCGGGAGAAAACGAAGCGCAAGAGGCGCAGTGCAAAGGCCCTGAAGCACAGCAGCCGATCCTGCACCTGGGCGGGGAAATTGCCGATTTCGTGGATACGGCGGCCATCGTCTCGCAACTCGACCTGCTGATCTGCGTGGACACCTCGACGGCCCATCTGGCCGCCTCGCTCGGCACGCCATGCTGGGTGGTGCTGCCGCGCCGCGACGTGGACTGGCGCTGGCTTCATGCGCGCGAAAATTCGCCGTGGTATCCGCACACGGTGCGGCTGTTCCGGCAGTCCGTCGACGAAACCTGGAGCGCGCCTATCGAGCGCGTGCGGCAGGCGTGCGTGGAGCGGTTCAGCCGGTAGCACCACCGGCGCGCTTGCGTCAGTCCCAGATATTGCGGAACGCCACGGCCGCGATCACCGGCACGCACAGCACGAGCGGGATCGCGAAGTAAGGCATCTCCCGGTCGACTTCCCAGCTGTAGATCAGCCAGCCCAGGCCGGCCGCGAGCGTGAGCAGCCCAATGAGCACGGTTAGCGTATTGAGCAGCCAGGTGGGCGGCTGCTTGCGCTTGCTCTGGTCTTGTGCGGGAGGCGGTTTCATTGGGGCTTGAGTGCTGCTTTGAGCGCTTGAGCGTCCCGGCCGGGACGCCGATGAGGCAATTTTACGCTCGAAGCCTGACCGCAAGTGGATGGGGACAGGTCCGGACCGGGCACGCGAGCGGCGCATTTCCGACGCCGGAAAAGAAAAAGCCCGCCTGAGTGGGCGGGCTAAATCCATATCAGGAGGAGACATGGAGGAGACGAAACCATTCTAGGGTTTTCCCCAGGCATTTGCAAGCACTTTTTTGCATTACCTCAGAGGTAATCGATTCGCGTCGCGCCCCGCCCTATGCTTGCAGGCAGTTCCCCACTCACTTCCAGCGCCCGCGAGGACATCATGACGACCTATGCCATCGCCCATCTGCACGAGACCGAACTGTGCGCCGATATCGTCGAGTATCTGGAAAAGATCGACGCCACTCTCGCGCCGTTCGGCGGGCGTTTCATCATCCACGGCGGGCCCGTGGAGCGGCTCGAGGGGAAGTTCAGGGGCAACCTGATCGTGATCGAATTCGATGACCGCGAGCGCGCACGCGCGTGGTATGACTCGCAGGCCTACCAGGCCATCTTGCCGCTACGCACGCGGCACGCGAGCGGCGACGTGTTCCTGATCGACCAGGTCGCGCAGCCGCACCGCGCCACCGACGTGCTCGCGGGCGTGCCCGTGCCCGCAACCGGCGTCGCCCCTTGATGGCCTGCCGGGGCGGCGCGGTCTGGCGCGACCCGGTATGCATAAACGCCCGCGTGACTCAGTAGTGCGGAGGAGCGTTGACCACCACGTATTGCACCGTGGTGCCCGAATATTGCGGCTGATACCACGTCGAGCCGCATTGCTGGTACGTCACGCCATTGACGGTCATGGCCGAGCAGCTTGGCGGCAGGCTGTGGACGATGGAGCCCACAACGGCCGCCGTGCCGACCACCGCCGTGGTCACCGCAGCCGCCGCTGCAACCGGGTGGTCGTTGTACCAGTTGTTGTGATTGTCGTTGTAGTTATTGGCGACGTTGGCCCGGTTGTTGCTGACGTTGTTCGCGACATTCGCGCGGTTGTTGCTGATGTTCGTCGCCGCGTTGGCCCGGTTCGCACTGGTTTGCTGCATGGTTTGCTGGCGCTCGCCCGAGCGCGCGGTGCGGCCGGCTTGCCGCGCCTCGACATTGGCCGGATTCGCGCCGCCGCCGTTGGCGCCGCTTACCGACGTCCGCGCGCCGCCTCGAGTCTGAAATGCCCCGGCGGTCGTTGCCACCCCCGCCGCTAACAGCGCGGCAACCGCTGTCATCAAGAATTTTTTCGAGTGCATGGTAATCCCTGTATGAAAATATTATTGGGCGTCGCCGGATTGCACAAATTTGATCTGATGTGCATTTTCAGGGGGCGTGAATTTAAATGTCGCCGGCGTGATCTCGGGTTTGAGATTCCAGCGATACACGGCCGTGTATTGGGGCCGCTCCTTGTCCGCCGACGTCACGATATTCAACTTGCATGGCAGCGGCTGCTCGCCTTTCTGAATCCAGATTTGCCAATCGATCTGCTTTTGATGATAAGCGTAGTGCGAACAGGTATTTCCATTTACCACTTCGTCGCCTACATAGACCGCTGAAATCACATCGGCAAACGCTGCCGGATCCGCGCCCAGCGAGAAGATATCGTTCAGCGGCAACTCAACGCCGTACCTGGACTCCAGATCGCCGATCAGCTCCTTGATCGTCGACGGCGCGGGGACCGTTGCGTAGTAGTTGGCCGGCTCCGTATAGAGCGTGAAGGTCTTGCCGTCATAAATCGCGTGGCGGCTGTTGCCCGGCGCGCCGCCGACAATATCCGCCTTGAGAGAGTCGGGGCGGCTCACGGTCATCTTCGTGTTGTGCGACATCTGAATCAGTTGCGTCGTCGAACCGTCGACCATGATCTGGTCCGTCGTCGAATCGACATCGAGATCGAATTGCTTGACGGTTTGTAAGTAACTGTTCATTTTGACCAGCGCATCGATTGCCGCTGGATCCGGTTTATGCGCGGCAGACGATGCGGTTGCCTTCGATGCTGCCTTCGATGCCGCCATTACGGCACCCCCCGGAGCACATAATGCGCCAGCAATCGCGGCGGCCAGTGCCAACCTGGTAAACTTTTGCGTCACTCTTCTTCTCCTCTAATTGGCCTTGCAGGCCGATTGCGCAACGTTGAACGTCAATCCCTGAATAGTCGTTTGTGCCGCGGTGCAATTGCGTAACTTTACTTCCATTTCATGAAATTCATCACCAATGCGTTCGGGCAAGTTTCAGGCACACGAGCACGTATTTAATTAATCGACGCGCTGCAAAGATTCGCGTTCGAGCACAAATACGCCAGTGCACCCATGCGCGGATACGCATGCCGGCCGCAAGCATAGCGCCCGAGCTATCTCGCAGGTTTGCGTCGACTCAAATGAAGCGGCAGTCAAGCAAGACCCGCTGTCGCTCACGTCATGCTACCGGGCTGGCCCAAGACCGAATCCCCCGGTTCGGGGAGGCACGTGCCTGCAGAATGCACGCGGCGATGGCAGAATGAGCGGTTCTCACGCAGTTCCCCGGCCACGGCGCCTCCGGCGTTGCCGCACGCGGCGCCCGCTTCCCCACTGTTGCATCGTTGAAGAGGATTGTTCGATCATGAGTTCCAGCGCGAAGCCCTATCCGGATACCCAGATTTACGTCGATGGCGCGTGGCGCGCCGGCGCGAAGACGATTGCCGTGATCGACCCCGCCACCGAGGCGGAAATCGGCCGCCTGAGCCTCGCCAGCGAGCAGGATCTCTCGGACGCCGCTTCCGCCGCAGCACGCGCCTTCAGCGCATGGCGCAAAGTCTCGCCGCTCGAACGCAGCAAGCTGATGCGCCGCGCCGCCGACATCCTGCGCGAGCGCGCCGGCGACATCGCCGCGATCATGACGCGCGAGCAAGGCAAGCCGCTAGTCGAGGCGAAGGGCGAGACGCTCGCGGGCGCCGACGTCATCGACTGGTTCGCCGAAGAAGGCCGCCGCACCTATGGCCGCGTGGTGCCCTCGCGCACCGACGCGGTCCGCCAGATCGTCACGCGCGAACCCGTGGGCCCGGTCGCCTGCTTCACGCCCTGGAACTTCCCGCTCAATCAGGCGGTGCGCAAGGTATCGGCCGCGCTCGCATCGGGCTGCACCGTCGTGCTCAAGGGACCGGAAGAAACCCCCGCGAGCTGCGCGGCGCTGGTGCAGGTGTTCATCGACGCAGGCCTGCCCCAGGGCGCGCTCAATCTCGTGTTCGGCGTGCCTTCGGAAGTGTCGTCGTATCTGATCGCGCATCCGGCCATCCGCAAGATCTCGTTCACGGGCTCCACGCCCGTGGGCAAGCTGTTGGCCGCCAAGGCCGGCGAGCACATGAAGCGCGCGACGATGGAGCTTGGCGGCCATGCGCCCGCCATCGTGTTCGCCGACGCGGATATCCCGCGCGCCGCGAAGCTGCTCGCGGGCGCGAAGTTCCGCAACGCGGGCCAAGTGTGCATTTCGCCCACGCGCTTCATGATTGAAGACGCCGCGTACGACGAATTCCTCGAGCACTTCGTGGTGGCCACCAAGGCCATCAAGGTGGGCAACGGCCTGGCCGAAGGCGTGCAGATGGGCCCGCTCGCGAACGACCGGCGCCTTGCCGCGATGGAGCGCCTCGTGGCCGACGCGCGCGAGCACGGCGCGAAGGTGCTGACCGGCGGCGAGCGCTTGGGCCGCGAAGGCTACTTCTTCGCGCCCACGGTGCTGACCGACGTGCCGCTCTCCGCGCGCATCATGAATGAAGAGCCGTTCGGCCCGCTCGCGCCCGTGTCGCGTTTTTCGCGCTACGAAGACGCCGTGACGGAAGCGAACCGCCTGCCCTACGGCCTCGCCGCGTATGCCTATACGCGTTCGAGCGCGACCTCGGCGGCGCTTTCGGAAGACATCGAAACCGGCATGCTGTCCATCAACCACCATGGGCTCGCCCTGCCCGAGGTGCCGTTCGGCGGCGTGAAGGACTCGGGCTATGGTTCGGAAGGCGGTACTGAAGCCATGGAAGCGTATCTCGTGACCAAGTTCGTCACCGAGCACCGTTGATCGGCGAACGCGCCGCGTGTGAAGAGGGTTTCGCGCGCGGCGCGCTTTGATTGATCAGAAAAAACGATATTCCATGCGCTCAACTGGCGTTGCTGCGCCAGCCAAGCCCCAAACTTTTCTGAAGCGAAACAAAGTCCTTGAGCAACTGCGCCTGCCCCGCAATCACGTCTTGCTGCGCGAGGAATTCGGCGCGCTGCGTGTCGAGCAGATCGACGAGGGTCGACGCCCCGGCACGATAACGCGCGCGCATCAGTGTGGCCGAGCGCTGCGCCGAGGTCTGCACCTTTTGCAGCGTCAGCAGATGCTCGCGCTGGTAGCCGTAGCGAGAGAGCGCGCCGTTGGCGTCTTGCAGCGCTGCGAGCACCGCCTTTTCGTAACGCGCCTCGGCTTCGTCGCGCGCGGCCTCGGCGCCACGCACGGCGCCCAGCGTGCGGCCGAAGTCGAACACATTCCACTGCAGATACGGCACCCCCGCCCAGCTGAAATTGTTCTTGCGCATCAGATGGCCCGGGTCGGCCGCCGTGAAGCCCAGACTGCCGAACAGCGTGAGCTTGGGCAAAAAGTCGGCCACGTGCTCGCCAATCTGCGCATTGCTCGATGCCAGCCGACGCTCGGCCGCACGAATATCGGGGCGCTGGGCGAGCATCGTCGTGGGGTCGCTCACCGGCACCGAGGCAGGCAGCGACGGCAGCGCACGCGGCGCCGCCAGCTCGGCATCGAGCGCGCCCGGCGCGTTGCCGGTGAGCACCGCCAACTGGTCGAGCGACATTTCCACCTGTGCCGCAAGCGGTGCGAGCGTCGAGCGCGTGGTCTCGACCTGGGTCGTCAATCGCTCGACATCCACGTCCGCCGCGGTTCCGCCCGCGCGCCGCTGCTCGGTCAACGTCAGCATCTGTTGCTGCAAATCGGCATTGCGCTGCGCAATCGCGAGGCGCTGCTGTTCGTCGCGCAGATCGACGTAGGCCTGAACCACTTCGGCCGCGAGCGAGACTTGCACATCGGCGAGATCGGCCTGCACCGCATCGGCTTCGTCGCTCGCCGCCTCGACTGCACGGCGCGTGCCGCCGAACAGATCGATCTCCCACGATGCATCGAAGCTGGCCGTGTAAAACTGCAGCGGGCCGCGCCCCGCCCCGGAACTCCCGGGCTGCTGCGAGAACGCATTGAGATTGGGCTCGCGCAAGCGCGGCGCGGCGGCATTGGCCGATATCTTGGGCAGCTCCGCTGCGCGCTGTTGCTGCAACTGCGCGCGCGATTGGCGCAGCCGCGCCTGGGCGGCGCGCAGATCGAGGTTGTGCTCGAATGCAGCGGCGACCAGCGCATTCAACTGCGGGTCGTCGAACGCGAGCCACCATTCACTGGGCGCGCGTTCGGGCGTCACGCCCTGCGCGGGCGTGCGAACGAACGTTGCGGCGCTGGCCGCGTCCGGCGCGACCGCCGGTGCGCCGCGATAGTCGGGACCTACGGTGCAGGCTGCGAGCGTGCATACGCTGACCAGCGCCGTCAGTACCGTAAGCGGCGCGTTTGCAGATCGGAAGGAACGAATTGCCGTCATGAGTCAGAGTCGAAGCGTCAGTGCCCGGCCGACGACGTATCCACGCCAGGCTGCGGTTTCTTGAGCAGGAGCGCCAGCGGCACGCATGCCGCCAGTGCGATGCCGAGCACCCAGAATGTTTCGGAGAACGTGATAACCAGCGCTTGCTGCTGGATCTGCAGGGCGATCTGGCCGAGCGAGCGCATCTGCGAATAAGCCATGTCGCCCGTTTGCGTGAACCAGTTCGCCGCGCCCGCCGCCAGGCGTTCCTGCCCGATCAGCGAGTTGGTGCTGATCGACTCGCGCAGCACGGCCGTGTGATACGTCTCGCGGCGGTCGATGAGCGTGCCGATGATCGCAAGCCCCACCGATCCGCCCAGATTGCGCGCCATGTTATAGAGCCCGGCCGCGTCGCCCGAGTCTTCGCGCGAAACAGCAGCCATCGAGGCCTGATTGAGCGGCATCATCGCGAGCATCTGCGCCGTGCCGCGCACCAGTTGCGACCAGACGAAATCGTGGCCCACGCTCTGTGCGGTCAGCGAAATATCGAGCATGCAACTGAGCGTGAACAGCAACAGCCCGCTCACCACCAGCACGCGAAAATCCACCTTGCCCAGCAGGCGCGGCAGCACCGGCATCATCGCGAACGCGGGCAAGCCCGAAAGCAGCATGATCGCGCCCGATTGCTCCGCGTTATAGCCCGCGACCAGCGCGAGAAACTGCGGCAGCAAATAGGAAATGCCGTAGAGCCCCGCACCCACTGCGAACACGATCACGATCACACTCGCATAGCGCGGGTTGCGCATGAGCGAAAGGCGCAGGATCGGCTTTTTCGCCGTGAACTGCGAAAGCGCGATGAGCGCCATACCGGCGATCGTCACCCACGTGAGCGTGACGATCATGTTCGATTCGAACCAGCGCTCGCGCTGCCCTTCTTCGAGCACGACGGTGAGCGAGCTCAGGCCCACCGCCAGCCCGACAATGCCTGTCCAGTCGGCCTTGAAAAATGCTTCCCAATGCGGGCGATCGGGCTCGAGGCCGACGATCAGCAGCGTGATGAGCGCGAGACACACGGGCAGGTTGATGAAGAAGCACCAGCTCCAACTGATGTTCTCCGCAAGCCAGCCGCCCACGACCGGACCGAGCAGCGGCCCGAGCAGCACGATGAGGCCGAACACCGTCATGCCGATCGGCAACTGCGAAAGCGGCAGTCGCGTGCGGATGATGGTCTGGCCCGTGGGAATCATCGCGCCGCCGGTGAAGCCCTGGCCGATGCGCCCTGCAATCATCAGGCCGAGCGAGTTCGACCAGCCGCACATCATCGAAAAGCCGATGAAAAGCGCTGAATTGACGAGCAGGAAATTTCGCAGTCCGAAGACCCGCGTGAGCCACGCGGCAAGCGGAATCATCACGATCTCGGACATCAGATAGCCCGTGGAGATCCACGTGCCCTCGGTGCCGGTCGCGCCAATCTCGCCCTGAATCTGCGGCAGCGCCGAGTTCGTAATGGAGATGTCGAGCGTCGCCATCAGCGCGCCGAGTGCGCCGGCCGCCACCGCGACCCAGTCGGCCGCGCTCGCGCGCTCGCCGTGCGGATGCGCGGCGAGCGCCTGTCCAGCGACGTGTTCAGCCACGGTGGTTCTCGGCATCGATGCGGCGATCGTCCGCGCGAGCGGAGCGCGTGTCGACGTCCACGGTTACGGACATGCCGGGCAGCAGCACGCCGCGCGTTTCGGGTCCGGTATCGACACGGATGCGCACCGGCACGCGCTGCACGATCTTCGTGAAGTTGCCGGTGGCGTTCTCGGGCGGCAGCAGCGCGAATTGCGCGCCGGTGCCCGGAGAGAAGCTGTCCACCACGCCGTGCAACGTATGACCCGGCAGTGCGTCGACATGCATCTCGACGCGTTGGCCCACGCGCATGCGGCCAATCTGCGTTTCCTTGAAATTTGCGGTGAGGTAAGTCTGCTGCACCGGCACCACGGTGAGCATGCGCGTACCGGGCTGCACATACTGGCCCACGCGAACCGTGCGGTCGCCCACGCGGCCCGCGAGCGCGCTCTTCACCACGGTGTTGTCCAGATCGAGTTGCGCCTGCGCGGCGTTGGCGCGCGCCGCTTCGAGTTGCGCGCGTGCCTGTGCGATCTGTGCGGTGAGCGCGGCGATCTGCGAGCGCGCGGATTCCACGGCGGCGGTGTCGGCGGCCAGCGTGGCCTGGGCCTGATCGCGCTGGCTTTTGAGTTCCGCGAGACGATCGGCGGTTTCCGCGCCTATTGCCGTAAGCGGCGCATAGCGCGCCACCTGGTCTTGCGCGTGGCGCAGGTTCACGCGCCCCACTTCCTGCTGCGCCTGGGTCTGGGCGATGTTGGCATGCTGTTGCGCGAGCTGCGCCTCGGCATGCTGGATGTCCGCATTGCGTGCGTCCACGGTCGCGTTCGCCTGATCGAGTGCGACCTGATACTGGCGTGCGTCGAGCTTCACGAGCGGGTCGCCGGCCTTCACCGCCTGGTTGTCAGCGACATAAACGTCAGTGACATAGCCGTTCACCTTCGGCGCGATCGTCACGCTATCGGCCTTCAAATAAGCGTCGTCGGTGCTCTCGATGAAACGGCCGACCAGCCACCAGTGGCCGCCCCATGCCGCCGCGGCAACCAGCGCCACGAGCCCGAGCCCCACCAGCACGATGCGCTTCGTGCGGCGCTTTTCAGCCGAAACGGCATCGCTCGACGCTTCGCGCCCCGATGCCCTCGCAGTCGTAGACATGTTTGCCTGAACCCCAAGTGATCGAAATTATTCCAATTGGCAAAATTATTCCATTCGGAAAAATTGTGTCAAGTGATATATTTCCGAAAGCGTGGGCGCTAACCGGATGCTTATGAACGAACCGAAACGATTGCGCCGCCCGGCGGCGGGCGGCTATGCGCGCGGCGACGAAACGCGCCGCAAGATCATCGAAGCCGCCATCAGCCTGTTTGGGCAGCACGGCTTCGAGGGCGCCTCGACGCGGGACATCGCGGCGCGCGCCGGCGTCAACGCACCGGCGCTGCAGTACTACTTCGAGAACAAGGAAGGGCTTTACCGCGCATGCGCCGAGTCGCTCGCCGACGCCTCGTGGGAGGCCTTCGAGCCCGCCGTGCTGCGCGCCCGCGCGGCGCTCGAGCGCAACGCCGACACCCCAGTGCTCATCGAAGCGTTTCTCGACATCCAGCGCACCGTGGCCGACCGCACTTTCGTGAAGCACTGCGAGCCGGACCAGCGGCTCTTTTTCGCGCGCGAGCAAGGGGGCGGCGAGCCCGAAATCGGCACCGAAGTGCTGCGCGAGCGCGTGCGCATGCCGCTGAACGCAGTGAACTCGGCACTGCTGGCCCGCATCACGGGCCTCGCCGCCGATGATCCACTCACCATCGTGCGCATGTTCAGTCTTTACGGGCAGTTTCTGCTCTTCTACGTTGCGCGCCGCTCGACGCTCACGATGCTCGAATGGAAAGACATCGACGCCGCAAAAGCCGAGTTTCTCAAGGCGAACATCGGCGAGCAAACGCGCGTGTTGCTCGAACACTGGAGCCGGGAGCGCGACGCGCACGGGGCTTGATGCCTGCTCGATGAACACTTTCGCACTCGAGCATCGTCAATTGGCCCGTGCGAAGCGCCTATGCGCGTGCTAGTGTTAAAAACTTGTTCCTCGCGCAACCGGCCCGCCATGTCCCCCGCTACCGCTGTCCTCAGCATTCTCGCCGCCGTCCTGCTCGGCGCGATGAGTCCCGGCCCCAGCTTCGTGATGGTCGCGCGCAACGCGATTGGCCTGTCGCGACGGGACGGCGTCGCCACTGCGTTCGGCATGGGCATCGGCGCGATCTGTTTTGCGGGCATTGCGCTCGCGGGGCTCTACACGCTCCTCTCCACCGTCGCATGGCTCTACGCGGGGCTCAAGATCGCCGGCGGCCTCTACCTCGTCTACATCGCCACGCGCATCTGGCGCGGCGCGGGCCAGCCCGTGACGATGGGCAAAGGCGAGACGCAGGGCACGCGTCCGGGCAAATCGTTCTGGACCGGCCTGACGACCCAGTTGAGCAACCCAAAAACGGCTGTGGCTTACGGCAGCATCTTCGTGGCGCTGCTCCCGCAGCATCCGCCGCTCTGGTGCTATTTCGCGCTGCCGCCACTCGTGTTCGCGATCGAAACCGGCTGGTACACCGTGGTCGCGCTCTGCTTTTCGAGCCAACGCCCACGCGACCTGTATCTGCGCGCGAAGTGCTGGATTGACCGCGTTGCGGCGGGTGCGATCGCTGCGCTCGGCTTGCGGCTGATCCTCAGCGCGGGCCGGCGGGGGCTCTGAAGCGTGGCTAATCCGTGGCGCAGCATGAAGCGCCACGGAGCGACGATGAGCAAAGGAAATTAAATTTCGTTTCCTCACTTGACAATCTACCTTCCAGTAGATAAATTGCAGCCCATGGAAACGAAGTTGACCGTACGCGAGCAGGTGTTGGACCACGCCATCACGTTGATGATGCTGCGGGGCTATAACGGCTTTAGCTACCGCGACCTTTCGGAACTCGTGGGTGTGAAAACGTCCAGCATTCACTATTACTTCCCGTCGAAAGACGACCTCGTGCTCGAAGCGGTGAATCAGTACAGTGGCGAAGTCATGCGCGCCTTGCAGGCAGTGGACCCGGCGCTACCCGCGAACGAGAAGCTCACAAAGTACACGCGCATGTTCGGCAAGACGCTTGGCAACGGCGACCAGATCTGCCTGTGCGGCATGCTGGCCGCCGACATCGGAACGCTGCCCGAGACGGTGCGCGAGGCCGTGCAAGCGTTCTTCCGGGCCAACGAATCGTGGCTCGCGAAGGTGCTGGCGCAAGGCGTAGAGGAAGGCACGCTGGTTGCGCGCGGCAAGCCCGAAAGCGCGGCGCGCACGTTATTCGCGGCACTGCAGGGCAGCGTACTGGCTAGCCGCCTGTTTCATACGAAGGCGCGGCTCGAAGACGTGGAAGCAATGTGGAAAGCCGTTCCCTGATAGAGACAATCAGGGACGATTGGAAATATTTGTGCGAAGGCGGCTTGCCGCCTTTTTGCAGCGCAAGTTATCTATCTATTAGTAGATAACAACAAGGCGGCGATGATCACGCGAGCGCCACGTATGATCGTTATCGTCGCTGTAACGCCGTAGCATCGTTCGTCGCGAAGACACATCCAGTCTGGACGACTAATGATTCAGCCCGAGTCGCACCGACTCACACTGTTTCACGCCGATTCATACCCGCAGCGCTATTTGCTGCAGACCTCACCCAGGAGAGTTCGTCATGTCGATCGAAAAAGTCCTCTACACCGCCGAAGCAACCGCAACCGGTGGCCGCGATGGCCGTGCCGTGGTGCCTGCAAGCCATCTCGACTTCAAGCTCACCACGCCGCGCGAGCTGGGCGGCGCGGGCGGCGACGGCGCCAACCCCGAACAACTGTTTGCGGCTGGTTATAGCGCCTGCTTCATTGGTGCGATGAAGTTTGTCGCTGCGCGCGACAAGATCGCCATGCCGGCCGACGCTTCCATCACCGGCCGCGTGGGCATTGGCGCGATCCCCAACGGGTTCGGCATCGAAGTCGAACTGCGCATCTCCCTGCCGGGCATGGACCGTGCCGCCGCCCAGGCGCTCGTCGACAAGGCCCATATCGTGTGCCCGTATTCGAACGCCACGCGCAACAACATCGACGTCACCCTGACAATCGTTTAACGACGCGCCGGTTATTTTCTCGATTTCCGATCGGAACGCTCGAGCCGCGCACGCCCGCGCGGCTCGAGCGTTTTATTTTCTCGTTATCGGACAAGAAACTCCGGCCCGGCAACCCGCCGATCCACCCTCAGGCAGCCGCGGCATCGTGCGCAAGACCCGCCATCAAGCCGCTCGCGCGCTGGACCTTCGCCTGCACCGCGCGGTCGAGCACTGAACGCCCTTCGGGAAGCGCCAGCGTAAGAAACGCGCGCGCCCGGGTGATGCCGGTATAGACGAGTTCGCGCGTGAGAATCGGACTGTAGGTATCGGGCAGCACGAGCGCCGCGTGCGTAAACTCCGAACCCTGGGACTTGTGGACAGTCAGGGCGAACACGGTCTCGACACCCTGCAAGCGGCTCGGCGACACCCATTTCACGCCGCCCGTACCATCTCCGGCCGGAAACGCCACGCGCAGCACCGGGGGCGCGCCAGCCGCCACCGGCAAATCCAGCGCGATGCCGATATCGCCATTCATCAAGCCCAGCTCGTAATCGTTGTGCGTGACGAGCACTGGCCGGCCCGCGTACCAGTCCCCGAGCGGCTCGATCAGGCCCTCGTCGTGCAGAATCCGCGCGACGCGCCGGTTGAGCCCGTCCACGCCCCATGCGCCGCGCCGCAACGCGCACAGCAGTTGGAACTCGGTGTGCGCCTTCAACACCGCCGCCGCCCATTCGGACAACGCCTCGGGCGACGCACCCGGCGCGGGACGCAATGCGCCCATCGCGAGCAGGTAATGCCGGTAGCCGCGCCGCTGCGCAGCGTTCTCGTGCCGCTCGCGTGCACCTTCACCTTCGTCTGCTGTACCGCTCACGATGCCGTCGACGATCAGCGCGCGCAGCGGTGCATCGTCGTGCGCGGGACAGATGAGCCGTGCAAGATCCGCATAGCCGTGTCGCCAGATCTTCGCCACGCCCGTGGCGTCGCCCACGTTGACGAGTTCGGCAAGCGAGCCGATCCCGCTTTCCGATGCGAAACGGTGGCTCTCGCGCAGCATCGCCACCGCCTGATCGAGCGGCGTGCCGTGCGCGTCGAGCATCGCGGCTTCGATCCGTTCGCCCGTCGCGGCTTCGAGCCACGCGCACGATGCTTGCGTGTAGTGGCCTTCACGCGCGCGGTTGCAGAGTTCGCCCAGCACCGCGCCGGCCTCCACCGAGGCCAATTGGTCCTTGTCGCCGAGCAGGACGAGACGCGCCGTGGGCGGCAAGGCGTCGAGTACGGCCGCCATCATCTCGAGGTCGACCATGGAGGCCTCGTCGATCACCAGCACGTCCACGGGCAGCGGATTACCCGCATCGTGACGAAAGCGCCGGCTGCCCGGTCGCGTGCCGAGCACGCGGTGCAAGGTGGTCACTGTGGTGGGGATCGCGCCGCGCAGCATGGTGGCGTCCACGTGCTGCGTGCCCAATTGCTGCGCGAGCGCCTCGAACGGCAACCGCGCGACGGCGCCGGAGATCGATTCGTTCAGGCGCGCCGCCGCCTTCCCGGTGGGGGCGGCGAGACGAATCCGCAGCGGCCGCCCGCCCTCCGCAGCCTGGCCGAGCGCAAGCGTCTGCAACAGCGCGAGTAATTTCACAACCGTGGTGGTTTTGCCCGTACCAGGACCACCGGTGATGATGCCGAAGGCGCTGCGCGCCGCGAGCGCACAAGCGAGCTTCTGCCAGTCCGCGCCTTTCGCACCGGCGCGGCGCGGCTCGAACAGGATGTCGAGCGCCGTGCGCGCGCGCGATGCGGGCAACCCGGCCTCGAGCCGTGCGCCCAGCGCGAGCCGCGCCTCGATGCCCGCGCGCACGTCCTGCTCGTACTGCCAGTAGCGCCGCAAATAGAGACGCGTGCCGGCGAGCACGAGCGGCGTGTTGCCCTGCCCGCTTCCGACCAGGTCGGGTGCGTCGAGTGCGTTCAGCCACTGCGCGAGCGTCACGCCAGCCAGCACTTCGGCAGGCGGCAGCGGCGGTTCGTCGGTGGGCAACTGCGGACCGTCGGGCGGTAAGGAAAGCGCGAACGCCGGATCATCGAGCGTCGCCTGCAAGTCGAGACAAACATGCCCGCGTCCCAATTGATGACTCGCAAGCGCTGCGGCCAGCAACAAGAGCGGCGGCGCGCCCGGCGCTTCGTCGAGCAGAAAACGGGCAAAGGCGCCGTCGAGCGTGCGCAGCCAGCCGCGCTCGACCCAACGGCCGAGCGTGTCGAGCATCTGCGCCGACGACTCGAATGAGGTTGCGCGTGCACCGATATTGGACTGAGCGGCACTGCGTGCAGGCTCCTCCGCGCTCTCGACCTGCCCCGCATCGAGCGGTTCGTCGAGTTGCGCAAACAGATCGCCAGTCACGCCGATGCCGTCCTTCGGCCCGCGCCCCGCCGTGGTACGTCGCTTCGTCATGCTGCGTCCCCCAGCGCGCCGCGATGTTCGAACAACGCATCGAGTCGCTCGATCAGTTCGCGCGGCGGGCGTTCGCAATGCAGGCCCTGGCTCGGCGAGTGGCCGCCGCGCAGGAACAGGTAGACCGCGCCGCCCACGTGGCGGTCGTAATCGTAGTCGGGCAGGCGCGATTTGAGCAGGCGATGGAGCGCGAACAGATACAGCACGTATTGCAATTCGTAGCGCGAGTGGAGGATTTGCGAGCGCATTTTTGCCGGCGTATAGGAAGCGTCGTCGGGGCCGAGCCAGTTCGATTTGTAATCGGCCACGTAATAGCGGCCCTCGTGGATGAACACGAGGTCGATGAACCCCTTGAGCATGCCATTCAGCCGCGCCGCATCGAGCGGCGGGCGGGCGGCGCCATCCAGCGTCATTGCCGTGACGAGCGCATCGAGTTCCTTCGTGTCCACCTTGTGCACCGCGACCCAAAACTCCATTTCGGCCATATACGACGGCTTATCGAGCGACGAGAGTTCGACGGGCGGCACGGCCTCGCCGTCGATCGGCGGCAAATGCAAAGGCATGCTGATGAATTCCAGCATCCACTGCGTGAGCGTGTCGATCCAGCGATCCCAGCCGCGCACGCTGCAACGGCGCGCGATCATGTCGCGCAAACGCGCCGTGTCGCGGTCTTGCGCGATTTCCGCGAAGCCCTCGTTTGCAACCCACTCCATCAGTTCATGCAGGAAGCTGCCGGCATCCGCGCCGCGCTCGAAACTGTGCATCGACGCAATCCCGGCGGCCTCGTTCACGACAAGGTCGGCATCTTCGTCAATGGGCGCGCTTGCGCCCAGCAGTTCGAGGAACACGTCTTCGCCACGCGTATCGGGGGCCGTGCGCGCCTCCTCTTCTGCACGCGCGGCGTAGGCATCCTGCGCGCCCTCCACTGTCTTCAGGCTCGAGTAGCTCGCGATCCACCAGGGCATGCGCGCGCGGCGCGGGAGCGTGCGAGCTTGCCCGCGCACCTCGTCCGGCCCTTGCAGGACGAACACTTCGTTGCCGGGCTCCGGTGCCTGTGTCACGGCAATGTCCACGCACGATCCACGCAACGTTTCGAGCAGCGTTTCGCTCTGGTCCAATGGCAACGCCGCCCCGCCCCCGACCAGGTAGCCGAACGCGCTGGCCTCCACGCTTTGCACGGGCGCATAGCCGATCCACGTCGCGTAACGCGCGCGCGTGAGCGCGACGTACAGCTTGCGCAGATCCTCGCCAAGCCGCTCACGGTCGGCCTGCACGAGCACGCGCGGGTCCGCTTCCAGCGTGACGTGCAGATCGCCGCTTTCATCGTGCCATTTGAGCGGTACGTCGTCTTCCTTCACGGCGCGATGCGCGCACGCGAACGGCAGAAACACGAGCGGGTACTCGAGCCCCTTCGACTTGTGTATCGTCACCACCTGAACGAGCCCCGCATCGCTTTCGAGGCGCAGTTGGCGCGCGTCGCCTCCGCCGCCAGCGCTTTCGTCTTCGCGCTGCTCGTCGAGATAGCGAATCAGCGCGTGCTCGCCGTCAAGCTGCGTGCTGGCCTGCTGGAGCAATTCGGCCAGATGCAGCAAATTGGTGAGCGCGCGTTCGCCGTTGAGGCCCGAAGCCGCGCTCTGCCCAAGCAGACGCTGCGGCACATGAAAGTCGTTGAGCAAACGCCGCAGCATCGGCAGCACGCCCTTCTTGCGCCACACCTCGCGATAGCCGCGGAATTGCAGCACGCGCGCTTCCCACGCGATTTCGTCGCTGCCGAGCGCATCGAGCTCGCTCCACATGAGGCCCAGCGTTGCTGTTGCCAGCGCGCTGCGCACGAGGCGGCCGTCGTCGGGTTCCGCGCAAGCGCCCAGCCAGTAGCGCAACTCCTCCGCCTGGGGCGTTTGATAAACGGAATCGCGATCGGACAGATAAACGCTGCGCACGCCGCGCAGCGCAAGCGCCTCACGAATTGCACGCGCCTCGTCGCGATTGTTCACGAGCACGGCCATATCGGCGGGCCGCAAGGGCTTCATGCCCTGCTCGCCTTCGAAGCCCGCCGCCTGCGCCTGGCCCAGATTCAGCAGCCGCACCATTTCACTCGCGCAACTTGCGGCCATGCTCGCGAAATATGCCGTCTTGCTCAACGGCTTGCCGTCTTCCGTGGCGGGCAACCACCATATATTGAGCGCCGCAAGCGCGCGGTCGCCCGCAACCAGCTCGTCGGCACGGCCATGCGCGTCCGCCGCGACGAACGGCAGCGCGTTCGTCTCGCCTCGCGCGCCGCGAAACAGAAACGCACCACTGCCTTCCGGACGCAACTCCGCAGCCTCGAAGCAACGGTTAACCGCATCGACCATCGCACGCGTGGAGCGGAAATTTTTCTTCAGCGTATAGAGACGCCCCGCGCACGCGCGCCGCGCACGCAGGTAGGTATAAATGTCGGCGCCGCGAAACGCATAGATCGCTTGCTTGGGATCGCCAATCAAGACGATTGCCGTCTCGCTGCGATTCGCCTCGATGTCGTAGACCGAATCGAAGATCTGGTACTGCACGGGATCGGTGTCCTGAAACTCGTCGATCAGCGCAACCGGATATTGCTTGCGAATGATTTCGGCAAGACGCGGTCCGTTGGGCTTCTTCAACGCAGCAAGCAAACGCGTGAGCAAGTCGTCGAAGCCCATTTGCGAGCGGCGCGTTTCCTCCTGCTCGAAGCGCTGCGCGACCCATCGCGCTGCGTGGCACAGAATCGGCAGCTTCGCCTCGGGGCGCGCAGCGAGCGCCTCGCGCAACGTCTCCATGGCAATGAAACACGAGTGAGCGGGCGGCTCGCCGTCCTTCCAGATTTCGGCAAGCCCGGCTGGCGTGAGGCGCGTCCACACTGCCGCGTCGTCCTTGAAGCCGGGATGGGTGATCGACGGATCGTTCGCCCATTCGCGCAGCTTGTCGAACCACATTTCGCAGTACCGTGTATTCAGCTTCTTCGCGTCGAACTGCTTCTTGGCGCGCGCGGCGGCGATCAGTGCCTGCGCTTCGTCAACGCCAGCTTGCCACGGTGCCTTGAGCGCTTCGAGCGCCTGTTGCGCCCGCTCGCGGGCATCGCGCAACGCCACCTCGGGCGCCGGCGCTTCGGGCAGCAGTTCCGTGTGCGCGAGCAAGCCGCGAATCGCACCATGCAAATCGTCAGGGCTCCCGAACCATGCGCGCACTTCCCCTGCGCCCTGTGCATCGAGCGAAGCCATGAAAGTGCGCCAGTAGTCTCGCACCACCTCGGCCCGCAACTCGGTCTGATCGGTCTCCAGCGTCTGGGAGAAAAGGCTGTCACTGTCGAACGCATGCTCGCTGAGCATGCGATTGCACCAGCCGTGGATCGTCGAAACAGCGGCCTCATCCATCCATTCGGCGGCAAGCTGGAGGCGTCGGGCGCATGCGGGCCACTGTTCTGGCGCGTACTCGTCGCGCAGATCGTGCAACAGGTCGGTACCGGGCGAACGCAGCGCAATATCTTCGGGCAGCGCGCGAAAATACTCGGCCGCTTCGATCAATCGCGCGCGAATACGTTCGCGCAGTTCCTTCGTGGCGGCGTCCGTGAAGGTCACCACGAGAATCTCAGGCGGCGTCAAAGGGCGCATGCCCTCGTGCGCATCCATCGTTTCGTCGTGCCCGCCATGCCCAAGCACGAGCCGCACGTACAGCATCGCAATCGTGAACGTCTTGCCGGTGCCCGCGCTCGCTTCGATCAGGCGGCTGCCATGCAGCGGGAAGCGCAACGGCTCCAGCACGTCGGCGACCATGTCGTCCACCGGTGTCGAATGCGGGGTCATTCGGCTTCTCCAGCGATATCGGCAACCTTCGGCGCGGCGCGCTCCGGCTTCGACGAAGCAAGCGGAGCACGTTGTACCGGCAGCAACAATGACGTTGCTAGCGCAACGAATTCGCCGCTATCCACCAGCCCGTCGAAATCAGCAAACGCCCTGCGCAAGTAGGGATTGGTATCGCGCTCGCCGGCCACGCGCACCGCGCCCTCATACGCCATGCGCGCAGCGTCCCACGCCTCCGGCGGCGGCGCCGCAGACGCCGGATCGAAATCCGCCGGCAGCTTGCGCAGCCACGCAAACGCGGTCTTCACGGCAAGCGGCAACGGCCTGCGCCCGCCTTCGTCCCACGCTGCGAGCAACGCGAGCAGCCACGGGCGCGCAATTTCCGGCGCGACGGGCGCGAACTCCACCACGCCCACCTTGCTCACGATCACCGTGGTCACCGCACCCGCTGCAAGCTGCGCGGCGATATGCGCGACCCAGTAAGCGACGAGACGGTCGCCGCGATATTTGTTGTCCTTCACGAGCGTGCCGGCATCGAGAAGAACGCGCCCTAGTGCGCCGCCCTCGCCTTCGCGCAGGTCGTCGATCCAGTCCTGAAGCACCAACGCGCGGCCATCGACCTGCGCATCGAGCCGAATTTCGTATTGGCGCGCGAGCGCCGTGGGCCAGCGCGCTAGCGCCTTGCGCCACGCGGCGAACAGGTCCTGCATCGGCGCGAGCAGTTCCTCGCCGATGACTTCGCCGAAGCCACCCGCCGCCAGATCGCCGCTGCGATGCATGCGATCGAGCCGCGCGCGCGCCACGGCATCGAGATCTTCCTCACCGCGCTCCATGGCCGTCGTCTGCGCGCGAATCAACTCGCCTTGCAGTTGCCACGCCTGCAAGGCATCCACTTCGAAAGGCTCGTGGTTCTCGCTCGCCTCGTCCTGCATTTCGAGCCCCACGCGCAAGCGTTGACGAAAGAAGCTGCGCACCGGATCGCGCAAGAATTCGCCGAGTTCGCGCACGGTAAGCGGCTCGTCGCGCTCGGACGCGGGCAATGGCGCATCCGCCTGCGCCGCGCCGGCCAGCGGCGCTGGGCGGCTCCATTCGTGCGCATAGGTATAAAGCGTTGCGCTGTTCTGGTCGGCGGGAAAATAGTCGGCGCTGAATGGTTGCAGACGATGCTCGATCGTCAGCGCATCGAGCAGCGTCTGCGGTGCACGATGCGCATCGTCATCGTCGCGCTCATCTTGCTTGTCGTGCTCGAGCCGCCAGCCGGTCTTCAGATGGTCGCGCAACTGGCCGACGAGCACCGAAGGCGGACGCGGCGTGTTATCGGTCACGCTGCGGCCCACCCACGAAATATGCAGATGATCGCGCGCGGAAAGCAGCGCTTCGAGAAACAGATAACGGTCGTCTTCGCGGCGCGAGCGGTCCCCGGGCCGATAGTCGCGCCGCATCAGATCGAAATCGAGCGGCGTGCGGCTGCGTGGATAGTCGCCGTCGTTCATGCCGAGCAGGCAAACGTAGCGAAACGGAATCGCACGCATCGGCATTAGCGTCGCGAACGTCACCGCGCCCGCGAAAAAGCGCTGTGCAAGCCCGCCGCCGTCGAGTTGTCCGAGCCAGTTCTCCGCGACGATCGCGAGCGGCAGCGCACTCGTGAGCGCAGCCTCGCTGCACGCTTCGCGCCACGTTTCCAGCGCGTTGTCGAGACGTTCGAGCGTATAGGCATCCTCGCCTTCGCCCGCCGCGAAGAACGTGGCCTTCAATTCGCGCAGACGCTCGCACCATACGTCCACGGTGGCCGGCTCGCGCAGCGTACGCCATGCGCGATCGAGCGCATCGACAAGGCGCGTAAGCGGCCCGAGCAGCGCAGCGTCGAGCCCGCCGATTTCCGCATACGGCTCGATGCCGCGCCACGTGCCCGAGCGATCGCCCGCCGCGTAGCCGAGCAGCATGCGCCGCAGCCCGAAAGCCCAGCTGTTGGGCGCGCTCGCGTCTTCGCCCTGGGGCAAGCCGAGGCTCGCGCGCTGCTCGCCATGCAGGCCCCAACGAATATTCGCGCCATCGATCCAGTTCCGCAGCGTGGGCACATCTTCGGCGTCGATATCGAAACGCGCGCGCACGGCCGGCACTTCGAGCAGGTCGAGCACGTCGCTGACCGTCACGCGCGCGTGCGGCAGCGAGAGCAGCATTTCCAGCGCACCGATCAGCGGATCGAACGCACGCTGCGCGCGGTCCGCGATGCTGAACGGGATATAGCGCGGGTCGTCGCTATCGACGAGGCCGAACACGGCCTGGATATGCGGCGTGTAGACCTCAATATCGGGCACCATGACGATCACGTCGCGCGGCCGCAAAGCGGGGTCCTCCGCAAACGCCGCCAGCAGCCGGTCGTGCAGGACTTCTACTTCGCGCTGGGCACTGTGCGCGACATGGAAACGAATCGACCCGTCCACTTGCGGATCGACGGCGGGCCAGTGCTCGCGTGTCTCCGCAAGCGGCCGCAGATCGCGTATATCGTCCTGCAATTGCTGGAGCAGCGTGTGCGCATCGCCGCCGTCGAACAGATCGATGCGCTGGCCGATGCGCGTGAAATGCGGCGCGTAGGTCTCGCGCGCTTCGTCGCTGTCGTATTCGTCGAGCAGGCCGATGAAGTCTCGCCCCTGCTTGCCCCACGCCGCCAGCAAGGGCTGCGCGTGCAGATGCAGTTGTGATTCGTCGAGCACCGCGGGCGTGCCCGCACGACGGCGCTGGCGTGCGTGCCGTGCACGCAGCAGATCCTGGTCGGCGACGATGTCGGCCCAGTAATGCATGCATGGGTTGTGCACGCACAGCAGCACCTGGCTCCAGCGTGCGAGCGCCGCAAGCACTTCGAGCGACTGGCGCGGCAGGCTCGAAATGCCGAACACGACGAGGCGCCGCGGCAATCCGCGCGGGCGCGCATCACCCTCCTGCCACGCCTGCGCGCGCTGCATGAAAAGCTCGTGCACGGCGGCGCGGCCCGTGAGCGCCGCCGCGCTGCCTTGCGGTGCATTCGCGCTCACGTCGTCGAGGAGCGCGCGCCAGAGCGCGGCCTGCCAGCGCGCGTCGTCGGCGAGCGGCATGCGGTTGTTGCGCGCGTCGATCACCACGTCGTCGTGCGCGGCCCACGCGGCGAGCCAGTCGGCGCGATAAACCTGATACTGGTCGAACAGATCGGCCACGCGCTGCGCGAGCTGGAAGCACTTGCGCTGCTCTTCGTCGTGCGCCATGAAACGTTTGAGCGGTTCATAGCCGGGCGTATCGAGCAGCGCGGGCAGCATGCGCATGAGACGCCAGACGAGGTGCGACTTGTCGAACGGCGAAACCGGCGGCACCGCGTCCTCGCCCAGCACGGCGCGGTAGACCGCCCAGAGAAAGCGCGACGGCAGCGACATTTCGAGCGCGGCCGCAATGCCGCAACCGCCGTCCTCGGGATCGGCCGCAAAGGCGAGCTTGAGCCATTGCGCGATGC
The DNA here is from genome assembly GCF_000785435.2 of Paraburkholderia sacchari. GTDB lineage: Bacteria > Pseudomonadota > Gammaproteobacteria > Burkholderiales > Burkholderiaceae > Paraburkholderia > Paraburkholderia sacchari. The sequence continues at coordinate 1,033,527 of NZ_JTDB02000001.1, read as the reverse complement.
CGTTGCTCTGCACCAGCAGCATTTCCTTTTCGAGCGGCGCGATCGGGTGCTGGCTGATCCATTGCACGATCAGGTCGCGCAGCCGCTCGGGCTCGTTGCCGTGGACGAGCATCAGCCCCGCGGGCAATTCGCGCGCGCTCAAACGCGGCCTCCGTGGGCCGTGGTGGAAATTGCAGCGGGAGAGGAGCAGCGTCCGGGGCGGAGTCGAAGCGTGAGAAATACGGCCATGTCGCCTGGTGGTGTTTGTTGCCGATAAGAAACACGGAGGAAGCACCGTGCAAGCCGGCTCCACGAGCCGGCCCGACGCAACATGTTACGACATTGGCATTTGAGCCGAGGCGGGCAATGCCAACGGTTACGCCAGCGACGCCGCCGCGAACTTGCCGAGGTCCGTGGCCGGATCGCGCAGCGCGTCCACGTCGAGCCGCTTGCCCGAGCCCACGAGCTTCTTGCCGAAAAGAAAATCGGGCATCGAACTCACCGCGTCGACCGCCAACAGCGCGCCGTTTTTCAGGTAGTAGACCGCGAAGCGGCGCGCAGCCGGGTCGCCGCGCACGACCGTCTCGTCATAGCCTTCGTTCAGGCCCACGGTTTGCAGCTTGAGGTCGTACTGATCGGACCAGAACCACGGCGCATCGCACGCTGGCCGCGCCTTGCCGACGATGGCCGCGGCGGCGAGCTTCGCCTGTTCGACCGCGTTGTGTACGCTCTCGAGGCGCCCCGTGCGGCTATAGTGCGCGAGCGGCCGGCTCGCGCAGTCGCCAATGGCGAACACGTCGGCGTCGGAGGTGCGTGCGTCCTCATCGACCTGGATGCCGTTCACGCACGCAATGCCTGCCGCCTGCGCCAGCGCGACATTGGGCGTAATGCCGATGCCGATCAGCGCGAGCGTGGCCGGCACGATCTCGCCATCCGCGAGCTTCACGCCCGTGAGCTTGCCCTGTTCGCCCACGAACGCCTCGATCTTCGCGTTCAGGCGCAGATCGACGCCTTGCGCGCGATGTTCGTTCTCGTAGAACGAGGAAACGGTCTCGCCGGTCACGCGCGCGAGCACACGCGGCGCGGCCTCCAGCACCGTCACCTCGTGGCCGAGCTGGCGCGCCGCGGCGGCGGCTTCGAGCCCGATATAGCCCGCGCCGATCACCACGAGCCGCTCGCCGGGCTTCACGCGCTCGCGCAGCACGTCGGCGTCGGCGAGCGAGCGCAGCGCCATGACGCCCGCGAGTTCGTGCCCGGGCAGCGTCAACGCGCGCGGCGTCGAGCCGGTCGCGAGAATGAGTTTGCTGTATTGCAGCGTCGTGCCGTCGCTGAGCGCGAGCGTGTGGTTCGGGCAATCGAGCGATTGCGCGCTTGCGCCGAGCTTCAGCTCGATGCGCTGATCGTCGTAAAACTGGCGCGGCTTGAGCCAAAGCCGCTCGAGTTCCGTTTCGCCCTTCAGGTAGGCCTTGCTCAGCGGCGGGCGGTGATACGGCGGCACCGGCTCTGCGCCCACCAGCACGATGCGTCCCTCGAAACCATACTGCCGCAGCAGCGCCGCCGCGTTGCCGCCCGCATGCCCCGCCCCGACGATCACTACCGTATTGCCTGCTTCCTGCATGTCCGCTCCCGTTCATTGATTCGCCGCGCGCATGGGCCATGCTCATTGAGCACGGCGACTTGCCAATCCGGGCTTGCCACCGCACGCGGCCTGCGCGCCGGGACCGGAATCATCTCACGTCCGCGCGGCGAACGGCAAAGGCCCTGTTCGCGCCGGGTGCACGACCAGCCGGCCCGCACGGCGGCATGTCAGTCGAGCGCGCGATCGTTGGGCGCCGCGTACAGCGCGCGCAGCATGTCGCTCATCGGAAACCCGAAGTTCACGCCCTTGGGCGGCACCGGCTGGTTGAACCACTTGGTATAAAGCGCCTCCATCTGGCCGCTTTTCATCAGTGCGCTCATCGTGTCGTTCACGAGTTGCTGGAAAGCCGGATCGCCGTTGCGCAACATGAATGCATAGGCTTCCCGGGATTGCGGCGTGCCAACGATCACCCAGTCAGATGGATGCGCGGTCAACGATCTCGTGCCCGCGAGCAGCACGTCGTCCATCATGTACGCGACCGCGCGGCCCGATTCGAGTATCGCGCGCCCCTGCCGGTAATCCTTCGCGCTGATCACCTGCATGTTCATGTGCTTCTCGAGATTCATGCGGCGCAAGATACGCTCGGACGTCGTGCCCTGATTGGTGAGCACGGTCTTGCCCGCGAGGTCCGGGAAATCGCGAATGCCTGAATCCTTGCGCGTCAGGAGCCGCGTGGTGGCGACGAAGAACGTATCGGAAAACGTCACCTGGCTATGGCGTGCCTGGAGATTGGTGGTGACGCCGCATTCGAGATCGACAGTGCCGTTCTGCACGAGCGGAATGCGGTTCTGCGAAGTGACGAGAACGAATCTCACCGCCAGATTCGGGCGATGCGTCCTGGCCTTCACGGCGTCGATGACACGATTGCAGATATCCTGCGAAAAGCCGCTCACGTTGCCGTTCTCGTCCACAAACGAGAACGGCACGGAAGTCTCGCGATAGCCGATCACCATCGCGTTCGCGGCCTGGATCTTTTCGAGCGTGGGCTGCGCCACCTGGGCATGCGCCGCCTGCGCCAGCAATAACGGCAAAGCGAGCGTTGCGGCACCGGCAAGACCGGCGCACCACGCCGAACCCCGCCACTGCGCCATACGCTTGAGCCCGCTCATGACTCGCTCTCCCATTCCCGATGTTTGTTCCGATGCGGTTCGATGATAAGCGAAGTGTGTTGCAGTGCGCGGCTCGCCCGCAGGTTCAGCCGTTGACGATCTCCTTCGGCTGCAGCAGCGAGAGCGCCGCGCCGAGGATCATCGCCGCCACCACGCAGTACATGCCCGCGTTGGTGCTATGCGTGACGTCCTTCATCCAGCCGATGATCGTCGGGCTCACGAAGCCCGCGAGATTGCCGATCGAATTGATCATGCCGATGGCCGCCGCAGCCGAGCCGCCCGCGAGTATCGCGCTCGGCCAGGTCCAGAACACCGGCATGGTCGCGAGCATGCCGGCGGCGCCAACCGACAGCGCGAGCATCGCGAGCGGCACGTTATGGCCGAACACCGTGCTGAAGTAAAGCCCGAGCGCGGAGGCAAGCGACGCGATCGCGAAGTGCCAGCGGCGTTCACCGTGACGGTCCGCGTTTTTGGCCACCCACAGCATGCTGACGACGGCGCACGCGTAGGGAATGGCAGTGAGCAGGCCCACGTCGAGCGCGTCCTTCACGCCGCTCGCCTTGATGAGCGTGGGCAGATAGAAGCTGATGCCGTAGAGGCCCATCATGCAGCAGAAATAAATGATCGCCATGAGCCACACGCGGCCATTGCCGAACACCGAGGCAATCGACGCATGGCCCTTGCCGGCCTGATCGCGCTCGATGTTTTCCTCGAGCACGGCGCGCTCTTCATTGGACAGCCATTTCGCCGCGCGAATGCTGTTGGGCAAATAGAACAGCGTGATGACGCCGAGCACGAGCGAAGGCAGCGCTTCGATGAAGAACAGCCATTGCCAGCTTGCCCAGCCGCCCTTGCCGTCGAAGGCAGCGAGAATCCAGCCGGAAAGCGGGCCGCCGAACACGCCGGCAACCGGAATGCCGATCATGAAGAGCGCGTTCATGCGGCTGCGCCGCGCGGCGGGAAACCAGTAGGTGAGGTAAAGCACGATGCCGGGGAAGAAGCCCGCTTCGGCCACGCCCAGCAGGAAACGCACGACATAGAACTGAGTAGGCGTCTTCACGAGCAGCGAGGCCGCCGAAATGACCGCCCACGTGAGCATGATGCGAGCGATCCACCTGCGCGCGCCCACGCGGTGCATGAGGATATTGCTTGGGACTTCGAAGAAAAAATAGCCGATGAAGAAGATACCCGCGCCAAGACCGTAAACGGTCTCGCTGAATTGCAGGTCGCTCAGCATTTGCAGTTTGGCAAAGCCCACGTTGACGCGGTCCAGATAGGCCGCAACGTAGCAAAGAAACAGAAAGGGCAACAGGCGCAGGGTCGCTTTCGCATAGGCCCGTGCTTCGACATTTTGTCGTTCGGCGCTCGCGAGGCCGCTGATCTTTGCGTTGGCAGTAGCGCTGGTAGTTGTATTCATGGTCTCCACATCGTGGGGCTGACGTGCTGGGGCGGTTCAAACTCGTGCAAGCGGCGCGGGTCGAAAAATCGGGCCTTATGCCTGACGTTCCCGGCTCGAATGTTATCGGTCACGCCCCGCGCCATGCAACGCCCGCAAGGCGCATAATCGTAGCGGCGCGCAATCGGCACTGTCAACTTTGTGTAAGCATGACGAACCTGCGGTCGGGCCCGGCACCTGGCTAGAATCGTCAATGAGTTTCGTATCGGACACATTGCATGGAGGAGCCATGACTCATGCCGCCTCGCCTCGCCGCCCGCGTGTCTATCTCGCCGGCTTCGACGTATTTCGACCTGATGCGCTCGCGCACGGCGCTCATCTGGTCGCCATCTGCGGCGAATTCGGCTTCGAAGGCCTTTTCCCGCTCGACGTTCACGTGCCCGAAAACCTCGACGGCCCGCGCCAGGCCGCGTGGATTTATCGCGCCAATATCGACGCGATCCGCAGCGCGGACATCGTGATGGCGAATGTCAACGATTTTCGCGGCCCGGGCGAGCCCGACTCGGGCACGGCATTCGAGATTGGCTTTGCCGCCGCGCTCGGCAAGGAAATCTGGGCCTATTCGGCTGACACCGGCACGCTGATCGAGCGCGTGCCTTCGCAACCGTGCGCACAGGGCCGGGTATGCGAGCGCGGTTTTCTCGTGGAGGATTTCGGCCTGTCGAAGAACCTCATGATCGCGTGCGCGGCACGCATCGTGCAGGGCGATGCGCGCGCGTGCCTCACGGCCATGGCGCGGGGACGCATGGACTAGCCGCCCTGCTAGCCGCACGCGCCCCGCATCGCCCGTCAGTGGTGCATGGTGCTCATCGTGCTCATGCGCTGCAGCGCACGAATGCGCGCGATCGCCGGCCGGTCGGCCACCGCGCCCTGGTAGAGCTTCGCCAGATCGGCCTTGAGCGCCGTGCGTGAAGCCCCATCGAGATACACCATGTGACCCGAGGGATAAAACCGCGCGCTCAGGTTGTTGCGCACCTTCTGGTCCACGAGCGGCATCATCTGCAGATCGATCACGGTCTGATAGAACGGCGTGACGAAATCGTAATAGCCGTTCGCCGACAGCACGCGCAAATCCGGATTCAGCGCCATCACCGCAGCCAGGTCGCCGGCCGTGTAGAGCACGATGTTGCCTTGCGCATCGACGCCCTTTTGCGCGCCCGTCGGGTCGATATGGCCGAAGTTCCAGTTCTTGAACGCCTGGTCGTTGAGGTCCGTGAACGACGAGTTGGTGCGGAACTTGAGCGTCTCGTTCAGATAGCTGTTCCACATGGCCGTGTACACGCCGCTCACCGCCGTCATGGTGGGGTCGTTGCCGCCCGCATTCGGGTCGATGTTGCCGGCAATGCCCGTGTCGATCGCGGTCACGCGGCCGTCGTACGAGCCGAGCGCCACGCCCTTGTCCTTGAGCAGCGTGGTGAGAAACAGCGAGTTGCCCCGGCTGTCATAAGCGGCGATATCGAGATTCCACGCTTCGAGTGTCTGCGTGTCGATGCCCGTGAATTGCGAAAGTTTCTTGAGCGCGGCGGGAATCGCCCGATTTTTCGGATCGGGGAATTTTTCCAGCGCCACTCGGTAGTCTGTGCGCGCGAATTGCGCGACCTGGGCCACGAACGTCTGCAGGTCCTTTGACACGGGCTTCATGCCCAGCCGCTTGTGGTACCACGCGTCGGCCGCCGCCGTGGGCAGCGCGCCCACCGGATTGCCGCTTTGCGTGTAGTCCAGAATCGAGGACTGCAAGGTGATGCCGTTCAGATCCACGCCGTCTTCGTGAAGGCGATACGCGAGCACGCAACTGCGCGCCGTGCCATACGATTCTCCGAAAAGAAACTTCGGGGAATTCCAGCGATCGTTCGCGCTCAGGTAGCGCTTGATGAACTGCTTGAGCGAGTCCGCGTCCTGGTCCACGCCCCAGAAGTCGCGATTGTGATGCGGCGCGATGGCCGCCGAGTAACCCGTTCCCACCGGATTGATGAACACCAGGTCGCTCTTGTCGAGCAGGCTGTCCGGATTGTCTTCGAGCGTGTACGGCGCGGGCGGCGTGAAGCCCGGCATGGAAGTCTTGATGCGCTTGGGCGCGAACGAGCCGAGCAGCACGAACACCGAGGAAGAACCCGGGCCGCCGTTGTAGAAGAACGTAACGGCGCGGTCCTGCGCCTGCACGCCGTCCTTCGTGAACGCCACGTAGAAGATCTTCGCGTTGGGCTGCGAACTGCTCGGGTCGACCGTGACGAGATGGCCCGCGGTCGCGGTATAGGCAATCGCCTCGCCGCCGATCTGGATCGCATGATGCGTGACCGCGGCGTTTTCGGTCATGTCGGTCACGAAGTCGTCGGGACCGTTGCCGTAGGCAGTGGGATCGAAACACGGCTGGTCGCTCGGGCTGCGGTGCTTGCCGTTGCCGCCTTTGCTTTTTTTGCTGCTGGCCGCCTTGCTTTTACCGCCATTGGACTGAGCGTTGTCGTTCATGTCGTCTCCTTGCCCGTGGTACGTCGATGCTACGCCGAGCCGATCGCGGCCGCCACCCGGGTGCCCACGGGCGTGCCCAACCCCGTGCATGCGTCCCAGCCAGGCCGCGCCGCGTAGTCGCCATTGCTGCCGCTCGTGATGTCGTTGAACGCGCCAGGCCGCGCGTAGAGCTTCGCGTTGATGAAGCCGGCCGCCTTGCCGCTGCCCGCGTTGATGCGCGCCACGAGCGCGGCCCAGAGCGGCGCAACGGCGCTCGTGCCGCCCACCACGGTGTCCATCCCGCCGATGTGCACCTCGTAGCCCGTGGCGGGATCGGCATCGGCGGCCACGTCGGGCACGCCGCGCCGCGCGAGCGCGAGCGCGCGCGCTGCGCCGCTGCCGCGCGAAACCTTCAAACCCTTCTGCCACGCCGGCACCGCGAAGGTCGCGCTCACGCCGCCGCCGGTCGCGCCATTCGCGCCACTGCCCCACACCGTCTCGCGCGTGATCCGGCCGTTCGCAGCGGTGAGTTGCGTGCCGCCGCAGCCGAGCGCATAGGGGCTGGACGCGGGAAAGTCGACATGGTCGGCGCCATCGGTCACGCCGTCCGAAGAGCCGCTGTCGCCCGACGCGCAGCACACCGTCACGCCCAGCGCCACAGCCGTTTGCAACGCATCGTTGAGCGCGCCCAGCGTCTGCTGCGACCATATCGATTCAGGCGCGCCCCAACTGATCGAAATGATCGCGGCCTTGCGCTGGCTGTCGTGCAAGGCCGCGCTCACGGCATCGACGAAACCAGCTTCGCTGTTCGGCGCAAAGTAGACGGCAATCAGCGCGCCAGGCGCGAGCGCGCCGGCAATCTCCACATCGAGCGTGACCTCGGCATCAGGTCCGTTGGGGTCGCCGCTCGGCGCGTTGGTGGCCTGATCCACCGACACGGCCTCCACGCGCGGCCGCGTCACGCCCAGCGCGCTGAAATAGGCGTCGAGATCGGATTGCGCATAGCCGCCGCCCATCTCGATCAGGGCGATGCATTGGCCTTTGCCGTCGCCGGGCGGAAAGTCGTAGAGTTCAGCGAGTTGCAGCGGCGTGAACGAACGGCTCACCGCGCGCGCGGCGCGGATCGGCGCATGCACTACGCCATCGCCCGGTTGCGAGGCTTTCTCGGGAGGCGTCGCGGGCGTTTGGGAATCGATGCGGAAATGCGGCTGCACCTTTGCGCGGCTGTCGAGACCGACAACGGCCGTGATCACCTCATGCAGGTCTTCGGGAAGATGCACGGGGCCAGTGGGCTGGCGAAAGTGCTGCTTGAGCTTGCCGACCTGATGCTCGAAGCGCTGCAAGTCCACGCCGAATGCCGCGTTGTATTGCTGCACGGTCCCGGAGAGCACGACGCGACGCGTATCGCGATCGGCCTTCACGACCACGAGGCCATGCGTCTTTGCGAATGCCTCCACTCGCGCGACGTCGGCGGCATCGGCGCTGAAGCGCTGCTCGTATTGCTCGCGGGAAATCGGCTGCGCGCCCGGCGCGCCCGTCGCGATCCGTTCGACCAGTTCACGGAATGCGCGCTCGGACTGGCGACGCACGATCACAACGACGTTGAAATGCTCTGCGGGATCGCACGCACCCATGCATTGCGCGCCGGCGGGCACCGGGTGTTCATTGCTGGCGCCGGAATCTGATACGGGATGCCTCGTCATGGACGGATCTCCTCGATGAACACGTAAGCGTTCGCGTTCGGACACGCAACAGATTATGCGAGTTCCACGCGCCGCGTGCATCTCCGACGCCCACGCCATGGTTATCGATGCATCGAGCATCTTTCCCGCGAGCCGAACGCAGATGCCGAACGTACATGCGGGCATGGGAAAACGCTTCGCCAAGCATGCCGCGTGCCTGTGCCGGTCACCCCGGATGGGCGCGCCTTGACGAGACTATTTTCTTCGAAGCAAATTCTCTTAGCCTTCCTTACCGTCCAGACGAGGACTCCAGAGCCAGCTGGCATAGCGTCCGCAATACACAGCAAACGCAACGATCCAGCAAGCGCCCGAAAATTCGATAGCCAGCAGCATCTGCTGCGGCCAGAGCACGGGAACCAGCACGCGCAGGATCGCCGCAAGCACGAGCAAGCTGTAACAAACGTGCTCGGCATGTCCCGTTTTTAGCGGCCGGCCAGTATGGCCGCGCGCGGTGCGCGTGATCATCGCCACGATGGCGCAGCCGATCGCACCCACCGTGAACGCATGAATCGCGAGCGAATGCCCGACGAGGCCCAGCGCCGCGAGCGCGAGCATCGCAAAGCCGAGCGGTATCCACGCATAGGCGATGTGCAGGATGGCAAGAATGGGACGATTGCCGGCGCGCCACGAACGCCAACCCAAAATGCGCACGCCTTGCGCGCATGCAGCAAGCGCGGCGGCGATGGCAATCGTAGGGCCCGGTGCGCCGAAGCCGTCGAGCACGAACGCGAGCGCGGTCAACGGCAGCACGGCCGCTTCGACAAAACGCCAGCGGCGAAAGGCATAACCGGGAACGGCGTTCACGGTAAAGGACGGAATGATGCGCCCGCCGATGATCGTGACGAACATCACGAGCAATCCGACCGCGATATACGCGCCATGCAGGGCCCAGTCGGGGCGCGCCAGGATTGCGGCCAGATGAAAGGCCAGGTTGGTCAGCGCGAGCAGCCCCAACGCAACAGGCAGGAAGATGTTGTGGCGGTTCTTCGCATGCACGAGCACACGCAGCAACACGAGCGCACAAACCGGCAAGAACGCCACGTCGACGGCCATCGCGGCCACTGGCGGCGCATACCCCACCGCCAACCGCCCAGCGAGCCACAACAGCCACAACGCCGCGAGCGACTTGCCCTGGGCGGGCGTAATAGAGGTCCATGCGCGCACCGCGGTCAGCAGAAAGCCGGCCACGATTGCGGCAGCAAAGCCGAAGATCATTTCATGGACATGCCAGAGCATGCCCGGCAGATACGGATGCAAATTCGGCAGCGGATGCCCGCCGAGTTCGGCCAGCCAGGCCAGCATGGCGGCACTGCCAAAGAGCGCGCCGCCCAGGTAGAACGGGCGAAAGCCGAGCGCCCACAATGCGAACCCACGCGGCGCACGCGCTGGCGGCTCACCGATCTGGTACAGATTCATGATCGCTCTCCGGCACAAAGATGTATTTTAATTGCATCTTATATGCGTCGGAGCGTCCGTGCTGATGCGGCATTTCCTCGCAGCGAGGCCGGAAAGCGCAAAAAGCACGCTGCGCACCAACGCGCGCTGCGTGCTTTTATAAGGATAGCTAACGTGTGTCTATGCGGGGCTCAGGCGGCTGCAGCCAATGCCTGCGGCAGGTGGTTCTGCAAATAGGCCTCGAATTCATCCTTCACCTCGGGATGGCGCAGCGCGAATTCAACCGTGGCCTTCAGATAGCCGATCTTGCTGCCGCAATCGAAACGCGTGCCCATGTAGCGATACGCAAGCACCTGCTCTTCCGTGAGGAGCGATTGCAGCGCGTCGGTGAGCTGAAGCTCGCCGCCCGCGCCCGGCTTGAGCGAACGCAGGTGATTGAAGATCGTCGGCATTAGCACATAGCGGCCGACCACACCCAGATTCGAAGGCGCGACTTCCGGCGCCGGCTTTTCCACGATGCCCGAAAGCTTGAACACGTCTTCTTCCCACTCGCGGCCATCGACGATGCCGTACGAGGCGCTGTTTTCGCGCGCGATCGATTCCACACCCACGATCGAGCTGTGATAGTGGTTGAAAGTGTCGACGAGCTGCTTCATGACCGGCTTGGGGCTATAAAGCAGGTCGTCGGCGAGAATCACGGCGAACGGCTGGCCGCCTACGAGCTTTTCAGCGCACATGACGGCGTGGCCGAGGCCCAGCGCTTCAGCCTGGCGCACGTAGAAGCAGTCTACGTTGGCCGGCTTGATGCTACGCACCAGATCGAGCAGCTTCTGCTTGTTACGCGCTTCGAGCTCGGCTTCGATCTCGTACGACTTGTCGAAATGATCTTCGATCGCGCGTTTGCTGCGGCCGGTCACGAAGATCATTTCGGTGATTCCCGCGGCAATCGCCTCTTCCACCGCGTATTGAATGAGCGGCTTGTCGACGATCGGCAGCATCTCCTTGGGGCTAGCCTTGGTGGCAGGCAAGAAGCGCGTACCGAGGCCCGCAACAGGAAATACCGCTTTGGTAACTTTGAGCATGATGTTCATTCCCACTTCGATCGTTTGAGTAACGGTCTCGCAGCAAGGCAAGCCGGCGTCCCCGAGGGTCTATGGGGCAGTTTTTATTTTCAAAAGGGTCGGGTCCGTCCAGCGCGAAAAAATTGGACGAAATTCCGATTGCGAAGATCAAACAGACTGGCGGAAATTATTTCCTGATTGGTTGCCATACGCTCCGGATAATCGGCATGAATTTCCTGATCCGGTTTTCCATTATTCCAGCCGGCAAGCAAGCAGGCTTCAAACCGATTTGCAATCATGGCGCCATATGGCGACGCAATTCGGATATCGCAGGCCGCGCAGTCTACTCGACTTCGTCGGCGGGCGGCAAGCCGCCCGTTTGCGTGCGCGAACGCCGGATAGGCTCGTTGCGCAGCGCCTCGCGATACGCCGACACCGCGACGAGAATCAATAGCACGGCAATGCCGGCCAGCAAATGCAGGTTCATCGAAATCTCCATCGACCTAAGGCGATCCCCATCAAACTAGCATTTCAAATCACACAAATAAACCGCTTTCGCGTTACAAGATTTTATTTTCCGATTTCGGTGCGATTGCGGATTTTTTACGTCATTTCAGATAATTGCTTTGAATACTTTTTGAAAAAATTTCGCATAATTTCCCCGCGTGAGGCTCCTATGATCGCCAGGTAGCCTCCTACTATCACGCACGCCACGCCCCAATGAGCGATCCCGCACTCGAAACCGTCGTACCCCGAGCAACCGCCATGCCCGCTGCCGCGAGGCCTGCAGCGGCCAGCGGGTTTGCCAACGCCGCCGCGAACGATCACCTGATCGATGCGCTGCGCGGCTTCGCTGCCTTGCTGGTGGCGTATTTCCATTGCCGCCAGGTCACCTGGATCGGCATGGGCGCTTTTCACCAGACTCACGCGAGCCTGGCGAGCCCCGGCACGATCGCCGCCTGGCTCACGCTGCCTGTCGCGTGGGGATCGGCCGGCGTGCCGATTTTTTTTGTCATCAGCGGCTATTGCATTCACCGCAGCGGCGCGGCGCGCCTGCTGAAGAACCCCGATTTCCGGCTCGACGCCGGCCAATTCTGGCTGCGCCGCTTCGTGCGGATCTATCCCGTGCTGCTAGCCGCGCTCGTGCTCACCTTCGCCGCCGATTCGTTCAGCCTCACGCTGACGCCCGTGAGCCACAAGATTCTCGACATCGGGCCACGCGCGTTCCTCGTCAACCTGATCTCGCTGCAAGGCGTGGCGGGCCCGACCTACGGTTCGAACGGGGCGCTCTGGACGCTTTCGCTCGAAGTGCAGTTCTACCTGCTCTATCCGCTGCTTTTCGCCGTGCGCCGCCGCGTCGGGCTCAATGCGGTGCTCATCGGCATTGCTGCGATCAACGTGATTTCGGCGCTGACGCTCGCGCCGCGTGACATCGTTTTCTTCACGTCGTACTGGTTCTCGTGGATGCTCGGCGCGTGGATTGCCGAAGCGCGTTTGCGCGGTTCGGAGGGATTCCGCTTCGCCTATGTGGCTTCGGCGCTTTTCGCAGTGGCGGGCTGCGTGGCGTTTCACTTCGGGCAGTACGGCGCATTCCAGCTTTGGGCCTGCTCTTTCGCGTGCTATCTCGTGAAGGCCCTCGCGCGACCGGCCACGACGCGCGGTGCAATCATGCAAGTATTTTCGAAGCTCGGCGCGTTCAGCTATTCGCTCTACCTGATTCACTTGCCGCTTTTCGTGCTGCTCGGCTCGCTGCTGTTCCGCTCGGCCCTGCAAACCTCGATCTGGGCTTCATTCGGCTTCACGCTCGCCGTGCTGCCGGTTGCGTGGGTGTTTTATCGGCTCTTTGAGTTGCCGGCGCTTAATGTTGCTGCGCGGCTGCGCAAGCGGGCTGCGTGAGGGGTGTGGGAAGCAGGCTTTAGATTGCGCACAGCTATCTCGTGAACATTGGGCCGCTAAATCAGCGGCCCTTTTTCTTTCACCCGCGCCTGGCGTCGCGCTCAAAAAATAGCGGGGCCACTTTCATGGCCCCGCTCTCGCCGTCGTGCTTCAACGGCCTTGCCCCTTTTGCGAACCCCTATCGCGCGCGCGTCACCACTCCATCCAGCACGCGCCCGACCGCTTCCACATACTGCTCCTTGCCAAAACGCTCACGCGCCACAGCCAGCCCATTCTGCGCAAGCCGTTCACGCAGCGTCTCGTCATCGCACAGCGCGGAGATCGTGCACGCAAGCTCCTGCGCGTCGCCCGGCGTGCAGAGCAAACCGCTCTTGCCATGCTCGACGATCTCTTTCACGCCGCCATCGCGCGAAGCCACCACGGGCCGCTGCGCGAGCATGCCTTCCACCACGACGCGGCCAAACGGCTCCGGCGTGATTGAGGTATGCGCGATCACGTCCATCGCGCGCATGCAGGCCGCGATGTCGTGCCGGAAGCCCAGGAAATGGACGCGGTCAGCGAGCCCGCGCGCGGCCACGAATTCGCGCAGTTCCTGCGCGTAGGCGTCTTCGCCGAACAGCGGCGCGCCGACGAATACCGCATGCGCGCGCGGCTCGAGCAGCAGCGCTTCGAGCAGCACGTGCTGTCCCTTCCAGCGGGCCAGCCGGCTGAACGCACCGACGAGGAACGCGTCTTCCGGCAGACCGATCTGCGCGCGCAACTGCGCCTGTGGGACCCGCGCGAGCGCGCGGAACGGCGATTCGTCCACGCCGTTGTGCACGACGTCGATGCGCCGCGAGTCGAAATTCGTGAGCTCCGAAAATACCTGCGCCGAGGCGTGCGAATTCGCGATCACATGCGCGAGGCCGAGCTTCGCGCAGCCCTTGATGACCGCGCGCTGCACGCGCCCGAAATGCTCGTCGCTCACGATATCGCGCAGATGCCAGACCACCGGCTTGCGCGCGAGCTTGCCCGCCAGCACGCCAATCACCATCGCGCGCTGCGTGTTCGCGTAGAGCACGTCGGCGCCACGCGCGCGGCGGCGCGTCTCGCGCACAAGTGCGGCAATGCCCGCGAGCACGCCGAGCTTCGGCACCGCACCGCCATCGCGACGCACGTTGCGCAGCGCGCCCGAGTCGAGCACATCCACGCGCGCGCCCGCGGCGTCGAGCGCCTCGCGAAACGGCCCGTCGTTGAACAGCAGCACTTCGATGCGCGCACGCAGCCCCTTCACCACTTCCAGCAGCGAAAGCTCCGCGCCGCCGAGCACGCCGCTCTGGTCGATCGCCAGCACACGGGGGGCGTTTTGGGTAGCGGGGTGTCCGCTTTCGTCATCGTCGCTGCCCGGACTGGACGTATTGGACGGAGGTTGCGCATCGGAAACTTTCGGCGCGCCGGCACGCGGCAGTCCAGCCTCGGCGATAGCCGGCACGGCCCGCGCCACGCGCGCGAAGAACTGGTCGCGGAAATGCGTCGCGGAAAAGCGCTCGGCATTCGCGCGGCAATCCTCGGCGCGAAAGCGCTGCGGATTGCGCTCGAACGACTCGACCGCCGCGATGATCGACTCGGCGCGCTGCTCCTCGAAGAACAGCCCCGTGGGTTGCGATCCCGAATCGCGCACGGTCTCGAGCGCACCGCCCTTGCCGTAGGCGATCACGGGCGTGCCGCAGGCCTGCGCTTCCACCACCGAGATGCCGAAGTCCTCCTCGGCCGCGAACACGAACGCCTTTGCGCGGCGCATGCGATCGTGCAGCACCGAGAACGGCTGATAGCCCATCACCTCGACGTTCGGGCCGGCTTTCGCGCGCACCTTCTGCATGTCGGGACCGTCGCCGATCACCACGAGGCGCTTGCCCGGCATACGCGAGAACGCCTCCACGATAAGATCGATCTTCTTGTACGGCACGAGCCGCGAAGCGGTCAGATAAAAGTCCTCCTTGCTCGTCTCGAGCTCGAACGAATCGACGTCGACGGGCGGATACACCACCTCGGCCTCGCGCTGATACACCTTGTGAATGCGCCGCGCGATGAACGACGAGTTCGCCACGAACTGATCGACCGAATTGGCCGTGCGCACGTCCCAGTTGCGGATGTAGTGAAGAATCAGGCGCGCGAGCATCGACTTCGGCCCGCGCGTGAGATGCGATTCCTGCAGATACTGGTGCTGGAGATCCCACGCATAGCGGATCGGCGAATGCACGTAGCTGAGATGAAACTGGTCGGGACCGGTCAGCACGCCCTTGGCCACCGCATGCGAGCTCGAAATGACGACGTCGTAGCCCGACACGTCGAGCTGCTCGATCGCGAGCGGCATGAACGGCAGATACGCGCGGTACTTCGTGCGCGCCTTCGGCAGGCGCTGGATGAACGAGGTGGTCGCGCGCTTGCCGCGCAGGAACTTGCGGTCCTTGTCCTCAACGAAATCGACCACCGAGAACAGGTCCGCGTCGGGGAAACAGTCGATGATCTGCTCGAGCACACGCTCTGCGCCCGCGTAGGTGACCAGCCAGTCGTGCACGATGGCCACGCGCGGCTTGCGGTTCGCGACGCGCAAGGGACTTGCCTCATGCGGTCGCGGCGCGGTCGCAGTGGCTTCTCCACGGACACCGGCGTGAAAATCAGTAGGGGTATTGCGCCGTTGTACGTGCGCGGCGGCGCTTTCGGACGGCGCCACTTCGTCGATCAATTCGTGACTCATGCGCTTTTCCGTAGGTTCAGACGAAACAGGAGAGAACGGGCGTAGCCGCGCAGCAGCGGCGTGGTCGCCACCGACCACACGCAGTTGGCCAACGCCAGCACGACGCCCGCGCCAATCGCATAGATCGCGTCGGGCAGCCACCACGCAATTGCAAGCGCGGCGGCCAGAAAGCTCAGGTGTGCGAACATGTCGACCACGATGGTGCGGCTGTGAATACGTGAGAGCCACAGCAGCACGACGTAGTCGAACAAGGCGCGGAACAGCACCGCCGCCGCCGCGCCGGGCAGGCCGAAGCGCGAGATGCCGAGCCACAGCAGGCCGGCGTAGAGCGGCAGTTCGATGAGGCCCACGCGCGCAGCGGCGGCAGGATTGTTCTGCGACTGGATCAGGATGCGCGTCACCCCCGCCTGCCCGATCAGCCAGACGGCGACGATCAGGAAACGGCCAACCGGCGCGCCGTGCCCAGCGATCACCGGGCCAACCCACACGCGCAGGAAAGGCTCGAGCACCACGATCGCGCCTATCGCCACCGGCGTGAAAACCGCGTTGAGAAACTGCAGCGACTGCGCCGCGATTTCATCGGCGTGCTCGCGGTGCAGCGCTGAAAGACGCGGAAACAGCGTGCGCACGAGCGCGTTCGGCACCATGTTCAGGCGCGTCACGAGGTTCTGCGGCACCGTGTAATAGGTGACGAAGCGCGCGCCCATGCCCGCGCCCAGCATCATGCGGTCGAGCGAGTCGGCCACCATCGTCGTGACGCTGGAAACCAGCATCCAGCCGCCGAAATTGAACAGCGCCTTCGAGGTGTCGAAGCGCGGCCGGCGAACGTGACTGATGCCTAGCACGCGCAGCGCCGAGCGGCCGAGCAGCAGGCCCGCGAACAGGCGCGCGAGCACGGCGGCGGCCAGCACGGTCTGCAGATTCGGCCCGAGCGCCCACGCGGCGGCGAGCGGCAGCAACTGGAACAGGAAGGTGCCCAGCGTCTGGTTGGTGTTGTAGATGCCGAAGCGCTCCGCACCATTGATCGCGCCCGCGAACACCCACGAAACATTCGCAATGGGAATCGCCACCGCGAGCCACGGCAGCGCGAGATAGACCTCGTGGCGCAGTTCAGGCGTCACGTGGGTGAAGTACGCGGTATACAGTGCGCCGCCCGAGTAGATCAGCAAACCGCCCACCGCGCCGGTAATGAAGTTGAGCCAGAACGCGCTCCAGAACACGCGCTCGCAGGCGTCGGTGTCTTTCGATGCATAGGCCTTCGAAATATGGTTCTGCGCGGCCATGCTCATGCCAAGATCGAGCACGCTGAAATAGCCGATCAGCGTCCACACGAGCGCAATCACGCCGTAGCGGTCTACGCCCAGCAGCTTGATATACGTGGGCACCGTGACCAGCGACACGAAGGTCGGCAGCACGAGGCCAAACAGATTGATCGCAACGTTGCGCAGTATTCCTTTATCCATATGTGTTCCGTAGCGTGCGGCGCGGCGGGCGATGGCCGGCCCGCGGGCGGCCTGACGAGGCTTGTCCAGGCCTGTCGAAGCCAATCAGGCCGGCTTCCAGCGGTACATCATCACTTTGCCGCGCGCATCTTCTTCAACGAAGATCAGGTATTCGCCATTGGGCTGACGGTTCGCGGTAATGCCGAAGGGCACGTCCACCCAGCCCGAGGTATTGCCGACTTCCGCGCCCGGACCAAACGTGCCGATCTCCTTCGCGCTGTCCTTGTCGAAAACGTGGACGTTGCCTGCGGGCTCGACCATGAATACGTACTGCCCTTCCACGGTGACGCCTGCTGGAGTGACCGGCGGCCTGGCCTTGGGGTCCCAGGGCAGATGCAGCAGCCATGCCTGCTGCGGATTGCCGCTCGACCACTTGTCGTAGCGCACCAGCACGCGGCCCGCTTCTTTCACAAAGCCAGGGTCGTGCGGCGCGTCGGCGGTGTAACCCGCGACGTAAAGCGAGTCGGTCTTCGGCTCGTAGATTGCGCGATGCACCTCGGTAAATGGCGCGGGCATCGGGTACTGATCGCTCTTGTCGTACGAGTAGATCGGGTTGCCCTTCGCGTCGATGCCGCCAAAGCGAAAGCGCGTGATGCCCTTGTTGTCGCGCGCGCGCCAGATGTCGCCGCGCGTATCGATCCACCAACCCCAGCCGCCGGCCAGGTGCCCGGGTCCCGGATACCGGGTGAATTCGTCAGCGTCGAACCCGCCGTTGCCGTTGGCGTCGCGCCAGATCCAGTCGCCGCCAGGCGGCGCGTTCGGGATCTTCTGCACGGGCCGCGCGCGCCCCGCGATAAAGCCCGAGGGAATCGCGGTCTCGCCATCGCGCTGCGGATCGAAGCGGTAGATCTTCAGGTGATCCGCATACATGTCGGTGAGATAGAGGAACGTGCGGCCATTCAGCTGACGCGCGGTCGGCAGACCGGGCCACATATCGCCGTTGAACACCGGGTCCTGCGGATACCTGAATCGATTGGAGAGGAACCCTACGTATTTCCAGTCCTGCCCCGGCGGCTTCGAAAGATCAAGCTCGAAGCGCTTGTTGCCGGTGTAGACGCTATTGGGCCGCGACGGGTCCACCCATGCGCCGTCCACGAACAGCAGGCCCTCCACGTTCCAGAGGCGCTTGCCGGCGGGCGTATAGCTCTCCAGCGTCGCACCCAGTCCCGCGCCGATCGTGCCGTGGCGCGGGCCGATGCCGTTGGTCGACACGTAGATGTTGCCCTTCGCGTCGGCGCCCACGCCGGTCAAGCCATTGAAGCGGCCCGGCCCCGGTCGCCCCACCGTGCTCGACGGGCCCGAGAAAATGCCGCCGCGCTCGCCGAGCGTGCCGCTCTGCTTGTAGCCGCCACTGTCGCGCGAGTAAATGAGGATCTGCTGGCGCGGGCCGTTGTCCGCCACCAGAATGCGCTGCGAAGGATCCACGGCCACATCCACCGGCACAGAGTCGGCGGGCAGCTCGATCGTGTTCGAGAGCGGCTTGCCTTCCGCGGAATAGTGCGCGATGCGCGGCTTCGCATCGGTCACGCTGCCCGTGATCACCCACAGCGAACCGTCGCCCGCAATCGCGATCTTGCCCGGCTCGTGCACGTCGAATTGAGACTTGCGCTGCATGGCGTTCGCGTCGTACACCTCGATGCGGTTGGCCGTGGTGTGGCTTACGTAAAGCAGCGCATCGGTGGCCGCGAGTCCGCCCACCTCGGCAGGCGCGCCGACGTCGGGATGCGAGACGGCCGGCAAATCGGCAATCTTGAGGAACGCGCCCGCGAGCTGCGCGTGCGGATTGGCCGGATCGGGCGAGGGCTGGAAGGCCGCCGCGCGCTTCGGCTCATCGATCGGACGGCGCGTGACGCCATACCACTGGCGCCCCTTTTCCGGCCAGATACCGGGCCCGATCAGATGCCCGCGCTCATTGCCCACGGCCACGGCCGCGTACAAAAAGCGGCTGTTCGCGGCCACGGCGTTGCCGCCGTATCCGCCCCAGCCATGGGTGCCGCCAGCAAAGCCCAGCATCTTGCCATCCTGATACGCGCTGATTTCAGCGCCGCTCTCGTCCCAGGGCGCGTCGGTGTAGACCTTGCCCTCCGGCGTCACGGCGATGGCGGTGATATTGATTTGCGTCCACGTGCCCTGGCCGTTGCCAAACGTATTGCCGATCCACGACGTCGTTACATTGAGTTGCGGCGCGGCGAGGGTCTGTACCGAAGAGGTGCAAACGAACGCACTGAGTGCTGCGAGCGCCAGCGTCCTGCGCATACGGCGGTCGGGAATCGGAAACGGCAAAGCAATTCCTCCGGTCGGGTGAATCCGACTGGATCATGCCGTACATTCATGAAGAAAAATCGCCCCACAAAAAGCGAAAATAATTCAAAAAAATTCAGTGTTCGCCGGGGCTGCCTGTGCGGATGCGAAATAAATCGCCGTGCCGCGCGCCAAGGCCCGCGGCACGGGCCCGGCGCGATCGTCTCCCGTTTTCCGAAAGGAAACCGCAATGCTGTTGCAACAAAATTGTCGCCACATCGTCGCTGCATTGCCGTCGCGTTGATGTAATAGAGCTGGAAATATTCGGCCACTCAAATCGCTTCTATTTTGAAAATCGCGCGTCTATATATTTCGGCTTTTTGACCATTTAATTCTTTTTAGAATGAACCGGACTATGCATGCCTGAAACAACCGGACAGCCGATGACCGTAAACAGCCTCGCCAGCACGCCCCACTCCAACCGTATCGTCCAGCTCGATGGCCTGCGTGCTTTCGCCGTGCTCGCGGTGTTCGCGCAGCACGCGTTGCGCGCGCCGCTCTGGATGGGGGTCGATCTGTTCTTCGTGCTGAGCGGCTTTCTCATCACCGGCATCCTGCTCGAGCGCAAGGCGCGCGGCCAGTCGTACTTCAGCTACTTCTACGCCCGCCGCGTGCGCCGCATCCTGCCGCCGTACATTCTGCTGATGATCGTTTCATCGCTGCTGTTCGGTTTCGGCTGGGCGCACTTCTGGCCGTGGTACGCATTCTTCGCAACCAATATCGGCGACGCGCTGGGCCAAAGCGGCCACGACAGTCTCAACATTCTCTGGTCGCTCGCGGTCGAAGAGCAGTTCTACATCTTCTGGCCCTTCGTGGTGCTGCTGCTGCCACAACGCATGCTCGCCGTGGTGGCCGGCGCGCTCGTGCTGATCGTGCCGGTGCTGCGCGCAATCGCGACGCCGTGGTTCGATTCGTTCTGGCCTATTTATTACCTCACGCCGTTCCGCATGGACCTGCTCGCGATGGGCGCGCTGCTCGCCGTGCTCGTGCGGCGCGACCGAAATGCCCTCGAGCCCTTCAAGGTGCCGGCGGCCATCCTGTTCTTTGCCGCGCTCGCCGTGCTCGCGTGGCTGCATCTGCATTACCCGCGTTTTCGCGCCGCCAACACGCCGCTCTCGAACGCCCTGCTCTACAGCGTGTCGCTCGTGCTGTGCACCTCGACGGTGGTGTTCGCGCTGCAGTCCAAAGGCTTCATCAAGCGCTTGCTCTGCAATCCGGTGCTGGTCTACATCGGCACCATCAGCTACACGATCTACCTGATTCACCTCACGATTCTCTATGCGGTGTGGCCGCTCAATTACAGCCGCCCCGTGAGCGCCGCCATCGCGCTCGCCCTCACGCTCGCCTATGCGAGCGCAAGCTGGCTTCTCCTCGAAAAGCGTCTCACGCGCGGGCCGAGCCACCGGCAACTGCCCGCGGACGCCAACGTGCGCGTGAGCGCCCCCACCTCGCAGTCCTGAATTCCGATCCAATAAACGATAAACGTGCTCCGAATCCACGTTCGCTATTTCAAAGGTACTGACACATGAACGAACGACGCAAAGCGATCATCACCGGCGTATCCGGCCAGGACGGCGCGTATCTGACCAAGCTGCTGCTCGACAAGGGCTATCACGTGGTCGGCACTTACCGGCGCACCAGTTCAGTCAACTTCTGGCGCATGAACGAACTCGGCGTCACGGATCATCCCTCGCTCGAACTCGTCGAGCACGACCTCACCGACGCGGGCTCGACGCTGCGCCTGCTCGAACGCGCCGAGGCCGGCGAAGTCTACAACCTCGCCGCGCAAAGCTTCGTGGGCGTATCGTTCGACCAGCCCGTGACGACCGCTGAAGTGACCGGCGTTGGCGCGTTGAACCTGCTCGAAGGCATTCGCGTGATCAACCCGAAAATGCGCTTCTACCAGGCTTCGACATCCGAAATGTTCGGCAAGGTGCAGGCCGTGCCGCAACGCGAGGACACTCCGTTCTACCCGCGCAGCCCGTACGGCATCGCCAAGCTGTTCGCGCACTGGTCCACGGTCAACTACCGCGAGTCCTATGACATCTTCGCGACCAGCGGCATTCTCTTCAACCACGAGTCGCCGCTGCGCGGCCGCGAGTTCGTGACGCGCAAGATCACCGACGCCGTCGCGAAGATCAAACTCGGCAAGCAGAACGTGCTCGAACTGGGCAACATGGATGCCAAGCGCGACTGGGGCTATGCATCCGAATACGTGGAAGGCATGTGGCGCATGCTGCAAGCCGACGATCCGGACACCTACGTGCTCGCCACGGGCCGCACCGAAACCGTGCGCGACTTCGTGACGATGGCGTTCGCTGCAGCGGGCTTCCAGCTCGAATGGTCGGGCCGCGCCGAGCGCGAGATCGGCGTGGACATCGCCACGGGCCGCACGCTGGTGCGCGTGAGCCCGCGCTTTTACCGCCCCGCCGAAGTCGATCTGCTGATCGGCGATGCGAGCAAGGCGCGCAGCAAGCTCGGCTGGGCACCGCAAACCTCGCTCGAGCAACTGTGCCAGATGATGGTCACCGCCGATCTCACGCGCAACGAGCGACATGAGACGTTCTAACGGCTCCAGCGATCAACCGCGCGCGCTCATCACCGGCGTGGGCGGCTTCACGGGCCGCTACCTGGCGGCGCGCCTGGCCGCGGACGGCTATCGCGTCTGGGGCACCGTGCGCGCGGGCGAAGCCGTTGACGACGCGAACGTGGCGGGCGGCATCACACCGCTCGCCGGGGACCTGCTCGACCCGCAAGCGCTCGCGCACGCGGTGGAAACCGTGCAGCCCGACGCGGTCGTGCATCTCGCGGCCGTGGCGAACGTCGCCAACGGCGACGTGGCGCGCACCTATGTCGTCAACGTGGTGGGCACGCGCAATCTGCTCGACGCGCTCGCGCGCCAGCGTCATGTGCCGCGCGCCGTGCTGCTCGCGAGCAGCGCGAACGTCTACGGCAACGCCACCTCAGGCGTGATCGACGAAGCCGTGCCGCCGCAGCCCGCGAACGATTACGCCGTGAGCAAGCTCGCGATGGAATACGTCGCGAAGCGCTGGAACGCGCAGTTGCCGCTGGTGATCGCGCGGCCGTTCAACTACACGGGCGTGGGCCAGAGCACGGATTTTCTGCTGCCCAAGATCGTCGAGCACTACGCGCGCGGCGACCGGTCGATCTCGCTCGGCAACACCGAGGTCAGCCGCGACTTCTCCGATGTGCGCGACGTAGTGGATGCTTACGCGAAGCTCATTGCGGCGGCACCTCGCGGCGAGACGGTCAATGTCTGCTCGGGCACCGGCTGGACGCTCGGTGAAGTGCTGGCGATGCTTTCGCGTATTGCGGGCTATGAGATCACTGTCAAGGTCGACCCGCGGTTCGTGCGTGCGAACGAGGTGCGTCATCTGGTGGGGTCGAACGCGAAGCTGCGCTCGATTGTGGGGGAAGCGGCGCGCACGCCCATCGAAGGGACGCTGCGATGGATGTATGACGAAGCGCGCAAGCGACTGCTTGCACCCTGATACCGCCGGTTGATTTGATCGTCCGGCGAGTCTCAGGAGGATGGCGTGCGGCCTCGATATTCAAGGCCGCACGCCGGGCAGCATTTAATTGCCTGGCATGAACCAGTTCCAGAAGCCGCTCTTCTGCTCCGGCCGGCTGTACATCTCCAGTGGCGTGCCGGAATCCTCATCCACATAGGGCGTCGCCTGATTTACCAGTTCGTTCAGGTCGTACTTGATGCCCCCGAAATCGCCCGATGCTGGATCCTGTGCCAGCCCGTTACGCCCAATCGTATCGTCGAGGTCAACGCCAAGCACATAGTTCTTGCCCCCCTCCTGAATATTCTTGATCAGCACAACCGTATGCATGCCTGAGTAGTTTGAGTCGGGTCGCGCAATATGGCGCGCACTCAGGACCACGGGGCCTTTATTCAGCTCCTCGCTCAGTTGCTTCGCGCTCAGCGCTCCGGTCGAGATCGGCACGAGCCGTCCGTCTGGCACACCGGCCGCGTGTTGCGCGACCCTGCCGTGATCGAGGAAGCAGGTCTGAGGATCTTGCGGTTTCAAGATTTTCGACTTCATCAGATCGGCAATTCGCGGATCGTTCTTCGCATATTTCGCGAGCGAAATGAGTTTCGACAGCCCTCCGCCGCCCGGCACGCCAGTGTCGCCATGAACCGACCACGTACCGCCTTGCGGGTCGTATCGAATCGGATAACTAAATGCGTTTGGCGAATCCGGATGCACAGCACGCCAGGTGTCGTTATCCGAATCATATTTGGTCTTGAAGTACTGGTCGCCACTGCGGACATAGCGTTGGCCATTACCATCATTGAGCACGCCCGGAGCGTTTTCATCGGGCTTTAGCGTGCGTCCATCAACGTTGACGGAATAGCGCGACGGTACGTCCATCGGGTTCTGCTCGACGCGCCCGCGTGCTTCGAGCATACGCGGGTCCGGTGTCGGTCCCATTTCGGCCGGCTTATAGGCGTTTTGTGCTGCATCGCCCTCCTGATTCGCCGCTCCCGGATTGGGTTCGAGCAAATGCGATGTCGATGTTTCCGCCTTGGCGGCTTCCATTTCGGCCGGTGATTTACCTTCCTGCTCCCCAACCGGAACGACCTCGCCCGCCGATACGTCCAGCTTCATGTCCTGTACCGACCCTTTGGCGACAGCGGCCTCCTCTTCCAACTCGGAAATAAAGCTGACGGCTCCCTTGGCCGCCGCGGAAAGGCTTTTGGTCAGAGGGCTCAGCGCAGCGCCTGCGAGCGCGCTGCCCACGTCGATGCCAAACCGCGCCATGGGCGACAACGTCGACGAGCTGTCGAGCAATGCACTCAACGGCGCCAATGGCGTCAGACCCAGCATGAAGCGGGAAAAACCTTCGGCTGCCTGCACATAGGGCTTGGCCCGATTGAACGCGGCCGTGCGTTCGCCATCGGTCTGGCTTTTAATGACATTCGTGTAGCGATCCGACAGGTCACGTACATAATCCGGGCCCGCGGCTGGAAGGTCGTTGACGATCTGTGAATAGGGCTGCGCAGCGCTCGCACCATCGGCGTTGAGTTGCTTGCCGGCATCGACTTGCCATGCGTCCAGCTTCTGACGCAGATCTGGATCGTCCATCATGCGCTGCGTGAAGGCAAGGACGCGCCGATCGGCAACATCGTCTTCGCCCATGCCGGTATTGAGCGAAAAGAGGCCATCGCCAATGGACTTGTAGCGTTTGGATGGATCCTGGTTCGCTTGTGCTTTGGCAATGAGTTCGTTGACGTATTGATTCGCCTCGCCCCACTCAGTCCTGTCCTTCGCCAGGTAATCGTCCAGGCCGCGCGCCACGCCCTCCTGTAGTTGCGCCTTCAGTTTCGTGGCCTGCGCGAAGAGCGAATCGCGATGTTCGGCATCGGCTGCGTTCAGGAATTGCTGGCGCAACTGATCGAGTTGTTTGGTCTGCCCACTGAATTCCTTGCCCAGATAACCCTCGCCGACCGGATGGTTGAAAATCGCCATCGTGCGATCCAGCGGATTATTGATCGAGTGGTTGTACTCGTTGAGTATTTCGCTTTCGATCTTCGCAGCCTTCTCATTCAGGTCGGACCTAACGTCGGGCGAGGTTACGTTGCGGTAAGCCGTCTCCAGCGCCGCCAGCTGGCCGGTGTAGTAATCGCGCATTTCCGGCTGCAGCGCCGCCAACCGCCCTCTGCTGGCGGAAAGTTGATTCTCGAAGTATTGGACATCCTGCGGATAGCCGGTGTAGTCGAGCTCGGTCGCTGCGTTGATCTTTTCGGCAGCGTTGGCATCATTCAAGCGGTTATGCGAATCCTGGTTTCTCCCGTCGATTTGCGTGTCATATTTATTTAGCAATCCTTGCAGCTCGCTTTGGGTAGCGCCGGGCAATACCGGCTTATTAGTCGCAGTTGGCTCATTTGGCGCAAGCTGGCCGCCAGGCGAGTTGGGGACAACGCCCGATGAATCACCGCCCGGCTGCACCGCTGCGTGCGGCTTCGATACGATCCCCTTGTTTTCATGGTCGCCATGCGCGCCATCGGGCACCCCAACGTGCTGGGAACCGCCCACATTGCCATTCTGTGTACCGCCCGCTTGTTCAGGATGCCCAGTGGCTGGCAATGGGTTCGAGGCGTCGGCCTGAAGCGGTTTGCCGCCCGTCGCACCGGGCGCTCCGCCCTGACCGTTTTCACCCGGTTTTCCGGCATCGCCGGCGAGGCCTGACCGCTGCGATCCCGGCGCCGGGTCAGCGTTTCCGACTGCGCCCGGAGTGGCGGGTTGCCCGGCGTTGAGGGATTGAGGCGACACGGGCGGCAGGTTGCCACCCTGGGTACCGAGCGGCGGTGCAGTGTGGTCCCGCGCCTTGGCGTTGCCGCTCTGCGCGCCGCCTTGCCCTGCCGCCAGCCCCGATTGCGGCAACGCATCGGCCGTGCCACCTTGTGTGCCAAGCGGCGGCACAGCCTGCCCGGAACCGTCCACGTTGCCGCGCTGTGTGTCCAATTGTTCCGGATGCGCAGCACCACCGGTGCTGTGATTGGGGACAGCGTTGGTGGCTGCTGGATCTTTACGGTCGCCGTTATGGAATCCCGATGCGCTCTCCTTCTCCTGGCTGCGTTGCGGCCCGGGAGACGTGGTTGCGGCTTCCCCCTGCGGCGGTTTGGTGCCCGCCACAGCCGATGAACTTTCCTGACCATTTTCGCCCTGTTTTACGCCATCGCCCATGGCGCCGGCGCCAACACCGTTGCCTTGTGGCTTCTCCTGATTCATCACGCCAGGCGATTTTTCCACACCGCTGCCGGAACCATCGTCGCCCGCATTGGGAGCGGGTTTTTCGTTCCCATCACCCGCCGCCTTCTCCTGATTTGTTGTACCAGGCAATTTCTCCGCACCGTTGCCAGAACCATCGTCGGCTTCATTGGAGGCGGGCGTAGTGTTCCCCTCACCCGCCTCCGTCCCCTGATTCGTTGCGCCAGGCGCCTGGTCCGCACCGCCGCCAGAACCCTCGCCGCCCGCCTTGAGGGCGGTCTCCCCAACGCCCCCCTCGTGAACGGTCGACTCCGGGGCGTTGCCCGATCCGGAGTCGTTGTTGTTTTCCTTGTTGTCAGCGCTGGCGGCTGGCGGGTTCGCCGGGTTTTCTGTCAAGTACGGGTTGTCGTATCCGTAATTCGAAGAGGTTGCGCCGGTTTCCGAAATGCCCATTTTGAGTTCCCCTATAAAACGTGGATGTCAATGAGGTGGCACCGCCGAATTTGCGGAATGACTCGATTGACAACCCATTGGAGCATTGGGGCAAATGGGAATGTGGTACAGCGTTTCCACCGCGAGCGTATTTGATGTGGCGAATTCGCGCATCGCGTGCTCGAGATGACGGCACAAAACAGTGACCCCGTATCACCGGCTCGATTCATGCGCTCGCAAACTGCAGATGCCGTCCGTTGCGCGGCCCGGTCGTGATATCCAGATTCCCTTTTTCACGCTCCGACTCCCGCCTCATGTTCAACCTTCACTGAAAGGGATCAAATCATGCGTGTGACATTACAACCCCGCATTACCGCTGATGCGCTTTACGGGAACACCGAAGCCGCCGGCCCCAATGCCCTTATGCAATTCGCCGGCGGCGCGCCAGGCCCAAACGCCATGCCGGCCGGCGCAATGGCCGGACCTAATACCAGTTTTGGCGCCGCCATCGGCCTGAATGACAATCCAATGAATCGATTTGGGATGTATGGGCCATCGCCTCAAGACGCCATGGGCATGAACGATCACCAGAACGGTCCAATGACAGATCGGATCGTCAACACCCCGAATGGCGGCCACGACGTCTACTCATACGACGCGATGGGTAATCTGGGCGCAGGAAAGAGTTTCGATGCAAACGGCAATCTCAGGTCTTCGTTTGCCTACGATCACAGCGCGCAGGGGCGCACGCTCACAAATACCAACTTCAATCCCGATGGCAGCGCTCAAGTGGATCAGATTGCAGGCAATCAGCGCAGCAGTTATCGCATCAGCCCCGACGGGCAGATGCAAAATTGGCGTCAGGAGGCGCTGAATGCCTCGGACGCGCAAAGGTTCGCGCAATGGCAAGCGCTCGCAGGACAGTTGCAAATGAATGGGCAAAACGCGGGAAATCCAGTCGCCGGTGCGCAGGGTGGTATGACGCCCATGTCGTCCACGTCCGATATCGGCGGCGCGGGCGCGGCCGGCGGTCCGCAAATTGACGCGCCGCAAATGGCACTCGGCCCGCAGCCCGCTCCGGAATCCGGCGGCGAAGGCGGTCCGCAGATTGTCGCTCCCCAGATGGCAGCCGGCCCGCAGCCCACTCCGGAATCCGGCGGCGCGGACCCGGTCGGCGCCGCCGGTCCGCAAATTGCCACTCCGCAAATGGCACCTGCGCCGCAGCCTGCCCCCGCCAATGCGGGAGGCGGTATGGCGGTAGCGGGCGGCAATCAGGGTCCCGATTCGAAGCTATCGAACATCGTATCGGAAGTTGCAAACGCGCTCTTGCCGCAAATCGCCGATGCGCTCAAGAGCTTGATAGGGCAACTGTTTGGATCGGCAATGCAGGGCGCGGCCGGCCAATCCGGCGCCTCGCCAGCCACTGCCGACCAGATATCTCCAACCGCTGAAGCGGGTTGAAATCCTCATCCCCCGCAGCATAAACGCCGCCCTCCTGTGAGGTGACCCCGGGCGGCGTTTTCATTTCAACGCTACAGCGCCTCAATGCACGCCGTTCGCGGCCGCAATCGCTTCCGCATAAACGTCGGCCACGCGCTTCGCGATCACGGCATTATCGAAGTTCTCGCGCGCATAGGTTTTGCACGCCTCTTCGTCCGGCAGCTTGATGCGCCCGGAGAACGCGGCGTCAATCCCCTCGGCAATCGCAGCAGCCCCCGTTTCGGGCAGCACGAGATCCTGCGACAGCCCGGCCACGGCTTCAGGCAACCCGCCCACCGGCGTAACCAGCACCGGCGTGCCGGCCGAAAGCGACTCCACGGTAATCAAACCAAAGCCTTCGAGCGCCACCGTAGGCACAATGCTCAACGTGGCTGCGCGATAAAGCGAAGGCAACTGCGCGTCAGGCACGAAGCCCAGCAGCCTGACGTTATCGGTCAGCCCCGCTTCATCGATACGCTGTTGCAGTTCCGCTTCCAGACGCCCGCGCCCCGCAATCAGCAGCAGCACATCGGGATGACGCTGCTTCACCACTTTGATCGCGTCGATCAAATCTTCCAGACCCATGCGGCGCACGAGACGGCGCACAGCGAGCACGATCGGGCGATTCTGAGGCAATTGCAGACGCAGACGCGCCTCGGCGCGCGTACAAGCAGGATCGAACTGCGCAGTATCCACACAACCCGGCACGATACGCACACGGTCCGGTGAAATCGCATAACGCTTCGTGAGAATATCGCCGAACGCTTTCGACAGCACAATAAGCCGCGACGACCGTTCGTACACCGATTGTTCTAGCGAGTGCTTGATGCGCTGGCTCAGCGTAGCCGCGCCTTCAACAAAGCTCTCATCGGCCCACGGTCCCTGAAAATGCGAGACCTGCGGAATGCCGCGCGTCACGTCGAGACCCGGAAAGGTATAAAGTGCGAAGTGCGAAGAAATCACATCGGGACGATGGCTTTGAATCTCGCGGCGCAGCGCGCGGCGCGCGTCCATCAAGCGAAACGGCAATGCGCGCGCGGCCGAGCCGAAGCCCTGGATCGCGCCATTGCTGTCCTCGGCCACCTTCGGGGAGCCCGCCACGACGCCGCGCACGTGCACGCCCGCGCTGGGCAGCGCCCCCACGAGCGAGTAATACATGCGGTCGAGCCCGCCCGCGCGCTCCGGAAACCAGTGCATGCCGATCTGTAGCGAATGGATGGAATGTTTCGTCATTTTCGTATCCTTGTCTTGCCCTAGGGCCTGTTATTAGTGTGAACCGGCCCTAAGGTTCAGGGAGTCTTGGCGCGCGGCAGCGGCGCTGCAGCGAAGCCGCTGTCCGCGCCTCGCTGTGCGTCCCGCGTGTCGTTGCGCACCACGGCGCCCGCGTCGCCCGCCAACTGGCGATAGAGCGCGATGTATTGCGCAGCCATGCGCGCCCAGCCGAATTCCCCCGCGAGCTTTGCCGCGGCCTCGCCCATCGCGTGGCGGCGCGGGGTATCGTCTGCGAGTTGCAGGATCGCGTTGGCGAGCGCGGGCGCGTCGTCCGGATCGTCGAGCACGATGCCGCAATCGGGCGTGATGATCTCCGCCCCGCCCGCCGTCTGCGCGGTGACCACGGGCAGGCCCGCCGCCATCGCCTCCAGCAGAGAGAGGCTCATTGCTTCGTAGCGCGAAGGAAATACGTAGGCGTCCACGCTGCGCATCAGCACCGGCATCTCGCGCACGAGCCCGAGAAAATGCACGCGCGAGGCAATGCCAAGTTCGCGCGCCATCTCCGGGTACGGGCTGCCAGGCAGGTAACCCGCCACCGCAAGATGCACGCGCTCGGGCAGTTGCTTGAGCGCCTGCAGCACCGTGCCGAGATTCTTGCGCGGCGTGCGCAGGTCGCCCACGAACAGCAGGAAGAACTTGTCTTCAGGCAATTCGAACTTCGCGCGATCGGCGCTGGCCGAGGCGAAGCCGCGCGTATCCACGCCGTTGTAGATCACGTCGAGCCGCTCGACCGGGTTGCCACCCGAGGCGACGATCTCGTCGGCAACCTTGCGCGAGACGGCGGCAATCACGCGCGAGCGCCGGTAGGCCCAGCGCTCGAGCACCGCATTCGCACGCGTATAGATGAACTGGTACGCCGACCACACGCCGCGCGTGAGCCCGAACGGGTAATACTTGCTGCGCCCCCAGCCGCCGTGCACGAAGTGCGCGGTGTTGACGTCGGCATGTGCCCAGGTGATGAAGCCATTCACATGCAGCACGTCGTAGTCGCGGCGATGGCGGCGCAGCCACAGCGCGCTCTTGAGCGCGAACACCTGCTGGCGCAGCAGATTGGTGGGCCACAGACGCGAAGGCTGCACCGGCACCCACTTCACTTTCGGATGCGCAACCAGTTCCGGCGCGACATGCGAAGCCACCAGCGTGACCTCGAATCCTTCGTCGAGGGCCGCGCGCGCGATTTCATGATTGACGCGCCCCTGGCCGTCGTTGTGGCGCACCACGTGCGTGACGATTGCGACTCTCAATCGGAGACCTCCATGTTGCGGGCCTGGAGACGAGTCAGCTTGCTCCAGTGTCCCGCGCTGAGAATGGAAAACACACTAGAAAACAGCAGCAGACCGCCCGTGCCGACCAGCGAGTTCGTGAACACGAGCATCGCGAAGATCGACACCGTGAGGCTCAGGCACGCGCACACATAGCGGTCCTCGGGCATGCGCAACGAGATGCGCACCGCGCGCACAATGAGCCATAGCACGCCGGACAGATACATCAGCGTGCCGGGCCAGCCGAGCACGAACGGAATGTTCATCACGCCGCTGTCGAAGCTGCCGTACTGGCCAAGCTGCCCGTTGCTGCTCGAAAGCTTGGTCGATGCGCCGGTGGCGCCCAAGCCCTCGCCCGTCACGTCGGTGAAGGCCTTTTTCGCGAACTCGGCATAAAACTGGTTACGCGCCGCGTAACTCTGGTCGTCCTTCAGGTTCACGAGCGTATTCAGACGCTGCTGCATGCGCTCGGCCACCGGGCCGAAGGTGAGCAGCGGCACGCACACGCCCGCGAGCACGAGCGCGCTCACGATGATGCGGATGCGCACCTTGTTGCTCGACTTCGCCAGCTGGATCACCATGGCGAGCGCCCAGCCGCCCCACGTCGAGCGCACCAGCGAAAGCGCGAACGAGAAGAAGCCGAACGCGGCAGCCACCCAGCGCACGCGATGCTTCGCGGCCATCACGAGCACCATCGCGCCCATCATCGCGAACGCGAACGGGCCAGAGGAATTCATCGTGCTGAACACGCGCACGCCCAGCGGCACCGGATCGCCCTGCGAATTCATGTCCGAACCGATCATCCACATGGCGTCCCACGGCGGCATGATGAAGAACTGCACGAGTCCATAGGCGCCCATCACGAGCATGCCGTAAATGAAGGTGTTCACGATGGTCTCGCGGCACTCGGGATACTGGCGCGTGAGGACCATGATGTGAAAACCGATCAGGATCGGATAGATCCAGTTCGCGAGGTCATAGACAGCGGCGGCCGGGCCGCTCGCGACCACGCCCACCACGAATGCATAGCCAATGCCGAGCAGCGTGAGCACGATCGGCAACCCGCGGCGCTGCGCAAGCACCGGGTAGTAGCGCAGCAGCGACAGCCCGCTGATCATCGTGACTGCGAGCGGCGCGACCTGAATCAGGCTCGTGGGCGTGAAGCCGCCCTTGCCGAAGTCGGCGAGGCGGCGCACTTCGGGGCTCAGGAACCACAGCCACCACATGAAGCCGATATAGCGAACCGGATTCACGAAGTAGAGCCAGAAACCCACGGCGATGGCGAGCACCGGAAACGCGAGCGTGAGCACCGTGCCCTGGTGCGCAAGAATCAGCAGTGCGGTAAAGGCCCACAGCGCGATCACGGGCAGCGTGTCGCGGCCCATTGCGCGGCGCAGCGCCGAACGCTGGCGCGGCACTGGCGCAGCGGCCGCCGGCCTGACCGGCGCGTTGAAGCGCGGGGCCGGCGGACGCGGAGCCGGAGCAGGTGCGGGAGCGGCAGACGGAATGCGCATGATTACACCCGGCCCGCGGTCTGCTTCACAGCCTGCCCAGCCGCCTGCTCCGCTGTCTGTCCCGCTGTCTGCCCCATCGGACGCGCGCCCGCATGCGCGGGCTGCGCCACGCGCGGATCGCGCTCGCGCAGCATCTCGCGCGTGAGATGCGCGTGTTGCCGCGCGAAGTTCTCGGTCGTGAGATCGCGCGTGCGCAGTTGCTCGCAGGCCTCGCGCGCCTGGGCGAGCGCGCGCGCGGGGTCGTCGACGAGCGCGTTCACGGCGTCGCGCAGTTGCTCCGTGTTGAACGGCTCGACATAGAACGCGGCCTGTTCGTCGAAGTAATCTTCGAGCGCGCCCACCTTCGTCACGATCATCGGCTTGCCGAGCGCTGCGGCTTCGAGCATTACGGTGATGCCCGACGCGTGCGTATTGGGCCGCAGCGGCACGACGATGATGTCCGCCCACTCATAGAGCGCGTGCTGCTGCTGGATGCCGGACACGCGCACGATCTCCACGTTCGACGCGCGCGCCGAAGCCGGCATGCGCCTGCGCGTGGCGATGCGCACCTGATAGCGCGCGTCGTTGCCGAGCGCGCCCACGAGCGTGGTCCAGTCGCGGTCGCGATCGTTGCCGATGCCGGCCACGCGCACGGGCGTATTCGGCTGCCAGTGCGAAGGCGGACGCAGCGGAAAATCGTTGGTGTTCAAGCCATAAAGCACATGACGCGCGTTGCGCCCGAAATAATCGCCGCACAGCGCTGCGTTTTCGCTCGCGAGCGTGGTCAGCAGATCGGCACGCTTGAGCAGGCGCTGATACAGCGCGCGGCGCAGCGCGCCGTAGCCGGGCCAGCGGTCGAGCAGCCACACGCTCTGCGCGAGCAGCAGCGGACGCGCGCCGCCCTTCTTAGCGTGCATGAGCAGCACCAGCGCCACGGCCAGATGCTCCTGCTCCGTGTGCGTCCAGATCACGTCCGAATCGAGAATTGCACGGCGGTTGCGCCATGCGTGAATAAAGTCGAAGCCGAGCGCCGCCTTCATCGCGCGGCGCACGAGGCGCACAGGCGCGCTCTCGCTCGCGTCCCTGGCGTAATCGAGCGCGAATTCCGCGGACTCGGCGTGGTGATAGCCGTAAAGGGAGCCAATGTTCTCACCCTTGCGGTAACGGCGCGGATCGGCGCCATAAAAGAGGTGAACGTGGACTTGCGTACCGCTCATTCGAGGTCCTCCGTTGAATCGATTTCAAAATGCGCCAGAAGCACCTCAGCCAATGCAGCTGATTCAGCGGCTTCAGGCGATTGCGCGGCGTGCCTCGCGAGCGCCGCCGCGCACGGCGCGCCAGCGCGCGAACGCAACCGCGAGCGAGCCAGTGCGCCATGCGCCGAGGCCCGTATGCAGCAGGCCCGGATACACCCGGGTGCCGATGAGCGCCCACCACCACCATGCGGCCTCGCGATGCAGCGGCGAGAGATTGCCGCGCAGGATCAGGTGGAAGTTGAAGGCAGCGTTGCGGATCGAGGCGAGCGTCTGCGCGTTGCGCGGATCTTCGCCGGGTCTTGGCGCCGGAAAATGGTCGACGGCCACGCACGGGTCGTACACGAGCTTCCAGCCCGCGCGCTTCACGCCCATGCTGAACGCCATGTCGTTATGCGTTTGCGCGCCGGTGCCGCGCAAGCGGCGGTCAAAGCGCAGTTCGCCAATCGCGGCGCGCCGGTAGCTCATGTTCGCGCCTTTGAGCAAATCGACTTCGCGCGCTTCGCCCACGCCCAGATGATGATTGCCGACGATGCGGCCCGAGCGCTGCACACGCCCCACGAGTTCGCGTTGGCCGTCGAGCACGCGGCCATCCTCATGCACCCAGTCCCGGCCGCCGAGCGCGCCCAGCGTCTCATCGGCCTCGAAATGCGCGGCGATGCGCGCGACCCAGTCGGCGTGCGGCGCGGCATCGTCGTCGGTGATGGCGATCACGTCGCCCGTCGCCGCTTCGATGCCGCGGTTGAGCGCGGCCACCTGCCCCGGCTCGTCTACGGTGGCGACTTCGACGTTCAGCACGCGCGGCGTTACATGCTCCGCAAGGCACGCGTGAGTGGCTTCGTCATCCGCGCGCGCTACCACCACGATCTCATCGGGCGTGCGCTCCTGGCGCAGCAGCGCGGAGAGGCAGCGCGCCAGATCTTCAGGACGCCGATACGTCGGCACGAGCACGGTCACTTTCATCGCGCTTTTCTCCTTGTTATCAGGCGTTCCGAATCAGGCGCTCAGGTATTCCTGCACGGCTGCATAGCCGTAGGCGTACTTGCCGTGCGCGCGCGCCGACACCCCGTTGAAGACCCCGCCGGTCACGTGCACGCCCGCATTGCGCAGACGCTTGAGCGTATCGGCAATCTCGGCTTCCGTATGGATGCCCGAGCGCAGCACGAGGAACGTCGATCCTGCATGGCCGCTCAGAATCGCTGCATCGGTCACCGCCAGCACCGGCGGCGTATCCACGAGCAGGATGTCGTAGCGCTTCGCGAGCCCTTCGAGATACTGGTTCAGGCGCGGCGACATCAGCAGCTCGGACGGATTCGGCGGACGGCGGCCGCACGAGATGAAGTGCAGGTTGTCCACTTCGGTCGCGCGAATCGCCTCGTCCAGCGAGATCTGGCCCGAGAGCAGCTCGGAAAAGCCATTAGCCTGCGAGCCTCCCAGGTAGCGCTCGAGCGCGCCGCGGCGCATGTCGCCGTCGATCATCAGCACCCGCTTGCCCGAGTGGGCGAGCAGCACGGCCAAGTTCGCGGTGAGGAAGCTCTTGCCCACGCCCGGCACCGAACCGGTCAGGACAACGACGCGATTGCGCGCATCCGCCACGCTGAATTGCAGCGACGTGCGCAGCGAGCGCAGGCTCTCGACCGTGAGGTCCTTGGGCGCGACGTTCGCGAGCACTTCGCGCAAACGCGTGCCGCCGCGCGTCGGAGCGCGCTTCTCGAGCGCAGCCTGCTCCGCCGAGAGCGGCACGAGGCCGTAGACGGGCAGATCGAAGGTGCGCTCGATCTGGTCCGGATCGACGATGCCCTTGAACATGTTCCGGCGCATCAGCACGAAGCCGGTACCGAGAATGATGCCAAGCATCGCGGCGGCCGAGATGATGAGCAGCTTCTTCGGCTTCGAAGGCGCGCCCGGGCGCATCGCGACGTCGACGATATGGACGTTGCCTCCCGTGCCCACGCGCTGCACCGAAAGCTCCTGAATACGGTTGAGCAGCAGCACGTAGATGTCTTCCGCCACCTTCGCGTCGCGCTGCAACTGCACGGCCTTCACTTCGGTACCCGGCAGGTTGCGGAACTTCGCGTCGTACTTCGCGCGCTCGCCCTGGAGTTGTGCGAGCTGCTGGCGCGCCGCCACGAGCACCGGATGCTGGTCGCCAAAGCGCTGCTGGAGCGAGGCGATCTGCAGTTGCAGCGCCGAGATCTGCTGCTCGTACTGCACGCTGCCGTCGAGGTAGATCTTCGCTTCGTCGCTGGCGTTGATCGAACCCGACTTGCTCTGATACG
This sequence comes from Paraburkholderia sacchari, assembly GCF_000785435.2. Classification (GTDB taxonomy): domain Bacteria; phylum Pseudomonadota; class Gammaproteobacteria; order Burkholderiales; family Burkholderiaceae; genus Paraburkholderia; species Paraburkholderia sacchari. Next base: position 998,052 of record NZ_JTDB02000001.1, on the reverse strand, counting down.
CGGTAAGCGCGGCTTCGGCACGTTCGAGATCGGCCTTCAGGCGCGGCTGCTCGCTGCGCAGGAAGTCGAGCATCTTGCTTGCGTCGGCCTGCTTGCTGGCCACGTGCTCGCGCAGATACGACTGCGCAACCGCGTTGGCGATATCGGCTGCCGCCTGCGGGTCGTGGCCTTCGAGCGAGATGTCGATCACGCCGGTCTGCTTGCCCTGCTCCTGCACCTTGACGGCGTTCTGGAAGGCCGCGACGGCGTCCAGATCGTTCAGGCGCATGACCTTGAAACGCTCGCCCGGACGCGCCTTCAGTTCGTTCACGAGCAGCGTGACCCCGCCGCCCTGCACGCGCTGGCCCACCGTGCCTTCGAGCAGGCGGCCGCCGTCGGGCCCGGAAATCACGTAGCGGTTGTCGTCGAGCGCGGTCAGCGTGAGCTTCTTGCTTTCGAGCTCGGGCGCGACCTGGATCGACTCGATGTTGAGCACCTCGCCGCCCCACGCGTAATCCTTGAGGCCGAACCACGGACGCGCGGGCGAGCCCGGCGTCGCCAGACGCGCGGCCAGGCTGCCGATCACCGGCAGCGCGACCGGCGCGGCCGTGAAGTTCAGCTTGAACTGCTTGACGACCGGTTCGAGCACGCTGCGGCTCTGGATCATCTGAATTTCGGCGTCGGTTGGCAGGCTGCCCTGCTGGCCGCTCGTGACGTTCGCGCCGGACTGCGTCTGCGTGAGCGCCTGGGTCGTGTAGTCCTGCTGCTCTACGCGGACCTGCGTGTCGGCCGTATAAACGGGTTTGGCCACGAAGCAATAAAACACCGCAGCGCCGACCACCACTGCCGCGATCATGACGAGCCAGCCGATGTCGTCGAAAATGACGCGCAGCAACTGGCCGAGAACGACGTCCTCTTCCTCGGTGCGGGCCGCCGGGGCCGGCTGACTGATAGCTTGTTGCGTACTCACGATTCGATCCCGTTTTTGATTCATGTTGCGAGAAAAGATGGCTCGCGCGCTTTTAGCGCGTGAGCTGCTTCAGATAGAAGACCGTCTGGACGGTCGGCAAGATCTGCTGCAACACACGGTTGAAGGTGGCCGAGGCGGCGGTGCCGACGTACACGACATCCAGCGGCTTGAGCTGGAATTGCGACGACAGCATGATCGCGTCGGGCTTGGTCATATCGAGTCGGTAAATCTCCGGCTGGGTTGGGTTGTCTTTCATGCCGCGCATCACGAAGATCTGGCGCGGGTTCGCATCGGTGTCGAGAATGCCTCCGGCCGTCGTGAGCGCATCGGCAATGGTGAGCTTGCCGCGGACGAGCGTGGTCTGGGTCGGCGTCTTCACTTCGCCCATCACGAACACGCGGCTATCGTTGCGGTCCGGCACGTTGATGATGTCGCCGTCCTGCAGCACCACGTTCTGGCTCGTGTCGCCGCCGTCGAGCAAGGCGTTCGCGTCGAGCACGTAGAGCTTGTTGTTGCGCGTGAGGCGCACGCGGTTGATATCGGCGCCATCGGTGGTGCCGCCCGAGCGCGTGATCGCGTCGACAAGCGTGAGCGGCACGTCGCTCATCGCGAGCGGGCCCGGCGTCTTCACGTCGCCGGTGACCTGCACCTTCTGGCTGCGGTAGGCGAGCACGCGCACGTCCACCTGCGGGTTCTTGATGTACGGCCCGAGACCCGAAGCGACCTGGTCGCGCAGCTGGCCGGGCGTCTTGCCCGCCGCCTTCACGCGGCCCACGAACGGGAAGTAGATCGTGCCGTCCTTGGCCACGGTCTGCCCGTACGGGTCGGCCTCGCCCGGCAGCGCGTTGGTGTACGGCTGCGTGAGTGCCTGGCCCACGGTCTGCGTGGTGTTGCCGCCCGACGAGAAAGTCGAGCCTTGCGGCGTCGAAAGCTCGGGGTGGTCGTAGACCGTCACGCCGAGAATGTCCTGCGGCGCGATGTGATATGTGTAGTCGGCGGTGCTCGCGTACTTGCTCGGCGGCAGCGGGGCCTTCTGGCTCGCTGCGGCCTGCGCCTGATCCATGACGAGCTGCGAAGTAATCAGATGCACGTCGTACTGCTTCTGCGGCTGCTTGTTCTGCTCTTCCTTCAGGTTCGAGGTGTCGAGGTAGTTGCCTGGCGCCGTGGAACACGCAGCAACGAAGGCGCTCAACGCAAGAGCAGTCATTAGATTGAGTTTTCTCATTGGCATATTCGGCTCAGCCATCCCTTAACCAGTCGATCCATCAACTCCAGACTCTCGCGATACGCGACCTCGTCGAGGCCGTGCGGATCGGAAACATCCGAGTTTTCCCAATTGCCGAGCGCGTACACCTTGCCGCGCGCGGACGGCTCCATTCGCTCGACGGCGCTCACCTGATGGCGCTCCGTCACGAGCACGAGGTCGGCGCGGCGCACGAGGCGCGGCGTGAGGCGGCGCGAGCGATGCTCGCCCACCTCTACGCCACGCTCCGCGAGCAGGCGCTGCATGACCGGGTCCATGTCGTCGCCGTTGCGGGCGCGCAGGCCCGCAGAATGAAACGCGCCCGGCTGCTTTCCTGTATGTTCACGAAAGCGTGCGCGGAACAGTTGCTCCGCCGCGGGCGAGCGGCAGACGTTGGCATGGCAGACGATCAATACGTCCTTGATCATGACCCGGTGGCTCCTCGGATTTGCTTAGTGCTTCATCAAACGCAGGGTTCGATGCGGCTTATGCCGGAACGCGCGTCTGCGTAGCGGCTTCGGCGCGTGCGCGGCTCGATTGCGTGGCGCTCGCGCGGCCCACCGCGTGATACTCGATGCCAAGCTCCTGCATCGCGGGCGGATCGTAGAGATTGCGCCCGTCGAACACGATCGGCGTCTTCAGTTGCTGCTTGAGCGTCTCGAAGTCAGGCGCCTTGAACACCTTCCACTCGGTGGCGACCACCAGCGCGTCCGCGCCGCTCGCGACTTCCATCGCGTCCTGCACGTAGGCGAGGCGTTCGAGCTGCTCGGGCGTCTTCGCCAGATCGAGCGCGAGCACGCGCTGCGCTTCGGCCATGGCGACCGGGTCATAGGCCACCACGCGCGCGCCGCGCGCGAGCAGTTCGGCGATAAGCGTGCGGCTCGGCGCTTCGCGCATGTCGTCGGTATTCGGCTTGAACGCGAGGCCCCAGAGGCCGAAGGTGCGGCCCGTGAGATCGGAGCCGAAACGCATGACGATCTTCTGCGCGAGGACTTCCTTCTGCGCGTCGTTCACCGCTTCCACGGCGCTCAGGATTCGCAGCGGTTCGCCGAAATCCTCTGCAGTGCGCATCAATGCCTTCACGTCCTTCGGGAAGCACGAGCCGCCATAGCCGCAGCCCGCATAGAGAAAGTCGTAGCCGATGCGCGGGTCGGAGCCGATGCCGCGGCGCACGGCCTCGATATCCGCGCCCACGCGGTCGGCCAGATTCGCGAGTTCGTTCATAAACGAAATGCGCGTGGCGAGCATGGCGTTGGCCGCGTACTTCGTGAACTCGGCCGAATGCACGTCCATGTACAGCGTGCGTTCGCGATTGCGGTTGAACGGCGCGTACAGGCGCTTCATCAACTCGCGCGCACGCTCGCCAGGCACGTCTTCGTCGCAGCCCAGCACGATGCGGTCGGGGCGCGCGAAGTCTTCCACGGCCGCGCCTTCTTTCAGGAACTCGGGGTTCGAGACCACCGAGAACATATGCTCTTCACCACGTTTGCGAAGTTCGGATGCAATGGCGTCGCGCACGAGCGCGGCCGTGCCCACCGGCACCGTCGATTTGTCGACGATCACCTTGAAGCCCTTCATGTGGCGGCCGATGTTGCGCGCGGCGGCAAGCACGTATTGCAGATCGGCGGAGCCGTCTTCATCGGGGGGCGTGCCCACCGCGATGAACTGCACGTCGCCGTGCGCGACCGCTGCTTCCACGTCCGTCGAGAACGTAAGCCGGCGCGCGCGCCGGTTGCGCTCGATGATTTCCTGGAGGCCCGGCTCGTGAATCGGCACGACGCCTTGATTGAGCAGGTCGATCTTGCGCTGGTCGACGTCGAGACAGAACACGTCGTTGCCGATGTCGGCCAGACACGCGCCCGTTACGAGACCCACATAACCGCTGCCAATGATCGTCAGATTCATGCCCACCTCAAAAGTAATTGCCTGTTGGTGCCCATCCGGACCGCGCTACTCATGCGAAATGAATGAGCGCGGCATGCGCAGATTGCGCGCCCGGTCCGCTTCAATATGCGTTCTGGCCTGCGAAGCCTTTCCACATGGTCATCGCCACGATCCGCAGATCGAGACCGAAGCTCCAGTGCTGCATGTAGTGCAGGTCGAAACGCACACGGTCGCGCATTTTTTCCACGCGGTCGGTTTCGCCGCGATAGCCGTTGACCTGCGCCCAGCCGGTAATGCCGGGCTTGATGCGATAGCGCGCCATGTAACCGCGCACGAGGTCCTTATAGATATCGTCGTGCGCCAGCGCGTGCGGGCGCGGGCCCACCACCGACATCTCGCCCTTGAGCACGTTGATGAATTGCGGCAGTTCGTCGAGACTCGTGCGGCGCAGGAACGCGCCCACGCGCGTGACACGCGGATCGTTGCGGCGCGCCTGAGTAACTTGCCCCGCCACTTCCGCATGCACCTTCATCGAGCGGAACTTGTAGATCTCGAACTCGTTGCCGTCGAGCCCCTTGCGGCGCTGCTTGAAAAACACCGGCCCCGGCGAGGTCAGCTTCACTGCAATCGAAATGGCCGCCAGCAACGGAGCGAGCGCCACCAGTACCGCGCCTGCGAATGCAATGTCGAACACGCGCTTGGGCAGCACGCGCAGATCCGTGACCGGCGAAGCCGCCAGATTGATGGCCGGCACGCCAAGCAAATCGACCACGGGCTGACTGAAGAACGAAAGGCTGCGCACATCCGGAATGAAACGGATGTTCACGAAATCGTTGCGCAGCGCCATGACGATGCGATGAATCGTGCGTTCTTTCGTGATCGGCAGCGCGAGCCACAGTTCGCGCACACCATGTTCGCGCACATATTCGAGCGTGGCCTGCAGATCGCGCTCGACTTTCACGCCATCGAGTTGCGCATCGCCATCGGCGTCGCTGTCCTCGTCGAACACGAGCGCGGGATGAAAGCCCGCCTCGGGGTGGTTCTTCATCTGCTCGATCAGGAAGCGCGAGCAGCGATGATCGCCCACCACGGCCACCGCTTTCTGGTTGTAGCCTTCGCGGCGCAGGCCGCGCAGCACCATGTGCACCATCGTCTTCGAAACGATCAGGAACGCCACCGATGCCACGACCCAGTAAGCGAGCCAGATGCGCGAAAGCGAATCAGCGCGATGCACGCTGAACGACAGCAGAATGCCGGTGCACTCCACCGCGATCCACGCGGCGCACACACGCGCCGCGAGCACGTAGAGCGATTTGCCGCGCCACGACTGATAGATGCCGAATGCCGGGAACATCCAGATCGCGAGCACGCAGTTGAAAGCGAGCGCGACGCTCTCCATATCGGAAAGCGCGCTGAATTGACCGTGGTGCAAGGCAGCCGCCACCAGGGCGCCCGCGGCGATGGCGGCAACATCGATGATTCTCGCTAGAACGCTCAGCATGTCCGGCACCTCGGTTTAAAAAAAGAATCGCAGCCACGCGCGATGCATCATGGCCGCCGCTAACAGGAAATACAGGAATCAGGGAAAGTTGCACCAGGCTCTCCCGGCGCAGATGAAGCGTATCCGAATAAACCCTAATAAAGCACGATAAAAATTGATAGCGCAACGCCCAAAAGTATCTCCAAATGTTTCGTTGCTAACTGTCTATTTTTTGTGTGATTTTTTCGGCAACGTTTACCGGCAATCCCGCCCGCCGGGCCATCGGCGGCGCAATTCAGGCGGCAAAATTTGCCGCATTCATCGCACCGGACCCCGATTAATTTTCTGCCTCCAGGTCCGGCGCGAAGCCGCCTCGCGATTTTTATTCGATTTTTTATTGGCGCCGCATTGTGACGGATTGATTATTTTCCATTTGATTGGAATATTTTCTGTTTTCTTCTTTACGATTCTATTTATATCGATTTTAAGCATGCTACAAATCTCGTAACCGAAACCCCTTTGGAGAATGAGATGACGGATACGGGTTCCGCAACGACATCGGCACGCGCAACCGATGCGCGCGCCGAATCGCGCAACGCGCTGCAAGTCTGCCCCGTGGTGCTTGCGGGCGGCGCGGGTTCGCGGCTGTGGCCACTGTCGCGCGAACAGTACCCGAAGCAGATGATCAACCTCGTCGGCGAGCATTCGCTGCTCGCGGATACGGCAGGCCGTCTCGACGCGCTCGCTGAACGCGTCACCCTCGCCGACAAGCTGATGATCGTCTGCAATGAGGAGCACCGTTTCACCACCGCCGACCAGGTTCGCGCGGCAGGCAAGGAAGCGCGCCTCATTCTCGAACCGCTTGCGCGCGATACCGCGCCCGCGCTGACCATCGCCGCGCTGTCCGTGGTTGCCGAACGTCAGGACGGCATCATGGTGGTAATGCCTGCGGACCACGCGCTCGCCGACCTCGAAGCCTTTCAGGCCGCCGTGGCCGATGGCGTGCGTCACGCGGCCAACGGCCAGATCGTGACGATGGGCATCGTGCCCACGCGCCCCGAAACGGGCTATGGCTACATTCACGTGGGCGAGCCGCTTGCCGCCGACGACGAAGCCGGCGCACGACGCCTGAACGGTTTTGTCGAGAAACCCTATTTCGAACTCGCTCAGCAATACGTCGCTTCGCAGCGCTACTGGTGGAACAGCGGCATCTTCATCATGCGCGCAAGCACCTGGCTCAAGGCGATTCGCCATTTCGAGCCCGCGATTTTCGAAGCCTGCTCGGCCGCCGTCCAGAACGGCAAGGAAGACGGCGACTTCTTCCGCGTGGACCGCGAAGCGTTCGCGCGCTCGCCGTCCAACTCGATCGACTACGCCGTGATGGAGCCGCTCTCGGGCGACACGACTGTGGCCGGCGGCGTGGTGGTGCCGCTCGCGGCGGGCTGGACCGATCTCGGTTCGTGGGACACGGTATGGCAAGTCGCGTCGAAAGACGAAGCCGGCAACGTGGCCCAGGGCGAAGTCATGTTCGAAGGCGCGAACGATACCTTCGCGCACTCGGATGGACGCCTGATCGCCTGCCTTGGCACCGAGAATCTGGTGGTGGTCGAAACCGCGGACGCCGTGCTCGTGGCCGACCGCTCGCGCGCCCAGGACGTGAAGAAGATCGTCCAGCGCCTGAAGTCGCAACACCGCAGCGAAGCCGTCGCGCACCGTCTCGTGCATCGCCCGTGGGGCCACTACGACAGCGTCGACAGCGGCGAGCGCTTCCAGGTGAAGCGCATCGTGGTGGAACCGGGCGCACGCCTGTCGCTGCAAATGCACCATCATCGTGCCGAGCACTGGGTCGTCGTGCGCGGCACGGCACTCGTCACGCGCGGCGACGAACGCTTCATCGTTTCGGAAAACGAATCGGCCTATATTCCGCTGGGCGTTTCGCACCGGCTCGAAAACCCCGGCAAAATGCCGCTCGAAATCATCGAAGTGCAATCGGGTTCGTACCTTGGCGAAGACGATATCGTGCGTCTGGACGATCAGTACGGCCGGCAGTAACGCAGGGTCATGAAGTAAGAAGTAAAGGGGCGCCGCAGAGCGCCCCGCTGGACAAGCAGAAAACCGATGAGCCATGTGGACGGAGACAGCACCGGCAGCCGTGGCGGCGAGATCGAAGATTCAGCCGCTACGGCCGTTCGTGCAAGCAAGAGTACGAGCAAAAGATGGTCATGCCGAACGCGGATAAAGCGGCGATGAATGCGCGCGCAACGAACGTGAAAACCGCTGCAAAAGCAGCGGTGGAATCGGCAATGACGGGGTATGCGAGTGGAAGCAGGCGCCGGCGAGCGCCGGCCCTGCTCCTAGCCCAGATGCGTTCTATAACGCGAGAAATGCTGACGGCTTTCAGCGCCCGCACTATTTCCAGAGGACTTGTCGCGCGCCTCGCCACCGTTGCGCAGCGCTGGGCTCGATGCATAACGCTGCATCGCCGCGATGCGCACGTTGTTCGCCGCATTGGACGACATCTTGCTCACCACATTGGTCGCGACCGCGGGCATGGCGCGCGTAACCACGCTGCTGCTCGCGTGATGCGTTGCGTGGTTCGGCGGCACGGCGACAGCAGCACCATTCGCGGACGCGCTGACGCCGCCAGTAGACGGGGCAACTGCGGGGTCAACCGCGGTGGCACCCACGGACGCAGGCACTTCGCGCTCGATCCATTGGCATGCCCAGTCGAACGCGTAGTGGCGCGCCGCCTCGCAATCTTCGAACGGCGGCCCGATCAGACCCGAACGCTCGAGACGCTTGCCGTCCTTGAGAATTTCCACCGCCGCGCGATACATGTCGTTGCGCGCGAGCTCCACGCTCAGATGGATCTCACAGCCGCGCCATTCCACGACCTGCACAGCCGGCGGCGTGGCGCTCGTCCACGGCGTGCCGCCTGCGGGCTCCAGGGGCTCGGCGGCAGGCACGACCGTGCGACTGGCAACGGACGTGCTCACGCTCGCATCGGCCGGACGCGGCACGGAGCCCGAGTGCGTCGGCTGCGAACGATGCGGGACCTGCTTGTGCCCTTGATGCGCTTGATGCGCTCGATGCGCTCGATGCATCTGATGCGCAGCGGGCGGCGCGCGGCCCTCGTCGTCCTGGCTCACGAGTTGCCGGGTCATGCTCTCGATGGGGTCGGCCAGCGGCGTATCTGCCACCAACGCGGCCACCGACGCGGGCGCCTGCCATGCCTCGGGGCTCTTCCAGTAAACCGCGGGCAAGCCGTCGTCCTCGACGACTTCTTCGGCCACCGACACCCCAGACGCCACCGCGGCCACGGACTGCGTAGCCTGCGCGTGGTTCGCCGGCGCCTGGGCCTGCACAGGCTCAGGCACATAGACGAAGCTGCGGCCGCGCTCGACGAGCAGTTTGACCAGCTCGTTGAGCGTGCCGCTCGTGTGCCATTCCTCGAAACGGCGCCGGCAGGTTGGGCCGGACGGATAGCGCGCGGGCAGACGCGACCAGGACTCTCCGGTCGTCAAGATCCACAGCACGGCATTGGCCACGACACGTGGCTCCGCGCGCGGGCGTCCGCGGCGGTTCAGGCGTATGGGTGGTTCATCGGATACGAGCGAGGACACCAGCACCCACTCGTCGTCGCTCAGTTCTTCGAAATTCATGCTGTTCTCCACGCAGCCGGACCGGGGCTGCAGTGACGGAGCCTTCGCTCGCGGATCTTGCTGCCCGCGTTGGCGTGCTCGGTTGCACCATATGTTTATATGACAGGTTCATTGGCACCCCCGGCCGCACATTGACAGTGCGTATGTTCACGGAAATGACGCAAGGAACGTGGTCTCACTCGTGCAAGGGAGAATTTGTGCAGGAAGCATACCACCTGAGACCAGCCGATGAGGAGGGCCGTAATAAGTGTTACGGTTAGAAACAAAGTAACGCTTTTTGTGGCCCGATTTATGCCCGTTCACACTTGCAAATGCGCTTTCGAGCCGCTTCACGACCGCGAAAAAACCCTTGCAGCAAGGGTTTTTTGCACCCTTTCGCAAAGCTTTCTCGAAGTCGTTCGCCAAGTCCTTCATCTTCCCGCCTTATGCTTCGCGGCACCCGTCCTCTTTCATCGACTCTTCACAATTCGTCTGTTACTGAAACTCAGTTGTGCCCGCAACAAATGACATGGGAATGAAATCCCGCGCTATTGACGTCCACACCCTGCATTTAATGCCCCGCGCATGCGCATCCGTAGCAATGGACATGAACACGCCCGCGAAAACCGCCTTCCATGCCGCAGCCACTCAGCAAAATCCACCCGGCAATTGCGTTTATAGTACGTAGGCTTCAGTCATTAAATCGCCAGTTATCCAGGAGATTCGTGTATGCATACTTCCGCATTGCGCAGTGCGCGCGCACTGGTCGCCGCGGCAGGTGTCGCCGCCGCTCTGCTCGCGCCGTGGAATGCCGCGCAGGCGCAGCTCGGCAACTTGCTCAACCAGGCAGCCGGCAGCGGCTCGACTTCGGCCACCGGCGCGGCCGGCAGCCTGGGAAGCCTCGGCAACCTCGGCGGTGCGCTCTCCGGTTCTTCGCTCACCTCGGGCGGCCTCGGCAACGTCACGGGTCTGATCCAGTACTGCGTGCAGAACAACTTCCTCAATGCCGACACCGCCAGCAACGTGCAGAACTCGCTGCTCGGCAAGCTGCCCGGCGGCGCATCGAGCACGGACCCCGGCTACAAGCAGGGCGCCAACGGCATCCTCCAGACCGGCAACGGCCAGCAGCTCGACCTTTCGAGCGCCGGCCTCCAGGAAGCCGCCAAGAAGAAAGTTTGCGACACAATCCTTGCCCAAGCGAAATCGATGCTTTAACGGCGGTTGCAAGACGGCCATACGCGCGAGGCAACCAAGGCCGCCATCTCGCGCACCAATATCTGGCTTGAATGTGCGGCGCGGCGCAAAACTGCGCAATTTACATGCCGCGCCACTTGAACACCGATGGCGTTTGGGTGTCGAATAGGGTGTCGAATGTGATCAAGAAACACCAGTGATTTTTCCCGTCACTCATGAAAGCGCGCCAAATCACCGTCATGCCCTTGTTCATCGTGCTTTGTGCGCTGTGCGCGGGGCTTGCCGCCCTTGCCATGCCGCGCGCCGCGAAGGCGCAATGGGCACCATCGCAGGGCTCGGCACACGACCAGGCGCGCGACCAGCAGTTCGACTGCAAGTCGAACCCGCATGAGTTTATTTCAACACTGATTGAAGAAAAATCCATCGACCCGAAACCAAGCCGGGTGGAAGCGAATTCGGTCAACGCCTTTCGCCCCGTGCACGGCAACCGCCTGAGCGCGTTCGGCTTTCCCATTTACGTCGTGCTCGGCTACGCGCACGACGACACCCTCTTTCATCGCGGTGCGGGCAAGGAGCTCAATGCGCCGCTCTACGGTGTGGTGGTTTCCGCACCTGCGGAATCGGTCCGCACGCGCGTGCACGAGGCCAATAGCGACGCCATCGTGCAGTCGGTTGTGCCGTTGCTGCTCACGGCCATCGTCTGCGGAGGGTAAGCAGTAGTCAAGCGGCGCACATGAACGGCCGTGCCAACGCCCACTCCAAATCGGACCCGCGCTACGCGAAGAACGCCAGCGCGCCCAGCACCACCCCCGTCGCGCCCACGCCCAGCGAAGCCCACATCAGCCACTTGCTCCGCGTGAGCAGCGTAATCGCCGTGAGCGCGATGGAAATCTGGATCAGCGTGGTCGCCTGCGCCCAGCGATGGTGCCCATGCAGCAGTTCCTCCGCGTGAGCGTCGTCTTGCGCCACCTGCTTTTCCAGCGACTCTGCCTGCGCGCGAATCGGCTCCTTCTCCTTGCTATAGCGATCGGCTTCGGCAGTGAAGCGACGCTGCGCCTCGGTCGAGCCCGGCGTGAGCGCCGCCAGCGCAGCGCCAAGTTCGGCGAGGTGCTGCTTCTCGCCCTTGGCCTGATACCAGGCCCATTGATTCGCCGCCTCGGTTTTGCGAATGGCCGCCTCGTTCTTATAGTAGAGCGCGAGGTTTTCGCTGTTGCCGCTCTGGTAAGCGAGGATCGCGCCAATCGATGCGAGAATCGCGGTCACGACCGCCATGCGCCCCGGAAACGGATCGCGCGCGCCATCGCCATGGCCACCGTGGCCCGCAGCCGCATGCTCGACCGCGTGATCGTGTGGGCCGTGCACTTCATAGTCTTCAGACATCCAACCACTCCCTGGTTTGACTCGAATACCCGCACATCGCGCATGGTCTGTGCCGCCTGCCGCCGCGCGCGCGGGACGCTCAATTATCGTGAGCGCAGCCCGCTTGTCCAGCGTTCGTTACGCATGTCGTAACCAGAAAGAAAATCGCAGCAAATCGAAACTGAATTGAAAGTTTTCAGCGAAGGCTGGAATGAAAACGGCCCGCGCAGCCGCCGCACAAGTGCGGTAATTGCGCGGGCCGGAATGCCCGATTAGCAGAAGCAGCGCTAATTAAACACGCAGGCGCTCAGCCGCCCACTCAGCCGCCCAAATAGGCGCGCTTGATGTTGTCATTCGCGAGCAGGTTCTCGGCGCTGTCGGCAAGCACTACGCGTCCCGTTTCGAGCACATAGCCGCGATCGGCCACGTGCAGCGCCTTGTTGGCGTTCTGCTCGACGAGGAACACCGTCACGCCCTCCTCGCGAATCGCGCGGATGATGTCGAAGATCTGCGCGATCACGAGCGGCGCGAGGCCGAGCGTGGGCTCGTCGAGCAGCAGCAGGCGCGGCTTGCTCATCAGCGCGCGGCCGATCGCGAGCATCTGCTGCTCGCCGCCCGACATCGTGCCGGCACGCTGCTTCGCACGCTGATTCAGACGCGGAAACAGCTTGAACACGTGCTCGATGCCCGCCTCGATCTCCTGCGGCGAGGCGAAGAAGCCGCCCATCTGCAGGTTTTCGAGCACCGTGAGGCTCGGAAACACGCGGCGCCCTTCGGGCGAGATCGCCATGCCCATGCGCATGATTTCATGCGTGGACTTGCGCGTAATGTCCTGCCCTTCGAACGTCACGCGCCCCGACGAGGCGCGCGGCGTGCCGCACACCGTCATCATGAGCGTGGTCTTGCCGGCGCCGTTGCTGCCGATCAGCGTGACGATCTCGCCTTTTTTCACTTCGATCGACACGCCCGCCAGCGCTTCCACCGCGCCATAGTGCGTATGGACCTTTTCCAGCTTCAGCATCAGTCCTCTCCGAGATAGGCCTTGATCACGCGCGGGTCGTTGCGCACTTCGTCGGGCAAGCCGATCATGATCGGCTTGCCATGCTCCATCACGAGGATGCGGTCCGACACGCCCATCACGAGACTCATGTCGTGCTCGATCAGGAGTACCGAGATTCCGAACTCGTTGCGCAAGCCGTCCACCATCTGTTGAAGCTCGATCTTCTCCTGCGGATTGAGGCCCGCAGCAGGTTCGTCGAGCATCAGCAGACGCGGATCGGTGATCATGCAGCGCGCGATTTCGAGGCGGCGCTGATGACCATACGAAAGCGTGCCCGCCTCGCGGTTGGCCACCTGCTTCAGGCCCACGCGATCGAGCCAGTACGCGGCGCGCTCGAGCGCCGCGCGTTCGGCGCGGCGGTACGCTGGCGTCGCGAACAGGCCGCTCAGCATGTTGCGGTTCACCTTCAGGTGCTGCGCGACCATGAGGTTTTCCAGCACCGTGAGCTGCTTGAACAGACGAATGTTCTGGAACGTGCGCACGAGGCCGCGGCGCGCGACCTGATGGCTCGGCTGGCCCGTGATGGCGTGACCGTCGAGCACGATGTCGCCCGCGGTCGGCTTGTAGAAGCCGCCCACGCAGTTGAACACCGTGGTCTTGCCCGCGCCGTTCGGCCCGATGATCGCGAACACTTCATTCGGACGCACATCGAAGTCGATGCCGTCCACGGCCAGCAGACCGCCGAAGCGCATCTGCAGGCCCGCTACTTTCAACAACGCTTGTGCGCTCATTGCGGCAACTCCACATGCGGACGGCTTGCGGGCAACAGGCCCTGCGGACGCCACATCATCATCAGCACCATCACCAGACCGAAAATCAGCATGCGATATTCGGCAAAGCCGCGCGCGACTTCGGGCAGCACCGTGAGCAGCACCGCCGCGAGCACCACGCCCAGCTGCGAGCCCATGCCGCCCAGTACTACCACGGCGAGAATCAGCGCCGACTCGATGAAGGTGAACGACTCGGGCGTGACGAGCCCCTGGCGCGCCGCGAAGAACGCACCCGCGAGGCCCGCGAACGACGCACCCAGCGTGAACGCCGAAAGCTTGATGCGGGTGGGATTGAGGCCGAGCGAGCGGCACGCGATTTCGTCTTCGCGCAGCGCTTCCCACGCGCGCCCCATCGGCATGCGCAGCAGGCGGCTCGTGACGAACAGCGTGAACGCCACCAGCACCAGCCCGAGCAGGTACAGGAAGATCACCATGTGCATGCCGCTGTACTCGACGCCGATCAGGTCGTTGAACGTCTTCGCGCCTTCCACGCTCGCGTGGCGCGCGAGTTCGAAGCCGAACACGGTGGGCTTGGCGATGCCGGAGATGCCGTCCGGGCCGCCGGTGATGCTCGTGAGGTTATTGAGCAGCAGGCGGATGATCTCGCCGAATCCGAGCGTCACGATCGCAAGATAATCGCCGCGCAGGCGCAGCACCGGAAAACCGAGCAGGAAGCCGAACGTTGCCGAGGCAAGCGCCGCGAGCGGCAGGCATTCCCAGAACGTGAAGCCGAAATACTGGTTGAGCAGCGCATAGGTATAGCCGCCCACCGCGTAAAAGCCCACATAACCGAGATCGAGCAGGCCCGCGAAGCCCACCACGATATTGAGGCCCAGGCCCAGAATCACGTAGATGAGCGCGAGCGTGGCCACGTCCACCGCGCCGCGCGAGCCCATGAACGGGAACACTGCGCCGAACGCGAGCAGCACCCAGATGGCTGCGCGCTGCTGGCGCGCGCCGAGTGCGGGCGCTTTGGGCAAGCGTACATAACTCGTTGCGCGCGCAAACATTGGCTTCACGAGCTGGAACACGAACACCATGGCGGCCGCGATCCACACGGGACGCCAGTGCTGCTGCAGCACCACCTTGTAGCCGTCGAGCGTGAGTTGCAGGCCCAGGATGGGGGCGGTGAGGATGATCGTCGCGACGGCCGCGGCGAGCGCGCCCTTCACGGTCTGCGACGACGACGGGCCTTGTGTGTCTTTGGCGGCCACGCGAACCGAAACAGTCTGACTCATGGCAATGACCTCACACCTTTTCGACGTCCGGCTTGCCGAGCAGGCCGGTGGGACGGAACAGCAGCACGAGCACGAGCAGGCCGAACGCCACGACGTCCTTGTACTCGGACGGCATGTAGGCCGATGCGAACGTTTCGGCGAGGCCGAGCAGCACGCCGCCGAGCATGGCGCCCGGAATGCTGCCGATGCCGCCGAGCACGGCGGCGGTGAATGCCTTGATGCCCGCAATGAAGCCGATATACGGATTGAGCTTGCCGATCGTGAGACCGATCAGCACGCCGCCCACGGCCGCCAGCATCGCGCCGAGCACGAACGTGAACGAGATCACGCGGTTCGTGTCGATGCCGAGCAGGTTGGCCATCTTCATGTCCTCGGCGCACGCGCGGCAGGCGCGGCCCATGCGCGAGCGAGAGATGAAGAGCGTGAGCGCGATCATCAGCACGACCGTCACGCCCACGATCAGCATGCGCGCGTACGGGATCGTCACTTCAAAGTTGCCGCCCATATTGAAGTCGAGCGCGCCGGAAATCAGCTGCGGCACGGACACGTCGCGCGCGCCCTGCCCGATCTGCACGTAGTTCTGCAGAAAGATCGACATGCCGATAGCGGAAATCAGCGGCACGAGCCGCGGTCCGCCGCGCAGCGGCCGATACGCCACGCGCTCGACCGCGAAACCGTAGAGCCCGGTCACGAGCACCGCGACAATGAGCGCCGCGCCCAGCACGAGCGGCAGCGGATAGCCCGCCGAGGTGCCGATCGCCGTAAGCGTGACGAGGCCCACATAGGCGCCGATCATATAGATCTCGCCGTGAGCGAAGTTGATCATGCCGATGATGCCGTAGACCATCGTGTAGCCGATGGCGATCAGCGCATAGATAGCGCCCAGCGTGAGCCCGTTGACGAGCTGCTGGGTGAACTGCGGAAGAAAATCATTCATGCGTAAGCCCCGCGGCCGTAAGGCCGATTGAAGCCGATTGAAGCCGGTTAAAGACCTCTAAAGCGGTGTCGACCCGAGTTTTATAGTTCGTTACGCTAACCAGGCGCTGCAAGAACGCCCGCCCGCCGAAGCGGCAAGCGGGACGTTCACGCCGCGCCCGGAGCGCAGCGCCGGGATCAGTTCGCGGCGGTCTTGGTGGCGTCCTTGTGCCAGGTGTAGACGACGAAGCGGAACGACTTCAGGTCGCCCTGAGCGTCGTATTCCACCTTGCCGATCGGCGTATTCATGGCGTTCTTGTGCATCCAGGCCGCAACCTTGGTCGGGTCGGTGCTCTTCGCGCCCGCGATGCCGTCGGCGATCACTTCGACCGCGGCGTAAGCCGGCATCTGGAACGGGCCGTTCGCGTCGCGCTTGGCGTCGGCGAACGCCTTCACAAGCTTGGCGTTGGCCGGGTCCGAAGCGAAGTCGGCCGGCAGCGTCACGAGCATGCCTTCCGAAGCGGGGCCGGCGATGGCCGTCACGTCCTTGTTGCCCACGCCTTCCGGTCCCATGAACGTGGCCTTCACGCCCTGCTCACGCGACTGGCGCATCAGGAGGCCCATTTCCGGGTGGTAGCCGCCGAAGTAGACGAAGTCCACGCCCTGCGACTTAAGCTTGGTGACGACTGCCGAGTAGTCCGAATCGCCTGCGTTGATGCCTTCGAACACGACCACCTGGATGTGCGCCTTGTCGAGCGCGGACTTGACCGAGGTGGCGATGCCCTGGCCGTACGACTGCTTGTCGTGCAGGATCGCGACCTTCTTCGGCTTGACGTTGTTGATGATGTACGCGGCGGCGGCGGGACCTTGCTGGTCGTCGCGGCCGATCGTGCGGAAGATGTACTGGCGCTTCTTGCCTTCGGTGAGCTGCGGCGCGGTTGCCGACGGCGTGACCATCACCACGCCTTCGTTCTCGTAGATGTCCGAAGCGGGAATCGTCGAGCCCGAGCACACGTGGCCGATCACATAGTGGATGTGCTGCGAAACGATCTTGTTCGCGACGGCGACGGCCTGCTTCGGCTCGCATGCGTCGTCCATCATGACGGCTTCGAGCTTGTTGCCGTTCGCGCCGCCAGCGGCGTTGATCTGCTCGATTGCGGTCAGGGCGCCTGCCTTGACCATGTCGCCGTACTGGGCGACCGGGCCGCTGAACGGGCCGGCAATGGCGATCTTCACGGTTTCGGCGTTCGCGGCAGCGCCAAAGGCGAGCAGCGCGGCGGCCACGGAAAGGGAGGAAAGGCGGTTAAAGCTGAACAGCGGCGTCATCAGGAGCTCCTCGATTGTTTTCGGGTCAACCGGGCAAGCGGCATGACCTGCGCAAACGAACAGCACCCCGAGAATGTAGCCAGGAGGACAACAAGGACGGGCCAGAAAAACAAAGACGCAACGGGGCCCGGCATGTTTCGGCCGCCTGGTAGCGGCTTCAGTTCGGAGGAACCGTGGGTACGGCCCCTATTGCGCAAGCGATCCGCCTGCCCCGTTCGCTGCATTTCAAACCTGGAAGGTGATCCGGCCAAAATCAGCGACCCGCGGATGCTATCAATAAACCTGACCATTCCGCAACCGAGGGTTTTTTCGGATATCGATGACTATATTGACGTCAGTCAATTGATGAAAACTACCCACGGTGGGCGGAAAAGCCTTGAAATGTCAGCGGGCTGGGGAGATCGATGGGGCTGAGGGCCGCTGCAGGCCCGTCTGACGGCGGTGCGGAGAAACGGATTTCCAATCAGAAATTCCGGCTTTCTCAAAAAAATCGCTGCGGCACCTCATCTATTATATTTATTTGTATCGAACATCATTTTAATAAATTACTCGATCACCCCATCCACCACCCCACTGGATTAGTAAAAACCCTAAATACGAATCAACGCAACCCATTGATTTTACTTCATAAAATTACATTTCCATTTCAATGGAAATTGCGCACTTCAAAAAATATCAAAACCATAACCCCAGTACGCGCCGAAACATTATTTCCAATCGGAATTCGGGAAAACTTCCGGTAATCCACGATATTTCCTGAAAATCGCCGGCACGGTTTACCACGCGCCGCCACGGCACCGTCGCATCCGGGCACCATCGGCCTCGCGCACGTTCCGGACACGCGCCGGGCGGTGGTATGCTCGCTGCCTCGCCGCACACACCCGTGCTGAATTCAAAGAACCGAGCATTCGGGGGAGATCACAAACAATGAAAAGCTTCACGCAAGCCGCCAAGGCCGCCACCGTTACGCTGATCGCCGGCGCTGCCGCGATCACGTTCGCCACCGGCGCGGCCCACGCTGCCGAAACCGCTACGGTGGAAGTGCTGTCGATCGTCGAGCACCCCGCCCTCGACGCGATCCGCGACGGCGTGCGCGACGAACTGAAGGCCGCCGGCTACGATGCCGCCAAGAACCTCAAGTGGGAATACCAGAGCGCGCAGGGCAACACCGGCACGGCCGCGCAGATCGCCCGCAAGTTCGTGGGCGACAACCCGAGCGCGATCGTCGCGATCGCCACGCCTTCGGCACAGGCCGTTGTTGCCGCAACGAAGACGGTGCCTGTGGTCTACTCGGGCGTGACCGATCCGGTCGCTGCACAGCTCGTGAAGACATGGGCTCCCAGCGGCACCAACGTGACCGGCGTGTCCGACAAGCTCCCGCTCGACAAGCAAATCGCGCTCATCAAGCGCGTGGTGCCGAATGCGAAGAACGTGGGCATGGTCTACAACCCCGGCGAAGCCAACTCGGTCGTGGTGGTGAAACAGCTCAAGTCCCTGCTCGCGCAGCAAGGTCTGACGCTCAAGGAAGCGGCCGCGCCGCGCACCGTGGACATCGGCCCGGCGGCGAAGAGCCTGATCGGTAAAGTCGACGTGATCTACACGAACACCGACAACAACGTCGTCTCGGCCTACGAGGCGCTCGTGAAGGTGGCCAACGACGCGAAGATTCCGCTCGTTGCCGCCGATACGGACAGCGTGAAGCGCGGCGCCGTCGCAGCGCTCGGCATCGACTACAGCGACCTCGGCCATCAGACCGGCAAGGTGGTCGTGCGCATCCTGAAGGGCGAAAAAGCCGGCGCGATCGCATCGGAAACCAGCAACAAGCTGCAGCTGTACGTGAACCCGGCCGCCGCACAGAAGCAAGGCGTGAAGCTCTCCGACGATTTGCTCAAGGACGCCACCACGGTCGTGAAGTAACTTGAGGCAGCCCGCGCCACCGCGTCAGGCAACGCGCCCGCCCCCGTGTGCGGCGTGTTGCCGATTGGAAACGGCGCGGAAACAAAGTGCAGGCAATACTCAAGCAGCACGCAACACCGCAGTCGAGCCGTAAAAAACTACCAGCCCGGAACGGGCCTCCGCGCCCGCCGGCGCGCCGCCTCACCCGGGCCGCGCGACGGCGGCGACCGATCGGGCGCAGCAACCACCATTCGCGCGCCGCAGACCGCAACAGGATTTCCCCATGTCCCTCTACTCACTACTGGGCGCGCTCGAGATCGGCCTGATCTTCAGCCTCGTCGCCCTCGGGGTGCTGATCTCGTTTCGCATCCTCAACTTCCCCGATCTCACCGTCGACGGTAGCTTCCCGCTTGGCGGCGCCGTTGCGGCAACGCTGATCGCGAGCGGCCACGATCCGTTTCTCGCCACCGTCGGCGCGATGATCGCGGGTGCGATTGCGGGCTTCATCACCGGCTGGCTCAACGTGCGCCTGAAGATCATGGATTTGCTCGCGAGCATTCTCATGATGATCGCGCTGTATTCGATCAACCTGCGCGTGATGGGCGCGCCCAACGTCCCGCTCATTTCCGAAGCCACCGTTTTCACCAGGATTCAGCCCGCGTGGCTGCCCGATTACGTGCTGCGTCCGCTCGCGCTGTTCTTCGTGGTGCTCGCGGCCAAGTTCGGCGTGGACTGGTTCTTCTCCTCGCAGTACGGCCTCGCGCTACGCGCGACCGGGGCGAACCCGCGCATGGCGCGCGCCCAGGGCATCGCCACGGGCCGCGCGACGCTCGCGGGCATGGCGCTCTCCAATGCGCTAGTGGCGCTCGCGGGTTCGCTGTTCGCGCAGACCCAAGGCGGTTCGGACATCTCGATGGGCATCGGCACTATCGTGATAGGGCTCGCGGCGGTCATCATCGGCGAAAGCATTCTGCCCGCGCGACGCCTCGTGCTCACGACGCTCGCGGCCGTGCTCGGCGCGATTCTCTATCGCTTCTTCATTGCGCTCGCGCTCAATAGCGACTTCATCGGCTTGAAGGCGCAGGACCTGAATCTCGTCACCGCCGTGCTCGTGACGATCGCGCTCGTGCTGCCGGCCACGCGCAAGAAACTTTTTGCCCGCAAGAACGGGAGGGCCTAAGCGATGCTCAGCGCACAAGACCTCAGACTCACCTTCAACCCCGGCACGCCGATCGAAACGCGCGCGCTGCGCGGGCTCACGCTCGAAATCCCCACGGGCGAATTCGTGGCCGTGATCGGCTCGAACGGCGCGGGCAAGTCCACCTTCCTGAACGCCATCAGCGGCGACCAGATGGTCGATGGCGGCAAGATCACCATCGACGGCCAGGACGTCACGAAAAAGCAGGCGTGGGACCGCGCGCATCTCGTCGCGCGCGTGTTTCAGGACCCGATGGCGGGCACCTGCGAGGCGCTCACGATCGAAGAAAACATGGCGCTCGCGATGGCGCGCGGCAAGCGCCGCGGCTTCGGCCCCGCGCTTAAAAAGCAGGACCGCGAACTGTTCCGCGACAAGCTGCGCCTCCTGAACCTCGGCCTTGAAAATCGCCTGACCGACCGCATCGGCCTGCTCTCGGGCGGCCAGCGCCAGGCGGTGAGCCTCCTGATGGCCTCGCTTCAGCCCTCGCGCATTCTGCTGCTCGACGAGCATACGGCCGCACTCGACCCGAAGACGGCCGCGTTCGTACTGGAGTTGACCGCGCGCATCGTCGAGGAAGCGAAGCTCACGACCATGATGGTCACGCACAGCATGCGCCAGGCACTCGACTACGGCCAGCGCACCGTGATGCTGCACCAGGGGCAAGTTGTGCTGGACGTGTCCGGCGACGAGCGCCGGGGGCTCGACGTGCCGGACCTGCTGCGCATGTTCGAACAGACGCGCCACGAGAAACTCGACGACGACGCGCTACTGCTGGGTTGAACGGCTCGATGAACGCTGCTGTCGTTCGCGGCGTGGCGGCGGTGTCCCGCCGCTGCACGCCGCCCCGCGTTTTTCACATGAACGTCTTCCCCGCGCGGGCGTACAGACTGGTGTTGCGCTTCTCGCTTTCCACGACCTGGTCCCAAGGGCGCGCAGGCATCAGATAGTTTGACGACAGACTGTTCCAAAACCGATGGAACTTCACCTGTCCAGCCCCGTCGACCTCTGCCCTCCACACCGGGGTGCCGCCCAGGTTGCGCACCTCGAGCGCATTGTCGCCGTCCGCCACCGCATAGAAGCCGTCCTTGAACAGCAAGGCCGCATTATGTTTCGCCAGCCAGTTTTGTGTCGCGACTACGTCGCCAGGCTTGATTTGCTCGTCCACGCTCAGGAATTTCTGCTCCTGGAACCCGCCGCTCCCTGGCACGCGGGTCACGAACCGCGTCGCGCCGGGAGGCAAGGCCGAGTCGGCATCGCGATAGAACTGATATAGCTGTGCACCGCTGCCAGCGGTGCCGTCCTTGAACTCCGCGCGTGGCATGGGCGGTTCGACCCGCTTCCCGCGCGGATCGTACAGTTGCCACGATTGTGTTTCGGCCAGGCCGCTCTCTCCAGAGTGCGATACGTAAGGCACATAGGCCGACTTGCCCTCGGTAAGCCATTTACCGTCTTCGACATGCTGCAGCCCGCGACTATCCGAATACATGAACATGCCATTCGTGTTGTTCGGATCGGTTGGCGCAGCCCCCCAATACGCATTGCCAGACGAATCAATTTGCAACGCCGTGTTGTAGTCGTTATACCTATGGATACGTCCATCGTCGCCGAAGGTCATCTGGTCATCGGTGTTCGGCCCGATGTAACTATCGACATAGGGCCACGTCACGCCTTGCGACGTGGTTGCCTCGAGGCGAATCGGACCCGCGCCGGCATCGTTGTTCCACACCGGGTGGATCGTGAGCGGCCCCCGATAGTCCATGCCGGAAGCCTGATTCGAAGCCGCCTCGCCGACTTTCGCGCGAGCGTTTGCGAAAAACCTCGACTGTGTCACTGCAGGATCCTCGTTCGGGACATAGAGCGTCTTCCCACCCTCCTGAACGGGCTTGGCAAACGCCTTGTGCGCGTCGTCCTTCCATGCGGGGTTCTCGGGCGAGAAGCGCGCAAGCTCGGGATGGGCACCAGCCGTGCGCATCGAATCGTAGACGTCCCAACGATAATCCGGATTGGCATGATATTCGCCCAGTTGGCCGTTGTTCATCTGGCGCCAGCCGCGCACCTGCGTCCAGTCGAGACCGCCCATCGCCGCCACTTCACCATTGGCCGGCGCCCGTGCGTTGCCCTTGCCCAGACTGCCCGCCACGTCGACCATGTTCGGAGATGCTGCAAGATCGTAGACGTACCCGTTTTGCGAACCCATAGCGACAAGCTTGCGCTGAGCCATATCCAAATCGGAGAACGCGCCGAGATAACCCGAGCCGTCAACCACCCCGGATTTGGCCGAGACCTCGGCGTCGTGAGCGTCGAGATTGACATTGCGAAGGGAGGTATCGGTCGCGAAGAAGCCTTGGTTCTTCTTGACATCCTCCGGGGACAACGTCGATGGACGATAGAACACGGAAGACGCCTGTGGATCCGGGTTGCCGGCGTCGCGCTTCAATTCGTCATGATGGCCTTGCAACCCCGAAGGCCCGGGGGGAGGGTTGAAGCTGGGCGGCGGCGGCAACTCGGGGTTCGGGGGCACCTGCCAATGATCCGCGGGTCCGCCCGCCACCGCCGCCAGCGATGAATTGCCGGACAACGGCGACGGACCGTCGAGCAATGTATCGTCATAGGGCCGATACGTCCTGGTGTCGGCGAAGTAGCTGGTCCGGGCGCTCACCACACCGCCAAGATCAGGGTACCCCGTATTGAACATGGACGTGAGCGCGCCTCCAAGCTGATCGAACGACCGGTACCTGAAGGCGCCATAGTTGGGATCGTAAAGCTGGTATTCGTCGTTCTCGTAGTTGGCCGACGGATGGAGGCGCTGCACCGTTATCGCATGGTCCTCTCCGCCGGAATGAGCGAGTTCCAGGGTGACCTCAGCGAAGGTGTACTCTTCGCTGCCGCGCGCGTCCGATGAAGTGTGACGTGTCGAAAACTGGCTGCGCATTTCGTCGACGAGATCATGGCCGTCAGTCAAGTCGTCCTCGCCGGGACGCGCTTCATAGCCCGGCAAATCCGCATTGAAGGCGTAGCGATTCCGTTCTTGCGCGGCATTGACATGATCGATGGTCGCTTGCCGCGTTTGCGGGTTGGAGAGTCGAGCTTCGATTCCGTCCGTTGCCGTCATCAGATCGGGGGCCTTATTGCCCGCCACATCTTCCAGCGCAACCGACACCAGGCCCGCACACTTGTCCTTCATGCTATCGGGCTGGCCCGCGGCCTGCGAAAGCGACAGATCGCTCACGCCGTTGTATTCGAATGCGGAATTGCGATAAGCATCGAAGGTTGGCGAAGCTCCGGTTTCCGGCTCCACCGTCTGACGCGGCGCTCTACCGCTGCCCGGACTCGCGTCGGCACCCGTTTGCGCCTGCGCCCCAGAGGGAGAATCACGCGCATCGTCGGTTCTCGAAGTCTCGGCCGTGCCCGATCTTGCCGGCTCATTCTCCGTACCGGATATGCCGCCGGATCCTGCGTTCTCAGTTGGGCGCGGGTTGCTGTTAACCGGCGGACCGGCTGTCTCGCCGTCCTGCGCACCCGCTTTCGGAGCGCTCGGCGATGAACCAGCGTCCGAATTGCGTTGATCCTCCTGATTCGAGTAAAGATTTTGATAATTCGAACTACTATCTGTCGCGGACACCGCCATATTCGTACCTCTCGAGATTGAATGGATGCGGCACACCCAGCACGCAAGAGCACCATGGCTCATGAGCTCATGGCAATGAAAACATTTCTCGGCCTCGAAAAGTGGTATTCAAATACGATCCCGCACACGCTCATCCGCGCTGCGCCATCGACTGTTCAGCTAGAATCCGCGAAACTGTATATGGTTTGATGCGCCGTCAAGGAAGACACTGTCTGTTTCCCCGATGCGCTCGTGCGCGCGTTTCCTGTTTCCTCCCAGTACTGCAAAGGACCTCGACATGACCGACAACACGCGCCCCACCGACTCCCCGGCACAGCAACGGGCGGCGGCCACCACCGCGGCGGCGTTGCCGGTCCCCTGCCCCGGCGTCGATCCGCTCACCAGCATCCTGCCCGACGAACCGCTCCTCATGATGGGCGCGGGGCCCGTGCCCATTCCTGACGCGGTCGCCAAAGCCAACTCGGTCGTCATCAACCACCTCGGCGACACCATGGCGCGCGTGATCGACCAGGTGAAGTCGATGGCGCGCTACGTGTTCCAGACGCGCTCTAACTGGGTGCTCGGCGTGGCCGGCCCCGGTTCCGCGGCCATGGAAATGGCTGTGTCGAATCTCGCGTGGCCCGGCACGCGCGTGCTCTCCATCGTGAACGGCTTTTTCAGCGGCCGGATGGCGGAAATGGCGCGGCGCGTGGGCGCCGAAGTCACGACGCTCGACGTGGCCGACCGCGAGATTGTCTCGCTCGACGCGCTCGCGCAGGTCATCGAGCGCACGCGCCCCGAGGTCGTCACCGTGGTGCACGGCGAGACCTCCAACACGGTCTGGAACCGCCAGCTGCAGGACATCGTGCGCATCGCGAAGGCTTCGGGCGCGCTGGTCGTCGTCGACGCGGTGTGCACGCTGAGCACGATGCCGCTGGAGATGGACGCATGGGGCATCGACGTGGTCATCACCGGCGGCCAGAAAGGACTTTCGTCGATTCCCGGCGTTTCGCTGATCGCGTTCTCCGACGCTGCCTGGGAGCGCGTGCGCACGCGCACCGTGCCCAATACGCACTGGTGTCTCGATGCCATGCTCGCCGAAAATTTCTGGCACAACGCGGGCTATCACTACACCGCGCCGGTCTCGGGCGTGCTCGCGCTGCACGAAGCGCTGCGGCTCGTCTGCACGGAGACGCTGGAAAAGCGCTTCGCGCGGCATCAGCGCTGCTCGCTCGCGCTGCAAAGCGGCGTGACGGCGCTCGGTCTACAACTCTATACGCCCGAGGCGTGCCGCCTGAATTCCGTGGTCGGCATCGCGCTGCCCGCGGGCGTCACGCCGCGTGACGTGTGCAACCATATCTCGCAGCAGTATCAGGTGGAGATCGCCGGATCGTTCGGACTCCCCATCGTACGCATCGGGCAGATGGGCGAGCAATGCCGCGAGCACCATCTGTTCCGCACCGTGCATGCGCTCGGCCGCACGATGTGCGACCTGGGCGCGAATGTCGATTTGCCTGCCGGCGTGGCGGCGCTCGAAGAGTCGCTTTCGGCGGCTGGGCGCCGCTAAAGCAGGCAAGGCGCGCCGCTATCCGTTACGCGCGGCGCGCCCGCACGCAAAGAAAAGCGGGTGCGAGCGCCAGTTCCGCATGGAGCCGGGGCGCCACCGCCTTCATTTCCGGCTGCGGCTGCGGCTCGACCAGTTGCTCGATCGCCCAGCCGCTCGCGCCCAGCGCATTGACGATATCGGCAAGCGGTCGCCGATACGCCTCGACATATGGCTTCGGCTCGCCGAAGCCCGCCCAATGCAAGCCGAAGCGCGTGGTCTCGAAGTACGAGCGGCCGCCACGCGTGCGCGTGTCGATCCAGTCGCGCATCGGATGCGCCATCGAGAACACCAGCAGCGCGCCAGGTCGCGCCACGCGCCGGAATTCCGCGAAGGTGGGCGCGAGGTGCTCGACATAGTCGAGTGCGAGCGAGCAGACGATGCGGTCGAACTGTGCGTCGGCGAGCCACGAGAGCGGCTGGCCCAGATCGCCTTGCGCCACTTCCACGGGCAGGCTCGCGCAATGCGACTGCGCGAGCTCGACCATCGCGGGCGTCACGTCGAATGCGTGCACCCGCGCGCCCGCGCGCGCCAGTTCGGCGCTGACGATGCCGGGGCCGCAGCCCGCGTCGAGCACGCGAAGGCCCGCCACGTCACCGAGCAACGCGGCCGTGGCCGGACGCTCGTAGAGGGCGTTGTGCGGTTTTTCCGGGGCCATTTGCGCGTAGCGCTGCGCGAACTGAGTATAGTTCGCGCGGCCCGGAAGCCCGGGCGCTGCGCTCGTGTCGCGGGCCGAGTCGGGGTGAGCCCCGGGTGTGGAAGGGTCGTTGACCTGGGAATCGTTCTGCATGCTGGCGTGACGGCGGTGGCGCCGAAAATAGGCGAAAGCGCTATTGTCCCGCGTTTCGTCCAGCATTGCGCACGCTTAGTTCGAGCCCGCGCTTCACGCGCGCGATGTCCACGCCGCCCGCGCCAGGCTGATCGGCAAGTGGCATGAAGCGCGCGGGTGTGTGCAGCAAATAGGCCTGCATTTCGTCGATCACGATGCGGTCCGACGGGTCGTAACCCATGCCCGCCAGTTCCCCGGTCAGCGCCTCGCGTTCGGTGTGCGTCAGTTGATGCCACCAGAATGTGCGGCACGCGTGGGCATAGGCGGGGTCGGAGAAAAAGCGCCAATGCCCGAGTTCGTGGCTCAGAATCGCCGCGCGCACTTGCGCGTCGATCACTTCGCCCGCCGGACCCTTGCCCATGCCTGGAATCGTCACGAGAAAATCGCGCGAGGACGCCGCGCGCCATGTCGTGCCGCCCTCTCCTGTTGCTCCCGCTTCCCGGTGGATCAGCCCCCATCGCGTGAGCAGTGCCTGCAACGCGCGCTCGCCTTCGGTCAGGCTCGCGCGCTGCCGCTGCGCCACCTCGAAGAACTGCGCGATCTGCGCTGCGCTGAAGTTGTTGCCCGCCGTGAGCCCAGCGGGATCTTCGCCGAAGCGCCGCGCGTTCGCGGCCACGGCGCTCATCGACACCACGCGGTCGTGCGGCATGTCGCGCCGCTCGATCAGCGCGACCACGCGCGAGAACATCGCGCCCTGCGCGGCGAGGCTCGGTGCATGCATCACATAGAGACCGGGCTGGTCCGTGATGGCGTAGAGCCGCAGCGTCGGGCCCGGCGGCAATGCGCCGACAAGCTGCGCGAGCGGCAGGCGCACGACCTCGATGTCCGGGACGAATGCGCTGGCGAGCTCGGCGCTCAGCGTGGAGATGGGCACTGCCGCCGGCCCGCTTGAAGCCCCCGACGCGCCCGAGGCAACCACGCCCGGCGCGGGGACCCCGGCGCACACGCCCATCAACGTTGCGCACGCAACGTTAGCGACACCGGCACGCGCGCGCGAACTCGCGCCCGGCAAGCGGCCTCGGATGCGCAAGAACGCCACGCCGTTCAATCAGCAACGGTCACGATCGTCACGCGGCGGTTTTCCGGCGCGGCTGGATTGCGCGTATTGAGCGGCTCGCTCGACCCCTTGCCTACCGCGGTCAAGCGCTCCGCCGCAATGCCGTCCTGCTGCGTGAGGTAGTCCACCACGGCCTGGGCACGCCCCTGCGATAGCGTCATGTTCGCGTCCGGGTTGCCGCGCGGGTCGGCGTGGCCCTCCACGCGAAATTTGTACGCAGCGAGCTTGTCGGACTGCAGCGCGCGGGCGACCTTGTCGAGCGCCGTGCGCGCGGTGCTCGTGAGATCGGTCGAGTTGGTGGCGAAGGTAATCAGCATTTGCGCCGATGGCGCCTTCGCAGGCCCCTTCGCCTTCGCCGACATCGCACCAGGCTGCTGGTTCGACAGCACGAAGCCGCGCGTGAGCACGTCGCCGGTGGTCTCGCTCGGCGTGAGCGCTTTGGTAACGGACTGCTCGGTGATGTCCTTCTCCTTCATCACCTGCGCATGGGCCGGGGTTTGCATCGCACCCGCGAGCACGACCGCGCAACAGGCCAGCGCGGCGGGCCACGCATGCCGCAGCCGCGCCGGCGAAAGGTTCTTCACGATAGCCGACATGTCATCTCTCCATTAAATGCAATCTTGTACGCGCGCGGGCATCGCATCGCGGTTTCAAACGCGCTGCAACGCGATCGCCGCCTTCCACGGCGCGCGCGCCGCATCGAGCAAATCGGCGAAACGCGGCCCGTCGAGCAGCCCTATGGCGACGCGCAGCGCGGGCTCCACCTGCGCCGATCCTTCGCTCCACCACAGGCTGTCGCCCGCCGCCGTGTGCGCGGCCAGGCACTCGCCCAGCGCGACGCCGTTGTTCTCGCCCTCGCACGCACCAGCATAACGCCAGGGCGCGCGCCTATCATCATCGAATCCATCGAGTCTGCACACCTGATCGGCGAAACGCTCGAGATCGAACGACGGCGCAAGCGTCGAGAGCGCGAGCTCCACTGCCATCTCGAACCATGGCTGCGCGCCGCGCAGCCAGTCCGCGAACAATCCGGGCGCCACCGGCCGCGCGAGCGTGAACGGGAAATAGCGGCCCACGCGGTCCACGCCCGGCATCAGCACGCCCGCCCAGGCCGGCGCGCCGCACAGGGTCTCGCCCAGCGCGAAACACCATACCGGCGCGTTCAGATAGAGCGACAGCCACTGCGCGCCGTAACGCGCGCGCGCCTCCAGCATGCCCGCCTGGAGGCTGCGGTCCCACGGCTCGATAAAAGCCGCCGGCAGCCGCCGCGCGACAAAGTCGCCATGCGTGCGGACCTTGCCGAAAAAACCCGTCTCGCTCATAGATGATCAGGACACCGGAACTGATCGATCATGCCGCGCCGGAACGGATTCGTCACGCTGCTCGCGTCCAGTTCCAGTTGCACGTGACGGCCGTCCGACACGAAGTCGATCTTGAAGCGGTCGGACTGGCCCATCTGCTGCATCTGCGCCTTGTCCATCAGATGCAGCAGCGCCCACGGGCCGTCGGCGCGCGGCGCGTCGCCTCCGCCGGGCGGCGCGAATTCCACGTGCGCCTGCCCCGTGCCTTTGCCGCTCGGCCACTGGAAGCCCATGCCTTCGTTCGCGCCCGGCTTGACGACCCACTGCTGGCCGTCCACGTCGAGCGTGAATTGCGTGATGGTCGGATCGATCGCAATCGGCTTGACCGTGAAGCGCACCGAGACATCGCGTCCGCCCGCGCGGAACAGCGCATCGCGAATCTGCGCGGCGCGCTGGAACTGCACGAGCACATCATCGGGAATGCCAGGCGATTCCGTTCCGGCCCGCCAGCGCCACACAGGCCCCGACATATCGACGAAGTTCTGCAGATTCTTCTGGAAGAAGTCGTCGATCAGGCCGCCCGGCGCGAGCAGTCGGCCGAAGTCGTCGGGCGCGGCGTCGCGCGTGGAAGAGCGCACGAGCGGGTAGCGTCCGTCGAGCGCCTGCTTGCACAACTGCCCGACGTTCGCCATCCAGAGCGCATTCAGGCGCGCACGCTCGCCGCCCGCCATCAGCGCCGTAGCGCCGTTCGACACGTCGTTCACGACCGCCGCGAGCGGCGCGGGCGCGCCCTGCGAGGCGAGCTTGAGCTTGCCAATGGCGTCGCCGGGCGGCGGCGCGAGGCCCTGGCGGCGCGCGGTATCGGCGGCCTGGAGGTAGGTGGCCGCGTCCTTGAGCGCCGCAAGCTGAGTGTCGAGCGGCGACGGCCCTTGCGCACCTGGTTTGCCCACGAGGTCATGCAACGGCTGAAAATGCGCGTCAACCGGATTGACCTGCGGCGGCGCGCCGTTCGCGTTGTCGTCGGGGGCGTTGCCAAGCGCGCTCTCCAGCTTCTTCTTCATCGCCTCGATCTTGCCGTTGATGAGCGCCCCCGCCTGCGCGCCAATCGTCCCGCCCAGGCTGAGCTTGCCGAGCGTGGTCTCGCGCGCCGCCGCCACCATCACCGCGCGCAGCGGCGAATCGGCATTGCCGAGCGCATACGCGACGCGTGCGCCCTTGTCCACGCCATCGAACGGCACCACGGCGATATCGCCGAGCAACGCATCCCACTGGCGAATGTATTCGTCGTAGTAGAGCTGCGTCATCGCCGCCTTGAGATCGCTTGCCGCCGCGGGCGTGAGCACCTGTTCGTCGCGGCCCAACACCCAGTTGTCGCGCGCTACGTCGAGCACCGCCGCATCGCGCGCCGCGAGGAACTTCTCGTAGCCCGCAAGCGTGAACGCGCCCGGCACGCCGCGCGTAAGCGGCGCGCCGCTCTTGCGCACCAGCACGAGCGCGGCGTTCGGGCCGCCTGCGCTCGCCACGCTGAAATCGGGCAAATGCTGGGCGTCGAGATCGCGCCGCACGCTCTCGAACATGCGCTGCGCGAGCGGCATTTTCGCAAGGTTCGTGCGCGCCTGCTGAATCAGGTTCTTGTCGAGCGGCAGCGAGGGATCGAAGAACGCTGGCTCGAGAAGCGCCGCGAGATGCCCGTCGATATCGCTACGCTGCGCATCGCTCGCATCGCGCAACGGGCCGCGCTGCCAGTCGACGTCGGCCCACAGGCGCACCGAGTCGGCGTCGTAGTGCGAGGGGTCGCCGAGCATCAGATACGCGCGCAGCACCGCATACTGGAACTCGCCATTGTTCGCATCGCCGCGCCGCAACTCTTCCTCCATGCGCCGCACCACGAGCGGCAGCAGCGTTTGTCCGAGCAGCCGGCGGTAGCTCGCCTGCGCTTCGCGCCCGAGCTTGTCGCCCTGGTAGAGGCCGAGGCGCGAGAGCCACGGCGCGCTCGCGTTGCGCTGCGCATAGCCGCCGGGCAAGTCGCGCGCGGCGTTCAGGAGCGGCAGCAAGGCGAGCGGATTGTCGGTGACCGGCGTGGCCTGCGCGAGCTGCTTGAGCGCGTCGACCTGCTGCGCCGCATGAGCCACGTAGGCCTCATTGCGTTGATAGCTGATGAAGAACGCGCCGAGCGCCAGCACGGTGACGAGCGCGATGGCGCCGAGCGCAATGCGCTGAATCCACGCACGCCGGCGTTCGAGCCCGCGATTGGTGCCCGCGAGCCCGGCCTCGTGAAAGATCACGTCGCGCATGAGCCGCGTGATGAAGTACGCGCGGCCCGCCGAGGCATCGGGCAGCAGGACCTGCTGCTGCAAGCCGAGCGCGGCGGCCACCGCGCTCATCACGCGATCGATCGGCCGACCTTCCTGGGTGCCGCTCGTGAAATAGACGCCGCGCAGCAGCACCGGCTTTTCGTAGCGCGACGCGCTGAACGCATCGTTGAGGAATGCCTGCAAGACGCCTTCGAGCCCCGCGAACTGCTGCGGGAAACCGTAGACGAGCGCGCGCCGCCGCGTATCCGTCTCCTGCTGCATGCGATGCAGCACGCGCGCCTGCAAGCGCTGCGCGAGCGCGGCGAACTCGGCCGGAAATTGAGTTGAAATTTGCCCGGTGACATCGTTCGGATTGCCTGGTTTATCCGCGCTTCCGCCCTCGTCGAAGGCGAACGTCATACCCCAGACCTGCTCGCGTTCGTCGCGGCCCAGATCGTCGAAGAACTCCGCGAAACCGGCCAGCAGGTCGCACTTTGTCACCAGCACATAGACCGGGAAATGCGCGCCGAGCCGCTCATAAAGCTCCTTCAGGCGCTCGTGCACGGCCTGGGCCTGCAATGCGCGCTGCGTGTCCGAAAGCTGCAGCAGATCCTGCGCCGAGACCGCGACGATCACGCCATTGAGCGGGCGGCGCGGCCGGTACTTGCGCAGCAGTTGCAGGAAGCCGCCCCACGCGGCCTGATCGGCGGCCGCGAAGCTGTCCTGGGTCGTGAAGCGGCCCGCGGTGTCCAGCAGCACTGCATCGTCGGTGAACCACCAGTCGCAGTTGCGCGTGCCGCCCACGCCGCCCACCGCATGATCGCCGAGTTGCGTCGAGAGCGGAAATTTCAGGCCCGAATGCGTGAGCGCCGTGGTCTTGCCAGTGCCGGGCGCGCCCACGAACATGTACCAGGGCAGCTGATACACGTACTGGCTGCCAAAGCGCCCTTTTACGCGGGACTTGCGCAGAATGGCCATGGCCTCTTCGAAGCGCTTGCGCAGCGCGTTCACGTCGGCGTCCGATTGCTCCTTGCCGGGGGACGTCTCGTTCGCGCCCTCGGCCACCACACGCGTGAACTTCACGTTGGCGAGGCGCGCGCGCAGCCAGCGCACGAACCAGTAAAGCGCCCACAGCAGGAACAGCACTATGATCACGATCCAGCGGCTCGCACTCGTTTCGAGCGGCGCATTGCCGGCCCACGCGAACAGCGGCCCTTCGATCCAGACGATCAGCGCGAGCGCGAGCACGCCGAGAAACGACAGCACGATCTTGCGCCGCAGCCAGTCCACCAGTTTCTTGATCATGGCGTGGCTCCCGGTGCGAGCACGGCAATATCCACGCGGCGATTGCGCGCGCGGTTGGCCGCGCTGTCGTTCGGCGCAATGGGCTCGGTGTCGCCGCGCCCTTCGGCGGTGAAGCGCGCGGGTGTGCCGGTGCGCGCGACCAGCAGATCCTTCACGGTTTCCGCGCGCGCCTGCGAGAGGTGCCAGTTCGACGGGAAACGTGCGGAAATAAGCCGCTGATTGTCGGTATGCCCGATGACCACGACGTTGCCGCGCACGTCCTTCAACGCGTCGCCGATACGCTGCACGATCGGCAGATACGTCGATGTAAGCTCCGCGCTGCCCGAGGCGAAAAGGCCGTCGCCGTTCACCTCGACGATGGTGCGGTCGGGCTGCTCGGTCACGCGCACGAGGCCCTGGGCGATCTCGGGTGCGAGGAACTTCGACAGCTTCGGCGCGGGCTTGGGTGCGGCTTCCATCTTCGCCGCCAGCGCCGGCGGCGGCGCGACGCGCACCGCGTGCAGCGTCTGGAACACAGCATCCGATGCGTCGTTGAGCCGGAAGCTCAGCACCAGATGCGCGACCACCAGCACGACGCACGCCACCGCCGCCGCCACCCACAGCGGCACCAATTGCAGCAGCGGCTTGCGCTCCGCATTCACGGGCTGCCAGTGTGGCGAGAGCTCGCGCTCTACCGCGCCGCGCTGCGCGCGGATCATCTGTTCGAGCCGCTCGCGCACCGCATCGAGTTGCGTGCGCCCGCCGTCGATCAGGCGGTAGCGCCCTTCAAAGCCAAGGCCGAGTATCACGTACATGAGTTCGAGCACGTCCACGTTCGCACCAGGATTTTGCGCGAGCCGCTGGAGAATCAGGAAGAAGCGCTCGCCGCCCGACGCCTCGTTATGGAAGGTCACGAGCAGGCTGCGGCTCGCCCAGGCGCCCGCGCCCCACGGCGTGCTGGAGATCGCCTCGTCGAGGAAGGTGCACAGGCAGTAGCGCGACGCACCGAGCTTTTCGTCGTCGTAGCCGCTCGCGCGCCCTTGCGTCTCGAACGCACGCATCATCTGAATAAGTTGCGTGCGCAACTGTTCGAGGTCGGGGTGCGTGGGCAACTGGCGCAACGGCAGCGCGAGGTCGATGAGCGGATTGGCCGCGCGCAGCAGCGGATTCAGGCCGCCCGCGCCGGCGGGAATCGGCGCGACCGAGGTGGCCGCCGCCACGAACGGCGCGCGTGCGCCGCCCGGTGTCGGGATCAGGATGGTGGCGCCGGGATCGGCGCTCATGGGTGGGTCGTCGGGTGACACGGTGCACGTCCTCCTCAATCGATGGCGTCTGCGCCAGACACGAATACGGTCAGCGGCGGATCGCCCAGAATTCCATCGCGAGGCCGGGGAATTCGCCTGCGACGTGCAATGCCATGCCCGACGAGGCGGCGAACTGCTTCCACAGTTCGTTGCCGCGGTCGAGCTCGAAATACGTGAATCCCGCATGGAACGGCAACTGGCGCGGCGCCACCGGCAGCGCACGCAAGCCGATGCCCGGCAATTGCAGATTCACGAGGTCGCGGATGCGCTCGATCGGCCCGATCTTCACTTGCGGCGCGAAGCCGGTGAGGATCGCTTCGGCCGGCATCTGCGCGCGCACGGCCAGCACGAAGGTGGCCGAGGCGAACAGGTTCTTGTCGGGCACGAGCGCGACGCGCAGGCCGAACTTGCGCTCTTCGAGCGGGATTGGCACCGCGTGCGGGTCCATCACCATGCTGAGCGCCGCGCGCAAATCGTCGATCACTGGCGCGAAGGTTTCGCGCAAGCGGTCGTGCCGGTAAACCGGATACGCGTTGGGGCGCTTGTTCTTCTGGCTGAACGTGGCCAATTCGCCCGCCAACTGCACCACCATGCAATAGAGCGCCTCGGGATGCAGGCCCGTCATGGTGGAGAAGTGCGCCGCGAGCGGCTCCGCCCGGTTGATGAGTTCAAGCAGCAGGAAGTCCGAGACCTCGGCCACGCCCGTCACGCCCGGTTGCACGAGACGCGCGGCCAGCGCTTCGCCGCGCTGGTGCAACAGGCCCACGAGGTCGTCGGCGAACGCGCGCAGGCGCGGCGCCACGCGATAGTCCATGCACGGCGGGCTATAGTCGGCTTCGAGCACGACGCGGTTGTCGGGCTGCCGCTCGATCACACGCGCCACGCCTATCGTCGCGTAGGCGTTCGCCACGTCGGGCTCCAGCGCGAGGCGCACGCGCAGCTTGCCGATCTCCACCAGCGCCGCGCTCGCGTTCGGGTCGTTGCTGTCGGCCACCTCGGCTTCCGCGCGGCGATGGCGCGCGAAATTTTCTTCGCTATCCTCATTGCCCGTTTCCGGAACGCCGGGCCGGCGCACCGGCAATGCGAGCGTCACGAGCACGCCGCGCGTGCCTTCGGGAATGTCGAGCGGTGCGGGCAGATCGTCGTCGCCGGGCAGATTGAACGGCGTGCCGTCGGGGAAAACGCCCGAGCACGACAGCAACGCGAGCTTGCCGAGCTTGAGCAGCTGCTCGTCGATTTCGAGCGAGGCGAAGCCCCATGCATAAGGGCGCAGGCCGCCCGCGCGCGTTTCCAGCTGCGCCTGCAAATAGCGGTCATGCTGCTGCAGATGATGCGGCTGCAGAAACATGCCTTCCGACCAGATGACTTTGCTGTTCCAGGACACGTTGTTCTCGTCGTCGTGTGTATCGTCCAGGTTTAAAGGGGCCGCCGCTTCAGGCGGACCCTGCCGATTTCTTCTCTGCGTCCTCGCGCGCGCGTTGTAGCGCGTCCACCTGCGCCTCGTACGCGTCGTTGAACGCCTTGCCAAATAGCTTCTGGAAGTCGTCCTCCGCTTCGCGCGCGATGCCCGCGCGCAATTCCACGAAGCGGTCCCAGAGCTTCGCCTTGCGGTTCGAGAGCACGCGGTCGAGCATGCCCTGCTCGCTCAACTGCGCTTCGAGCGTGGCCGGATCGAAGCGCGCGAGCACATGCGCGAGCGCCGCGCGCATGCCCACGAGCACGGCCAGTTCATGCGATTCGATGTCGACGAACGCACGCGCCACCGCTTCGGACGGCGGCAAGTAGCCTTGCGCGCGGCCCGTGAGCATTTGCGCGAGTGCGCTGTCCACGTCGGGGAAGAACTTGAGCGGGTTGTTGTCGCGCGCCACGATGAGCGTGGTGTCGAGCCGCGCCTCGCGCTTGGTCATCGAGCGCGCGCGCAGCACCGACATGGTCCCGCGCAGCGAGTCGCGCAACATCGTGCCGACGAGCCGCGCGAGATCGGCGGCGGGCAGGTTCGGCACGCGGCCGGGTTCGAGCCCCAAGCCTTCGAGCAACGCGGCGAGCACAACTTCCTCTTGCGGTGATGCGGGCGTGGCGGGCGCGGCGGAGTCAGCAGGCGTGGGAGCCGACACAGCGGCGGGCGCGGTTTGTGGCGGCTGCTGTTGTTGCGATTGCTGTTGTTGCGGCGATGGAGGCGAAGACTCTTCGGCCTTCGCCTGCACGGCGAGCGGCGATTCAGGCTGCGTAGTTGCCGCCGACGCAAAGATCTGCGTCACCGATGGCAGCAACTGGTGCGTTTGCGACGGCTGCGACGGCTGCGGCTCTTGTGGCGCGAAGCCAGCCGGAGCAGCCGGCGAAAAGAGATCGTCGAACGGGGTCGCGCCGAGCGGCCCCGCGTCGCCAAGCAGGCTCGCGGGCAGGCCAGTCGGCCCCTGCGCGCCGAGACCGAGCGGATCGGCTGCGCCAGGCATGGCCGCGCACGCCTGCGAAGGCGCGTGCATCGGCGGCGAGACCGGCGTCATCGCAGGCGCGGTATGCTGGGAAAAAGCGCCGGGCGTCGCTACGCCGGGCGTCGCCGCGCCGTGCACATCGGCCAGCGGATCGTAGTCGTCGGGAATGCCGCCTGGCGAGCCGAACGAAGCGGGCGCAAGCGTAGGCGGCGCGAGCGCCTGTAGCTCGGGCGATACGTGGTCGCTCTCCGACCCGGCGTAGCCGGGCCGCGCGGCCATGCGCTCACCCGCGCCCAACGCCTCACCAAGGGCATCGAGACCGCCGGCCCCAACGCCCCCCATCGCGCCCAGGCTGCCCGCGCTGCCGGTAAAACTGCTGGCACCAGGCGCGAACGGATTTTCGGGCAACGCCGCGCCCCCAGCCAGCGGCGCACCCTCGGCCAGCGGCGCGCCGCGCAACACCTGCGCGCCCGCGAGCGGATCGTGCCCGAACGGCCTCGCCTCTTCCTGCGCAGTGGCCTCGGCCAGCGCCACCTCAAGCAAATACGCGCCGATCATCAACTGATCGCCGTGCGCGAGCCGCGCCTCGCGCGTGCCGCCCAGCGCGCGCTGGTTCAGCACGCTCGGATTCGCGCCGAGATCGCACAGCAGATACTCGCCGCCCCGGCACTCCACCCGCGCATGCACGCGCGAGATCGCGCGCTGCTGGTCGGGCAACACGAGCGTGCAGGTAGTGGCGCGGCCGATCGTGCCGCCGTCCGGGCCGAAGCGCACCGCGATCGGCTCGGCAAGCGGCTCGTCGTTGTACTTCGCCACGCGCAGCGTGAGGATCGGATTGGTCAGTTGCATCGCATTACCCTGTATTTCCCCGTCATTTAATCAGGATTGCAGATCGCTCGATAACACTGCAATACGCCACGTTATGGCTCACGATTCGACTTTCCTGGTGCCATCGTCGGCGTCCTTG
The DNA here is from genome assembly GCF_000785435.2 of Paraburkholderia sacchari. Classification (GTDB taxonomy): domain Bacteria; phylum Pseudomonadota; class Gammaproteobacteria; order Burkholderiales; family Burkholderiaceae; genus Paraburkholderia; species Paraburkholderia sacchari. The sequence goes on along the minus strand of NZ_JTDB02000001.1, from coordinate 961,221 downwards.
GGATCGGTGGGCGCGGTCGGCGACGAACCATCGCCCGAGCCCGCCGAGCCGCCCGAATTGAGCTGGATCGGCATGCCCGACACCGCGACCGAACTCGGCCCGATCACCACGAACGCGCCGCCCGCCTTCAAGGTGATGCTCATGCCCGCCTCGATCACCACGTTCATGCCCGCCTTGATATGAATGTTCTTGCCCGCGTCGATGGCGTAGTCGGTGCCCACCTTCTCCTGAAGCTTGCCGCCCACGTCGAGCGAAGCCGTGCCGTCGACCTTGGCGTTCTGCGCTCCGCTCACGTGGTCGTGGCGGTCGCCGCTCACCTGCACGTACTCGTTGCCGGTGACCTTCAGGTGGCGGTCGTTGCCCACGTTCATCAGCGCGTCGTTGATCACCCAGGTTTCGTGGTCCTTCTGCGCATGAAAGAACAATTGCTCGCCGCCTGCCTTGTCGAGAAAGCGCACCTCGTTATTGCCCGAGGCGTTGGGCGTGGAATTGCTCTTGATGGTGGCAAAGGCCGAATTGGCGGGCAGCTTGTACGGCGGCATCAGGCTCGCGTTGTAGACGCTGCCCGTGACGAGCGGATGATCGGGGTCGCCCTCGATAAACTCGACGATCACTTCCTGCCCCACGCGCGGCAGAAAGAACATGCCCCAAGTCTTGCCCGCCCAGCCCTGCGAGACGCGCGCCCAGCAGCGGTCCGTGACCTCGCTGCTCTCGTTTTCGTACAGTTGCTCCCAGTGGAACTGCACCTTGATGCGGCCGTACTCGTCGGTGAAGATCTCCGAGCCGGCGTCGCCCACCACCACTGCCGTTTGCAGGCCGCCCACCACCGCGCGCGGCGTGAGACGCTCGGCGCGGAACTGGTTGTCCTTACGCAACGCGCTGAACGCGCAGTCGAAGAACGGCATCTTTCTCTGCCCTTGCGCCGCACGGCTCGATACATAGACATCCGAATTGATTTCGTAGGTCGCGCGCACGACCAGATATCCGTCGTTGCAGTCGTCGAGCGGATGGTCGCTCAGTTGCAGCAAGCCACCCGGCCAGACGCCGCGCATGGAAGCGCGGCCTTCGATGCTGTCGTTGCGCGCCTGGCGGATCTCCACGCCCACGCGCGCGTAGCGGTCGCCGTCGGCGGGCGCGGTATGGCCCGTGAGGTGCTCCTGCATCGTGTAGCTCGCCGCGTCGTAAGGCTGGGTGCGCGTGGCGCGCGAGCGCAAGCCGCCTTGCAGGCTGGAAGAAGGTTTTTCGAAGTCGTAGTCGTTGGTTTCGTAGTAGCCAGTCTGCAACTCGCCGCCCGTGAACCACTCGTAGACGCACTCCATGTCCTCGCGCGCGGCCGCATCGCGGTCGCGGTACGGCACGCCGCGGTAGTTCGGGATCGGCGCGTGCACGTCGCCCGCGTCGGCGAGCACCAGGGTCTGGCGGCCGTTTGCGTGCTCGAAATAGTAGTAGATGCCCTCGTGCTCCATGAGCCGGCTCACGAAGTCGAAATCGGTCTCGCGGTACTGCGCGCAGTGTTCGCGCGCGGGATACGTTGCGGTGCAGCGGTTGGTCACATCCACGTTGTAGTCGTTGAGCACGCTCATCACGATCTCGGGCACGGTCTTCTGATAGAAGAAGCGGCAATGCGAGCCGCGCGTGAGCAGCCAAAGGCGCGGGCGCACGATGGCCTGGTAGCCGGCCATGCTGCCGTACATCTGGTTGCCCGGCGAAATCATGCGGAACACCGTCACGATGCCGTTGAACTGGCGCTCCCCGCCCGCAGGCAGCGCGAGCGCGATCGACAAGTCCTGGCCGAGCACCTGGGCAGGCGTGACGCTGTTTTGCTCGCACAGCAAGTCCACGCGGTACTCGCTCAGGCGGCCCAGTTCGTCGCTGCCGGTCATGCGCAGGAACAGCAGTTTCGCCTCGGTGCCCTTGCAGTTCACCGTTACGTTGCGGTTCGTATCTTGCGAAGTCATCTCAGGCAATCGGTCAGGGAATCATCGTGTTGACGGTGGCGGGGTTCACGATCGATACCACGCCGCCCCAGTTGCACATGCACTTCGAGACGTTGTCGAGCGAGGGCTGGTTGCCGAGCAGCACGGTCGGCGCGCCGGGGGCCCACGGCGAGAAAGTCGCAGGAATGCACGGCATGGGCGTGAGCACGCCGAACGCCGCCGCCGTGGCCGACGCCACCACCGGATTGGCCATCGACGAGCACACGCCGAACGGCATGATGTTGACCATCGGTATGTGGTCCATGATGTTCGCGGCGGGCGGGCCCTCGCCCATCACCTGATTGACGGGCAACACCACGAGGCTCGACGGCGCCGCGCCGAATGAGCATTGCAGTGTGGCCCCCATGCTGACCTGTTGAGGCATGGCAGTTCTCCCAGCGCCTGTTCAGTCGAACGTATAAACAAACTCGCCGTCGTGCGCGCCCACCTGCACCTTCGTCACGCTGCCGCCGTTCATCATGCGCGTGAGGAACTCGGTGGACACGCGCGGCAGCAAGGTGTTGGTCAGGATCGCGTCGATCATGCGCCCGCCGCTCTCAAGCTCCGTGCAGCGGCTCGCGATGAGCTTGACCACGTCGTCGTCGTAGAGGAACGGCACCTTGTGCGATACGCGCAGCCGCTTCTCGATGCGCGAGAGTTGCAGGCGGATGATCGCGCCCAGCATCTCGTCGGAGAGCGGGTAGTACGGGATCGTCACCACACGGCCGAGCAGCGCGGGCGGGAACACCTTGAGCAGCGGCTCGCGCAACGCCTTCGCGATGCCCTCGGGATCGGGCATCAGTTCGGGGTCCTTGCAAAGGTTCGTGATGAGGTCGGTGCCCGCGTTGGTGGTCAGCAGGATGAGCGTGTTCCTGAAGTCGATCACGCGGCCCTCGCCGTCTTCCATCCAGCCCTTGTCGAACACCTGGAAGAAGATCTCGTGCACGTCGGGGTGGGCCTTTTCCACCTCGTCGAGCAGCACCACGCTATAGGGGCGGCGCCGCACGGCCTCGGTGAGCACCCCGCCCTCGCCGTAGCCCACATAGCCCGGCGGCGCGCCCTTGAGCGACGAAACCGTGTGCGCCTCCTGGTACTCGCTCATGTTGATCGTGATGACGTTCTGCTCGCCGCCGTAGAGCACCTCGGCCAGCGCGAGCGCGGTCTCGGTTTTGCCCACGCCCGAGGTGCCCGCGAGCATGAACACGCCAATCGGCTTGTTCGGATTGTCGAGCCCCGCGCGCGAAGTCTGGATGCGCCGCGCGATCATTTCGGTGGCGTGGCCCTGGCCGATGATGCGCTTGTTGAGATTCTCGGCGAGCTTGAGCACGTTCTCGATCTCGTTGCGTACCATGCGGCCCACGGGAATGCCGGTCCAGTCCTGCACGACCGAGGCCACGGCCTGGCGATCGACGGTGGGCAGGATCAGCGGATCGTCGCCCTGATGGCTCGCGAGCTGAGCCTGCAATTCGCGCAATTCGGCGCGCAGTGCTTCGGGGTCGATCTGCGCGGCGGCATTCCCGGCGCTTTCAGCCGCTGGCGCGGCGGCTGCGTTCGCTGCATCCGCGCCGCCCTCCACCTTGCCGGTTTTCTCACGAAGTTGCGCACGCAACGAAAGAATCCGCTCGACCAGCGCCTTCTCGTTCTCCCAGCGCGCCTCGAGTTCCACGAGGCGTTCGCGCTCCACCGCGAGCTTTTCGCTGGCCGCCGCTTCGCGCTCGCGCGTCTCGATGCCCACGGCCTTCTCGCGGCCGATGATCTCCAACTCCGTCTCCAACGCGGAAATCCGCTTGCGCGCATCGTCCACGGAGGGCGGCGTGGCGTGCTGGCTCACTGCCACGCGCGCGCACGCCGTGTCGAGCAGGCTCACCGACTTGTCGGGCAACTGGCGCGCCGGAATGTAGCGGTGCGAAAGCCGCACGGCTGCTTCCAGCGCCTCGTCGAGCACCTGCACCTTGTGGTGCTGCTCCATCGTGGAGGCCACGCCGCGCATCATGCGGATGGCCTTTTCTTCATCGGGCTCGCCCACCTGCACGACCTGGAAGCGCCGCGTAAGTGCGGGATCCTTTTCGATGTGCTTCTTGTACTCGGCCCACGTGGTGGCCGCCACAGTGCGCAGCGTGCCGCGCGCGAGCGCGGGCTTGAGCAGGTTGGCAGCGTCGCCGGTGCCGGCCGCGCCGCCCGCGCCCACCAGCGTATGGGCTTCGTCGATAAAGAGAATCACAGGCTTTTCCGAGGCCTGCACTTCTTCGATCACCTGGCGCAGCCGGTTCTCGAATTCGCCCTTCATGCTCGCGCCGGCCTGCAACAGGCCCACGTCGAGCGTGCGCAGTTCGACGTCGCGCAGCGAAGGCGGCACGTCGCCCGCCACGATGCGCTGCGCGAAGCCCTCCACCACCGCCGTCTTGCCCACGCCGGCTTCGCCCGTGAGGATCGGGTTGTTCTGGCGGCGGCGCATGAGGATGTCCACCACCTGGCGGATTTCCTCGTCGCGGCCAACGATGGGGTCTAGCTTGCCGCTGCGCGCCTGTTCGGTGAGATCGGTCGTGAAGCGACGCAGCGCTTCCTGCTTGCCCATCGCGGCCGGGGGCATTCCCGCGGCATCCGCTCCAGAGCCTGCTCCCGCGCCTGCGTTCGCATTGAAGCCGTCGCTCGCGCCCATCGCCGCTTCGGGCGAATCGCGCAGCAGGCGGTCGAATTCCTCGCACAGCGCATCGAGCTTGATCTGCTCGAACTGCCGCGAGATGCCATAGAGCGTATTGCGCAGCGACGGAGTCTTCAGGAGTCCGACCATCAGATGCCCGGTGCGCACCTGCGACTCGCCGAACATCAGCGAGCCGAACACCCAGCCGCGCTCGACGGCCTCCTCCACCTGCGAGGAAATGTCCGTGACCGACCCGGCGCCGCGCGGCAACCGGTCGAGCGCCGCCGTGAGGTCGCTGGCGAGCCGCGCGGGATCGATCCCGTAGTGGCGTGCGAGCCGGTGCAGGTCCGAGTCCTGCAACTGGAGGATCTGATGGAACCAGTGCACGAGCTCGATATAAGGATTGCCGCGCAAGCGGCAAAACATGTTCGCGCTTTCGAGCGCGCGAAAGCCTAGCTGATTGAGCTTGCCAAAGAGCGCTGCACGCTTGATTTCGGCCATGTCTTCATTCTCCTGAGTGAATGTCGAGCGCTGCTGCGTGTTCCGTCGCCCGTTGCATGTCTTCCTGCTTCCGCTCGCGCACGGAAGCGCCGCTTGCTGGATTGAGTTTCAGTTGCTTCTGGTCGCCTTGCGCCGCGCCGCTGAGCACCCAGCTCGTGAGCCCGAGCCGCGCGTGGCGGCCCAGCTTCAGGCGCGGCACTTCGGCCTCGCGCAATTGCAGGTTCACGTCCCAGTCGAGGCCGTCGCGCACGTAGTTGCGGACCCAGTCGGCGAGCCGCTTGAGGCTGTCGCCGCCGGGCAGGAAACGTTCGTATTCGGCCATCGAAAGCGGCCCGATGACGATGCGAAACTTATGCTGACAATCCCATACGCGCGCGCCGAGCAGCGTGGAAACGCCGAGCGCCGATGATCCATCGCGCAAGCCCATGCGCGTGCGCGTCTCGGCGGGCAGCGGCATCCAGTGGCCCACCCATTGCTCGATCGACACGGGCAGCTGGAAAAAGCGCGTGAGGATCAGCGCGAGACCCGCGGCCGGGCGCGTGCGCGCGCCGAGCAGCCCCGCGAAATGGAGCTTCGCGAAATCGGGCACGGTGTCGCGCTCGCGCAGCGCCTCCTCGCCCATGCCGAAGGTCGAGCCCACATACATCGCGAAGCGGTCGCGCCCAGGGCGCTCCAGGCTCACCGCGGGCTGCGCATTGGCCCATGCGCGGTAGAAGAGGCTAGTCATGCGGTGCTGGAACAGGTCCAGAAAGCGCGCGAAGGTGGGATCGTCCGCGTTGCGCTCGCGGTCGCGGATATATTCGGTCAGATGCGTGGGCAGCGCGCCATGCGGCCCGAGCAGGCCGAAGAAGTTCACGGCCAGACGCGGCGCCGTGCCATCGCCGCGCTGCGAGAATTCGGCCAGCGTGGTCGGATGAAACACGAGTTCGGGCCGCTGCGTGAAGCGCACGGCGTCGTCGCGCGGGCGCAGCGATTCACCCACGCGCGGCTGAGCAGGCCACGCGTTTTCGATCAGGCGCACCGCCTGGAAGAAGTCGAAGCGAAACGCCTCGTCTTCGAGCAGCTTGAGCACGGTCAGAGCGTCACGCATTGTCCCGCCCTCGCAGGCCAGCGCATGATCTCGCCGCGCGCCGTGGTGCGCACCACGGTCTCGGTGAACGAATTCATCGAGACGTATAGCGAAAAATACCGTGCGAGCACCGCGCCCAGCACGAAGGCCCCGGAGCCTTCGAAGGCCGTCTCGTCGAACGTCACGCTCACCTGCTGGCCGCGCCCGAACACGATCGGCCCCGGCACCGGCAGCCGGCGCGTGACCGGCTTGGCCTCGATCGAACGCACGCCTTCGATCTGCCGCTGCGCGGCCGGATCGTCGACGGGGCAATAAAGGCTCAGCAAATCGCGCAGCGCCCGCGCGCCCGTGGACGCATCCGTGTCGATCAGCGACTCGTAGTTCAACGATAGATGGCTCAGCAGCCGCCACGCCACTGCGCCGTGCGCGAACGATGGCAAGGGCCGGCTCGGCCCGCTCACGCAGCGCACGCTTTCCACGGGCGCTTCCACGCCGAGCGTGAAATCCGATGCGCCGGTGCCGGTGGCCAGCGTGAGCGGCAAGTCGCGGTTGGTGCACAGCACCTTGAGGCCGAGCTGGCGTAGATCCGCGCGATATGGCGCATTGGCCGCGTCGACGAGCGCGATGAAAGTTTCGCTGCCAAGGTAGCTCGTGCGCTGACCACGCTCTCTCGCGCGCGAGGACTGCAAGCGCCGTTCGCGGCGCACCTGGTAGTACGCGCTGCCCTGCTCGGCCGCCGACAAATCGCGCGCGTGATAGAAGGGCTCGAAGCGCTGCTCGTCGTTCGAGCCCGCGCCGTGTCCCGTGACTTCCTCGATGCGATAAATCTCGAAGTCGAGCGGCCGCGTGCGGTCCGCGATCACCTGATACTCGAATTGTGCAGGATCGAAAGCGATGCGGTCGGCGCGGCGGGAGAACAGATTGATCGCAGGCGTGCAATGGAGCGAGAAGTGGCTCGCGTCGAGCGTCTGTTCGAGCAGCGGGTCGGCGCGGTCGAGCAGCACGATCACTTCAACCTCGTTTTCGGCGCATGCGCGCAGCGCGCTCTGCAAGCCGTCGATGGCGACGAACAAAAAGCGCTGCGGAAACGCGAAATATTCCTGCAGCAGACGGAAGCCTTGAAACGATTGGCCGCTCACGGGCAGCAGCGCTTCGCTGTCGTCGAAGCCTATGGGCTTGACCGCGCTCTTCGGCAACAACCGGTGCCACGGCGCAGGCCGCGCGACCGGCAGCACCGCTACGCCCACGGCGCTGGCAAGCAGGCGCTCGTAAATTCGGGCAGGCAGCGAATCGGCGCCACGCAAATAGAGCGTGAGCGTATCGAGCGCAAGCTGGCTGAACTTCACGCCGCCCGTGGTGCGCAAGCGCAGGCGCACGCCCGCTTTCACGCCGGGCGGCAGCGCCATGTCCGCGCCGCCGAGCGCGCCGGTATGCGTGAAAAACTTCGCCTCGACGATTTCCACGGGCCACAGCGTGAGCGCGTGCGCCGTGCGGTATTCGCAGCGCGTCGAGCCGCTCTTGTCGAGCACTGCATGCAAAGCGCTGCCGCGCGGCACGGTCACGCCGCCCGCGAGCGCCGGATGCGCGAGATCGGGCTGCATGTGCACCACCGTCATCGAGGGCGTGGGCGCGAGGTAATGCGGATACACCAGCTCCGCGAGATGCTGCGTGAAGCGAGGAAACTCGGCGTCGATCTTCAACTGCACGCGCGCCGCGAGAAAGCTGAAACCCTCGAGCAGGCGCTCGACATAGGGGTCGGCGCATTCGAGCCCTTCGAGACCCAGGCGTGCCGCCACCTTCGGAAACTCGCGCGCGAATTCGCTGCCCATCTCGCGCAAATGCGCGAGTTCCTGGTTGTAGTAGCGGATCAGGTCGGGGTTCATCGTCGCTTATGCGTTGCTTGTACGTTGCCAGTGCGTTGTTGTTATTCAGCGCGCCGCGCCCTGGTCGATCACGCGCACCTCGCCGCCCTCGAGATCGAGTTCGGTGCGAAAGTAAAGCCGCTCCGGATACGGCTGCGCCCACAGGTCGCCTTCGATCGCGAACACGACCGTGTTGTGGTGCCCGGTCGTTTCCTCCTTGAGCACCGCCGTCACCTTCACCGTATCGCGCAGAATGCGCGGCTCGAACGCCACGATCACGTCGCGTATCTGCCGTTCGAGGCGCGCGAGGTTCATGCCCGATGCCGTCTTGCCCGCGATGTCGGGAAAGCCGTAGTTGAGCACCGAGCGCTCGACAAGCGGCCACGCCGAGAGATCCTGCACGCTGCCGAGGCCGCTCGCATTGAGCAGCCACGCCAGATCGCGCTGCACGCCAAGCCGCAGCGCGCGCATCGAGAGCACGCGGCGCTCGCGGCTCTCGACTTTCGTACCGGGCTCAAAATCGGTCAGGCGGTCGAGCAGCGAGGGCTGCAGCCGGTCGCGGCCCGTCAGCTCAGCCATGGTCTTGCGCGCGGTCTTGCGTCACTTCGCCCGCAGGCGCTTCGGCATCGAGCACGAGCACGCGCACGTCGAACAGCGCGTAGTCGTTCTCGTCGGTCGTGAACATGCGCTGCCCGACCGGGCGCGCCTCGTCGAATTCGCCGCCGCCCGCGTCGACCCATTCGGTTGCGCGCGCAAGCATCAATGCATTGGCGTCGGCCGCGGCGGTGGTCAACGTGCCTGGATAGCGCACCGGAATCAGCCCCGCCGCCTGGCCTTCATTGGCCCACGTGAATACGGCCGGCATCCAGACGCGGTCGCGCAGGTCGTCCGGCGCTTCCAGCTCGATACGGCGGATGCGCTCGAACGGCACCCAGTAGTAACGGCCGTTGAGGATCACTTCGAGCGTGGGGCCGAGGCGCGAGTCGGCGTCAGCAATCCACGCGAACGGGACGCTGTTGAGCGTTCCCGCCGTGGGCCGCGCCTGCTCCAGCGCATTGGCGCGGCACGCGGCCGCTGCCTTGAAGTCGCCCGCGCCGTCGAGACGCAGCGCTTCGATCAGGAGTGCGAGCCATGCGGTGGGCTCGCCGAAAATGAGCGGCGCGCGCCGCCCGGCGAATACGTCCTCGCGCAGCGCCTCGCACTGGAGCGCGTCGCGATAGAGCTGCACCATCGGCAGCGCGGCGGCGTCGAGATCGCCCACCACGTTGAGCTGCGTGAGCGCGCGCTCCCACGCGCCGCGCACAGCGAGCAGCTGAAACAGGAACACGCGGTACGACGCGTTGGCCGGGTCGCCGCGCACCTGATCCTGCAACTGCTTCAGGCACGCGTCGAGGTCACCGGCGCGCAAGCTCTCTTCTGCTGTCATTGTCGATTGGCTCCGTCAAGCCAGCATTCATGGGCGTCGGTCGGTTACGGCAATGCAGGCGGTGCGCGCTCCACGCGCGCACCGCCACCGTCCAGCGGCTTACTCCGCGACGTTCTTCGCGATGTCCCACTTGGTCTCGACCACGCCGCCTTCCTTCTCGCCCGTGGGGCTTTGCGGCTGGTACTCCACGTGGTACTTCTCGAAGTTGAGCGAGATGTTCTCCGTGAAGCGGTCCTCGCCACCCGAGCCGCCTTCGCTGATCGACGAAATGATCACCTTCGTGAAGGTGATCTTGAAGTATTCGAGCGGAGACTTGCCGCCGGCCTTGCGCACCGTGAGGACCGCGGTGTCGTAGTGGCTGCCGTTCGCGCACGCGCCCATCAGCACCGGCGTGGCCTTGTCGAGATACTTCGTGAACGACAGATCCTGGACGTTCACCTTGCCCGCGCCGCCGCCCGTGCCGATGTGCATCGTGCCGCTCTGCGACATGCCCCAGCTCCATGCCAGCACATCGATTTCTTCCTTGTGCGTCTTGTCCTGCGACTCGCCCTTCACGTCGCCGATCTTGATGAAAATATCAACGGCCATTTCTATTCTCCATTCACTTTAGAAGGTACACGCCGGTTCGCGCCGGCTCGCGCAAGATTCACTCTGACTCGGGGCTACGCCGCCTTCGCGGACGGCAACTTCGACACCAACCGCAACGAAACCGTCAGGCCCTCGAGCTGGTAATGCGGACGCAGGAAGAACTTGGACGTGTAATAGCCCGGATTGCCCTCGACTTCCTCGATCACGACTTCGGCCGCGGCCAGCGGGCGGCGCGACTTCGTTTCCTCGCTCGAATGCGCGGGGTCGCCGTCCACATACTGCAAGATCCAGTTCTGCAGCCAGCGCTGCATGTCTTCTTTCTCCTTGAAGCTGCCGATCTTGTCGCGCACGATGCACTTGAGGTAGTGCGCGAAGCGGCTGCATGCGAACAGATACGGCAGGCGCGCCGCGAGATTCGCATTCGCCGTGGCGTCGGGGTCCTCGTACTCGGCGGGCTTGTGCAGCGACTGCGCACCGATGAACGCCGCGAAGTCGGAGTTCTTCTTGTGCACGAGCGGCATGAAGCCGTTCTTCGCGAGCTCGGCCTCGCGGCGGTCGCTGATGGCGATTTCGGTCGGGCACTTCATATCCACGCCGCCATCGTCGGTCGGGAACGAATGGACCGGCAGGTTCTCGACTGCGCCGCCCGACTCGATGCCGCGAATGCGCGAGCACCAGCCGTACTGCTTGAACGAGCGGTTGATATTGGTGGCCATGGCGTAAGCGGCGTTGGCCCACGCATACTTCTTGCTGTCCGCGCCCGTGGTGTCCTCTTCGAAGGCGAATTCGTCGACGGGGTTGGTCTTCGCGCCATAGGGCGCGCGCGCGAGAAAGCGTGGCATGGCAAGGCCGATATAGCGCGAGTCTTCCGATTCGCGCAGCGAGCGCCAGGCGGCGTGCTCGGGCGTCTGGAAGATCTTCGTGAGATCGCGCGGATTGGCAAGCTCCTGCCACGACTCCATCAGCATGACCGAAGGATCGGCGCCTGTGATGAACGGCGCGTGCGAGGCGGCGGCCACCTTGGCGACCTGGGTGAGCAGGTCGACGTCCGGGCCGCTATTGTCGAAGTAATAGTCGGCCACCAGCGCGCCGTAGGGCTCGCCGCCGAACTGGCCGTACTCTTCCTCATAGAGCTTCTTGAACAGCGGGCTCTGGTCCCACGCGGTGCCCTTGTACTTCTTGAGCGTCTTGTGCAACTCGTTCTTCGAGATGTTCATCACGCGGATCTTGAGCGTCTCGTCGGTCTCGGTGTTGTTCACCAGATAGTGCAGACCTCGCCACGCGCTCTCCACCTTCTGAAACTCCTCGGTGTGGATGATCAGGTTCACCTGGTCCGTGAGCTTCTGGTCGATCTGCGCGATCAGCGACTCGATGGTCGCGAGCACGTCGCCCGACACCACGTTGGTGTCGCGCAGCGCCTGCTCGGCGAGCGTACGCACGGCCGTCTCGACGGCCTCCTTCGCCTTGTCGCTGCGCGGTTTGAATTCCTTTTCCAGCAGGCTCGCGAACTCGCTCGCCTCGAGTGCTTCGCCGCCTTGCCGGGCTTCCTGCTGTTGAGTACTGGGTTCGGCCATGTCAGACTCCCTCTCGACGGATGGCTAACTAGATAGTTAACAAATAGCCAAAGATAGCTAACGGTTGGATGCGCGGTTGGATGCGCGGATGAACGCCCGAATAAACGCGCGACTGAAGGCGAGCGGCGCTCACTCCTGCGGCTTGGGCGCGGAGGCCAGCGCCTGCAGCAGTGCCGGATCGTTGAGCAGTTTCTGGATCAGATCCTCGGCGCCCGTCTTGCCGTCCATGTAGGTGAGGAGGTTCTGCAACTGGCCGCGCGCCTCCAGCAGCTTCGCGAGCGAATCCACCTTGCGCGCGACGGCGGCCGGCGAGAAGTCGTCCATGCTCTCGAAGGTCATCTCCACCGCGAGATTGCCCTCGCCCGTGAGCATGTTGGGCACCTGCACGGCGACACGCGGCTTCATCGATTTCAGGCGCTCGTCGAAGTTGTCGACGTCGATCTCGAGGAACTTGCGCTCGGCCACGGGCGCGAGCGGTTCGGCGGGCTGCCCGGACAAATCGGACATGACGCCCATCACGAACGGCAGGTTGATCTTCTTTTCCGAGCCGTACACCTCTACGTCGTACTCGATCTGCACGCGCGGCGCCCGGTTGCGCGCGATGAACTTCTGGCTGCTTTCTTTAGCCACGGCTTTTCCCCTCGTCGATGCCGCGGCGGCGCGCTCTCAGGCGCGCCGTGTGGCGGCGTTGCTGATTAACTCAGTGCCTGCTCACGCTAATAGCCTTTGTCACTCCTCGCTCTGGACGCCGCCGATCTGGCGCGCCTGCGCGAGCCCATCGGGCGCGAGATCTTCCAGAATCTCCATGAAATTCTTGTCGACGAGCCGCCGCGCCCGCTTGAGCAGCAAGGGCACCGGGCTCCCCGGCTCATACGTTTCGTAGTACTTGCAGATGCGGTCGAGGGCGCGCAGCACGTCCTCGCGCGACTCGATTTCGCCCGGCGGCCGCGCGGGCACTACGGCAGCGGCCACTCCGCCCGCGCCAGGCGCGCCGCCCCGCGCGGCTTCGTTCGCAACCTCCGGCGGCGCCGCCTGCGCGTCGGGCACGCGCTCGCCGAGGAATGCCACAGCGTGGCGCAGCAGCCGCGTGAGCGGATCCAGGTCGATTGCCTGCGCCGCGCCCACGTTGTTCATGATCACCGTCTCGATGCGCGTTGCGGCCTCGAGCGCGCACCGCAAGGCGGCGAGCGATTCGCGCGCGTTCTCACCCGCATCGCTGATCGCGAGATCGATCGAGCTGAGCGTGGGCGCGCTCACGCCCGCCGGCGCGGCAATCTCGCCGGTTGCGTATTCGACGTCGCGCAGCGTCACCTCGCCATGCGCGCGCGAAATGGCGAGCGGCGCTTCGCGCACCTCGGCCAGCGTCGTGGTGGAGTCGACGAGGCCCGCGAGCGCGTTCACGCGCGCAGTAGGATCGTTGTCGTCGTCGGGATCGAGTTGCGGGTACAGATGCGCCCAGCGTTGTTCGAGCATGCTGGCGATCAGGTCGAGGCCTTCGCTAAAGCCGCCAAAGCCGGCGCGGTTGAGCAGCGCGCGCGCCAGATGCGCGGCCACGCGCAGATCTCGGCTTTTTTCCAGCAGGGACAGCGCAAGCGCCTGGGCTTCTTTCCAGTCCGGCGGTACGGCCTCGACCACGGTGCTGCCATACTGCACGTCGGGCTTGCCGTGCACGACGCGCTCGAGTTCGAGAAATGCCGGGTCGTATTCGACGTCCTCGCCGCAGGGCAACGCGGAAGAAACTTCCGCGAGCAACGCCCCGGCATCTAGCATGGCCATGGTCCGTGGTCCGTGTGGAATTGGTTATGTTCTGGTTACTGCCCTGGAAAGCGCATTAAAGCGGATAAAAATTGCGTGGACGCGGCTGAACTCATTTCTGATAATTCCCGGTTCAGCAGGAGCCGGATTCGCAAGCGCGGGCGGAGTTCGCAGCTTAACGAGTCGCTATCAGAATAGCACGACGACTGCAAAAAAAAAGCGCGCTCCGGTGCAGCCCATGTTCCCGAATTTTCATAAATTCGCCACGCATTTACTCTAGTTGATCTTTAAGTAGTTGTCCCGGCATGCGGACAACCTGATCGACCCCGATCTCCGCCTTGCACAGCATGCTTGGGCGCGCGATCCGGACGCATCTTACCGCAGTGGCATCGCTCCCACAAAGACGCTTTTAGCCCTTGTTTTCCAGGGGTTAACCATCATGCAGGATGATTATAAAACTGAGCGTCGCGCCGGCATTTCCCCAGCCTGGTGCACCCGATGTTCGCTAACGGCAGCTACCGAACGATCGTCTTTTCGCGGTCCGCATGTTTGATAACGCATGCAATGCTTTATCGTCATGGACTCCGCATTATTTATTGCGATCACGTAAACCACTAGAACCGCTCTTTAGCATTTTTATTCCCCGAACGGCCGGACGTTTTAAAACACGCCATTGCAGATTTTCGCGCTTGTCAGACGCCCGACCAGCTAATAGACTCGACGTGAACGCCGCTACAGCCAATCCAACGATTTATGCATACTGGGATGCATGCTGGGCGCGCGTCACGCGAAGCGAGCCTAAATACGCGATACGAGGGGAAAACGTGTCGAACATCGAAAGCGCGGCGCTCATGGAGGGCATGGACAATCCGTGCACGCTGCCCGACCTCTGGCAGCGGCGCACCGCTCTGAACCATGCCGAAATGGCTTCGCTCTACACCATCGTGCGGCGCGCGCTAACCGGCTATCACCCGTTCGAGCTGCAAGCGCTGGCCGAAGACAAGGAAGAGCTCATCTCGCAGTTTCTCTTCAGCAAGGTCTTTCGCCTCGAAACGCATGCGGCCGAATTAATGAGTTTTCCTGCGCATAGCGCACCGTCGAACAACCATGCCGTGTGCAGTTATTTCCGCCGCTACCTGATAGATTGCCTGCGCAGCGCGAGCCACAGGCGCAACGTCTCGATCGACGAGAACGAGGCGCTGACCGAACTCGATCAACGCAGCGCGATGCACGCCGACCCGGTCAGCGCCGCGCTGTTTCAGTACGGACTCGACGAAGACAGCGTGCGCGCCTCCGCCGTGCGCTTCATCGGCAGCCTCGACGAAGCCGCACAGTTGCTGCTTGCCGGCACACTCGGCTGGCTCTCCGCCGAAAAAGGCGGGCTTGCGCAAATCGCCGCGCGCTATGGCATCGCTTCGTATCACCATCGCGCGCGCAAGCTGGGCGTCACGCTGCGTAAGGGGGCAATGCCCGCCGACTTCGCGCGCACTGGCATTGGGCGCTGGATAGAAGAAACGCTGGGCATCGAGATCGCGGTCGAGAACCGCATTGCGCTGCTCGCCGTGCTCGGCATTCTCGCGGAGCAGTCGCAACTCGCGCAGGGCGCGCCGCGCGCACGGCACGAGCACGACGCGCGCGCGACGCCCGAGCCGCATCGCGCGCAATATCGCGATCCAATGCACGAGCCAATGCGCGATCAACATCGCGACCACGAACTTCACGAGTGACCACGGGGAAGCCCGCAACGAGACGGGAGCGCGCGTGCAACTGGCCTTCGCAAGCCTGACCGATCCGGGCGGGCGGCAGCGTAACGAAGACTCGCTTGGCGACTGGTCGAGCGGGCGGCTGTTCTACTGCGTGGTCGCCGATGGCGCGGGCGGCCACGGAGGCGGCGACACTGCATCGGCCATCGTGGTCGACACGGTGCTCGCCGACCTGCGCTATCTCACGCTTGCCGAGCTGCCGCCCACGGGCGAACGTCTCGCCAACGCGCTCGCGCATGCGAACGCCAACATCGTCGAGGAACAGGCGCACGGCGGCCCGGCGCTGCGCGACATGCGCTCGACGGCCACGCTGCTTGCGATCGATCGCGAGCGGCGCACCGCGGCCTGGGCGCATTGCGGCGACACGCGGCTCTATTGCTTCCGCGCAGGCGAAATCGTCGCGCAGACGCGCGACCACAGCATGGTGCAGGACATGGTGGACGCGCGCCTTATCAGCGCCGCGGACGCGCGCCATCATCCGCGCCGCAACGTGTTGTTCTCGGCGCTAGGCACACTCGAAGGATTGAACATCGCGGCGCGGCCCGGAACGTTCGAGCTCTGCGCGCGCGACGCGTTCCTGATTTGCACCGATGGTCTTTGGGAGTACGTCGAAGAGGCCACCA
Organism: Paraburkholderia sacchari; assembly: GCF_000785435.2. GTDB lineage: Bacteria > Pseudomonadota > Gammaproteobacteria > Burkholderiales > Burkholderiaceae > Paraburkholderia > Paraburkholderia sacchari. The sequence goes on along the minus strand of NZ_JTDB02000001.1, from coordinate 945,443 downwards.
TGCTCGCGACGCTCGCGCAGGCCGCGAGCCCGCGCGCGTGGCTGGAGGCGCTGGCCGCGCATGTCCGCGCTCATGCAAGAGCGGGCAACGACAACTTCAGCGCGAGCGCAATCTGGGTGGAAATCGATGAAGCTGGCGACGTGCCGCACCCTAAGGATAACGACACAACCCTGTTGATCGCACCATCCTGAACATCGCAACAGCCCTCGCATTGAAAACCGATGCTGCGCCGGCAACGCCGGCGCGATGGCTGCTGCCATCCCCTGGAGAATCAAGATGAAATCGCTGAAAGAGATTCGTGCAGAATTGATAGCGGCCTTCGACGACAAGGTGATCGAGAGCAAGAAGCAGGAGTCCGACCTCGAGGACCAAAAGGCCCCTGTCAAGGGCTTGAGGGTAGACGGCAAGCTGTTGAGCCAGTCTCCCCATTTCGATGATTATCTGAGGATAGGCCACTATCTGTCCTGTGGCCCGCGCGGGTTGATCCGCGGTGAACCGGTCATCCGGAATGCCCTGATCAAGCTGGATGAGGAGATGACGCAGCGGATAAACAAATACTATTCCGCCAAATCGCGGGCGATCGATTATTTCCAGAAACAGGCGACCGCCTACAAGGCGAATAAGGCTCCGCCGGAGAAGGACCGCGACTTCTCCAAGCTTCTGACGGCCTCGCTGGACGAGTTCGAGCGCGCCCACGGATTCATGGTCGTTGGCGACCGGCTCCCGAACTATGCCGGCTTCGTCTACGGCAATGTGTTCAAGGAATCGCTGGCGCTGAAGCAGCACTGGAAGGACGTCGGCGCGGGCGAGAAGCACGGCGAATACACCCATCGCCTGCAGTGGTACATCCTGATCCGGGCGGGCGCGATCAAGACCGTTCCGGTGAACCAGGAAGCCACGGTATTCGCAAGCATCGCCCCGTGGCAAAAGGGCAGGACCTGTAATCTGTGGACCTTCCTTCTGGATCTACTGGTCACGGATACCTCGATCGGCAACGACAAGCTCGACTTCCGCTCTCCGGAAAATCTCAACATGTGGCTGGTTGGCGACTCGTCGCCGGAATTTTGCCCGGTCCTGCGAGCGTTTCTACGTGCCCGCATGGCCAAGCGCGAATCCTCGTACAACATGCGCGATTATCTCGTCAAGAAGCTGAAGAAATCGGAAGAGGAAGTGGACGAGATCATGACCTTCATGCAAACCGAGAGCATGGAGAGACGCAATGCATCGGCGCGCATTGCCTTCCCGAAAGGCGCCAATCCCAAGTTCGATCCCTATGTGAAAACCTAAAAATCCCCGCAGCCGTGCTGCCCGTTCAACAGCATGCAGCTATTCAGATTTGGTTGCGAGCGCACGCGCTTCCACTCGACCGCAAGCAGATCCTGATCGCTGCCCGGAGGCGTGGTAGTGAAGAGCGGCTGATTCGAGCCCACGCAGATATTCGTGCCCTGCAGGTTGTTCTCGTACACGAAGGTCTTTTCGCTCATGCCGAAGAACGACTGCATCGCGCTCACGGCTAGCGGCAGATCCTGGGCGTAGCGCGGCGCCGCCGGCGACGGTGCGGGCGGTGCCGGCGGCGGGGGCGGCGGGGGCGTCACCGTGAGCGTGCCCGGCGCGTTCTGCACGATATAGCCGACGCTCGAGAAAAACGCCGGGTCGATCGCGTATTGCCCGACCGGCGAACTGGACGTTGCGCTGGTCGAAAACGTGCCGTTCAGCGTGGCGGTGGTGTCGCCGTTGATGAGGCCGTTCGTGCTGTAACCGAAGTTCGGATTCGGCGCGCCCACGTACTTGGTCGCGCCGTTGGCGGTCACGATCACCGTGGGCCGCGCGATGTACACGAAGTGATCGCCTGTGAGCGGCACGACGCCGCCCCAACTGCATCCCGCACCGTAAGCGCAGCCGTAAAAGTTCGGCTGCAAAGTATTGGGCTGCACGTTGCCGCGCGTTTCGCCAATCCATGTCGAGGCCCAGATGCGCCAATAATTGTTTGCGCTTACGGTGCCGGTGCCGTTGTTCGTGAACACGCCGCTCTCCATCACGAGATCGATCGTGCCGCCCGCGCTGAGGTTGGTGTTCTTGCCGCCGGTCGGGCCGTTGGCCGATGCCGTGCCGCCGCCCAGCCCCACCCCGCCCGTCGCAGCCTGCGCGAGCAGATTGCCGGTGAGCGTGGAGTTGGTCGCGTCGAGCGTGATGGCCGTGTTCGATGCCGCGTCGAACGACCGGCTTACGATCGGGCCGATCACGAAGCTCTTCGAATTCAGGAAATTCACATTGCCGGCGTTGAGCATCGCCAGCACGCCCACGTCGTTCTCGGGATCGTTCAGCGTGAAGGTGCCCGGCCCCTGGAGCAGCAGCCCCGCTGCCTGGATGCCGCCGGGATCCGTGACCGCGCCCGCCGAGGCCAGCGTGAGCGTATTGCTGTCAAGCGAGATGCCGTAGAGCAACTGGATGCCCTGGCTGCCGCTACCGGTGTTCATCAGCGTGAGGCTGCGGTCCAGCGTGGGCTTGACGAGCGACGTGCACGCGCCTTGCGAAGGACACACGCCGCTCACGGTAATGAGGCCCGTGTGCGTGCTCGAACCGAGCGCGAGCGCCGAGAAGCCAGTGAACATCGAGTACAGGCCAGCGTCGATGCTCAAGCCCGCCGCGCCGGTGCCGAACAGCGTGATCGGCGTGCTGTCCGAAGCAACGAAGGCGAAGGTCGTTGGATTGACGCTCGCGGGCAGGATCGCGAGCGTGCCGCCCGAGGACGTGATGGGCGCGCCGCTGTCGGCGAGGCTCGTGGTCGTGCCGTCGTTGGCGGAACGCAGTGCGACGGTGCCGTTGGGGCCGGCGTTCACCTGTACCGGGCCGGAGGCGTAGTTGAAGCTGGCCGGCACAGCCACCGCGCCGAAGGCAAGGCCCGCGTCCGACGTGTTGGTCGAGCCCGCGATCGAAATCACGGTGTTGGGCTGCGTTGCCGAGATCGCGCCGTTGTAGACGATGGTTCCGTAGTCATACTGAATATTGCCACCGCTCGCGCTCGTGGTCGGACTCGTCGCCACGCCGCGAATGTCGATGGCGCCGCCGTTGTTCGAAACGATCTGCGAGCCGTCGGCCACGAGCACGCCTTGCACGCCGGAACCCTGGCCGCTGCCGCGGATCGCGAGCGTGCCGCTGCCGGTGGTGATCGTCGTGGTTGGTGTCGTCGACAGGCTCACGAAGCCCACCGAGCTGGAATCCGACGCCGCGCCGAGCACCACGCCGGTTGAAGAAAGGCCCGCCGTGGGCGTGCCGGTGGTGAGGCCCGTGAGCGTGATCGTGCCGCTGGTCGAGGCGATGCCCGCGCCGATGAGGTCGACGCCCACGCTGCCAAAAGTCGTTGCGGGAACGCTGCCGTTTATCGCAATCGCCCCGCTGCCGGTCTGGATCGCGGGCTGCGCGGTGGTGCTGCTGTTAGCGCTGTAACCGCCGGACAGGGAGACGCCATTCCCGAGATCCGTCGCGCCGGCGACCGCGCCGCTCAACGTCACGTTGCCGCTGGTGGTCTCGATCGAACTGCCGTAGGCCGAGATGCCAACACCGTATGTATGCGCCTGGCCCGGCGCATCACTTGTCGTTCCGGATACCTGAACATTTCCAGCCCCGCCGCTGATCAGCGTGCTCGAAAGCACAACACCGGTGCCGCTGGCGCTGACGTTTGCGGTGCCGGTCAGCGTGAGCGGGCCAGACAGCGTTGCCAGGTTCGACTGAAGAATTTCGGCGCCGTACCCGTAGTAGCCCGACGCCGTCCCCGTGATGCCGAGCGCGCCGCTGCCGCCCGCAGAGAGCACGGCATTGGACGTGCCCGCCGATCCTCCCGAATTCTGTCCCTGCAGCAGCACGCCGTAGGTAAAGCCTTGCGAACTGCTCTGCGCGGTTCCGTTCAGAGCAATGTTTCCGCCGCTCGTACTGAGCGCGCCACCCTGCATCTGGACGCCATACGCCGTGTAGTTCGCCGTTGCCGTGCCGGTCACGCCGATCGTTCCGGTCGTGGTCTGCATGTTCGTGCCTGCGAGCACCACGCCGGCCGCGTACGCGGGAACCGCCGTGGTCGACACGGCCGTGCCGACCGGCACGGTTCCGCTCACCTGGATCCCGCCCGCCTGGGCGTCGAGCGTAGCCGTGTTGATCGACACGCCATAGGCGGTGCCCGCCGAATTCCTCGCCGTGCCGCTGATGCCGATTGCGCCGCCGCCCGTGGCGCTGAACGCCGCGCCGCCAGCCGCGCCGCCCTGGCCGATTATGTAATCGCCCTGCACCTGCACGCCGTAATTCGTTCCGCTCCCGGTCGAGCCCGATACGCCGGTCACGGAGATCCCACCGCCCGTTGTATGAACACCGCTATCGTTCAGGTAAACGCCTGCACCGAGGCCCGACGTGGTTCCGTTGAGCGTCGCGCTCCCCGTGCCGGTGGCGATCAGCGAATAGTTCAGCACGACGCCGTTGGCCGCGCCGCCGCTGGCGCCGATACCCGTGAGCGTGACCGCGCCGCTGGTATTGGCGATGGTGGACGAATCGAGCTCGATGCCGGTTGTGGCGGTCGATGTCGAATCCGTGCTGGTCAGCGCAATCGCGCCGCCGTTCGCGGCAATCGATGCATTCGTGAGCTTGATTCCGGACCCGAAATTGAAACCCATCTTGCCCGCAAGCGTTATCGCGCCGCTGCCCGTCACGTCGATGGCGCTCGCGCCGCTCGGCCCGCCGCCCGTAATCGCGATGCCGCTATAGTCGGCCGCCGAACCGGCGGCGCTCGCGTCGCCCGTTCCGTTCAGCATCACCCCGCCATTCGTAGTCCCAATCGAACTTTGATTCAGAGTGATGCCGTTGCCGTCGTAGAGCGAAGTGCCTCTGATCGCCACGTTGCCAGCGGCCGAATTGATCGTGCTGTATCCGATGGCAACGCCGTCGCCGAAATTATTGGTGCCCGTGATGCTCACGGCGCCGCCCTCGGTGGCGATGGTCGAGTTCTGGATGTTGACCAGGCTCGAACCGGTGTCGCCAATCGTGAACGCACCGCCATGGGTGTTGACGTTGGCCCCGCTGAGCAAGACGATGCTGTTGCCCGCGCCCTCACCGCCCACGTTGGCGTCGAATACGACATTAAGCGGCCCGCCGGTCGAGGTGATGCTCGTAGACCCGCTTTCCGAGCCTACAAAGACGTTGCCAATGGTCTGGAGCGAAAAGGTCGTGTTGCTGCCCGACGCGAGCACCGGGGAACCCAGATCGATATCGCCGCCGCTGGTGGAGACGCTGACGTTGCCCGCCGGGGTCAGCGCGTCGCTGCGCAGGGAGGCGAGCGAGCCGGTGCTTGCGTTGTAGACGAGCGCCGGGATGGGTGTGAGCACGATGCCGGTCGTGCTCGCGAGCGAAACGTCGCCCGTGCCGTAGAGCGAAAGAAAGTTCACGATATTGCTCGCGTTCGTGAGCGTGAACGTGCCGGGACCCGCGAGCGCGAGCCAGTCCGCGTTGATCGCGGATGACTGTGTGACCGGCCCGCCCGTCACGAGCGTGAGCGTATTCTGCGGCAGCCAGATGCCATAAGGCAGCGCAATCCCCTGGCTGCCGCTGTAGGCGGACTGCAGCGTGAGATTCGTGGAGATCACCGGCGCGTTGCCGTTGCAATTGCCGCTGATGCATTGCGCGACCGTGATGAGCCCCGTTTGCACGCTGCTTCCGACGACCACGTTGGCGATTGCGCTGAACGTCTGCATCAGGAGCGGAGTGATGCTAAAACCGCTTGCGATGCCGCCGAGGTAGATCGGCGTACTCGCGGATTGCGTGAAAGCGAACGTGTTCGTATCGACGCCGCCGGGCAGCAGCACCAGCGTGCCGCTCGGTGCTGTGCCACTTGGTGCGCCGCTCGATATGGATATTGAACCCTCGGCCCCCAGACTGACCGAACTGCCGTTGTTCGCCGCACGCACCGTGATCACCGAGTCGGTCAGGGCACCATTGACGGTCCCCTGGGTACCGCTGATTGTCACGGTCCCGACGCTGGTGCCGTCGATGGCGCTCGACATGAGTACCCCGGGGCTGGCGGCGTTCGAGGAGCCCGCGACGGAGATCGTGCCGCCCGCGGTACTGAGGGTCGACACACCGAGCAAAACGCCCTGATCGCCGAGCGTGGTGCCAGCCGGCCTGCCGTCAACCAGTGCGCCGCGTATGTCGATCGCCCCTCCCGCGCCGGTCGAAATGCTCGAGCCCTGGTCGATCGCGACGCCCGAAACGTCATAGGGCGCCGTTCCGCTCGTATCGGTGCCCACGCCGTAGAGGCGGATCGTGCCCGTCCCGGTCGTGAGCGTGGACGTCTGTCCGGACACCGAAGAAATATAAACCCCGTTCACCGCGTTCGCCGTACCGCTGCCGAGCGCGCCTTCCACTTCGATATCGCCGGTCGAGGTGTAGAGCGACGATCCGTAGATGCCCACCGCGCTCATGTCGCTTCGGCCGGCAAACGCCGCAGCTCCCGTGGCCTGTCCGTGAATCGTGATCGAGCCGCTTGGATTAGCCGCCTGCTGCGCCACACGCGTGTCGATTGTCGCGTTCGAGATCTGCACGGCCGCGCCATCGAAGGTGCCCGGATTCCCTGCCTTGACGCCAATCGCAACGTCGCCGCCGTTTGAGTTCAGCGTGACCGGCGAACCCGATAGTCCGTTGAGCGAAATAACGTTGCCGCTCCCCGTATTGCCGACGTTGGCGTCGAACACGATGCCGAGCTTGCCCACCGTCGAGCCGATGTTCACCGAGTAGCCGAGCGAGATCGACCCGCCCGCGCTCAGCGTGAGCGTGGCGTCGGCGCCGCCCGACTTCGAGATGGTGACGAACGGCAGCACGGTGATGTTGCCGTCCGGCGTGGCAACCTTCACCGACGTGCCGTTGCTCAGTTGCGCCGAGATATCTCCCTGGTAGAGGTACGTGTCGTTGACAGGTCCGCTGACCGGACCGAACACGACGGTGGCCCCGCTCGTGGTGCTTGCCGCTCCCACGCATTCCACGCAAATCACGATGTTGTCCGGATCGAGCAGCCATTGCCCGGCCTTGCCATGCGCGGCCGACGCGTCGATGGTCGCGCCCTTCACATCGAGCGTTCCGCCCGACGTCTCGATCAGCCCGCCATCCCCGCCCTGCGCGCCGCCACGCGCGCTCAGCGCGCCATAAAGCCGCGCGGCGGTCGTCCCATACGCAACGATATGCCCGCCATTACCGTTCGTGAGCGCATCGGCATGAACCTGCGCGTTCGGATCCATCCACACCGCATCAGCATTGCGAATAGTGAGGTCCGCGCCCGCCGCGCCGCCGCCCACGCGCACGCTGCCGCCGCCCGTCGCGCCGCTCGCGTTCAACTTCGCGCCCGCGAGCAGGCCCACGTTATAGCCCGTCACGTCGATCTGCCCGCCCGCTAGCCCCGCGCCGCCCGAAGCGTCGAGCGTGCCCGACACATACGTCTGGCCGCTCGTGCCGCCGTCCAGCACGATATGGCCGTCGCGCGCGGCGAGGCTTTGCGCGCGCACGATGCCCTGCTGGTTGATGACGGTGCCGGCCAGCGCATCGGCGGTTTGCGCGCTCATGATCACCGTGCCGCCGTCGGCGGCGAGCGTGCCCGCGTTGCCGATCAGCGCTCCCGCCGTGCCCGCGTTGATCTTCAGCGTGGTGAGGCCGTCGCCCGCGAAGTCGAGCGTGACGTCGCTGCCCGCGCCCAGCGCAACCGTGCCGAGCTTCGCGGCCACGATTCCGGTGTTGCTCACGGTGCCGCCGAGCAGCGCGATGGTGCCGCCGTCCTGCGCGCTGAGCGCGCCCGCATTGCGCACCGCCGCTGGCGAGCTGCCGATGAAGTGATAGCGCCCGGCCAGAAAATCAGCATCACTAATGTTCAGCGTGGAAGCGACCAGCGATCCCACGTTCACCGACGACCCCGGCGCGAAGATCACGCCCGCCGGGTTGACGAGAAAGACGCGGCCGTTCGCGGAGAGACGCCCGGCGATGTCGCTCGGGTTGTTGCCCACCACGCGATTGAGCAGCGCCGAAGAGACCGACGGTTGCGCGATGTTCACCGCTTCGCCCGCGCCGATCGAGAACGTGTTCCAGTTCACGATGGCGTTCGGCGTGCTTTGCGTGATGTTCATCTGCGAGGCGCTGGGCGAGCTCACCGTTACGCCGCCGGCCACCACCTGCGCGCCAGTTGGGTTGGCGAGCAGCGAGGTAGCCCACGTGGCCTCGAACAGCGCCGCAACCACACTGGCGATCGCCCTGGCCTGGAGCGGGCGCGCGTTGCCCTTGCGTCCCTGACGGTCCGCAACCCGCCCAGTGAATCGCTCTGTGACCCTGCCGGCTGCCCCACCCGGCCGATTACCGCCCCGCTTGTTCATCGCACACCTCGCCGGCATCGTCTAAGTCAACCGCTTCAAAACGTCTTGCTCAATTGCATATAGAACGTCGGCAGCTTGTCGTTGCCGGTCGTGTCGGGCGAGGTCGTGCGCCACGCCACGGTGCCCTGCCATGCGAATCCATATGGCAGCGCGAGGTACGCACCGATACCCGCCCCGCTGCGCGTGATGTTGTTCGGCCCCTGGTTCGGACGCGGGTTCGCGTTGTACCAGCCCGTGCCGAAGTCGAAGAACGTGAACGCCGTGATCTTCGAGTTCACCGCATAGCGCACTTCGGCGCTCGCCACGAAGCCTTCGTCGACGAGGCCTTCGGAGGGCGAGTAGGCGCGTACAGCGTGCGGGCCGCCCAGCAGGAAGCGCGACGAGTTGTCGAGGTTGGTGGCCGCCCATTGCCCCGAGAAGCCGAAGAACAGGCTCACCTTCTCGGTCACCGCGTTGAGCCGGTTAGCGAAGAAGGTCGCGCGCACTTCGTTGCCCGCGGTGTTGCGCCCGAACTGCGACTGGTCGATGGCGTAATTCGCGGCGTCCTTGAAATGCAGGCTGCCGATCAGCAGTTCGACGTCGGCGCTATTGAAGCCGCCGCCGAACAGGCCGTCGCGGCTTTCGTAGGTGAGCCCCACGCTGCCTTCGACCATCGAGCGCCGGTTGTGGTCGTCGACAACGCCGATGTTGTCCGAGAGATCGCGGAACTCCAGATTCGCGCGTGCGAGCAGGTTCTGGTTGCGGGTGCGCAGCACCGGATGCGTGACCGTAAGGTCGGCCACGGTGGCGTCGCCGGTGGCGTCGAGCGCGGAATACTGCTTGCCGAGCGTGTAATTCAGGCGCGCCAGGGCCACGCCCACGCGCGTGCCGTAGGCGTTCACCGGCGCTTCGTAGCCCACCCGGCCATACACGGTGTCGAGCCGCTCCGCGCCGAGGATGCGCAAGTCGAGGTTGTCGCCGATGCCGAACGGCGAGTTCAGCCGCGCGAGCCCGCCCAGCCGCCAGGTGCCGCTCGTGGCCGCGCCGTAGTTGTCGAGATCGGCGGCGAAGGTCCAGCGCTTCGCGGGCGCGACATTGATCGTGAGATCGACGGTGCCGGGCTCGCTGCCCGACTCGATGGCCGAGGTCACGGTGATGCCGGGCAGATCGGAAAGCAGCAGCATGGTGCGTTCGAGCACCTGCTGCTGGAGCGGCGCGCCCACCGGAATCTGTTCCACGCGCGCGCGCAGCAGCGACTCCTTGATCGGCGTGCCGGCGGCCACGTCGAGACGCACGCGGCCCACGCGCCCTTCGAGCACGCTCATCGTCACCTGGCCCGAAGTCACGTCCTGCGGCGGGAGCACCACTTGTGCGAGCACGTAGCCGCGCGCCCGGTACACCTGCGTGATTTGCGCGGCGATGGCCTGCAGGCCGGCGAAGTTCACCTCGCTGCCGATCTTGCTCTGGACCGGCGCGAGCAGTTCCTCGGCGGGAATCGTGTCGTTGCCCTTGAGCGTGATGCCCTTGAGCACGAAGCTCGCGCCGCCAGCGCCGCCTGGCTGGGCGGGCGCGGAGGCCGGCGGCTCCACGGGCAGCGCGGCAGCGCCGCCCATGGGCTCGGGGCGCGTGTCGCGCGGCTCGGTTTGCTGGAGGATGCTGCCCGAGTTCGGCAGGACCTGCCCCCAGGCGAGCGCGCTGCCCGAGCAGGCGAGCGCGGCAATCGTTCGGATTCCTCTTTTCATGTCATGATCCGCGCGCGATGGAAAGACGCCATCCGCCCATCAGGTCGAACGGCGCCCAGAAGAACGGATGCGCGAAGCGCGGCTCCTTCATGACGGCGAGCTGCGCGGCGCGCATGGCGTCGATCGCTTCCTGGCCTTGCGAAAGCTGCGAATAGAACGTGCGCATGGTGATGGCCGTGGACTCGTCGGCCACCGGCCACATCGATACGATCAGGCTCGTTGCGCCCGCATAGAAGAATGCGCGCGTGAAGCCGAGGATTTCGTCGCCGCGCGCGATGCGCCCGAGCCCGGTTTCGCAAGCCGAGAGCGTGACGAGCGAGACGTTGTTGAGCTTGAGGTTGTAGACATCGAGCGCGAGCAGCGAGTCGGGGCCGTCGGCGGGCTGGGTAGCGGGCGCGAGCAGGATGCGCGAGTGCAGCGGGTCGATGGTGTCGGCCTGGGCGTGCGTGGCGACGTGCAGCACGCGCCCGCCCGGCGCGCTCTCGCGGAACTGCGCGCGGGTGGCGGCGCTTTGCAGGAACAGCGTCTTGGTCGCGAACAGCGGCGCGATGCCCTCCACTTCGGCCTGCGCGCCGGGCAGCGCATAGGCGGGCGCGATGCGCGGGTTGCCGAACGCCACGAGATTGCTGGCCACTTTCGGGCGGCGCGATTCGAGCTGCATTGCGACGCTCGCCGACGGTTCGAGCGCGACGGGGTGCTGCTCGATCAGGAAGCCGCCGGGGCCGTGCAGCGCCTGGAACGGCAGATAGTGCAGCGCGCCGTGCGGCACGATGATGAGCCGCTCGCCGGGCTGCAGCGCGAGCGGCGCGATCAGCAGCGCATAGAGCTTGTCACCGTAGGTGATCGCGTTCTTGCTCCGGTGCACGATGGCATTGCGCACGTCGGTCACGGCCGTATCAATGTCGGCGCGCTTGAGCGGCAACGTGTGACCCGAGAGGCCGCTCTTGCGGATCACCCACACCACGAGCGTGTCCTTCAGGCTGTGGTACTCGACGATGGCCTCGTTGGGTTGCAGCGCGTCGCGCACCGCCTGGAGCGTCGGCACCGTGCCGTTCAGCTGCTGATCGTCCACGCCCGCTTCGACGCGGTTGCGCACGACGTCGAGCAGCGCGCGCGCCCGGCTGCGCTCGGAAAGACTCCACGCGCCTTCGTAGTCGCCCGCATCGACGCTCAGCTTGATCGCCTCTTCGAACACCGACTGCGTGTCGCCGAAGAGGCCGGTCTTGAACTCGTCGCTGCGAAAGCGCGAGCGGATTTTTTCGGAATCGTCCACTGCTGCGAGGTACGCCTCGCGCGCGTGGTCCTTGTCGCCGAGCGCGAGATACGCCCGGCCGATGCCTTCGTGCACCCAGAGGTTGTCGTAGCTCGCTTCGCTCGCGCCGCCCCCGCCGGTGCTGGCGAGCTGCGCCTGGTAGACCTTGAGCGCCTCGGCGGGCTTGCCCTCGGCGAGCAGCAGCTTGCCCTCGATGCGGCCGTAGGCGGGCGCGAGTTCGGCGCTCGCGGGCGGCCCTGCCTTGTCGAGCGTCTGGCGCGCGGCGGCGGTGTCGCCCACGGCGATCTGCGCGTTGACGATGGACATCTGCACGAGCGGCCTGAAGCGCGGCGAGGCCGTCAGCAACGCGTCGTCGTAGGCCGCGAGCGCCGCCTGCGCATCGCCGCGCCGCAGCGCCACGTCGCCGAGCACCTTGTTGGCAGGCGCGAACACCTGCTCGGGCTGCTTCGGTTGCGAGGCGAGCGCTTCGCGCGCGTATTTGTCGGCGTCATCGAGGTCGCCCGCGTAGCTATAGGCAATCGCGAGATCGCGCTTGGAGAGCGCGACGAGGTCCGCGTTGTCGGTGCGCTCGGCCACCACGAGCGCGCGCGCCGCCGCGTTGATGCTGTCGCGGAAGTCGCCCCGCTCCGCCGCCGCCACCGACATGCTGCAATAGTCGTAGGCCGGCAGCGCGACGCGGTCGCGCGAGAGCAACAGCCGCCCTTCGTCGGTGAGCGACTTGAGCGTTTCGGCGTCGCGCTCGCGTTCGGCGGCTTCGCGGAAGCCCTGGGATTCGGGCGCAAGGCCCGCGGCCGGAGCATCCGCCGCGGATTTAGCGGTGTTGCCCGGCGCGGCTGCGGCGTGCTTCGTAGCGGTGCTTGCGCTACTGCCCGTCGCACTGCTTGCACCACTACCCGAACCACTGCCCGCCGCGATTGCGGCACGCGGCGCGGCAACGCCCAGCAACAACGCGCACAGCAGCGCGCCCAGCGGCGCCTTCGTCCGGGCAAGCGGCGCGCCAGCCTGCCCGGAGCCCAACCGATGTTCGAGTTCGTTCACTTCGCTTTCCTGCAGGAAAGAAACATCACGCAACCGGCCCCAGAGCGCGCAGCCGGAGCAGCGTCCGGCGGGCCGTTTCAGGGTCTGTTCACTTTCCATAACGGGCTGGCCGCCAGCGCAAGCCCGTTTTGAATGTGAACGGACCCTAAGTCTTAAGACGAAACGGGACGAGGCTTTTTGAAAGCGCACATAAAAATTTCGTCTGAGCTAACGTAGGCAGGCCAGCGCGCAGCGCGTCCCGCGCCATCGCGAACCATCGCGAACCGTCGCGAACCGTCACGGACCCTCGCGACGCGTTCAAAATCGGCCATGCCGATTCGTCTTGGTGTTGGATGGGCGTGGGTCCAGCCTCGCCCGACACGGAACTCCGCTAGATGAGCAGCATGAGCAGCAGCCCCGACGACAAGACGGTCATCGTGTCCCCGGCCACCGGACAGGACGCGCCACGCGTGGATGACGCCACGACGATTCAGGACGCATCGGCGCACGCGCCGCCGGCCGGCGAAGAAGAGGCCGCGCAGGCGCAAACGCAGATACGGCCACAACAACAGCCGCAGCCGGCGCAGACGAGCCCGAACGATTCGGCGGGATCGACGCCGGCCGTGCCGGCCGCGTCCGCCGCGCCCGCCACACCCGAAGCCGCCCACCAGGCGCTGCCGATCCACACGCGCATCGCCGAGTTCGAGATCGTCGGGCTGATCGGCGAAGGCGGCTTCGGCATCGTCTATCTCGCCTGGGACACGCTGCTGCGCCGTCACGTGGCGCTCAAGGAGTACATCCCGGCCGCGCTCGCCGCGCGCGTGGCCGGCAGCGCCGATGTCACGGTGCGCTCGCAGCGCCACGAGGACACCTTCCGCGCCGGCCTGAAGAGCTTCATCAACGAAGCGCAACTGCTCGCGCAGTTCGATCATCACTCGCTCGTCAAGGTCTACCGCTTCTGGGAAGCCAACGGCACCGCTTATATGGTGATGCCGTACTACGAAGGCGTGACGCTCAAGGAGATGCTGCGCCAGCTCGGCATGCCGCCCACCGAGGCCTGGCTGCGCGGGCTGCTCGCGCCGCTCATCGACGCGCTCGCGGTGCTGCACGACGCGCAGTGCTTCCATCGCGACATCGCGCCCGACAACATCATGCTGCTCAAGGGCAGCCAGCGGCCGCTGCTGCTCGACTTCGGCGCGGCGCGGCGCGTAATCGGCGACATGACCCAGGCGCTCACGGTGATCCTCAAGCCCGGCTATGCGCCGGTCGAGCAGTACGCCGAGGTGCCGTCGATGAAGCAGGGTCCGTGGACCGACATCTACGCGCTCGCGGCCGTGGTCTATTACGCCATCGAGGGCAAGACGCCGCCCGCCTCCGTGGGCCGGCTGATGGGCGACACCTACGCGCCGCTCGCCACCACGGCGGCGGGGCGCTATGGCGACGCGTTCCTGCGCGCCATCGACCACGCGCTCGCGGTGCGGCCCGAGGACCGTCCGCAGGACGTGCGAGCGCTCGCGGCGGAACTGGGCATCATGGCAGGCGGCGATGCCGCGGCGGGGCATGCGGGCGCGGGGCAGGAGTTCGCGCAGCCTTATGCGTTGCGCGAAGGGGAAACCGCGTTGCCGTTGCCTGGGGCGGGGGCTGCTGGATCGGCGTCGATGGCGTCGGCTGGATCGGCAGCGGCTGCGTCGCCCGCCGTGGCGCGAGCCGCGACATCCTCGACGCCCACGGCATCCACGAAATCCGCACAGTCCATGGCAGCGCCCGCTCGCCGCAAACGCACCGTGCCGCTGGCGATCGGCGCGGGGGTGGTGATCGTCGCGGCCGTGGGGGCGTGGTTCGCACTGCGGCCGTCCGACCAGATGCCGCGCGTGACGCTGCATATCACGCCGGCCGGTCAAGCGCCGGCCACCGCAAGCGCCGCCGCCCTGCCGCCGGTGCCGCCGGTGCCGCCGGTGCCGCCGGTGCCGCCGGTGCCGCCGCCCGCCACGGCCACTACGGCCACCACAGCCGCAGCGCTTCCGCAGACGAGCGTCAGCACCACCATTGCAGCGCCGCCCGCCGCCACGCTCGAACCCTACACGCCGGTCAGCGAGTTCGAGCGCATCGTCGCGCTCGCGGATCCCTCGATCGACGTGCGCACGACCCTGCGCAGCACGACCGCGCGCATCAAGAAAGACTTCCTGCAGTTCCAGGTGACGAGCAGCCGCGCGGGCCGCGTCTACGCGTTCATGGTCGACCCCGAGGGCAACTATCTGATGCTGCTGCCCAACGGCCGCGACAAGGCCAACACCATCGCCGCGGGGCAGACGCTCACGCTGCCGCGCGCGAGCTGGCCGATGCTCGCCGACGCGCCCGCCGGGCCGATCCACTTTCTCGTGATCGTGTCGCCCGAGCCGCGCGACTTCTCGAACGCCGGACTGCACCCGGGCGACGTGTTCGCCGATTTCCCCGCGAGCGCCCAGCAGGCCGCCGCCGCGAAGCGCACGACGAGCGCGTCGCCGTTCGCGGGCGAGGCGCGCTGCGCGAAAGCTGGCACGTCGGCTACGAGTTGCAGCAACGCGTTCGGCGCGGCGACGTTCAAAATCGACGTGGTCGGCAGCAACGGCCAGGCGCCGCGCTCCTAGCGGCGCAGGCCACAGGAGACCGTCATGGACAGACCGCTCTTTCTGCTTGCGGCGGCGGCAGCCGCGCTCGCCGGCTGCGCGAGCAACAATCCGGCGAGCTCGGTGATCATCGGGCCGTCCACGCAGGCGCAGGCCGGCAAGGCGCAAGCGGCGGCGCAATCCCAGGCAACGGCGACTGTCGCGAAGGCTTCGCCATCGGCGTCGACCATGACGGCGAATCAGGCCACGAGCCCGGCCGCGAACCAGGCGGCGCGCCCGGCCGCGCCGCCGGCAACGGCCACGGCAGCCACGACAGCCGCGCCGCTCACACCCGCTGCACCCGCCGCTCCGGCCACGGCCACCTCCGCCACCCCGCCCTCGCCCGCCGCCCCCGTTGCCGCATTCTCCACGCGCCACGCGTGGTACCAGACCGCGCGCTTCGCCGACCTGCCAGGCTGGAGCGCCGACAACCTCGGCGGCTCGCTCGACGCCTTCAAGCGCAGTTGCGGCGTGCTCGGCTCGCGCAACGGCTGGAGCGTGCCCTGCGCCGCCGCGCGCGGCATCGACGCGGCCAGCGCCGCCGCAATCCGCGGCTTCTTCGAGACGTATTTCGACGTCTACCAGATCCGCAACACCGACCGCAGCGGCGACGGCACCATGACCGGCTACTACGAGCCGCTCCTGAACGGCAACCGCCAGCCCGGCGGCGCTTATGTCTACCCGGTCTACGGCGTGCCCGAGGACATGCTTTACCTCGACGCGCGGCGGCTCGGCGGCGCGGCGCGCGGCAGCATCACGGCGGCGCGCGTCGAAGGGCGCACCGTGGTCCCGCTGCCGGGCGCGGAGCCAGGCAGCGCTAGAGGCGTCTACACGCTCGACCTGCGCGACAGCGTGCCCGATATCCGCGACAAGAAACTGCGCCTGCGTCTGGAGGGCACGCGCATCGTGCCGTACTACACGCGCGCCGAGATCGAGCGCGGCGCGGCGCGCGCGCCGGTGCTCGCGTGGGTGGACGACCCCGTGCTGCTTTATTCGATGCAGGTGCAGGGCTCGGGCAAGATCCGCATGCGCGACGGCACGATCCGCCGCGTGGCCTATGCGGAGCAGAACGGCCGGCCCTTCGAGCCGCCCGTCGCACGCGCAGGCTCGAGCGGACGCAAGCTCAAGGTGCGCGGCATCGAGATGGAAATCGACGTCGCCGACGACAGCGGCGGCAACGGCCCGGAGCTGGTCGCCAGCGCGAATGGCCCGCAGGGCCCGGAGGGCGGCGGCGCGTCGTCGACAAGCTCGAACGACAGCGACGACGACCAGCCCACTTCGCCGCTGCTGCGCGGCTTCAAGCTTGCCAGCACCGGCCCGTCGACGAGCGGCGCGGCGCGGCCCGCCGTGGCGAGCGCTCAGCAACCGGCGGCGAAGAACACCGGCACGAGCGCGGGCGCGGACCTCGCCAAGGCGCTCGGCTCGCCCGGTTCGCCAGGCTCGCTCGGTTCGAATACGCAACCGAAGCACGCGTTCGCGATCTCCGACCCGAGCTACGTGTTTTTCCGGCCCATCCCCGACTCGCCGAACGGACCGATTGGCGCGCTCGGCGTGCCGCTTTCGGCGGGCCGTTCGGTCGCCGTCGATCCGCGCACGACGCCGCTCGGCTCACCGGTGTTCGTCGCCACGCGCGACGACCCGCAAACGCCCGGCGCCGTGAATCGGCTGATGATGGCGCAGGACTCGGGCGGCGCGATCCAGGGCGCGGTGCGCGCCGATTATTTCTATGGCTTCGGCCAGTCCGCGCAGGCCGAGGCGAGCCGCACGAAGGAGCGCCTGCGCATGTGGCTGCTGTTGCCGAAGGGACTGCACGTGGCCGCGCAGGAATCGGCCACGAAGACGCGCGGGATGGCGGTGCAGTCGAACAACGATTGCCTCGTGGCCGACCCGCAGTTGTGCGTGGACGACGACACAGGGAACTAGCGGGCCGGCCAGCGGAGCAATCCGCGCCCGGCCCGCATGCCGTCAGAAGGTGTGACGCAACCCCGTCGAGACGGCCACCTGGTCCTGCGTGGACGAAGCCCCGCTCAGGCCGTTCAGGTGCGCGCCGAAGCCATACGGATTCGAACTCACGTGCTGCCAGTCGCCTTGCAGATACACACTGGTGCGTTTGGACATCGCGTACTGGGCCTGGAGGTTGACCTGGTTGTAGTTGGGATTCTCACCCGCGCCAAAGTTCGTGCGCGTATAGGTATAGGAGCCCGCCAGCGTCACCATGGGCGTGAGCGCGTAGCGCACATTGCCTTCGATGTTTTGCAGGCGGGCGCTGTTCGCCCGGAGGCGGACCGGCGCCGCCGTACCCGCCTGCGCCGCGCCGATGCTGCCGCCAAGCGCATTGCTCAGATTGGTCTGCGTATAGACGATGCCGGCCGTGACCGGGCCCAGCGTATAGCCGACACCCCCGCCAAACGTGCGCTGCGTGCCCGCGGTGAAGGGCAAGCTGCCCGTAACCGCGCCGGGGCTGTTGGTCGAGGTCGCCAGATTGTTGATGTCGTTGTTCAGTTGCAGGTAGCCCAGCGCGACGTTCAAGCCGCCAAAGCGATAACTGCCGCCGGCGCTATACGCGCGGTTATTGGCGAATTCGCCGGCCGTATTCGAAAAGCCGTACAGCGCGCCGAACTTCAGGCCGCCATAGTTCGCGCTCGTGTACTTGACCGAATTGTTAATGCGGATCGTGTTGTTCAGGTTGTCGTTGTCGAACGGATGCGCGGTAATCGTGCCGCCATAGGGCGAAGCCACGAGCGAGATCGGCGCGACAAAGTCAATGACACTGTCGTACTGGCGGCCGAGCGTGACCGAGCCGAACTGGTCGCTCGCCAGACCGACAAATGCCTGGCGGCCGAACAGGCGGTTATTCTGCCCGGCGGCGCCGTTGTTAATGGAGAAGCCGTTTTCCAGCGTGAAAATGGCCTTGAGGCCGCCACCGAGGTCCTCGCCGCCGCGCAGGCCCCAGCGGCTGCCGTTGACCGTGCCGCTCGTCTGCTGCCAGGTGCTGTGGCCGGACTGGTTGTTGGTGTACGTCACGCCTGCGTCGATAAGCCCGAACAAGGTGACGCTGCTCTGAGCTTGTGCAGCCGTCGCGAATACGCCGGCCAAAGCGGCGACCATCATGGTCTTTTTCATTTTCAACCCCGGTTTGATGCGCCTGCCTCGAACCGACTTAATCGAGTGACGAAAAGCGAAGCGCGATTTGCATTTACAGAACGTTTACGTCCGCAGCAGAATGCAGTCCGCGCGCGATCTCGAAAGGCCGTTGTTGTGGCGACAAGACGCGAAGCATTGGCGCGCGTCAAACACTCGGCCTGCGCGGCGATACCGCGGCGTTGCGCTCAACGCAAAAACGGGCCTGCCCGCGAGTCCGACGCCCTCGCCCCATCCCGGTTATCATCGCGCTCCCAGCCACCCGCCCCCGATGACCCCATCAAGCCATGCCTCACCTCCCCTTCGACGCCGTGCTGTTCGACTGCGACGGCGTGCTCGTCGACTCCGAACGCATCACGCATGTCGTGCTGGTCCAGATGCTGGGCGAGCTCGGCTGGACGCTCTCCGTGGACGAGGCGATGGGTCTTTTCGTCGGCAAGATGGTGAAGGACGAGGCGGCGCGCATCGAACGGCACACCGGCTTTCGCATTACGCAGGCGTGGCTCGAAAACTTTCGCGCGCGCCGCAACGCGGCGCTCGAACGCGACCTTGAAGAGATCCCGGGCGCGCCGGCCGCCGTGCGCGCCGTGCACGCGGCCTATGACGGGCGCATTGCGGTGGCCTCGGGCGCGGACCGCCACAAGGTCGAGCTGCAGCTGCGCAAGGTGGACCTGTTCGACTGCTTCGCGGGGCGCATCTTCAGCGGCCACGAAACGCCGCGCAGCAAGCCCCATCCCGACGTCTATCTCGCGGCCGCCGCGGGCCTTGGCGCCGCGCCGCAACGCTGCGCCGTGATCGAGGACACCGTGACGGGCGCGCGCGCCGGTCTCGCGGCGGGCGCCACCGTGTTCGGCTACAGCTCCGGTACGCCGGGCCACAGCGGCGCGCAGGCGCTGCGCGAGGCGGGCGTCGCGCAGGTGTTCACGGACATGGCGCAACTGCCGGCCCTGCTCGCGGGCTGGCGCGCTCAGTGAACCTCGCGTCATACGGCTAGCCGCAAAAAGCGGCACCTGGGGTGACACCCAGCACGCACGCCAGCACCCATTCCACTACCATCCGGAAAGGTCTTCGCGGACAGGCCGCGCCGCAGCCTGAAAGCCTTGTTTGGAAGCCCGGCGACAGCCAGCCGAAAAACGATAGTTTGCTACCAAATAGTTTTCCGCTATCATCGCGCCGATGTCGAATCTTCATACTTTACGTCTTGCCGTCAGCAGCACGCTCGTCGTCGCGGCGCGCAAATGGCGGCGCACGAGTCACGGCGCGCTCGCCGCCTATAACGTTTCAGAGGCCTGCGCCGCGCCGCTGCTCACCGCCGGGCGGCTTGGCGAGGCGGTACGCCAGGTCACGCTAGCCGAGCACGTGGGTATCGAAGGCCCCTCGCTCGTGCGCCTGCTCGACCAGCTCTGCGCAGCGGGCCTCGTGCGCCGCGACGAAGACCCCGACGACCGCCGCGCCAAAACCATCTCGCTGACCCACGAAGGCCGCGCCGTCACCGCGCAAATGGAGGAAGACCTGCGTGCGCTGCGCGCGCGCGTGCTCAAGGGCGTGAGCCGCGCCGATCTGGAAGCCACGCTGCGCGTGCTCAACGCCTTCAACGCGCCGGACCCGGCCGACGCGTCCCTTCACGACCGATAGCGGCACGCGGCTCATGACTTACCCTTCCTGGCGCGACTGGCTTTTCTCGGTCAAGACCTTCGCCGCTTCGATGCTCGCGCTCTATATCGCGCTGGTGTTCCAGTTGCCGCGCCCGTACTGGGCCATGGCGAGCGTCTATATCGTCTCCAATCCGTTCGTGGGCGCCACGCGCTCGAAGGCGCTCTACCGGGCGCTCGGCACCGCGCTGGGCGCAACCGCCGCCATCGCGCTGGTGCCGCCGTTCGTCGAAACGCCGCTGCTGTTCAGCGTGATCGTAGCGCTGTGGACCGGCACGATGCTCTATCTGGCGATCTCGGACCGCACCGCGCGCAGCTACGTGTTCATGCTCGCGGGCTACACCATGCCGCTCATCGCGCTGCCCACCGTGACCGCCCCCGACACCGTGTTCGACGTGGCCATCGCGCGCACCCAGGAGATCACGCTCGGCATCATCTGCGCGAGCGTGGTGGGCAGCAACCTCTTCCCGAGCCGGCTCGCGCCCACGCTGATCGAGCGCGCGGACGCGTGGTTCCGCGACGCCGCCTTCTACGGCCGCGAAACGCTCTCGGGGAAAATCGCGGGCAAGGCGCTCTCGGCGTGCCGGCAGCGCATGGCCTCCACGGTGAACCAGCTCGAATTCCTGCTGAGCCAGTTGAGCTACGACCACACGCATCCCGAGATCCTCGCGCGCGCGCAAAACCTGCGCGGGCGCATGCAGTTGTTCCTGCCGATGATTTCCGCGCTCGCCGACCCGCTCATCGCGTTGCGGCGCGATCTGCACACGTGGCCCGAAGGCCTCGACGCGCTGCTCGCCGACGCGGCCAGGTGGTTCGACGCCCCGCTGCCCACGCGCGCCGCCGAGATCCACGACGACGCAGGCGACCCCGTGGCGGAGCGCCTGCGCGCGCGCGTGGCCGCGCTGCAGCGCCCGCACGACGCGCTCACGAGCTGGGAGGGTGCGCTGCTCTCGAATGCGCTGTGGCGTCTGGGCCAGGTGATCGATGTGTGGCAGGACTGCCGGACCCTGCGCGCGCTGATCGCGCACGAAACCGGTGCGTGGCGGCCGCGCTACCGGCACTGGCGCCTCGGCGGCACCGAGCGCTTCTACGACCGCGGCCTCATGCTGTTCTCGTGCCTCGTGCCGATGGGCGCGATTCTGGTGGCGTGCTGGCTGTGGGTCAGCTCGGGCTGGCACGACGGCGCGGGCGCGGTGACGCTCGCGGCGGTGGCCTGCTGCTTCTTCGCGGCGCTCGACGACCCCGCGCCACTGGTGTTCCGCTTCTTCGTCGCGACGGCGGCGAGCGCGGTGATCGCGGGGCTCTATCTATTCGTGGTGCTGCCCAAGGTGCACGACTTCGCCATGCTCGTGCTGCTGTTCGCGGGGCCGTTCATCCTGATCGGCACGCTCATTCCGCGCCCGCAGTTCAACATGGTGACGATGCTCGTGGCCGTGAACACGGCCACCTTCATCAGCATCCAGGGCGCCTACGAGGCCGACTTCTTCGTTTTCCTGAACAGTAATATCGCGGGCGTCTCGGGCCTGTTGTTCGCCTATCTGTGGACGCGCATGACGCGCCCGTTCGGCGCGGAATTCGCGGCGAAGCGCCTGTTGCGCTCGAGCTGGACGGACGTGGCGCTCTCCGCCAGCACCGAACGCATCGCCGACCAGCGCGATCTGGCCTCGCGCATGGTCGACCGCCTGATGCAGCTGATTCCGCGCCTCGCGGCCTCGGACGAACATCGGCATCCTTCGATCGAAAGCTTCCGCGACCTGCGCATCGCGCTCAACGCACTGGACCTGCGCCGCTCGCGCCGCAAGCTCGACGGCGACATGCACGCCGCCATCGACCGCGTGCTCGCGGGCGTCAGCGATCATTACACGCGCTGCGCGCAGACGAGCGAGCGCCAGAGCGCCCCGCCCGCGCTGCTCGCCACCATCGACGACGCCCTGCACCGCGTGGCCGCGCGAGGGCTTGCGCAAGAAGCCGCCGAAGCCGCCCGCTCCGCTGATACCGACGCCGATGCAGCGGGCCAAGCCGGCGCAAGCGCGCCAACGCCGCCGCCCGCGCACTTCACGCAGCGCTGGCTGCGCGATACGCAGCACGCGCTCGTGGGCCTGCGCCTCTCGCTCTACCCCACGCTGGTCGGCCAGCGTCCGGGCGCGGAGCCATCCGGAGCCAATGGATGAGCGCGCAACCTTTTCATCTGACTTCGGGATTCGCGCCATGATCGGCGAAATCGATATCTTCGGCGTGTTCGTGCCCGCCGTGCTCGTGCTGATGCTGATCGCGTACCTCATCAACGTCGTGATCGGCAAGGTGCTCACGCGCGTCGGCTTCTACCGGTTCGTATGGCATCGTTCCATTTTCGACCTCGGCATTTATATCTTCGTATTGGCTGCCGTCATCATCGTGTCGCATCGCTTACTACCGTGAAAAAAACCTGGTTCTCGGCAGGACAGATCCTGCTCACGCTCATTGTCGTCGTCGTAGCTGCGGTCGTGCTATGGCGCATCGTCAACTACTACATGTACTCGCCGTGGACGCGCGACGGCCGTGTGCGCGCCGACGTGATACAGGTCGCGCCCGACGTGGGCGGCCTCATCACGCGCGTCGAGGTGGTCGACAACCAGCAGGTCAAAAAAGGCCAGGTGCTGTTCGTGATCGACCAGGCGCGCTACACGCTCGCGCTGCGTCTTGCCGAAGCCGCGCTGCAAAATCGCCAGGCCACGCTCGCGCAAGCGAAACGCGAAAACGCGCGCAACCGTACGCTCGGCAATCTGGTCGCCAGCGAAACGCTGGAAGAAAGCCGCACGAAGGTCGATCAGGGCGAAGCCGCGGTGGCCGACGCCCAGGTGCAGTTGAACACAGCGAAGCTGAACCTCCAGCGCACGACCATCGTGAGCCCCGTGGACGGCTATCTGAACGACCGCGCGCCGCGCGTGGGCGAGTACGTCACGGCGGGCCGCGCCGAACTCTCGGTGGTGGACATGCATTCGTTCCGCGTGGATGGCTACTTCGAGGAGACGCGCCTGCACGGCATTCATCTCGGCCAGCCCGTCGAGATCACCGTGATGGGCGAGCCGCGTGCGCTGCGCGGCCATGTGCAGAGCATCGTCGCCGCCATCGAGGACCGCGACCGCCAGCAAAGCCCCAATCTGCTGCCGAACGTGAACCCCGCGTTCAGCTGGGTGCGCCTCGCGCAGCGCGTGCCGGTGCGCGTCGCGCTCGACGAAGTGCCCGACGACTTCCGCATGATCGCGGGCCGCACGGCCACCGTCGCGGTGCGCACCGAAGCCAGCGAAAAGCAGGCGAGCAAGCCCGGCGCGGCGGCGCGCGCCACCCGTGAAAGCAGCACCAGCGGCGCGGTCACTGCTTCGGATGCCGAAGCAAGCCCAAGCGCAAGCGCGAATGCAGGCGCCGCGCCTGCAACGGCGAGCGGAGCTTCGCAATGATGCGTCATGGCCTCCGGCGCGCCTTCGCGCTCGCACCACTCGCGCCGCTCGTACTCGCGCTGGGCGCGTGCATCAACCTCGGCCCCGACTACAAAGTGCCGAAGGACGCGCTCGTGAACGCGCCGCTCGCGCAAGGGCCGATCGACGGCGCAAGCAACGCCCCGGTTTCGCAAGGCGAAGTGCCCAACGACTGGTGGCGTCTTTACGACGACCCCACGCTCGACCAGCTCGTCCAGCAGGCGCTGCAATCGAACACGAGCCTGCGCGTGGCCGCCGCGAATCTCGCGCGTTCGCGCGCCGCGTTCGAAGTGGCCAATGCGCAGGGCGGCTTCTCGGGCAGCGCGACCGCCGGGTTCCAGCGCGCCCAGGAATCGGCGGAGCAATTCCTGCTGTTCGAGAAGCTGCCGGTGGCGAACCTGGGCGATGTAGGCATCAACGTGTCGTACGAAATCGATCTGTTCGGCAAGCTCCGGCGCGGCGTGGAAGCCGCCAGCGCCGAAGACGAGGCCGTGCTGGCCGCCGCCGATCTCGCGCGCATCACCGTGGTCGCCGACGTCGTGCAGGCCTATGTCGCCTCGTGCTCGGCCGGCGAGGAGCTCACCATCGCACAGGAGTCGCTCGCCCTGCAAAAGCAGCGCGTGGCGCTCACGAAGCGCCTGCGCGACGCGGGCCGCGGCAACCAGCCCGACGTCACGCGCGGCCAGACCCAGGTGGAAACGCTCGCCGCCGATATCCCCCGCTTCGAGGGCCGCCGCCGCGTCGCGCAGTATCAACTCGCGATGCTGCTCGCGCGCGCGCCGTCCGATCTGCCGCCGGCGGTGCTCGCGTGCAACCGCCTGCCCAAACTCAAGCAGCCGATCCCGGTTGGCGACGGCGCGGCGCTGCTGCGCCGCCGCCCCGACGTGCGCGCGGCCGAGCGCGAACTCGCGTCGGCCACCGCACGCATCGGCGTGGCGATGGCGGAGATGTATCCGTCGGTCAGCATCGGCGCGGGCGTGGGCTCGATCGGCCTCACGAGCGATCTGTTTACGCCGAAGACCAATGCCTGGTCGATCGGACCACTGATCAACTGGACTTTCCCGCTAAACGGCCAGCGCGCCCGCGTGCGCGGCGCGGAGGCGGCCACCGCCGGCGCGCTCGCGCACTTCGACGGCGTGGTGCTCAACGCGCTGCGCGAGACGCAGACGAGCCTCGCCACCTACGCCGCCGACGACCAGCGCGCCGAGGCGCTGCGCACGGCCTATGCGTCGGCGCAGCAATCCGCCGATCAAACGCACCGCCTCTACGCGGCGGGCCGCGAACCGTTCCTCTCGGACCTCGACGCCACGCGCACGCTCACGAGCGCGCATGCCCAGGTGGCGGCAGCCGAAGGCCAGGTGGCGCTCGATCAGGTGAAGCTATTTCTCGCGCTGGGCGGGGGGTGGCAGCCGGATCAGGAGAAGCCGTCGCCAGTGGTGTCGGGGCAGGCGGGATCATCCGCACAGTCCGCGCAAGCGCCCGAGGCCACCCAGCCGGTGCCGACACAATAACAGCGCCCGATCGCGGCACTCGCACCACCTCAACGAATCATGCGCACCGGCGGCGAGTAGCTGCTCGCCGTGCCGCTTTGCGACGAGCCGTCGGTCGCAGGTCCATAGCCGCTATCGCCATGCCCCTGCAAGCGCGCCTGGGCTGCCTGGTAGTCCCCAGGATAGAACGGCGACACCACGTTCGGCCGCCAGCCCACCGACTCGAGCGCCTTGAGTTCATTGCGGACCTGCTCACGCGTAAGCGGGCCGTTTTCCGGTTGCGCCTGGGCGAAAGAAACAGCGGGCACGGCGAGCACAGCAGCAAGCGCGACGGCATTAATAAGCGACTTCATGACAAGACCTCCGGTAACTTGATCTATCGGTCCGGCACAAGCTGCGGATCGTTGGATCTAGTCTAGAAAGTCCAGCGCACCGGATAAATGGCGACACGGCGAATTCACTGTTTTCGCAGCATGGATAATCGTTCGCCTTCTAACTGCGGCGCATATGTTTTTTACCGCAAGGAATAAGGCCACAAGCAACGCGTACGAAACAGCACGCAGCCTGCAAGCGCACGCATACCGGTGCAAGATAGGCGCTTCCGAAACCTCTACAAGGAGAGGTAGCGATGGCGACATGGAAACCGGATCCGAGCTTCTACCCCTCCGCGCGCCTTGCAGCCGCGGCCACGCCTGAAACGCTCGCATGGGTGGCGAGTTTCGACCCCACTAGCCGCGTGCCTGACTCGCTCGACGTGGTCGACCTCGATCCCGCCTCGCCCGAGTACGGCCAGATCGTCCATCGCCTCGCGATGCCCAACACCGGCGACGAACTTCATCATTTCGGCTGGAACGCATGCAGTTCGTGCCTGTGCCCGAACGCGCCGCACGCCCATACCGAGCGCCGTTACCTGATCGTGCCAGGCTTGCGCTCATCGCGCATTCATATCGTCGATACGAAGCCCGACGCGCGCCGCCCGAAAATCGTGCGCGTACACGAGCCAGAAAGCGTCGCGCAACGTGCCGGCTATACCCGCCCGCATACGGTGCACTGCGGACCGGATGGCATCTACGTGACAGCGCTCGCCAATGCGGAAGGCGAAGCGCCCGGCGGCATCTTCCTGATGGATCACGAGAGCTTCGACATTCTCGGCCAATGGGAAATCGACCGCGGCCCGCAGCAGCTTGCCTACGATGGCTGGTGGCATCTCGGCTACGACACGCTCGTGACGAGCGAATGGGGCCTGCCCGCCACCTTCGAGAACGGCCTCGTGCCCGAGGTGCTGCTTGGGGGCCAGTACGGCCACCGGCTGCACTTCTGGGACCTGCACACGCGCCGCCACAAACAGGTGCTCGACTTCGGCGCGGAGAACCAGTTGGTGTTCGAACTGCGGCCCGCGCACGACCCCACGAAGCCATATGGTTTCGTGAATTCCGTCATCAGCCTGAAGGACCTATCGGCGTCTATATGGCAGTGGTACCGCGACGGCGATCAGTGGGCCGCGCGCAAGATCATCGAGATTCCCGCCGAACCCGCGGATCCGGAAGCGCTCCCGCCCATGCTCAAGGGCTTCGCCGCCGTGCCGCCGCTCGTCACCGACATCGCACTCTCGCTCGACGACCGCTTCCTCTATGTGGCCTGCTGGGGCACGGGCGACCTGCGCCAGTACGATGTTTCGGATCCCGAACATCCTGTCTTGGCGGGCAGGGTGCGCATCGGCGGGATCGCCTCGCGGGCCACGCATCCGCGCGCGCCAGGTCGTGCGCTCAACGGCGGTCCGCAGATGGTGGAAGTGAGCCGCGACGGGCGGCGCGTGTATTTCACGAATTCGCTGTACGGCGCCATCGACGCGCAGTTCTACCCCGAAGGCATCGACGGCTGGATGGTGAAGCTCGACGCCGGCCCCGAAGGCGGACTCCGCTTCGACGAACGCTTCTTCGTGGAGTGGCCGAAGACGCATCGCCCGCATCAGATCCGGCTCGAAGGCGGTGATTGTTCGTCGGACTCGTACTGCTATCCCTGAGCGTGGATCGTACGGCATGAGCGACCTGTTCGGTACATTCGGCACGCACTGGGCCGCCTGGGGCGCGGTCGTGGCCAGCGGCGTTTTTCACGGCGCGAATCCGGCGATGGGCTGGCTCTTCGCCACCGCGCTCGGGCTGCAACGCGGCAGCCGCACGACCCTGCTGCTGGCGCTGCCGCCTATCGCGCTGGGCCACGCCGCATCCATTCTGCTGTTCACGAGCTCGGTCGCCGTACTGGGCGCGTGGCGGCCGGTGCTGATGCAAAGCGGCCTGCACTGGTGGCTTGGCGCGCTGCTGATCGGCTGGGCCGCGTGGCAGCATGCGCGCGGGCACCGCCATCGTGCGCGCGTGGGCATGACGGCCGGCTTTCTCGGCCTCGCGGCATGGTCCGCGCTGATGGCCACGCTGCATGGCGCGGGCCTCATGCTCATGCCGGCGTTGCTGCCGGTCTGCGGCGAGGCCGCGGCCCATGGCGGCGCCGGCGCCGCGGGGCCGCTCGCGGTGTCCGCCGCGTTCACCGCGCTGCACACGCTGGTGACGTTGGCGACGACCGCCGCCATCGCGATCGTCGCCTATGAATACGTGGGACTGGGCGTGCTGCGGCGCGGCTGGATCAATTTCGACTGGCTCTGGCGCGGCGCGCTGGTGGCCACCGGCACGCTGATGATCGCGACCGCGTGAGGGCACGCATATCGCGCCCAGCGCAGGCCGCGCGGGCCGTGTACCATACTGCGCTCTATCGAAGATAGCAACCCGGAAGAAGCAACTCGAAAGGAGCAACGCAGATGAAAGTCGCCATCATGGGCGCGGGCGCGGTGGGCTGCTTTTTTGGCGGCATGCTCGCGCGCGCGGGACACGACGTCGTGCTGATCGGGCGCGCGCAGCATGTCGAAGCCATCGAGCGCGACGGCCTGCGCCTCGAAGCGCAGAGCTTCGACGAGCGCATCGGCCGCCCCCACCTCGCCGCGAGCACCGAGGCAGCCGCCGTGGCCGGCGCCGATCTCGTGCTGTTCTGCGTGAAGTCGACCGACACCGAAAGCGCCGGCGCGTCGATCGCGCCGCATCTGCGCGCCGATACGCTCGTGCTCACGCTGCAAAACGGCGTGGACAATGCGGAGCGCCTGCGCACCGTAATCCCGCAAGATGTTGCAGCCGCCGTCGTGTACGTGGCGACGGAGATGGCCGGCCCGGGCCACGTGCGCCATCACGGGCGCGGCGAACTGGTGATCGAACCCGCGCGCGACAGCGTGGCCGCCGCGCAGGCCCTGATCGACGCGGGCGTGCCCACGGAAATTTCCGCGAACGTACGCGGCGCGCTCTGGGCCAAGTTGATTGTGAACTGCGCGTACAACGCGCTCTCGGCGATTTCGCAATTGCCGTATGGGCGTCTCGTGGAAGGCGTTGGCGTACGCGACGCGATGCAGGACGTGCTGGCCGAATGCGTGGCCGTGGCGCACGCCGACGGCGTGACGCTGCCGCCCGACGTGTACACCAGCGTGCAGCGCATTGCGCAAACCATGCCGGGGCAATACTCGTCCACCGCGCAGGATCTCGCGCGCGGCAAGCGCAGCGAGATCGATCATCTGAACGGCTTCGTCGTGCGGCGCGGCGCAGCGCTGGGCGTGGCCACGCCGGCCAACCGCCTGCTTCATGCACTCGTGAAACTCATCGAGGACAAGGCGCACGGGACGATCTGAGGTGCGCTTTAGTGCGCGTTTGCGTTTTAGTGCACTTTGGTGCGGGCGTTGCCTGCATCCCGCTGTAAAGTGCGGTGTGCCGCGCATGCATCATGCGCCCGACGCCTCGCGCTCGAACACGAGCAGCGTCGAGGTCGCCGATGCATAGAGCTTGCCGGCGGCGTCCGTGATCGTCGCCTCGGTGAAGGCCGCGCGGCGGCCGATGCTCAAGACGCGGCCTTCGGCGCGCACCGGGCCGGTGCTTGCGGTCATGGGCCGGTGGTAGGCCACTTTCAGTTCGAGCGTCGTGTAGCCCTGGTTCGGCGCGAGACGCGAATGCGCCGCGCAACCACAGGCCGAGTCGAGCAGCGTGGCCGCATAGCCGCCATGCACGGTGCCGATGGGGTTGTATGCATGCAGCCCGGGCACGCTTTCGAAGACCACGCGGCCTTCCTCCACCTCAGCGAGCCTGAAGCCGAGCGTTTCGCCGATAGGCGCGCTGCGGCCGCTCGCGAGCATGCGCTGCAGTTGTTCGAGACCGGTGAGGCCGGCGGGCAATTCAGCAACGAGGTTCATTTGAAACGTCTCTCCGTCGAGTGGGTACCGAGATGGTAACGTTTTTAGAACGATCGTGCTTAACCAACCTTGCCGACTGAAGCAGCACTTTCCTGCATGTGCCGCCCCATGCAGCCTCAGTACGTTTCGAGGTGCAGCCGCCCTTCCCGCTTGAGCCGCTCCCACAGCGCGTCCCACGCCATGCCGTGCGCCTGCGCGACCTCGCCGAGCACCTGCAGCACGCCGTCTTCCATGCCCTTGAGTCCGCACACGTAGATGTGGGTATTGCCGTCCTTGAGCAGTAGCGCGACGTCCACGGCCCGCTCGCGCATCGCGTCCTGCACGTAGCGTTTGGGCTGGCCCGGCGTGCGCGAAAACGCCAGATTCGTATCGATGAAATCCTTCGGCAGATTCATCAGCGGTCCGAAGTATGGCAACTCCTGCTGCGTGCGCGCGCCGAAGAACAACATCAGCTTGCCCGTTGCGCCCTTGAGCCTGCGCCGGCGCCGGTACTCGGTCATCGCGCGCATGGGCGCGGAACCCGTGCCGGTGCAGATCATCAGCAGATGCGAGTTCGGATGATTCGGCATCAGGAAGGTGTTGCCGAACGGGCCGATCACGCTCACCACGTCGCCCTTCTTCAGGTCGCACAGGTAGTTCGAGCACACACCGTCCGTGGCGTTGCCGCTGTAATCGTGGGTCACGCGCTTCACGGTGAGCGAGACATTGTTGTAGCCGGGCCGCTCGCCGTCGCGCGGGCTCGCAACCGAGTACTGGCGCGCGTGATGCGCGCGGCCATCGGCGCTCTTGCCGGGCGGCAGAATGCCGATCGACTGCCCTTCGAGCACCGGAAACGGCATAGCGCCGAAGTCGAGCACGATGTGATGGATATCGCTTTCCGTGGAGGCGTCCGTGAGCCGATAGTTGCCCACCACGGTTGCGGTGGTGGGCGCCTTTTGCGTGTACAACTGCACATAGGGCCGCGCCGCCGACCACGGCGGCACGGTCGCGCCGCGCACCATGTCCGAGCCGGAGCCCGGCGCGGCGTCGCCGACGTTCTGCGTGGCGGCGGCTTGAAGTGCGTCCGCGCCGGCCGAAGCCGCGGATGCAGGGGTAGCGTACGCAGCGGGCGCGCCCACGGTGGGATTTTGCGTGGGGAGTTCGTCCCAGCCGAACTGTTCGTCGATGCTATAGGCCTCGGCCTTGAGCACGTTGCGCCAGTTGTCGATTGCGCCGGTCGGGCACGGCGGCACGCAGGCCATGCAGGCGTTGCAGACGTCCGCTTTCACGACATAGTTGACGCCGTCGTGCGTGATCGCATCGACCGGGCACGTCTCCTCGCAGGTATTGCAGCGAATGCAGATCTCGGGATCGATCAGGTGCTGCCTGAGGATCTCCACGGAAACCGGAGCGTTCATGATGGTCTCACCTGGCCCTGCCGTTCAATTGAAGCGCACGTACTCGAAATCGACCGGCTGCCGGTTGATGCCCATCGCCGGCGGCGCGATCCAGTTCGCGAACTTGCCCGGCTCCACCACGCGGCCCATGAGCGACGCGACATACGCGCGGTCTTCGGGCGTGGGCAGCCACTTCGCCTCGTTCGCGGCCCACTGCGCCTCGTCGATCACGCGGCCGTCCGGCGCGACGCGCACGCCCGCGAAGGTGCCGATCTGGCGATTGAACGCCTTGTGCGGCACGCTGAGGCGAAAGTCGATGCCAGCCTTCTCCAGCACCTTGTTCCAGCGGTTCACGCCCGCCACCGAGTCCTTGATGTAGTCGTCGCGCAGCACTTCGTTCATGGCGTTGAGCATCGGCACGTCGCGCTCGACGAGCTTGTCGCCGTCCACGTCGAGCAGGCGATAAGTCTGGCCTTCGAGCTTATGATCGTCGTCGCGCTTCGTTTCCTCATAACGGCCCTTCAGGCCCGAACTGTAGAACGTGGCCGCATTCGACGAATGGTCCGCGCCGAACAGGTCGATCGTCACCGAGTAGTGGAAATTCAGGTAGCGCTGGATCGTTTCGAGGTCGATCACGCCCGCGGCGCGCAAGCGGCCAACATCGTCGGTCTTGAGGTCGTTCATGACCTGCGCGGTGCGCTGCACCACGCGCGAGACACCCGATTCGCCCACGAACATGTGATGCGCTTCTTCGGTCAGCATGAACTTCGTGGTGCGCGCGAGCGGATCGAAGCCCGATTCGGCCAACGCCGAAAGCTGGAACTTGCCGTCGCGGTCGGTGAAGTAGGTGAACATGAAAAACGCGAGCCAGTCCGGCGTTCTTTCGTTGAACGCGCCGAGAATGCGCGGGTTGTCGTCGTCGCCCGAGCGGCGTTCGAGC
Source organism: Paraburkholderia sacchari (assembly GCF_000785435.2). GTDB lineage: Bacteria > Pseudomonadota > Gammaproteobacteria > Burkholderiales > Burkholderiaceae > Paraburkholderia > Paraburkholderia sacchari. The sequence continues at coordinate 914,070 of NZ_JTDB02000001.1, read as the reverse complement.
AATGCTTCGGCTTCCTCACGACCGTCGCGGCCGAAATAGCGATGCAGCAGATAGACCATCGCCCACAGGTGCCGCCCCTCTTCCACGTTCACCTGGAACAGGTTGCGCAGGTCGTAGAGCGAGGGCGCGGTCAGGCCCAGATGGCGCTGCTGCTCGACCGAGGCGGGCTCGGTGTCGCCCTGCGTGACGATGATGCGGCGCAGGTTCGCGCGGTGCTCGCCCGGCACTTCCTGCCACGCGGCCTCGCCCTTGTGCGCGCCGAAATGGATCTTGCGCTCCGCTTCGCCAGGCGCGAGAAAAATGCCCCAGCGGTAATCGGGCATCTTCACGTGATCGAAATGCGCCCAGCCGCCCGCGTCCACGCTCACTGCCGTGCGCAGATACACGTCGAAGCCATGCGAGCCCTCGGGCCCCATGTCGCCCCACCACGAAAGAAAATTCGGCTGCCACTGCTCCAGTGCGCGCTGCAACGCGCGGTCGTCGGCGAGATTGACGTTGTTGGGGATCTTTTCGCTGTAGTTGATCGTGGACATGTCGGTTCCTTGGAGCCAGGGCGGCCGGGGCGGCTATAACGGTTCTGGATGAAAGCGGGTGTTCTTTCAGTCTTGCCGCAACTACACGCGTGCAAGATCGAACTGCGCCTTGCTGCCCTTGCCGTACACCTTGAGTGCGCCCTTCTCGCCTACCGCGTTGGGGCGATTGAAGATCCAGTTCTGCCACGCCGAGAGCCGGCCGAAAATACGCGTCTCCATGGTTTCGACACCGTTGAAGCGCAGATTCGCTTCCAGACCCGTGAGCGCATCGGGCGACATGGCCGCGCGCTCTTCCAGCGCGATGCGGATCTCGTCGGCCCAGTCGATGTCGTCGGGCGCGGCGGTCACGAGCCCGAGGCGCTCCGCCTCGGCCGGCTTCACCGGCTGGCCGATCCGCGCACGCGCGGCGTCGAGCGGTTCGGCTTCCTCATAGAAACGCCGCTTGAGACGCGACTGCTGCGTGACCATCGGATAGAGCCCGAAATTCGCTTCGGATAACGTAATAGCCGGCTCTTCGTCTTCGTTCGAAGGCAGCGCCGCCATATAGCTGCGGTCGGCGGCGAACGCCAGTTCCGCAAACGTGCCGGCGAAACACGAGCCCGGCTCGATCAGCGCAAACAGCGAACGCGACGAGACATCGATGCGCGCGAGCGTGCGACGCAGCATGCCGATGGTCTCGCGCACGAACCAATGGCCGCGGTGCTCGAGCAGCGCGGCGTCGGCGGCCAGCACGGCGCGGGCGTCGCCTTCGGCCTTGAAGATCCACGTGCCGATGTCGAGTTCGTTGGTGCGCATCGTGAGGATCGCGTCGTCCAGTTCGCGGGCGAACTGCAGCGGCCACCAGGCGGCGCCGGCCGCGACGATAGCCTCGATGCCTTCGGGCAGCGGCGCTTGCGCGAGGTCGGGCGCTTTCACCGTGAAGGTGCCCGTGCGCTTCGCGCGATCGATCGTCACTTCGACGCTTGCGTAGCTCAGGCCGTTCTCGTGCTCGACGCGCTCGATGCGCGTGAGCGCGACGCCCTGCGCGCCCTGCTCCGGACGAGGCCGGTCGCTCGACGCGGCCAATTCGAGCGCGCGCGCCTGCACCGCCTGGCCGAAGCGGTTGGGCTTGATCACGTCGTCAACGAGACGCCATGCCTTCGCGCGCTCGCCGCGAATGCCCTCGGCCACGGTGCAGAAGATATCGGCGCGGTCATGACGGACTTTGCGCTTGTCGGTGAGGCGCGTGAGGCCGCCCGTGCCGGGCAGCACGCCCAGCAGCGGCACCTCGGGCAGCGCCACCGTGGACGATCGGTCGTCCACCAGCAGGATCTCGTCGCAGGCAAGCGCCAGTTCATAGCCGCCGCCGGCGCACGCGCCGTTCACTGCGGCAATGAATTTCAGGCCCGAATGCCGCGACGAATCCTCGATGCCGTTGCGCGTTTCGTTGGTGAATTTGCAGAAGTTGACCTTCCACGCGTGAGTGGAGAGGCCCAGCATGAAGATATTGGCGCCGGAGCAGAACACCCGGTCCTTGAGACTCGTGACCACCACGGTGCGCACCTCGGGGTGCTCGAAACGGATGCGCTGGAGTGCATCGTACAGTTCGATGTCCACGCCGAGGTCGTATGAATTGAGCTTCAGCTTGTAGCCTTCGCGAATGCCGCCGTCTTCGGCGATGTCCATGCCAAGCGTCGCGACGGCGCCTTCGAAACTGAGCTTCCAGTGCCGGTACTGCGAGGGGGCGGTGCGGTAGTCGACTCGCGTGGGAGCCGGTTGGGCGGCGAGTTGCGCGGCCGGTTGAACAACCGGCTGGACGACGACGGGATCTGCAGCGGTCATGGGGCGTCTCCTGTCGACCGGAGCAGACGCAAAGCGTGAACTCCGGTCCCATGCAAGCTAGTGGATGTGCACTTCGTTTCAGTGAACGATAGTGCATCACTCACCCCATGTATAGCACTTTAATACATATTTAGCGTTCCGGCGGGTAAACCATGAAATGCAATGCACTGCATTTCAGTGCCTCTGGCGGCCCCGCCAGCCGCTCAATCGAAGCGCGCGGGCTCCGCACCAAGCCGGGCCGCGATACGGTCGCGCAATTGCAGATAGGCGTCGGCGAGCGTCTTCTCGCTGGTGTCGAAGCGCATGTCCGCACGGCCGTACAGCTCGCTGCGGCCCGCCAGAATGCGCTTGAGGTCGTCCATCGCTTCGCGGTTACCCGACATCGGCCGCAAGTCGCCCTGCGCCACCACCCGGCGCATGTGCTCCTCGGGCGCGGCCTGAAGCCAGACCGTGAAGCAGTGCGCGAGCAGCGTGTTGAACGTGGCCGGCTCAGATACGAGGCCGCCCGGCGAAGCAATCACCGCGCGCGGATGCTCGGCGATCACGGCCTCCAGCGCGCGCTGCTCGTAGCGGCGGTACGCGCTCGCGCCGTAGAGCGAGTGAATCTCCGAGGGCGGGCAGCCCGCCAGCTGCTCGATCACGCGCGTGAGCTCGACGAACGGCACTTTGAGTTCCTGCGCGAGCATGCGCCCGAGCGTGGACTTGCCCGCGCCGCGCAGGCCGATGAGTGCGATGCGCTCGTTGCGGTGCGGGTCGGCGGGCGCCTGCGAGAACATTTCGGCGAGCGCGATGCGCGCGCGCTGCAATGCGGCCGGGTCGCGCCCCTGCAGCAGTTCGCGGATCAGCAGCCATTCGGCCGAAGCCGTGGTGACGTCGCCGATCACTTCCGCGAGCGGGCAATTGAGCGTGGCCGCGATCTGCCGCAGCACAAGCACGGAGGCATTGCCCACGCCCGACTCCAGATTCGCGAGGTGGCGCTCGGACAGCCCGGTTTCCGCCGCCAGCGCCTTGCGCGTCATGCCGCGGCGCGCGCGCAGCATGCGCACGCGCTCGCCCATCGCGGTCAGGAATGGGTCGCGCTCGCTGCGCCCCGCATCGGCCGCTTCATGGGCATTCGTGGGCTCATCCGGCTGCGCTTCTGCAACGTAAGTTTGCTTCATCTTGAGAGACCTCCCAACCCAGTTTTATGTACTATAGTGCTTGACATGCATTTTTCTAAACGCTAATTTTCTCCAAAAGCCAGTCCCGCGACAAACGCAGACGCTGCACCGGCGCCCGCATAGCACTGGACCGCACTGAGCCCCAGATGCGGCCGACAGGAGACCCGCATGTCCCCGCAAGACTTCGAGCGCCTGATCGCAGGCGTCACGAAACAGATTGCCGGCCGTCCGCTGGATGATGCGCTCGACACGTGGCTCAACACCACCTGGCCGAACGGCAGTCCGACCTTCGCGGCGCTCGAAAGCGCCTGCCGCGAAGGCATCGCGCAAGGCTGGATGTGCCAGCGCGAGGCCGGCGGGCTGCGCTATGGGCGCGTCCTCAAGCCGCTGCCCGCCACGCATGGATTTTCTGTCGACGTCGTGCAGATGCAGGATCTTGCCGGCCCGCACCATACCCACCCGCACGGCGAAATCGATCTCATCATGCCCACCACGCCCGGCGCGACGTTCGACGGCCGGCCTGCGGGCTGGTGCGTCTATGGTCCAGGCAGTGCGCACCGCCCTACCGTCGCGGACGGCGAGGCGCTCGTGCTCTATCTGCTGCCGCAAGGTGCAATTCAGTTCACCCCGGAGACCACGCCGGCGCAGGCATAAGCAGCACTGGCCGGTGCGCGCGAATCGCCGCCCCACCAGGCCAATGGCATGTGCAACGACCGAGTATCGAATTACCAGGCAGTCCGGATTGACCGGCAAAGCAGCTTCATAACGACCGAAGATCGCCGGGGCCGTGCGCCCGCGAGGCCCATCGCCTGCAAGGCCACGCGATCGAGGCAGACAGAGCGGAGACAGCATCGTGGATACCCAAGCAGCGTCGCCGGCCCTTACCGTAGCATCGGCGGCCACCGCGGCCCCGCCGACATCGAGTGCGCCGGCCGCCATGCCGCCGCCCGCGCAACTGAACTTCGCGGCGCATCTGTTCGCGCTCAATGCGGCGCGCGCCGGCAAGCCCGCTTATATCGACGACACCTGCACGCTTGCTTACGGCGAACTCGAAACTCGCGCGCGGCGCTTCAGTACCGCGCTGCATGCGCTGGGCGTGCGCGCCGAAGAACGCATCCTGCTCGTGATGCTCGACACCGTCGATCTGCCCGTGGTTTTTCTCGGCGCGCTCTATGCGGGCGTCGTGCCCGTGATCGTCAATACGCTGCTCACCTCCGCCGACTATGCCTATATGCTCGCGCATAGCCGCGCACGGCTCGCAATTGCGTCGGGCGCGGTGCTGCCCGCCGTGAGCGACGCGCTGGAGCCGGTACATGCCCCTTCCCCGGCCGACGGCGAAACCCGCGGCGAGCATTGCGCGCTCGTGGTTTCAGCGCCGCTCGCCGACGCGCTTCAAGGCACGCAGGGCACGCGCGGCACACAGGGTGCCCGAATTCTCCATGACCTGATCGACCACGCCGGGCCCGCCGCGCACGCAGCGCAAACGAGCGCCGACGACATCGCCTTCTGGCTCTATTCATCGGGATCGACAGGCAAGCCCAAGGGCACAGTGCATACCCACGCCAATCTCTATTGGACCGTGGAAACCTATGCGAAATCCGTGCTCGGCATCCGCGAAAGCGACGTGGTGTTTTCCGCCGCCAAGCTGTTCTTTGCCTACGGCCTGGGCAATGCGCTGACGTTTCCGCTCTCGGTGGGCGCGACCACCGTGCTGATGGCCGAGCGCCCCACCGCCAACGCCGTGTTCGCGCGCCTCGTCAAGCATCGCCCCACAATCTTCTACGGCGTGCCCACGCTGTACGCGAGCATGATGGCTTCGCCCGGGCTGCCCGAGCGTGCGGACGTCGCGCTGCGCATTTGCACGTCGGCGGGCGAGGCGCTGCCGCGCGAGACCGGAGAGCGCTTCAAGCGTCATTTCGGCAGCGACATTCTCGATGGCATCGGATCCACCGAAATGCTGCACATTTTTCTCTCGAACCGTCCTGGCGAGGTCGAATACGGCACCACGGGCCGCCCGGTGCCTGGCTACGACATCGCGCTGCGCGACGAGTCGGACCGGCCCGTGCCCGATGGAGAAATTGGCGACCTCTATATTCGCGGCCCGAGCGCGGCCTTGATGTACTGGAACAATCGCGATAAGTCGCGCGCGACGTTTCAGGGCGAGTGGGTCAAGAGCGGCGACAAATACCGGCGCCTGCCCAACGGCTGCTATGTCTATGCGGGCCGCAGCGACGACATGCTCAAAGTGAGCGGCCAATACGTCTCGCCCATCGAGGTGGAGATGGTGCTCGTGCAGCACGAAGCGGTACTCGAAGCGGCCGTGATCGGCGTGGATCAGGACGGGCTCGTGAAGACCTGCGCGTTCGTCGTGCTCAAGCAGGAAGCACATGCGCAAGCGGACGCCGCGCCAGACGGCCACGCGGCGCTCGCCGCGGCGCTGAAGGCCTTCGTCAAGGCGCGGCTCGCGCCGCACAAGTATCCGCGCGAGATTGTTTTCGTCGACGACTTGCCGAAGACCGCAACGGGCAAGATCCAGCGCTTTCGTCTGCGCGAACAGTTCCAGTCTCTCGCGTAGCACCAGCGCCCCGCCATTGTTCCCGGCGCGCCGCCCGCGCGGCGCGCGCCAAGATCATCGCCCGGTTCGCTCCCACACCTCGCTCCCACACCTCGCTCCCACACCTCGCTCCCACACCTCATTCGCGCCGCCCCCGCTCGGCCGCATGTGATGATTGCCCCCCTGCCGGCCGCGTCGGCGCAGCCCATTGATGGTATTGTCTTTACTAGCTACGGAAGTCGCAACGTGCATGCCCTGGGACCGCTTCGCAGCAGGGCCTGCATGAGCCTGGAGACACATGCGCAGTCAAGGCCGGCGGTCAATCCGGCATCGAACAATGAGCGATTCCACCCTGATGAACGTATCGAGAATCACGATGCGCGCGCGCCGCGGATGGGCGGCGCTCAAGCCGCGCATGGTGCGGGCATTCGCGCCCGCCATGCGCAACCTCCAGTATGTGAAGCGCCGCATGCGGCCGCTCGCCGTGATCGCGGCCATTGGCTTTCCGCTTTACTACTATGTCTGGAAGGACCTCTTTCCGCAGCCTTATGAAAATCTCACGCTGCGCGTGATTGGCTCCGCGCTGTTCGTGCCGATCCTCGCATTCGAGCGCTGGCCCGCCTCCCTCAAAAAACTGCTGCCGTGGTACTGGTACATCGCCACGCTCTATGCGCTGCCGTTCTTCTTCACCTTCATGCTGCTCAAGAACAATGGCAATGAGGTCTGGGTCGAAAGCGCGCTGATCGCCGCGTTCGTCATGGTGCTGCTGCTCGACTGGCTCATGCTGGTGCTGCAGTTTCTCGTGGGCATCGGGCTCGCGCTGCTTGCCTATGTGCTCACCACCGACCCCATCGCCCTCGATTCCATCTATCTGACCCACCTTGCGATTTTCTCGTTCGCGGTGGCCATCGGCGCGTTGGCGAACTACGACCAGGACCGCATCCAGATCGAACAGGAGCGCGCCATGCTGGCCACGGCGGGCAGCGTCGCGCATGAACTGCGCACGCCGCTCGTTGCGATTCGCGTGGGTGCAGCCGGCCTCATGCGCTACTTGCCCGCCCTGCTCGACACCTATGCGCTTGCCCAGCGCAACCGGCTGCCGGTGCCGAAAATACGCACTGCGCATCTGTATTCGATGCAGGGCGTGGTGAGCCGCATCGAGCAGGAGGCGCTCCATTCGAACGCGATCATCGACATGCTGCTCGCCACCGCGCGCTTCTCGGGCACGAACATGCAAAACGCAACAACGTGCTCGATTGCGCATTGCGTGGAAACCGCGCTTGCGCGCTATCCATTTCGTGAAGGCGACCGTGCGCGCGTGCATTGCAATTTGCGCCCCGATTTCGAATTCATCGGTTCTGAAATGCTCACCGTGCACGTGCTGTTCAATCTGCTGAAAAATGCGTTTCGGCACATGGGCAGCATCGAAGGCGCGCATATTTCGATCCGGCTCGAACCGGCCAATCGCGAGAACCGTGCGCATCGCCTGATTTTCAGCGACACCGGCTCCGGTATTTCGCCTGAAGTCTTGCCGCACATCTTTACCCGCTTTTATACTTCATCCACCACCACCGATGACGTGTCGCTCGGAGCAGGAATCGGGCTGGCTTTTTGCCACGATGTCATGCAAGCGATGGGGGGAGCAATTGCCTGCTCTTCGGTGAAAGGCAAGTACACCGAGTTTGTTTTGACATTCCCAGCGCCATGACGAAAGCCACTCCAAAAGCCATTCAGCCGTTTTTCTGGCCGACCACCGCCGCGTTCGTCGACGACAGCGCGGCGTTTCTGTCGAATCTGAGCCTGCAGCTCGATCCCGAACTCGCGTTCCGGCTGTTCAGCTCACCCAACGAAGCCCTGAAATTCCTGAACGTGCGCGCGGCACAGGACCGGCCCGCCTCGCCCATTTTCAGCCCCTATCTCGACCGCACCGAAGAAAACGATGCGCATCAGGTCATTGCCATGCGCGTGGACGCCATTCGCTCGCTCGTGCACCGGCCGGAGCGCTTCGAATCGGTCTCGGTCGTGGTGGTCGACTACGACATGCCCGAGCTCAACGGCATCGAGTTCTGCCGCCGCCTCGCCAATCCTGCGCTCAAGAAAATCGTGCTCACCGGCAAGGCCGACGAGCATGTGGCCGTGAAGAGCTTCAACGAAGGGCTGATCGACCGTTTCATCCGCAAGCACGAAATCGAAGCAGTAGAAACCCTGAATCAGGCGATTCACGACATGCAGGCCGCGTATTTCGACAAGGCCAGCGGCTCGGTGCTCGACGCGCTCGCCGTTTCCGAGTATGCGTTTCTCAACGATCGCGCGCTCGCCGAGCATGTGCAGGGCATCTGCGAATCGCTCGGCATTGTCGAACGCTATCTCTCATATCAGCCGCACGGCCTGCTCATGCTCGATGCGCAGGGCACCGCCTACCTGCTCATCATCCACACCGATGAGACGCTGCGCGGCGTCCAGGAAATCGCGGTCGAGCAAGGCGCGCCCGCGTCGTTTCACGCCGAGCTCGACAGCCATCGCAGCCTGCCCTATTTCTGGCGCACCGAAGGCTACTATCCGGCGCAATGCGAGCAATGGCAGCCGTATATGCATCCGGCATCCGAATTCGTGGGCGAGCGCCGCTATATCTACGCCGTCGTCAAGCAGCCCGCAGGACTCTCACTCGACAACGTGCTGCCCTACGACACCTGGCTGCATCAGCTCGACCGTGAAGTCCAGGCGGCGTGGGATTCGCGCTGAATGTACTGAATCGCGCTGAATCGCGCACGCCGCTTGCTCCTCGCCCTCGCGCCACTTTCATGCAAGGCTCACGCCGTCGTCACGCCGCCACCTGCAGGTCGGCAAGCGCGCGCGGTTGACGCACGCGCATGCGCGTGGCGCCGCGCTCCATGAGGCGGCGCGTCGAGGGCCAGTTCCACATTTGCACTTCGTCGCGGATTGCTTCGCAGACCTCCACAATCCGTTCGAGCTCCGGTTCGCTGAGCATCGCGTTGATTGACAGGCGCACGAGCGAGCGATTCTGCGCCGTAGCGGGCGCACAGAACACCGACCCGAAAATGCCGCGCGCTTCGAGCGCATCGCGCAGCGCGATGGTTTGCGGCTCCGGCCCGGCCTCGAGAGCGATGATCTGCGTTTCGCTGCCGTTGAGGTTGTAGCCAAGCTCCGCGAGGCTCATGCGCAAATAGCGCGCATTCGCCGCCACCCGCGTGCGGCGCCAGTCGTCGCGCTCGATCACGTCGAGCGTGGCCGCGAGGCCCGAGGTTTCGTGCGGCAGCAGCGTCGAGCTGAAGATCGCCGGCAAGGCCTCGCACTTGAAATACTCCTGGAAGCGCCGCGAACAACTGATGATGCCCGCGCGGCCCGCAAACGCCTTCGCGAGGCTCGCGGTGCGAAAGTGCACGCGGTCGGTGAGACCCAGTTCCGCCACCAGCCCCGCGCCATGCGGACCGTGCGTGCCGAGCGAATGCGACTCGTCCACCACGAACACGCAATCGTGCTCGGCGCACACCTCCGCAAACGCCTGCAGCGGGCAGACGCTGCCATTCGTGCTGTACACCGAATCGACGATCACGATGCCCGGCCCGTAGCGCTGGATGCGTTGTTCGAGATGCTCGACGTCGTTGTGGAAAAAGCTGATGGCCTTGGCCCCGGCGGCGCGGATGCCTTCCCAGAGCGACATGTGCGCCATCATGTCCACATACACGGGCGTCTGTGCGTTCGCGATCGACTGGATCAGCCCCGTATTGGCCGCGAACCCCGACTGGCACAGCACGCTCGCCTCGGCGCCCATGAAGCGCGCGAAACGGTGTTCGAGATTCAATTGCGGGCAATCGTCTCCATGCAGGAACACACCCGACATCAGCAGGCCGTTTCCTTCGGAGCGGATGCTCATGCACATGGCATCGAGAATCTCGGGGTGACGGGCAATCGACAAATAGTCGTTGCTCGAAAGATGTAAAGCGTCGGCATCCGGAACGCGTCCCTTCATGATGTGACCTCCCGCCCAACTCTGCTGCACGCGCTCCGTGTAATAGCGGTCGACGCGTGCGGCCAGAAAGGCCGGCAGTGCGGCGTCGTTGTTTTGTGCATTCCGCCAATTGTTATTGCCAACTTTCATCTCGGACTCCCTATGGTTAATGGCAGCCGCCCGGTCTGAAAAGCGATTTCCCCCCGGAAATCCCGGGGCGGCTGACCGATGGTTGGCCCGTGCCGGAAAGCCATGCGCAAAGCGGCATGGGAATTCCGTTAGCGGACCTATGAATGCGATTACGAATACGGGTGGATCGAAGCCTGGCGAGCGCGCGCAGGACATGCCCGGCACGCGGTGCAAGGCGCGGGGCAAGGCGAGAGGCAATGCCACGGGCAAAACAAGGTGTACGGCAAGGGGCAAAACAAGGGGCAACGCGCAGACGGCGCGAACGCGCGTCGGGTTACCCGCGTCTTGCGATGCGAACCCGGCGGCACGACCCCGTATCGATGCGTCTGCCATGTGCTTGCCCGTGCAAAAGGGGCAGCGGATTCGAAGGCGGATGAAGGCGCACGGCGCCGTGAGCGGGCGCCTCGACATCCGCACATTTCCCGCCTGGCGTGATCGCCACTGGTTACCAAGGAAGAAACGCCTGCCCGAAGAAAGCCGTGTCTATTTCCCGCGGCGCGCGCACAGCGGCGCTGGGCCGGTGCAATGAACGGAATATGAACGCCTCCCTTCTGGGAGTGATTATCCTTTAAAAACATCGATGTGGCTTATCCGAATTGCATCGTGGCGCGTTATGCATGCCGAAATGACCGCGAATGTGCGACCTATCTCAAGGAAATATTTTCCAGATATTCAATACGCATAATCCCCGGTAAATGAGACACGGTGACGAATTAAATCCGGCGGGCACGAAGAAAGGAAACGTCACGGCTCGAAAGTGTTTTGCTGTGAATCGCTCCAGGAACGCCAACTGCGATCCTGGTGATAGGTCGTTCAAGCGGCTCCAAGGCACCTGCCCCGGTTCGAGGCCAAAGCCACCGGCACTGCTGGGCACGGGAAATGCGCGATCAAGCTCTTGACCAATGCAGGGGCAAGCGTCGGAGTACGCCTGCCCGGGCGGTGCAGGGGGCGGAGGACCGCGAAAACACGGGCGCACGGCGTGAGCGCCGTGCCAACACCAGCAAGTGCGCGTTGCACAGGCAAACGAAGTATGGCTACCGTATTACTCGTCGACGACGACATCAATGCACTGAACGCGCTCAAGGAGCTAGTCGGTCAGGATGGATATCGGGTCAAGACTGCCGGGGATGGGACGGATGCGCTCAAGACCGCGCTCGCCGATCCGCCCGATGTCGTGATTTCCGATTGTATGATGCCGCATATGGACGGCATCGCATTGATGCGGGAAATGCGCCGCAACCGCAAGCTTGCACGCGTGCCGATGGTGCTCGTCTCCGCGCTCGTCTCGCCGCCCGCCGATGCGGATCTGGTGGGCTTCCTGCGCAAGCCTTTCGCCGTCGCGCAGTTGCTCGACATCCTGCATCGCGTCGCCATGCCCTGAATACGGCCAACGTGGCATATCGTGATCTTCAGGCAGGAAAACCGCTCGTTCGACCTCTATCCCGGCGCCCTGCCCGGCCTGCGCCGCTTCGCTGGGCGAAGGGAAACCTGCAAGGACAGCATCAGCGACCCCGAAATGGGCATCGCGCGCTGACCGGCATGCGCGCAAGCGAGCAACCCATGCCCGCAGTACACTGCCGGTTCCTTCACGCCGGTCATCGCCCCGTGTGTCGACGCGGCGCGTTTCACCCACCCTTTGCATGAGACAGGAGCAACGATGAAAATCGATTTGTCAGGAAAGCTCGCGCTAATCACCGGATCGGCGGCGGGCATCGGACTCGCCACGGCAAAGGGGCTTGCTGACGCCGGCGCCAGCGTGATTGTGAGCAGCCGTCACGAGGACAACGTGCGGGACGCCGAAGCGGCAGTGCGCAAAGCCGTGCCGGGCGCGCAGGTGCAGGGTTTCGTCGGCGACCTCTCGAACGACGCGGGCTGCGAGGCGCTCGTGAAAGCGCATCCGCGGGTGGACATTCTCGTGAACAATCTCGGCGTTTTCGCGCAGGAAGACTTCTTCGAGATTCCCGACAGCGAATGGCTGCGCTTTTTCGAAACCAACGTGATGTCGGGCGTGCGGCTCTCGCGCGCTTACGCGGGCGCCATGGTCAAGCAGGGTTGGGGGCGCATTGTATTCATTTCGTCGGAGTCGGGCCTGAATATTCCCGCCGACATGATCCACTACGGCATGACCAAGACCGCCCAGATCGCCGTGGCGCGCGGCCTCGCAAAGCGGCTCGCCGGCACCGGCGTAACGGTGAATTCGGTACTGCCCGGCCCGACACTTTCGGAAGGCGTGGCAGCGATGCTCAAGGACGAAGTCGCGAAAACGGGCCAATCCATCGAGGAAGTCGCGGCGGCTTTCGTGCAGCAGCACCGCGCCTCGTCCATCATCCGCCGCGCTGCGAGCGTGGACGAAGTAGCGAACATGGTGGTTTACGCATGTTCGCAGCAGGCCTCCGCCACCACCGGTGCGGCCCTGCGCGTGGACGGCGGCGTGGTCGACACCATCGCCTGATATCGATCCTGCAACAGCCGCTCAGCCCTCGCCCTCGTCCAATGCGAGCGGTGCAAGAGGCATGAGCGGCATTTCCAGCCCGCCGAAGAGCATGGCCGTGGCGCGAAATCGATGATGGCGAACGGCCTGTTCGAGCGCTTTCCTGTAGACGCGATTTTCGGCGCGCACAATATGCCCGGAATGCACGCCGGCACCTTCGCCACGCGCGCGGGCGGCATCATGGCGATGCGATGATAATTTCGTTATCCATATCAAGTGGCACGCACGCGGCGCACCCGCACATGGGCGCGGGCCCCATCGTCATCGCCTCGCAAATCGTGCTCGCCTTGCTCGCTGAAGCGTGAGCCGAATCGGCATCAGACTTGCCGCGCGGGCGGGTGCCATCCGTTATGCCGGAACGACGTAGCGAAAAACAAAACCTGATAACGGATGGCATTCGACCAATACGGCCACGTATGTCCACCAGGGCGCTCGGCGTAATCGTGCGGCACGCCTAGCGCAATCAGCTTGTCGTGAAGCACGCGGTTCGATTGCACGAAATAATCGCTCACGCCGCAATCGATCGTGAGCGCGATATGCGCATGCTCGAAACCGCCCGCATCCTCCACGATGGCATTGCGGGTCCAGAAGTCGGCGTGGCGCGCGGGATTGCCGAATACGCGGTCGATGCCGGGCTCGTCCTCGCAGTTGCGCGGGTCGACCGCGCCGCTGATGCTGCCGGCCGCGCCAAATGTCTCGCGATGATCGAGCGCGATGCGCAGCGCGCCGAAACCGCCCATGCTCAGCCCCGTGATCGCACGCGTCTCGCGCGCGGCGAGCGTGCGGAAATGCGCGTCGATATACGACACCACCTCGGTGCCCACATAGGTTTCGTAGCGGCTCGCGGGATCGAACGGGCTGTCGATGTACCAGCTTTCACGGCCGCCGTCGGGCATCACGAGAATCACGTGATAGCGGTCCGCCAGCTTGCCGATATGCGTATTCGAGGTCCAGTCCGCGTGATTGCCGCCCGAGCCGTGCAGCACATAAATCACCGGATAGCGCGCCGCGCCGCTGCCGCGCGCGTAGTCGTCGGGCAGCACCACGGTGGCGCCGAATGCGCGATTCATCGCCGCGCTGGGGATCGAGACGATTCTCGTCTGGAAGGCCCAGCCGGACGCGCTCAGGCCCAGCGCGAAAAGCGAGGCCAGAAGTAGCGCGAGAGACTTGAAGGGCCGAAACGCGCGGGCTGTATGCATGAAGTGGTCGATCTGGTTCGGACTGCCACGGAAGGCACGACGCCTGAGACGACTCTAGCAGCGGTCACTTACAGCCATATTTCTGTGAACCCTACAACTCCATTCACAACGACGCTAATTTCAGCGCTTTCATCTGAGCAATACCGGCCTCAGTTTCAGCCTGATTATTTCGATGCGCGCAATGCCCTGTCGCTGCGTTACGAAAGCCGGGATTATTTTTGTTACACGTCTTACCCCGCGAACCCACGTTTGTTACAGAGGCCTTTCATGTTGATCGCTATACTCAGCACCGTCTTAAAACAAGTGGGTTATCCATGTCGAAAAAATTCATCCCGATGGTTGCGATTGCGGCGCTGGCCGCTGCGGTTTCGTTGCCCGCCACGGCTGGCGACATGAACAACGCGCTGGGCGGCGGGCTCGGCGGCCTGGCCGGCGCGGCAATCGGCGGCGCGGTGGGCGGTCCCACGGGCTCCGTGATCGGCGGCGCGGTGGGCGGCGGCGCAGGCGGCGCAGTCACGTCGAACCGCCGCGAGCGCACGGGCGCCATCATCGGCGGCGCGCTGGGCGGCGGTGCGGGCACGGCAGCGGGCAACGCCATGGGCGGGCGCGGAGGCGGCCTCGTTGGCGCGGCGTTGGGCGGCGGCGCCGGGGCAGCGCTCGGCGGCAACATCTCGCGCTCGAACTCCTATTCCAACGATTACCGCTACGGCGGCGGCCACCATCATCACGGCAAGCATCATCATTGGGATTAAGCCCGGAGGGGGATTAATCCCGTCATTGGAATCAGAGGGTTAATCCCCCGGTCGGCTTGAACGGCTCGCGGCTCATGCGAGCCTGAATACTCCCACCGCCTCACACGCGTTACTTCTTCGCGACACCTCCCAGCAGACCACCGGCCAGCGACGTCACCACGCCGAGCGGATTCGCCGTGGCATCCGTGCTTGCGCTCGCGCCATTACCAGCGCCATTACCAACACCATGTCCCGCAGCAGCCCCGTGAGCGGCGCAACCGGACTCGCCGGATTTGTCCGATTGGCACCCGAACCGCTCGCAAGCAAGCTGCCCGCAGTGGCAACCGTGGCAACCGTGGCGCCCGTCGACGAAACCACGCCGCCCAGCCCCGTTGTCACCGGATTGCTTCCCGTCGCGCCAATCGCCTTGCCGGTCTGGTTCAATGCGCCGCCCGCCGTGGTCAACAGGTTGTTGACCGGCGCGCCGAGACCTGTGGCAGTCCAAACCGTTTGGATCGTGCCCGCGAGCGTCGATGTGATCGGCGTGACCGCCGTGCTGAGCGATAGCGTGACCTGCTGCGCCGCTGTGCTGGCGAGCACGGAGCCGCTAGCCGCGCCCGCTTGCGTCACAGCGCTGCCGAGCTCAACGACGATGGCGCCCGCCGGCGTGGTCACGGCCGAGAGCGGCGCGAGCGGTCCGCTCTTGCCCAGACTCGTCACGAGGTTGACGGCACCGGTGACTGCGTTGCCGGCCCGGACCACCGTGGGAGCGACGCTCTGCAGGGTGACGCCCACCGGGTTCGACGTGGCGCCGAGTTTCCCGAGCCCTTGGGACAAGCGGGTTGCGGGACATGGCAATGCAACAGTAATGCCTGTTTCAACTCGGCATATTCGAGAGTCCCTTCAAATTACGCGGCGGCCACCGCGAATAAGGCGCTCGCGCTTTCCCGCGACGCGCGATAAAGCGTTTGAGAACATCTTGCGACGAACGCTAATGCGAGACGTAACGTAGCGCGCAATCGCATTGTTACGACGAAAACGCGTAACGCGGCAGAGGCTCGACGCAAAAGAAATGGCCGGATTTGCGGCAGCCAATGCGCGCTAATGAACAGTCGCCCCTCGTGGCAGACATGCAATATCCCGACACTACCGATGCATGGACGAAGAACGACTCAAAGCATCGCGAACGTACATCGATAAAACGTTAAGCGAACGCCGTCGAAACGGCGCAGGAGTCTGGAATGCAGACAATTTCTTTCGGGGAATGCGTCGCCGGGGCATGGCGCGATGCGTGGAACATGGCGCTGCAGCGGCCGCTATTCATTGCTGTATGCACCACTGCGATTTTTTTCACTCGCTTCATTCAGGTCTCGCTGGGCGACCTTCCCGCACCGCATTCGAGGCAGGTGATGCTAATGATCGGCGCATTGTGGCTGGTAAAGCTCCTGCTCACGAATGCCGTTGTCGTGCAGGCGATGCGCTACGTCGTACTCGGCAATGAAGCCGGCGCCATCGACGCATTTGCTGGCCGGGACTACTGGCGCTATTTGGGGCTCACCTATGGTCTGACGGCGGCAATGATCGTCGCGATAGTGGCCTGCGCCATGCTCGTTGCAATAGCATCGCGTTTCATTGGCATGCCCGGGCACGTGCGTGCGCTGGCCATGACAAGCGCTTGCGCCATGGCGATAGCCGCAATCTGGGTGAATGTGAGGCTATGCCTCCTGTCGAGTCACGTCGCGAGCGGCCGGCCGCTAAGCTGGCGCGCCGCCTGGCGCGACACTCACGGGCATGCCATGACCATCATCGGCACCTGGCTCACGATCGCCCTGACGGTATGCGTTGCCGCTGTCCTGGTCATGGGAATCGCCGCGTTAATCGCTCACGCCTTTCGCGACGGCCGACACGGCCCTATGATCCAGTTCGCGCAGATTCTGGTTCTGGTAGCCGCGTTGAGCATCTCCGGCGCCGGTTCGGGCTGGATCTACCGGCGCTACGCGATGGGCTTGATCACCCCGCCCCGAGGTCTGTGAACCGGTCCGTGCGACACAATCCTCGCCAAAGCAAAAAAGGCAGTAGCCCTTGCGGACCACTGCCTTTCTTCATCGATTGCGCCTGTTCAGTCGCGGGGCAGTCGCACTTCAGTCGCGATTGGCCTGAAGCACCGTCAACGCCGTCATATTGATGATGCGTCGCACCGTCGAGCTCGACGTGAGCACGTTCACCGGCGCATTCACGCCGAGCAGGAACGGCCCCACCGCCACATTGCTGCCCGCACCGGTCTTGAGCAGGTTGTACGCGATGTTCCCCGAGTCCACGTTCGGGCACACCAGCAGGTTCGCCGCGCCCTTGAGCTTCGAATGCGGGAGGATGCGCTGGCGCAGCGCTTCGTCGAGCGCGCAGTCGCCGTGCATCTCGCCGTCCACTTCCAGATCGGGGTTCTGCTCGGTCACGAGCTTGAGCACTTCGCGCATCTTCGCACCCGATGCCGAGCTGCCCGAGCCGAAGTTCGAGCGCGAGAGCAGCGCGACCTTCGGTGCGAGATTGAGCCATTCCATCTGGCGCGCCGCCGCGAGCGTGAACTCGGCAATCTGCTCGGCGTTCGGATTGTCGTTCACGTGCGTGTCCACGATGGCGACCGTGCGCTTGTCGAGCAGCAGGATGTTCATCGCCGCGTAGGTCTTCGCGCCGCGGCGCATGCCGATCGCTTCGTCGACGAAGCGCAGGTGATCGTGATACGCGCCCACCGTACCGCAGATCATGCCGTCCGCGTCGCCCAGGCGCACCATCATCGCGCCGATCAGCGTGAGGCGGCGGCGCATTTCCACGCGCGCCATCTCCTTCGAAATGCCGTCGCGGCAACGCAGTTCCCAATACGTGGTCCAGTACTGGTGGAAACGTTCGTCGTACTCAGGATTGGTCACTTCCACGTCTTCGCCGAGCTTCAGGCGCAGGCCGAACTTCTCGATGCGCGCCAGCAGCACTTCGGGGCGGCCAATCAGGATCGGACGCGCGAGCTTCTCGTCGACGATCACCTGCACCGCACGCAGCACGCGCTCTTCTTCGCCTTCCGCGAACACGATGCGCGCCTTCGCGCCATCGCGCACGAACTGCTTGGCCGCCGCGAAGATCGGCTTCATGAACGCGCCCGAGTGGTACACGAACTGCTGGAGCTCGTTTGTGTAGGCGCCGAAGTCGTCGATCGGACGCGTCGCCACGCCGTCTTCCATTGCGGCCTTCGCCACCGCCGGCGCGATACGCACGATGAGGCGCGAGTCGAACGGGCGCGGAATCAGATAGGTCGGACCGAAGCGCAGATCGTAAGCGCCGTAGGCCGCGGCCACCGAATCATTGACTTCTTCTTCGGCGAGCTTCGCGATCGCGTGCACCGCCGCGATTTCCATGTTGCGCGTGATGGTCGTTGCGCCCACATCGAGTGCGCCGCGGAAAATGTACGGGAAGCACAGAACGTTGTTGACCTGGTTCGGGAAGTCCGAGCGGCCCGTGGCGATCACCGCGTCCGGACGCGCTTCGAGCGCGACTTCGGGGAAGATTTCCGGCGTGGGGTTGGCAAGCGCGAGAATGAACGGCTGGTCCGCCATCTTCTTGACCATTTCCGGCTTGAGCACGCCGCCGGCGGAGAGGCCGAGGAACACGTCGGCGCCTTCGATCACTTCGGCCAGCGAGCGCGCGGACGTGTCCTGCGCGAAGCGCTCCTTGTCCGGATCCATCAGCTCGGTGCGGCCCTGATAAACCACGCCCGCGAGGTCGGTCACCCAGATGTTCTTGAGCGGCAGGCCCAGATCCACCATCAGGTCCAGACATGCAAGCGCCGCCGCGCCTGCGCCCGAGGCCACGACCTTGACCTTCGAAATATCCTTGCCCACCACTTTCAGGCCGTTCAGAAACGCGGCCGAAACGGTGATGGCGGTGCCGTGCTGATCGTCGTGGAAGACCGGAATCTTCATGCGCTCGCGCAGCTTGCGCTCGACCGTGAAGCAGTCCGGCGCCTTGATGTCTTCCAGATTGATGCCGCCGAAGGTCGCTTCGAGGCTCGCGACGATGTCCACGAGCTTGTCCGGATCGCTTTCGGTGACTTCGATGTCGAACACGTCGATGCCGGCGAACTTCTTGAACAGCACCGCCTTGCCTTCCATGACCGGCTTGGAAGCGAGCGCGCCGATATTGCCGAGGCCCAGCACGGCCGTGCCGTTCGTGATCACGCCCACCAGATTGCCGCGCGCCGTGTAGCGGAACGAGTTCTGCGGATTCTCGACGATCTCCTCACAGGCGACAGCCACGCCCGGCGTATAGGCGAGCGCGAGATCGCGCTGGGTGACCAGCGGCTTGCTGGCCGTGACCGAAATCTTGCCCGGGGTGGGGAATTCGTGGTACTCGAGGGCGGCCTGACGTTCGGTCTTGTTCATGTTCCTCACTCCAAGATGGTGCCGGTCGCCATGGCGGCGCGCCGGTTGTGTTCGAATGAGGGCATTCTAGAGAGCCGGCATAACGGCCCCATTTTGATTTAGTATGGGGCCATTATTTTTTCCTGATACCCCCCAGGCCGTGTCATTCAGTACCGAAGAAGTCACGAGGCGCCTGAACGCGCGCCTGAAAATGCGCCATCTGGTGCTGCTGCTGCAGATCCGCCAGCACGGCTCGCTCACGCGGGTGGCCGAGCACATGGCCACCAGCCAGCCGGCGGTAACCAACGCGCTGGCCGAGATGGAGAGCCTGTTCGGGGCGCCGCTGTTCGATCGCTCGCCGCGCGGCATGACGCCCACGGCGCTAGGCAATGTCGTGCTGGCCCGCGCGCAGGCCATGCTGCACGACCTCGACCACCTCGCGCGCGACATCGAAGCGGTGCATGCGGGCCATGCCACGCGCATGCATGTGGGCGTGATTCCGTTCATTTCGGGGCGCACGCTTGCCGCGGCCATCCGGCTCGCGCAGTCGCGCCTGCCGCAGCGCGTGACCATGACGATCCACGAAGGCACGACCGACACGCTGCTGCCGCGCCTGCGCGACCATACGCTCGACCTCGTGATCGGGCGCGCGTCGTCCACCGCCGATGTCAACCAGGTGCGCTTCGACGTGCTGTATCAGCAGACGCCGCGCTTGATTGCGAGCCGGCGACTCGCCGCGCGGCTCGGGCGCAGCAAGTCGAGCTGGCAGAAACTCGCGGAACTCGAATGGATTTTGGGCGCGCCGAACACGCCCATGCGCGAGCAGATCTCCGACCTCTTCCTGCACGCGGGCGTGGCGCCGCCGGTGCCGATCATGGAGAGCTACACGTCGCGGCTGATCGGCGAAATGATCGCGACAAACGAGAACGCGGTGTCGATCGTGCCCGCCGATATTGCCGAGGAACTCGTGCATATCGCGGGCGTGGCGATCGTGCCGTACACCTTCGACTGGACGCTGCCGCCCATCGCGCTGTTCACGCGCGCGGGCGTGCAGCGCGAGGTGGATACCGTGTTCGGGCAGGCGTTGCGCGAGCTTTATCTGGAGGTGGAGGCGGGGCGGCGGTGAGGTGCGCCTTGCGCCCCGCCCTTCACCGTCAAACCCGCTGCGCCACCGCGCTGCGCTCGGGCATCGCTTCCTGGCTGTGCATGCGCGACACCAGCATCAGTGCGCACACCAGCGTGATGATCACGTGCACGACGCCGAGCGCGACCACCGAAAGTATGCTTCCCGTGGCGCCCAGCAGGAACTGGCCGAGGATCGGCGTCGTGCCCGCGAACACCATGCCGCAGATCTGGTACGAGAGCGAGATGCCCGTGTAGCGCACCTGCGCCGGGAAGGCCTTCGCGAGCATGCCGGCCATGGCCGCGTAGTAGAGCGAATGCGGAATCGACGCCAGCGCCATGCCGAACATCGCGAGCTTGGTCGAGCCTGTGGCGATCAGCATGAACATGATCGGCAGCGCCACGATCTCGGGCACCAGCATGTAGATAATCGCCTTCCTGAGATCGAGCTTCGTGGCGAGCACCGCGCCGAACGGCTGCACGATCAATTGCACGACGATCGCGAACGTGATGACACTCAGGAATTGCGTGCGGTCGAACCCAATCGAGGTCACGGCCCACGACAGCGCGAACGTGGTCTTGAAGTAAGTGGCCGAAAGCGCGATCACGCACGCACCCACGCCCATCGCCACGAGCGACTTGTGGTGGCGCAGCACTTCGCCAATCGGCAGTTTCACCACCTTGTTCTTCGCCTGCAGCTCCTTCATGGCCGGCGATTCGTCCACGCTCATGCGGATGAACATGCCCACCACCACCAGCAGCGCCGACATCAGGAACGGCACGCGCCAGCCCCACGTCATGAACTGATGGTCAGGCAGCATCGAGATCACGAGAAATGCGACCGTCGCGAGCAGGTTGCCCGCGGGCGAGCCCTGTTGCGCGAAGGCCGAATAGAGAATCTCCTTGCCCTTGGGCGCGTGCTCGGATGAAAGCACCACCGCGCCGCCCCACTCTCCGCCCATTGCAATGCCCTGCAGCAGCCGCAGGAAGATGAGCAGCACCGGCGCGGCCACGCCCGCCTGCGCATAAGTGGGCAAAAAGCCCATGGCCGTGGTGCAAAAGCCCATCAGCATGAGCGTGATGATGAGGGTCTTCTTGCGGCCCACTTTGTCGCCAAGGTGACCGAACACGATGCCGCCGATCGGGCGCGCGAGAAAGCCCACCCAGAACGAAGCGAATGCCGCGAGCGTGCCGACCATCGGCGAGCTCGACGGGAAAAACAGCTTGCCGAGCACGAGCGCCGCCGCCGTGCTGTATGCGTAGAAGTCGTACCACTCGATCGTCGTGCCGACGAACGAGGCGATGCCGGCCTTGCGGGCCTGGTGATGCGGGTTGTCGAGAGAGGAAGCTGCCACGTTACGTCTCCAGAAATCGATTTCAGCCGCCGCGTTTCTGATGCGAAACGCGCCGAACCCGGGGCCTTTCCGATGCGAAACACGCCGCTTCGAGGCAGGTGGCAGGCGCATCATCAATGTTCGATTGACGTTCGATTAACGAACAACCTTTCATTTATCGAACAGCCGCCGAGCGGTGCGGACTATGAAGCGCTCGCTTTATAGCGTCAACCAAGGGATAACCCGAATCCGCGTCGTCCCCAGGCTGGGCCGCAAGTCGCGCGATTTAGGTGTTTACCCGTAATCATATTGTCAGCATATTATCGATATGCCGATAATGCTGTCATGGATGTGAAAACTGCAGTGCGCGTCTTCGACGTGATCAACCTCTTTGCCGAAGTCCGGCAACCGATGATCTACAGCGAGATTGCGCGTCGAACCGAGATCCCGCTATCGAGCTGCCACGCGCTATTGCAGACGATGGTGGCCAAGGGCTATCTCTACGCTCCGGGCGTGAAGGCCGGCTATTACCCCACGCAGCGCCTCTTGCATGTCGCGCGCGACATCTGCAGCGAAGACCCGCTGACGCTGATGTTCCAGCCGCTGCTCGCCACGCTGCGCGACACCACCGGCGAGACCGCCGCGCTCGCCACGCTCGCGGGCAACCGCGTCGTCTATCTCGAGGTGGTGGAGTCGCGCCAGAAGATCCGCTACAGCGACGAACCGGGCGGCTTCATGTCGGTCACGAGCGCGGCCGGCAAGGCGCTGCTCGGGGCGCTTGCGCCCGCGCCGCGGCGCAAGCTGCTCGACAGTTGCGAGCCGTTGACGATAGCGCCCGGCGGTTCGTTCGTTGATCGCGCAACCTTCGAGCGCGAGATCGAGCAAGGCGTGGCGGACGGCTGGCATCGCTCGACCGGCGAAAGCATCGAAGACGTGGCCGGTCTCGCGCGCGGTTTTCTGATTCACGGCGAAGCGTTCGCGCTCGTCATCGGCGCGCCCAAGGCGCGCCTCCTGAGCAATGAGCAGCACGCGGTGCAGGCGCTGCTCGAGGTATTCGCGCAAATCCCGCCGTCGCTGCTGGCCGCCTGAGGGCCCGGCGCCGGCGACAGCCATGGCGCAACCGTCCAGCAGGGACGGAGAGGAACAGAACATGCGTTGGAAGAACCGGCCGGAAGGCTCGAACTGGGGCGACTTCGGCCCCGACGATCAGTTGGGCCGCCCCAATCTCATTGGCGCTGAGCAAGTGCTCAAGGGCGCGCGCGAAATTCAGGCGGGGCTCAGCTTCACGCTCTCGCTGCCGCTCGACTTTCCCGGCGAGAGCAAGCTCAATGTGCGCCGCCATCCGCCCGTGCTGCGGCCGACCTTCCGCGACGGCCTGCCCTATGTGAACTTCCCGTTCGCGCGCAACCAGCCCGGCGCCACCGATGTCGTGAGCGACGACCAGGTGCTGCTCTCGCTACAGTATTCGACGCAATGGGATGCGCTCGCGCACGTGGGCGCGCGTTTCGACGCCGATGGTGACGGCGTGGCCGAAAGCGTCTATTACAACGGCTACCGCGCGAACCGGGACATCGTCGGCCCAATGCAATACCGCGCGGAAAACGGCTTCGCGCCGCACGCCTGCGGCGGCGAGCACAGTCACGCCGATATGCTCGGCATCGAAAATCTCGCGGTGAAGGGCATGCAAGGCCGTGGCGTGCTGATCGATCTGGCCGCGCATTTCGGACGCGAATGCCGCACGGTCGGCTACGACGATCTCATGCGCGTGATGCAGGCCGACCGGATCGAAGTCGAGCGCGGCGACATGCTCGTGCTGCGCACCGGCTTCGCCGAAATGGTGCTGGAGATGAACCGCCAGCCCGACGAAGCCGTGCTCGCGAGCCATTGCAGCGCGCTAGACGGCCGCGACGCACGCCTGTTGCAGTGGATCACCGACTCGGGCATTGCCGCGCTCGCCGCCGACAACTACGCGGTCGAGCGCTACCCCGCGCGCGAGCCCGCTACGGCTGGCGAGCACCCGCTCATGCCGCTGCATCACCACTGTCTCTTCAAGCTGGGCCTGCCGCTCGGCGAGCTTTGGTATTTGCGCGATCTCGCCGAATGGCTGCGCGAGCACCAGCGCTCGCGCTTCATGCTCACCGCGCCGCCGCTGCGGCTACCGGGCGCGATGGGCTCGCCGGTCACGCCGGTCGCCACCGTTTGAATTCAATCAGCAATCCAAAACTATCTCGATTCGTATTCCCGACATGGCTAAAAAACGAGTTTTGATCACCGGCGGCGCCGCCGGCATTGGCGCCGCCTGTGCAGCCCGCTGCGAGGCAGACGGCTACGAAGCGGTCGTGATCGACCGCGTGGGCGACGGCATCATCGCCGACCTCTCCGACGTCGAGGCCACGGCGCACGCGCTGTCGCGCGCGCTTGCGGACGGACCCATCACGCGCCTCATCAACAACGTGGGCATCGTGGTCCCGGCGGACGCCGAACACCAGACGCTCGAAGAGCTCGAACAAGCGTGGGCGCTCAATGTGCGCTGCGCACAGCAGTGCATGCAGGCGCTGCTGCCGGGCATGAAAGCCGCGGGCTTCGGGCGCATCGTGAACATGTCCTCGCGCGCGGCGCTCGGCAAGGAATTGCGCACCGCGTATTCGGCCACCAAGGCAGCGCTCATCGGCATGACGCGCGTCTGGGCGCTGGAGCTGGGCGCTTTCGGCATTACCGCCAACGCCATCGGACCGGGCCCGATCCGCACCGAGCTGTTCGATCGCGCCAACCCGCCTGGCGCGCCGCGCACGCAAGCCATCGTCAACGCGGTGCCGGTGAAGCGCGTGGGCACGCCCGACGACATCGCGCACGCCGCGTCGTATCTGCTCGACGCGCGCAGCGGCTTCGTCACGGGCCAGGTGCTCTATGTATGCGGCGGCATGACGGTCGGCGTCGCGGGAGTCTGATGATGCAACCCGCCGGCCAACTTGAAGCACATAGCGGCACGACTACAACGGTCCCCGGCGCGCGGCGCGCGGGCATCGTCGGCGTGGGCAGCATCGGCGTGGCGTTCGCG
This sequence comes from Paraburkholderia sacchari, assembly GCF_000785435.2. Taxonomy (GTDB): domain Bacteria; phylum Pseudomonadota; class Gammaproteobacteria; order Burkholderiales; family Burkholderiaceae; genus Paraburkholderia; species Paraburkholderia sacchari. The sequence goes on along the minus strand of NZ_JTDB02000001.1, from coordinate 889,502 downwards.
CTTCAGTTCGCACGCGCGGGCTGGGGCGTGCGCCTCTTCGACCCCGACGCAGCGCGACGCGCGGCAGCGCCCGCCGAACTCGCCGCGCGTCTCGCGGACCTCGCGCGGACCGGCCCGGGCCCGGAGCTGATCGACGAAAGCGCAGCGCTGATCGCCGCGCGCGTGGAAGTGGTCGCCACGCTGGAAGCCGCGGCCGCCAACGCCGATCTCGTGCAGGAATGCGCGCCGGAGCGCGCCGAGCTCAAGCGCGAACTCTTCGCCCAGATCGATCGCGCCGCGCCAGCGCATGCGATTCTTGCAAGCGCCTCGTCGTTTCTCGCGGCGTCGAAATTCGTCGATGAAACTTTGCCGGGCCATGCGCGCTGCCTCGTGGCGCATCCCGGCAATCCGCCTTATCTCGTGCCCGTGGTGGAGATCGTGCCTGCGCCGTTCACGTCGCCGGCCGCCATCGCGCGCGCCAACGCGCTCTACACCGAAGCGGGCCTGCTGCCCGTGCACGTGAAGAAGGAAGTGACCGGCTTCATCTTCAACCGGCTGCAAGGCGCGCTGCTGCGCGAAGCGTATTGCCTCGTGCGCGACGGCGTGGCCTCGGTCGACGACATCGACACGGTGGTGCGCGAAGGACTCGCGCCGCGCTGGTCCGTGATCGGCCCGTTCGAGACCGTCGACCTGAACACGCGCGGCGGCATCGCTTCGCATGCGCTGAAGATGGGGCCGTCCTATGAGCAGATGGGCGCCGAGCGCGGCCAGCACGACCCGTGGACGCCCGAGCTCGTCGCGCAAGTGGAAGCCGCGCGCCGCGCGGCGCTGCCGCTCGATCAATGGGAGGCGCGCGTGGCGTGGCGCGACCGCCAGCTCATGCGGCTCGCTAAACATCGCAAAAGCGCGCCGCCCAACGAAGATTGAAGCGAACGCTCGCGCAAGCGCGACGTCGCCGCAAGAGAGACCACACGACTATTACGACTGAGAAGAGACAGACCCATGCAACGAATCACCGCGTTTTTCACCGAGCTGATGCGCCGGTACTTGCCCGATCCCTTTGTCTTTGCGATCGGCCTCACCTTGCTCACGATGGTGCTGGCCGTAACCGTGCAAGGCCAGGCCATCAGCGCGCTCACCACGAGTTGGGGCAAAGGCTTCTGGGCGCTGCTCGCCTTCACGACGCAAATGGCCGTGATTCTCGCAATGGGCTACGTGCTCGCCACTGCGCCGCTCACCGACCGGTTTCTCGACCGCCTCGTTTCGCACGTGAACTCGCCGCGCACGGCGATTATCGTGGCCACGCTGGTGGGCGGCATCGGTAGCTGGCTCAACTGGGGCTTCGGCCTCGTGGTGGGCGGCATTGTCGCGCGCAAGCTCGCGCTGCGCGTGAAGGGCGTGCACTATCCGCTCATCATCGCGTCGGCATACAGCGGCTTCACGCTCTATGGCCTCGGACTTTCCGCCAGCATTCCCGTGCTGATTTCGACCAAGGGCCATCCGCTCGAAGCGCAGATGGGCATCGTTCCGCTCTCCGAAACGATTTTCTCCCCCACCATGCTGATCACGAGCCTCGTGACCATCGTGACTCTGCCGCTCCTGAACGCGTGGCTGCATCCGAAAGCGGGCCAACCGGTGAAGGAGATCGACCGAGCGCTCGACGCGGCACCCAAGGCCGCCGCTCCCGTGCTCGACACCGAAGAAAGCGGCACGCTCGCCCATCGCTTGAACAACAGCCGCTTGTTGAGCCTCGTGATCGGCGCAATCGGCATGGGTTATGTGGCGCTGCACTTCGTCAAGGGCGGCTCGATCGACCTGAATCTCATCAACTTCTTTATTCTGTTCCTCGGCATTCTGCTGCTGGGCACGCCCATCCGCTACGTCGAGAAACTCAATGAAGGCATTCGCACGATCAGCGGCATCATTCTTCAATATCCGTTCTATGCGGGCATCATGGCGATCATGGCGTCCTCGGGACTCGTCGAGACGCTTTCCGCGGCCTTCGTCAAGGTTGCCACGCCTGCCACGCTGCCGTTCTGGGGCTTGGTCAGCTCGTTCGTCATAAACTTCTTCGCGCCCTCGGGCGGCGGCCACTGGGTCATCCAGGGCCCGTTCATGATCGAGGCCGCCAAGACGATTGGCGCATCCGTGGGCCACACCTCCGTTGCCGTGATGCTCGGCAACGCCTGGAACGATCTCGTGCAGCCGTTCTGGATTCTGCCGGCGCTCGCGCTCTCGCGGCTCAAGCTCAAGGACATCATGGGCTATACGGTCATCATGATGTTCTGGATCGGCATCGTCTATTCGGTGGCGATTCTCATTTGGGGCTAATCCCGGCAACGCTTTAAAACCCACACTCACTATTAACCGGAGACCGAACGTGCTCTATCTAGTGCATATGCAGGTGCAAATTCCGCATGGCACCGACGCCGCCTGCGTCGATGCATTGAAGGCAGAAGAGAAAGCGTTCTCGCAAAGGCTGCAACGCGAAGGCAAGTGGCGTCACTTATGGCGCGTCGCGGGCGAGTACGCGAACTACAGCGTTTTCGACGTGGAGTCGAACGACGAACTGCACACGCTGCTTGCCGCGCTGCCGCTCTTCCCGTTCATGAAAATCGCGGTCACGCCGCTGGCCCAGCATCCCTCGGCCATCGCGCCGAATTGAACCGGCGCAGCCAGCCCGGGAAATACACACGGCCCGCTGGCGAAATGCACCTCATGAGCGCATTTCGCACAGCGGGCCGAATGTCCGATCGGATAACCGGACGATCAGGCTTCGATTAGAAGCGGTGACGCAGACCCACCGTTGCGGCGACCTGGTTCGGCGTGGTCGACGGCGACAGCGTGTTGATCATGGCAACGTTCGAAACGCCGTTCAGCTGGCCCGAAGCGTGTTGATAGACGCCTTCGACATAAACGTCGGTGCGCTTCGAGAGCGAGTAGTCGGCCTGCAGCGAAACCGTGTGCCACTTCGGATCGGCCGAACCCACGTTGCTCGTGAGCTTGCCGTCCGTGTAGGTGTACGAGGCGTCGAGGCTCAGTGCCGGCGTCAGCGCATAGCGGCCGTTCAGTTCGAAGTTGTCAAGGCGCAGGCCCGTGTTCGGTTGCGTGAACACGATTTGCGTATTGCCGCCCTGGCCGCCCGACATCAAGCCCTGGTATTGCGTGTGGGTCCACACGAAGCCCACCGTCGCCGGGCCATACGTGTAGTTCAGGCCAGCACCAAAGGTGCGCTGCGTTTCCGCCGCCAGGTTGAAGTTATTGCCAGCGCCCGCCGAGTTCGCGCCATTCGCGTTGCTGTTCGTGCGCGAGTTGTTCATCTGCAGGTAAGCCGCCGCGAAATTCAGCGGGCCATTACCGTACGATGCGCCAAGGCTCCATGCGCGGTTGTTCGCGAACTGGCCCGCGTCGTTGCTGAAGCCATACAGTCCGCCGAACTTGAAGCCTGCGTAGTTGGCGCTCGAATACTTGACCGAGTTCTTGATCGAGAACGAGTGATCGAGGTTGTCGTTATCGAACGGGTGAGCGGCCATGTTGTTGCCGTAGCCCGAGCCGGCTTCCGAAAGCGGCGACAGATAATCGACCATCGAATCGTACTGGCGGCCCAGCGTCAGTGCGCCGTACTGGTCGCTTTGCAGACCGACATAGGCCTGGCGGTTGAACATCGTGCCGGCTTCCGTGTCGCGGCCGTTGTTCAGGTTAAAGCCGTTTTCCAACCTGAAGATGGCATGCAAGCCGCCGCCCAGGTCCTCACTGCCCTTCAGGCCGAAGTACGTATCGGACAGCGCGCCGCTGCCCTGATTCCAGGCGGCGTGGCCGCCTGCGTTGTTCGCATAGACGATACCCGCGTCCAGTGCGCCGTACAGCGTAACGCTGCTTTGTGCGTGAGCCGAAACTGCGAATGCGCTCAGGACGCCCGCAATAATCAAAGTGTGCTTCATGACTTTCCTTTGTGACATTCAGACCGAGCTGAAGTGGCCCGGGTACTGGAACCACTCCGTCAATCCCGGAGCGAAGTTTAAGTGCGCATATCCGGGCAATGGCGCGCCCTCACGCTGGAACAGTCAATTGCGAAATATGGAAATATCGGAATTTCCGTGCTTAAAACCCTGTGCAATAAGGAAAATTTGATAATCGCACTGTCATCGGCGCGTCATGGCCGTGTGGCAATCGCGCGACGTTACGATCGAATCGGTGAATCAGATTATTGTGGAATTCGACTCCCTTTCTTTCAGTTACCTGTACAGCACGATGCCTTTTTGCTCCGCCTCGAAAAACGTGTTGACGCGCCGCAGGTCCGCTACCTAGAATTTGAAAATCGTCACAAAAGGGGCTAACGCCTTGGACACCAGCAGTTGTCGATCTTCGAATTGTTTCGCTGCCTGACCGGCAGGACGTCCGCGCTCCCCTTTCACAGCCGCCGTCCTGCCCGCAGGCAGACGGTGCGCGCCGCAGCAATACTCCCCGTGCACCCCAAAATTTAGCGCCGTATGGGCAGCGCTTTCGCGCGTCCGCACGGCAGACGTTGCGAGCCTGCGCTCGCAACGGCGCTCGTACGCGCCTCACGCATGAAGGAGCCGCCATGCCGGATAGTGACAGTCATCCCATACGTCCGACCATTTTGAATTTTCTATTTCTGAACACGGAAAGCGAGTAGACCTCCGCCGCCCTGCGCTCCGCGCGCATGGCCCGCCGGGCCTGCTGGCTTTTCGCCGAACGCGTCGAGCCAGACGCCCGGAGCAACACCATGTCATTCGCACTCCTGCTTTCCAGCCTGCCTCGAATCGAACTGGCGCGCAGCCATTACACCAGCCTGCTCGCGCTGCACGAACCCGCGCCGAGCCTGATCGCGCGCCTCTGGCAACGCCTCAAGCATCTCCGCTCGTAAACGGCACGCCCTCGCCATTTACCCAGACAACTCAAAAGACGAGAACGCCATGTCCACTCCGACCAACTTCACCCAGGCGAACGTATCGCCGCCACGCAGCGCGGTGCTCGACGAGGCCCACCTCGGCGACATCAAAGGTGCGCTCGGCACCATCTCCCACTACGACCTGGCCCCGCGCTCGGGGTGGTGGGCGCGCCTGCGCACGCTGCTTGCCATCCTCGGGCCCGGCCTCATCGTGATGGTGGGCGACAACGATGCGGGCGCCTTCGGCACCTATACGCAAGCCGGCCAGAATTACGGCACCACCCTGCTCTGGACGCTGCTGCTGCTCGTTCCCGTGCTCTACGTGAACCAGGAAATGGTGCTGCGCCTTGGCGCGGTCACCGGTGTGGGCCATGCACGCCTGATCTTCGAGCGCTTCGGCAAGTTCTGGGGCGCCTTCAGCGTGATCGACCTGTTCATCCTCAATGCGCTCACGATCGTGACCGAGTTCATCGGCATTACGTTCGTGCTCGATTTCTTCGGCATCCCGAAGATCATGGGCGTGTGTATTGCCGCGGCTCTAACCATGGCGGCGGTCAGCACGGGTGACTTCAGACGCTTCGAGCGATTCGCCGTCGTGCTGTGTGTGTTGAGTCTGCTGCTCGTGCCCGTGCTCGTGACGATTCATCCACCCGTCGGGCAGATGGCGCGCGACTTCTTTATCCCTGGCTGGCCGGCCCATTCGAAGCTTTCGGATGTGATGCTGCTCGTAATCGGCATCGTCGGCACTACCGTAGCGCCGTGGCAATTGTTCTTCCAGCAAAGCTACGTGATCGACAAGCGCATCACGCCGCGCTTCATGAAGTACGAAAAAGCCGATTTGTGGATCGGCATCTTCTTCGTGCTGATTGGCGCCGTGGCCATGATCGCGTTCTGCTCGCAGCTATTTGCCGGCAAGCCCGAGGTCGGCGGCTTCACCGACGCGGGCGGCGTGATCGCCGGCCTCGAAAAGTATGCGGGGCACACCTCGGCCGTGCTGTTCGCGATCGCGCTGTTCGATGCGGCCATTATCGGCGCGGCGGCGGTGTCGCTTTCGACGGCATACGCAATCGGCGACGTGTTCAAGATCCGCCACTCGCTGCATCGCGGCGTATCCGACGCGAAGGGCTTTTATCTGGTCTATTTCGGCATCGTGGCCGCCGCTGCCGCCATCGTGCTGATTCCGGGCAGCCCGTTGGGCCTCCTGACAGAAGCTGTGCAAACCCTCGCGGGCGTGCTGCTGCCGAGCGCCACCGTGTTTCTGCTGCTGTTGTGCAACGACCGTGCGGTGCTCGGCCCGTGGGTCAATTCGAAGGCGCTCAATCTGTTCACGGGCGCGGTCGTCTGGGTGCTGGTGATGCTGTCGATCATCCTCACCGCTTCGGTCATGTATCCCGACATGAGCGGCGAAACGATCATCGACATCCTCGCGGCCGGCACGCTGCTTGCCGTGGCCGGTCATGCCGTCGTGCTTGCGTGGCGCTGGCTGCGCGGCGAAAGCCCAGCCGCGGCCCAAAGCTGGCCCGCGGGCGCGCGCGATATGTGGCGCATGCCGCCGCTCGCCGAATTACCGCCGCCTAACCTCACGCTCGCCAAGCGCGTGTGGATGGGCGTGCTGCGCGGTTATCTGCTTATCGCGGTGATTCTGGTGATTGTGAAGGTCGTGCAAATGATGCTGATGCACTGAGCGCCAAGGTGGCCGCCTGAATAGCGGCCACCGCGATTCCCCCTACGCCGCCCGCGAGCAATGAGCCGGCATCTTCAGTGCCGCCTCGTCGGCCATGAGCGCCTGCGGAATGAACTCCTTGAGAAAGTCGACGAAGGTTCTGATCTTCGCGTCGAGATATTGCCGCGATGCATACATCGCGTACACCGTGAGCTTCTGCAGCAAATAATCGGGCAATACCCGCAGCAAGGAGCCGCTGCGCAGCGCGGGCACCGCGCTCGACATGGGCAGCGAGCCAATACCCACGCCCTCGCGCAACGCGCCGGCGAGTGCATCCGCAACGTTCACCTGAAACGTCGAGGGCGGCAATTCGAATGTTTCCGCGCCATCCGGCCCTTCGAGATGCCAGCGATCACGCGGGAAAACCGGCGTGATCAACTGAAGACACGCGTGGCCCACCAGTTCGGCGACACTGTGCGGCGCGCCGCGCTCGCTCAGATAACCGGGCGAAGCGCACAGCACGCTATGCACCCAGCCCAGCGTCTGCGAAACGAGCGCCGAATCGGGCAACTCCGCCGAACTCAGTTGAAGCGTCACGTCATACCCTTCGTCGAGCAAATCGGGAACGTGCTGCGAGAGCGTGAGTTCCACCGCAACCGAGGGGTAGCGCTTCTGGTACTGCATGATGGCGGGCACCAGATAGGCCTGCCCGAAACTCGTGGTGGCATGAACCCGCAGTCTCCCGGACGGCAGCGCTTGCGCATCGCCCGCCTCGGCTTCCGCCTGATCGATGTACGCGAGAATCTGCTCGCAGCGCCGCAAATAGCGCTCGCCGGCTTCGGTGAGCGCCACGCGGCGCGTGCTGCGGTTGAGCAAGCGTGCTTGCAGATGCGTTTCCAGGCTCGCCACTGCGCGCGACGCGAATGCGGTCGTAATGTCGAGGCGATGAGCGGCGGCCGTAAAGCCGCCTTCTTCGGCAACGCGGACGAAAATCCGCATGCAGTTGAGCGTATCCATCTGATGAAAGAAACAGGGTGGGCGTGGGCGCGGGACTGTCCGGACCCGGCGATCTGACACCGGCAAGCTTACCATTCATGCCCGCGCGACGTGCCAGATCGCTTCAGATCTCATCCCTGCGCGCGGCGGCACGAAGTAAACATCTAAATACGCGCGATAATTCGCCTTCGTCGTTTTTTTGCCGAGCCGGGTATGCCCAAGCCTGAACTGGCGCCTTCCGAACATGCCTGGTGGGGTGTGATCGCATTGGCGCTTTCCGCTTTCATTTTCAATACCACCGAATTCGTGCCCGTTGCGCTGCTCAGCGCGATTGGCGACAGCCTTCACATGCAGGCCACCAACGTCGGCCTCATGCTGACGATTTATGCGTGGACGGTGGCAGTGGTGTCGCTTCCGCTAACCGTGCTCACGCGCGCCGTCGAGCGCCGCAAATTGCTGATCGGCGTGTTCGTGCTGTTCATCGGCAGTCACATCGTCACTTCGGTCGCCTGGAACTTTCCCGCGTTGATAGCGGGCCGCCTGGGCATTGCCTGCGCGCACGCGATCTTCTGGTCGATCTCGGTCTCGCTTGTGGTGAGAATCGCGCCGCCGTCGAAGAAAGGCCAGGCGCTCGGCCTGCTCGCCATGGGCACCTCGATTGCGATGGTGGCCGGCATCCCGCTCGGGCGCGTGATTGGCGAAACGCTGGGCTGGCGCGTCACGTTCCTGGCGATCGCGGGCGCGGCGGCCGTCGTCTTGCTGATGCTGCGCGCCACCCTGCCCGAGCTTCAGAGCGTGCAATCGGGTTCGCTCAGGAACCTGCCCACGCTATTCAGAAAGCCGACGCTCGCCCTGCTCTACCTGATCACGATTCTCGTCGTCTCCGCGCACTTTACGTCGTACACGTATATCGAGCCCTTCATTCAGAGCGTCAATCACGCGAGCGAAAGCCGCATTACCTATATTCTGGTGTTGTTCGGCAGCGCCGGCATTCCCGCCGCAATTTGTTTTAACCGCATTTTCCCAAGGCATCCGAACCAATTTTTGCTGGCGTCGATCGTCACGCTGGCTTCGTGCCTGCTGGTCCTGTTTCCGTGCGCGCTCGGCATCGTCACGCTCTCCGTGCATACCGTGGTCTGGGGCGGCGCGATCGTGTGTTTCGGTCTGGCGATGCAGGCCTGGATCCTGAAACTCGCGCCCGAAGCAACGGATCTCGCCGTGTCGATCTATTCAGGCTTGTATAACGTGGGCATTGGCGCCGGCGCGCTGCTGGGCAACCATATCGCCCAGGATTTCGGGCTGCCGTGGACCGGCACGTTTGGCGGCCTCGTGGGCGGGCTGGGCGTGGGAATCTGCTGGCTGGCATTGCGCTTCAAGCACGAGGAAGCGTCAAGAAGCGCCAGCCAGCCGGTCCGGTAAGGAAGGGGAAATACGCCGGAATTACACGACGTTCTTTTCAACGATGGGACGGTTCTCCAGCACGCGGGCCCAGCTCAGCGAAGACAGATCGAGACTCGCATACTTGCCGCGGATAATGAGCTCGCTCACGCCGCGCCCCGTTGCCGGACCCTGCTGCAAGCCGTGGCCGCTATAGCCATTGGCGAACACGCAGTTTTCGATCGCCGGGTGATAGCCGATGATCGCGTTGTGGTCGAACACGTTGTATTCGTAGTAGCCGGACCAGCAATGCTCGACGCGCAGCGCTTCGAATCCCGGCACCCGGTGAGCCAGCGTGGGCCAGATGACTTCGTCGAACAGATTGTGATCGACTTCGTCGAGCGGCAAATCGTTCGGGTCGTTCTCTTCGCCCGGCGAGGTCCCGGTGATGTACGTCGCGCCTTCGGGCCGGAAATAGACGCCGGTGGGATCGATCAGCAGCGGGCTATTCGCAAGCCGCGCCGGCGACGACACATTGAAAATACTGCGTCGACGCGCGTACACGGGAATGTCGATGCCCATCATCTCGGCGATGCGGCGCGCCCACGCGCCCGCGGCGTTCACAAGCGTATCGCAGGCATAACGCTCGCCGTTGCTCGCCAGCACCTGTGTGACCTTGCGGCCATCGAGTTCGAGACCGTTCACGTCCGCAGCCACATAACGCGCGCCCAGCGACTGCGCCTTCTTGCGCAACGCCTGCACGAGCCCATAGCCGTCGAACCAGCCTTCGCCGCTAACGCCATAGGCGCCCGCAGCAATATCGTCCACGTTCAGCCACGGAAATTTTTGCTTCAGCGCGTCCGGCGAGAGCAACGCGATATCCGCGCCGAGGCGCGTTTGCAGCGCATGGTTCTCGCGCAGCGTGGCCTCGCCCGAGGGCGTGGCAAGAAACAGATAGCCGCCCTCGTGCAGGTCGATGGACGGCTTGTGGCCGTCCACCGCGAGCCGCTCGCCAATGTCGCGAAGAAATTCGATGCCGTACAGCGACATCTGAATCGACAGCGGCGTGGAGAACTGCTGCCGGATCGAGGCCGCCGACAACGCCGACGACGACCTCGCATAGCTCGGATCCCGTTCGATCACCGTCACGCCAATCGTCGGGTCCGTTGCGCGCAAGAAGTACGCAATAGAACTACCGATCACCCCGCCGCCAACGATTACGACTTTTGCGCTCACGACTCGCTCCAGATTGCGATTTTTTAGTCGATGTTGAAGTCGATGCCTTGCGCGAGCGGCAGCGCCGACGAGAAGTTCACCGTGTTCGTCGCGCGGCGCATATAGGCCTTCCATGCATCCGAGCCCGACTCGCGGCCGCCGCCGGTTTCCTTCTCGCCGCCGAATGCGCCGCCGATTTCCGCGCCGCTCGGGCCAATGTTCACATTGGCAATGCCGCAATCGCTGCCCGATGCCGAAAGGAAACGCTCGCTCTCGCGCAGGTCGGTCGTGAACACACACGACGACAGGCCGTGATGCGCGGCGTTGTTGGCTTCGATGGCGTCCTCGAAACGGCTGTACTTGAGCACGTAAAGAATGGGCGCAAAGGTCTCGGTGAGCACGACCTCGGTTTGCGCGGGCATCTCGACGATGGCCGGGCGCACATAGAAGCCCTTTTCGTTGCCCGCGACCACGTGGCGCTCGCCGCCGAAGACCTTGCCGCCTTCGCTGCGTGCCTTTTCCAGCGCAGCCTGCATGCGATTGAACGATTGCTCGTCGATGAGCGGTCCCATCAGCGTGCCCTGCTCCAGCGGGTTGCCGATCGACACCTTGCCGTAGAACGTCTTCAGGCGCTCCACGGTCTGCTCATAAACGCTCTCGTGCACGAACAGGCGGCGCAGCGACGTGCAGCGCTGGCCCGCGGTGCCGACCGCAGAGAACAGAATGCCGCGCAGCGCGAGCTCCATGTCCGCGGTGCCCGAAACAATACCCGCGTTGTTGCCGCCGAGTTCCAGAATCGTGCGGCCAAAGCGGCGCGCGACTTCCACGCCTACCGCGCGGCCCATTTCGGTGCTGCCCGTCGCGCTCACGATATTCGAACGCGGATCGGCCACCAGCTTCGCGCCCACGTCGCGCCCGCCGTTCACGAGGCTCGTGAGACCTTCTGGCGCGCCGCCGAACTCCTTGAGCGCGTCCTGCAGAATCTTGTCGACGGCCAGGGCGGTCAGCGGCGTCTTTTCCGAAGGCTTCCAGATCACCGCGTTGCCGCACACGAGCGCGAGCGCGGCATTCCACGACCACACGGCCGCCGGGAAATTGAATGCCGAGATCACCGTGCACACGCCCATCGGATGCCAGCTTTCGGCCATGCGGTGGCCCGGGCGCTCCGAAGCGATGGTCAAGCCATACAGCTGACGCGACAGGCCCACGGCGAAGTCGCAGATGTCGATCATCTCCTGCACTTCGCCCAGCCCTTCCTGAAGGATCTTGCCGGTTTCGAGCGTGATGATGGCGCCCAGCGCGGCCTTGCGCTCGCGCAGCTTGTTGCCGAGCACGCGCACCAGTTCTCCGCGGCGCGGCGCCGGCACGTTGCGCCAGACCTTGAATGCCTCGTGAGCCTTCGCCAGCGCGGCGTCGGCTTCAGCGACCGACTGGCTCGCCACGCGGCCAATCAGCTCGCCATTGATGGGCGAATGCACGGCGATGTCGCCGGCCTCGGCGAGATGGGAAATGCCAAGTTCCGAAAGGATGGTGGATGCGTTCACTGGGAGACCTCGTCGATGTTTCCGATAGGAAATTTTGTTGCTGAAACAGACTATACACGCAGACCGATGCCCGGGCAATGTTCCAGGCAAGGCAAGCCGCAGCCGCTGCTTTCCGGAAAATTTCGTATCGGAAACTGATGTGTTTTGAAGTTGCAGTGGCATTGTCGGCAGCCACTGGAGCGGCATCAACCGATATCTATGCACGACCTGATGCGCTTTAGTCATCAAGCCCAAGGAAATGGGGGATTCAACGAGGTGCTGCAGAGAGGGCGAGGTATCGGGAGATACCCCATTGGCGGGGGGCGTGCGGCGAATTGGGCGAATTCGGGAGACGAATCGATGGCGGCTGTAACCGATCGATACCGATCGGAGCCGATTGGGGCGACGGCCGCCGCCCGCGCTCAGAACTGAGCGATGCGCTGATACTGATTGGCGTTGCTGGTGGCCTGCATGGCCGTGCGGTATTCCGTGCTCAAGGATTCCTGCGCGGCTTGCGCGGCTTGTGCGACGCGCAGATCAATCGCCTGGATTTCCCTGAGCGTGGCGAGCGCGCCGGCCGATTGCTGCACAGGAAGCGACATAAGCAGCGGCGAGCGCTCGCTCGCGAGCTGCGCCGCGCGCTCCCATTCGCCCACGGCGGCCGCCTGCTCGATGTCTTTCGTGAACTGCCGGATGCGTTCGATCTGCGCCAGTGCTTGCATGACCCATGACCTCGTCAGTTCTTGTTGGTGGCCATCGCGCCCGCGCTGTTCTGGCCGCCGAATAGCTGGGTGAGATATTGCTGGTTATTGCTCATCGTCGCCATCAGCGTATTGAGCGCCGTGAATTGCGCGGTGTACATGCTCGTGAGCTGCGACCGATACGTCGCCAGCGACGACTGCTGCGTCGAGAGATTCGTCAGGTCTGTGTTGAGCGCCTTGGTGCGCGTCTGGATCGCGCCGCTGCTCGACAGATAGCTCGTGATATTGGTGTTCAACTGCGCGGCCACGCCGTTGGTCGAGCTGAACAACTTGGCCACCGTAGCCTGGTTGTTCTGCAGCGCGCTGCTCAATGTGCTGCTGTCGACCGCGAGCGAACCGTCGGCGTTCAGCGTCACGCCGATTGTCGCGAGACTCGTGGTGGTGTTGCCGTTCTTCACGCCGGTCGCGACGATCGAGGCCAACTGGTTGCGCACGAGGTTCAGCGTGGAGTCGCCGAGCAGCACGCCCTGCGAAGTCGCGGTCGAACTGTATGCGGTGAGAGTGCCCATGGTCGTCACGAGCGTGTTGTAGAGCGTGACGAAATTGTTGATCGCATTCGACTGCGAGCTCGTGTCCTGCGCGATCGTGAGCGTTTGCGGCGAAGAGCCCGTGGTGTCCACCGATGCGGCGCTCAGGCTCAGCGTGACGCCCGCGAGCGCGGAAGTCACCGAGTTCGTCGCGTTGGTCACGCCGGTGCCGTCGAGCGTGAAATAGGCGTCCTGCGCCGCGGTCGTCTGGGTCCAGTTGGGTGTGGCCGGCGAGCCGGAAGACTGCACGTTGCTGAGCGTCGACTGGTTGGCCTTGAGCTGCGCGCTGGTCGCGCTCGCGTTGCCGCTGAGCGACGTGCCGGGATTGCCGGTCACCGCCAGGCCGTTCAACGGGTCGCCCGAGGCCGTATCGCTGACCTGGATGCTGATGGCGTTCTGCGATCCGGTGGCGTTCGCGTGCAGCACGAGGTGCGCGCCATCGGCGCCATTCACGACCGTGGCCGTCACGCCGGGATTGTTGCTCGCGCTATTGATCGCCGCCGCAATGCCGGAAACCGTGCTATTGCTGCTGTTCAGCGAAATCGTGGTGCTCGCGCCGCCAATCGACAGCGTCATCGTGCTCGGCACCGAAGCGAGCGGCTGGCTCGCGCCATAGCCCCTCGACGTGAGGACCTGCGCGGTCGCGATCTGCGCGACGTCGATCGAATACGTCCCAGCCACCGCTCCGGTGGTCGCGGTGGCCGCGATGCCGGTGCCGCTCGTGCTCGCCTTGAAGGCGTTGACGGTCGTGCCGTCCGAGAGCGAGCTGAGGCCCGCCTGCAGCGCCGAAAGCGCGGCCGAGAGCGTGCCGTATGCGGAAATCTGCGTGTTGTCCAGTTGCGCCTGCGAGGACAGTGTCGCGGCCTGGCCCGCGATCTTGCTATTGACGAGCGCCGTGACGAGCGAGCTCACGTCCATCGACGAATTGCCGGTCGAGCCGCTGATGACCGACTGCGCGGCTTGCTGCAGCGCGCTGTTGGCCGATGCTGCGGCGCTGGAGGCCAGATTCGCGTTCGAGGTACCGGATACGGTGGACATGAAGGAGCTCCGTGCGTCGGCGATGCCGGGTGAATCGGTTCAAATACGGTTCGGGTTTAAAAACGCCAAACGGGAGGCGATCCTCCCGGTTGGCAAGCGCCGCGCGCCCCGGGTATGGCGGGCGGAACGCGCGGCGCGTACTGCTTGACTCACATGAAGCGCTTGTTACTGCAGGAGCTTCAGGATCTGCTGCGGCTGCGAGTTTGCTTGCGCGAGCACCGAGATGCCGGCTTGCTGGAGCACTTGGGCTTTGCTCAGGGCAGCGGTTTCCGCTGCGAAGTTGGCGTCCTGGATTTGCGACTGCGCTTGCGACAGGTCGGTCGACTGGGCTTGCTGCGTCGTGCTGATTGCCGAGAACCGGTTTTGCGCTGCGCCGAGGTTTGCCTGCATGTTGTTAACCGTGTTCAGCGCGCTGTCAATAGACTGGATGGCCTGGTTCGCGCCGGTCTGGGTGCTGATGTCGATGGTGGACACTTTGCTAACGGTATTGTTAGCGTCGATCGACGTCGTCGTAGTGGCATTGTTCTGGAAGCTTGCCGGAACGGAGAACGCACCTGCTTGGGCCAAGGTACCGCCCCCGGTGATTGACAAGAGGTCGCCATCGGTTGCGGTCCCGTTTGCCGTGTCGGTCAAGCCGAGCGTGGTTAGCACGCCGCTCGAAAGCTGGTTAGGCGTTTGCGTAACGTCAGAATTGTTCGCCGCAAAGCGGTAGCCACCGCTACCGTCGGTGTAGACCTGGATCGAAGTGATCGCTGCGCCCGATTGCGCGCCCGTATTGAGCGAACCGTCGGCGTTCAAGTTCAGGCCGGTCAACTGGCCGACCAACTGGTTCGGCGTGGTGAGACTTGTCTTTGCCTGGCCCGAATTCGTCGCGCTGATCGCGCCAATAGCCTGGTTAGCGGCCGTGACCTGGGCCGCCTGGTAGCTTGCGCCATTGTTCGCTGCGAGTGCGCCGCTGGTCGTCAGCGTCAGAGCGGTGCCGGTACCCGTAGTGACGCCGCTGAACAGGGTTGATTGTGCGCCCGCGCTCAGCGCCGTGTTGTTCTGGTCAGTGAACTGGAACCCACCGTTGCCGTCAGCGATAACGTTGATGGAGGTGACCGACGCGCCCGTGCCGCTGTAAGCGCCGCCCGAAGTGGGATCGAGACTCAGGCCAGTGTAGGTGCCGAGCACAGTGCCTTTCGCCGCGAGTCCACCGCCGAGCGAGGCAGCCGAAACGCTTTGCGAGAGATTCATGTTGATCGTCTGGCCGACGTTCGCGCCGACCTGAAACGAGACGTTGCCCAGCGAGCCGTTCAGCACGTTCATGCCGTTGTATGTCGTTTGCGACGCAATACGGTTGATTTCCGAAACCTGCTGCGAGACTTCCTGTTGCAGCGCTTGGCGGTCCGTATTGGTCATGCTGCCGTTCGACGCTTGCGTCGCCAACTGACGAATCCGCTGCAAGCTATTCGTCAGCGACGACAGGCCGCTCGATGCCGTTTGCACCATCGACACGCCGTCATTAGCGTTCGACACGCCCTGATTCAGACCGTTGATCTGGGTCTGCATGATGTTCGAGATCGCAAGACCCGCTGCATCGTCCGCTGCGCTGTTGATGCGCTTGCCAGACGACAGGCGCGTAATCGCTTGCGAAAGCGCGCTACCCGAGCTGGTCAGGTTCTGTTGCGCGACGAGCGAGTTGATATTGCTATTGATTCCGAGCATGGAAATTCTCCTGATTGGGACTGAGCCCGTTTGCGCCACGGCGACCGTGGCGTCGGCGGACTTTCAAACGCGTAGTTCCGACCGCCATGCTTGGGGTAACGACCGTCCACCAGGGAACTTTAGAGGGACGTATGCAAAAAATCTGATTTTATGCCAGTCGAGGGATGGAAAAGCGCTCTGGGAATGGCGCGCGAATTGCCGAAAAAAACATGCTAAATATTTGATTTTTATTAGCAATCTAGCCGGCGCCTCAGCCCGCGCCCTGCAAGCGATCGCAGGCGATCATAGGCGCGCGGATCCGCGCGCTCCAAAATGGTTTTGGGGTCTTGCGGATCCGCGTAATTGACCAGCCGAGCTATTTACGGCGCGGGCGCAACAAACACATCGGTGGGATTGTTTACATTGCCGGTCGTTTGCACGAAGAACGGCACGAACGCCGTATCGGTTGCACCCAACCCTTCATAGTCGCCGACAAAATACCCTTCGGCATAGGGCGCGGTTTTCATATCGAAGGACCCCGCGATATGCAACTCGTTGCCGAAATTCTGGCCCCCGCGCGGCGAGGTAGTACGCCAGTAATCGGTCGGCAGCGTGGTGTCCGTGGACTTGAGATTGCGGAAGTCGTAATACGTGACGGCCACCGTTCCAGCCGGGTTGACGCGCACAGCAGGATTAAACGCCGGCCGTCCCGAAGGCGTATTCACCCGGATAGGCGCGCTCCACGTCTTGCCGCCATCGGCGGACGTCGATAGCGCAACCTCGTCGTACTTCCCGCCATTGAAGCGCGAATCCTGCCAAACGACATAAAGCTGCCCCGTCGCCGGATCGATCGCGGGTTCGGGAATGATGTCCCCGGTGCGTACCGGCGTGCCGGAATTGGGATCAAAAACCGAGACCGTTTGCAGCGTCGAGATGATCTTCGGTTGGGTCCACGTGGCGCCATCGTCGGTGGATTTGATGAACGCTACCCTGCCTGCGCCTTTATTGAATGGCGGCGTGATCAAATCGAAAAAGTCGTAAAGCGTACCGTCCTGCTGATTAACCACGATCTGATTGCCGATCGTCTGTTGCCGCGAGGGTACCTTCACGATTTCTGCGGGAGAACTCCAGGTCTTGCCGCCATCCACGGTCTTCGAGAACAATGTCGGGCCCCTGTAAGCGGCCGTATGCAAATTCGCGTAGGGATTGCCGTTCGGCAGTTCGAGCCGGTCCCATACCGCATACGCCACGCCGGCCTTGATCGGATTCGCGGTCACCGACTCCTTGTCGTTGAAGAACTGCAAGGTAGGCTCGTTGTTGGCGATGATCACGCTGAGGTTGCCCCAGGTCTGACCGCCATCGCTGGAAACCGCTGCGGCCACGGCATTGCTGTTATTCGAGTTGTTGAACGAGATGGAAACGGCATAGGCGGTGCCGTCCGGACCGATGGACACCCATGGGTCGGAGGCGCGCTCGTACCCGAGCCCGTTCGCGCATGCGCTAAACGGCAGAGACGTTTGCCCCCATGTGTGGCCGCCGTCGAAGGAGAAGCCGGCAACGAGCCCATGAGAGCCGCCATCCGACCAGCGGTCCTGCTGCCAGGCGCCGATGAGGTTGGAAGTGTTTGTCGGGTTCACTGCCACCCACGGCTCGACCTCGCTATTGACAAAGACCGTACTGCTCGGTGATCCGCCAATGGTGCAAGTGGCAAAAGGGCTTGGACCCGAGACCAGTGTGGGGCCGGCCGAGGCCGGTGAGCTAACCGCGAGCGTGGCAGCCGCCGAGACTCCAAGCAGCATGACCCGAGATTTGTTGCGTCGCATGGAAGGATTCCTTATCAATATGCGGCCCGCAACAGCCATGGGCCGTCAGCACGGGTATCGCCAGCGCGACGGTCACGCAATTGCACGACTTGCTATCAGCCTTTTCCGCTGGCTACCTGGTCACACCAATTTGATAACGCCGTACTCCGGCTCCGTCGATCGGCAGGGAGTGCATTTGAATTTAGATCACACGAAAGCACTTGAACTGAAATTTTTTGTAACAAACCTGCCCAGGCGTTCACTCATTCCTGAACGTTTGTGAATTAGCAGCTCGGGCATTTTTACTCCACCGGGAAAAGTGAATTGAGCCGGAGGGCATTTATTACCTCGCCGTCCGATCCTAAGCTTCACTCAACGACCGCAATACAGGCCGGTCGTTTCGCTCCATGTTCCCGAGGTAGTCGTCATGAAAACCCTGATTCAAGCCATTGCCGTCGCTTCGGCTCTCGCTGTGCCGGCGCTCAGTTTCGCCGCGCAAAACCAGCCTTTGACCCGCGCGCAGGTTCGTAACGAGTATGTCCAGCTCAAGCAGGCCGGGTACGAAGCAACGGACTACAACTACGAGGCCAGCATGCGGGCCGCCGAAGCGAAACTTGCGCATAAGTCGGAAGCCCCGGCACATTGAGGGCTTTTCCCCGGCCACGTGCCGATAAATAAAATCGATGCCCGCGTAAACACCTCGCAAGCTTGAGTATTGGCGTTCCGGTAAAGTCGACGTCCATGGAACACCGCTGACATGGACGACAACGACCTTCCCAATCTCGCGTGTCTGTATGCGGTACTGCGCGTGGCCGAAATGGGCAGCGTGAGCCGCGCGGCCACGGCCCTCTTTCGTGCCCAGTCGGCCATTACGCGGGCCGTGCAGCAGGTAGAAACCACGCTGGACGCGCCGCTGTTCGACCGCAAGCCATCGGGCATGGTCGCGACGCCCGTGGGCCGGGCGGTGCTCAAGCGCAGCGAGCGCGTGTTCACCGAACTCAACGAGCTGGCAAGCTGGTGTGCGATGCGCCAATCGCGCAAGCGCGCCACGCCGCAAGGCGGCTTGCCGGCCTACCTGCTCAACACCCGCCGGCTGCAGTTGTTTTCAACGCTCGCGCGCTACCGGCACATGCCCAGTGCGGCGCGCGCGCTGAACGTCACGCAGCCCGCGGTCAGCAGCGCAGTGCGCATACTCGAAACCGGCGCGGGGTTTCCGCTGTTCCATCGTCATCCGCGCGGCCTGCTGCTGACGACCGACGGCGAAACCTTCCTGCTGCACGTGCGCCGCGCGTTGAACGACTTGCGCCACGTCCCCGATGATGTCGCCGCGCTGCATGGCAGCGTTCAGGGCGTCGTCACGGTGGGTGCGCTGCCGCTCGGCCGCACGCTGATCCTGCCGGAAGCGGTCGCGCGCGTCGTCACGCGGTTTCCCAAGGTGCGCGTGATCACCGACGAGAGCGCCTATGAAGCGCTGGTCGCGGGCGTGCGCGCGGGCGACATCGACTTCATCCTCGGCGCGCTGCGCGCGAACGACGCCACGAGCGGCCTGGAAAACGAAAAGCTGATGTCGGAGAATCTGGTCATCCTCGCGCGGCACGACCATCCGCTCGCCAAGGTGAAAGATCTCTCCATCAAAAATCTCGGCGACGCGCAGTGGGTGCTGCCAAGCAGCCACTCGCCCACGCGGCGGCTGTTCGAGGCGCTGTTTCGCCGCGCGAAAATCAAGCCGCCGATGCCCACTGTCGAAACGGCGGACCTCGCCATTATTCGGGGGCTGCTGCTGCATACCGACATGATTGCTGTGCTCGGCGCGCAGCAGCTGCATTACGAGTGCGCTTCCGGCATGCTGGCCGTGCTCGATGTGCCCATGCGCGACACGACCCGCGATATTGGCTTGACCACGCGCACCGGCAGCCCGCCCTCTCCGGCCGCGCACGAGCTCATCAACGCGATACGCCTCGTCTCGACCGAGATCGCCCGCACGCCGCGCCCGCAATAAAAAATTGGCTGCTCGCGCGTTTAATTTGGTTCACCCATACTCGTTTCACTCTGAAAAGCAGCCCCGTTTTCCGAACACCAACAAAGATGGAGCGTGCGATGCCAAGGGTCATGCGAAACGCGGGTCTGGCACTGCTGACGTTTTATTTGGCGAGCGCCAGTGTTCTCGTCCAGGCCGGTTCGGCCTGCAATGGCGCGAACTGCTCTTCCCGGGGCCAGTTGATCGAGCAGCGCACAACCTTGCGCCTGAGCGCGAACGACTTCACGAAGCTGCTGGCCGCCAACGCGACGGGCCAGCAATTGCTGCAGGTGGCCAGCATGCCGCGTTGCGATATCGAAATCCGGTATTTCCGTTACGCCACGATCGGCGGCGCGGGCGAACCCACGATGTCGAGCGCGGCCCTCATGATTCCCGGCGGCGGCGCGTCCTGCACCGGCCCGCGTCCGCTCATGCTATACGCCCACGGAACCACGACGTACCGCCACTACAACATCGCCGACATTACCCAGACCGACAAGGCCAATGGCGACGGCGCCGGCGAAGGCATTAGCGTGGCGGCAATCTACGCCGCGCAAGGTTATATCGTGGTGGCGAGCAACTATGCGGGTTACTCTGGCTCGCCATTGCCGTACCACCCGTATCTGAACGGCGACCAGCAATCGGGCGATGTCATCGATTCATTGCGCGCGGCCCGCACCGCGATGGCCCTTCCGGGCCTGGGAAGCGCGACGCGCGAAAACGGCAAACTGTTCGTCACCGGCTATTCGCAGGGCGGCTATGTGGCGCTCGCCGCGCACCGCGCACTGCAGGCGGCGGGCGTCAGCGTCACCGCCTCCGCGCCCGGTTCGGGCCCCTACGCACTGGGCGCCATGGCCGACGCGCTAGTCCAGGGCGAAGTCGACCTCGGCTCCACGATCTTTACGACCCTGGTGACCACGAGCTACCAGCGCGCGTATGGAAACATCTATAACCGGCCCGGCGATTTTTACGAGGCGGCTTATGCGCCCGGCATCGACAATTTGCTGCCGAACATGGTGCCAATCGATGCGCTGATCGCCAAAGGAAAATTGCCCGAGACGCAGCTCTTCAGCAGCACTCCGCCCGCGCCGCAATTCGCGTCGCTGACGCCGCCTCAAACACCGCATTTCGCGCCGGCTCAATTGACGCCGCTATTCGCGTCGGGATTCGGCACATCGAATCTGGTGCGTAATGCCTATCGTCTGAACATGCTTCAGGACCAGATTGCCAATCCCGATGGCGCTTACCCGACGCCAACCGTTGCGATGGCGCCCGCTGCCCACCCGGCTCAACCGTTGCGCCAGGCATTCATGCGCAACGATCTGCGCAACTGGGTGCCGCGCGCACCGGTGCTGCTCTGCGGCGGCCACCTCGACCCAACCGTGTACTTCGCCAACGCGACGATCGAACAGGCTTATTGGAGCAACGCCCATATCGCGCCGGGTCTGACGAGCGTCCTCGATGTCGATTCCGCGGCTGGCGTGAATGATCCGTTTGCCTCGGTCAAAACGGGCTTCGCGCAGGCAGAAGCGCAGGTCGCCCAGCAGGCGATTCAGGCCGGTGCGACCGATAACGGTTCCAATGCCATCATGCAGGCTTACCACGCTGAACTCGTCGCGCCGTTCTGCATGGTCGCGGCGCGCGGCTTCTTCGGCAACTTCTGATTCAATGTTCGCGGCGCTGAATATACGAACACCTGCGCGCAGGGCTCCAAGGCGCTCTGCGCGTTTCGCTTTCTTCCGCAGCCATCGAGCCACATTTGCGCGAGGTCGCGATAATGCGGACTGTCCGGGTCGCCTGATTCGCCGGACAGCGTGGCCTTGTCCTGCTCCACGTAGGCCGGGCCGAATACTTCGCCGAGCTGGCCGAGGCCGCGCCGCCGCCACAGATCGATCTGGAACAGCCGGTCGCGCGCGGCGTTGAAACCCTGCACGAAAAAGGCGTCGCTTTCGTTGTCCGCGAAAATATGCGGTACGCCCCAATGATCGATCAGAATATCGACCGGATGCGCGAGGCCTTCGACTGTGATCGATTCCATCGGCGCATCGGTTGCGTGCGCAACGACACTGCCGAATGCGGCGAACACCGCAACTGCGGCGCACGTGATGCAGAGTAAAAGCTTGCGAGATCTGAATGCGGGCACGGCTTGTCTCCTCCGGGGCTTTCACTGGGCGGTGATACCTGGCGGCGCACCGGTGCCGTGAGGCCCGGTGCAAGTGGAGTCATTAAGCGATTACTTTCAATCGGGCAAGCACGGCATGCCCGAGCCAGCCGCTAGCGGAACACGCTCACGGCTTCTACGAGGCGCGCGGCTTGCTGCTTGAGACTGTCCGACGCCGCCGTGCTTTGCTCGACTAGCGCGGCGTTTTGCTGGGTGATCGTATCGAGGTCGCTCACCGCGCGGTCGACCTGCGTAACGCCGCTGCTTTGCTCCTCGGTAGCAAAGCGGATTTCGGCAATCAGGTCGGACACCCGTTTGACCTGCGCGACGATATCGTCCATCGTGCGCGCGGCTTCATCGACCATTTTTGAACCGGCTTCGACTTTTCCGACGCTTTCACCGATGAGATCCTTGATCTCCCTGGCCGCATTCGAGCTGCGCTGTGCGAGCGCGCGAACTTCCCCCGCGACGACAGCGAATCCGCGCCCCTGCTCGCCCGCGCGCGCGGCCTCCACGGCTGCGTTCAGAGCCAGGATATTGGTTTGAAACGCAATCCCGTCTATGACGCCGATGATATCGGCGATCTTTTTCGAACTGCCGGTGATCTCGTTCATCGTCGTGATCACATGCGATACGGCCTCTCCGCCCTTCGCGGCGGCGTCACTGGCCGACGACGACAAGGTGTTGGCTTGCAGGGTCGTCTCGGCATTGCTCTTGACGGTGGCCGTCATCTGCGTCATCGAGGTCGCGGTCTGTTGAACGTTGGCGGCCGCCTGCTCGGTGCGCTTGCTCAGGTCGTCGGTACCCTGTGCAATTTCGTTGATGGACTGCTGTACGTTGATGACCTGTTCGCTGACATCGTCGATCAGCCAGCGGAACATCAGCCCAAGCTGACTGACCGTGCGCAGCGTCATGCCGATTTCATCGACGCGATCCATGTGGACGGCCTTCTGACTTTCCCCCGATGCAACGCGCAGCGCTTGCTCGAGCACCTTCTCGAGCGGACGCGAAATCTGGCTTTCGAGCCAGAACGCCACCAGCAGCGAGGCCAGCAAAGCCGCCCCCGTAATGCCGCCGAGCGCGTAGGTCCGCAAACCGAGCAGCCAGGCCGCCACGCCCATCAACGGCACGAGCGTCAACAACGCAGAGCGGATACGCCAGCGCACGCGCATGGTCTTGAATGCGCTGGTCCAGCCCATGAGGCCGCTGCGCACGATAAGTCCCTTGTGGAAGCGGCGGCTACCGGCCTTGCCTTCCCTGAACTCGCGATACAGCGCTTCCGCAGATGCGATCTCTTCACGCGACGCCTTGGTGCGCACCGACATGTAGCCCACCGGCTGACCATTGCGCACGACAGGAGTCGCGTTCGCCCTCACCCAGTAATGATCGCCGTTCTTGCGTCTGTTCTTGACCAGCGCGCTCCAGGGCTCACCGCCTTTGAGCGTCGCCCACATGTCCGCAAAGGCTTCCTTCGGCATGTCGGGATGCCGCACCAGATTATGGGGATGCCCCTGAATTTCCGCGTGCGAAAAACCGCTGACATGGATGAAAGCCGCATTGGCATACGTGACGTAACTTTGCGTGTCGGTCGTCGACATCAAGGTTGCGTCGTCGGGAAATTCGTATTCGTTTTGCGTGACAGGCTGGTTGTTGCGCATGGACCTTCCTCTTGATGCAAGATGAATATTCGCAGTGCAATCCATGCGGGCGGTCACAACATCGAAGTGGCATTGCGACAGAGCACGACACTGCGGACACGACCGGCACAACAACCACGATGTCGGCAATCTCGGGCCAAAACTTTAGCGGCATCGCTTGCGTGGCCGATGTGTCCAGGCCATTGCGTCTTCATGCAATAGAAGAAGGTCCCCCTAAAGAAATCATGGACAGCGCCGTAATACCTCGCCAGATGACTTGTTCGTTACGGCCAGGCTGTTGCCCAAGCATGGACATGAAAGCGCAAACGTTTGCGCCAACCAGGAGGTGCATGTGGACATCGTGAAAACAGAAATCGGGCAACTGGAAAAGGTGCTGGACGCCCTGATTCGCCGCCCCCGGCTGATCCGTCGTGAGTACTGGATCTCGCAGATCGAGAATCTGCTCGAAAAACCGAGACTGTCGCCGCTGGACCGGCAGCGACTGCACGCGCTGCGCGACCTGCTCGGCGACTCGCCAGCGGACAGCGGTTCCACATACGCCTGATATGCCTGATGCATCTAATGCGGTAAAGAAGAGGCCTTGTGAGCGCCTTCGAATTGTTTCGAGAGCTTCATAAGACGGCCGATTCCGCCGCTGCAAAGGTCGTTCCAGATGCCGTTGCGGTGCACGGCTCAATCGTGTTCCGAAAATTGGCATGGCTCGTGATCCTGTGATGCCGGGTTGCGCGTCACGAACCGAGCCGCGTGATTTTCTGGCCCTGCACGCCCAGGCCCGCCATGAGCCCGGTCTGCCCGAAGATGAACGCATAAACATCCGGACGCAGGGTCGTCGTGGAAAGGTCCCGCCCCATGCCAGAGTCCGCGAGAACCACGCTCGGGCCGCCGCCAATCGACCAGCCAGCGCTGCTATCGAGGTAGCGCATTGCATCAGCCTTCGTGAGGAACATCGCTTCGGAAAAGCTCTGCGCGCCGGCTTGAAGCCCATACGAAAGTGCGCTCGTGTTGTAGTAACCGAGCACCTTTCCCGCGCGTGAAAACAGCACGCCATTGCCGCCTGCGCCGCCGAACATCAGCCCCGCTTTCAGGATGTCCGGAAAGACCAGGATTGCAACGGAATGGGCACCCAACGCTTTGGCGCGAGGCGTGCTCGAATATAGCCGCGCCAGCGCCGCGCGCGCATCTTGCTCGAGCTTCGCGTGAGACGCGTCACTGGCCGAAGATGATGAAGAGGAGGAAGCGGCCTGCGCACCCAAACTGAAATAACCACCCACGAACAGGCCCGAAAGCACTGCGGCCAGGCGCATGACTTTAAAAGACATCTTTGATTCTGACTTCGATGAACACGGTAAAGAGTGGCGCTCGTTGCACGCGGAACAACGCGGCTGGCAGCGCCTTCGAACTCAATTTACCGGCATGCGGCATTACAAGCTGCTCAAAACTTGTTTCAACGCATGTCAGAATCGTGCGGCGCGGTTTGTGATTGGACCCGCGCCCGATTTGCCTGGCAGTACAAATTAATTGATGGAGACGTTGCGCAACACCGCTACGTCACGCGTTCAGCGAAGCGGCAAGCGCACGCGCGCCACGAGGCCATGCGGCCGGTTCGGCAACAGATCGAGCGCACCGTCATGCTGCGTCGCAATCCGGTCCGCAATAGCCAGACCGAGCCCCGAACCGCCGCGCTGATCGCTCTGCGGCCCCCGCCTGAACGGCTGCTTCATCAACGGCAACAGTTCCACCGGCACGCCGGGGCCCTGGTCCTCCACGTCGATGATCACGTATCCGCCCGCCATCCGCGTCCTGACCGCAAGCCCGACTCGGCCGTGTACGGCTGCGTTATGCATCAGGTTCATCAACAAGCGCTGCATCCCGGTGGGCCGGAACGAAAACTCGGGCAGCGCCTCCAGCGACAAATCGAAGACATACTCGAGCCCGACATAGTCGGCAGCGAGACGCTCGATCAACGCATTGAGGTCGCCGCGCCGCGCGGGTTCGCTGTCCCAACCGCGCGCGAAGTCGATGAACTGCTGCACGATCAAGTCGATTTCCTCGACGTAACGTTCGGCGCTGTCGGCCGGCGCTTCGACGGACTCGGGCGCCAGCAGCACCATGCGCAGCTTCGTGAGCGGCGTGCGGATGTCGTGAGAGATGCCCGCCAGCATCTGCGCGCGAGTCGTCTCCAGTTCCTGAAGCGACGCAGCCATGCGATTGAATGCATCCGCAACCATCGCCAGCTCGTGCGCGCCTCCTACGGGCACCGCCTCGGGCCACGCGCCCTGCTCGATCGTCTCGGCCGAACGCGCGAGACGCATCAGCAGCCGTTCGACCGGACGGTGTATCAGGAACGCCACGAGAGGCGGCACCGTGGCGATACACAGCAGCAGACTGATCAACGTCCACGGCAGGCCCGGAATCGCGTGCGGCGCCCCCGCCAGCAGCATCCAATAATACGCGTCATCCACCTGCAGGCGGACCCAGACGCGTTGCGCGCCGCCGCGCTCGAAGCGCATCTGCTCGCCCGCGCCCAGTTCGCTCGCCATCCGCGCAACGAAATACCGGGCCGCCAGGCCCTGCGGCTGCGAGTCGGTGGCGCTCGCGCGAGGCACCTCGCTTTGCGAAACACCGTTGATCGCCAGAAGCTGCTGCTCCCGCACCGCCGGCGGCAGCGTGGCGAGCAGCCGGCTCACCGTGCGGATTTGCGTCGCGACGAGCGAAGCCGCTTCGTCGATGCGCGGACGCTGAACGAAGAACACATACACGGTGCCCGCAAAGATCTGACTGGCCAGCACCAGCACGATCAGCGCCAGCACGTTACGCACCAGTAACGAGCGATACCAGCCGAACATGGTCCTCCCCAATGAATGCCAGGCGGTGAACCAAGACCCGATGCAATGCCGCCAGCCGGGTCGTGGATTGATCCGAGGTTATACAACGCAGCGAGGCCATTATCCATGGCGGCCATTGCAACAATCATTGCACCGCGCGCTCAAGCCCAGTGACCGGGCACCCAGTACCAGGTCCCGCGCTGCGCGACCCAGTGCCCCGGAATCCAGCGATAACCGGTCCGCACGACCAGCCAATGCCCGGGCACCCAGGCATACGCACCCGCCCGCCATATCCAGTGGCCGGGGTCCCAGACATAGCCGGGCCGCGCAACCGGCACCGCTTCGTAGCGAAGCGGCGGAGGGGGCGCAGTCGCAATCACGACCGTCTGTGAGAATACTGCCGCCGCGTAAAGCACCGCCAGCACCGCCGCGCCCGCGCGAATGAAATCCAGTTTTTTCATGCGAAGTTACTCTTTCTTCGATCAAGACCGGCACGCAATATAAGCGCTCGCATCAATACAGCGTGCAACGAGTCATGTCATCCGGTTACATCGCGCGGATTGCAACTTCGTGACACAAGTTTCCAACAGATCGTCATCCAATGGCCGGTTAGAGTGCCATGCATGTTTCGCCGGCCTGGTGTGCTTCGTTTGACGCGCCGGCCGCTCGAAACCGTGTCGAGCCGTACGGACGACATGCCTCGAAACACCAGGTCTTCCGATGCAATACGCCTTTGAAATCGTGACTCGCCAGATCTCCCGTGCGTTGGCAATCGCCGCCGCAGCAGCGATGCTCGCTGGCTGTGCGCCGCCGCAAGCCCCGTGGTCTATCACCGCGAAGCCATCGCCCTTGCTTGTGCCGGCCCTGCCCGACCTGCCCGCGCCAACCGAAGCGTTGCCGTCGCAATGCGCCCCAACCTATGCGGGTCTGCTGGATCTTGCCTTGCTCGCAAAACGGTATGGCCGATCGTCCGGCATCTTCATCGACGCATTGGGCAATATGGCTA
This sequence comes from Paraburkholderia sacchari, assembly GCF_000785435.2. Lineage (GTDB taxonomy): Bacteria > Pseudomonadota > Gammaproteobacteria > Burkholderiales > Burkholderiaceae > Paraburkholderia > Paraburkholderia sacchari. The sequence goes on along the minus strand of NZ_JTDB02000001.1, from coordinate 862,356 downwards.
GCCAGTTGGGTGCGTGCCTCGATAAATACCCGCCCCGCAGTGCGGCCATCCTGCGCGCAACCGAGCAGATCTGAGCGTGGGTGGCATAGCGCGGCGGCGCGGGCAAAAAAAGACCCGCGCGATGCGGGTCCGGTCGTGCGGCAACCAATTAGATTGAGATTCAGATTGAGATTCACAATGCGCACCGACGCAATATGAACAAGAAACCCTTCATTTGAAAATGATTGGTAAAAGTAATTGATACCCAACAATAACGCCTTCACACCTCAAGCTTCGCAACAAGCATATAACCGACACCCCACACCGTGCGGATATGGCGAGGCGAAGAAGCATCCGCCTCGATAATCTTGCGCAGACGCAGCACCTGTACATCAATGCTGCGCGCGTTCGCCTCATAGTGCCGCCCGTGCGCGCGCTCGATCAGATTCTCGCGGCTGACCGGCCGGTTCGGCGTTTCGGCCAGCGCGCACAGCAGCCGCATTTCCGCCGCGCCAACTTCGACCTGCGCGCCCGCCAGCATCAGCTCCTGAAGATGAGGCTTGAGCAGATAGTCCCCAATGCGGAGCACAGGCTTTTCATCATCGCCCGCCATACTGCCCAACGCGCCATGCTGGCGCGCAAACACCTGCTGGCGACGCAGCATCGCGCGCACGCGCGCGACCAGCTCGCTCGGCAAAAACGGCTTGCCGAGATAATCGTCGGCGCCCATTTCCAGTCCGACAACGCGGTCGATCGGGTCGCCGCGCGCGGTCAGCATCAGAATGGGGATCATCTGCCCCTGGCTGCGCAGGCGTCTGCAAATAGACAGTCCGTCTTCGCCGGGCATCATGATGTCGAGAATCACCAGGTCGAACGGATGCCGCTCCAAAAACGTATCGAACTGGTTGCTGTCCCTCGCCGCGCGCACGTCGAAACCTTGCGCGGTCAAGAAGCGCTGCAGCATATTGCGGATCTCGAGATCGTCGTCGAGCACGAGAATACGGCCTCGGGGTGCCTGATTCAGCGCCGGATTCTGTGCATCTTTGTCGGCCGGGTCGTGTGGTGGCATGTTCGGGACGCTTTCAATATCGGAGATGAATTCGAGTGTAGATCTCGACGCCGCGCGGTGTCGCACGCGCGTACGCGGAAGCAGCCATCAATGCGGCGGCCAACATCAGACAAATGCGTTTCATCTTCTCTTCACGAATGACGAGGCCACGATTCAGGCCCCGCCGGGAACGCAAGTGTAGGCGCTGGCTCCGGCTGGCAGGTTACGGAATCGTTAGAAATAGATGTCAAGTTATGTCATGCCGACTGCCCGGCTCCATCGTAAACCCGTGGTGACATCTCCTCAATTTCGCGTTACCGTGAGTAACATCAAATTGAGGAACAACGCCATGTCTCCGCGAGCCTATCGCCAATCGGCGCGCGCCAACGCGGTTCAGGATACCGAGCAGCAGATCGTCGACGCCTTGTTCGCGCTTCTCGCAGCGCGCTGGTTCGACGAGATCACGCTCGACGACATCGCCGCAGCGGCCGGCACCACGCGCCAAACCGTGATACGGCGTTTCGGCAGCAAGACCGGCGTGCTCAGCGCCATGGCGGCACAGATGGATGCTTCGATCCGCGCCCAGCGCTGGGGCGCGCCCGTAGCAAGCGTGGCCGACATCGTCGCGCTCCTCACGGCCGACTATGAACGCACTGGCGACATCATCGTGCGCACGCTCGGGCAGGAGGCGCGCATTCCCGAATTCGCGGCTGTCCTCGATCGCGGACGCAAAGGTCACCGCGAATGGATCGAGGACATGTTCGGGCCCTGGCTCGACAAGCTCGACGGCCAGGCCCGCAAGGACCGGCTCGCGCAGTTGCTGGCCCAGACCGATGTCTGGATCTGGCATCTGCTGCGGCGGGCACAGGGGCATTCGGCGGCAAAGACTCACCGGCTGATGACGCAGGCGATCGAGCGCCTGCTGCGCGAGGACAACGCGAACTGATCCGGTCTCCATCCGCTCTCCTGCGAGAAAGGAACAAGGCGATGATAAAGACGACCCATGCGGGGCCGCATCTGCGCATCCTGGCAGTCTGCTGGGAAGGCGGCGGCAACGTGCCGCCGACGCTCGCGGCCGTGCGCGCCCTCGCCGGCCGGGGCCACGACGTGCGCCTGATCGCCGACGACACCATGAGCGCGGAAGCGATCGAGGCCGGCGCCCGATTCCTGCCATGGAAGCGCGCCCCGAACCGTCCGGACCGCTCATCCGAAAGCTGCTTCTTGCGCGACTGGGAAAACGCCGATCCGCTGACCTGCTTCCAGCGAGCGTGCGAACGGATCTTCGTCGGGCCCGCGCAATCCTATGCCGAGGATATTCTCGATGCGCTGGCAACCGAGCCGGCCGATATCCTGCTCGGCTCGGATCTGCTGTTCGGCAGCATGCTCGCAGGAGAAGTGGCGAAGATTCCAACGGCCCTGCTCGCAAGCAACATCTCGCTCTGGCCGCTTCCCGGACATCCGCCGTTCGGTCCGGGCTTTCAACCCGCGCGCTCGGCGGCGGACAGAGCGCGCGACGCAGAGGCTTGCGCCATGGCCGAGCAAGGATGGGATGTTTTCCTGCCTCGCCTTAATGCCGCCCGCGCGCATTTCGGCCTCGCACCGCTGGCCCATGTCCCCGAACAGCGCTTGAGCGCCGGCCGCCATCTCCTTGCCACCAGCAGCCGCTTCGATTTCCCCGCCGAGCGCCTGCCGGATCCTGTGCGCTACGTCGGACCGCTGCTGGAGATGCCGGGTTGGGCCCGCGAACGCTGGACGATCCCGCCAGCGCGCGGGATGCGGCCGCTCGTGCTCGTATCGTTCAGCACAACCAATCAGGGGCAAGCCGATGTGCTCCAGCGGGTGATAGCCGGCGTGGCCGGAGAACCGGTGGAGATGGTCGTCACTCTCGGCAAAGCACTCGAGGGGCTCCGCCTTCAAGCGCCGGCGAATGTCACCATTCTTCCCAACGCAGCGCACGATGACATCCTGATCCAGGCCCGCGCCGTCGTCACCCACGGCGGGCACGGCACGATCATGCGAGCGCTGCACTATGGCGTCCCTCTCGTCGTTCTCCCGATGGGGCGTGACCAGAACGACAATGCCGCGCGGGTGGACTATCACGGTGCGGGCCTGCGCCTCGATCCTTCAGCACCGCCGCGAATGGTCGGCGAGGCCGTGCGGCGCGTCCTGTCCGAGCCCGGCTTCGCCGAGCGGGCGACGGCGCTCGGGCGTGCCATCGCTGCAGAAGGCCCGGGGCCTGCGCGGCTCGTCGCCGAAATTGAGGACTTCGTACTGAAGTCCTCCCAAAGCGCCCTTTCCATCACGTGATCGGCATCCGTTGATCGCGGTGGGAACCGTCGAAAACCGTCCATCAGCAGGAGACCGAAAAATGGCAAACGCCTTTTCAAGCGACAATGGCATGGCCCTGACGCCCGGCCAACTGGACGCGTGGCTCGCGAAAATCGGTGTCGACCGGCCGGTTTCCCTCGACCTCGAGAGCCTGTCGAAACTTCACCGCGCTCATCTGATGACGTTCACCTGGGAGGCGCTCGATGCGTTCATGGGATGGCCATCGTCGATCGCCCCAGCCTCCGCCTTCGCCAAAATGGTGGAAGGCCGGCGCGGCGGCTGGTGCTATGAAATGAACGGCCTGTTCGGCGCGGCGCTCGCCGCGCTCGGCTTTCGCGTGACTCGCCTGTGCAGCGGCGTCAATCGGGAGATCATGGGCGACATCGCCATCGGCAACCATCTGACGCTGCGTGTCGATCTCGACAGGCCGTACCTTGCCGAGGTGGGCCTCGCGGACGCCATCGTCGAACCGGTACCGCTTGCCCCAGGGCCGATCAGCCAGCGCGGGTTCGATTTTTCGATCCTGCCGACCGACGACGGCTGGCTGCGCTTCAACAACCATGCGAACGGCCTTGCGCACAGCTTCGATTTCCGGCCCGATCACAGCGACGAGGCCGCCATAGCCGCTACGCTTGGCTGGCTGATGCAGGATCCCGGCTCGCCGTTCACCAACGCGCTGGCGATCCTGCGGCATACCGCGGATGGCTATGTCGCCCTGAAGAACGATTGCCTGTGCAGCGTGACGGCAGACAGCGTCAGCGAACAGCGCATCACGAGCGCGGACCATCTCGCGGACACGTTCGACACGATTTTCCAGCTCGACATTCCCGAGGCCGGCCGCGTCTGGGAGAAGATCCAGATGTGCAACTGATCACAGCCGCATCAAAACGAAAGCGCCTGCATCCGCTCGATGCTCTCTCGCGTTTCGCGCTCCAGTTGCGCGAACAATTCGGCGGCCGGCAGCGAGCGTGCGAGCGCCGCGGCCTGCCCCGCCCATTGCGCGCCGAAGCCAAACTCGCCCTGCGCCTTCGCCGCGGCGTGCAGCGCCTTGCCGGCGTCGTAGGTGATCGGATACGCGGGTATTTGCGGCGCGCGCGGATCGTCGCCGAGCGCGGTGAATTTATTTGCCATTGCACGCGCGGTCCGTCCGGAAATCGCGGCGGTGAACGTCGTGTGACGCGCGGCTGCGCCAAGCAGCGCACGTCGATAGCCGTCGTCGATCGACGTTTCCGGGCACGCGACAAACGCGGTACCGAGCTGCACGGCCTGCGCGCCCAGTGCGAGCGCCGCCGCAATGCCCGCGCCATCCATGATCCCGCCTGCCGCGATAACGGGCAGCCGCCCTTCGCTGACGATGAGACGCGTGAGCGCGAACGTGCCGAGGCGATCGTCGCCGGCATCGGGATCGAACACGCCGCGATGGCCGCCCGCCTCGATCCCCTGCGCCACGATCGCATCGACGCCCGCGTCCGCGAGCTGGGTGGCTTCCTCGAGATTCGTGGCGCTCGCGAGCAGCGTGATGCCGGCGCGCTTCAGGTCGGAGATGACTTCCGCCGGCGGCAACCCGAAATGGAAACTGACGACGGCCGGCTTTTCTTCGACGAGCATCTGCTGCATGGCCTCGTCGACGACGAAGCTCGTATAGATCTCCGAGAGCGTTTCGGGCGGCGTCGCGCCGTACTGCGCGAACACCGGCGCGAGCCAGTCGAGCCACGCGCGTTCGACCGCCGCATTCGCCACGGCCGGGCGATGGCAGAACACGTTGATGTTGAACGGCTTGCCGGTCAATGCGCGCGTGTCGCGGATCATCTTGCGCGCGCCGCCGGCGTTCGTCGCGCCAACGCCCAGCGAGCCGAGCCCGCCTGCGTTCGATACGGCGGCCGCCAGCGCGGGCGTGCTGACGCCGGCCATCGGCGCCTGAATGATGGGCGTGCGCACGCCGAGCAGGCGCAGCAATGCGCGATGGTCCGCGTGGTGGTTCGATTGAGTGCTCATGTCGTTTTCCCCCAGCGTGGAGGTCCTCCGGTCGGCAGCGAAACAGCGCCCATGCTACGCGAAGTACCGCGAAAGCGCCGGCATCGATGCAACCCAAACCGTTTCAAGCCGGCACGGCCGATGCGGCCACCTTGACTGACCCGGCGCACGATCCAGCCGGAATTCGCGAGGAAACGCCATGACCAGGACGCCATCATTCCATCTGCCGCCAACCGACCCGGTGGACGACCCCGAACGCTCGCCCCCGCCGCCGCCGCGCCCGGACGACGAACCACCGCCGCTGCCAGAAGGCGACCCGCCCTCGAAGGCGGCGCGCCTTCACACCGGCTGATGCCACTCGACCATAACGACCACCTTGCCGTGCGGATGCCCGCGCTCGACCTGCTCGAACGCATCGCGCGCGTCGCCGAAATTGAAGCGCGACACGACCTCAACCTTGATCGCCCCCTGATCGAGCAGCGCAACGATATGTTCGAGCTGCGCGCCATCGGGGCGCGCCGTAAACCGCGTGGCGCACGCGCCGCGCGCAGCGGCGTCGATCTGCGAAGGCTCGTCGAGCGCCGACACCATCGTGCCGCCGTGCTTCAAAACGCTCCACGAACGCACCTGCACCACGCCGCCCACAAGATCGAACACGAGATCGACCTCGCCCGCGCGGTCCTCGAAATCCTCGTACTGGTAATCGATCGTCTCGGCCGCGCCCATTGCGCGCAATACCCCGTGCGTAGAAGCCGATGCCGTCGCGATCACGTGCGCGCCGCAGTGCCGCGCGAACTGCACCGCGAAGCGCCCCACCGCGCCGCTCGCGCCGTGGATCAGCACGCGTTCGCCGCGCTCCAGCTTGCCGTAATCGAAGAGCCCCTGCCACGCCGTGAGCGCGGCGAGCGGCAAGGCCGCCGCCGTATCGACGCCGGCGCGCGGCGCGTTCGCAAGCGCGCTTGCGCTAACCGCCACATAGTCGGCCAGTGCGCCCGGCCCCTGCCCCACGAATGCGCACACGCGCATGCCGGGTTCCCAACCCGCCGCGCGCCGCGAGCCTTGCGCGATCACGCCAGCAACGTCGCGCCCCAGCGTGAACGGCAAGTCGTGCTGCGCGACGGCCGGGTAGCGCCCGTGCAGCGTCTTGAGGTCCACGGGATTCAGCGCGGCGGCCTGCACTTCGACCAGCACTTCGTCGCCGTATAGCAGCGGCACCGGCGCGCTCTCGCATGCGAGCGCGTCAAGCCCGCCAAAGCGCGTGGCGCGCCACGCGCGCATCGTTTCGGGTAACCCTAACCCATTTCGCACCGGTTCCATGGCTCCTCCAGACGTTCGGAAAGCAAGCGCATGCCGCGGGCGCATCGGGCATGCCCATTCCCGCCGCGTCCGCCGCATGCCGGGTACGCGCGATGCGGTATCCAGACCTATGTCAACGCCACCCATGGAGGCACGCTATGAGTGAATACGCTGGACGCTCGCAGGACGAACGCGTGGCGATACGCAAGCGCTCGAGGCAACGTTCGCAGGAACCGCCCGGTGGCGAGATGGCCGTGCCCGATACCGAACCGGACCGCAGCCATAGCAGCGGCGAACTCTCCCAGCGCGGCAAGGAAGTCTGGCGCAAGGGCGCGGGGCTGGACGGCGGAGGAAAAACGCGCTGAGCCCGCGCGAAGCCTGGTCCGCTATTCCGTGTACGCCGCCATCACGATCCACATGTCGTTTTCGCCGTCGCCCACTTCGGCTGCGAGAGCATAGGAATCGTCGGGGCGGCAGGCGTTCTGCAACGCTTTGCGCGCCTGCTCGGCGTCTTCGTAGCGTCGTTTCGACAGCAGATGAACCGCGTCGCGTCCCTCGAACATCGTATGTCCCGGGCGATAAACGAGCGGTTCATGCTTCCATTCGAGAAAGCGTTCGCAGACGCGCCGGAAATCACCTCGGCAGATGTTGAGCTGGTAATGTGGCCGAGCGTTCATGGCAGACCTCCTCTTCCCCAAGATGGTTGTCCGATGCACCGGCTCGTGCGCACGCCTCGTGCCGAACCGGATTGGACGCCTGGCCGCCCGGGCACGCGATTCGCGCATCAAGCGTGCGGAATGCCGAAGCGGAGAAACGTATGAGCACGCCCCTTGCCCGGGCATGGGCCGCAATCACGCTTGCATTGCTGAGCGCCGCAGGTTTTTCCCCACTGACGCAGGCGCAGACGAAGGACCAGCGACAGCCCCCGTCGATGGTGAAACCGCCCGCCGGTGCATCAGGCGCCGCGAGCACGACCAACCCCGACAACATGCCCATTAAAAAACCCACGAAGCCCACGCACGACAACATGTCCCGCGAGGTGCCCGCGAGCGCGGCGAAGGCGAAATAAATTCACTGCGCGAGTCAGCTTTTCCTTCAGCCCGAATGAGGCCGAATGCCCCCGCTAATGGCCCGCGCTAATGCCCCACCAATGCCCCACCAATGCCCGGCATAAACGTTGCGCGGATGAAAGTGGATGCATTTACACAGGAGAGCGACCATGCCCGAACGGAAAACCATCGAGCGAGCGCAGGCTGACAAGCGCGCCGGCAAATCTCCCAGCACGCAGGCGGGTGAATTCGTCAAGGAAGAGGTCGATCGTGTCCGCGCCGGCAAGCATGGCGTGCGCTCCGCGAAGCAGGCGATTGCAATCGGCTTGTCGAAGGCGCGGCGAGCCGGCGTCGATCTGCCGCCGCCCGCAAAAGGCAAGACGAGCGAGGCAACCCGCAAGAAGGCCAGGCAGGACATCGCACGCGGCGAAAATAAAGTGACCCGCGTCAGCACCGAATCGAAATCCCGGCGCTCGCGTACCACGACGGCCGTGTTGCAGCGCGAAAGTAGTGAGGGCGCATCGCCGCAAGCCATGTCCAAGCAGGCGAAGAACGCGGCATCGCGGCGCTCGCCAGCGAGCCGGTCCGCGGCTGCTCGCCAAGCCGCCCAGACCAAGGGCGCGAGGAGCCGCTCGGAAGCGGCGAAGAAGGCGGCGCAAACGAAGGGCGCAGCCGGGCGCTCGGCAGCGGCCAAAAAAGCGGCGCAAACGCGCGCGGCAAGGGCGCGGCACGCGCAACGCTAGTGCGTTTTGTGCGGGCGCCGCCACCTCATCCCTGTGCGGCGCCACGCGGACGGCGGCACATCCCGGCGCTCACGCAAGCACGCTCACGCTAGCAGTTTCATTGCCGCGCGCCGGCGGCGCTTGCGCGCCTTTGCGAGCGACGCCAGCGCGGCATCCGCGCTCCCGTCCGCCTCGAAAATCTCACGATGGTGTGCGAGCAGTTGTTCGGCGCTCACGACATCGTTGAGAATACCGAACCGATCCTGAATTTTCTTCAATTGCTTCATGCGCCTGCACCGGCGGCGCGGCAAGTCGGGGCCGAAAAATTCGATCAGATAGCGCAACCGTTTTGCGCGCTTGCGCACGGTATGCAAGGCAGCGTAATCGCGCCGCCCGGACTTTTTCGCGCGACGCATGCGTTTGTCCAGCGTGCGATCAGCCGATTCGACGCGCCCGCGCACGAAACGCTTCATGGGAACACCGCGCGGCGACGCGTTCAGCAACCGGTTCGCGCGCCGCAGCGTTTCAAGCAGCGTGTGCCGGAAGGCGCTCCCGGCGAGGACCCGGCGCGCCGCCTCGCGCGCCTCGTCGCGCGCCGCCGCAAGGCGGTCGGCGGTCTTGCCCTCGCAGCGCTGCCCAAGCAGGCCCGCTGCAATATCCCAGTTGCGCGCCTCGCCCGCCACGGCCGCCATGCGCTTGAGCGAGGCGGGCCCGGGTTCGTCGAGGTCGCGTCCGAACAGCGGCCGCCACGCCCACAACAACGTGCGAAGCCTGCGCAATGCGACCCTCAGCTCGTGATAGTCGTCCTGGTTCTCATCGAGCCGCGCCGCGCGCGTGAGCGCCTCGCTGACGAGCGGTTTGGCGTATCCCGAGAAGCGCGGCTGGGCGGCATCGAGGACTTTCCATTTACGGGGTTTGCCTGTCATCGTCGATTTCCATGGGTGCTCCGATATTGAACCTGCCTTGAACCTGCGCGGCGCGCGCAGCCGTCGCGGCTCTACGCGGCCCGGCGGCCGCGCTTCGCAGGCGGCTTGCCCGGCTTTGCTCCAACGTTGTTGCTCGTGCCCGTGCGTTTGCCGAGGCTGCGCTTGAGCAGATCTGCAAGATCCACGATATCGGCGCCGCGCCGTTCGGGCTCGGGCGCTTCGATACGCGTGAGCTCGCGCGCCTTCCCTTCGCTCACCTTGCGTTGGGCCAGTTCGACCAGCGCGCTGCGGAATGTGTCGCGATAGCTGTCCGGCTCCCACTCGGCGCTCATGTCGTCGATGAGCTTGCGCGCCATCTCCAGTTCGCCCGCGCTCACGCCCGCGCTTTTCGCGCTCGGCGGAAACGGATGCGACTTGTCGAGCTCACGGACCTCCGTGGACCATCGCAAGGTCTCCAGTGCGAGAGCCGGCCCCGCCGCCACCACGGCGGCGAGATGCTGCCGGCTGTGCATCACCACGCTGGCGATGCCGAGCTTGCCGCTCTCGGCCAGCGCATCGCGCAGTAGCGCGTAGCTTTTTTCCGCGCGCCGCTCGGGCATCAGCCAATAGGGCGTATCCAGATAGACGAACGACATCTTCCCGGCGTCGACGAAGGCGAGAATGTCCACCGTCTGCGTCGCTTCCGGCCTCGCTGCGCGAATCTCCTCGTCCGACATCACGACATAGGCGCCCTTCTCGTACTCGTAGCCGCGCACGATATTCTCGCGACCGATCGGCTTGCCCGTGCGCTTGTTGATCTGCTGATAGCCGACCGGGTCGAAGGTGCGCCGGTCGAGCAGGTTGAAGCCGGTGTGCTCGCTCTGGGTAGCTGGGTAAAGCTCCACCGGGATGTAAACGAGCCCGAAGCTGATGGCGCCCTTCCATATCGCACGCGGCATGATCGCCCCTCCCACGAGTCCGGTGTCCTGCATCGGGTTCGCAAACGCGATGCCCACTCTCTGCCCGCCCTGCCAGCCGCGGGCATGATGCCTGCGCGCCCGTCATGCAGTGAAAGACAAACGCAAGACAGGACGCAAGCCATGGCCACGAAACCGCACCCCTCTACCCGAACCCGCAACGGCAAGCCCGCGCGCCAGCGGCACGCACACGCGAGCGCCGCGAAGAAGGCCACGAGCACCTCGAGCGGCTCGGGCCGGCGCTGGTCGCATCGCGTTGCCGAAACGAGCGATGCCATGGACCTCGATTCGGGCGTCTTCAAACTCGACGATCCGGCAGCGATCGCGCGCTCCTTGAAGCAATCGTCCGAGCGCAGCCGCCGGCGCAAGGGCACGCCGTTTCAATCGGCCATGTCGATGCTGAACTTCTATATCAATCGCGCCGGCAAGAACCTGCCGAAGTCGCGCCGCGATACGCTGCAACGTGCGAAAGGCAAGCTGCGCGAGGCGTTCGGGCGCAAACCTTGAGAGGCCGAAATCGACTGTAGCGCGCTCAAGCGCTGGAGATTCACGCTGCCGCGCACAGGCATGAAGCCTGCTGCTTCACTGCATCATCCACACCATCAGGAGCACGATCATGGCAAGGACACACGCAAGCGACGCCGTACATGAAGCGGCCGGCCATGCACAGGCGTTCGCCGGCGACCTGTTCGGCGACACGGACATGCGGGTCGCCGGCCGCATCAAGGCACTGTGCGGGAAATCACAGCGGCTCGCGAGCAACGCCACAGTCGCCACCCGGGAGACCATCGCCGAAAATCCGCTCGCTGCGCTGGGCGTTGCCATTGGCCTTGGCATCGCATGCGGCGCGTGGTGGGCAGCAAGGCGCGAGTGAGCGCCCGCGGCCGCGGGTGGACCGCTCGCGGTCTCAGCAAGCGCGCGGCGCGACGCGAACCTGTTCGATGAGCGCGCCGAGCTGCGCGGCGGTAAACGGCTTGCGCAGGGCCGCGCATTCGAACCCGATTTCCTCCGCGTCCGGCGCTTCGTTGCCCGAAGCAAATATCACGTTCAACCACGGATACCGCTGCAGCGAGGTCCTCGCGAGGTCGATGCCCGAGCCGTCCCGCAAGGCGATGTCGGTAATGAGCACCTGCACCGCGTGCTCTTCCAGTACGCACCGCGCCTCGTGCTCGTCGCCCGCGTGCCGCGCGTCGTAGCCCATTTCCGAAAGCAGCTCGCTCAAGGCTTCGCGAGAAGAGGCGTCGTCGTCGACCACGAGGACCGATACCGGCGTCGATAGCGGCGTCGCGTCGGCCGATGCATCCCGTTGCGCGGCGGCAGGCTTATTCGCCTCGCGCTGGCCGTCCAGCACCTGCCGGATCTTGCCTGCGAGTTGCGCGCGTCCATACGGCTTGCTCAGCAGATGCACGCCTTCATCGAGGCGGCCGCCGTGCACGATGGCGTTTTCCACGTACCCCGAAGTAAAGAGCACCTTGAGCCCCGGCACCTCGCGCACCGCGATGCTGGCCAGCTCCGTGCTGCGCATCGGGCCCGGCATCACGACGTCGGAAAACAGCAGATCGATCTTCGCCCCGCTTTTCACGATCGCGAGAGCGCTTTGCGCATCGCCCGCCGCGAGCACGCTATAGCCGAGTTCGCCCAGAATTTCGGCCACCGCCGATCGAATCGCCGCGTCGTCCTCGACAACGAGAATGGTTTCCGTCCCGCCTTCGATATGCGCGGGCGGCGACGCCACGAGATCCGACGCGCGAGCACTAGACCTCGGCAGCCAGACCTTGACCGTTGTCCCTTGCCCCGGCTCGCTGTAGATGCGCATGTCGCCGCCGCTTTGCTTGATGAAGCCGTAGGCCATGCTCAGGCCGAGTCCAGTGCCCTCGCCTTCGGGCTTGGTGCTGAAGTACGGCTCGAGCGCGCGTTCGAGCACCTCGCGCTGCATGCCGGCGCCGGTATCGGTGATCGCGAGCTGCACGTAGTGCCCTTCGGCAAGATCGGCGGCGAACGCGCTGTTGCGGGCGTCGAACGTCGCGTTGGAAAGCGCCATCGTCAGCTCACCGCCTTCGGGCATGGCGTCGCGCGCGTTGATGGCGAGATTGAGCACGACGCTCTCCAGCTGATTGGGATCGACGAGCGTATTCCAGAGATCGCCGGCCACGCTGATCCGCACGTCGATCAGTTCCCCAAGTGCGTGCCGCAACATGTCCTCCATCTTGGCCAGCATGGCCGAGAGGTTCACCACGCGCGGCTCGAGCGGCTGGCGGCGGCCGAATGCGAGCAGTTGCGAGGCGAGCAGCGCGCCGTGCTCCACGGCGTCGATGGCTCTATAGAGCCGCTCGCGCGACACGGAGTCGTGGCCGTGGCGGCGTTCGAGCAACTCCAGATTCGCGCGCAGCACCTGCAGCACGTTGTTGAAATTGTGGGCCACGCCGCCAGTGAGCTTGCCGAGCGCCTCCATCTTCTGCGCTTGCAGCAGCGCGGCGCGCGCGTGTTCGAGTTGCTCCTGAGCGGCCTTGCGCTCGCTGATGTCGCGCGTGATCTTCGCATAGCCCACAAGTCGGCCGTGCTCGTCGCGAATCGCGTCGAGCACGACGTTGGCCCAGAAGCGGCTGCCGTCCTTGCGCACGCGCCAGCCCTCGGTCTCGAAGCGCCCTTCCCGTGCGGCGATCCTCAAGCCGCGCTCCGGCAATCCCCGCTCGATATCCTCGGGGGTGTAAAAACGCCGGAAATGCGTGCCGATGATTTCGCTCGCCTCATAGCCCTTGATGCGCGCCGCCCCCAGATTCCAGTTCGTCACCTCGCCCTCGGGCGAAAGCATGAAGATCGAATAGTCCGTGACGCCCTGCACCAGCAGCCGGAATTTGCGCTCGTTCTCGTGCAGCGCATCGTAGGCGAGCCGCTTGGCGGTCTCGTCGCGCACGATCTTGGCGAATCCCGTGAGCGTGCCGTCCCGCGCATGCAACGGCGTGATCAAAATGCTGGCCCAGAAGCGCTCGCCGTTCTTGCGGATGCGCCACGCCTCGGTGGCGAACTGGCCTTCGTCGTGCGCCTTTTGCAACGCCGCGGCGGGCAAGCCTGCCTCCCGGTCCTCGCGCGGATAGAAAATCGAAAAGTGCCGCCCGATGATTTCGGACGCGCTATAACCCTTGATACGCGCGGCCCCCGCGTTCCAGCTCGCGATCTCGCCGGTTTCCGTCAAGCGAAATATCGCATACTCGCTGACGCGCGAAACCAGCTCTTTCTCCCAATCGTCGTCCCGCTCGGGCCGTATCTGATCCATGCGATCCTCCTGAATGAAGAGGCCCGAGCAATTGCCGTTCCACCCCGCCGCAAACGGCTATCGCGCTTGCCCGGCACGGCTGCGCCGCTGCGCGCGCGAAGGTTGCGCCCTCTGCGTGCGGCGCAGATAGCGGCCCAGCGCAAAGCCCGCCGTCGCGCCGTGCAGCACCACCGAAATGACGATCGCATCGAGCGCGGCGGGCAGCACCGGGCGCAGCGCGTCGCCCGCCTGGCCGATCCCCCACAGCGCATAATAGAACGCTCCCACGCCGCGTATGCCCATCCATGCCATGAGACGGCGCTGCTGGCCGTCCGCGTGCGCGCCGGTCATGGCGAGCAGCACGGCCGCCGGCCGCGCGACAAACACGAGCACGAGCGCGCAAAGCACCGCATACGGCGCGAGCATCTCGCGCCAGTGCGCGGACACCACGCAGCCGATGATCAGCAGAACGGAGCACTCGGCAAAGTGCTCGATCTCGCGCGTGAAGTCGGTCATGCCGGTGGCGAGCCAGGCGTGCGCGCGGCCAGGGTCTTTCGCGACCTCGGCGCGCTCGCGAAGCTGCACGTTTTCGAGCGCCTCGGCGGGGCGCTGCGCGCCGGTGGCGCGCAATTCCTCGTGCCGCAGCGCAACGCCCGCCGCGAACACCGCCACGAACGCGTAGGTATGCAGCAGCAGCGCCACGCCATAGGCCACCGACATCAGGCCGATCGCGATGAAGCCGTCGAGCCCCAGCGCCTCGCCGTATTGGGTGCGCAGATGCAGCACGAGCCGCACGCAGAGCATGGCGAGAGCGACGCCGCTCAACAGCGCGCCGGCCACGCCCCACACGAGCGAGCCGGCAAACGCCAGGGCGCTTTGGGTGCCGCTCACCGGCACGCCGCTCAGCGCGAGGCCGAGCATGGCGAACGGCATGGCCGCGCCGTCGTTCAGGCCGCCCTCGCCAGAAAGCGCGAAGCGCACGGGCTCGTCGTCGCCGGCTTCGCGCACGCGCAGTTCATTGGCCAGCACCGGGTCGGTGGGCGCGAGCACGGCGGCAAGGAACAGCGCGACGCCAGGCGGCAAGCCCGTGGCCCAGCCGAACGCGAACATCAGCGCCACCGTGAACACCATGGCCGGCACGCCGAGCCGCAGCGGCAAACGCCAGAGCCGGTCGCGCAGCGGCACGCGCAGATGCATCCCCACGGAGAACAGGGAAATGACGAGTCCGGCCTCGGCGATCACGGCAATGACGACGAGCGTATTCGGGCTCCCCGCGAGGTCGGCGTGAACGAGGCCGAGGCAGCCCGGCCCCACGGCCACGCCCACGGCGAGATAGATCATGGCGCCTGTGAGCGGCAGCCGTCCAATCGGGCCGCGCGCGAGCGCCACGAACATCAGCAGCACCCCGACGAGCAGGAACCACAGCGCCTGTTCCGTCATCGGGCTGAACTAGACCCGCCTGGCTTGCCGGCTGGCGCGCCATGGGCGGGGGCGGTCATGCAGGCGCGCCCGGGTCCAGCCGGGCGCGCCGCCATGCATGAAATGAGCGTGCTTCATCAACGCCGCAAAGCGCCGAACAGCAGACTGGCAATAAACAGGACAATGAAGACAATAAACAGGATCTTGGCGATGCTCGCCGCGCCAGCAGCGATGCCGCCAAACCCGAAGATAGCCGCAACCACGGCAATAATGAAAAACACGACGGCGTAATAAAGCATTGTCGGCTCCTGAATGGCGCGAGCCCCGGCGCACTGGGCGGAAAAAGCATCGCCGCGGCGCACGAGCTCGCGCTCGACACGGTCACGCCTGCCGTCATGCAATGCCCGTGCCGGACCGTTGCCCGAAGATCGCGCCGCCGCACCAGCGCGGCCCCGTGCGCCGCATGCCGCGCCATGGCCGTGCATGCGCAAATGCCGCGTTTTAAATGGCACGTTTCAAGCATTACGCGTAACGGCTACAAATTGGGTCCGGCGCGCGCATGCACGCCGGTTCATGGCATCGCGCGCGAATCCAGCGGTGATCGTCAACGCATGCGAAGCGTCGCCGTACGACGTGCGCGACAACTGCCAACTGCACGAGCGCTTCTGTCGCGACGATGTTGCGCCGCTCAAGGTCAACACGAAACTCGCGCTAGCCGGGGTCTGAGTTTGGCAAGCATTCGCCAATGCATCCGGCAAGCGCCTCGCGTGCACGCGCGGCGCATAAGGAAGGCTTGCGTAATGCTCGCGGCACAGCCGTCGGCTCGCGGCACAGCCGTTGCGATCCCCTGGTACATCACCCGAACACCACCCGACTCCGGAAGGACGCGCCATGCCAGAAAGCCGCCCCACTCCGCCACTGCCCGGGCAGCGCCGCCGATGTGTTCGTCACCACGCCCCGGGCGGCTGCGCGATATCCATGCCGATCCCGCCCGCGCGCGCGCCCAGGCGCATTTCACGTGGCGGCGGATCGGCCAGCAACTCGAAGCGCTTTACGCCCGGCTGGCCGGCGCGCCTGCCGCGCAAGGCGACCAGGAGCGCATGGTGGCGAACGCGCGCGCCGCGAGCCTGCGCGCGTTCGTCTAAATACCGGACTGAACGGCAACAAGAGGAGACGCCCATGCCAGCCCGCTCACGTCACCCGCTGCGGCCCGCGGTCTTTCTCGACAAGGACGGTCCGCTGCTCGAAAACGTGCCCTACAACGTCGATCCGAAAGCGATGCGCTTCGCGCCCGGCGCGGCCGAGGCGCTCACCCTCTTTGGCCGCACGCGCTTGCGGCTGATCGTCGTGAGCAACCAGCGCGGCGTCGCGCTCGGGCATTTCCCGCGCGCGGCGCTGTTGCGCGTGGAAACGCATCTGCGCCACATGTTCGCCAGCTGCGGAGCGGTGCTGGACGCCGCCTACTGGTGCCCGCACGATCCGCAGGGCAGCGTTGCGCCCTATGCGTGCCGCTGCGATTGCCACAAGCCCGAGCCCGGGCTGCTGCTGCGCGCGAGCAGCGAGTACCGCATCGACCTCGAACGCAGCTGGATGGTCGGCGACATCCTCGACGACGTGGAAGCGGGCAACCGCGCCGGCTGCCGCTCGATTCTCGCCGATTGCGGCAACGAAACCGAATGGCACAGCGCGCCCGAGCGGCAGCCCTTCGCGATCGTCAGGAACCTGCACGAGGCGGCGCACATCATCGTCGAGCGCCATGCACGCGAAACCGGCAACGCGCGCAACCGGCAACCGGCGGCGCAGCCATGAACGGCACCGTTTTCGCCATTGCGCCGCGCGAAGCGCACGCCCATACCCCGTGCGCGCGCGCCACCTGCGGGCCGTGGCACGGCGAGGTACAGCGCATTCTCGCCGTGCGTCTCGATCATCTCGGCGACGTGCTGATGACCACGCCTGCATTGCGCGCACTGCGCAGCGGCGCCAGCGCGCGGCACATCACACTGCTCGCGTCTCCGGCGGGCGCCGCCATCGCGCGCCATCTGCCCGACGTGGACGAGGTGATCGAATACGACGCGCCGTGGACGATCGATGAGCGCACAACGACCGTGGCCGGTGCCTCCGATGAAGCGGGCACGTGAATCCGGTTGGACTGCGCGCATGCTACGACGAGGGCAAGCGTTGCGCCGAAGCGCTGTGCATGGATTACCGCCGCCAGCATGGGCTCGATGTTCGCATTGCGAGAATCTTCAACACGTATGGGCCGAGGATGCATCCGCGCGACGGCCTGCTCGATAGCGCTGCCTCGCCTCGCGAGCGCTTGACATCCGCTTCGGCTCCATGACCACAGCGTCCGATGCACAGCCCGCCGCCATTCCAGAATCGATACGGAGTGCTAGCCGATGTTGAAGACCCCGCCGCCATCACACGCACGCGGCGCCAACGACGTCGATCCCCCCGTCTTACGTGCTGCGCGCGCCCACCCCCGACGCCAGGGAAAACGCACGCGCGCAGATGGTGCGGACCCTGCGCCGGGCCCACGCGCTCCTGATTCGCGACTAGCGCGGCCACGCCGGCGCTCACTCCCCGTTACATGATCTACGCGTAGGCCATGAACCAGGGCATGCCCCAATAAACGCGCGCTCGCGGCAGCGGCGGAACGACGCTTGCTGGATGAATAGCTATACGAGGGCGATGGCCCCAATGCTTCGTCACGCTCATGCGCACGTCTCGTGTTGCCGGCCGTCTCCATCGCCTTCGCAGGAGACGCCCACCGTGCCGACCGCTTTCTACGTGAGCGCAAGCGCCTGCGCCATCATGCTCGCCTGGTCCGGCGCGCAATGGCGCAGGCTCAAGCGCACGCCCGCCATCGACGATTCGAGCAGCCGCAGGGGCATTGAAGCAGCCAGCGTGCAGGCAGGTCCTTACCGGATGTTTTTCCGCTTCGCGAGGCCCGCCTCGCGCCCGGCCCGGCAGCCCGCGCCGCCGCCCGTCGTCCTCGTGCATGGCCTTGTCGTTTCCAGCCGGTACATGGAACCGCTCGCGCAGATCCTGGCCCGCGACTTCGACGTGTTCGCCCCAGACCTGCCGGGCTTCGGCGAGAGCCGGCTCGCGCGTTCGCGCGACGCGTTGAGCGTCCCCGAACTCGCCGACGCGCTGCGTCTATGGCTCGCCGCATGCGAGATCGAATGCGCGACGTTCGTCGGTAATTCGTTCGGCTGCCAGGTGCTCGCCGACTTCGCGAGCCGCTATCCACGGGCGGTCGCGCGTCTCGTGCTCCCGGCGCCCACGCCCGACCCGCGCGCGCCCTCGCTGCGTGAGCAGGCGTGGCGCGCTTTCGTCAATGGGCGCCGCGAGCAGCCGCGCTCGCCGGCCGCCGTGGGCCGCATCGACTACGCGAAAGCGGGCCTCTGGCGCGCGTTCGCGACGATGCGCATGCTGGTGCGCGACCCGTTCAGCGAACGTCTCGCGCGCACTGCGGCGCCCACGCTTGTGGTGGCGGGCACGCGCGACCCCGTCTCGCCGCCGGACTGGGCCGCGCACGTGGCGCAACAAATCCCCCATGCATCGCTGACGACGATCGAAGGCGGCACGCATACGCTTAATTACGCGTACCCGCATGCATTCGCCTTCGCCATCGCGCCGTTCCTGCAAGCCAGGCCGCAGGCGGTTCAAGCAGACGAATGTATGAAGACACAATCCAGCACACAAACTCAGGAGAACCAAAGATGAGCAAACCACCACCCGGCATAGCCCGTTTCGATTCCGCTGCCGCGATGGCGCAGGCGCTCGCCAGCGCCCTGCGCGGCGAACCCTTCGCAAGCCCGAGCCAGTCGCCGCTGCTCGACCGGCTCATGCCCGCCATCAACGCGCTGCCCAAGCGCCAGCGCGAATGGACCTACATCGTCGGCGGCATGAGCGAGGGCATCGGCCCGGGCGACGCCGGGCGGCTCGACATCGAGCGCATAGCCGAGTGGATCACCGGCCTTTATCCGCGCGGGAGCGCGGGTTGTGCCTTCGTGGGCTCCTCCAACGGCGCGATGATCCATCTCGCCGCTGCGCTGGGCGCGCCCTGGTTGCCGCAGACGTTCCTGTGCCCGGTACGCGCCCCGTTCAGCGACCCGGACGACGTCGAGCACAGCTTCAAAGCCGGCGGCCGCATCGTGGAGGCGATGCTCGCGGCGGACAGCCGGATCGCCGTGCATCAGATGCATGATCCCAACCAGGACCGCCTGATGTTGCATTCGATCCGCTACTTCCGCATCAAGCATCGCCGCCTGCCGCTCGCGTACCGCGAATTCCTGCTTGGCACTCTCGAACGCGGCGCAACGCTATATGTCGTGAACTGCACGCGCGATTGGCCCGTCACGAGCACCGGCGATCGTTCGTATTTCCAGTTCGGCGCCACGGGCGGCGCCACCGAAAGCGAGTATCTACAGGGCGGCGAACGGGTGCGCGCCTTCCTCGAACGCGAAGGCAGCGCGCGCATGCGCTGGGAGCCGCCGCCGCCGGACACGCGCGCGCCGGAAGCCGAATGGGGGTTCGACGCGGCGCTGTACGAGGAACTCGAACGCCTCGCAGCCGGGATGGACTGGCGCATCGTGGAGATTCGCTTCCGCGAGCCCGAGGCGCTCAGCTTTGCCGCCGCACGCGTGTATCGGCGCTGGTATGAGGACGCGGACATCGAACCGCGTCATCTGCTGGTCGATTCCTTCATGCTGATGGACCCGCTCACGACCCTGAAATTGCAAGCGCTGCCGTTCTGGCTGCTATTCAACGTCGAGCCTTCCGCGGATGCGCTGCAGCGCTTTCTGGAGGACGAGCCCGCGTTCGAAACCATCGACATGATGCTGTTTTCGCACGGAGTGCAAAGCATCGGGCTCGCGCCCATTTCGCGCTGGCGCGCGCTGCTCGACTACGCGGCAGGCACGGGACGCTTCGCTGGCGTCGATCCCGAGCGCTACCCGCGCGACTTCGCCACGTTTTCGCGCTTCGGGCAAGCGCTCGCGCAGTTGGGCTCGCATATGGACTCGCAAACGGGCCCGCAGTGGGGTCCGCACTTGCCCCCACAAACGCCGCTGCCCGCATTGGATCAGGATCGCTTCGAAACGTGGCTCGCCAGGTATGGAGAAAGCGTGGGCGTGCAATGCGCGGAACGCGCGATGCGGCATCTCGGGCACAACCACGATCATGTATAGGAGGCCCGCATGCAAAATGGCGAGCGCAACCCCACTCAATCTCAACAGAAGGACTTGGCGGCGCGCAGTCCAGCAAAGACGCCCGCAGCCGGCGCGGCGGCTCCCGATGCCGCTACCCATGCAAAGGAAATCGGTTCCACCCAGTCGGCAGGATTGGCGCAGCCACGCAACGTGCGCGGCACAGGGAAGACGCCTGACGACAACCCCAAGCCCGAGGCACGCGCGTCCGACCCCGTGGCCGACGCAAGCCGCAGGATTCGCAGCGTCGAGGTCGCCGGAACGGCAGCGAGCGGCAACACGGTCGACGCCGACGGCAAGACGCTCGAAGCGCGACGCGACACGCAGGGGCGCAGGGACAACATCATTACCTCCAACGCGACACTGGAAAATCACGTGGCGGTTCAGTCGGACGGGCTAGGCGGCTTCGACAGCCGCACCGTGGGCGCTGTGCCGCGTATCGGCACCTTGCCTGGCTATCGCGTCGAGATACGCGGCCATGTGCATGTTCCCGACCCCAACGGCGGGCACACCGATGTCATCGTGAGCCTGGAGCCGCAAAGCCCACAAAGTCCCCAAAGCCCGATCAGCGCGCGTGAAAATCAGGGAGGAAAGCGATGAAGATCGAATTCACGAATCGCCGTCATGCCGTCTCGGCTTCGCGGGTCGCATTCGAAGCCGTGGTGGACGGCCGCGCCGTATGGTGCAGCGTGTCGTTCGATGCGCTCAGCGACCGCTTTGGCAACTCGGACGTTTCGGCGCACGCGCTGGTGAGCACGTTCGACGCCAATCGTCTGAGGATCGAGCGAGCGACACGTGAGGTGCTCGAGAAAAACCACGCTCAGTCCGTCGAACTGGAAACGCGCGATTTCAAGTAGACGTGAAGCGAATGCTTTCGCCATACCAAGGCGGAGCCCGGCACTCCATGTTCGAAATCTGTTCGTTACGGACAACGGCCCGCGGCATGCCGGCTCCTATACTGCATATGCTGCATATGCCGGCTGAATAGGTCGGTTGCACACATCTGCTGCACTCAAGTGCGGTTGCAGAGGTCTATCTCCGGAGCGTTCCCATGTTCAATGCAATGCGCCGGGGTAACCTCGGCTCACTGTCATGCCCCTCTTGTGGGACCCCGTTAAGCGAGTCCGCGGATTGCTGCCCCGTGTGCGGCGCGAGCCAGATTGCGGCGAGCTTGCAGGAAGCCGCCGCGTATCGTTCGGGAACACCCTACTATGCGTTCGCATGCGCGGCGGTGTTTGCACTGCTGTTCACCGCCCTGGGGCTTTCATTGCGCTATCGACACGAACGGGTTCCGGAAGTGACGGCAGTACCGCTGCCCGCAGATCCGCGCGTGTTTTCCGTTCCGGCACCAGGCACATCGGACGGCGCCGAATACGCCCTGCCCGCATCGGTGC
The DNA here is from genome assembly GCF_000785435.2 of Paraburkholderia sacchari. Lineage (GTDB taxonomy): Bacteria > Pseudomonadota > Gammaproteobacteria > Burkholderiales > Burkholderiaceae > Paraburkholderia > Paraburkholderia sacchari. The sequence continues at coordinate 840,799 of NZ_JTDB02000001.1, read as the reverse complement.
TGCACGAGCGTCCGGTAACGGAATCATCCGAAGCCGCACATGCGAGCGTCGTCGAGCATTCCACCGGCCCGCAAGGTGAGCAATCAGTGATGCGCAAAGCCCAAACAGACCCGCGCCTGCGTCTTGCCGATAGTCTTCGCCACGGGCATCAACATCTCGCCAGGAACAATCTCTGGGCGGCGCGCAGGGACATTGCGGCAGCGCTTGCCGTGCAGCCCGGCAATCACGAGGCGCAGCAGATGCGGTCAGATCTCGTCTCGCGGGAACACCGGCGCGCCTACCTGCTGGCCTATGCCCAGCTATGCGCACGCGCGGGAGAGTGGAACTGCGCGAGGGATAACGCGGCCTCCGCCCTGAGAGTCGATGCATCGAGCCGTACCGCAGGGAAATTACTCTCGCGCGCGAGCGCCGCGCAGCAGGCGGATTTCATCAACACTGACCGGTCCGACGCATGGGGCAGTATGCGATGACGGTCTGTTGCAGAATCGTGAACCGCGGGTGTCCGTAACGATCGCCATACGGGCATTTTTCAACGTCAAATGCCATTGCATAATGTGCATCCTGGTCATGAACCAGGATCGAAAAAACAGTTCGAATATTGGAGACAGACATGCTTAGCCCCCATGAATTCGCTACTCTCATGCTAGTCAAGGATGCACCGGACCAGATCGATCTCGGCCGTGAGGACCTGGCCGCCCTGCTCGAACGTCAACTGGTCGCAATGGAGCAACTCGCGTCGGGCATCCATCGTCTTTGGCTGACCAACGACGGAGACTCGCTGCTCCAATCGATCAAGCAAGCGTAGACAAGCTAGTACACCTTAACATGCAGGCGATACGCTCCCTGCTGTCCGCCACCCAAGACTTCTCGCAGCAAGCGGTGTCCGCCAAAGAGCCTTCCGAATGGATGACGCTGCACGATGCTTTCGCCGCCCCCGCCGCGCAGCACGTACAGGACTACAACCGCCAGTGGCTCGATATCGCGGCCGCGACGCAAGGCGTTTATGCGCGCTGCGCGCAGGCGCAACTGGAGGAATACGGCGAGCGGACGCGAACATGGCTGCGATACGTCGCCGAAACCACGCCACAGAGCTCCGGGCCGATCGTGGCCGCGCTGGATTCGGCCATTAGCGCCGTCAACGGGCTCTACGGGTCGCTCCAGCAAACCGGGCAGCAGGCGCTCGAAGCCGCGCGCACCAACGTCGACATGGCCGCAAATGCAGCAGCGAAGTCGGCTAAACGCACCGCAGAGCTGACGGAGCAGGCAACGAAGCGATGAGAGCCTTGCCGGCGGCCTTGGACCATTCCCAGCCGCTTGCCGCCGGCAATTTCGATCGACTGCGTTTCGTGCGGCGCTAGATCGTTCCCATCAGCACGAGCACCAGCACAACGACGAGTACGATTCCCAACGTGCCGGATGGCGCATAGCCCCATGAGCGGCTATAAGGCCATGCGGGAAACGCGCCAATCAGCAACAGGATGACGAGTACCAGAAGCAAGGTGCTGAGCATAGTGCCTCCTCGATCTATCGAACGATGACACCCTACTGTAAGCAATACAGGTGCCCAATAATCGGGGACGCGTTGCGCGCCCGCTGCGTTCTCATGGATCGTTATCCTTACGATTCAGCGCCGCTTCATCGGGATCCTCGCTCACGCCAACAATAAGCGCAATCAAGGCAAGCACGGCGGCGAAGGCCGCGAACGCCAAGCGCCGTTGCGACGCCGCACAGCGCGGTTGCCGCGACCAGCAGCGCGAGCGATCCGGCTACCTGTGCCCACAGCAGCATGGCGAGGCTCGGCGGCAGCAGCCCCAAACCAGAGGACATGGTGACATGCGCGGCAGAACGCGGCGCCAGCACGACGGGAGCCCCCCGCTGCGAAGAGTTCGGCGACCACCAGCCCGCTCCACGCGGGGCTGCTCGAGTGCAGGTCGCGCGCAAGCAGATTGGGCAACAGCGCGGCGTAGAAGCCGAGCAGCGCGAAGGTGGCGAACGCGGTCACGGCTGGCGCGACGAACGCCGCCCATAATGCGCGCCGCACGGCGATACGCGGCTTGAGCACACCCGGCGAAGGTGCATGCGATGCTCGGTCATGCTTGCGCTGCACGGTTTCGCACGCATGCGCGACCCAGACCACCATGCAGGCGAGCGTGAGCAGGTAGACCATGAACACCGTATGAAGCGGCCAGGGCGCAAAGCGCGCAAGCAAGCCCGATATCAGCACGCCTGCCGCGAGGCCCGCCAGATTGACCGCGGCCGCAAGCCGGCTCGCGCCGGCCTTGTCGTACGAGGGATGCAGTTCGGCGATCCATGCCGTCGCGGTGGCCGCGCCAACGCCTATGCCGAGTCCACTCGCTGCGCGCGCAACGAACAGCAGCGCCGGATCCACGGCGCACAGGAACAGCACGGTGCTGAGCCCCGCCATCGCGAGGACGGCCAGGCTCACGCGGCGGCGGCCCGCCTGGTCGGATATGCCGCCGAAGAACAACAGCGCGCCCAGGTTGCCAATCACGTAAGTCGCGTAAATGAGCGTGGCGGTCAGATCGGCGAGACCGAACGCGCGCTGATAAAGCGGGTAAAGCGGCGTGACGAGCGTGCTGCCCGCGTACAGCACACCCAGCAGAGCGGCCGCTGCGACAAGCGAGGCGCGACGGTCGAGCGTCGCGGAATAGTGCAAGCGCATATGCATCGGCATCTCCCTCTATGCTCTGCCATGCGGTCGCGCAAGGACTGTTCCGCCTTTCATTTGTGGATGGATTGTTCGCAAGCGCAAAAGAGGGATCGAAACACCGGAACATCCGCGAACAGCTTCAAGCATTACACGTAATCGCTACACACCGGTCGATGCGGCCTGCCCGTCACGATCGCGGCCCTGCGGGCCGGAGCGCACCCAGCAGCGCCATGCCGAACAGACCGAGCAGGCCAAGCGCCACGCCGCCCTTGAACGCCCGCGCGTGTCGCTCCGTAAAAAGCGGCACGCCCGCGCTGCGCGCTTCGTTGTCGAAACGCCCGTGTGCGCCGAAATCGCCGGGAACCGGCGCATGAAGGTTATCGGGCGCATCGTTCGCGCGCGGCTCATCGGTCAGTTGTCCGCAATAGCCGGCGCGCGCCAGATAGCGGTCGACGAGGCCCGGCGCCAGCAGATCCGCCGCAATCGCGCGCGCCGTGGACCAACCGAGCCACAGCGTGCGCCGCCGGTGCTCGGCCGCAAAGCGAATCGCGCGCGCCGCGACTTCGGGCTGATAGACCGGCGCAACCGGGCGCGCGCGCTTGCCCGTGCGATTGGCCGACCAGTCGAACTGCGGCGTGTTGATGGCAGGCAGATCGACGAGCGAGAGATGCACGTCGAGTCCGTCGTGCAGGATCTCGGAGCGCAGCGAGTCGGTGAAGCCGCGCACCGCGAACTTCGCGCCGCAGTAGGCGGCCTGCAGCGGCACCGAGCGCGACGCGAGCGCGGACCCCACGTTGACGATCGCGCCGCCATGGTGCCGGCGCATGCGCGAAAGCGCGGCCATGGTCCCGTAGACCTGGCCCAGATACGTGACCTGGGTGGCCCGCTCCACGTCGCGCGCGCACAGCGCCGAGACCGGCGCAAATACCGTTGCCATCGCAACGTTCACCCAGACGCCTATCGGGCCAAGCTCGTTTTCCACGCGCGCCGCCGCGGCCTCGACTGCCTGTGCGTCGGCCACGTCGGTCGGGATCGCGAGCACGCGCACACCGTATCCGCGCAATTGCGCGGCGGCACGCGAGAGGCGGTCCGGTTCGCGCGAGAGCATCGCGACGTCGTAACCCGCGCGCGCGAATTCGTCGGCGACGGCGCGACCCACGCCCGCGCCGGCTCCCGTCACCACGACTATCCTGCCCGTTTTTTCGTCTGGCGCTCTACTCGTCATGACATGGCACTCCTGATGGTTTATGGAGGACTTTCGCAATAGCCATGCCATACCCGCTCCGCCGCGCGAGCGCGCAGGCCTGCACGGCACGCGGCTTGCGGCTGCGCTGCAATGGCGCACCTGGAGCGCCGCCCGGGAGCCTGTCATGACACAAGCGACACGCGTCGCCAACGGGATCGCCAGCGTTGCGGCCGGCACGGCCTTCGCGCTCTGGATCACGCGCGACCTGCGCCACGCCCGCCATGAAGGCGCGCCGGGCAAGCACGTGGCCGCCGCGCGCGCGTTCAATCACGGCGCCGCGCTGCTCGCGCTTTCGACCCTCGCCGATAGCGCGATGGAGCACTACCGCGGCGGCTTCGAGAACCGCGCGATGTATGTCGCGCCCAGCGTCGCGCTCTGCTCGCTGGGCGCGACCTTGCGGCGCTGCGCGCCGTGCTGCCGCCCGCGATGGCGCTGGCCGCGGGCGGATACGCCTATAGCGCCGACGATTTTCGCGCGCTGCTCGAAACGCACGCGGTGGACGTGCTGCAAGCCGACGCCTCGCGCTGCTGCGGCATCAGCGGCTTTCTTCAAGCCGATGCGCTCTGCGACGCGTGGCATCTGCCGCTCTCGGCGCATTGCGCGCCCGCGCTGCATCTGCACGCGGCTTGCGCGGCGAAGCGCGTGCAGCATATCGAGTGGTTCCACGATCACGCGCGCATCGAAGCGATGCTGTTCGACGGCGCGCCGCGCGTGCGCGACGGCAGGATCGCGCCCGATCCCGGCAGGCCCGGCTGCGGACTCGCGTTGCGCCACGCCGACGCGCAGCGCTACGCGGTGCCCTCTGCCGGGTGAGCGAGGTGAGCGCCGCCAGCCGTCAAGCGGCGTCAACCGTTGCCATTGCGCAAGCGCGTCACGACCGCCAGCAGGTCGTCGAGCAGCACGGGCTTTTTCAGGTGGGCGTTGAAGCCCGCCTGTTCGGCCTGGCGGACTTCCTCCTCGTGGCCATAGCCGCTCAGCGCGATGCAGATCACCGATTTCATCGCCGGCTCCCGGCGCAGCTTTTCGACGAACTCGACGCCATCCATGCCCGGCATGCCGGGGTCGGACAGCACGATATCGGGCGCGTGCCCGTCGAGCATTGCCAGCGCCTGCGCGCCGCTCGTGGCCGTTTGCACCGTCGCGCCCTCGCCTTCGAGCAGGAGCCGGAACGTTTCGACGGTGCTCGGGTCGTCGTCCACCATCAGGATGCGCAGCCCGTGCAGCGATTCGGCGGCCACGTCGTCGGCCTGCGTCTGTTCGATGCCCCGATGCGTGGGCAGCGTCACCGTAAAGGTCGTGCCGCGCCCGACGCCCGCGGACTCCGCGCGCACCGCGCCGCCGTGCAGCGTCACGAGATCCCGCACCAGCGCGAGACCAATGCCGAGCCCCGCACGGCGCATGGTCGCGTCGCGGCTTTGCTGATACATCTCGAAGATGTGCGGCAACAGCGCGGGCTCGATTCCGCTGCCCGTATCGGCCACCTGCAACACCGCTTCCGCATGTTCGTTGACATGCAGCGAAACGTTCACGGCGCCGCGCGGCGTAAATTTCAGCGCGTTGCTGATCAGGTTCCAGACGATCTGCTCCACGCGCGTGAGGTCGGCGTGAACGATCACGGGCGCCTCGCTCACCGTGACGTTGAGCGCAATGCCGCGCTCCTGCGCTTCCTCGCGCACGGCGCCGCACACGCGCTGCACGATCTCGCGCATGTCCACGGCCGTGCGCACCACCGAGAGCTTGCCGGTGCGCACGCGCGAGATGTCGAGCAGGTCGTCGATGATCTGCGCCTGGCCGATCACGGTGCGCCGGATCGTGTCGGTGGCGCGCGAGAGATTGAGGTTGCGCCGCGTCTCGGGCGCGCGCGCGATCAGTTCCGCGCTGGCCGAAATCAGATTGAGCGGATGCTTGAGTTCGTGCGAGACCACGGCGAGAAATTCGTCGCGGCGGCGCTGGGCATCGCGCTCGCCGGCCTCTCGCGCCGCTTCGACGCGCGCGCCGCGCGACTTCGAGCCGGTCGCGTGAAACTCGCTCAGGTCGCGTGCGATCTTCGCAAAACCGTTCACGCCCGGCTCGTCCAGACGCGACAGCACGCCGCTCGCAAAGAAGCGGCTGCCGTCCTTGCGGACGTGCCAGCGCTCTTCCTCGGTGCGGCCATTCAGGCGCGCCTCGGCGAATTCGCGCTGCGCGACGTTATTGGCGCGGTCCTCCTCGGTCGAGAGCAGATCTGCGGAGCGGCCGATCATCTCCGCCTCGGTGTAGCCGAAAATGCGCTCTGCGCCCGCGTTCCAGCTCGTGATGATGCCCTCGTCGTCGAACGTGATGATCGCGTAGTCGCGCGTGCCCTCGGCCACGATGCGCATGCGCCGCTCGCCTTCGCGCAGCCGGTCCTCGGCCTGGCGGCGGTCCGTGATGTCGATGAACGAGAGCACCGCGCCGTCGATGCGGTCTTCGGTCGTGCGGTACGGAACGAAGCGCGCGAGGTACCAGCGCCCGTCGTTGCTTTTCAGCTCCCGCTCGATGAGGCGCAGCGAGTCGAATGCCTCGGCTGCGTCGTCGGCGAGCTTGTCGTATTCGAGCCGGTGCGTGATGTCGAGCAGCGAGCGTCCGATATCGGACGGAATGATGCTGAACACGTCGATGGCGCGCGGCGTATAGCGCTTGATGCAGATATTGCGGTCTACGAAGATTGTGCCGATATCGTTGGCGGCAATCAGGTTCTGCAAGTCGTCGTTGATCTTGCCGGTTTCCTCGACCTTCGACTTGAGTTCCGCGTTAACGGTGGTCAACTCCTCGTTGATCGATTGCAGCTCTTCCTTGCTGGTTTCGAGCTCCTCGGTGGCCGAGCGCAGTTCCTCGTTGATCGCCTGAAGCTCCTCGTTGGACGCCTTCAGTTCCTCGGTCGAGGTTTCCGACTGCTCGATGGTCGATTGCAGCTGCTCTTTCGTGCGCTGCAGTTCGCGCTCGAGCTGGCTGATGATCGGGTCCTTCTGGCCATCGGCCGGCGCGGATTCCGACCCGCTCATGCTGTCTTCCACTTCGTCGAACAGCACCAGCACGAAGTCGGCGTTGGCCTCGGGATCGTGCACGGGACGCGTCGTCATGTTGACGATATACGAGCGCCCGTCGCGCACGATGCGCACGCGCCGCGCCTCCACGCTGCGGTTCGTGTGCAAGGCCTGGTAGATAGCGGTGCGCAGCTCCACGCGCAGTTCGGGACGCACCGCGGCCACGATGTTGTGCGAGGGCTCGCCGCCGGAATACTGCAGGAAGCGCCCGGCGCGGTCGGACAGATGCACGATTTCCGATTCGCGGCTTACCAGCACGCTGGGCGGCGCGTGCTGTTCGACGAGGCGCTGGTGCAGATCGCCGAACGAGAAGCGCCGGCGGCCCGGCGGCTGCACCGTCGTCACGATAGGCCGCGTATTGAGCGGCCCGGAAAGCGAAACCGGCACCGGCGTGTCGCCGCGCACCGCCATGTTGGCGCGGTAGATGCGGTTGCGTTTGTCCACGACGCTGAACATGGAGCTGACGCTATCCGCGGACTCCGAGCTGCCGAGAAACAGAATGCCGCCCGGACGCAGGGCGAAATGAAACATCTTGAGAATCTCGATCTGCGCTTCGCGGTCGAGATAGATCAGCAGGTTGCGGCAGCAGATCAGGTCGAGGCGCGAGAACGGCGGGTCGCTCAGCACGTTGTGATGCGCGAACAACATATGCTCGCGCAATTCCTTCTTGATGCGATAGTGCGCGCCGTCTTTCGAAAAGAACTGGCGCACCCGGCCAGGCGTGAGATCGTTCAGGATGACATCGGTATAGAGGCCGGTGCGCGCCTGGGTGATCGCCCGCTCGTCGATGTCGGTGGCGAAGATCTGGAAGGAGGCACCCTCGGACACCTTGAGCGCGCGCTCCTGCAGCAGCATCGCCAGCGAATAGGCCTCTTCGCCGGTCGCGCAGCCGACCGACCACACCCGGATGCGGTCCTCCTCGTTGCGCCCTTCGAATATCGACGGCAGCACATCGCGCTCGAGCACATCGAACGCTTCCTTGTCGCGGAAGAAGTTCGTCACGCTGATCAGCATGTCCTGCAGCAGCGCCTGGGTTTCGTCCGGATGCAGGTGGAGGAAGTCGCGATACGACTGAAGGTCGGTGATGCCGTTCACCTGCAGGCGGCGCTCGATCCGGCGCATGATGGTCGCGCGCTTGTAATGCCGGAAATCGTGTGCCGTGCGCGTGCGCAGGATCACCATGATCTCGCGCAGCGCACGCTCGGCGGATTCGTTGGCGAGATCTTCCTCGCGCTCATCCGATTCGAGATTCGGCAGATGAATCTCTTTCGCGGTCAGCCACAGGTCCATCAGCCGCTGCGGCATCTCCGCCGCGGGGAGCACGAAGTCCACCATGCCGGTGGCAATCGCGCTGCGCGGCATGCTGTCGTATTCCGCTTCGGCGGGATCCTGCGCGAACGTGATGCCGCCCATCTCCTTGATTCGCGCAAGGCCCGCCGCGCCGTCCGAGCCCGCGCCGGACAGCACGATGCCGAACGCGCGCTCGCGGTGCGCCTCCGCCAGCGTGCGGAAGAACACGTCGATGGCGGCCCTGCGCCCTTCTTCCGGCTTGCTCGGCTCGACCCGCAAAAAATCGTCGACCATCGTCAGGTCGAGCGACGGTGCAATCACGTAAACATGATCGATCTCGATGGGCGTGGGCTTGGTCACCGCCAGCACGGGCATGGCGGTCGCCCTATGCAACAGATCCGGCAGATCGCTGACATGGTCGCGCGCCAGGTGGACCACTACAACGAACGCCATCGAGGTATGAGCGGGCAACGCTTCAAAAAACCAGAAGCGCATTCAACCCGCCAGCCGACGCACCGATACCGACGATCGGGTGCTTCGCCTGCCCAGGCAGATTGGGCCCACGCTTTTTCGCCATGGCTGGCTCGTCCTTTGAAAGATAATCGTGTCCACCGCGGCACGGGTGCGAGCCCGGCGCGGTAGCCAGCCCTTTGCCCGCCCGGCTCCCTGTCCGGTTCCCCTGCTCGGGCGCAGGCGGCATAGAACGCTATTATCCCTCCAGGCATGGCCGGAACGAAAGGAGAGTAATACCGGTTTATTGTGCGCGCCCTCGCCCGCGCGGCACGCCTTGGGGCGAGCTTCGGGCCAACAGGGGAAATCACACCGCGCACGTCCCGCCGCGCGTGAGCGCCTCGAGCCTGCCCGCCAGTTGCGCGATCGGCAGGACGTAGTCCGCATAGGGAATCGCGCGCGCGGGCATGTCGGGGGCGGGCGCGTCGGCCGGATCCTGGACGATCGTGACCCCGCCACACGCGCGAACGGCGGCCAGACCCGTCATACCGTCCATCAGGAAACCGGTCAGTATCACGCCGACCACGCGCGTGCCCAGCTCCGTTGCCGCGCTCTCGAAAAGCGGGTCGATGGCGGGACGCGCGAAGTTGCGTTTGGGACCCGCGTCGAGCCGCACATGCCCGCATTCCACCAGCATGTGCCGGTCGGGCGGCGCCACGTAGATTCTGCCGTGCACGAAGGGTTCACCGTCTGCCGCATGCGCGGCGCACAACGGGCCGGCGTCGTCGAGTAGCTTGGGCAGGATGCTTGGGTACGCGCCGACGTGCTGCACGATCGCGATGGCGGCGCACAGGTCGGCGGGAAGCTGCGATACCAGCTTGCGCAGAACATCGACCCCGCCCGACGACGCGCCAATCGCTATGAAGTCACGGCAAGTCAAAGTAGCTCCATGAGGGCAAGCATATTGGTGCGCAATTGCCGTGCCTCATTGGGATTCTTCTTTGTCGTGCCTCTCGCGCCCTCGTGCCCGTTGTGCCGCTCAAAAGTGCGCGAGCGCCGTGTAGATCGCCACGAGACCCGCAAACATCACGACCGATGGCATCAGACCGGAAAGCATGCTCTGCCTCGTGCGGCAGACCGCGTCCCAGAGACTCAGGGCGCCGCCGCCAAGACCGAGCACACCCGCGAGCAGGCCGTCGACGCGATGCTGCGCCCAGGCATCCGGGGCCACGCAGAAGTACCATGCAAGCGCAGCGAAGGCCAAGGCCATCAGGACGATCGAGCCTGTCATCAAGCGCAGATCCTTACCCGAAATGTTCATCGTCGTGTCCCGGCGCGTTGGCGAACCCGGTCCATCGGCTGACATCGGCTCACTGCGCGGCTCACTGCGCGGCCCGCGCGGCCCGCGCGGCCCATTGCGTCCCGCGGATCAATGCCGCCACGTGCGCCGCCTCTAGTGGCCCGCAAACAGCGCATCCTCGGCATTGATCGGCCCGCGCTCCACTGCCTGCAAACGCCAGCAGCCCAGCGTCTTCGTCTGCGCCGGGTCGGAGGGCCATGTTGCCTGCCCCTGCGCGGCGCTGATTCCGCGCTTGCGCGTCACATTGAGACCCCGAATCTCGCATAGGGGCCGTTGACCTTCGGGCGCGCAGAGCGCCAGTTCGCCGTCGATTTCCCGGATGTCGCCCCACGCCGGCAGTCTCACGCCCTGGTGCGATTCACGCGACCAGCGCTTTTGCTCCATGTCGAGCCACACCACGGCAAAGTCGTGGTTGATGGTCGGGTCCGAACCGTTGATTAGAATAGTCAGCCGCATTGACGACTCCTGCGAACGTATTAGAGATCCGGCCGGTCGGGCACTGCGCGAAGAACGCATTGAGGCTGCAAAACAGGCTGGCAAAAGAGCCTGCAAAACGCAGCCTGCAAAACGCTTGTTCGCGCCGCCTCCGGCAGAGCAATTCAGTATATGAGCGCGCTTCAGCCCACGGAATGTCCGTAACGTATGCATATCGGACGCAGTTTTGCCCCGGTCCAAAACGGGCACCTTACGGACACGCTTCCCGTATGTACTTTTATTAACGAAGCGACCACGATTACCCACGTTCAACCCGCCGAATGTAAAACAGCAACGTGGGGATGCCATGCGCGCGCACGATGAAGCGATGCTTGAACTGGTGCATATCCGCACCATGGTGCTGCGGTTGGAGCACATCATTGAACATGAGAATATCGGCCACCACACGACGGCCGTGATGTCGCCTGACTACTGGCGCGCCCGCGTGAAGGCCATCGCTTGCGGTGCGCCGTTGTTGCAGCCGCAGGCCGGTACGCTGCTCGCACGGCTCGACGCGATCGATGCCGCGCTCTCGAATCGCTGCCCGGGCAAGGATCGACCGGGCTTGGGAACGTAGCGGATTCACCAGAGGATTCAGCAAGGCGTTCGCGCCCGGTTTCGCATCAGTCAGCCAAAAGGCACGTGCCGGCTGGTGCGCGCCGAGCCGCCCGAATTCCCCGAGCCGGCGGAGCGGTTTGCGAGCACGGCGTTGAGCTTGCGTAGTTGTTCTTCGCGGCGCGCCCGGAGCCGGGCCACGTCGTTGCGCAAGATGATGCGCGCTTCGTTGAGCCAGGGCTCCATGGGATCTTCGGCGCCGCGCTCCATCTCGATCAGGCGGTGAATGCGGACCTTGATCTCCGCGTCGATGTTCAGGACCGTCACCAGCGTATCTTCGGCCAGCTCGTTCATTTTTGTGCTCCGAATTATCGTTATGGACGTCGTTATCCCTGCTTTCCGGACGCGTTCGCGGGCGGGCGACGCATCGTCCGGCAGCGCTGGGAACGTCAGTATAAATAGCGGCTCAAGCAATGAATTCGTCCGTAATGCGTGCTTTACGAACATCGTCATGGGGGGTGCCATTCAATACGCATTGCTATACCATTCAATATGCATTGCTCTATGCTCGAAACGGGTTTCCCGGCTAATTTCCGGCTAATTTCCGGCTAACAACTCGCAGCAAGGGGACATCACGTGATCATGCAAAGGTTAATGATCCGCGCCACCCACGGCCGGCTCCAGGTCATTCCGGTCTGGCAATGCCTCTCCAGGAATGGCGCGAAGGTGTGCCGCTGGAGTGTGCGCGTCGATCGCAAAACGGGCGTGGAATCGATGACCGTCGACATCGCCATTGCGGGGCCGTACTGCACAGCCACTATCATCGCCACGCTCGGCGAGGCTCCGTTGAACATGTCGGTCACCCCGCTTCCCTCCGCGGCGGTTCCCGATCATCAAGCTCTGGCATGACGCTGCGTTCGAAGCAGCCGGTTCGTCCGCACAGATTAGACGACGATGAACAACGCCCAGGAGACGAACGCCCGTGTCGCGGCCTGGCTTCGCGCGCGCCGGCGGCAACTGACGCGGCACTGGCTGCGCGAGGTGCGCAAACAGATCCGCATCAAGCCGGTCAGCCATGATGCGGTCATAGGCCTGTTCGATCAGCTACCGGAGCTTTTTGACGAACTGTGCGCGATGCTGGAGCAAAACGGATCGCCGCGGACGACCGCGATGCGCGCGGCAAGCGACGCCCGCCAGCATGCACAGGAACGCTGGAAACAGGGGTTTGCGCTCGACGAGCTGTACGCCGAGCTTGACGTATTGCATCGGTGCGTTCAGGCGTACGTCCGGAAATATTTCCTCAGCATCCCGTCACGCCAGCATCAACCGGCCACGCACGCAACGATCGAAGCGTTTTTCAGCGACGCGATCCGGACCGGCATTGCCCAGTTTCAGTCCCAGGCGGACCGGCGCGTCAGCGAGGCAATCGGCGAACGCGACCGCGCCCTGGCCGGGCAGCACCGCAGCGAGGAACGGCTGCGCATCGCGACCGAAGCAGCGGGTCTCGGCATCTTCGAGTGGGATCCCGAGACGGATGGCGCCGTGTGGGAGAACGAGCGGATGTACGAGATTACCGGCCAGCCGACGAAACTCGGACCGCTCAGCGCACGCGAATTCACGCGCATTCTTGCGAGGCCCGAGGATGCGGCGCGGCTAGGCGAAGCGCTGGATGCGGCATCGGCCGGTCATCACGAGATGCATGCCACGTTTGAAATCTGCAGGCTGACGACCGGGGAGCGCCGCCATGTGGAAATCTGCGCCCGCTGCCTGCCCGATGCAACCGGCGCGCGGCAGGTCGTGGCCGGAACCCTGGCCGACATCACCGACCGTGTACTCGTGGAAGAAAAGCTCAAGGAGGCGGACCGGCGCAAGGATGTGTTTCTCGCGACGCTGGCGCACGAGTTGCGCAACCCGCTCGCCCCCATCCTGAACGCGGCGAGCCTTCTGAGGCGACGCGATATTTCGGCGCTGCAGCTGCGCTGGTTGCAGGGCGTGGTCGAGCGCCAGGCGAAGCACCTTGCAACCCTGATCGACGACCTGCTCGATCTTTCGCGCATTTCGGCAGGGAAGATTCGCCTGCGGCGCGAAGTGTTCGACATCAGGACCGCCATCGAGCGCGCGATCGAAATCAACGCGCCGGCAGCGGCGCGCCATGGTCACCGGCTGGAGATCAACGGCATTGCCCACGGCTCCTCGATCTATGTGCGCGGCGACCCCACGCGCCTCACGCAAGTGCTGTCCAACCTGCTCGACAACGCCAATAAATACACGGCCGACGGCGGCCATATCCGGCTGAGCCTCGACGCGACGGACCGGGAGGTGCGCGTGAGCGTGGAGGATAACGGCATCGGGATGGAGCCCTCCACAATCGCTTCGATGTTCGAAATGTTCGAGCAGGCCGCCGAAGTCAGCTCAAAGGGGACATCCGGGCTGGGCATTGGCCTGTCGGTGGCCCGGTCGCTGGTGGCGATGCATGGCGGAACCATCCAGGCAACCAGCGACGGCCGGGGCAAAGGCAGCCGCTTCGTCGTCACGCTGCCGGTCTGCCACGCACCCGCGCGCATCGCGGTGCAAGCTCCGCGGGCCGGCAACGGACCGGCCGCGCGCCTTCGCGTCCTGATCGTGGACGACAACGACGACGCTTCGGCCTCGCTGGCCGCGGTGCTGGAGGATCACGACGTTCATACCGCAAGCTGCGGCAAAGCAGCCCTGGAAATGGTGGACCGGCTCAAACCGCAGGTCGTCATCCTCGACCTGGGCCTGCCGGACGTCAGCGGCTATGAAGTTGCCGAGCGGATTTCGGGCCGCGCGGGGGCCAACGGGAGCGTCGGTCCGGTCCTCGTGGCGCTGACCGGATACGGCCTCGCCGAGGATGTCGAGCGCACCCGGCAGGTGGGCTTCGATCATCACATCGTCAAGCCGGCGCGACCGGAGCAAATCGCCACGCTGCTCGCGGAGATCGGCAAAACGGCAGCGGTGCGGGAACAGTGACGGTAGAGGGCGGCGCGGGCACATCGCCTGCGCGTCATGGGCCGTGACGGAGCGGCCTCACGCCGCTCCCATTTCCCGCGGAGACCGACGATGGACACCGCTCATTCTCGCTACCCCCGGCACCCCCTGCGCATGCAAAGCGCCACCGCATGGACCGCACTCTTCGCCGTGCCGCTCATCTGGATGCTGCATCTCGTCGTGTGCCTCGAACTCGTGTCGACGGCCTGCGCAGGCGGCATCACCCAGAGCGGCGAACTTCCGTGGGACGAAGTCGAGCGCTTCATCGCCTTCGCTTCCGCGCTGGCATTCGCCGTTTGCCTCGCGCTCGCGATTGCCACCGGGCGCGCCTGGCGGCGCATCGCCTCGCAGGTGAGCAGCAAGACCAATTCGGCGTGCTTCGTTGCCTGGTGCAGCGCCACTGCGGCTGTGGCCTTTACAGGCGCGCTGGCGCTCACCTCGTGTGTGCTGATTGCCGCCCCTTTCGACAGCATCTGCGCACCGTTCCACTAAACGCCGCGCCCTATGATTTCAACGGCGGTTATCAATCGCCGCTCTTTCCGTCTTCTGTGGCGGGCACCGCCGTTGACGCGCGAATGCGCATGATGGTTTGACGCGAGGTGCCAAAACGGCGCGCGATCTCGCTGATCGAGACGTCCTTCGCGAGCAGTTCGATGACCTCCTCCCGGTCTTGCGGCGAAAGCGAGCCTGGCCGGCCCGTGGGGCGCCCGCTCTCTTGCGCGCGCTTCAGGCTCGTGCTGCTGCGCTCGCTTCGGGTTTGCGCTTCCAGGCGAACGACGGCCTCGAGCATCTTGATCGCCTGAGACTCCGGATGGCTGGCCAGATCCATCTGACCAAACTCGATGCAGCGCACGGCAATCTTTTCCTTGCGGCATTTTTGCAGTGTCGCCAGCACGTCTCGGGCGCCGCTGCCGAGAGACGAGAGGTCGAGCACGACCAGTTCGTCGCCGGGCGCGGCGCGCCGCAACAGGCCGTTGAGCGCCGTGCGCTCCTCCGTGCCGACGCACTGCTGTACATGGTCGATCGCTACGCGGCTGAGCGCGACGGTATAACCGGCCTGGTCGAGGCGAATCAGCTCCTGCTCCGGGAAATAGGGGTCGCTCGGGCCATTGAGGTAGAAGTAAGTCTGTGGCAATTGACTCTCCGATCCGGTTTTAGCAGCAAGCAGCAACGCGTTAGTCCTGCCGCAAGCGGGCCACGACCGCCAGCGGGGTTGCGTCAGCAGCGCAGTTTTTTACAGGTGGACGTTTTGTAGCCGGCATTCTCGGCCAGCGGGATTGCCGCCTTGTGACCAAGGCCATGTTAATGCAGGCAGCATTTACCGTGCCTGCCCTGTCGTCAAAGCCAGCAGCGGCATCGGCACGGCTAGCGCGACCAGGCCGAGGCGCTGCTAGCCCGGCGCGCCGCTGAGATTGCTTGTCATCACGGTGGTCGGCGTGCCGATACAAGACGCACAACGCGCCGCTCTTGCAGCATAGTTCGATTGGGAAAGATCGGGAAACGCAAAACCGGCGCGAATGCGCGAACGCGAACAATCATGGCCTGCGTGTGCTACGAGGCCTCGGGAATGCTGAGTCATGGTCGTTACCTCGCTCTGGTTGCGTTGACGTTGCGTTGCGTTGTGTCCGGCAATGCGCAACGGATGTGCCAGCGCGCTCGCATGCGCTGCTGCAGGCATGATCGTTGCGAAGCGAAGCGGATTCATGCATGCCGGTGACCCATGGAGGCGAAGGTGCGGCGCAGTTTCTTGAATCCCTTGATCAGCGTGGTCGTGCTCACCCGCAACCGGCGCACGGAGGCCATGCGCACCGTGACGGCTTTGCTGCATCTGCCGGAACGGCCCGAGGTCATCGTGGTCGACAACGGCTCGACCGACGGCACGCCGCAACTGCTCGCCCATGCCTTTCCCGGACTGCGCATGCTGCGCTGCGAGTCCAACCTCGGGGCCGCCGGGCGCAATATTGGCGCAGCCCAGGTGGGCACGCGCTACGTCGCGTTCAGCGACGACGACACCGTCTGGCAGCCCGGCGCCCTCGCCGACGCGGTCAAACTGCTCGAACAGCATCCACGCATCGGCGCGCTCAGTGCGCGCGTGGTGGTCGGCGAGGCGCGCACGCTCGACCCCACCTGCGCGCGCATGGCCGCGAGCCCGCTCGCGGCCCCCGACCATCCGCTGCGCCGTCTGACCGGATTCATGGCGGGCGCCGTGGTGTTCCGCACCGCCCTCTTTCGCGAACTGGGCGGATACGAGCCGCGGCTTTTCATCGGCGGAGAGGAAGCGCTGCTCGCGCTCGACATGCTGCAGGCCGGCTACGACATTGCCTATGCGCCGTCGCTCGAAGCGCATCACCTCCCTTCGCCGGCGCGTGACAGCGCGCTGCGGCGGTGCGTGATCGCGCGCAACGCCGCGCTCGTCGCGTGGCTGCGGCTGCCGCGCCGCGAGGTTATCGCCGCAACATGGCGCGCGCTGACAACCGCATGCAAGGCGGCTCATCCCGGCGAGGATCTGCGCGCGCTCGTGCACGGCATTCGTTGGGCCGCGCGCCAGCGCAGCCCCGTCGCCACGCGCGTGCTGCGCATGCGCGAAGCCGTGTGGAACGCCGAGCGCGGGCATGCCGCGTCGTCGTCCATGTCGTCTTCGTCATCGCCGTCATGCGATCTGAAGCATAACTAACTGCGAGGCGCCAGGCGCCAGTAGCGCTCCGCGCGCGCCACATCAGGCGGATAGTGGCCGAACGCGCGCAACTGGCTCGGGTACGCGCCAACGGCACGGCGCTTGAGCGCCGCAAGCTGTCGACCGGGCGAGGCGTCCAACGCGTGCGGATGCCATGGGCTCGCGCACAGCAGCGCCGCTTCGATGCGGGCCAGGCCTTCGTCGAGCGCGCCCGGGATCGCGCGAAAGATGGCGTCCTCGTAGGCGATGCATTCGGCGATGCGCCGCGTGCGCAGCAGCAGCCTGCACGCCGCACCCACGCATTCGTGATCGCGATGCCAGAGCCCGAGCGGGAACACGGGCAGAAAGCGTCCATGCTGGCCAACGCGCTCGAATACTTCGGCCAACGCCGCTGCGATTGTTTCGGGCGGCTCCTCTGCACCGTACTGCGCGTCCACAAATTTCAGCCGCAGCGGCTTCGCGCCGCAACACGCGAGCGCGCATTCGTCTTCGCGGGGGCGTGCGCGCATCGCTTCGTGCGAATCGCGAAAGCCGCTTGCTTCGTCCCACGGCGTTCGCCTCGCAACGGCTGGCTCGCCCGCGAACACGGTGCAGACCACCGAGCCGCCGAAGCTCGCGAGCAGGCTGCCGCAACCGAGCACCGCATCGTCGAGATGCGGCGAGACGACGACGAGATGCGGTATGCGCCGCGGCGCGGCCAGCGCCGCAAAATGCGGTTTCATGGCTTACACGTAGGTTCTACAAGCAAGCTTCCACGAGCGCCGATGCACGAATCGGTCCGCATCGGGCATGCCAAAACCGGCGGCTTGCTGCGCGTTCAGGCGGCGCGCGATCACGAACGCCGTGCGCTCGCGAGCGCTTTGCCGAAGCAGTGAGCGTCATCGGCGCCGATGTACTCGCCGAACGGCTCGATGGTCTGGAAGCCATGCCGCTGATAGAAGGCCACCGCGCGGCGATTCGCGGCGCGGGTTTCCAGAATGACGCGCCGGTAGCCCATCAAAGCGGCCACGTCTTCGAGAAAATGCAGTATCACGGCGCCCGCGCCCGGCCATTGCGGGCGCCGGTAGATGCGCTTGAACTCCGCGATCTCGAACGAATAGTGCCGCAAGGCGCCGCAGCCGATTGCCTGGCCGTCGATCGTGCGCGCCACCGCAAAGGCGCTGCGCGAGCGCTGCACGTCCTCGATGTTGAAACAGCTTCGGGTCCGATCGTTGCATGAGTTCGAATGCCACGTCCGGCGAACCGCCGATTCTTGCGGGGCATCTACCCATCCAATTGAGGAGCACATCATGGCTTTGAAACCCGAATCGCAGCAAACCGGCGCACGCATCGTCGGCCAGGGCAACGAAACCGCGGCCGGTCCCGGTCCCTATGTCATGGCGGCAAGCACGCTGGAAGGCGACCGCGTGTTCAGTTCGGATAACCAGGAGATTGGCAAGATCAAGGAGATCATGCTGGAAGTCGACAGCGGACGCGTCGCCTATGCCGTGATGTCGAGCGGCGGGTTTCTCGGCATCGGCGACAAGCTGCTCGCGCTGCCCTGGTCCGCGCTTACGCTCGACACGACCAACAAGTGCTTCCTGCTGAACGTGAGCGCGGAACGCGTCAAGCACGCGCCCGGTTTCGACAAGGACCACTGGCCCGCCATGGCCGATCTCGAGTGGCGCACGACCGTGCACGAGTATTACGGCACGCCCGGGTACTGGGAAAACGGCTTGCTCGCCGAGCGCGGCGAAGACCTGCCGCCCGAAGAGCCTGGTTCGCTCGGTTCCCCGCAAGCGCGCGGAACGGTTGGACGCGGCGGCCGCGAACTCTGACTCTCGGCGGCCATCGCCGGCACGCGTGATGCATCAATAGGAGTGTTTCTTAAAAGGAGATCCATCATGCCGCTCAGCAAAGGAAAAACCCGCGAAGCCATTTCGAAGAACGTCAAGACAGAGATGAAGCACGGCAAATCGCAGAAGCAGGCGGTGGCCATCGCCCTGAATCAGGCCCGCAAGTCGGGCGCCAAGATTCCCAAGAAGCATTCGAAATAGCGTCGTTCGGTCAACCTCGAACCATTCGGCGTGGGCGCGTCCGGCAGGGCGCCCCCACGCCCTTCCTGCCCTACCCTGTGCGATCGATATCTTCTACAACGCAACGAAATTTCGATTCTTCACGGAGAACTTGCAACGCTTACCTGGCCGCCGTTGTATTCACGCCCACCTTCTGCGCGAGCGACTGCGCCATGCGTAATGGCATGCCGCCCTCTCAATTACGCAACCGGCTTGCCGATAACCAACCCTCCGCCGGTCCCACCGCGCGCTCGTCCGCCAGCCGCATCAGGCACGCGCTCTGCGGTCTCAGCAAGGCCGCAAAGCCCCGCCCAGGAGAACCGCCCATGCATCTCGCACAGCCGGCCCTGCTATCGGAGCAGCCGTGATCTCGGAATGGCTGCATCGTGGCACGTGGGCGCGCGCAGGGACGGCGGCCGGTTGCGCGCTTGGCTGCGCCATGGCGGCGAACGCTTGCCGCGCTGCCACGCCGCTTGCGTACTTTCTGCATAGCGCCGGACCGGCTTCCGCGCCGGTGAGGCTGCTGGGCTGGGGGCTCGCGGCGCTGTGCGTGGCCGTCTGCGTGGCGATCGCCGTGCTGCTGGCGATGGCGCTGCGCGCCACGCGCTCGGCGTGGGATGCGTCGCGGGCTCCGGACCAGGCCCTTACGGCGGAACAGCGAACCGCGGAACAAAAAGCAGAACAACAGGCAGAACAACAGGCAGAACAACGGGCAGAACAACGGGCAGAACAAACCGCAAACCGCTTCGTGGCCATCGGCACCGCCATTTCGACCGTGCTCCTGCTCGGCGCGCTCGTGGGCATGTTGCGGGTGCTGGCCATGGTCGCGGACCCGCCGCGCGAGAGCGCGCTCACCGTGCATGTGACGGCTTACGACTGGTGGTGGAAAGTGACCTATACGACGTCATCCGGCGCCGCTTTCGCAACGGCCAACGAGATTCACATCCCCACCGGCGCGCCGGTGCGGGTCGAGCTTGAAAGCGCCGATGTCGTCCACGCGTTCTGGGTGCCCGCGCTCGCGGGCAAGACCCAGGCGATCCCGGGGCAGATCAACCGGCAATGGATCCAGGCGGATCGCCCCGGCGTCTGGCGCGGCCAGTGCACGCAATTCTGCGGCCCTCAGCATGCGCACATGGCGCTCGAAGTCGTGGCGCAAGCGCCCGACGCCTTCGAGCAGTGGGCGAGCGCCCAGGCACGGCCCGCCGCCGCGCCTGGCAGTCCCGCCGCGCAGCGCGGCGCCAGCGTTTTCGCGGAGCACTGCGCGGCCTGCCACGCCGTGCGCGGCACCGATGCCAACGGCGCGCAGGGCCCCGACCTCACGCATCTCGCGTCGCGCCGGCTGATCGCCGCGGGCGCACTCGCCAACACCGCGGCCAACCGGCTCGACTGGATCGCCCATGCGCAGCAAATCAAGCCGGGCTCGCTGATGCCGTCCATCGCCCTCACGCCCGCCGAGGCCAGCGACCTGGGCGCCTGGCTCGACACGCTCCAGTGACAGCGCCACGACATGAACAATACTTCGGCATCCTCTTCACCAGGCCGCGCCACGGTGCCCTCCCGCCCGCGCGCGGCGCGCTTTTCGCGCGTGCCCGAAACCGGCACGGCGCCGCTCGACGAGCCCACCGTACGCCGCCTCGAAGCCATCTGGGAAACGCGCCCCGGCTGGCGCGGCTGGCTTTCCACGGTCGATCACAAGACCATCGGCATCCGTTACCTCGTCACCGCGTTCGTGTTCCTTCTGCTGGGCGGCGCGGAGGCGCTCGTCATGCGCGCCCAGCTCGCTCGGCCCAACGAAACGCTGCTCACGCCGCAGCAATACGACCAGCTCTTCACGATGCATGGCGTGACGATGATCTTCCTCTACGCGCTGCCCGTGCTGAGCGGCTTTTCCAACTATCTGTGGCCGCTCGTGCTCGGCTCGCGCGACATGGCGTTCCCGCGCCTGAACGCGCTTTCGTACTGGGTCTTTCTGGGCGCGGGCATCTTGCTCTACGCGAGCTTTCCGCGCGGCCAGGGCGCCGATGCGGGCTGGTTCAACTACGTGCCGCTCTCCTCGGCCGCCTACGATCCGGGGCCGAACATCGACGTCTACGCGCTCGGCATGGTGCTGCTCGGCATTTCCACGACGGTGGGCGCGGCCAACTTCATCATCACATTTTTGCGCATGCGCGCGAACGGCATGTCGATCGCGCGGCTGCCGATCCTCGTCTGGGGCACCTTCACGGCGTCGTGCGCCAATCTGCTCGCGGTGCCGTCCGTGAGCCTCGCGTTTTTCATGCTCTGGCTCGACCGCAACGTGGGCACGCACTTCTTCGACACCAGCGCGGACGGCCGTGCGCTGCTCTGGCAGCATCTGTTCTGGATCTTCGCGCATCCGTGGGTCTACGTAGTCGTGCTGCCGGCCATGGGCATCGTCTCCGAAGCCCTGCCGACTTTCTGCCGACGGCCGATCGCCGCCTACGCCGCCGTCGCGCTCTCGACGGTGGCGACCATGCTCGTGGGCTTCGAGGTCTGGCTGCACCACATGTTCGCGACCGGCCTGCCGCCGCTCGCGCTCGCGTTCTTCGGCGCGGCGAGCATGCTGATCTCGGTGCCGAGCACGATTGCCGTGTTCGCGTGGATCGCCACCATCTGGACCGGCAAGCCCGTATTCAAGACGCCGTTCCTCTACTTCGCGGGCTTCGTGCTGATGTTCACCGTGGGCGGCGTCTCGGGGGTCATGACGGCCGCCGTGCCGCTCGACTGGCAGCTCACCGACACCTACTTCGTGGTCGCGCATCTGCACTACGTGCTGCTCGGCATCAACGTGTTTCCGGTGCTGGGCGGGCTCGTCTACTGGTTCCCGAAGTTCACGGGGCGGCTGATGCACGAGCGCTTCGGGCAATGGACGTTCTGGGTGCTGTTCGCGGGCTTCAACCTCGGCTTCTTTCCGATGCACATCTCGGGGCTGCTCGGCATGCCGCGGCGCGTCTACACCTATCCCGAGGGCATGGGCTGGGACACCGCGAACCTCGTGACCACCATTGGCGCATTCGTGTTCGCCATCGGCATCGCCATGTTCATCGGCAACGCGCTCGCGAGCCTGCGGCGCGGCGAGCGCGCGGGGCCGAACCCGTGGCGCGCGGCGGGACTCGAATGGTCCACCTCTTCTCCGCCGCCGCCGTACAACTTCGCGGTCCTGCCGAGCGTGCGCTCGCGCGATCCGCTCTGGGCCAGCGACGCGCACCTCGCGCGCCCCGGCTATCTGCTGCATCGCGGCCGCGAGGCGCTCGGCATCACGCCGCTGGGCGGCGAGCCCGACGTCATCCTCAAGATGCCCGACGATGCGTATTCGCCGTTCGTACTCGGTGTGTCCGCAACGTTCGTGTTCGTCGGGCTGCTGCTGCACTCTGAGGCGCTCACGGCGCTCGCCGCGCTCGCGTGCGCCGCCGCGCTGCTCGCGTGGCTGTGGCCGCGCAAGGAACTCGGCCAGCGCGAGCCGTTCGTCCCTGAGCCCGCGCCGCCCGTCGATCCCGAACTCGACCCCGGATTCGACCCCGAAGCCCCCGGCAGCGACGACGAAAGCCTCGCGCTGCCCGTGGGCAGCGCCGGCGAGCACGCGGGCGGCTGGTGGGGCGTGCTCACGCTCGTGGTCACGGAAGCGGCGCTGTTCGGCTATCTGATCTTCTCGTACCTCTACCTCGCCTCGCAGAGCGCGCAGCCCTGGCCGCCCGAAGGCCTGCCCAAGCTCGGCGTGAGCGGCCTGAACACCGCGATCCTGCTCGCGAGCAGCGGGTTAGTCTGGCTCGCCGGCGCCTGCGTGCGGCGCGCCCGCACGCGGCCCGCGTTCTGGTCGATGGCGGCGGCCGTCGTGCTTGGCAGCGCATTCGTGGGCATCCAGTTTTTTGAATGGCATGCGCGGCCGTACGGGATCGCGTCGAATCTCTATGGTTCGCTCTACTTCACGATTACGGGCTTTCATATGGCCCACGTGATGGCCGGCGTCGTGATGCTGGTCTGGCTCGCCGTCTGGATCGCGCGCGGCTATTTCGACGGCCGGCGCGATGCCGCGCTCAATATCGGCGGCCTCTACTGGCACTTCGTCGATGTCGTGTGGCTCTTTATTTTCAGCGTGCTTTATCTCTCGCCTTACTGGTTCAGGAGCCGATGATGGAACCTGCCGCCGCTTCCGCCCACCCTGCGCCAACGCGCCTCCACCTCGCCGCCTGGTATGGTCTGCTTGGCGTGCCATTCGTCTGGATGGGGCACGTGCTGCTGTGCATGAGCCTCGTGGCCACGGCCTGCGTGGGCGGCATCGCACAGCGCAACGCCTTGCCGTGGAGTATCGTGCACTGGCTGCTCGCGCTGGCTTCGGTCGCCGCGTTCGCGCTCGCGCTGGCCGGCGTGATCGCGGCGCGCCGCGCGCTGCGCGGCTCGCTCGCGCTTCGCGGCCCCCAGCGCAATACGCTCCACTTCGTGGCCTGGTGCGGCGAGGCCATTTCCATCGCGTTCACCATCGGCCTCGTGTTCACGATATCGGTGCTGGTGGTGTTGCCGCTGCAGCATCTGTGTGAAGCATGGTGATTAACCGCCTTCGGCTTGCCGTGCTGCTGTGCGCCGCCGCGCTGTGCGCCGCCTGTCACGAAGAAGGCAGCGCGGCTAACGACGCCCGCAAGCCGCCGCCCGACGCGGCGCAGATCGCGCGCGGCAAGCAACTCGCGGAGGCCGGCGACTGCGCCTCGTGTCATGACTCCCCGCAACACCAGCCGTTCGCTGGCGGCGCCGCCGTGAATTCGCCGTTCGGCCCGATCTACGCGAGCAACATCACGCCCGATCCCGCGCATGGCATCGGCCGCTACACCCCGGCGCAATTCGCGGCGGCGCTGCAACGAGGCGCCGCGCCAGACGGCAAGCAGCTTTATCCGGCCATGCCCTACCCCTCGTTTGCCGCGCTCGCCTCGCGCGACGTGGACGCGCTCTACCAGTACTTCATGTACGGCGTCGCCCCGGTGGCGAACGAAGTGCAGCCGACGCGCCTGCCGTTTCCGTTCAACCAGCGCTGGGTGCTGCGGTTCTGGCGCCTCGCGTTCTCGCGCCATGGCCGCTACGAAGCGCAGCCGGGACAAACAGCGCAATGGAACCGCGGCGCATGGCTCGTGCAGGGGCTCGGCCATTGCGGCGCATGCCACACGCCGCGCGGCCCCGCCTATAACGAAATGGGCTACGACGAAGGCAGCCCTCTCTATCTCACCGGCGGCGTGACCGACAACTGGTTCGCACCGAACCTCACGGCCGACCCGGGCAGCGGCCTCGGGCGCTGGAGCGCCGACGACATCGCCGCGTTTCTGCGCAACGGGCACAACGCGCGCGCGTACGCATTCGGCGCGATGGCGCCCGTGGTGAGCGCAAGCACGCAACACCTGAGCGACGACGATCTGCAGGCCATCGCGATCTATCTGAAGTCGCTGCCCGCCCGTGCGCGCCATGGCGCCTACCACGACAGCGAGACGGCGCGCGCCGCGACCCGGCAAGTGTTGCAGGAAGGCTTGCCCGAGCGGCCCGGCGCGGGCGTGTATCTCGCGTACTGCGCGAAATGCCATGGCGCCGATGGGCGCGGCAAGCCCGGCAAGGCGCCGCCGCTCGCGGGCAGCACGCTCACACTGGCGGCGAATCCCACGAGCGCACTGCGCATCGTGATCGAGGGCAGCAAGAGCCCCGGGACCGCCGGCGGCGGCGCGCCGGTCGAGATGCCCGGCTTCCGCGCGAAATTGACCGACCGCGAAGTTGCCGAGGTTCTGAGCTTCGTGCGCGGCGCGTGGGGCAACAACGCCGCGCCGGTCGCGCCCGCCGACGCGACGCGTTTGCGCGAGGCGATTCATCGGTAGCGCCGGCCTCGCGCATCGCGGCGGGCGGCGCGCGCCCTTCATGCACCGCGCGCCGCCCGGCCAGGCAGGTCAGTCGACTAGTCGCCGTTGTTCCGGTTGGGGTCCGTCACGGCGGGGGGGCTGCCCGCATCGCCCGCATCGTTGGGGTTGCTGGAACGGCTCATGTCCGTCGACCGCTTGGTGTGCTTCTTCGAGTGCATTTTGGAGCCGTTCGTGTTCATTGAATTCGACGAGGAACCGGTGATGGCCGGAGCCTGCTCGACGCCCTGCGTGTTCGGCGGATAGACGCCCGTCGACTGGCCTCCCGCCGACCCTCCGGCTCCGCCGCCCATACCCGCGCCGGCAGCGCCGCCGCCTGCACCCGCCCCGCCGCCCGCGCCCGCACCGGCTGCTCCGGCACTGCCACCCGCGCTGCCTGCGCCCTGCGCGAGCGTGGCGCCGGACGCGGCCAGAACCGCGCTCAGTATCGCTGAAACGATCAATCGATTTCGCATCATGATTTGTGCTCCTTATCAATGTAGATGAGAAAAACAGATCCGCACGGTAGAAGCCGTGCGCCGCTGCCATCTTTAGCGCACGCGGTGTTCCTCCACCCGTTGCGCGCCGCGCAGGCGAATCGCCGGCAACGCGCTCCGGCGCGCACAATCCACGCGATCCATGCGGACGGCACGGCCTTTGCGCGCCGACCTGCATGGCCTCGCCTTGCCTGGAGACCCATCGATGAACCCCATGCCGATCGTGCTCACCTGGCCCGATTTCGCTGGCCGGATTGCCGTGGCCGTAGTCGCGGGTGCGCTGATCGGGTGGAATCGCGGCGAGTCCGGCAACGCCGCCGGCCTGCGCACAACCTTGCTCGTGTGCATCGCCGCCTGTCTCGCGATGCTTCAGGTGAACGTGCTCCTGCTTCAGCATGGCAAAGCCCCGGATTCCTTCGTCACGCTCGACTTGATGCGGCTGCCGCTCGGCATTCTTTCCGGGATGGGTTTTATCGGCGCGGGCTCGATTCTGCACAAGGACGGCCTCGTGCAAGGCGTCACCACGGCAGCCACGATGTGGTACGTCACGGTGATCGGTCTGTGCGCGGGCGGCGGCCAGTACGTGCTCGCGCTGGCGGGCACGGTGCTCGGCCTGATCGTCCTGCAGACCCTCCAACGGGTCGAGCGCCGCTTGCCGCGCGGCCGCCGCGCTCACGTCACGCTGGGCCACGATGCCGGCGAAAACCCGCGCGAGCGGCTCGAAGCGGCGCTGCACGGCCACCGCTGTCTCGTGGTGCCGCTGGGCGTGGCGCGCGAGGTCGGCGAAGGCATTGCGCACGGACGCCTCAATGCGTCGTTCGAAGTGCGCTGGCAAGCGAGCCCCAACAACGATGCCATCGAAAACGCGCTTTCGGAGCTCGTCGCGCGCTTGCATGACGAAGCGTCGTGGTCCATCGAGCGCTGAGCGGTGCGTTTTATCGTTGCCTCGCCATCGCATGAAGCAATTACGCGTAATGCCTGAACCAGGGCATCTGACGCCGCGCGCCGCTGGCCAGCGCCAATGCGCAGGCGACTGCGCTCAAGCCGCCACCGACTCCGCTTGCGCCGCGCGCGACCAGATGCGATGCTGCCCCGCCGCGTCGATAAACGCCCGCAGCACGTTGGCCACGTCGGCGGCATCGCCGTGCGCCACCCCATCGGATGGATCGGGCAACTGCGCCGCGTTCAGCACGACCCGGCCCGTGTCCACCGCGCCTATCGCCTTCAGATGCTTGAACGCCTCGCTCACGAAGTGGCGTGCGTCGCCCGATTGCGCGAGCGTCTGCGCAGCCTGTTCGCCGCCGGGCAGAAACACCGCGTCGAACATCACCGAGGGCATGCCCACAATCGTCGCGTCCGGCACGAGGCCGTCGAACGCTTCGAACGTGGGCGCCACCAGCAACGCCTGCGCGCCCGCCTTTGCCAACGCGTCGCGCAGTTGCCGGATCATCGCGCCGTCGCCGCCTGGCGCGCTCAGCAACGCGATCTTGCGCGTCGCAATGCCCGGCTTCACGCGATTGAGCAGGCTCAGCGCCGGCGATGCGGACGGCTGCGGCATGCCCGCGCTTTTGCCTGCGCTTTTGCCTTGCTGGTTGCCAGGCTTCGGCGCGGCCAGCCCGAGCGCGCTCGCGACGCGCGCGGCAAGATCGGCGTCGATGTTCGCGAGAATCTCGTTGACGGTGCGCTCGCGTATCTCCGGCTTCGTGACCTTGCCCAGCTCGAACGTGTACGCGGCCGCGATATGCGCCTGCTCGGGCGCGGACATGCTCCGGTAGAACATGGTGGCCTGCGAGAAGTGATCGGCGAACGAGTCGCTGCGCACGCGGATTTTCGCGCCCTCCATGCGTTCCTGGTAGCTTTCGAAGCCGCCCGCATCGGGAGGCGTCTCCTTCGGCCAGCCCCCGCTCACCGAATTGGGGCAATAGCGGGTCGTTCGTGAAATCGATGCCCGGCACGATATGGCCCGGATGAAACGCCACCTGCTCGGTCTCGGCGAAAAAATTGTCGGGGTTGCGGTTGAGCGTCATCTTGCCGATGAGCTTCACGGGCACGAGTTCCTCGGGCACGAGCTTGGTGGGGTCGAGCAAATCGAAGCCGAACTTGTGCTCGTCCTCTTCTTCGATCATCTGCACGCCCAGCTCGAACTCGGGGTAATCGCCGCGCTCGATCGCCTCCCACAAATCGCGCCGATGAAAGTCGGGGTCCTTGCCGGCGATCTTTTGCGCCTCGTCCCAGACGAGCGAGTACGAACCCAGCACGGGACGCCAGTGCCACTTGATGAAGCGCGCCTTGCCCGCCTGGTTGATGAGCCTGAAGGTGTGCACGAAGTCGGGAAACTTGATCGCGTCCTCGCAACGATCAAGGACATGGCAAACCTCCCTCGATTTCATTGCGTTACGATCGGCGCCGGCTCAGTCATCCTCCGCGCGAAAGTAACCGCTGTGCAGCACCACCGCGCCGTGGGCCTGGCCGATCGCTTCTGTGCACGCGGCATGGATGCGCGTCTCCCCCCGCGCGAACGCTCGGCGCAGCGACTCTTCGAGTGCCGAATCAGCACCGAAATGGTCTTCGAGCGCCTCGGCGGTAATGGCGCAGTCGAGCGGCACGCCGTCCACGTCGGCCACGAAGCGCATCAGGAGATTCGTGCCGTCGAAGCGCGGGGGGTCGTTCCGGTATCGAATATGCATTTCCGAATCCTCCCTGGTCCTCAAAAGGTTTCTGGTGCGGCGCCGACGACTGCAGCCACGCGATCAGTTCCGCGTTGAACGCCGGCAGGTCGTCGGGCTTGCGGCTCGTTACGAAATGCCTGTCGCGCACCACGCGCTCGTCCACCCAGGTGCCGTCCGCGTTGCGTATGTCGTCCTGCAGCGAGGGCCAGCTCGTCATGGTGCGCCCGCTCACGATGCCCGCCGAGACCGGCAGCCATCCGCGGCGTAGCCGCGTTGCCTTTAGTTCTTCCGTTCTTCGCAACCGGCGTGCCGCGCGCGCACGCAATCGAGCGGCAGCGCGCCCTCGCGGCCTGCCGCGATATCACCGTTGAGCAACCTTCAGGTCCCCGGCCCAGCGTGGCGCGTCGCCGTCGAGGCACACCGTCCCCTCGGGCGGATGGTTGAACAGGTCGTCTCGCGTGGCTTGGCCAATCGCGTCTCGCACCACGTCGGCGTGGTTGATGTAGTGATGGGCGTGGGCGATGTGGCGAGGAACGTCGAAGGCAATCCGCGCCTGCGCTTTTCCATCGGCTCTGAAGATCACGACGACTGGCAGGGCAAGCGTGCCGATAAACATGGCGCGGTGCTCCACTTCGCCATGGTCGAACCCGATAGCGAAAAAAGTGAACTCAACGGAATCGAGCAGCAGTTCGTCCACGACACATCGCCCATAAAGACGGGTGACCCGCTCATCGCCGCGATGCATGAAGCGGTTCCTCAACGGGCACACGCACACCTTCGCGAGCGCATCGCGCATGCCCGCTCGCATCAGGAATAGCCGATGCGGCATCAGGAGATGTGGCGACGCGAATCCTGGAGGCCCGCGTTGCACACCCATTCGATCACTTCAGGAGTCCATTATGGCAATAACCACCTCCCGAACCGGCGCACACATCGTTGGCAAAGGCAGTGAAACCGCATCCGGCCCCGGACCGTACATCATGGCGTCGAGCACGCTCGAAGGCGACCGTGTATTCAGTTCGGATAACGAAGATGTCGGCAAGATCAAGGAGGTTATGCTTGACGTGGAGTGCGGGAAAATCGCCTACGCTGTCATGTCGTGCGGCGGCATTCTCGGCATCGGCGACAAGCTGCTGGCGCTGCCCTGGGCTGCGCTCACGCTCGATACGACCCATAAATGCTTCGTCCTCAACGTGACGAGCAAACACATCAAGAACGCGCCGGGATTCGACAAGGACCACTGGCCGGCCATGGCCGACATCGGCTGGGCCACGACACTGCATGAGTATTACGGCGCGCGTGCGCACTGGGAAGACGAGCCCGTTGCGCAAACCGGCCCGGCGCAGTCGCCGAGGCGACCCGAACCGCCGGAAGCAGGCGGCGTAAAGCTCTAGCAGAGCGGCGCGCGGCGCCGCACCGGTGCGACGCCGCGCATTTGGCACACGGGATTGCCCCGGCCTACCTCCGCTTGCTGCCCCTGCGCCTGGCGGAGTTGGTATTCGCAATGGCATCGTTCTGCGTGCTCCGCTGATAATCTTCGCCGCCCCACCGGTCGGTATCCTTGAGTCCGCGCCGGATATCGTGGTACCCCTGCTTGCCGACGTGACGCGGCTCCTCTTCTTCTTGCGACTTGGGTTCCTGGTCGACTTCATGCGGCAGCAAGGGACCGGTGCTGTGAGCGTCGGTTGGCTTCTTCTTGCTGCCAATCGTCGATGTCTGACGAGAGAGCTTCATACTGGTCTCCGGTTGGCTACGCACGCTTCCCGGCGGGCAGTCCTGCCAGAAGCTCCGCCATTTCGTCGGCGTGCTCTTCTTCCTTGGCAAGAATGGTTTCCATCACGCGACGCGAGGTCGGGTCCCGATCGGAAAGGTACTGAATGATCTCGCGATAGCTGTCGATGGCGATGCGCTCCGCCACCAGGTCTTCGCGAACCATGGAGACCAGCGTATCGCCCTCGACGTATTCCGCGTGACTGCGTGTGCTCAGATCGTCGGGTGAAAAATTCGGCTCGCCGCCGAGTTGCACGATACGTGCCGCAATCTGGTCCGCATGCTCCCGCTCTTCGTTCGAATGCTCGAGGAACTCGTCGGCAATGCTCTTCGACTCGAGACCGGTGGCCATGAAATGATGCCTGCGGTAGCGCAGCATGCAGATCAGTTCGGTTGCGAGCGCATTGTTCAGCAATTCGAGCACGGCATCGCGGTCGGCGTGGTAACCAGGGGTGACTGCGCCCTGCGCAATATTTTCGCGTGCCCGTTTGCGGATCACTTCGAAGTCGGTCATGGATGGCTTCTGTGACATGGAGTTCTCCATCGGGGTTGGATTAAAAGCGCGTCGGGGGGCCGCCCGCCAGTGCGTAAAGCCGGCGGCCTCCACGTCGATAACGCGCGCATCATCCGTGCCCGAGCGGAAAATGATCGGCCGAGATTCGCGCCACCAGCGGCAGATGATCGGACGCAACGCGCGCTTCGCCGGTGCGATGCACGCGCACGCTCATGAGCCGCCTTACCGGGTGCATCCAGATGCGGTCCAGCGCGAACACCGGCCACCATGAAGGAAACGTGGCGGGCGCGGGCGCGGCGCGAAAGTGCTCGGTCAGCAGGCGCAGCGCGTGCCGCCACAGAAACCACTCGTTGATGTCGCCCGCAAGAATCACCGGCAGCGAAGGCCGGTCGAACGCGGCAAGCAGCTGGGCGATCTGCGCGTACCGCTCGCGCCGGCTCAAGCCGAGATGCGTCGCGACGACTCGCAACGGCTCGCCGCGATACCGGATATCGACGTCGAGCGCGCCGCGCGGTTCGCGGCTGCCAAACGAAAGATCGATCGCGCGCGTCTCCGTAATGGGGCAGCGCGTGAGCACCGCGTTGCCGAAGCGCCGCGCGGGCATGTCCAGCGTCGGTCCGGCCACCGCCTGCCAGCCTGTTGCGACGCTCAGGACGGCCAGCACGTCGAAGTGGGAAGCGCCGCCCAGCGGCACTTCCTGCAAGGCGACCACGTCCGCATCGATCTCCTTCAACACCCGGGCGATACGATCGGGCGCGTATCTGCAATCCGTGCCCACCGCGCCGTGAATGTTCCAGGTGACGAGGCTCAGCGGGGCTTGCGCGGGCGCGTTCATTCGCGCGGCCCCAACAGACGCTGCAGCGCCAGCGCAAGCCCAACGAGCAGCGCGCCGATGGCGGCCAGCAACGCGATCGTGGCCGGCCCCGGATGACGCACGGCGGCGGCAAGCTGGTGCGCGAACAGGGTGCCCAGCACGATGCCGGGCGTCATGCCGATCAGCGTGCCGAGCAGGTAGTCGCCGGGCGCGATATGCGAGGCGCCCGCCGCGAGATTGACGAGCGAGAACGGGGCGAGCGGCACGACGCGCAGCACGACCACGGCGGCAATGCCTTGACGCGCGAGGCGTTTGGAGAGCCGGTCCAGCCGCGAGCCCGCATGCCGCCGCACCGCGTCCCGGCCCGCCCAGCGGCCGATGGCGTAAGTGACGAGCGCGGCGAGCAACGAGCCCGACAACGCATAAAGGCTTCCCGCGAACGCGCCGAACAAGAGCCCCGCGCAGACGATCAGCACGGTAACCGGTACCGACGCGACCGCCGCCAGCGCATAGGCGCCAATCACGAGCAAGGAACCGAAGGGCGCCGCCGCGAGCGAGCGCGCCGCCTCGCCGATGCGCGCAAGGCTCACGAAGCGCGCGAGCGGTGTGTAGTGCCAGGCAAGCGCCATTGCGGTTGCCAGCAGCGCGCACAAGCCGAGCACCAGCAGGCGCGCGGTAATCGAACGGCCGCCGCTGCCCGGCACGAACTCGCGCACCACTTCGTCGGGCACCGCAGGCCGTTCGGGATCGACCACCGCGCTCTCCGGGACCCACTGATCCAGTGCGGGCGAGACGCGCGGCTCGAGCATGCGCAAGCTGCGCTCGCCCTCGGAAAAGCTCGCGACAACGCGATGAATATCGCCGTCGAACTGCGCGAACGCTCGCTCCACTTGCGAGCGTTGCGCGCCCAGATGCTCGGCGAGCAGACCGTTGCGCACCGCTGCGATGACCGCGCGCACGCGCTCATCGCCGGCGGCCTCCAGCGCGATGTTGCATTCGGTATCGAGCACCATCGAGCGGTTGTTGAGGTTGGCGCTGCCGATCACCAGCAATTCGTCGTCGACCGTCATCAGCTTGCTATGGACGTTGATGAACGCGTTGCCGAGACCAGCGGCCCATGGCGCGTAGAATCGTAAGCGATCCTGACGGTCTGCCTCACGCAGCCGTTGATACAGGCGCGCTCGCAGCGTGCCCATGGTGGCCGATTGCAGCCACCCCGTTTGCCGGCGGGGCAGCACGGCGGCGACGGCGGGCGCGTCGGGCTGTACGAGCCGTTGCGCGAGCGCG
The DNA here is from genome assembly GCF_000785435.2 of Paraburkholderia sacchari. Lineage (GTDB taxonomy): Bacteria > Pseudomonadota > Gammaproteobacteria > Burkholderiales > Burkholderiaceae > Paraburkholderia > Paraburkholderia sacchari. The sequence continues at coordinate 808,518 of NZ_JTDB02000001.1, read as the reverse complement.
TCGCCAATCGTGCTCGACGTGAAATACTGGTTCTCGATATAGATCGTCTTGCGCGCGCTGCCGATCGCGGCCCGATAGAGCGCGCGGATGTGCTGGCAGCCCGCGTGCCCTGCATGCGGCGCGGCCGTGAGCGCGATGCCGAGCCAGACGTCCTCGATGTCCGCGGCGAAGCCCGGCGGCCACGGGTCCGCTGCGTCCTGCGCGCAAGGCCCGGCGGCGTTGCCCGCCGTCGTCCGATGGGCCGGTGCATGGCGCGCCGCAGCGTTCGCGAGGACCCAGCGCTCCTGCGCGAGCACGCTCACGATGCGCGCGGCGTCGCCATCGAACATGGCCTGCACATCGTGAACAGGGCCATACGGCTGTCGCAGCCCATTGCAGCGGCGCGGCTCGCAAGGTGCGTGCGCGCGCGTGTCCCAGCGCGAGCGCGTGAGGTCGATCCCGCCCACGAATGCGAGCCGCTCGTCCACGACCACGACCTTCTGATGATGCGACGCACCCGGCGGATGCTGCCCGTCGAGCCGGAATTTCAGGCGTCCGCCGCTGCGCCAGTCAAGCTTGTAAGCGGGCAGCCATTCGCGCTCGAACGCATAGAGCATCGCGAAGTCCCAAGCGAGAATGCGCACCCGCAACGCGGGGCGCGCAGCCACCACGGCCGCGAGAAGTTCGCCCAGCGCGTCCGGATAGCCATCGCCCGCCCCACCCGGCACCAGTTTGACGCGGCTGTCGATGTCCCAGCCCACGATGGTCACGCTGCGCTGCGCGCGCACGATGGCCGCGCGAACGGCGGCGAAATAATCCTCCGCGTCGACCAGCAGCCGCATGCGTGATGCGTGACGAATCGAGTGACACGTCTCGCCAGGACGCAGCAGCCGCGAATGCGAGGCGGGCCCGGCCGTGGCGCCGGTCGCCTTCGCGTCCTGTTTCATCGGGTACTCCTCGTGTACGGACGCGGCAGCGGACAACGCCAGTCATCCGGCCACGTCGTGCAAGCGTTTTCCGCAACAACCGTGCCCGTCGATAGCATGGAACATGGGAATAGGCATTGCGCCCTCCTCTCTCACAGCGCGTCGACGAGGAACTTGCGATGTCGGGATCAAAGCAAAGACGCGGGCATAAGTGATGCTCTCGATAGGCGAGGACACCGCGGCGCTCGCTGGCGCGCTGATCTCGTTCGCCGGCATTGGCCTCGCAATGCTGACTGGCCTCGCCGTATTCGATTCGCTCGCCAGCATCGGCGTGGGCATCGTGATGATGATGACGGCCACCGTGTCGCTGCGGGAGATCAAGTCGCTGATCGTCGGCGAGGCCGCACGCGCGCACGATCGCAAAGCGATACGCAGGTGGCTCGAAAAGTGTCCCGAGATCGAGCATGTCGTGAGCCTCGTCGTGCTGCGCTGGTCGGACAGCTTCGTGGTCGCCGTGCAAGCCACGCTCGTCGAACACCGTAGCGCCGACGACCTCGTGCGCACCATCGACCGGATCGAGACCGCGCTGCACGAGACCTTTCCTGCCGCGCGGTGGATTTTTTTCGAGCCCGAATTGAGCGAGCCAGGCGAGCATCCGGTTTAACCAGGCCCGGCGCGTCAACTACCGCGCAAGCGTCGCAGCATCGCCGCGCCAAGGCGTTGCCGCGCGTTTGCGTAGCCCTCCCAGGGATCGCCCTCGAGCGCATCGAGCCGCTCGTGCAGGTTCGCGACGGTCCATTGAGCGCCTCCGGTGGTGGCGTCGAGCTCGTCCCAGCGCAATGGCACCGAAACGCCAAGCCCCGGCCGCGCTCTCGGCGCGTATGCCGCAATCGTGCTGGCGCCGCGCGAGTTGCGCAGATAGTCCACGAAAATGCGTTTCTTGCGGTTCGCTTCCCCCATCTTCGCGCTGAAACGATCGGGCAGCATCGCGGCCATATGATCCGCGACGGCGCGGGCAAACTCGCGCGCCTCGTCCCAGCCCGAATGGCGTGAGAGCGGCACGACCACGTGCAGGCCTTTGCCGCCGCTTGTCTTGCACCACGCCCGCAAGCCGAGTTCTTCGAGCAGTTCGTGCGTCAAGCGCGCCGCCTCGATCATCCGGCTCCAGTCAAGCGCGGGATCGGGGTCGAGGTCGAACACGATGCGATCAGGCCTTTCCATCGCTGTAGTCAGCGCGTTCCACGTATGCAATTCGACCGCGTCCATTTGCGCCGCCCCCACCAGTGCTTGCGCGGTGTCGAGCGTCAGCAGCGGCGCATGACCGGGATCGAGATCCGCGTGCTGCGTGGCGTGAGGAATCTGCATGGACGTAGCATGCTTTTGAAAGAATTGCTCGCCGCCTACGCCCTTGGGCGCGCGGACGATCGCCACTGGCCGCTTGTGCAGATGCGGCAACAGCCAGGGCGAAATCGCCTCGAAATAGCGCACGAGATCGATTTTGCGCAGGCCGCTTTGCGCGTCGATCACGCGCTCCGGATGCGTGATCCGGACGCCGGCCACTTCCGTCTCATCGCGCGTAGCGTGTCTGCCGCCCCGCGCCGACGACGACGACGCAAGCGCCGGTGCATCCGCCTTGCTCGCCCCCCGGCGCGAGGCGGAGGCGGCTTTCACGGGCTGCGATTGCGGTTCGCGCACGATCGATTCAGGCGGCTTGTCGCGGCGCAGCCCGACAAACGATGCCTGGCGCACCACGCCCGCGCTCGTCCAGGTCTTGAAGCGCACTTCGGCGACCAGTTCCGGACGCACCCAGTGCACGGTGGCGCGCCGCTCCGCCGGGGGCACGCCCGCGAACGGCGAGGTTTTGCTCGAATGCGCCTGCAATTCGCGCGTGAGCGACTCGAGAATCCTGGTGTCGAAGCCGGTTCCCACGCGCCCGGCGTATCGCAAGGCGCCATCCTCGTAGACGCCGATGAGCAGCGCGCCGAACCCCACCCTGCTGCCCGACGGTTCCGAATAGCCCCCGATCACGAATTCCTGACGCCGCGAGCAACGCAGCTTGAGCCACGCGGCGCTGCGCGTGGACGTGTAAGGGCTGTCACGCCGCTTGGCGACGAGCCCTTCGAGATTCGCTTCGCAGGCCGCTTGCAGAAGCGACTGTGGATCGCCTTCGAACGCCTCGGAAAAGCGCAACGCCGGTTGAGCGGCGTCGTTCAGCAGCGCGGCAAGCTGCGCGCGGCGCGTTTCGAGCGGCTCCTTGCGAAGGTCCGCGCCGTTCAGCCAGGGCACGTCGAAAAACCGGAACTCGATGGCGTCCGCGCGCCCCGCTTCGAATGCGTTCTGCAGCGCCTGAAAATTGGGCACGCCGTGCTCGTCGAGCACCATGGCCTCGCCGTCGAGCCAGGCCGATTGAAGATCCAGCGCGTGTAGCGCCTCGACCTGCTTCGGGAACTTCGCGGTCCAGTCGAGACCGGCGCGCGTGAAGACGCGCACGTCCGGCTTGCCATGCGCATCCTGCTCGATGCGAGCGAGGACGCGATAGCCGTCGAATTTCAGTTCGTAGAGCCAATCGTCTCCGTTCGGCGGCGCATCGGCCGGTGTGGCGAGCTGCGGCGCAAGCTCTGCCGGCAGCGCGGCCCGCGCGCCTGGCTTCGTTGCGCGTGACCGGGCATCGGGTTTGCTGGCTTTTTTGCTCTGGCCGTCTGCGGTTATGCTGAATTCCGCTTCACTGACCGCCTCATCGTCTCTGCGCTTGATAAGCAGCCATTGATCCTGCTTCGCATTGCCACTCGGGCGGCGCACCAGCGTCCAGTTGCCGTGCAGCTTTTGGCCGTCGAGACTGAAGTTGAGCTTGCCGTGCTCATAGCCATCGCGCGCGGCGCGCAGTCCGCCTTCGGGCCGCCATGTGCCGCGATCCCAGATCTCGACGGTTCCGGCGCCGTAGTTGCCTTCGGGAATGCGCCCCTCGAAGCTGCCATAGGCGAGCGGATGATCCTCCACATGGACCGCAAGCCGCTTCACGGACGGATCGAGGCTCGGCCCCTTGGGCACCGCCCAGGACTTGAGCGTGCCGTCGAGTTCCAGACGAAAGTCGTAATGCAATTGCCGCGCGTCATGGCGCTGAATCACGAACGAAGCCGCGCCGCTCCGGCCGCTCGCCGCCTTCCCGGCCCGGCCGCCTTGCGTCTTGCGCGGCTTCGCGCGGCCCGGCGGCTCCGGCGTGGTCTCGAAGCGGCGCTTCGCTTCATAGTCCTCCAGTTTGTGCTTCATTGGCTTGCCCCTGTTGGATCCCTCAAACGACGGTGGGTCCAGGGCATTGCGCACGACTCGTGCCAGGCGCCGCGCCTTCAGTGCTTCAAAAAGTCGATCACCATGCGATTGAACGCGTGCGCATGCTCCCATTGCGCCCAGTGGCCACAACGGTTGAACACGTGCAGTTGCGCGTTCTGCATGCCAGCCAGCAGGCGCAGGCCGATATCCATCGGCACGAAACGGTCGTCGCGGCCCCAGATCACCAGCGCAGGCGCAGCAATTTCGCCAAGGCGCGGGCCATAGTCGCTGAACTGTTTCGGGAACGCGGCGAGGCTCTTCACGAAGTTTTCCAGGTGGTCGCGACGCGCGAGCATGTTTTCGAGGCGGGTCTGCATCAGCTCGTCGGTGAGCGCGCTCGTGTCGTAGACGAACACGTTCATCATGCGCTTCAAGTTTTCGATCGTGGGCTCGCGATAGAGACCTTGCAGCAGCTTGATGCCTTCGGTGGGCATTGGCGTGAAACTGCTCGGGCCGCCGGTGCCGCCGCCCATCAGCACGAGCTTGCCCACGCGCTGCGGGTTCGCGAGTGCGAAGGCCACCGCGCTGTGCCCACCCATCGAATTGCCGAGAATATGCACGCGCTCGATGCCGATTGCGTCGAGCAAGCCCTGGAGCACGCGTGCGTTCAGGTCCGAGCGCGAACTCGTGCAAACGACCGGGTCGCTCTTGCTCCAGCCCGGGCAGTCCATCAGGATCACGCGGTACCCGGCCGCGACCAGCGGCTCGACATTGCGATTGAAATTGGCCCAGCCGCTCGCGCCCGGCCCCGAGCCGTGCAGCATCACGACCGTTTCAGCGCCCTCGCCCGCGTCGTTGTAGTGAATCTGGAACTCGACCTCGCCGTCCTTCACGCGAGCGAACTTGCTTGTCGAGGCTTCCGTGATTGTTTGTGCAGTACCCGTCATGATGACCATCCTCTAAAACGTCATAACCACGCAGGAGAAGGCCCATGCCTTCTCCCCTTCGATTTCAGGCGCCTTGTGTGCCTGGCGCGCCGTGCTGCTTGAATGCGCCCACCACGCTGAGCGCGGCCAGCGCCGCGATCACGACGAGCGGAATGCTCGAGCCCACGAGCATCGACGGGCTCTGGCCAAGCGCGAACAACTGGCCCGCCACGAGCGGCCCGAGAATCGAGCCGAGGCGTCCCACCGCCACGGCGGCGCCCACGCCCGTGCCGCGCACTTCCGTGGGATACGCATGGCCGGCAAGCGCGTAAAGCACCGACTGGCTACCCACGATAAAGAAGCCGCACAGCAGACCGCCGAGCGCCGTGGCGCTTGCGCCCGCCGCACTCGCGAGCACGGTGAGCGCGGCCACGATGCCCACATACATGCCGATTACCGCGCCACGGCGGCCAAAACGATCCATGATGGTTGCGATCGCAATGGCACCGATGCCGCCGCCGATGTTGAACAGCATCAGCACGAGATTCGACTCCACGCGCGTCAGGCCGCGCGCGAGCACCATCGAGGGCAGCCAGTTCATCAGGAAGTACAGCACGATCAGCGTGCCGAGGTAGCTGATCCACAATGCGATGGTTGTGCGTGCGCGGCCCTGATGCCAGAGCGCTTGCGCTACGCCTGGCGTGCCCTGCTTCGCGACGGCGGACGCCTTCGCGGCCACGAACTGCTGCGATTCGCGCAGGAACAAGCCGAGCAGCGGCACCATCACGATCGGGCCGAGGCCGCCGACATAGAACACATGGCGCCAGCTCGTATCGCCCGTCCCCAACATGCCGATCACGGCTGCGATAGCCGCGCCAAACGGCATGCCGCAGTACATCGCGCCGACCGCCGTGCTGCGCTGCTGCGGGCCTGCCGCCTCCGAGCACAGCGCAATCAGGTTCGGCATGGCCGCACCGAGACCCAGGCCCGTGAGCAGACGCGCGACCAGCAGGCTCTCGAAGCTCCACACCATCGTCGTGGCCAGCGAGAAGAGCCCGAACAGTGTGACCGACCACATGAGCACGCGCTTGCGGCCAAAGCGGTCGGCCAGCCGGCCGCCCAGCGCCGCGCCCGGCAACAGGCCAATCGCGCCCGCGCTGAACGCCCAGCCCATTTGCGCCACGGCGAGATGAAACTCCTTCGCCATGCGCGGCCCGGCTACGCCCGCCGATTGCAGGTCCAATCCTTCGAGCAGCGCAATCGCCAGGCACAGGGCAATCGTTGCGCGGCCGCTCGAACCACTGCCTCCAGCATTACTGTTTCGCGACGTCATAAAAGTCTCCGTATGTATAAGCGAGCCGCTCTTTCCGGCGGCTATCCATGACAACGCCGCGTACCGCTCGCAGGCGGTGCGCGGCGCACCTGATCAGGACTGCAATGCTCCGAGGCGATGTTTCAGATCGAGCGCCACATCCACGATCATGTCTTCCTGCCCGCCCACCATCCGGCGCTTGCCCAGTTCGACGAGAATATCCACCGTCTTCAGGTCGTACTTTTTCGCGGCCACTTCCGAGTGGCGCAGGAAGCTCGAATAGACGCCTGCATAACCGAGCGCGAGCGTCTCGCGGTCCACGCGAACGGGGCGGTCCTGCAGCGGGCGCACGATATCGTCGGCGGCGTCCATCAGCGTGTAAAGGTCAGTGCCGTGGTTCCAGCCCATGCGCTCCGCCGCGCCGATGAACACCTCGAGCGGCGCATTGCCCGCACCCGCGCCCATGCCCGCAAGCGAGGCATCGATGCGGTCGCAACCTTCTTCCACCGCAACTATCGAGTTCGCCACGCCGAGCGACAGATTGTGGTGCGCGTGCATGCCCGTTTGCGTTTCGGGCTTGAGCACCGCCTTCACCGCGCGAAAGCGATCGCGCACGTCGTTCATCGTGAGCGCGCCGCCCGAGTCGACCACATAGATGCAGGTCGCGCCATAGCTTTCCATCTTCTTTGCTTCGACGGCGAGGTTTTCCGGCGTCGTCATGTGGCTCATCATCAGGAAGCCCACTGTGTCCATGCCCAGTTCGCGCGCGTATTCGATGTGCTGCTTCGAGATGTCGGCTTCCGTGCAGTGCGTGGCGATGCGCACCACGCGAGCGCCCGCGTTGTACGCGGCCTTCAGGTCATGAATCGTGCCGATGCCGGGCAGCAGCAGCGTGGCGATCTGCGCATGCGTGACCACGTCGGCCACGGCCTCGATCCATTCGAGATCGCTATGCGCACCGAAGCCGTAGTTGAAGCTCGAGCCCTGCAGGCCGTCGCCGTGAGCGACTTCGATGCTGTCCACCTTTGCCTTGTCGAGCGCGCGGGCGATGTCCTGCACGTTCTGGATCGCGTACTGGTGCCGAACGGCGTGGCTGCCGTCGCGCAGCGTCACGTCGGAGATATAGAGTTTCTTGCCTGGATTGTTCATCGCCTTAGGCTCCTTGCACGCTCAAGAGCGTCTGCGCCATGCGTTCGGCGGTGGCGAGCGCGGCGGAAGTCATGATGTCGAGATTGCCTGCATACGCGGGCAGATAGTGCGCGGCGCCTTCCACTTCGAGGAACACCGACGTTTTCAGACCGCTGAATTTGCCAAGGCCTGGAATGTTGAGCGGCGCGTTCGCGGGAATTTCGTCGAACTGCACCGTCTGCTTGAGGCGATAGCCCGGCACGTAGGCGTGAACCCTGGCCACCGTCTCTTCTATCGACCGCTCGACCTTCTCTCGGTCAACCATTTCGGATAACGTATAAACCGTGTCGCGCATCATGACCGGCGGCTCCGCCGGGTTCAGCACGATGATCGCCTTGCCCTTCGCCGCGCCGCCCACCACTTCGATGGCCTTCGAGGTCGTTTCGGTGAACTCGTCGATGTTCGCGCGCGTGCCGGGGCCCGCCGACTTGCTGCTGATCGATGCGACGATCTCCGCGTAATGGACCTTCGCCACGCGCGACACCGCGGCAACGACCGGAATCGTGGCTTGGCCGCCGCAGGTGACCATGTTGACGTTGAGCGCGTCGATATGCGCGTCGATGTTCACGACCGGCACGCAGTACGGGCCAATCGCGGCGGGCGTGAGGTCGATCACGCGAATGCCCGGCTTGAGCGCGCGCAGCAGCGCATCGTTCTTCACGTGCGCGCCAGCGGAAGTCGCGTCGAACACGAAGTCGATGTCGTTGAACACCGGCAGGCGCGTGAGGCCGACCGCACCTTCATGCGTGGTCGCCACGCCAAGGCGCGCGGCGCGCGCGAGGCCATCGGAGTTCGGGTCGATGCCGACCATCGCCGCCATCTCCAGATGCCGGCTGTTGCGCATGATCTTGATCATCAGGTCCGTGCCGATGTTGCCGGAGCCGATGATCGCGGCCTTGAGTTTTTCGGAAGCCATGTGAATTCCTGTATCAGGCGGAGAAAGTTGCGCGAACGCTGCCGAGGCCGTCGATCTGCGCGGTATAGGTGCCGGGTTCCTTCACGGCGGCCATGGGCCCGAGCGCGCCCGTGAGCACCACGTCGCCCGCACGCAGCGGCGTGCCGAGCTGGACCATGCGGTCCGCGAGCCACACGGCGGCGTTGAGCGGATTGCCGAGGCACGCTGCGCCGTTGCCGCGCGAAAGCACTTCGCCCTCGCGCGAAAGCTCCATCGCGCAGGCCGCGAGATCGATCTGCGAGAGCGGCACCGGGCGGCTGCCCACCACGAAGCGGGCGCTCGAGGCGTTGTCGGCCACGGTGTCGACGAAGCGGATGTCCCAGTTCTGGATGCGGCTATCCACCACTTCAATCGCTGCGAGCGCATACGCACTGGCGCGCAGAATATCGACGAACGTGTGTTTCTCGTGCGTGAGGTCGTGCTCCAGCACGAGCGCGATTTCCGCTTCCACCTTCGGCTGGATCAACTGCGAAAGCGGAATCGCTTCGGCGTCGCCATAGGCCATCGAAGCAAAGAGTGCGCCGAAGTCGGGTTGATCGACGCCAAGCTGTTTTTGCACCGCGAGCGACGTGAGGCCGATCTTGCGGCCCACGATGCGCTCGCCATTCGCTACGCGCAAATCGACGTTGGCCTGCTGTACTGCATAGGCCGTGGCGATATCGTCTATTGCGATCTCGCCGCGCACCGGCTCGATTGCGTTGCGCGACGCTTCGGCTTCGCGCAGGCGCGCGGCCAGCGTGGCAACCCGTTTCGAATCTGACATGATGTTGCTCCGGAGTCCGTATGTTCTGTCAAGCCGCGTCTGGCGCGGCATGCATGGTGGCGAAACCCGCGATCCATTCGGGAATCTCGCGGTAGTAGTCAAGCGTCGCGCGATACGGGCCATAAGCGGCCAGCGCCCCGAACGCCGCAACCCACGTGCGAATCTCGTGCGCCGACTTGCCGCCATCGCGCGTGATAGCCGCGTTGGTCATGCCGTCCACGGCGGTGAGTTCACCCGAGGCGAGCTGCTCGAGAAATGCGCGGTCCCATGCGGGATTGAGCGGATGCAACGGGCTGTCGCCGGCCGTGAACGACTTTGCGGCGGCAACGGTGCGCGCCTGGCGTGCGGCGCGCGAATCGGGTGAGGGGTTGCGTCCAGCGATCAGGCGTTCGGCCACATCAGGCGTCGCGCCAAACAGTTCCGGCACCGGCGGCTCGTGCGATATGCCGCCCGAGCCCACCACGAGCACGCGCTTGTCGTTGCGCGAGAAGAAGCGGCCTATCGCATCACCCAGCAAACGCGCGCGGCGCAGCGTCGCCATGGGCGGCGCCACGGAGTTGATGAACACCGGAATCACAGGGTACCGGTCAAGGCCGCCGGTGAGGACTTCGAGCGCCTGCGCGCAGCCATGATCGACCTGCATGCGGTACGAAAGCGACACGTCGATATCGGCATCGAGGACGTTTTCCGCGAGCGTATGTGCGAGCGCTTCGGGTACCGGCAGCGTACCCGCCATGCTGTTGAAGTCGCCGATGGCCTCGGCGCGCGCGCCGATGCAGAACGGCGGCATCACGTCGTAGAAGAAGCCGTTGAAGTGATCGGGTGCGAACGCAACGATCAGATCGGGTTTGAACGCTTCCACGCGTTCGCGCGCGGCGCCGCACACGCGCTCGACCTCGGCCACGACTTCGGGCGCGGGATCGAAATAGCCGTGCAGCGGCGTATGCGACAGACATTCGAGGTGAATCGGCATGCTCATGCTCCTGCGGCGCGCGCGACGGCAACGCCGCGCGCGGGACGGTTTTGCGGCGCGGCTGCGCCAGCTTCGCGCAGCGCCGATCCAGCGGCGTCGGTCATGCCGAGCTTGTCCGCAAGCTCGACAATCGCGCCGGAGACCTGCTGCGGCGTGCAAACGCCCGCGACAAAGCGGTCCGGACGCAGCAGCACGACCGACTCCGGCAGACAGCTGAACCACGCTTTCAAACGCCCCTGCACGTCGCCGAGCGCGAGCACGCCCTCGGGCACGTCGTCGGCGTATTCGAGTTGCACGTCGGGCTTCGCGAAGACGAAACGGGCGCCCAGCCGCTCGCACAGCGCGCGTGCTTGCGGCGTGAGGCCGAAGGTCGGGTCCGCGCCCCAGGCGAGCACCGCAAAGCCGTTGCCGATCGCATCGTCGAGGCGCACCACGCGGCCATCGGCGAGACGCACGCGCGGCTGGATGAACATGCGGCCCACCGGCGAAGCGGCGAGGCGGTCGCGGCCATACGCGAGACGGCCGATCAGCGAGTCGCGCTTCTGGCTCATCAAGCCGAGCAGGCGGCCCGGCGCCGAATTGCCCGAGCGCTCCAGCATGCGCGCGAACCAGCCGCCGGTTTTTTGCGGCGGCGGCAGCAGCACGACGCCCGCTTCATAACGCGGCATCGGCTTGAAGCGCATTTCCACGAAGTAGCGCTTCACCGATGGGAACACGTTCATCGAGCGCACGAAGGCGTCGCGAAAGCGCGCGCCAAAGCGCGTGGTCGGCGCGAAGATGTCGCCCGCGACTTCGGAGAGGTGGATCATCGAGCGCGCATGCGCGCGGCGCTCCACGGTGTAACTGTCGAGCAGGCGGCCGTCGGCCTGGCCCTTCGCGACCATCGCGAGCTTCCAGCCCAGGTTGTTCGCGTCGCGAATGCCGCTGTTGTAGCCCTGCCCCTGCCACACGGGCATGATGTGCGCCGCGTCGCCGGCGAGCAGCACGCGGTCCACGCGGAACGTTTCGGCCAGGCGCGCGTTGTGCGTGTACACGCGCTTGCGGATGTAGTCGACCTTGTCAGGGTCGGCGACCACCTTGCGGATCAGCGCAGCCATGTTTTCGGGCTTCGAAAGCGCCTCTTCGGTCTCGCCCGGCATCACCATGAATTCGAAGCGGCGAATGCCGTGCGGCAGCGCAGCCGATACATAGGGACGCCGATGATCGCAATGCATGTAGACGTGCGGCGAGCCTATCGGGTCGTTGCGCACATCCACCACGATCCACTGATTCGGCTTCGTGCGGCCTTCGAAGGGCACGTTCAGCGCGCGGCGCACGAAGCTGTTGCCGCCGTCGGCGCCCACCATGTACGCCGCGCGAATCGTACGACGCTCGCCGTTCGCGTCGCTCACATCGATCGTCACGCCCTGCGCGTCCTGTTCGAACGCATCGACGGAGTGGCCGAACAGCACTTCCACGTTCTCGAACCGGTCGAGGCCGTCGTAAAGCACACGGTCCGCGAGCGGCTGGATGAAGGCGTTTCGACGCGACCAGCCGAACTCGTCGGTGCGCGGCTCGATCGAGGCGAAGCAGTGACCGTCCTTCGTGACGAAGCGCATCCAGTGGTCGGGCGTGGTGTGCGGCAGCAGCGCGTCGGCGAGGCCGATCGACTGGAACACGCGCAATGCTTCGTCATCCAGACCAATGGCGCGCGGGTAGTCGATGATCTGGTCGAGCTTCTCGACCAGCGTGACACGCACGCCTTGCAGGCCGAGAATATTGGCGATGGTGAGGCCGACCGGGCCTGCGCCGATGATGGCGACGTCGGTGGCAATCTGGCGGGGGCGGATCGGATCCGCCGCCTGGGCGAGGGGGGTGTTCATGTGTCTCCTTCTCGCGCGACGTGTGCGGTCGCTGCGGCTGCTGACAGGTCGTGCCTGAAAACGGATCACCCGGTTGAACGTTTGTCGAAGCCCGGTGAATGGAAGCGAGTCTAGGTTCCACCCGTTGCGCGCTCAACATTTTTAGAGAAATGTGCATAGAATGCACATAGTTGATTTTTAAGGCGTTTTCCAATGACGAAGTATGCAAACGTGCGCGGGCTCGCGCGCGGTCTCCAGGTGCTCCAGGCGCTCAACGCCATGGAGAACGGGCGCGCGACGAGCCAGCAGCTGAGCGAGGCCACGGGCCTGCACCGCACGACGGTACGGCGCTTGCTGGAAACCCTGGTGGAAGAGAAGTTCGTGCGCCGCAGCGCTTCGGACGACAGCTTTCGTCTGACGATGAACGTGCGCGGCCTGAGCGAAGGCTTCACCGACGACGAACTGATCGCGACCATCGCGCCGCCGATCATGGCGCAGATGCTCCAGCGCACGGTGTGGCCTTCGGACCTCACCACCCCCGACGGCGATGCCATGGTGATTCGCGAAACCACGCACCGCTTCAGCCCGCTTTCGTTTCACCGCGCGATGGTGGGCCGCCGCCTGCCCATCCTGCTCACGGCCGCGGGGCGCGTGTACTTCGCGACGTGCCCCGAGGCGGAGCGCGAGGACATTCTTGAATTATTGCGCGCGGGCGCGGGCGGCGAGCAGCAGCAAAAACTCGCGGCGGACCGGGCCTTCGTCCGCAATCTCGTGCGCCAGACACGCGCGGACGGCTTCGGCTCGAATCACGGTGACTGGGCGGACCAGCGCAAGATCGGCGCGCTCGCCACGGCAATTGAGGCGCACGGGCGGGTGCTCGCGAGCCTCAATGTGATCTACCTGGAGCAGGCCATCAGCCCGGCCGAGGCGGTGCGGCGCTTCGTGCCCGAATTGCAGCGCGCCGCGCAGGAAATGGTGGCGGCGCTCGAAGCGCAAGGAAACGCCGTCTTCTAGCATCCGAACCTAAAACCCCGCCGATGTTTGCATTTATCGCGGCTTGCCGCTGCACTCGACCGGCCGTGCCTCGAGCAGGCGCGCGAGCGCGAGGCCGCCTTCGCGCATGATCGAATCGTGATTCCAGCGAAATGCCAGCCGCACAGGAGGCGCGAGCGCGAGCGTGTTCATCCAGGCGCGGGTCGTCCTGACATGCCAGTCATAGCGCACCACCGTGCGGCTGCCGTCGGCGGCGAAATGCCAGCGGCCCACGCCTTCCAGCTCGCCGCTGGCCTCCCCCTCCAGCGCAACGAGCGGCGCGACGCGCGTTACGCGCACGTCGATGATCACGCGATAGGGAAGCACCCCCTTCCACGTATAGCGATGCACGGCGCCCAGGCCATCGGTTTCACCGGCCTGCAACTCGCGCACCGCTTCGACGTTCTTCCACCACTTCGGCCAGTTGATCGAATCGTGGACCGCGTCCCACACCTGCTGCAGCGGCGCCTCGATGCACCACAAAGTGGTCAAACGGAATTCCGCCATCGTTCTCCTCCCCCTTGCCTGCGATACGCTCACGCGCATTCACAGGCAGGCCCGGCACGTGCGCATAGGTCTGCGCGAACATTGCGTGGCGCAAAACCGTGTTCAAGGACTACCCTTTAATCCACGTCCGCATATGTTCGAGTATAGGAGGCACGATGCGCATACAGGTAATCGGCGCGCGCCGGAGGGGGCTCGCGCTTGCGGCGGGCGTCGCTGCGCGATGAGCGACGCACCGCCACCGGGCCGCGATCTCGTTGCCGACGCACGGGAACGCTTCAATGCGCTCGCAAACTATAAGGTCACGCTGAAATCGATATCGGCGGGAACGGAAGCGGTCGAGGTGCGCTATGCCTGGCGCAAGCCGGGCTTCGTCCGGATGGACTTCATCCGCCCGCACGCCGGCGCGACGCTGACCTACAGCCCTGAATCAGGAAAGGTCAAGCTTTGGCCGTTCGGGTTCGACACGTTTCCGAGGCTCATGCTGAACCCTGATAGTCGCGTGATCCAGAGCCCGCAGGGTCATCGCATCGACCAGTCCGATATTGGTACGCTGCTCCTGCGCGTGCGTGAGCTTCAGCAGCATGGCGACACGCAGATCGTTGGCGTCGAGACTATCGGCATGCGCCGGGCGTCGCATGTGATCGTGACGTGCGAGCCCGGACGCCTGATAGCCGGCATATTCCGCTATGAGTTGTGGTTCGATGTGGTCCATGGGCTGCCGGTCAAGGTCGCGAACGAGGACGCGTCAGGCAAGCCGATCGAAACGGTGTTGATGGAGGATCTTCGTATCGACTTGCCAGCGTCGCAACTCGATTCGTTTGGCTAGCCTCATTTCGACTTCCTAAATTGATAACCGTAAATCCTGGCCGATGAAGGCGGAAAACACCCCGCATCGACCAGACGTCAATCCACCTACTGCACCGTGATAGTTGCCTTCATGTACGGGTGGATGCCACAAAAAACCTTATAGACCCCCGGCTTGTCGAACTTGAACTGAAAGGTATCGTCCTGGTCGAGCGCCGCGGAGTGGAACACGCCTGCGTCGTTGACGATCGAGTGCGGCTCGCCATCCATGTTTTTCCAGGTCACGGTCGTGCCGGCCTTGACCGTCAGGGACATCGGCGAAAACATGAAATTTTTGATGACGATCTCGTCGGGACCCTGGGCGCGCGCGGCAGGCGACGCCGCGGCCAATGCCACGATGAGCATCCCGCTCCAAACCGAGGGAATGAAAGTACGACGAAGGAAAGCGGATAGCATGGCTTCGATCCTTGTTCAATGAATGAATAGCGTCCTCAGGCGAGTGTCGTGTCGGTAAGCGACGCGGCGAGCGGGTGGCGCGAGATGCTGATGCTGGTTACGCCAAGCATCTTTCGCAACTGATCGCCTGGCACTACAAGCGGCCCGGGTCCGGGACCGTTGCCGGCCGTCGGCTGCGGATAGGCGGTCGAGCGCGCGGTATGGAACGTGATATTGCCCTCCACCTTCGAAACGATCTGATGAATATGACCGTTGATGACGGTGACCGAACCGAAGCGCTTCAGATACTCCATCGCCTGGCCCGCATCGCCGGTGCCCCAGCCCCAGGGTTCGTAGATCGTCCACATCGGCATGTGCACGAACACCACGATCGGCGTGCTGGACGTGCGGCCCTTCAGATCGTTTTCCAGCCAGGCAAGCTGGTCCTCGCCCAGACTTCCCAGCCCGTTTTGCTTGAAATGCATCACGTTGACGAGCCCGACAAAATGCACGCCATGGCTGTCGAAGCTGTAATAGCCCCGGTTGCCTGACGCCTGCCCGAAGCGCTTGAAGTATTCGCCTTGCGGTCCGTCTGTTACGTCGTGCTCGCCCGGCACCGTGTGCAACTCCGTGACGTTCAGCCCGGAGAGCAACTGGGACGCGAGATCGAACTCCGCCGGTTTGGAAAGATGGGTGATATCGCCCGTGTGAATCGCCAAGGCAGGTTTGACCGGCATGGCGTTGACGTAATCAATCGTCTGTTTGAGGGTGCCCGCAACATCGGGATTGGCTTCCTTGTTAAAGCCAATATGCGAGTCGCTGATCTGCAGGAACAGCGGAACGCCGGAAGCCGCCGACTTGTCCTCGGTGCTGGCAGCAAGGGCTAGCTGCACGGGCGTGAGGACGCCTCCGGCGAGGACAAACACGGTGCCCGCGCCCCCGAAGGCGAGACATTTCAGGGCATGGCGGCGCGACGGTTGGGAAGGAAGATCTGACGACATGATGTCCTCTCGGCTGGGTTCAGGAAGCCGCCCGCCGGTTCGATCCGGAGCGCTTCCAGGGCGGGTTTCAAGTGCAATACCGCCCATGCCGCCGCTTTATTCCCGATCCCGCACACGAATTGGGGGCGGCGTCGCGGCGAGGATCCAGGTACTTTCAAGGAGCGGTCAGGAACGGAATGCAACGGATCACGCGCTTCAGGCAGGCGCGTTATGCCGACGCGGACGACAAACACGCGCGATTGCCCCAGGTCCCACGGGCGGGACTGTGTGCTATCCTGGCGGCATGCGACCTGCAATAACCTGCTCGCCAACCGGGCTGAGCGGAGAAGATTTGGATGGATGAGAGAAAGCGCGAAAGCATAGTGGCCTATCTGCGGCGACGGATGGCCGAATTCGGTATTGAGCCTCAGGACATCGCCAGTTCAATAGCGGCTGACCAGGAGCGGATGCGTTCGGTGCGTTACAGGGACGCCTTTGGGCATACCTGGGACGGCGAGGGCGCCCCGCCTCAGTGGGTTGTTCAAGCGACGAGCGCCGGGCAATCCCTGGAACATTTCTCGATTAACGGGAAGCCAACGCAAGAGTCGGCCAAACGCGACGGCGTGGACTGGCGCAATGACCCATTTGCCGGTACGAGATTGGCCACCCAAAAAGCGGAGCGGCTGGGCGTCGCCTGAGAGTTACGCTGGCGCGTAGTGCGATGGCACGAGCCTTGTCGCCGCTCGTGCGGCCATGTCTGACGAATCCGCAGTTGATCCGGCTGTGCCAATCTTGATACCTTGCACGATATCGGTCTGAGCTACAAAACGGCCCCGGTTCCGTGGATGGCCTCAAGCAGGTTATCGCGACGCAGGCCTATGCTGCATACTCAAGTTCAAGATACCCAAAGCCCCCAGAGCATGGCCGCAGACCTCGCACATTCCTGGTTGACGCTCAGTCCCGCAGTCGCCGCCGCAAAGGCCGCCGGTCGCCCGCTAGTCGCACTGGAGTCGACCATCATCGCCCACGGCATGCCCTACCCCGAGAACGTCCGCACCGCGCGCGAAGTGGAAGCGCTGGTGCGTGACCTGGGCGCCGAACCCGCGACGATTGCATGCATGAGCGGCCGAATCCGCATCGGTCTTTCCGACGACGACCTGGAACTCCTCGGCAGCGCGGCGCAGGTACTCAAAGTCAGCCGTCGCGATCTGCCAGCAGTGCTCGCCAGCGGCGGACTCGGCGCCACGACGGTGGCTGGCACGATGATATGCGCCGCCCTGGCCGGCATCGAGGTCTTCGTCACCGGCGGCCTTGGCGGCGTGCATCGCGGCGCGCCGGAGACCTTCGATATCTCCGCCGATCTTCAGGAGTTGGCGAGGACATCGGTGGCCGTGGTCTGTGCCGGCGTGAAATCCATTCTGGATATCGGGCTCACGTTGGAGTATCTGGAAACGCATGGCGTGCCGGTGCTCAGTTGCGGGCAGGACAATTTCGCTGCGTTTTATACGCGGGACAGCGGCTATCGCGCGGATTTCAGGCTGGACGACGCAGCGGACCAGGCGCGTTTCATCCGCACCAAGTGGGACCTGGGCCTCGCGGGCGGCGTGGTGTTGAGCACGCCGGTGCCTGAAGCCGCAGCGATGCCGGGCGAAGAGATCGAGGCCCTGACCCGGCAGGCGCTGGCCGAAGCGCAGGCACAAGGCATTACCGGCAAGGCCGTGACGCCCTTCCTCCTCGCACGCATCAAGGCGCTAACAGGCGGCCGCAGCCTGGCGACAAACATCGCGCTCGTAAAACACAATGCCGAAGTCGGAACGAGGCTGGCGCTCGCGTTGGCAGGCGCGGCACATGGGGCGGGCAAGGAGTAGGTCGTTGAGGATGGCAACATACGCCGGTCTCGCGATACACTTTTGCGATTAGACGCCATCGTTTTAGCGCTTCGTTCGTGCCGCCAGGTGTTCACGCCAATCCGGACAATCCGTGCTAAAACGCGACCGCTGCCGAATGACGACGCGCGGCAAGCCAGATGCGTGGGGGACACACAACCATGGAAACGATGCTGCCCACGGGCGCAATGAGCGGCTATTTCGACGTGGCGCGGCGGGCTGGATTGAACCCGGTCGAACTTGCTCAGGAGGCCGGCATCGACGCTGCGGCGCTCGCGAATCCGGACGGGCGCATTCCCGTTGCCGCCGCCTGCCGGGTGCTGGAACGCACGGCCGAAAAGGCATCGTGCCCGACCATCGGGCTGCAAATGGCCGAAACGCGGCAGAAGTTCGGCACCGGCCTCATCAACGTTCTGCTCGCGCACAAGCGCACGCTGCGCGATGTGCTGCTCGCCGCGGCCGAATACCGACATCTGCTGAACGAAGCGCTCGCGATATATGTCGAGGACGCGGGTGAAACGGTGACCATCCGCGAGGAACTGGTCGTCGATGCGGGCATTCCGACGAATCAGGCAATCGAACTCACTGTGGGCGCGCTCGCGCGCCACGCCAGCGCCCTGCTTGGCAGTCGCTGGAAACCCCGTTCCGTTCATTTCGTTCATCAAGGGCCAGCCGACCTCACGTTTCACCGCCGTTTCTTCGGCTGCCCGCTGCAATTCGGCAGCGACTTCAACGGCCTCGTATGCACCGCCGCCGACCTCGACTACCCGAACCCCGCCGCCGACCCCGAGCTGGTGCGCTACGCAGAGAGCCTCGCCGATTCGCTCAAGGTGGCGGGCGTCGACTCTGTCGCGCTCGAAGCGCGCAAGGCGATCTATCTGCTGCTGCCGCTCGAACAGGCCACTGCTGAGCGAGTGGCCGCGCATCTGCATCGGAGCGTTCGCACCATGCAGCGCCAGCTTGGGCTCGCCGATACGAGCTTCACGCGCCTCATCGAGGAAGTGCGCTCCGAGCTGGCCGTGCGCTACATGAATAACCCGCGCTATCCGATCGGGCGGGTTTCCGTCCTGCTTGGCTATTCGCAGCAGGGCTCATTCACGAACTGGTTCAGCGCACGCTTTGGCATGACGCCACGCGACTGGCGCAATAGCCGCCTCAAATAATGGAAGCGGGTTTCCAGTGCTTTCAGATCCCATACTGGTGTTAACACCGAGTGTCACGGAATAATAAAACTCTGGCGTCAAATCATAAAAATATGACGCGGGATTGGCGTATTGTGCGTAGCAACGCATGAATATCCATCCTTTAGAGAGACCTTATGAACGAGCTTTCCGGTTACGACTTCGAAGACTTGAAACCCGGTATGGAGGCGAGCTTCGCCAAAACGATCACCGAAGCAGACATCGTGCTGTTTGCCGGCGCGTCGGGGGATAACAACGCCGTCCATCTCGACGAAGAATTTGCGCGGGGCACGCAGTTCGGCGGCCGCATCGCACACGGCATGTTGACTGCAAGCGTGATCTCCGCGGCGATCGCGGGCCGGCTGCCGGGACCGGGCACGGTCTATCTCGGGCAGAACCTGCGCTTCAAGGCGCCCGTCAAGCCCGGTGATACGGTTCGGGCAACGGTGACAGTCCGCGAACTGATTCCGGGAAAATGCCGCGTCGTTCTGGATACCGTGTGTACGGTGGCAGGAAAAGTGGTCATCGATGGCGAAGCCGTGGTCATGCCGACATCACTCGGGAAGCGCAGTAGCGCCGAGTTGAGCGTGGTGGCGCGATAAATACCAACGAGAGCGCAAATGACTACTCAATCCAATGTGTCGGAAGTCGCCGTTCAGGCGTGGTCCAACGCAATGCTGGACTTCATGAAGATGTTCTCCGGCGTCGCATTGGTTGCAGACACGCTTCCGAGCCCGCAACTCGACGCGAGCACGCAATACCTGCAACAAAAGCTGACGCTCTGGGCCGCCACGTTAACCCGTTCCGTCGGCATGGAAGCGCCGCCTGCGATCAGCCCTGAGCGGCACGATCGCCGGTTTCAGGCAGACGAATGGTCGAACAATGCCTGGTACAGCTTTCTCAAGCAGAACTACCTGATCAACGCGCGCCTTCTCGAGCAGTGTGTCGAGGCGGTATCCCTCGATGACAAGGAAAAGCAAAAGCTGCGCTTCTTCACGCGCCAGTTCATCGATGCGGCCAGCCCGGCAAACTACGGAATCACGAACCCGGAAGCCCTGCGGACGGCGCTGGAGTCCAACGGGGAAAGTCTTTTGGATGGCATCGCCAACCTGCAGGAGGACTTCGCTCGCAAGACCATTTCCATCACCGATGAAACCGCTTTCGAAGTGGGCCGCAACGTGGCCGTATCGGAAGGTTCAGTCGTATTCGAGAACGATCTCTTTCAGTTGATCCAGTACGCACCGCTAACCGCGCAGGTCGCGAAGCGGCCATTGCTGATCGTGCCGCCCTGCATCAACAAGTTCTACATTCTCGATCTGCAGCCCGAGAACTCGTTTGTGCGCTTTGCCGTCGAGCAGGGGCAGACTGTATTCATGATTTCGTGGCGTAATCCCGACGCCGATCTGGCACGCACGACCTGGGACGACTATCTGGAATCCGGCGTCATGCAGGCGATCGACGTGACGCTGGCGATTACGGGCGCGGACAAGGTCAACACCGTGGGCTGGTGTGTGGGCGGCACGCTCCTTTCGTCGGCGCTGGCGGTGACGCGTGCGCGCAACGAAGACACGGTCGCGAGCCTGACGCTGCTCACGACGATGCTCGACTTTACCGATCCCGGCGATCTCGGTGTTTTCATCAACGAGCCAACCGTTTCGCAGCGGGAACTGACGATCGGGCACGGCGGCATCTACTCGGGCCGCGAGCTTGGCTTTACGTTTCAGATGCTGCGCGCCAACGACCTTGTCTGGCCTTATGTCGTCAACAATTATCTGAAAGGCAAGACGCCGTCGGCGTTCGATCTTCTTTACTGGAATGCCGACAGCACCAATCTGCCGGGACCGATGTACACGTGGTACCTGCGCAATATGTATCTCGAGAACAATCTGCGCGTGCCCGGCAAGCTGAGCATGTGCGGCGTGCCGGTGGATCTCGGCCGCATCGACGCGCCCGCCTACGTGCTGGCCACGCAGGACGATCACATCGTGCCGTGGCAATCGGCATGGCGCAGCACGCAGCTGCTTGGCGGCGACGTGAACTTCGTCCTCGGGGCTAGCGGTCACATTGCCGGCGTCATCAATCCGGCGGCGAAGAACAAGCGCAGTTATTGGGCCGAAGGCGATCTCGACAGCGATGCGCAAGGCTGGCTGGCCTCTGCGGAGGAAATGCCGGGGAGCTGGTGGAATCATTGGGCCAGCTGGCTGGCGAGTCACTCGGGCGGCCGGGTCAAGGCTCGCGCGCGACTTGGGAATCGCAAGCACGAGCCGTTCGAGCCGGCACCGGGCCGCTATGTCAAGGTGCGGGCGGACTGAGCAACGCGGCATGCTCGAGTCCGGCATCGACGGTCCAGCCGACTTCGGGATGGCCGTCGCAGACTGATCCGCTGCGCATCCGTGCGTGCGGTTTGGCGCCGGGAGGGCTGCATGCACGCTCGCTGCCGGCTGCGAAACGGCTCATACCCGTTCGCGTTCAACGCGCCAGCGAATTCTCTCTGCTGCGAAAGATGAGCGGCCGCTCCTCCACCTTCCCCGGTTGCCGGGCGAACTGCACCGTCTGCACGACCTGTTCGTGATGCGGTGACTTTTCGCATACTGGATCGGCCGCTGCCGGGTCACCGGTCAGCATCCAGGCCTGGCAGCGGCAACCGCCATGATCGGTGTGGCGCTCGTCGCAATCGCGGCATGGCTCGCGCATCCAGGCGTGGCCGCGAAAGGCGTTGAATGCGTCGCTCTCGTACCAGATCTGGCTGATGGGCATGTCACGCACGTTCGGCAACACGAGTCCCGGCAGTGAGCGCGCCGCGTGGCAAGGCAACGCGGCGCCGTCTGGAGCCACGCCAAGAAACACCGAGCCCCAGCCATTCATGCAGGCTTTGGGACGCCGCTCGAAGTAGTCGGGCACCACGAACAGGATCTTGCAGCGCCCGCCAATGCGCTCGCGATAGCGATTGACCGTCTCTTCAGCCTCGACAAGCTGTTCCGCCGTCGGCATCAACTGGTCGCGGTTGAGCATGGCCCAGCCGTAGTACTGCGTGTTGGCGAGTTCGAGGTAATCAGCGCCCAGATCGAGCGCCATCTCGATGATCTGCGCCACATGCGGCAGGTTGTAACGATGCAGGACGCAGTTGAGCACCATCGGATAGCCATGCGCCTTGATGAGCCGGGCGGCCTCCTGCTTGAGGGCGAACGTGCGCGTGCTAGTCACGAAGTCGTTCAGTTCGCGCGTGGAGTCCTGCAAGGACAACTGAATATGATCGAGTCCAGCCAGTTTCAGCCGCTCGATGCGCGCCGCGTTCAAGCCGATGCCCGATGTGATCAGGTTGGTGTAGAAGCCGATTGCGCGCGCATGCTCGACGAGCATCTCCAGATCGTCGCGCTGCAGCGGCTCGCCGCCGGAGAAGCCGATCTGCGCCGCGCCGAGTTTGCGCGCGGCGCTGATGACTTCTATCCAGGTGTCGGTGTCGAGTTCCGCTCCGTGTCGTGCATAGTCGACCGGGTTGTAGCAGAAGGCACAGTGCAGCGGACACCGGTACGTCAATTCGGCAAGCAACCACAATGGCGCGCCAGGACGGGTAGGTTCGCGTAGCATGTCAATCCAGCCAGCCGCGCTGTCGCGCGTGATCGAGAAAACGGTAGACGTCGGGCGCAAGCTCGGCAGTGCCGAACAGCCGCTCGAGCTCGCTGATGATGTCGTCGAGCTCGTGCGCGCCGTCGCAGCGCGCGAGTATTTCGCCGGCGCTCGTATTGAGCTTCACCATGCCCTCCGGATAGAGCAGCACGTAGGCGTCTTGCGCCACCTCCCACTGCAGCCGGAAGATGCCTCGCAGGCGGGGGCGCAGCGGCACGCCGCTGTCCGCGTCACTTGTGTTCATAGGGGCCAGGCCTTTTCGACCGCATCGAGGATCGACCAAAGAATATCGAGCTTGAACTGCAGGATGTCGAGCGCACGCTGCTGCGCTTCGGGCGTACGGAAGTGGGTCAGCGTCACTTCGAGGCCGTGATCGACGTCGCGTTGGGCAAGCGGCACGCGGCTGCGGAAATAGTGCAGCCCGTCCGGCTCGATCCACGGATAATGCGACGGCCAGCCGGCGAGTCGATCGAGATGGATCTGCGGCGCGAACATCTCCGTGAGCGATGAGCACACCGCTTCCTGCCACGGCGCGCGGCGCGCGAAATTCACGTAGGCGTCCACAGCGAAGCGTACGCCAGGCAGCACGAGCGACTGGCCCCACATCGTCGCGGAGTCGATGCCCACCGCTTCGCCCAGGCGCACCCACGCATCGATCCCGCCCTCGCCTTCGGCCTGGCCGTCGTGGTCCACGAGCCGCTGAATCCAGCGCCGGCGCGTGGTGCGGTCCGGGCAGTTCGACAAGATCGCTGCATCCTTGAGCGGAATGTTGATCTGATAGTAAAACCGGTTCGCCACCCAGCCGCGGATCTGCTCGCGCGAGCACTTGCCGCTATTGAGCCGCTGATTGAACGGGTGATGGATGTGATAGCGCGACTCCAGCGCGCGCAGCCGCGCCTCGAATTGAGCTGGCGTCCATGGCGCGTCGTGCAACGCCTGCGTGGTGAGCTGTGCGTTCATCTTCATACCTGCAGAACCATGCCGTCGTGCGCGACGTCGATGCCGCGAGCGCGCAGTTGCGCGTGCTCATCGGAATGCGGGTCGAGAATCGGATTGGTGTTGTTGATGTGCGTGAGAACCTTGCGCGTACCGCGCGGCAATGCTTCGAGCCAGTCGATCATGCCGCGGCGTCCGACTTCACCGCATTGCGCGAGATGCCCCATATCGTCCGCGTGTTTCGTCGAAATACCCAGATCTATCATCTCCGTAGCAGTCCAGAACGTACCGTCCACGAGCACGAGATCGGCGCCGCACATCGTGGCATGAATCTCGTCCTGCATCTGCGCGAGGCCCGGTGCGTAGAAAGCCCGCGTGCCTTTGATTCGATCTTCAATCAGGAGGGCGATATTCGTGCCGTCGATGCTGCTTTGGCGAAATGGCGAATAAGGCGGCGCCTTGCCGTCGACAGCAATAGGTGTAAATCGCAAACCCTCGCACGCGGAAATCGTAAAGTGCTTTCCTGGCACAATCGCATGCGTTTGCACGCCGCAGTAGTGACCGAGCAGCGGCACGAGCGGCAGCCCGGTCGAGAGATCTTCCAGCACGGGGGCGCACGCATAGAGTGGCAGTGGCGTGGTGCGCTCGCGCAGCATCAGCAACCCGGTCACGTGATCGATCTGCGCGTCGCTCAGCACGACCGCCGCGATGCCGCTGTCGCGCAGGGTCCGCGCAGGCTGCAGGTCGGGATGCGCGCGCAACTGCGAGAGCAGGTCCGGAGACGCGTTGACGAGGATCCAGTCGACGCCGTTGTCGCTGACCGCAATCGACGATTGCGTGCGTGGCAGCACATCGCCGGAACGGTTGCGCGCGCTGCGGCAGTTCGCGCAGTTGCAGTTCCATTGCGGGAGGCCGCCGCCCGCGCCCGAACCCAGTATCTTGATCTTCATGGTCGTTGCTTCCGGGTGCCGCCCGCCACGCCGTTCGGGCGCTGCGAGCGGCGGGCCCCAGCCCGCTTAGCGATTGGCGATATACATCGTGATTTCAAAGCCGAAACGCAGGTCCGTGTATGACGGGGTGGTCCATTGCATGACATGTCTCCTTGTGTGCAATTGATTTGCGATTGGATGGAAGAACCGCACTTGATGCGCGGCCGGTTCCTTCGAAGCAAGGTGCGTGCCGATGGCGATAGATGAAGCGTGCAAGCTGCATTAGCGGGGCTTCGCGCGAGCACCGAAAAAAACATTTCCGGTTTGCAGACGCAAGCAACCCGAACGCGTCATGGCTTCACGCGTTCGGAACATGCGCACTGTTGATTTTTGGAACAGTGGTGTTGCACGATGCAACACGGTGTGACAGGTCGCTCGCGAAATCTGCGTGGCGAGCGCGATGGGGAGCCCGGCTGCGCGAGTGCCGCGTCGATGAGGTTAGCCGGTTAGCCGGATCAGATATCGTCCGCGGCGCGGCCCGGATCGACAGCAGGCATCTTGCGATAGATCGTATTGCGCGATACGCCTAACTCGCGTGCAGCCGCCGAAACGTTGCCGCCATGCCGTGCGAGCGCAGCGCCAATCACCGATACGGTCACGTCCTGGAGGCGCCCGCTCTCCGGCAGGAAAGCGTCCGGTGCCGTTGGCGCATCCAGTGCTGCACTTTGCGAGGCGCCGCAGCGCAGGTCATCGAAGAAGTCGTCGGGCAAATGTTCACGCCGAATCTCGCCGTCCGTGTCGACCATGGCCGCGGCCGTGCGCAGCAGGTTGCCGAGTTGCCGGAAATTGCCAGGCCACGCACAGCGCTCGAACATCGCCATGACGTCCGGCGCAACGCTGAGCCGCTGCGCATTCCCGGCAGCGATCGATTCGCGCTGCAGCATCTTCTCGATCACAACCGCGAGGTCGGTGCGCTCGCGCAGCCGTGGCAGCCGCACCACGAGGCCATTGAGCCGGTAATAGAGATCCTCGCGAAAGCGGCTTTGCGCGATCATCTCGCGCAGGTCGCGGTGCGTTGCACAGATGATCGCGATGTCCACCGCGATACTCTTCGTCGAACCGAGTGGGTTGACGACGCGCTCCTGCAGCACACGCAGCAGCCGCACCTGCAGCGGATACGGCATGTCGCCGATTTCGTCCAGAAACAGCGTGCCGCCGTTTGCCTGCAGCAGTTTGCCGACGGCGCCCTTGCGCCGCGCGCCGGTGAATGCGCCCTCCTCGTAGCCAAACAGTTCGGATTCGATCAGCGTTTCGGGAATCGAGGCGCAGTTCACCGCCACGAATGGCCCCGCATGCCGCGGCGAATCGTTGTGGATGGCCTGTGCGAGGAGTTCCTTGCCCGTGCCGGTTTCGCCGTTGATCAGGATGGGAATGTCCTTGCCCATCACCCGCCGCACCTTCGCGATGACTGCGGCAACCTGCGGATCGCCGGTGTCCAGATAGCTCAGGCGCGAGAGCCCGGGCGCCGACGGCGGCGCCTGGCGCGCCACGGAGCGTGCGCCGTCGTGCACCGCCACCGGGCGGCTGCCCTCCGCAAGCGACGCGCGCTTGAACTGCACGCGCGCGCATACGACGGCTCCGCTGCTCAAATTGAGCATCAGATGCGGCTCCAGCCCCACACTCGTGCGGTCGATCAGTTGCGCACTCGTGGTCTGAAATAGCGACGAAAGCGTATGTGCCCGCAGCGCTGCGAGCGACATGCCAAGCTGGAACTGGGCGCTGCGATTGGCCGACAGAAAACGGCCATCGCACGTGAATGCCACGATGCCCTCCATCAGCGTGCCCAGAAACTCAGGACGGCTATGGAACGATAGCTGCAACGTCTCTTGAAAGGTGGTCGTAAAGAGATGATTCTCGATCATCTGCACCGACATTTTCGCGAGCGCCATTGTGTGCTGGTGATAGCTCCGGTAGTCGCCGGTCACGTCGAGCACCCCAATGACGTCGCCATACGGATCGAGAATCGGCACGCTCGAGCAGGTCAGGAAGCGATTCGCCGCCAGGTAGTGCTGGTCGCCGTGCACGACCATCGCGCAACGCTCGGCCAGCGCCGTACCGATCGCGTTGGTGCCCTGGCGATCTTCGGCCCAGTTTGCGCCGGGCCGCAGCGCGACCTTCTCCGCACGCGCGAGGAAGTCATCGTCGCCAATCGAATGCAGGATCAAGCCTTCGGCATTGGTCAGCACAATCATGCTTTGCGTGTTGACGATCTGCTCGTGCAGCGTTTCCATCACCGGCATCGCGTGCGCATACAGCACGCGGTTCTGCTCGCGCGTGAGTTCGAGTCCCGCACTCGAAAGAATTTCGTAATCCGGCCGCGCCGATGCACAGAGACCAAACGTCTCGGAACGCTCGTGCGCTTTCTGGATTGCCGGAGCGGGCCAGCCATTGGACAGCACGGCCGCACGAGCGGCGGCCGGGTATTCGTCATCGCGCATTCTCTCCTCCACGAAAGTCTGGTGCCTCGCCAGACTTTTTCCTCGCCCTATCAAGCAAACTCCGGGCCACATAGTTGGCGCGGCTCAGACGGGGCGCACCATATGGGTGCGCGATGCGCAACACGTCATATCAGCGCCACGCGGCTGGCATTACGCGCTCGCAGCGCCTGACGGTGTATTACCGCAAATACCTCACGATGCGATATGCGGACTCACCCCAATTTATACCGGTTGCTACACCGCGCGCGATTTTTGCTTGAGCGCTTTTTCACGCTCTTTTCACGCTCTTTTCAAATACGCGCGCTCGTACTGAGCGGCCCACTCATGAACAGACGAACTTCCGGTTGGCCCACTTCGAGCGTCCCGTTGCGCCACCTGCGCCTGACTAGAGATGGACACGCAATCGCATTCACGGTTGCCGGTGACCCGGCAGCGCCGGCAGTCGTCGTGCTGCACGGCGGCCCGGGCAGCGCAAGTCAGCCCGGCATGCTTGCCTTGTTCGATCTCGCAAAAACGTGTGTCGTGTTCGTCGATCAACGTGGCGCGGGCCAGTCGCTTCCACGCGGCGGGTTGCGCGCCAACCGCACGGACCACCTCGTTGCGGATCTCGAAGCGATTCGCCGCGCGCTTGGCATCTCCCGCTGGGGTGTCGTTGGTGGTTCATGGGGCGCCGCGCTCGCGCTCGCGTACGCGGGTCAGCATCCCGCAAGTGTGCTGGGCGTCGTGATGCGCGGCCTCTTTCTGACTTCGCGGTATGAAGTACGGCGCCTGTTCGTGACATCGCGCCGCCGGGCGCCGGGCGCCTGGCAGCGCCTGTGCGCTGCCGCAGGATGCACACGCGCGAACGCGTTGCTCGCACGCTGCGCAAAGCGCTTGCGCCCCGGCGTGGCGTACGCGCGCCAACGTGAGGTCGCATTCGCATGGCGCGCGTACGAAGAAGCGATACTCGCCTCGTCGCGGCCCGGTGGTGCGGCGGCAGCTCGCCCACACCGCGCAACGTCGCCGAAGGCCGCGCGCACGCTCATCGCCAAGTACCGGATCCAGGCGCATTACCTGTTGCACGACTGCTGGCTTGGCGAGCGGCGCTTGCTTTCTTTCGCGCGCACGGCAGAACAAGCAGGAGTACCAATCTATTCCGTGCATGGACTGCGCGACCCCGTATGCCCGGTGCGCAACGTCGACCGTCTCGCGGCGGCCGCGCCCACCGCGCGCATTGCACGCGTGCGCGGTGGAC
The DNA here is from genome assembly GCF_000785435.2 of Paraburkholderia sacchari. Lineage (GTDB taxonomy): Bacteria > Pseudomonadota > Gammaproteobacteria > Burkholderiales > Burkholderiaceae > Paraburkholderia > Paraburkholderia sacchari. The sequence goes on along the minus strand of NZ_JTDB02000001.1, from coordinate 780,339 downwards.
ATCTCGCCAGCGATCCCGAGTTGAAGCAGTCTGTCGTGCAGGCGGTGCGCGCCATGCTCGCCGGCGCGCCCGAGTCGGCTGGCGCCGCGCTCAGTCCCACGCGTAGCGCAGTCCAACCCGGACGCCGCGCGGCGCACCCGCGCCGACGAACTGCTCATTGACGACCTTGCTCATTGACGACCTGCGAAGCCGGTACGCGAGCGACGCGGGGCAGCGCTGTTGCTCCTCCATTGCCCCTCCACCGCCCCCCAACTGTCCTGTTTCTCAACACTGCACTGCCGGCGTTGTACCCGGATGCAACACCTGACGCACTGCGGCTTCATCACAAGCGCCCTCGCATGGCAGGCACGTCGGGCCCGCCACCTCGCCGGCGCAAATGGCATGCGAATTGCAATAACGACAGCGCAACCGGACCGGCACCGACATGAGGGCTGCGACTTCACCGGCACTGCATCGACAAAAACTCAGGAGACGACCATGAAGAAACGTTCGGCTGCCGCAAGCCGGCTGGCTATCTATGGGGCGACCACCGCCATCGCGGTGACGCTGAATGTGGCTCCGGTGGCTGCCGCCCCGGACTATCCCGCCGTGACCTACGAGCGTCTCTCCAACGCGCAGAGCGATCCGGGCTGGCTCACTTACTACCGCACCTATAGCGGCCAGTCGCATTCGCCCCTCAAGCAGATCGATGCCTCGAACGTCGCCGGACTCAAGGAGGCGTGGAGCTATCGGTTCCCGGCCGACCTCAAGCAGGGTTTCGAGGCGACGCCCATCGTCAACGGCAACTATCTTTTTGTAAGTACGCCAAAGGATAACGTCTACGCTTTCGATGCGAAGACCGGTACCCAGTTGTGGAAGTACGAGCCGAAGCTCAGCCAGGAATCGTTCAGGACCGCGTGCTGCGACGTGGTGAACCGCGGCGTCGCGCTATACGGGAAGAACGTCTACGTGGCCATGCTGAGCGGCGAAGTTGCCGCAATCGACGCGCAGACCGGCAACCTGGTCTGGAAGAAGCAGATGTTCGAGCCGGGCCTCGGCTACGCGTTCTCGCTTGCGCCGCTCGCGCTCGACGGCGCGATCGTCGTGGGCACCTCCGGCGGCGAATATGGGATCCGCGGCTATATTGCCGCGCTCAGCCCCGAAGACGGCTCGATTCTCTGGAAGCGCTACACGATCCCCGATGCTGGCGAAAAGGGCGCCGAGACATGGCCCGACGGCATGCAGGCACACGGCGGCGGTGCCGCGTGGCTGACCGGCACCTACGACGCCGCAACGCACACGCTGTACTGGGGCGTCGGCAATCCGGGGCCATGGCTCGCCGCATTGCGTCCCGGCGATAATCTGTACTCCGATTCACTTCTCGCGCTCAATCCGAAGAACGGCGACCTGAAGTGGCACTACCAGTACACGCGTAACGACACGTGGGACTATGACGGCGTCAACACGCCGATCCTTGCCGACATCAGCTACAAGGGCAAACAGTATGACGCCATCATTCACGCCGACCGCAACGGCTTCTTTCATGCGATCGATCGCAAGACCGGCAAGCTGATCTACGCCGAGGCGTTCGTCAAGGCCGAATCCGTTACGGGCTACACGAAGGATGGGCAGCCGATTGCCGACGCCAGCAAATATCCGAAGGCCGGCACGACGATCAACACGTGCCCGAGCTTTCTCGGCGGCAAGAACTGGTGGTCGGTGTCCTACGATCCTGACCGGCACATTGCGGTCGTGCCTGCGCTGCATGCTTGCATGAGCTTGTCAGGCAAATCGGTGAGCTATATGGAGGGCCTGCCCTACCTCGGCGAAGGCTTCGAGATCCAGCCCGAGCCGGGCAGCAAGGGTTATGGCGAGCTTCAGGCCATCGACGTGAATACCGGCAAGAAGCTTTGGGGTCACTGGACCAAGATGCCGTGGAACGGCGGCGTTGCCACGACGGCCAGCGGGATTGCCTTCAGCGGCTCGCTCGACGGCCATCTGTACGCGTTTGATATCTCCACGGGCAAGGTGCTGTGGGAGAGCCCGCAACTGGCGAGCGGCATCATCGCGCAACCTTCCGTATTCGAAGTCGACGGCAAGGAATACGTGGCCGTGCTCGCAGGCTACGGCGGTGCGAATCCGATCTGGGGCGGCCCGATGGCCGACGTGGCAAAGGATGTTCCGCGCGGCGGCACGCTCTACGTTTTCGCGCTCGATCACAGCTAAGCCGCTGCGTTGGCTTTACATCGGCTAATCGCCATTTGCCGCGCCCGCACGCAGTCGACGCGGGTGCGCTGTTGCCGCCATCAATGGAACGCACCACCATGAACCTTCGACTCACCCACATTGCTCTGGCCGCCGCGCTCGCAGCCGGAGCCGCTCAAGCATCCACGCAGTCATCCACGCAAGCGGCGTCCAGCGTGCGCGTGTGCACATTGCCTGGCAGTCCTTCGGCCGAGCTGGACATGTCCGTTGCGCGCGCCGTGCTGGGCACTGCTGGCATCACCGCGACATTTGCCAGCCGTGGCATCGGCGACGAAAGCGGCGACGACGGTATTTCCGCGCACGAGCTCGCCCAATCCCTGCAGCGCGACTGTGATGTGATCGCGGGCTTTCCCCGCTCCAGCGTTGCCGACGAATCCAGCTCGCACCTGCTTTTCTCGCAGGGCTACCTCGATTCCGGCTACGTGAGCGTCACGCTGCGCGACGCGCATGCGGCACGCACCAGCGTGTCGCCCGCCAGCGGCAAGGTCACCATTGCCGCGACCTGGTCGAGCCCGTCGCAATTGATCGCGGTGCAGGAGAAGAACGCGCGCTTCGATCTCGAGAACACCTCGGCGCTCACTGTCGACGCGCTCGCCAGGGGCCGCGCACAGCGTGCGATCGTCTGGTATCCGGCGGTGGTTGCGTACCGGCATGCGCACCCTCATCAGCAGTTCGAAGTTACGGCGGCCGAGTCGCCCTACGCGGACTGGCATCTCGTGTTCGCATCCGGACCCGGTACGCAGTCGCTGCAAAAGCGCATCGACGCGGCGCTCACGCGCATGCGCAACGACGGCCGGCTCGCCGCGCTGACGCGCAACTGGGCGCTGCCCGCCGGCAAGACAACGGCCAGGACAACCGGCGTGACGCAGACGTTGCCACGCGCGGACGTATGGAAGGTGCGCGGCGTACCGGCCGGCGGCAGCTTCATCAAGATCGCCGCCACAACTGGCGGCGTGCCGCCCTCGTTCGACCACGACCAGGTCACGCACGGCGAGCATCTTTATGCGGACTCCTGCGCGAAATGCCACGGCGCCAAGCTCGAGGGGATCACGGCGCCAGCGCTCAGCGGACCCGCGTTCGCGCCCGCAGCGAACTCGCATCTGACGATCGGCGGCATTTACCAGTACATGTCGACCAACATGCCCGCTGATCGCCCCGGCAAGATGACCGACGAGGAATACGCCGACTTGATGGCTTTCCTCCTCTACACGAACGGGTACGAAGCCGGAAGCGCGAAGCTGACCGCGCAAGCCGCGCAAACCTCGACAACGCCGCTCAACGCCGGACCGCGCGAGTAGCCACGGGCACGGCGCTTTGCGCCGCTTGAACTGGCATGGCGGCCATTGCGCAGCAAGGACAGTCCCTGGCCCTTCTGGGTGCCAGCGTCAGACCAGCACTTGCGCGGGCGCCGAGCGGTCGCTCGCGAGCAATGCGGAAAGTCGCCGCAGCGCGGCTTGCAGACGCGCGCGCTCGGCCGTTGCGCCCAGCGAGACGCGGATCGCGTTGGCGGCGGGCCTGGCCGTGCCCGTGCCTTGCTCGAACGCCGTGGAGGGCGCCACGGCAAGGCCTTCGGTGCTCGCCGCAGCTGCGAGTTCGCGCGCCTGCCAGTAGCTCGGCAGCGCATACCAGAGATGAATGCCCGCATTCTCGCCCGCCGCCGGGCCGAGCATTTGCGCCGCCATGCGTTGGCGCGCCTGCGCCTCGGCGCGCACGCCTTCGAAGATGTGCGCGGCCGTGCCGTCTTCGATCCATTGCAGCGCCAGCGCGTTCGTGAGCGGCGCGGCCATCAGCGAAAACGTGCGCAGCGCGGCCAGCACGCGTGCGTGCGAGGCCGCGTCGGGCAGCGCGAGAAACGCCGTACGCAGGCCGGGCGAAAGCGTTTTCGAGAGCGTGGAGAGGTAGCAGACCTGCCCCGGCGCCAGGCGTGCGAGCGGCGGCGGCGCCTCGGGCGCGAAACGCCAGTAGGGATCGTCTTCGACAATGCGCAGGCCGCAGCGCGCCGCCACCTTCAGGATCGCGTGGCGGCGCGCCTCCGGCATGGTCGTGGCGGTGGGATTCTGCAGCGTGGGGTTCAGATACAAGAGGCGCGCGCCGTGCAGGAGGCAGGCGGCTTCGAGCGCGTCGGGCAGCATGCCTTCCGCATCCGTTGCCACCGTTTCGAGGCGGCGCCCCAGTTGCGCGACCGCGTGCGGCAGCCCCGGATAGACGAGCGGCTCGCTCAGCACCGCTTCGCCAGGCCCGGTGAACGCGATGATCAGCGCCGCCAGCGCCGCCTGCGCACCGGGACACACCGCCACTTGCGCGGCGTCGATCTTGCCGAGCATCGGTTCGAGCCATTTCGCGCCCTTCACGCAATCGGCCGCGCTGCCGCCGCCGATGTGATACGTCATCAGCAGGTCGGCGTCGCTGCGCAACAGCAGGCGCGAGAGGCCTTCGCGCAGCAGCGCGTCGGTGTCGATGCCCGCGGGCGGCGGCGGGATGTTCATGCTCAAGTCCACACGCTGCTCGAGCGCCGCGCGCGGCACCGCGATGAACGTGCCGAGCGGCCCGCGCGCCTCGATCAGCGCGCGCCGCCGCGCCTCGTTGAAGCCGCGCGTGACGGTGGTGAGATCCACGCCAAGCAGGGCCGCAAGCGCGCGCTGCGCGGGCACGCGTTCGCCGGGTGCCAGTGTGCCTTCGGCCACGGCGCGCTCGATGAAATCGACGAGCCGCAGGTAGCGCGGCCCGCTGCCGCCCTGTAGCGCCGAAGCCCAGGCCGCGGCCCATGCGGGACTCGCCTTGTCTGGATCGATGGAGTCGTTTCGCGTCATTTTGTCGCTGATGCATGGATTATGTCTTACTCTAGCATGCGGACACGAAGCGCGTAAATCCATACATTCAGGCTATGTATGATTCTCGGGCCGGCGGCGTCTGGCTGCCGGTCGCGAAAAGCGGTGTGAGCACGTATGGATGGGTTTGCGCGATCGACAACCATGGAACCCCGACATGCGCACCTCCCCCATACGAAGAGGACCGGCCGTCGAAGCCGGCCCGCCGCTACCTCAACCCGACCGCCGATCTTTCCGCGAGTTTTTCCGTCCAGGCTCACCCCGCCAGCGCCCCTCAAGTCCGCGCGGTCATGCACGCACCGCAGCCATGATTGCGGGCACGGGCGCGCTCGCACTGCTCGGCGGTTGCAGCTCCGTGCTGCTCGACCCGAAGGGCGACATCGGCGTGCAGGAGAAGAACCTCATCCTGATCGCGCTCGGCCTGATGCTGCTGGTGGTGATTCCCGTGATTGCGCTCACGCTCTGGTTCGCGTGGCGCTATCGCGCCTCCAACCCGAACGCGACCTATGCGCCGAAGTGGGCGCATTCGACCGCCATCGAAGTCGTGGTGTGGTCGATTCCCTGCGTGATCGTGCTGATGCTCGGCGCGCTGATATGGCGCACGACGCATTCGCTCGATCCGTATAAGCCGATCGAATCGCAGCAAAAGCCGATTCGCGTGGACGTGGTCGCGCTGAACTGGAAATGGCTCTTTATCTATAGGGATTACGGCGTTGCTTCGGTCAACCAACTGGCGATTCCGGTCGACACGCCGGTGTCGTTCCGCTTGACCGCCGATTCGCTGATGAACTCGTTCTTCATTCCGCAGCTCGGCAGCCAGGTCTATGCGATGTCGGGCATGCAGACGCAGCTGCATCTGATCGCGAACCATCCGGGCACCTATGCCGGCCGCTCGGCGGCATTCAGCGGTCCCGGCTTCTCGGACATGCATTTCGATACGCTCGCCACGAGCCGCGCCGACTTCGACGCGTGGATCGCGCGCGCGAAAGCCTCGCCCGCGGTGCTGAGCCGCGGCGCGTACCAACAGCTCGCGCAGCCGGGCGAGAAGACGCCCGTCACGTTCTATTCGAACGTCGCACCCGGTCTCTTCGACGGCGTGGTCGGCCAGTACATGCGCGACGTCCACGGTAATCCAATTTGCGGCACGGGCGCGAACGTTCCCGCACTCACCCTCGAACGCAGCGGGGCACGCGCGCCCGCCATCCTCGCAGCGGAGTAATCAAACATGTTCGGAAAACTCACGCTCGATGCCGTTCCCTGGCACGAGCCGATCATCATGGGCACCGGCGCCGCCGTGGCGTTCGGCGGCCTTGCCCTGCTGGCCGCGATCACGCTCGCGGGCAAATGGGGCTATCTGTGGCGCGAGTGGCTCACCTCGGTAGATCACAAGCGCATTGGCATCATGTACATCGTGCTCGCGGTCGTCATGCTGCTGCGCGGGTTCGCCGACGCGATCATGATGCGCGCGCAACAGGCCATCGCCTATAACGACGCGGCGGGCTATCTGCCGCCGCATCACTACGACCAGATCTTCACGGCGCACGGCGTCATCATGATCTTCTTCGTGGCCACGCCGCTCATTCTCGGGCTGATGAACGTGGTCGTGCCGCTGCAGATCGGCGCGCGCGACGTCGCGTATCCATTCGTGAATTCGCTCTCCTACTGGCTTTCGGTGGTGGGCGCGGTACTGGTGATGGTCTCGATGTTCGTCGGCGATTTCGCCGCGACCGGCTGGGTCGCGTATCCTCCGCTCTCGGAGCTCGGCTACAGCCCAACTGCGGGCATGGACTACTACATATGGTCATTGCAGATCTCGGGCCTTGGCACCACGCTCTCCGGCATCAACTTCATCGTCACCATCCTGCGCATGCGCGCGCCCGGCATGGATCTCATGAAGATGCCGGTGTTCGTGTGGACGGCGCTCATCACCAACATCCTGATCGTCGCGGTGTTTCCGGTGCTCACCGGCACGCTCGCGCTGCTCACGATGGACCGCTATCTCGACATGCATTTCTTCACGAACGAGCTAGGCGGCAACGCGATGATGTACATCAACCTGATCTGGGTATGGGGCCACCCCGAGGTGTACATCCTGATCCTGCCTGCATTTGGCGCGTTCTCGGAGATCATTGCGACGTTCTCCGGCAAACCGCTGTTCGGCTACAAGTCGATGGTGTACGCGACGTCCTCGATCGGCATACTCTCGTTCTTCGTGTGGCTCCATCACTTCTTCACGATGGGCTCGGGCGCGAACGTCAATGCGTTTTTCGGCATCATGACCACGATCATTTCGATCCCGACCGGCGTGAAGCTCTTCAACTGGCTCTTCACGATGTACCGCGGCCGCATCCGCTATCACAGCGCGACGCTCTGGACCATCGGCTTCATGGTGACCTTCGCCGTGGGCGGCATGACCGGCGTGCTGCTCGCCGTGCCGGGCGCGGACTTCGTGCTGCATAACTCGCTGTTCCTCGTCGCGCACTTTCATAACGTGATCATCGGCGGCGTGGTGTTCGGCTGTCTCGCGGGCATCAGCTTCTGGTTCCCGAAGGTGTTCGGCTTCACGCTCAACGAGTTCTGGGGCAAGGTGTCGTTCTGGTGCTGGCTGATCGGCTATTGGCTCGCCTTCACGCCGCTCTACATCCTGGGCTTCGAAGGCATGACGCGCCGCATGAATCACTACGCAGTGCCAGGCTGGCATCCGTGGCTCGTGGTGGCGCTCGTGGGCGCGGTGTTCGTGGGCCTCGGCATCCTCGCCTTTATCGTGCAGCTTTACGTGAGCATTCGCGGCCGCGAGGCGAGCCGCGACCTCACCGGCGACCCATGGGACGGCCGCAGTCTCGAATGGTCGACGGCCTCGCCCGCACCGTTCTACAACTTCGCCGTGCTGCCGGAGATCACTTCGATGGAGCAGCATTGGGACAACAAGGAAGCGGGACGCGCGTACGTGCAGCCGCGCGCCTACGAAGACATCCACATGCCGCGCAATACGGGGGCGGGTTTCATCATCGCCGCGTTCAGCCTGCTATTCGGTTTTGCCGCCGTGTGGCACATGTGGCTGTTCGCGGCGGTGGGGCTCGCTGGCATGATCGCCACGTTCATCGCGCGCAGCTATGACCAGGACGTTGACTATTGGGTGCCGGCGGCGGAGGTCGAGCGTATCGAGAACGCGCGCTTCAGACAGCTGGGTATTGCAAAGCGTTTCGATGGAACCGTGCAAGTTGAACAACTCGAGGAGACCGCTTGAACCATGGCACACGCTGCTATATCCCACGCTCATGGTCATGACCACGGCCATGACGACAGCACCAAAACCACGCTGGGTTTCTGGATCTACCTGATGAGCGACTGCCTCATCTTCGCGACGCTCTTCGCCACCTTCGGCGTGCTCGCGAATGCAACGGCAGGCGGCCCCGGCGCCAGACAGCTCTTCGAACTGCCTTACGTGCTGGGCGAAACGCTGCTGCTGCTCGCGAGCAGCGTCACGTTCGGCATGGCAATGCTGGGCCTGCACGCAGAGCGCCGCGGTCAGGTGATCGTGTGGCTGGCGATCACGTTCGCGTTCGGCGCGGGCTTCGTCGGCATGGAGGTGAACGAGTTCGCAAAGCTCATTGCCGACGGAGCTGGACCGCATACCAGCGCGTATCTTTCGGCGTACTTCACATTGGTCGGCACGCACGGCCTGCACGTCACGGCCGGCCTGCTGTGGATCGCGATCATGATGCATCAAACCTTGAAGTTCGGCCTCACTGGCGCGACGCGACGCCGTCTCGCGTGCCTGAGCCTCTTCTGGCACTTCCTGGATCTCGTGTGGATCTGCGTTTTCACCTTTGTTTATCTGCGAGGCATGCTGTGAGTCCAACCAACACTACGCATTCGAGCGGCCACGACGCCAGCCACGGCGATTCGCACGGCAGCCTCAGGAGCTACATGGTCGGCACGATGCTCTCGCTCGTGCTCACGCTCGCGTCGTTCGGCGTGGTGATGTTCCATGTGGTGCCGCCCGCGGCGGGAATCGCAACCATCGTCGTGCTGTGCGTTGCGCAACTCGTCGTGCAGCTCGTGTATTTCCTGCACATTGGTGCCTCGCGCAGCCAGCGCGCGAACACCGGCATCTTCGTGTGCACGGCGTTTCTGATCGCGGTCATCGTCGGGCTTTCGCTGTGGGTCATGCACAACGCCAACGTGAACATGATGCCCACGCAGATAAGCATCGAACGCGCGATGGCGCACGACTGATCGCGCGCGCCCGCTCATGGCAACCGGGCTGGCAACGCGCATTGCGCGCGTTGCCCGATGTGACAGGTATTGAAAATCGGCTTTCAATTTACGAGGCGCGATGGCGTGCAGATGAGGACTACCCTGAAACGAACATGGCGCAGGCCGCGACGGCCATCAGGGCCGTGGCAAGCCAGCCGCCCACTTTTAGCAGGCCCGATATCGCGAACCGGCCCATGATCTTGTCGCTGCTGGCCATCAGCATCACGACAAACATGACTGGAACGGCAGCCACACCGTTGATCACTGCGCTCCAGTAGAGCGCCTTGACCGGATCCAGATGCATGAACGTGATAGCCACGCCGCCCGCGATGGCTACCGCGATGACCGAGTAGAACTCGCGCGCGAGCGACAGATGCAGCGATAGACTGCTGCGCCACCGGAGCGCACCGGCAGCGCCATACGCCGCCGAGCCGGCCAGCACAGGCAGCGCGAGGAGCCCCGTGCCCACGATTCCGGCGGCAAATATCAAGGAGGCGAACCGCCCCGCAACGGGCGCGAGCGCCTGTGCCGCATCAGCTGAGGTATGAATGGCGATGTGGCGGACATTGAGCGTAGCGGCGGCCGTCAGCATGATAAAAAAGCCGACGCCGTTGGACACCGCCATGCCGATCCAGGTATCCGCCGTGATCCTGTCTATCTGCCGGTAAGCGCGGAACGAGGAAAGCCAGCGCAGCGGGCGCTCCCCTGGCTTTGCGCGCAGTTCCTCCACCTCCTGCGATGCCTGCCAGAAGAAAAGGTACGGGCTGATGGTGGTGCCCAGCACCGCGACGACGGTCGTCAAGTAGTCGCCAGACAGGTGTGCGCCAGGCCGAACCAGCGAAATCGCAACTGTGCTCCATTGCACAGGCACGATAAAGACGACTGCGACGTAGGCCAAAAGCACGAGCGTCAACCATTTCAGATAGCGCGCATAGCTTTCGTACGGCAGGCAAATCTGCACGACGGCCGAAAACGTACCCAGAATAACGACGTAGAGCTGTTCCGGTCCACGAACGAGCAAATGGATCGCAGCGCCCATCGCAGCCAGGTCCGCCGCGATGTTGATGGTGTTCGCGACGGCAAGCAGCAGCACCAGAACAATGACGACCCATCTGGGTCCGAAGGCTCGCATGTTGGAGGCCAGTCCCTTCCCGGACACCCGTCCGATGCGGGCGCTGATCATCTGAATGGCAGCCATGAGCGGCCAGGTCAACGGGAGCGTCCACAGCAGCGTGTAGCCGAACTGTGCGCCGGCTTGCGAGTAGGTACCGATTCCGCTCGGATCGTCGTCTGCCGCGCCCGTGACCAGCCCGGGCCCGAGCCGCGACAGCCAGGAACGTTCCGTTTCATCGGTGACCGCAGCCTCAGGCTCCAGTCTTTCGGGATCGCCCACGCACCCTCCGTATCACGACGCATGCGATGCGGACATGCAAGTAGCGAGCCTGCGTACCGGTTGTGCATCGCTCTTTCCCGCCTGAACCCCAGCCGACAAGGCGGCGACCGTCGAATGGCTCATACCAGGGCGCTATCGCGAAGGCGCGCTGTAACAAAGACGCTAGCCGCCCTGTAAAAATAGCGCACCGGGAAGAGCTCGACGCACCGAGCCCGTGAGACGTCATCTGCCGGAATCGGGCATGCGTCGTGCGGGGCACCCGACCCACGACGATGATCGAGTGCGCGCACGCGTTCGGGCGCCCGGTTTATCCGTATGAATGTATAGCTATCCAAACTATCTTTCACTCGATGCCCGACAGGTCAGTTCAAATGGAAAGACGGTTGGCAGGTTGTCTTATGAACGTGTCTATGGCGGCTTCGCGCACGCTGAAATCGAACGCGACGGCCAGCATGCGGTGGCGCGATCCGTCTCAAGCTCTCGCGCTGCGTCGGCTGGAATGGCCGTTGCGGCAGTGCAGCCAGGCGCTGCCATAACTGGGCCGCGTCGAATCGCAATTCGGCCACCACGAACCGCAAAGGAGTCGTGCATGACCGACAGCACCATCGCATTGTCCCGCGTCCCGTCCGACGATACAACGAAACCGCGCCGTTCCGATTAAGCTGTCGAAAGCGCGGTCCAGCGCGATCATCACGCCCCCGAAGAGGCAACGAGCGTACGGTGTTCGCGCTTGCCGGCATGGTGCCTGAAGGTCTGCCAATGAGCGCCGGGCGCCGGGGCGCCCCGGGTCGAGGCGAACCGCACGTTGGCGCGATGCGAGCGCGCGGATATCAAATGGCGATGATGCAGCCGCGTGTCCGCATACCAGTGCGGCGCGACGACCGGCGTATCATCGCCGCTCAGCCACCGGCGTATCGCGACGAGATCCGCCGAGCGCCCCCACGATGTCTGCGAGCCGAGCAGCACGATCATCACCTGGCCGCCCGGCATGTTGGCATCGACCACGATGCAGCGTCCCGCCTCGCGGGTATAGCCGGTCTTGGCGACCAGCACATCCCAATCGGCTGAGCGGACGATCGGGTCGGTGTTGTGATAAAACCGCGTCCTCGTGCCGATCTGCTCTTCGTAACGCGGGAGCGTCGTGTATTCGCTGATCAATGGATAGTGCGACGCAGCGGCCGCCATCTTCACGACGTCGCGCGGCGTCGAGAGATTGTCCGGCGAGAGCCCGCTCGGATCGCCGAAGTGCGTATCGGCCATATGCAGCGCCCTCGCCTTTTCATTCATCTTCCGTATGAACGCCGGCTGGCCGCCGGGAAATGCACGCGATAACGCAGACGCCGCGCGGTTCTCGGACGCCATGAGCGCAAGCCGCAGCATCTCCGCGCGCTCGAGCGACACACCAATCGGAATGCGCGACCCGGAATGCTTGAGCCTGTCGATATCCTCATCGTCGACGCTCACCGTGTCTCCCAGTGGTTGACCGCTGTCCAACACCACCATCGCGGTCATCAGCTTGGTGAGCGAGGCGATAGGCTGGGCGTCGTCGGCGTTCTTTTCCAGCAGGACCCTGCCGCTCCCGACATCGTAGACGATCGCGCCATGCGAATGGAGCAAGGGCGTTTGTGCCGACGCGACGAAAGGCGCGGACGCGCACACTAGTGCGCCGAGGAAGTGTTTCATGGCACTCACACCCTGGAGCGGCAATCGAGCGATGGCGGCGCCACCGTGCAGAGCGATTCCCGACAATTAAACTGTAGTTGCTAGTTGCACGAATGAGTGTGGGAAAGAGGACAGAATTTGGGCTCCAGGATTCAACTGCTCGTCAAACGGTCTTCCGGCCTCGCCAACGCTCACCTCGATGCGTCGCGGCTTTGCCTCCTCACGACGAGGAATGGTGAGTTTCAGGACGCCATCGCCCACCTGCGCGTCGATGCGCGAGACATCGAAATCGGGGCTCAGCGTGAAGGCGCACCAGAAGTGCGGGTGGCGCAACTCACCATGCTGCAGGCGCAGCCCGGATGGGGCCGGGATCACCGCCTCGGCCTCGATGCTCAGGCTGCCGTCCTGCACTTGCACATTGAGCTTGTCGCGCAAGCGTTCCCTGGCGTAGATGCGCGTCTCGTCATCCGCTTCAGGTAGGGGCAGCTTGCGTTCGCCGCTAATCGTCAGCAATCCCTTGTCGATAGAGACGTCGATTGCTGCTGGATCGAGTCCTGGCGCGAACGCGACGATCTCGATGCTGTCGTCGGTGCTGCCGATGTTGACGGGAGGAAAAGTTTCGCTGCGCATGGCGCGCAGGCTTGCGGGGAAGCCCGCAAAGACGCTGGCCATCTGCCGTTGAAGGCGGTCGAATTCGCCCAGCAGATTGGTGCTGAAGAAAAGATCTCTCATGACTGGCTCCTTGAAACCGGTGCCCCTCACGAAAAAGCGAACTGGACCACGCGCTCCAGTTCGCCTGCCGGTGGGAGACCCCTCTGACAAACAAATCGAAACACGCCGCTCATCGCCATACTCCACTGGCACGGATTCCGGCGCGCGACGCCGCTTTTCCTGCCCGGCAGCGATATCCCTTCACGACCGGTTCCGGATATATTTCGAACCGGCTCCCTGCTAGACTATTAGCTCTCCCTAAAACCATGGAGGGAAACATGAGAACCGTCTACGTGGTGAAGACCGGTCAACAGTTCCTCTGCTGCGCAGAAGACGGCGACATTGGCATGGCGCCGGAGATTGAAGGGGCCAAGTCCTTTATCTCGTATGAGGAAGCGGAAAAGGCGGCGAACGAAAACGCCGACCCCGGATACCAAATCGTGGCTATCAGCGTTACGACACACTAACGCTGTTCTGCATCTGCTTACTGGAAATCGCCATCTTCCGGTACGGGATTCGCCCGCCCTCCACACGCGCGCAACGACGCTCAGGAAATCGGCGGGCGTAATCCCAATCGACGCAAGAGCGATCGTGCGCGTGCAGACGCCGGTCGTTTCATGCCGGCCAGCCACGTTCGTCCTAGAATCAATATGAGGGGGCGAGGCGACATGAATCGCGAAGTGGTCACTGGTCTACTGTGCGGCGCACTACTCGCCGGTTGCGTGTCAGCCGGTGTCGAGGTGAGGCCAGAACAGATGGCGAACTTCAGGCACGGCGTGACGACACTGCAAGACGTGACAACCGCGCTCGGCCCGGCATCCGTCGAGACCGCGCTGGACGACGGCTCGACGCTGCTCGTTTACACCTACGTGACATCGCGTCCGCACCCGGAAAGCTATCTCCCGTTCATCGGTTCGCTCATCGCCGGCGCCGACACACACTCGTCCGCGGCCGTGTTTCTTTTCGATTCGCACGGAGTCCTCAAGAGCGCGAACACTACGAGCTCGAACGTCGGCACGGGCATGACCGCCGCCCACACCGCGCAGCCCCGACCGCCGGAGCCAGTCCCAGAGGCGCCCGTCGTGATCAAAAGCGTCCCGCCTCCCGCCGTTCAAAGCGAACAGCCGACGCCGGAGGAAGACGTAGCGCCCGCGGCGCTAGTGCCCAGCGAACCCCAATTGAAAATTGACGTTCAGCCGCCTCCCGTCGAATAGCCATCCGAGGGACAGTCGTAGAGCACATTAAATCGCGAGGCTGATTACGCCCAGGTACACACTTTCGCCGACCACACACTCGCGCGAGGCATGGCCAAGAGCGTGTCGAATCTCGATCCGGTACATGCCACTATTTTTCTCGAGACCACCGAACCGAAAATCGCCGAACGCGTCCGAGACAGTTTCGGCGACCCGTTGATCGCCCGAGTACAGAACAACCGCCGCGTCAGCGACACATTCAACTACGCCCCCGACCGCAGCACTGACGCTTCCGCCTATGAAGCAGCGGCTCCACCGCTTCAAGCCGCTATACCACACGCGAGGTTTCGTCTCCAGATGGGGCCGCAAAACCTCGAGCCCCTCACGCCGGGCTTTTTCCACCATGGCTGCATCATCGAGCTTGACTGTCTCGAACACGCCCGTGGGGCAAGCCTGCTCGCAACGCGGATGCTGCCAACCCTGGTCGAGCAGATGCGCGTCGAAGATCCAGGTCTGCGGCAGTTGCCGTTCCACGTTCCAGACTATCGCCTTGTACGGACAGGACTTGACGATGTCTTTGCGCCCTCGCGCTTTCTCTGGATCGATGATGACTATGCCGTCGGATCGTTTGCGGATCGCATCGCCACCAACGCGCATGCAGGGCGCGTCGTCGCAGTGATTGCACATCACCGGCAAGTACGTCGTTTGGACCATGTGGGAGTCGCCCTGCACACGACGCAGGATGCGAATGGGACTTTCGGCGCTGGCCGCGGCGGGCGCGGCGTAACCAGGAAAATCATTGCCCACGTGCTCATCCCGTGCGGCGATGACGCAGTTCTGGCAGTTCTCGCATTGCCCGACCTTGATAACCAGATTCCACTTGCTCATCGTGTGCTCCTCACGCTGCGCGACGGATCATGAAAGCGTCCGCGCCCTTCCACTTTTCAACCTGCACAAGACATGAATTCGGACTCATGCTGCTAGTACCCACCGTCTGGGGCCGATCCGGGGTCAGCAGGTTCATGCAGCCGCCAATTTCGACGCGCTCGCCGTCTATTTCGATCATCTGGAACTCAGCGCTCGCCTCGTACGATTTGACTACCCCGGCAGCGACCAGAGGCGAAACATCCACCGCACAAATAACCGCACCCCGGTCGTTGTAGACCTTGACGAGATCGCGATGAGCAATTCCCCGGGCCGACGCGTCGGCAGGCCCGAGCCGCAGCAGCCAGAAGCGATGTCCGCCAATCAGCGCACGATGATCTTCGATGCTGTTGACCGACGAGTTCTTGCCATCGCAATGAGTGTGGAAACTGTAACGGCTATGTGTGGCGATCAGTTGCAGTGGATACTGCTGGGCCAGTGGAGAACGCAAGCCCTCCCACGACGGAATGTATCGATTCACCGACGGCCGCTCGGGGTTATCCGCCGTGTGCCGCTTCAGCAACTCGGGTACGAACTCGAGCTTGCCACTGGGCGTCTGCAAGCCCATGCCAAACTTTTCGGCATATTGCGACGGCATCGGATGCGGTTCGTGCAGATCCTTGCGCCGGCCTTCCGCGAACCAGCGCATATCCACCGGATGTCGCAATTCCGGCTTTTCGGTCGGTACAACGAAATAGCCCTTGCGGCAAAACTCGCGCCACGAAATGTGATCAGGCAAATCCGACGAGTTGAATACCCGCTTGACCCAGTCCAGCTCGCTGCAGCCCTCGGTGAACACGCTGCCGAGTCCCAGACGGGTCAGAATCGCGGTGAAGATGTCATAGTCGGAGCGAGATTCGCCCAAAGGTTCGATGCATTTATGCTGCAGCGTAATCATACGGTGGTTGACCGTATTGAAGCCGTGATGCGCGTAGCCGCCGGAATTGGACCATTCGCCGATGTCCCACCGCTCCAGCGATGTGCACGCAGGCAGAATGATATCGGCGAACTGCGCTTCGCCTTCCATCCAGATCGACTGATTGACCACGAACTCGATGCTCGGGTGACGATAGGCGTCGGCCCAGCGCCCCGATTTCGTAACGGTGCTGAAGGCAGATCCGCCATAGCGATAGATCATGTGGATTGGCGAATAGCCGGGCATCGGGTAACTGAACGGTGCGAACTGCGCTTCCTGGGACATGCCGTCCCACAGGTACCCTGTCGCATGCCCGTTGATGATGGCATCGGGCAATTGCTGCCGCGGCACCATCTGCTTGACCGGATTCATGGTCAGGATGTGCGGCATGCGTTGGTAGTTGTTCACGGCATTCGCGGTCCACGCGAGTTCGCCCGACATCCCACCGTCCGCGTAGCCCGGGAAGTAGAAGTTGAGGTCGTGCGGAACGCCAATTTCGAGGCAGCCGAAATTCACGCCCGGCTTGCCCCATCCCTGCATCGCCATCATCATGATCATGCAACGCGCCCATTGCGCCCCCGTCGCACCGCGTCCAGCCCCGCCGAATCCCGCGCCCGTCATTCCGACGGCGAGATACACCTTCCTCGTTCCCCACCGCCGCGCGAGGGCTCGAACGTCCTTGGCGGGCACGCCGGTTTCCAGCTCCTGCCATTCGGGCGTTTTGGGCACGCCATCCGTCTCGCCGCTCAGGTAGGCCCGCCATTCGTCGAACCCAGTTGTCCGGTTGGCCACGTAATGCTTGTCATACAGCCCTTCCGTGAGCCACACATACATGACGGCGGTGGCGAGGGCCGCGTCCGTTTGCGGTCGGACCGGGATCCATCGGCCACCCAGCAACTGGGCGGTCGGATTGCAATGCGGATCGATATGGACGAACTCGATTCCCAGTTCCTTGGCCCATAGACGCCGCGGCGTGCCTTCGAATCCGGCGTAGGCGCCATTCGTGCTTTCGGGGTCGCTGGACCAGAAGACGATCATTTCGGCTTCCTTAAGACAGTCCTCGATTCCGCCATAGCCGGAGGGCACCCCAACGCGCATCGAGTTGCCGAAGTGATGCATGGCGCCCCAGTACCAACCCTCCCAGCTGTCCGGATTCGCGGCCACCCGTGTGAAGCCGATCAGGTTGGCAAAACGCGTGAGCGCGCTAAGGTAGTAACCAATATTGCCCCACTGGTGGTGCGACGACATGGGAAACGTGATCGAGCCCGGGCCGTGAATACGCTTTTGGCGGTTGATCTCTTTCGCGACGATGTCCAACGCCTCGTCCCAGCTGATCGGCACGTAGCCGGACTTGCCGCGGTTTTGCGGATTGCGTTCGCCGTCAGGGTCGAAATCGACCCGCTTCATCGGTTGAAGGATGCGCTTCTCCGAATAGACGAGCGATTTGATCGACAAGGCGTGCGGTGCGACCAGGCCGCGCCGTGGCGGGCTGAACCGGCGCCCGCGAGCTTCGATCTCCCAGCTCGGAGCATCCTTGCTGTCGAGATCGACCGGCGTCACGCGAACGATGCGTCCATCTTTCACGTACACGAACAAAGGTCCACCGTTGGTGCACGTGGTGTAGCGCTGCGTGCCGTCGCGCATGCGCGTGCCCATCGGCAGGCCGATGGTTTGCATCATGCTCAGCGTTTGCATGAACCACACCAGCAGCTCATCGTCGCCTTCAGTCATCACCTTGAAATTTTTCGCCGCGTGGATGATATCCAGGTAGTCCGGACTGGGGGAGAGAAATTTCAGGGCCGTGGGCACGTCCTTGAACAGCATGCGCACGTCGGGCTGCGGATGCCTGCCGGCACACGACCGGATGCGGCCATTCTCGAGCTTGATGACTCGACCAATGCTTTGATCCATGAGCCCGATCCACGCGACGAGATTGCGCTCCTTCAGCCGATCGCGATAGGCAGGGAAGCGGCGTGCCGTCAGGTCCAGAACCTTGGGCATGGCGAAGAGAATGGTCTTGAGGATCTGTCGTTTCACTTTTTGATTCAATGGTAAGGCTGCGCAGATGATGCAGGCATCAGGGAATTACCGACCGGCTCCGCCGAGCGGGCAAGCCGCTCGGGCGGGCGCGGGCCGCCGTCCCCGCTAGAATGTGTAGGCGACGTTCACAAAAACGTTAATGGGTTCGATTCGGAGCGTCGACTTCGAAACGATCTGCTTTCCGGTTGCCGTCTGTCCGTATATGGTCATGTGCGTCTGGAGCGGCATATAGCCAACTGACGCTCCGACCGACCAGTGTTTGGCCAATGCGTAGCTTGCCCCGACCTCGAACACGGGGTTCCACGATGCACTGAGGGTCGCGCGTATGGATCCGCCGGGACCGACACTATCGGTGATGAACTGGTTGTTGGTTGCGCGAACCTGGGTGAACCACGTGTAGTTCACGCCCAATCCGGCGAAAGGACGAAATTTCGACTGGGCCTCGAACAGGTGATATCGAAGCTCGATGGCGGGCGGCATCGGCCTCGTCGTGCCGAGGGTGCCGTACTTCGAGAGCGTCCCGTCGCCAACCAGATTCACTGTTATTGGCAGGCCAAAGAGAGTGGCAATGCCAATGTGGTCGGTCACGTAGTACTCGGTGGTGATGCCGAGCGTATTCGTCGACGACGCGTGCGCGCCTGTACCCGTTAATTGCTGATTGACCGGCATACCACCCACACTTTCCACGGTAAGCGGCGTGGCATGACCCTGTGGAGCTACGTAAAGCCACCCTGTCGCCAGCGTAAAGCTACCGGCCGATTGCGCATTCGCATTTCCAGCAAGCGCAGCCGAACAGATATAACCCGCCATCACGGCAGGCCGGACATTTCTCCTGTAGTTCCTCACGCGTCTTCTCCTGCCTCATCGGCTAAATATCTTTTATCGTGCACACGGAATTAACGATCCGCCCATTTCTCGTTTCCGTTGGATCGGCCCTCATATTTCTATTCTCAATCCGAAAAACATCGCTTTTTTAATAGGTATGCTAAAT
The DNA here is from genome assembly GCF_000785435.2 of Paraburkholderia sacchari. Taxonomy (GTDB): domain Bacteria; phylum Pseudomonadota; class Gammaproteobacteria; order Burkholderiales; family Burkholderiaceae; genus Paraburkholderia; species Paraburkholderia sacchari. The sequence goes on along the minus strand of NZ_JTDB02000001.1, from coordinate 761,177 downwards.
ATAGGGCTGTGATCTATCCCGATCCCAGCGTTGATATTCCATTGCCGTCGCCGCTGCTCCTCTAACCCTGCGCGATAGCGATTGAAAACGCGAACGGAAAGCGTCCGAGCGCGGAAGCCGCCAATGACTCGAGTGCTGTTCCGGGAACCTCGACGTGAACTGAAATTCCACGCAAGCCATCATCAGCGATGCTAATGGTTGCGCCCTCGACGCCAGCGTCCGCGAGCGCCGTTCGCAGCGCGTCCACCGTCTCAAGCCGCTTGAGCGCGGGCTTGAATATCTTGCCGACACCCGTCAGCGGCATTGTTTCAACGATCCGGATGCCCTTGGGGAACGCAGCTCGCTCGCTGATCTCGTCACGCAGGAACGCGGCCATTTCTGCTTCATTTGCCGATGTGCCTGGCTTGAGCTGGACATAGGCGACTGGCAGTTCGCCTGCGTGCATGTCCGGGCGCCCCACCGCCGCGGCAATCTGGACCGCCGGATGGCGATGCAGCGCTTCTTCGATCGCTGCAGGATCGATGTTGTGTCCGCCACGAATAATCAGTTCTTTCTTCCGCCCGGTGAGCCAGAAGTAGCCGTTTGCGTCGCGGCGACCGAGATCGCCTGTATTGAGCCATCTGCCGCCGTCAGCCAGGTCCAGCCAGATGCCGTTGTTCTGCTCCGGCCGCATATAGCCGATGAAAACATTGGGGCCGGAGATCACCAGTTGACCAACCTCGCCCGCGACGCAGTCGCGCACATAACGGCCCGCTTCGTCGACCATCACGGCTTTCATGGCCTGGCCCGGAACCCGAAGGCCGATTGAGCCGACCCGCCGTTCGCCGAGCGGCGGATTGATGCTGCTAATGCAGGTACCTTCCGTGAGGCCGTAGCCTTCGAGGATCCTGATTCCGGTTTGCGCCTGGAACGCGCGCAGCAACTCCACGGGCATCGGCGCGGCGCCGCACAACCCGTACTCGAGCGAACCGATATCGCGCTCGCCCACCGGAACGTCCAACAGCGAGCCGTAGAGGGTCGGCACGCCGCTGAAAAAGTTGATGCGGTAATGCTCGACAATATCCCAGAAGCGTTGGACAACACCGTCTCCGCGATAGCCCTGGGGCGTGCCCATCACGACATGCGCGCCGCGTGAAAACGGCAGCAGTCCCGTCACCATGACCGCGTTGACGTGAAAGAGCGGCAATCCGCAGAAGATCGTCTTGCCCGGACCCACGCTTTCGCCGAGGAATTGTCCGGCACTCCATGCATTGGCCACTTCGTTGCCGTGCCGGCGCATCGCAATTTTTGGCAGCCCTGTCGTGCCGCCTGTGCAGAAATAGGACGATACGTCGCCGCTGTTCATCCGGTACGGTGTGCAGAGTTCCACGCCCGTCTCCCGTGCGACGACTTCGCCGAAGTCGTGGATGCCAATGTGCGACGGAACTGCGCCTCGCACCCCTTCCTCGCCATGCAGCCTCGAGCATTCGCCGCGCTGAAGCATTCGGGCCGCAGTACGCTGGTCGCCCGGCGCATGGTCGGCAAGATTGATCAGCACGAGATGCTTGAGCGACGCAACCTTGCGCAAGACCGACTGCACTTTCGGCCACAGGTCCATGCCGGGATACGGCGCCAAAGTGACAAGCACACTGGCGCCCGAGGCATTGAGCAGTTCGCCTATCGCGTCGCCTTCGAGCAGTGGATTGATCGCGCAGACAATGCCGACCGCCTCGCCGCCCCAGACCACGAAGTGCGTTTCGGGCAGATTCGGCAATACATAGGCAATGACCGTGTCTCGCTGCACACCCAGTCGCGACAACATGTTTGCCGTGCGCGTAATATCGCGCACCAGTTCGCTGTAAGTCCAGCGCTCCGGGTTCGCGTAGCCTTGCGCTGTTGCGAAGAACGAAAGCGCGGGTGCCGATGGATTGATCGCGGCGCCCCGGCAGATCATTTCGTAGGTGCTAGACGCAAGATCGGCCGGTTGCCCATGCGATTCGATAGCGAGGACATCCTGCTCGTTAGCGACGGCTTTCATACGGCCTCGGCGACGACGACGTTGCGCTGGGTGCCAAGATCAATCGAGCCATCCTGGCTAACGATACGTGCTTCGACCACATCGCCATCCTGAAGGTATTGCGCACGCTCAGCTTGCAGCGCGAAAAAGAGTCGCCATTTCTCGGCTTCGGGCAGCTGCGCCGCGGCGCGTTGCTTTTCCGGCGACGGAATAATCAGCGCGCAACCGGACGGCGTACCCGTTGCGAGCAAGTCGCCGGCGTGCAGGTCCTGGACGCTGGACAGCTCGGTCAATGTCTCTGCCGGACCGTAGACGAGACCCGAAGAGGAATCGTTCTGCCGAACCGTTCCATTGACAGTCAGCGTCAGCACGAGGTCCTTGAGCTTCGGTAAGTCGTGCTTTTCGAGCAGGCAAAGATACGGTCCGACCGGGCCGAACGTACGATAGCTCTTGCCCTTGTAGAACTGCATCTGTGGAATCTGGACATCGCGTGCTGAATAGTCGTTCACGATCACGGCACCGGCGACGTAGTCGTGCAGGTTCTCATCGGTAATCGTTGCGCGGGACGTGACATCGCGCTTGAGGACAAGACCGAGTTCGATCTCGTAGTCGAGGAACCGCACCGAATTCGGCTTCACCAGCCTGGAGTCCGCAGGAACGATGCAGCTCGTGGCCTTCGTGAAGATCATGTTGAACTTCTTCGCATCCGGGTCCATACCGGATTCGATCATGTGCTGGCGGTAATTCGCGCCCTGGCAGATGAACTGCTGATTGGCAGTAACGGGCGAGAGCCATTGCACATCCGCTTCGGCAAGCGTGGCGCCATCCAGCGTCAATAACCGCTCGACCGGATTGGCGTGGATAAACTCGGCGGTCGTCTTGAACTCGCCGGGAATCGGCGTGATGGCGTTGTTAGCCACTACGCCCCATTGGGCGCGACCATCGTGCAGATAATGCAGAACGTGAATTGCCATGTTGTCTGTCTCCGGATTCGATAAGGGGGGGCGTCAGGCAAAAATCTTGAACAGTGCACGGAGCCTCGCCAGCGTGACGTCGGGGCTTCGGCGCAGGCTTGCAATCAGCGCCGCGATGCTCGCAAGCGTCAATCGGGGCTTGGTGAAGCTGCTCGGCATCGTTGGCCCCCATTGGGCCATCGCCTCGCGGCTCACGGTATGGATTCCCGTGGGCGCGCCGCTGGTGAAGAGATCGCCATCGCAGTAGTGCTCATGCTTGTCTCCCCACGGGTCCTGCCAGTAGTCGAAAATCTGGCTCCCGAGGATATGCCGGCCGATGCCCCACGCATGCGTCCATCCGCTATCGCGCAGGATGCGCTGGCCCATCCCGACCGCATCCGCATCGACGAGCTCATAGGCGCTATGGCTGTATTTCGGGGCGAACGTCTGTGCAAGCGCGAGCGTGTGATGATCGGCCGGCTGGTCGCCGAGATCGAGCCGCATGAATGTGACAGCCGGCGAACCATCGGGCAGCACCTGCACGTCGCTGGGGATAAACCCGAAATGGCGCGTGTACCACGCGCAGGTTTGCTGATAATCGGCGAGTTCCAGCACCACGTGCCCAAGCTTGATGATTTCAGGGGCACTCTCGGGGGGGCGCTGCGTGCCGTTGATGCGAATGGCGGCATCGACGGAATTGAACGCCAATGGCAGCCGGTGCGGCAACGCAGTGGAAGGCGCCTGGCCCCAGATCGCATCGACACGAAACCCCGACGGATCCTCCAGTTGGACCACGTAGCCGCCACCCGGCAGCGCGGTCGCTTGCACCTCAGACGCACCTGGCAGCCTGGCGAGCGCGTGCAGTTCGGCTTCGCTGCCGACCTGCAGACCAAACCCAACGAAGCGCGCTTTGGACGATTTGCGCACGATATAGCAGAAGTGCGACGCGCCTGTGCCGCGCAGAAGCAGCATCTCTTCGCCACGCGTGACCGTTCGAAGCCCGAAGTCATTGAGAAACCGTTCAGCTTGCCCGAGATCCGGGCGGTCGAACATGAGGTACGCCAATGCAATGGCTTTTGCCGTTGGATCGGGGTGACGAGCCGGCTGTGCAGTAGTCAGTTTCATGGCTAACGGTAATCAGGTAGTTGGGATCGGTGATGCAGCACGCAGCGCTGGCGCGCCGCCCCCCGTCGCCTCGCGAGCACGCGCAGGCTCACCGGGCAGCCAACCTGCCGGCGAGGGATGGATAGCGGGCCGGAAGGCCCGGATGGTCGGATGGGTAAGGTGATGCCGGCCGCTGGGCGCGATGCCGGTTTCGATTGCTGTCTCCACAATCACTCCGTCTGTTTCTGGTTTGATCGGCTCCTGACGCCGTTGATGACATTAAACTCATCGCTGATAGTTTTGTCAATAAAGACATTCGAATCTATACTGTGGTTATGCCCAGATTTGGATCCACCATGACAACCACGACAAAGCGCGCGGCAGCGAGGCGCTCTGCGCCTGCGGCGCCCGCCTCCCCCGCTCCCGTCATCGAAGAAAAAGAGCCTCGCGGGGCGCGCCGCAAGCGCGAGACGCGCGCCCGTCTGCTCGACGCGGCCCTCAGGCTGATGGCTGAAAAAGGCATGGAAGGCGTGGCGATCAACGAAATCACCGAGGCCGCCGATGTCGGCTTTGGCTCGTTCTACAACCATTTCGAGTCGAAGGAGGCGATCTACGCGACGCTCGTCGACAACGTGTTCGAAGAGTTTGCGAACGTGCTCGATCGCCTCGCGGAGGGCATTTCCGACCCGGCCGAAGTGGTAGCCGTCTCGGTGCGCCACACGGTCCTGCGTGCGCGGCACAATCCCGTGTGGGGACGTTTCCTGATACGCGAAGGGTTTTCTGAGCGCGCGCTGAGCCGCGGGCTAGGCCAGCGGCTCCTGCGCGACATTCGAAACGGCATTGCTGCCAAGCGATTTGTCGTCGCCGACCCGTTTATTGGCTATCTCGCGGTGGGTGGCACCGTGCTCTCCGCCATCGCGGCCGAATTGAACTATGTTGCGCCGGGCGCAAGTGGCGCGGGCATGCTGAAGGAGCTGGGTTTCAACGGCGAGCACTTTCCAGAGCGCACGGCAGCCATGCTGTTGCAAATACTCGGCCTGAAGCGCGCGGAAGCGGAAAAGATTGCCGCGCGTCGACTGCCCGTTGTCGAGGTAGCCGACGAGGCAGCTTGAGATCGGCCAGCCCGGATGTCATGCCGTTCGCGCGCAACTCGATCATAGGTAAATAAAGCGGAAATCCGGCGGCATTCACACTGGCGAAACGGCGAAGGCGTTCCTGGCGGATCGCCCTCGCGTTTCAAGAACGCCCAGGTCAATGCGTTGATGCTGTCGTCTGCGGAGCCGGCTGAGCCGGGGGCAGTTCCCCCATCGCCTGGAACAGTGCGGCTGTATCGCTCATGCGCCGGCCCGCTGCTCGCACTGCGCCGATCTCCGCGTTCAGATAGCGCGACTCGCTCGCATGCGTTGCAGCGGAAGGCAGCGAGCCCAGCCGGTGGCGCGACGACGTGTCCTCGAATGCCGTCCGCGCAGCGTCGGCGGCAACTTCGCTCGACGCGAGGCTCTGTGCGTCGTTATCGAGCGCGGCGAGCGAATTCGCCACGTCCTGGAACGCCGAAAGCACAGTGGACTTGTAATGCAGCACGGTGGCGTCGTAAGTATCGATCGCCGCGCGGCGCTGCGCGAACAGCGCGCCGCCATGGAAGATCGGCTGCGAGAGGCTCGCGCCGATAGCCCACAGCCCGCCCGCACCCGAAACCACCGCCGGCCAGCTGAAGCCGCCGCGGCCCATCGCGCCCGTCAGCGACAGGCTCGGGAAGAGTTGCGCCGTTGCCTCGCCCACATCGGCGGCCGCCGCTTTGACGGCGGCGTCGGCTGCCTGGATGTCCGGGCGCGAGCGCAACAGGTCCGAAGGCACGGCGACGGGAACGTGCTCGGGCAGCGACAGGCTGTCCAGATCCGGCACGCTCGGGGCATTGTCCGGCGTACGGCCTATCAGCACCGCCAGCGCATGAACCGACGTCGCGCGTTGCTGACGCAGTTCGGGCAACGTCGCCGCGATGGAAGCCGCGTCCTGTTTCGATTCGAGCGCCTGTACACGTGAGGCCGAGCCGAGCGCGTAGCGCTGCGCATCTTCATTCGCAGCATCATCCGATACGGCTACGAGCCGCTCGGTGAGCGCAATCTCCCGATCGAGTGCCGCCACATTGATCGTCGCGCCAACGATGTTTGCAGCGAGCGCACGGCGCGACGCTTCCTGTTCAAACGCCTGCACATTCACACGGGCCGCGCTCGCCGAATTCATGTAGCGCGTCTGGCCGAACAGGTCGAACGTGTAATGCGCGAGCAACTGCCCGGCAAAGAAGTTGTATTGCACCTGCTCGGGGAGGCCAAGCTGGGGCGCGACCGGTGATCGGGCGCGCTGGACCTGCGCGGCGCCGTCAATCGATGGCAGCGTCGATGAGCCGACCTGCGCGCGCAGCTGCTCTTGCGCCGCGGCAAGCGTACGCTGCGTCGCCGCAAGCGTCGGGCTGTTACGCAGCCCTTCGTCGACGAGTGCGTTCAGCGCGGCGCAGTGGTAGAGCTGCCACCATTGCGGCCCGGGCGTGGCGCCGAGATCGAAGGTCTGCGCCACGCCAGCCGCTGCCACCGTCTTCGCCGGCTGCGCCTGCGCACCGTAATGCTCGGGAGACGGCATCGCCGGCGGCTCGCCGCTGGGCCCGAACGAGCACGCCGTCATGGCGAACGCCGCCGCAACCACGGATGCCTTGTAAGTAAGACTCATGATCAACCCTCCGTATGCTCGACGACGACCTGTTGCGCGCCACGCTCGTCACTACGGACCCCGAAGCAAGTCGCGTAGAGGGCCGGCAGGAAGAACACAGTCAACAAGGTAGCGACGGTGATGCCGCCCATCAGCGCAGTCGCCATCGGCCCGAAGAAGCCCGAGCGCAACAGCGGAATCAGCGCGAGCACGGCGGCGGCGGCAGTCAGCATGATCGGCCTGAAACGCCGCACCGTTGCGCCGATAATGGCGTCGAAGCGCGCCTGCCCCGCCGCGATGTCCTGATCGATCTGGTCCACCAGGATCACGGAGTTGCGCATGATGATGCCGAACATCGCAATCACACCAAGCAGCGCAACGAAGCCGAACGGCTTGCCGAACAGCAACAGCGCCGTCACCACGCCGATCAGACCCAGCGGGGCAGTAAGCACGACGATGAAGGTGCGCGCGAAGTTCTTAAGCTGAATCATCAGCAGCGTCAGCACCGCGATGATCATCAGCGGCATTTCCGCGTTGATCGACGTCTGGCCCTTCACGCTCTCTTCGACCGCCCCGCCCACCTCGATCCGGTACCCGACAGGCAGCTTCGCGCGCACCGTCGTGAGTGCCTGGTCGAGGTTGCGCGTCACGTCGATGCCCTGCGCGTCGCCGCGCACGTCGGCCTGCACCGTGATGGTCGGCTGGCGATCGCGCTCCCATATCACGCCGTACTCGAGCGTGTCGCGCACATGTCCGAGCGAGCCGAGCGGAACCGGCCCGCCCGGTGTCGGAATTGCAAGGCTCGTGAGCTTTGCGGGGTCGATGCGCTCGCTCTTCGGCGCACGCAGATCGACGTTGATCAGCTTGTCGCGCTCGCGGTACTGCGTAACGGTGTAGCCCGACAGCGTCATGGCGAGGAAGCTCGAAACGTCCTCTGACGTGACGCCAAGCTGGCGCGCCCGGTTCTGGTCCATTTCGAACGAGATCGAACGTTCTGCCGGTTCGTCCCAGTCGAACTGGACGTTGCGCGTGCGCGAGTCGCCACGAACCTTCTCTGCGACCGTTTCCGCGATCGACCGCACCGTCGCGATATCGTCGCCGCTCACGCGGAACTTGATCGGGAACCCGACGGGCGGCCCGTTTTCGAGTCGTGCCACACGTGTGCGAACACCGGTAAAGTCTTTCTCCAGTTTCGCGTCGAGCCAGTGCATCAGTTCCTCGCGTGTTTCGACGTCTTTGGCCGTGATCACGAACTGCGCGAAATTCGGCTGCTGCAGTTGCTGGTCGAGCGGGAGATAGAAGCGCGGCGCGCCCGTGCCGACGAAGTCGACGAAGTGGTCGATCCCCGGCTTGCCATCGAGAACCTTCTCGAGGCGCTTTGATTCACGTAACGTCGCCTCGAACGAAGCGCCTTCCGGCAGCCTGAGGTCGACCAGCAGTTCGGGCCGCTCGGAGTTCGGGAAGAACTGCTGCGGCACGCGCGTGAATGCCCCCATCGCAATGACGAAGAGCACGGCGCTCACCCCGAGCACGACCCAGCGCCGGACGATACACGACGCAACCCAGCCGGACAGGCGCCGGTAAAAGCCTGTGTTGTAGACATCGTGTTCATGGCCGTGGCCGCCGCTCGCGTGAGCCTTGCGCTCCGGTAGCAGATGGAAGCCCAGCAATGGCACCAGCACAACCGCAGCGAACCACGAAACGATGAGCGCAATGGCCGATACCTCGAAGATCGAGCGTGTGTATTCACCCGTGCTCGATTTCGCAAGCGCGATCGGCAGGAAGCCCGAAACCGTGACGAGCGTGCCCGTCAGCATCGGAAACGCCGTGCTCGTGTAGGCAAAGGCCGCCGCGCGCATGCGGCTCCACCCTTGCTCCAGCTTCACGGCCATCATTTCGACAGCGATGATGGCATCGTCGACGAGCAGCCCGAGCGCGAGCACGAGCGTGCCGAGCGAAACCTTGTCCAGACCGATACCGAACAGATGCATGCAAAGCGCCGTCACGGCCAGCACAATAGGGATCGTGATGACGACAACCATGCCGGTGCGCAGGCCGAGCGAAACAAGGCTGACAACCAGCACGATCGCCACCGCTTCGCCAACCGCCTCGACGAAGTCGTCCACCGAGTGCTTGACCGCGTGCGGCATGCTCGAAACCGGCTCGAGCTTCAGACCGGCCGGCAGCGACGCCTGCAATTGCGCCGTCTTCGCATCGAGTGCCTTGCCGAGGTCAATGACGTCTCCGCCCTTTTGCATCGTCACACCGATGCCGAGCACTGCGTGGCCGCCAACGCGCATCTGCGACACGGGCGGATCGTCATAGCCGCGCCTGATGGTTGCGATATCGCCAAGTCTGAACGAGCGGTTGTTGACGGTGATTAGCGTGTCGGCGAGCGCCTGTTCATTCTTGAACGCGCCGCTCGGCCGCACGAATACCCGGTCGTCCGCCGTCGTAATGGTGCCGACGGGTGCGACGGTGTTCTGCGCGTCGATTGCACGAGCGAGTTGCTGCGGCGTGATCGACAGACGCGTGAGCTGTGCATTCGAAATCTCGAGGAAAATATGCTGATCGGGGTCGCCGAAGTAATCGACCTTCGCGACGCCCGGCACGCGCAGCAGAACCGTGCGCAGCTGGTCCGCATAATCGTGCAGTTGCGCGGGCGTAAAGCCATTGCCTTCGAGCGAATAGATGTTCGTGTAGACGTCGCCGAACTCATCGTTGAAGAAGGGTCCTGCCGTTCCCTTCGGCAGCGTCGCAGCGATATCGCCCACCTTCTTGCGGACCTGGTACCAGGTCTCGGGCACCTCCTTGACAGGCGCCGCGTCCTTCATCGCGAAGAAAATCATCGACTCGCCGGGGCGCGAGTAGCTCTTGATGTTGTCGACATACGGCGCCGCCTGAAGCTGCCGGCCAATGCGGTCCGTGATCTGCTCCTGCACTTCGCGGGCGGTCGCGCCCGGCCAGTACGTCTTGATGACCATCGTCCGGAATGTGAATGGCGGGTCTTCCGATTGCGCAAGATGGGTGTAGCCAATCACCCCGAAAAGCGTGGCCAGCCCGATCAGAAAAATCACGAGCTGCTGGTGCCGCAGCGCCCATGAAGAGAGGTTAAAGCCCGTACCGCCGTCGCTTTCCTCGACAGAAGCGTTCGCCGGCGCGCTGTCGAGCGCGTGTTCGTGGTCGCGCGCGTTCATACCGAAGCGTCCCCTGAATGCAGCGGAGGCACCACTTGCACATGCTGCCCTGAACTCACGGCATGCACGCCCTGCAGGACGACGCGCTCGCCATCGTGCAGTCCCGAACTGAACGAGACAGTGCCCTCGTCGTACCGCTCGATCGTCACCGGGCGCAACTCGAGCGTGTCGCTGCCTTTACGCACCACCCACACGGCCGGATCATCACCCTTGTGGAAGAGCGCCGTCACCGGCAGCGTGAAGACCGCGCCGGCATCGTCCGCTGCGCTGAATGCCACATTCGCGGTCATGCCAAGACGCACCTCGGGACTCGGCGCTGTCAGCGTGAGCTTCACGCGCCACGTGCGGCTTTGCGGATCGGCTGCAGCCGAAACCTCGCGCACGTGTGCTTCGAAAGTCTTGCCGGGCAGCGCGGGCAAGGTGACGCGCGCGTTGCTACCGACAGCAAGCGCGTTCAGCGTTCTTTCAGGCACGTCGCTAACGACATCGACATCGCCCGTCCAGTCAAGGTGATACACGGCCTGGGTTGCCTGAACGTTCTGGCCGGTATCCACATCCTCGGAAGTGATGACGCCGTCGTGGTCTGCGGTGAGCGTCGCGTAGCGAAGGTGATCCGTGGCGAGCGTCATCTGGGCGAGCGCGGAAGTGCGCTGCGCAAGCGCCGAAGCGTAGGCATCTTCGGTCTGCTCCAGCTGCGCGGGAGCAATCAGGTTCGCACGTGCCTGAGCCTGATCGCGGTCGAGCTGCTGCCTGGCAAAAACGAGGCGATGCTCGGCAGCGTCGAGCTGCGCGCGCGCATTGACGAGGTTGTTCTGCAGATCGGTCGGGTCGAGCAACGCAACCGTCTGTCCCGCCTTGACCGTATCGCCGATATGCACCCGCCGCTCTATGACCTTGCCTCCCACCCGGAACGACAGAGGCGTGGAATAACGCGCCTGCACCTGTGCCGGCAACGAGTTGCTCTCAGCGTGCCCATCCGGATGAACCGCAAGCGCAACGACGGGCTTGGCCTCCGGGCTGATTACCTCGTGCTGGCGGCATGCACCAAGAACGATGGCGCTGCACGCCGCAACGACGACAGTCAACTTCTGTGACGATGTAAAGAAGGAAGGCAACAAGGAGCGCACTCGTTTCAGCGCGACAAGACCGGGATGTTTCACGATGTTCACAAGGCAGATGATGAATTCAGGTGGAAAAGTCGTCCACGCCGATGGCCAGTCGCGCCTGCAAGAAGCGCGCGTTGCCAGAAGCGCGAAAACAAAGCCATTGGCGTGCTTCGAGGCGACGGGTGACATTAAACCCATTACTGATATTCTTGTCAACTATGACAGTTAAACATAAAATATGAGGGATATACAGGAGGAGCTAACATGACCAACGTCCCGCTTTCCCGCACGAGCCGTCGGCGACAGGCGAAGACGCCAGTCCCCGGTCGCGAATCCATCGCAACGCGATCGCCGCGCGTGGCCCGACGCAAGCTCGAAACGCGGCTTCGTTTGCTCGATGCCGCGTTTGCGCTGGTGGAGGAAAAAGGAATGGACAACGTCACGATCACAGAGATTACGAACGCCGCCGACGTGGGATTCGGGTCGTTCTATAACTACTTCGATTCGAAGGAAGGGATCATTGCTGCGCTCGCGGACTGGTTGTTCGAGGAGTTCGCGAGTACGCTCGATCGTCTCGCAGCCGGGTTGTCCGACCCGGCCGAAGCGATCGCAATGTCGGTACGTCATACGGTTTTGCGCGCATATCGGAAGCCGGTTTGGGGGCAACTACTGATACGCGAAGGACTATCCACGCGAGTCCTGATCGAGGGGCTGGGTCAGCGACTACTGCGGGACACGAAGAGGGGGATTTCGGAACGCCGCTTCGTGGTCGCGGACGAACTGCTGTGTACGTTTTCCGTGATCGGCACTGTCATCGCCGCAATAGCTGCTGAGCTTCACCTCTCCGGATCTTCAAAGCGGGCGGTTCGCTCACGAAAGGCCCTTCGATCCAGACACGAGAAGTTCGCCGAAAGCACGGCGGCCATCGTGCTGCAGGCGTTTGGCATCAAACGTTCGGAAGCCGAAACGATTGCTCGCCGTCCACTGCCCGCGCCGCCTCAAGCGGCGAGCGTATCAAGCGATCCGGCGGCATGACGCGACTGCTTCAGCGGCGGCAGCCTCTGGCAGGCAATCAAGCAACATCCGCTGTGTGCCGATGCACTGCGCAGCGGCCGCGGATTTCAAAACGATCAGTTCCGGTAAAGCGTGCTTGCACAATAGCCCAGCTTTACTTCTGCGGATTTGGCGAACCTGGGGCACCAGAATCTAGCCCCTTCAGCCGGGCTCAGGGCGCCTTACCCCTTCCCTGCCGGCCCGTCACGCATCGATGCTGCGCTCGCTTGCAAGCCACGCTCGCCATCCACCAAATTCCGATATATCCGTTCCCGACAGCACGCCATAGGGTTCGCACAGGAAGCCGGTTACCCACGAGCCGTCTGACAATTCGATCTTCCCCAGCACCAGCGGAGACGGCACGGTTGCGATGAACGAACCGAACTCGACGCTTGGCATTTCCCACACTTCGAGCGCAACCTTCGCGCCGTTCTCAGCCACTCGCCACATTCCCGGGCGTCTCGTGCCGTCCGCAGAAGCCGGCAGCGCGGCCAGCCGATAATGCGCAGCCGTGTGCGTTGCCTGAACCCTATGCGCGCCTCGGGAAACCAGATCCTTGTTCAGCGGCAGCCCTTGCATGTGAGCACCGCACACCGCGACGCGAATCCGATCGTTGGTCGCCACTCGCCGCGCGCAAGACTCCGGGCGGTTTCCACCGACGAATTCGATGCCGCTCGCCGTTTGCAGCATGTCGGCGACGCCCAACAGATACTGGTCGGTGAAGGCGCGGCCGAAGACGGTTACGCCCCACGGCAGCCCGTTCTTCATGAACCCGGTTGGAGTGGCGACCGCTGCGTAATCCAGCAGATTCATGAAGTTCGTGTAGTAACCGAGCAACGAGTTCGGCCCGATGGGGTCTTGCGCCAGTTCAGCCAGTGTCACCGGGCGAGGATAAGTCGGCGTCAGCACGAAATCCAGTGAATCGACCACCGCGTCACAGGCGGCCTTCAACGACTGCAAGCGATATTGCGCGCGAAATAGTTCAACCGCTGTCGCACCCGGCGCCTTGGCCAGCACGTCTCGAATGACGGGAAGCACGGCGTCCGGCGTCGTTGACATCAACTCGCCTGCTACGCTGTAACGCTCGGCAACCCAGGGCCCCTGATAAAGGAGATTGGCGGCTTCGACAAAGGGCTCGAAATCGATCTCCACCGCCTCGCCGCCTGCCGTTTCCAGGCGTGCACGAGCGCATGCGAACAGCTCCGGACTCTCCGCGCATCCCGCGAATTCAAGGCGCGCCGGAACCCCAAACCGGAACGACGAGGGCTTGCCGAACGCACTTGCCGAGTTCCACTGCGGGTTCTTGCGACTGTATGCATCGCGGGCATCGGTCTGCGCGGTCAACGAGAGAAGCTCACTAGCCTCTTCAGCCGTGGCAGTGAAGAATGTCACGCAATCGAGCGTGCGGCAGGCGGGGACCACCCCCGCCGTCGAGAGGATGCCCTTGGTCGGCTTGAGTCCGATGAGATTATTCAGGCCGGCAGGCACACGACCAGAGCCCGCCGTGTCTGTCCCGAGCGCGAAGCTCGCCACGCCCAACGCGACGGCAAGAGACGAACCCGCGCTCGAGCCGCCCGACGGGTAGTCCGCAAGCACACTGTTGCGACATTTGCCGTATGGCGAACGCGTGCCGTTCAGACCCGTAGCGAACTGGTCGAGATTGGTCTTGCCGAGCGGAATGGCGCCAAGCGAAATCAGCTGGCTGACAAGGGTCGCTGACTCCTGCGGCGTGTACGCAAAGTCGGGGCACGCGGCGGTTGTCGGAATTCCAGCAAGGTCGATATTGTCCTTGATGGCGAACGGCACACCGTACAACGGCAGACGCCTCAAGTCTTGCTGCTCGAGCCAGTCAAGGTACGGCGCGACTTCGCCTTCGGTCAGAAGATGAATGAAGAGATTGAACTCCGGATTCAGTGCGCTCGCTTTCTCGAGCAGTTCGGCCACAAGCTGGCGCGGCGTGAGTCGCCCATTGCGATACGCACTACGGAGCGTGGAAAGTCGCAGGTCGAATGACGGCATGGTTCTCTGTCCTTCCAATTATTGACGTTCAATGACTGCGACTCGTTGCCCGGCGCGCACGGGCGAGCCAGGCGCCACATGAATGTCGGCGACCGTACCCGCACACGAGGCACACACCGAGATCTCCATTTTCATCGACTCGACGATGAGCAGCACGTCGCCCGCGGCAACGACATCTCCGGTCTTCACCTTCACCTGCCAGAGGCTGCCGGCGATTTCGCAATCCACCGGGACCTGCCCGTCGTTGAGGGGAGCAAGTTGGGCATCCTCCGAAGCGTGCGGCTCGATCGCTTCCTCCGAAGTGCCCGCTTCGCGCCACCGCTCGCGCTCGGACTGAAAGGAGGCGTACTGTCGTGAACGGAACGTGTCGATGCTGGCCGCTTCGCTCGCAAGGAACGCCTGATAATCCGGCAGAGAAAGTTCGGACTCCTCGATCTTCAACGGATAACGTCCAAGCGGAAAATCCGCGCGGATGCGAAGCAGTTCGTCAGCCGACACTTCGTAGAAGCGGATCTGATCGAAAAACCGCAGCAAATAGTGCTGGCCGGCGAAATCCGCGACCTTGCGATAGCGATTCCACATCTGCAGCGTTCGGCCGACGAATTGATAGCCGCCGGGCCCTTCCATACCATACACGCAGAGATACGCGCCGCCGATGCCGACCGAGTTCTCCGCCGTCCAGGTGCGGGCCGGATTGTATTTCGTCGTCACGAGACGGTGCCGCGGGTCAAGCGGTGTGGCAACGGGTGCGCCCAGGTATACGTCCCCGAGACCCATCACGAGATAGCTCGCGTCGAAAATGACCTTTTTCACGGCATCGATCGATTCGAGGCCGTTGATCCGGCGAATGAACTCCAGGTTGCTCGGGCACCATGGCGCGTCTTTGCGCACCGTCGTCATGTACTTCTCGATCGCGAGCTGGCACGCCGGGTCATCCCACGAAAGCGGAATGTGAACGACGCGAGAAGGCACACGCAGGTCCTTTTTCAGCAAGACCCGCTCCCACGCCTCGCTTACCACATCCAGCAGTTGCGCGAGCGGCAATTTCTCCGGCCGATAGTGAATCTGGAGCGAACGAATGCCAGGCGTCAGATCGATGACGCCGGAAAGCGCCATTGCCTCGAGAGTTTGCATGAGCGCGTGCCCACGAAAGCGCGAGACGAGGTCAAGTTCGGCAGGGCCAATTTCGAGCAGCAGGTGCGTGTCGCCCGATACGCGCGCAACCAGCCGCTCGCCACCCGAGCCTGTGTCGAGCACGATGGGCGATGTCAGCGACGACCGTCTTGGGGTTGGCGCGGTCGCCTCGATCTCGAGGCTTTCCAGTTCGCGGGTGCGTTGGCGTGCCGCTTCACGCGCTTCATCCACCTCCACCGGAACGAAGCGAATCTTGTCGCCGGCCTTCAGCTGACCGATGTGCCAGAGATCAGCCTCGATGATGGTCACCGGACAAACGAAGCCGCCCAGGCTCGGGCCGTCGGGTCCGAGAATCACAGGCATGTCGCCGGTGAAGTCGACGGCACCGACCGCATAGGGGTTGTCGTGAATGTTCGAAGGGTGCAGGCCTGCCTCGCCGCCGTCTTCGCGAGCCCACTCCGGCTTCGGGCCGATCAGGCGCACGCCGGTACGGCTGGAATTGAAATGCACCTCCCAATCGGTGTCCAGGAACCGCTCGATGTAGCTGGCGCTGAAGTACTCGGGCGCGCCATGCGGACCGTAAATCACCCGAATGGTGCGAATGGCTTCGAGCTTCGGCACGTCATGCAGCGTCTTGCCCGCCTGCGCGTTTTCGAGCGGGTAGAGATGAAGCACGTCACCTGCGCGTATTGCACGACCGCCATGCCCGCCGAACTGACCGAGCGTAAAGGTGCTCCGGCTGCCGAGATAAACGCCGACGTTCAAACCCCCGCGTATGCAAAGATACGCGCGTGCCCCAGCGCCGCGAATGGTACCGAGCGACAGCGTCGCGCCCGCCGGAACAAAGAGGCTCGTATTCAACGGTTGCTCGACGTCATCGAGCTGCACGGGAATTTCAGCGCCCGTGATGGCAACGACCGAGTCTGTATTGAAGCGCAGCGTCGGACCGGTCATCGTGATTTCGAGCGCAGCGGCGTCGGCGGCGTTCCCAAGGAGACGGTTGCCGAGCCGCATTGCGCGATCATCCATCGGCCCCGAAGGCGGGATGCCGACCGCCCAGTATCCCAGGCGGCCCGGGAAGTCTTGTACCGTCGTTTGCGTCCCGCCGCTCACGACTTCGACGGTGCTGGCCAGGTACTTGAGCCCTTCCAGGCACCGGGTCCACGGTTCGCCCGATGCAAACGGCTTGTCGTCCAGGATCTGGAGCAGATAGTCGCGATTCGTCTCGACGCCGTAGATGCATGTGTTCATCAGCGCGTTATTGAGCGCGTGGCGCGCCTCGTCGCGAGTCGGCGACCACGCGATCACCTTGGCGAGCATCGGATCGAAGTACGGCGGCACTTCGCAACCGGCCTCAACCCACGTGTCGATGCGCAGCGCGAGACCATCCGCTGGCGGGAACGCGACGTCGGTCAGCAGGCCAGGGCTTGGCTTGAACTCTCTACCTGGGTCTTCCGCATAGACCCGCGCCTGAATTGCGTGGCCGCGCGGCGTCAATTCCGCTACGAGCTCCTGCAGCGGCTTGAGTGTGCCTGCCGCCAGCTCGATCATCCAGCGCACGAGGTCGACACCCCACACCTGCTCGGTCACGCCGTGCTCCACCTGCAGGCGCGTGTTGACTTCGAGGAAATAGAACTGCTCGGCGGCACTGTCGTACACGAACTCGACGGTGCCAGCGGAGCGATAGTCCACCGCCTTCGCGAGCTTCACTGCTGCCGCGCACAGGGCTTCGGAAATTCCATCCGGCAAGCACGGGGCAGGCGTTTCCTCAAGCACTTTCTGGTTGCGCCGCTGCACCGAGCAGTCGCGTACGCCGAGCGCAATCGCGTCGCCCTTCCCGTCGCCGAAGATCTGCACTTCCAGGTGTCGTGCCCGCTCGATGTACTTTTCGAGGAACACGCCAGAATCGCTGAAATTGTTCTCGCCAAGTCGCTTCACGGCGTCGAAGTGCGCGCCGAGTTCGGCGGCATTCCAGCAAACGCGCATGCCGATGCCGCCTCCGCCGGCCGTGCTCTTCAGCATGACCGGATAGCCAATTGCTTGGGCGGCTTCCAGCCCCGCCGTCACGTCACCGAGCAAGCCGGTGCCCCTGAGCATAGGCACGTCTTCCTTCTCAGCGATTTCACGCGCCGTGTGCTTCAGGCCAAAGACACGCAGTTGCGCGGGCGTTGGCCCGATGAACGCAATTCCCGCCGCTTCGCACGCCTCTCCGAAGGCTGCATTCTCGGACAGGAATCCATACCCGGGATGAATGGCCTGTACGCCCTCGCGACGAGCGATCTCGAGGATCTGTTTCGTGTCGAGATAAGTCGTCGCCGCGGGGCCATCGCCCAGGCAGTGCGCGATGGGCGCCTCGCTCACGTGACGGCTCGCTCTATCCGCCTCCGCAAAAACGGAGACTCCGGTGACACCGAGTTCGCGCAGCGTTCTAAGAATCCGGCACGCGATAGCGCCACGATTGGCGATAAGAATCGTCTCGAACATGGAAGGAATTCTGATTCGGAGGCGGGCCGTCCCGCCGTGGGAGATGCGAGCCGCGGTCGTCCACGGCCGTATTCGCGTTAGCGATTTGCCTGATTCAACTGGTCGCGCGTAAGCGTGAAATAACGTCCCGAGCGCACCAGCATGAGGAACGAGAACCAGCTGCGGATACGTTTCAGTCCCATATCAGCAGCTCCGCTGGCGTCGGGTTGTAGGCGTTGCACGGATTGTTCAACTGGGGGCAATTGGAAATCAGCACGATGACATCCATCTCGGCACGCAGTTCGACGTACTTCCCTGGAGCGGAAATGCCGTCTTCGAAGGTGAGGCCGCCTTCCGCCGTCACGGGCACGTTCATGAAGAAGTTTACGTTCGCGCCAATGTCATGTTTCGAGAGCCGGCCGTCGTGCGCACAGGCGCGCAGGAAGTTGTCACGGCAGCTGTGCATATAGCGCTTTCCCAGCGCATAGCGCACGGTATTGCTCTCCTGTGCGCAGGCGCCGCCGAGCGTATCGTGGCGTCCACAGGTGTCGGCAACGACGGTCAACATGGGATTGCCCAGATTCGAGTACAACACGGAGCCCGCGCTCAGGTAGAGGCGCTGCTGTCGACGCAAGGTGCGTTGCGGGTCGAAGCGCTCGCGCGGGTCGGCGAGACTGTAGAACAGGGTATCGACCGCCTGGTTGCCCTCCAGATCGACTATGCGCAGGGTTTGCCCCGCCTTCACTTCGTGAAGCCAGGGCTCGCCCGCAGCCACTGTCTCGCGGTAGACCGCGCTCCCAGGCTGTTTGTCGCTGACGATAAGCGTGCTAGTCATGAAGTGGTCTCCGCTCAAAGAAAGAACCGCTCGGTATTGATAAAACCGCGCACGTTTTCCTCGCATGCGGTACGACACACTTCGGCCACCTCGGGCTGTGCCTCGCTCAACGCGAGTTTCACCGCTTTGGGCGCATATTCCGGGTTCGGGTCGAGTGGGTGCTGAATCGCCGTGAGCACGACCAGCGTGTTCATCGGCGCATAGAGCTCAACGTAGTCGCCAGCTTTCGAGTTGTGGCTCACGAAATTGAGCACCCCTTCGCTGGAGACGTCGACGCGGCTGAAAAGATTGAGCGTCATTAGCAGGTCCGCAATGTCGAGCCCCCACTTGCTCATCTCGACGAGCAGATTGTCCGTGCCATTTCGGTAGAACGCGTTGCGCAGTTCCTGATAGCGGCCACGGCCGTAACGCGCAGTGACCTCCTCGGCGTTCGAGACGCCGCCGATGCTGTCGTGCCATCCACATGTGTCGGCGACGATGGCGGCGAGCACGCGGCCCATATCGGAGTACAGGCAATGCCCGGCGGTGAGCTTCGCGGTGTGCTGGCACTTGAGCGAATCCGGCAGGTTCAGACGTTCGCTCTTTTCCGTCGCATTGACCATCATGACGCTGACATTGGCGCCACCGTGCAGGTCAGTCACGCGCAACGATTGCCCCCGCTTCACGATGAGAGAGGTATGGCCGCCTCCCGGGACGGTTTCTTCAAGCAATAGCTTCATGTTTGAGTTCCCTTCATGAGACCACTTCAACGCTGGACGCGCCTTGAACCGCCGCGCGAGCCAGATGCACCGCCGACGCCGATTCGCGGCTGCGGTCGAGCGCAATGTTGTAGGTGATACGCGCTCCGTAAGCGCCTGGCGCTTGAGGATCCACGCGCACCTTGTCGAAAACCAGCACTCGGCTTCCCAAAGTGAAGCCTTCCTTCAGGTCATGCGTCACCATGAAGATGGTTAGCTTCGCTTCGCGCCACAGATCCGAGAGCAACGCGTGCATGTCCTTGCGGATGCCGGGGTCGAGTGCGCCAAACGGCTCGTCGAGCAGCAGGACGCGCGGCTTCATCATCAAGGCCTGCGCAATGGCGAGGCGTTGTTGCATGCCACCGGAGAGTTGCTGCGGGTACTTGTTCAAGGCGGCACTGAGTCCCACCCGCTCGAGCATGGCCGCTGCCTCGTCGCGTGCGGCGCGCCTTTGCGCCCCGAAGAGCCGGCCCGCCAGCTTCGCTTTGCGCAGCTCCAGTCCCAGCATCACGTTGCGCAACACGCTCAGGTGCTCGAACACCGAGTAGCGTTGAAACACGACGCCACGATGGGCTTCCGGTTCGCCGGGCAACGGTTGACCGTCCAGCAGAATCTCGCCGCGCGTCACTTGCTCTTGACCCAGCAGCAGTCGGAGAAACGTCGACTTTCCGCAGCCGGATGCGCCAACCATCGAACAAAACTCGCCCTCTTTGATCGTCAGATTCAAACGCTCCAGGACCACCTGGTCGCCGTACGATTTCCATACGTTGCGGACTTCGATCATCGTCCACCTCCGCCATACCACGGGAACGACCACTGCGTGATCCTGCGAAGCAGCTCATCGGTGAGCCACGCGAGCAGCGTGATCCACGCGACGTACGGGAGAATCAAGTCCATGGAGAGGTAGCGGCGCACGAGGAAGATTCGGTAGCCCAAACCGTCAGTCGATGCGATCGCTTCAGCGGCGATGAGAAAGAGCCATGCCGCACCGAGCGAGAGACGCATCGCCACCAGCAAGCGCGGCAAAAGTTGCGGCAACACCAAACGCAGGATCACCGTCCAGCTCGTGGCCCCCAACGTCTGAGCCTTGACCCAAAGTTCAGCGGGAATGTCGCGGGCGCGAGCATGCAGGTCCCGAATAATCATGGGTGTTATGCCGAAAACAATGAGCACGACCTTGGATAGTTCGTCGAGCCCGAAGACGATGAAAAGAATCGGCAGCACCGCCAGCGGAGGCACCATCGAGACGACGGTGATGAACGGCGAGAGCGTGGCACTGACGAGCGGCAACGAGCCCGTCGCGATGGCGGCGACCAGCGCAATCATCGCGCTCACGAGAAGGCCGATTCCCAGCCGCCGCAAACTCGAGAGGGTGTCGTCCCATAGCAGATATTCGCCGGTGCGTTTGTCTTCGGTGAATGCGACCGATTTCACCGCATCACGCATTTGCGCCGCGCTCGGAAGCAGCTTGTCATCGGGATTGAGCGCGAGCCGCTGTGCAGACCCTGTGAAATACACCGCAAACAACACGACGAACGGCAGCAGGAGCAGCATCAGGCCGCCGATTCGGCTCGGATGTCGATTAATGAGTCGCATGGTGACCGCCTTGCAAAAAGCGTCGAAGTCCGTCTCAGAGCTTGCCCGCGGCTGCCATCTCTACGTAGCTCGGGTCGAAACGCAGCTTCACGTTGTTCTTGTCGCCGACGACCACGTTCTTGTCGAAGGCCATGCCCACGGCATCCGCACTCTTTGCGTCCTGGCCAAGCAGACCGTGGTCAAACGAGAACTTCGCGACGCGCGACATGATCTTCGGCATGTCCGGGCTCGTGACGAACGCCACCGCTGCCTGCGGGGTGTAGAAGAGCGCGGTGGTCGAGAGCTGGCCCTTGAAGTTCACAAGGTCGGTACCGGAGGCCTTCGCCATCGAAGTCAGCGCGGTCGTGCTCGCAGCGGAATCACCGTGCATCAACGCGACCATCTCGAACCATGCGCCCGTGAGGGCTTTGCCGAGCGCCGGGTTCGCTTGCAGCGTCTTCGTGTTGACAACCATCATGTCCATGATTTCGCCGGGAATCTTGCTCGAATCGAAGACTTCAGTGACGTTCGGCTGCGCTTTCAAGTCGGCGAGCATCGGGTTCCATGTCACCGCGTTGTGAACAGCCGGAGTCGCGAAGGCACCGGAGATATCCGCGTCTGATGTGTTCACAACCTTGAGGTCGCGCTCGCTCATATGGGCGCTTTCCAGTGCACGTGCAAGCAGGTAGTGAGAGACCGAAAACTGCACCAGGCTCACCTGTTGGCCCTTCAAGTCTGCGATCTGCTTGCCCTTGCCTTTCATGAGCAAGCCGTCATTGCCGTTCGAGTAGTCGCTCACAATCAGAGCCGTCGAATCGACACCGCCCGAGGCCGGGATCGTGAGCGCATCCATATTGGTCATCGCGCAGCCATCGAACTTGCCGGCCGTGTATTGATTGATGGATTCAACGTAGTCGTTCAACTGCACGACATCGATGCTGATGTTGTACTTTTTGGCCCACTTCGAAATGATGCCCTGCGTTTTCGCTTGACCCCACGGCATCCAGCCGGCGTAGATGGTCCAACAAACCTTGAAGTCGCTGCGGCCAGCGGCGAACGTAGCGCTTGAAGCGAAGGAGGCGAGGGAGATGGCGGCAATGCCAAGACAGCGAACGAGCTTGCGCATGAGGTTGACCTCGAAGGGGACGGTTAGCAACGGCAGGGAGCAGCGCAAACATCGCGTTCTCTCCCGGGCTTTTGTCCCGCCGTGTAACCTCGCCTGAGGTCGACAGCTCTCGGACCAGCACCTGCGAGAAGCAGGCCGGAACCCTAGCTGTCCATTTCCAGATTGTCTGTCGAACCGGGGGCTGCGCCGGCTCCTTGCCCACCCGTTATAGCGAGAAGCGTGCCAAGGTGAAAAGCCCGCCATCCTGGCGCGTGAGGCACTTTTCCTGCCCTGTGCCGGCAACAAAATGCACAAGTTTGCGTCGTGGCGCACCCGTTTAGGGCGCTGCGACGCCCGGAAACGCCCGCGATGAGCACGGCGGGCGGTGTTCACCCAGTTGGGTCAGAACCTCGTCTGGATCCCGACCCGCCCCACAAATTGATAGTTGCTGCTGGACGGGCCAAACGTGCCGTCGATGGCCGCGGTCGCCCCGGCGTTGGCGATCTGATACGACGTCTCGGCATAGACCGTCGTGCGCTTCGACAAACTGTACTGAGCCACGGCATTGATTTGATGCGCGTGATTGTTGTCGACGCCCGCGTTGCCCCACATGTACATATAGTTCGCCCCCAGCCCGAATGCCGGCGTCACGCGATACGTGCCGCCCGCCTCGATCATGTTGACGGCCGCACCATTTTGCGTGTTGCGCGTATTGGTATAGAGCAGTGTCAACAGCGTGGCGCCAATCGAGTAGCGCATGCCGGCCCCCCAATTACGGATACTCGCGCCTTCGAGCACCGCGTACTTGACATTCGTATAGGCGGCACCCACGGCGAACGGCCCCCTCGCATAGCTCACGCCGTAGCTCGATGCGCTGTTCTGACTGAAATTCCCGGCGGTCCCGCCGAACGCGTACATGCCGCCGAACTTGAGTCCGCTATAGTTCGCCGAAGCGTATTTCACCGAATTCGACAACGCTTCGGCGCCGTTCATATGGTCGAAGTTGTAGGCCTCGTTTGGCGGCGAATCCGGCAGGTTCAGGCCGGAGAACGGACCGTCGCGGAAGTTGTAGAGGCCACCCACGTAGAGCGCCGAATCCGCACCGACGTCCGCGAGCAAGGTATCGACCATGAAGTCCTGCTGCCGGCCCATCGTCAGGCTGCCGTAACGATCGCTCGCAAGACCCATCCATGCTTCGCGGGCAAAGAGGCCGCCACTCGTCATCGAACTGTTGCTGGGCGACGCTATGATCGAGCCGTTGCCGAGCGAGAACTGGTTGACGAGCCGAAACTTCGCCTTGAGGCCGCCGCCCAGGTCCTCCGCCCCCTCCATCCCAAAGAGGTTGGGCACCGCAATGCCGTCCGCCATCTGCCAGTTCGATTTGCCGCCCTGATTGCTGATGTACGACACGCCAGCGTCCAGCAAGCCGAAAATCGTGACGCTGCTTTGCGCGTGGGCAATCGGTGCTGCAAGGCCAATCATCGCGGCGAGCGCGCATTTCCCGCATTTTCTTCCCATCGATAATCTCCATTTTCCATCATTGATTCGTCATGCTTACCAATAAGCCTGCATCTTCGTGCAGCGGGTTCGAATGGATATGCCCCAATCTCCCCGGATGGGAAGAATCAGCCCGCTGCCACTAGCGGGCTGGCGAGGGCGATATATTGCCCCTGCCAGTAGACGAGCGGACGCGGCACGGACTCGTCGCGATTCACAGCGCGCACGCGGCCGATGATAAGCAGGTGCCCGTGGCGCACGATCAGCTCATCGACCTCGCAATCCATCGCGACCACGCTATCCGCGAGCAGCGGCGCGCCATCCGGCATCGCGCGCAGCCACTCGTCGTTGCCGTAACGCGCCTCGCCCTGTTCGCCGCAAAAGCCGGTGAATCGCTCGGCGATCGCGCGCTGCTCGGCGCGCAGCAGGTTCACGCCGAAGCGTCGCGTGCGTTCGAGCAACCCCGCCGAAGAGCTGGTCGCCTTCATCGAAACCACCACCATGGGCGGCTGTGCCGAAAACGACGACACGGAAGTGGCGGTGAAGCCGCTGCGCTCGTCGCCGTCCGCGACCGTCACCACGCATACCGCTCCCGCGAAGCCGCGCATCGCTTGCACGAAGTGGCTGCTCAGCGCACCGGCGGCATCCAGAGCATCAGGCTGCACGGCGGTTCTCGCGAGGGCTGCGCAGCCCGTGGGCCTCGAGGATCGGCAGCACCGTGTCGCGGAAGTACGGGAACTCCTTCACGTAGTCCACGAACGACAGCGTCGTGCCCTTGAAGCCGGTTTCGGCAAGCGACATCAGCCCCGCCGCCACCTGCTCGGGAGTACCGACGAGCGGGAAGCCGCCATGCCCCGCGGCCATCCGGTCGCGGATCATCGAGAGCAGGTCGTGGGGGAACGATTGTGCATTGGCAAACTGCAATGCAACCAGGTTGTCGACCGCTCCCCAGTCCGCGTTGTCCTGCGCAAAATAGTGCAGATACTGACGCGCTTCCTGCTCGGTCGAGCGGCAGACCACGTGCGAGAATGTCAGCACGTTGACGTCCTTGCCCGCAGCGACGGCTTTCTGCTTGAGCTCGGCGACTTCCGTGCGCGAGCGATCGAGATCGATCGCCGGCGTAAACAGGAAGTTCGCGTTGCCGATCGCGAAATCGCGTCCCTCGCCCGACCCCGCCGCGTTCAGGATCGGCGGACGCTCGCCATTCCACGGGCGCGGCAGTCCATAGATGTTCTTGAGGTGAAAATTCTCGCCGTCCCAATTGAAGGGACCATCGTGCGTCCAGATTTTCTGCACGACGTCGAACCACTCCTGGGCATACGCATAGCGCTTGTCGTGGCCGGTCGAGAGCGGCAGGCCGAGCGCTTCATACTCGGGGCGGTTCCAGCCCGCGACGATGTTCAGGCCAGCGCGTCCGCCGCCAATCTGGTCGAGCGTCGCAATCTGCTTGGCAACCACGACCGGATGGTTCGCCGCTGTGTGGATCGTCGCGAACACGGTAAGATGGCGAGTCTTCGCGAGCAGGCCCGCGGCCCAGGTCATGGTCTCGAGCACCGAGCCGTGGAAGTCCGTCTCGCCGCCGTAGCCAATCCAGCGCGCGATAGGCAGCATGAAGTCGATACCGGCTTCGTCCAGCATAAGCGCGAGCTTTTCGTTGTTCTCCCACGAGTTTTCCCAGCGCTCGCCGATCTTTGTCACCGACATCCCGCCCGAGCAGTTCGTCGCAAACGTTCCCAGAATGAAATCCTTCGTGTTCAGAATTCGTCTCATGTCAGTCCTGGCGCAGTAAAATTTGTTTCCATGACGGGCTGCCTCGCGGCGCCCTGCTCTCCCAACCCAGTCGACGGCATGGGCCGCAACCGCGCGATTCCGCAATGACCGAACCTTCACGCAGAACCACGAAAAAAGCTGCCGCTGCCGAACATCGCTGGCACCTGGCGATGGACGACTTCGGCGTCGAGATCACCGACCTCGAGTACGCCGTGATGCGCCTGAACCAGTCGTTCTCGCGCTGGCAGTCCGAGTGCATGGCCGCCGTTACCGGCACCGCGCTGAGCGGCCAGGAGAACGCGCTGGTGCACGTCATCCATATGCACGAACGGCCCAAGACCATTCGCGATCTGCTGCATATGACCAACCGGCAGGACATCGCTAATATGCAGTACGAACTACGCAAGCTGATCAAAGCCGGGCTCGTCGAAAAATCCGGAACGGCGCGCACCGGCGTGTACTACGTGACCACCGCGGAAGGCGCGCGCGTGTGCGAAGCGTACGCACGATTGCGCGAAACGGTGCTCCTCAAGATGGCCGAAGCGGCTGCGGGCATCCAGTCCGCTGCCGCGCAGGCGACTGCCTGCCTCGAACAGATGGAACGTGTCTACGAATCCGCCACGCGTGAAGTCGCTACTTTCCACCGGCGGCGCTGATGGCGCAGCGCCCTGGCCGAAAACATGAGGCGCGCCGGACCCTCAGGTGTCCAAGGCGCTTCGAATAGAATTTCACATCGAATTTCTATTTGATGAATCGTAGTGCAGCCATTTTTTGGCTGCAACCGATTTCACCTCAGGGAAAACACCGGCCCTCGATCGGCACTTTTATGCAACTGCTGAGCGCGCGAGGTAATGAGCAAAGGTCGAGCGGCGCTCGACAAGACGATACCGGACGTATTCCGGTCGGCTTTGCAAGCGGGTGTCGGCTAGCCTCGGAACCCATGTACGACATGGAGAAGACGGCAGGCATTCTGGATAGGCTGAAAATGATGGCCTGGAGGCCCTGCGGACACTCACTGCATTCAGGCGTCGCGACGGAATCCTGCCCGCCCCCGCAGCAAAACTGCTGGACGAATTGCGGCATCTTACGAGCGGCATACCCGATCGTGCATAGCGTCGCGGCGATTCCAGGATTCCGCCGCTCACCTTAAATGATGCTCAAACAGTCTCCGTCTTGCCGGTGACATTGCTCGCCTGTCCGTTACGCGTAAGCAGCAGCAGTGTCGCGACGCTCACGAGCGTGAGAATGGCAAGCGGCATCAATGCGAGCGCATAGCTGCCCGTCCCCTCCTTCACCCATCCGTAGACATTGACCATCAGGCCGCCGCCAAGCAGGTTCGCGATTGCATTCACCGTCGCGAGGCCCGCTGCCACAGTGCTGTTGGACAGCATGTCGGTGGCGAGGGCCCAGAACGGCCCCTTGAACGAATACGCGCCGACCAGCACCGCGCAGAGCATGCCGATCGTCGGCAGCAGCGACCCGCTCAGCGATGTCGCGAACAGGCCCAGGCCAATCAGCAGCATTGGCACCATGGTGTGCCAGCGGCGTTCGCCGGTGCGGTCCGAGCGCCGGCCCCAGTAGACCATCAGGACCGAGGCGACAGCGTATGGAACGGAGTTCAGCAGCCCCGTCTGCATGACGGTCAGGCCAAACGACTTGAGCAGTTGCGGCTGCCACACGGAAAGCGTGCTGCCCGCCGCGGATGCGCACGTATCGACGAGCGCGAGACACAGCACATAGCGATTGCGGAACAGTTGCGCGAGCGGCAGCGACGGCACCTTCTTCGGCGCCTTGTGCCCGGCGGCGAGCGCATTGACGAGCCACGTACGCTCTTCGTCGTCGAGCCACTTCGCGTTTTCAGGCTTGTTCGTCAGCATGAACAGGCACGCGACACCAAGCAGCACGGTCGGAACGCCTTCGAGGATGAACAGCCAGTGCCATCCGCGCAAACCCCAGACACCGTCCATCTGCAAGAGGAGTGCCGAGATTGGCGAGCCGATAAAACTCGCAGCCGGAATCGCCACCATGAATGTCGCGACGATGCGCGCGCGATACGACGCCGGAATCCAGTACGACAGATACAGCAGCACGCCCGGAAAGAAGCCGGCTTCGGCCGCACCGAGCAGGAAACGGAGCACGTAGAACATCGTGGCGTTGTGCACCAGCGCCGTCGCCGCCGACACAATGCCCCACGTGATCATGATCCGCGCAATCCAGATCCGCGCGCCGTACTTCTGGAGCGCGAGGTTGCTCGGCACTTCGCAGAAGAAGTAAGAGATGAAGAAAAGGCTGCTGCCGAAGCCGAAGGCCTTCGCCGACATGCCGAGGTCGTGATTCATCTGCAACGACGCCATCCCCACATTGCCCCGGTCGATGAAGGCAAGCAGGTAGCAGATCATCAGGAACGGAATGAGTCGCCAGACGACCTTTCGTAGGGTCCTGCTCTCGATCGCGGACTTTTCCATGATTCCAGTTTGCATTGTGTCTCCGTTTATTGTGCGCCTGAGCGCGAATTCGTGAATCGTTGCCATGCAATAACGGCGATGACACCGCTGGCGAGCACCACCGCCATTGCCGCGAAGGTGTGCCGCACGCCGAGCGCTTCCGATGCGCTTCCGACAAGCAGGTAGCCGAAAGGCATCGTGCCGTTGTAGGCCATGCCATACATGCCGACGAGTCCGCCGCGCACGTGTTCAGGGCACTGCCGCTGAATGGTCGCGTTCGTCGAGGTGGCCGCGAAAGTGAGGCTGAAGCCGAGCGCGAAGAACGCCGGGATCGACCCCGCCACATCCGTCGTTGCCGCCAGCACTGCGAGCGCGGCGACCGCCGTCCACGGGGCCCACGCGATGAACCGGCGCGACGCCCGCGGCCCGAACGCCGACGACAGCAACACCGCAGCACTCAGCGAGCCCGCGCCGGCGCACGCGAAGAACACGCCCGTAAAGCGCGCCGCGTCGTGAAAGCCCTTGTCCGCGAGTAGCGGCACGAGCGTCTGATAGCTGCCGGCGAACAAACCGATGCACGCGAGAATGGGCAGATAGCGCGCTGAGAAAGCGTCGGACATCACATAGCCGACCGCGTCCCGCAGGCCGCTCTCCGCGCGCGAAGGCCGCGCCGCCGACGCCGCTCTGATCGAGCGAACGCACATGGCCATGAAGCACAGCGCCAATGCGTAAATCACAAATGATGTCCGGGGTCCGAGCGTCGGATAGACGAAGCCCGCAATCGTCGGGCCGACCATGCGGCCGACGTTATAGACCATCGTGTTCATCGCGACGGCGTTGGACGTATGCGTCGCATCCCGCAGACTCGTGAGCAGCAGGACCTGGCGTGCGGGTGTTTCGACCGCGCTCGACACGCCAATGGCAAGCGCATGTGCGAGGATCAGTTTCACACCGAGCACGCCGAACAGCGATAACGTGAAGAGACTGCCCGTCAGCAGCAGCGACGTCATCAGCACACAGAGCGTCGCGCGTCTTGCGTTGGCCGCGCTGATCCGCGACCCGGCCAGGGGCGCGACGATCAACTGCGGCCCGTACAACAGGAAGTTCAGCAGCGCGAGAATCGCCGCCGATCCGGACAGGTGATAAACAAGCAGATTCAGCGTGACGTTCTGCGTCCAGCTCCCGAGCACGGACGCGACCTGCCCGCTCAGATAGCGCCGCAGCGACGCCTCCGAAAGCGCGGGAAACAGTCTGCTGACCAAACCCGGCTGTGCGGCCACTGTCATGATGAGATTCGCCCTTAGAACTTCTGGCGCATGCCGATGACCACGCCCGTCTGGTTATAGCCGGGCGCGACAGTGCCATAACCGTTCACGCCGAGCGCCGAGCCGTCCTTGTTGTGCGCGAAGCCCGCCGTCGCATACACGTCGGTGCGTTTCGACAGCAGATAGTCCGCGCAGAGCACCGCGAGCCACGGATCGGCGCCGGTCGAATGCACGTCCTGGTAATAGGCCGTTGCCGTGAGCACGAACGCCGGCGTGACCGAGTACTGCGCTCCCGCCCAGTACAAGTTGGCCGCGCTCGCATCGGACCCGTTTGCAACGCGGATCGGATTCGCTGGCAGGAATGCGTTCGACGCACGCAGGTAGCGATAACCCGCGAAGCCCTTCACGGGCCCGAACACATACGATGCGGCGGCCGTCGCGCGACGCTCGGTGCCGGTGTTTGTCGCAACCGTGTTGCTGTTGCGCTGCTCGTACGAGACGCTCGCCGCAAGCGGGCCTTGCGCGAAGGTCAACGCACCGCTAAAGAATCGCCCGGTGATTTGCGCGCCCGGCACTTCTGCGCCGTACCCCGTGTCGTAGCGCGTGCTGTACATCGCCTGTGCCGTCAACGGACCGAACACGCCCGTGTACTTCGCCGAGTTGTCGATGCGCGCGGCCATCGCGTAATCGAGCGACAGTACCGAATATCGCGAGGATGCCCCCATCGGATCAAAAGCGACGGCCTCTTCGTAGAGCAGCGAGTTCTGCCGGCCGAAGCTCAACTGCTGACCCTTGTACGAAAGACCGACCCACGCTTGCCGGCCGAACAGTCGTGAGGTCGTGGCCGCGTTGGCACCGAGACCTTTGGTCGACTGCGCGGTCGTGCCGTCATTGATGTTGAATCCGCTTTCCAACTGGAAAACGGCCTTCATTCCGCCGCCGAGGTCTTCGACGCCCTTCAGCCCCCAGCGCGAACCCGACAGGTTGCCCGACACTTCGCGCGTCTGTGCGCCGCCAGCACTCGTATTGTTGATGTGCTCGATACCTACGTCCGCAATGCCATACAGCGTCACGCTGCTTTGCGCATGCGCGCCGCCACAGGAGAGGCTCACGCCTGCGGCTGCGATTGCTCCAAGCATGAAGCGGTATTGCGGGTTGGCATTCTGGCTGGCTTTGTTAAACAACATGGAGTCTCCAAACAGTGTTTATGGATTGGTTCGAGGCAGGAGAGATCACGCCTTGTGGGCGGACGGCGCTTCACCCGCGTCGGCGCCCGGATCGCCGAGCCACGCGATGGTCAGCGCGCCGAGCAGCAGCACGCCCGACACGGCGAGCAGCGGCGCGGTGAAGCCGCCGGAGAATTGCTTGAGCGCGCCGATCATCGACGGACCGACGAAGCCGCCGAGGTTGCCCACCGAGACGATCAACGCGAGACCGCCAGCCGCCGCGCGACCGGTGAGGAATCCGGACGGTATGGCCCAGTAGGTGGCCTGGAAAGCGAGGATGCCGCTCACCGTGAAGCACAACGCGATCAGCTTGAGCACCGGCGTATCGACGAACGTGCTCGCGCACAGCGCCAGCGCCGCGACGACCAGCGCACCGGCGACATACGGAATGCGGTTCTGCGAGCGATTGGCGACGCGCGCCCACCAGAGCATCACCAGGGCGCCGATCGCGTAAGGAATGGCAGTCAGCCATCCGACCACTGAATGTCCGACGCCGAATTGCTTGATGATCTGCGGCATCCAGAGACCGACGCCGAGCGAGCCGACGATCCCGCAGAAGTTGATGAACGCCAGGACGAAGACACGCCAGTTGGTCATCGCATCGCGCAGCTTGCTGCCGTGCTTCGCGCCGATATCGCGCTGTTCGAGCGCGAGGCGCCGCGCGAGCGACGACTTTTCTTCTTCGCTGAGCCACTTCGCTTTCTCGGGTCGGTCGGCAAGCAGGAACAGACAAGCGATGCCGAGAATCACGGCCGGCACGCCTTCGATGAGCAGAAGCCACTGCCAGCTGCGCAGGCCATGCAGGCCGCCGAGTTCGAGCAAGGCACCCGAGATCGGCGATCCGACCATGTTCGCGACGGGAATGCCGACGAGGAACGCGGCCGTCACCTTCGCCCGCCACTTGCCGGGGAACCAGTGCGTGAAATACAGATAGATGCCGGGCGTGAAGCCCGCCTCGGCGAGTCCAAGAAGAAAGCGCGCAGCGGCAAAGCTCTTCGGGCCGACGACGAACGCCGTCGCCATCGAAAAAAGACCCCACGTGATCATGATTCGCGCGATCCACACGCGCGCGCCTACCTTCTGCATGATCAGGTTGCTTGGGATCTCGAAGAGAAAATACCCGACGAAGAACAAGCCCGCGCCAAAACCGAACTGCTCGGACGTCAGACCGAGGTCCTTGTTCATCGTCAGTGCGGCGAAGCCGACGTTGGTCCGGTCGAGATAACTGATGACGTAGCAGATGAAGATAAACGGCAGAATCCGCCGGAATGCCTTCGCAAGCGTGCGCTCGCTGGCTGCGTAGTCTTCGTTTGCGATGTCCTGAACGGGCTGCGCGTCGGCGTGCCGTGCGCCGCCCCCGGCGCTCAAGGTCTGCGAAATGGCCATGCTTGCCTCCTCCATCGCGCTTCTATCGGCGCGATGCATTGATGTATGGCGGGCGCTGTGCCCGCCGCGGCTCAGACGATCGGCTTCGCCCGGCTGGGAAGCGGCCCGGCAATCGTCATCGCGGCTTTCAGGACTGCTCCCGACACGGATTCGGTCATGAACAGCGTCTTCATGTCGGGGCCGCCGAAGCAGAGATTCGTGAGCGACGCGCCTTCGGGGCTCGTCAGAATTTCGACCGGCTCGGCGCGATGGTTCAGCACCCATGCGCGACCGAGCCCAGGGTTCGCGACGAAGAGGCGACCTTCGGAATCGATGGTCAGACCGTCCGGGCCGCTTGGGCCATAGGACGTGAAGAACTGCCCGACCTTGCTGACCGAGCCGTCCGCCTGCAGCGGCACGCGCCACACACAGTTGCCGCGCGTCATGCCGACGAACAGCACTTTCTCGTCGATCGACAGCACGAGGCCGTTAGGGCTCGGGCAATTGCCGAGCAGCATGTCGAGCTTGCCGTCGGGTGACAGGCGATACACGCGGCCCGTCGGATCATGCAGCCCCGACTGCCCCTGATCCGTGAAGTACAGGTTGCCGCGCGAATCGAACGTCAGGTCGTTCACGCCCCTGAAGCGCTCGCTGTTGCGGCGCTCGAGAAACGGGCGCACTTCGCCTCGCACGATGTCGAGCAGCATCAGGCCGTTGCGATAGTCGGTGATGAGCAGGTGCGTGTTGTCGAAACGCTTCATTCCGTTCGGCTCGCCGTTGTACTGCACGACGAGTTCCCACTCGCCCGCGGCCGATATCCGGAACACGCGGCCATGCGGGATGTCGGTGACGAACAGATAACCGTCGGGGTCCCAGACAGGACCCTCGAGGAACGAATCGGTAGCGAGGCCGCCGCGATTGGCGCGCGCCCAATCCGTCTGGACGTCTGGCTTGCGGAATTTTTCCGGCATGCGCGTGAAGACTTCGGCTGTGCGCACTTCGGGCGAGGTGAGATAGAACATGGGGGACCTTCTCTTGCGAATTTGTGAACGTCAGGCTGCGTTGCGCGCGTGTTCCTCGATAACCGCGAGAACATTGGCGGCAGCGCCCTTGCCCATGTTCACGTACGCGGCATCGCTCACACCGCCGATATGCGGCGACAGGATCGCGTCGGGGATCTGCTGGAACGGATGCGGCGTCGTCATCGGCTCGACGTCGAAGCTGTCGAGACCCGCCGAACGCAACTGGCCGCTTGCGAGCGCCTCGGCGAGCGCGGCTTCGTCGATCAAACCGCCGCGCGCCGTGTTGACGAGAATCGCGCCGCGCTTGAATTGCGCGAGCGTGTCGCGGTTCAGCATCTTGCGGTTCTCAGCCGTTAAAGGACAGTGCAACGACACGACGTCGGATGCGGCATACAGTTCGTCGAGCGACACCCGCTTCACGCCCGCAGGCACTTCTTTCGCATAGGGATCGAACGCGAGCACCTGCATGCCGAAGGCAGCACCGATTGCGGCAACGCGTCTGCCGATTGCGCCCAGTCCGACCAGACCGAGCGTGCGCCCGTCTAGCTCGACGGACTTGTGCGTGGATTTGTCCCAGTGACCGTCGCGCATGCGCATGTCGAGCTGAGGCACGGATTTGGCGCAAGCGAGAATCAGCGCCCATGCGTGCTCCGCTACGGCGGCGGCGTTAGCGCCAATCGCGGCGCGTACCGCGATGCCGCGCGCTGCGGCGGCTTCCTGATCAATCACGTCGATGCCGCTGCCGTGCTTCGAGATCACTTGCAGATTCGCAGCCGCATCCATGATGCGGGCGTTGACCTTGCCGTATCGAACGATGATGGCAACGGGGTTGTGGGCCGCGCATAGCGCGACGATGTCGTCTTCCGTGGGCTGCTTGCCGGCGAACACGACGTCGAACTGCGTCAGCATGTCGAGCGCTTGCGGCGCGAGGTCGGCGGCCGTCACAAGGACGACGGGTTTGTGAGTGGCGGACTGCATCACAGCGCCTCGCCTTCGGCCAGCATGCCTGCTGCTCGCAGTTCCTTCTCGATCCAACCCGGACGCACATCGCCCTTGTGAATCGCGGCGATACGCGCGGTTTCCATATCGAGCTTCTTTTGCGCAAGATCGATGATGCGAGCGACGTCCTTACGCGGAATGACCACGACGCCGTCCGCATCGCCCACCACGAGGTCGCCGGGATTGACTGCCGTCCCGCCAATCGAGATCGGCGCATTCACGAGTCCCGCCACGCTTTTCGTCGGACCGCACGGATTGAGGCCGGCCGAGAAGATCGGGTAGTCGCCGTGAGCGAGTTCGTGTGCGTCGCGCACCGCCCCATCGATGATGATGCCGGCGATGCCGCTCGCCTTGGCCTGCGTCGCCATGATTTCGCCGAGCAAGGCGCAGGAGATATCGCCCTTGCCGTCGACGACGATGACATCGCCCGGC
This sequence comes from Paraburkholderia sacchari, assembly GCF_000785435.2. Lineage (GTDB taxonomy): Bacteria > Pseudomonadota > Gammaproteobacteria > Burkholderiales > Burkholderiaceae > Paraburkholderia > Paraburkholderia sacchari. The sequence continues at coordinate 727,180 of NZ_JTDB02000001.1, read as the reverse complement.
TTCGCGATCGCGAGCGCTGCATGGATGGCGAGGTTGTCGCCCGGGCGCACTTCGACCGTCACGGCCGGACCGGCGACTTTCATCTTCGGCGACAGCGGCTGTACGCGGCCATGCACCGTGCCGCGTCGGCCCGCCACATCGGCAAGGATCGCCGCCTGATAACGGGCGGCCGCCTCGACCAGTTCCTGCGGCACACGTTCGATGTTGCGATTGATGGGGGAAGTCGCTGCGGATGTCGTGCTCATGAATTTCACCTCAAGCTTTGATCGTTGTACTCTGTACAACAATGGTGTACGTGGTGAAATCACTATAGCCAGGCGGGGGGCGCGACAACACTAGCGGTTACCCTTTTACGGTGTACACCATCGTTTTACTGTGTACAATCACCAGCAACGGATGACGGGAGACGATCAATGGGAAACGACGGTGTGGTCGCTGTCGAGAAAGCGCTTTCGCTGTTGGACTGCTTCAAGCCAGGCGCTGAATCGCAGTCGCTCGCAATGCTCGCGCAAGCATCGGGCATGCACAAGACGACGGTCTATCGCCTCATGAATTCACTTGAGCGGATGGGGTATGTCGTGCGCTCGCAGGGTGGCGCGTATTCACTCGGGCATCGCGTGCTGTACCTGGGCAAGCTGTATGAACAGTCATTCCATCTGTCGTCGGTGGTCGAGCCTGCACTGCACGCACTGGCTGCGCTGACGAAGGAAAGCGCATCGTACTACGTTCACGACAACGGTCAGCGGCTTTGCCTTTTCCGTGCCGAACCGTCGGAAGGTCTTCGGGAGACGCGGCTCGCCGGAACGGCGTTTGCGCTCGACGACACGGCCATTAGCCAGGTGATCCGTTTCTGGGGACTTGGTGAACCGATCTACGATAAGTCGCCCGCGCTGCCGATCTTCACCGCTGGTGCGCGCGATGTTCATACCGCAGCGTTCGCGATACCGATCTTTGGCGCCGGCGACAAGTTCATGGCGGCCCTCACGCTTTCGGGTCCTGCGTCGCGCCTCAGTCCCGCACACGCATCGGGTGAGCTCGACCGTGTGCAACTGGATGCCGCTGCAGATCTGTCTCGAAGGCTTGGTGCAAGTGCGGCGTTCTGCGAGAAATTGTACGGCGCGTGAGCGGCGCCTCTCGACCCGCAACCATACGGATATCCGGTCGCGGATCTTCAGAACCCTTGTGCGGTTCCCGTGGAGTGTGCAACCAGCAGTACGACGCCAAGTATGCAGGCGCCAATGAAAGCCGCCAGCCCAACCGCCACGAACGGCAGCCAACTAAAGTTCACATTGGCGAAGTCGGCTTCATGAGCTGCGCTCTTGCGCACGCCGAAGAAACTCCACAGAACAATGCGTACCATGCGGATGAGTTCCATCATTTTCTCCATTTCGATCGATCGCATGAACGCTATGTTCAAACTTATCGAAGAGCGAAAAAAGCAGCAGTTGCGGACGCTTTGAGCGATGCAGTCCGAGCGTGTTTACCGCAGCCACGAGAAAAGCCCCGGCGCTCGCGCCGGGGCAAAGGGCTTGCCGCGCTACAGGCAATAAGAGCCGCAAGCTCTGCGGGTTTAGGTGATGATCCAGGCACTCGCGCAGTAATCCCGGCGCATCCCGGGAGAACAGACCCGGAGTTCGATGCGCGCTGGCGACAATGATCCTTCCCTGCGAAGCCCCCGTACAGAAGCAGACGACGATGAAATCAGCGCAGCAGTTCGTTGTCGCGATTGTCGCGATTGTCGCGATTGGCGAGATCGCTCGACCACGCTGCGCGCAGCGTGAGCGGCGGAGCCAGACCTTCACTCTGGCTGGCGCGCTCGTTGTCGTTCCGGTTATCCTCGCATACACGGCACTCGGTTATCGTGTGTTCCGGGGCAAAACCGACCACGCCGAATTGCCCTTCGAACAACGGCCATCATGAACCGCTACGAGGCATTAGCTAACACGCTCGCGGACGAGATCCGGTCCGGCCATATCCCGATCGGATCGCGTCTCCCTTCCCTGCGCCATATCATTGCCCAGCACGGTGTCAGTCAGTCGACCGTGCTGCGCGCTTACTATCTGTTAGAGGAATGGGGGTTGATCCGCGCTCAGGAGCGTTCGGGTTACTTTGTGACGCCCGGTGCAGGAGTGAAATCCGCGCCAAAGGCTCAGGCAGCTTCGCTTGCCGAGTCAACTCGCGTGGACATCACCGATCTCGTGTTCTCGGTGCTCGATGCCGCAAAGCACCCCGGCATTGTCCCGCTCGGGTCTGCCTTTCCCTCGCCGCTGCTATTCCCTTCTGCCCGGCTGTTGAAATCGCTTGTGCGAGGCACTCGCTCGCTGAGTCCCTGGAGTACCGTTGCCGACCTGCCACCTGGCAACGATCATCTCCGCCGGCAGATTGGCCTGCGCTATGTCGGCATGGGCCTGTCCGTACCCTTCGACGAGATCGTGGTGACCAACGGCGCGCTCGAGGCGCTGAATCTCTGCCTGATGGCCGTTACGAGGCCGGGCGATGCGATCGCCGTTGAATCCCCCGGCTTCTATGCGGCTTTGCAGGCCATTGAGCGGCTCGATCTGCGCGCGGTTGAGATCCCCTTCGATCCGGTCACGGGCCTGGATCTGGATGCACTCGGGCGCGCACTCGACAAATATCCGATCCGCGCATGCTGGTTCATGACGAACTACCAGAATCCCACGGGCGTTACGCTATCGGTAGAGAAGAAGAAGGCGCTCGTCGAACTGCTGGGCGCTCGAGACGTTCCCCTGATTGAAGACGACGTGTACCAGGAATTGCACTTCGGCCGCGACCGGCCGCTGCCTGCGAAGGCATTCGACACGAAGGGCCTTGTCATGCACTGCAGTTCGTTCTCGAAGACGCTTGCGCCTGGCTACCGTATAGGCTGGGTGTCCGCCGGCCGCTTCGCCGACAAGATCCAGCGTCTGAAACTCATGACGACGCTCTCTGCGAGCATTCCCGCTCAGGCCGGGATCGCTGATTATCTGCAGTATGGTGGATACGACAAACATCTGCGCAAGCTGCGTGCAGCGATGCGCTCGCAGCTAACACAGACGGAGGCAGCCCTTAAGCGCTGGCTGCCGCCGGAGGTACGCTGGGTTACGCCAAACGGGGGCTATTTTGTCTGGCTGCAACTGCCGGACGCCGTGGATGCGATGGCGTTGCACCGCTTGGCTATCAAGCACGGCATCAGCATCGCACCCGGTCCGATCTTCTCGGCCACCCATTCATTCCAGAACTGCGTCCGGCTGAACTACGGCCACGCGTGGGACGCGAAAATGGAGGACGCGATCCGGGCGCTTTCGGAAATCCTCAATGATCCCGCGGTACGCGTTAGCGGCGTTGGAACAGCGGCGTCGGAGGAAGTGTCGCGCGGAAATCTTTGACGCCCATCCTTGGCCTGGTGACGCGTTCGATGGCGCGGTGATGATGCGGCCCAACCACGTTGTTCACGCCCTGCTGCGCTTGTTTCTGCCGGATCTGCTCCTTGGGGCGCGGATGCGGACGCGATAACTTCACGATGTCCTTCTTCGCCGCGCGTCGGCATTTCCGAGGCCATCCATGTATCGCTACACCGAATTCGACAGGGCCTTCGTGGCAAGCCGGGCGGCGCAGTTCCGCAACCAGATCGAACGCTGGCAGAACGGCCAGCTCAGCGAAGACGAATTTCGTCCGCTGCGTCTGCAAAACGGCTGGTACGTCCAGCGTCACGCACCGATGCTTCGCGTGGCCGTACCCTATGGGGAGCTTTCGAGCGCGCAGCTACGCGTGCTCGCACGCGTAGCCCGCGAGTATGACGAACCCGAGGCCGAGGTCTATCGCCATGCGCTCGAAACGCAGAGGGCACTCGGTACGTTGCGCCTGCCCACGCATCATGCGCACTTCACGACGCGCACCAACGTCCAGTTCAACTGGATCCCGCTCGCGAAGGCAGCTGACGTCATGGACCTGCTCGCGACTGTGAACATGCACGGTATCCAGACGAGCGGTAACTGCATCCGCAACATTTCCTGCGACGAACGCGCGGGCGTCGCGCCCGACGAGATTGCGGACCCACGCCCGTTCGCCGAGATCATGCGCCAGTGGACGACGCTGCATCCCGAGTTCGCGTTCCTGCCACGCAAGTTCAAGATCGCGATCATGGGTGCCGCCGAAGACCGCGCGGCGACCGACTGGCACGATGTGGGCCTGTGTCTCGTGCGCAACCAGGACGGCGAGCTTGGCTTTCGCGTGAGCGTGGGCGGCGGCATGGGGCGCACGCCGTTGATCGCCACGGTGCTGCGCGAGTTCCTGCCATGGCGGCATATCATGAACTACATCGAGGCCGTGGTGCGCGTGTACAACCAGTACGGGCGGCGCGACAACAAGTTCAAGGCGCGCATCAAGATCCTCGTGAAGGCCGAGGGCCAAAGGTTCATCGACGCGGTCGAGGATGAGTTCCGGCAAATCGTCGATTACGACGGCGGTCCGCACACGATTCCTCAGGCCGAGTTCGAGCGCGTGAGCGCGTGCTTCGTCGAACCGGAAAAGCTCGACACGGTGCGCGTGGTGGATAAGGACGCGGCCGCGGCGCTTGAGGCGGCCGCCGCGCGTATGCCGCAACTTGCGCGATGGCTCGAACGCAACGTCGCGCCGCACAAGATCGCTGCGCTTCGCATTGTCACGCTTTCGTTCAAGCGCCCGCTGCAGGCACCCGGCGACGCCTCGGCCGGGCAGCTCGAACGCGTGGCCGATCTCGTGGATCGGTTCTCTGCCGGCGAGGCGCGCGTCACGCACACGCAGAACATCGTCCTGCCGTGGGTCCATGCCGACGATTTGCTCGAACTCTGGCAGGCCGCGTCCGCAGTCGGACTCGCGAGCGCCAACGTGCATCTGCTCACCGACATGATCGCGTGCCCCGGCGGCGACTTCTGCGCGCTCGCCAACGCCCGCTCCCTGCCGATCGCACAGAGCATCATGGAGCGCTACCAGGACCTCGACGAACTCAACGATATCGGCGAGATCGATCTGCATATCAGCGGCTGCATCAATTCGTGCGGCCATCACCATAGCGGACACATCGGCATACTCGGGGTCGACAAGGATGGCGAGGAGTGGTACCAGATAACGCTCGGCGGCTCGGACGGCTCCGCACGCAGCGGCGATGCGCGGCCCGGCAAGGTGATCGGCCCGTCGTTCTCGGCGGAGGAAGTGCCGGAGGCCATCGACGCGCTGCTGCGTGCCTATCACGTGCTGCGTGAACGCAGCGGCGAGCGCTGCGAGACCTTCATCGAAACGGTGCGGCGCGTGGGGCTGGAACCGTTCAAGGCCGCCGCGAATGCGGTACGCGCGACGGCGGAGAGCATGGCATGACGAACGCCTCGCGTATTCGGCTTCTAAGCGCCCAGGAACATGACGAAGACGATTCGGCAAAGGTACTGATTTTTTCGAACGATGCCGATGTGCTCGCCAGTGCTGCCGAAATCGCAGCCGCGGAGCGCGTGGAGCTTCAGTTCCCCGCGTTCACCGACGGGCGTGCCTATAGCCAGGCCTACCTTGTCAGGCGCCGGCTCGGATTTCGAGGCGATCTGCGCGCGACAGGCGAAGTGCTCGTCGATCAACTGCTGCAGATGGAGCGCATGGGTTTTTCAAGTGCCGTATTGAGCCGAGGGGTTTCCATGGAGGACGCGCTTCGGCAACTCGAACGCTTTCCGGCGTTCTATCAGGGTGATGTGCTGCGGGAAGCTCCGTGGCGCGGGCCTGTATCGCGCTAGCTATCGTCACGGCGGCGATGCGCAAACCGGCGGCTGCGCGCCGCCGGAGCCTTTCATTCCACCATCTCGAGCATTTCAGGCGCGGCCCGCAGCATCTCGGGTGCAGATTTGCACCCGAGCCTTCTTAAAATCGATGCCGCAAAGCTGCACGAACGACAATCTGGTGATTGTTGCTCGAGTCACCAAGGCTGCCGATATTCGCAACCGCAGCCGCCCCCGTCGACGAGGTTCCGGAAGCACGCTGCCATGCGCCTTCCAGATACACGTCCGTGCGTTTCGACAGGAAATAATCGCCCATGACGCTCACCTGGTTGTAGTGCTGGTCGCCAACCATTTGTCCATTGGTTTTCGTCACGCCCGCGCCGTTCAGGTAATCGTAGGCGGCCATCACTGCAAATGTCGGTGTCACCATGTACTTGGCGGTAAAGTCCACGTTATTGAATCGCGCTGTCGCGCCAGCGAACCCGGCGCCCAGATTTCCATACTGGACATTCGTGTACGACGTTGCGAGGGAAAGCGAGCCGATCGTGTAACCTGCGCCGGCACCGATGACTTGATAAGCCGTGGCGCTCGCATACCCCTTGTTCAGCGAGTAGGCAAGTTGCGAGCTCCCGTTTGCATTGTTCGTGAAGAAACCTGAGCCCGCGGTCGCCGAAGTCGGATTCTTGAAGTATTCGTAGATAGCACCGAAACTGAATGGGCCATTCGAATAGGCCGCGCCAACCGAGTAACCACTGTTCGCGGTTACGTTGCCCGCTACGCCACCCACGCTGTATTCGCCACCGAAAGTGAATCCGCCGTAGTTCTGGCTCATGAAGCGCACGGCGTTGTTCACCCGCACGGAGTTGCCCGTGTTGTCGAGATCGCCGGGGTGCTGGAATGCCGCTGAACCGGCCTGCGAACCTTGCGAGGTCAAGGGTTGCAGAAAATAGATAATAGAATCGTATTGCCGGCCAAATGTCAGGCTTCCAAACTTATTGCTGCTCAATCCCACAAAGGCCTGTCTCCCGAGGAAAGTTCCTCCTTGTGCTGACTGGCCGTTGTTGATATTGATTCCGCCCTCCAGCGTGAAGATGGCCTGAAGACCGCCACCCAGGTCCTCAGAGCCTTTGAAGCCCCAACGGCTACCGTTAATACCGCTCGTCGAATCAAGGAAAATCTTCTTCCCCCCTGTCGCCCCACCGGTGTTGTTCAGGAACATAACGCCTTCGTCGATGATGCCATACAGCGTCACGCTGCTTTGTGCGAACGCGGGTGCGCTAGCCACCGCAGCCAGCGAAGTCACAGCCGCGAAACCGAACAAGCGTCGTTGAGCATTCTTCTTCATTGCGAGTTTTCTCCAGGTCCTCGATTCGAGGTTGTAGTCGATTCATTATTCTTTGCAGTCCGGAATAATTCCCGGTAATTCAATGCGGCGTGCCCTTCCGGGCCGCCGCTTCACAGCCGTTCACTCCGCCGGAGTCCTTGTTTTTGAAGCCGTACGAGCATCGGCTTCGGCTTTGGCGGCAGGCTCCGGAATCGCTTCGATACGCCCCATCACGAACACGAACGACACGATGCCGATTGCGAGGATTACGCCCGCCACGAGGAACGCGTTGGTGAACGAATTCGTCGCGCCAACGATGAAGCCCGTCACGATCGGCGCGGCTACGCCCATCAGGTTGTTGGCGAAATTCATGATGCCGCCGATGGTGCCCACGCCGCCCTTCGGCGCAATCAGCGAAGGCAACGACCAGCCCACGGGCGCTGCCGCCGCGAGACCGCCCAGCGCAATCGAGATCCAGAAGATCGCCCAACCGGGATTGGTGGTCTGCGTCGCGCCGAATACCGCGAGGCCGAACAACATGCCCGTCACCAACACCGCCTTGCGTACGCGCGTCTCGTCCTTGCCGCGTGCGATCAGGTGATCGATCAGCCAGCCGCCGACGAGCAGATCGGTCGCCGTGGCAACGGCCCACGGAATCGCGGCAAAGCCCGCCGACTTGAGAATGCTCATGTGCATGGTCTGGACCAGATAGCCTGGCAGCCAGGTCAGGAACAGATAGAACGAGTAGCCGTAGGCGGCGAAACCGATCGTCAGCCCCCACACCTTGGTCTTCGTCAGCAGGTAGCCGAGCATGCCGAACACGCTGCCGCCCGGCGTGCCTTCGGGCGTCGCGCCGCCCTGCTGGATATAGTTCAGTTCCTCCGCCGAAAGCCGGCTGTCCTTGCCTGGATCGCGATAAATCGTCAGGAATGCGATGAAATACGCGAAACTCAGCAGCGCGGTTACGCCAAAGCCCCATCGCCATCCGGCGTTCACGACGACAACCGCGACCAGCGGCACGCCGATCACATTGGAAAACTTCGCCGCGGCGTCGAAGATGGCCGTCGCCAGCGCGCGTTCATTGCGCGGAAACCAGTAGCCCGTCGCCTTCGAACTGACCGGAAACCCGGGCGCTTCCGCAATCCCGAGCACCGCACGCGCAGCAAACACCCCGCCGAAGCCGCTCGCGAAAACGGTGATGGCGGACGCAAGGCCCCACAGGAAGGCACCCAGCCGGCCAATGCGCGTTACGCCGTAGCGATCGAGCAGAAGACCGGCCGGCACCTGCAGCAAGGCGTACGGCCAGAAGAATGCGCTGAATAACAGACCCATCTCGCCCGGCGAGAGGTTGAACGCCTCCTTCATCTGCGGTGCCGCCACCGAGAGGTTGATGCGGTCGAAGTAGTTGATGAGCACGCCTATGCCCAGCAACAGCCCTATGGCCCAACGACGGTTGGGGATGCGTTTTCCTGATGCAATTGCCATCATCGTCTCCTTGAATATCTAGTTCTGGTTCTCTGCTTTGCCGCCCCGGCGAGGCAAGCAAAAGACAGCGCTATCTCACTCGACCCGCATAAAATCCACCGGCCATGCTGGCCAGCGAGCGCAATCCGCCGACGGTCAGGGTCAGCGCTCCGGCGACCGGCGGCTCCAGCATGGCGAACTGGCTTTCGACCCGCGACGCAGGTACGAAATGATCCTCGCGCCGCGCAACAACGCCGCAGCGCCTCCGATTGCGGTAGACGGAGAAACACGAAACCGGGCGACGCCGCAGCGGTGCGCAACTGGTCCCGATAACGCTCCTTGAGCGCCGAGCAGGCCAGCACCGCGCACCCTCCAGGCCGGCGGCACGCTCGAACCGGCTCTCCATGAGCGTTGAGGTAGCGCTATCTCCCGCCTGCAAAAAAAACGCTTACCGAGTGCCATCCTTTACGGATATCCTATCCGGCCCTACCAATTGCATTGGGTGCGAGACAGCGCTATCCTAGATCGATCATGGCAACATCGACACTCAGGAAAACCCGCAGCACCGGCCGGCCCACGCTCGAAGAGGTGGCCCGGCGCGCTGGTGTGAGCACGATCACGGCATCCCGCGCCTTGCGCGGCGTGGGGACCGTGGGGCCCGACTACGTGGAGCGCGTCAAGGCCGCCGCAGCGGAGCTCAACTATGTCACGAACCCCGCGGCGCGCGCGCTCGCGTCCTCGCGCAGCGACGCCGTCGCCGTGGTGATTCCGTCGATCTCGAATGCGGTTTTCGTGGACGTGCTGGAGTCGATTCACACCGTGCTGCGCCCGCGCGGCTACGAAGTCCTGATCGGCAATTCGCACTACTCGCGCAACGCTGAGGAAGACCTGATCCGCCATTACCTGGCGTCGCCGCCCAGCGGGCTGATCGTCAGCGGCTTCGACCGCACGGAAAGCGCGCGGCGCCTGATCGACGCGAGTGGCGTGCCCTGCGTGCACATCATGGAGCTCGACGAAGCCGCGGGCGTGCCCTGCGTCGGCTTTTCGCAGGTGCGGGCCGGCGAAGCCGTAGCCCGGCATCTGCTTGAACGCGGCTGCCGCCGCAATGCGTTTGTCGGCGCGCAGCTCGATTCGCGGACGATGCAGCGCGCCGAGGGCTTTCGCGAGGCGCTCAGGCATCAGGGCCTTTACGACCCCGATCTCGAAGTGCTCACGCCGTCTCCGTCGTCGATCGGGCTGGGATGCGAGCTGTTCCGGCAACTGCTGCAACGCCGCCCTGACGTCGACGGCATCTTCTTCGGCAACGACGACCTCGCGCAGGGCGCCCTGTTCGAAGCCCGCCGCCAGAGCATCGAGGTGCCGTCCCGGGTGGCCATTGTCGGCTTCAACGATCTTGCGGGCGCCGCCGACTGCGTGCCGCGTCTGACCACGGTTCGAACGCCGAGAGCAGCGATTGGACGCGTGGCGGCCAATCTGCTGCTCTCCATGATCGACCGTGAGCCGATTGCAAAACCGGCGGTCGATCTGGGGTTCGAGCTGGTGGTGCGCGAAAGCACCTGACCGGGAAATGGCGGCGCTGCGTGGATCGCACGCCAGAGTACGCGCAGTGCGGCCAGCACGAACACGAACGCACGCGACGTGCCCGTGACCGGAATCGCCTATGCCGGCAGCGGCCGATGCCTGGTGCGCGGTTAGCGCTACATGCCCATGCTCGTCCCACCGCTCGTGCTTGTACCGGTGCCCGAACCCGTGTTCGTGCCTGTGATTGGCCTCGTATTCAGATCAATTCTTCCATAGACGCCATCGGCTTCGTTATTCGGGCCCGCCGCGAAGAACAGCGTGTTGGATGGCTGATTGCTGAGGTCGTTGCCGAACGTGATGCCCCACAAACCGTGTTCGACAATTGGACTGCCGTTTGTCCCTTTGAGCGGCCCCATCGACTGGCCACTCGATGCATTGAACGCGTTGATCGTGCCGTCGCCGAAATTGCCGATGAGTATCGCGCCGCTCATCGACCCGAAGTTGCCGGGCGCTTGCGCAATGCCCCAAGGAGCGTTCAGCGAGCCGCCCGTCGCGAAGTGCTGCTTCAATTTGCCTGCGGTGTCGTACACATCAACTATGCCGAGTCCCGCGCCCGCCACATCGTCGTGCCTGGCGGCATCCTGCATCGCGTAAGTGACGATCAGATTCGACCCGATCGCCCGAATGCCGAACGGCGCGAAGCCGACCGGAAGCGCCGGGTCCGCAAAGGCGCCAGGCATCGCGACCTTGGCAAAAGCGGCATTGAAGACGTCGATCTTGTTGTTATGGAAGTCGGTAGCGTAAAGGAAGTTATTGCCGTTCATCGCGGCGAGTGCGAGGCCTTTGTAGACGGCACCGCCCGTACCGTCGTCGTACATGACGAATGCGTTGGTCGGCCCGACGGTGGGCGCCCACGCGGTAATAGTGCCCCCCTCGCCTGCAAAGATGAATGCCGCGACGCCGGACTTGCCGTTTTCCGAGACGGTGAAGCTTTGTGTGCCGTTGAAGACGATGCCCGTAGGCGAGGCGGAACCGTTCTTGCCATCGGGTATCGTGACGACCAGCGGTTGCGGCACGCCGTTGCCATCATAGAGCGTCGCGACATTGGTGCCGTTGTCCGCGACCCACGCGAAACCTTGCGGATTGAAGGCGACGCCCCAAGGGTTTTTCAAATTCGCGTCAGTGTGCGCGGCGGGCACCACGCCATCGGACACAAGGGCCGTCACATCAAATGACGACTCGATAAGAGGGTTCGCATTGTTCGAACTGGAGCTGCCGCCGCATGACACGAGAGTCGCGATGACCGCCCCGCATACAACGGTGCCGAATACATCGACTGGATACTTCATGACCGTACTCCTTTCCGTCAAAACGCTCTGACTGACATTCAACGAGGAGTACGCGGAGTTTATTCCCGGGACGAAGGTTCTTTTGTGCGATTTCGTGCGAGCGCAATGGCTGAAATAGCTAGATAAAAACGAACAGTTTTCAGGGGATAGCATGCGCGAAGTGCAAATTCGCTTGTCCGTATGATGCGGCTGTTCAGCCAGACTGAAATCGATGTTGCCCGTGAGGAATAAGGCGCCGGCGCACAACGTTAATGACTATGTAGACGCCTGCGCTCGCGATGAGCCGCGCGACGCGTCCGCGATGCATCCGCGGTTCGGCGGCGTCGGCAATTGCGCGGCCAATGCCTCGCTGGATACCCCGGCGCGGGGCTTCCTGCGAGCTTACCCAGGAGGAAATCACCATGAAGCGGTTTCGGATGGTTCTTGCGTGTCTCGTTTGCCTCGGAATGGCCGCGGTTTCCGGATCCGTGGCCGCGAGCGGAGATATGAATCAAGGCGGAAACGGCGCATCAAGCAGTTCAACCAATTCCTCAGGCGGTGGTTACTGAACGCCGCACGCAGTGTTGCACAGTATGTCGCCTGAATTTCCCCTCGAAAGGAGACTGCAGATGAATGCATTCCAGCTACGGAGCGCCATTTTCGCACTTGCCGGTGTCGCATGCGCCGGAGCGCTGAGCGTAGCGCTTGCCTCGCCCATGTCTTTCTCTGTACCGCTCAATGGCTCGGAACAGGTGCCTCCAGTACAAACCAGGGGCGCGGGCGACGCCAGGCTCACTTACGATCCCGACACCCGCCAGGTCACCTGGAACGTAACGTGCAACGGGCTCTCGAGTCCGGTAACGATGGCGCATTTCCACCTCGGAGCAGTGGGAAAGAATGGCAAACCTGTCGTTTGGCTGACGAAAGTGGGTAGCACCAGCACTCCCATTGAGGGCCCCATCAAGGGCGAGACTACGCTGACGCCAGATCAGGCGAAGGAATTCGTCGCGGGAGATTTATACATCAATGTCCACACGAAGGACCACCCGGATGGCGAGATCCGTGGTCAGGTTACGCCGCCGAAATAATCGACGTTGTGCGAAGTAAGTCTTTTTTGATGTGCCCGGATCCTGCTGGGGCTTCGTCACAAGCGTGACGAGACGATCGCGGCCGTCGATCACGTCGTTGAAGAGTTGCCCGTCGCGCTGATATTCAATGCCATTTCGCACGCCGTCATGATGGCGACGCCTATCGACCTCGACGACTTCGCGCTGGGGTTCGCGCTGGGATGCGCGCCAAGCGAAGGGATTCTCGAACGCGCCAGCGGGTGTCGCGCGCGAAGACATCGAAGGACTCGCGCGCATCTACGCGAACGGCAAGCGCGTGATCGCAACCTGAGGCGTGGTGTCGGGATATTGCCTGCTCGGCGCCACCTGGCTCGTGAAGAAAACCACTGGCGCGATCGAAAGCATTTCGCGCCGCCATGCGATCGTCGCGGTGTTCACGACGGTGGTGGCCGCCCTGGTGGTGTCGCTCGCGACGCTGAGGTTGAGCCCTGTCGGCCTCACACGCTGGCAGGACCACGGCGTGTTCCATCTGCTGATCCCTGCTCGCGGCCCGCGCGCGGTTCCGCTGCCGCCGCGTGCGCGGATCTGACGCCCAGGTGGCGACGGGCTACATTCCCCATCTGAGCGATGGCGTATGTACCGGGCTATCCCAATGCCGCTTCATTTCGTCGTCCAGCACGCACAAGGTGATCGACGCGCCGGCCATTTCCAGCGACGTCGTAAGCGATCCGACCTGCACGCGCGCGACCACGAGACCGCGCTGGTGCAGCCACGAGCGTGTGGAATTGAACAACAGATACAGTTCCCCGAGCGGCGTTCCGCCCAGTCCATTGATCAAGACCAGCAACTCGGAGCCGTTCCCCGGTTTCAAATCGGCGATGATCGCCGTCAGCAGCTCTGCCGCGATCGCATCGGCTGTGGCAAAGCGCGCGCGACGCCGCCCTGGCTCGCCATGAATGCCGACGCCCACTTCGATTTCATCGTCGCCGATCTTGAACGTCAGCGTGCCCGCTGCGGGCACCGTGCAACTCGAAAACGCGACGCCCATCGACGCCGTACGCTTGTTGATCCGGTCGCCGAACGCCTTGCATTGTTCGAGATCGGCGCCGCTTTCGGCGAGACTGCCCACCAGCTTCTCGACGATGACGGCACCCGCGACGCCGCGACGCCCCGTTGTATAACTGGAGTTTTCGACCGCGACATCGTCGTTGATCAACACCATCGCATTCGGCAACTCCGACATCTCGGACGCCATTTCGAAGTTCATTAGATCTCCGGAATAGTTCTTCACGATGAAGAGCGTTCCCGCGCCCGTATCGACGGCCTTGGCGGCTGCCATCATCTGATCGGGCGTCGGCGAAGTGAATACCTGGCCGGGGCACGCAGCATCCAGCATCCCGTACCCGACGAAGCCGATATGCAAAGGCTCGTGTCCCGAGCCGCCACCCGAGACGAGCGCAACCTTGCCTGGCTTCAGCGTCTTGCGCCGCACGAACACCGGTTCGTTGTCGAGCACGACGAGATCGCCATGCGCGGCGGCGAATCCGGCAAGGCTCTCGCTTAGAAAGTCGTCGACATGGTTGATGAATTTTTTCATGGTCTGCGCTCCTTTCACTCTCTGTCCTGCGCGAGACGCGCACATATCGCACTGATCATCAACTGGCTCGACCGTGCGCCGGGATCGATGTGCCCGCGCGCACGCTCGCCGAGAAACGACGCGCGCCCCTTGGTCGCGAGCATGTCGCGCGTGGCGCGCATGCCCTCTTCGGCCGTCAGCGGCAGCGCATCGAGCACGGCTTCGGGCGCCGCACTCCCGTCGGCTAGTTCCACGAAGCGTGACGCAACGGGGATGAGCACGTCCATCATCGTCTTGCTGCCAACGCCGGCCTTGCCGCGCTGGGCTACGGTGTCGACACCCGCAGCGAAGATCCGCGCCGCGTCCTCCACACTCATTGTGTCCGCGTTCTTCGCGGCCTTTGCCATGCCGTGCAGCAACGAAAAAAACAGCGGCCCCGACGAACCGCCGACCGTCGACAGCAATTTGGAGGCGGCCTGTTCCAGCGCGGGCGCAAACGCCTCGGCCTCGATATTGGCGCGCATCGCAAGCAGCGCATCGACGCCCCGCAACAGGTTGAAGATATGATCGCCATCGCCAATCTGCTGATCGAGCGCGGCGATCTCGTCCGTGTGTTTCTTTAGCGTCTCATGCGCGGCCTCGATGCACGCCATGACCGTTTTCCCGTTCATGCCGGAATCCTCCTGCCATCGGAGCGGAAATAGAGAAGGCTGCGCGCAGGCAGCGACACGCCGACTGTTTGCCCAGGCGTGAAATTGCGTTCGGTCATCGTTGTCGCGACGATGGCGGTGCCGTCGCGCTCCATGATCAGCAAATGCCGCAGCGGGGAATATTCAAGCACGCGAAGATTGATCACGTCGCGCGTATCAGGCGCGTGCAGCACAATGTCTTCAGGCCGGATCGCGACCGTCGACGTGCCGGCCGGCATCGTGGAAGGATCGAACAACATGGGCGGCAGCAAGTTGATCGGAGGCGAGCCGAGACGTTGCGCAGCGCCTAGCGAAGCGGGATTGCCATACACTTCGCGCGGCGCCCCCATCTGCACGATGCGTCCATGTTCGAGTATGCCGATGCGATCCGCAAGCGTGGTCGCCTCAACTTGATCGTGCGTCACGTAGATGATCGTCGCGCCAATCGTGCGATGCAGACGCTTCAGTTCGATCCGCAACTCCTCGCGCAACTTCGCATCGAGCGAGGACAGCGGCTCATCCATCAGAAACACCTTGGGCTGACGCACTAGCGCGCGTCCGATGGCGACGCGCTGCATCTCGCCGCCCGACAGATGCGTCGCCAGATTGCCAAGTTTCGACTCGATATGCAGCATCTGCGCGACCATCTGCACGCGCGCGGTGACTTCCGCCTCGCTCACGCGCCGCCGCGGGGAGCGCAGCGGAAACGCCAGGTTGCCAAACACCGTCAGATGCGGGTACAGCGAATACTGCTGAAAGACGAAGGCGACGTCCCGGTCCGCCGGATGCATGTCCGTCGCCGCGGCACCGTCGATGAAAATCTCGCCTTCGTCGGGGCGTTCGAGACCAGCGATGAGCCGCAACGTCGTGGTCTTGCCTGCGCCGCTCGGCCCGAGCAACACGACGAACTCGCCCTCTTTCACGTCGATCGACACATCATCCACCGCGACGATATCGCCGAATCGCTTCGTCACGCCATGCAGGCGAATCTCAGACATAAGCGCCTCCGTTGCCGCGTCCGTTGACGGCCATCTGCCGCGCAGCGCCGGGCAGCAGCACGCCGCTGGATGCGTCGTACATGAGCGTGTGCTCCTTGTGAAACGACAACCCGACTTGCGCCCCCGCCGCGCGTCCTTCTTCCTTGCCGACCCGCACGCGCACCACGCCGAGCGCAGTTTCGACGACCAGAATCTGATGCGAGCCGAGATACTCGTCGGCGATCACGCGTCCACGCAACGCACTGCGCTCGTCGATCACGACGTGCTCGGGCCGCACGCCAAGCAGCGCCTTCGCGGCGGATGCAACAGTGCGCGGCACGGACACGGCCACACCGCCGAGCGAGACCGATTCCACGCCCGCTTCGACGCCGCCGTCCACGGCCAGAAAATTCATCGGCGGGCTGCCGATAAAGCTCCCAACGAACACGGTCGCCGGGAAGTGATAGACCTCATGCGGCGACGCGGATTGCAGCACCTCGCCGCCGCTCATCACAACGATGTCGTCGGCCATCGCCATCGCTTCGCGTTGGTCGTGCGTCACGTAGACCGTCGTTGCGTTGAGCGCATTGTGCAGCTTGCGCAACTCAAGGCACATCAGTTCACGGAAGTCCGCGTCGAGCGTGCCGAGCGGCTCGTCCATCAGAAAAGCCTTCGGGTGCCGGACAATCGCGCGGCCCAAGGCGACGCGCTGACGATCACCGCCCGACAGCCCGCCCGTCTTTCGGTCCAGCAGACTTTCGATGCGCAGCATATGCGCGGCCGCATCGACGCGCGCCACGATCTCGCGGCGCGAGATGCCTTCGTTCTTCAGTGGAAAGGCGATGTTGTTACGCACAGTCATATGCGGATACAGCGCGAACATCTGGAATACAAACGCAATGTCGCGTTGACGCGCCCGCAATCCCGTCACATCTTCGCCGTCGATCAGAATCTGGCCTGAGGTCGGCAGTTCGAGCCCGGCAATCATGCGCAACGTCGTAGTCTTGCCGCAGCCGGACGGCCCGAGCAGCACGACGAAGCGGCCGTTGCTCACGGTGAGATTCGTGTCGTGCACCGCAGTGAAGGCGCCGAAGCGTTTATGAAGGTTGGAGAGAACGATCGTCGACATGGCTCACTCCGGGAAGTGACTGGTCACGACGAAAGCCAGCGCACCCACCAGAATCACGGGAAACGACCAGGTGTAGAGACCGACCGTGAATGGCTGGACGAGCATCGCAATTCCGAGGCCGATAAGCACGGTCGATGCGCCCTCACAGTAACGCCGTCGGAACAGGCGCCGGCGCGGCATGGCGGGTTGGGCTTTCATTTGCGCACTGCTCCAAAGGTGATCCCGCGCAACAGATGCTTGCGCAGTACAACGGTAAAGATCAGGATGGGCAGAACGAACAGCGTCGTGGCGGCCGCGACGGCCGGCCAGTCCTGTCCGCCTTCGCCGATGATGAACGGAATGAACGGCGGCATCGTCTGTGCATCGCCGCTCGTCAGCAGCAATGCGAACGCGTACTCGTTCCATGCAAAGATCAGACAGAAAATGGCCGTCGCGGCAATGCCCGTGATCGCCTGAGGCAGCACGACCTTGACGAAGGCCTGCAACCGCGTATATCCGTCGACGAGGGCTGCTTCCTCATATTCGCGCGGGATTTCGTCCATGAATCCTTTGAGCAGCCACACCGCGAGCGACACGTTCACAGCCGTATAGAGCACGATCATGCCGACGTAGCTATCGGAGAGGCCGAGAGCGCGATACATCAGATAGATGGGAATCGCGACGGCGATGGGCGGCATCATCCGCGTGGACAGAATGAAGAACAGCAAGTCGTCGGCAAGCGGGATCTTGAAGCGCGAGAACGCATAGGCTGCGAGCGTGCCGAGAAATACTGCAAGGAAGGTCGAGCCGAAGCCAATCACGAGCGAATTGACGAAGCGCGGCAAGACTTTCGACGGCCCCGCAATCACCATATTGCGCTTGCGCACATCGCGGTCATACCAGGTTTGAGCGGGCGGCAAGCTCGCGATGAACTCGGGCGTCTGCCGCGAGCGAATCGTGAACAGATTCACATAGCCCTCCATCGACGGGTGGAAAACCACGACGGGCGGATAGGCAACCGCGTCTTCCTGCGTCTTGAAGCTCGTCAGGATGATCCATACGATCGGCAGGGCCGCAATCAGTGCGTAGGCGATCACGATGAAGGCGGCGAACGTCTTGCTGCGCGGCGATGCCGCCACCACCGACTGTTGAAGTGCAAGGTCTGTCATCGCTGTTTCACCCGGTTGAGTGCCTTCACATAGATATTCGCCGCGCCGAAGACCACCACGAACAGGATGATCGCCAGTGCGGACGAGTACCCCGTCTGCCACTTCTCGAATGCAGCGCGCTTGAGCGTGATCGACACAGTTTCCGTTACGGAGCCCGGGCCGCCCGATGTCAGCAGGTTTACCATGTCGAACATCTTGAAGTTCTCGATACCGCGAAAGAGGATCGCAAGCATCAGGAACGGCAGGGTCATCGGCAACGTTATCGACCAGAATTGCCGCCACGGAGAAGCACGGTCCACTTCGGCCGCTTCGTAGATGTAGTCCGGAATCGAACGCAATCCCGCGAGACAGATCAGCATCACGTACGGCGTCCACATCCACGTATCGACCATCACGATGGTCCACGGCGCGAGCGGCACGTCACCAATCATCTGAAAAGAGTTCGGCGCAATGCCCGTAAAAAAGCTGACGATGTCGTTGAAAAGTCCCGTTTGCGGTTGCAGCAGGAAGGTCCAGAAGTTGCCGACCACAGCGGGCGAAAGCATCATCGGCAGCAAAATCAGCGTGGTCCAGAAACTATGGCCGCGGAACTGCCGGTTGATCAGCAGCGCGAGCCCGAAGCCGAGCAGCACTTCGAGCCCGACCGACCAGAACACGAAGCGCGCCGTCACCTGCATGGCGTACCAGATGTCTTCGTCGGTGAGTATGTCCGTGTAATTCTCGATGCCGACATTGCGCGCAGGCACGCTCGGCATGTTCGACTTGAAGTTCGTGAACGACAGCCGCAATGCCCAGATCAACGGAAAGATGTTGATGGCGAGCAGCAGCACGATAGTCGGAAGAATGAACAGCCACGCGATCGTCCGGTCCGACAGCCCACGCAGGCGCGCGGCAGCACGCGTCTGCGCTTGCGTCTGCAATCCTTCCGGAGGAAAAGGCTTGTTTGCCAACATGCCTGACTCCTTGTTGTCGCGGACCGACAAAATTGATCGGCTTGCCGGTCCGCGCGTTCATGTGCGGTGACGCTAGTTCTTCCCTTCGGCCTTGAAGACCTTGTTCCAGTCCTTGACGAGCAGATCGAGCGCTTCTTTCGAGGTGCCTTTATCGGCAACCACATAGTCGTGCACGCGCTTTTGCATGTCGAGCAGCAACTCGGCATACGCAGGCTCGGCCCAGAAGTCTTTGACGATCGCCATCGACTTCAGGAATGCGGGCGCAAATGGAGCGCTCTTCGGAAAGTCCGGCGCATCTACCACCGACTTCGCCGCCGAGTAGCCGCCGAGTTGCCACCACTTCTTCTGCACGTCGGCCTGCGCAAACCACTTGATGTATTCGAGCGCATCGGCCTTGTGGTCCGAGTACGACACGACGGAAATGCCTTGCCCGCCGAGCTGCGTGAACTGTTTCGCTTCCTTTGGATTGACGAAGAAGCCGATCTTGTCGCCGCCGACATTCGGGTCCTTGTACAGTCCGGGGAAGAAAGCAAACCAGTTCATCTGCATCGCGACCTGGCCAGACTTGAACGCATCTAGCCCTTCCTGCATGTAGGCGTTCGTCATGCCGGGCGCCGTGCAACACTTGTAAAGCGCCTTATAGAATTCGAGCCCTTTGATGGCGCCTGGCGAATTCACGAAGCCGTCCAGGCGATACGGCTTCTTCGGATCCTCGTATTCAAAGCCGAAGTTATAGAGCATGTTGGTCACGCCCATCGTGATCCCTTCCGAACCGCGCTCTGTGAAGATATACACGCCATACACGGTTTTGCCGTCGATCTTTCGGCCCTGAAAGAACTCGGCTGTCTGCTTGAGTTCATCCATCGTAGTGGGCGGTTCGAGTTCGCGCTTGTACTTCTGTTTGAACTCCGCACGCAGTTCCGGCCTTGCAAACCAGTCCTTGCGATACGTCCAGCCGACGGCGTCCGCCATTGCGGGCAGCGCCCAATAATTCGGCGTGTTCTTTGGCCATTCCGCGTAGCCAACGACGGTCGCCGGCACGAAGTCGTTCATCGAAATCTTGTTCTTGTCGAAGAAGTCATTGAGCTTCACGTAATGCCCATTGACCGCGGCACCGCCAATCCACTGACTATCTCCGATGATGAGATCGCAAAGTTTTCCGTGCGAATTGAGTTCATTGATAAAGCGGTCCGCGTAGCTCGTCCACGGCACGAACTCGAATTTCATCGCAATGCCGGTTTTCGCCGTAAAGTCTTTCGACAATTCGACGAGTGCATTGGCGGGGTCCCATGCGGCCCAACATAACGTCAACTGCTTGCCCTGCGCGTATGCCGCCGATCCGAAGCTCAGCCCCAGCGACGTCAGCAGCGCCGCGATTACCCTTGCTGTCGTAAGACGTATCATGTCTCTTCTCCTTGTCTCCGTCGGGTCTCCACTCTGATGACAGACAGCGCCCATGCGCCGGACGCTGTATTTAGCGCTCTGGCAGACTCAGCGAGCCGTCCGCGTGTCGCGAGCTTCAGGCATGCGCATTCTCACGAAGATAAATACGGGTTTCCGGCGTGGGAATGGCGAGCACGCCGCGCACGTCGTTCAGTAAATTGATGGCGGCGAGCCCCGCGCAATGGACGATGCCGCGCACATCCTGATCGAGGATGACGTCGATCGCCCGCTCCGTCAGTTGCGCCCGCGTGTCGGCCGTGCACTCGTGGCCGATCAGCACGACCCGCGACTTGTCGCCCGATTCCTGCAACGCCGATGCGATGCCGGAAATGCCACCGCCCGTCACGTAGACGCCGACGAGATCGGGGTGCCCCGCCATCAGCCCTTGCACAGCGAGACCGGCGCTGTCGTCGTCCTCGGCGAAGTCTGGCTCGGTCAGCCAGCGCAGGTTGCGAAAGTCTTCCTCGAGAACCTGGGAGAAGCCCGTGCGACGCTCCAGCTGATCATGCAAACGCGAGGACGCCGACAGCACCGCGACCGTGCCGATGCGCGCGCCCACGAAGCGTCCCATCAGCAGACCCGCCGTTCTTCCAGCGATCCGGTTGTCGACGCCGACATACGCAGCCCGCGCACTCGACGGTAAATCCGAAAAGACCGTGACGACGGGCACATTCGCATCGGTCATGTCCTGGATCATTCGCTCGACCCACGGGTAGTCGAGCGGCACGAGCACGAGCGCGTCATAGTCGATCAGTTGCTGTGCGAGCGATGTTACGTCGCGCTGGCTGGACAGGTCGCAACGATAGAACGACGAGACGAGACGATGCTCGCGAAAGAAGCTGGCGGACAGCGCAATATCGCGCTCGACCTGATCGAGAAAGCGGGAATTGATTTGCGGTAAGACGAAAGCGACCCGGAATGACGTGGTTTTCGCCGGCCGGCCGCGGCTTGCGCGTTCGTCACGCAACGTGGCCAGCGCCAGATGGACGCGCTCGGCTGTCTCCGGACGAACCCCCTGGTCGTCGCGCAGCACACGATCGACCGTGGCCACGCTCACGCCGGCACGACGCGCAATCATCATACGTGTAGCCGGCATGAGTCTCCTCCGGTGCCAGGCGAAGAATCGTTTTGTTAACCAAAGATAGTTTTTCGAACACGAAATGCAAGCTTTTTTTACGCGTTAAATGCGTCAACCTCGCAAGCGTGATGCATTCAGGCCAGCACAATCTCGCCAATGTGGGGCGCGAGCAGTTCGCAGCGGCTCAAATCGAAGGCGGCGGGTATCGACTACGACCAACTCTCGCGCCTGGCGACTGAACTATCGCCCGCGACTGTCGCGATGGTCGTCAATCAGAGTTCGGTTTCAACACCGACGGTGATCTGTTCAGTCTCGTGGCGCTGCCGTCGCAGCACGCGGGGGCCATGCAAGCTTTACGCGTAACGACTACAACGCTTCGTGCCGGAACTGGAAGGTTCATGTGGCACCTCGCTTGCTGCGTGTCCAGGCCAATAACGCGATGCGCGATGCGCGATGCGCGCCGCGCGTGGCGGCCAAGCATGACTTCCGTACATCGACGAGCACAGGTGCGTTTGATATCTTTACTTTCGACAGTCGTATCGCGCTCGCATAATCGTCTGCCCTTGGACACACTAGCCATGTGTTCATTGACCTGTTCCCGTCATATCGCCCTGGTATAAGGGGCTCCTTTTTGACCGCGCTTTTTATAGGCATACCTGTCTTTAGCGAGCCGTCCTTTCCAGGAACATTCGGAACATGGCAACCGGTACCGTCAAGTGGTTTAGCGATTCGAAGGAGTTTGGATTCGTAACGTCGGACGGCGGCAGCGATGACTTGTTTGCTCACTTCTCCGAGGTTCAGGGAGCTGGCTTTAAATCCCTTCATGAAGGCCAGAAGATCAGCTTTGAAGTCAAGCAGGGCCCCAAGGGAAAACAAAGCGAGCGGGACCCGGTCGTGCCACCACCGGGGGGCACATCATGAAGAGAACATACGAGCGCCACGGTTTCACGCTTGAGGTAACAGTCGAGTCGGATTTCATCTTTCGGCCGACTGAGCGAACGATCGTGTGCGCGGACTACGTCGTGATGGTCCGCGTAATTCGCGACGGTCAGGTCGTTGCGATCCTTCCGCCAATCAGGCTGGGCACGGTGGACGGTCAGCCCTTCGCCTCGGAAGCCGATGCGTTGATGAGCGGATACGGTGCGGGCCGCAGGATAGTCGATAATCTACCCAGTAAGGAAATCACTCACCCACATGACTGATCGCGTCCGCCCATTGCGCGGCGATCGAACGCGTGCGCATAACTAACTGACCGACCGAATCGCAGCATCTATCGACGCACAATGAGTTCCGCGCCATTAGCAACGCGCGCGATGCCTCGCGAATCACATATCGCGTCTGCGAACCGCGAAGCGTAAGCGAATAGCGAAAGAGCCGAACGTGGTGAGGTCACGGCAGTGGCTTCGCCGAACGCCGCTGGCGTCGAAAAAAATTCCACAGCATCGCGGTCGCGTCGGGACCTTTGCCGGAATGAAACGCTTCGCGAGGGTCGCCGCCGCTCCAGGCATGGCCCAAGCCCCGAACGATGCAAACTCTAACTACGAGCCGCCCCGCCGCCCGATAGTCCGTGTAATCGACCGCATCCCGGCTATATGTCCTTCGCTCGCCAATGCGCAGGACGCCTTGCGCATCGATCAACCGGTTGAGGCGCGCGAATTCGATGGCAAGCTGCGCAGCATTTTGCTTCGAGACAACAGCATCGAGCTCCCCATGGACAATGATGGCCGGCATGCCCGGATGGCGGGCGATATCGACAGCCGCCTCTATGAGGCGCAGCGGGTCTTCGCGGCTGCCGCCACGCATCACGCGCATCGCAGTCATGGCGGAGCTCGCGGCGCCAAACACCGGGCCCGAATGCAGGCCAACGGCGGCGAAGCGCTCTGGATAGTGAACCGCGAGCACTGCGGCGAGACCCGCTCCTGCCGAGATCCCGGCGAGATAGACGCGCTCGCGGTCGAAGCCGTGCGCCTGGACGATCTCCTCAACGAGCGACGCAACAGCAGGCGCCTCGGAATGCGCCAGATTCTCGTGCCAGTGCCAGCAGCGGTGCGCGTGCGCGGTCTTTGCCTGCTCGGGAATGAGCACTGCAAATCCGGCGCGCTCCGCGACCCGACAGATGCGTGTGCCGGCGGCGAACGACTCCGCGGTTTGCTTGCAACCATGCAACATAACCACGAGCGGTATGTCCGCCCAGGATGTCACGGCGGCAGGCAGATACAAAGCATACGTCAGGTGGTTGACGAGCCGGCCGGGCAACGTGGGCGCGGAGTGAAACGAACGCACCCACCGCCCCGCAGGGCGAGTCAAAAGCGGGTGGCCAGGATGTGGTTCGCCGGTACGCTTCGGCGCGGGCGTACGAGTGGCCCTGACCGTCGTCGGCTTACGCGCGACCGCTTTCCTGTTCTGTCGCGCTCCCGCTGGGCGGAAGAGCAGCTCAAGGCATCTGAGCCAGACGCCGGTCTTTTTCCTTGGCATGGGCAAACGCATTAAGCCATATCAGATGCTGCTTTTCTCCGCTCTGCCGGGCGTCTGCGTTGACGCACGGATGCGCATGATGGTTTGAAGCGGGCCACGACCGCCAGCAGGTCGTCGGGCAGCATGGGCTTTTTCAGGTCGGCGTTAACGCCGGTATTCTCGGCCTGCTGGATTTCCGCCTCGTGACCAAAGCCGCTCGGCGCAATCCAGGCGCCAGCGCAATATGCATTTACTGTGCCGGCTCGCGGCGCGAGATGTCGAGCAGGCTGAATCCGAATCCTATAGACGCTGTGATCCTTGCGGGTGGCCCTGGTCTTTCTCCGCGATCGGGGTCGAGGCTTGCCGTCCGGCACCCCAATCACAAAGGTCGGCGCGACGGTCAGCGGCACATGACTTGCTGACCGAAAGTCGCCTCAACTCGACTTATGGAGCAAACGATGAACGAAGACAGGATCAAAGGCCAGTGGAAACAGCTGACCGGCAAATTGAAGGCCCGGTGGGGCAAGCTGACCGACGACGATCTTGCAGTAGCCGAAGGCGACAGCAAATATCTCGTCGGCAGGATCCAGGAGCGTTACGGGATCGCGCGTGACGACGCCGAGCGACAGTTGAAGGACTTCGACAGCAGGTTATGACCTCCACGCGCGCGCCGCCGGCAGCGGCGGCGCGCGCCCCAGAGATTCGCTCGATGTCCTGTCACCCCTGGAATGATGCGTGCGAATCCGTATTCCGCGCTTCGCACCAGAGCGTCATGATCGCGCCCCTCGTTTGACAGGATTCCCTCGCAAACCCGCAACCGGCAAATCGGCAACCGGCAGATGGCGCAGGCAAGAATGCCCGTCAACTTGCCATGCACTTGCGGTCTGCACGTCCAATCGATGCCGCTAGCTCGGCTCCCAGCAGGAACGTCACCGCCGAAAAATACAGCCACATCATCAGGACCGCAAGCGAGCCGGCCGCACCGAATGCGTCGGCCGTTCCGGCACGAGCGAGATACAGGCCGAAAAAATGGCGGCCGATAGAGAACAACACGGCAGCCACAGAACCACCCCATATCGCATGTCTGGTCGTCACCCTGGCGTCGGGCATGAATTTCATCAACGCCGCAAAGGCGGCGGCCAGAACGACCAGCGTGAGGACCGCCTGAGCCAGCTGTGCGATGACGACGAGGGGAGAATCGCCGAACAGATGATCCCCGACCCACTGAACGGCCGCATCAAGCACGAGCGAGACGACAAGCAGAAAGCCCACTCCCATGACCATGCCCAACGACATCAGCCGAGCCCGGATGAGCATCGTGACACTGCTGCGGTTCTTGAGCGCAAGCTCATCGAAAACGACATTGAGCGCCGAGTTCAGCGAGGTGAACGTCGCGGACGCACCGATAGCCAGCAGCGCCAGTGAAACGAGAGCCGCGAAGCCACCCTGCCCCGAGCGATGAGCGTGCGCGACGATTGCTTGAATGGCCGCCGCTGCGTCATTTCCCAAGATGTTGTGGATCTGGCCAAAAAGCCTGCCGCGGGCTGCATCCGCGCCGAGCACCCGGCCCGCGATGGCGAGCACAATGATCAGCGTGGGGGCGAGCGAGAAAGCCGAAAAGAATCCGATGCTGGCGGCGAGCATTGAACAACGGTCACTGCCAAAGCGCTCGACCGCATCCAGCGCAACGCTCCAACAAAACCTAAGGCTCGGGCGGCTGCGGGCGGAACGAAGTCGAGACCGTACTTTCATCGCGTGACTCCCAGCCCCGAAAGAATCTCAGTGAATACGAGAACTCTCGCAATCTGTATGCCCCGCGGCACGCCAGCCGGGACAGCCGGCCATGCCCGGTGCGCGGGCTCGCGGTATCGCGTGCACTAACGTTAGAAGCGCAGGGGTTCGAGGTGGTGAAATTAGCGACGCGAACCGCTCTCTGGTGCCTTCTCGTCTTTATATAGGCGCTGGCCCGGCCGAATCGATACCTGTCAAAGTAGCCAGGTATCGGGCCATAAATAAAGGACATGCCGTAAACCGTCGTGAAGGCGGCATTGGGGTGCAAGGGCGGCTGCTTGAAAGTCGACCAACAACCTGTCAAGCCAGAAGCGCGCGATCAGGTAAGTCAAGCGTCGAGGCTGATCGAAATCGCGCGGACAACGAAGACTCGCGGTGATTGACAGCCCTTCGTGGTCAGATGTGCCTAACGGGTTCTGCCTAACGGGTTCTGTCGCATAAACCAAGCGAAACAATCAAAGTCTATATGGAAAGGAATACTTACGAACCCAATGATATAACTTCCGGGCGGCAGACAGCGAGGTGTTGCCCGAACATTGCAGCTGGTCTTTCTGATCATATCCGCTAACCAAGGCAACGTGGCGCGTCTGGGTGCTAGGCAAGCACCATCCAGATTCGTTCTATGGATTCGCCCCACAACTGACGGACCATAAGAGCTCCGCACCTGCGGCAGCGATAGTGCTCGATGGCAACGCGACCTTCACACTGACCGATACCAACTAAAGTCATTTCATCATTCCCGGCGAGGCCCGATGAGCACCCTTCCAGTTCGACGCAACCTTCACAGAGTTCCATGGCGATTCTCCGGCGTCAGCGACCGGCCCATAATCCACCCGGGCAGTTGGTCCGTTGAAGACCACACCGATAGCCCAGCGCAGCGATGCGTGAGCAAGAACACTATCCGCCAAACGATGATGCGATGCAACAGGCAGCGCGGCAGCACCGTTTAAAGGGAACGGTCTGAATCACCGCGGTCTGAATGGAAGCCTTACTGCAGATTCCATAAAACAGTGAATCTGCTTCGTCGTCGACACTTCCAGACTTCACGCTGGTACACGTCATGCTTGCCGATCCCGATGCCGATTCACCCTTTGCACTCGGGAGACCCTGTCATGCAAACCGGACTCGCCACTGAGTTTTCGCACGTCAAGCCGCAGGACACCCCATTCAAAGGCGGTGGACTGCGCGACTTCTTCGTCTATCGCGACCTCGGGATTGCCGCAGCCACACGCGGCAAGGTGGTCGCGCAACTTGTCAGGGCGAATCGTGCGCCGGAGTTGGGCACAGGCTGGCACCGGCATGAGGCAAATTTTCATATCGTCGTGATGCTCAAGGGCTGGGCGCGCTTCATGTACGGCGAAAAGGAGACGCTCGTCGAAGCTGGCGACTGCGTGCATCAGGCGCCGGGCATCGCGCATTACCTTTTCGATTACTCGCCCGACATGGAGTATCTCGAGATCGTGAGCCCCGCTGACTTCAAGTCGATCGACGTGGAAGCACCGTGCGCCGTCCCCCCGCCAACGCCCTGGGAAACCGGCGCCACGCCGTGAAGCGCCTGCGCCGCCGATGAAGCAGCGTTACGTCGTGGGCGTGGCCGTGTTCCCTGCCATCTTGCAAGCGCGCTATCTGGGCTGCGTTTCCGCTGCTTTGGTAATGGCAGCGGCCGCATGCGCTTCGGCATCGAGCAGCGAGTGCAGCGTCACCTGATCGCTGCGCGCCGCTTGCCCCGACGCCGTGGTGCGCCGCGCGCGCGGCTCGTGGTCGTGGATGGTTGATCGCACCAACGGATAGATTTGCGTGTCCCAGCGGCGGCCGTTGAACACGCCGTAATGGCCCACGCCCGTCTGCACATGGTGCGTCTTCATGTAAGGGCGCAGTCCCGAGCAGAGTTCCTGTGCGGCGACCGTCTGGCCAACGGCACAGATATCGTCCTTTTCTCCTTCGATCGTGAGCAGCGCGGTGCGCCGGATCGCGTGCGGCTCCACGATGCGCTCGCCCACCTTGAGCTTGCCAAGCGGCAGTTCATATTGCTGAAACACCGAACTGACCGTTTCCAGATAAAACTCGGCGGCGAGATCGGATGTGGCGAAGTACTCGCGGTAGAAGCCGTTGATCGCATCGGCCTTCGCGGGATCGCCCCTTTCCCGCTCGTGCCGCATCTCGGCGAACGATGCGAGATGACGTTCCATATTCATCGACATGAACGCACTGAGCTGCACGAAGCCCGGATAGACACGGCGCTGCGCGCCGGGATAGCCACCCGGCACCGAACTGATGAGATTGCGCTCGAACCACTCGAGCGGCTTGCTGTTGGCGAGATCGTTGACTTTGGTGGGATTCACGCGGCAATCAATGGGGCCGGCCATCAGCGTCATGCTCGCGGGCTGCGCGGGATCGTTGTCGACCGCCATCAGCGACACCGCTGCGAGCGCCGCAACCGTCGGCTGGCAGATCGCCACCAGATGCGCGTCGGGGCCGATCCTGCGGATGAACGCCATCACGTGTTCGACATATTCATCGAAGCCGAAGCGGCCCGCCGCCAGGGGCACGTCGCGCGGATTGTGCCAGTCGGTGATATAGACGTCGTGGTCGGCGAGCATGGTACGCACCGTGCCGCGCAGCAATGTCGCAAAGTGCCCGGACATCGGTGCGACCAGCAGCACGCGCGGCTGCGACGTGGCGACGGCCTTGCGAAAATGCAGCAGCGAGGCAAACGGCGTGCGCTTGATGACCTCTTCCGTCACTGGCATGGAGACGCCGTCCACCTGCACTACGTCGATGTCGAACGGCGGTCGCGTGTGCGACAGACCCGCGAGCTCAACCGCCTCCCAGAAGGCATCGAGCGCGCGCACGTCGAGTCCGCACGCGAGCCTCGGCCACCCCGCGAGCGCCGCGCGCACGCACGACGCCGTGGTGCGCCATGGCCGTAGCATGTCCTCGAACAGCTGGTACGCGGGATAGGCAAACTGGTTCATGGGCTTCGCTCCCGATCCTGTTGAACGCGACGCGAAACAGGCAATACATATGCCAGAAGCGTTCACTGGCACAGTGCTTGCAATTTTCCGTCGATAGCGCTGCAACACCTGCGCGCGCTTGAGCCGTTGCCGTCGCGGCACACCGCTGGAGCATGGCCACGCGGTTCCCCTCTGCGTATTCGCCCGCTTCCTGCGTGCCGCAAAGTGGTGCCCCTCGCTAACATCTTCGGTGCATGGAAGGTGCGATGTACGTGTTCGGTGCACGCTGGAGCGGCCACCCTTCGCGCGCCGCTTTGCTTTATCACTGCGTCCTTTGCGCCCGGGAGTTCCGCATGAGCCAGACCAATACGACAATGACGATCAGCAGCCGCAACTATTCATCGTGGTCCATGCGCGGCTGGCTGCTGGCCAAACTTGCCGGACTCGAATTCGAAACGGTTACCGTGCCGATCGACAACGCTGCGGCACGCGCGGAACTGCTGCTGCTCTCGCCTTCCATTCTCGTGCCCTGCCTGCGCCACGACGGCATCGAGGTCTGGGACACGCTCGCGATATGCGAATACCTGAACGAAATCCGGCCGCAGGCGCAGCTCCTGCCCGCGGAGCGCACCGCGCGCGCGCATTGCCGTTCGGTCTGCGGAGAGATGCATTCGGGCTTCAGCGCACTGCGCTCGGCCCTGCCCATGAACCTGCGCGGCCACTTTCCGGGCTTCCGTGTCTGGTCGCGGGCGCAGGACGACATTGGGCGCATCGTGACGATCTGGCGCGAATGCCTGCAAAAATATGGCGGCCCCTGGCTCTTCGGCGAAATCGGCGCTGCCGACGCGATGTACGCCCCCGTCGTCACGCGCTTGCTCACCTACGACGTGCCGATCGATCCCGACATCGCCGAATACTGCATGCGTGTGCTCAAGCAGCCTCATGTTGCCGAATGGATTGCAGCAGCAAAGGCCGAAACCGAGGATATCGACGAACTCGACATGGAGTTCTGAGCGCCCCTCGGGGCTCCATGTTCTTCAGCAGATAGCCGTGCGCACCGGCGCGCAGCGCGGCCACGACGTCCCGTTCGTTGTCGGATACGGTCAGCACAATAATGCGCGCGTCAACGCCTTTCTCGCGCAGCAGCGCGATGAGCTGTACTGACCGATTCCACAGCCTTATCATTAGACATAACGATGCAAGCCGACGATCCACTGATGGCCTCCATCACAGATCACCGGATCGATCGCGCGCCCGTTACGCCGCTTTCCGATAGCCTATCGAGGGCCGTTCTTCGGCAGGCAGGAAGACGCGCCAGAAGCCGTCGTTGTGCCGGAAGAAGAAGAGCGCGCGAGGATAGGTCGGATGCGGGACCTCGACGCAGACGAACCGTGTGTTGCCCGCCGCCGTGCGGCCGAACCGTGTCACGTGGGCTGGCGCGGCCGGCGTCGGTGCCAGCCACTTCTCCACCAGCGCCTGCAGGCTTCGTTTCTGCGCGTTCATCGCTTGCATCCTTGCTTCCGTCTTGCTTCGTTCCGCCCCTCGAAGGTCCTGCCCGCACGGCATCGAGTTACTCATGCGGCCGCCCTGACGAGGTCGTCGGAAAGCCCAAACTGGCGCGCGATCGTCAGAAGCCGCTCACGCCACTCCCACCTGCCGAACACATCGTGGACGTTTTGCAGACAACTGAGCAGCTCGATTGCGACCGGGTCGTAGACGTTGATCCGCGAGCGAAGCAGCGCCTTGCGCAGCGCGGCGACACCCACGTCCATATACGCTGGTATTGCGTCCGATGACTGTTTGCCGATATAGCGGACCGGCACCCCTTCGATCGCGGTCGTGTAATCGGAGGGCTTGATAAGGCTGCCGACAGGGCATCCCCCGCAGTAGCCGCGATAAGCGCCGCCACCAAGTGGCAGCAGCGCCGCGCGGCCTTGGCAGAAAAGGTGCTTCACTGCCTGATCGAAGATCTGCTGATAGCTCAGAAAATCACGGCTTTTCATGATGCTGCTCCGCCAAATCAGTCAACGATTCGTGTCTCTAGTATGGCCGGTCGACAGCGCCTTGAAATCCACCAGAGGGAGCTCCCCCTTTGGGGGTATTGGGAGCAATCAACGCAGAAAGCCGTGACAGATTTGACGGCCGCCGGCAGATTTGCTCGCGCTGGCAGTTCGTCTGCACTTCGTTATCAAACAACTCCCCCAAAACGTATCGGGCTCCCCGTGCGACTCGTCGCGCTCGCATGAGGGCCTGACGCGATACGTCAATTCATCGCCGATCCCCAGCCCGTGGATCACCGAAAACGGCGCCCGCTAGTCGACGGACGATCCGCGCTGGCGACCGTTTGCGAGGCGACTAGCGGACAACTGGAAGCTGGTGCTCGAGAACAAAATGGGGCTGGCCGACGCGATCTGTGGGGCTTATGCCCGAACGGCTGTGCCGACCTGCATCGTGCACCTGATCCGTAATAGCCCAACTTCCCCTTTCATTGACTTCTCGAAATATTATTTCGCATAACAAATCATCTTATCGGCAAGCAAACAGATTTGAGCAGTGCAGCGAAAGCTGCACTGCCCGACTTAGCAGCGCTCATGCCATCACGGCGTGATATTGACGCTGAACCACTTCTGGGACAGTCTTTTCACTGTGCCGTCCGCGAGCGCTGCGGTGAGCGCGGCATCGAATTTCGCTTTCAATTCGCCGTCGTTTTGACGGAACGCGAGCGCTTCCCCTGGCCCCCAGATCGTCCCGCCGATCTTCGGCCCAACAAAGGCAAGGGACTTGTTCTCCGGCTGCTGGAGGACTGCCGCGAAATAGCTCACGTCATCGAATGCGACATCGATGCGCCCAGACGCGAGATCAAGATCGCGCTCCGGGGCCTTCTTGTACTCGCGAATAGTCGCGATGTCCTTGAAGTTCTTGTTGATGAAATCGGTGTACGCCGTGCCAATCTGAATACCGATCGTACGCCCCTTCAATGCCGCGCGCAGTCGGTCAACGGCGGGTTTGTCCCCCTTCGGTTCGCCGGTCAGCTTGAGCACCTCAGCGGGACCGCCAAGCGCCGACAGCATTTTCGGATCGGTGGAAACGAAAGCCCCTGGCGTCAATGCGTAGGGCCGCGAAAACGCGATCACTTTCTCTCGCTCCGGCGTAACCATGATGGCGTCCATCAATACATCGAATTTGCCTGCCCGCAGGCCAGGGATCATCGCATCCCAGTCCTGCGCGACCAGCTTGCATTCGATTTTGATGCGCGCACACAGATTCTGCATCAGTTCCGGTTCGAAGCCACCGAGCTTGCCGCCGGGAAACGTGATATTCCACGGTTCATAAGAGCCTTCGGTGGCGATGGTGACCGACGTCCAGTCTTTCGCCTGTGCCGACGCGGCCAATGTCATCGACACACCGCATACGGCTAATGCAACAAGCCGACCCAACATTCGACGCTTGATAAACATCATCAGTCTCCGCTCGTTATTTTCACGAATTAATTTCGTTATACATATTAATTTGATCAGAATATCAGGCCGCATTGTCTGGCATCGGTTACGCCGCCCGTCCGTAAAACCCGAGTTTCTCTTCGTCGCTAAAAACAACACCAGATTTTTCATAATAGGAGAAGACGGCAATCATCCTCTCGCGGTTTCCGCGGACGCTGGTGACACGGTGTGCCGTATTTTTGCCTCTGAACACGTTTAGGTTGCCGGCCTTGAGCCCGAGACTTTTGACATTCGCGTCGCGTCCCTCGAGCAGCCTCGCGACACCGTCGTAGTTCGGATCGTCGTCCGCCCGCAGATCGGATCGGTATTCGAATTCCCCGCCCGCTTCTGGCTCCTGCAACAACAACGTGGTCGTGAATTCTGCCCGGTCGAAATGCCAGTTCAGGGTCTCGCCCTCGCGGTACGACATGATGTTCACACGCGCCAGAGGATCCTGCATCACGTGAAGCGAACGCTTGCCCATTGTCGCAGCCAAGAAATGAACCAGAGGCTCATATTCGTAAATCGCCAACACGATACTCCCGGAAATCTGATCGGCGCACACGGTGTGGCTCACGGTTTCGACCTCGCGAAGTGCCGGGTGACCCGCATAGAGCTCCGGAATTTCAGGCTTGAAGTAGATGTTGTGCAGGCGCTTGTGGGTGTGGGACTGCGTATCCATCACAGGCCGAATCTCGGCAACCGCTTTTTCCGCCGCGCCGGGTAAAAGCAGTCCTTCCAGATTGAACATGCCGTTCTGTGCCAGATCGGCAATCGAACGATTGACCAGATCTTGCCATTCGGCGCTGCCAATTCGATCCAACGGGTATCGCTCGAGATTCAAAATGTGCTGCATCGTGGCCTCCTCAGGTAGTGAGACCATAAGATATTCTGAAAAAATCTTTCTTTCAACGGCACAAATTATTATCCTACCGATAGAAAAACTTATTCTGGAGACGTGAGATGTCGAGACTACCCCCGCTGAATGCGGTCAAGGCGTTCGAGGTGGCGGCGCGGATGGGGGCGTTCGCTTTGGCGGCAACTGAACTCGGCGTGTCGGCAGCGGCCGTGAGTCAACAGGTTCGAAATCTCGAGGACTATTTGGGTAAGCAACTCTTCGTCCGAACTGGCAATCGCATCACGCTAACCGATGCCGGTCTCGCGATTTACCCGCAGACGGCGCGCGCGTTGAATGATATCGCCGCCATGACCGTGCGTATTCTGGAGGGCGAGATGCGCATGCGACTCGTGGTCAGCGTACCAATGTCTCTCGCGGAAACTTGGCTTGCGCCCAGGCTGGCTGAGCTGCTCCATCTTTTTCCGCAGTTGGCGATCGATATTCGCGTGGAGGACGACCCAGTCGACGTGGTGCGCCAGGATATCGATCTCAGGATCAGTTACGGCGGCTATCATTACCCGACGCTTGCCGCTATCCCGCTGGTTCACGACGAGGTTCTGCCGGTTTGCGCTCCGGACTTCTGGTACAAGCATGGCAACAATGAATTCGACCTCGCGCAGATTCATGAGAGCCTGTTTATCCACACCAACTGGGGGCCGAATTATGCGTCTCATCCCACGTGGAGCGACTGGTTCGAGCAGTCCGGCACCAGCACCCATCCCGATCCTTCACGCGGGCGCCGTGTCGGGCTTTCCAGTCTGGCGATTACATCGGCGAGGTTGGGGCTGGGCGTGGCGCTCGGGCAGAGAGTCATGGCGCGAGCAGACCTCGAGGCGGGCCGGTTGATTGCCTTGTCGTCAATGTCGCTTAGACTGGGCCACCCCTACTGCGCTTTCGTTTCGGGCGCAAAGTCGGACCGTGCCGACATCAAGCGGCTGGTGGCGCTGCTCAGCGACAACGCAGAATCTCATTGAGGGTGCTTAGCCCCACCCCGTAAGGGATTGGCAATGTGGCGAGTGAAAGCTTTTGTCTACATGAACGGTGTTCGCCAGACCGGCTATCGTCAGCCGTGTGTCCCGCCGTACCGGCTTCGTAGCGAAACCGAAGGCGATTCGCCAAACGCCCGCTTGTACTCCATTGCGAACCGGCCCAGGTGGGCGAATCCCCACTTGAGCGCAACGTCCGTAACGGAAACCGGTTCAGCCGCCGCGCCGCGGAGTTCATCGCGCACACGCTCAAGACGCAATTGACGCACCCATGCCATTGGGCTCACGCCGTGGCAATTGCGGAAGCCGGAAAACAGCGTGCTGGCACTCACCCCGGAAAATTCGGCAAGCCGCTCGATCGTCAGGGGTTCATGCAGATGCGTGCGGATGTATTCCTCGACGCGCTTCACGTAGAACGGCGCAAGCGGTGCGCCCAAGGGTCGCGCGCCACTGCGCGCAGTGTTGACCTGCCCATAAACGAGCGCGTTGAGCACGGTGGATTCAAACTGTTCATAGGCCAATGGATGACGCAGTGGGTGCGCCGGATCACTCAACGCATTCGCCAGCACCGAGAGCAACGGCAACAGACACATGCCCGATGGCGAAGTCAGGGTGAATGCGGGCTCGAACTCCACCACCCTGTGCTCTTCGGTGCCGAAATGGCGCGCGCAGTGGTGCTCGATCGCTTCGCGCTCGATGCGCAGCACGACTTGCGGACAATGAATCCAGCGCATCCGCAAGGGCAGCGTCGGCGATACGAGCGAGGCAACACCTGGCGATGAATCGAAACGGTGGTTGCCACATTCGATTTCGGCACCGCCGCTCAAAGGGATCTGCAACAGGAAGAAGCTGCCGAGACGTTCGGGGTCGATTGTCACGTCACCGCCATAGTCGAGCATATTAAGCGACAGGCTCCCGTGCCGTGCATGATACATATGGCTCTGCAGATGTTCAGAAGTGCCAAGCAGAGCGAGCTTGTGAGGCTTGAACACCGAGCCGACGGACTCGCGCACCTCGTCAAGGTCGCCCGATTCAAGCAACAGGGTGCCGCTATTGAAGCAGTCCGCGCCGAGCAGCGCATTCGCAGCGGGAAGATGCTCCACAGAAACTCTCCAAGAACGTTCACCTGCACCTGATCCGTGCACGGCTTGCCCGACCTCCATGCATCGCTTTCAGAAAGCGGACAGCCGCGTAGGGAATCTAAATAGTTTCCTCGCTCCGGAGGCCTCCAGCAAGCCGGGCGACGCCAAAGGTGCAAAAAAGTGGCCATTTTGCGTAGCTGCGTACTGTAGGCCTGCCCCACCCTGGCAGCCAATCCTCAATTACCCTCGCCCGCCTGGCAGGGTTTTCCCTCGATCCGCAGGTTTCTGGATTCAGCGGATAGCCGTTGAATGAAACGGATAGAGCCAGATGTTTTGTCGCAGAACACTGTGGGCACTCGAGCCGCAACCTGTTGGAGACTATTGGAGAGCCTCACAATGAAAGGAAGATACATCGATATTCCAGCCCCGGACGGCGGCGCGTTCCGGGCCTACCTGGCAACCCCTGCAAGTGGCACGGGACCCGGTATCGTGCTGTGCCAGGAGATCTTCGGTGTCAACGCGACCATGCGCGACGTGGCCGACTACTACGCTGAGGAAGGCTACACGGTGCTGGTGCCCGACCTGTTCTGGCGCGTCGAACCGGGTATCGAACTCGCTTATACGGAAGCCGGTTTTGCGCGTGCGTTCGATCTCTATCAGCAATACGACGAGGATCTTGGCGTCGACGATCTCGGCGCGACGCTCGCCGTACTGCGGACATTGCCTGAATGCCAGGGCGAGGTCGGCGTGCTTGGTTTCTGCCTCGGCGGCAAGCTCGCCTGGCTCGCGGCCTGCCGTCTTCCCGTGGCTTGCGCGGTCAGCTACTACGGCGTGGGTATCGAGCGCGCCCTCGAAGAAGCGGCCAACATCAAGGGGCGCGTCGTCCTGAACATCGCCGCACTCGATCGATTCTGTCCGCCCGAGGCGCAGCAGCAGATCACGGCGGCGCTGGGGCACCACGAGAACGTGGAGGTGTACGTCTATCCAGGCGTCGACCACGCGTTCGCGCGCCAAGGAGGCGACCATTTCGACAAACCTTCGGCGATGATGGCGCACGAGCGCGCGGTGGCCGCGTTTCGCAAGGCAATGGGGCCGCATTACGATCTCTCGGCGCTGTGGGAAGAACATCTCGCCCACGAGTTCGCGACACGCGACGTGGACGCCACGATGGCGACGATGGTGGCCGAGCCCTACGTCAACCATATCCCGACACTCACCGGCGGCGTGGGCTACACCGAGTTGAAGCGCTTCTACAGCCACCACTTCGTGCACGCCAATCCGCCCGACACGACGATCATGCCGATCTCGCGCACCATCGGTGCCACGCAGATCGTCGACGAAACGCTGTTCTGCTTCACGCACACCACCGAGATCGACTGGATGCTGCCCGGCATCGCGCCAACCGGCAAGCGCGTCGAGATTCCGCTACTGGCGGTGGTGAAATTCCGCGGCAACAAGCTCTATCACGAGCACATCTATTGGGATCAGGCCAGCGTGCTCGTGCAGATCGGGCTGCTCGACCCGAGTGGGCTGCCCACCACAGGCGTCGATACCGCCCGCAAACTGCTCGACGAAACGCTCCCCTCGAACACGCTGATGAAGCGCTGGCAGGACAGCGTCCCTGCCAACGACGCCCACTGACCGAATCCTCCTCTCAAGAACATGGAGCAAGCCATCATGACCTCACTCGCAGGCAAGACCGCCATCGTGACGGGCGGTGCCACGCTGATCGGCGCGGCCGTCGCCCGGGATCTCGCTGCTGCCGGCGCCAGCGTTGCCGTGCTCGATATCGATGTCGAGAACGGCGCACGCGTGGCTGATGCGCTCGGCGCCAACGGCCTTTTCATCGAAACGGATATCACTAGCGACAGCGCGCTTGGGCAAGCAGTTGCGAGAACCGCGAAGCAGTTCGGCGGTATCGACATCCTCGTCAATCTGGCCTGCAGCTATGTTGACAATGGCATCCAGGCAGGCCGCAACGACTGGCTCGCCGCGATGAACGTGAACGTGATCTCGGCGGTCATGCTGGTCAAGGCCGTGCATCCGTATATGGTCAAGCGCGGCGGCGGCTCGATCGTCAACTTCAGTTCGATCTCCGCCGAGTGCGCGCAAACGGGACGGTGGCTATACCCGACCTCGAAAGCCGCACTCAAGGCACTCACGCGCAATATGGCGATGGACCTGTCCCAAGACGGGATTCGTGTGAATTCGGTTTCGCCCGGCTGGACCTGGTCGCGCGTGATGGACGAACTCACGCATGGCGACCGCGCAAAGACGGACCGCGTGGCCGCGCCCTTTCATCTGCTCGGACGCGTCGGCAACCCGGAGGAAATCGCGCATGTCGTCACCTTCCTGTGCACCGATGCAGCGAGCTTCGTGACCGGAGCCGATTACGCCGTCGATGGCGGCTATTCGGCGATGGGCCCCGAGCAGGCCGTACCGGCCATTCCGAAGCTCGCTGAGTAAGACCGGGCACCCGCGGACACCTTTCCTTAAATTATCGACTTCGAGGTATTCATCATGAGAAAAATCGCCATTGTCGGCGCCGGCCAATCTGGCCTTCAACTGGCACTCGCTCTGCTCGCCCGTGGTTATCAAGTCACGCTTGCCACCAATCGCGATGCCCAGCAAATCCGCACCGGCAAAGTCATGTCGAGCCAGTGCATGTTCAACGCGTCGCTGCAGATCGAGCGCGATCTCGGTCTGAACTGGTGGGATGCAGCTTGCCCGCCCGTAGAAGGCATTGGCCTCGCGGTGCCGCATCCCGACGTGCCAGGCCGCAAGGCGATTGACTGGTCCGCTCGCCTGACTCACCCTGCGCAATCCGTGGATCAGCGCGTGAAGATGTCGGCCTGGCTCGAAGCTGTCGTCGAGCGTGGCGCCGAAGTACGAATCTGCGACGTGGGCATACCTGAAATGGAAGAGCTCGCGAAAAGTCATGACCTCGTGCTGCTCGCCGCCGGCAAGGGCGAGATTGTCAACCAGCTGGGCCGCAACGCTGAGCGCAGCCCGTTCGACAAGCCGCAGCGCGCGCTGGCGCTGACGTACGTGAAGGGCATGACGCCGTCGACACCTTACTCGCGTGTGCGCTTCAACCTGATCCCGGGCGTGGGTGAGTATTTTGTGTTCCCCGCGCTGACCACCACGGGGCCGTGCGAAATCATGGTGTTCGAAGGCATTCCGGGCGGCCCGCTCGATTGCTGGGCAAACGTCAAGACACCTGAGCAACATCTCGAGACCAGCCTCGCCTTTCTCCGCCAATACCTGCCGTGGGAGGCCGAGCGCTGCGCCAACGTCGAACTGACCGACCCCAACGGTGTGCTGAGCGGCCGTTTCGCGCCAACTGTGCGCAACCCGTACTTCCGGCTGCCTTCCGGCAAGACCGTGTTCGGCATGGCCGACGCGATCGTCGTGAACGATCCGATTACAGGCCAAGGTTCGAACAATGCCGCCAAGTGCACGAAGGTCTATCTCGACGCCATTCTCGAACGCAATAGTGCTTCCTTCAGCGAGGATTGGATGCAGCAGACTTTCGAGCGTTACTGGTCGTATGCGCAAGCGGTCGTCAAGTGGACGAACTCGATGCTCACGCCGCCGCCGCCGCACATTCTCGAATTGCTCGGCGCGGCCGGTCAATTTCCTTCCCTGGCTTCGACGATTGCCAATGGTTTCGACGACCCGCGCACCTTCTCGCCGTGGTGGTTCGATCCGGCCGCCTGCATGGCGGTGATCAACGAACACGCTGCTCGCGCCGCGTAATGAATACGAAAAGGAGAAAACTCATGTGCAGCACGCTCGAACCTGCCGCCGCGAAACCTGATGACCTGCTCAATGCGATGCGGCAATTGCGCAACGCGTTCGGGCAGTATCCGACGGGCGTCACCGTCATCACGGCCGCCGCCCGGGACGGACGCAAGATTGGTCTGACTGCGAACTCGTTTGCATCGTTGTCGCTCGATCCACCTCTTGTGCTCTGGAGTATTGGCAAGACGTCGCCCAGTTGCGCGGATTTCGTCAATGCCGGGCACTTCGCGATCAACGTGTTGGCCGAAGACCAGATCGAACTGTCGCGCCGTTTTTCGAGGGCGTCGCCGGACAAGTACGCCGGCGTGGCCTGCCGCGAAAGCCTCGGGGGCGCCATGGTGCTGGATGGATGCAGCGCGCACTTCGTGTGCCGCAACCTGGCGCAACACGATGGCGGCGATCACGTGATCTTTATCGGGCAGATCGAGCATTTCGAAGCAGATGGGCACGCGCCGCTGGTCTTCCATTCCGGGCAGTACGGTGCGGTAGTCAATAATCCGGCTCGCATTTGATCTGATTATTTAGTGATCCATATGTATAAAGGTAATCGCATGAAGCGCTCCGCGTCCCGCATGCTGTGTCTGTGCTTCGCTGTGTGTGGTCTGATGGATACCACATCGGCAACAGCCGGCGACCTGCCCAACATTAACCTGGGCTTTACAAGCTTCCTGGACGGTGCGCCGCCGGCCGGACCAGGCTGGTATGGAACGCAGTACCTCGAGTACTACACGGCCGACCGCATTAACGACAATGCGGGTAACAAGGTTGCTTTGCCGAAGCAGAACATCGATATCTTCGCGGGCCTGACGCAACTCGTTTACCAGTCGCCGTTCAAGATTGCCGGCGCGCATCCAGGCATCGACGTAATCCTGCCGTGGGTGGCCTCTGCCCACACCGACGACGGCATGGGCAACGTGGCGCTGAACGCACGCACGGGCTTCGGCGATGTGCTTATCGGGCCGTTCATCCAGTTCGATCCAGTCATGGGCCCGGACGGACCGCGCTTCGCGCACCGCTTCGAACTCCAGATCATTGCGCCAACAGGCGCCTACGACCCAGGCAAAGCGATTAACCCCGGCAGCGGGTTCTGGTCTATCGACCCGTACTGGGCGGCGACAGTCTGGATCAATCCCAAGTGGACGGTTTCATGGCGGCTGCACTACCTCTGGAACGCCAGGAATAATCGACCGTATCAGGGATTGGGGGACGGGGTGACGTCATCACAGGCCGGACAGGCGCTGCACGCCAATATCGCCACGGAATATGAGGTGATGCCGGGTTTGCGAATCGGCCTCAACGGCTACTGGCTGCGCCAGATCACCGACATGAAGGTGAATGGCCAGAATGTGTCCGGGCAGCGTGAAGCGGTATGGGCGATCGGCCCGGGGGCGATGTATAGCTTCTCCCAGCACGACCACCTGCTGTTCAATGCCTATTTCGAGGCGGATGCGCGCAACCGGCCCGAGGGAACCCGCCTGGTTCTGCGTTACGTGCATCACTTCCAGTGACTTTCCGACCACGAAATTTCGCCATATCCGCAAACTGGAGTTGAGTCTGCGGATATGGCGAAAGCGAATGTTTATAGAGACATTCGTTAATGGCCCCCTCCGGTGAACCTGCCCCCCTTGCTCAGGCCCAGGATGTGTTGACAGTTCGCAGAACGCTGTTCGCACGTCCTGAACCTGCCTTCACGCTGTACCAAGGCGCATAACTTGCCTCATTAAACGGCGCAACGTCCTTGTGTCCGGCCATGCGCATGTCCTCCATGCTGACATCGCGTAACACAAAGCCAAGTGAACTAACGTCTTGCCGCACGCTTGAGCGTCTGCGATGGCGTCTCGCCGAAGAGTTGCCTGTAGTCGTTGGAAAATCGGCCGAGATGCGAAAATCCCCAGTTCATCGCAATGGACGAAACGTTGCGCTCAGAGCAGTCGGAGAGCATGTCGCGCCGCACCGCTTCTAGCCGGTGCCGTTTCAGATACGCCATGGGCGCAAGCCCAAAGTGCTGCCGGAAGCCTTCGAACAGTTTGTAGCGGGACACCCCCGCTGCACGCTCGATGTCTTCGAGCGTGATGTCTTCTCGGGCGTTTTCGTGAATGAACTGTTTCGCGCGCAACAAATAGTGCGGGCACGAAGGACGCATCGCCTCGGCAAGCGCCTGCGAATAATTGTGGGGCTGGGAGAGCAGCAGGCCTTTGATCAACGCCTGCTCGAAATCCCCTGCCATTTGCTGGTGATTGAGCAGCGGCCCCGCCTGTCCCATCTCGGCCAGCAGAAACTTGACCATGCGCCACCAGGCGGCCTGATCGCCTTCGGTGGCGTTCATCTGCGGCTCAAACGTCAATGCCGCTTCGAGCGGGCGCTGCAGAAGTCCCTCGAGAACCTGACGAAGAGCCGGACTCGGTATTGAAACGATGATCTTCCGGCAATTGCCCATGATCGCAAGCTCCTGCGTCTCATGCGGCGAAAGAACGAGGCCCCTGTCCTGGTCCGACAGCCATAAGCGGCCCTGCGCGGCGAGCTCCTGCTGGCCGGTGAGTGGCAGGCTCACGCTGTAGCT
Source organism: Paraburkholderia sacchari (assembly GCF_000785435.2). Taxonomy (GTDB): domain Bacteria; phylum Pseudomonadota; class Gammaproteobacteria; order Burkholderiales; family Burkholderiaceae; genus Paraburkholderia; species Paraburkholderia sacchari. Next base: position 685,740 of record NZ_JTDB02000001.1, on the reverse strand, counting down.
GTTGAGCGGCGCGTCATTGTGCACCGAGACGGTAACGTCGGTGCCGTACTCAACGTATCCCAACGTGCTGGCCATGGAACGCATCACCGTTCCAGAATGATGGAATTGCAGTTCTTTCGGGCTGCGCACCTGCAGCCCATGGGGGCCGCAAATCGACGCCATCCAGTCCCGCGCGCCTTCAAGATCGTGACTCAGCGCGTCGATTCCTCGACGGTCGTTGAAGGTGGGGGGATGCATGGCGTGTCATAGGGGGATTGACGATGGGTTAATAGTAAACCACGCCGCGCGAAGAAAAAATACTAAAACACCCCAAGACACGCCGACAGCCACAGCATCAGGTGGACAGCTGCGCGATGTTGCTGTCCCCGAATTTTTCGTAGTAGAGACGGTGGCCCTCCAGTCGTTCGCTTGCAAGCCACGTCTTGATTGCTTCAACCATCGGAGGCGGTCCGCAAACATACATGTCGAACGGGTTCGCCTGGAGCATCCCGCGATCAAAATGCTCGGGAATGAGCCCCGTCTTACCCTGCCATGCTTCAGAGGGATTCATCACAACGATGTCGTACGCGAAGTTTTCGATGTGCTGCTCGTAGGACTTCAAACGATCGAGCTCGCATAGATCGCGTGCGTTCGTCACACCGTAGTAGAGATGGACCCTCTGGCCACAGCCGCCCTTGTGAGCGAGATCGTCGAGCATGCCCAGGAATGCGGACAGGCCGGTACCGCCTGCGACCATCACCAGCGACCGCTCCACCTCGCGTAGGTAGAACGTGCCCAGCGGAGCCTCGAACTCGACCGTCTGGCCCGGCTCGCAGCGCTCGCGCATATAGTTGCTCATCGCACCGTCGGGCAGCAGACGGATCAGGAACTGCAGCTGGTTGTCCTCGCTGGGCCGGTTGGCGAATGAGTATGAACGCCATACATCATCGCCTGGCACCTTCAGACGAGCATATTGGCCGGGCAGGAAATCAAGCCGTCCAGGATATGCACTCGCGTCGAGATGCAGGATCGCCGTTGTTTCGGATACCTGCTTGACAGCCGTGACCTGGCCGGTGAGCAAAGTGGTACCGCTCGCGCTGCAAAGGCTCGAATCGAAATCGAAGTAAAACGACGCATTGGATTGCACGCGCGTCTGGCAAGACAGGATCTTGCGCGCGGCAAGGTCTTCGGCCGACAGCGTTTCTTCATCGACGTAGTCCTGCGTATAGCTGCCCGATTCGCAGCGCCCCTGGCAAGTCCCGCACACACCCTCGCGGCAATCGAGCGGGATATTTACCCCATTGCGCAGCGCGGCGTCGAGCAGGAGCTCGCCGGCACGGACATCAAAGAACATCGTCTTGCCATCGGCAAAACTGAAGGCAACCTTGTGGCTCATCTCGTGGCACTCCCGCTTACAGATGATAGAAGTCGAGCACTGCGTTGATCGTGTCGTTCAGCAGGAGCACGTGCTTGCGCGTGATTTTCCAGCTGTCGCCGGATGGGCGCAGCTGGTAAGTGACTCGTCCGAAGAAGTGCTCGGCCACGCCGTTGCGCGCGTAAAACGTGGCCCAGTTGGCTTTGACTTCCAGTTCGCCGCCTTCGCGTTGTGAGACACGGACATTGGTGATCTGGTGCAGCGTGCGCGGCAGCGGCGTTGACGCAGCCGACTTGCCCGTGCGCAGCCGGAACACGCGATCCTCGAGACCTGTGCGGCTCGCATAATAGATAAGCGACATGCTGCGCTTCGGGTCGGTCGTGTACACGTGCTCGGAGTCCCACTGGGGCACGTGGAATTCGCTGTTTTCGTCGAAGAGATCGAGGTACTCGTCCCAGCTCTGCGCGTCGCAGAGCTCGGCCTTGCGATAGAGAAACTGCTCGACCGATTGTTGCAGTGTTGCGGACATGATTCAGGCCTCCTTCGTAATGTTCGACTTCTGTGCGAGCCCCTTCAGGAGGCATGCCTGCCAGGTGCCGTGCTGGTTGACGTACAGCCCCTCGTGCGTCAGCTCGGTGCCGCACAGCACCGGGTCGATGCCGAGCAGGCGCGTATTCGCGGTTTCGCCCGCGACCCACTTGTGATGTCCGCGAGAGATGTCGCTCCAGCGCTCGAGGCGCGCCTGGAAGCCGCGCTGCTGCTCGCGGAACTCCACGAGATCGTCAGGGGTGCCCATTCCCGAAACATTGAAGAAGTCTTCGAACTGCCGAATGCGGCTCTCGCGTTCCTCATCCGATTCGCCTTTGACGCCGATGCACTGGCTGATGACTTCGGTCTTGTTCCAGGCGACTGGACGCACGATGCGAAGCTGGGAACTGATCTGGTCCATGAAGAACAGGCTGGGATAGATGTTCAGGTTGCGCAGGCGGTGCATCATCCATTCAGCCTTCTGCTGCCCCTGCGCCTCGACGAGGCGCGGCATGACGCTGCCGTAGCCGGGACGCACACTGGGGTTGGGCATGTCGCTGAACAACACGCTATGGCCGTTCCTGAATGCGAACCAGCCGTCGTCGGTCTCCGAATCGCCCGCGCCAAGCTTGCTGTAGTCGAGCGTTCCGCTCGTTGAGCCGCCGCTTTGTGCATTGGCCTCCTGGCGCCGCTGCACCGTGGCGACGTAGTTGTAGTGCACCGTGCTCACGTGGTACCCGTCGAGGCCGTTTTCGTTCTGCAGCTTCCAGTTGCCTTCATAGGTGTACGTGGACTTGCCCGGCAGCACTTCGAGTTCGCCCGTCGGCGATTGCGCCACCATCATGTCGAAGAAGATGCGCGCATCGCCGAGATAGTCCTCGAGCGTGTCGGTCGCTTCGGTGTCGAGGCTGATGAACACGAAGCCCTTGTAGCTTGCAATGCGCGCTTTTTTCAGGCCGCGCGTGGACTTGTCGAAGTCGTCGCAGTATTCGCCGGGCGCCTTGACCTTGACGAGGCGTCCGTCGCTCTTGTAGCACCACGCATGAAAGGGACAGGTGAAGGTCGACTGATTGCCTTTGCCCATCCGCGTGAGGGTCGCGCCGCGATGCTGGCACGCGTTGATCATCGCGTTGAGCTGACCATTGCCGTCGCGCGAGATGATCATGGGCTGACGGCCCGCGCGCATCGTCATGAAGTCGTGTGGCTTCGGAATCTCGCTCTCATGGCACGCGTAGATCCAGCTCTTCTCGAAGATGAACTCCATCTCCAGGTCGAACAGTTGCGGCTCCGTGAACATCTCTCGCGCAATGCGATAGACGCCCTCTGCCGGACGGAAGTCGAGGCATCCTCCAATGAATTCTTGCCATTGCGACGTGTCTTTTTCGGCGCTCATGATGGGTTCTCCTCCAGTCATCTGGCGGTCTTGCGACCGGGTTCGTGATGAGTTGAATTGAATACCCGATGCGGTGCCGGAGCTATCCACCTGGTCGCCGTTCGCTATCCGCTTTTTTTGCCGCCTTTTTTCCGCCTTGCTGGATGCGCCTGCGCGACGCCTCGCAAGCGGCCTCGCACGTGGCGTTTCGCAGCCACGCCGAAAAAAACGGATAGTGAGTGTCCAATAGACGGATAGCGCCCGCGCGTGCCCGGATATCTAATGCCGTCAACGCCCCCAATGCCCATCGCGGCGACAAACGTGGAACTCAAGCGCCCACAAGCTCGCGTCCACCGGATTCCGCGTACATCACTGAGCTTCTGCCATGACCGCAACGACGATTGAACGTATCGAAACCCGCCTCGTCGATCTGCCGACGATTCGCCCGCACAAGCTCTCGGTCGCGATCATGCACGGGCAGACGCTGATGCTCGTGAAGGTTTATTGCAGCGATGGCGTGAGCGGCATCGGTGAAGGCACCACGATTGCCGGCATGGCCTACGGCCCGGAAAGCCCCGAGGCCATGAAGCTGGCGATTGATGCTTACTTCGCGCCAGCGATGATCGGCCAGGATCCCACGCGCGTCCAGACATTGATGGCCCACCTCGGCAAGCTCGTCAAAGGCAATCACTTCGCGAAGAGCGCAATCGAAACGGCGTTGCTCGACGCGCATGGCAAGCGCCTTGGCGTCCCCGTGAGCGAACTGCTGGGCGGGCGCCGCCGCGAACGGCTGCCGGTTGCGTGGACGCTGGCATCGGGCGACACCGCGAAAGATATCGCCGAGGCCGAGACGATGCTCGAAGCGCACCGCCACAAGATCTTCAAGCTGAAGATTGGCGCGAAGGAACTCAAGTCCGACATCAAGCATGTGGCCGATATCAAGCGGGCGCTAGGTGACCGAGCGGCGGTACGCGTCGACGTCAATATGGCGTGGAGCGAGACGCAGGCCGCATGGGCCATTCCGGCGCTCGCCGACGCAGGCTGCGAGCTGGTCGAGCAGCCGGTGGCGTCCGCCGCCGCACTCGCACGCCTGATGCGCCGCTTTCCTGTCGCGCTGATGGCCGATGAAATCCTGCAGGGCCCAGAAAGCGCGTTCGAGATCGCCAGGAGCGAAGGCGCCGACGTGTTCGCGATCAAAATCGAACAAAGCGGCGGGTTGTTCGCTGCCCAGCGCGTAGCCGCGATTGCCGATGCAGCGGGTATCGAGCTCTACGGCGGCACCATGCTCGAAGGCGCGTTCAGCACGGTCGCCTCGGCGCATCTGTTCGCGAGCTTCGCCAATCTGCAGTGGGGAACCGAACTGTTCGGACCCCTGCTCATTACAGAAGAGATCCTGACCGAGCCGCTGAACTACAGCGACTTCGCCCTGACCGTGCCCAATGGGCCGGGCCTCGGCATCGAGCTCGACGAGGTGAAGGTCAAGCGCTTCACGCGCGATGGCTTCATGAAAGTCACGCGGTAATTCCTATCTCTGACACGAGGACACTGGGCCATGCTTTTCCATGTACGAATGGATGTTAACCTTCCCGCCGATATGCCGCCCGATGTCGCCAACGAAATCAAGGCGCGCGAGAAGGCTTATTCGCAGGAGCTGCAGCGTAGCGGAAAATGGCGCCATATCTGGCGCCTGGTTGGCGAATATGCGAACTACAGCATCTTCGATGCAGGGAGCAACGCGGAGCTCCACGACCTCCTGAGCGCATTGCCCCTGTTCCCGTACATGAAGATTGAAGTCACGCCGTTGTGTCGTCATCCGTCGTCGGTGCACGACGACGACGCGTAAGCCGAAAACCCAGGTGTTTTACAGGGCGCCCCACCCACCCCGCGTCATTTCCCCAATACCAACTGGAGACAGTAATCATGAGCGTGAAAGTATTCGAAACCCAGGAAGTGCAAGACCTGCTGAAGGCCGCCACAAACATGGACGGCAGTGACGGCAACGCACGTTTGAAGCAGCTCGTCCACCGCCTGCTGGGTGATCTGTTCAAGGCCATCGACGATCTCGACATCACACCCGATGAAATTTGGGCCGGCATCAACTATCTGAACAAGCTCGGCCAGCATGGAGAGGCAGCGCTGCTTGCGGCCGGTCTCGGTCTCGAGAAGTATCTCGACATCCGGATGGACGCAGCGGACAAGGCGGCCGGCATCGACGGCGGGACGCCCCGCACGATCGAAGGTCCGCTTTATGTCGCGGGCGCACCTGTGCGCGACGGGGTCTCGCGAATCGACCTCGATGCGGATACGGATGCCGGCCCGCTCCTGATTCACGGCGTGGTCGGTGGCCCGGACGGCAAGCCCATCGCGGGTGCCGTTGTCGAATGCTGGCACGCCAATTCGAAGGGCTTCTATTCGCACTTCGACCCGACCGGCGCGCAAAGCGACTTCAACCTCCGCGGTGCGGTGAGAACCGGCGCCGACGGCAGGTACGAATTCCGCACACTGATGCCGGTGGGCTACGGCTGTCCGCCGCATGGCGCCACGCAGCAATTGCTCAACGAACTGGCCCGGCACGGCGACCGGCCGGCGCACGTGCACTTCTTCGTGACAAGCGAAGGCCACCGCAAGCTGACCACGCAGTTCAACATCGAAGGCGATCCGCTGATCTGGGACGACTTCGCCTACGCCACGCGCGAGGAGCTGATTCCTCCCGTCACGGAACAAGCCGGTGGCACCGCGCTGGGTTTGAAGGCCGACGCCTACAAGGACATTGAGTTCAACTTCACGTTGACCACGCTCGTCGAGGGAAAGGACAATCAGCTCGTCAATCGCCTTCGCGCTTCAGCCACGGCGTAATGACGTGAACAGGCGCAACAACCACAAGCCATGCGTTTGTTCCAGCGGCGCCGAAAAGTGAATCGGTTATTGTCCTGAAGTGGCGCCCGTTCCCGCATATATCGGATTTATTCCCGTCAGGAACCAGGTGTGCAGCGTACCGATGCCCTTCGCTTCAATTGCGCCGCGCGCCTCAAACAAAAAGCGATCCCCAAGAAGGCGCCGCGTGGCGTCGGTCACCTGCACACGCCCCGCGACGCTGTGGGACTCCATTCGACTGGCGGTGATGACTGCGGCGCCCCACAAGTCATAGATGAACTTTCGCCTGCCGATGACACCGGCGACCACAGGCCCGCTATTGATGCCAATGCGCATCTGGAGGTTGTAGCCGTGGCGCCGATTAATTCGCGCAAGCGCATCGATCATGTCCAGAGACATATGAGCTGCCCTCGCTGCATGGTCAGGCGCCGGGTCAGGCAGTCCAGCTGCTGCCATGTAGGAATCGCCGATAGTTTTGATCTTTTCAAGGCCACGGTGGTCGGCAATGTTATCGAATTCCGTGAAAATTTCGTTGAGGAATGCGACCAATTGTTCTGGAGCCATATGCGTCGAAAACGGTGTAAACGCGACAATATCTGCGAATAGAACCGTGACATCAGTAAAACTGTCGGCAATGATTTCAGGAATGCTGTCCGCGATCAGGTCCGGGCGCGCTTTCAGTCGTTCAGCGATCGGGTAGGGAAGCAGATTGAGCAATAGCCGCTCGGACATTTTTTGCTCGACGGCGAGCTTGTCATAGAGGCTCTGGAGTTCGTCGCGTTGGCGCTGGATTAATTCCCAACTTGCCTGCAATTCCTCGTTCTTACGCGCAATCGCAGCTTCCGCGCGCTTTTTCTCGGTGATATTGCGGCCCTCCGGAAGCAGGAATATGACGTCACCATTTGAATCTTTGATCGGCAAAATCGAAAAATCAACGACAATCGTCTCCGCACCGGCCAACTGACCGTAGACTTCGAAATCGCAGCGGACGAATTCGCCTTCGCCAGCGCGGCGAATGAGCTCCCGGAGCGAAGCCTGTGTCTGCGAGGATACGACCCACCACCGCGCCTCCCAGAACGGCTTGCCGCGAATGTCGTCCATTCGTATCCCGGCGGCTTCAAGCGCTGCACGATTGATCTCGAGCATTGTCCCGTTCGCGTCCAGTAAACCTACGAACTGGTACATCGCATCTACCATGACGCGCGCTAACTTATTGCGCTGAGTCTGAGGGTCATCGATCGCAGAAAGCGTCACATCGCCCACGCGAAGTTCCGGGACGTCAGAGAAACACGGGCGATGGATCGCAGCCATGCGTCACCTCTTGTGACTTCAGCATCCGGTCCAAAGCTTGCATACCAGATTGCCTTCAGTTTGCTATCGATTGGATATTCTCAGTGTAGCCACTAGCGCAACGAAGATGCGTGTATTCGGTATATTCATACAAATACAGGGTGTGTGCGGTGTGCGCTCCCAATCCAGCTCGAGAATATCTTTAGGCTGCCGGCACGCCGTGAGCGTACAGCTCGTTGCGTTCAGAACCGCGTGGCGCAAAACGGTTTCGGATCCACGATCGTTGGCGCACCGCTCATCATCTCCGCGATCAATCGGCCCGTGATCGGCGCTAGCGTGAGGCCGTGGTGGGCGTGGCCGAACCCAAACCAGAGGTCGTTGTGCTTCGGCGCTGCCCCAATGATCGGCATTATGTCGGGCGTACAGTGGCGGCAGCCGAGCCACGCCTCGCTATCGAGCCGCGCACCGAGCGGAAAAATGCCGCGGGCGAGCGGTTCCACCACTTCGAGTTGAACCGGGGTATTGGCCGTATCGCGATAGCCCAACTCAACACCTGTCGTCGGGCGGATGCCTCTGTTTGGCAAGACTACCAACACGATCAGATTTGTTGCGGTCTCACAAAAATTGCCGGAGTCAGTTGAGTTCTCTGGCCAACTCCGGCACGACGGCGAACAAATCGCCGACGAGACCGTAGTCTGCCACGCTGAAGATCGGCGCTTCTTCGTCCTTGTTGATCGCCACGATCACCTTCGAGTCCTTCATGCCCGCGAGATGCTGGATCGCGCCCGAGATGCCCACCGCAACGTACAGTTGCGGCGCGACGATCTTGCCGGTCTGGCCGACCTGGTAATCGTTCGGCACATAGCCCGCATCCACTGCCGCGCGCGAAGCGCCGAGCGCCGCGTTGAGCTTGTCGGCGAGCGGCTCCAGCACCTTCGTGTAGTTTTCGCCGCTGCCCAGACCGCGGCCACCCGAGACGATGATCTTCGCGCTCGTGAGTTCCGGACGGTCGAGCTTCGTGACTTCACGGCCGACGAACTGCGAAAGGCCACTGTCTGCTGCCGCTTCGAGCTTCTCGACCGCCGCGCTGCCGCCTTCGGCCGCGACTGCATCGAACGCGGTCGTGCGAACCGTGATGACCTTGACCGGATCAGCCGATTGCACCGTTGCAATCGCGTTGCCCGCGTAGATCGGGCGCTCGAACGTGTCCGGCGAATCGACTGCCGTGATGTCCGAGATTTGTGCGACGTCGAGCTTCGCGGCGATGCGCGGCGTGACGTTCTTGCCCGCTGCCGTCGCCGGCGCGAGGATGTGCGAGTAGTTCTTCGCCGCATTTTGCACAAGCGCCAGAACCGTCGCTTCGACGTTCTCAGCAAGACCTGCTTCGAGTTGCGGCGCGTCGGCCAGCAGCACCTTCGAAACGCCCGCGATCTTCGCCGCTGCGTCCGCAGCAGCTTGAGCATTGTGGCCCGCGACCAGCACGTGCACGTCGCCGCCGATCTTCTGTGCGGCAGCCACGGTATTCAGCGTCGCAGCCTTGATGGTTGCGTTGTCGTGTTCGGCTATTACCAGATTCACCAGATTCGTCATTTCTATCTCGCTCCCTTAAAGCACCTTGGCTTCGGTCTTCAGCTTCTCGACCAGCGTCTTCACGTCGGCAACCTTCACGCCTGCGGAACGCCTGGGCGGCTCGGCAACCTTCAGGGTCTTCAGACGCGGCGTGACATCGACACCGAGGTCCTCGGGCTTGAGCGTCTCCAGCGGCTTCTTCTTCGCCTTCATGATGTTCGGCAGCGTGACGTAGCGCGGTTCGTTCAAACGCAGGTCAGTGGTCACCACTGCGGGCAATTTCAAAGAAAGCGTTTCCGCGCCGCCATCGACTTCACGCGCGACCGTGGCCTTGCCGTCGGCAACCGTGAGCTTCGAAGCAAACGTCGCTTGCGGCAAGTTCGCCAAAGCGGCGAGCATCTGGCCGGTCTGGTTCGAGTCGTCGTCGATAGCCTGCTTGCCGAGAATGATCAGCGAAGGCTGCTCTTTATCGACGAGCGCTTTCAAAAGCTTCGCGACAGCCAGCGGCTGCAGGTCTTCATTCGATTCGATGAGGATCGCGCGGTCCGCGCCAATGGCGAGCGCCGTGCGCAGCGTTTCCTGCGCTTGCGCGACACCGGCGGACACGGCGATCACTTCTGTCGCGACACCCGCCTCCTTCAGACGAACCGCTTCTTCAACAGCGATTTCGTCGAACGGGTTCATCGACATTTTCACGTTAGCGATGTCGACGCCCGTGCCATCCGACTTCACACGAACCTTCACGTTGTAATCGATTACGCGCTTAACCGCGACCAGTACCTTCATCTTGCCCCTTTCACCACCAGTAACATTTATCTTGCGTCGCCTTTCGGAGCGATCGCGCATACCGCCGACGCCGTCGCCACGAGCTTGTCGTCCTGCCATAGCTCGCCGGAAACATTGCACACGCCACGCCCTCGGCGCACGAGCGTCGAGCGCCCTTGCAGCTTGCCGGCTTTGGCAGGCCGCAGAAACGACGTGTTCAGACTCAAGGTTGCGCAGTGCTCCCCATCCCTGAGCGTGGACACAACGAGCAATGCGGTCACGTCGTCAAGCATCGCGGACAGGATGCCACCCTGTATGTGACCGGCCGGATTCAGGAACGCTGGCGCGCCAACATACTCGGACTCGAGCACGATATCGCTCAGCGAGGCAACCCTGCCGCCAAGCGTCTGCGTCACAGGCGGCGGCGCCCCGTCCGGGCCGAAGAGCCGTTCGCGAACCCGCTTGCTGTCCATTTCCATTGATTGCCTCTCTCCATATCGAAGCCGCTGCGCATCCGCAGCCGCTGTCGCGCCTCATCGACCGCTGCTCTATTCACCGCGGAACTCGGGCTTGCGCTTTTCTTTCCACGCGAGCGCACCTTCGCGCAAGTCATGCGACGCATCCGACTGCGCAACGTCGCGCCGAAATTCGTTTTCATCGAATGTGCCGCTTGCGATGCCATTCAGATGCTTCTTCATTCCGAGCAGCGCAAGCGGCGCCATGGCGGCCAGCTCGCCGCTCAGGCGCTCAACTTCCTGATGCAGCGCCGCCGGTTCCACGACCGTGTCGAGGAAGCCGCAGGCCAGCATCTGCGCCGCATCGAACGTAGCGGCCGTGAGGAGCAGCTTCTTCGCCACGTTCAACCCGAGGCGCGACACGTATCGCTGCAACCCGCCGCGATAGAACAGCAAGCCAAGGCGCGCAGCCGGCACGAACATCTGGGTCGTCTCGACGCCGATGCGAAAATCGCAGGCAAGCGCAAGATCCGTCGCGCCACCGTAGATTCCCCCGTTGATCGCCGCGATCGTCACCGGACGCGCACGCTCCAGTTCGTTCGCGAGTGCCTCGAAGCGCTCGCCCGCATTGTCTCCGGCCACGCTGCCGATGTTGAAGCCGGCGCAAAAATGCCGTCCTTGCGCGCACAATCGCAGCACGAGCACCTCTCGTCGTGCATTCACGTCGCGAATGAAGCCCCCCAGGGTCTCGAGATCTTCCGGGTCGAGCCGGTTCGCCACGTCCGGCCGGCGCAGCGTGATGGTCGCGACCGCTCCGGCGACCTCGAGCGAGGGCGCGAGGCCGGGCGAATGTGCGGCGGGTTGAGTGGTCATCGTGGGCTCAGTGGAAGTCGTAGATCTGCATCGTGGTTGCGCCCGCTTCGATGCGCTTGCAGATCGCGGCCTCGTCCGCTTCGCGCTTTGCAGCCTTCTCTACCACGTCCGCGGCGCGTGAGCGCGGGATGGCAACCACGCCGTCGCGGTCGCCTGCGATCAGATCGCCCGCGCTGATCGTGACGTTGCCGATCATCACCGGTTCGTTGATCCAGCCGATCGCGCCATAGTCCTTGCCCGTGCCCCGGATCGACAGGCCCCGGGCGAACACCGGAAAGCCAATCTCCTCGAGCAGGTCGGCATCGCGCACGCCGCCGTCGATCACGAGACCGGCCAGTCCACGCACCTTCGCGGCCGTCGTCATGACCTCGCCCCAATAGCCGTGTTCGTAGACGCCATTGGTGTACACGACCAGCACGTCGCCCGGCTGGGCGAGCACGAGTGCGCGATGCAGCCAGAGATTGTCGCCGCCCGGCGAATGCACGGTGATGGCAGTGCCGCAAATCCTGAAACGCGGTGCGACGGGCTTGATCGCCCAGGGCAACGCGCCGATCTTGCCGCCCGCCTCGTGCAGCGTCGCCGCGGGTAGCCTGCGCGCGGCTTCGATTACCCTCGTCTCCACGCGCTCGATGGTCTCGCGTACCGTGGTGGCCGGATTGTGTTCTTTCATCGTCATTGCTCCCGGGTCTGCAACTGGTGGTACTTGAACTGCTTGCGCGCTTCGTCCAGACGCATTCCGCCGCGGCACGCTTCGCGAATCGCTTCCTCGGCGCGATGAATGGTTTCGGCAGCGTCGAGCACCGCGTCTTCGTGCTCCTTGGGAATGACGATCACACCGTCAGCGTCGCCGCGCAGAATATCGCCGGGTTGCACGCGCGCTTCGCCGATATTGACGGGCACGTTCGTCGCCTCGACCTGCACGCGATCCTTGCCTGTGCGCATCCAGTGGTCGCGGCTGAACACCGGATAGCCAAGTTTCAGGCACAGCGCGACGTCACGGCACACGCCGTTGATCACGGTGCCGGCAATGCCGCGGCGGTGCGCGATCTCGGTCATGATGTCGCCCCACACGGTGGCGTCTTCACGGCCATTGTTGTCGAGCACGATCATGCTGCCGGCCGGTACGTCGTCGATGAAGTCGCCGACGGTGCCCGGCGGGTTCGAGGCGGGACCGTATTTGATCGTGAACGCTCGGCCCGCGGTGCGGAACTCGGTGCTGCGCGCCTTGATCTTGTGGCACTGGCCAACGATGCCGAGCTTGTCGAGTGCGTCGGAGAGCGTCGCGGTATCGAGCTTCGACGCACGCTCGACGTTCTTGTCCTGAGTCGTCATGGTTTGGATTCCTGCGTGTTTGCTGAAATTGTCCGGAGGCTGCTGCCGCTTACCTGAGCATGTGCTCGTAGGTTCCGCCCATCACCTGGCCAACCGGCGTACCCGCCAGAATCGCCTTGGCCATCGCGGCTTCCTTGTTGACGATCATTTCGGCGGTTTCGAGCACGGCTTCGATATCGGCTGCGCGAATGAAGATCACGGCGCTGTTGTCGGCCACCACGTAGTCGCCCGCGTTCACCGTCACGTCGCCGATCTGCACCGGCACATTGGTGCCCTTCTGGACCACGCGCGCACGCGCGGTGCGGGCCGTGGTCGCGCGGCTGAACACTGGCAGCTCGTAGCCGATGGCTTCATCGATATCGCGCACCGGGCCGTCGGCGACCACGCCCGCCACGCCGCGCACCTTGGCAGCTAGCGACAGCAGACCGCCCCAGCAACCCGCTTCCACGCCGCTCTTCTGCTCAACGACGATCACGCTCTCGGCATCGGCCTGCTCGACTGCGGTGCAGCCAAGATGCACCGGCGGCCCCGGGGGCGCTTCGCCGGTACCGAGCTTGACAGTGATCGCGCGGCCCGCGATGCGGCCCGAGCCAGCGCGTTGCGGCAAACCGCTCACCACGCCGTTCAGCTTGAGTTTGTCGAGCGCGTCCGACACGGCGCAGCAATCGAGCCGGCGCAGGCGCTGTACGTTTTGGTCAGCCATGATGGGTTGTGCTTTCCTGATAGAAACGTGAAGTGTCATGTGCGCGCCCCGCCCGGCAGGGACGGGACTGCCGCGTTCAGTCGAGTGTGTGCCAGGCCGCGAAGGCGAGACCCGTGCCGGTTAGCGCTGCCGTGCGGTAGCCAGCCACGTAGCGGACCCATTCGAGGTCGAGCGAGTTGAGCGCCTCGACGCCGATGATCCAGTTGCGGATTTCCGAGCTGCCGGCCTGCAACTGCTTCGGATCGAGTGCGGCCAGCCAGTCGCTGTCCTTGCGGCGGATCGCGGCAATGATGCCGAGGTCGAGCTCCTCGTCCACCACGAAATGCGACAGGCCGCCCGACGCAAGCACGCCCACGCGCAAGTTCTCCGGATAGGCTTCGATCAACTCGCGCAGCGCACGGCCGAGCTGGATGCAGCGGCGCGGCGTGGGCTGGTTCGGTGGATCGAAGGTATTGACGATGACCGGGATGACGGGCAGGTCGAGATCCTGTAAATAGCGGCGATGAATGAAGGAGAACGCATGGCCCTCGTACTGGTCGCGCTCGAGGCCATCCATTGCTGCGATGTCGAAGTCGCGGTTGCACAGCTCGCGGATCAGCCACCGGGCCATGTCGGCCTTGACCGGATAGTGCACGTCGGCATCCGGCTCCTGGCGCATCGTGCGCGCCTTCGCGTACCAGCTTTCGTTCGGGCTCGACACGCGCTTCGCGTTGCGGATCGTCTCGCCGTAGTAGATCGCGAAGGCCGGATTATTTGTGGTGCGAAATAACTCCGTCTGGTCATCGCCGACCACGAGCAGCACGTCAAGTTTCGCCGCGCGGATACGCTCGCGCAACTCGTCCATGGCCGCTTCGGCCTGATCGTAACGCTCGCCCATTTTCCCGGCCGTCACCATCGCCTCGGCATCCGCCGGCGCGATCTTGAGCAGCTCTTCATAGGTCGTGGGGTTGCCGAGTCGATCGAAGTAATGCGGATTCTTCGGATCGACCTGCTTGAAACCGTGCTGCCAGTCCTCGCGCTGGCAAACCAGCATGATGCTGTGCGATGAACCGAATCCGGCGACCAGTCGTGCCATGTCGTCTCTCTCCAATGCCTTCCGTTAAGGCGCGTCAGACCACGAAGGCCGAGCGCCACTGCTCAATCTGCTGATCCGTGTAGCCAAGCTCGCCCAGGATCGCGTGCGTATGCTCGCCCTGCTCAGGAGCCAGGCGCGGCATCTCGGCGCGCTGGTATCGCGAAAGACGGAACGGCGTGCCGACGAACGACACCTCGCCCTTGCCCGGCACGTTGGCGGGCCACGCGATGCCGAGATGCCTGACCTGCGGATCGTCGAATACTTCGTTCACCTTGTAGATCGGGCCGCACGGCACGCCGACCTTGATCAGCAATTCGGTCCACTCGCGCGTGGTGCGCGTGAGGAACACCTCGCCCACCGCCTTGTTGACCGCATCGCGGTTTTCCACGCGCGCCGGGTCCGACTCGTAGCCGGGCTGGCCAATGAGGTGCTGCAGGCCGAGCGCCTCGCACAGGCGCGCGAACATCGAGTTGCCGATCGCGGCCAGGTTCAGGTAGCCATCCTTCGTCGAGAACACGCCGGTCGGCACCGTGAGCGGATGCTCGTTGCCGACCTGCTCGGGCACCTTGCGGTCCACCAGCCACTGCGCGGCCTGGAAGTCGAGCATGGCGATCTGCGCCTCCAGCAGCGAGGTCTGCACCCACTGGCCTTCGCCCGACGCTTCGCGCTCCAGCAGCGCGGTCAGGATCGCCTGAGCGCAGAAGTGCCCCGCGCACAGGTCGGCGATCGGAATGCCGACGCGCATCGGGCCTTCGCCCGGCTTGCCGGTCAGGCTCATGAGTCCGCCCATGCCCTGCGCGATCGAGTCGAAACCCGGCCACTTCGCATACGGGCCATCCTGGCCGAAGCCCGAGATGCTCGCGTAGACGATGCGCGGATTGGCGGCGCGCAACGCCTCATAGCCGATGCCGAGGCGCTCCTTGACGTCCGGCCGGAAGTTCTCGATGAACACGTCGGCGCGCTTGACCAGTTCTTGCAGGATCGCAAGGCCGGCCGGATCCTTCATGTTCAGCGTCAGGCTTTCCTTGTTGCGATGCAGGTTCTCGTAGTCGGCGCGGTTGTGGTCGCGGCCGCCGATCATGTCGTCGCCGCCCGGCGCGCCTGGCGGGATCTCCAGCTTGATCACGCGCGCGCCCATGTCGGCGAACACGCGCATGGCCGTTGGGCCCGCACGCACACGCGAGGCGTCGATGATCGTGAAGCGCGACAGCGGCCCCTTCTTCGCATCGTGCCGGCCATGCTGTTCCTTGAAATCCGCAGACATGCTCAATCTCCTTCAGGCCGGCGCGAACATCGGCACCGGATAGCCACCCTCGCTGGGCTTGAATACCACCTTGACGCGCTGACCGATCGACAGTGCGGCCGCGTCGCAATCGACGAGATTGGTCAACATCGTCACGCCCTCGTCGAGGCTCACGTAGGCCAGCGTGTAACGTGCCTCCTCCTTGCCCATCGTGCTGAACGAATAGACCATGCCCAGGCCCTTCGACTCGAGCCATTCCGTACTCGCGCTCATGCAATGCGGGCAGATGTCGCGCGGGTAGTAGTGCGTCTCGCCGCAGTCCTCGCAGCGCTTCACGAGCAGGCGGCCGTCTTTGGCCGCCTCCCAGAACGGCATCGCCTCGGGAAGCACGCGCGGTGCGGGAATGCGGCTCGGGCCACCTGGCTTCGTGGCGGGTTTGGCGTCCGGAGCGCTTGCGCCAGCAGTCGCTTGATTCGTGCTCATGGTTACTCCCGTTCCAGGATCAGCGTGCCCGCGGTGTGACGCGACGCCAGCGCGCCGCCGATACCGTTCGCGAGCGCGATATCGCAGTTCTTGACCTGCACGGCGGGATGCGCCTCGCCGCGCAGCTGGCGCACGGCCTCGATCACCTTGGTGACGCCGCCGCGGTTGGCCGGGTGGTTGTTGCACAATCCGCCGCCATCGGTATTGAACGGCAGCTTGCCGACGCCCGAGATCAGGTTGCCGTCCATCACGAACCTGCCACCCTCGCCCTTCCTGCAGAAGCCGAGGTCTTCGAGCTGCATCAGCACCGTGATCGTGAAGCTGTCGTACAACGACGCGTACCTGATGTCCTGCGGCGTGAGGCCAGCCTCGGCGAACGCCGCCGCCCCCGACCATTTCGCCGCCGACCAGGTGAGGTCGATGTTGCCGCCGGCCGCATGCTTCGGTGCCTCGCCCGTGCCGCGCACCTTGACGAGCGGGCGCTTGAGCTGCTTCGCGATTTCCGGGCGCGCAACGATCAGCGCGCCGCCGCCGTCGCTCATCACGCAGCAGTCGAGGCGGTGCAGCGGATCGGCCACCAGCGGAGAATTGACGACGTCTTCGACCGTCACGACATTGCGCAGCATCGCGTTCGGGTTGTGCTGCGCGTGATGCGAGGCCGCCACCTTGATCCACGCGAGCTGCTCGCTCGTGGTGCCGAATTCGTACATGTGACGCTTCGCGACCATGCCGTACAGGTTCTGCGTGGCCGGGCCGAACGGCAGCTCGAACTGCACTTCGGGCGCGTCGGGGTCCGGCGCCTTCAGCGACAGCGCGGCGCCCGCGGCACGCGGACGGCCCGCGAGCGTGATCAGCGCCACGTTGCAGCGGCCGGCCTTGATCGCTTCAGCGGCGTGCGCGACGTGCAGGATCGGCGCGGAACCGCCGCACTCGGTCGAATCGACATGGCGCAGCTCGAGGCCCAGATATTCGGCGACCGTCGTGGTACCGAGACCCGGCGCGTCACCTGCGCAGAAGTAGCCGTCGATGTCGTCCTTCGTCAGGCCCGCGTCCTCGAGCGCCCCCTTCGCCACGTCGGCGTGCAGGCGCAGCACGGAAAGGTCGTCGGCCTTGCGTGTCGGGTGCTCGTAGGCGCCGACGATATAGGCTGCTCCGTTCAGACTCATTCAGCTTTCTCCTGCGCGAGGCGCTGCGCAGTGAAGCGCTGCAGATGCCAGCTGGCATCGCCGTAGGTCATGTTGATCGCGAACATGCGCTTCGCGTAGTGCCCAACGCGGCACTCTTCGGTCATGCCCATGCCGCCGTGCAACTGGATGCCCCATTCGCCAGCCGTGCGGCACGCATCGCCGACGTACGTCTTCGCAGCCGACACGAAACGGCGGCGGCGCTCGGGATCGTTCTCGTCCACGGCCATCGCGGCTGCGCAGGCCATCGACTTGCTCTGTTCGAGCGCGATCAGCATGTCGGCCACGCGGTGCTGCAGCGACTGGAACTTCGCGAGCGGCGCGCCGAACTGCGTACGCGTCGTCAGGTGTTCGGACGTGTGTTCGAGCAATGCTTCGAGCGCGCCCACCGATTCCGCCACCAGCGCAGCGTTCGCGCGGTCGATTGCGGCATCGATCAGGTCGTAGGCCGCACCGGCGGCGCCGATCAAATCGGCCTTGCTTACGGCCACGTTGTCGAACGTGACATGAGCGGCTTCGCGCGCGTCGATCGTCGCGAAATTGCGCAGGCTGACGCCTGCGGTTTTCGCGTCCACGAGGAAGAGCGACAGGCCGTGCCTGTCGCCACGCTGGCCCGAAGTCCGCGCCGCCACCACGAAGGCATCAGCGATCGCGGCGTCGAACACGATGG
Source organism: Paraburkholderia sacchari (assembly GCF_000785435.2). Lineage (GTDB taxonomy): Bacteria > Pseudomonadota > Gammaproteobacteria > Burkholderiales > Burkholderiaceae > Paraburkholderia > Paraburkholderia sacchari. Next base: position 667,970 of record NZ_JTDB02000001.1, on the reverse strand, counting down.
TTTTGGTGCCCTTTATCTTCCAGCCGTCACCCGTTTCGGCGGCAGGCACGGCCAGACGCGCGATGTCATAACGCGCTTCGGCTTCGCTGACGGCGAGCGCCAGCGCCTTTTCGCCGGTTGCCGCGGCTTCGAGCCACCTGGCCTTCTGCTCCTCGCTGCCGGCCGAGCCGATCAGCGCTGCGGCCGGCAGGCCGCTCGCGAGCCAGCCCGCACCGCCGAGCGCACGACCGAGCTGTTGCGCGACCAGCATGGTTTCCACCGCGCCATAGCCGCCGCCGCCATAACCGGAATCGATTACGAGGCCGGTGATGCCCATCTCGGCTAGACCCCGGCGGCGTTTCGAGGCCAGTTGCTTGTCCTCGGCGTTGCCACGCAGGTGTGCGGGATATTCGCCGTCGCAGAAGCGGCGCACGGCATCCTGCAGCGTGACGTGGTCTTCAGTCAAAGAAAAATCCATGTTCTCGTTCCGCCTCAAGCATTGAAGAACGCGCGGCTGATCAGATTGCGCTGCACTTCGTTTGTGCCGCCGTAGATCGACACCTTGCGTGCGTCGAAATAGTTCGCCGCGACCGCAACCAGTTCGTCCGGGCTCGGGCCTTCGTAGCCGGCTGCATCGAGCATGGCCTGCTCGTCGAACGGCACGCCGAACGGACCCGCTACTTCAGTCAGGAGTGCATATATCCCCTGGCGCAGCTCCGTGCCGCGCACCTTGAGCATCGGCGCTTCGACCGAGGGTACGCGGCTCGCCTGGTTCGCGCTGAGCATGCGCAGGCCGGTGAATTCGAGAGCCATCAGTTCGACCTCGAATCGGCTGATACGCGACTGAAGCAGCGGGTCGTTCTCGAGGCCCTGCTGCTTCGCGAGGTGCCTGGCGCGCGCAAGCTGCTGCTTGCACGAACCAATGCCGGCGATGCCGGTGCGCTCGTGACCGAGCAGGTACTTGCCGTAAGTCCAGCCCTTGTTCAGCTCGCCGACGAGGTTTTCCTTCGGCACGCGTACGTTGTCCAGGTAGACCTCGTTGAGGTCGGTGCCGCCTTCGAGCATCCTGATCGGGCGGACTTCCACGCCCGGCGCATGCATGTCGATGAGCAGGAACGAAATGCCCTCCTGCGGCTTCGCGTTCGGATCGGTACGCACCAGTGCGAACATCATGTCGCACCAGTGAGCGTACGAGGTCCAGACCTTGTGGCCGTTGACGACGAAGTGCTCGCCCTCATCGTCCGTGGCAAGCACCGCGGTCGTACGCACTGCGGCGAGGTCCGAGCCAGCGCCCGGTTCCGAGAAGCCTTGCGCCCACCACGTTTCGCTGCGCAGAATCTTCGGGATGTATCTGGCCTTTTGTTCAGGCGTGCCAAAGGCATTGAGCACCGGGCCAAGCATGTTGATGCCGCTCGCCACGATACGCGGCGCGCCGCCGAGCAACGTTTCCTCATCGAAGATATAGCGCTGCACGTGCGTCCAGCCAGGACCGCCGTCTTCCTTCTTCCACGACGGCGCGATCCAGCCCTTCTCGTAGAGTTTTGTGTACCACTCGACGTAGTCTTCACGCTCGATACGCAGGCCTAGTTCGGCCTTGCGCTTGACGCGCGGCGACAGGTTCTGCTTCACGAACTCGCGCACTTCGGCGCGAAATGCCTGGTCCTCGGCAGAGAATTCCAGCTTCATTCGATGTGTCTCCTCAGACCCGGGGCTCAGTGATGTGCGGGACTCTGGGCGCCGCAGACCACGAGGGCGTCGAGCGCCAGCACGCGGTCCGGATAGACAACCAGGGGGTTAACGTCGATTTCCGTGATTTCGGGGTTGGCACGCATCTGGTCGGCTATCGCTGCCACGGCCTTCGCCACCGCCTTCACGTCCACGCCCGCGGCGCCGCGCACGCCTTCGAGCATCGCCGCGGCCTTGAGGCGACCGAGTTCGATGACAATGTCCTCTTCCGACATGTCGGCCGGCACGAGGCGCACGTCCTTCAGCACTTCGATAAAGATGCCGCCAAGACCGACCAGGACAACCGGCCCCCAGTCGGCGTCTCGCCTGGCACCCACCACCAGTTCCAGTCCGCGCGGGCCCATCGCCTCGACCAGCGCGCCGTCGAGCACCAGTTCGGGACGGTGCGACTTCACGCTCGTGTGCAGCTTTTCCCAGCCTGCGTGCAGCGCAGCAGCGTCGGCGATGCCGACCACCACGCCACCCACGTCGCTCTTGTGGGGCAGCTCGCTCGCCTGGGCCTTGAGCACCACCGGGTAGCCGATTTCATCTGCAATCCTGAGCGCTTCGTCGAGCGACTTCGCGAGGCCGCCCTTTGGCACCGGCAGACCGGCCGCGGCGAGCCACCCCTTGCCCTGGTATTCGGCGAAGATGCCGTTCGGCGGCACGGCACCCGGCAGCGGGATGGCCTTCGGCGCATCGGTGCGGGCGCGTTCCGCGCGCGCCAGCGATTCGCCGTAAGCGGCCACGCGGGCGCAGGCGCGCAGGGCGCGGTCCGGCGAACGGAAGAACGGCACGCCGCTCGCGGCGATCGCTTCCGTGAAGAAGTCTTCGAGCTTGTTGTTGTCGCCCATCACCGCAAGCACCGCCGGCTTCGTTGCGCGTGCGAGTGCCGGCACGAGGTGGTCCGCCTTGTCGCGCTGGGCGATCGACGGGCCGCCCATGATCGAGAGCACCAGCGAGCCGATATTCGGATCGGCCAGCACCGTGTCGATCAGCTCGCCGATCAGGCCCGGGTTGCGCACGCCGATCGTCGTGTAGTCGAGCGGATTGTCGGCCACGGCGTAGTCAGGCAGCAGTCCGGTCAGCTTCTGGATGGTCGGCTCGGTCAGGCGCGGCAGCGTCAGGCCGATGTCCTCGGCGAAATCGAGCGTGATGTTCTTGACCGCACCCGAAGCCGTCATGACGGCCGTGCCGGCCGCCGGTGGCACCGGGAAGCGCGCCAGGATCGTCGTTGTGTCGAAGAGCTCGTCGAGCGAATCGACCACCACTACGCCTTCGCGCGCCAGCAGGACGCTCGCGCTCGCGTGGTCCCCGGCCAGTGCGCCAGTGTGCGACTGCGCCGCCTCACGCGCACGCGCGCTCTTGCCTGGCATCAGCATCACGATCGGCTTGCCTGCGGCGCGCGCTTCACGTGCCAGTTGCAGGAAGGTCTGCGGACGGCGGATCTGTTCGGCATAGACCGCTATCGCGCTCGTTTGCGGATCGGCGATGAACCACGCCAGATAGTCTTCGATACCGAGGCTTGCCTCGTTGCCGGTCGAGACGGTTGCCGTCATCGGCTGGCCACGGCCCATGAAGGCGTCGCGCAGGTTCGCGGCCATCGCGCCGCTTTGCGCCACCACGCCCACGCCACGGCGCCCTCGGGCCGGGTACGGCGCCACGGCTTCGAAGGTCACCGGCACGCCGGCTTCGAAGTTCGTGAAGCCCATGCAGTTCGGACCGATCAACGCGACGCCGCCTTCTGCCGCGACGCGTGCCAGCTCTTCCTGCTTCGCGCGGCCTGCGTCGCCGGCCTCGGCATAGCCGGACGCGAAGATCACAGCGGCGCCCGCCTTCAGCGTGCCGAGCGTGCGCACCGTATCGAGCACGCCCGACTCGGGAATGCACAGCACCACCAGATCGACGCCTTGCGGCAGCGACTCGACACTGTTAACGCAGGCGCGGCCGTTGATTTCCTGGCTGCTGCGCGACACGAGATGGATATCGCCCGCATAACCGAACCGCTCGAGGTTCTGCAGCACGAAGTTACCGAAAGCACGCGGATCGGCGGATGCGCCGACGATCGCAATCGATTTCGGCTTGAGCACACGCTCTACAGGCTGCACGCCGGCTACATCTAAAAGGCTCTTGCTCATCTGGTCTGACCTGTGGTGTTGACTGAACCGGCTCTGGCATACCAGAACCGCCGTGACTTGACGGATTCTGGCATACAAACATGGCCTTTTCAATACACCAAGCGCCAAAATCCCACCCTGGTACTTTCCCTACGACACCCTCCGCACGCCCCGTAAAATCCTGATATTTAATTGATTTATAAAGATTTTTTTGAATTACCCAATCCCACGAAGAGGGACCTGACAACATCGAGACAAACGCGGCGTTGAATGCCACAAATAATTGGTGGTATATTTTCTACACCTGAAAACACCTGAGCATTCACTCCTCAATGAAACTTCCAGCCGAGCCCACCCTCGAGCGCAGCGAAGCTCCCGCGCGCAGCAGTGCGAGTCGCGCAAGCGATATTCGCGCCACGCTGGAGGCTGCTATCGAGCGGGGTGAACTCCCCCCGGGCGCGCCGATCGACGAGCGCGCGCTCGCCGCCCGCTTCAATGTGTCTCGCACGCCAGTACGCGAGGCGCTTCAGCACCTGATCGCGCGTGAACTGGTGGTCGTCTCGCCGCGCCAGGGCATCACAGTGGCGCGGCTGACGATTGCAGAAGTGCGCGCCATGCTGGAATACATTGGCGAGCTCGAGGCGCTGTGTGCGCGTTTCGCCGCGCGCCGCGCCAGCGACGAGCTGCGCGAACAACTCGACCAGATGCTGGTGGTGTGCCAGCAGGCCGCCGTGGCAGGGGATGCGTCCCAGTATGCGCTAGCCAACACGCGGTTTCACGAGCTGATTTACGAAGGCAGCCGCAACCAGTACCTGGCCGAGCAGATCCGCACCGCTCGCCGCCGTTCGGCACGTTACCGCGTGGCCGACCTGCGCAACCGCAGCCAGATCACGCGTTCGCTGCAAGAGCACTTCGAGATCGCGCGCGCCATCCAGGACGGCCACGAAGCCCAGGCAGCCGAAGCCATGATGAAGCACGTCCCGGCCGGCACGTCCGGTTTCTCCGAATTCCTCGCGGCCGTGCCGCGCCACTTCTTCGATACCGGCGAGGACTGACAGGCCTTGCCATCTCAACGAATCCACGGAGAAGACATGCCCCAATCCATCGATGTTCCAGGCCTCACGCACAAGGTGCCGATTCCGGTCGGCTCACGCGTTGGCAATGTGCTGTGCTCGTCGGCGATCGCCGGCAAGGATCCCGCCACCGGCAAGCTCGCCGATGCCCCGGCAGAACAGGTGCGTCTCGCATTCGCGAACATCAAGCGCTTCCTCGAGGCAGGCGGGGCCACGCTGGACCACGTAGTGAAACTCGCCGTCTACATCAAGGACGACTCGGTGCGCGAACACATCAACGAGCACTGGCTTGCCTTGTGGCCCGATGCCGCGCATCGCCCGGCACGCCATGTCACCGTGTACGACCTGCAGCACGGCATGGTCATCCAGCTCGAAACCCTTGCGGTGATCGCGTAAGCGCCGCAAACCCTTTGGCTCACCGTTTAACTGAAGACCCCTACCGAACTGAGGCTCAACCATGATCATCGATTCCCACGCCCACGTCGTCATGCCACCGCAAAGCTTCCGCTACATGGCGGAACTCGTCGGCGGCCGGGCGAATCCGTCAGCCACCCCAAACATCCCCGACGAGGCGGTGCGCAAGCAGGCCGAGGAACTCGTGCGCAGCATGGATGCAGTCGGCACCGACGTGCAGTTCATCTCACCGCGCCCCTACCTTCAGATGCACTCAGTCAAGCCGTCGCGCGTCACGCAGCTGTGGACGCGTCACTGCAACGACCTGATCAAGCGCTTCGTCGACATGTTCCCGGACCGTTTCCGTGGCGTGGCCGGCCTGCCGCAGTTCATGAATGAGTCGCCGGCCGAGCACTGCGTCGCCGAACTCAAGCGCTGCGTCAACGAACTCGGCTTCGTCGGCACCCTGCTGAACCCGGACCCGACCGAAGGCGAAGGCCCGGCGCCGGCTGGCCTCGGCGACCCGTTCTGGTACCCGCTGTATGACGCGATGACCGAACTCGACGTACCCGCGCTGATCCACTCGGCCGGCAGTTGCAATCCGCGCGAGTCGTACACGCTGAAGTTCATCAACGAAGAGAATATCGCCGTCATTTCGCTGCTCGAATCGAAGGTGTTCGAGAAGTATCCGAACCTGAAGATCGTGGTCGCGCACGGCGGCGGCGGCATCCCCTACCAGATGGGCCGTTTCCGTGCATGGGCAGCGCGCCGCAACAGCCCGGTGTCGTTCGACGATCAGTTGAAGAAGCTCTACTTCGACACCTGCAACTACTCGAAGGATTCGATCGAACTGCTGCTGAAAGTGGCCGGCACCGACAACGTCATGTTCGGCACTGAGAAGCCGGGCACCGGCAGCGCGCGGGACCCGGTCTCGGGCCGCGACTACGACGACATGAAGCCGGTGATCGAAGGCATCGAATGGCTGACCGAAGCGCAGCGCAAGAACATCTTCGAATGCAACTGCACACGCGTCTACACGCGCGCATTCCGTAACTACAAGGCCTGACGCGCGACGCGCACACCGCGAGGAGTACTCATCATGGCTATGAGCCGCGAAGACAACGAACTGCTCACGCGCGTCGAGAACGGCGCGCCGATGGGCGAGATGATCCGCCAGCATTACTGGATTCCGGCCGTGCCCTCGGCCAAACTGGAAGCCGACGGTTCGCCCGTACTGGTGCGCCTGCTCGGCACCCGCTACGTGGCGTTCCGCGCCACCGACGGCCATGTCGGCGTCGTCGACGAGCTGTGCCCGCACCGCCGCACGTCGCTGATGATGGCGCGCAACGAACACAACGGCCTGCGCTGCATCTTCCACGGCTGGAAGATCGATGCATCGGGGGCCGTGGTCGAGGCGCCGAACCAGGTCGGCGATCAGGCGCAGTTCTGCAAGCGCGTGAAGACCAGCCAGTATCGCGTCGTGGAGCGTGGCGGCGTGGTCTGGGTGTGGCTCGGCAAGGGCGAAATTGCGCCGCCGTTCCCGGAGTTGCCGTTCATGGACCTCGGGCCGGAACACCGCTCGGTGACGAGCGTCGAAGTGCCGACGAACTGGGTCCAGGCGGTCGAGGCCTCGATGGATTCGTCGCACGTGGGCGTGCTGCACGAGTCGACCACGCAGATCACTGCGGGCGGCGGCAACGAACGCATGATCATGACGAAGGCGCTCGCGCCGCGCTTCGACTTCGAGGATCGCCCGTACGGCTATCGCTATGCGGCCCTGCGCGACCTGCCGGACGAGAAGGTCTATGCGCGCGTGAACAACTTCGTGATGCCCTGGTACGGCATCATCTGCCCGCCCGACGCGAAGGGCCCGACGACGGTGTTCTTCTCGACTCCGGTCGACGACGTCACACACCGCGCGTGGTTCATCCAGTACAACCCGCACCGCCCGCTCGGCATGACCATCATGTCGGCCACGCCGGACGTCTGGAACTTCCCGCCGCTGCCCCCGGGGACGCGCGAGGAATCGTTCGGCCAGAACCGCGACCTGATGAAGCGCGGTCACGCGACCGGCTTTTATCAGCACCTCGGCACGGAAGACTTCGCGATGTTCCTCGGCCAGGGCCCGATCTACGACCGCACCCAGGAACAGCTTTGCTCGGCCGATGGCGCCGTGCTGCGCGTGCGTGCGCTGCTGCTGAAGGCCGTGCGCGAGTTCATGTCCGGCAAGACGCCGACGCTCGCCGACAGCCCGGAACTCGATTATTCGAAGGCCGTCTCGGTCGGCGGCGTGCTGCAGGCCGGCGGCGACTGGCGCTCCCTGGCGGATACAAAGCAAGACCCGTTGCCATGACCACCATGCTCGCACCTACTCTCAAGCTGCGTGTCGCGTCGGTTGACGCGTCCACCTCGCTGATCAAGTCCTTCACGCTCGAGGCCGAGGACGGCGCGTTGCTGCCGGGCTTCGAGCCGGGCGCGCATATCCAGGTTGAGGTTCCGGCTGCCGACAACGGCGTCGCACAGTGGCGTTCGTATTCGCTGATCAACACTGATCCGCAGCAAGACACGCGCACCGGCGTGCGCGCGTACCGTCTGGGCATCCGGCGCGAGGACGAGGGTCGTGGCGGCTCGCGCTTCATGCACACGCTGCAAACCGGCACCAAGCTCACGGTGCGCTCACCCATCAACCACTTCCCGCTCGCCGCGCCGCCTTCAGTCATCCTGATTGCCGGCGGCATCGGCATCACGCCGATGGCGGCCATGGCTGCGGAACTGAGCGCACAGAACCGCGACTACACGCTGCACTTCTCGGGACGCACGCGCAACGCGCTGCCGTTCGTCGACGAACTGCAGGCCTTCGCGGGCGAGCGCCTCGTGGTGCATGCCGATGACGAGAGCGACACGCGCCTGTCGATCGACGCGCTGCTCGATGGCGCGCAGCTCAACCAGCCGATCTACGTGTGCGGGCCGGCCGGCATGATCGACGCGGTGCTCGCCGCTGCGCGCCATCGCGGCTGGCACGAGTGCGACCTCCATTACGAACTGTTCAGCGAAGCCGCGCCGCAGGAGGGCGACACCGCCTTCGAGATCGAGCTGAAGTCCTCCGGCAAGGTACTGAGCGTGCCGGCCGACAAATCCGTACTCGACACACTGCTCGATAACGGCGTCGATGTCATGTACGACTGCCGCGCCGGGTATTGCGGCCTGTGCTCGACGCGAGTCTGCAGCGGCGAAGTCCACCACCGCGACACCTACCTGTCGGACGCCGACAAAAACGCCGGCAAGGTGATGCAGGTATGCGTCTCGCGCTGCAACGGCAAACGTCTCGTGCTCGATCTGTGACTGCGATCGCAAGCAATCAATCCGTCCTACTGAACATTACCGGACCTATCCAACGGAGCGCCGTATGAGCGAAACCCTGGTTACCTATGAACTCGACGGCGCCGTGGCGTTGATCGGCCTGAATCGTCCCGACAAGCGCAATGCGATCAACGAAGAAGTGATTTCGCAGTTGCGCGACGCCGTCAACCGCGCCGGCGACGAAGCCATGTGCGGTGTCATCTACGGCCACGGCGGCAACTTCTCGGCCGGACTCGATCTGCGCGAGGCGCTGTCGCGGGCCACCGGACAGACGGCGCCCCCGAGAAAGCGCCGGCGTCACACGTGGCACGAAGTGTTCGATCTCATCGCGCGTGGCCCGATTCCGTTCGTTGCCGCGCTCCACGGCGCCGTCGTCGGCGGCGGTCTGGAGCTGGCGACCGCCGCTCATGTGCGGGTCGGCGACAAGACCTGCTTCTTCGGGCTGCCAGAGGGTCAGCGCGGCATCTTCGTGGGCGGCGGCGGCACGGTTCGCATCCAGCGCGTTGTCGGCTACACCATGATGGCTGACATGATGCTCACGGGCCGCTTGCTGAGCGCCGAGGAAGGCCAGCGCGAACACATCATCACCTACCTGACGCCGGAAGGCGGAGCACTCGGCCAAGCGAAGGAACTCGCCGCGAAGATCGCGCAGAACGTGCCCGACACCAACTGGCGCATCACGAACCTGCTGCCGCGTGTGAACGATCTCTCGCACGAGGACGGCCTCTTCCTCGAGTACATGAGCTCGAACATGATGCGTTCGCCCGAAACCGCTGCCCGTCTGCAAAATTTCGTGGACGGAAACGCCAAACTCGTCAAGCCGGAGTAAAGCAAGGATGAGCACACCCGCAGAACTCACGCCGCAGGAAGCCGCGGCACTGGCCCATGTGAAAGCCGCAGAGCAGGCCGCTGCGCAGATCCCCGTTGCGGCCGCCGTGAAGCCGCGCGACATCAGACACGCCGCCGTGATCGGCGCCGGCACCATGGGCGGCGGCATCGCCATGGCACTCGTCGCCGCCGGCATTCCGGTCACGCTGATCGACGCCAATGACGACGGCCTCGCGCGCGGTCTTGCGCGCATCCGCGACAACTACGACGGCAGCGTCAAGCGCGGCAAGCTGGACGTCGCCACGCGCGACGAGCGCCTCGGGCTCATTACGGGCTCGACCTCGATTGCCGATGTCAAGGACGCCGACATCATCATCGAAGCCGTGTTCGAGGATCTCGGCCTCAAGCAAGGCATCTTCCGCGAGCTCGACCTGCACGCGAGGGCCGGCGCGATCCTTGCGACCAACACGTCGGGGCTCGACATCAACGAAATCGCCGCTGTCACGAAGCGCCCGCAGGACGTCGTGGGTGCGCATTTCTTCAGCCCCGCGCACGTGATGCGCCTGCTTGAAGTCGTGCGTGCGGACAAGACCTCCGACGACGCCGTGGCCACGCTCATGGAGCTGGGCCGCCGCATGGGCAAGGTGTCGGTCTATGCGCGCGTCTATCCGGGCTTTATCGGCAATGCGCTGTTCCGCAATTACAACCGCGAAGCGCACTTTCTCGTCGAAGACGGCGCACTGCCTCACGAAGTCGATGCCGCACTCAAGGATTTCGGCTACGCAATGGGTATCTTCGCGGTGCACGACATGGCCGGCAACGACGTCGGCTACCAGACGCGCAAGGCGCAGATGACCACGCGTGCGAACGACCGCCGCTGGAACGACCTCATCATGAAACTCGTCGAGATGGGGCGCCTTGGCCAAAAGAGCGGCAAGGGCTGGTATCGCTATGAAGCGGGCGACCGCACGCCGCATCGCGATCCGGAGATCGAGCAATATATCGTCGACGAATCGGCGCGCATGGGCATCGCGCGGCGCCCGATCTCACGGGACGAAATTATCAAGCGCTGCATGTACGGCATGATCAACGAAGGCGCGAAGCTGCTCGAGCAAGGCATCGCGCTGCGCGCGAGCGACATCGATATCGTCTACGTGACCGGCTATGGTTTCCCCGCGAAGCGCGGCGGCCCGATGTACTACGCCGACCAGATCGGCCTCGCGAATGTCTATCGGGACATCGTGCGGCTGCACGAAGAGTACGGATACTGGTGGAAACCGGCGCCGCTGCTCGATAAGCTTGCGGCCAGCAACGGCCGGTTTGCCGATCTTTGAGCTTCAGTAAAGGTGCGCCGGCTTGCCGGCGCAACACTGTCTACGAAAGCCCTCGCCCCTTGCGAGGGCTCCGTCGTTTTGGGGGCCCTGCCGAGTGCACTCGGGCTTGGACCGACTGGCACCCTGTCACTCGTCTTCGAAGACAGGTTCCGTCGAAGAAATGGCGTCATCGCGGCCCGACGTGGGTGCGCCAGCAAAATATTCAGGCGGCAGCGTGGCGAGGAACTCCGAAAAGCCCGAGTCGCCGCCGGGCGAATGTTCGGCCATGGCTGCCTCGGCGGCGGCTTCATCGCCCGAAAGCAACGCCTGCGCCAGTTTCTGGTGATCGGCAATAGCCTTTTCGCGCCGGCTTGGCGCCAGAAACGGCTTTGGCCTGTAACGCGAAATCAACCGGCGGATCGAACGAATCTGATCGGCCAGATAATCGTTATGACAAGCGTTGCAGATCACTTCGTGGAATGCCACGTTGGCGCGCGCGAACCCGCGCGCATCGTTTTCCTGCAATGCCGCCACGCCCTGGTCGACGGCCTTTTGCAGCGCCGCTCGCTGCGCGTCATTCATGCGCCGCGCTGCCAGACGGGCCGACACGACCTCCAGCTCGCTGAGAAGCTCGAGCACATCGCGTAGTTGCGGCACCGACATCTTGTTCACGAATACGCCCTGCCGCGGCACGATTTGCACGTACTGCTGGGCCGCGAGCTGCTGCAGCGCCTCGCGGATCGGCGTACGAGACACATTGAAGCGCGCAGCCAGTGCGCGCTCGTCAAGCGTCGCACCCGGGACCAGTTCGCCGCGTTCGATTTCCGCTTCGAGAAGCGCCTTGATTTCGGCCGATCGGCTCAATTTTGGAACCTGATTCATCGAATGAGAATCGCAAACATGAGAAGTTGAACGAGATAATGCGTACCAGCTTGTAGTCCTATGATACCCCATTGGTATACCAGTTGTGCCCCTTGTCTGATCCAGAATGCAAAACGGCGTCGTGTCCTGGACACGACGCCGTCGGTCGATGCATGCAGAGAAAGCTTAGCTGTTCTTCAGATGGCGCTGCGCGCGGAAGTAATGCACCGCCGACCAGACCAGCATCACGGTCACCGCCAGCATGGCATAGCGCACACCGTTGGCCGAGGCGTCGTGGCAGGCCGCCGCGAGCGGCCCCTGGAAGGCGGCCGCAGTACCATGCGGCCCCTTCGGCAGAGTGCACACAGCATGGAAGTCACCCTGCGTGAACAGATGCGATGCAATATGGTCGCTCAGGAATCCGACCACCGGCGTACCCAGGCCCTGACCAATCAGGTTCATGAGCAGAAACACGATTGCCGACGCGGTCGCGCGCATGCGCGGCTCGACGATGCTCTGCACTACGGCAAATGTCGGACCGTTCCACAGGTTGAGCGCGATCGTACCGATGAATAGCAGAGCGACACTTACCTGCCACTGGTTCGAGAGGAAAGCAAGTGCCAGCGTCGGAAAACCCAATGCGGTACCGATCGCGGGAATGCGCGCATACCAACGGCGGTCCTTGGCGCTGGCCCAGTCCGCAGATACGCCGCCGAGGGTATTGCCGATGATACCGCCCACGCCGAGCACCAGACCAAAGATTAGCCCGGCCTGAGCGAAGCTCATGTCGTAAGCGCGAATGAAGTACATCGGGATGAACAGGTTGACGCCATACTGCGCAAACGCGCCGACCACAGTACCAAGCAGCATCTGCACGAAGGCGCGGCTGGACATGAGCAGTTTGAACACCTCGCTCATGGGCGGAGCACTCGCATTCGTTGCAGCAGCCATGCCATCGGCGCCGCCGCGCTTCGGCTCGCGGAGCGTGAGCCATGCCAGCAGGCCCAGCACGAGACCCGGCAGTCCCACCACATAGAAGACTGGACGCCAGCCGAGATGCTGCACGAGCCAGCCGCCGCCGAGCGCGCCGGCCAGCACGCCGATGGGCGGGCCCAGCGCATAGATTGCGAGCGCGCTTGCGCGGCGGCGCGGCCCGAACTGGTCCGCGATCAGCGAATGCGAGGTCGGCGTGCTGCCCGCTTCGCCGATACCTACGCCAAGGCGGTACAACATCAGCTGCCAGAAGGCGCCTGCCGTGCCACACAACGCAGTCATCGCGGACCAGGCGATGATCGAGATCGAGATCAGTACGACGCGGTTGAACTTGTCAGCCAGACGCGCAATCGGCAGGCCGAGCACCGAATAAAAAATAGAGAACGCGAGACCGCCGAGCAGGCCGACCTGGAAATCGCTGAGGCTCATGTCGCTCTTCACGGCCTGCCCAACGACAGCAACAATGATGCGATCGACGAAGCTCGACGCATAGATCAATACCAGTACCAGCAAAAACCAGCACCGATACCCGCTGCTGCCCGACTTCGTACTCACATTCTGTGCAGTAAGTTCCGTCATCTAAATGTCTCCATGATCTCGCACAATGCCGCGGGCTCTGCCAGTTTCGCGGCTCTTGTCGATTTATATGTATACCACGATAGCGATTGTGGAATTCTTAATGGATTGTCCTGCATAACCTTTGGTCATGCAACGACCGTGGCAGCCAGACGCGTCATGGTTTTCACCTATCTGGCACCGATGACACGACACGTCAAAGAGAAAACCGTCCTCGTGGTTGCGGCCTGTCTCAGACCGTCACGGCGGCGCTGTCGACGTCTTTCATCGTCACGCCAGTGGCCGCTTCGCACGCACGGCGGACTGCATCGGGCTGCCCCGGATGGAACAGGAAGTGATGCAATAGCTTGCTCCATTTAGGGTGACGCTCATACTCGCTGCGAGGCAAGCTGTTCGCGAAGAACTCCCGCCAGTCTCCACAGGGCAGAGGAATGCCCTGTACGCCGGCAGCCTCCCGACGCACGCCCTTCGGCTCAAGCCCCTGCGCTACGGCTTCCATGTCCCGGAAATACTGACGGCGAATCATCAAGATGCCCGCGTCGCTGGCGGCCAGGTTTTCACGCGTGCGGTCTGCGATACGCCCCTGTCCGCACCACGCGATGATGTCCTGGTTGATCACGTGCGAGCTGATCCATTTGCCGGTCTGAGGATCCGTGACCGGCGCATGCCAGGTCGGAATACTCTCCTGGACATAGGGCTCGGACTCGCGGGGCACGCGTATATACGACCAAGTCACATTGAGCGTATTTTCGTCGTCGATGGGCACCCGCCACTCGAAGTGGTCCCCGAGGAAAAATCCGTTGGGCCAGAGACAGACACGACCGGCCGTCCAGAGGGGATGCGATTCGTCGGTATCCTCGGTCACACGCCGGTAGATGAAGCCGTGCTCAAATTCCTCGAATGCCATCTTGAGGTGTACCGGCGCATAGTCCCGCTCGCCGCGCAGGCGACGCCCCCAATTGGCGTGCATCCACTCGAAATGCAGCGGATCAATTGAATTCTCCTGCGTCTGCAGCCAATTGCAGGGCACGTTCGCGAATGCGGCTTGCACGAAGCCATTGCGCCAGTGGAACGGTTCCCAATCCGGCAACTGTGGCGCCGGTTGAGGACCGAGATAGGCCCAAAGCAGGCCCGCGCACGCACGGACCTCGTAGGCCTTCAGCCTGATCCGCTCACGCATGGCGCCGTGCGGCGCCACCAGATCCTGGTAAGGCTGCGCCACGCACTGCCCGCCATGGTTGTAATGCCAGCCGTGATAGTTGCAGCGCAGTCCATGTTCCTCGACAAAGCCGTAGGCCAGGTCCGCGCCGCGATGCGCGCAGTAGCGCTCCATCAGGCCGTAATGTCCACCCAGGTCCTTGTAGAGCACCAGATCCTCGCCAAGCAGGCGCACGGGCTTGATCGTCTCGCGCTCGAGTTCGTCGATGCCGGCGATCGGATGCCAGTGCCGGCGCATCAGTTCGCCCATCGGCGTGCCGGGGCCAACCTGAGTCAGTTGGCAATTCTGTTCTTCGGTAAGCATGATGATTGGGTTCGTAATTGCGACTGGACGATGCCTCGATCAATGCCGCTTGTCGACGTGGCGCACGGCGCGGAAGTAGTGGAACGCAGCCCATAGGAGGAGCAGACTCATCGAGAGCATCGCGTAGCGCAGGCCAGCCGACGAAGCGTCCGCACAGGCGTGCGCGAACGGCGAGTTCGCCACCGCCCCAATCGCCCCCTGAGCGCCATGAGCGCCATGAGCGCCATGCGGGATTCGGCAGACTTTCGAATAATCACCGTCCGCGAACAGATGGGCGGCGATGCGATCGCTCAGGAATCCGATGAAAGTCGGCCCGCCGCCCTGGCCGACGAAGTTCATCATCAGGAACACGAACGCCGACGTCGTAGCGCGCATGCGGGGCGCAACGAGGCCATGAATCGCGGCGAATGTGGGGCCATTCCATGAGCTCAACAGGATCGTGGCGAGAAACAGTAACGCCGCCGCGATATGCCAGTCGGACTGCATGAACGCGAGGGAGGCAGGCACGAACCCAAGCAGCGTGCCCCAGGCTGGCACCCAGGCATACCAGCGCTTGTCGCGGGTTCCGGCCCTATCGGCAATCCATCCGCCGAACGTCGTGCCAATCGCGCCACCGACGCCGATCGTGAGACCAAACATCAGCCCGGCCTGCGCGGCATTCAGACCGAATTCGCGCGTCAGATACGCCGGAATGAACAGGTTGATGCCGTACTGGGCGAACGCGCCGATCACCGTACCCAGCAACAGTTGCAGGAACAGAGGACTACGCAAAAGGATGCCCGCGATGGCACCCAGCGAGGCATTGCGCTGGGCATCGACTGCGGCGATTCCGTCCATGGCCCCGCGTTCAGGTTCGCGCAGGCTCAGATAAGCAATGACGGCGAGAATCAGACCCGGCACGCCGACGACCCAGAAGGCCGGACGCCAGCCGTAATGCTGCGCAATCATGCCGCCGCCTATCGCGCCGCCTATTGCGCCAAGCGGAGGACCGAGGGCATAGATCGCCAGGGCGGTGGCGCGGCGGCCCTCGGGGAACTCGTCCGAGATCAGCGAATGCGCGGTGGGCGTGCTGCCAGCTTCGCCAATACCGACGCCAAGCCGGTATAGCAGCAACTGCGCAAAATTGCCTGCATTGCCGCATAGCACAGTCATCACCGACCATGCCGCAATCGACAGCGATATCAGCGTAACCCTGCTCATCCGGTCGGCGAGCCGGGCCATCGGGATGCCCAGCGTCGCATAGAAGAGCGAGAAAGCCAAGCCGCCCAGGAGCCCGATCTGCAGGTCGCTCAGGTTCATGTCGACCTTGATCGACTGCCCCACCACGGCGATGAAAATGCGATCGATGAAACTCGATGCGTAAATCAGGCTCAACAACAACAAGAGCCATGCACGATACTTCGATCCCCTCTTGGCCCCGACAGCGGGCAGTATGTTCCCGGCGTTTTCCATGACCTCGTCTTCTCCAGGCGTTGATGGCGGGCTCGCGGACAAGCCGGTCTGAACCGCCTCACGCTTCGAACAGGATTCCTAAAAAACACCGGCAGCTTCCAGGCGAGCTGCCGGCGTGCCGCAAAAGCGTTAGAAGAGGTGCCGGATACCCACCTGCACAGCCAACTGGTTAGCCGTGGTCGAAGCGTTGTTGCCGTAGAGCGACCCGCCCGGACCAGGCACCGAGTACGGGGTCGAGATCAGGAAACTGTCGGCGTACTTCTGGCCCGCGAACGCGTGCTGCCAGACACCGAACAGGTACACGTCGGTGCGCTTCGAGAGTCGGTAGTCCACGCCTGCCGTGTAGAGATCGTACTTGCCGAGCTTGTGCTGGTCCACGTACGTGAAACCACCACCCACCGTAAGCGCCGGTCCGAACCGGTAGCTCGTCCCCAGTTCATAGGCGCTCACCGTCACCACGCCGCGCGGGCTTTGCGAAGCATTGGTGTAGGTGTACACACCATTGATCGACCAGGCATCGGTCAGGCTATACATGCCACCCGCCGCGATCGTATAGATCGATTGCGCGTCGAGCGCGACCTGCGCCATCGTGCCCACGCCGCGCGCCGCGTTGCCGCCCTGCGTCTTCGTGAATGTGAGCGAACCCGAGTAAGGCGCGTTGAACGTGCCGGTCGGACTGTACTTCACGCCCGCGCTGATCACGCGCGGGTTGCCCGTCGGCGTTCCCGCGAAGGCGCCCGGAATATTGCTGAAGCCATACATCACGCCCGCCGTGATGCCGTGCCAGGTCGGCGTTTCAAAACGCACCATATTACTCACCGGCTCGCCGGCGAGACGGTCGATGTCATACGCACCGTGGAACGCGTAGGACGGCGCGAACTGTGAGACGTTGGTGTAGTACGAGACGTAGTCGTAGATGAAATCGTAGTCGTAGCCGGCGATCAGCGTGCCGAACGTCGTGCTCTGCAGCCCCACAAAAGCGCGGCGCCCGAAGAGCGCGCCGCCGTGGCTCGCGGTGCCCGTGTTCAGCGAAAAGCCGTTCTCCAGCGTGAAGATCGTCCTCAGGCCGCCGCCGAGATCCTCGACGCCGCGCAGGCCCCAGCGCGATGCCTGGTTGATCCCGTCATCGAGCTTGACGACCGAGTGGCCGCCCGCGTTGTTCACATAGGTGAGGCCATCGCTGATGATCCCGTACAGCGTCACGCTGCTTTGCGCGTGCGCACCTCCCGCCACTGCGGCCGCTATCACACCCGCCAATAACTTCTTCTTCACTTTACGATCTCCGTGTATTAGCGGGCGTTGGCGCCCGCTTTTTATTGCCGGTCTATTTCCGTCGGCTGCCGACGGCTACGAACTGCTTGCTGCGAGAAAGGTGACGCGAGGCAAGGAAGTAATGCGCGGCCGACCACAGCAGCACCACGCTCACGGCCAACATCGCGTAGCGAATGCCGTAGGCCGAGGCGTCGTGGCACGCCGTCGCGAACGGACCCTGCACCACAGCTGCTGCGCTGTCAGCCCCTTCACTTCTGGTGTCTCTTTCGCGGGTCCCAGGTAGTAGCAGGTTAGCTCTTTGTATGCCACAAGTGCTCTGTGGAATTTTTTATGGATTCTGCGGCATAACCTTTTGCCGCGCAAGACGAACTAGCGTCAAAGGAATGCTCGTTTTCACCAGGGCAATTCGTCTGATCAATGCATCGGCCAGGGACACAGTACGTCGGAGCGGGCAAGTGCCCCGGGGGCAAGGGCGGTGACGGCCGCAAGGCGGGCAGTGCAAAAAGACCGAGATGGTAACCCACGGCGAACTCGCAATTCGTTGCTAACGCAACTATCATGGTATGTGTACGGAGTCGCTTACTGGCACCGCTTCAAGCTTGTTGTATCGCGCAGCGGCTATTGGTCCGTGGCGTGCAAGCGGCAAGCAGGAGCGTTATAAGGGTGTGCAGAGGTGGCAGGACGTTAAGCTCTGTGCTGCGTGACAGGAAAAACCTTGTCATGAAGAAGTCGCGGTTTAGCGAAGAGCAGATTATCGGGGGGCTGAGGGAAGCCGAAGCTGGCATGAAGGTCTCGGACGTATGCCGCAAGCACGGCATATCGGATGCGACGTTCTACACCTGGCGTAGCCGCTACGGCGATATAGATGTGTCAGAGACGCGGCGTCTGCGGCAACTTGAGGAAGAGAATCAGCGGCTTAAGCGGCTGGTGGCGGAGCAGGCGCTCGATATCCAGGTGTGCGAGCAAGGCACGACCTTCAGCAAGTGTCAGTCCCAGATCGGCGAGGCTGAGGTCATTTCGTTCAACCACAGCAAGAACCGTTGCATCGATCGCACGCGCTTCCTCGCACTCTACGCGGGCCTCGATGATCAGTCGCATAGCACCTCCGATCGGTTGGCAACGTCGCCAGCGTAGCGGAAACGGCTCAGCGTGCCGCGCGAGCTCGCTGGGCTTTTCGCCGGGACTTCGTGATGTCCCCCACCCCTATTTTGAAAGGCCACACATCGGCTTGCCGTCCCGCCGAAGTCGCGGCGTAATGCTCCAGCCCACTCTCACGTATTGACACCCGGTTTCACGGTCGACGTATATGTGCACGTAGTCGTCTGTTTTCACCAGCAGTTCGGCAAAGAGGGCCGGCCCCATTGGAGTTAACTTGAGAGCATCGGGAAATAAAACAACCACAACAGCAAAGACAATTATCGCCCACGCGAAAAACAATGGGTACTTCATTAAGTCGGCTTCCTTATTATTATCCGGCGCAGTGTGACCCGTTACCTCATCAGTCATTCAATCTGGTGGGCCACTCTTGCCGGCATCCTTGCGACAAATGACATCCTCGGTCTGCGCCCCAAGACTATACCTGCGTTCGCTGTCAAAAGCAGTCCACCTGCTCCATGGATTCACCCGATAATCCGCATCGAGCATGGGAATTTTCCGCCGAAGTGGCAAAAGTATCAGCTGATCGGGACATTTTCTGTCCCAACTGTTCCGGAAGATCCACACATGGCCAAACTCGACTCCGATCTTCTTTCCGCCCTGCACACGCCGCGGTCGTTGATGATGTGGATGACCACCCCGCAGGTCACCGAAGCGCTGGCGGTCCCGGTCCTGAGACGCTTCGCGACCCGGCAAACTCTGGCCACTTCGACGACCAGCAAGCCACTGAGGCGATGCTGCGGCGCGCTTCGAATCCGCAATTCCGCATAGCCGGCCTCTGGTTCCATCCCCCGTGAAAAGCCGTGCTCGTGAAGCCTCGTCGCAACCCTGGTGCAGCATAGCGGCGCGCGGCCACTGAACGAAGGCTTTTTAATTGATTCCGAGCCTTTCGCCCAATCACCCCATTCGTATCATTCCGTCAATGCACCACGTTAGAAACCGGAGCATCCGCAAGCGCAAAGTCACCCTCATTCGCGCCCGCAACACCCGGGCTCTGCCAGTCGCCACCCAGTGCGAGCAGCAAATCGACACGTAGATTGAGTTGATCGCCGCGTACATCGACGAGATCCTTCTGCGCCAGCAACAACGCTTGCCGGTCCTCCAACACACTGCGCCTGTCCGTCGACCCAATCGTTGCCCGCGCCTCTTGCGTGCCCAACAGCGTCTGGCTCTCGTCCACGCGTGCCTGCAACTGCGTGACGCGCGCGGCATAACGCGTTTCTGCCTGAAGGCCCGCTTCGACTTCGCTTAGGGCTTGCAGCGCACAATTGCCATAAGTGACAATCGCCGCCTTTTGCGCCTGCGTGTAGTAGTCCGCCTGAGCCTTGAGCCTGCCTCCGGTAAAGATGGGCGCGAGCAACGTGGCGCTCACCCCCTTGACCGGGCTGCTGGAGTCCATGAGCGTCAGCACGTTGCTGCGAATTCCCGTAATCGCCGCATTGATCGAGATATTGGGCAGACGCGCGGCCTGAGCCGATTGCCGCTGGTCGAACGCCGCTGCAACGCGCTGTGAGGCCGCGACCATATCGGGCCTGCGCTCGATGAGGCTTGCGGGCAAGCCCGCTGGCGGGGCCGCGGGCAAGGCCGGCATGTCCTGCCCCGCTTGAATTTCGCCGCCTGGATAGCGGCCCAGCAGCAATTCCATTGCCTGCGAGGCGCGGTTTTTGGCGAGCGTGGCCTGGATGAGAGCATCCTGATGAACCCTCAACTTATTTCGCGCTTCCTGAAGCTCCGTTTGCGGCGCAGCGCCGATTGCCACACGGTGATCTTCGATCTTCACGATCTGCGCCTGCGTGTCGACGATCTGCTGCAGTTTGCTTTCGAATTGCGTGCATTTGATGAGCGCAAACCAGGCCTTCGCAGTCGTGGCCGCGACTACGCGCTGCGCCCATACATAATCGGCCTCCGAGGCAGCATGCTCGGACCGGGCCGCCCGGGCCTGCGCACGGATGCGCCCCCAGAGGTCGAGTTCCCAACTCACGCCAACGGAAAGATACTGCGATTCGGATTCGCCCACCCGCCCCTTCACCCCCGCACTGGGAAGGAGGCCGCTGTTCTGCTCAGCCACCAGCGCTTCGGCCTGCTGGACCCGAATGGCGGCTAGCGCCAGATCGCCGTTATGGGTCATTGCCTCGCGCACCAGCCGGTTCAGTTGGGCATCGTTGAAACTGGCCAGCCAGCCGGCGGCGGGGTCGCCCGGTACGGCGCCATTGACCCATTGCCGATGATCGTCGTGCGCCGGAATTGCATGACTGGCAAGCTCGGGGGCCGCAGGCGGATTCTCGAGCGCGCATCCAGACAACCATCCGAATTGAATCGCGAGTAGAAGAAACAGCGTTTTTTTACGCATCGAATACGTCACAACGAGTCCTTTAATGCAGCTTGAGAACGAGGTAGTTCAACTTGGAGCTGACACGCAGGAACACCATGCGAATGATCTGAATCGCCTCCACGTGCTCCGTATATATCGCGCCCGCCCCGACCGCTCCAACCGGCAGCACACGTCCTTTCGACTCGCCACGGAGCGCCAGCTTGACCGCGAAGCGATTCGCGCTCACGGCTGCCGCGCCAGTGTTGGGCAACGTGCCGCTTTGCGCAAATTGACCTTGCGACTGCGCCCAGACGATCGAATCCACTTTCGCATCCAGAATCGCTCCGGGATTCGTCGGCAGATAAACTTCCGCCGGATCCCCCTCGCGCACGTTGTACAGCTCGTTCTGGTCATAGAACGCGACCAGCTCCTGGTCATCCTCGATGAAGCTGAATGCTGGCGTCAGTGGCAGCGGCACCAGCATCGTCCCCACACGAACCTGCAGGTTCACGACCTGGCCATCCGCCGGCGCGCGATAGACCGTCTGCGCAAGCTGCCACTTCGCGTTTTCAAGCATGCTTCCGGTTTCTGCCCGATGGGCGCGTGCCGCCGCAATCGCGGCGAACTCACCCTGGCTTTTCGCGGAAAGCTTTTCCTTCGCCGCGTCTTCCTCTGCCTGGGCGCTCACGAGCTGACCCTCCAGCTCACGCTGCCGTGCCAGGGCATCGTCGCGGTCGAACTTCGACCCGGCACCCGCCGCAAACAGCGCATCCTGCTCCGTCAGCCGTTGTCGGGCCAGCGCCAGCGACGCCTGCACGGTGCTGACTTTCCCCGCTTCGCGGCGCACGGAGTCCGCGAGCTGACGCGCCGACGCCTCGGCCTCTGCAACGGCTGCGTCGTCAGCGCGCAACTTTGCTTCGAGCTGCTCGACCGCCAGCGCATAGGGCGTCGGGTCGATGCGCAGCAGGACATCGCCTTTCCTGTAGCGCCGATTGCCCTCAACCGGAATCTCCACGATGCGCCCCTTGACCTGCGGCACGACTTGAAGCACCTTGGCGACGACCCTGACTTCGTGTGTGGAAGGCGCCACCACGTTGAGTGTCAGAACTATGGTTGTAAGAGCAACGATTGGTATCGTGAAAGCGACGACCATAGAGACGGTGTTCCATGGCAGCCATTCGAATTTGAAAAAGACCAGCCATACACAGAATGCGTAAATACCCAGAATCAAAATTTCCATCTAAACCGCTTCCTTCTCGTTAGCCAGGGCGTTCGTTACGGCGCGCATGCGGTGTTTGGAGACTTGGGGCTCGACTTCGTCCGGTGGCGCCTTGTCCGTGCCATACGCCGCCCGATAGAAAACCGGCTTGGTGTGCGCCCATAGCCAGGCCAGCGGCCACAGGAGCCCTCCGAAGAACAGCGACAGCAAACAAAGGGCGTGGATGGCTTCTTTCTGCGGATGCTGCTTCTTTCTGGCTACCTTTTCCGGCAAAACGTGCAGCATCCAGAAAACGTAGATGCCGGCAACCGGCACGACGGCGAGAACGACCCAGGAGATCAGGTCGGCCGCGTGCTCGAGCACCCCGCGCGGGACGGCGGCGAAAGACGGTGTACTGATTTCCAGAAGCGCGGCGCCGGCCGCGAAATATCGACTCGATTTGAGCAATGCATTACTGATGCGCGAATAATTAGCCATAGTTTCCGGTATAAAAAGATGGATGCAGTCCTGTTTGGACGTGCTGCCCCTGCATCAAGGCGCGTGCACGTTCAGAACTGGCTCATGGATGAAGCGATTGGGCTCGCAGATTGCGTAGTTCCCAGCACACCGGTTCGATATGGAACCCGCGAAGACCATGAGCGGCACGGCCCCGTTCAAGCCTGGCGCAAGCGTCGCCATGGCTGCGCTCTCGAAGCCACCCGGCGCCGTGCCAGCCTTCGCGTCCATTGACGGTACCGCTGGCGAACGATTGACTGCGTTCAGCGGCGTAGCGGACCGCGCGCTTTGCGCCCGGTCCGTATAGAGCAGGTCATACTTGCCCGGCATCGCGCCGGTGGAAGCCGCGGGCCGCGCGGCTTCCATATAGAACCCGAACCCGTAACCGGAACGCGGCAAGATGCGCACCCACCCGTCATCGCGAACGTCCTGCGCCTGTGCGTTGCCCGCTCCGGCCAGCACGGCAGTCAAAGCGAGCCTGTGTGCGATTGCCGGTACCGCACCACAGCGCCGGAAAAAATTCTTTGGCCGCAATCGTTCAATCGCGTGGCGTCCTCCTGATAGAAGGATGGCGAACAGACTGGCGCCCTCTCTTGGGGCTGCGGCATGATCATTCCCATTCATTTGTTGAGTTCCCTTCCAATGGAGCGCGCAGCGCACATGGAGATATGCGTGTATCAAACGCTGCAGTAGTGTTGGAAACTTATGCGCGTCGCGCGCTGCCCGCTATCACAGGAATCAGAAATTGCCCGGCTGGCACCGCCTTGCGTCGCACTTCCAGTGCACCAGCGAAGCGTTTCTAACTTCTACGATAGCCTTGAGGGAAAACGTGCCCTATCTTCGGGAAACGATAGAATTCACAACGGGGGAGACGGGCATGATGAGTTGCTTGCGGCGCAACAAGAAGAGGCTCAATGCTTTGGATACCAAACAGATTGGCAAAGACCATCCATCGCCATCGGCTCCCGCTTTGCCGGGCGAGTTGCGGGTCGCCTACCAGGCGATCGTCTCGGCGCGCTCTGGCGCATTGACCGGCGCGGAAGCCATCGCCGGGTGGAGTGATCTGCCCAGGGCGCCATTGCCTGAAAGAGGCATTGCACGACTCGGGCATCAGGCTAACTCATCGCCCCCGGTGTTCGAAACCATTTTCGAACTCGGATGCGCCAATCTCGCTCGATGGCAGCGCCACACACCAGATGGCGTAGCGCTCTCAATCGATATTTCGCTCGAGCAACTCCTCGCGAAAGACTTCACCGCTATGGTCATGGGCTGCATCCGGCGTCACGCCATCCGGCCGGATTGCGTGAAATTCGAAATGCCGGAGCCGAGGGACCGGGACATTCCCCGGACGCTCATCGAGCGGCTGTCCGAGTTGCGGCGTATCGGCGTCGCCGTCGTGCTCGACGACTTCGGCATGGAACATTCGACGCTGTCGAGCCTCATTGCATTGCCGATCAGCGGGCTCAAATTTGGCCGCCGATTCACAAGCAGCCTGCCAGATGACCGAACTGCCAGCGCGATACTAACAAGCGTGGCGAGTCTCGCTCGCGACCTGGGAATCTCGATTGCCGTCGACGGTGTTCAGACCGATGCCCAACTCGCGTGGCTTCGCCGATTCGCCAATCTGGACGTTCAAGGCAGCCTGATTTCGAATCCGGTCTCCGGCGAGGCATTCCTTTCCCGGCTGCCGGGGTCACCCGGCGGCGGAACATCGAACCGAGGCGGCGACGAGAAGCGATGGAATTCCATTGCCGTTGTGAACAAGCTCTCTGCGTGAATGAACGCACACGATTCAAGTTCTTTTGTCCCTCAAAAATACAGTGCGGGATTAAGCGCGGAAGAAAGTGCAATTCGGATAAACTCCACTTTCTCAAAAATGCGCTCGACCGGCCAAACGCCGTCGAGCGCCCTTGCGGCAAGGGGCCATCAGCCTCTGATCCGCACATGACACTACCTGCCGTGATTGTAATTTTTCGAAATATCGTCGCTGTCGTATGGCTCCAGGCGCCGCACGCCTGCTCTGCGTGGGGAACATGCTGATGACACAAGCGCCACTTTCCCGTGCGTTGTCGGTCGCGATTGCTGACGATCATCCGATGATACGGCTCGCGATCAAGGACGTTCTGAGTCCGCTCAGGCTTCAGGACGTCGCGATGTGCCAGTCGGGCAACGAACTTCTCGAAGCGCTCGAGCGGCAACGCTTCGACCTCGTGGTCACCGACTTCTCGATGGAGCGCGAGCAAGGCAACGACGACGGTCTGCGCATGATCCAGCGGATCAGAAACCGCTTTCCGCAGATGCCCATCGTCGTCTTCACCATGCTCACCAATCCGGGGCTGCTTGCCTGCATTCAGGCCGAGGGGGTTAGCGGAATTGTCGGGAAAACCGAGGATCCCGAAATCCTGCGCCGGATCTGCCTCGACGCCGTTTCGGAAAGCGGCGGCCCGCATCTCTCCAAGGCCATCGCCAATCGGATCGCCAGTGCCGGTGGACGCCCCGGCGCCAGTGCCCGCCTGCTCTCTCCCAAGGAACTCGAGGTCGTACGCATGTTCGCGAGTGGCGACTCGCTGACGAAGATCGCCGCCGGTTTTCATCGCTCCCTCGCGACCGTCGCGGCCCAGAAGCGGTCCGCCATGCTAAAGCTCAACATCGCCAACAACGCGGACCTGATCGCCTACGCGCGCGAGAACGGCCTTGCATGAAGAAGCCGGCAACACCTCGATACAACGATTCGCCGCTGCGCACCTTCGACTCCGTCGAGAAAAACCTGCTGCGCGAGCGGCGCGTCTTCTCGATCGTGGTGCTGCTACTAGTGCTTGTCACGCTCGCGGGCGCTGGTGCGATCTTCCTCGTGCGGCTGAGCGACTCGCTGCGGGCACAGGAACAACTCGCGCGCATCTACGAGCAAGGTATCGTCGATGCGGTGCTCGAGCGCCGCAGCGCCCTCATGGCCGCCAACCTCATACTCGACCTGCGCGCCAACGACGGCTATCGCGCTGATCACGCTGATCACCGCCCCGTCGCCGGCAAGCTGTGTGCACGTGTCTCTCTCCTTGGTCCGAACAACGACGTTCTTCGGCAAGGCTGCGATGAGGCCGTCCGCACGCTGCTTGCAGCAGGCCAGAGGCCTTCGATCGAGATGATCTCGGTCGCCGATGGCGCCGCATACTGGTACATCGTGCCGCCCACGGGGGAGTCGGCCAACAAAGGCCGCCACCCGCCCATGCCTGCCGCGATGATTGTGGAGGCTGTGCTCAACCACTATCGCACCGCAAAGCTGGATCCGCTGGAGGCCGCAAGAGAGAAACGCGTTGTCTGGCTGGCGATGCCCGCTACGGCCGTGGACGACAGTCCGGAAATGATCGGCGCATCGCTGGTAGCGAAAGGCACCCGCATCTACGCGGTCGTCCTCACCCGCATCGCCCTCAAAGATCTGCTTCAGCCGGCAAGACAGGCATTGTCGATTCCTGACGCCATCTTCTTCGACAGTTTTGGCGTGCCGCTGGCCAGCTCGGGCAAAAGCGTCGATGCACAACAGCTCGACCGCAAGCTGCCCGAGCGGGAAGACGGCGTCTTTCACTGGGTGGCGGGCTATGGCTGGGCGCTGCGGCTTGCTCCGCTCGCCGCTGACTTCGGGCGGCTCGTTTTCGTGCTCCCGCCCGGACAACAGGCACGCAAGATGACCGGCGAGTTATTGCTGGTCGGCGCAATTGCAGCGGCAGCCCTGGGCTTGCTGTTCGCCATGTACCGGCACTGGAACTACCGGTTTCTGGTGGTCACATACGAAGAAGCGTCGCGAGCGCTCGAGAGCGAAATGCTCAATCATCTCCTCGTTCATGTCACGCCGGTCGGCCTGTGCATCGTGCGCCGCGAAACCCTGGAGATCATCGTTTCGAACCCAATTGCGCGCGAAGTGCTAGGTCTTGCACAGGAAGACGCACGCCTGCCTCTGGCTCTTCGCGCCGCACTCGCCGCCCGTCCCGACGTGCAGAATACGGCCGTCGGCGAGAGCGGCCTGTTCCAGATCCCGCTTACCTTGAACCGCGCCGGAAGCAGCCCGGTGTCGCTGGAGATCACCTACGCCCCCGCGGAGGTCCGCCACGAAGCCGTGCTGTTTTGCGCCATCGTGGACGTGACGGAGCACCATCACTCGAATCAATTGCTGCGGCAAGCCAAGCTCGCAAGCGATGCCGCTGCGAAGGCAAAACTCGCGTTCTTCGCTTCCATGAGCCATGAGATACGCACGCCACTTTCGTCTCTCGTGGGAAACATCGAGCTCATTGCCATGGGCCCGCTGCAAGCCGAGCAACGTGAGCGCGTGCGCGCAATGCAAGTCTCGGCCGAAGGGCTCATGCAAGTGGTCAACGACGTACTCGATTTTTCGAAGATCGACATCGGTGCGATGAGTATTGCCGAAGAACCCGGCTCGCTCGTCGAGCTGCTTGAGCACCTTGCCACGTCGCATGCGCGTGAAGCCAGCAAGCGCGGGTTGACCTTGCATGCCGTATTCGACCGTCATATCCCCGCTGAGCTTTACTTCGATCCGGTGCGCCTCTCGCAGATCGTCAATAACCTCCTGAACAATGCCTTGAAGTTCACGCATTCCGGCAAGATCGTATTGCGTGCGCGCTGGGGCGACGAGGGCATCGAAATCGAAGTGTCCGATACCGGTGTTGGGATACGAGAGGACGAGCGGCATCGACTTTTTCAGCCGTTTTCACAGGCCGCCCCGAATCGCCTCGCCCGCGCACGCGGGACCGGCCTCGGGCTATCGATCTGCGCGAAGCTGTGCGAGCTGATGGGCGGCCGGATCATGCTGGACAGCATGGTGGGCATGGGCACACGCGTTACCGTTCACTTGCCGCTCAAGGCCGTGAACCACGGCAACGAGGCGTGCAAGTCCATGCGTTTGCCGCCAAACCGTACCGTAATGCTGATGCGGGCGTCCGAGTACCATGAAGCAGTGCTGAATCAATTTGACTGGGGCGCATCGACACCCATCGCCATGTCGGACCTGAGCGAGCCCGTTGAGCGCGAGACGTTCAATTGTCTGATGGTCACCGAAGAGTTCGATCCCGCGGAAGTGCTCGCATGGTGGCCCACAGCGACCGCCATCGTCTGGTTGAAGCAGCAGGGTCCCCTGCTCGCCACCACGCGCGCGGACGGCGGCCAGGATGTATCGGTCTATAGCCGTGCCGGCCTTCACGCCGCCCTGCGGGCAGCAATTTCAGGAACGCCCCGGCTTGCCGCGGGTGCAACTCGATCCGCGGACGGCCGGGCGAGCGCTGCGCCGAGCGAACTGTTGGCGGGTCTGCGCGTGCTGGTCGCGGAAGATAACCCGTTGAACCGGAGCCTTCTGCGCGATCAGCTATCCATGTTGGGCGCGAAGGTTCTCGAGGCTGGCAATGGTCACGAGGCGCTCGCGATGCTGGCGAATGCACACGTCGACGTGGTTCTGACCGATATCGACATGCCCGATATGAACGGATTCGAACTGCTTCGCGAAATGAGCCGTAGTGCCTTGCCGATGCCCGTCTATGCAGTAAGTGCAAGCACGCGACCTGAGGACATTGCCGAAGGACGGGCAATGGGCTTTGCCGACTACTTCACCAAACCGGTTCCGCTGGCCGTGCTCGCTTCAGCGCTGCGCGGCAAGGCCGTCACAGCCACAGAGGCAGCGCATCTCGACGAGAGCCTGCAAGTGCCGGATCCAAGCGCCCGGTCCGGCGCGCACGAGAACCCCGATATCCCGCAAGTACCCGCCGGGTATGCCCGGGCGTTTGTCGATCAGACCGAAGCCGACATTCGGGCATATCGCAGCGCCATTGCCGATCAGGATCGCACTCGCCTCGAACGATTGCTGCACCGTACCTCGGGAATGCTCTCGGTGCTCGAACCTTCCCAGCTGCTCGCCTTGTGCGAGGACCTGCGCCTCTACCTTACGGAGATCGAGCATTGGGATGACGAAACCAGGCTCCAGTCCGAATTCATTCTGCAGAGTCTGACTCAAATGTGCCGGCTTGCGCGTGCCGATGCCGCGCATCCCGATCGGCCCGGTTAGCGCCACGCCTTCCAACTCCGTCATTTCCAAGTTCTATGATTGCGGGCGTTGCCCGCAAGCCCCAACATGATCATGACAACTGCAGCGATCACGCGGCAGATCTGTCCAGTAGTGTATGTGAGTCCTCCTTTCGCGCCCGCCTTCGTGCGGGCGCCTTTTTCAGGAACATCGTAGGGAAGCTGCTGCGTCCGCGCTCAATGTACATTCGCTTCGCCGTCGCACTGAGCGTCGCCAGCTCCCTGGATGATTGACTTGTCAGGATAACGAATGAAAAAACATTCACACCTTATGCAGATCATGCGGGTAGCGCTCGCGCTGGCTTCGGTGACGGCCGCCGGCCTTGCGCAGAACGCCCACGCACAGGTCATCTACGCGAAGCCCCTGGCCTATCCCGCACGCGGACAAACACCGTATCAGCAATCCGCCGACGACGGCGCCTGCTATAGCTGGGCCAAGCAGCAAACGGGCTTCGATCCGGCATGGGCGGCAACGTCGCCCGCCCCCGTTATGGCGCCCGGTGGGCAGCGTGTTGTGGGCGCGGCCCGAGGCGCCGCGACAGGCGCTGTGGCTGGAGCCATCGCCGGCGACGCAGGAAGGGGCGCCGCTGCTGGCGCCGCTATCGGCACGATGGTCGGGGGCATCGAGCATCGTCAGGCGCGGCGAGCAGCAGGTGCCTATGACGCGCAAATTGCGGCGAATAATGCGGCAGGAACGTCGTCGTACTGGCGCGCATGGGGCGCCTGCATGACCGGCCGCGGTTATACCGTCAACTGAGCGGTCATCTGAGCGGTTTCAGAACCGCAACGCCCGGCTCTCTCGTGCATCGACAGCGACCTGCTCGACCACCGGTAACAACGAAATGCGCAAAACGAACGCGACACCGCGCATGACGTTGCTACCGGGGTGAGACCGCATAGCTAATGGCAGGAATTCTCGACCATTACTCGAGGTCAATCAAAAGTGAGTTGGAGTCCATCCAGTCATATTGACCCTGCGGAGCCGCCCACGCCCAGTTCGGGCACGTGTTGATGTCACGTGCCCGAACTGGTGTGGCCCGGTCCGAAACAGGTTTGGAGTCCGTGATGCCTACGGCAACGTTTTGTTTCGATTCATACAGATCATTCATCCTGCTCCATCCTCCTAAAACATTAAGGAACGGCCTTCTTTCATTACGTAATCGCGTAAATAGGGGCTCATTGCTGCTGGTTTTTAACCGTCAACGATAAAGCAAGGAATGCGCCAGACAGCCGGCAAGCAGCCAAAACTCATGTTTTCGCGCCTTAGCAAAGCAAAGGCAGTGAAATGCATTCAGATTTGAAACTTGATTTTGCAGTTTTGAAATATTGCCCGCCTTTTTGACAGAAGCATCGCCTGAACGATCACCTTCGCTGGCTCGCGCTCATTCCCTCATTAGCCGTCAACAGCGAACTCACTGACTTCGAGCTTCAGCCAGCGTGCGCCAACAATTCGCGCGGCCGGTTGCGGAGCACCGGGTGGATTGCGAAGGACTCAGCGACTACCCTGAGGCACTACCTCAAGCTCCGCGGCAAACCTGCCCCCACTGACGTCGGCGTATCGACCGCGGACCGGGTTGATACGCCACACGTGAAAACAAAATCACGGGCATCTTCCTTCGGGCTCAAACCGCTTTCGGGCCGATCGAATGCATAGTTCACCTGCACAGGTTTCTCGCCACAAACCTTGCTGGCAAGTTTGAAACAGGTCTTGCTGCTTTCGAACAAACCGTGGCAATGAACGCCCCAGCCCTCGCGGGAATTCGACAACTTTACGGCTTCCACGTTGTGCGTCGGACCGGATGCCGTCGTACAACCGGCGGCAAATGTCATGACTACAACGGCAGAGAGAATACAGATCTTCATCAGGCTCAAGCGGAATGATTGTGGTGGCTGCGTTTCACTTCACTCGCTATGACGAGCTTGCGGCGGGGCTTGCGCCCGCAGGAGTGAGTTCATGCCGGGTGCGCAAATAAACGCACCCGCTCGAAGGCGGGCGCAAAGGAGGTACTCACATACGTCAACCGATATCTGCTACTTGTTCGCTACGACCGCCCCCGGAAATATTGCTTCTTCGTGATTGCGCTCGCAATCGTAGAAATTAGAAAATGGGAAGTGGTACGGTTGTGGTGCAACTCGAATGAGTTGAAGGCGTTACGCCCAGGCTTTTTGCGAAAGCGAGCCCGCTATAGCGTGTTAGCAGCTATTGCTAAGGTTTGCGAAATGAACAAGCATGAGCATAGCGAAGACAATGAAGTGGAGTCCGGCCAGCGTTTCAGGCAAGCGTTCGTAGTCTCTGGTCAAGCGCCGGAAGCGATTGAGCCAGCCAAAGCTGCGCTCAACCACCCAGCGTCGGGGCAACAGCACAAAGCCCTTTTTCGCCTCCGGCAACTTGACCGCCTGAAGCTCGATACCTTCGTCGCGCGCGGCCTCCGCTGGCTCCGCGCCTGTGTAGCCTTGGTCAGCAAACGCGATTCTCACTGCCTGTCCCGTGGCGTGCTGCACCTGCCGCGCGAGTTCGCTCACTTGCGCGCGGGCCGCTCTCGCAAGTCCACTGCAATGTGCGGCCGTCAAGAATTACCGCGCTTGGCTGCCCACTTCGTCCTTGTGCCACGCATATCACCGAGCGCAGGTCGCTCACCATCGCTTCAAAGGAGCCTGCACGAATCCAACGTTGAGTCTGCTGATAGACCAGCTCCCACGGCGGGAAGTTGGTCGGCAGCATACGCCACGAAGCACCAGCTCTCGCCATCCAGCGCAGTGCATTGAACATCTCGCGCAATTCGTATCGGCGTTGCGGCGCGTCTTTGCTCATCAGCGTCAGGTACGATGCCGCGAAACTCCATTCTTCGTCAGACACGTCACTCGGGTACGGTTTGCGTTTTTCTATCTGCCCAGGTTACCAGGCCTGAGCTGAAGTTCCTGACACAGTCTAGTGATGGGGATTGAAATCCGGGGCCGCTCACTTCGTACTGCTTTTCGAAAGAGGGGCGTTCACATGGCTGACGGTGCGCCCCCCAACACGGTCAGGCTCGCACCTCGATCCGGTTGACCACGCCAGAAATTGTGTCAAGGCACCACGCATCCATCTCTGCCTGCCGTCTCTCAGCTTCAGTTGCCACGCATCCCGCGAGCGTAATCCGCTTGTCCTCCACATTGATGGTGATTTGCGCAGCGTGCACGCGCGGGTCGGTTTCGAGCACGAGAGTGAGTGCCTCGCAGATCTCTTCGTCGCCATCCGCTTCAGCAGGCACCAACTCCAGCAGATTCACCACGTCCCGGCACCCGCCGACCCACCACGCGATCGCACTCGCGAGTCGTCGATGCGACAGGCTGATCACCTGGCCCGTCAAGGTCACGACGCCATCTTCAACCGTCACCTCCACAACGCCGCTGCCCTCCTCGCCGGCCTGGTCCATGGTGCCACGCAGCATTTCGAGCTGGCCTTTTACGCGCATACAGATTACGCAGTTGCGGTATTCGATCGTCTGCAAAATGCGTTCGCAGATCCGCGTGCGCAACTCGCCGTCCCCGATCGGCGGCTCAGCGCTAACGCGCAACTGGTCGATGAGCGGTTCGCCGGCGCTGTAGGCCCGGGTCAACTGAATCAGCCGTTTCTTCGACGCAACGTCCGGCACCTCGCCGGCAACAGTCAAAGCACCGCTCTCGAGGCGGATATGAATGGAGGAATTGTGGAGCTTCAGGTGCGATTCGCGTTCGAACGCTGCCATCACCTGCCTGAGGATCACTTCGGTGCGTTGCATGATCTGCCTCGCGCAAAGGGGGACGAAGCAGCACCCCACCGCGCTGCAGCCCAAAACTAGTCGGGCGAGGTGGGCGCTACCCAGTTCATTATAGATATTGCTTCCGTCCAATCACGATGCTGCTATGCGGAAACTGAGCCATCGTAACCCGCGAGAATGTCATGCATGATTGCCTCCAAACCCGCATCCGGATCTCTTGCAACCATTCCGGAGTACAAATAAACGACGAAGTCAGGGCTTTCGCGGTTCTCGCCTTACCCGCTCCATGTATTTTCCTGACGCGACCTCGATTCGCACCGTATCCCCTTCCTTGATGAACTGGGGAACGAGAACTTCCAGGCCATTCTCGAGCGTGGCCGTCTTGAAAGTGGAGGTTGCGTGCTCGTGCACGCCCGGCGGCGCGGACACCACGCTTAACTCAACCGCATGCGGAAACGCAATGGTGACCGGCTCGCCTTCATAAAGCGCGATCGGGATTCGCATGTTGGACCGAAGGAACTTTTCGTATGCGCCAATGGCTGCCAAAGGCAAACTGATCTGCTCGAAGGTGTCCGGATCCATGAAGTAGAAGGCAACACCGTCCGCATACAGATATTCCATCTCCTTGTGATCGAGCGCGACCTCTTCGAGCCTGTCGCCCGGGTGTAGCCGCAACTCCCTGATATGCCCGGTCTTCAGGTTCTTGACCCTGGCAAACACCGCGCTACCCTGCTGGCCACCGCCGGCATGGTACCCGGCGCTGGCGACACTATGAAGTTCGCCCTCAAGCATGAAGACCATGCCCGGCTTCAATCCGGATGCTTCTACCATTTGCCTGTCTCCGCCTTGCCAGCAAGGTGACGACATCTTCAGCCTGGCACTGCAGTCACACCGAAGCGGGCGGCCGCGCGTCAAGCAGAAGCTTTGCGGTGCGCCTTGACGCGCCGAGGTGCAATTGGACCGGGCGGGTTGGACCGGTGCTCTCAGCCAGGTCAGTGCAGTTGCCGCTTCAGGTTGGAGAGTTCGGCATGCATCGAACTCACACTATCCATGATTCCGGCGGCGAGGCCGCTCTCCTGTTGGCAAGCGCGCTGCGCACGATCACCGATCCGTTCGATTTCACCGACGCACTTCCGGATGCAATCCTCGTCCCTGGACGACAAAATCTTCTTTGCCGATTTGCATTCCCTTTCAAGCTCATCTATCCATTTCATCAAACGCTGTGGAATTGTCGCGTCGGCATGCATGGTCCGTGAAGCCTCGCTGACGGTTTGCTGAATATGAGTAAAGCGCTTTTGGATTTCACTGGCTTGCAACATGATGCCCCCTTCTTGAACACCAGTTCCAGATAAATTCAGGCAGCAGATGCCGGTGTGTTGGCCGTGCCATCGCCATTCGCCTGCTCCAGTCGGCGGCCAGCGACGTTGCACCGCGTCAAGACAACACCCGCGCACGCAAAAGACGCCTCTCCAGTCCAGGTCACAATCGGTCGCCCGGACCGGTCCTTACGGCGCCCGACGAAATCAGCGTCGCAGCCGACGAGCAGCGCGGTTTCGCTACGCCGGAGGTTTGTAACCAGCCTGCTCGAATTGAGCCAGTCCGTCCGGCAACGAGTAGAATTTAATAATGGTCGCATTCCAGAAGGAGGCTGCCATGACTCAGTCAATGATCAGCTTTTGGGTTGGCCTTGTGGTGCTCGTTGTCGTTGCAGGGGCCTTGTCCCGTCGCTACAGGCGAGATCACCCGGGCGAGAGCCTGAGCCAGTGGCTCGACACGCACCATATGGGCTGGATGCATCGCAAGCACTAGCCGGCGGCGCGGAAAGACGCCGAGGAGTGCACGATGGCCTTCACCCTTAGCTCGCAGGCTTTCCAGGAAGGGGGCGAGATTCCTCGGCGCTATACCTGCAAGGGCGCGGACGTCTCGCCGCCGCTCGCGTGGTCCGGGGTACCCGCCAATGCGAAGAGCCTCGTGCTGATCGTGGACGACCCCGACGCGCCCGACCCGGCCGCACCAAGGATGACATGGGTCCACTGGCTGCTTTACAACATCCCGGCGACGGCGCCCGGTTTTCAGGAGGGTGTCGCGGCGGGCGCGCTCCCGGCAGGCACACTCGAAGGGACCAACGACTTCCATCGCACCACATATGGCGGCCCATGCCCGCCGGTTGGCCGTCATCGGTATTTTCACAAGCTCTACGCACTCGACACCGTGCTGCCCGACCTTCACAAGCCCACCAAGGCGGCATTGGAGACGGCGATGAAAGGTCATGTGGTGGCGCACACCGAACTGCTCGGCACATTCCAGAAGTAACACGCAGACGCTGTGCGCGAACCCGGGGCTGTCGATTCCTCGTCGAAGCTTCCCATGCGAGTCCAACGGAATACGCTGGCACTCTATGGAACAGCAAATGGTGGGCCGGGTCGGACTCTCATCGTAGGCGCTCCGGCCCGTCCCGTAAGGGATTGGCAATGTGGCGACACGCGGTTACCCCCAGATCTACCCCTGCTGAGTGGCGGAACAAAATGGAACTGGGCCGCTGAAAACGCCAGGCCTGCCATAGGCACTTCCGTGGCGTTAACCGGACGGCGATGTCGTCATATTACAACTCTCTCAGCACCGCGACGTGCCACGAATTGCTTCTGCGCGACGCGTTGGAAGAGCAACGTAATCGTCAGCCATGCGTCGAGCTAATCGCCTGCAAAGCGAACGCAGGGGAACACACCATTCTGCAAGTCAGCC
This sequence comes from Paraburkholderia sacchari, assembly GCF_000785435.2. GTDB lineage: Bacteria > Pseudomonadota > Gammaproteobacteria > Burkholderiales > Burkholderiaceae > Paraburkholderia > Paraburkholderia sacchari. The sequence continues at coordinate 632,766 of NZ_JTDB02000001.1, read as the reverse complement.
GACGCGCAACTCGGCATATGACTTCTTCCTCACTTGCGCGCCGCCTCGTCAAAAAGTCAGGCTAGAACGTGTGGGAGATCCCGACTGAGGCGCCCGTAGTTGTCCCTGTGGGGGCGTGCAAGGTGGTTGGTCCCTGGCTAATCGAAAGACCCAGATCCTGCGCACCGTGGTTATTGACCATGCCGAACTGGGCGTAAACCGAAGTGCGCTTCGAGACGAAGTAGTACGCGCCGATCGCCCCTAACAACGAATGGCTGCCGGAAACGGCGCGGTTGTCGACATACCAGACGCCGGCATTCAAGTCGATGTCCGGGCGGAGCATGTAGTCGGCGCCGCCACCGTACACGTCGTTGTTAGCCCCGCCGCCAACCTTGATCCTTTCATATGAACCTTTTACGGTCAACGAGCCGATCGTGTACGTCGCGCCAATCAACTTGCCATCGAATCCCACGGTGGTGGGCGGCGTAGTCGACACGTTGCCACCAGGATTGCCATTGTAATAGGCAGCATTGATGGCGAGCCCGCTCCAGGTGTAGCTCAGACTGGCGGAGTATTGACGGCCGGACTGGAAATTTCCTGCCACGCCGCCCAATGCGTACATCGCGCTACCTTGAAACCCCGCGAGTTTCGGGCTTGTATACGATATGGCATTGGGGTTGAAAATACTGGTTGCACCAGCGGCATTGGCGAGAATCAGGATGGAACTGCCAAAGTTTGACAGGTGTCGCGGGTCCTGTGCAATCAACGACATGAAATACGGAGATTGCTGCAAGCCGGCGCGGACTTCGCCAAACCCGCCTTTCATTCCGACCCATGCGTTGCGGCCGAAAACGTTGCCGTTCGAGTTGTTATAGCTGCCATTGGCAGTGTCGATACCACTTTCAAGCTTGAACTCGGCCGAGAGCCCCCCGCCAAGGTCTTCAGATCCAGTCATTCCGAATAGTGACGGAAGATTTCCACTATCATTAAAACCAACCAACTTTCCACTGTTTCCGCTGGTTTTGTTCAAATAAATCAAACCAGAGTCGACAATGCCATACAGCGAAACGCTACTCTGCGCGTGAGATCCGGCAGAAAAAATAAGCCCGGCGGAGACAGCGATTGCGGGCCTGACAACATACAACCTCTTCATCAAAATCTCCCGACCTTTAAAGTATATTTATAACAATAAGCAATGCTAATGTTGCATATCGAATTTTCTCTTGACAAGAAGCGCCACAGAAACATCTCGACGCGTGGATTCCAGACCTGAGCGAGAACTCAACTCCGGTCAAATTTGGCTTAGACAACCTCTACTCGCCGAGCTTCAATCTCTCCGCGGCGACGAGGACATGTTTCTTTAAGGAATAGTCCCACAAGCGCGCTTAATATGGAGACAACGCCGACGATGAGCATCGGATAGGTCAAACCAAACTTGTCAGCAACACCGCCTGCCACAACTGGCATCAGCACCCCACCGACGAGTTCGCTTACTGCGGTGGGAACCCCAACTGCCGAGCCGGTCAACCGCGGCGGAACAGACTCACATGGGATCACAGCCAGGAACAGGGGTGCGATGCCAAATCCGAAGAAGCCGGCTGCGAAGAGATTCGCGAACTTCGCAATCGGTGCCGCCTCAACCACGACGAAGGCAAGCATCAAAACACCGTACAGCGCTGCCGACAGAACGAGCACAATCCGGCGGCCGACGCGATCTGATATTGCGGGCACGATGATCATGCCCAGGAAGCCGCCGAATCCCCAGCCGGAGATGATCAAACCGACAACGCTTAGTGGAAGGGCGGCAACCTTCGTCAGGTAGAGAGCGACAAACGTGGAGAAAACGAACAGTCCGGTCTGGAACAGCGAGCCAATCAGCGTCGTTAGCCATACGTTCCGGAACTTCAGCACAGCAACTGCGCTGCCTTTCTCGTTCGGCTGGCTAGCGTGTACCGATCGAGGCGAGGTGTTGCGCATTATCTTCGCGAGAATCATCGTCAGGATAATTCCCGGAATTCCCAAAACGAAAAAGACCGCCTCCCACCTCATGTGAAGAATCAGCTGCGTAGCGATGATTGGACCCAAGCCAATTCCAAGTAGCGGGAAGAATGATTGGTGAATACCCAGATTCAGTCCGCGCTTTCGTGGCGTGGAAATCTCATCGATCTTTGCAACACTGGTACTGAAGACTCCACCTTCTCCGATCCCAAGAAGTCCGCGTACAGCCAACATGCTGCAGAAAGATTTTGCGACGCCAGTAAAGGAAGTCATCAGTGAGAAGAAGACGGCAGATCCAATGAGAATCTTCTTTCGACCGAATCGATCGGAAAGACTCCCCAGCACCCACGTCGATATCGCCCACGTCAACGCGAGGACTGACGCAATGGCGCCCGCCTGAGTATTGTTCAGTCCAAGCTCAGGCATCAGCACCGGGAAGAGATAGACGATAACGAGCCTATCCAACCCGACGACGCCGAATAAAACAGCCAGGAGAACCACAATTGACCACTCGTATCCAGTGTCTTTTTCTGGTTTCATTTCGCAATCCTATATACCAATCGATCCATCATCTATGGTCTCTTTACAGGGACCAGCCACTTTTACATGAGATTAGCGATCGTTCGCGGGTGTCTCGACCGAGTGGACTTCCTCACCGCCAATCGATTCGATGTTACGTGCCCCTCCTGCTGCCGAGACGTCACCAATCTCCACCCCATCGCTTCTGTCGCGTAACTCGTGCATTGGTGGGCGGCGACGTCTGTCAAGCACAAGTCGGACGACATCGGGTCGTGCATAGTGCCCCGCCGGGTCAAACACTGCTTTCGAGAGCGACTGTAGCGACAAATCGATTTCGGCGAAGAGGAGGCCTTCAACGTCGGGCGGCAACTTCTCGAAGAGTTCTGCACCGTCGGGGCCATAACCTACGCTATGGCCCCCGCCCGCTTTCAGCAAATTTCGCCGTTCGGGAGTATCGCAAAGAAGGTCAATCATTTCTTGACTGACAACTGTCGAGGGTGCGAGGACAAAGCAGCCGCCTTCTACAGCGTAGGTCCGTGTCACTGCGTTGTTGACCTGGTAACTCAAGGCGCTCGCAAAATCGTAAAGGGAAAAGCTGGGCCATGCCGCGACATGTATCTGTTCATCTTGAGCAAACATCGCGGCCTTGGTTAGTGGCTGTACATGCTCAGCGCAGCACAAGGCACCAATCCGACCCAAGGCTGAATCAACGACGGTTAGCCCCTCCCCGGCTCCGTCTCCAAAAACGGTTCTCTCCAGATGAGTAGGCTTTAGCTTGCGGCGCTGAAGAAGCGTCTCGCCATCCGGACCGATTATCCATTGGGAAATATACAGGGATCGCCCAGCGCGCTCTGATAAACCCATGACGACGGTAATCGAGTGCGTGCGCGCGGCCTCCCGGAGCTGTTCAGCCTCTGGACTGTCGAAGCTGAGTGAATTGTCAAAATATCGCTGAACGTACCCCTCTTGCATGTACCACGCGGGAGTACCAAGCCAGACGTAGAAGGGGTAACCCGGCAACCAAACCTCAGGGAATGCGATGAGGCTTGCGCCTTTGTTCGCCGCTTCCTCGATGAGTCGGATCGACTTTTCGATACCAGCCTGAAGATCCAGGAACGCGGGCGCCGCCTGAACAACGGCGGCCTTATAGCGTGGGTGTTTAAGTGTCATGTCTCTACTCCAATCGGCTCTTGCCTGCTTCAAACGCGTTTCACGGAAGTGTCGGGCCGCAATATTCGCGTTGCTTGATTGAAGCTGAACCCGAACTTGACTGCGACTGCCTGGTCGGGGGACCGCATCTGGGCCAAACTGCATGCACGCGTCGATACCGCCGGCGGCTGGCAGATTACGGAAGGCAAGATCTTCCAGAAGAACATCGTTGCGATGTTTTCGGGTGTGAAAGCGCGCCGAGACTTACGTCAGACAAGGACAATGATCCAGCGTCAGCTAGCCACGCATCCAAGGCGATGAACGCCCGCACCTACGCCACTTAGTCGCCGGTATTCCCTGGCAGACACCCCAGCATGGCGCCGGAACGCGCGACTGAAGTGCGAGGGGTCATTGAATCCCCATGTCATCGCGATTTCGGTGATGGACAAATGCGCGTAGGCCGGTTGACGCAGCCACGCGGCGCAACCGTCCAGACGACCGGTGATGATCCGCTCGCTCATCGACTCGTGCTCGCGGGAGAACAAACGATACAGATAGCGACTCGACAACCCGAGTGCGGCTGCCACTCGATCCGGATTCAGCTCCGGGTCGCGCAAATGCTCATCGATGAAACGGCGCGCCCGAAGTATGTGCATCGTCTTCAGGTTGGTGTCGGCCGTCGGCATCCGGTTGAAGAAGTCCGCCAGGGCCACGGCCACAAGGTGTGCCGTCACCCCCGCCAAACCAGCGCGGGCCTCACCGCACGTCGGCTCGAGCAACAGCTCACGATGAACCGTTGCCACATGCTCGGTGGCAATGCGCCGAATGCCGTCCTCACCGGGGATACGGACCGCCGTATGTTGACGGCTCAATGGCGCTAGCCCCGTCAGCAACTGACGAGGAAATCGAACGGTATAGTGCTCCCCGGAGAAATGCCATTCGAAGTCGCGCGAAGCATCGAACAACACCATATCGCCGGGATAAACGACTGCGACACGGCCATCCTGTTCGATGGCAGATCGGTTACGTGACTGGATCGAGACGAGCAGGTAGTCGTCCTCGATCGACGACATCGCCCTGCGGCGATACTTCGCGACATGATCGACAGCCGCAATCCTCGAGACGTGCACCCCCCCATTTTCGACAGCGAGCATCTCTCCCTCGAATGCCCCGTCGGACGTCATCGAATACACCATCGGTACGCAGCTTTCCTCAACCTGATGCGCCCAAGCCTCCAGGCGATCGGCGGGAGTGGCAGCGGATTCGGGGGCTGGTTCTTTCATGAGAGACTCCGCTGAGGTGGCGAATCGCAAGCGATGGATCACAGAATCCTCCGCCGGATTGTCTCCGTCAAGTCCATCACCTGCCGGCCGCCATGAGGGGCCGCTCCGCCACGAAGTCACGCGTCAATGCCGAAATTGCCGGACACCCGATCAGCGCCAGCGTGCGATCGATGTCGCGCCGGATCATCGCCAGCACATCCGCAACCCCGGCCTCGCCGTTCGCGGCCAGACCGTAGAGCGTCGCCCGTCCCAACATTACCGCATTGGCGCCGAGGGCGATCGCCTTCACCACGTCGGCGCCTGTGCGCACACCGCTGTCGACAATCAGGTCAGATGCAGGCACGGCGTCTCGCACAGCGGCAATGACGTTTGCGGGCACGGGGAGCCCCGCGTGCTGACGCGCACCGTGATTGGACAGGATGACGCCATCGGCTCCGGCCTCAATACAGCGTGTGGCGTCGGCGCTGGTGAGAATGCCCTTGACCAGCAACTTGCCCGGCCATGCATCGCGCAAACGCTTCAGATCGTCCCAATCGAATCCGGCGTCCATCTCCCGGCGCAACACCGCCGCCTGAGCCGCCGTATCCGAGGTGGTATCGGTCGCGAAATTGCGCAGCTGCGGCATGCCATTCGTGAGGTACGACCAGAGCCACTTCGGATGCGTGAGGCCGTCGCAGGCGGCACGAACACTCGTCCTGAACGGCATGGCAAACCCGTTGCGCAAATCCCGTTTGCGAAATCCGTTGACGGCCACATCCGTCGTCAAGATCAACGTCGAATATTCGGCCGCCCATGCGCGCTCGACGAAGCTTTTCGCGAGGTTCTTGTGGACAACGTATAGTTGAAACCACAGGTCGCCCTGTACTTCCCGCGCCACTTCCTCGATCGACATGTTCGACGCGGTCGATAACGCAAACGGTATTCCGGCCCCGGCAGCCGCCTTGGCCAAGGCCAGATCGCCCTTCGGCCAAAACGCGCCATTGAGACCGGTCGGCGCAATCACGAGCGGCGTCGGCAGCGATTTGCCGAGCAGCCGCGTCTGTTGTTCCCGCGCGCTGACGTCCACCAGTCTGCGTGGGCAAAACTCCCAGCGGTGAAACGCCGCCCGATTGTGGTCGAGTCCCGACTCGTCGTCGGCGGCCCCCTCCAGATAATCGAACACCATGGCCGGAAGGCGCTTTTTTGCCTTGGCCCGATAGTCATCGATGTCGAACACGCCCTTCATTTTCTTCGTCATTCGGTGTTTGTGTCTTTCAAGCTCTCTTGACCGGAGGAATGTGCCGTCGAACCACCATCAAGCAAACGAATACAAGCAACATCGCGGTCGTCAACATCGCCAGATAGAGCGATGCGCCACCCGCGGTAATCACAAACGCACCCGCAAACGCACTCAGGATCGCGCCAAGCCGGCCGAAAGCCAGGGCCGTCGCCGTGCCCGTTGCACGCACCTGCGTCGGGTAGACGTAGGCACAAAGCGCGTACATCGTCGACTGCACCGCGTTGACGAACAGTCCGTGCAGGCCGATGCCGAAAATCAGCACCGACGTATGCCCCGTGAAGCCAAGCGCTCGCACGGCCAGCGCGCTGCCGGCAGCCGCCAGACAGCAGATCAGCAATGGCCAGCGCGATCCGAAACGGGCAATGGCGATGGCACACCCGAGGGCGCCGAACACACCGCCCAGGTTATAGGCCGTCAGCCCCGAACTTGCGACCCCCGGGGCAAGCCCCTCGCCCGCGAGCATCGTGGGCAGCCAACTGAATGCACTATAGACGGCCAGCAGGTTCATGAAGAATGCCAACCAGATCGCCAGCGTGTCTCGCCTCTGACCTGGGGCGAAAAGCGCGCTAATTCCGGCACGTTTCTCAGCTTTTTGCTCGATCGCATCGGTGAACGTCGAGTCTGTGCTCACGGCACGCGTCATGCGGCGGAGCAACCCTCCAAGCTCGGGCCACCGCGCTGGATGGCGCGCCAGATAGCGCGGCGACTCTGGCAATGCGAAGTAGAACAGCGCAGACATCACCACCGGCAATGCGCCACCGAAAAGAAACAGGCCGCGCCATCCGTACATCGGCATCACAATGTTCGCGAATAATCCGGCAAGCATGCCGCCCAAGGGCACGCACAGGATCGTTGCAGTAACCGCGACAGTTCGGCGACGCGCCGGCGTGAATTCTGCCGTCATCGTGGTAGAACTCGGGAGCGCACCGCCAATGCCCAGACCGGCGACGAAGCGCAGCGCGGCAAGGGAGATTACGTCCTGCGACAGCGCCACGGAGCTGGTGGCGACGCCGAACACCATGACACTGCCAATCACCGCCCAGCGTCGTCCGAAACGGTCGGCAAAAAGCCCGGCGCACGCACTGCCGATGCCCATACCAACGAGCCCCGCCGCCACCGCCGGCGCAAAAGCGTTGCGTGTGATGCCCCACTCCTTGATCAGACTGGGAATGGCAAAACCGATCAGTTGGCCGTCGAACCCGTCCATCACGATGGACAGTGCGGCCAGGAAGACGACGATCTTCTGAAACGTCGAGAACGGCCCATCGTCCAGCACGTTGCCGATGTCCACCGCCGCGGGAAGCGGGTGCGCTCGATCGTTCATTGCGCACCCCACGAAGCGGAAGAGAGGGCAGACCTACACACGGGGAACGCTCCTCGTTCTAGAGAGCGCATCGAGATGCGGTGGGTGATGTTCATGCTTGTCTCCTTGATGGCAACCGTTTGGCGCGATGGCCAGCCGACGCGAGGTTCCATATCGTTATGTTTGCTGCCACTGCCCCGGTCGGCGCTCGCTCGCCTCCCGCTGTTCCGTTGGAGTGAAAGAGCGCCGTGCGGACTCAGAACGGGTAATGCCGCGGCGTTGTCTGCACGGTCACCCAGCGTAGATCCGTGAACTCGGAGATCCCCGCCTTACCACCGAAGTGACCGAATCCGCTCGCCTTGACGCCACCGAACGGCATCTGCGCCTCGTCGTGCACCGTCGGGCCGTTGACGTGGCAGATGCCGGTCTCGATGCGCCCAGCGACGTTCATCGCGCGCGCCACGTCGCGACTGAAGACGGCGGCGGACAGTCCATACTCATTATCGTTCGCGCACGCGACGGCCTCATCGTCGCCATCGACGCGGACAATCGCTTTAACAGGGCCGAACGATTCTTCGTGATAAATGGCCATTTCCGGAGTAACGTGGTCGAGCAAGGTGGCAGGCACCAGCGTGCTGTCGGCCTTGCCGCCGCAGACGAGCGTGGCGCCCTTGGCGAGCGCGTCGTCGATCAGTTGATTGCAGCGCGCGACCGTCGTCATGTCGACGACTGAGCCCAGGACGGCCGGCCCCTCGCGAGGGTCTCCGAGGGGCAGGCTCGTCGCCTTGGCCTTGAGCGCCGCTACGAATGGGTCCGCGATCGCGTTGTCCACGATAATGCGCTCCGTCGACATGCAGATCTGTCCGGAGTTGGCGAACGCGCCGAACGCCGCGCCCTGGACGGCGGCATCGATGTCAGCGTCGTGCAGCACGAGCAGCGGCGCCTTGCCGCCCAATTCGAGCACCGACGGCTTGAGATACTTTGCGCACTGCATCGCGATGATCTTGCCCACCCGGGTCGATCCGGTGAAGTTCACGCGTCGCACGGCGGGCTCGGCGATGATGGCATCCACGATGGCGCCCGCATCTTCAGGCGCGTTCGTCACAAAGTTCACGACACCGGCGGGCAGGCCCGCATCCTGCAGCGCTTCGACGATCAGGCCGTGGGTCATCGGGCAAATTTCCGAACCCTTGAGTACAACCGTGTTGCCGCATGCCAGCGGCAGAGCGATCGCACGCACGCCCAGAATCACGGGTGCGTTCCACGGGGCCATGCCGAGCACAACACCTGCCGCCTGGCGCACGCCAAGTGCGACGCTGCCGGGAACATCGGAAGGAATCACTTCGCCGCCGATCTGCGTAGTCAGCGCTGCCGCCTCGCGAAGGCCGTCGCTTGCCAGCTTGACGTTAAAGGCGGCCCAGAGATGCGATGCGCCGGTTTCCGAGGCCATAGCCTTGACGAACGCGGCTTCGCGCGCCTGCAGCGCATCTGCCGCCTTGTATAACAGCCCGCGGCGCTCGGTCGGCCCCATCGACGACCATTTTGGAAACGCCCTGGCGGCGGCAGCGACGGCTGCCTTCGCGTCGGCGACTGACGCGGCGGCCGCCGTGCTTGCAACGGTGTTGTCGAGCGGGTTTCGGCGTTGGAACGTTGCCCCATCACGCGCGTCGACACGCTCGCCGTTGATCAACATGGATACCTGGTTCATGCCTCTTTACCTTCCAGTTAAGGTGCCCTGACGGACAGAAAAATGCACAAGCAGTTAGCCGATGACAATCTCGACCAGCCGCGTCTCGCCCGACGCCAACGCTTGCTCCAGCGCGGCTTTCAGATGACCCGCATGTGAAACCCGAACGCCCTCGCACCCCATCCCCTTGGCCAACGCGACGAAGTCCAGTCCGGACAGATCGGTGCCCTGTACAGGATCAGTCGGGGCGAAGCCGAAGACGGGCGCGAACTCCTGCAAGGCGGCGTAGCGGGCATTGTTAAGGATGACGAAAGTAATCGGCAAATCAAGCTGCACGGCGCTCCAGATGGCCTGAGGCGAGTACATGCTCGACCCGTCGCCGATCAGCGCGATCACCCGATTTTCCGGCTTCGCCAGCGCCACGCCGACGGCAGCCGGCATGCCATAACCCAGTCCCCCACTGGCCATCGTGAAGAACGTATGCGCACGGGTGAATGGCAGATAGCGCTGCATGACCGGCCGCGCGCTCGGTGCCTCCTCGACCACCACATCATTTGCCTTGCGCACTTCGGCCAGCGTTTGCAGCGCGAAAGCCGCCGAGATGACCTCGGTTGCCTGTGCCCGCTCCGCGGCGCGACGGGGTGCCGGATACTCACGCGAGGTCGGTGGCGACGCGGCGATCAGGTCGCTCAGCCCAAGTTTCAGGTTGGCCACGATCGATGTTCCGACGGGCGTCCACGCTGCCGTCGCGGGATCGTCGATGATCTGGAACAGCGTCGCCCCTGCGGGGACATGGGGACCTCTGCCTTCCACGTGATACGAGAAGGCCGGCGCGCCAAGCACAAGGATCACGTCGTGCCCTTCGAGAAGGCTAACGATCTTTTCACGCATGGCCGGCAGAAAACCGGCGAACAGCGGATGATCTTCTGGAAAGCTGCACCGCGAGGACATCGGCGCGACGTACACGCTGGCGCTTTGCTGCTCGGCGAGCTGGACCACCTCGTCCCAGGCACCAGCGCGATCGACCTCCGCGCCGACGACGAACGCGGGATTACGGCACCCGGCGAGCGCCTCGCTGACAAGCGAAACCAGCGCGGGCTCCGGGCGTGCGCGCGTGCTCACCTGCGTCGACTCGACCATTTCCGCGGGCTGATCCCAATCATCAACTGGAATCGACACGAAAACGGGCCCCTTCGGCTCCTGCATGGCGATGTGCCAGGCGCGGGCGATTGCGAGCGGCACGTCGGCGGCGCGTGCCGGCTCGATACTCCATTTGACGTACGGCTTGGGCAGCTCGGTGGCCTGCGAGGCGGCGAGGAACGGATCGAACGGCAGAATCGAACGCGCTTGCTGCCCAGCCGTCACGATCAGCGGGGTACGGTTCTTGTAAGCGGTAAAAATGTTCCCCATGGCATTCCCGACGCCCGCTGCTGAGTGCAGATTGACCAGCGCGGCATTGCCGGTCGCCTGCGCGTAGCCGTCCGCCATGCCCACGACGACAGCCTCCTGGAGGCCGAGGACATAGCGGAAGTCTTCTGGAAAGTCGCGAAACATCGGCAGCTCTGTCGACCCGGGATTGGCGAAAACGGACGTGATGCCGAGCCGCCTCAACAAATCGATCACGGCGTGTCGAACCGTGATCGTCGCTGCGCCATGACGGCCAACGGCCTGTGTGCTGTGCTCCATGTACATGTCCAAATACGTCGACCTTCGTTAGCCGACCGTGATTGCGATGGAGCGGAGTATGGAAGCTGGACTGTTGTTTGAAAATTGCCAAATCAGTCAAAACTCATTACATTTTGGCATGACTTGCTGGAGTTCGAGCAGTGCCTCGACTACGGCTCGCCCTTGTCTGGCGCGCATTCACGGTCGCTCGCATACTGTCGCCCGCCGAAGCGACTCAGGGAAAATACCGACGCCATACATGGATGTAATCTGTGCAACGCTTGCACCAAGCTCCCCTTTTTTGTGTCCCCCATCTCCGTTATGAGCTTCAGCCTTCAACAGCTGCACATGTTCACAACCATCGTCGATTGCGGCAGTCTGGGACGTGCAGCAAGCACACTCGGATTAACGCAACCGGCACTGAGCCGCGCCATCAAACGACTTGAATCGACTGTCGGGTCACCCTTGTTCGAACGTCATGCCAAGGGTATGCAACTGACGGCGATAGGCGAGGCGCTGCTGCCGCATGCAATGTCGCTTCAGCGAGACGCCGAAAATGCACAAGAAGAACTCGATGCGATGCGCGGACTCAAAAAAGGAGTGATCAAAGTGGGGGCGGTAGCCAGCATTGCGACTCTCGTGCTGCCGGTCGCGTTGGGTAATGTTTTGAAGAAATGGCCAAACCTTCGCGTCGAGGCGCACGAAGGCGTTTGGGATAAGCTTGCGGAAGGCCTTTTAACACACGAGATCGACATCGCACTCGCAACATCAGACGTTCAAACCGACGAGATTTCAGCCATCGCCGACTGCCGCTGGACCGATTACAGCCACGTTGTCGCCTCCGCGAACCATCCCCTGCGACGCAAGCGCCAGCTTCGTCTCGAAGACACGCTGTCGCAGCAATGGACCCTGACACCAGAGGGGACCAGTCCATACGCACACATGAAATCGACGTTCGCGACAGCAGGAGTCCCCTTCCCCGAAATTGCGGTACAAACGCGCTCTGTGACGCTCATCAAGAGCCTCGTGGCACGTTCAGGGTTCATCACTTGGATGTCGGAACCAATGTACGACATGGAGAAGGCGGCGGGCATTATGGATCGGCTGAAAATCGACGGACTAGAGGCCCCGCGTACACTCACTGCATTCAGGCGTCGCGACGGAATCCTGCCCGCCCCCGCAGTAAAACTGTTGGACGAATTGCGGCATCTTACGAGCGGCATACCCGAGCGGGCATAGCGTCCCGACGATTCCAGGATCCGTCGTTCACCTTTAAATACGGCTTTCTTCACTATATCCAAAGCGTTCCATTTTCTTTCGGATACCTGCCGCACCGGCTCGCACGATGCACGTAGGTGCAGCTCTCAGCTATTACGATGCGCCTCTGCTTGCAATGGGCCAAGGTGTGCTGCAGCCGGGAGGGATGCACCAGAACCCACAGGAGATGGCACGCTTGGCTCTATCCAATATGGAAAGGGCAATCCCACGCTTGAAATTCTCGAAGCCATTGCGCGATTTTTCGAGCCGGAGACTTGTCAGTTACTCAGCCCGAATCGCGGACAGACTGCGTCCGCCGTCAATACAGGAACGCGCGGTAGAAGTCTTGGGCGCTGGCCGTTTACTGAAGTCAAACCTGCAGATCTCAGTGTGTTATCGAAAGAGGACCGGAAGAACTTGAGTACCAAATCGCCTAAACGGGGAACAGACTAAAAGCAAGTTCCGCCGGCAAAATGAAAACCTGGCGACTAGCGCTCACACAACAACGACCTATCAGTTTTCTCGTAAGTCATCTCGACACAAAAATAAGTCGACTTTCATTTTCCTTCAATCGACACGAATAGGCCCGGCGGTCGATGCACCGGGCCTATTGGCGCTTACTTAGCCGTCGGCATTGCGAATTCCGCGCCCTTGCCGATGCTCGAGGACCAGCGCTGCATGATCGATTTTTGCTTCGTGTAGAACCGCACGCCTTCTTCGCCATACGCGTGCATGTCGCCGAACAGACTCTTCTTCCAGCCTCCAAAGCCATGCCAGGCCATGGGGACCGGGATCGGCACATTGATGCCGACCATACCGACTTGGATGCGTCGAGCGAACTCGCGCGCGATCCCACCGTCACTCGTGTAGCACGACACGCCATTTCCGAACTCGTGCGCGTTGATCAGCTCGACCGCTTCCGCAAAATCCTTCACGCGCACGCACGCGAGCACCGGTCCGAAGATTTCTTCCTTATAGATACGCATGTTGGGCGTAACGTGATCAAACAAAGTACCGCCAGTGAAGAAGCCGCACTCGCGCCCCGACACACGCAGACCCCGGCCATCAACGACCAGTTGGGCACCTTCTTTCACACCTTGATCGATATAGCCTTCGATGCGCTTCAGTGCTTCGCCGCTAACAATCGGCCCCATCTCGACCTCAGGCGACATACCGTCGCCGATCACCAGGGTACGCGCGCGCTCGGCAACCATCGGCACGATCTTGTCCGCGACGTCACCGACCAACACCGCGACACTGATCGCCATGCAACGCTCGCCAGCCGAGCCGTACGCGGCACCGATCAACGCATCGACCGATTTTTCCAGGTCCGCGTCAGGCATCACAACAAGATGATTCTTCGCACCGCCGAGCGCCTGCACGCGCTTGCCTTGCTGCACACCACGCTGTTGCACGTATGCGGCGATCGGTGTCGACCCAACGAAGCTAACGGCATGAACATCCGGATGATCGAGCAGCGCATCGACCACCGGCTTACCGCCCTGCACGACGTTGAAGACGCCAGCTGGCAAGCCAGCCTGGGTCAACAGGTCAGCCATGAACAAGGATGCCGAAGGATCGCGCTCGCTCGGCTTCAGCACAAACGTATTGCCAGCCGCGATTGCAACCGGGAACATCCAGCATGGCACCATGCACGGAAAATTGAACGGCGTGATACCGGCAACGACGCCGAGCGGCTGACGCATCGTCCAGTTGTCGATGCCGGTGCTAACCTGATCAGTGAAATCGCCCTTGAGCAACTGCGGAATCCCGCACGCGAACTCGATGATATCGATCCCACGCGCAACTTCGCCCTGTGCGTCGGAGAACACCTTGCCGTGCTCTGCGGTAATGATTGCCGCAAGCGTGTCGCAATGTACGTTCATCAGTTGCAGAAAGCGCTGCATGACGCGCGCACGACGGATGGGCGGCATATTGGACCATGCCGGAAACGCTGCGTGCGCAGCGGCAACCGCTTGCTGCACTTCGTCTGGGCCACCGAGTACGACGCGGCGCGCCACCTGGCCGGCTGCCGGGTTGAACACCTCCTGGAAGCGCTCGCCATGACCGGCAACACGCTTGCCATTGATGTAGTGGCCGACATCGTCGGTCGAGGTGAATGCGGGTACGGAAGTCATTGTTTCGTCTCCTGATGTGGAAGTCCTCAGTCTAGGTAAATGAGGGGTATGGGAAAAGATCAGTAAGATTGATTCACTGTTCAGAATTCCGAATAATCTCAGAATCAATCTTCAAAATGTCTTGACCTTTGGCAGCATCTCCCTCCTCACGGCACCAACTACAACGAAAAGCTTCACAACCGCGGCACATCGGCTTGTCATCAGCAAAGCGGCAATAAGCCGATCTCGACGAAGCGGCCGTCGTGCCGCTCGTTCGCTGAACTACGCGCAGCGTAACGTTGGAAGCTCTGCAAAACGTGCTCGCTACTCGTTGCGCGACAAACTATCTGGCGCGGCGCGGCACACACGTGCATCTTAATAAACTAATACATCAGGATTACGAATTACATTACGTGGCAATGAGGCGACTGCATTAAGCTTCGAGCCGAACAAGTCACCGTATTGTTTACGGTAAAAGACGCAAACATAACAACGTCTGCGGGCAATCGCGGAGGCGTCATGGATCCACCGCGACTGCGTGAGTCACACTACACTACCTTACGCTGGGATCGAGCCCCGTATCTGCCACGTGAGCACGAATCCGTTCAGCTTTCATATCGAGTGACTGGCACATCCAGTAGTAGATACCCGCTGACACCGCAAGACCGACGACCATGCCGACGTCCGTGCCACCAAGCAAGCGAGCCACCGGTCCGGTATAGATCCCGTTCGAGAAGAACGGAATCATCGTGGCAAATCCAACGAAGTATGCTGTGAGTCCTCGCCAATTCCATCGCCCATACATCCCGTTTGGATTGAAGATTTCCCTCACCGAATAAGTGGTTTCCCGCACCAGATAAAAGTCGACAAGGTTGATCGCGGTCCATGGGGTGAACAAGTACAGGAGAATTCCCAGGAAATCGCCGAATTTCGTCATGAAGTCACCCGACGCGCCCAGTGCAAGAGTTGTCGCCGCTATAGCGACGATCACAAGGCTGACAAGGCGAGTGTTGGTGGTTGGACGCGAAGGCCGACATGAATCGACGATGCTCAATAGCGTGAGCGACGCGCCATAGAAATTGAGGCTCGTCATTGTCACCAACGTCGCCAGCGACAGTACAAGAGTCACCGTGCCCAATCCCGGATAGATCCCATTGCCTACGGCCTGGACTGCCGCAGAAATATCGAGCTTCGCATACAACGCTGCTGCCGCAGCACCGACAAGCATCATCCATGTACCGCCGATAAATGCACCGAGATAGGTCCACCAGAACGAAGCCCGGACACCAACGTTCGGTGGTAGATAGCGCGAATAGTCAGAGACATAGATCGACCAACTCAGTTGATAGGCTGCCGCTGCGAAGAACTGCGCAAAAAACGGGATTGTCCGGAAGCCACTCATGCTGAATTGTGCTGAATCAAAGTGAACGTTGAATATCAGACCCACACAAAACACGGTAAGCACGACAATCATGGCTGCGGCAAGCCATTGCTGCGCCTTATGAATCAAGTCATGCCCGAGGACCGCAACAGTAAGCGATAGCACGGTAAATATAACTAGACTCCCTGTCGTGTCGGCGTGGATCAGATGATGAATCGTATCGCCAGCAAGCACCTGATTGAATGCGTTGTAACCGACGTAAGTGACAAGCGCGACGATCCAAACGAGAAGCGCGCCCATGTAGCCGAATTGAGGACGCGACTGGATCATCTGTGGCAGACCAAGTTGCGGGCCTTGGGTCGAATGGAATGCCATGAAGAACGATCCCAGCGCGGAGCCGAGCACCACGGCGAGTGCCGTGCACAATAGGTTTGCACCCATGGCGCTACCGATCGCACCCACTGCAAGCGTCGCGATTTGCGCGTTGCCCGAAAACCAGATGGGCCCCAAGTGCCATACTTTTCCATGTCGTTCGGATAACGGCACATAGCCGATTGAACGCCGCTCAACGGTCAGGCTGATCTTGGGTCGGGTCCGAGAAACGGACGAGGTACTCTGCTGCATATGCGTCTCCTATTTTTTCGATATAGGCGGCAATGTCGAGGCACCGCGCCCAAACATGCGACCTGCACGCGGGCAATCATCTTTCCGCATGAGGTAACTGATCAATACGATCCAACGTCAAGGAAACGTATCACCCTGAACCGGCGCAACCCACGGATTTTCATTGGTCGTCCATCGTTCGAGTTCTTCGTATTCAGAGCAGGGATTTGGTATACGCGAACTTTTTAAGCTCCACTTACCATTCCTCATGTTCCATGAAGTTCTGCTCGCTACTTCCTTCAGATGTCGACATTGACGATGACACGCCCACGCAACCGCCCGTCGAGCAATTTCGTAGCCAACGGAACTACTTCGGCAAGGCCAACCTCGTTGAAGATCAGGCTTAGCTTCGATTGGTCGAGATCGGTAGAAAGTCGCCTCCACGCGACGAGACGGTCCGCACGTGGGCACATCACGCTGTCGATGCCCGCCAGTGTCACGCCTCGCAGGATGAACGGCGCCATCGTAGCCGGGAAATCCATCCCGCCAGCCAGGCCGCAGGCCGTAACGACGCCGCCATACTGAGTGCTGGCGCAAATATTGGCCAAGGTATGACCTCCAACCACATCGACTGCTCCCGCCCAGCGCTCGCGCGCCAAGGGCTTACCTGGCTCGGAAAACCCCTGGCGGTCAAGCACTTCGACTGCGCCGAGTTGCTTCACGTAATCGGTCTCCGCGACGCGACCTGTGACTCCAACCACTGAATAGCCAAGCTTCGAGAGTACTGCGATCGCGACGCCGCCGACCCCACCCGCGGCACCGGTAACAACGATTTCGCCCTTGTCTGGCGTCACGCCGTGTCGCTCCAAAGCAAGCACGCACAGCATTGCGGTGAAACCCGCTGTACCGATCGCCATCGCATGTTGAGGCGTGAATTGCTCGGGCAGCGGCACAAGCCAGTCGCCGTTCAGACGAGCTTTCTGCGCAAGGCCACCCCAATGCTGCTCGCCAACCCCCCAGCCGTTGAGCAGAACGTGGTCGCCCTTTCGAAATTCGCCATGGCTGCTGTCTTCCACGATACCGACCAAGTCGATGCCTGGCACCATCGGAAATCGTCGCACCACCGGACCGCGCCCTGTTATCGCAATCCCATCCTTATAATTGAGTGTCGAATGACTCACACGTATGGTTACATTGCCATCTGGCAACTGCGCCTCGTCGATATCCTTAAGCGTCGCGTAGTAGCCTGCCTCATCCTTCTCAATCAGAATTCCCTTGAACATACGGACTCCTTTTCCCGTAGTACGGGGCGTACGATGGCAGTCCAGACAGAGGTGAATCCACCTCGCCCCGCCTCTCTATAGTCCATTTGGAGCAGCAAGCCTCGGTTTGCGCCGAAACAGTGCTGTCAACCGCAATACCCCGGTCCGTCGCTATAGAACGCAAGATCCCCGACGGCCCTCGGTATCGGCAAAACGGTATCGGTCAGTGCGCCGCCTTCATGCCGACAACGCTCGGCCTCGAATTTATCTCCGTGGATATACTTTCTCGCTTCCGATCGGCTCGAATCATCTCGCTGGCGCGCTCCGCGATCATCAACGTTGGCGAATTCGTGTTTCCCGACGTGATCGTTGGCATGATCGAAGCGTCTACGATCCGTAGGCCGCTCACACCATGCACACGAAGCCGGGAATCGACGACCGAGTTCGGATCACCCGCCTTGCCCATTCGGCATGTCCCGACCGGATGGAAGATGGTCGTTCCAATGTTTCCGGCCGCATATCGCAACTCTTCTTCGGTCTGAAATTCAATGCCGGGAAGGATTTCTTTAGGCCGAAACTGTTCGAGTGCGGGTGCTGCGACAATGCTTCGAGTTAGCCGCAGCGCGTTGGCCGCAACATGAAGGTCTTCCTCCGTCGACAGATAGTTGGGCGCAATTCTTGGCACTATCAATGGATCACTCGACGTAATGTGCACGCTACCCCGTGACGACGGTCGCAATTGACAAACGGACGCGGTAAACGCGTCGAACGGATGAAGAGGCTCACCGAATCGTTCGAGCGAAAGTGGCTGCACATGGTATTGGACATCGGGGCGCGTCAGTGATTTGTCGTTCGGATCGGACTTCGCAAATACGCCAAGTTGCGACGGCGCCATTGCCATCGGCCCGGTTCTACGTAATCCGTACTCTAGGCCAATCATCAATTTCCCCCACCAGTGAGCACTGAGAGTATTCAAAGTCCGCACGCCATCGACTTTAAATGCCATGCGTAGCTGCAGATGATCTTGCAGATTCTCGCCAACGCCTGGCAAATTCTTGACCACTTCGATTCCCAGCTTCGCAATGCGATCGGCATTTCCGACTCCCGACAGCTCCAGCAATTGAGGAGAATTAATGGCCCCCGCGCAAAGGACCACTTCACGCCTGGCTCTAGCCACACACTGGGTTTCGCCCAAATTGAACTCGATTCCCGTACAACGCATATTGTCGAAGCGAAGCCTCTTTGTTTGCGCGTTGGTCAGGATCGTGAGATTTCCGCGCTTTGCCGCAGGTCGAAGATAACCCTTGGATGCATTCCACCGGATGCCATTTTTCTGGTTGACGTCGAAGTACCCGACGCCGGTGTTGTCACCTCTATTGAAGTCATCGGTTGCAGGTATGCCGACCTGCTGTGCAGCTTTCCCAAACGTTTCGAGAATATCCCATTTCAATCGTTGCTTTTCTACACGCCATGGGCCTCCGGCGCCATGAGAGTCACTCTCGCCACCGTAATAATCCTCACTTTTTTTGAACGTCTCGAGAACCGACTCCCATCGCCATGACGAATCACCCGTCATTTGTGCCCATTGGTCGTAGTCCTCTCTTTGACCGCGCATGTAGATCATGCCGTTGATTGATGAACAACCACCAAGAACCCGGCCTCGAGGATATGCCAGTGCTCTTCCATTTAAACCTTCTTCTTCACACGTTTTGTAGCGCCAATCAGTTCTAGGATTTCCGATGCAGTAAAGATAACCCACGGGGATATGAATCCAATGGTAGTCGTCTTTTCCTCCAGCCTCGATCAGCAGCACGGATACGTTGTCATCTTCGCTCAAGCGATTCGCGACAACACATCCAGCGGTACCTGCTCCAACCACAATGTAGTCGAACTCCCCAACCGATTGATTCAAGCGGGGTTCGTTAACTTTTCCTGCAGACATCCTACCTCCTCGATTTGGTGCATATCGACTGCTCCTCGCTCCAGACATCTTCCTTCGCAGAAGTACATCCGATGATCGACAGTCCAGGCAGCATCAAGCTAGCGTCTGCCTGACTGCGGATCTGAAGCGCAACCATTCCATGGTGATAAGCAGCAGACTAGAAAAGACGATGAAAATTGTTGCAAGCGCAGCGACCGTAGGCGTAATGTTTTCGCGAATTCCGATGAACATCTGAAGCGGGAGCGTTCCCTGTGTCGGGCCTGCGATGAACATGGTGATCACGACATCGTCCAGTGACGTCGCGAATGCAAATAGCGCGCCGGAAATAACGCCAGGTGCAATAATCGGCAAAGTGACGGCGAAAAACGTCCTCACGGGTGACGCACCCAGGCTCAGGCTTGCCCTGACATAGTTCTGGTTATATCCGACAAGCGTGGCATTGACCGTGACCACGACGAACGGCGCAGCGATCACCACATGTCCGAAAACCAGTCCCAGGTACGTTCCGGCCAACCCCCAACGAGCAAACAGGAGATACATTCCGACACCGGTGACGATGACCGGAACAATCATCGGAGAAATGAGGACCGCAACCAGCAAACCCTTTCCCTTAAACGTTGCCTTGTTCAACCCCAATGCTGCAAGTGTTCCAAGAACGGTCGCGACTAGCGTCGCGATCGGTGTCACGATAAAGCTATTGGCGCCTGCACGGGCCCAGTCCGCAGACGTGAACAAATGGTGATACCACTTGAATGTGAACCCGTGTATCGGATAAACAAGAAATGAGTTCTCATTGAACGATAGTGGAATGATCGCGAGTATCGGCAAGATCAGAAACAACAGAACCAGGACATTCGTCGACCGCAGGACGTAATGCCACGCGACTTCCGTCGTGGACATGTAGGGTGCGAAACGCGGCATGATAGTCTTCATGATGTTAGGCCACCTTCATCTCTGTACCGACGATCTTCCGGTAGAGCCCAAAGAGGATCAGTGTCACCAGAAGCAGGACCGCTCCGAGCGCACACGCCATCCCCCAGTTCAGGGCCACGTTGGTGAAATATGCGATGTAGTAGCTGACCATCTGGTCGCCCGCACCGCCAAGCAGCGCCGGGGTGATGTAGTAACCCAGCGCAGTAATAAACACCAGAAGCCCTCCTGCTCCGACGCCGGGCAAGGTCTGCGGCACGTACACTTTCCAGAACGCGCCGAACGGGTGACTTCCCAGAGAAATCGCCGCCTTCGTGTAACTCGAAGGAATGGACTTCATGACGCTGTAGAGCGGCAAAATCATAAACGGCAAAAGGATATGGGTCATCGCGATCAGAACCCCTGTTCTATTGAACAGAAGCGACAATGGCGTCGAAATCGCGTGGAGTGCCATCAATGCCTTGTTGACGAGACCTTCCCCCTGGAGGAGTACTATCCATGCGGAGATTCGCACGAGAATCGACGTCCAAAATGGGAGAAGCACGAGGATCATCACGAGATTTGCCTTTCGAGCCGGCAAAATCGAGATCCAATAGGCAAGCGGATAACCCAACAACATCGTCGTGAGGGTAACGAGTCCGCTGATCGCGAAGGTTCGCATGAACACTGCGCGATATGCGGAGGCGCCCCTTTCGACTGGTACCATCCGCCCATCCGAATTCTCACGATAGTCGATCGTCGCAAGGAGAAATTGGGCGGTGTATCGAGACGATTCGTTGGCTATTGCGTGCCAGTAACTCGCGTCGCTCCAGCGAGGATCGATTTCAATCAGGCGCTTCTTCATTTCCTGTACGGGAATCGCCGCGTCGTTATCGCCGAAAGGCAATGCGCTGGTTGTCTTGTAGAACAATGACCGGAATCCGTCCTTTTGGCCATTCAGCCGACCGGCCGCCGATCCGGAGTCGTTGTTTCCACCATTTCGTTCCACATCGAGCGCCAGCGCCCGATAGGCCTCATCGGGAACAGGCGACCGACCATCCCATTGTCGCAACGCTGCGGTAGTCTTTGGCAGCGCGTCGACCACTTCGGGACTCTGAATCGATCGTGAGATCATCGACGCCACCGGCATCACGAAAACCACCAGGATAAACAGGGCGAGCGGCGCCACCAGCGCCACTGCCACCGACTCCTTACGGAATTGTACGGATCGAAGCGACCGTTTAAGCTGGCGCGCGTGCTCACTCTGCTGCCGCGAAGTTAAAGTGCTCATACTTCTCTCCTCTTCACTTCGCCGCCCACGCGGTAAAACGTTGTTCGAGCGCGTCGCCGTGATCTGTCCAGAAGTCGACACTATTGGCGATAGCTGTTTTTCCGTTTTCAGCTGAGTTAGGAAGCGCCCCCAGTTCCGCCGCGTCGAGCATTTTGAGTGCGGCCTTGTTGGTCGGACCATATGGGATCTTCCGCGCAAACGTGGCCTGAGGCTGGGGCTTGAGCACGTACGAAATATACTTTTGAGCTGCGTCCTTATTCTTCGATCCCTTCGGAATAACGAAATAGTCCAGCTCGTAAATGCTCTGATCCCACGCGATGCCGAGATTTTTGTTCCCCGCACGCTTGGCTGCGTCGATACGCCCGTTATAAGCCGTCGACATAGCCACATCGCCCGCAATCAGGAACTGGGGAGGTTGAGCGCCTGCCTCCCACCACTGGATATAAGGCTTGAGTTCATCCATTTTCTTGAATGCACGATCGACACCCGCAGGCGTACCGAGTACGGTGTAAACGTCCTTCGGAGCCACGCCGTCAGCCATCAACGCAAACTCCAGGTTATAGCGAGCCTCTTTCTTCATGCCGCGCTTTCCGGGAAATTTCTTGACGTTCCAGAAATCCTTCCAGCCTTGCGGTGTGCCTTTGGTAAGCGCGGGGTTGTATGCAAGTACCGTCGACCATACAAACGTTCCGGCTGCGCAAGGCGTGACAACGCCGGCCATCAGGTCGACTTTGTTAGCGATTTTCGACCAATCGAGTCTCTCGAAGAGACCATCCTGGCACCCACGACCGACGTCCGCCGCCTCTACCTCCAATACATCCCACGTGACGTTCCCGGCATCCACCATCGCTTTCACTTTCGCCATATCGCCCGTATACGGAATGGCATTCGTAGCAATACCGCTCTCCTTCGCGAACGGTTCCACCCATGCCGCCTTTTGAGCGTCGCCAGCCGCCCCACCATAATTGACGGTCACCAGCCCGTCGGCGAAAGCCGTACCCGACATGGACACCAACAACGCAGCGCAGATTACTTTAGAACTGGATTTCATTGTCTCCTCCTGTTTTGCGGCTTAAATTAGCGAGATCAGTTCAAAATCTTCAGGTGGTCTTCCCGGAACGAAAGCGCAATTCGATTCCCATTGCGAACATGAGACTGCCAATCGTGCTCAAGAGGCACCTTGACGAAGCACTCTGCTTCTCCAGGGCCACGGCAACGCAGTCGAACGTGGTCGCCAAAATAAATTGCATCGAGCGTTTCGGTTTCGATAACGTTTCCTCCGCCCGTCAAGAACTGCGATTCGACAGACAGCCGTTCCGGTCGGATTACCGCCGTCGCCTGATTACCGACGTCAGCGGAACCAGCGTTCAGCGCGCGGACAATAGTCCCGTCGGCAAGCCGGAAATCGCAATAACTGCCGTCTCGCGCGACGACCGTGCCGCTTACGCGGTTGTTGTCGCCAATGAAATTCGCGACGAAGAGATTAGTTGGTGACTCGTACAGACGATCCACGGTATCGAGTTGCTGGATCACGCCCTGGTCGAACACTGCGACACGGTCTGACATCGTGAGCGCTTCACTCTGGTCATGCGTGACATAGACGAAAGTCAGCCCAAGTTCCTCATGCAATGCCTTCAGCTCGAGCTGCATGTGTTCGCGTAACTGTTTGTCGAGCGCGCCGAGTGGCTCGTCCATCAGGACGAGCTGCGGATTGAAAACCAGCGCACGAGCTAAAGCGACACGCTGCTGCTGGCCTCCGGAGAGCTGACTGGGCATCCGCTTGCTCAGTTTCTCCATTCCTACCATTGCGAGTGCTCGCTTTACCCTTGTGTCTCGTTCGTTCGGTGGAATTTTCCGAACCTTGAGTGGGTACTCCAGATTCTGCGCGACCGTAAGATGAGGAAAGAGCGCGTAGTTCTGAAACACCATGCCGATATTGCGCTTATGCGGCGGAATTCGATTCAGCAGCTGATCGTCGAGCCAGATCTCACCATCGGTTGGGTACTCGAAGCCTGCGAGCATCATTAGACAGGTCGTCTTTCCGGAGCCGGATGGGCCGAGCAACGTCAAAAACTCGCCTTTCCGGATATCAAGATTCAGGTCCTTGACAACTAACGTCTCGCCGTCATACGTCTTCTTTACGTGACGGAAACTTACGAGAGCACTGGTCTGATCCCGCATGGCTGTCTCCAATATAAGAATATTTACTTCCCGCCGGTTCTATTACACGGCGGGCGTGCTTCAAATTAAGTGACTTGGCGAAGCGGCACCGTCTCAGTGTTATGGGGCTCGTTTTGCACCACACTTCGCATTGGAATTTTCGATTCCTCGCGTTACTCGACGAAGAGAAACACCTAGCTGGGCAAATATTCTTCGGCCCAGCTATCTCCCACAGCATGTCGTGCCATGAGCGTCGCGATCTCGGCGTCGCTATATCCGTACTCGAGCAGGACTGCACGGGTCGACGCACCGAATTTCTCGGCCGGCGACATCGCGCGAATACGGGCGTGACGTGGGCGGATCGCGAAAGGGTCGAGCTGCGTGACACACCGGCCGCTCGGATGGTTCGCATAGATGCTGAACGAATAGCTACCGTTATCGGTACCGGGACGATCGTCGCAAGGCCTGCTGTTGTTCCGGCGCAGATTGACAATGTTGTCAGGCACCGCCGCGGCGACGTTTGCAGCCTGCAATCGGGTCTGCCAAGTTTCGGCAGAGGCAGTGTCGAGTGCCGATGTGAGAAATGCGGCGGAATCCTTCGAAATCGCGATCCCGCTCAGGCCTTCCACCCGATCTAGCTTGTCCAGCTCGCTTTCGCTGGTGTCCACATAAATCCAGTTGTCAGCTGCGCGGAAGAATCGGGACATCGGACCAGTGCCGCTTACTTCGCGGCCGGATGGCTCATCGAACGGAGGCCGATTCTCAAAATCGTGAGAGAACGGAATCTGCACCAGATTGCCAAGGGCCGATAGGGAAGTTCTCGCACGCCCGACCTCGCCCGTTTTGGCTTTGCGATACAGTGCGGCTGCGACCCCCAGCGCGGCTGCAAATCCGCACATCACGTCGATGGTGCCGACATGGGCATGTTCTTCCGGCGTCTGCATCCCGCCGCCGAATCGCACCATGATGCCAGTGCACGCCTGGACCAGATCGTCGTAGCCGAGATAGTCGGTCCGCGGCCCACGTCGCGGCCCCCCAAAACAGTCGAGCTGGCAAAAGATCACGCCCGGATTAATGGAGCGCAGACTTGCCTCGTCCAGCCCCAGCGGGGCCAATTGACGATCCGGGGCATTCATCACGATCACATCGACGGATCGCGCGAGACGATTGAACACCTCACGCCCATCCGGATGACTCAGATCGACAAGCACGCTTCGCTTTCCACGGGCAGAAGACATCCCGAAGACCACAGTGTTCCACGGATCATAGTTCGGCACGACGGGGTCGAGTTTGATGACGTCGGCGCCGAATCGGCCGAGAAACGAAGTCGAATGCGGCCCAGCAATCACGTTTGTCAAATCGAGAATGCGCACCCCGTCGAGCCACCCCTTCGAACGCTGCTCCGACTGGGGCGGCAGTTCGTCGCTCTGTTGCTCATTCAGGATGTTCACCGCATCCTGGAACGTCACCGGACGGCGAGACACAGGTGAGAGCATGGATTCTGCGCAATCTTCGAGCCACGCGATCGGTCCCGGCTGCTTCATCGCGCCGTATTCGATGTCGTCGACGTTCACGACCAAGCCAGCAGCATTGGCATGTTCGTCATGCAACCACTCCTGCGTGGTCCGGTGCGCCGCGCCTGGGAATCCTCCTTCACCGAAAATCTTTTCCCACTCAGCCGCGGTTTTCGTGCGAAAGACTTCCGCCATGCGCGCCGAAATGCGCTTCGCCCAATGTTCGGGCAACGGATAGACTCCCAGCGACGCATCCCCTTCCCACTCGGAAATCGGCAGGTACGGATCGTCGACTCGCGGCAAGCCGGCCGCCAGCATCTCTTCATACAACCCCATCGCCTGTAGACAGCGCCGCGCGTGTGAACGATGCGATGGGCACACAGCGTAAAACTTGCGACCGTCGGCACACTCATACGTCCGGTAGAACGGATCCAGATATTCTTGCAGCGCTTCGTACGTCAAATCCATCGGGAGATGATTCGAACGGCGTCGCTCGATTTCCTTTTCACGCAGAGTCTTGTACCGCTCAGGATAGTTTTCGATATGGATCGAGTTGTAGGAGAGTCCTTCCATGACTGCCGAGGCTAGCGGAACTTCAATTTCATCGCCCACGCCGGTGTGCTGTCTCGCCTGCAATGCCAACGCGACAGACGAGACCCCAAGCATGGTGCCGTAGGCGGATGCGAGCGGCAAAGGCGAGAAACTTGGGTTGACCCCCATCAGGACCCGGTTCTGCCCCATATCTGTAAACACGCCTGACGCGGAGGCGATAATCGGCTCGAAAGCACGCCATTCGCGACGCAACTGATCGTTGCTGGCAAAACCAGGCATCGAAAGCGTGATCAGTTGCGGTCGTTCTTCACGCAACTTCGCGAAGTCGAGACCAAGGTTCTCCATCACTCCCGGCCGGAAGTTTTCGATGACGATGTCCGCGCGGCGGATGAGATCTTGAGCTTCTTCCAGGCCTTTCCCGGTCTTCAGGTCGAGCCGTAAGCAATACTTATTACGGTTCAGCACCGCATTGGCCGGACTATCCCAAAGCGGCCCATTGGGAGGGTCGACATGAATGACGGTAGCACCAAGATCCGCGAGAATCATCGCAACGGCAGGCCCCGCAATGTACTGGCCGAAATCGATAACTTTCACGCCGCTGAACGGCAATTGTTTGCTCTTTCCCATAATCTGCCGAGTTGCCTCCAGACTGGTCGCGCTGCGCGACTGTCGATCATCATGTTGTGAGTGACTCCGGTGACGGTCGGCCTCTGCATCGATACGCGGGGGCTGGCGGTCAAACCGGATGGAGGCAACTTTCGGCCAGATGACGTGTTGGGTAAAGCAATAAAAAAACGGTAATGGGTACGTTTTTTTTATGCCTCAGATGAGCGAACGGACAGACGGGAACCGGCCAGATGCACGGCCTCACCTCCGCAATGCCGCCTCGCGGTCAATACCGCGTGTGCGCTTCCTGGGCCTGTGCACTTAGCCATGAGACAAATGCAGCTGCATGGGGGTTAACGATGGTGTGAGGGGAGTACACCAGGTAGAACGCCTCACTGGTCGGAAGACTTGGCTTTAGCGGCGCGATTAGTTGCCCGGAGCCCAGCATGCGCTCAACAAGTGATGATCTCGCGAGTGCAACCCCTTGCCCGAGTTCAGCGGCCTTCAGTGCGGAAATCAGCGTGTCGAACTGCATCCCCTTCGACGAATCGACTTTCGAGGCACCGGCCTTTTTGAGCCAATATCCCCAACCCTCCTCGTAACCCAACACATGGAGTAGTTCGTGATGCGCGAGATCCTTTGGCGACGAGAGAGGCGCCTTCGGAGAAGGTAACCCCGGCGCGCAAACTGGCAGCAGCGTGTCCCAGGTCAATCGCTCGGCACGCAGGCCTGCCCATTTTCCATGCCCGTAGCGGATCTCCAGATCGGCCTCCACATCAGTGACGCTGCTATCACCTCCCCAAATATTGCTCGTGATGCGCAGATTGACGTCCGGATGTCGTTTGCGAAAATCCGGCACGCGCCATGACAGCCAGTGCGTGTAAAACACCAGGCTCACGCGTACCGTCAGCACTTTCAGGTGTCCCTGCCCAAAAATTTCATCGGTGGCCGCAGCAAGCCGCTCAATTGCTTCATGAACGACCGGCAAATATGCGAGTCCCGCTTCGGTCAATTCGATGCCGCGCGCCAGGCGCTTGAACAACGCCGTCCCTAGTTGAGATTCCAGACCTTTCACCTGCTGACTCACAGCAGCCTGGGTCAGGTTCAATTCGGTTGCCGCATGGGTGAAACTCAGGTGTCGGGCCGACGATTCAAACGCACGTAGCCAGTTGAGAGGTGGTAATCGTTTCATCTTGCGAATCGTCGTGTGGATTGAGAGGAAGCCAGAAATATTTGTATTCTATTGCTTCAACAGCCCCTCTCGTCCCATACAACGTTGATAAGGAAAGCCTCAGTCGAGGCAAACGAAAGCGGTGCGGGTAGGTCAATAAGAATGAATCGCTGTTCAGATTACTGAATAATGATCGCATGAATCCCCAAAATGTCCAGACGGTCTGGCCACACATCCACTCGCTGACGGTGCTAGCCGTGACCGGCAGCTTTACGGCTGCAGCACAGCGACTCGGCATCAGCAAAACGGCGATGAGTCAGCGTATCGCAGATCTGGAGGAGGCGGCTGGCGTGCCGCTCGTGCGTCGTACGACGCGCAGCGTGCGGCTCACAGAAGCTGGGCAAACGCTCGTCGACAGCACACGCGATGCCTACGAAACGATCGAGCGGAATTTCGCGCGCGTGAAAGACGTGGCCGGTGAGCCGCGCGGCCTTGTACGCGTGACGGTGCCGGTCGCACTCGGCCGGGCAGCAGATCGTGCCTCTGTTTCCAGCGTTCCTTGAGCGGTATCCCGGCGTGCGTATCGAACTAGAACTGTCGGAACGGATTTTTTCGCTGTCGCAGGAGGGTTTTGATCTCGCGATTCGTCATACGACGACTGCGCCGCAGACGCACGTCGCATGGACGCTCTGCGAGACGCGCTCGCTGCTCGTCGCGAGCCGCGACTATCTCGCCCGACGCGGTACGCCGACGCATCCGAACGATCTGACCGATCACGACTGCCTGTGCTACCTGCGCGGCAACGAGCCGACCGCATGGAGCTTCGAGTCGAGCGGCCGGGGGCGAGCACGGGTAAGCGTGCCGGTACGTGGCTGCTTCGCGGCAAACAATAGCGAGGTAATGCGGGAGGCGGCGTTGGGCGGGCTGGGCATCGCACTCTTGCCAGACCTCAGCGCGCGGCGCGACGTCGATGTCGGCAATCTCGTGCCGCTGCTCAGCTCATGGCACCCGTCCGGCGCTTTCGGAAATAGAATCTTCGCCATCCGACCGTATAGCCCGATCGTACCGAGCGCAGTACGCGCACTGGTGCAATATCTGCGAGAGCGATTATCTGGGGGCTTTTGCTAACGCTGATCAACTACGGAAGAATGTAAGCGGCCGTTCCGGCACACGGAGCGGTGCCTTATGGGCAGTTGAGGAGCGAGCGTAGCCGCGTCGTGGCGATCGTGAATCGACCGGCGATGTTGGCGTAGATGCAGTGGAAGTAAGTCAGCCAGTTTTTGCTTTGGCCTGCTGCTGTCGGGCGTAATTGAATGGCAGCAGATCCGTGACGTCGGCTTCGGGCGCGCTGCTGCGGCTCGGTGAGCACGTGCAGGGATAGTCACACGGCGCGACGCCGCAGGCCCGGCACGTCAACACAAGGCCGTAGAAAGAGATTTTAGCGCCCGCTCCTTCATATTAAGATCGGCTTCAACATGAGCTAACGTCAATAGTGGTGTACGAACATTTTGATGGCGGTCGATTTCAAGCGGCGAGTTTCTGCTGAACCGGTCGATCGTCTTGCACCGGTTCGCCGTCCTTGAAGGCAACGCCCTCGAGCAACAGCTTGATCTTTTCCGGGCCGTTGATACGGCGCCAGGTTTTCTCGGCTTCCTCGATCAGCTTGAATGCCAGTCCGAGGAAGGTCGGTCGCGACACGCGGACCTGTCCGGCATTTTGTGGGTGAGGCATATCATGAGAGGTAAAAATCATGGATATGCCGATGAAGAAGAAACGTACGGTGGCGTCTCAGGCAGCGGCCCGAGGGCCGCTGCCTGAACTGCCCAAGGCGCTGCTGGACGAACTGGTCAAGGGACCGATGACGCCGGCCCAGGTGCAGGATCTGATGCTGGCGTTCAACAAGGCGGTCATCGAACGCGCGATGGGTGCCGAGATGAACCTGCATTTGGGCTACCCGCCGGGCCAGTCCAAACCAGCCGGGCAAGCCAACGAGCGCAACGGCGCCAGTGGCAAGACCGTTATCACGGATCGCGGCCCCGTGCGCGTGGAGGTGCCCCGCGACCGTGACGGCAGCTTCGAACCCATCCTGATCCCCAAACACGAACGCCGCTTCACCGGATTCGACGAGCGCATCATCGCGATGTACGCGCGCGGCATGAGTGTGCGCGAGATTCAGGCCTTTCTGGCCGAAAGCTACGGCACCGAGGTATCGCCCGATTTCATCAGCTCGGTCACCGATGAGGTGATGGCCGAAACGCTGCTCTGGCAGAGCCGTCCGCTCGATGCGATGTACCCGGTGGTGTTCTTCGACGCCCTGCGCGTCAAGATCCGCGACGACGGCGTGGTCAGCAACAAGGCCGTCTATCTGGCACTGGGCATTCAGGCGGATGGTCAGCGCGATGTATTGGGCCTGTGGATCGAGCAGACCGAGGGCGCGAAGTTCTGGCTCAAGGGGTTCAACGAACTGAAGGTCCGTGGCTGCCAGGACATCCTGATTGCGGTGGTCGACGGCCTGAAGGGACTGGCCGATGCAATCAGCACCGCTTACCCCCGCACGGCCGTGCAGACCTGCATCGTGCATCTGATCCGCAACAGTCTGGATTACGCCAGCTACAAGGACCGCAAGGCCCTTGCCGCGGCACTGCGGCCGGTCTACTCCGCCGCCAGCGAGCAGGCCGCGCAGCAGGCGCTGCAGGCGTTCGCGGACGGCCCATGGGGCCTAAGATACCCAATGATCGTGCAGTCATGGCAGCGCGCA
Source organism: Paraburkholderia sacchari (assembly GCF_000785435.2). GTDB lineage: Bacteria > Pseudomonadota > Gammaproteobacteria > Burkholderiales > Burkholderiaceae > Paraburkholderia > Paraburkholderia sacchari. The sequence goes on along the minus strand of NZ_JTDB02000001.1, from coordinate 602,381 downwards.
TGGGAGCACGTCACGCCATTCTTCGCGTTTCCACCGGAGATCCGGCGCGTTGTCTACACAACGAATGCCATTGAGAGTCTGAACATGCAGTTGCGCAAGATCATCAAGACTCGTGGCCACTTCCCGAATGACGAGGCAGCCATCAAGCTGCTCTGGCTGGCGCTACGCAATGTCCTGGCAAAGTCCGTTCGTGCCGCCTTCGACTGGAAGTCGGCGATGAACCAGTTTGCTATCCTGTTTGGCGACCGATTCACGCAGGCGCGCGGGTAACGATTCCTTTAACCGCCTCGCCCACAAAAATGCGGACAGGTTCCGACACGCAGTTATGCGTACGTGTCGTGCGATGACGCACCATCGCGAACGTCGATTCAATTCAGGGAATTCGTAAAACGCGAGCAAGCTCTACCGGTCCTTCTTCAACATCTCGGTCGCCTTCGGATATTTGGCCGCATAGATCGCAACGAAACGATCGAACGCAGCGTGCGCGTCGGCGCGGGTCGCAGCCATCCAGATCGATTGCATGTCGGCCTTCGCGCGTGCCTGTTGCGACTTGGGCAGCGCGTTCAGTGCGTTGCCCATCTTGTGAAACCAACAGCGCTGGCCACGCGTCGCCGGGAACACCTCTTCCAGCGCCGCCCAGAAGCCCATTGCGCCGTCGCCGACTGCCAGCCGTGGGCCTGCCTTCAGACCGCGCTTTTTCAGGTCGAGCAGCAGCTCCAGACACGACGCTTTCGTCTCGCGATACCCATCGCCGATCGCCACACGTTCTTTGCTTCCGTCCGGTTTCACGCCGATGATGACCAGCAAGCATTGCCCATCGGAGTTCTCGCTGCGCAGCCCCATGTGAATGCCGTCGACCCACCAATAGACGTAGTGCGACTCAGACATGTCACGCCGGCTCCAAGCCACATGCTCGTCGGCCCACTGCGCCTTCAGTCGGCTCACCACGATGGCCGACAAGCCCTTGGCGTCATCGCCCAGCAGCACGCTCAACGCTTCGCCCATGTCGCCCGTCGAGATGCCCTTCAGATACAGCCAGGGCAGCGCTGCGCTCACGCGAGGCGACTTCCTCACATACGGCGGCACGATCGTCGAATTGAACTTCACGCCCGACCCCGATCGATCGCGCACCTTCGGCACCTTCACCGCAATCGGCCCGGCGGCCGTCAACACCTCGCGCTCTGGCAAGTAGCCGTTGCGCACCACGGCGCGTTGCCCGTGCAACGTCTTGACGTTCGCGAACCGCTCCATCAGCTCTGCCAACTCCGCTTCGATCGCTTGCTGAATCACCTGCCGCGCTCCCTGGCGAACCAATTCGTCCAGACCAAGCCCGACTCCCGATAGACCGACGACTGCTTTTTCCGTATCCTTGCTCATAGTGGATGGTTTGATTTTTGCTGGTTTCCGACTTCGACAATCAGATTCTTAGCTGAAACCTCCACCGCCTTCAACTTCCCGCCTCAACTCCCCCTTACACCACTTCCGACTTTAGCTCCCTTGAACCCGACTTCTTACCCTGAACTGAACGATCATCAGTATTACACTGACGAGACCATAGAGTAACGTCGAAACGAATGCGGCCTGGAGCAGCGACTGTGGAGCGTATGTCGATATAAGTTGCGAACAACGGAGCAGCTCGTTGTAAGGAATGATGTACCCGAGAGAAGTATCCTGAACAATGGCCAGCAACTGGCCAATCAGTGCAGGCATCATCCTGCGAATTGCCTGGGGAAGAATGATGTAATGCATCGACTTCACCTGACTCATCCCGATTGAGAGGGCGGCCTCCCCTTGCCCCCGCGGCACGGAAAGGATACCTGCCCTGACTATCTCAGCCATCAGCGCCGAGTGATGCAGGGTCAGCGCGATGACCAGAAACGCAATGGCGGGCCACGCCACACCAATGGTTGGCAGAAGAACCGCCATAAATAGGATCAGCAGCAACAGCGGAACCGCGCGAAAAGCCGAGATAAAGACTTCCGCGATCTTTTTGACAATGGGCTGATCGGAGACCCGCATCAGCGCAATCGGTATCGAGAAGGCGAACGAGAGAATTCCGCTGATCGCTGCGACCAACAGCGTGGCTTCCAGACCGGTCAGGAGAAAACTCCACACCTGAGTGTTCAGAAAGACCGCCCACCGATCGTGATCGAACTGCCCTCTCTGATACAGCCTATATAAAACTGAGGAGGACAGCGCCACGACGAAGGCCCCTCCCCCGACGGCATACCACCGGTTTCTCACGATCCCGATGGGGCCCGGTGGCTCGTACAGCAATCTGGTTTCATTCATCGTACAAACGCCGCCCTTTGTTCAATTGCCTTGAAGATCCACCCGGTTGGTACGGTAAGTACCAGGTAAGAGGCCGCCGCCCCGAGGAACCACAACCATTGAGCAGTTTCGACATTGATGATCTGTGACGTAGCGGTAATTTCCAGAACTCCCGCAACGGCCGCAATGGATGTCGTCTTGATGTGGACAATGATGATCCCGCTCAGCGATGGAATGACCGAGCGAACAGCCTGAGGGATCACGATGAAATGCAGGATCTGCGCGAACGACATACCGACGCTCCGCGCTGCCTCTATCTGACCTGTCGCAATCGAACCCACTCCCGCCCTGATCGCCTCCGATATCCACGCTGCGGTATAGAGGCCGAGCGCCAGCACTGAAGAAGAGAATTCGGAGTACATAAAGCCAAGCTTGGGAAGGCCCCACACGATCATGACGAGAAGCGCGAGGATCGGCGTCGCGCGCATCGCTTCGACGTAACACCAGGCGAAACAGCGCAGTGGTGGCGAGGGACATATCCGCATGATCGCCAGCAAGACGCCGACGACGAATGCCAGGATGACTGAACAGAAAGAAAGTTCGAGGGTGACGCCTATCCCTTGTACAAACCGAAAAACATAATCCCAGAACATACCCGAATCCCTCTCCGGAGTCGGCCCGGCTGAGTTCCTGGCCAGCCAGGCCAACGATGCATCGCGATTAATACCGCTCGATGGTGGGAACCTGCGCTTCGCCGAAGTCCCTCAGGTCTTTGTCGTACATGCTCTGCCATTGACCGGACTTGATCATGGCCTCGAGTTCGCCGTTGATCCAGTTCCTGAACTGCACGTCATCGTGCTTCACAACGATACCGTACGGCTCTTTGGTAAACGGCTTGCCAAGAATCCTCAGGTGATCCGGCTGCAGTTTCAAAAACGGAACCAGAACCGCGCCATCGTCAGTCAGAGCGGCGAAGCGACCATCGGAGACGGCCTCGGCGCAGCTCTTTTCATCCGTCAGAGAGTGAATCTCAGCCTTTGGTGCCACCTTGAGCAGATTCGCGCCCGAATCTGTGCCCGTTACGACGCACACCGTTTTGCCATTGAGGTCACTCAGGCTGTGTATGTCACTGTTCTTGCCAACCATGACGTCCTGACCAGCCAGATAGTACGGTCCGGCGAATCCGATGATTTTCTTGCGTTCGTCGTTGATGGTGGCGGTGGCTAGAGCGATATCAACCCGTCCGGTTTGTACGAACGCGAACCGGTTTGCGCTCAGCACGGGAACGAATTCGACGTTGTTTTCCGAGCCCGTCAGCCTCTTGGCCAGCTGCCGCGCAATATCGATCTCGAAGCCCTCTGCCTTGTTGGTCGTTGGGTTCAGCAACGAAAAGCCAGGGCCATCGAGAGACGTCCCCACGACAACCTTGCCCTTCTTCTGTATTGCGTCCATGGTCGAGCCGGCCGGGAATGTTTCACCCGAGGCTACCGCCGACAAGGTCAGTCCCACTGCTAACAACGCGACAATTGCCTTCAGCTTTACTACTTTCATTTGAGTATCTCCAATCTCGTTATCATGGGCTTCAGCCGTTAGTGGTTACTTTGATCTCCTGCAGTGCTAGCCACGCCCCTCCTTCTGAAAATTAGTGACTTAAAATCTTCGACAGGAAATCCTGCGCCCTATCGGACTGCGGTGATTTGAAAAACACCCCGGGACGACCCTCCTCGATAATTCGCCCATCGTCCATGAAGACGACGCGGTCGGCGGCTTTATTTGCAAAACCCATCTCATGAGTAACCACAATCATGGTCATACCGTTATTCGCGAGTTCGACCATCACATTCAACACCTCGGACACCATTTCTGGATCAAGCGCAGAAGTCGGTTCATCGAACAGCATGACTCTCGGTTTCATCGCCAGCGAACGCGCCAACGCGACCCGCTGTTGTTGGCCGCCCGAAAGTTGCGCGGGGTATGCGTTCTCCTTTTCGGCGATCCCGACCTTCCTGAGCAAGTCGCGCGCGTCCGCCTCCGCCTCTTCGGGTGACCGCTTGAGGACCTTGACAGGGCCTATTGTTATGTTTTGAAGAACGGTCAAATGAGCGAATAGATTAAACGACTGGAAGACCATGCCGACTTCTGATCGGAATCGTGCCAAAGCCCTCCCTTCTTTCGGCTGGATTTGGCCAGCGATGCTGATCTCACCCCTGTCGATTGTCTCCAGCCTGTTTATGCATCTGCACAGCGTGGATTTACCGGACCCGGAGGGTCCAACAATAACGACAACTTCGCCGGGCATAACCTCAAGATTGATGTCATGCAGGACTTGCTTTGTCCCGAAGAATTTGCTTACAGCCCGGATAGAAATGAGAGGAATGTTCGTGACTTTCGACATTGCAACCTCGACTTGTGCATGATTCACACGTACTTCAGCTTGAAGTCACACGACAGTTGACCCACCGCAGACCCGTTGCAGTTGCGCAGTACGGGTTCGCGCCATTCCTGGAGTTCACTGGTGGTTTCGGCATCCAGAATGCCCAGCTGTCGCATGACCTCGATCGTCACCGCGTAGGCAGTCGGGTAGTCACCGCTACCGACCTTAAGCGCGATACCCAGGCCGTGCGCTCGAGCACCCACACAGCGCACGCCCTGCGCTCCCGTCTTGCTCACCCACTTTCCGCGCCCGGCTCGAGTCAACACGTTGTCGGCACGTCCACTGCCCGAATACATCTCAGGCCAGTTCATCATGGCGTCCGCCAGCGTGGCCATGCCTCTCTCCAATTCGTCGGCGTCCCTGCGTGCGGCGCTAAAGCGCGCCCAGATCTTTGCGAGGCGGGACAGCGGCAACCCGATATTCGGTGCACTACATCCGTCCGTCCCGTACCAGAAGTGGATCGGGCTAGTCTCCGAGAGGTCACTCACCACCTTGACGATTTCACGTTGCAAAAAGTGCGACGGGTCAAGGTAGTCGTCTATGGAGTACCCACCCATCTGGCAATAGGCCAGAAACCCGGCGTGTTTGCCGGAGCAGTTATTGTGTCTCTGGTCCATGACGAAGCCGGGTGGCGCGGCTTCGCCATTGAGAAATCGCTCTGGCATATGGCAGCCGCAACGAAGATCCTGCTCGGTGCAGTCCGCCTTTGCGAGCATGTCTGAGACCGCGTGGACGTGGACGTCTTCGCCCGAGTGGCTCGCACACATCAGCGCTGTCTGCTGCTCCGTGAAGCCGAACTTCTGGATGCCCCCCGCCAGGGTGAAGGGTAACGCCTGAAACGGTTTCAGTGCAGATCGCGAAAACGTGTAGGCGGCCGGATCGCCCGCATATGCAATGAGCCGGCCAGTGGTGTCGACGACCGCGACGGAACCGCTGTGAACGCACTCAATGTGATCGTTACGTTTCGCCACGGTAAGTGGCTCGTGATTGAACTTCATCGCTTATCCGGTTATGTAACCTGATGATGTGCACCCGATACGCCCCTCCCGAAGAGCGGATCAGGCCTATCGTCCCAATTGGGAACGCCGCAAATGCCAGAAAAAATTGCCGGATGGCACCATGCTGGAGCTTTCCTCTATCGCCATGTAGTACTAACTATTGCAGAATTTCAATAAAGCGGCTTAACCAACATATTTTGACAGTGAACCAACTGTTAGCAAGCTCAGGATAACCCTCGTCATTAATATAATAGGCATCCTAAGCGTGCCACTGATAATTGAAAATTCTTAATTTTCCAGCCGACATGAATTTCCGCTCGGAACATGGAAGTCCTTTCGCAGCGTTCTCACGTCGACGACGATGCATCCGCTCTAGGCTGACAACAACAGGCCGGTCTTGAGTGCCGTTTGCGTAGCTATCTTGGCAAGCCATTTTCCGCTCGTGGCATAGTGGCGGTTTTCCACCGCGTATAGCATGCCTCCGTACTGCGATGACAAAACCGTCACGCAATCGCTTATCGGGTCGATCACTTCGACCACAGGCTGGCCAGCCTCAACGACCGTACCAGGTTCTACCAGAAACACGACGACGCCCGCGTGAGGTGTGTACAGGTTTTCGGACCCGCTCAGCGGCGTTGCGGGATAATTCAGTTCTGGTTGAGGCGGTGCTCCGCAGTCAGCAACGACGCCGCGGTGACGCAGGAAATCGAGAATTGCTTCAGCGTCCTGGCGCGCTACTGCGTGGTTGACGTCGGCTTGTCCGCGCAGCTCGACAGTGACGGCGAGGCAGCCCGGTTCGATCGCGGCTTTGAGCCCATCGGCGTCGGCCAGCGCTTGCAGTTCCCACCACGGGCGGCAGCACGCCTCGTCGAACGGGTCGCCGCCTGCCTGGGCGCACAGCAACTGCGCGGACGATCGCAGATAGCGCGCTAGCGGCTCGCAGGACTTCCACAACGGCGTGCCGGTGTAAACATGCAGCACAGCGTTGAAATCGCAATGCAGATCGAGCACGACATCGGCGTCGATAGCGAGGCACATCAACTGTTGACGCAGGCTCGACAATTCGGTTCGAACTGTCATCTCATGAACCGCCTCCCGAAGCGCGACACGGATCAAGCGCGTATTGTTCTGGCGGTCGCTGCTCAACTGCGACTTGATTCGCGGATAAATCTTCGTTGCCAGTTCGGGATACGACCTGTTGAAATTTTCTCCCGATGCAAGTTCGAACCGGCCGAGCTGTTGGCCGAGCAACGTCTGGTCATGCCCGATTGGGTTAGCTTGCGGCACGAGCACGATTTCACCGCGCACGTGGCCCGCGGCTTCCAACGTTTTGAGTGCGCTTTTCAGATGCCACGTCACCAGCATGCCGGGAAGTTCGTCGGCATGCAGTGAGGCCTGGATATACACTTTTTCGCCAGTTTCAGCGTGACCGAAATGGAAACTTGTCAGCTGGTGGGTCGCACCCAGGCTGGGTGAGAGAAGGGGGTAATCGCGTCGTTGCATGGTGGTGCTCACATGATGTGCCTCATCGGACACGCGTGGGCTCTGAAACCGGATCAGCCCCAGCGTATGGCGGCTTATTCCTTGGCGCCGTAAACGTCGAAGTCGAAGTATTTTTCTTCGATCTTCTTGTACGTGCCATCCTTGAGCATGCCGGCGATAGCGCCATCGATCCTGGCCTTCAGGTCGGTGTCTTCCTTGCGCAGACCGACCGCAGTGCCGTGACCGAGCGTCTTCTCATCCTCGATTGCCGGGCCAGCAAGGCTGAAGTCTTTCGCGGCCGGCTTTTTCAGGAAGCCGTTCTTCGCCATCACGGTGTCCTGCAGCGAGGCGTCGAGACGGCCCGCAAGCAGGTCCTGTTCGACCAGGTCCTGGTTCTTGTACGACACGATATTGACGCCCTTGGGTTCCCAGTACGTCTTGCCAAACGTCTCTTGCGTCGTGCCCTGCTCTACGCCCACGTTCTTGCCCTTGAGTGATTCGGCGGTCGGAAGGAGCCCGCTACCGGTCTTGGCGACCAGATTGGTCGGGTCGTGGAAGAGCTTGGTCGAGAAGTCGATTTCCTTCATGCGCTTCTCGGTCTTCGACATCGACGACAGCACGCCGTCGAACTTGCGGGCCTTGAGCGCCGGAATCATGCCGTCAAAATCGCTTTCCACCCACACGCACTTGGCCTGGATGCGCCTGCAGATTTCATTGCCAAGATCGACGTCGAAGCCGACAACTTTCCCGTCCGGCGCCTTGTACTCGAACGGAGCGTAGGTTGGATCCACGCCAAAGCGGACTTCCGCCCAGTCCTTGGCGGCAGCGCCCATCGAAGCGCTCAGCAAGGCGATAGACAACGGGATAAGGACCTTCTTCATCGACAATCTCCTGTGTATTGGTGTCATGCACGGCTGGGGCTGGCCACGCATTCTTACCGGTTGTTGGCGGATCTGACATAAGAATTTTTACCGTGTTGCCTTTGTGATGCATTTTGTGTCATCCTGCGTGCCGGAACTTGTCAGGAGAGAGCCGGCCAGGTTACAAGTTGGCCATTCCCATTCGCACGAGACACTCCATGTCGAGCAATTCCACGGCTCTCTATGAGTCTCCCGTGATGCGCCATATCGCCGTGGTTCGTCCGCGCTTGCCGCCAGCGCTCGGTAGGGTGGCGGATTACTTGTTGCGACATCCCCTCAAGGCAGCCACGCTGACCATTGAAGAACTGGCTGCCGCGACCCAAACCTCTCCCGCCGCAGTCAACCGGCTCGCGCGCGCGCTCGAGCTTGGTGGCTATTCCGGACTGAAAGCCGCACTGGTGGGCACGTTGCAGGAAGTCGTGTCGCCGGTCGACAAGCTGCGTGTTGAACTGGCCCAACGCCCATCCGGCGTGTTCGGGCTGCAAGAGCAGCTCAGGACGACGCAGGCCAACCTGGCTGCCGTCGAGAATCCGAATCCGGAGCAGGTATTCGAAAGCATCGTCGCTACGCTGGTCGAGGCTCGGCGCATCTATGTTCTGGGCTTTGGCAACAGCTCATACCTTGCCGGCATGGCTGCGGCCAATCTCGTTCCGTTTTGTGCGGACGCCATCGCCATCTGCATGGAGGGAGGTAATGAACACGCGGCCTACCGTCTGGCGATGATCGGTGCGAGCGACGTGCTGCTGGCGATTTCGCTACCGCGGTATTCGCTTGATACCGTACGACTCGCACGTTTCGCGAGGGACCGTGGCGCGAAGGTGGTGGCAATTACCGACTCTCCGGCTTCCCCGCTGGCTCAGATTGCAAATGAGGTTCTGTATGCGCCAGTCGAGCACCCGGTATTGACCAGTTCCAACGTGGCTGCGTTAACAATCATCGAAGGACTGGTTGCGGCCGTCATTGCGCGCAATAAGGAGGCAGTCGGTCTCGCCGCAGAGTTGACCGAAAGCGTCCTGTCCTATCTCCACGTATCCACGGCTGACGGTGACAGCAAGCGTAAATAGGTTGGCTTGCTCACAATCTCCACGTCCGTGTTCGACTCGTTCAGCTGCCGCAGCCATATCGCGACGCGTTCGCCCCAGCTCCACAAGGAAATATCGCGGGAAACAACTATGCGTCCGGCCTCCGGATCACTTTCCACCAGTTCAAGTTCCTTTGCTTTCGTGGCAGCAAGCGTGGCGGCCCTTGTAGGGTGCTGCGTAGATGGGACCCCGATGGAGTCAGGAGCAGATTGGCCGCACACAAACTTCGGATTACTTCTCAATTTCTGCGCACCGTGTGACCGCCGCGCGACAGACTTCGGCCCTGACCTGGCTTTGCGGATTGAAGTCTCGGCGGGGACACTGGGGTAACTGGCTTCATATCCTGCGACCTACCCCCAAAACTACCCCCACGAATAGGTGGCAGTCAACGGAATGAAGCGGCTACCCAAGGACGTCCGGGAACACCGGCGCCCCTATCCCATGTGGACTGGAGGGTGAGAAAAACGGAACGTCCAGGAACACCCTGGAACGCAATGGAATGGTGGGCCGGGTCGGGTTCGAACCGACGACGGGATTTCTCCGGCGGATTATGAGTCCGCTGCCTGCAACCAACACGGCGTCCGGCCCACGAAGCTACAGCGAGGGGAAGTCAACAAAAAAGCCCGGTCTACACAGAGGCCGGGCTTTTCGACGGCAGGCCGACATACTACACGAACCGCTCCGGCCTGACCATCCGGCGCATGCAAATCAGCCCAAAACAGGCAAATTACATGCGCCTCGGCAGCATCTCAAACAAACATCAGTTCCCTTCGAGGAACGACTTGAGCTTGTCCGAGCGGCTCGGGTGACGCAGCTTGCGCAGCGCCTTCGCTTCAATCTGGCGAATCCGCTCACGCGTGACGTCGAACTGCTTGCCGACCTCTTCGAGCGTGTGGTCCGTACTCATCTCGATGCCAAAGCGCATGCGCAGCACCTTCGCCTCGCGCGGCGTGAGCGAGTCGAGCACGTCCTTCACCACGTCGCGCATCGAGGCGTGCAACGCGGCGTCCGCGGGCGCAACCGTGTTGTTGTCCTCGATGAAGTCGCCCAGATGCGAATCGTCGTCGTCGCCGATCGGCGTTTCCATGGAGATCGGCTCCTTCGCGATCTTCATGATCTTGCGGATCTTGTCCTCCGGCATTTCCATCTTCTCGGCAAGCGTTGCCGGATCCGGCTCAAGGCCGGTTTCCTGCAGGATTTGCCGCGAAATGCGGTTCATCTTGTTGATCGTCTCGATCATGTGAACCGGAATGCGGATCGTGCGCGCCTGGTCCGCAATCGAGCGCGTGATGGCCTGGCGGATCCACCATGTGGCGTAGGTCGAGAACTTGTAGCCGCGCCGATATTCGAACTTGTCCACCGCCTTCATCAGGCCGATGTTGCCCTCCTGAATGAGGTCGAGGAACTGCAAGCCGCGATTCGTGTACTTCTTCGCAATCGAGATCACGAGACGCAGGTTCGCCTCGGTCATCTCGCGCTTGGCCTGGCGCGCCTTCAGCTCGCCCGCCGCCATCTGGCGATTGGTTTCCTTCAGGTCCTTCAGCGGCAGCACCACGCGCGCCTGGAGGTCCAGCAGGCGCTGTTGCTGCTCGCGAATCGCCGGAATGTTACGCGAGAGGATCGCGCTGTACGAGTGATTCTCGGCAACAATCCTGTCGGCCCATTCGAGGTCGGTTTCGTTGCCCGGGAAGCGCGCGATGAACTCCGAGCGCGGCATGCCGCACTTGTCCACGACCGTGTGCAGGATCTGGCGTTCGACCTGGCGCACTTCATCCACTTGCGCGCGCAACGTGTCGCACAGCCGCTCGACGGTGCGCGCGGTGAAGCGGATCGACATCAGCTCGTTCTGGATCGTTTCCTGCGCCTTGAGGTAGGACTTCGACTTGTAGCCCTCCTTCTCGAACGCCCTGCGCATCTTGTCGAACCACTCGCTGATGAGCGAGAACTTCTCGAGCGAAGCCCGCTTGAGCGCCTCGAGCTGCGCCGCGTTGGCCGTGGCCTGGGCCGTGCCGTCGTCCTCTTCTTCTTCCTCTTCTTCCTCGTCCTCTTCTTCCTCTTCCACCTCGTTCTCGATCTCTTCGGCTTCCTTCGCATTGAAGCCGTCGGTGTCCTCGGCGTTCGGATCGATCAGTCCGTCGACGAGTTCGTCCACGCGACTCTCGTCGTTCGCGACGCGTTCGGCCATGGAGAGGATGTCGGCGATCGTGGTCGGGCAAGCGGAAATTGCCATGACCATGTGCATGAGGCCGTCTTCGATACGCTTGGCGATTTCGATTTCGCCTTCGCGCGTAAGCAGCTCGACCGTGCCCATTTCGCGCATGTACATGCGCACCGGGTCGGTCGTGCGGCCGAATTCGGAGTCGACAGTGGAGAGCGCGACTTCGGCTTCTTCTTCTACTTCGTCGTCCGAAGAAGCGTTGGGCGCGTTGTCGTTCAGCAGCAGCGTTTCGGCATCGGGGGCCTGCTCGTAGACGGCCACGCCCATGTCGTTGAACGTGCTGATGATGCCTTCGATCGCCTCGGTCTCGGTGAAGTTGTCCGGAAGGTGATCGTTGATCTCGGCGTAGGTGAGGTAGCCGCGCTCCTTGCCAAGCTTGATGAGCGCGCGCAGCTTGTTGCGGCGCTCTTCGAGTTCCTCGACGGTGCCGGGCTGCGATGACGCGAATGCGTCTTTCAGCAGCGCCTTTTCCTTCGCTCGCCGGTCGCGCGCACGGGTGGTTTTCTCACCCTTGCCCGCGGTGGGCGTGCTTTCCTCGCTCTGGTTTGCGTCGTCATCGACGGACACTTCATTCAGCTTTTTCGTCATGGAGTTCGCCGTACCGGCTGTAGTCTCGACTCGCGGCTGTTGGACATCAGCCTCTTGAACCGTGGATACTGGAGCCTCGCGCTCTGCCGCATCGTCCGCAACGGCAGGCACTTGCCTTGCACTACTCGGACCACCGGACCGCTTCGTTGCCGGATGCGTAGAGGCTTTCGCCGCACGTGTGGGCGCCGCTCGCGCGGCCGAAGCAGCCATTGCTTTCTTCCGGACTGCGGGAACTTCATGACTGGCGCTCGCCGCCTTGCGGCGCGAACTGGCGGATGGTGCATCCTGGGCCTTCGTGACCTTGCTGGTCGATTCCGTCGAACCCTTGCCTGTCGCCTTTTTTCCGCCTGTAGTCTTTGCCATTGCCATTCCGCCCTTGCTGGAAACCGTCCGGAAAAAACAAAAACAAACAACAAAAACAAACCGCTGAAAACCTTTTATTGTAGCACGCAGGGTAATAATCGCCTGCGCGCGTTCCTCCCCTACAGCCCGAGCTGACGCTTCATGTCAGCCCGCGTCTGATTCAGTTTCACATATTCGGCTAGCTCCTCGGGCGTATGGCGCGACTGCCGCGAAAGCACGTCCAGCCGCTCGCTGCAGGCGTCGAAGCGCATTTTCAGGATTGCCGCCGCCATCTCCTCGCCCACGAGCCGCTCCTGCTCGCGGCGCTCCTCCAGCACGGCGCCATCTTCTGGATTTTTCATCAGCAAATCCCGGACGTTTTCATCATAGTCCAGAATTTCGCGAAAAATCTCCTCGAAGGTGGGGGCGTTCGCACCGTTTCGCAACAGGTCCGAAAGCAGCTGAAACTCGGCTGCGTCGCCCAGCGCACGCGCATGCGTGGTCACTTCCTCGAACAGTTCGCCGTGCCGCGTGAGCTCGATGAGCGCCTGTTCGGCCTCCTCGTCGAGCTGCGCCACGATGCGCGGATGCATCACCAGATTGCGCAGCGCCTTGCGTTCGATCCCGGTAACGAGGTGCCGGTCCTTGCGCGCGGGCGCCTGGCGCGCGGCCTGGGCAATGCGGGCGTCGACCTCACAGAGCGCCGCGACCTCCTCGAACGGCACGTCGAGGCGGTCGGCGAACATGTGCATGATCTGCGCGCGCAGCGCGTTCGCCGGCAGCGCCTGCAACAGCGGCTTCGCATCGAACAGCGCACGGGCGCGCCCTTCGGGCTGATCGAGTTCCTTGCCCACCAGCACTTCGTTCAGCATGAACTGCGAGAGCGGCATGGCACGGTCGACCTGCTCCTTGAACGCCTCGGCGCCGTACTCGCGCACGTAGCTGTCAGGGTCGTGCTCCGAGGGCAGGAACAGGAAGCGGATCGTGCGGTTATCCGCCGCATGGGGCAGGCACGCGTCTAGCGCACGCCGCGCCGCGCGGCGGCCCGCCGCGTCGCCGTCGAAGCTGAAGATCACCGTATCGGTCTGACGCATCAGCTTCTGCACGTGGATGGGCGTACACGCGGTGCCCAGCGTCGCCACCGCGTTCTGGAATCCGAGTTGCGCGAGCGCGACCACGTCCATATACCCTTCGACCACCAGCACGTAGTGCTGTTCGCGGATCGCCAGACGCGCCTCGAACAGCCCGTACAGTTCGCTACCCTTATTAAATAGCGGCGTTTCCGGGGAATTCAAATACTTGGGCTCGCCGCCGTCGAGCACGCGCCCGCCAAAGCCGATCACCTGCCCCTTCACGTTGCGAATGGGGAACATCACGCGGTCGCGGAAGCGGTCGTAGCGGCGCGCCTGGCCCTGCGCATCCTGCTTTTCACTGACGATAACAAGGCCGGCTTCGACCAGCGCGTCGTCCCGATAGTCGGTAAACGCGGATTCGAGGTTCTGCCATCCATCGGGCGCGTAACCGAGGCCGAAACGGGCCGCCACCTCGCCCGTGAGGCCGCGCTTTTTTAGGTACTGGATGGCATTCGGCGCGCTGCGCAGCTGCTTGCGGTAGTAGTCGCAAGCCGTCTGCATGAGGTCCGATAGCGCATTGGAGACGGCCTTCGAGACACCTGGCGCGTAGCTGCCGCTGCCCGCGCCACCGCCACTGCTGCCACCGCCGCCATAAGCGCCGCCACGCATCGGCGACGGTTCCTGGGGTACGCTGAGGCCGACCGACTGCGCGAGCTCGTTGACGGCCTCGGGGAACGTGAGGCCCGCGTGCTCCATCAGGAAGCCGATGGCGGTGCCATGCGCGCCGCACCCGAAGCAGTGATAGAACTGCTTCGTTGGACTAACGGTAAAGGAAGGGCTCTTTTCGTTGTGAAACGGGCAGAGGCCCATGAAATTCGCGCCGCCCTTCTTGAGCTGCACGTAGCGTCCCACCACGTCGACGATATCGACGCGGTTGAGCAGATCCTGCAGGAACGAATGCGGAATCATCAGGGCTCGGTCGCTCGGGTAACAGGGGCTGGGCGCGCGCATTCGCGCGGCCCGCGGCAAACCTCGCAACGACGGGCGGCAACAGCTGGCGCCGCGCGAGGCGCGGCCCTCACTTCGCGAGCGCGGCCTTGACGAGCGCTGACACCGCCGTCATGTCGGCGCGGCCCGCCAGCTTGGGCTTGAGCACGCCCATCACCTTGCCCATGTCCTGCGGACCGCTCGCGCCCACCTGTGCGACCGCCGCCTGCACTTCGGCGGCGATTTCCGCCTCCGACAACTGCTCGGGCATATAGGCGGAGAGGATTTGCAGCTCGGCGTTTTCCTTCTCGACGAGGTCCGCGCGGCCCGCCGCGTCGAACTGGCTGATCGAGTCCTTGCGCTGCTTGATCATCTTGTCGACGACCGCCGTGATGCCAGCGTCGTCGAGCGTTACGCGCTCGTCGACTTCACGTTGCTTGATGGCGGCGAGCAGCAGACGAATCGTGGCGAGGCGCTCGCTTTCGCGCGCGCGCATCGCGGCCTTCATGTCGTCGTTGATCCGGTCTTTGAGGCTCATTACTCACCTGAAATGCGTTGGGGTTGCACAATCCCCGGGAGAACCCCCGGGCAGGGCGGCCGCCGCGCCCATCTATACGCCAAACCCTCGCACCGAAACATCACAAGAATGCAAAAACCCGCCTGGAAACGTTCCCAGGCGGGTCGGTGCGGGTTCGATACGGCTGCGGCCACACCAAATAGACAGCGCAGGCCTTGTTGCCGGTCCGGCCCGGGTTGCCCCAGGACTGGCCGGCGGCAGTGCCGGCTGTTCGCGCGCCACGGGTTTGCTCCATGGCACGCCGGAATCAGTACATCTTCTTCGGCAGCATCTGGCTGCGAATACGCTTGAAGTGGCGCTTCACCGCCGCAGCCTTCTTGCGTTTGCGTTCAGCCGTAGGCTTTTCGTAAAACTCGCGCGCACGAAGCTCAGTCAGGAGACCATTCTTCTCGATCGTGCGCTTGAAGCGGCGCATGGCAACTTCAAAGGGTTCGTTTTCTTTTACGCGGATGGTCGTCATTTTCCAATAACGGATCGTGAGGTAAAGAAAGTCAAGTATAGCAGTTCCATGTCAGGGGATTGGAGGCTGTCCCGGAGGAAAACCCGAACCCTTGCGGCCTGTTCCCCCCGCATTCGCCGCTTCGTTTGCTGCCCAGTTTGTTACCCACCAAGCGGGCCTCTCGCGAAGCGAAATCCCAGTGTGCCCCACAAACCGGATTCGGGAGGCGAGCATGGCCAAACCCGGCGCATCAGCCTTCGCAAGGCCCGACCAGCAACAGCGGCAAATGCGTGACTTCGACGGCGCGCTGGGCCACGCTGCCGAGCAGCCAGCGCGCAACGCCACGGCGGCCGTGCGTGCCCAGCACGACTAGATCGGCGTTCCATTCCTTCGCGTCGCGCAGGACCGTGTGGGCGATGTCATCGCGCATGAGGCCGGTCGCCACGAGCGCCGTTTCGCAGGTGCAGCCAGCMGGTTCGAGTTGCGTCTGCGCCGCCGCGAGCGCCCGGCGCCCGAGCCCGGTGAGCGCCTCTTCCAGCCCCGGAGCGGCCACCGGGCCGCCAGTCACGCTGCCGCGGTCAACCACGTAGATCGCGCGCAAGGCAAGCCGCGGTTCGACGAGTCGCATGGCCGCCTGGATCGCCTGCGTGGAAGCCTCGCTTCCATCCGTCGCCAGCAGCATGCGTGCGAAGCGCGGCGCCGCGCATGCCTCGTACTCCGCAGGCACCACCAGCAACGGGCAAGGCGCCGATACGGCCAGCGCGGCCGACACCGAGCCGTCGACCCAGCGTTTCACGCGCCCTTGATGACGGGCCCCGACCACCAGCAGGTCGGCACGCCATTCGCTGGCCGCCGCGCTCAGCGCGTGCACGACCGCACCGGACTCGCCGGTCAGATTGAGCACATGCCCCGAAACCGAGGCAACTTGCCCGTCGAACGCCGCCACCGCCTGCTCGAGCGTGTTCTCGGCCTCCTGGCGCAACTCCTGGCGCGCGGCGGCAAGCGACTCCCTCAACCAGGCATCGCCCGCCGTGTAGGCGCCGCCGGCCTGCCAGGCGCGCGGTTGCCCGGCGGCGCAGACGATACGCACATCGGCGTTGCGCGGCGCCACACGCGAAGCGAACCGCACCGCCTGCTTCGACGCATTCGAATCGTCGACGGCAATCATGATCCGCCGCAGCGGCATACCGTGCTGCGTCGCCTCTTGTTTCACCTGCTCTGCTTGCTGGTTCACGTTTCACACCTCTCCACAATGGATCAATGTTCAAGCGTGAACCTCCTCAGCCCGACCAACAATGACGAGCATCAACTCGTTGAGACTCGATGCACGTGGCCGGCCCAAAGTCGCAATCGATCGATACGGCGGCGCTTCAAGGCCTGGCCGCCACCGCCGTGAACTCAACCGCGGCCTCGCCGGCGGCGACGCCCGAAGCCCATGCCCACTGGAAGTTGTAGCCGCCGAGCCAGCCCGTCACATCCACCGCCTCGCCCACGAAATACAGGCCCGGCACGCGCTGGCTCATCAGCGTCGCCGATGAAAGCTCGCGCGTGTCCACGCCGCCGCGCGTCACCTCGGCCTTCTTGTAGCCCTCGGTGCCGGTGGGCGTCAGCGACCATTGCGCGAGTCCCTCGCCGATGCGGCGCAGCGTCTTGTCGGGCAGATCGGCAAGCCGCGCGTCGAGCGGCACCTGATGCGCCTCGAGCCAGGCGTGCGCGAGACGCGTCGGCACCCACTCGGCCAGCAGGGTGCCGATCTGGCGCTTCGTCGCCCCCTTCGCCTCGATCAGCGCATCGCTTGCGGACCGCTCGGGCAGCAGATTCACGCGAATCGGCTGCCCCGGCTGCCAGTAGCTCGAAATCTGCAGCACGCCGGGGCCGGAAAGGCCCCGGTGCGTGAACAGCAGATCCTCGTCGAAGGCCCCGGCAGTCTTGCGCTCGCCGGTTGCCACGTGCACTTCGAGTGAGACGCCTGCTAGCGGCACGTAGGGCGCCCAGTCTTGCGGCGCGAACGTGAGCGGCACCAGCGCGGGACGCGTATCGACGAGCTTGTGGCCGAACTGCTTCGCGATGCGGTAAGCGAAATCGGTGGCGCCGATCTTCGGAATCGAGAGACCGCCCGTGGCGATCACCAGCGCCTTCGCGCGAATCTCGCCCTGCGGCGTGCCGAGCGTGAAGCCCGCGCCGGCGGCATGGCTCACCGCCTCGACGGGCAGCGGACGCCGCCACGCCACGCCGCCGGCATCGCATTCGGCGCGCAGCACGTCGATGATTGCATCGCTCGACTGGTCGCAAAAGAGCTGGCCCTTGTGCTTCTCGTGCCACGTCACGCGATGCTGGCGCAGCAGCGCGAGGAAGTCGCGCGGCGTATAGCGCGCAAGCGCCGAGCGGCAAAAATGCGGGTTGTTCGAGAGATAGTTGGCGGGGCCCGCGTGCAGATTCGTGAAGTTGCAGCGTCCGCCGCCCGAGATGCGGATTTTTTCCGCAAGGCGCGGGGCGTGATCGATCAGCGCCACGCGGCGCCCCTGTTGGCCGGCCACCGCCGCGCACATCATGCCGGCCGCGCCTGCGCCGATCACGGCGATGTCGAAAGATTCCATGGCGCGCATTCTACCCGCGCCGGACGCCGCGATGGCGCCGCGGCGGCGGCGAAGCGGCGGCGAAGCGGCGGCGAAGCGGCGGCAAGACGATGCGCTCGTGCGCCGGATGCCGTCAAACGGGTTGCGCCTGCACTGCTATACTTTCAAATTCGCCTATCATTTTGATCCAGCGACGGTTTTCGCCCGGACGGCCTTGTCCCGGCAGGGCCGCCGCCCGCCATACCATGCTTGTTCTCGGCATCGAAAGCTCCTGCGACGAAACCGGCCTCGCGCTCTACGACAGCGAGCGCGGCCTGCTCGCCCACGCGCTGCACTCGCAGATCGCCATGCACCGCGAGTATGGCGGCGTCGTGCCCGAGCTCGCGTCGCGCGACCATATCCGCCGCGCGCTGCCGCTGCTCGAGGAAGTGCTCGCGAAAAGCGGCGCGGCGCGCAGCGACATCGACGCCATCGCGTTCACCCAGGGGCCGGGGCTCGCCGGTGCGCTGCTGGTGGGCGCGAGCATCGCCAACGCACTCGCCATGGCCTGGAACCGACCGACCGTCGGCATCCATCATCTCGAAGGGCATCTGCTCTCGCCGCTCCTCGTCGACGCGCCGCCGCCCTTCCCCTTCGTCGCGCTGCTCGTCTCGGGCGGCCACACGCAGCTCATGCGCGTGACCGACGTGGGCGTCTACGAGACGCTCGGCGAAACCCTCGACGACGCCGCCGGCGAAGCCTTCGACAAGACCGCCAAGCTGCTCGGCCTCGGCTATCCGGGCGGACCGGAAGTCTCGCGTCTCGCCGAGTTCGGCACGCCGGGCGCCATCGAGCTGCCGCGTCCGATGCTGCATTCGGGCGACCTCGATTTCAGCTTCAGCGGCCTGAAGACCGCCGTGCTCACGCAGGTGAAGAAACTTGGCACGAACATCTGCGAGCAAGGCAAGGCCGACATCGCGCGCGGTTTCGTCGATGCCGCCGTCGAAGTGCTGGCCGCCAAATCGATCGCCGCGCTCAAGCGCACGAAAATGAAGCGTCTCGTGGTCGCGGGCGGCGTGGGCGCGAACAAGCAGTTGCGCGAAACGCTTTCGGCCGCGGCGCAGAAGCGCGGCTTCGAAGTCCACTACCCCGATCTTTCGCTGTGCACCGACAACGGCGCGATGATCGCGCTCGCGGGCGCGCTGCGCCTCGCGCGCTGGCCCGAGCAGGCCACCCAGGACTACGCGTTCACGGTGAAGCCGCGCTGGGATCTCGCGTCGCTCGCGCGGCAATAGCGGAACGCTTGCGCTTCAGAAACGCTGCGTAATGCCAACGGCTCCGAGCGTTTGCCCGGTGCCAGGGGCCGTGACGGGAACGCCGGACCAGCTCATCGTGGACGAACCGTTGTTCTTCATGTAGCCCGCGCGCGCATAAACGGCTGTCCGCTTCGAAAGACTGTGGTCGACTCCCAGTTGCACCGCCCACATGTTGTCGTGCACGCCACGCACGGCGCGTTGCAGGGCCACGATCTCGATCGTGTCCGCGACCGTGGCCTGAATCGTGGCGCCCGCTTGCATCACGTTATAGGAATGCACGGCCGAAAGCCTCGTCGCGAGCGGACTCGAATCGTCGTGCTTCGGACGGTGATATCCGTAGATGAACTGAAGATTGACGATCCCGATCTGATAAGCGAGCGCACCATTGAAGTGCTCGGTTCCAACCGTATTGAGCACGGACGGCAAGTTGGCCAGGGTCTTCGTGCCAGGATGCTGGTACTGGTACGCGAATCCCGCATAAAGACCGTAGCCCGACCAGGTTGCGGCAATATCGAGAATATTGCCGTTCGTTTGCGGCACGGGCTGCGTCACACTGGACTGAAACGCGTACATGGCCATCAGTTGCAGCCCTTTGAGCGTCGGCGACTTGTACACAACCGAATTGCTCGACCGCCCGCCGCTGGCCTGCATGCCGATCGTATTGCGGTCGACGACATTACCCGCTGCGGCTAGCGGCGAGAGCACTTCATTGGCGAAGAACGGGTCGCCTGGGTAGAGCACCCAGAAAGTCGGCTGATACTGGCGGCCCAGCGTGAACGTCCCATATTTCCCGTGCGAAAGCCCCACCCAAGCCTGGCGATAGAACATGGCGCTCGTATCGCCAAAGCCGGCGCCATTGTTGATGTTGAAACCGTTTTCCAGCGTGAATGCGGCCTTCAGGCCGCCGCCAAGATCCTCGGTGCCTTTCAGGCCAAAACGCGACGGCGCGCTCCCGCCACTGCGTTGCGACCACGATTGCTTGCCATCGTTATTGAGGAACTGGACAAACGCGTCGGCGATGCCGTACAGCGTAATGCTCGACTGAGCATTCGCACCGCCTGCAGCCAACATGAATGCCGTACTGCAAATGCCTTTTCTGCAAAAGCGCATTATGTCTCCTTCATCATCTTCTTACGTATGGGTCGGACTTCGCTCGCAAGGAACGCGCGCCGACTCGTTATGACATTGCGTCGCAGTCGAGTTATAACGGCGAAGGTAGACGGCAGTGTTGCCAAACCTCAAACAACAGCGATATCGCGGCCTGTCTGATGGGGGGAATGGAAGGGGGGGTGCAGACAACAACATCAGGATAACCAGGCAAAACGGGTATACCCCAATCCGTTTTCCCGGCACGCCATATTCAGAAGCGCAAATGAAAAGGGCCGCTTCTCGTGCGGCCCAATCTGTCTTGTCGAATCACCGCATCAACGCTTGTCGTGCTCGATCACGGCATACGCGCTGTGGTTGTGGATCGACTCGAAATTCTCGGCTTCGAGGGTATAGGCCATCACGCGCGCGTCCGCGTTCAGGCGCACCGCCACGTCGCGCACCAGATCCTCGACGAACTTTGGATTCTCGTATGCACGCTCCGTCACGAACTTCTCGTCCGGGCGCTTGAGCAGGCCCCAGAGTTCGCACGACGCCTCTTCTTCGGCAATGCGAATGAGGTCTTCCACCGGCAGGTCGCCAGCGAGTTCGGCGTCGATCGTCACATGCGAGCGCTGATTGTGCGCACCGTACTGCGAGATTTTCTTCGAGCACGGACACAGGCTCGTCACCGGCACGAGCACCTTGAGGAAGAGACGCGTCTCGCCGTTGCGCACCTCGCCCGCGAGCGTGACTTCGTAGTCAAGCAGACTTTCCACGCCCGACACCGGCGCGACCTTCTTCACGAAGTACGGGAACGAGACCTCGATGCGGCCGGCCTGCGATTCGAGCTTTTCGACCATCGCGGCCAGCATTGCGCGAAACGTCGCCGCTTCGAGCGGCGCCTTGTTTTCTTCGAGCAGCGCCACGAAACGCGACATGTGCGTGCCCTTCTGGTCCGCCGGCAGATGAACATCGAGATTCCACGTGCCGACGCTCGGCTGGACGTCGCCTGCGCCGGTCTTGACCGTCAACGGATGACGCACGCCCTTCACGCCCACGCGCTGGATCGGGATCTGACGGGTATCGACGGAGCTCTGGACGTCCGGCATCACGAAAGCCGGGTTCATCTGGTTCATGTTCTTGTCCTCAGGCCGCGCCGGCAAACTTGCGGCGCGCAAATGGCAAGCGCCGGCAACAGCCGGCGCTTGCTGGCGAAGCCGGGTATGCACCCGGCCGCCGGTTCAATTTTCAAGTGGATTGCCGCGGCTCGCTGGCCGGCCTGATGCATCCAAGGCCAGCCGCGCCGCGAGGCGTTAATCCGTGTCAGGCAACGCGCATCACCGACTTGCCAGATGCGCTCGCGGCCTTGTCGAGAAAACGCTCGCGAATCGACTTCGCGATCCCTGCCGCGTCGAGGCCGCAGCTCGCCAGCAGCTTGGCCGGGTCGCCATGGTCGATGAAACGGTCGGGGAGGCCCAATTGTAGTACGGGCTTGATAACCCCACTTTCAAGCAGGGCTTCCACGCAGGCCGAGCCCGCGCCACCCATGATGCAGCCTTCCTCGACGGTCACGAGGTAATCGTGCGTCTCGGCGAGCTGGCGCACGAGCTCCGCGTCAAGCGGCTTCACGAAGCGCATGTTCGCCACGGTGGCGTCCAGTTCCTGGGCAGCGGCCAGTGCCGGCGCAACCATCGTGCCGAATGCGAGGATCGCGATGCGCTTGCCTGCCGGCGCGGCGCTTTCGCGGCGAATCTCGCCCTTGCCCACCGGCAGCGCGGCCATCTGCTTGACGGTCGCCACGCCCGTGCCCGCGCCGCGCGGATAGCGCACCGCCGTCGGGCAGTCCTGCTGGAGCGCCGTATAGAGCATCTGGCGGCATTCGTTTTCGTCCGACGCGGCCATCACCATCATGTTCGGGATGCAGCGCATGAACGCGAGGTCATATGCGCCCGCGTGCGTCGCGCCGTCCGCGCCGACAAGGCCCGCGCGGTCGATCGCGAACACGACCGGCAGGTTCTGCAGCGCCACGTCGTGAATCAGCTGGTCGTAGGCGCGCTGCAGGAAGGTCGAGTAGATCGCGACCACGGGCTTCAGGCCCTCGGCCGCGAGGCCGCCCGCGAACGTCACCGCGTGCTGCTCGGCAATGCCCACGTCGTAATAGCGGTCCGGGAAGCGCTTCTCGAACTCGACCATGCCCGAGCCTTCACGCATGGCCGGCGTGATGCCCACCACGCGCGCGTCGAGTTCCGCCGCGTCGCAAAGCCATTCGCCGAACACCTGCGTATAGGTCTTCTTCGCGGGCGTCGCTGACGGCTTGATGCCCTCGGCGGGGTTGAACTTGCCGGGGCCGTGATACAGGACCGGGTCGGCTTCGGCGAGCTTGTAGCCCTGGCCTTTCTTCGTCACGACGTGCAGGAATTGCGGGCCGCGCAGTTCCTTGATGTTCTGCAGCGTGGGGATCAGCGAGTCGAGATCGTGGCCGTCGATCGGCCCGATGTAGTTGAAGCCGAATTCCTCGAACAGTGTGGCCGGCACGATCATGCCCTTCGCGTGCTCCTCGAGCTTGCGCGCGAGGTCGAGCACGGGCGGCGCATGGCGCAGCACGCGCTCCACGCCCGCGCGTGCGGCGGCGTAGAAGCGGCCCGACATCAGGCGCGCGAGATGGCGATTGAGCGCGCCCACCGGCGGCGAAATCGACATGTCGTTGTCGTTGAGAATGACGAGCAGCGGCACGTCGTCTTCGACGCCCGCGTTGTTCATCGCCTCGAAGGCCATGCCGGCCGTCATCGCACCGTCGCCGATCACGGCGATGCCCATGGCGTTCTCGCCCTTGAGCTTGCTTGCGATGGCCATGCCGAGCGCTGCCGAGATCGAGGTGCTCGAGTGGGCGGTACCGAACGTGTCGTATTCGGATTCGTCGCGCTTCGGAAAGCCCGAGATGCCGCCGAGCTGGCGCAGCGTGTGCATCTGGTCGCGGCGGCCCGTCAGGATCTTGTGCGGATAGGTCTGATGGCCCACGTCCCAGACGATGCGGTCGCGCGGCGTGTCGAACACGTAGTGCAGCGCGATCGTCAACTCGACCGTACCGAGGTTGGACGACAGGTGGCCGCCCGTCTGCGAGACGCTGTCGAGGACGAAGGCACGCAGTTCGTCGGCGAGCGGCTGCAACTGGCGGCGATCGAGGCGGCGCAAATCCGCCGGGTCGTCAATGGTTTTCAGCAAGTCGTACATCGTCGTTCCATTGTAGGAAATCGAGCGCTCCCGCACTTCTGTCCGCGCATGACTTCACGTTCATGCGCGCGGGCGGGTTGGCGCAATCAGCTCACCCGGTTCACGACCAGGTCAGCGAGTTCGGCGAGGCGCTGCGCGCGCGCGCCGAACGGTTCAAGCGCCGCGTGGGCATCGGCGCGCAGCTGCTGCGCGAGCGCCCGCGAGGCATCGAGGCCGATGATCGACACGTAGGTCGGCTTGCCGTCCTTCGCGTCCTTGCCGGCCGTCTTGCCCAGCGTGGCCGAGTCGGCAGTGACGTCGAGAATGTCGTCCACGACCTGGAACGCAAGACCCACCGCCGCTGCGTACTTGTCGAGCGCGGCGAGCGTATCCGCCGAGGGCGTTTCACCCGCCAGCGCGCCCATGCGCACCGCGGCGCGCAGCAGCGCGCCGGTCTTCAGGCGGTGCATCGTTTCGAGCTGCTCGCGCGTGAGCGCGTGCCCCACGCTCGCCAGATCGATCGCCTGGCCGCCGGCCATGCCGATCGACCCGCTCGCCAGCGCAAGTTCGCGCACGAGCGACGCCTGATGCTGTGCGTCGAACACGTCCGACGTCAGCGTTACGAAAGCTTGCGACTGCAGCGCGTCGCCGACCAGCAGCGCCGTCGGTTCGTCATACTTGACGTGTACGGTAGGCTTGCCGCGGCGCATGTCGTCGTCGTCCATGCAGGGCATGTCGTCGTGCACGAGCGAGTACACGTGGATCATCTCCAGCGCGCAGGCCGCCGCGTCGAGCGCCTCGGGCGCCGCGTTCGTCAGCTCGCCCGCGGCATGGCACAGCAGCGGGCGCACGCGCTTGCCGCCGCCGAGCACGGCGTAGCGCATGGCGTCATGCAGCGGAGCGGGCTGCACGTCGGCAGCCGGCAAATAGTGATCGAGCGCGCTTTCGACCCGGTCGAGCACCTGCCGGGTCCATTGGTCAAATGTCATAGATCGTCGTCTCCGCCAGCGGCGGAACTGCCTGTCGTATTGAGGGGCACGGGCCGCAGCGTTTCGCCGTCGAGCACGCGCACCTGTTGTTCAACCTTTTCGAGCTGCTGCTGGCAGAACTTGACCAGCACGGCGCCGCGACGGTAGTCGGCCAGCGATTCCTCGAGGCTCAAGCTGCCGCCTTCCATGCGCGCCACCAGTTCGTCGAGCTCGGCGAGGCCCGCCTCGTAGCTCTGCGGCAGATCGGCCTGGGCCATTTCGGCCTGGGCCGTCCCGTCCGCGCCTGGCTCCGTGCTTTTGGCCGCGCCCTTGTCCGTTGCGGCGCAGTCTTTCGATGCGGATTTCGCCATGGATGGTCGCCAAAATGAAACAAGGCGGACATTCTACGGCAAAAGCCCCCTCGCCGCCCCGCTCGCCGGTTCGTGTCCCCTCCTGGCCACATGGCAGGGGTTTGCCTGAATCAGTACCGGAAGGCCGAATCCCGCGCTTCATTGTCGCGGTTTATACCGCATTACGACCGCACTCTATACGCAATTCCTGCAAAAATCAGCAACTTAGCTAGCCCGCCGAAGGCAACCAGGCTATAATATCCGGCTCCCTAAATCGAATCTTCGATGGTTGGGTTGTTCACTGCTTTCACGTCTTCATCGGGAGTGGGAATGTCCAATCTGAGCAATGCATTGCAGCTGAAGTCCGTTCACAGTCAGTTGCCAGTCACGGCTTACTTTGACGAAGCGCTTCTCAAGCGCGAGATCGACACGCTTTTCCAGAAAGGTCCTCGCTACGTCGGCCACGAATTGATGGTGCCCGAGGCGGGGAATTATTTTGCGCTGCCCAGCGAGAAAGAGGGTCGCGTGCTCGTTCGCAACCAGAGCAACGAGATCGAGCTGCTCTCGAACGTCTGCCGCCACCGTCAGGCCATCATGCTAAACGGTCGCGGCACGGCCGACAACATTGTATGTCCGCTGCATCGCTGGACCTACGACCTCAAGGGCGAGCTGCTCGGTGCACCGCATTTCGCCGATAAACCCTGCCTGAACCTGAGCAGCACGCCGCTGCAAAAGTGGAACGGCCTGCTATTCGAGTCGGCCGGGCGCGACGTCGCGCGCGACCTTGCACGGCTTGGGCCGGCAAAGCATCTCGACTTCACGGACTACATGTTCGATCACGTCGAGGTCCACGAGTGCAATTACAACTGGAAGACCTTCATCGAGGTCTATCTGGAGGACTACCACGTCGTGCCGTTTCACCCGGGCCTCGGCAACTTCGTGTCGTGCGACGACCTGAAGTGGGAATTCGGCGACTGGTACAGTGTCCAGACGGTGGGCGTGCACAACCATCTCGGCAAGCCGGGCAGTCCGATCTATCGCAAGTGGCACGACGAGGTCCTGCGCTTCCGGAATGGCGTGCCGCCCGAGTTCGGTGCGATCTGGATGGTGTACTACCCCGGTCTGATGATCGAGTGGTATCCGCATGTGCTCGTCTGCTCCTGGCTCATTCCGCAGGGCACGCAGAAAACCACGAACATCGTCGAGTTCTATTACCCCGAGGAAATCGTGTTGTTCGAGCGCGAGTTCGTCGAGGCCGAGCGCGCCGCCTATATGGAAACGGCCATCGAAGACGATGAGATCGCCGAGCGCATGGATGCCGGCCGCCGCGCGCTGTTCGAGCGCGGCGTCTCGGAAGTCGGCCCGTACCAGAGCCCGATGGAAGACGGCATGCAGCACTTCCACGAGTTCCTGCGGCGCGAGCTCGGCACGATCTGAGCGGCCTTTGCAGACCCACCGCGCAAACTCCACGCAGATTCGACGCTTCACGGAAAGACGGGCTTAGGCCCGTCTTTTTGTTTAGACTGACGGCATCGGGCCAGCACTTTCGCGCGCCTGTGCAGATGCACTCGCGCGCCACCGGCCACGCACGATTCAAGGAGCCGTCATGCCCCACACGCACTACACCACACTGATCTCGGCCGGCAACCTGCACGAGCGCCTCACCGCGGCGCCAGGCAGCGTACTCGTCTTCGACTGCCGCTTCGATCTCGCGAATCCCGCCGCGGGCGAGACCGCCTACGCCGCCGGCCATCTGCCGGGCGCGCGCTATCTCCACCTCGACCGCGACCTCTCGGGCCCAAAGACCGGCAAGAACGGCCGCCACCCGCTGCCCGACCGCGCCTCGCTCGTCGCCACGCTCATGAGCTGGGGGCTCAACGCAGGACAACAGGTGGTCGCCTATGACGCACAGGGCGGCATGTATGCCGCGCGTCTCTGGTGGCTGCTGCGCTGGCTCGGCCACGACTCGGTCGCCGTGCTCGACGGCGGCCTGCAAGCCTGGGAGGCGGCTGGCTTCCCGCTCTCGAAGGACGTCCCCGCTGCCGCGCAAGGCACGTTCAAGGCCAGCGCGCCGCTCCAGGTGACCGTGGATGCGCAGGCCATCGAGCGCAATCTGTCCACCCATGAACTCACCGTCGTCGACGCGCGCGCCGCCGACCGCTATCGCGGCGAGAACGAGACGATAGATCCGGTGGGCGGCCATATCCCCGGCGCGCTCAACCGCTTCTTCAAGGACAACCTCAGTGACGACGGCCGCTTCAAGTCCGCGCATACGCTGCGCGACGAATTCACCGCGCTGCTGCCGGGCAAGACGCCCGAGCACGTGGTGCTGCAATGCGGCTCGGGCGTGACTGCCTGCCATAACGCGCTGGCGATGGAGATCGCCGGCATGCATGGCGCGGCGCTTTATGCGGGGTCGTGGAGCGAGTGGTGCTCTGACCCGTCGCGGCCCGTGGCGACGGGCGCGAACCCCTGAGCCCGTCCCACCACGGCGCCGGCCTCAGCCGACGCCGTGTTCCTTGAACCAGGCAATCGCGCGCTTCCAGCCATCCTCCGCGTCGGCCTTGCGATAGCTCGACCGATAGTCTGCGAAGAACGCATGGCCCGCATCGTCGTACACGACGAACTGCGAGCCGCGCCCACCCTGCGGCCCCTGCGCGATCGCAGCCTTCATCTGCTCCAGCGTGTCCTGCGGAATGCTTGTGTCCTCGCGGCCGTAGAGCCCGAGCACCGGCACCTGCAGTTTGCCCGCGAGATCGAGCGGATTTTGCGGCGAGTTCGCGGTGTGAGCGCCGGCCACGCGCCCGTACCACGACACCACCGCCTTCACGCGCGGATTGTGCTCGGCATAAAGCCACGCGTAGATGCCGCCCCAGCAGAACCCGTTGACCCCCACGCGCTTGAGATCGCCGCCATGCTGGCCGACCCAGGCCAGCGCCGCATCGATATCGCCGAGCACCTGCGCATCGGCAACCTTGCTCACGATGTTCTGATCGATCTGCTGAACGGTCGGATACACGGACGCATCACCCTCGCGCTCGAACAGATCCGGTGCGATGGCCAGATAGCCGAGCTTGGCGAAGCGCCGGCACACATCGGCGATATGCTCGTGCACGCCGAAAATCTCGTGAATCACGATGACCACCGGCAGATGCGTCTTGCCTTTCGGCTGCGCGCGATACGCCGGAATCAGCGTTCCGTTCGACTGGAACGCGATCTCGCCGGCTTCGAGGCCCTCGCTGTCGGTGTGGATGGTTTGCGCGGAGACTGGCAGCACCGCCGCGGCAAAGCCGCTGCCCAGTGCTGCCTTGATGAAGGTGCGCCGATCGAACGGCACGTGCGGGACCAGGCTGTCGATTTCAGGTTTAAGCATGCAACGCTCCTTGCGAAAAGAACGACGCAAAAGGGCTGCACCCTGACGAACCCGCACTACCTCCCGGGGAAACGCTTTAGTGCAGCTTCACGCGCGGCAGCGTCGTGCGCCGCAGCCAGTGCGCGAAGGTGTCGAGCACCATGCGTGCATAGCCATGCAGCGCCGCGATATGCAGCCGGTACAGCGACATGTACATGAACCGGGCGAACAGCCCCTCGATCAGCATGCTGCCGCCGATCAACCCGCCCATCAGATTGCCGACCGCACTGAAATGGCCGAGCGAGACGAGCGAGCCGAAGTCCCGATAGGTGAACTCGGGCAGCGCCTTCCCTGCAAGCCGCTCGCCCATCGATTTGAACAGAAACGATGCCTGCTGATGCGCGGCCTGCGCGCGCGGCGGCACGCCCCGTTCGTTGCCGGGCCACTCGCATGCGGCGCAGTCGCCGAGCGCAAAGACATTGTCGTCGGCTTCCGTTTGCAGCGTGCGCCGCACGATCAGTTGGCCAAGTTTGTTGACGGGCAGGCCGTCGAGCTGCGCAAGCACCGCCGGCGCCTTGATGCCCGCCGCCCATACGGTGAGGTCGGCGCGTACGGATTTGCCGCTCGCGGTTCGTATTACGCCCGGCGCCACCTCAGTCACGCGCTCGCCGGTCATGATCCGCACGCCGAGCTTGCGCAGCAGTTCGGCAGTGGCCGACGAAACGCGCTCCGCCAAAGCGGGCAGAATGCGCGGACCCGATTCGATCAGCACGATGCCCACGTCGTGACTCGGATCGAGCTTGTGCAGGCCGTAAGCCGAAAGCACCTGGGCGGTGTTGCGCAACTCGGCGGAAAGCTCGACGCCCGTTGCCCCCGCGCCGACGATCGCAACCTGCACGCGCGGAACTTCGTTGCCCTCATGGTCGCGCTGACCGTGAACCCAGGGCTCCGGCTCCTGATGCTCGGCGCGCATGCACGCCGCAATGAGGCGCTTGCGAAAACGCTCGGCCTGCGCAACGGTATCGAGCGCGATGGAGTTTTCCGCCGCGCCCTGCACGCCGAAAAAGTGCGTCGTGCTACCGATCGCGAGCACGAGCGTGTCGTATTCGAGCACGCGCTCGGGCAGCATCTCACCGCCGTCTTCATCCTGCACCGCGCCGAGCGTAATGCGCTTTGCCGCGCGGTCCAGCCCGACCAGCTCGCCCTGCTGGAACTCGAAGCCATGCCAGCGCGCCTGCGCCGCGTACTCGAGTTCCTGCGTGAAAGGATCCATGCTGCCCGCTGCCACTTCGTGCAGGAGCGGCTTCCAGATATGCGTTGGATTGCGGTCGACCAACGTGACCGACGCACGCGAGTTGCCGCGCTTCGCGCGCGTTTCGCCGTACCGGTCGCCTAGCCGCGTTGCCAGCTCCAGGCCGCCGGCGCCCCCTCCCACAACGATAAAGCGGTGCATAGACTCTCCGTGCATGACGTCAGGCGATAGATTCTCCGACGCTTGCCCGATACTTAATATCGGCGCACTACTGCGCGGCGTCGGTCTTTGGCTCATTGTCGGCTGATGCGGCGCAGCACGGCAAGACGCACGGTGCGCATTAACGACATCTGCACCAGACGCTTGCGTAACGGCACGGCTGCGGTTACAGACTCACTGCGACGCGCACGATCGCTCGAAGGGCAAGCGGTGTGCTCGTGCGTCTTCAGTCATCACTTCAGTGGGCCCTCAGTGCGCCCTCAGTGCGCTTCTTCCCAGTTCGCGCCCACACCCACTTCGGCCACAAGCGGCACCTTCAGCTTCGCCACCGAGCACATCAATTCCGGCAAGCACTTGCGCACTTCGGAGAGCTCTTCGTCAGGAACCTCGAGCACCAGTTCGTCGTGAACCTGCATGATCATCTTCGTGCCGATCTTGCGTTGATCGAGCCACTTCTGCACGGCGATCATCGAGAGCTTGATGAGATCGGCTGCCGTGCCCTGCATCGGCGCGTTGATGGCGGCGCGCTCGGCGGCCTGGCGGCGCGGGCCATTACCGCCGTTGATCTCGGGCAGCCACAGACGGCGGCCGAACACGGTCTCCACGTAGCCGCGCGATTTCGCGTCCATGCGTGTCTCGTCCATGTAGCGCTTGACGCCCGGATAGCGCGTGAAATAGCGGTCGATATAGAGCGTGGCCGCATCGCGCGTGATGCCGAGATTCGACGCGAGCCCGAACGCGCTCATGCCGTAAATCAGCCCAAAGTTGATGACCTTCGCGATGCGCCGCTGGTCGTTGCTCACTTCGAGCGGCGTGACGCCGAACACTTCGGCCGCCGTGGCGCGGTGAATGTCGTCGCCGCGCTTGAACGCCGCGAGCAGCGATTCGTCGCCCGAGATATGGGCCATGATGCGCAGTTCGATTTGCGAATAATCGGCGGACACGATCTTGCAGCCCGGCGGCGCGATAAACGCCTCGCGAATGCGCCGGCCCTCGCCCGTGCGCACCGGAATATTCTGCAGATTCGGGTCGTTCGATGCGAGACGGCCCGTCACGGCCACTGCCTGCGCATAGTTCGTGTGCACGCGGCCCGTTTGCGCGTTGACCATGCGCGGCAGCTTGTCGGTATACGTGGACTTGAGCTTGGCAAGGCCGCGATGTTCGAGCAGCAGCTTGGGCAGCGGGTAGTCTTCCGCGAGCTTTTGCAGCACTTCTTCGTCGGTGGACGGCGCGCCGCTCGGCGTCTTCTTCACGACCGGCAGTTGCAGCTTCTCGAAGAAGATCTGGCCGATCTGCTTGGGCGAGCCGAGATTGAATTCGCCGCCCGCAAGCGCATAGGCCTGCTGCTCGAGTTCAACCAGGCGCACCGCAATCTCCGCGCTCTGCTTCTCCAGCCGCTCTTTGTCGATCAGCACGCCATTGCGCTCCATCTTGCGCAGCACGCGCGAGGTGGGTATCTCGATCTCGCGATACACGTAGTCGAGGCCCTTCTCGAGCGCGATCTGCGGATAGAGCGCGAGGTGCAGTTGCAGCGTGACGTCGGCGTCTTCGGCCGCGTATTCCGCGGCCGTTTCGAGCGACACTTCGTCGAAGCCGATCTGCTGCGCGCCCTTGCCCGCGACCTCCTCGTACTTGATCGTCTTGATGCCGAGATGGCGCAGCGCGAGGCTGTCCATGTCATGCGTGCGATGCGATTCGAGCACGTACGATTCGAGCAGCGTGTCGTGTTCGACGCCGTTCAGCTCAATGCCGTAATTAGCGAGCACCTGCTCGTCGTACTTCATGTGCTGGCCGACCTTCTTGTGCTTCACGCTTTCGAGCCACGGCTTCAGGCGCGCGAGCACTTCGTCGAGCGGCAACTGCTCAGGCGCGTCAGGCCCGCGATGCGCGAGCGGCAAGTACGCGCCGCTGCCCGCCTCGGTCGAAAACGACATGCCGACGAGCTTTGCAACCATCGGGTCGAGCGCGGTGGTCTCGGTGTCGAACGCGGTGAGTTGCGCGGCCTCGATCTTCGCGAGCCATGCGTCGAACTGCTCCCACGTCTGGATGGTTTCGTAATGGCGCGGCGCGTCGATGAGCAACGCGGGCTGCACATTCGCGTCCTGCTCGGGTACGTTTCCGGTTGTTGCGGCCGGCACGGTCTGATCGGCTTCGTTGATTTCACGCAGCCATGTCTTGAAGCCGTGACGCGCGAAGATATCGCGCAGCTCCTCGCGCGCCTCGCCTCGCGTCGCGAGCGAGCCCGCGATCGAATCGAGGTGTGGAGAAAGATCGCACGACGTTTCGACGGTGACGAGTTTTTTCGCCATCGGCAGGAAGTCGAGCGCATCGCGCAAATAACCGCCCACGGCGCCCTTGATTTCATCGGCATGCTCGACGATGCCATCGAGCGAACCATATTGCGTGAGCCACTTCACTGCCGTCTTCGGGCCGCACTTGTTCACGCCCGGCACGTTGTCCACGGTGTCGCCGATCAGCGAGAGATAGTCGACGATGCGCTCCGGCGGCACGCCGAACTTCGCGATCACGCCTTCGCGATCGAGCGTCTCGTTGGTCATCGTGTTGATGAGCGTGACGTGATCGGTCACGAGCTGCGCGAGGTCCTTGTCGCCGGTGGACACGACCACCTTCATGCCGTGCTGTTCCGCCTGGCATGCGAGCGTGCCGATTACGTCGTCGGCCTCCACGCCTTCGATCATCAAGATCGGCCAGCCTAGTGCACGCACCGCTTCGTGAATGGGCTCGATTTGCGCCGCGAGCGGCTCGGGCATCGAAGGCCGGTTGGCCTTGTACTCGGGATACCAGTCGTCACGAAACGTCTTGCCCTTTGCATCGAACACGCACGCGCTATACTCTGCCGTAACGTCCTTGCGCATGCGACGCAGCATGTTGATGATGCCGTATAACGCGCCCGTCGGCTCGCCGTCAGGTCCGCGCAAATCAGGCATCGCATGGAAGGCACGATAGAGATAGCTAGAACCGTCGACCAGCAACAGGGTCTTACCTTCCAGCTGAGTTTGTAGCTTGATTTCCACGCGAAGTTCTTCAGGCATTATGGACAAGAGAAAAGTGATTCCGAGTCTGCGTTCACTCGCAGATCAAGAGCGCGCAACGGCCAAGAAGGCGCGCGCATCGTGGCAGATGTTCACGATTATGGCAGAGTTTATCGAGGCGACCGAATACCTGTCCGAGATCCGGCCAGCGGTCAGCATCTATGGTTCTGCGCGCCTGAAACCCGATTCGCCGTACTACCAGCTCGCCAAAACCATCGCGCGCAAAGTGTCGGATGCGGGCTTCGCCGTGATCTCCGGCGGCGGCCCCGGCATCATGGAAGCCGCCAACCAGGGCGCGCACGCGGGCAAGTCGCCTTCGGTGGGCCTGAACATCGAGTTGCCTCACGAGCAGTCGGGCAACCAGTGGCAAGACATTTCGCTACGCTTTCGCCATTTCTTCACGCGCAAGGTCACCTTCGTCAAGAACTCGGATGCGGTGATCGTGATGCCGGGCGGCTTCGGCACGCTCGACGAACTGGCCGAGGTGCTCACGCTCATCCAGACGAAGAAATCGCGTCACGTGCCTATCATTCTGGTGGGCGCGGAATTCTGGAAGGGTCTGCTCGAGTGGTTCCGTGCCGCGCTCGTGCCGATGGGCCTCATCAATCCGGAAGACATGGACCTGATGCAGGTGATCGACGATCCGGACCAGGTGCTCGAAGCGGTGCTCAAGTTCTATGAGGACAGCGGCGAAGAGCCCGAGCAGGAACATGCGGCCCGCCCCGAATCCGACGACGACCGCATGTTCTATCTTTGATATTCGGTGTGACCCGTCGGCGCGCTGGCCTGCTCCTCCAGCCAGCGGCAAAACTGCGCGACGACGGGCACGTCCGCCACCTCGCGCCGCGCGACCCACCAGTAGCCGCGCGCGTCGAGGTGCGGGCCGGAGAGCGGCGCGACGAGGCGCCCCGAAGCCAGCTCGTCGTCGAGCAGCGGCAGCGGCCCGAGCGCAACGCCGAGCCCGTCCTCGGCGGCCTGCAAGGCCAGATAAAAATGGTCGAACGACTGCTTCTTCCTGCACTTGGCCTTTACGCCCGCAGCGGCCAGCCACGTGCGCCACGCATCGGGGCGCGTATCCGAGTGCAGCAGCACATGGCGCGCGAGATCGTCGGCGCAATGAATCGGCGAGCGCTTCAATAGCGCCGGACTGCACACCGGCAACTCCGTTTCGTCGAGAAAATAGCCGCTCGCGCAATCGGGCCAATTCGCCGGCCCGCGCCGCACCGCAACGTCGAATGCATCGAGCGTCTCGACTGGCGCATTCGAGGTGGCAAGGCGCAACTCGACGTTAGGCGCCAGACGCTGAAACTGCGAAAGACGCGGCAGCAACCATTTCATGGCAAACGTAGGCAGCGCATTCACGCGCAGCACGTGAACGACGCCTGTGTCGCGCAGTTCCGCTGTGGCACGCGCAATGCTTTCGAACGCGCCCTGCACGGCCCCGAGATAGCGCCGCCCGTCCTCGGTCAAGGCGACCCGCTTGCCGTGCCGATGAAACACCTGCACACCCACCCACGCCTCCAGCGCGGCCACCTGACGGCTGATTGCACCATGAGTCACATGAAGCTCGGCCGCCGCGGCAGTGAAACTGTTGTGCCGCGCCGCGGCTTCGAACGCGCGCAGCGCCGGAAAGGGAGGAAGGGAGCGGGCCATGCTTGTGATTCTAGATCACAAGAGTCCGGCCGAGAAATCGTTTTGCGCGGGATGAGTTCGGCGCTACGCTTCGACCTTGCCATCCGGGTCTTCGCATGAAACACCATCCAGCCTCATCTCCATCCAGAGCGAATCTCACGCCCAGGCATGAAGTGTCCGGCGCACCCAGCGTGCGCGATCTGTTCCTCGGTTTTCTCGGCCTCGGCCTCACCTCGTTCGGCGGCGCACTGCCGCTTGCGCGCCGCGCCATCGTCGAGCAGCGCCGCTGGCTTTCGGCTGCGGAATTCACCGACCTGCTCGGACTGTGCCAATTCCTGCCAGGCGGCAACGTAATCAACCTTTCGGTGGCGCTCGGCATGCGCTTTCACGGCTGGCGCGGCGCGCTCGCCGGGCTGCTCGGACTGATCGCCGGCCCGTCGCTCGTCGTGATCGGGTTAGGCGTGCTCTACGAGCGCACGCAGAACGACCCGCACGTGCAGCATTTGTTCGTCGGCCTCGCCGCCGCTGCGGCGGGGATGCTGATCGCCATGGCCGCGAAAATCATCCTGCCGTTGCGCCGCGACCCGGCCGCCGCCGCGATCGCGCTGCTCGGCTTCATCGCTATTGCCCTGCTGCGCCTGCCGTTGCTGCCGACCATGCTCGTGCTCACGCCGCTTGGCATCGCCATTGCGGTTCGCGCCTCCCGCCGCTCTGGAGACGCGCAATGAGCGCCACACTGCTTGCACTCGCCACGATCTTCAGCCAGCTCTCGCTGCTCGCATTCGGCGGCGGCAACACGATCCTGCCGGAGATGCAGCGCCAGGTCGTAGAGGTGCACCACTGGATGACCGCGAGCGAGTTCAGCTCGCTCTTCGCACTCGCCCAGGCCGCGCCCGGACCGAACATGATGATCGTGACGCTGGTGGGCTGGCATGTGTCGGGCTGGGCCGGCATGCTCGTGACGTCGGCGGCGAAGTTCGGACCGTCCTCGCTCGTGACGGTGGCCGCGCTTCACGTGTGGGACCGCTTCAAGGACCGGCCGTGGC
Source organism: Paraburkholderia sacchari (assembly GCF_000785435.2). Taxonomy (GTDB): domain Bacteria; phylum Pseudomonadota; class Gammaproteobacteria; order Burkholderiales; family Burkholderiaceae; genus Paraburkholderia; species Paraburkholderia sacchari. The sequence continues at coordinate 566,928 of NZ_JTDB02000001.1, read as the reverse complement.
GGCGCAGCGCGCAGCGTGGGCTCGTGCCGGTGACGGCAGGGCTCGTGGCCGCGAGCGCGATGGTGATATCAAGAGCGTCCGATCACACCTGGATCGCGTGGGCCATCACGGGCGTGTGCGCGATGCTCGCTTTACGCACGAAAATCCATCCGCTGTGGCTGCTCGCGGCGGGCAGCCTGATCGGCTTGACGGGGTTTGGGCAGTAGTCGGGCGACGGCGGCGCGAGGCGCAATTCGCCGAATGGCCAAGGCCTTTTTGCAGAACTATCTAACAGGAACTACGCTCGATGGCGGCGGCGCTCACATTGGCCCTGCCCTGCATGAACATGCCTGGCGCTCAGACACCGCCCGAACGCCAGCCCACAGGCACCCGCTTACCTCACTGAAACGCCACCTCGGCAAAGCTGCGCAGCTTGCGGCTATGAAGCTTGTGCAGGCCGTTGGTGCGCAAGATCTCCATCGCCTTCACGCCAATCTGCAAGTGCTGGTCCACTTGCGCTCGATAGAACGAATCGGCCATGCCGGGCAGCTTGAGCTCACCATGCAGCGGCTTGTCGGATACACATAGCAAGGTGCCGTACGGCACGCGAAAACGGAAGCCGTTCGCGGCAATCGTCGCGCTCTCCATATCGAGCGCAACCGCGCGGCTCTGCGAAAGACGCTGCACCGGCTCGCGATGCTCGCGCAGTTCCCAGTTGCGATTGTCGACGCTTGCAACCGTGCCCGTACGCATCACGCGCTTGAGTTCCACACCGTCAAGCTGTGTGATCTGCGCGACCGCACGCTCGAGCGCCACCTGCACTTCGGCCAGCGCAGGGATCGGCACCCACAGCGGCAGGTCGGCGTCGAGCACGTGATCCTCGCGCACATAGCCGTGCGCAAGCACGTAGTCGCCGAGACGCTGCGTGTTGCGCAGCCCCGCGCAGTGGCCGAGCATGATCCACGCATGCGGGCGCAGCACCGCAATGTGGTCCGTGATGGTCTTCGCGTTAGACGGCCCCACGCCGATATTGACCATCGTGATGCCGCTGCCGTCCGCGCGCTTGAGGTGATACGCGGGCATCTGCGGCAGGCGCGCGGGCGGCGTGCCCTCGTCGTCCTGCTCGCCGAGATTCGCGTTGTAGGTGACCACGTCGCCCGGCTCCACGAACGACGTGTATTCGCTGCGGTAATTGCGCAGGTCGGCGTCGTCGGTGCGCGCCATCATTGCGCGACCGAGCTTCACGAATTCGTCGATATAGAACTGGTAGTTCGTGTAGAGCACGTAGTTCTGGACGTGCGTGGGCGAGGTCGCCGTGTAGTGCTTGAGACGATGCAGCGAGAAGTCCACGCGCGGCGCCGTGAAAAGCGCGAGCGGCTGCGGCTCGCCCGGCGCCGGCTCGTACGTGCCGTTCACGATGCGGTCGTCGAGTTCGGCCAGGTCGGGCGTATCGAATATGTCGCGCATCGCGAAGAGCCGCTCGCGGTCCAGGTCGCCTTCGAGGTGGATGCCCTCCGCGAACGCGAAATGAATTGGAATAGGCTGCTCCGAGACCCCGACTTCGATCGACACATGATGATTCTTCGCAAGCAGCCGCAATTGCTCGCGATAGTAGTTGCCGAACAGGTCCGGGCGCGTGATAGTAGTCTCGAACACGCCGGGGCCGGCGACGAAACCATACGAACGCCGCGAGTCGATGTGCGTATTGACTTCCGTGTGCACGCGCACGAACGGATAGCAGGCGCGCACGCGGTAATCGAACGCCTCGCCGCGCCGGTAGCGTGCGAACGCATCGCGCAGGAAGGCCGTGTTCGCCTCGTAAATGGCAGAGAGGCGCGCGACGGCGTCGGCGGCGTCCTCGAAGGCTTCGGCGGGAAAATTGTGCGGGGGCGTCATGAAGCTGCGCCGGTGATTCTCGTTGTTCATGTTCGTTCGCCTCGGTTCATATGGAACCACATTAGCACGGAAGAACGACATTCTGACAACGTCCTTCGCAGGTCCGGGAGATTCGTCCGACGCGAGCGGCGGTGCGCTCTCGCAATCCCCCCGCCGCCGCGGGGAGCGGGACGCGGATTTGCTAGAATCAGGCTATCCAAAGCTTTGCATGGGACCAGAGTCAGTGCTTTGCACAACTCTGGCCGAGCCTTGCATGAGATCGGACTAAGCGCTGAAGCGCCAAGTCCGATCGACACAGGAGAATCACCATGAAGTCGCACCTTCTAGCCGCCTTCGCCGCGACGCTCGCGTTCAGCGGGTTCGCCATGGCCACGCCAGCCGACGACGCGAAGACCGCCGTTGAAGCCCAGTCGGCGCAGTCCGCCAACGAGCGGGCCGGCTTGCCCGATCTGGCTGCGATCAACAACAAGCCTGCTGCGCGCGTCACCTCGAAGGTCAATATCAACGACGTGCCGCGCACGCCGAGCTTCCACGAAGTGAGCCCGAACGGCACCGAAGTCACCGAATACCGCGACAAGGGCAAGCCCGTCGAGATCAACGTGCGTTCGAACTTCGGCACGCGCTACTCGATGAGCTCGAACCCCGACACCTCGCCGCAAGTGCGCCCGAACGGCCAGGCCAGTACGCGCCTGCCGTCGATCAACCTGCATTACTGATTCACCCCCTTCGCGCGCGGGCGGCGTGCGCTGTCCCGCGCCGCCTCCTGCACGAGCGTGAGAAGCCGCGCCGAAGCGGCTTCCGCCAAGCGGCCTCGCCCACGAGCAAGGCTCCCGACTACGATAACCACACGACCTCTCTGGCATGGCCGTCTTCACCGCTGTCACCGAACCCCAGCTCGCTCAATGGATGCGCGACTACGATCTTGGCGACGTAGTCGATTTTCGCGGCATTCAGTCGGGCATTGAAAATAGCAACTTCTTTCTGACGACGACGCGCGGCGAATACGTTCTGACGATCTTCGAAAAGCTCACAGCGGATCAGTTGCCGTTCTATCTCGAACTGATGCGCCATCTGGCATCGCACCGCGTGCCGGTGCCCGACCCGATGCCGCGCGCCGACGGCACCCTGTTCGGCCTGCTGCACGGCAAGCCGGCGGCCATCGTCACGAAGCTCGACGGCGCGCCCGAACTCGCCCCGGGCGTGGAGCACTGCACGGAAGTGGGGCAAATGCTCGCGCGCATGCACCTGGCGGGCCGCGACTTCGCGCTCGGCCAGCCGAATCTGCGCAGCCTGCCGTGGTGGGAAGAAACCGTGCCCACCGTGCTGCCGTTCCTGGACGACGCCCAGCGCGACTTGCTCACGACCGAGCTCGCGCACCAGCAGGCTTTCTTCGCCAGCGACGATTACGCGGCGCTGCCCGGCGGCCCGTGCCACTGCGACCTCTTCCGCGACAACGCGCTGTTCGCGCACGTCAAGCCGGAAACGGGGCATACGGTGCGCCTCGGCGGATTCTTCGACTTCTATTTCGCCGGCTGTGACAAGTGGGTGTTCGACGTGGCGGTGACGGTCAACGACTGGTGCGTCGACCTCGCGACGGGCAGGCTCGACGCGCAGCGCGTCGAGGCGCTATTGCGCGCCTACCAGACCGTGCGCCCGTTCACGCCCGCCGAGAGCCGGCACTGGGTCGACATGCTGCGCGCCGGCGCGTACCGCTTCTGGGTGTCGCGCTTGTACGATTTTTATTTGCCGCGCTCGGCCGAGTTGCTCAAGCCGCACGACCCCGGCCATTTCGAGCGCATCCTGCGCGCGCGCCGCGCAGGCAGCGCGGCCGGCACGCCAGGCGCCTTCCACGCACTCTCCGACCTGCACCGTCCATGCAACTGATCGAAGTTCCCGCGAAGCAGGGCTACGTCTGGTTCCGCCAGGGCATCTGGCTGTTCCGGCGCAATCCGCTGGCGTTTCTCACGCTGTTCTTCTCGTACCTGCTCGCCATGACGCTGATCTCCGCCGTGCCGGTGATCGGCGGCGTGCTGCCGCTCATCTTCGTGCCCGGCGTGGCGGTAGGTTTCATGGCCGCGTGCCGCGACACCGTGGCGGGCAAGCCAGTGTTCCCCACCATTCTCGTCGACGGTTTCCGCTCGTACGGGCAAACGGTGACGAAGCATCTGTTCGTGCTGGGCGGAATTTACGTGGTGGCGATGACGGTGGTGCTCGCGGCGTCGGCGCTGGTGGACGGCGGCACGCTGTTGCGTCTGATGACGCTGGGCGGCACGCTCGATACGGAGGCTGTTGCGGACAGCAACGTGCCGCTCGCCGTGCTCGCGTCGCTCGCGTGCTACGTGCCGGTTTCGATGATGTTCTGGTTCGCGCCGGTGCTGACCGCCTGGCACGAGGTGCCGCCGGTCAAGGCGATGTTCTTCAGCATCGTGAGCTGCTGGCGTAACAAGGGCGCGTTCGTGGTGTATGGCGCGCTATGGTTTGCGGTGTCGATCGGCGTGTCGCTGGGACTTTCGACGCTGTTGCGCGCGATGGGTGCGGGCGAGTACGCGCTGGCGATCCTGATGCCGGCGCTGATTCTCGTGACGACGATGCTCTATTGCTCGTTCTACGCGACGTATCGCGGCTGCTACGGCGTGCAGGAAAAGACCGACGCCGAGATACCGGGTTCGGGGCGCTGAACGGCCAGTACCCGCTGCGAGCAAATTGCACAAACACCAACGGGGCGCCTCTGTGCGCCCCGTTGCGTATCTACACTGTGTAAACCTTAAGCTGCTTAGCTGTAGTGATTCATCCACGACGGGTTGCGGCCCGCCTTTTCGCGATCGAGCTTGCGCATGCGGAATTCGAGATCATAGATGTCGGCCGATTCGGCCAGGTAAGCTTCCTCGCGCTCCTTTTGAGCGGTTTCGTACGACTTCGTGAGGAACAGGAAAAGGCGGCTGAGCAGGTACATGGTCTGGCTCCGGTAAGCGGGCGCATGCCCTCGGAATGAATGAAACCATTATAGGGTAAACCCTTATCAAGGTAAACCCCTATCCCGCTGTACGGATGGCGCGCTCAGCCCACGCCCACGGCCAGTTCGCCGCCAAAAGCGTCGTCGACCGCTTCGCGCCGCTGATTTTCGAAGAATTCCCAAATCATCGCGCTGGCGTCCGGCCCGGTCGCGGAGTGGAACGGCACCGCGTCGTCGCCGCCGCTCCATGCATGGTCCAGCGCGCCCACGCGGCACAGGCGCACCACGCTTGCGCCGTCACGCGCGAAGCTTTGAACCGTATAACCCTCGCCGTCGTGCTCGTGCGAAACCACGCCCTTGCGCACGCCCTGGGAATCGGCGAGACCGTTCAGACGCAGAAACTGCGTCGCGAGTTGCTCCGCGTTGACGGGCGCGACCACCGCATCGGCGTCGCCATGCACGATGAGCGCCGGCATACCGGAATGCGCACGGCCCGCCAATGCGCGTTCTACAAGTGTCACCGGGTCATGATGTAGACCGCGCCGCATGACGTCGAGCGCCGCAACACCCGAGTGCGCCTCGCCAAATGCCGGCCCCGAATGGAGCGCGACTGCCGCGAAGCGGCCCGGCGCATGCACCGCCAGCATCGAAGCCAGGCCCGCACCCGCCGAAAGTCCGGCCAGATAGACGCGCGAGCGATCGAAACCGTGCTCCTGCACGAGCGCGTCGACGAGCGAAACGATCGCCGCGGCCTCACCGCCGCCCGCCGGCTGGCGCGCGTCGTACCAGTGCCAGCACTGGTGCGGATGCGCCTGCATCGATTGCTCTGGATAGGCCACCGCAAAGCCGTGCTTGTCCGCGAGCAGGTTCATGCGGGTGCCTTCGGCAAACGAATCCATCGTTTGCTTGCAGCCATGCAGCATCACGACGAGCGGCATATCGGCGGTGGGCCAGTCCGGCGGCACGTAGAGCCCATAGGCGAGTGCGCGCGATGCGCCCGGCGCCAGATGCTCGGCGCGCAGCCATTCGCCTGCCGTCCAGGCGGCGGCGCGCGGCCCCACTCGCGACTCGCGCATCGGCGGACCGCTGCGCGGGGCGGGCGTCCGCACATCTTCCGCCTCATGCCCCTCGCTAGCGGCAGGCGCAGTTGCGGTGGCTGCCGCGGTGGCTGCTGCTGCGGCGGCCTGCGCAACGGCGGTCTTGGCGTTCCGCCACATGGCCTGCGCCTCGGGAGCACGGCGGCCGGCCTCGCGCAGTGCTACGTGAGCAACGCGATTCTGGATGGCGAGCAGACGCTGCATGCCACCCGCCCACAGCTTCGTCAGATTTTTCGTCATCAGTGGCCTCATGAAAGGGGGTCGAATACACCGAAGCACAGGCCACGGCGCTCTCCATTGTGCGACGCACAATAACATCAATCATCGAGCGCTGCTGTTACGAAATCGGGTTCCTGTAACGAATTTCAACCGGGTGGCCACGCACGGCCTGTCGCATTAATCGGCCCCGAACACCGCTATACTGGAAGATCCGACGATGCTCCTGGCGCCCATCTGGACGCCCGGGCGCCAGTCAAACGATGCTTTTGGAACGCGCCCCAGCGGCGCCAAGTCATGCCTGATTTACCGCTCCACCTCTGGTATTCGATAACCAACCTCGGCAGTGCGGGCCTCACGCTGCCGCTCGCGCTCGCCATCGCGCTTTGGCTCCTGATGGGCTATTCCTGGCGCATGGCAGCAAGCTGGCTGCTGCTGCTAGGCGCGGCAATTTGTCTCGTTACGCTCACCAAGATCGCCTTTCTCGGCTGGGGCGTCGGTGTGCGGTCGTACGATTTCACGGGCCTGAGCGGACACGCCATGCTGTCCACGGCCGTCTATCCGGTGGCGTTTTTCCTGATGCTGCAAGGCGTACGGCCCATGATGCGCGCCGCAGGCGTCGTCATCGGGCTGGCCATCGGTATCGCAGTCGGATGCTCGCGCGTCGTGCTCGACGCGCATTCACCTTCGGAAGCCGTCACGGGCTGCATCGTAGGTGCGCTCACGGCGCTCGTGTTCGTGCGCTACTGGTGGGAGGCGCAATCGGGCCGGCTCTCGGCGGCCGTGGTCGCGCTCAGCCTCGCGGCGCTTACCTTTGGCTTGCACGACGTGCGCGTGCCCACCCACCGTTGGGTGACGCATCTCGCGCTTACCGTTTCGGGGCACGATCAGCCATATATCCGCGCCAAGTGGAAGGCCAACCGGCCGGGGCACAAGCCCGGCACTATCCCCGCGCCGGTTTCGCAAACCCGCAACACGCTCGCGCCCGCGCGCCACCAGCACGCTTGAATCCGCGCGTTCGGGGTGCCGCGATGCCCCTCGCGTACGCCCACCATGCTGACCGCGCCGGTCAGCCGCCTACCCCAAGCAGCACGCTCGACGCCTTGAACACCGCCGTCGCGCTCGCCCCCGCTACGAGGCCGAGCGCATCGACGCTCGCATCGGTCACCACGGCGGCAATTACCGTGCCGCCCGGCAACTCCAGCACGACCTCCGCATTGACCTCGCCGCGGCGCACGCCGCTCACCACGCCGCTCAAGCGGTTGCGCGCGGAAAGCCGCGCGGCGTAATCCGATGATGAATGCGCCCCGCCCGCCACCAGCACAACCGACGAGGCCTTCACGAGCGCCACCACCGCCCCGCCCACGGCAAGCCCCAGCGCCTCGGCGCTTTCGCGCGTGACGACGGCAACAAGCTGCTGCCCGCCAGGCAGCGCGATCGAGACTTCGTCGTTGACGGCCCCGCGCGCGAGAGCCGTGATGGCGCCGTAGAGCTGATTGCGCGCGCTCGTACGCAGTGCGAAGCGTCCGAGCACGGCGAGATCGTTGCCGAGGCTGCCTGCCGTATCCGCGTCGGCTTCCCCGTGCGCTTCGCCGCCGAGTGCGCGGACCGCCGCGGCGGCGCTTTCGAGAAAGTGCCGATGCTCGCGCTCGATCGCGCCGAACGTGGCGATGAGGCGTTGCGCGCGCGGCGTGAGCGTGGTCCCGCCGCCGCCCTTGCCGCCCGTCGCGCGCACCACTAGCGGTTCACCAGCGAGATTGTTCATGGCGTCGATGGCATCCCATGCGCCCTTGTAGCTCATGCCGACCGCCTTGGCGGCGCCGGTGATCGAGCCGGTTTCGCGAATCGCCGCCAGCAGCGCGATGCGGGCCGCGCCGCCCAGCACCTGCGGACCGGCCTGAAACCAGACCGAGCCGCCCACGCCCAGCGAAGCCGCTTCCGCGCTGGCGCTTTGATCGGCAACGGTCACGCCGCGCGGGGAAGAAGTCGAGGAGGGAGTCGTCATCGGGCAGTGCCTGGGTGGAGTGCAAACGATGACGTCGATTATAGAGAGGGGGACGCGCGAAATACGCCGTGCGTCGCGTTCAAGCCCGATTCAAGCTCGCTTCAAACCGCGCGCGTGATTTTCGGCGGATGCAGTTCGCGCAGGAGCCGTTCGCCCTCTTTCGCCGTATAACGCTTCATCGCCTCGCACCAGCCGCGTGCGAAACCGAGCTGATAGGGCTCCGCATCCATGCGCTCGAGATAGCGCAATGCCACGGCGGCGTCGTTGCCGTCGCCCAGCACGCCTTGAAGGCGCACCAGCGTGCGCACCGTGTCCTCGCGTGTGCGGCGCGAGGCAATGGGGGCGAAAAATTCGAGCGTGTAACGCAGATATTTCGCGTTGATCCGCACACGATGGCGGCCCGCATCGTCGATGGCGGTGAGCTTTTGCGCCTGAGCAAGTTGCTGATAATAGTGGCGCACACGTTTGTTAGCATGCCGATGCAAAGCGCGCGCGTCGGTGCCGTCGGCACGCACCCTGCGTGCGAGCGCATCCAGCCATTGCAGCCATGCGAGCGCGACATGCGCATAACGCGGCGCCGCCAAGGCCTCGCGCAACCGCGCGCGGGCCACGAGCCGCTGCGCCTCGGCCTCGTCGAGCACAGCGCGCCAGCGCGCGGGGTCGTCGTCGGCGGCGGCGAGCGCGGGCAGCGTGGCTTCGACGAACACATCGCGGTCGCGCGCCTCGCCAAGCAGCCCGCCGAACCAATCGAGCTCGGGCTTGATGCGCTCGCACCACGTCTTATCCTGCCAATGCGAAAAGATCCGCATGGCGGTGCGCAGGCGCCGTTGCGCCACCCGCATCTGATGAATGAATTCCGTGCTCACTGCGTTTGCCTTGGCTGTCGAGTCGCGCACGCCCCAGTCGTTGCCGAACCAGTGCGCGCTGATGTTCGCGCCGATCGCCACCAGCGCCGCGCCGGCGGTGCACGCGCTGCCCAGATCGACCGGCTCTGCGCGCACCGCACAAGCGTCGCCAGCCACGCTGCCGGCCGCCGCGCGTTCGAGCGCATCGCTCAGGCGCACAAACGCGGGTAACGCCCCGGCCAGTTCGTGCGCGCAGGCGAACAGCGCGTCGATGAGCGGCTCGGCGTCTTCGCCCTCGGGCCACGGCACGCTCACGCGCAGTTCGTGCAGGCACCCGCCCGCATCGTGCAGCGCCCCGACATCGGCATCGAGCACGATCTCCACATCGACGCCATCGCGCGGCCACTGCCAGCGGCTGCGCATCGCCGACAGCGACGCCGACTGCTCGAGCGGCCCAGCTGCCGCGAGCACCTCGCGAAATGGCTCGGGCGCGGCATCGAATAGCTCGGTATCAAGACCGTTGGCGTACAGACACGCCGTGAATATCGGCTCGACGACGACGATGCCCGGCGTCCATGGGCGCCGGCTGGAAACGACGACACACTGCGCGGCGCCGCACGTCTCGACGCCGATGCGCCAGCCCGCCCGCGCAAGCGCGCCGGCCCGGTCGAACATCACGGTCGCGACCGGCTCGCCCGCGTCGTCGGTTTCAGACACGAGCTGCGGCAAAACCGCACGCATGGTCACAGCGAAATCGGATGGAATCTGCCCGGGCGGAGCGACGGCCTCGGTCGAGGCTTGCGGCGTGACGCTCACGACATCCAGCACGATTTCCAGTACGCGGCTCATGAACGCTCCGAGGGATCAGAGGGGCGGCAGAAAGCGGTGAAAACGGCAAAGACTTGGGGTGAAACCGATCTGAAACGGCGTGAACAGCGCTGGCAATAATGAGATCGCTGCATCCGATAGTACACGCACGATCGCACCAGCGCTCTCGGGACCCTCCCCAACCCACTTGGTCCGAATGACGACGATCAAAACCGTGGCGAGGCGGAAGTGGAAGAATAAATACTTGCACATCGCCCGGTGTGTCGTACTTCTGTAAGGAGTGTTGAGTGTTCCCAGAATTCAGAGACCTGATCTCGCGCCTCAAAACGAACGACGATCATTTCGCTCGGCTTTTCCATCGTCACAACGACCTGGATCAGCAGATCAAGAACATGGAAGCGGGCATCGTCCCCGCGAACGGCATGGCCATCGAGCAACTCAAGAAAGAGAAGCTGCAGCTCAAGGATTCGCTCTACCAGATCCTGCGCAAGGCCGAAAGCGTCTAAGCACCGGCGCCGTGGCATCCCTCAGCCACGGCCCAGCCGCCGTAGCAATAAAGTAGCGAAAACCACTCACATGCCCAAGATGGTCACTCCCCCTGCCACGCCGAATCCCTCGCCCGACACTCAAACCTCGCTTGACGAGCACGATACGGCCGCATGTCGGCCCGAGCTCACCGCGCGCAGCGCCGAGTTGCACGCCGTCAACAACGCTGTCGAAGCAGCCACGGAGGTCATCGCCGGCGCAATGCATGATCTCGTCGCGGCGAACGGTGCGGTGCGGGGCGAATCCCCCGCTTCGCTGTTCGATTCGGTCGCCGCACTCATGAAAGGCCTGTCACCCGATGAAGCCGCGCAATTGCGCAGCCTCATCCTCGAAGGCAATCCGTCGGACTGGCGCAAGACGCGCTCGCACCATCCCGACGAAGAGCTTGCAGCGGGCTGGCGCGACGGCGACTATCCCTACCGCAACCTGATGTCGCGGCGCGCCTACGAGCGGCAGAAATACCGGCTGCAGGTCGAGTTGCTCAAGCTTCAGGCGTGGGTACGCGAGACCGGGCAGCGCGTGGTCATCCTCTTCGAGGGGCGCGACGCCGCGGGCAAGGGCGGCACGATCAAGCGCTTCATGGAGCACCTGAACCCGCGCGGCGCGCGCGTGGTGGCGCTGGAGAAACCCACCGAGGTCGAGCGCGGCCAGTGGTACTTCCAGCGTTATGTGCAGCACCTGCCTTCGGCGGGCGAAATCGTGCTGTTCGATCGCTCCTGGTATAACCGCGCGGGCGTCGAGCGCGTCATGGGCTTTTGCACGCCCGATGAGTACGCGGAATTCATGCAGCAGGCACCGGAGTTCGAGCGCCAGTTGATCCGCAGCGGCATTCACCTCATCAAGTTCTGGTTCTCGGTGAGCTGCGCCGAGCAGCGCCGGCGCTTCAAGGAGCGCCGCGCGCATCCGCTCAAACAGTGGAAGCTGAGCCCCGTCGATCTCGCCTCGCTCGACAAATGGGACGAATACACCCAGGCCAAAGAGGCCATGTTCTCGCAGACCGATACCGCCGACGCGCCGTGGACCGTGGTGCGCTCCGATTGCAAGAAGCGTGCACGGCTGAACGCCATGCGCTACGTTCTGCACAAGCTGCCTTATGCGCGCCGCGATGCGGCCGCGATCGGTCCCATCGACCCGCTGCTGGTAAGCCGCGCGCTTTGAGCGGGTTCAGGTCGCGTACTGGGCGATTCCATTGCCGAACGACCAGTTCTCGCGCGCGACATCCACGAGATTGACAAACACATCCTCGCGCCGTACGCCCGGGTCGCGCGCGAGGTTTTCGGCGATCTGCGCGAATAGCGCCTTCTTCTGATCCTGCCCGCGCGTATTGCTCACGGCGATCTGAATCATCACGAGGTCGTCGCTGCGTTCGATGCCGAGGTAGTGCCGTCCAAAGACGAAATTGTCGGTATCGTGTTCGGTGACGATCATGAACTGGTCGTCCTCTGGCGCCTTGAACACTTCCATGAGCGCGAGATGCACGCCCTGCATGAGCGCTTTTCGATAGGCAGCGGGCTTGCCCGCGCGTACGGCGATTCGGGTGAATGGCATGTCGAGCTCCTTCAGCGTGGGTGGGATGACCCGTGATTGATGGGCCATGACAAGAGCTTAGGTCTGCCCTATCATAATAAAAAGATATCACTGGATATTTCATTCATTTTCATTTGAAATGAAACCGCTCGATCTCGATGCCGTGCGCGCGTTCGTGCTGGTCGCCGAACTGCATAGCTTCACGCGCGCCGCCGATGCGCTCGACACCACCCAATCCGCCGTGAGCCTCAAGCTCAAGCGGCTCGAAGCCCATCTCGGCCGGCAGTTGCTCGAACGCACGCCGCGCGTCGTGCGGCTCTCACCGGATGGGCGCGCCTTTCTCGGCGCGGCGCGCGAGTTGCTCGGCGCGCATGAGCGCGCGCTCGGCACACTCGCGGGCGACTCGCGGCGTCTCTCGCTGGGGTTGAGCGAGCATGTCGCCGACGCGCAGCTCGCCCGCCAGCTCGCGCTCCTGCGCGATCACGATCCGGGGCTCGTGATCGCGCTGCATCTCGGGCTCTCGGCGCAGTTGCTCAAGCAGTTCGACGAGCGCCGGCTCGACGCCGTGATCGTGCGTCAGGAAGCTGGCTATGAAACGGGCTATGAAGCGGGCTATGAAGCCGAAGAAGCTTCGCGCGGCGATACACGCCGGCTCTTCGACGAGCCGCTGGTCTGGCTCGCCGCGCCCGAATGGCGCTGGGAGCCGGGCACGCCGCTGCCGCTCGCGCTGCTCGCGGGGCCATGCGCGGTCCGCGCGGCAGCGATCGGTGCGCTCGATACGGCAGGCATCGAATGGCAGGAAGTGTTCGTGGGCGGCGGCGTGGCAGCAGTGGGCGCGGCGCTGGAGGCGGGGCTTGCCGTATCCGCGCTCGCCCGGCGCGTGGCGCCGCGCGGGCTCGTCGATGTCGGCGCGAAGCACGCGCTGCCGCCCTTGCCATCCTCGCGAGTCATGCTGCATTCGCGCGTGCGCGAGTCGCGTTCGGCCGCAACGCTGCAGTTGCTTGCGTCGAGTCTTGGTGCCGTTTGAGGGGTGCCGCGGGGGAATAAAGGCCGGGCTGGCCGCGTGAATCAGCTCAGAATCGGCGGAAGTTCGTGCGGCTGCGGGATCGCGCGCCGCGACTGGGCTGAGGGCACGTCGACCATCAGCTTGTGATTCGACGCCGGATGCGCCACAGCGGGCCTGGCCTGTGTCGCCGATCTGGACGGATGCGCACGAGCGCTACTCGCCTGTTGCGAGGTCCCCGGTGCACGATGGGCCGCCGACTTCGTCCCGGTTTTGCCATGAGGCCGTGCATGGGCTGACCCTTGCGCAGTCTTCGTGGGCTTCGTTGACTTGCTGGAATGCGCGGATCGCGCCGTGTGTAACGCGCTCGCAGCACCCTTCGCGTGCTTCGCGCCATGCCGCGCCCCTGTCCCGGCCGGCTTCGCGGCCTGCCCGCGCGCCGTCGCGCCGCCGCCCGCGCCGCCGTGCTGCGTCACCGCTGGCGCGACGGCCCATGCCATCGACGTCGATATCCACCATGCCGCGACCATCACTGCCACTGCCCGCACGCCGTCTCCTCCCTCGAATAACCGTTCCGGTCCCGCCTGGATCGGCCCGCGATTATATCGAACCAAAATTGGCAAAAATCCTGCACGAAAGGAGAACGGAAAGCCACGCTCGGGAAACCGGCAGCGGCAAGCCTTCAAGGCAGCGACAGCGCGGCCGCGCCCATCGCGCGCGCTGCCTGCACGGAGATCGACCAGTGCCGGGGCGTGAGCGCCTCGACCATCGTGAGACGCCCTTCGGGAATGAACGCGCCGGTGTCGATGAACATCTGCGAGCCAATCTGGCGCGGCTCCCGCATTGGGGTGTGCCCGCAGTACGTGAGCGACAGCGCGGCATGCGGCTGCGGCGGCTGCATGGCCGCGTTCAGCGCCAGCTCGCGCCCCCACAGCATGCGCTCGCGCACATCGGCATCGAACTGGCCGGCGTCGAGCGCGGCGTCGTCGCCGAAGAATTCCGCGTGCAGCACGTTAAAGCGCGTCGCGCCCTCACCCACCACGCGCGCGAGCGGCAGTTCGCGCAGCCGCTGCGCGTGCGCGGCCAGCACGTGGTCGGGCAGCCCCTGGGCCCAGCCCCCGCCGATGCCGTACCAGCGGAACCGCGCGAGCCGCCCTTGCGCGACGGCGCACAGCATGTCCTCGTGATTGCCGAGCACGGCGTAAAACCAGGGCTTGTCGAGCAGCGCGAGCGCTTCCTCGCACTGTTCGCCACGATCGACGAGATCGCCCACCGAGAACAGGCGGTCGCGCGTGCCGTCGAACCCGACTTTGTGGAGCAGATAGCGCAAGGCGTCCACGCAACCATGCAGGTCGCCGATCACGAAATCGCGACCGGCCGCATTGGCTGCGTGATGCTGGACGACAGGAGCGAGAGTGGGTGTCATCGCTTCATCATAGCGCTGCGTTTCCACAACGTATGCGCGGCAATGATCGTTTCGCGAGCGGTTTTCGCGTAGCCGCGGTAACGGTGGCTGCGCGTCATTGCGGCTGCGCGCGCAGCGCCGCCACCTCGTCGGGCGTAATGCTCGCCCGCGGGTCGCCGAACTGCTTCGTCACGTAGTTCGCAATCGCCGCGACCTGGTCGTTGCTCAGCTCGCTGCCGAATGCCGGCATCAGCACGTCGGCGTCCCTGGTCTGGCGTCGCACGCCGTGCAGGATCGTCATCGTCAGGTTGCCTGGGCTCGGCGCGCCAGTCACGCTGTTGTGGATGAGCGACGGATAGGCGATCGGCGCGCTCGCGCCCACGCCCGCGCCGCTCCAGTGGTGGCAACTCGCGCAGTTCGCCACGAATAGCTGCGCCCCGTTCACGCTCGTGATGGTGGCGCCGCGCAGCGCGGTGACGTCGTCGTTGGCGGGCGAGCCGTACGAATCGCGCGAGCGCGTCACGCCGCCCGCCACCGGCCGTTGCCCGCGCAAATAAGCGGTGATCGAGCGCTGGTCCTCGGCGCTCAGGTACTGCGTGGAGTTCTGCACGACCTCGGCCATCGGCCCGGCGGCGTTCGCGTGGCCGGCGGCCACGCCGGTGACGAGGTAGCTCATGAGCGCCTCCTTGCTCCAGCCGCCGATGCCAGCCGCTCGGTCCGGCGTGATGTTGTACGCCTGCCAGCCCGCCTGCGTCGCCCCCGAGAAGCGCTCGCCCGTTTTCAGGCCCTGCATGAAATTGCGCGGTGTGTGGCACTCCTCGCAATGCGCGAGCCCCTCGACCAGATAAGCGCCCCGGTTGTATTCGGCGCTCTTTTTCGGATCGGGTACGAAGCGGCCTTCGTCGAAATTGAACAGATTCCAGAACATCAGCAGCCAGCGCTGGTTGAACGGGAACCTCAGCTCGTTGGCGGGCGGCTTGTAACGGATCGGCGCGAGCGTGTTCAGGTACGTGCGGATCGCAAGCACGTCCTGCTCCGTCACGCGCGTGAACTCCACATAGGGAAACGCGGGATAGAGCCGCTCGCCGGCCTTGCCCACGCCCTCGTGCATCGCGCGCATGAAATCGGAGTCGCTCCATTGGCCGATGCCGGTATCGGGGTCGGGCGTGATGTTGGGCGTGTAGAGCTTGCCAAACGGCGTGCTGATCGCGCGGCCGCCCGCGAAGGGCCGGCTCGGGTCTGCGGTGTGGCACGCGGCGCAATCGCCCATGCGTGCGAGGTATTCGCCGCGCTTGACGAGTTCCGGGCGCGCCGCGGCGTCGTCGAGGGCTGCCGGGCCTTCGCCGCGCGCGGCCGGCAGCAGCATTTCGTCGACGGGGTGCGTCTCGCCGTCGTGCGCGGCGTGCCACGCCACGTAGAGCGCGAACGCGCAGAACAGCATCGCTGCCAGCGTGGCGCGCGTGCGTTGGGCCCGCTGGATGCGCTGCGCGTGGTGGGTGCCATCGGTGGGAGGCTTGCTTGCGTTCATCGTCGGTTTCTGTCGCTTCACAGCTCGTCTTACAGCTCGTCTTACAGCTCGCCGCGCAGCTTGTCGGCCAGCTTGAGCGCCAGCGCGGCAATGGTCAGCGTGCAATTCACAGAGGCGGCAGCCGGCATCACCGCGCTGCCGGCAATGAACAGGTTCGAATGGTCGTGCGTGCGGCAGTCGGCGTCGACGACCGAATCGGCCGGGTTCGCGCCCATGATCGTCGTGCCCATGATGTGATTGTTGGGCGCGAAGGTGTCGTCGAAAGCGACCTCCGTGCCGCCGAAAAGCTCGGCGATCTTCGCGTAGAGATCGTGTGTGTCGGCGGCGCTCTTCTTCACGTAGTCGTTGATCGAGTAATGGATCTCGGGCTGTGGAATGCCGAGCGCGTCCTTGCGCTCGCTCGATGGCAGCACGCGGTTTTGCGGCTCGGGCAAATGCTCGTGGAAGCTGTTGATGGTCAGCGTGCGCGCGGCGCGCTCGCGGATCTCGCGATCGAGTTCCGCGCCCGTCACGCCGTTGTTGATGAGCGCGGCGGTCACGGCCGGCGTGGCCACGCCGTTCGAGAGATGCAGTTTCTTGGCGGCGTACTCGGACCGGAATGCGCCGTCGCGGAAGTTCACCACCGAGGTCATCTCCATCGGCCCGCGCCCCGGCCACAGCGGCTCGTTGGCGAGGAACGCGACGCCCGTGCCCGGATGATCCATGAGGTTGCGGCCTACCTGGTCCGAACGGTTGCCGATGCCGTGCGCGAACGCGTCGCTTGTCGACATCAGCATGAGCTTGGGCGTCTCGATGCCGTTGGCGGCCAGCACGAAAAACTTGCCCGTCACGCGCGTACTGTTGCCGTGCGGGTCCTTGTAATGCACGGCCGTGATGAGGCCTTTGTTGTCGGCCTCGATGCGGTACACCACCGCCTCCGCGATGAGCCGCGCGCCCGCGCGCTCGGCCTTGTCGGCGTGCACGATGCCGCCGTACATCGCCGCGATCGGGCAGATCGGCATGCAATTGTTGTTGCCGCAGCAAGTCGGGCGCGCATCGTATGGGCGGCTGTTGCGCGCAACGGGCTCGGGCACCACGTGAAAGCCGTTGGCATTGAGGACGTCGCTAAAGCGCTGATCCATGTACGAGAGCGGCAGCATGTCCATCGGATAGGGCTTCGAGCGCGGCGAGCCGAGGTCGTGCCGCGCCGGGTCCGGGCCCGAGACGCCCAGTTCGATTTCGGCGGCCAGATACCACGGCTCGAGCGTCTCGTACGGATATGGCCAGTCGCGGCCCACGCCGTACTGCGTCTTCAGGCGAAAGTCGGCGGGCAAAAGACGCCAGGCCGCTGCCGCCCAGTGCCAGGTGGTGCCGCCCACGAGCCGCAAGTATTGCGCGTTGTATGGATAGTCGCCCTTCTGCACGAGGTAGCCGTTGGGCGGCGAGTACTGCGGATGCGGCGCATAAGGCATCGACGCATACGGCGCCGCGAAGTCGGCCTTGGCCGGCGAGTTGCGGAAGTTCTCGACGATCTGCCAGCGCGCAAGACGCGGCCCCGCTTCGAGCAGGATCACCGATGCGCCGGCTTGCGCCATCTGGTACGCAACCAGACTGCCCGCCACACCGGAGCCGACCACGACCACGTCGGCAGAATGCTTGATCGCCATTGTCGTCCCTCGTCGCCTACGGCCTGGCCGCCGTCGATGCCGATGTCGTGGACAACGCAGCCATCGTGGCTGCCGGCATGTCCGCGGGCTTCGTTGTCCAGTAGAACGGCACGTCGCGGCAATACGACGGAATCGTCAGCACATCGCTGACCGGATCGAACATCAACGCTTTCTCGTAGGCCAGCACCTGCGCCTTCGGCATGTCGCCCACGAGCCCGAGATACCACGCGCGCATGATCTCGCCGACGGTCGTTGCGAGTTCCGGCCGATCGGTCTTGAGCGCAGCCGTGACGATGTCCGAAGGCACGCCGCCGTGCCCCTTGATCCACGTGTTGAGCGCGCCGACGTTCTGCTCGAACGTGCTGTTCGCGCGCGCGAGCGCGGCGTAGATGCGCTGGCCGAGCACGGCGTCAAAGCGCGTGCGGCCGGTGAGGCGCTGGGAGAGTGCGATGAAGGCTTCGTAGCCGCTGTTCGCGGGCGCGCCACCGGCGGCGCTGGCTGCGCTGGCCGCGCTGGCAGAATTGGCGGCCGATGCATCGGCAATGCCGAATGCGTATTGCGCGCCACGCCGGCCGGCCAATGCGAAAGCAAGCGTCGCGGCGGCAGCGCACGCCCCCGTCACGAACCGGCGACGGCCCGGACGTGCGACGTGCTGATCGCGCGATGCACGCGCATGGGGAAAATGAGTGGTCCCGTCCTGCGTCACATCGGTCATGGATACTCCAGACGAAGGGTCTACCCCAAGCGAGCGGGGTTACACACTTGCCGCCAATACCGGCGACGATGCATACGGGAAAAGTTTGTAATCTTGTCCAGGTTGCGCGCGTCGAACGGCGCTCCGCACGAAAAATGCAGAGGACGCGCTGCGCCTGAAATATAGCGTTTCCTGCCCCGATTCGACAAACCGTGCGTTGCGATGCCCGGCATAACACGCGCTCGACGAACCTGCGTGGTGGCCGGCAACCGGTCGAACGGCGGCCTCGGGCATACGCCTTGCTGCATCTCCCCCGTGCCTGGTTCCCGGCGATGTTTCTGCCTGGCGCCTGTTTGGCTCCGGCCGGCTCTTGCACTACTCTGAACAGGGCGTACCACTCGCATGGCTTGTGCGGTGCGCTCCGGCAGCCCACGGGCAACGTGATCGCAACCGCTATTACATCGGCCTTGCATCCACGTCGCCCGACGAACTGGATAAGACCGATGGAAGCTCCCCACGCCTATGCGCCGCGGATCTATTTCGTTCATTCCGTCCTCGTCGGAGCACTCGACGCGTGGCCCGCGCAATTCGCGCACGCGGCCTCGCTCGGCTTCGACCACGTCCTGATAGGCGCATTGTTCGCGCCGGGCATCGCAACATCGGGCGCCACGGGCGACGACCGCGTCGTCGCCGATCACACACGCCTGCATCCCGCCTTCGGCACGCAAGAGCCCATGGACGAGACCTTGCGCCTGCTCGCGTCCGCCGCGCGCTCGCGCGGCATCACGCTGCTCGCCGACCTCACGCTCGACCGCACGGCTGCCCACGGCGCGCTCCACGCGGAGCATCCCGAATGGTTCCATCCGTTCGAGCCCGAGGACGCGCGGCTCGACCCGCGCCACGGCCATCGCGACGCCAACGTCGCCTATGCCGACTTCGCGCACGCGGGCGCGCCGCTCGCGATATGGTGGACGCAGCTCGCGAGCCGTCTCGCCGATGCGGGCATCGGCGGCTTTCGCATCGATTCGCCGCATCGCGTGCCGGCCAACGTGCTGCGCGCGATCTTCGACGCGGTGCGCGCGAGCCATCCGCAAACGCGCTGGCTCGCGGCCACGCCGGGCCTTGCGCGCGATGATCTCGCGCGGCTCGAGCACGCTGGCTTCGACGCCGCGTTCACGTCGCTGCGCTGGTGGGATTTTTCGTCGAGCTGGCTCGTCGAGGAACACGCGGTCGTGCAGCGCGTGGGCTCGCCCATCGCGTTTCCCGAGGCGCCGTACGGCCCGCGCCTCATTCACGATTTGCGCGAACACGGCGCGGCATTGGACCTGCGCACCGTCGAGCGCGCCTGCCGCCGCATGCTGCGCGCGGCGGCGGCGACGGGAACCGGCTGGCTCGTGCCGATGGGCTTCGAATACGGTATCGACGAAACGATCGGCCACGACACGCAAACGCACGACGCGCACGCATGGGAAGCCGCGAAAACGCGTGCGCCGCTCGACCTCAGCGCCGATATCGCGCACGCCAACGCATTGCAGCGCGAAACGTGGACGCTCCAGACCAACGGCGAACTGCGCGCGCTCAACGGTCCCGGCGCGCCCGTGGCCGCGCTGCTGCGCGGCGACCACGCCGACCTGCGCGAGTCCGGCGAAGCGCTGCTCACGCTCGTCAATCCTTCGCTCGATGCGCCCGTGCGCGTGAACATGGCGCATCTGCTCGACGGCGTACCCGGCGGCTTCACGCGCTTCACTCCGCTCGACGCACAAACGCTGCGCGGCGAGCGCCCGAGCGCAAGCGCACTTCGCGACGCGAGCGCCGTGCCCGAAACCTTCACGCTGCCCGCAGGCGCGTGCTGGATGTTTGGCGCGCTGGCGAGTCCGATGGTCACGCTCGCACCGCCCGAGGACCTCGCGAAGTCGCCCACGAGCGGTCACAAGAGCGTGCTCGAAGCGATCGCTGCGCCGCGCATCGCCATCGAAAGCGTGGAGCCTTCGGTCGATCATGGCCGCTTCGTCGCGAAGCGCGTGGTAGGCGAGCGCTGCGAAGTGCGCGCGGCGATCTTTGCCGAGGGTCACGATCGCATCGACGCCGCCGTCCTCTGGCGCGCCGCCGACGAGACCGCGTGGCACGAAGCGCCGATGACGCCGATGCAGCCCGCCGGCACCGACCTGTGGAGCGGCCACTTTCCGCTCGAACGCGTGGGACGCTATGAATTCGTCGTAATCGCGTGGCGCGACGACTTCGCTTCGCTCGTCGATCATCTGCTGAAGAAGCGCGCGGTGCATCAGCCCGTCGACCTCGAACTCGAAGAAGCGAGCCGCCTGCTCGCACTCGTGCTCGCGACGGCGCGAACCTCGGGCGAGGACGAGCCAAGCGGCCCCACGCACGCACACGATGCACTCGAGGCGCTCGTGAAGCGCTTCGTAAGCGCCGACACAGAACCGCGCTGCGCTCTGCTAGCCGCGCCCGCCACGGCCGCCGCCGTGCGCGCGGCCCGGCATCGCCCGTTCCTCACGCGCGACGCGCAGGTGCAGCGCGTGGACGCCGAACGCGGCGCAGCGCGCTACGCGAGCTGGTACGAGATCTTCCCGCGCTCGATGAGCGACGACGAAACGCGCCACGGCACCTTCGACGATGTGATCGCGAAGATGCCGCGCATCCGCGACATGGGCTTCGACGTGCTGTACTTCCCGCCCATCCATCCGATCGGTCTTGCCAACCGCAAGGGCCGCAACAACTCGCTCACCGCGCAGCCCGGCGACGTGGGCAGCCCCTACGCGATCGGCGCGGCCGAAGGCGGCCACACTGCCGTGCATCCGCAGCTTGGCACGCTCGACGACTTCCGCCGCATGGTGAGCGCCGCGCATCGGAACGGCCTTGAAATCGCGCTCGATTTCGCGATTCAGTGCTCGCCCGATCATCCGTGGCTCAAGGCGCACCCGGGCTGGTTCGCGTGGCGGCCCGACGGCACGCTGCGCTATGCCGAGAATCCGCCGAAGAAATACCAGGACATCGTGAACCCCGAGTTCTATGCGCACGACGCGAAGCCCGACCTCTGGCTCGCGCTGCGCGATGCGATCCTGTTCTGGGTGAACCACGGCGTGCGCATCTTCCGCGTCGACAATCCGCACACCAAGCCGCTGCCGTTCTGGGAATGGATGATCGCCGACGTGCGCGCGCGCCACCCCGACGTGATCTTTCTCTCCGAGGCCTTCACACGCCCGCGCCTGATGTACCGGCTCGCCAAGATCGGTTTTTCGCAGTCGTACACGTACTTCACGTGGCGCGAGTCCAAGCGCGATTTCATCGACTACCTCACCGAGCTCACGCAGACCGCGGTGCGCGACTTCTACCGGCCCAACTTCTTCGTCAACACGCCCGACATCAACCCGCGCTATCTGCAAAGCGGCGCGCGTTCGAGCCACCTGATCCGCGCGGCGCTGGCCTCGCTGCTCTCTGGCCTGTGGGGCGCCTATAGCGGCTTCGAACTCTGCGAAGCGCGCGCATTACCCAACAGCGAAGAATATCTGGACTCCGAAAAATACCAGCTGCGTGCGTGGGACTGGAACCGGCCCGGCAACATCGTTCCGGAGATCACCGCGCTCAACCGCATCCGCCGCGCGAATCCCGCGCTGCAGACGCACTTGGGCATCACCTTCCTGACCACACACAGCGAAGCCATGCTGTGCTTCGAGAAAGCCACGCCCGCGCGCGATAACGTGGTCGTAGTGGCGATCAATCTCGACCCCCACGCCGAGCAAGGCGCCGACTTCGAACTTTCGTGGGCGACCTTCCAGCACTGGAAGATCGACGATCGCGCGCGCCTGGCCGTGGTCGACGAAATCACGGGCGAGCGCTTCGAATGGCAAGGCCGCTGGCAGCATGTGCGGCTCGATCCGCACGCGCGGCCATTCGCGATCTGGCGCATCGCGCCCTTCGACGGACTGCCGCGCGAAACCGCAACCTTGGAAACCGCGGACGAGCCGCATATCGAAGGTCACCCCGAACTGGACCAGGACTTCCCGCCCGGAGGAGCGACATGAAACGCGATCCCGCCTCCCACGAGACACCGCCGCACGCAGAAGCCCCGCTCACGCACGATTCGACGGCCACCGAGGCCGACGTTCATGCGGACCACGAGCGCCATGGCACGCAAAAGCGCGGCAAGCCCTCGCAGCTTTCCGACGATCCGCTCTGGTACAAGGACGCGATCATCTATCAGGTGCATGTGAAGTCGTTCTACGACTCGAACAATGACGGCGTTGGCGACTTCCCGGGCCTGCTCGCGAAGCTCGACTACATCGCAGGCCTCGGCGTGACGGCGATCTGGCTGCTGCCGTTCTATCCTTCGCCGCGCCGCGACGACGGCTACGACATCGCCGACTACCGCAACGTGCACTCCGACTACGGCCAGCTCGCCGACGTGCGCCGCTTCATTCAGGAAGCGCACGCGCGCGGCATCCGCGTGATTACCGAGCTCGTCATCAATCACACCTCGGACCAGCACCCGTGGTTCCAGCGCGCGCGGCGCGCGAAGCCCGGCTCGAACCATCGCAACTACTACGTGTGGTCGGACACCGATCAGAAGTACCAGGGAACCCGCATCATCTTCATCGACACCGAGCCGTCGAACTGGACCCACGACCCCGTCGCGGGCGCGTACTACTGGCACCGCTTCTATTCGCACCAGCCGGACCTCAACTTCGACAACCCGGCCGTGCTGCGCGAAGTGCTGCACGTAATGCGCTTCTGGCTCGACATGGGCATCGACGGGCTGCGCCTCGACGCCGTGCCCTACCTTGTCGAGCGCGAAGGCACCAACAACGAGAACCTGCCCGAAACGCACGCGGTCCTCAAGCAGATTCGCGCGACCATCGACGAGCATTACCCCAACCGCATGCTGCTGGCCGAGGCGAACCAGTGGCCCGAGGACGTGCAGGAGTACTTCGGCCAGGAAGACGAATGCCACATGGCGTTCCACTTCCCGCTGATGCCGCGCCTGTATATGGCGATTGCGAGCGAAGACCGCTTCCCGATCATCGACATCATGAAGCAGACGCCGGATTTGTTACCGAGCTGCCAGTGGGCCGTGTTCCTGCGCAATCACGACGAGCTCACGCTCGAAATGGTTACGGACTCCGAACGGGACTATCTCTGGAACACCTATGCGAGCGACCGGCGCGCGCGCCTGAATCTCGGCATCCGGCGGCGCCTCGCGCCGCTCATGGAGCGCGACCGCCGCCGCATCGAGCTCATCAACTCGCTGCTGCTCTCGATGCCGGGCACGCCCGTGATCTATTACGGCGATGAGCTCGGCATGGGCGACAACATTCACCTCGGCGACCGCGACGGCGTGCGCACGCCGATGCAGTGGTCGTCGGACCGCAACGGCGGCTTCTCGCGCGCCGACCCCGAGCAATTGGTGCTGCCGCCGCTGATGGGCTCGCTCTACGGCTACGACGCGATCAACGTGGAGGCGCAAACGCGCGACCCGCATTCGCTGCTCAACTGGACGCGGCGCATGCTCGCCACGCGCCGCGCGAACCAGGCGTTCGGGCGCGGTTCGATCCGCTTCCTTCGCCCCGCCAATCGCAAGATTCTTGCGTATCTGCGCGAGACGCCGGGCGAACCCGCGATCCTGTGCGTGGCGAATCTCTCGCGCGCGCCGCAAGCGGTCGAGCTCGATCTCTCCGAATTCGCGGGCGCGGCGCCCGTGGAGATGACCGCCGATTCGGTGTTCCCGCCCGTCGGCCAGTTGCCGTATCTGCTCACGTTCCCGCCCTACGGCTTCCTGTGGTTCCTGCTGTGCCCAGGCGATCAGCGGCCCTCGTGGAGCCAGCCGACTTCCGAGCAGTTGCCCGAATTCGTGACGGTCGTGATTCGCGAAGGCCAGACCGGGGCCACACCCGAGAACGTGCGCCTGCTCGAATCCGAGGTGCTGCCCTCATGGCTCTCGCGGCGGCGCTGGTTCGCCTCGAAGGACAAGGCGCTGCGCGGCGTGCGGCTCGCCGCGCTCACGACCATCCACGGCGCGGGCTTCGCCTTCACCGAGATCGAAGCCGAACTCGCCGACGGCACCAGCGAGCGCTACGTGCTGCCCATCGCCATCACGTGGGGCACGGACATCACCACGCCGCTGCATATCCAGCTCGCGCTCTCGCGCGTGCGGCGCGGGCGCACGATCGGCTATCTCACCGACGCGTTCTCGCTGCCATGGTTCGCCCACGGCGTGCTGCGCAAGCTGCGCGAGCGCGCGGCCGTGCCCACGGTGCAGGGCAGCACGATCCGCTTCGAACCCACCGACCGTCTCGACGAGATCGATCTGGGCGAAGCACCCGAAGTGCGCTGGCTCGCCGCCGAGCAGAGCAACAGCTCGCTGATCGTGGCCGAAACCATCGTGCTCAAGCTCGTGCGCCGCCTGATCGCGGGCGTGCATCCCGAAGCGGAAATGAGCCGTTACCTCACCAAGCACGGCTACGCGAACACCGCGCCGCTCTACGGAGAAGTGGTGCGCGTGGACCCGCAGGGCGTGCCGCATACGCTCGCGATCCTGCAAGGCTATATCGACAACCAGGGCAATGCGTGGGACTGGGCGCTCGATTATCTGCGCCGTACCGTCGACGACCTTGCGCTCGCCGCCGACGACGGCGACACCGGCGACCAGGCGCACGAAGAAGAGGTGATGCAGAACTACGCGTCGGTGATCGGCGCGATCGGCAAACGTCTGGGCGAACTGCACGCGGTGCTCGCCACGCCTGGCGACGACGCTGCTTTCACGCCCGAAGCCGCGACGCGCGACGACGTAGGACTATGGATCGCCGATACGAAAAAGATGCTGGCCGAGGCACTCGACATCGTGGCGCAGCACACCGGCGAGAACGTTCGCACGCTCGACGACGACACGCGCGAACTCGCCCGCAGACTCGTCGAGCGCCGCGACTTGCTGATGGCAAAGCTCGACGAGTTGGTGCCGCTCGACGCCTCGACCTTGCGCATCCGCATTCACGGCGACTTCCATCTGGGCCAAGTGCTGATCTCTCAAGGCGATGCGTACCTGATCGACTTCGAAGGCGAGCCCGCGCGCTCGCTCGAATACCGGCGTGCGAAGCAGTGCGCGCTGCGCGACGTCGCGGGCCTGCTGCGCTCGCTCTCCTACGCGGGCGCGGCGGCCCAGTCGACCACGGAAAGCGCCCCGCAGCGGATTGCCGAACGCAAGCACGCGCTGTTCGAACGTTTTCGCAACCACGCGGCCGAGACCTTCCTGAGCCAGTATCGCGCGGCCGCTTCGCAAGCCCCGCTCGCGCTCGTGAGCGCCACCCACGAGCAGGCGCTGCTCGACCTGTTCCTGATCGAGAAGGCGGCCTACGAAATCCGCTATGAGGCGGCCAACCGGCCCAGCTGGCTCGCGTTGCCGATCCGCGGGCTTGCTGCGATTGCGAACCGCGTGCTCGACCTGGCGCCCACCCAGGCGCCTACGAGCACGCCAACGCACCCGCACGCTGGAGGAAGCGGACATGGCTGAACGCAACCCTGACGCCGGCCTGCAGCAGCACGACATCGACGCGCTCCTCGGAGGCCGCCATGCCGATCCGTTCGCGGTGCTCGGTCTGCATTGGATCGATGGCGCGCCGTACGTGCGAGCGTGGCTGCCGAACGCGGCGCAGGTGCGCGTGCTCGCGCGCGACCGCGCGCAGACCCTTGCCGAACTCGCGCTCGTGCATCCCGCGGGGCTCTTTGCCGGACCGCTCTCGCAGGCTGTGCCGTACCGGCTTGAAATCAACTGGCACGGCGTCACGCATGAAACAGAGGATCCCTACTCATTCGGCCCGCAGCTTTCACCGGATGCGCTGCATCGGCTCGCCGACGGCGACCCCTACGCGGTGCTCGAATGCCTGGGCGCGCGGCCGCTCGTCTGCGAGGGCGTGCCCGGCGTGCGCTTCGCAGTCTGGGCGCCAAATGCGCGGCGCGTCTCCGTGGTGGGCGACTTCGACGCATGGGACGGCCGCCGCCATCCGATGCGGCTGCGCCACGAAGCCGGCGTATGGGAACTGTTCATTCCGCGCATCGCCGCCGGCGCGCGCTACAAGTACGAGATCCTCGGCGCGCGCGGCGAAGTGCTGCCGCTGAAGGCCGATCCGTGCGCGTTCCAGACCGAAGCGCCGCCCGCCACGGCTTCGGTGGTCGCGCCGGTGGACGCGCTCGACGATTTCGCGTGGCGCGACGGCGAATGGTTGCAAACACGCGCGCAAAAGCAGAGCACGCGCGCGGCCATGTCGATCTATGAAGTGCACGCGCCCTCGTGGCTCCCCACCCATGGCGCGGATGCGCCCACCCCCGCGCCCGACTGGCAGGCGCTCGCAGAGCGCCTGATTCCCTACGCGCAAGGCATGGGTTTCACGCATCTCGAACTGCTGCCCATCGCCGAGCACCCGTTCGGCGGCTCGTGGGGCTATCAGCCGCTGTCGCAATTCGCGCCCACGGCGCGCCTCGGCTCGCCGCTCGACTTCGCGGCCTTCGTGGACCGCGCGCACGAAGCCGGACTCGGCGTGATCCTCGACTGGGTGCCCGCGCATTTCCCGAACGACGCGCACGGCCTGATCGACTTCGACGGCACCGCGCTCTACGAGCACTCGGACCCGCGCGAGGGCTATCACCCCGACTGGAACACGATGATCTACAACCTCGGCCGCCGCGAGGTGAGCGCGTTCCTGATCGCCTCGGGGCTCGCGTGGCTGATGCGCTATCACGTCGACGGCCTGCGCGTCGATGCCGTGGCCTCGATGCTCTACCGCGACTATTCGCGCGCGCCCGGCGAATGGGTGCCGAACGTCCATGGCGGCCGCGAGAATCTCGAATCGATCGCCTTCCTCAAGCGCCTCAATCACGAAACGCAGTACGTGCCGCAGCGCCCCGGCGTGATCACCATCGCCGAGGAATCGACGGCCTGGCCAGGCGTGACCGCGCGCCCCGAGGACGGCGGCCTCGGCTTCCAGTTCAAGTGGAACATGGGCTGGATGCACGACACGCTCCATTACATGCACGAAGACCCGGTGTACCGGCGCTATCGCCATCTCGAGATGACCTTTGCGATGGTCTACGCGTGGTCCGAGCGCTTCGTGCTGCCGCTCTCGCATGACGAAGTCGTGCACGGCAAGGGATCGCTGCTCGGCAAGATGCCGGGTGACCGCTGGCAGCGCTTTGCGAACCTGCGCGCGTACTTCGGCTTCATGTGGGCGCACCCGGGCAAGAAGCTGCTGTTCATGGGCAGCGAGTTCGGGCAGATGGCGGAGTTCGATCACGACGGCACGCCGCACTGGGACCTGCTCGACGAACCGCTGCATCGCGGCGTGCAAACGCTGGTGCGCGACCTCAACCGGCTCTACGCGGACGAACCCGCGCTCCACATGCTCGACACGGATCCGGGCGGCTTCGAATGGCTCGTCTCCGACGACACCGAAAACAGCGTGCTCGCGTGGCGGCGCGTGGACGGCTCGGGCCGCGAGATCGTGGTGGTGTGCAACTTCACACCGGTACCGCGCCTCGGCTACCGGATCGGCATGCCGCAGCCCGGCGAATGGGAGGAAGTGCTCAACACCGACGCCAGCGTCTACGGCGGCTCGAACATGGGCAACGGGGGCCTCGTGTGCACAGAGCCCGTGCAAAGCCATGGCAAGCCGCAATCGGCGACGTTCGTACTGCCGCCGCTCGGCACGCTGATACTGCGCCTGCGCCGATGACGATTCGCACACGCCGCGTCCGCCAAAAATCCATCAGGAATCCGATGCAATACAAGAAGCACGAGAAGGAGCATCGACATGGCTAACGGCCTGCCCGAGCGGCTGCTGCCCGGCGCACCCTACCCGCTTGGCGCGACCTGGGACGGACTCGGCACGAACTTCGCGGTGTTCTCGGCGCATGCGTGGCGCATCGAGCTGTGCCTGTTCGACCCGACCGGGCGCAAGGAACGCACGCGCTACACGCTGCCCGAATGCACCGACGAAGTTTGGCACGGCTATCTGCCCGGCGCCCATCCCGGCACGGTGTATGGACTGCGCGCGCACGGCCCCTATCAACCGCATCTGGGCCACCGCTTCAATCCATACAAGCTGCTGCTCGACCCCTACGCGAAGCGGCTGATCGGCCAGTTCCGCTGGTCGGACACGCTGTTCGGCTACCGCGTGCATTCGAACCGCGCCGACCTCTCGTTCGACCGGCGCGATTCGGCGCCCGCCATGCCCAAGGCCGTGGTCACTCACGACGCGTTCGACTGGTCGCGCGACGTGCGGCCGAACACGCCGTGGGGCAAAACCGTGATCTATGAGACGCATCTGCGCGGCGTCTCGATGCTGCGCCACGAACTACGCTCGCACACGCGCGGCACCTTCGCGGCCCTCGCCGCGCCGCACTTCATCGAGCATCTGCACAAGCTCGGGATAACCGCCGTGGAGTTGCTGCCGATGCAGGCCCTGCTCACCGAGCGCTTTCTCTTCGAGCGCGGCCTGCGCAACTACTGGGGCTACAACACGGCCGCGTACTTCGCGCCCGAGCCCTCGTATCTCTCGGGCCACGATCCCGACGAAATGCGCATTGCCGTGCGCCAACTTCACGCGGCCGGCATCGAAGTGATCCTCGACGTGGTCTACAACCACACCTGCGAAAGCGGCGAAGGCGGGCCGACGGTCTCGTGGCGCGGGCTCGACAACGCGAGCTACTACCGCTGCGTGCCGGGCGACGAACGGCATCTCATCAACGACACCGGCTGCGGCAACACGCTCAACCTCACGCATCCGCGCGTGCTGCAGATGGTGGCCGATTCGTTGCGCTACTGGGTCACCTCGTACGGTATCGACGGCTTTCGCTTCGATCTCGGCGTCACGCTCGGGCGCGAAGCGCACGGCTTCGATCCCGCCAGCGGCTTTTTCGACGTGCTGCGCCAGGACCCCGTGCTCTCGCGCGTCAAACTGATCTCCGAGCCGTGGGACGTGGGGCCGGGCGGCTACCAGCTCGGCCATCATCCGCCGGGCTTCGCCGAATGGAACGACCGCTTTCGCGACAGCGTGCGGCGCTACTGGCGCGGCGACCCCGGCCAGCGCGCCGATCTCGCCGCGCGCCTCACAGGCTCCGCCGATCTCTTCGACAAGCGCACGCGCCGCCCTTGGGCGTCGCTCAATTTCGTGACCTCGCACGACGGCTTCACGCTCGCCGATCTCGTTGCGCACGAACACAAGCATAACGAAGCAAACGGCGAAGACAACCGCGACGGCCACAACGAGAACTGGAGCGCGAACTGGGGCGCGGAAGGCCCCACCGACGATCCGGCGATTCTCGATACGCGCGCGCGCGTCGCGCGCTCGATGCTCGCGACGCTCTTCGTCGCGCTCGGCACGCCGATGCTGCTAGCCGGCGACGAAGCGGGCCGTACGCAGCTCGGCAACAACAACGCCTACTGCCAGGACAACGAGCTGTCCTGGCTCGACTGGACCCTTGCCGCAACGCCGCAAGGCGAGGCAATGACCGCGTTCGTCGCGAGCGCGATCGCGCTGCGCCGCGACCATCCCTTGCTGAGGCAGACGCATTTTCTGTTCGGCGACCGCGACGTGCTGCCGGGCGTGCACGACGTGGACTGGTTCGACGAGCACGGTGCGCCACTCTCGCCGGAAGCGTGGCAGGACCCCGAGGCGCGCGCGTTCGCGATGCGGCGCGCAGGGCCAGGACTCGACGGCGAAATAGAAGTATTGTTGATGATGCTGAACGCCGCGGCGCACGCGGTGACGTTCACGGCCGCCGCCCCGCATTTCGAGTGGTCCGTGTTGCTCGACAGCGCGCGCCCCGCGGAGCCGCCGCACGCCTTGCCCGGCACGAGCGTGGAAGTCGCCGCGCACACGCTCGTGGTGTTGGGCGCGCGGCCTGCGCGTCACGGCGAACCGGGCGCGGCGCAAGACAGCGAGGCTGCGGCGAATGGTCAGGAAAAAGGCGTTGCGCAAGGCGGCGAGACCCCGCCGCCCGACCCGCGCCAGCCGGGTGCGGCGCCCGCTGACGCAGACGCGGAAGCAAACGCAGACGACGACCGTTGAACAGGAATCGGCCATGGCCACGCTATCGCATGATCCGCACGTCCGCCATTACATGCACTGCCTGCCGTTCGGCGCGCAGTTGACGGGGGCCGCGCACGCGCAGCCGCACACGCGCTTTCGTTTCTGGGCGCCCTCGTGCGGCAAGGTGCAGCTGGTGTTCGAAAACGAGGCCTGCGCGCCGATCGACATGACGCCCACCGGCAACGGCTGGTATGAGGCGCAGGCGCAGTGCGGTTCCGGCACGTTATACCGCTATCGTATCGGCGCGGGCCAACTCGTACCCGACCCCGCTTCGCGCTTCCAGCCCCAGGGCGTGCATGGGCCGAGCGAAGTGCTCGACGCGCGCGGCTACGCCTGGCGGCACACGCACTGGCGCGGCCGCCCATGGGAAGAGACAGTCCTTTACGAGCTGCACGTAGGCGCGCTGGGCGGCTATCGCGGCGTCATGAAGCGCTTGCCCGCGCTCGCCGACATCGGCATCACGGCCATCGAACTGATGCCGCTGAACGACTACCCGGGCGAGCGCGGCTGGGGCTACGACGTGGTACTGCCCTACGCGCCGCACGCGGCCTACGGCACGCCCGACGAACTCAAGGCGCTCATCGACGCAGCGCACGGCCTGGGGCTCCAGGTGTTCCTCGACGTGGTCTACAACCACTTCGGCCCGGATGGCAACTGGCTCGGCCACTACGCGAAGCCGTTCTTCAAGGCCGGCAAGCGCACGCCGTGGGGCGACGCGCTCGATTTCTCGCGGCCCGAGGTGCGCGACTTCTACAGCGACAACGCGCTCTACTGGCTCACCGAATACCGTTTCGACGGCCTGCGCATCGACGCCGCGCACGCCATCGACAACCCCGAGTGGCTGCGCGAGCTCGCCGACCACGTGCATGCGCGCGTGGAGCCCGACCGCCATGTGCATCTCGTGCTGGAAAACGAGCACAACGAAGCCAATCTGCTCGAAGCGCATTTCGACGCGCAGTGGAACGACGACGCGCATCACGCGCTGCACGTCATGCTGACCAGCGAATCGGAGGGCTATTACCGCGCTTTCGCCAACAACCCGATCCGCCACCTCGCGCGCGTGCTCGGCGAAGGCTTCGCCTACCAGGGCGACCCGTCGCCGGTGCATGCTGACGCGCCGCGCGGCGAGCCCAGCGCGCATCTGCCGCCCACCGCGTTCGTGATGTTCCTGCAGAACCACGATCAGATCGGCAACCGCGCAATGGGCGAACGCCTGCGCGCACTGAGCGACGATGGCGCGCTGCGCGCAGCCACGGCGCTGCTGCTGCTCTCGCCGCAGATTCCGCTGCTGTTCATGGAGGAGGAATACGGCTCGACACAGCCGTTCCAGTTCTTCACCGCGTTCGAAGGCGAACTCGCCAAAGCTGTGCGCGAAGGCCGCCGCAAGGAATTCGCGGCGTTCAGCGCATTCAGCGACGCGGCGCGGCGCGAACAGATTCCCGATCCGAACGATCCGCAAACCTTCGTGAATTCGTCGCCGCCAGCGGACGCGCCGCTCGACGACGAACGGCGCGCGTGGATGCACTTCTACAAGTCCGCGCTCGCCGTTCGCGCGC
Source organism: Paraburkholderia sacchari (assembly GCF_000785435.2). Lineage (GTDB taxonomy): Bacteria > Pseudomonadota > Gammaproteobacteria > Burkholderiales > Burkholderiaceae > Paraburkholderia > Paraburkholderia sacchari. The sequence continues at coordinate 535,112 of NZ_JTDB02000001.1, read as the reverse complement.
GCCTTTTGATGCCACGCCTGCACGATGCGCGGCCGCTCGGCGCGACCGTGCTTGTCGACGACGCCGGCAACGCGCTGAATGCGCTCGTCGCGCGCTGGCGTCTCGCCGATGGCGAGACCTGGACCATCGCCCTGAACCTCGGCCAGGAAGGCGCGCCGCTCGGCGCCCAGCCTGACGGCATGGTCATCTTCGAAACGCCCGAGCGCGCGCGCGATATCACCGATCGCGGCGTGCTGCCTGAAAGCTCGTGCGTGGCATGGCTCACCGGCGCAGTGTCCGAGTACGCGCTCCATCACGACGCGCGCGTGATGCGGCGCGAGGAACCGCTCGCATGAGCACCGCGCGCCGCAGCGAGACGCTCGCCCAGCTCGCGCAACGCGCGGGCTTCGCGGTCGAGTGGACCGACGCGCGCGGCATCGCGCAGCGCGTGCCCGACAGCACGCTCGCCGCGCTGCTCGAATGCGCGGGCCTGCCCTGCGCGAACGCCACGCAGATGCGTCACAGCACTTCGGCCCTGAACGCGGAGCAGTCGTCGCGGCGCCTGCCGCCGCTCATCACCGCCGAATTCGAGAGCGCGATTGAATTGCCGGCTTCGGCGGTGCGCACGGGCAGCCACTATCGCATCGATCTGGAAAACGGCGGGCATATCGAAGGCCGCTTCACTGCGCCGCGCGACGCGCCCGCGCTGCTCGCGCCGCTTTCCGAACCCGGCTATCACACGCTCACGGTCCACGATCACCGCCTGACGATCGCCGTCGCGCCGCCGCGCTGCCATACGCTCGGCGACGCATGGCGCGCGCTCCACGGTGACGCCGCGCGCGTGCCGCCGATCTGGGGTATCGCGGCACAATTGTATGGACTCCGACGCAATGGCGATGGCGGAATTGGCGACTACAGCGCGCTCGCTACGCTCGCGACGCAGAGCGCGCAGCGCGGCGCGCACGCGCTCGCGGTCAGCCCCACGCATGCGATGTTCAGCGCGGATCCGGGCCACTTCAGTCCTTACTCGCCTTCCTCGCGGCTCTGGCTCAACGTCGCGCATGTCGATCCAGCAGCGGTGTTCGGCCCACAGGCCGCGCACGAAGCCATGCGCGAAGCCGCGCAATCGAGCGACACCTCGCGCGAACTCGAAGCGCTGCCGCTCATCGACTGGACGCGTGCGCTGCCGCTCAAGCTCGCGACGCTGCGCGCGCTCTTCGATCGCTTCGACGATACGGAACGCGCCAGCGATTCGCCACACGCCAAGGCATTCGAGGCGTTCTGCGCGCGCGGCGGCGAAGCGCTCGAAGACCATGCGCGCTTCGAAGTGCTCCATGCAGCGATGCTCAAGGAGCCCGGCGGAGCGCGTCACTGGCGCGATTGGCCTGCGCCCTTGCGCGATCCGCGCAGCGAGGACGTCGCGCGCTTCGCCGCGACGCACCGGCGCGACGTGGACTTCCACCGCTTCCTGCAATGGCTCGCGGCGGAAGGTCTCGCGCGCGCGCAACGCGAAGCGCGCGAGGCCGGCATGGCGGTCGGCCTGGTCGCGGATCTCGCTGTGGGCTGCGACGGCGCAGGTTCGCAGGCGTGGGCGCAGCCCGACGACATGCTGCAGCGCGTCTCCGTGGGCGCGCCCCCCGACCTCTTCAATCAGGCGGGGCAGAGCTGGGGCCTCACCACATTTTCGCCACGCGCGATGCACAACACCGGCTTTCGCGCATTCATCGCCATGCTGCGCGCCGCGTTCGCGCACGCGGGCGGCGTGCGCATCGACCACATCCTGGGCCTGCGGCGCCTGTGGCTCGTGCCCGAAGGCGAAAGCGCGCAACACGGCGCGTATCTGCGCTATCCATTCGACGACCTCGTGCGGCTCATCGCGCTCGAATCGTGGCGGCACCGCGCCATTGTGATCGGCGAGGATCTCGGCACCGTGCCGCCGGGCTTGCGCGAGCGGCTCGCCGCGCATGGGCTCTACGGCATCCGCGTGCTGTGGTTCGAGCGCGAGGGCAGCGCGTTTCTCGCGCCAGGGCGCTACGCCACGAACTGCGTAGCCACCGCCACCACGCACGATTTGCCGACCGTCGCGGGCTGGTGGAGCGGCAGCGACATCGACTGGCGCAACCGCATCGGCCAGACGCTCGCGCGCGCGGACGGGCGCGACCCCGTCGCGCTCGAACACACCCAGCGCGCCGCCGACCGCGCCGCGCTGTGGCTCGCGCTGCAGGACACTGGCTTCGCGCCGCGCGACGCCGCCGAGCCTGGGCCATCGGCTGAGAATGCGCCCGTGGACGGCGCGCTCGGCTACGTGGCGGCGAGTGCGAGCCCGCTCGTGACCTGCCCGCTCGAAGACCTGCTCGGCCTCGCCGATCAACCGAACCTGCCGGGCTCGATCGACGAGCATCCGAACTGGCGCCGCCGCCTGCCGCTGCCCGTCGACGCCCTGTTCGACGATCCTGCGTTCGCCGCGCGCGTGCGGACCGTTGTGCGCGCGCGGGCGCTGGCCGCAGGAATTGAAACTGAAGCCGTCGCGGCAACAGCAGCAGCAGGCGGCACCTCCGCGAGCCCGGGCGATACGCCGGCCGCGCCTTCGATGCGCTCCGAGCCATGACACGCCCACGCGCCACGCTGCGCCTGCAGCTTCATCAGGGCTTCACGTTCGACGACGCGCTCGCGCAACTCGACTATTTCGCCGCGCTCGGCGTGAGCCATCTCTATCTTTCGCCCATCACGACCGCGCAGCCCGGCTCGCTGCACGGCTACGACACGGTCGACTACGGCACCGTGAGCGAGGAACGCGGCGGCGAGGCGGCGCTGCGGCGCCTCGCCGATGCGCTGCACGCGCGCGGCATGGGCCTCATCGTGGATCTGGTGCCCAACCACATGGGCGTGGGCGGCGCGCACAACGCGTGGTGGCTCGACATCCTCGAATGGGGACGCCATAGCGCGTTCGCCCGCTACTTCGACGTCGACTGGCATTCGCCCGACCCGGTGCTGCGCGGCAAGGTGCTGATGCCGTTCCTCGGCGCGCAATACGGCGACGAACTCGCTTCAGGCCGCATCGTGCTGAAGTTCGACGCAGCGCTCGCACGCTTCTACGTGCAATACGGCCCGCACATCTGCCCGATCTGCCCGGCCGATTACGCGACGCTGCTGCAAGCCGCCAGCTGCGTGGATCCCAACCTGCTCCAGACGCTTGCCGCGCCGTTCCATGGCCTCACCACGCAGCCCGACGACCAGGCGCGCGCCGCCACCGCGCGCGCGGCGCTGCGCGAGTTCGTCGAGCGCGAAGGCAGCGCCGCCATCGACGCCGCGCTGCAAGCGCACGCGGGCAACCACCCCGCCACGCGCGAGCGCCTGCACCGGCTGCTAGAGCGCCAGCACTTCCGGCTTGCATGGTGGCGCACCGCCACGGACGAAGTGAACTGGCGGCGCTTCTTCGACATCAGCGCGCTCGCGGGCGTGCGCGTGGAGCGCCACGACGTGTTCGAATCCGTGCACAAACTCGTGTTGCGCCTTTACGCCGATGGCGTGATCGACGGCCTGCGCATCGATCATATCGACGGCCTCGCCGATCCGCGCGAGTATTGCGAACGATTGCGCCAGCGGCTCGCTTCGTTGCGCGCGCAACCACCATATATTGTGGTCGAAAAAATTCTCGCGCACGGCGAGCCGCTGCGCGAGGACTGGCCCGTGCAAGGCACGACCGGTTACGACTTCATGAACGACGTAGGCGCGCTGCTGCACGACCCTGCGGGTGCCGCGCCGCTCGCCGCGAGCTGGGCCGCGATCTCGGGGCAGGACGTCGCCTTCGCGCAAGTCGCGCTCGATGCGCGCCGCGAAGTGCTGGCCGCGTATCTCGCGGCGGAGCTCGATCACGCGGCGCGCGCACTGCACCGCATCGCACGCGAGCAGCTCGCCACGCGCGACTTCACTTACGCGAGCGTGCACCGCGTGGTCGCGCAACTGGCGATGCACTTTCCGGTCTATCGCATCTATCCGGTGAACGGCCTGCGCAGCCCCGAGGACAACCGCTATTTCGATCCCGCGCTGCAAGCGGCCCGCAAGGCGCTGCCGCGCGCGAGCCTCGCCTCGCTCGATCAGGTCGATGCCTGGCTTGGCGCGTACGCGCCGCCTGCGGCCGCAACGAATGGCAACAACGCGAGCGCGGCCAGACACCCCGCACAGGGCCCAGCACCGCTGAGTCATGCACTGATCGCACAGCGCACCGCGCTGACGCTGTTCTCGCAACTCACCGCGCCGCTCGCGGCGAAAGCTGCCGAGGACACCGCGCTCTACCGCTACGGCAGACTGCTCTCGCGCAACGAAGTAGGCGCGGACCCCGACGACTTCTCACGCAGCATCGAGGATTTCCATGCAGCAAATGCGCTGCGCCAGCGCCGCTTCCCGTTCGCCTTGCTCACCACGGCTACGCACGACCACAAGCGCGGCGAGGACGTGCGCGCGCGGCTTGCGGTGCTCAGCGAAATCGCCGACGAATGGAGCGCGACGCTGCGCGCGTGGTCAACGCTGAACCAGCCGCAGCGGCGCAACGACACGACGCCTTCATCGTCATCGTCGTGCGCGGAAGGAGAATGGGCGCCGGGCCCGGCGGCCGAAGCGATGCTCTATCAAACCCTGGCGGGCTGCTGGCCGCCCGATCTCGACGCGAGCGACGAAGCGCGCGTACGCGAATTGGCCGAGCGGGTCGCGCAATGGCAACTGAAGGCGCTGCGCGAGGCGAAGCAGCGCACGAACTGGCTCGCGCCCGACGAGACCTACGAATCGGACTGCCAGGCATTTCTCTTCGACATTCTCGCACCCCAGCGGCGCGACGGCTTCCTGCAGGCACTCGCCAGCTTCGTGGCGCGCATCGCGCCGGCCGGCGCCGTCAATACGCTGCTGCAAACCGTGCTGCGCCTGAGTTCGCCCGGCGTGCCCGATCTCTATCAGGGCACGGAGCTATGGGATTTCAGCCTCGTCGATCCGGACAACCGGCGGCCCGTGGATTTTGCGTTGCGCACGGCGGCGCTGGACAGCCAGGCGCCCGCCGCAAAACTTGCGCACTGGCGCGATGCGCACGTGAAGCAGGCCGTCATTGCGCGTCTGCTCGCGTTGCGCGCGCGTGCACCGGCATTGCTGACCGAAGGCGAGTACTGGCCGCTCGAAGTGCGCGGCGCGCAGGCCGCGCACGCGATTGCATTCGCGCGCCGGCACGGCGAGACGTGGGCCGTGGTGATCGGCACGCGGCATGCGGCGGCGCTGCTCGAAGGCGATCTGCCGCTCGTCGAACCCGCGCGCTGGGACGATACGGCGGTCGCGCTGCCGGGAGCGTGCCCGGCAGCGGCGCTGCACGACTGGTTGAGCGACGCAACCCGCGCCGCGACTCGGCACGATCAGAACAACGTGCTATTTCTGCGCGAGGTGTTGAGCGCGCTGCCCGTCGCGGTGCTGTCGACTCTCACGCCAGCCTGAGGCCAACCTCGGCGCGAACTCAGCCGCCCTCGTCCTCCAGATCCTTCGGATACACGCGCACGAGCACGATGCGCGGCCCCTTCATCTTCTTGACGACGATGTCGAAGCGGTCGAACTCGACCCGCTGCCCCTCGGTGGGCAGATCGTTGAGCGCATGAATCACGAGGCCGCCCACCGACTCCGCGCGCCCTTCGTCGATATCGATGCCTAGCGCCTGCTCCAGCGACACCACCGGCAAGCTGCCGCGCCCCATCAGGGTGCCGTCGTCCATGCGGGTCCAGTCGGTGTCGGCCTGATGGAATTCGTCGTGAATCTGGCCCACCAGCGCGCCGAGCATATTGTCGAGCGTGAGAAAACCGCCCGGCCGCATGCCCTTGCGCCCGACCAGCGCGAAGTGCGGCCCGCCCTTGCGAAAGCGCCGGAACAGCGCGAGCGCGGGCGTCTCGGGCTTCACGTACTGCACGGGGCGCACGAACTTGCCGAGGTCGTCGAGTGCGTGGCCCGCCTCGCGCGCGAGCAGCAGATCCTTCAGGTGAATGAGGCCCGCCACGCGCTCGCCCGAGGCGTCCTCGAAGAGCGGATAGCGGCTGAAGCGATGGCGCGCGACGATCTGCATGTTCTCGGCGAGCGACAGGTCGCGGCGCAGGCCCACCATCTCGTGCCCGGGGCGCATGAGATCCGAAACCGTCAGGCGCGAGAAGTCCAGCGAATGCGCGAGCGCGTTCCATTCGTCGGCGCTGTACGTGTCCGCGCCATGCGCCGCGCCTGCCGCGCTCCCGGCACGCCTCGCGCGTCGAGCGAAACCGCCGGCGCGGCCGTCCACCAGCGCACGCGCATCGGCTTGCGCGCGCTCTTCGGCCTGCGCCTCCTCCGCCGAGCGGCGGCTGCGCAGAATCAGCTTGAGTTCGTCGGTCGAGTAATGCGCCTCGGTGCCGTGCTCCGCCGAAAGGCCCACCAGTTTCAGCACCGCATTCGCGCTCGAATTGAGCACCCAGATGGCCGGATACATCATCCAGTAGAAACCGTACAGCGGCGCGGCGGCCCATAGCGAGATCTTCTCGGCTTCGCGAATCGCGAGCGACTTGGGCGCGAGTTCCCCCACCACAATGTGAAGGAACGAAATCACGGTAAACGCGAACGCCAGCGAAATGGCGTGGATCAGCTCAGGCGAACGCACGCCCACGAGATCGAACACGGGTTCGAGCAACTGCGCGAAGGCCGGCTCGCCGATCCAGCCGAGGCCGAGCGAAGCGAGCGTGATGCCGAGCTGGCACGCGGAAAGATAGGCATCGAGCTGGCCATGGACCTTGGCGAGCAGCCGCCCGCGCAAGCCGTGCTGGGTCGCCAGGCTTTGCACGCGCGTCGCGCGCAGCTTGACGAGACCGAACTCCGCCGCGACAAAGAAACCGTTGAGGGCAACAAGCAACAGCGCGCCGGCGAGAGCGATAAGCTGACTCAAGAGAAAGGGCTCCGGGAAACGAATCGCTCAGTATAAGGGTGAAAGAACCCTGTAAGGCCTGGACGGGCGGGCCGGATTGCCCATGTGGCTAAGCCCGTGCGCCCGACGCGACGCGCTTGCAGCGCGCCTGCGCCGCGAGACCGATGCCCATGCGGCCTGACGCCGCGCCCGGATCGCGCGGTTCGAGCGGGGTTGTTAAACGCCCGCGCCGGAGGAGCCCGTCACGAGCCTGTTATGCGCCGCTGACTGGCACGTTCAGCGTGAGCGCGGCGGCCTCGCCTTCCACTAGCGGACGCGCCTCGAAGCGCCCGCCATGCGCCTCGGCCACGCGCTGGCACAGCGCCAGCATCCACGGAGCGCGGCCCGCCTCCTGCGGCTCGCGCGCCTGAGCCCGGGCGAATGCTTCGAACAAATGCGGCAGTGTCTCGTCGGCGAGCGCCGCGCCGTTCGCCTGCCAATGCACCTCGAATTGAGCGGCCGTGGCCGTCGCGCTCACGTCCAGCGTGATCACCGCGCCCGGCGTGCTTGCCTCCGTCGCGAACGCCAGCATGAGCCAGAGCGCCTGGCCGATGCGCTCGCGCGCGGCGTCGAGCGTCGCGCCGGTGGGCACGCCCTGCACAGAGAGGCTGACGCCGCGCGCGTCGGCGAGCGCGCGGCGCGCCTCGTCCTGAGTTTCGTCTATCAGCGCGTCGAGCGCGAACGGCGCGCGCTCGATGTGCAGCTTGCGTGTCTCGGCGCGCGTCTTATCGACGAGCGTTTCGAGCAGTTGCACCTGCTGCTCGACGCCCGTGCGGATGCCCGCGAGCGCGCGCTGCGCGGCGGCATCGGCGCCGTCGATCTTGCGCTCGAGCACATAGGCCCAGCTATGGATTGCGTTCAGCGGACTGCGCAAGTCGTGCGACACGCGCGAGAGCACGTGATCGCGCATGAACAGCGCGGCTTCGGCACACAAATGCGCCGTGCGCTCGCTCGGGGTGGGAGAGGTGGACGCCATCGGATTCCTTTTCTTTCGCTCGCCGGGGGCGGGCCCGCCCCAATTATAGGCAGCGATGATGGATTGGCTTCGCTGCGCCTTCGTCTCATGCGGCTCGCGCCGCCGGACGCCCCACGCGCACCGCACGCGACGTGCCTGCGAAGGCGCATGGAGCCGGGGCATACGCGAAGCACCCGCGGGCGGGGCGCCTCGCTCGCCCTGCAAAGCGCCTACAATAACGCTTTTCCTTTTTTCCGATTCAGGAGTGTTCCATGTCCATCGTGACCACCGCATCCGGCCTCAAGTACGAAGACCTGACCGAAGGCAGCGGCGCCGAGGCGAAGGCCGGCCAAACCGTCAGCGTGCACTACACCGGCTGGCTCACGGACGGCCAGAAGTTCGATTCGAGCAAGGACCGCAACGACCCGTTCGCCTTCGTGCTGGGCGGCGGCATGGTCATCAAGGGCTGGGACGAAGGCGTGCAGGGCATGAAGGTGGGCGGCGTGCGCAAGCTCACGATCCCGCCGCAACTCGGCTACGGCGTGCGCGGCGCGGGCGGCGTGATTCCGCCGAACGCCACGCTCGTGTTCGAAGTGGAACTGCTCGCCGTTTAAGCCTCGCTGAGCAGCGCGCTCCACGCATCGTTCGCCATGAATCCGCATCACGCCTCATCGGTCGCCGCGCCCGGCATCGCCTTGCGCTGCTACGGCGCAATCGAGGAAACCGACGTGCACGATTTTCACCAGATCGTGCTGGGGCTCGACGGCGAGATGGTGATGACGGTGGACGGTGTCGGCGAGCGCATCGACCCGCGTTCGGCCTGGCTGATTCCGGCCGGTGCGCGGCACGATTACGCGGGTATCGGCGAGAACCGCCTGCTCGTGCTGGACTTGCCCGCCGCAGCGCTGGCGGTGCCCGAGCGGCTCTTCGACACGGCGCGCGCCGTGCGCATCGACCCGGCGCTCACGCAGCTAGTGCGCGAGATTGCCTCGCAAGCACAACGTAGCGATACGCCGGCACACGGCACGCACGCGAGCGCCGATCCGCGTGCGCGCCGCTTTCACTGGGACGCCTCGGCGCAATTGTGCGCCGCCGTGCTCGCGCAGGCGGGCATCGCCGGCAGCGACGCCTTCGAAGCCGCGGCGGGCCTCGACTTCGCGCGTGTCGACCGCTGGCTGCGCGCACATCTCGCGGAGCCGTTGCGCATTGCCGATCTGGCCGCGCATTGCGGCTTCGGCATGCGGCGCTTTCATCAGCTCTTTATCGAAGCGTTCGGCGAGACGCCGCATCGCTATTTGCAGCGCCTGCGCCTGGACACCTCGCTCATGCTGCTCGCGGATCCGCGCCTCTCGCTCACGCACATTGCGCTGGAAGTAGGCTTCGGCGACCAGAGCGCGTTCACGCATGCGTTCACGCGGCGCTTCGGGTTCGCGCCCGGGCAGTGGCGCGCGCTGCCGGCGCACTGAGCGCCGGCTAGACGCGATTCGACACCAACCCGCGCGCACTCCGCTGCGCCATCATTCTTCGAAGCGGTATTCCCACTGCGCCTGCGCGCCCACCACGAGACGCTCGCCCGCGCCCGCGACCACCATCGCGTTCTGCCCGAACGTGAGCCCGCCATCCACGCGCGGATCGGCGCGGAACGCCGCGAGCGTGTCGAGCGGCTCGGCGGGCCACTGGGCATCGCGCTCGCCCGTGCGCTGATCGATCGTCGTGATCGGGCAGCGCGCACACGGCTTGGCGAAGCGCAGCACAATGCCGCCGCCATCGATCGACAGCGTGTCGATAAAGTCTTCGTCGAATGCATCGACGCCATCCACGACGATGTTCGGGCGGAAACGGCTCATCGGCACCGGCGCTGCGCCCTTCGCCGCGAGACGCGCGTTCAGGTCCGCCAGCGACGCTTCGCTCGCGACAAGCAGCGGAAAGCCATCGGCGAACTGCGTGGGCACGTCCTCGTCGTTCGTCCACTGCCTGCTCGCGAGGCGCGTAACGTCCGGCGCAAAACGCACCAGGCGCACCGCCACGCCAAGCGCCTGCGAAAACCACCGCGCGGCTTCATCGCCTTCGTCGAGGGCTTCGAAGGAGTCCTTCCAGACCGTCACCCGCATGCGCGCTTCGTTGCCGCGCGGCGTGAAAGAAAGATCCAGGGGCGCGTCCATGTCCGTCATCGTGAGACGCACGCCGCCCTCGACGAACGCCGGCACGATGCGCGCCATCGCTGCGATTTCGCGCTGCGAGACGAAGCGGCCGTTCTCGTCCACCACCATCCAGTGACGGTCCCATGGCAACCCCTTCGCGTCGAGCTGCGCGCGATCGAGCGCGATCGCGCCGCAGGACTTCACCGGATAAACGAACAACGCTCGAATGACGGCCATGACGAACTCAATAACAAGAAATGCGTAATTTGAATGTGCGGCTCTTACTGCGCCGCGTCGAGCCCATGCGCGAGATCGCGGCGCACGTCACGCGGATCTTCGAGGCCCACCGCAAGCCGGATCAGCCCTTCGGTAATACCCGCCGCAGCGCGCGCCTCGGGCGTGATGCGGCCATGCGTGGTAGTGGCCGGATGCGTGATGGTCGTGCGCGTATCGCCGAGATTGCCGGTGATCGAGCAGACCTTGGTACCGTCGATCACGCGCCAGGCGTTCGCGCGCTGCGCTTCGGGCGTATCGCCCTTGAGCTCGAACGAGACAATCGCGCCGCCCGACTTCTGCTGGCGCATCGCGAGCGCGTGCTGCGGATGCGATTCGAGCCCCGGATAAAAGACGCGCTTCACAGCCGGATGCGCCTCGAGCCACCGCGCGATTTCGAGCGCGTTGGCCGATTGCTTCTCCACGCGCAGCGAGAGCGTCTCCAGGCCCTTGAGCAGCACCCACGCATTGAACGCGGAAAGCGTCGGGCCCGCGCTGCGCACGAACGGGAACACCGTTTCCATGATGAACTGCTTCGAGCCCACCAGCGCGCCGCCCAGCACGCGGCCCTGGCCGTCGAGGAACTTGGTGGCCGAGTGCATCACGACATCGGCGCCGAACTTGAGCGGCTGCTGCAACGCCGGGCTGCAAAAGCAGTTGTCGACCACGAACAGCGCGCCGGCCTGCTTCGCAAGCTTGCCCACCGCTTCGATATCGGCCACTTCGGTGAGCGGGTTCGACGGCGTTTCGAGGAAAAACATCTTCGTCTCGGGGCGCACGGCGTTCTTCCACGCGTCGAGATCGGAAGGATCGACGAAGGTGGTCGTGATGCCGAAGCGCGGGAAGATCTGCGAGAACATGCCGAGCGTCGAACCGAACAGGCTGCGCGAGCTCACGATGTGATCGCCCTGCTGCAACGCCGCCATCACCACCGACATGATCGCGGCCATGCCCGAGGCCGTGGCCATGCACGCCTCGCCGCCTTCGAGCGCGGCCAGGCGATCCTGGAACATGGTGACGGTCGGATTCGTGAAACGCGCGTACGTGTAGCCGGTTTCGGAGTGCTTGAAGCGCTCGGCCGCCTCGGCGGCGCTGCCAAAACAGAAACTCGACGTGAGAAAGAGCGCTTCCGAATGTTCGTTGAACTCGCTGCGCAGCGAACCCGAGCGCACCGCCAGCGTGTCGAAGTTGAGGTCGTCGTTCATATTCGCATTTTCCGTTTCGTGAAGCCGCCGTGCCTGAAACAGGCGCAAAAAAGCCCGCTTTTGCGTCGGCAGAAGCGGGCTCTCTGGAACTGCGTGGAGTTCGGCGCGGCAAGCGCGCCATGCACGCGCTCCCCGTTCGCTACGCTTACTCCACCGAGAGTTGTAGATGCAGCTGCGAGCGCGTGCCGCCGTCCATCGCGTCGCTCGCGGCGTCGCGGTCGGACTGCGCCTGGGGTGCCAGACGCGCCAGCTCGATCTTGTCCAGATACGCGCTCGTGATGTCGCCGGTGATGTAATCGCCGTCGAAGCACGAAGCTTCGAACTCCGTAAGTTCGGGATTGATGTCGCGCACGGCCTGCTTGAGCGCCTCAACGTCCTGATACACGAGATGGTCCGCGCCGATGATGCGCGCCACTTCTTCGTCGGTGCGGCCATGCGCGACCAGCTCGCCGCGCGTGGGCATGTCGATGCCGTAGACGTTCGGGTACTTCACGGGCGGCGCCGCCGAAGCAAAGATCACCTTGGTCGCGCCGGCGTCGCGCGCCATCTGCACGATTTCCTGCGAGGTGGTGCCGCGCACGATGGAATCGTCGATGATCAGCACGTTCTTGCCCTTGAACTCGATGCCCATGGCGTTGAGCTTCTGGCGCACCGACTTCTTGCGCATGGCCTGGCCCGGCATGATGAAGGTGCGGCCCACGTAGCGGTTCTTGAAGAAGCCTTCGCGATACTCGACGCCGAGCTTGTTCGCGACCTGCATGGCCGCCGGGCGCGACGAGTCGGGAATCGGCATGACCACGTCGATCTTCACGTCGGGCAGTTCGCGCTTGATCTTCTCGGCCAGATAGTCGCCCATGCGCAGGCGCGCGTTGTAGACCGGCACGCCGTCGATCACCGAGTCCGGACGCGCGAGGTACACGAGCTCGAAAATGCAGGGGTTCAGCTTGGGCGCCGCCGCGCATTGCTGCGCGTGCAGGTTGCCGTCGAAGTCGATGAACACCGCCTCGCCCGGCTGCACGTCGCGCACGAACTCGAAGCCGATGCCTTCGAGCGCGACCGACTCCGAAGCGACCATCCACTCGATGCCTTCCGGCGTCTCGATCTTGCCGATGCACAGCGGGCGAATGCCGAACGGGTCGCGGAACGCGAGCAGGCCGTAGCCGGCGATCAGCGAAACGATCGCGTACGAACCGCGCACGCGGCGGTGCACGCCCGAGACGGCCTTGAAGAGCGCGGCCGGATCGAGTTCGAGGCCCGAGCTCGCGAGCTGCACTTCGTGCGCAAGCACGTTGAGCAGCACTTCGGTATCGGAATTGGTGTTCACGTGGCGGCGGTCCACGCGGAACATCTCTTCCTTGAGCTGCTGCCAGTTGGTGAGATTGCCGTTGTGCGCGAGGATCATGCCGAACGGCGCGTTCACGTAGAACGGCTGGGCCTCCTCTTCGCTCGACGCCGAGCCGGCCGTCGGGTAGCGCACCTGGCCAATGCCGCTGGTGCCGGGCAGGCTGCGCATGTTGCGCGTGCGGAACACGTCGCGCACCATGCCGTTGGCCTTGTGCATATGGAACGTGTTGCCGTTCGCGGTGGCAATGCCGGCCGCGTCCTGACCACGGTGCTGCAGGAGCAGCAGCGCGTCATAGAGGAGCTGATTGACGGGGGAGCGGGAAACTACGCCTACGATGCCGCACATGGCAGGTCCTTCAAAAAAGCGAAATCAGCAGTGACAGTGACGACGCGGTGGTAACGACAGCCGGCCAGTTTCTGGTCAGACGTGAACGTAGGCCGCGAGCGTCTCGGGCAAAAACGGTTTGAGTTCGAGCACGCCCTGCACGGCATAGGGCCGCAGCAGCGCATTGCGCCAGAAGTCTTGCTGGGGCAGCTCGGTCAGTCCCGCGAGGACGACAAGAATCAGCACCAGCACGACGCCTCGCACGAGACCGAACATCATGCCGAGCGAGCGGTCCACACCGGACAAGCCGCTCACCTGGACCAGCCGGCCGAGCAGCGCATTCGCCACCCCGGCCACAAGCACCACGCCGATTACGATCAGCGCGAAGGCGATCAGCCACTGGGTCAGCGCCCCACCCGGCCAGTTCGCCGGGATGAAGGGCACCACGCGATCCACGTAGCGGCACGCCACGATGAGCGCCGCGATCCAGCCGATCAACCCAAAAATTTCGCCGATGAGCCCGCGCCACGCCCCGCGCAGTGCGGACAAACCGATCACCGCCATTACAGCGTAGTCGAATGCCGTCAACATCGGGCGTTATTGTGCCGAACCGTTCGAGCCCGTCATCAGGCCCGCGCCGCGCACCTTCGCGATCGCCTCGGTGGCCGAGGCGCGGTCGGGGAACGGACCCGCGCGCAGCAGCGTGCGCGTCGTGCCGTCGGCTTCCTTGCGTTGCTCGGTATATGCAGGCACTCCTGCGGCTTTCAACTTCGTGACCCATTTATTCGCGGCCGCGTCGCTGCTGAACGCGCCCAGCTGCACCGCGAAGCGAGCGCCCGACGGCGCGGCCGGTACGCCGTCGCCTTCGGCTGCGTTGGCGGCCGGTGTATTCGGCTTGCCGCGCGACGCGACAGCCGTACCCAAAGACGGCGCAGCCGGCTTCGCGGCGGTGCGCGGCGCTTGCGCGGCTTCGGTCGAATTCGCTTGAGCTTGAGCTTGCGTTTGTGCTTGAGCCAACGGCGCGGACTTGGCCGGCGCCGCGGGCTTCGCCTGTGTCGATTGAGCCGCGGTCTGCGCCGGCGCGGCGCCCGAGGCCGCTGCCGAGAGCCCCGAAGCGCCGGGCGTCGCTACGCCCAGCCCGGCCTCAGCCGCAGCGGGATTGTCCGGCGCGACGCCCGCCTGAGTGTCCTCGTCGCGGCGCGCCACGGTCCTGGAGGCCGGGCGGCTCGGAATATTGATGGAGATGTCGTCGGTGACCGGCTTGGGGTGCGAGTCGAGCACCATCGGCAGGATCACGATGGCGGCCAGCACCAGCGCAATCGCGCCAACGAGGCGCCGGCGCGCGCGCTGCTTTTCCGGCAGAGTGGGATCGAGCAGCATCGCCTCGGCGTCGCCGGAGCGGGCCGGCCGGCGGCTGCGCCGCTCCACGCGCGTGTTCTGACTGCTCCGGCGGCGGGAGCCGGCTTCAGAGTCGCGTCGGCTGGGCGCGTCGTCTTTCTTGCCGAACGAGAAAATTCCCATGTATGGCTGCTGTTGGCCTGTGCGTGTCTGTACGTACGGCTGTGATGGACCGCGCGATCAGTGCTGCTGCGACTTTCGCCAGGCCATGACGCCGGCAACCGTCAAAAAACTTCCGAAAACGAGAATTCTATCATTTTCGGTCGCCCGTTTTAGCGCATCTTGAAACGCCGTGGCGGGTGTTTCGTAGCGCGTGATGCTGCTGTCGGGGCCGTCTTCCACGCCGGCCTCGCGCAGCACCGCTTCAAGCTGTTGCGCCGAAGCCGCGCGCGGCAACGGCAAATCGGTCACGCACCAGTGGTCGATCTCGCCCTTCAGATGCGCGACCACGCCCGCGAGGTCCTTGTCGCGCATCGCGCCGAACACCGCGTAGGTGTACGGAAAATACCCCATGCCGGACAAATTTTGCCCAAGGACGGCGGCGGCATGCGGATTGTGGCCCACGTCGAGGATGATCGACGGCTTGCCCGGCAGCACCTGGAAGCGGCCCGGCAGCTCCACGTTGGCGAGGCCGAGGCGAATGTCCTGCGCCGACACCGGCAGCCGGTCGCGCAGCGCCTCGAGCGCGGCCAGCGCCGCCGAGGTATTGATCAGCTGATTCGCGCCGCGCAGCGCCGGATAGGCCAGCGCCGAACGGCGCAGCGAGCGGCCCACGTAGTTCCATTGCTGACGCTCGCTGCCGGCCTGGCCTTCATAGCGGAAATCGCGGCCGAACAGCCACAGATCGGCGCCGATCGCCTGAGCATGGTCGATGAGCGATTGCGGCGGAAACGGATCCGCGCAGATCGCGGGCGCGCCCGGGCGGAAGATGCCGGCCTTTTCGAAGCCGATCTTCTCGCGCGTGTCGCCGAGGTACTCGGTGTGATCGAGGTCGATGCTCGTGACGATCGCGCAGTCGGTGTCGAGCACGTTCACGGCATCGAGACGCCCGCCGAGGCCCACTTCGAAGATCACGGCGTCGAGCCCGCGCGCCGCGAACAGATGCATGATCGCGAGCGTCGTGAACTCGAAGTACGTGAGCGAGACCGGGATGGCGAAGGAGTTGCGCGCGGCCTCCACGGCCTCGAAGTGTGGCAGCAGGTCGGCGTCGCTGGCTTCGACGCCGTCGATGCGCGCACGCTCGTTGAACGACAGCAGATGCGGCGACGTGTGGCAGCCAACGTGATAGCCGGCCTTGAGCAGAATGGTTTCGAGAATCGCGCAGGTGGAGCCCTTCCCGTTCGTGCCGCCGACCGTGAACATCGGGCAATCGAACTTCAGGTTCAGCGCGTCCTTGACCTTGCGGATGCGCTCGAGGCCCATGTCGATGCCGACCGGATGCGCAGTTTCGAGATGCGTGAGCCACGCGTCGAGGGTGGGAAAAGTACTCATCGGGACGATTCAGGGAATTCCATGCACAGCGGCTAATCAGGCAACGGCGCGGGCGTCGATATGTCGATCCGGCGCGCCGCCGTTGCGTACCTGCGCCGCTGCAAAAAACGGCATTATCGCGGAAATGACAACGCGCCGCTTGCTTTCGCTTGCGGCGCGTCTGACAAGGCGCGAAACCCGCAAGTTCCGCGCGCATGCAACCTCCGGTGCGCTCAGGCCACCGCGTCGGCCGGCTGGCGCTGCAGCAGCGCCATCAACTGGGCGATTTCCTCGCGCATCTTGCGGCGGTCGACGATCATGTCGATCGCGCCCTTTTGCATCAGGAACTCGGCGCGCTGGAAGCCTTCGGGCAGTTTCTCGCGCACCGTCTGCTCGATCACGCGCGGGCCAGCGAAGCCGATCAGCGCCTTCGGCTCTGCGATCACGACGTCGCCGAGGAACGCGAAGCTCGCCGACACGCCGCCCATGGTGGGGTCGGTCAGCACCGAGATGAACGGCAGCTTGGCTTCCGAGAGCTTCGTGAGCATGGCCGTGGTCTTGGCCATCTGCATCAGCGACAGCAGGCTTTCCTGCATGCGCGCGCCGCCAGATGCCGTGAAGCAGATGAACGGCACTTGCTGCTCGAGCGCGGTTTGCGCGCCGCGCGCGAAGCGCTCGCCCACCACCGAGCCCATCGAGCCGCCCATGAACGCGAACTCGAAGCAGGCGACCACGCACGGCAGCGTGTGGATCGCGCCGCCCATGACGACCATGGCGTCGGTTTCGCCGGTGTCGTCCATGGCTTCCTTGATGCGGTCGGGGTACTTGCGGCTGTCCTTGAACTTCAGCGCGTCGACCGGAACGATTTCCTGGCCGATTTCATAGCGGCCTTCCGGATCGAGCAGCCCGTCGAGGCGCTCGCGCGCGTTGATCCGCATGTGGTGATCGCACTTCGGGCAGACGTGCAGATTCGCTTCCACATCGTTGCGGTACAGGACCGCTTCGCACTGCGGGCACTTGATCCACAGACCTTCCGGAATGCTCTTGCGGCTTTTCGGATCGGTTTGCTTGATCTTGGGCGGCAGCAGTTTGTCGAGCCAGCTCATTGATGTTGTTTCCTTGATCGTGATGCGCGGGCGCGGACGGCGTGACATCGACCCGGTCTCGATGGACCGGGTTCCGACCCCGACCGCGCATGGCGAAAAAGCGATTTTACAGCAGTCTTATTTTGCGTTGTCCGCAACCGCGTCGAGCGCGGCCCGAATATCGCCCACGAATTGCGTGAGGGCCTCGGCGGCGGTATCGGCCGGCGCCTTCTCGAGCAGTTGCACGATGCGGCTGCCGATCACCACGGCGTCGGAGACTTGCGCCACGGCGGCGGCCGTTTGCGCGTCGCGAATGCCGAAGCCCACGCCAACCGGCAGCGGCACGCGCGCCTTGATCGCCGGAATCTTGCTTTCGATGCTTGCGACGTCGAGGTGCCCCGCGCCCGTCACGCCCTTGAGCGAGACGTAGTAGACGTAGCCGCTCGCGGCTTGCCCCACTGCGGCGATGCGCTGGTCGGTGGAGGTGGGCGCGAGCAGGAAGATCGGATCGATACCGGCGGCCTTCATCATCGAGGCGAACACCACCGACTCCTCGGGCGGATAGTCGACCACGAGCACGCCGTCCACGCCGGCATCCTTGGCGGCGGCGGCGAACGCCTCGGCGCCCATGCGCTCGATCGGGTTGGCGTAGCCCATCAGCACGACGGGGGTCTGCGTATCGGATTCGCGGAAGCGCTTGACGTCGGCGAGCACGCTCTTGAGCGTCACGCCCTTTGCAAGCGCGCGCTCCGACGACTGCTGGATCACCGGGCCGTCGGCCATCGGGTCCGAGAACGGCACGCCGAGTTCGATCACGTCCGCGCCACCAGCAACGAGCGCATGCATGAATTCGACCGTGCGCGCCGGATCGGGGTCGCCGGCGGTCATGAACGGGATCAGGCCTTTCTTGTTGGCGGCGGCAAGCGCCGCGAACGTGGTTTTGATGCGGGACATAGCAGGGTCCTCAGATTCGGTCGTTACCGCGCGGCGCGAGCAAGCGGCGGCGGGGGCGCATCATGCGCCGGCCGCAACAGCCGCGGACACCGCGGCGGACGCACGCGCGGGAGCGGCACTTGCAGCCAGACTCACTCGTTCGTGCGCGATCGCGCAGTAACTTTCGTTAATTTCATAGCCGACGAATTCGCGCCGATGACGCGCGCAGGCGACTGCCGTGGTGCCGCTGCCCATGAACGGGTCCAGCACGCGGCCGCCCGGGGGGCAGCTCGCGAGCACCATGCGCTCGACGATCTCAAGAGGCTTCTGGGTGGGATGATCCACGCGCTCGGCGTGCTGACGGTGCAGCCGCGAAACGGACCAGACGTCCTTGGGGTTGTAGCCGAGCTCCAGCCACTTGCTGCCCTCGAACAACTTGCGCGAACGCGCCTTCTTCGTGACGGCATCGTACGGGATGCGGACGGGATCGAGATCGAAGTAATAATCTTTCGAAACCGCGAAGAAACCGATGTTGTCGTGCACCGAGGTGAAGCGGCGGGTCGTGCCGCCCATGCTGGGTACGCGACGATCCCAGACGATCTCGTTAATCATCGTCATTTTCGACTTCAGATAAACGAAGATCTCGGGCGCGTACTGCCAGGTGCAGAACACATAGAGCGAACCGCTGGCTTTGAGCTTCGGAATCGCCAGGTCGAGCCACGCATACGTCCAGGCGAGAAAGTCCTCGCCCGAACGCATGTCGGAGTCGTTGCCGTAGTCCTTGCCGAGCCCATAAGGCGGATCGGCGACGATCAGATCGATCGAGGCGTCGGGCAGGTTCGCTGCATCGGTCAGGAAATCGCGGTTCAGGAGCCGGATGCTGTCGGGCACTGCGGGCACCGAGGCTGGCGCTTCGGCGGCTGCCACGAGGGCAGCCGTTTCCACACCGGCCTCGCCCGCAGGCGCCGGCATTTGCGGCTCGTCGAACTCGTCACGCATCGCGGGCATCGCTCCGGGCGCTCAGAACTGAATGCCCGATCGCTCGGCGACCGTGTGCATGTCCTTGTCGCCGCGGCCCGACAAGTTCACCAGCAGAACCTTGTCCTTGGGCAGCGTTGGCGCGAGCTTCGCCGCGTACGCGAGCGCATGGCTCGATTCGAGCGCGGGAATGATGCCCTCGATGCGGCAGCAGTCGTGGAACGCCTTGAGCGCTTCCTCGTCGTCGATGGTCACGTACTGCGCGCGGCCGCTGTCCTTGAGCCACGCGTGCTCGGGACCGACGCCCGGGTAGTCGAGACCCGCCGAAACCGAGTGCGTCTCGATGATCTGGCCATTCTCGTCCTGTAGCAGATACGTGCGGTTGCCGTGCAGCACGCCCGGCGTGCCGGCCGCGAGCGAAGCCGCGTGACGGCCCGTCTCCATGCCGTCGCCGGCAGGCTCGACGCCGATCAACTGCACCGAACTGTCATCGATGTACGGGTAAAAGATGCCCATCGCGTTCGATCCGCCGCCCACGCACGCAATCACGGCGTCGGGCTGGCGGCCCGTCATTTCGGGCATCTGCACACGGCATTCGTCGCCGATCACGCGCTGGAAGTCGCGCACCATCATCGGATACGGGTGCGGGCCCGCCACCGTGCCGATGATGTAGAAGGTGTTTTCGACGTTGGTGACCCAGTCGCGCATGGCTTCGTTGAGCGCGTCCTTGAGCGTGCGCGAGCCCGATTCCACCGGCACCACGGTCGCGCCCAGCAGCTTCATGCGATAGACGTTGGCGGCCTGGCGGCGCACGTCTTCCGCGCCCATGTAGACCACGCATTCCATGCCGAAGCGCGCGGCGATGGTGGCCGTGGCCACGCCGTGCTGGCCCGCGCCGGTTTCGGCGATCACGCGCGGCTTGCCCATGCGCCTCGCGAGCAGCGCCTGGCCGATCACGTTGTTCACCTTGTGCGCGCCGGTATGGTTCAGGTCTTCGCGCTTGAGATAAATCTGGGCGCCGCCCAGCATCTCGCTCCAGCGCTGCGCGTGATAGATCGGCGACGGACGGCCGACAAAATGCTTCAACTCGCGTTGATATTCGGCGATGAAGTCGGGATCGTCTTTGAATTTTGCGTAGGCGTCGCGCAGTTCGTCGATCGCCTGCATCAGGGTTTCGGCAGCGAACACGCCGCCATAAGGGCCGAAATGGCCACGTTCATCGGGCAAATTGTACATAAGTCACTCGCTCGACCAACCGGGGCGCCCTGCATCGCGCAAGCGCTGGTTGATCCAAGAATTTATCCCGCGTCCGCTTCGCGCACTGCGCGCACGAACGCCGCCATGCGGGCGTGATCTTTCACGCCCTTCGCGCCCGGGACCTCGATGCCACTGGAGACATCGACGGCGAACGGACGCACCTGGCGAATCGCATCACTGACGTTTTGCGCGTTCAAGCCACCACTTAAAACGGCCCGACGCGCGAGCCCTGCGGGGATAAGTGACCAATCGAAGACCTTCCCGCCGCCGCCGTAACCTTCGACATGGGTGTCGAACAGCACGCCGCTGGCTGATGAATAACGATTTGCCGATTCTATCAAATCGGCCTCGCGAGTATCGGCCGCCACCCGCAATGCGCGCAACCAGGGCAAACCGGCAACCGAGGCCAGCGATTCGCATTGGTCGGGGGTTTCGTCGCCGTGAAACTGCAGCAGCGTGAGCGAGACGTTGCTCGCGACCTCGCCCACCCATTGCGGCGTGGCGTTCACGAACAGGCCCACCACCGAGACGAACGGCGGAATGTCATGGGTGAGCTCCACCGCCTGCGCCACGCTCACCGAGCGCGCGCTCGGCGGATAGAACACGAGGCCGATGGCGTCGGCGCCGAGGTCGATGGCGTGCGCGACCGCCTCGGGCGTCGAAAGCCCGCACAGCTTGATGCGCGTGCGGTGCGTAGCGGCGATGGCGGGTTGTTCTGCTGACGTCATGACTTGCGGCTCGATAGCTGGGTTGGGTGTTTCAGGGTTCACTCGCATCGGTCCAGACCGTGCTCCACGGCACGCTTGCCGTATGCGCGGCGGGCACGGCGAATTCCTCAGGATAGCCTACTTGCGCGAGATACAGGCCGTCGGGCATGAAGGTCGGCGCGGCCTTGGTGCGATCGAGCCCGGCCAGCACGTCGGCCATCCACGCGGCCGGATAACGGCCGCGCCCCACCGCCACGAGGCAGCCCATCAGGTTGCGCACCATGTGGTGGAGAAACGCGTTCGCGCGAAAGCGGAAGTGGATGAAATCGCCCAGTGGCCGGATATCGATCTGATACAGGTGCTTCACCGGCGTCTTCGACTGGCACTCCGAGGAACGGAACGCCGAAAAATCATGCTCGCCGATCAGGCAGGCCGCCGCTTCGCGCATGGCATCGACGTCGAGCGGCGTGTGGATCCAGCCCGCCCGCCCCGCCAGCATGGGCGAGCGCACCGGGTTCACGTAGAGCGCGTAGTAATACGTGCGCTCGAACGCCGAAAAGCGCGCGTGGAACGCCTCGGGCATCGGCTGCGCCCATTGCACGGCCACCGTCGGCGGCAGGAACGCGTTGGTGCCGCGCACCCACGAGAACGGCGCGCGATCGAGATCGGTGTCGAAGTGCACGACCTGGCCGAGGCCGTGCACGCCCGTGTCGGTGCGGCCCGCGACCACGGTGGGCAGCGGCACGGTCGCGAACTCGCGCAGCGCGCGCTCGAGCGCGTCCTGCACCGTCTTGCCGTGAGGCTGCGATTGCCAGCCGCAGTAGGCGGCCCCGTCGTACTGGATTCCTAGCGCGATACGCATATGGCGGGCGGCGTCAGGAGAGCGGCGAGAGCGTCGACAGCAGCGCCTGCGCATCGGCGCGCGTGGCGTGGTCGTTCGACTCGATCACTTCGTTGATCAGCGCGCGGGCGCCGGACAGATCGCCGAGCGCGATGTATTCGTGCGCAAGGTCGAGCTTGTTGCGGGCGATGCGCGAGAGCTGCTCCGGCGTGAAAACCGGCAGCGGATCAGCGGAATCGGACGGCAGATTCAGGTCGAAATCGAGCGTCAGCGTGCCGAAGCGCGGCGCACCCAGCCCTGCGATCGAGCCCGCGCCCGCAATGCCCGCTTCGATGGCCGCGCCGGCCGGCGGCACGGGCGGTTGGGCGAACGGCAGCGCCTGGCGCGCGGTGGTCTCGGGGGTGGCGACCGGCTCTGTCGACAGCGGAGCGCCGGGCATGGGCTCAGGCGTTTCGACGCGCGGCGGCAGCGGCATGTCGAGGCCGCCCAGGGCGTCGAGAGCGGACTTCGGAAACTCTTGCGTGACTTCCACGTGTGGCATTGCTACTTCTGCTTGTTGTTCTGGTGGGAAAGCGGGTGTGGCGTGGTCGCCCGGCGCCACGGTTTCGGGCGCAGGCGGCACGGCAGGTTCGGCGGGCGCGACCGGGGCTTGGGCCTCGACGGTGGGCGCATGCGGTTCGGAATGCGCGCCCGGCATCGTCAGCTCGATCGGACGCGGCTCAGCGCGGCTTGCCTCGCGCGCGGCGGCGCTCGTTTCGTCGATGTCGGCTTTGGCCTGATGCGGCGCTTCGGGCTGCGGCACCGGCTCAATCGTTTCGCCCAGCATGGGCAGCGCCAGATCTTCGGGCGGCAGCGCGTCGTCGCCAGGTTCGGTGTGCTCGCCGTGGTCATGCGCGGCGTCACGCGACGGTAGTTCAACCGGCGATTCGGCTTTCGCCTCCACGGCAGCAGCGGCTGCGGCAGCCGCGCCAGTCGCCAGCGGCGCAGCGGGCTTTACGGGTTCCGCCATCGCATCGTCGCGCTCGGTCGGGCGCGTAGCGGCGGGCGGCTCAATGGCGCTTTCGCTAGCCTCCGGCGCAAGCTTGCGACGCTTGCGCATTAGCACACGCACGATCAGCGCGACGAATGCCAGCATAACCGCGGCCACGCCGCCAAGCGTGGTCGGAGAGATCTCGGGCTGCGCGCCGTTCGCGCCCTGCGCTGCGCCGCCGGCGGCTGCGTTACCCTGCGCACCGGCCGGTGCGCCGGCCACCGGCGCAGGCTTGCCGATGCCGTGCTGCTGCAAGGCCATCAGCACGCGATTCTTGAGAGCCAGCAGTTGTTGCAGGCTCGACACCGTAGGCGTCGATGCCGCCGATCCCGGCGTAGCAGACGCCCCCGACGCCGCTGCCGAGGGCGGTGCCGCCTGGACTGCACCGCTCCACGAATGAGGGTCGCTGGCGGCTGCGGGCGCTGCGCTCGCACTCGCTTCGGCGGAAGCAGCGGATAGCGCTTGCGCACTCGCCGCGCTCGCGCCAGCCTCGGGAGCCGATGCGCCAGCCGCGCCGCTCGCGCCATTCGTTGCCAGCGCACCGGCATTCGCTGCCGCGCTTGCGCCTGTAGCGGCGGCAGCCGTAGTCGAAGCCGGAGCCGCCGCCGCTGAACTCGCAGCCGCGACAACCACAGCCGAAGCACCGGGCGCACTCGCAGCAACGCTAGCCGCAGGCGCCGACGCACCGGCTGCTGCGCTCGCCATGTCGGGCGTGCCCGGCACGTTCAGCACGGCGCCCACCTTGAGACGGCTCGGGTCGCGCTTCATGAACGCCGCAGGGTTCGCGTCGAACAGCGCCTGGCTCGCGCGCGCAATCACAGTTTTGTCGTGCGACTGCGTGACGTCGACAGCCACATCGTGCAGCGACTGCCCCGGGCGGACGGTGTACTGCCCCACCACGGGCAGCGCCGCCGCAGGAGCGGATGCACCCGCCGCGCCACCTTGCGCATAAGCCATACCGGAAGCGCCGGCCATGGCGACCAGCAGCGCCGCGGACACCGCAACGGCGGTCCGGCGCATTTTCATGGCTGGATTAACTGAATCGGCTGAATGGGAAACGGCTTCAAATCGAACGATCATCAGATGCCCTGGCACACCGCTCGCGCGGCAGTCGATGAAACGGGGTTTGTTGTGGGTGAACTGGGCGGTTGCGCCCGCCGCGCGGAAACCGCCCGGAAATAAAAAAGCGCCGCGACTGGCGCGGCGCTTTTATCACCCTGTCTACGCGTCATTAGGCGCGTAGTTTAATTCATTCACTTGTCGAGCAGAATGCGCAGCATGCGGCGCAGCGGCTCGGCGGCGCCCCACAGGAGCTGGTCGCCGACCGTGAAGGCGGACAGATACTCGCCGCCCATCGCGAGCTTGCGCAGACGGCCGACCGGCACCGAAAGCGTGCCCGTGACGACTGCCGGCGACAGATCGCGCATCGAAGCTTCGCGCTGGTTCGGCACGACCTTGACCCAGTCGTTGGCCGAAGCGAGGATGCCGTCGATCTCGTCGAGCGGAACGTCCTTCTTGAGCTTGATGGTGAGCGCCTGCGAATGGCAGCGCATCGCGCCGATGCGCACGCACAGGCCGTCGACAGGAATCGAGCCCGGCTCGCCCATGGCCGGCTTGCCGAGAATCTTGTTGGTTTCCGCGCCGCCCTTCCACTCTTCCTTCGACATGCCGTTGCCGAGGTCCTTGTCGATCCAGGGGATCAGCGAGCCCGCGAGCGGCACGCCGAAGTTGGCCGTGGGCATGGCGTCGCTGTTCATGGTGGCGAGCACCTTGCGGTCGATGTCGAGAATCGCCGACGACGGATTCGCCAGATCGCCCGCAACTGCGGCGTTGAGCGCGCCCATCTGCGAGAGCAGTTCGCGCATGTTCTGCGCACCCGCGCCCGACGCGGCCTGGTACGTCATGGCCGTCATCCAGTCGACGAGGTTTTCGCGGAACAGGCCGCCCAGCGCCATCAGCATCAGGCTGACCGTGCAGTTGCCGCCGATGAAATCCTTCTGGCCCTTGACGAGCGCGTCCTTGATGACGTCGAGGTTGACCGGGTCGAGCACGATGACCGCGTCGTCCTTCATGCGCAGCGACGAAGCCGCGTCGATCCAGTAGCCCTTCCAGCCCGCTGCGCGCAGCTTCGGGTACACCTCATTGGTGTAGTCGCCGCCCTGGCAGGTGATGATGACGTCGCACTTCTTGAGCTCGTCGACGCTGTTCGCGTCCTTGAGCTTCGTCTCGTTTTTGGCGAACGACGGCGCTGCGCCGCCTGCGTTGCTGGTGCTGAAAAACACCGGTTCGATCAGGTCGAAATCGCGTTCTTCCTGCATGCGCTGCATCAGCACGCTACCGACCATGCCGCGCCAACCTACGAGACCTACGTTCATGATTAACCCTTGAAATGGACAACTTCCCCGCTTCGCTCGCCCGGCGTGGCCGCGCGGGGAAGATTGAGCGGGCACGACGAGCGATCAACGAGTGATGATCGTTTTGGTAATAATCGTTTTCGTGGTGTTTTGCGTGTCGATGGCGAGCGAAATCGCACGGGCAGTGCCGTGGATTTTCGAAACAAAGGTGATCTGGGGGATCGTCGCCATCGAAGCAATATACACGAAAACCGCAAATTCGCGCGGAGCTACCCGCATTTTCAACCATTTTCGACACGCCTTACCGGCGCTGCCGTTTTCAACCCGCACCTCGAAAAAAGGGCACGCCTGCTTCAACCGCGGCATGCCCTTTCGCGATGGCTTTACAGCGCCGCGACTACCGCGTCGCCCATCGCCGCCGTGCCGACCTGCTTGCAGTCCGGCGTGACGATGTCGGCGGTGCGATAGCCCTGCTCGAGCACCTTCTTCACCGCGTTTTCAATGCGCTCCGCCTGTTCGGCGCGGCCCAGCGAATAGCGCAGCATCATCGCAGCCGACAGAATGGTCGCGAGCGGATTGGCAATGCCCTTGCCCGCGATGTCCGGCGCCGAACCGTGCGAGGGCTCGTAAAGGCCCTTGTTGTTCTTGTCGAGCGAGGCCGAGGGCAACATGCCGATCGAGCCCGTGAGCATCGCCGCTTCGTCCGAGAGAATGTCGCCGAACATATTGCCGGTGACCACCACGTCGAACGCCTTGGGCGCCTTCACGAGCTGCATCGCCGCGTTGTCGACGTACATGTGCGAGAGCTCGACGTCCGGGTATTCCTTCGAGACGTCGATCATGACGTCCTTCCAGAGCTGCGAGGTTTCGAGCACGTTGGCCTTGTCCACCGAGGTGAGCTTCTTCTGGCGCTTTTGTGCGGCCTGGAAGGCCACGTGCGCGATGCGGCGCACTTCGGGCTCCGAATAACGCATCGTGTCGAAGCCTTCGCGCGCGCCCTTGAAGTTGCCGTCCGGCGCTTCGCGCGTGCCGCGCGGCGAGCCGAAATAAATGTCGCCATTCAGTTCGCGCACGATCAGGATGTCGAGGCCCGAAACGATTTCCGGCTTGAGCGACGAAGCGCCCGTCAATTGCGGATAGCAGATCGCCGGACGGAAGTTCGCGAACAGTTCCAGATGCTTGCGCAGACCCAGAATGGCCTGCTCCGGACGCAGCGCGCGCTCGAGCTTGTCGTACTTCCAGTCGCCCACGGCGCCGAACAGGATCGCGTCGGCGGCCTTCGCCAGCGCGAGCGTGGCTTCGGGCAGCGGATGGCCGCTCGCCTCGTAGCCCGCGCCGCCAACGGGCGCTTCTTCGAGCTCGAACTTCTCGTCCAGGGCGTTGAGCACCTTGACGGCTTCCTTGACGATCTCGGGACCAATGCCGTCGCCCGGCAATACTGCAATCTTCATCCTGTGATTCCTCGTTGTATGTCGTTCTGCGTTGATCAGATGACGCGGTTCTTGAGCCACGGCTGGCGCACGAGGCGCTCGGCTTCGAACTGGCGGATCTTGTCGGCGTGGCGCAGCGTGAGGCCGATGTCGTCGAAGCCATTCAAGAGGCAGTAGCGGCGGAACGCGGCCACTTCGAACGGGTATTCCTTCGCGCCGTCCACCGTGCGCACGACCTGCTTGTCCAGATCGACGGTGAGCTGGAAGCCGTTGAACGCATTCGTTTCGTTGAACAGATGATCGACGTCCGCCTCGGAGAGCACGATTGGCAGCAGGCCGTTCTTGAAGCAGTTGTTATAGAAAATGTCGGCGAAGCTCGGCGCGATGATCGCGCGGAAACCGTACTGGTCGAGCGCCCACGGAGCGTGCTCGCGCGAGCTGCCGCAGCCGAAGTTCTTGCGCGTGAGCAGAATAGATGCGCCCTGGTAGCGCGGCTGGTTCAGCACGAAGTCCGGGTTGAGCGGGCGCTTCGAGTTGTCCTGGCCCGGCTCGCCGTGGTCGAGGTAACGCCATTCGTCGAAGGCGTTCGGGCCGAAGCCGGTGCGCTTGATCGACTTGAGGAACTGCTTCGGGATGATCGCGTCGGTGTCCACGTTCTCGCGATCGAGCGGCGCCACGACGCCGGTATGTACGGTGAATTTTTCCATGATCCGTGATCCTGATGGATGCTGATCGCGCCCGCGCTTTCAGAACGAAGCCGAAAGCGCCGGCAGCAAGCCAGGCGGGTTAGAGCTTGCGCTGCACTGCGCGCGACGCGCCGCTGATGTCTTCGCCCACGCCGGCCACGGTGTTGCAGCCGGCCAGCGCGAGGAGCCACCCCGCCATGGCGAATAACGCCACACGACGCGTAAGTGCAGGTGCCTTCATTGCTCTTGTCCTTGTTCCTGGTTCAGTGCTCAAGCCAGCTTGCGAATGTCGACGAAATGCCCTTCGATTGCTGCCGCGGCTGCCATGGCCGGGCTCACGAGGTGCGTGCGCCCGCCCGCGCCCTGGCGGCCTTCGAAGTTGCGGTTCGAGGTGGACGCGCAGCGCTCGCCCGGCTCCAGCCGGTCGGCGTTCATCGCGAGGCACATCGAGCAGCCCGGCTCGCGCCATTCGAAGCCGGCTTCCGTGAACACCTTGTCGAGGCCTTCGCGCTCGGCCTGCGCCTTCACGAGGCCCGAGCCCGGCACGACCATCGCCAGACGAATGTTCGGCGCCACGCGGCGGCCGAGCTTCTTCACCACGTAAGCAGCCGAGCGCAGGTCTTCGATGCGCGCGTTGGTGCACGAGCCGATGAAGATCTTGTCCGGCTTGATCGACTCGATCGGCATGTTCGGCTCGAGCGCCATGTATTGCAGCGCGCGCTCCATCGCGTCGCGCTTGACCGGGTCTTTTTCGCGCTCGGGATCGGGCACGCGGCCGTCGATCGAAGTGACCATTTCCGGCGACGTACCCCAGGTGACCTGCGGCACGATGTCGGCGGCGGTGAGTTCGACCACGCGGTCGAAGTGTGCGCCTTCGTCGCTGCGGAAGGCCTTCCAGTACTCGACGGCCTGGTCCCACTCCACGCCATGCGGCGAGAACGGACGGCCCTTGAGGTAGTCGATCGTGGTGTCGTCCACGGCGACCATGCCCGCGCGCGCGCCGGCTTCGATCGCCATGTTGCACACGGTCATGCGGCCTTCCATGGAGAGGCCGCGAATCATCGAGCCACCGAACTCCATGGCGTAGCCCGTGCCGCCCGCCGTACCGATCTTGCCGATGATGGCGAGCACGATGTCCTTCGCGGTGCAGCCGCGCGGCAGTTGGCCCTCGACCTTCACGAGCAGGTTCTTGCTCTTTTTCTGCAGCAGCGTTTGCGTGGCCAGCACGTGCTCGACTTCCGAGGTGCCGATGCCATGCGCGAGCGCGCCGAACGCGCCGTGCGTGGAGGTGTGCGAGTCGCCGCACACGATGGTCATGCCCGGCAGCGTCGCGCCCTGCTCGGGACCGACGATGTGGACGATGCCCTGGCGCTGGTCGTTCATCTTGAACTGCGTGATGCCGAAGGCGTCGCAGTTCGCGTCGAGCGTGTCGACCTGGAGCTTCGAGACCGGGTCGGCGATGCCGTGGCTGCGGTCCGTGGTGGGCACGTTATGGTCGGAAACGGCCAGGTTTGCGCTGACGCGCCATACCGGGCGCTCGTGCATCTTCAGGCCTTCGAATGCCTGCGGACTGGTGACTTCGTGCAGCAGCTGACGGTCGATGTAGAGGAGCGTCGTGCCGTCGTCTTCCGTGTGGACCACATGGGAGTCCCACAACTTGTCGTAGAGCGTCTTTGCCATGATATGCGGGGATTGAATGACTGCGAATGACCGCGGGGAATGTTGCTTTGTGAATCGATGTTGTGAACCGATTATGCCACGCAAAACGCGCCGCCCGCATCGCATCGAACGAAAAAAAGCGATAAAAAACAGTGAGTTGGGTGGTAGTGGCGATACCTGTATCGATGTTACCCGGCGAGCGGCGCCAGTCGTTCGCGGTGGCGCCGTTGCGCGCGCTTGCCGGGAAACCCTTGTTTTTCCGGTCATTTTTCCTGGGGCTGTGCGACCCGCCGCCCCGTTGCGGGCACGTGGATTGCATGACGCGTGCCGCCGCACGGACGGCGCGATTATGGTTCCATCACACTGAAGAACTGACACCGCTCCCACATCAGGCAATCACGGAGGCCCAATGCCTTTCGCACCTCGCACACCCCGAAGGAAGTCCCCTTGGGCCCCGAAGAATGCGTGGCTCGCCGCCGCGGCCTGCATGCTCGCGGCCTTCGCGCCGCACGCCACGGCGCAAACACCTTCGCCGCTCGGGGAGTGGCAATACTCCGCCGGCATCCCGCTGGAAAAGCTGTTCGAGCCCGACCGGCCGCCTCTGGAAGCGCGCCTTGGCATCGGCGCGACCTTCCAGCCGCGCTATGACGGCTCGGAGCGCTATCACATGCTGGTCGGGCCGAGCATCGACATCCGCTACAAGGACATCCTGTTCGGCTCGACCGGCGAAGGCTTTGGCGTGAACGTTCTGCAGGGCCAGAATTGGCGCATGAGCGTGGCCGCCGCCTACGATCTCGGGCGGCGCGGCCACGACGACCCCGAGCACCTGAACGGCCTCGGCAACATCAACCCGGCCCCCGAGCTGAAGCTGGCCGCGGAATATGTGGTGTCGAAGGAATTTCCGCTGGTATTTCGCGCGGCGTTCACGCGCAGCTTCGGCGGCTCGAATGGCTGGACCGCCGACCTGGGCGCCTATATGCCGTTGCCGGGCAGCAATGAGACGTTCTACTGGTTCGCCGGCCCCTCAGTGACGTTCGCCGACTCGAACTACATGCAAAGCTGGTTCGGCGTGAACGGCCAGCAGGCCGCCGCTTCGGGTTACCGGCGCTACGACGCAAGCGCGGGCCTGAAGTCGGCGGGCTTCGGCATCACGATGGTGTATTTCGTGAACAAGCACTGGTTCGTGAGCGCCGATGGCGCCCTGCGGCGCCTGCTCGGCAGCGCCGCCAACAGCCCGATCATTCAGAGCAAAACCGATGGCGTCTGCGACATTTCGATCAACTATCAGTTTTGAGGCAGTTACGAGGCCCGCCCCGTCACCCTTCCTTGTTGATCCGGTTCTGAATGTGCTCGGCACGGCTTGGCGAGGACGGATGCGAACTCATCATCGAATTCTGGCCGCCATCGAGCGTCGCCAGCTTCTGGAACGCGGTGACCAGCCCGCGCTCGTTCATGCCCTTCTTCTTCAGCAGATCGAAGGAGTAGTCGTCCGCCGCGCGCTCCTGGGACTGCGAGAATTGCGCATTGACGAACTTCTCGGTCAGGTCGCCAAGCTGTGACTGGCTCAACGCCGCCGCGCCCGAGATGCCGGTGGCGCCCACCGCCGTTCTGGCCGCGCTCACGGCCCACGCCGTCTGCATCGCCTTCTTCGAATGGCCCAGCGCGACGTGCCCCATCTCGTGCCCGATCACGCCGCGCAATTCGTCGTCGCTCATCATGTCCATCAGGCCGCTATAGACGCGCACACAGCCGTTCGCCATGGCCCACGCGTTGACGTCCTTCTGCATGTAGACCTTGTAGTCGATCTTCCGCCCGTTCAGGGTCATGTCGCCGAAGCCGCTCATCACGCTCGCGAGCCGCTTCGCATAGGCGCTGCCGGGCGCCGCGACCTGAGACTTCGCGTCGCTCGCCTGGCACGCCTCGACCGAGACGGTCATCACTTCGCTATCCGAAAGCGTCGCGGCTTTGAGCAGCGTCGATCCAGCTGAAACCGCGGCATTGGGGTCGATATTCTGAAGACCGGCGCAGGCACTCAATGCCACCGCAAGACCACAGACCATGCCCGCTCTGACTGGCATCATTTTCTTTACTCCTCGTTGTTTTCGAAACCGATCAATCTAGCACCGCATTTTTCGTAGATAAGCGAAGCGCGAAACATAAGTCGCCCGGCTGGATCCATGTCAAACATCGCGCCCTCATTCACGCCTCATTCTCCGTCGTTACGCTGACGTTTGGGCCGAGGCCCAAACGCGCCCCCCTTGCACCACGGCATCAATACATCACTGGATCACGAAAAGGACCACCCATGCTCCCGCCGCTTTTCACCGCCACCTTTCTCGGACAGCCTGTCTGGCTCTGGGCCGCGTTCCTCGCGGTGGTGATCGTGCTGCTGGCGCTCGACCTGGGCGTGCTGCATCGCGACGACCGCGAGATCGGCATCCGCGAAAGCCTGTGGCTCTCGCTCGGCTATATCGCCGTGGGCGTGCTGTTCGGCGGCTTCATCTGGTGGCAGCTCGGCGCCGCGCCGGCCACCGAGTACCTCACCGGCTACCTCATCGAAAAGTCGCTCTCGCTCGACAACGTGTTCGTGATCGCATCGATCTTCGGCGCGCTCGCGGTGCCGCGCGTGTATCAGCATCGCGTGCTGTTCTGGGGCATCGTCGGCGTGCTGGTGTTGCGCGCGCTCATGGTCGGGCTCGGCGCGGCGCTGGTCGCGCAATTCGAATGGATGCTGTTCGTGTTCGGCCTCTTTCTCGCCGTGACCGGCGTGAAGATGCTGCTCGGCTCGAAGGCAGAGGCAAACGGCCAGGCCAGCGAAAAAACCGGCGTGGAAGACAGCAAGATCCTGCGTATGATCCGCCGCGTGCTACCCGTCACGCCGCAGCTCGAAGGCGGCGCGTTCATCGTGCGGCGCGCGCATCCCGCCACCGGCAAGCTCAAGCGTTTCGCCACGCCGCTGCTGGTCGCGCTGCTGATGGTCGAATTCGCCGATCTGATCTTCGCCGTCGATTCGATCCCTGCGATCTTCTCGATCACCACCGATCCATTTATCGTCTACACGAGCAACATCTTCGCCGTGCTCGGCCTGCGCGCGCTGTTCTTCGCGCTCGCGGCCATGGCGCACCGCTTCCACTACCTCAAGCATGCGCTTGCGCTCGTGCTGGTGTTCATCGGCGCGAAGATCTTTCTGGTGGGTATCGTCGGCAAGATTCCAGCGCTGCTGAGCCTCGGCGTGACGGCGGCGCTGCTCGCGGGCGGCGTGATCGTATCGCTCATCAAGACCCGGCCGCACGGCCACGAGGGCGGCAGTCTGGAGGCGCGGTAAGCGCGTCGCGGGTTGCGGACGCAGGCAAAAGCGCCGTCCTCATTCTTCGCTCATTTTTCTCTGCGAGGATGAATTCCATCGCAGCCGCGCTCCGATATTGCAACTTCTCACAAAGGACACCCGACCATGCGAACCTATACCAGCAACAGCCCGCAGGCGGCGGGCCGGATCGTCGCCATCGCCCTGCTCGCCGATGGCCATCTAAGCGCCGACGAACTTGCGGCCGTGCATCACGCGCGCATCGCGGACCGGCTCGGCCTCGCGCCCGGTGAATTCGGCACGATCCTGCAAGACCTTTGCGAAGACTTGCTCACGAACGCACACCTGAACTGGAGCGATGCCTGCAAGCTCGACTCCGGCGTCATGCAGCAGGTGATGCGCGAACTCGAAGACCCGGCGCTGCGCGCCGAGGTGCTGAGCCTGTGCCTCGTCGCGGTCCACGCGGACCGCCATCTCGCGCAGAACGAAGCCGAGTGGGTCGGCGCACTCGCGACCGCGTGGCGCGCGCGTCCGTGGCAGCGGCTGCTGGCCTCTTGAGCGCAAGCGTGGCCGAACGCCGACTATCGCCGACTATCGCCGACTATCGCCGACGATCAAACGCACACGGCCCAGCCTAGCCCCCGCACGTTGCGAATGACTGCGTGGCCGAACTTGCGCCGCACGCTGTAGATCACGGCATCGACGGCGTTGCTCTCCACTTCCTCGCCCCAGCCGTAAAGCCGCTCTTCTAGCTGCTGGCGCGAGAGAATCGCGCCGGGCCGCTCCAGCAACGCGAGCATGAGCGCGTACTCGCGCGCCGAAAGATCGTCGGTCTGACCGTCGAAGGCGAGACGCCGCGCATTCATGTCGAGCGTCACGCGCGCGCTGCCCATCGTCGACGAGGCGAAGCCCGACTTGCGCCGCACCACCGCGCGAATGCGCGCGAGCAATTCCTTGCTCTCGAACGGCTTGACGAGGTAGTCGTCGGCGCCGAGGTCGAGACCCTCGACGCGCGTATCCACGTCGTCGCGCGCAGTAATGATGATGACCGGCGTGGCGTCGTTGGCCTCGCGCAGGCCGCGCAGCACGTCGAGGCCGCTCATGTCGCCCAGGCCCAGGTCGAGCAGCACGGCCGTGTACGAGCCGTCGCGGATGGCCGCGCGGCCGCTCTCGCCCGTGCGCACCCAGTCGACGCTATATGAGGCGTCCTTCAACGCCCTCAGCAACGCCGGACCGATCTGCAGATCGTCTTCGATCAGGAGAATCCGCATTGATCAGCTTTCCTCATCATCTTGTTTCGCTAGTGTTTGCTCGTCGTTTCCGATCAGCGGCAGCTCGATGCGCGCGACGACGCCGGTCTGCCCGTCGCTGCGATTTTCCAGCGTCACGCGAGCGCCGTAGCGCTGCGCCAGCGCCTGCGCGATCGCGAGCCCGAGGCCGCTGCCTTCGGCGTCGTTGCCGCGCGCGCGAAAGAAGCGGTCGAACACATGCGGCAGGTCTTCCGCAGCGACGCCGGGGCCGTCGTCGGTCACTTCGATCGTGGCCGTTTGCGCCTCGCGGCGCACCGTCACGTCGACGCGCCCACCCTCGCGCCCATAGCGAACCGCGTTGTCAACCAGATTGCGCACCAGCATGCGCATGTCCGCCTCGGTGGCGCGCACGCTCGCATCGTCCAGACGCTCGACGCCCAGATCCACGCTGCGCGCATCTGCGAGCGGCAGCAGGTCAGCCAGCACATCGGTCACGAGCTGCGGCAGCGCGATGTCGGCGACCGCGCGCTGCGCGCCGCCGATCTCCGCGCGCGCGAGGCCGAGCAGTTGCGACACGAGCGAGCCCGTGCGCGCCACGCCGCGCCGCAGCTCTTCGAAGCGTTCGTGGTATTGATCCGGCGGCGCGGCACGCAGGTTGTCGATCTGCAACTGCATCGCCGAAATGGGCGAACGCAGCTCGTGCGCGGCATCGGCGATGAACTTGCGCTCGGCGTTCACGAGCACCGAAAGGCGCTCGATCATGCGGTTGATCGACTCGACGAAGGGCCGCAGCTCCACGGGCGCTTTCTGCGCATCGAGCGGCTTGAGCTCGTGCAAATCGACTTTCGCCGCACGCCGACCGACGCGCTCCAGCGGACGCAGCGAAAGCCGCACCGTCACCGCGATCGTCAACGCGAGCAGCGGCAGCAGCGCGAGCACCGGCAGCAGGCTCCAGAACGCCACGCGCAGCGCATTGCGGTTGCGCATGCTGCGCGACTCCGCGACCTGGATCTGCTCGTCGCCGGTGGCTAGCGCGAAGACGTCCCAAGCCTCGCCGTCGTACTGGAGCGAGGAGTAGCCCTTCGGCGCGCGCGGCAGCGCGATGTCGGGGTCGCTTGTGCGGCTCGGCGCGACGGTATCGCTCGCGGACCAGATCTGCACGACGAGGTCGTCCGAGGGACGGCGTACGCCGTCCGGTTGAGCGCTGCCTCGTTTGCCATCCTGCTTGTAGTCCGATTCGCCGTCGCGGTGCGGCACGCCGGTTTGCACGTGCGCGGCGGCATCGCGCAGGCTCGTGCTGAATTCGCTCGCGAGGCTGCGCACCACGAGGAAGGTGCCGAGCGAGCCCAGCAGGCCAACGAGAATCGCCAGCGTGCCGATGGCGATGCTCAGGCGGCGGTGCAGGGAGTTCGCGGCGAAAAACATGGAGCAGTTCGGGAATTGGGGCGCGCTCCATCATAAAGGATTCGCCGTGGGCCGCCGCGGACGAACGGCGGCGCGAGCCGGCCTAGCGCTGGTGGCGGCCACTCGAGCCGCCCGCGCCGCTCCATACGGCACCGGTGGATGCGCCATTGTCCCCACGCGAACCACCGCCGCGACAGCCACCATGAAAGCCGCCGCGCATGCCCGCCGACCACATGCCGGGCTCGCCTGCGCGAACATGATCGATGTGATGAAAATGATAGAGCAAGCAGCCGGGGGCTACAGTTGTGGAATTCAATCACCGGCAAAAATTGAGATTTCCTTCGGCGAAGAATTTTGACAATTTTAAATAATTCAGGGATAGAGCGATGGCCCGCGCCTCTATAAAGAAGCACTCAATTGTTCTTGCAGATACAGATTTTTGATCGGGCGTCAAAGAAGGAAATGACAACAAGCGTAGAATTCGGCTTCCTTTTTCAACCAGGTTTGGCATACATGGCAAAGCGCGATAAATCCACCTCCCGTCCTGAAGGAAAATGACGAACGCTATCAGATTAGTCTCCATCTTGCTCACATACAGGTTATCGATCTAACCGCTACGTCAATTTCACAAACGTTACCCGAATGACATTGATGAAAAAAAATCTCATCCACGCATTGGCATTGGCGTTTCTTCTGTCCGCTTCAATTTCCGCGCATTCGGTGGAATTGAGCCCCAATTCAATTGGCGGCGGGAATATTCCCGGCACCCATAGAAACGTCAATTTCACCACGAGCGACGGTAATTGGACTGAAGTATTATGGCTCCCCAACTCCGCCAGAGAGGGGGACACGATCAACATATCGTCATCGGCGACTTATAGCTCAAAGTTGATGATGGGAAATACAAACATTCCTACAGGATCAATAACCTTATATACAGGCGATTATGTCCGGTTCAGATATGGCGCAGGTGTATGGCTTGCCGACGCCGCAACGAGCACCCCGCCAAATAATGGCGGGCCCGCTGTCATACCGTCGTCGAGGGGAAAAATCAACCGGTTTTATATTCAGGACGGTTTATGGTCCCCGGAAATCACACTGCCGTCCGGCGCGGCTGACGACAGCATTCAGCTAATTTCATCCGACGCCCAATGGGACGCCATGATCAGCCCATATAATGTAGCAGCACGCAACACCCCGGCTCTTCGGCGAGGCGATACATTCGTTTTTAAATATAATTCGGCTATCCAAAAATGGGAATTTCTGGGTAATTCGACATCCTATAGATCACCGAGGCCGTATTAATCCAAACGGCACAAACGACGCATCGCTTACAACGAAAAACGCCTCGACGGACAAAACCCGCCGAGGCGTTTTTGTGTTCCAGATGTGGTGCGCCCCAGTCGCGAAAATACGGCGCGGTATCGTCGTTCACGCGGGTAAAGCCAGGCAGGGTCGCAGAACGCGCATCGTGATTCATGGTGATCGCTCCTTTCGTTGATGGGATTGCTGCGCGGCGGATGACCCCATAGTCGACGAACACGCGAGCGCTGGCGATTACCCCGCAGGTAATGAAGCACAAGCAGGCCCCGCGCACGCGAATTGCGCCGATGCTAGATTCTTCGTTCGCGTAGCTACGCGCTCGTCGCGCAATCAAAGGAGACGATCATGAGCAGCACCTCTGAACGCCCGGCCTTCGGCGCCGCCCTCTACTACCGCGATCCGTTCGCTGCGCTCGACTGGCTCGCAAAGGCATTCGGCTTCACGCGCCAGTTCGTCGTGACCTCGCCTGACGGCAAGCTCTGCCATTCGGAAATGCGCTTCGAAGACGGCTACGTGATCATCTGCGGCGAGTGGCCCGGCATGCCCGCCTCGAGCCCCGCTGCACTCGAGGGCAAGAACACGCAGTCGGTGCACGTGCAGTTGAAGGGCGGGCTCGACGCGCACTGCGAACGGGCGCGCGCGGCCGGCGCGAAGATTGTGCGCGAGCCCGACGACCAGTTCTACGGCGACCGCGTCTACGTCGCGTGCGACCCGGAAGGCCATGTGTGGAGCTTCGGCCAGACCGTGCGCAACGTTTCGCGCGAAGAGGCCGAAAAGGCGAGCGGGCTGAAGATCGACGGGTGGATTTGAAGCGCAAACACCAAGAGAAACGCCCCGACGGGCAAAACCCGTCGGGGCGTTTTCGTTTCGCTCAGCTTGGTCTCACGCAGCGCGCCGCGTGAAAACCATCCGGCTTAGCGTTGCGCGATCGGCTTCGCTTCGCGCGGCGTATCGCCGATGAACAGCTGACGCGGACGACCGATCTTCTGCTCGGGGTCGGCGATCATTTCGTTCCACTGCGCGATCCAGCCCACCGTACGCGCCATCGCGAAGATGCAGGTGAACATGGACGTGGGGATGCCCAGCGCGCGCTGCACGATACCCGAGTAGAAGTCGACGTTCGGATACAGCTTGCGCGACACGAAGTATTCGTCTTCCAGCGCGATCTTTTCGAGCGCCATCGCGAGCTTGAACAGCGGATCGTCGTGCAGGCCGAGTTCATTGAGCACTTCGTGGCACGTTTCGCGCATCAGCTTCGCGCGCGGATCGTAGTTCTTGTAGACGCGGTGGCCGAAGCCCATCAGCTTCACGCCCGAGTTCTTGTCCTTGACCTGCTTGATGAACTCGGGGATGTTGTCGACCGAGCCGATCTCTTCGAGCATGTTCAGCGCGGCTTCATTTGCGCCGCCGTGCGCCGGGCCCCACAAGCAAGCGATACCGGCCGCGATACATGCGAACGGGTTCGCACCCGACGAACCCGACAGACGCACCGTCGAGGTCGAGGCGTTCTGCTCGTGGTCCGCGTGCAGGATCAGGATGCGGTCGAGCGCGCGCACCAGCACGTCATTGATCTTGTACTCTTCGCACGGGTTCGAGAACATCATGTGCATGAAGTTCGCGCTGTACGAAAGCTCATTGCGCGGATACACGAACGGCTGGCCGATCGAGTACTTGTACGCCATGGCAACCAGCGTCGGCAGCTTGGCGATCATGCGGATGGCCGAGATGTCGCGGTGACGCGGGTTATTGATGTCGAGCGAGTCGTGGTAGAACGCCGAAAGCGCGCCCACCGCGGCGACCAGAATCGCCATCGGGTGTGCGTCGCGGCGGAAGCCACGGAAGAAGAAGTGCATCTGCTCGTGCACCATCGTGTGCTGCGTGACGGTCTTCACGAACTCGGTCTTTTGCCCGAGGTTCGGCAGCTCGCCCTTCAGGAGCAGGTAGCAGGTTTCGAGGAAGTCGGCGTTCTGCGCGAGGTTGTCGATCGGGTAGCCGCGATAGAGCAGCTCGCCCTTGTCGCCGTCGATGTACGTGATGGCCGAGTTGCACGCCGCCGTCGACATGAAGCCCGGGTCATACGTGAACTTGCCGGTCTGACCGTACAGTTTGCGGATGTCGATCACGTCCGGGCCCATCGAGCCCTTGTAGATCGGCAGTTCGACGCTCGGCGAATTATCGCTGAACGATAGCGTGGCTTTTACATCAGACGGGGTCATAGCACATCCTCAATCGAAGGTAAACACGGGATTCGATAGTGTCGTCCGGCGCGGCGTTCGCTGGCAAAACGGCGAACGCCG
Source organism: Paraburkholderia sacchari (assembly GCF_000785435.2). Taxonomy (GTDB): domain Bacteria; phylum Pseudomonadota; class Gammaproteobacteria; order Burkholderiales; family Burkholderiaceae; genus Paraburkholderia; species Paraburkholderia sacchari. Next base: position 496,535 of record NZ_JTDB02000001.1, on the reverse strand, counting down.
CAGCATCTCAAACGTTGCGAAGCAGCTCCAGCACCCGCTTCACGTCCGGGTCGGCAAGGTCGCCTTCTGGTTCCTTGCGCGCAAGCAGCAAGTCCATCAGGTCGTTATCGCTCAGCTCGAGCAGACGCGTGAGAGCACCCACGTCGGCGTCGCTGAGGTCATGCTCGTAGCGGTCGAAAAAACGCTCGAAAATCAGATCGTTTTCGAGCAGACCGCGCCGTGCGCGCCAGCGAAGGCGCGCGCGGCGATGGGGGTCAGACTGATGCGATTCCATTTCGCTTATTTCAGGTACGCAGCGTCAAACCGCGCGGCGGACCATCAGTTCCTTGATCTTGCCGATCGCCTTCGTCGGGTTCAGCCCCTTCGGGCAAACGTCGACGCAGTTCATGATCGTGTGGCAACGGAACAGACGGTACGGGTCTTCGAGGTTGTCGAGACGCTCGCCGGTGGCTTCGTCGCGGCTGTCCGCGATGAAGCGGTAAGCCTGCAGGAGGCCTGCCGGGCCGACGAACTTGTCCGGATTCCACCAGAAGCTCGGGCACGACGTCGAGCAGCTCGCACACAGAATACACTCGTACACGCCGTCGAGTTCGTCGCGCTGTTCGGGCGACTGCAGACGCTCCTTCTCGGGCGGCGGCGTGTCGTTGATCAGGTACGGCTTGATCGAGTGATACTGGTTGAAGAAGTGCGTCATGTCGACGATCAGGTCGCGCACGACGGGCAGGCCCGGCAGCGGACGCAGCACGATCTTCTGCGGCAGTTCGTTCAGGTTCGTGAGGCACGCCAGACCGTTCTTGCCATTGATGTTCATGGCGTCCGAACCGCACACGCCTTCGCGGCACGAACGGCGGAACGACAGCGTTTCGTCCAGTTCCTTGAGCTTGACCAGCGCGTCGAGCAGCATGCGCTCGTGCGTGATCTCCAGCTCGTACGACTGCATGCGCGGCGCCGCGTCCTTGTCCGGATCGTAGCGATAGACTTCAAAAATACGTTTGGCCATTTCCAAATTCCTTTTGACTGGCGTGTGCCTTAGAACGTACGCGCCTTCGGCGGCACGGACTCGACGGTCAGCGGCTTCATGTGAACCGGCTTGTATTCAAGACGGTTGCCTTCGCTGAACCACAGCGTATGGCGCAGCCAGTTTTCGTCGTCGCGGTGTTCGTAGTCGCTTTGTGCATGCGCGCCGCGGCTTTCCTTGCGGGCTTCCGCCGACACCATCGTTGCTTGCGCAACTTCTACGAGGTTCGCCACTTCGAGCGCTTCCACGCGCGCGGTGTTGAACACCTTCGACTTGTCCTTCAAGTGGATATGCTTCGCCTGCTCGGTAACCTGCGCGATGTCCTTGACACCTTCCGCAAGCAGCGCCGAGGTACGGAACACGCCAGCGTGCTTCTGCATCGAGCCGCGGATCTGGTTCGCGACGGACTGCGCGTACTCGCCCGAGGTCGAGTTGTCGAGCTTCGCGAGGCGCGCGAGCGAGAAGTCGGCGGCGTCTGCCGGCAGCGGCTTGTGCTCCTTGAGCTCCTTCACGTGCTTGACGATGTGGTTGCCGGCAGCGCGGCCGAACACCACGAGGTCGAGCAGCGAGTTCGTGCCCAGGCGGTTTGCGCCGTGCACCGAGACGCACGAGCATTCGCCCACGGCGTAGAAGCCGTTGACGACTTCTTCGTGGCCCTTCGGGGTGCCAACGACCTGACCATTGATGTTGGTCGGGATGCCGCCCATCTGGTAGTGAATCGTCGGAACGACCGGGATCGGTTCCTTGATGCAGTCCACGTTGGCGAACTTCAGCGCGATTTCGCGAATCGACGGCAGACGCTTCATGATCGTCTCTGCGCCGATGTGCGAGAGATCGAGCAGCACGTGGTCCTTGTGCGCGCCGACACCGCGGCCTTCCTTGATTTCCTGGTCCATCGAGCGCGAGACGAAGTCGCGCGGCGCGAGGTCCTTCAGCGTGGGCGCATAGCGCTCCATGAAGCGCTCACCGTTCGAGTTGCGCAGAATGCCGCCTTCGCCGCGCACGCCTTCGGTGATCAGCACGCCCGCGCCGGCCACGCCGGTCGGGTGGAACTGCCAGAACTCCATGTCCTGCAGCGCGATGCCCGAGCGGGCCGCCATGCCAAGGCCGTCACCGGTATTGATGAACGCGTTGGTGGATGCCGCGAAGATACGGCCCGCGCCGCCCGTGGCGAACAGCGTGGTCTTGCCTTCGAGGATATAGACGTCGCCCGTTTCCATTTCGAGCGCGGTCACGCCGAGCACGTCGCCTTCGGCGTCGCGGATCAGATCCAGCGCCATCCATTCGACGAAGAACGTGGTCTTCGCGGCAACGTTCTGCTGGTACAGCGTGTGCAGCAGCGCGTGGCCGGTACGGTCAGCCGCCGCGCAAGCGCGTTGCACCGGCTTTTCGCCGTAGTTGGCCGTGTGGCCGCCGAACGGACGCTGGTAAATGGTGCCGTCCGCATTGCGGTCGAACGGCATGCCCATGTGTTCCAGTTCATAGACGGCGTTCGGCGCTTCGCGGCACATGAACTCGATCGCGTCCTGGTCGCCGAGCCAGTCGGAGCCCTTGATCGTGTCGTAGAAGTGGTAGTGCCAGTTGTCTTCGCTCATGTTGCCGAGCGAAGCGCCGATGCCGCCCTGGGCAGCAACCGTGTGCGAACGCGTGGGGAACACTTTCGAGAGCACGCAGACCGAGAGGCCCGCACGCGCCAGTTGCAGCGAAGCGCGCATCCCCGAACCGCCCGCGCCGACAATGACCACGTCGAATTTGCGACGCGGCAGAGAATTCTTGATTGCAGCCATTCTTTTACACTCTCCAGAGAATCTGAGCGGCGTAGCCGAGGCTGCCCAGCAGCCATGCGATCGTGAGGACGTCCAGCGTGATGCGCAGGCCGACCGGCTTGATGTAGTCCATCCAGATGTCGCGCACGCCAACCCAGGCGTGATAGAACAGCGCGAGCAGCGTGACGAACGTGGCGAGCTTCATCCACTGCGCGGAGAAGATCGAAGCCCAGCCGTCGTACGAGAAATCGTGTGCGCCGAAGAACAGCGCGAGCAGTACAACCGTGTAGATCGCCATGATCACGGCGGTGGCGCGCTGGGCAATCCAGTCGCGCAGGCCGTAGTGCGCGCCCACGACGAGACGCTTCGGACCGATACCGTTTTTAGCCGACATTATTAGAACGCTCCGAAGAGTTTGGCCGCGAAGGCGATCGTGAGAACCGTGGAGATGACAACGACCACGAGCGAGGTCGACTTGCCCTTTTCCTTGCTCACGAGGTCATGGCTGAAGTCCATGAACAGATGGCGCACGCCGGCGCAGAAGTGAAACAGGAACGCCCATCCGAGGACCAGCACGATGAGCTTGATGATGATGTTGGAGAGGAAGCCCTTGAAGAACTCGAAGCTGAGTTCCGAAGTGAGGCTCTGGTCAAACAGGAACAGCAGGAAAGGCAAGAACAGAAACAGCAGCGCACCGCTCACGCGGTGGCCGATCGACACGCGCCCCGCGAGCGGCAGGCGGTATGCGAGCAATATCTGCCCAAGCCCGATGTTCCGGAATTCCGGCCTCGGTTTTTTTGTGGCTTCAGCCATGCTAGACCCCTACTATGTGTTAACACTAATACGCAATTTTAGCGCCTTTTCATATCGCGCTGCAGCGAAATCCCCACTCTGGAACCGCCGCTGCGCGCGCGAGATGTCGGCGTACAAGGTGCGTCCGCCCCTTCCTGCGCGGGCGCTTCCTTCATCAACTCAAGTCATTCTGATAGTAGTACCCGGTTGTGACATACCAACCGCGGCGGACCTCGACCGGACGATCTCCATAGGTATAGGACACCCGCTCGACAGATAGCAAAGGAAACCCAGCCGGAATGTTGAGCAGGTCGGCAACCATGGGCTCGGCGGCCACGGCGCGAATCTTCTCGGTCGCGCGAATCATGCGCGTACCGAAATCCGCTTCGAACATGGCGTAGAGCGGTCCTTTGTACTCGGCGAGGCGCTCGGCCGTCAGGCCGCGGAACACGCCGCCAGGCAACCAGATCTCATCGAGCACGGTGCTCTCGCCGTCGAACTCCAGCAGGCGTCGGATCAGCACGACCGGGTCGGCGGGCTTGAGCTCCAGTTGGCGCGCGATGTCGGCGGACGCACGCATGCGCCGGCACTCAAGCAGCTTGCTCACGTGCGGATGCTCGGCGCCGTCATCGGCCAGCAATCTCAGAAAGCGAAACTGCGCGCGCTCTTCATTGTGCGTCGCAACAAACGTACCCTTGCCTTGACGGCGCACCAGCAGGTTATCGGCTGCGAGTTCGTCGATCGCCTTGCGTACGGTCCCCTGGCTCACCTTGTAGCGGGCGGCCAGTTCGACTTCGCTAGGGATGATCTCGCCGGGCTTCCATTCGCCGGACACGAGGCTCTGCGTGATGAGCCCCTTGATCTGCTGATAGAGCGGGCTGAAGGTGGGAGACGTGGCTGCAGCCGTTGCGGACGCGGACGCGTTGGCGCCACTCTCGGGAGCGGGTGAATTCGCGTTGCTGACCGGGTTCGCACTCATGGCGCGCATTTCAACATAAAGCCCCCCGGAAATCTACCCTTTTGGACGCAATAGATATGTCTTATATAAGACATAAGATACTGTTGACTTTGCCTCTCCCGGCTCCTAAACTGCCGGTCGAGCAAGGGTTTGCGGGCGACTCCGAGGGCTGGCAGGCAGCATACACCTCGTGGCGAAATGTGTCGCAGAATCGCCCCGCACACGCTGTTCCTCCGTGCTCACGGGTTATATGGCGGCCCGCCTGCGGGCGCGCGGCGCGATGCGCGAAAGCCTCGCACGCCGCCCGGAAGAAGGTTCGCCGGATTCATGAACGCCTGGTGTAGCGCGCATATAGAATGGCGTTTTACCCTGGCGTCTAACGCATCTTCCTGGAGATTTTCAATGGCTAAGTCCGCAAAGCGCGTTGCCGTCACCGGCGCCGCAGGTCAGATCGCTTACTCCCTGCTGTTCCGCATCGCGAACGGCGACCTGCTCGGCAAGGATCAGCCCGTCATCCTGCAACTGCTCGACCTGCCGCAAGCGCAAGCTGCCGTCAAGGGCGTCGTCATGGAACTCGACGACTGCGCATTCCCGCTGCTCCAAGGCGTGGTGATCACCGACGATCCGAAGGTCGCGTTCAAGGACGCCGACGTCGCCCTGCTGGTTGGCGCACGTCCCCGCTCGAAGGGCATGGAGCGCAAGGACCTGCTCTCGGCCAACGCCGAAATCTTCACGGTTCAGGGCAAGGCGCTCAACGACGTCGCCAGCCGCGACGTAAAGGTGCTGGTGGTCGGCAACCCGGCCAACACGAACGCCTACATCGCCATGAAGTCGGCTCCGGATCTGCCGAAGAAGAACTTCACCGCCATGCTGCGTCTGGACCACAACCGCGCGCTCTCGCAACTGGCCGCCAAGTCGGGCAAGCCGGTCGCCTCGATCGAGAAGCTCGCCGTGTGGGGCAACCACTCACCCACGATGTACCCCGACTACCGTTTCGCCACGGTCGACGGCCAGTCGCTCAACGCGCTGATCAACGACGACGAATGGAACCGCAACACGTTCATCCCGACGGTCGGCAAGCGCGGCGCGGCGATCATCGAAGCGCGCGGCCTGTCGTCGGCGGCATCGGCGGCCAACGCAGCGATCGACCACGTGCGTGACTGGGTGCTCGGCACGAACGGCAAGTGGGTCACGATGGGCATTCCGTCGGACGGCTCGTACGAGATCCCCGAAGACATCATCTACGGCGTGCCGGTGACTTGCGAAAACGGCGAGTACAAGCGCGTCGAAGGCCTCGAAATCGACGCATTCTCGCGTGAAAAGATGAACGGCACGCTCAACGAGCTGCTCGAAGAGCGCGAAGGCGTCGCTCACCTGCTCGGCAAGTAAGCCGTAGCAAGCAAACCGGAGTCCGCGGCGGCATAGCGGGTTCCGGTTTTTTTTCGTTCAGGCTCCTGATCCAACACTCGTCCCCTGACGCCGAAGATGCGCGCCCTCTCCCCCGCCGAAGTGCTGTTTGACGGCGAAGCGCCGCCTGTCCTCCTGCCCGTGTGCGACCACTACGCCGGCAGCGAGAAACTGATGCTGAAATCGCTCGCGCTGCAGCAGGAGCTGGGCCCGGTATTCGATATCACCCTTGATTGCGAGGACGGCGCCCAGGTTGGCCGCGAAGCCGAGCACGCGGAACTCGTCGCGTCGCTGATCGGCGGCGAGCACGACCGCTTCGGGCGCGTGGGCGTGCGCATCCACGACATTCACCATCCGCACTGGCGCGACGACGTACGCCTGATCCTGCGCGCCGCGAAACGCGCGCCGGCCTACATCACGCTGCCGAAGATCCGCACGGTGGCCGACGCCGCCGAAATGACGGCGTTCGTCGAAGCCACGCGCACGGAGATGGGCATCGACAAGCCGATTCCTGTGCAACTGCTCGTCGAAACCCATGGCGCGCTCGCGCGCGTGTTCGATCTCGCCGCGCTGCGCGGCGTGCAAGCGCTCAGTTTCGGCCTGATGGACTTCGTCTCCGCGCACGACGGCGCGATTCCCGACACCGCCATGCGCTCGCCGGGCCAGTTCGACCACCCGCTCGTGCGCCGTGCGAAGCTGGAAATCGCCGCGGCCTGCCATGCGAACGGCCGCGTTCCGTCACACAATGTCAGCACCGAGGTGCGCGACATGGACGTCGTGGCGAACGACGCGCGCCGCGCCCGCAATGAATTCGGCTACACGCGCATGTGGAGCATCCATCCGGCGCAGATCCCGGTGATCGTCGCCGCATTTGCGCCGCGCGACGAGGAAATCGCCACTGCCGCCGAGATCCTGCTGGCCGCGCAATGGGGACCGATCCGCCATGCCGACACGCTGCACGACCGCGCGAGCTACCGCTACTACTGGTCGGTGCTGCGCCGCGCGCGCACGACTGGGCGCGCCGTGCCCGCCGAAGCTGCGCCGCTGTTCGATCGGGGCGACGCTACGCCAGGCGTCGTTATACAGCAAGCGGGTTCGTGAATGGCGGGCTAAATTTTTTCAAATCGCAAAAGTCCTGGCTCATATCGGCAAATAGGTGAAAATAGCGTCCGCTGCGCGCTTTCGGCGCGCGCGCAATGCAACCGGCGGCTGCACCCCGCAGCCTCGCCTGATCAACCGATTTAAAGAGATAAAGGTCCGACTCCATGAAGAAACTGCTGATCGCCACCGTTATCGGCGCGCTGTCCACCACGATGATGCTGGCGGCCACCGAAGCCGCCGCGCAAACCACGACGGCCACCCCCAAGAAGCCGGCACCGAAGCACAAGATCATCAAGCGCAAGGCCAATCCGGCCAAGGAAGCAAAGGTCGATCCGATCCCGGAAGGCTCGGAGCACTGGAGCTGCGCTGAAGGCATGCAGTTCGACCTGAAGGGCGACATGGCACGTGACCAGATCGTCACGGTTCACTGGGCGAACAAGAACTACAACCTGCCGCGCCAGACCACGACGACGGGCGCCGACCGCTTCCACGACGCCGCCACCGGCCTCGACCTGGTCGTGATCCCGACCAAGGCCATGCTGTTCTCCGACAAGGACAGCTCGCGCCTGGCCGACGAGTGCAAGACCGTTGCAATGCAGCAAGGCGCACCGGCGCCGACCCAGGCCAACGCGCTGCGCGCGCCGGCAGCGGGCGCCAGCCAGTAAGCGCGCCGCATCGGGAACGCCTCGATGTCCGCACCCGTCTCCAACGTCAGGCCGCAGCCGGATCGGGTACTGGTCGACATCGTCGACTACGTACTCGATTTCGAGATCGACAGCGCACTCGCCCTGTCGACCGCCCGCTACTGCCTGCTGGACACGCTCGGCTGCGGACTCGAGGCGCTCTCCTACCCTGCCTGCACCAAGCTGGTGGGACCCATCGTGCCAGGCACGATCGTCCCGCACGGCGCGAAGGTGCCGGGCACCTCATTCCAGCTCGATCCGGTTCAGGCCGCGTTCAACATCGGCGCGATGATCCGCTGGCTCGACTTCAACGACACCTGGCTGGCCGCCGAATGGGGCCATCCGTCGGACAACCTGGGCGGCATCCTCGCGACCGCCGACTGGCTCTCGCGCACGGCCGTCGCTCAGGGCAAACCGCCGCTCACCATGAGGCATGTGCTCGAAGCCATGGTGAAGGCGCACGAGATCCAGGGCTGCATGGCGCTGGAAAACTCGTTCAACGAGGTCGGGCTCGACCACGTGCTGCTCGTGAAGCTCGCCTCGACCGCGGTGGTCGGGCAGATGCTCGGGCTCACGCGCGACGAGCTGATCAACGCCGTTTCGCTCGCGATGGTCGACGGTCAGGCGCTACGCACCTACCGCCACGCGCCCAATACCGGCTCGCGCAAGTCATGGGCCGCCGGCGACGCCACCTCGCGCGCGGTGCGCCTTGCGCTGATCGCGAAGACGGGCGAGATGGGGTATCCCTCCGCGCTCACGGCGAAAACGTGGGGCTTCTACGACGTCTCGTTCAAGGGGCGGCCGTTCCGGTTCCAGCGCCCGTACGGCTCGTACGTGATGGAGAACGTGCTGTTCAAGATTGCGTTCCCGGCCGAATTCCACGCGCAGACCGCCGCCGAAGCCGCGATGACGCTGCACGGCATGCTCGCGCAACAAGGCCGGAGCGCCCAGGACATCAAGCAGATCACCATTCGCACGCATGAAGCGGCGATCCGCATCATCGACAAGAGCGGGCCGCTCGCGAACCCGGCCGACCGCGACCACTGCATTCAGTACATGGTGGCCGTGCCGCTCATTTTCGGGCGTCTCACCGCTGCCGATTACGAAGACGACGTGGCGCAGGACCCGCGCATCGACGCCTTGCGCGCGACGACGGTCTGCGTCGAAGATCCCCAGTTCACGAAGGACTATCACGACCCGGTCAAGCGCTCGATCGCGAATGCGCTCACCATCGAACTCAACGACGGTACCAGGTTCGAAGAAGTCGTGGTGGAATACCCCATCGGTCACAAACGGCGGCGCGACGAAGGCACGCCGCTCCTGATCGAGAAGTTCAGGACCAACCTCGCGCGCCGCTTCCCCGCGAAGCAGCAGCAGGCGATTCTCGACGTTTCGCTCGATGCGGCAAGGCTCGAAGCCATGCCGGTGAACGAGTACGTCGACTTGTACGTAATCTGAGCAAGCAGGCAGACTGGCAGCAAAACGTGTAGCAAAGCGTTATTTCCGCGATTAAACGAAGGAAAACACCATGGCCCACAACCTCCACAAAACGCTAAAGGAATTCGACAGCGGTTCCGGCAAAGGCAAGTTCTACTCGCTGCCGCAACTCGGCAAGCAGCTCGGCGTGAAGATCAATCGCCTGCCGGTCTCGATCCGTATCGTGCTCGAGTCCGTGCTGCGCAACTACGACGGCAAGAAGATCGCGGAAGAACACATCGAGCAGCTCGCGAACTGGAAACCCAACGCTGCGCGCGTCGATGAAATTCCGTTCGTCGTCTCGCGCGTCGTGCTGCAAGACTTCACCGGCGTGCCGCTGCTCGCCGATATCGCGGCCATGCGTGGCGTCGCGAAGCAGGTCGGCAAGGACCCGAAGGTCATCGAGCCGCTCGTGCCGGTGGACCTCGTGGTCGACCACTCGGTGCAGATCGACTACTTCCGCCAGAAGGATGCGCTCGACCTGAACATGAAGCTGGAATTCCAGCGCAACAACGAGCGCTACCAGTTCATGAAGTGGGGCATGCAGGCGTTCGACACGTTCAAGGTCGTGCCGCCGGGCATCGGCATCGTCCACCAGGTCAACCTGGAATACCTCGCGCGCGGCGTGCACAAAAAGACCGAAGGCGCTGATACCGTCTACTACCCGGACACGCTGGTCGGCACCGACTCGCACACCACGATGATCAACGGCATTGGCGTGGTGGGCTGGGGCGTGGGCGGCATTGAAGCCGAAGCCGGCATGCTCGGCCAGCCGGTGTACTTCCTCACGCCGGACGTCGTGGGCGTGGAGCTCAAGGGCAAGCTGCGCGAAGGCTGCACGGCCACCGACCTCGTGCTCACAATCACGGAAATGCTGCGCAAGGAGAAGGTGGTCGGCAAGTTCGTCGAGTTCTTTGGCGAAGGCACGGCCTCGCTCTCGCTGCCGGACCGCGCGACCATCGGCAACATGGCACCCGAGTACGGCGCAACCATGGGCTTCTTCCCGGTCGACGAGAAGACCATCGACTACTTCAAGGGCACGGGCCGCACGCAAGCAGAGATCTCGGCGTTCGAAAACTACTTCAGGGCCCAGGAACTCTACGGCATTCCGAAGGCCGGCGACATCGACTACACGAAGACGCTCACGCTCGACCTCGGCACGGTGGCGCCGTCGCTCGCTGGTCCGAAGCGCCCGCAAGACCGCATCGAAATCGGCCATGTGAAGTCGACCTTCGTCGACCTGTTTTCGAAGCCGGTCGCGGAAAACGGCTTCGCCAAGAAGGCCGCCGACCTGGACGCCGAATTTGCGGCAGGCGACAAGGTCAAGCTGCATAACGGCGACGTGCTGATTGCCGCCATCACCTCGTGCACGAACACCTCGAACCCGAGCGTGCTGCTGGCCGCGGGCCTGCTGGCGAAGAAGGCCGTGGAAGCGGGCCTCACGGTCGCGCCGCACATCAAGACCTCGCTCGCACCGGGATCGCGCATTGTCACGGAATACCTGACGAAGACGGGCCTGCTGCCCTACCTCTCGAAGCTCGGCTTCGAACTGGCGGCGTACGGCTGCACGACCTGTATCGGCAACGCGGGTGACCTCACGCCCGAGCTGAACGAAGCCATCACGAAGAATGACGTGGTCGCGGCAGCGGTGCTCTCGGGCAACCGCAACTTCGAGGCGCGCATCCACCCGAACATCCGCGCGAACTTCCTGGCCTCGCCGCCGCTGGTCGTCGCTTACGCGATCGCAGGCAACATCACGCGCGACCTGATGACCGAGCCGGTCGGCAAGGGCAAGGGCGGCCGCGACATCTATATCGGCGACATCTGGCCGAGCAGCGAGGAAATCAACGCGCTGCTCAAGTTCGCGATGGATGCCGACGTCTACCAGAAGAACTACAGCCAGCTCACGAAGAAGGGCGACCTGTGGAGCAAGATCGAGGGCGAGGAAGGCCAGGTCTACGACTGGCCGAAGTCGACCTATATCGCCGAGCCGCCGTTCTTCGGCAACGACTTCTCGATGACGCCGTCGTCGACGGTGGCCGAAGTCAAGGGCGCGCGCGCACTGGGCATCTTCGGCGACTCGGTCACGACCGACCACATCAGCCCTGCCGGCTCGATCAAGGAAGACTCGCCCGCAGGCAAGTGGCTCAAGGAGAACGGCGTGCAGAAGGCCGACTTCAACAGCTACGGCTCGCGCCGCGGCAACCATGACGTCATGATGCGCGGCACGTTCGCTAACGTGCGCATCAAAAACCTCATGATCCCGCCGAAGGCCGACGGCACGCGCGTCGAAGGCGGCCTGACGATCCATCAGCCGAGCGGCGAACAGCTGTCGATTTACGACGCCGCCATGAAGTACATCGACGCCGGCACGCCCACCATGGTGTTCGCGGGCGAAGAGTACGGCACGGGCTCGTCGCGTGACTGGGCGGCCAAGGGCACGCAGCTGCTGGGCGTGAAGGCCGTGGTGGCACGCAGCTTCGAGCGCATCCACCGCTCGAACCTCGTGGGCATGGGCGTGCTGCCGCTGCAGTTCAAGGGTTCGGACAGCGTGCAGTCGCTCGGCCTGACCGGCGAAGAAACCTTCGACATCGAAGGCCTGACCGACAACTTCAAGCCGCAACAGGATCTGACGCTCGTGATCCACCGCAAGGACGGCAAGGATGAGCGCGTCCAGGTGCTGCTGCGCATCGACACGCCGATCGAAGTCGACTACTACAAGCACGGCGGCATTCTGCCGTTCGTGCTGCGTTCGCTGCTCGCAGCTTAAGCGTCAGCAGCGCAGGCGGTTTTGCAGGTGCCGCATCCGGCAACGGATGCGGTCACACTTGAAAGCCCGGTGCAAGCCGGGCTTTTTTTTATTGCCGTGGATTTTTGACAGGCGTAACGTAGCATCGCCTCTTGAGAACAGGCGAGCTTTGCGACCCCGGCCGATGGACACCGTCCCGACCGGGGTTTTTTCTGTGCTGAACCGTGGAAAAAGCGCCTGGAAAAGCCCTGGAGAAACGAGCTTTGGGGAAGCTTCAGGAGAAGCGCGGCGCAAGACCAGCAGCGCCGCGACGAATTCGATATATGACGGATCACCGAATGAGGAGTTCGGCGTCGCTCCAGCCAGAGCTAGACCCGTCATGCAGCGTATTATCGGCCCTGGTGACCGATACGTCATTAGCTCTGGCGCAAGAAACCATTACGTAATCTGAGAGATTGCGCGACGCATCGCGTCCAAGGCACGCGACCCCGTCCAGGCCGCGCAGCCGAATGGCTGTCCGCATCCGCTAACATCACGCTTTTGCTTACGCTGCACTGCCCGCTTTGCCCACTTACACCCTTGCCTCAACCGTCAGCGCGGAGCTCGAGATCCGCAAGAGCCGCTTCATCGGCCTCGCGATTCCTGTCGACGGCCGCGAAGCGGCCATGGCCGAGCTGCGCCGCCTGCGCGACGAACACCCCACTGCCACGCACGTCTGCTGGGCGCTGCTCGCGGGCGGCCAGTCCGGCATGTCCGACGACGGCGAGCCCTCGGGCACCGCGGGCCGCCCCATTCTCGAAGTGCTGCGCCATCACGACCTCGATGGCGTGCTCGCCGCAGTGGTGCGCTATTACGGCGGCGTGAAGCTCGGCGCGGGCGGCCTCGTGCGCGCCTATACCGATGCCATCGCGAGCGCGCTGCAGAACGCGCAGCGCGTGGAGCGCATCGCCCAGGCGCGCCTGATCGTGGAAGTGAGCTACGCCGACGAAACGCGCGTACGGCACTGGATCGAGCAGGAGCAGCACACGCTCGCCGACAGCCGCTACACGATGACAGTGCGGCTCACGATTCAACTTCCCGCTACCGCTCTCGACGCCGCGCGCGAGGTGCTGCGCGACCTTACGCAAGGACGCGCGGGCTTTCCTGAACACGAGTGAGCATGCCGGGCACGCGTACGGGAAAAATGGGCAAATGGGCAAAAAAAACCGCCGTATGGCATCGGCGGTTAACAGGGGACGTGAAGAACAACCACGAATCGACTATCGAATCGACCCGACGGGTTCATGATGGCGGCGCAACATTAAGGCAAACTTAAACGTCCCCAAAAAGCACGCACTCCAGCGCGTGTAACTTGCGCCGCGCGGCATAATGCGCGCGCGCCGAAAGCGCGGAATCGGCCGATCGCTATAATCGTTTCATCTGGGCGAAGACCGTATTGCATCGTGCAATGCAGCCCGCCCTCAACGGGGAATACCGGCATCATGACTTTCGAACGCTTGAGGGAAGGCGCAGGCCCCGAACGGCGCCATCGCATCTGGAGCAAGCTGCGCATCTTCGTTGCCGCGCTCGGCACACTCGGCTCCGCCACCGGCATTGCCATCGCCGTGACCGGGCTCGTGCAGTTCAATCACACCAAGGTGGTTGCCGGCGTCGCCGTGATTCTCGTCTGCACGGCGGTGTACGTCACGATCCTCGTGCGCGATCGCAATCGCGTCGACTAAACCCACTCCGTCACGCGGGCACGGCAACTTCGGCGGTGCTGCGATAGTGGTCGTACACGCGCTCGCGCTCCTCACTCGCGAACTGGCGCTTCTCCACCAACTTGAGCATGCGATTGCGGTCGGCGCCAAGCAGCGCGTAATAGCGCTGCGCGTGCAGGCGCCGGAAACGCTGATAAAAATCCGGCCCCGGCAGACCCGAAGCCGTTGCGAGCAGCGACGCGTAGTCGGCCACGCGCGGCTCGCACAAGGCCGCCGCCGCAGCTTCCAGCTTTTCGTAACGTTCGTGCAGCGGCACGCTCTGCGCGAACAGCGCATGAAAGGTGCCATAGGATACGAGGCCACGTCGGCTCGCCGCGCGCCGCAGCAGACGTTCAACCTTTTCGTCGAGTTCTTTGCTCATGCTTTTTAGATCGTCAAGCGAATCGTCAATTGGATCTTCATGTGACCATGATCCGTTCGCTTCGAAACGCGCGGTGAAGCAAACCGGAAGGCCCATTCGGTCTGAATCGAATCGGATTCCCATAAAAATTCATGCGAAATCCGGAAAGCGCATTCTGCCCAAAATTACCGATTCGCTCTCCCCAAGTGCCTCGGCAAGGGGCCAAAAACAACAATTACAAATCTTTCAATCATCCGGATAGCGGCGCTATCATGTCATGAATGAACAACATTCACTGGCATAGTTAAGCGATTTGGATAGGTTCATTTTTTCCGATAGTCCAGGATAATCCGTAAGTCAAGCAGACTATTTTTCCGCTGGCTATACACATTCCCTACAAAAACAATTATTAATATCTCCTGCGGAACGCCAATGCGGTCCGCACGCGTCCTGAGAGGCGCATTGTTTCGCCGTCCGCGACGGCCAGGCATCAAGCAAGAGCCATGCGAGGCCGTGGCAAGCGAGAAGACCCGCACGCACTGAAAGGGTTGACAGGAGCGGTATTAGCAAGCCGCATGTCCGGAATCTTTCGTTGACGAGTGATCACATGCTTATCCGAACCGAGAATTTGCCGAGCGTCGCGCGCAGGATGGCCGCCGGCCAGATGTTGGTGGAAGGCGCGACCGTGCACGCCGTAGCCGACTCCTTGCACCTCTCCGCCCAGACGGTGCGCCGCTACAAGTCGATTGTCGAAGACGGCGGCCTCGCCGCGCTCCAGCAGATGAGCGTGGGCGGCCGGCCCTCCGTGCTCGACAAGGCCGCAATGGGCTGGATCGCGAGCGCGCTGCACGGCTCCGCGCGCGAGCATGGCTTTCCGAGCGATGCGTGGACCAACAGCCGCGTGCGCGAGTTGATCGGCCGCCAGTTCGGCGTGCACTATTCGCGCGTCTACACCTGGCAGATCGTCTCGAACCTCGGCCTCGGCCATCGCCTGTCGAAGTCGGCGCGCTGAACGGCCGGCGCAAGACCATCACGCTACGCCGCCCGCATCGCCCCATTGCTTCGCGCAGACCTGGTTGCGGCCCGCAGCCTTGGCCTCGTACAACTGGGCGTCCGCGGCGGCGAGCAGCTTTGCGCCGCTTTCGCCCGCGGGCGGCTCGCAACTCGCGCACCCCACGCTCACCGTGACGCGGCCGTAGGGCGAGCCGCGATGCGCGAGGTTGGCCGTCTCGATGCGCCGCCGGATCTTGTCGGCGATCTTGCGCGCACCCTCGAGCGCCGTGCCGGGCAACAGCACCGCGAACTCCTCGCCACCGTAGCGCGCCGCCATGTCCGAGGTGCGCTGTGTGCCCGAGGCGATGCGCTCGGCCACGAGCTTGAGCACTTCGTCTCCGGCCGCGTGGCCGTAGGCGTCGTTGAACAGCTTGAAGTGATCGACGTCGAAGAACAGCACCGAGAGCGGCGTCCGTTCGCGCGACGCCCGGTTCCACTCGGCCTGTAGCCGCTCATCGAGCGCGCGCCGATTCGCGAGGCCCGTGAGCGGGTCGGTCACCGCGAGGCGCTGCAATTCGGCTTCGGCGATTACCTTGTCGCGCAGCGCGAACGCGAGCACCCAGGACACCACCACCCAGGCGCCGCCGAAGACCGTCGTCATCGCAACGGCCAGGTAAGCGCGGCTTCGCCAGCCCGCGAGGATGTCGTCGACGGCGGGTGCGACTCCCACGATGATGGGAGTGCGGCGCACGTGCGCGTAGGTATAGAGTCGCTCCACGCCGTCCGCTTCGGTGTGCGCCGCGAAGGTGCCCGCGTCGTGCCGCGAGACGATCGGGTAGTTGCGCCAGCCCGAGTAATCCGCGCCCGCCCCGAGCGGCATGGGCGGCTTGCTCGCGACCAGCGTGCCGTCCTGCATGATGATGAAGACGCCGCCGCCAGGCCCGATGTCGACGCGGTCGACGAGCCGCTGAAAGTATTCGAGCCTCACGACAATCAGCGCGACGCCCGCGAACGTGCCATCGGGCGCATTGATGCGCCGCGACAGCGCGACCGAGAGCACGCCATGGCGCAGGCGTGACGGAAACGGCTTCGAGATGAAGAGGCCCGCATCGGGATTGCGCTGCTGGACCAGAAAATAGTCGCGGTCCGCGACCGAGACGCCCGGCGTATCGTCGGTGCTCTGCGAAGCCTTCACGCGCCCTTGCGTGTCCAGCACATAAGCGCCGCCCAGAAACGATGCCGCCGTCGCGCGATCGAACAGCACGCGCTGGCGCAGCGCTGGCGGCAGCGCCCATGTTTCGGGCTGCTGCGCGCCCGCCACCACGGCGCGCAGCGAGAGATCGTAGAGCTCGACGTTGCGCGCAATGTCGCTGCTCGCGAGACGCACGATGTTGTTCGAGTTCTCGACCGCATGACGCATCTCTTCGGCGCGGCCGGTGTAAAGCGTCATGTAGGTCAGCGCCGCCATCACCGTGGCGACCAGCGTGCCCGACAGCCCCCCAAAGAACGGATTGCGGCCGATCAGCCGCGTGGCCCACTTGCCGCGCGCGAAGATCCAGTTGCGCGCGCGCAGCCGCAAATGGGGAACCAATACGCCCCCCGCGGGCGCGGCAGCGGGTTCGGCGGATGACTCTCCTGCGGGCTTGTGAACGCGATCAGGCACGTGCTCTCCGTCAATCGGCTCGCGCGAGGACCGCGCAGCGGCCGCACGGCTTGCGCAACAACGTCATCAATGCGTCATGTGCTCTTTGCATGATCGGTGGCGTTGCTTGCCGCCGTCGCTTTGCGCCCTCCCCGCCTGCGCGACGCTCCGCGCACCCAATTTGAGGAACCCGCCCGTCATGCCGGATCTTTCCCTGTCACCGCAGCCCGGCGCCGCCTCCGGGCGCGGGCGCAGCGCGAGCCTGCTGGTGTTTCTGCTTGTGATCGCCGCGGGCGCCGTTTATGTAGGCCTGCATCTCGCCGACGACCTCTCGACCGTGCGCGAGCACTCCGCGCTGCCGTGGTTCCTGCTCGTGATCGCGCTCTGCATCGCGCTGGGCTTCGAATTCGTGAACGGCTTCCACGATACCGCGAATGCGGTGGCGACGGTTATCTACACGCACTCGCTCACGCCCAACCTGGCCGTGGTCTGGTCCGGCGCGTGGAACTTCCTCGGCGTGCTCACTTCCACCGGCGCGGTGGCGTTCGGCATCCTGCAACTGCTGCCCGTCGAGCTGATCCTCCAGGTGGGCAGCAGCGCGGGCTTCGCGATGGTCTTCGCACTCCTGATCGCCGCCATCATCTGGAATCTCGGCACGTGGTACTTCGGCCTGCCTTCGTCGAGCTCGCATACGCTGATCGGCTCGATCATCGGCGTGGGGCTGATGAACCAGTTGATGCACGGCTCCCAGGGTGCAATGGGCACGAGCGGCGTCGACTGGAGCCAGGCGATCGGTGTGGGCAAGTCGCTGCTGTTCTCGCCCGTCGTCGGCTTTCTCGCCTCCGCGCTGCTGCTGCTCGTGCTCAAGGCGCTAGTGCGCGTGCCCGTGCTCTACGCCGAGCCCAAGGGCAGCGAACCGCCGCCGTTCTGGATTCGCGCGCTGCTGATCCTCACCTGCACGGGCGTCTCGTTCGCGCACGGCTCCAACGATGGGCAGAAAGGCATGGGCCTCATCATGCTGATCCTGATCGGCACCGTGCCCACCGCCTATGCGCTCAACAAGGCCGTGACGGCGAGCGAGTCTCAAACCTTCGTCGCGGTTTCGCAGCAGGCCGCGCGCACGCTGGGCCAGTACACCGACGGCGTGGCCGCGCCCGCCGGCGGCCCGAATGCCGCGCGCGCCGAAGTCGAGCGCTACATCAACACGCGCACGCTCACGCCGCAAACGGTGCCCGCGCTCGCCGCGCTCTCGACGCAGGTGGGCCAGCAGGTCGAAGGCTATGGCTCGATGGCGGCGGTGCCGCAATCGGTCGTCGACAACGTGCGCAACAACATGTACGTGATTTCCGAGGCGATCCGGCTGATGGAGAAGGCGAAGCAACCCGCGTTCGCCGAAGCCGACGTCCGCGCGATCCACAACTTCCGCAACCAGATCGACCACGCGACCAAGTTCATCCCGACCTGGGTGAAGGTGGCCGTGGCGATCGCGCTCGGACTGGGCACGATGGTGGGCTGGAAGCGCATCGTGGTGACGGTGGGCGAGCGCATCGGCAAGCAGCACCTGACCTACGGCCAGGGCGGCTGCGCGGAACTCGTGGCGATGGCCACCATCGGCGCGGCCGATGCGTATGGTTTGCCGGTCTCGACCACGCATGTGCTCTCGTCGGGCGTGGCGGGCACGATGGCTGCGAACGGCTCGGGCCTGCAATGGAGCACGGTGCGCAGCATCGTGCTCGCGTGGGTGCTCACGCTGCCCGCCTCGATCGCGCTCGCGGGCGCGCTCTACTGGATGTTCCGCCACACGTTCTGAGCATGCCGCGCGGCATGCACGACCAACACCGTCAATAGACGTCCGGCACGATCATGCTCTCGGGCACCGGCTGCCGAATGTAATCGGGATGATGCACGCGCGCGGGCAGCGTCACGCTCGGATGCTCGATCTCGTGATACGGCACCTGGCTCAGCAGATGATGAATGCAGTTCAGACGCGCGCGTTTTTTATCGACGCCCTGCACGACCCACCACGGCGCCTCGGGAATATGCGAGCGCTGCAGCATGACTTCCTTCACATGCGTGTACTGCTCCCAGCGGCGGCGGCTTTCGAGGTCCATCGGCGAGAGCTTCCATTGCTTGAGCGGATCGTCGATGCGGCTCTGGAAGCGCACTTCCTGTTCGTCGTCCGTGATCGAGAACCAGTACTTGACGATCTGGATGCCGCTCCTCACGAGCATCTTCTCGAACTCCGGCACCGAGCGAAAAAACTCTTCGTACTCCTCGTCGGTGCAGAAGTTCATCACGCGCTCGACGCCCGCGCGGTTGTACCAGCTGCGATCGAACAGCACCATTTCGCCGCCCGCGGGCAAATGCTGCACGTAGCGCTGGAAATACCATTGCGTGCGCTCGCGGTTGTTCGGCGCGGGTAGCGCGGCCACGCGGCACATGCGCGGATTCAGGCGCTGCGTGATGCGCTTGATGACCCCGCCCTTGCCCGCCGCGTCGCGGCCTTCGAAGATCACCACGAGCCGGTGGCCCGTGCTCACGATCCAGTCCTGCATCTTGACGAGTTCGCCCTGCAGCCGGATCAGCTCGCGGAAATAGACGCGGCGCAGCGCGCGCGCCTCGTCGCTGATCTCGATGCCGACCTCCTGAAGGCGGTCGTCGACTTCCATTTCGAGCTCTTCGTCGTAAGCGTCGATAAGCTCTTCCTCGAGGCGGCGGCGGCGATGCTGCTCCGCGCTCGCGCCCGCTTCACGCTCCCGTTCGTTCATGGAAACTGCTCCTCATGCAATCAGTGGCAACCCGCACCACTATCGGCGCTACGGGTGTCATGCGTATTTCAGATGCATCGACGCGCACCGCGCCTCAGGCCAGCGGCTTCGCGAAGCTCAACTCGTGGCCGTCCGGATCGACGAGATGAAAATAGCGCTCGCCCCACGGCGCGTCCTGCGGCGCGAACGCGGGCGTGAAGCCCGCGGCCAGCACCTGCGCGTAAAAGGCGTCCACGTCCGAAACGTAGAAGATCGCGCGGCCCCATCCTTCGATCCTGGCATGCGGCCCTTCGAGCAGATTCAGATAGCACGCGCCGCCCCCGCCTCCACCGCCGAGCACGAACGACGCGAACCCGGCAACCGCGGCGCCGGGTTGGTGCACGAAGCCGAGCGCCTCGTAAAAGCGCACTGAACGCTCGATATCGCTCACGGTGAACGTGACGGCGCTTAGCGACTCGATACGCGCGACGGGCGGGTTCATGGCCTGATCTCCTTCTCATCGAGTTCCTGCGGGCGCCGCGCGAATGTCCTCGCGCTGCGCCACCTGAGCGGCCAACTTGAGCGACCAACCTGAGCGCCAACTTTAGCAGTCTTCAGGCGCGGCCGGCTTCTTGCGTGCCCGGCGTTTCTTCGCACTGGTTGGGCCAGTTGCGGGCATGCCGTGCTCCTCGTTCACCCGCGTGCGCACGAAGTCGATATGGGTTTGCATCGCCGTGCGCGCCTCTTCCGGACGCCGCGCGAGAATCGCTTCGCACAGCGTGCGGTGCTGCAACAGCAGATGATCCGAGGCATCCGCGTTCTGCTCGCGCAAACCCGTGCCGTTGATCGTGATGTGTTCGCGCAGCATGCCCAGCACGCTCGTGTGCAGGTGCAAGAACATCGCGTTGTGCGAAGCCTGTGCGATCACCTCGTGCAGCTTCGCGTCGGCGGCGGCTTCGGCGGCCTTGTCGTCGCAGGCGCGCGTGCGCTCCAGTTCCTGCACCAGCGCTCGAATGCGCGCGAGCTCGTCGTCGCTCGCGCGCATCGCCGCGAAATACGCGGTCGCGCCCTCCAGCACGCGGCGAAATTCGAGGATGTCGTCGCGCAGCGCCGGATGATCGGCTACCAGCTGCCCCCACGGCGAGACAAAGCCGGTGCGCAACTGGTCGGTCACGAACACGCCCGCGCCCGCGCGGCTCGCCACCAGCCCGCGCGCGGCGAGCCGCTGGATCGCCTCGCGCACCGTGTTGCGCGCCACGCCGTACTCCTGCGCGAGCACGCGCTCGGAGGGCAGCTTCGTCCCCGCGCGCCACGTGCCGTCGAGCAGCGACGTCTCCATTTGCCGCATCACCGTTTCCACGCGTCCGCGCGCGCCGGCCCTGTCCCTCATTGATCTCCCCCCACCTCTCATGTGCTTCGGCCGCAGTAATCCGCAACGGTTCTACCCGCTGGCCAGCCACTGGTCCAACCAGTTTGAGCCTGCCACCCGAAGCGGGGATTATGCGCCCAGACACCTGCCGTCGCCATCACGGCCAGGCGCGCCATTCGGCACCGAACCATACCGAGAGCCATACGAGCGAGACATGAAGCCACGGCAATACCCCACCGGTCCACGCCCGACCGACGTCTACCTGTTCGCGACCTGCCTCGTCGACCTGTTCGTACCGCAAGCCGGGCTCGACGCGGTCAAGCTGCTGGAGCGCGAAGGGCTCACGGTCCACTTCCCGCGCGCCCAGAGCTGCTGCGGACAGCCCGCCTATAGCAGCGGCAACCCGCGCGAAGCACGCGAGGTGGCCCGCGCGCAGCTCGGCCTGTTCGATCAGCCGTGGCCCGTGATCGTGCCCTCCGGCTCGTGCGCGGGCATGATGCGGCACCACTGGCCCGCCCTGTTCGAAAGCGACGCAGGCGATGAAGCCGATAAAGCCGATGCGGCACGGGCTCAAGCGCTCTCGGGACGCATCTACGAGCTCACCGAATTCCTCGTGCGCGTGCTGAAAGTGGACCTCGGCATTGCCGGCGCGTATGGCAACGCCGCGCTGAAGCAGCCCGCGGAACGCGTGGTGCTCCATACCTCGTGCGGCGCGCGCCGCGAAATGGGCACGCGCGTGCACGGCGTGGAAGCCGTCGACGCGCTGCCCGGCGTCACGCGCATCGACCACGAGCGCGAATCGGAATGCTGTGGCTTCGGCGGCACGTTCTCACTGAAGCATCCCGACATCTCGGGCGCGATGGTCACCGACAAGATCGCCTCGGCGTGCGCGACTGGCTGCAACCGGCTCGTGTCCGCCGACTGCGGGTGCCTGCTCAACATCGGCCATGCGGCCGAACACAAGGGCGCGCCGCTCGCCGTCGAGCACCTCGCTTCGTTCCTGTGGCGCCGCACCGGCGGGGAGGCCGCATGAGCGCCGCCACGATCAACCCCGTCGACACCCTCGACACCCTGGGCGCCCGCGCGCGCATGCTCGGCCGGCTGCGCGCCAGCGCCAGCGAGGGCGCCGCGCCTGTGCCGGTGGATGCGCTCGACCAGCGCATCGACGCGCACTATGCCCGGCAACGCGCACACAATGCGGGCACGCTCGCTACCCAGCCGGCCCGCATCGCGCAATTCCAGCAGATGCTGGAGGCCGCGCACGCCGAGGTCGTGCGCGCGAGCGTGCGGAACTGGCCCGCCGAACTCGCGCGGCGCCTCGCGGCCGCGGGCGTGAAGCGGCTCTTGCTCGACACGTCGAGCGCCGAAGGCGCGGCGCTCGTCGACGCGCTGCGCGCCGCCGCAGCGGGCATCGAAGCGCGCGGCTACATGGAGCCGATCGAAGCCTGGAAGTCCGAACTGTTCGAAAGCATTGACGCGGGCTTCACCGTCGCGCGCTCGGGCCTCGCGGCCACCGGCACGCTCGTGGTCGTGCCCGACACCGACGCGCCTCGCACCGTCTCGCTGGTGCCGCCGCTGCACGTCGCGCTGATCCACGCACGCACGCTGCACGCGGACCTGCATGCGGCCGTTGCCGCCGAACGCTGGCGCGACGGCATGCCCACCAACCTCGTGATGATCTCGGGCCCCTCGAAGACCTCGGACATCCAGCAGACCACGGCTTACGGTGCGCACGGGCCGCGCGCGCTGTGGGTGATCGTCGTCACGGATGACGATGCCGACAACCCCGTCGACACCCCCGCCGGCGAATCCGCAACGCCCACGAATTTTCCCCAGCACGGAGCCGCGCAATGAGCAAGACCGCCAGCCCGGTACGAGCCGCGCACCCCGAAAGCGCGCTGCATTTTGTGCCCACGGCCGAATTCCGCGAGCGCGCCCGCGCGGCGCTCGACGATCCGCAGTTGCGCAAAAGCTTTCGCGGCGCGATGGATTTTCTGCAAGGCAAGCGCGCCACGCAATTCCCCGACGCAGACGAACTCGAACAACTACGCGACCTTGGCGAAGCATTGCGCCAGCACGCACTCGCACGCCTGCCCGAATTACTGGAACAGCTCGAAGCGAAGCTGAAGGAAAACGGCATCCACGTGCACTGGGCCGAGACCGCCGACGACGCCAACCGCATCGTTCACGGCATTGCGCAGCGGCACGCGGCCACGCGCGTCATCAAGGGCAAGTCGATGGCGAGCGAGGAAATCGAGCTGAACCATTACCTCGCCGGGCGCGGCATCGACTGCATCGAGTCCGACATGGGCGAGTACATCGTGCAGCTCGCGGGCGAAAAGCCCTCGCATATCGTGATGCCCGCGATCCACAAAACGAAGGGCGATATCGGCCATCTGTTCGAAGCGCACATTCCCGATACGCCCTACACGGAGGACGTGGACGCACTCATCCAGACGGGCCGCCGCGCGCTGCGCCGCGCGTTTGTGGATGCGCAGATCGGTCTATCGGGCGTGAACTTCGCCGCCGCCGACACAGGCACGCTGTGGCTCGTCGAGAACGAGGGCAATGGCCGCCTCTCGACCACGGTGCCCGACGTGCATATTGCGATCATGGGCATGGAAAAAGTGGTCGCGAAGCTCGCGCATATCGTGCCGCTTTCGAGCCTGCTCACGCGCTCGGCCACGGGCCAGCCGATCACCACGTATTTCAACCTCATCAGCAGCCCGCGCCGCGCCGGCGAAAAAGACGGGCCTCGCGAGGTGCATCTCGTGCTGCTCGACAACGGCCGCACCCAGGCCTACGCCGACGCGCAATTGCGCGCCACGCTGCAATGCATCCGCTGCGGCGCGTGCATGAATCACTGCCCGGTGTATGCGCGCATCGGCGGGCACGCCTACGGCACGACCTACCCCGGCCCGATCGGCAAGATCATCTCGCCGCATCTGCTCGGGCTCGACGCAACCGCCGACCTGCCGACCGCATCGAGCCTGTGCGGCGCATGCGGCGAAGTGTGCCCGGTGCGCATTCCGATTCCGGACCTGCTGGTGCGTTTGCGCACCGAGGCGAACCGCTCGCCCGACGAAGCCGTTGCGCATCCGCTGCGCGGCCAGGGCGCGAATCACAGCAGGGGCGAGCAGTTCGTCTGGCGCTTCTGGAGCGGCGCGTTCGCGCATCCGCGCGCGTATCGCGCGCTGCGCTGGGCCGCGACGCGCCTGCGCGCGCTCGCGCCTTCGCAGCAGATGGGCTGGACGCAGCATCGCACGCCGCTCAAGCCCGCGCCGCGCAGCCTGCACGATTTGCTGCGCGAGCGCGATCAGCCGCAATAGCCCGAACACCAGAACATATTTCATCAGGCATGCGAAATTAAATCGCAAATTCGACCGCATCCACGGAGGAGACCGTAATGCAACCCTGGCATCAGATCTATACCCCGCTTGGCAGCCTCTGGCTGTCCGCGCTCGTGGCCGTCGTGCCCATCGTGTTCTTCTTCGTCGCGCTGGCCGGCTTGCGGCTCAAAGGCCACGTTGCCGCGGCCATCACGCTCGCGCTCGCGCTGGCCGTGGCCATCTTCGAATATGGCATGCCGGTGCGCCAGGCGCTCGTTTCGGCCGGCTTCGGCTTCGCCTACGGCCTGTGGCCGATTGCGTGGATCATCGTGACCGCCGTGTTCCTCTACAAGATCGTCGTGAAGACCGGGCAGTTCGAGATCATTCGCGCCTCCGTGCTCTCGATCACCGACGATCAGCGCCTGCAAGTGCTGCTGATCGGCTTTTCGTTCGGCGCGTTCCTCGAAGGCGCGGCGGGCTTCGGCGCGCCGGTCGCGATCACCTCGGCGCTGCTGGTCGGCCTCGGCTTCGAGCCGCTCTACGCGGCGGGCCTGTGCCTCATCGCCAACACCGCTCCAGTGGCGTTCGGCGCGATGGGCATTCCCATCATCGTCGCGGGCCAGGTGACCGGCATCGACCCGTTCCTGATCGGCGCGATGGCGGGCCGCCAGTTGCCGCTGCTCTCGCTGTTCGTGCCGTTCTGGCTCGTCTTCATCATGGACGGCAAACGCGGCATCAAGGAGACCTGGCCCGCGGCGCTCGTGGCGGGCGCCAGCTTTGCCGTGACGCAGTACTTCACCTCGAATCACATCGGGCCCGAGTTGCCGGACATCACCTCGGCGCTCGTGAGCCTCGTGTCGCTCGCCGCGTTCCTCAAGGTGTGGCAGCCGCAGCGCGCGGCACAGGCGGGAACGGTCGCGAACCTGCGCGTGAGCGGCGGCGCGGCGGCGCTGGGCGGCTTCAACGGCAGCTCCGGCGGCGCAGCGGCGAACGCATTGTCGAGCCGCCAGGCATCGCCCTACGGCATCGGCGAGACCGTGCGCGCCTGGTCGCCGTTCTTCCTGCTGACCGCCATCGTCACGGTGTGGAGCATCAAGCCGTTCAAAGCGCTGTTCGCCGCGAAAGGTGCGCTCGCCGGCACCGTGCTGAGCTTTCATGTGCCGGGACTCGATCAGCTCGTGGTGCGCACCGCGCCCATCGTGGCGTCGGCCAAGCCCTATGAAGCGGTGCTGAAAATCGACTGGCTCTCCGCCGTGGGCACCGCGATCATGCTCACCGCCGTCGTGTCCACGATCGTGCTGAAGATGAAGCCGCACGCCGCCGTTGCGGCATTTTTTGAAACGCTCGGCGAATTGCGCCGCCCGGTGCTCTCGATCGGCCTCGTGCTGGCCTTCGCGTTCGTCGCGAACTACTCGGGCATGTCCTCGACACTGGCGCTCGCGCTGGCCGGCACCGGCGCCGCGTTCCCGTTTTTCTCGCCGTTCCTCGGCTGGCTCGGCGTGTTCCTGACCGGCTCGGACACCTCGTCGAATGCCCTCTTCTGCTCGCTGCAGCACACCACGGCGCACCAGATCGGCGTGTCGGACACGCTGCTGGTTGCCGCCAATACCTCGGGCGGCGTGAGCGGCAAGATGATCTCGCCGCAATCGATCGCGGTGGCCTGCGCGGCCACGGGCCTCGTCGGCAAGGAAGCGGCGCTGTTCCGCTTCACGGTGCGCCATAGCCTCTTTTTCGCGGCTGTGGTCGGCGTCATGACGCTGCTTCAGGCTTATGTGCTCACCGGCATGATTGCGCGCTGAGCCAGTGCGCCGCACACAGCCGGGAAACGCGTTCGCAAAGGGCTCCGCACGCGGAGCATCCTTCCGCGGCAACTCCATCAGGGCAGGTAGTTCCGGAGCTTCTCCATATAAATACGGATTCCTCATTTTTTATGCTCCGTATCGAGAACGAGATTGCGGTCCGCCGCGACGAGCCTGACCGGGTCGGTCTTTTTCCACTGCGATTTCGGGATCAGCACCGACCACTCGGCGTCGGACGTGTCGCGAAAGAACGCCGCCACGCCCACGAAGTTCGCCTCGTCGCCGATGGGCTCCGACACCTTCAGCGTCTGCCCCGGCCCGAGCGTGACGTCCTCGCTCCAGAGTGTCGCGGCCTTCAGCGTGTCGCTGCCGCCAAGCAGTTGCGCATAGGTGGCCGTCGCAAAGGGCCGGTCGTCCTTCAACTGGACAATGCGCAGCACGACCGGCAGCGACGCGCCGCGCGTGTCTGGATTGAGCGCACCGCGCGCGACGATGGTGAGGTTCATCTGCTTCACCTTCGACACGAACACGGCCTGCGTCGCCGCCACCGTGCCGTCCTTTACCGACTGCAACATGCCGCACGACGCAAGGGCCGCGGCGAGGCCAGCAATCAGCGTGCCTTTCACGATCGTGTTTTGCATCAGAAAGGCGCTCCCGTGAACTCGATGGCCGGATAGACGGTCTCCTTTCCGTCGATGCTCAGGATCAGCCGCATCGAATGGTGGAAGCAGGCGTAACGGCCTATGAAGTGGTTGAGCACGTCGCCAAAGAGTACCGCGTCGCCGGGTCCGTCAAAGGCAGTGGGGTCGAGGTCGACGTGTACGCAGACCTCGCGGTGCATGTAGGCCCGCTGAAGGACGTTTTTCGCGGACAGCCGCACCCAGCGGATTGCCTCGATACGCCGCGTCGGCCCATCGTGCGGTACCCAGTCGTAGAGTTCCAGCGTCTCCTGCAGCGCCTCTTCGCCCTCCACCGAGATCCGGTTGATCTCGTTCGCGCCGCCCGCCGTAAACTGGCCCGCACACGCAAGTCATATCCCGGGTAATACCGCGGCGGATAGGCCGGTGCCGTCGGCGCCGTCAGGTTGCGCACCGATGCGATGCCGGTAAAGCCCGCGACGGTCTCGGTAATCGTCGCTTCGGTCAGCGCCATGGCCGGCAGGCGCCCGTTGTTCGCGAGCGCGCGCACCGTCAGGTAGCCGTCCGGCGGCGGGCGGTCCTCGTCATCCTGCGCGTCGCGGTGCGTGCCCGACCAGAGCTGGCCTTCCAGCGTGACCCACAGTTCCCGCCCGTTCACGCCGTAGCGTGTCGAGGTGAAGTAGTACCGCTCCGGCCTGTCGTAGCGCGTGAGCCAGCCACGATTCCGGAAGCTCCTGAACGCCCGGTAGGCATGCTGCGCACTGCTCTCCGGATTCGACGCGATCACCGCGAGCAGGTCGTACAGTTCGACATGACCGGCGAGGCCGGGCTGCGCCACAATGTGGTGTTCCGTGTCGTGCCAGCCGGCAGGCCGCAGCGGCAGCGCGTCGACCTCAAACAGGTTGATGACGGGCGTGCAGAAAAGACGGAAGCTGCCTCGGCTGACCGGATGATCGCCGGGCATCCGCCCGTCGAGTTCGATCTCGAACGTCATCTGCGTTTCGCCGGGCGGCAGCACCGCCGTATCGAAGCCGCACAGGTCGACGAAGTGGAACTTCTGCGGAAAGACGAAGTATTCCAGCATCGTCTGCTCGCGGTCGAGCTCCTCGTCGCGCTTCGCGTCCGTCACCGGCCACAGCCGCGTCGACGGGCCGAAGCCCGACACCTCGAAGCGCACGTCGGGCTGCGGCTGCAGTGCGCCATCGCGTACCGACGGCAGGCGCAGGCTGATCGCGGCCACCTGGCGCGTCAGTGCCGCGTACAGCGCGGCAGCGGCGGGCCGGTCGCCGTGCAGGTAAAGGCGGATGCGCGACAGGTCAACGCGCTCGCGCTGCTCCCCAAGCCAGAGGCCGAAGGTGAGGCGAATGACCGTGCGTCCGTCGGCGCGCACCGCGACGAGCACATCCTCCACCGAAAGCGGCAGCAGATCGACCGCCTGCGTCGTCCGGTACGGGCACTGCACGCCCTCGGGACCGATGGGGGCCGAACGCACCACGGCGCCCGCCGGGATCTGCGCCGGCGTCTGGACGGTACGGTTCAGCGGTGTGCATTCAATGACCGACAGCGAGGGAATCGCCCGACCCGCGTACTCGTACAGGTTGTCGATCAGTGGGTCGGTAATCTCCGGCATGGCGTCGCCGAGCTTCATGCGCAGCCGCGCCATGAGGAACGCGAAGCCCTCGAATACGGCCCGGACCTGATCGTCCTCTTGACCATACTGCATGCCCAGACGCCGTGCAGCCTCCGGCTGCTCGCGTGCAAACTCGCGACCCGCTTCGCGCAGGTAGCGCATTTCACCGTCGAAATACCTCAGGAACGGATTCTCGTGCCCGGAAGGATTCTTCTTCCACGGTGCGGTCATGGCTGCATCTCTGATGGCAGGGGCGGCAGGGAAGGCAGACCGGAGATCACCCCGGCGCGGCCCGTGACGAAGATGCGCTCCGGCATCGTGAAGCCGCGCAGCCTGAGCAGGTCAAGCGGCCCCGCGCCCGCCTGCACGCGTAGCAGGTAGCGCAGCGGCGACGCTGTATCGCTGCCCGCTGTGGCCGAAGCGGCCTTCGTGTCGCCGCTGGCCGCTGCGCCATTCCAGACCAGTTCGAAGCGCGAATCGTCGAGCGGCTTGACCTGGGCCTTCTCGAGCATGCGCAAAAACGCCCAGTCTCCGGTTGCATCGGACGCGATGCGCGTACCCGCATCGAGCGACTGCCAGGTCAGCGAGGCGTGGCCGGCGAGGCCGTTGCCCGGCCACACAAGCGGCGTCCAGGTCTCGCGCTGGTTGAAGTAGACGATCTGCTGTCCGTCGACCGTCAGTTCGGTACGCGTCACGCCGGGCGTGGGCTGCGGCATGATGTCGAAGTGATAGCCCGCCTCGCCCTGCGCATACAGGCGTGCGCCAAGCGGGCCCATCAGCCGCAGCATGGCGAGGAATTTCGGGTCGAACTGCAGCGACTGCGGCGCAAGTTCGTTCGGCACCCACTGGTCGCCCTGACGCTTGAGCACGCCGGACAGCTCGATCTCGACAAACCGGCTGATCAGCCCCGTATCGGGTCGCACGTACCGGCCAAACTCGGCGAAGGACGCATCCGAGCCCGTCGGCGCGAACGGATAGCGCGAGGCGAACGCCGCCTGGAAGGGTGAGTACACGGCAGCGCGCCACGCGTCGTTCAGGCTTGCGGCGGCAGGCTGGAGTATGGCCTGCCAGGCCGCGTCGAGCGGCTGCACGAACATCGTCTGGCCGAAGCCCGCCCACTGCGCGCCCAGGCTCGCAGCAGTCAGCGCCGCGTCGTCGTGCGCCTGCGTGAGATCCGAGAGCTTGCCCTGGAATACCGCCTGCGCGAGCCCCCGCGCCATCGCCTGCGCGTCCGGGCTCGACTGGATCTGCTGGAGCTTCAGGCGCACGGTCGTATCCGCCGTGAGGACGCGCGAGAGGCTGACGCCATTAAACGCGGCGGCGTTTGCAGCATTGCTTTTGCCGGTCTTGCCGCTGCCCACACCCGGGCTCGCATCGCCCATCAGCGCGAGCAGCGGCCCGAACGAGCGATCGAGCGGATTCACGACGGGCGGCTGCGTCGCATCGCGCTCGCTCCCGCCGAGGAGTCCCTGCGCCTTGCGCACCAGTGTATCGGTGAGCGCCTGCGAGGGACGGCCCGCCTCGCCCTGGTACTGCACCGCCTTCATGACCGCCAGCAGCGGCGAGGTTTGCGCATCGGTGAGGCGCGTAAGCTGGTCAATGACGCCGGAGAAGCTCGTCGCCGGGATCAGATGGAAGCTGTTGAGCATGGTCGCCCAGGCCGCCGTGTAGTCCGTGAAGTAACGCGTTCGCAGCCGCTCGCGCAGATCGTCGGTCTCGCGCTGCTGATCGAGTGCAGTTCGCGCCGCGCCGACCGCTCCTTCGACGACCAACGCGCTCACCTGGGCAGTCGGCTGTTCGCCGGTCAATACCCAGTCTCCCTCGACGTGCTGCTCCTTCGCGGCGTCGTCGATCGCCTTTTCGATCACGCCGTCCCAGGCCGCGCGCGTGAAGATGCCCGGTACGGTCTGCGTGGTCGTGAAGAGGCCGTGCGCGTCCGTCCCGGCGAGCAGCGTCGCGAGCGAAATATCCGCGTACTTGCCGCGCGCTTCGTCGAGGACTCTTTGGTAGAGCACGTCATCGCTCGCAGAAAGTCCGATCTGGTTCACCAGCGTCGAGCGCATCTGCGTGACGAGCGGCATCGACGCACTGATCCGCCATTCGGGATGCGCCTTGAGGTGATCCGACCAGAAGCTGGCGAGCTGCTGCGAGGTATCGAGCCACTCGCCCGGGCGCATGCCGGCAGGCGCGGGCCAGACGGCCAGCAGTTGCGACTTGAGGAACGGCGCGTCCGTCCGCGCTGGCGTAGCGAGCATCAGGTACGCCTTGAGCCGGTTGTAGGCGAGCTGCTGCGCGTCGTGGCTCTGCTGCTCGTCGGCGCGAACCTGCGAAAGCTGCCCGAGCTGCCCCTCCAGCGCCGCTACGGCAGGCTGGCGCAGGTTACGCAGGGCGACGGTCTGGTACGGCCGCCAGAGCGCGTCGAGCAGTTCGTCATTGCGCGAGAGGCCCGCCGCAGATACCACGGTGCGCCGTGCTGGCTGCGGTATTCGAGCGTCCCGATCTGCTGCTGGAGGGCGAGTTGCGTGCGCATCGCCTGAGGAGTTCCGGGTGTCGCCGCCAGTGCGGCGGCGGCGGTTGTTTCGGCCTCGCGGATGAGCGCGTGGTTGCCGAGGCCCGATATCATCAGCGCGACGATCCAGGCCACGGCGCAGGCAATACCGGCCGTCGCCAGCACATTCGGCCAGTAAAAACCGGTGCGGCGACCGCGATAGTTGGGCGAACCCGCTGCGATCTCCTGCCAGACCGGAACCAGCGCGGCCGGCTGGACCCGCGTGACGGTCATGGTCTGCGCCGGCAGCGCTTCGGCGGCCTGCGCGGATGCGCCGTCGCCACCGTCGACGACCGGCACCGGTACGACGGTCGGCCCCGGAAAGACCGGCGCGAACATGACGCCCGCCAGCGGCGCGCGCAGCCAGTTCGAGGCCGCCAGCGTGCGCAGGCTCGTGGCAATGCGTTCGGCGTGGTCACCGATGTACTTCGAGACCTCCATCATCCAGGTCACCCGAAGCTCGTCCCGGGTGCAAAGGTGTACACCCGCGTCCGCCGATCTATGCTCAACCTCGGCGAGCAGTTCCGGCAATCTCGCGGCGGCGGCCTGCGCCGGCCTGCGCGTCCCGTTCGGCATGAAGGCGCCGACGGCGTCGAACCGCTCCGGCTGACTGCCGTGCGCCTCGACGGGATGCAGGAACGTCACGGGCGCCGCCCAGCCGAGCGCCGTGCCAAGCGTCGAGAGCGTGCGCGGCAGTTCCATATCGGCATCCCCGGCGCGGGCAACGTGAACCACGCCGTCAACCGGATAACGGCCACGCAACCGCCGGATCTGGCCGAGCCACTTCGTCGGCTCGATGCCGTCCGGGGCCGCATGGACAAGGATGATCTCGCCCACGTGCAGGACGCCCGCCTGCCTGAGCCCGGGCGCGACCTGGTCGACCCGCTCGTCGGTACCGTTCACCAGCAGCCAGCGCAGGCGACTGCGCCAGAACCAGCCGTGCACGACACGCAGTTCCTCGGCCATGCGTTGCAGCCGGGCATCGCGCCTGAGCGGTTTTTGAGGCTTGACGTTGTCACCTGCCTCCCGGCGAAACAGCCGCCCGGCGAATGCGTAGGTACCCGTAGCAAACAGGACAACATGAGCGACGACGACGACCGCGAAGGTCGAGAGGATGGCGATGATCGCCCACAGCCGCGACTCGCGCGACGTTATGCCGAGCATGTCGCCGTGCAACGATACGAAGCCGATCGCGAGCAGCGCTATGGCCAGGGCGACGACCGGCAACCCCCAAATCGCGAGACGGCTGGACGGGGCGGATTCTTCCGCCGGTGCGGCATGCTCAATTGGGAGCAGGTTAAGCCTGGGGTCTGTCATCGGAAATCGGGTGGTTGTCGGTTGTGCTGGGCATGACATGCAGGACCGCAGACTGCATGCCGTCGATAATGAGTTGCGGGCCATCTGCTACGCCCGACTCGACGGCAGCGGCGACGGACAGCCAGCCGTTGCCGTCGCCGAAGTCGCCCACGATGCGGTCGGGTCTGCGCTGTGCCTCGTCCTTCGTAAGGACGTCCATATGGGCCGCGTAGAGCGCCTTGTCGCATCCATCGACGGGCCGGGTAATCCACGCACGGACGAGCGAGGCATAGGCCGTCTTGCCCCATAACGCGGCATTGGCGAAGCCATATGCGGCTCCGCCAGCCAGGCCCTGGACGGGCCGATGCAGGAGCGCCGCGACCCTGACCGTCTCCGGCAGCTTGAAGTACCCCGCCGAGAGCAGAACGGCGACGCATCCCTCGGTGCTGCCTTCAGGGGGGCCGTTCTCGTGCCAGGCGGTCGCCACGACGAGCAGCGGACGGGCCTCCCTCGCGTCGAGCCAGGCATCGGCCACCATCAGGCCATCGGAAGCCGGTACCGCCTGTACCGCAAGCGACGGCAGGCCCGCTATACGCAGCGCTTCGACGACCCGCGCGACCTCCGCCTGCTCCCGGCCCGGGGCACTCAATACGCGGACCTGCGGCCACCAGACCCGCTCGTAGCACGTCAGAGCGCGCAGACTCCCGGAAAACTGTTCCAGCGTCTGCGCAAGCTTGACCGTCAGCAGTTGTACTGATTGATTTGTCCGTTTCGCATCGAGGCTTTTTTCGCCATCCTCAAAACCTACCGTAGTGGATTCCTCGACCATCCAGCTTGCATCTTCAAAGCGGGTGTGAGAAACCCGTTCCACACCGGTACGGGGTATCTGCTCAACGGGGAGGTATTTCCCTGCGGCAAGCGCGTCGGCAAGCACCTGCCCGCCAAGCGGCAGGCAGTAGCCGACGCCGAGCACCTGGAGGGGCCGCTGCGCTATGCGCAGCCGCTCTGCCAGCCACCGGTTCCGGTGATGGTTGCGCCAGTGCGCCCGGTACCACAGACCCTCATAGCCGATACGCTCGATACCAAACAACGCCACAAAGGCACCGTTCGGAACGCCAACGAACCAGAACCAGAACGCTCCCCCGCTCGCGGGTTGCCCCTTCGGCCAGACCAGCATGGCGATGGTGACGCCGACTATGTTGCAGGCGATCCAGATGAAGCACCACCACGGCCAAAACCGGGGGCGGCGCGGATAGGCGCTCGGACGCCCCGCTGGAGAGAGATCGACCGGCATTACGCGATATTGACGTTCTGGAGCGACGAGATCAGCCGGCAGCCGCACGCGCAGCGGTGATGGTGCATGGCGACCCACTTGCCGTCACGGTCAGGGAATTTCCCGTAACCCTCGTCGATGACCGTCGGGCCGTGCTGAGCGCAGAGCGCCGCGTCGCCCTTGCGGGCGAGCGGCCTGCCCATGAAGTTGCTCCACGGCGAGCCGCCCGTCACTTCGCCGCCATGTTCGAGTTTGTCGCCTTTGCGGATTGGTGATTTTGTGTTCATGATTTCGTTTAAATTAAATTATTTATCATTTTTCAATTGTTAGCCTAGTAACACATCTTTTAGGGATATTTTTATCCCAATAAGTACTAATTAGATAGCGCCTCTTTTTATCTACCTTAAGGTTATCAAATTCATCGCCACATGAAGGGAATCGCTCTACAAATTCATTAGACGACGGCGAAAATGTAAAAACCCTATTAATCTCATACGTCCCCATTCCATCGTCAACATGCGAAACCAAAAAACCAAGCCGCCCGCTAAAATCATAACTACCGATTTCGATATTTGACGTTTTCTCTGTATCGAGGCTTACCTCCCCCTGCTTAGCCCCGTCCTTTCCAGAAAGCTTCCATGTCAGATTAGAATCTTTAATTTCTATGACAGCCACAACCCCTGGAGATGGAGTAAACGTTTTTGAAACATCGGCAGCCCGCACAAAGAAGGATGTGGCGAGCATCGCCATAGCCGCACAAATCCTGACCATTCTCATATGGCTACTCCGGTCTAAGCATGTTTGCCAAAACCGCACTCTTTGGATGAGGAGGATTAATTAATACCGTTTCATCAACACCAATCTCATCACCCAAGACGCGCGATATAAATACTGAGTATGCTTGTCTCTCGTAATACCCGTTTCCACCACCATTAACCAGTCGATTTACGAAGCCTACACTCGAAGCCGAAAAATCTTTGTCTACGACCCTATTAATATTAAATCCTTGAGAAAAATACTTCGAAACCCAATAGAACCCCCCTGAGTCACACGCATACTCCGCATTCTCCGCGATAACATCCGGATCGAAGCGCGGCGCCCAAAGCATAAAATGCCCACCATCACCCGGATTCGCCGAGTAGTGCTGTGAGGTCGCAGTGATGCGATGATGCGAATTTGGCAACCGCTCAACATACGAGCCCGTCGTATTATTAGGTATAACTCGATATGTACCATACGCATCAAAATTTCCCGCCCATGTAAGTTGCATAATCCCATGACCATAAAATGGTCCATAATATTGTGTCGCCGGATTCGCCGCAGAGTATTGGCCAAAGCCCCATTCGTGCATGAGACGTCTTGTACCTCCAAGATTACGCCACTGGGCCGTCTCCAATAAAACCTGAGCCAAAAATAGAGAAATTCTCTTTGAATTATTTCCCAAATATTTTCTAAAGCAATGATTTAGTGCCACCGCGTGATTTTGAATACGCTGACGCGCGATTGATAGTTTTACTCGATACGTATCATTATCGATTGCAATAGCTCTCCGAGGACTGCCACTTTCCGTATAGAACGGATAGCGAGGAAATGTAGCCGCCAGTTCATCCAGATCTAGCCACCCG
The DNA here is from genome assembly GCF_000785435.2 of Paraburkholderia sacchari. Taxonomy (GTDB): domain Bacteria; phylum Pseudomonadota; class Gammaproteobacteria; order Burkholderiales; family Burkholderiaceae; genus Paraburkholderia; species Paraburkholderia sacchari. The sequence continues at coordinate 461,596 of NZ_JTDB02000001.1, read as the reverse complement.
CACTTCCTGAAATGCCGGATAAACGAGAGCGGATGGAAAAACCAGAGCTTCTCCCCCGCCGGCAAACCGGTCACATCCCAGAACTGGATTTCCTTCAGGTAGTTGAGGAACTTGGTGTAGCCCGCCTCGTTGCCGTGATAGAAACCGCCCTCGTCGAGCAGCTTCGTGTAGCGCGTATTGTTGTTCGTACTGTCCCATTCGCTCGGAGCGTTGCAGATAAATCCCCGCAGCGCCTGGCGCACGCCGTCGTTGCCCCTGACGTAGCTCGAAAGCGCGTCCGCCTTCTGCACCTCAGTCGTAGCCGTCGAGACCGTCGGCTGTTCGCTGTCCGCAGCATCCTTGACGAGTTTCCTGAGTGCATCGATGTCGCACATCCCGTCGTTACTGAATGGCGTATTGCCCTCGCTGAGCTTCTGCCAGCCCATGAACGACGGGAAATCCGCGTCGGACAGCTTCTTGACGCCCGCGTTGCTGATATCGACGTAGCCCCTCTTCCCCGCCGCGTAGGTCACCTGCACCCACGTCGTGCACGCGGCACCCGATAGCGTCGCGGGCGTCGAGAGGATTCGACCGAAACGCAGCATCTCGTACCCATCGCTCGGACAGGTGCCGTAGAGTGCCGTCGCGCGACGGTAGAGATCGTATTCGTAGTCCTTTTCCGCAACCGGCTGATCCGTCAGCAACGCGCGCGAGCCGTCCGCCGCGACGCTCCAGACATTGGTGTATTTCGCCCCCTTGCTGAAATACGTCTCGACAACGAGCGGCAGAGTGTTCGTCCCGACCTGTCCCGGCTCGAACTTGATGCCATGCAGCTTGTTGTGCGCATCCGTTCCGGGCGGCAGCGCGAAGAACTGCTGGCCGGCTGGAATCGTGTAGTAGGTGTGCCCCCAGCAATCCGCCGTCGCCGGCGTATCCGGCGAGGTATTGCCAAGCTGCGTATGGCCGAAGTACGCATCGAAATCGCCCGGCATCATGAAGACTTCGCAGTGCAGGTACACAATGCCCTGGTAGCGTCCGAGATAACCGACGATGTCCTTGCGCCGTACCTTGTGATTGCCGCCGGCCACCGCAGGCGCTACCTGCCCCTGTGCAACGTCGCCGGTGGGCTTGCACAGGAAATCCGCCAGCCCCGTCGCGTCGTACCCGAACGTGAAATACTCCGCGAGCGGCAGCAGGTGCATATAAAGCGAATAGAACGTCAGCTTGCGCCCATCGCCCGTCTCGGTCGCATGCCTGAGCAGCACGAAGCCCGCATTGCTGACGCCGGAACCGATTGCATGCTGGCAGACCCGGTACGCGACGACCTCGCCGTCGGCAATGGCATAAACCGCGCCGTGCGTGTCGGGCGCCAGATGGACGCCACAATGCCAGCGCCGGTCGAACGCGACCGGATAGATGCCGTGCGCAAGTTCGAACTTGTCGACGGCGTCCATCATGGGATCGGGCTTCGAGGCATCGCTCGAAGTCAGGCCCGATTGAGGCAGAAAGGGAGGGCTGATAATCATGGCGCTCTAGTGCGTATGGGAGTACAGGTCGTCGAGCTTGAGATCGCTTTGCGGCAGGACCGGCAGCGTCGTCGGCACGTTATCCGGCCCAACGAAGGTAAACGACGCCGCCTTGATGGTGTATGCGCCGGGACAATGGAACGTGATGTTCCCGTTCTCGATGACCACGGAGGCCCCACCGCTGTTGAGCGTGATTTTCGACTTGGCCGACACCTGGACGTCCGCACTTTCGCTCGCGACGCGCACCTGCTTCTGCGCAAAGAGGTCCAGCCCGTCCGTCAGCGCCGCCATCAGCACCTTCCCCTTCGCCGCGACAAGACTCAGCCCGAGCTTGTGCGCGCACAGCGAGATCAGTTCGCCCGCCACCATGCGCAGCCGTTGCGTCACACTGACGTCCATGTTCTGGCCGGCGGTGACGATCACGTTCTCGCCCGCCGAGTGCTGCGTCGATTTGGGCGTCACGAACGCCATGCCGCCCGGAGCACTCGCCAGCAGCCCCGCGTCGCGAAGCTGGTTCAGCCCGTCGAGGAGCGACGCCTGCGTCGCGCGGTCGGCAGGATCGGCCCCGGCCTGCGTGGTTGCTGCCGCGAGATCCGTGACGCGCTGGAGTGCCGCCTTGAGCTGCGCAACGGCCGCAGGCATTTCAAGGTGAGGCGTATCGGCTCCCGCCGCCGCGTCCGCCGTCAGGAACAGCCCTTTCGCCGCGCGCGTCGTGCCCCATCCCTGGGTCGTGATTTCGAATCCTGCGCCTCTCTGGAGCTTTTTGCTGTTGAGCAGGTAGCCCTGGTTCATCGCTGTCTGGTTGTAGACCGTCGCGATTCGCGCGCTTTCCTTGCCCTGCAGATCGTTAAAGACGATTTCCGCGCCGCGTAGCGGCGAGCGCCATATCGCATAGGAAAACATCGCCTGCGCGCCGTGGACGATGTCCGGATGCGAATAGTCGTGCAGGGCGCCGGAGATATGGATACGGTCGACATCGTTGTGGGCCGCTTCGAGCATGACCTCGGTCGTCGGGAGCAGCGGCGAGTGAAAGCCCCCCTGATACGATGAGGACGGACGCAGCAGGCGCAGCTTCAGCAGTTGCCGGTCGGTATTGCCCGAGCCTTGCAGGAACTTCGGCAGGACCGGATAGCGGCCGTATTCGTCCACGCACGCGTAGGGCGTCGAGTCAAACGTTGTAACGACGCCTGCGACGGGGCCACCCAGAAATCGCCAATGCTTTTCGTAAACGAATCGAGGCCGGTACGCGAGGTGCGCGGGCATCGCCTTGAAGCGCGTGAACGCCGGTTTCGTGCGGCTGCCCTTCATGACCACCGAGGTAATCACGAAGCCGTATTCCGCGCTGGCGAGCTTCGCGTTCGTCAGCTTCATGACCACGCCCGGCGCGACGCCCTTCGCGTCGGTGGTGCCCGAGAGCGTCGCCTGCCGCGCGACCAGTTCGTCGCGCCGCATCTGGACGACAGCCTCGCCCTGGTCCTGCGTGAAGTGGAACTCCGCGCTGCGACTGATCTGGCCGAATACCGAGCGGTCCCCTGCGTCGGCGGAGACATTCGCGCTCGCCCGTAGCGGGTCGTCCGGCGTGCGATAGTTGCGCTCCCACACCTCGATCGCGGCGGGAACGAGCCTGCGCTGCTCGTTGACCTTCTGCGCCGCTTCCTGCCAGTTGCTGTTCAGGCCCGCGCCGTCGAGCAGCGGCACGTCGATCGAGCGGACATAGGCGCGCGGGTTATTCGAAAAAACGATGGTATCGAGTCGCCCGTCCTTGGCGCGGCCCTGTTTGTAGAACCAGAAAACACCCTTGCGACGGCAATGACGTGCAATCAGGTTGTAAAGCGACTCCTCGTACATGACAACCTGTTCCATCTTCTGGTCGAGTCCCTCAATCTGGAACTCCACGTCGAAGGCATCGAAATTCTTCCGGTCGATCACGGCCTGCGTGATCAGCTCCTGGAGGGTAACGTCCTTGAACGTATCGGATTTGACGATCCGTTTGAGGAGGGCTGCGAAGCGCGGTTCGATGCGCAGGCGGTAGGTGCCCTCGTCGCGGCTCACGCTGACCCGCTTCCAGCGCGTCACCACACCGTTCCAGGTTGCCGCCTCACGATCGACGGAATCGGCATAGCTCGCCGAAGGGACCGCCGCGCGCTCGTCGATCTGCAACCCCGCGCGTTTGCCCACGCAGAGCTTGCCGTCGATGGCCAGCTCCGGAGACGTTACCGTGACATCAACGAAATAGTCCTGGCAGAAGCCCGCCTTCGCCTTGAACCTGACCACGTCGAGCGGAATTTCGACGCCGCCTATCCACAGGCTCAGGCGCTGGCTCAGGCGCGCGCTCGGGTGAAGCAGGGTATCCATAAAGCGTTTCGCTACTGCATTCATTCACGCATCCCTCTCCGGCTGAAGTAAACGAGGAACATATGTTGCATACGCAACTACAATCAGAAAAATCTAGGATTGCAAAAATAAATGATCAATCGAACAAACCGACCGGCATCTGATATTTCGAGCAGGTTTATTGAATATCGATAAATCGCAGACCTTTGATTTATCGAGACGGGATGACGTGATAAAGGCCAAACACGCTGCTCGCCGTCAATATTTCACCGGCATGATCGCGCGCTGAGCCAGCGCGCCGCACACAGCCGGGAAACGCGTTCGCCCTGCGTTTTAAGGGACTTTTAAGCCGCCCTGCCTACGCTGAATTCGTCCGGCGCGCAACGCGCGCCGGCGTATCCGACGCAGGAGGTAAAAATGAAAGCTCCCTCGACTCCATGGATGGGCGCGGCCATCTCGCTCGCCGCCGCATTCGCGCTTGCGTTCGGCGCACAAAGCGCTTTCGCCGCGACCATGAGCACCCCGAACACTTCGACCCCCTCGGCCACCGCCGCCAGCGCCCTGCCACCCGCGCATCACGCCGGCAGCGTCTCGTACCTGTCCGGCGGCATCGGCAGCGACCAGTCGGCGGCGTTCAAGGCCGCGATGTCGCGCTACCCGCTCTCGCTCGAATTCGCGCGCCAGTCGGCGAACGGCAACGAGTACCTCGCGAACGTGCCCGTGAAGATCACCGACGCGCACGGCCAGCCGCTCGTCTCCACCCGCACCGACGGCCCGTTCATGCTCGTGACGCTGCCCAACGGCCACTACGTGATCACGGCGAGCCACGACGGCAAGACGGTCCAGCGCCCCGTGGATATCGGCAAGGCCTCGCACGCGCACGAAGCCTTCGTCTGGCCGATGTAATCGGGCACGACCGTGCGCCACCGCGCACGGTTCCGTAGCACGATGTCGCGCGGCGCACGCATCGATGGCATCCAGATCAACTCCGGCCCCGTTTGCGGCTATGATCGTGGTCCAGGGTCTGTTCACATTCATCACGGCCCTTCTGGCGGTCAGCCCGTGATGAATGTGAACAGACCCTACGGTCCGCAGGCGCGCCTGCCCTGCCGCACCCGCGTCACGCGGGCAGTCCACGTCTTCAACCCGCACGCAGTGAATTTCCCGGAGGAAGCCGGATGGCATTGGAGTGGCTCGTCGTACTTCCGTTCGTGGGGGCGGCTCTCGTCGCATTCGTAGCCCGGCACGTCCGCGCACTCGCCACGTGGATCGCGTTCGCGACCGCGCTGCTCGGCCTCGGGCTGGTCCTGAGCGAACGCGTGGGCATGCCCACCTATGGCGTCATGCAGTGGCGCCGCGAGTGGGTGCCCGAGATCGGCCTCGCGCTCTCGCTGCGCCTCGACGGCCTCTCGTTCATGTTCGCGCTGCTGGTGCTCGCGATCGGCCTGCTCGTGTTCATCTACGCGCGCTATTACCTGGCCGGCAGCGACACGCTCCCGCGCCTCTATCTGCTGCTCCTGCTCTTCATGGGCGCGATGCTCGGCGTCGTGCTCTCGAACAATCTGTTGCTGCTCGTGATTTTCTGGGAGCTCACGAGCCTCGTCTCGTTCCTGCTGATCGGCTTCTGGCCGTCGCGGCCCGATGCGCGGCGCGGCGCGCGCATGGCGCTCACCATCACGGGCGCGGGCGGACTCGCGCTGCTCGCGGCGGTGCTGCTGCTCGGCCACGTATGCGGCAGTTTCGAACTGAACGACGTGCTCGCGCAAAAGGACACGATCCAGCACGATCCGCTCTTTCCGGCCATTTTGCTGCTCACGCTGTTCGCGGCGTTCACGAAATCCGCGCAGTTCCCGTTCCAGTTCTGGCTGCCGCACGCCATGTCGGCGCCTACGCCGGTCTCCGCGTATCTGCACTCGGCGACAATGGTGAAGGCCGGCATCTTCCTGCTCGCGCGCCTCTATCCGGTGTTCGAGGGCACCGCCTGGTGGGCCTATTCGGCGACGCTCGCCGGGCTCGTCACGCTCGTGGGCGGCGCGTCGATGGCGCTATTCCAGCGCGACATCAAGGGCCTGCTCGCCTATTCGACCATCAGCCATCTTGGCCTCATCGTGCTGCTGTTCGGCCTCGACACGCAGCTTTCCACCGTGGCCGCCCTGTTTCACACGGTCAACCATGCGGTGTTCAAGGCGTCGCTGTTCATGGCCGCCGGCATCATCGATCATGAAACCGGCACGCGCGACCTGGGCCGCCTGCGCGGGCTCGCGAAGTACATGCCGCACACCGCCGTGCTCGCGGGCGTGGCTTCGCTCGCGATGGCGGGCGTGCCGCTCCTGAACGGCTTTCTCTCGAAGGAAATGTTCTTCGGCGAGACGCTCGCGCAGGGCATGTTCGGGCCATTCAACTGGGCGATCCCCGTGATCGCGATCGTGGCCGCCGCGCTTTCGGTTGCGTACTCGCTGCGCTTCGTCTGGGGCGTGTTCTTCGACGGCGCCGCGCCGCGCGACCTGCCGCATTACCCGCCGCACGAGCCGCCGCGCTTCATGAAGCTGCCGGTCGAGATTCTCGTGGTGGTCTGTTTGCTGATCGGCCTGTTCCCGCAGCGGACCATCGGCAGGCTGCTGGAATCGGCGGCATGGTTCACGCTCGGCGGCAAGCTGCCCGAGTACAGCCTGAGCTTGTGGCACGGCGTGAACACACCATTGGTCATGAGCGTGGTGTCGTTCGCGGCGGGCGCGCTGCTGTTCGTGCTGCGCCGCGACGCGTTCCGCCATCATCGCTCGATGCTCTCGGACATGAACGCGAGCGAAGGCTTCGACCGCCTCGTGCAGCGGCTGGAAAAAGGCGCGGCCGTGGTGGTGCGCGTGTTCGAGACGCGCTCGCTGCCCGACTATCTCGCGTGGATGATCGCAGCGATGATCGTCGTGCCGGGCGCCGCGTTCGTCGCGCTCGGTGCGTGGGGCGGCGACTTCGTGCGCCTGCCCATCGACACCATCACGCTGTGCGGCCTCGTGCTGATGGCGCTGCTCGCCGTGGGCGTCGTGATGGTGCGCGCGCACACGCTCTACGCGCTCGTGATGTTGAGCACCTGCGGGCTGCTGGTGACGCTCGCGTTCGCACGCTTTTCGGCACCCGATCTCGCGCTCACGCAGGTCTCCGTGGAAGTGGTGACGGTGCTGCTGCTGGTGCTGGCCATCTATTTCCTGCCCAACTTGCAAACCGCCATCGAGCCGATTCCCGCGCGCATGCGCAACGGCGCGCTCGCGCTCGCGGGCGGCGCGCTGCTCGGCAGCGTGGCGTACCAGGTCATGACGCGTCCGCCCGCGCAAGGCATTGCGCCGTACTTCCTCGCCAATGCGCTGCCCGGCAGCGGCGGCCACAACGTCGTGAACGTGATCCTCGTGGACTTCCGCGGCTTCGACACCATGGTCGAGGTCAGCGTGCTCGTGGTCGCCGGCCTCGCCGTGAAGGCGCTCTTGCGCGGCCTGCGCCTGAAGGCGCCGGACACCGGGCCGGGCGGCCTGCCGTGGTCGTCGCAGTCGCATCCGCTGCTGCTCGCGATTCTCGCGCGCCTCATGCTGCCGCTCACCGCGCTGGTGGCCGTGTTCGTGTTCCTGCGCGGCCACAATCTGCCCGGCGGCGGCTTCATTGCCTCGCTCATTCTGTCTATCGCGCTGCTGCTCCAGTATGTGGCGAGCGGCGTGCTATGGACCGAATCGCGCATCCGCATCAATTACCGCGCACTCGCTGGGCTCGGCATTCTCGTTGCGGCCGCAACTGGTCTGGGCAGCCTCGCGTTCGGCTATCCGTTCCTCACCAGTGCGTTCGGGCATCTGCATCTGCCGCTGATCGGCGAAATCGAGTTGAGCACGGCCATGCTGTTCGATCTCGGCGTGCTGGGCGCGGTGGTGGGTACGACGCTCACGATCGTTTCGCATCTGGGCGTGCGCGACAAGGACCTGCAATCCGTGGAGAAAAGCTGATGGAAGCCGCTTTCGCCGCCGCAATCGGCGTGCTCTGCGCGTGCGGCATCTACCTGTTGCTGTGCGCGCGCGTGCTGCCCGTGATCCTCGGCATCACGCTGTTCTCGTATGCGATCAACCTGTTCCTGCTCGGCATGGGGCGGCTCGCCACGGGCCAGCCGCCCGTGATCGGGAGCGCTGCGGATAGCGCGGGAGCCCGGTACGCGGACCCGGTGCCGCAAGCGCTCGTACTCACGGCCATCGTGATCGGCTTCGCCATGACGGCGTTTACCGTGGTGCTCGCGCTGCGCTCGCTGGCGCTCACCGGCAGCGATCACGTGGATGGCGATGATGCTGCCAATCCGCAAGGCCACGACGGGGAGACGCACGGCACATGAATCACGCACTGGATCACGCCCTTCTGCTCCCCATCCTGATCCCGCTGTTCGCGGCGGGCGCCATCGTCGCGCTGCCACTTCGCGCCAGGCGCTTGCAGCGCGCGCTCAATGCGATCGCAACCGTGGCGCTGCTGCCCGTCGCGACTGTGCTGGCAGCGCGCGCGGCGCAAGGCGAGATCGCCAGCTACGCGCTCGGCGCATGGCCCGCGCCGTTCGGCATCGTGCTCCAGCTCGACCGCCTTGCCGCGCTCATGCTGCTCCTGACCGCCGTGCTCGCATGCTGCTGCCTGCTGGGCACGTCGAGCGCCGACGCGCGGCGCGGCCGCTATTTCCGCGCGCTGTTCCAGTTCGAGCTGATGGGCCTGAACGGCGCGTTCCTCGCGGGCGACATGTTCAACCTGTTCGTGTTCTTCGAGCTGCTGCTGATCGCCTCGTATGCGCTGCTGCTCCACGGCGGCGGCACGCGGCGCGTGCGCAACGGGCTGCACTACCTGATCATGAACCTCGTGGGCTCGTCGTTTTTCCTGATCGCGCTGGGCGTGCTGTACGGCATTACCGGCACGCTCAACATGGCCGACATGGGCGAGCGTCTCGCGCACCTGCACGCCGGATCGCTGCCGCTCGCGCAGTTCGCGGGCGCGACGCTCATGCTCGTGTTCGGCCTGAAGGCCGCCGTGTTTCCGATGTCGTTCTGGCTGCCCCAGGCGTACCGCAGCGCGATCGGCCCCGTGGCGGCGCTGTTCGCGATCATGACCAAGGTGGGGATCTATGCGATGCTGCGCTGCGACGCACTGGTGTTCGGCGGCGGTGGCGCCAACGGTGGCGTGCTCGATGCGTTCATGCACGACTGGGTATGGTGGCTCGCCATCGCGACCATCGCCTTCGGCGCGCTGGGCGCGCTCGCCGTGTCGAGCCTGAAGACCACCACGGGTTACCTCGTGCTGGTTTCGGTCGGACTCCTGATTGCAGCCGTCACGCAGCAAACGCCGCTGGCGTGGAGCGCGCTGCTCTACTACCTGATCAGCACGACGCTGTGCACGGGCGCGCTGTTCCTGCTCGCCGATACGCTGGAGCCCGAAGCCGCTACGGTGTCCCATTCTGCGAACGCAGCGAACCCCGCAGACGGCGCTCACGGCGCCGAACCCGGCTCGCTCGAAGCGCTCGACGACGCGGCAGCCGCAGCCATCTCGCCCGAGCCGGATCGCGAAGCGCTCGCCACGGCGCAAGCGAGCGCGCCGCAACGGATCGAAAAGACGCGCGCCCCCTGGCCCTCGAACGCCGCCGCCCTGCTCTATCTCGCCGCCGCAGTGGGCGCGGCGGGCCTGCCGCCGCTCTCCGGCTTCCTCGGCAAGGCCATGGTGCTCGCGGCCACGCCCACCCACGAGGCGGCCGTGCTATGGCCCGCCGTGCTGATCTCGAGCCTGCTGTTGATCGTCGCGCTGAGCCGCACCGGCACGCGCCTGCTGTGGGCCGAGCCCGCCGCGCGCGCCGCCGCCTTCGCGCCCGCGCGCGCACCGCGAGGCAGCGCCGCCAAGCTCGCGGCCTGCGCGCTGCTGCTCGCCTGCGTGACCGCGGCCACGCTCGGCGCGGGGCCGCTGCGGCAGTATCTCGACGCCACCGCCGCACAACTGTTCGACCGCGCCGCCTACGTGCACGCGATCCTGCCCGCGCCGGCACCCACCCAGACCAGCGGGAGCTGACGATGCTAAAAAGGCTCTTTCCGCACCCGTGGCTCACCGTCGTGCTGCTCGTCTGCTGGGTGCTGCTCATGAACGACGTCTCGCCCGGCAATCTGCTGCTGGGCGCGGCGCTCGGCACCGTGATCTCGCTCTGCGTCGCCAGAGGATTGTGGCTGCAGCCGGTGCGCTTCGGCAGGCCGTGGCTGCTCGTGCGCCTGTTCGGGCACGTGCTGATCGACATCGTCGTGGCCAACGTGGAAGTCGCGCTGCTGGTGCTCGGCCCCACGAAGCGCCTGCGTCCCGCGTTCATCGACGTGCCGCTCGACAGCACCCACGAAATCGCGCTCACCATGCTCATCAGCATCGTTTCGCTGAGCCCCGGCACGCTGTGCGCCGAACTCAGCGACGATCGCACGCGCCTCATCGTCCACGTGCTCGACCTCGACGACGAAGCCGCGCTGGTCGCGCTCATCAAGTCCCGTTATGAAGCCCCGTTGATGGAGATCTTCGCATGCTAGCCATCGTGATCCCGGTCTCGTTCGCGATCCTCGGCATCGCCTTCCTGCTCACGCTCGCGCGCCTCGTGCGCGGCCCTTCGCTGCCCGACCGCATCGTCGCGCTCGACACGCTCAATGTGAACGCGATCGCGCTGATCGTCGTGTACGGCATCAGCCTGCGCTCGACGGTGTTCTTCGAAGCCGCGCTGCTGATCGCGCTGATGGGATTCGTAGGCACCGTCGCGCTCACGAAGTATCTGCAGCGCGGCGACATCATCGAATTGAACTGATTGAACTGACGAAAAGGCTCGCCGATGCAAACCGTCGTTGAAGTGATTGTGAGCGCGCTGCTGCTGATCGGCAGCTTGTTCACCCTGATCGGCGCGATCGGGCTCGCGCGCCTGCCTGATTTTTTCATGCGCCTGCACGGGCCAACCAAGTCGACCACGCTAGGCGTGGGCGGGATCGTGCTCGCCTCCGTGATCTATTTCAGCACGCACAACAACTTCGCGAGCTTGCACGAGTTGCTGATTCCCGCGTTCCTGTTCCTCACCGCGCCCATCAGCGCGCACATGCTCGCGAAGGCCGGCATCCAGCAGCGCGTGCGGGTCGTGGCGGCCACGCGCGGGCGCCCGCCCACGACTGGCGCGTGCGCCGAGCATGGCGATACGCGCGAGATGCGCGAAGCGAGCGACGGCGACGAAGGCGTACAAGCTGCGCGCCCGGAAGGCGAGCACCGTCAGGATCCCTGATCGTCGGCCACCGCGCCGCGCCCGCTCTTGCGTGCTTCGGCCAGTACGAAGTCGATGAAGGTCGAAGCCGCGCGCGTATGGTGGCGATTGGGCATGTAGAGCATGTACATATGCGTGCCAAATATGCTCAGCCGCCACGTGTCGAGCGATGTAACGACTAAACCATTGCGCAGGTCGTCGTGGACCACGTAGTCGGGCACGATGCCCACGCCCAGCCCTTCCAGAATCGACTGACGCAGAAATAAAAAGTTTTCCGAAATGATCGACGGTTCGAGCAGCACCTCGTGCCGTTCATCGCCCAGGTAGCCCGCGAGGCGCAGTTGCCGCCCGACCACCGTCGCGGTAATGACCGGCGCGCGCGCGAGGTCTTCCAGCGTTTCGGGCATGCCATGCTCCGCGGCCCAGGGCGCAGATGCGCACGCGACATACCGCACCGCGCCCATGTCGCGCGCCACGAGGTTTTGCGGCGGCTCGTGCATCACGCGCACCGCGATATCCACTTCGTCGCGCAGCAGGTCTTCCACGCGGTTCTCGAACATCACGTCGAGCACGATGCCCGGATACAGGCGCTTGAAGCGGATCAGCCACTCGGACATCACGAGTTGCCCGTAGCCGCTAGGCACCGACAAGCGAACGCGCCCCTGCAGGCTTTGCCCGAGCGTGGAAACCGACTCGCGCGCCGCGAGCAGCGCGTTCTGGATCGCGCGCCCGTGTTCGTAAAGCTTCAGGCCGATCTCGGTGGGCTCCACGCGGCGCGTGGTGCGCCGCACGAGTTGCAGGCCGATGGATTTTTCGAGGTGGTTGAGGTGGTAGCTCACGTTCGCGCGGCTCATCTTGAGGCGCCGCGCGGCCTCGCTCAGATTGCCGGCGTCGAGGATCTCCACCAGCAGGGTCAGCGCATTGACGTCCACGATCACGCTCATTGTCAAATAATCTTTGACAGCATGTCAATCAACCATGGGATTGTCAATTGGCGCTGGCATCTACAGAATGAAACCCACATTGGAGAACCGCGATCCTGGCCCGCCGGCCGCCACTGCCGGCTACCGCTGCTGGCCGCCGATTTGGCACCCTAATTCCTCTGGAGACATCCCACATGGCAATCGACACGGCTGCCCCCGCCGCTTCCTCCGCTGTTTCCCCGGTTAGCCACGAACTGCGCGGCAAGGTGCTGCTCGTCACCGTCGACAATCCGCCCGTGAATGCGCTGGGCGTGGACGTGCGGCGCGGTCTCGCCGCCGCCATCGAGCACGCCGAGGCCAACGCGGCCGTGCAGGCCGTGCTGATCCTGGGCGCGGGGCGCAACTTCATCGCCGGCGCGGACATCCGCGAATTCGGCAAGCCGCCGCAGTCGCCCGCGCTGCCCGACGTGGTCAACCGCATCGAAGCCTGCCACAAGCCGGTGATCGTCGCGATTCACGGCGCGGCGCTCGGCGGCGGGCTCGAAGTCGCGCTCGCCGCGCACTACCGGGTCGCTGTGGCCGGCGCGAAGCTCGGCCTGCCCGAAGTCCAGCTCGGCCTGCTGCCCGGCGCGGGCGGCACGCAGCGCACGCCGCGCCTGATCGGCGCGGAAGCCGCGCTTGCGCTGATGCTGAGCGGCCGCCACGTGGACGCGCAGGAAGCGCTCAAGCTCGGTCTGGTCGACCGCGTGGGCGCAAGCGACGACATCCTCGCCGAAGGCCTCGCCTACGCGCAGGAATTGCTGGCCGCGCAAACCCACGTGCGCCGCACGCGCGACGCACAAGGTCTCGCCGACCGCGCCGCCGCGCAAGCCGCCATCGACGCCGCGCGCGCCGACACCGCGAAGAAGTCGCGCGGCCTGTTCTCGCCGATGAAAATCGTCGATTGCGTTCAGGCCGCGCTCGACGAGCCGTTCGAGGAAGGCCTGCGTTTCGAGCGCAAGCAATTCCTCGCCTGCCTCGAAAGCCCGCAGCGCGCGGGCCTCATCCATGCGTTCTTCGCCGAGCGCGAAGTGCAGAAAGCGCCTGAAACGAAGAGCGCCGCGCCGCGCGCGATCGAAACTGTGGGCGTGATCGGCGGCGGCACGATGGGCGCGGGCATTGCCGTAGCCGTGCTCGACGCCGGCCTGCCCGTGACGATGATCGAGCGCGACGACGCCGCGCTCGCACGCGGCCGTGCACACGTGGAAAAGGTCTACGACGGCCTGATCGCCAAGGGCCGCATGAAGCCCGAAGCGAAGGCGCAGATCCTCGCGCGTTTGAACGGCAGCACCGCATACGATGCGCTCGCGAACGCCGACCTCGTGATCGAAGCCGTGTTCGAAGACATGGCCGTGAAGCAGGCCGTGTTCGCCGAGCTCGACCGCGTCTGCAAGCCGGGCGCGGTGCTCGCGACCAACACCTCGTATCTCGACATCGACGCCATCGCGGCCAGCATCAAGCGTCCGCAAGAGGTGGTGGGCCTGCACTTCTTCTCGCCCGCGAACATCATGAAGCTGCTCGAAGTCGTGGTGCCGAAGGCCGTGAGCCCCGATGTGGTGGCCACCGCGTTCGAGCTCGCGAAGAAGCTGCGCAAGGTGCCGGTGCGCGCGGGTGTGTGCGACGGCTTCATTGGCAACCGCCTCCTCGCCGTGTACCGCACGGCCGCCGATCATCTGATGGAGGACGGTGCGTCGCCCTACCAGATCGACCAGGCGGTGCGCGAATTCGGCTTCCCGATGGGCCCGTACCAGGTGGTCGATCTCGCGGGCGGCGACATTGGCTGGGCCACGCGCAAGCGCCGCGCGGCCACGCGCGACCCTAACGCGCGCTACGTGCAGATCGCCGACCGCCTGTGCGAGCGCGGCTGGTTCGGCCAGAAAACGGGCCGCGGCTTCTACCTGTACCCCGAAGGCGCGCGCACCGGCACGCCCGATCCGGAAGTGGAAGCCATCATCGCCGCCGAGCGCGAACGCGCCAGCATCAAGCCGCGCACGTTCAGCAACGAGGACATCATGCGCCGCTACATGGCTGCGATGATCAACGAAGGCGCGAACGTGGTGCACGAAAAGATCGCGCTGCGCCCGCTCGACGTGGACGTGACGCTGCTGTACGGCTATGGTTTCCCGCGCTATCGCGGCGGCCCGATGAAATACGCCGATACCGTGGGCCTCGCGAACGTGCTCGCCGACATCCGCGAATTCGCGAAGGAAGACCCGCTGTTCTGGCGTCCTTCGCCGCTGCTCGTCGACCTGGTCGAGCGCGGGGCGGACTTCGCAAGCCTCAATCACATCGCCTGAACACGGCCCGCGCTCGGCTCACCCGAGCAGGGCAGCAAGGAGCAAGACACATGGATCTGAAATTCACCGCCGAAGAAGAAGCCTTCCGCAGCGAAGTGCTCGACTTCCTGCGCGAGCGTCTGCCACAGCGCGTCGCCGACACCGTGCGCAGCGGCAAGCACCTCACGCGCGACGACATGGCCGCGTGGCACGCCACGCTCAACGAAAAAGGCTGGCTCGCGAATCACTGGCCGAAGGAGTACGGCGGCCCGGGCTGGAGCGCCGTGCAGAAGTTCATCTTCGAGAACGAATGCGCGATTGCGGGCGCGCCGCGCATCGTGCCGTTCGGCGTGAACATGCTCGGCCCCGTGCTCATCAAGTATGGCAACGAGGCGCAAAAGCGCTACTGGCTGCCGCGCATTCTCGACGGCTCCGACTGGTGGTGCCAGGGCTATTCGGAGCCGGGCGCGGGCTCGGACCTCGCTTCGGTACGCACGAGCGCCGTGCGCAAGACCGACGCAAGCGGCGACTACTACGTGGTGAACGGCCAGAAGACGTGGACCACGCTCGGCCACTACGCGAACATGATCTTCTGCCTCGTGCGCACCGCCACCGACGTGCGCAAGCAGGAAGGCATCAGCTTCCTGCTGATCGACATGAACACCCCCGGCATCGAGGTTCGCCCGATCATCACGTTCGACGGCGAACATGAGGTGAACGAAGTGTTCTTCACCGATGTGCGCGTGCCGGCGGAAAATCTCGTGGGCGAAGAGAACAAGGGCTGGACTTACGCGAAATACCTGCTCACTTACGAGCGCACCAACATCGCGGGCGTGGGCTTTTCGGTGGCCGCGCTCGCGCGCCTGAAGCGCGCGGCGCAACAGGTCATGCGCAACGGCAAGCCGCTCGCGCAGGACCCGCAGTTCGCGGCACGCCTGGCCAAGGTGGAAATCGACCTGGAAAACATGAAGACCACGAACCTGCGCGTGATCGCAGCCGTGGCGGGCGGCGGCGTGCCGGGCGCGGAAAGCTCGATGCTGAAGATTCGCGGCACCGAGATCCGCCAGGAGATCTCGTCGCTGCTGCGCCGCGCGATGGGCCCGTACGCGGCGCCCTTCGTCGAAGAAGCGCTTCAGGAGGGCTACGAGGGCGAGGCCATCGGCCCCGACGAAGCCGCGAGCGCCGCCGCGCTTTACTTCAACAACCGCAAGCTGTCGATCTTCGGCGGCTCCAACGAGATCCAGAAGAACATCATCTCCAAGATGATTCTCGGTCTTTAAGAGGTCCGGCTATGAATTTCCAGCACACTGAAGACCGCCGCATGCTTGCGGACACGCTCAATCGCTTTATCGCGGAGCAATACGGTTTTGATACGCGCGATAAGATCGCGCGTTCCAGCGAGGGTTTCAGCCCCGACATGTGGCAGCGCTTCGCCGAACTCGGCGTGATCGGCGCGCTGTTCGACGAAGCCGATGGCGGATTCGGCGGCCAGGGCTTCGATGTGGCCGTCGTGTTCGAATCGCTCGGGCGCGGCCTCGTGGTCGAGCCGTTCCTCGACACGCTGATCGTGGGCCGCGCGCTCGCGCATGCGGGCAGCGAAGCACAGCGCGCGCGCATTGCGTCGTTCATCGACGGTTCGCAAATCGCGGCGCTCGCGCACGACGAGCCGGGCTCGCATTACGAAGCATCGCGCGTGAGCACGCGCGCTGAAAAGCACGGCGACGGCTGGGTGCTGCAAGGCGCCAAAGGCGTCGTGCAGCATGGGGAACATGCAGACGTGCTGCTCGTCTCCGCTCGCGTCTGCGGCAACGAATTCGACGAAGCCGGCATTGCGCTCTTCCTCGTGCCGCGCGACGCGAAGGGCGTGAGCGTGCGAGGCTATCGCAAGATCGACGGCGGACGCGCGGCGGAAGTCACGCTCGATCACGTGACGCTTGGCGCCGACGCGCTCGTGGGCGCGCAAGACGCGGGCTTCGCGACGCTCGAGCATGCGCGCGGCTACGGCCTGCTCGCGCTCGCTGCGGAAGCCGTGGGCGCGATGGATGTCGCGCGCGACCACACGCTCGAATACCTGCGCACGCGCAAGCAGTTCGGCGTACCCATTGGCAGCTTCCAGGCGCTGCAGCACCGCATGGCCGACGTGCTGCTCGAAATCGAGCAGACGCGTTCCGCTGTGATCAACGCGGCGGCGGCCATCGACGCGCCGCGCGTGGCGCGCGAGCGCGCGCTTTCGGCGGCGAAGTACACGGTGGGTCGCATCGGCGCACGCGTGGCCGAAGAAGCGATCCAGCTGCACGGCGGCATCGGCATGACGTGGGAGCTGCCGCTCGCCCACTACGCCAAGCGCCTCGTGATGATCGACCACCAGCTCGGCGACGAGGATCATCATCTCGCGCGCTACATCGCGCTGGAATCCGCCGCAGCATGACCGTTGCGAAGGCCGGCCGCCACGCTCCCCTCACGGGCATGCGCAGCGCGGCCTTCCATTCACAACGAACCAGGAGTGCCTTCCGATGCAGACCGACAACAGGAGCCTGCCGCTCGCTGGCGTACGCGTGCTCGATCTTTCGCGCGTGCTGGCCGGGCCGTGGAGCGCGATGGTGCTCGGCGACCTCGGCGCCGAGGTCATCAAGGTAGAGCACCCCGGCCGCGGCGACGACACGCGCGACTGGGGCGTGCGCGTCGGCAAGACCGAGACGGCCTACTTCAATAGCGTGAATCGCAACAAGCGCTCGATCACGCTCGATCTGCAAACGCCGGAGGGCCAGCAGATCGCGCGCGATCTCGCGAAGACCAGCGACGTCTTCATCCAGAATTTCAAGTCGGGCGGCGCGGCGAAGCTGGGCCTCGGCTACGAGGCGCTGAGCGCGGAAAACCCGCGCCTCATTTATTGCTCGATTACCGGCTACGACAGCACCGGACCCGAGGCGAAGCGCCCCGGCTACGACCTCGTCGTGCAGGGCGAAGCGGGCCTGATGGCGCTGAACGGCGAAGCGCATCAGCCGCCGCTGAAGTTCGGCGTGGCCGCCGTCGATCTGTTCACGGGCATGTACTCGGCGCAGGCGATGCTCGCCGCGCTGTATGAGCGCGAGCGCACCGGGCGCGGGCGCCACATCGAAATGGCGCTGTTCGACTGCGGCCTCATGATCACCGCTTATTACGGGCTCGAAGCGCTGCTGCTCGGTGAAGACCCGCCGCGCTACGGCAACGCGCATCCGTCCATCGTTCCTTATGGCGTGTTCGATGCCGCAGATGGTCCGCTCGTCATCACCGTGGGCAACAACGCGCAGTTCGAGCGCTTCTGCCGCGAGGTGATCGAGCGCGACGACCTCGCCGACGACGCGCGCTACAAGACCAACATCCTGCGCGGGCAGAACCGCGCGACGCTCGTTCCCGAACTCACGCGCGAACTCGGCAGCCGCCCGCGCAAGCTGTTGCTCGAACGTCTCGCGAACGCCGGCATTCCGTGCGGCGAGGTGGCGGGCCTGCGCGAAGCGCTGCTCTCGCCACGCGCCGCACGAGGCGGGCTCGTCACGCAGCAACCGCACCCGGACACGGAAAGCGGCACCACGCCGGTGCTCGCGCCGCCGTGGCGCTTCGACGGCGAACGCATGCCCGTGCGCCGCGCGCCTCCGCAACTCGGCGAAGGCACGCGCGACGTGCTAGGTGAGACGCTCGGATACTCAGCGGAAAAAATTTCCGAGCTGAAAAACAAAGGCGTGATCTGATCGAGACACTCGACACAAAAGCACAAGAGACATTGGAGACACAGGAGACATCATGACTACCCCCGCGATCGACACGATCAAGGCGCACCCCGAATACCGGCAGCTCGTCGCCGTGCGCCGGCGCTTCAGCTTCACGCTCACCGCGCTCATGATCGCCCTCTACTACGGCTTCATCCTGATCGTCGCGCTCGCGCCGCACCGGCTCGCGCAGCCGGTCTATGCGGGCGCAACCATCAGTGTCGGGATTGTCGTGGGCGTGGGCATCATCGCCGGCGCCATCGCGCTCACCGGCTTCTATGTGCTGCGCGCCAACCGCCGCTTCGATCCCGCCATGCGCGCGCTCGTCGCGAAGTTCCAGGGCGAGGTGCAAGCATGAAGCTCTGTCGCCTTCTCGGCTCACTCGCGCTCACAGCCGTCAGCAACCTCGCCCTCGCCAATATCCCGGGCGCCGCGGCCGCGCCCATGCCCAAGCCGCAGCACAACCCTGTCGCCATCGGCATGTTCCTGCTGTTCGTGCTCGTGACGCTCGGCATCACGCAATGGGCCGCGCGCCGCACGCGCACCGCGCGCGACTTCTACACGGGCGGCGGCGGCATCAGCGGCTTGCAAAACGGTCTCGCGATTGCGGGCGACTACATGTCGGCGGCCTCGTTCCTCGGTCTTTCGGGCATGGTGTTCATGTTCGGCTTCGACGGCCTCATCTACTCGATCGGCTTCCTGGTCGGCTGGCCGTTCGTGATGTTCCTGATCGCCGAACCGCTGCGCAATCTCGGCAAGTTCACGTTCGCCGACGTGATCGCCTATCGCTTCGAGCAAGGCCCGATCCGCCTGATGACCTCGGCCAACGCGCTGATGGTCGTGATCTTTTACCTGGTTGTGCAGATGGTGGGCGCGGGAAAGCTCATCGAGCTGCTGTTCGGCCTGCCCTACTGGATTGCCGAGATCGTGGTGGGCGCGCTGATGGTGATCTACGTGTTCTTCGGCGGCATGAAGGCCACCACCTGGGTACAGCTCATCAAGGCCGGGCTGCTGCTGTGCGGCGCGACCTTCATGGCGGTGCTCGCGCTCGCGCACTTCGGCTTCAGCCCGAACGAGATGTTCCGCGAGGCCGTCAACGTGCACCCGGGCGCGCTCTCCATCATGGCGCCGGGCAAGCTGATCCGCGACCCGCTCAACGCGCTCTCGCTCGGCATCGCGCTGATGTTCGGCACGGCCGGCTTTCCGCACATCCTGATGCGCTTCTTCACAGTGCCCAACGCCAAGGAAGCGCGCAAGTCGGTGTTCTACGCGACGGGGTTCATCGGCTATTTCTACCTGCTCACGTTCGTGATCGGCTTTTCGGCGATCGCGCTGCTCGCGCAGCATCCGGAGTTCTTCCGCGTCGACGCGGCGGGCCACTTCCATCTCACGACCGACCTGCTCGGCGGCTCGAACATGGTGGCCGTGAAGCTCGCTCAGGCGGTGGGCGGCAACCTGTTCTACGGCTTCATCGCGGCGGTCACGTTCGCGACGATCCTTGCCGTGGTGGCCGGCCTCACGCTCTCGGGCGCGACCACGGTCTCGCACGATCTCTACGCGAGCTGGCTGGCGCGCGGGCGCAAGAACGAGCAGCGCGAGATGCGCATCTCGCGCGTGGCGACGCTCGTGCTCAGCGCGGTGGCGATCGGTCTCGGCATCCTGTTCGAGCATGCGAACGTGGCGTTCCTCGTGGGGCTCGTCGCGGCCGTGGCGGCCAGCGCCAACTTCCCGGTGCTCGTGATGTCGATCTTCTGGAGCGGCATGACCACCCACGGCGCGGTGGCGGGCGGCGTGCTCGGGCTCATTTCCTCGGTACTGCTCACGGTGTTCTCGAAGTCGGTCTGGGTGGACGTGCTCCATCATGCGCACGCTCCCGTGTTCCTCGACAATCCCGCGCTGGTCTCGGTGCCGCTCGCGTTCGCCGGCATCTGGGCGGTCTCGCGGCTCGACACCAGCGCACGCGCGCGCAAGGAACGCGAGGCGTTCGCCGCGCAGGAGTTCTACGGGCAGACCGGGCTCCTGCCGATGGAGGCCGTGAAGCACTGAGGCACTGACAAACATCGGCGCCGTTTTGCGCACCGTCGCGCCCCGCAGCGTCAAGCACACTGCGGGGCGCATTGCTTTTGGCGACGTGACCGACGTGACCGACGTAATCGACACAACGGGCGTACGAACATCACGGACGCGCCGGCCGCTCCCGCTCCACACGCGTAATTGCGCAGCCGGTTATATTGCGCATGGGGCGCAGCCCCTTGCCCCTTGACCTTTGCCGATCAACCGCCGCCCCGCCAGCCCCCAACCGCCTTCCCGATGGAGCACGCCTACGCCCAGTTGCTGCACCTGCTTGCCGACTATCCGGGCTGGACGCTCGCGTTCGTGGCGTTCGCCGCCTTCGTCGAATCGCTCGCGCTGGTCGGCACGTTTTTCCCGGGCAGCACGGCCATGTTCATCGCGGGCGCCTTCGCCGGCACCGGCGCGCTCAATCTGGGCTGGCTGTTCGCCTGGGCCATCGCGGGCGCGGTGGCCGGCGACGCGCTGAGCTTCTGGCTCGGCCGCCGCTATCGCGACTCGATCGCGCAGGTCTGGCCGTTCAGCCACTACCCCGTGATCCTCGAGAAAGCGCAGGTCTACTTCCAGAGCCACGGCACGCGCAGCGTGATTCTCGCGCGCTTCGTCGCGCCGATGCGCGCCGTGGTGCCCGTGGTCGCGGGCATGGCGGACATGTCACCGACGCGCTTCTTCGTGATGAACGTGATCTCGGCGCTCGTCTGGGCGCCCGCGCACATCTTGCCGGGCGTGGTGTTCGGCGCATCGCTGCAACTCGCGGGCGCCGTATCGTTCCGGCTCGTGGTCGCGCTCGCGATCATCGTGTTCGCGGGCTGGCTGGTGTGGAGCGTCACGCGGATGATGCTCGGCCATCTGGACGCCTGGGCCAGCGCCTCGCGCCGCGCGGTGGCGGGCTGGGCCGCGGGCCACCGGGGCCCGGCGGCGCGCCGTCTCGCGCGGACGCTCGATCCGCGGGAGCCGGCGCTCGGCGCGCTCATCGCCGTCACGGCGCTCGTGCCCGTGTGCGCGGCGGTGTTCTCTTACGTGCTCAGCAATCTGCTGCACGGCGCCCCGCTCGTGCAGATCGACCAGTCGGTGCGCCAGTTTCTGCGCTCGATCCACACCACCTGGGCCGACGACGTCCTCGCCCATGTGGAAATGCTCGGCAGCAACTACACGCTCGCGGCGCTCGTGGCCATCGTCACGCTCTGGCTCGCACTCGAGCGGCGCTGGCGCACCATCGGCTACTGGGCGCTCGCCGCGGGCGTCTCGCAGGTCCTCATCGTCGTGCTGCGCGTGGCGATCCATCACGACATCGCCGGCGCCGCCCACGTGGGCGCCTATGTGTTCCCGAGCGACCGCGTGGCCTCGATGGTGATCGTCTATGGCTTCGCGATGTTCCTGCTCGTGCGGCGCGTGAACGTGGTGCAGGCGGCCATGGTCGCGATGCTCGGCAATGGGATCGTGGTGGCGGTGACGTTCGCGGGGCTCTATTTCGACCGCTTCCTGTTCTCCGATGCCATTGGCGGCGCGGCCTTCGCCTCGATCTGGGTGTGGATGGTCGTGCTGCTCTCGCTGTGGCGCTATCCGCAGCGGCCAGCGAATCGCAACTTCATGCCGTCCGTCGTGTTCGCAGTGCTTGCGCTGGCTTTCGCGCTGCAGCGCGGCGCGGCGCAGCGCGAGGTGGCGCTCGCCTCGCATGCCGAAGCGCCGCCGCAAGCCGTCACGCAGCTCGTATGGACCGATTCGCTCTGGAGGACATTCGCGTGCTACCGCATCGACATGAAAGGCGAGCGGCGCGAACCGATGACGATCCAGTGGGCCGCCAGCGCCGCCGACCTGCGCGCGGCGCTGCGCGACGCCGGCTGGAGCGAGGGCGCGCAATTCTCGCTGAAGAGCATGCTCTCGCTGGTCGCGCCGAACGTGGACGCGCTTGCGCTGCCGCTGCTGCCCAAGCTGAACAACGGCATGCCCTCGCCATTGGTATTCGAGCGCGCGCATTTGCCGCATCTGCCCGATGACATCGCGCGCCCCGGCAGCCGCCGCGACGTGCTGCGCTTCTGGCCCACGGGCTATGCGCTGGCTCCGGCGCAAACGGCGAACGACGCCGTGCCCACGCCGATCTGGGTGGGCTCGCTCGTGCACGAGCGCCTGCGGCGCGCGTCCTGGCCGTTCAATATGCTGGTGACTTATGCCGGCAGCCACGACGACACCGCCCCCGTACTGGCCGCACCCGGCCAGCCCGCAGGCTGGCGCGCGATCACCAAGCCCGGCAGCGAGGGCTGCGAGGGCCGCTCCGTGACGCTGATCGTTTCAGGCGGACGCTGAGCAAACCCTGAATCCGCTGACCCGCGCGCTAACCGCCCTGGCTTTCACCCCAGCTCCCCGTGGCGTGGAACCGGTCGATGCGCTTGCGCGCGTCGGCATAGGCTGCGTCCAGCGCGGCGTCGGAGCCAGCATGGTTGCGCATCAGATCGTGGAAGCGGATGCTGCGCCCTTCCACATGCGCGTCCGCGCCATGGCGGCAGATGTAGCCGCTGTAGTGAAACAGCGGCTCGGGCGAGCGCGGGCCGAATGCCGGAATCGGCAACACCCAGATTTCGAAACCTTCATGCTCGGTGTGATCCCACATGACGTCCCTCTCGAACTGTCGACCGGACTTAGCGCTTTAGCTGTCGGCAGGAGTAAGTGCTTCAGCACTTACTCCGGTCCCATGTAAAGCTCTGTGACGATGCCTATCGTCGCACGCCAGGCCACTCGCCTGCAAACCGCCCGTTTCCGCGAGTTTGGCTAAACTATGCGGTCAGCCGGCACGCGCGGCGCGCCGTGCCTGCGCCCGTGCCCGAAACCGCTACAAGCCAACCACAGACCAACCCCAAGCCAACCCCAAGCCAACCCCGACGCCGAATCCAGTCAAGCGACCAGCCCACACCATGACGCAGCCCATTTCAACGCCCGATCCCCAGCCAGTCTCCACCACCGTCACCCGCAGCGCGATCTTCATCGTCGCGACCGTCAACGAAGACGCCGCGAGCCGCGCGACCGTGCGCGCCTGGTGCGCTGACGTCGCCAACCTCGCGCGCGCGGTCGGCAAGCGCGTGCCGAGCGGCAATCTCTCGTGCGTAGTGGGCTTTTCGTCTGACGCATGGGATCGCCTGTTCGGCGACCCGCGCCCGGCCGAGTTGCATCCGTTCCGCGAGTTCGGCTCGGGCGAGCGCGTGGCCGCGGCCACGCCGGGCGACCTGCTGCTGCACATCCGCGCGGACCAGACCGACCTGTGCTTCGAGCTGGCCACACAGTTGATGAACCGTCTCGAAGGCGCGGTCACGACCGTGGACGAAGTGCACGGCTTCCGCAATTTCGACATGCGCGCGATGATCGGCTTCGTCGATGGCACCGAAAACCCCACCGGCAACGACGCCGAGCACTTCACGGTGATCGGCGCGGATGAAGACCCCGGGTTCGCGGGCGGCAGCTACGTGCTCGTGCAAAAGTACCTGCACGACATGAAGGGCTGGAACGCGCTGACCGTGGAGGCGCAGGAACGCATCATCGGGCGCACGAAGCTCCAGGACATCGAGCTCGACGCGGACGTCAAGCCGAGCTGCTCGCATAGTTCGCTCACCACGCTCACCGACGCCAACGGCGACGAAGTCAAGATCGTGCGCGACAACATGCCGTTCGGCCGGCCCGGCTCGGGCGAATTCGGCACCTACTTCATCGGCTACGCGCGCTCGCCCGCGCCCATCGAGCAGATGCTGGAAAACATGTTCGTCGGCAAGCCGCCCGGCAATTACGACCGCCTGCTCGATTTCAGCCGCGCCGTTACGGGCAGCCTGTTCTTCGTGCCTTCGCAGCCGCTGCTCGAAGCGCTCGCCGAGCGCGAGCCGAGCCTGGCCGGAGCGGTGGATGCAAGCATCGACAGCCAACCCTCATTCGAGCCCGCCGCCGCGCTCAGCGCGGACGGCTCGCTCGCCATTGGATCTCTCAAAGGAGCACCCCGGCATGAATAATCTCCATCGCGAGCTGGCGCCCATTTCCTCGGCGGCGTGGTCGCAAATCGAAGAAGAAGTCGCACGCACCTTCAAACGCTCGCTCGCGGGCCGCCGCGTGGTGGACGTGAACGGCCCCGGTGGCGTGGATCTCGCCGGCATCGGCACGGGTCACCAGAACGGCATCGAATCGCCGCTCGAAGGTATCCGCGCGCGCCAGCGCGAAGTGAAGGCGCTGGTCGAGCTGCGCGTGCCGTTCGAGCTGTCGCGCGAAGCCATCGACGACGTCGAGCGCGGCGCGCAAGACTCCGACTGGCAGCCCGCCAAGGACGCGGCCACGCGTCTTGCGTTCGCCGAAGACCGCGCGATTTTCGACGGTTACAAGTCGGCGCAAATCACGGGCATCCGCGAAGGCACCTCGAACCCGATCCTGCAAATGCCCGCCGACGTGGCCGATTACCCCGTCGTGATCGCGCGAGCGCTCGAGCAACTGCGTCTGCAAGGCGTGGACGGCCCGTACGCGGTGCTGCTCGGCTCCGACGCCTACACTGCCGTGAGCGAGGCGAGCGATTCGGGCTACCCGGTTCTCGAGCACATTCGCCGCCTCGTGAAAGGCGAGATCATCTGGGCGCCGGCGCTCGAAGGCGGCAGCATCCTCACGACGCGCGGCGGCGACTTCGCGCTGCACCTGGGCCAGGACGTCTCGATCGGCTATTCGTCGCACGACGAGAACACCGTGCGCCTCTATCTGCAGGAGAGCTTTACGTTCATGATGTTCACGTCCGAGGCTTCGGTCACGGTTGCGGGCGAGTAAGGAACAGTAAGTTCGGAAAAGCAAATCCCGCAAAAAAGCAGGGGGCGCCCGTTGTACTTCAGGCACCCCCTGCTTCGTTTACATCCCAGGCTCAAAGCTTCACTGATAAAAATTGAGCGTCACCATCGCCGAGCGGCCCGGCGCCCAGGTCGCGTAGATCGGATACGCGCTCTGGTAGTACTTCTTGTCGAAGATATTGTTCACGTTCAGCTGCAAGTCCACCGACTTCGTCACGCGCCACGTCGCCGAGGCGTCGAAGCGCGCGTAGCCCGGAATCCACTTGCGCGTAGTCGACGTGACCGACGCATACATCTCGCTCGACACCGTAGCGCCCGCGCCCAGCGCGAGCTTGGGCATCACGTCATAACTGGTCCACAGCGTGAAGTTGTGCCTGGGCACCATCACCATCGGCAAGCCCGAATTCTGCGGGCTGGTCGGACCCGCGTTGGTCGTGATCGCGTCGAGATACGAATAGCCGCCGAACACGGCCCACTTGTTCGTCACGTTGCCCGCGAAGCCGAACTCGAAACCGCGCACGCGCTGCGAGCCCGCGTTGATGGTGCCGCCCAGGCCGTCGCTCACGCGCGCATTGGTCTTGTCGGTCTGGAACAGCGCGGTGGTCAGCGACAGGCGCTCCTGGAGCACGTCCCACTTCGCGCCCACTTCGATATTGCGCGCGCGCTCGGGCGCGAGGTCCTGGTTGGTCGCCGTGATCTGGTCGGTGCCGCCGCCGAGGCCCGAGTTCGAACCCGGCGGATTCGCCGACGTGCCGTACGACGCGTACAGGCTCACCGTGCGCACCGGCTTGAACACGAGGCCGAACTGGTAGCTGAAGAGGTTCGAGGTGTTCGACAGATCGGGCACGCCCGCCTGCTGCGCCGTGACGTCATAGCGGTCGAAGCGCAGCCCCGCGTTGAAGATCCAGCGCTCGGAAAGCTGCACGCTGTCGAACAGGTAGGCCGAGGCGATGTTGGTCTGCGTGTTCGTGGTGGGCCCCGGGAAGGCCTTGTCGCCGTTGAGCAGCACGCTGCCGGTCCACGGATTATTCGGGTTCCAGTACGCGAGCGGCGTGCAGTTGTAGGCCACCGAGCAAGGCCCGCCCGTGCGGATGTTGTTGCCCTTCGAGTCCGTGACGAGATAGCCCTCGTAGCGGTTCTGCTCGTTGCTGAACTCCACGCCCGCCGTGAACGTGTGGCGCATGCCGTAGAGGTCGAATTTGCCGTTGGCCTCGGTCTGGTTCGCGATGCTGTTGGTCGCGTATTTGCCGCTCTTCGCCTGCAGGCTCAGGATGTTCGAAGTCGCGCTCGTGAGCTGCGGATTCGTCGCGATGTAATCGAGCGTCGAGCGGCCGAACATCGTCGTGTTCTTGATCTTCCAGGCGTCGTTGATGCGATGCTCCACCTTGATCTCGCCCGTGTCGTTCTGGCCGCGCCGGTAGTCGCGCGCATTCAGGCCGTAGAACTGGCCCCGGTCGGTGGGCACCGGCGTGCCGCCCGTCGAGCGGAATGGCACGCTGAAGTCGGGCATGTCGTAGCTGTTCAGGTGGTAGTAGCTCAGCGTGACCGTGGTGGGCGTGTTCAGGCCGAACGCGATCGACGGCGCGACGCCCCAGCGCTTGCTGTAGATGTCGGTGCGGCCCGGCTGGTCGGCGTCGTGGCCCATCGCGTTCAGGCGGATCGCGGTGGTGTCGTCGAGCTTCTGGTTCCAGTCGATGGTCGCGCGGCGGTAGCTGTCCGTGCCGAGGCCGAGGCTGCCGTTGAAGAAATTGTCGTTTAGCGGCGTCTTCGTGGTGATGTCGATGCTGCCGCCCACCGAGCCGCGCCCTGCGTAGACCGAGTCCGGGCCCTTGATGACGCTGATGTTCTCCACGTCGAAGGTCTCGCGGTTCTGCACGCCCGAATCGCGCATGCCGTCCACGAAAATCGAGTTGCGCGACTCGAAGCCGCGAATCACGGGGCGGTCCGCCGACGGGTTCGCGGCCGCGTCGCCGCCGAGGAAGGTGACGCCGGGCACCGTGCGCAGCGCATCCTGGAAGGTCGTGACGTTCTTCTTCTTGAGCACTTCCTGCGGAATCACGGTGACCGAGCGCGGCGTATCGATGAGTGGCGAGGTGAACTTGTACGAGTCGAGCGTCTTCGCCTGCATCTCCGAAGCTGCCGATATCACCTTGACGGCGGGCAGCGTGGCTTCGGCGGCGCTGGGGGCGTTGGTGACGTTTGCTGTCGCTGGCGTGGCAACTGCCTCAGGCATCGCGGATGCCGGCTGCGTGGTCTGGCCGTGAACGGGCGATGCAAAAAAACCGGAGCAATAGAGGGCTGCAACGGACGCGACAGCGCGCATCGGCGTCGGGAAGAGGACGGACATGGTGAGCGGTTGGATCGAAGGCGGAGACGTCTTGAGCCGGGCGTCACGCGCCGCCCGCGTCAAAGGAATCCTGTGTTGAATCTTTTTTGCAAATGCTTATGATTCTCATTTGCTTTTATTGATTGTAATAACTTGTCAGGCGTGTGTAAACATTCACTACGCATTTCGAGGGGATTTCGAGGAATTTCGCTGAAGGCGCGCGGCGAGTGCCGGTATGATGTCGGTCCGGCTGCAGGCGCGCAGGACCGCACCCGCCATACGCCAACGCACCCATTTCACGAAGACTAAGAGGAAGACCGCCATGACGGCTGCAACACAATTCGACCAGGTTTCCGTGGTCCGCAAGGCCAATGTCTATTTCGACGGCAAGTGCGTCTCGCACACCGTGCTGTTCGCCGACGGCTCGCGCAAGACGCTCGGCGTGATCCTGCCGGGCCAGCTGAACTTCGGCACCGACGCGCCCGAACTCATGGAAGTGCAAGGCGGCAAGTGCCGCATCCGCCTCGATGGCAGCGACGAGTGGAAGACCTACGGCGCCGGCGAGTCGTTCTCGGTGCCGGGCAAGAGCCGCTTCGATATCGACGTGGTCGAGACGCTCGACTACTGCTGCAGCTATCTGTAAAGCGCG
This sequence comes from Paraburkholderia sacchari, assembly GCF_000785435.2. Lineage (GTDB taxonomy): Bacteria > Pseudomonadota > Gammaproteobacteria > Burkholderiales > Burkholderiaceae > Paraburkholderia > Paraburkholderia sacchari. Next base: position 433,665 of record NZ_JTDB02000001.1, on the reverse strand, counting down.
CTGGAGCGCCAGCGGCTGCAAGCCCGCGCCCGCCGTGCTTTGCGCACGGCGGGCTTTTTTTTATTTCCTCCTGGCGGGCTATGGATTGCTGAGGAACACGCCGCGCGGATTCAAATGCGCGGCGGCGCACATCACGCGCCCAGCCCGGCGAGCGGATGCTTCTCCTCGCGCCACGGCGAGCACAAGAAATGCTGCACGCGCTCCTCGCGCAATTCGGCGAGCGTCGCGGGCGCCCAGCGCGGCTTGCGGTCCTTGTCGACGAGATGCGCACGCACGCCTTCGCAGAAGTCGCCCTCCTCGATTGCGCGCGCAACGATCCCGAGCTCCATGCGGAAGTTCTCCGCGAGCGTCATTTGGCGGCCGCGCAGCAGCGCCTCGCGCGTGACTTCGAGCATGGTCGGCGAATAATGTGTGAGCGCTTCGAGCGTGGCCACGAGCCATGCGCGCACGTCCTCAGGCTGATCGTGTTCGAGATCGGCCTGCAACGAAGCAACGATCTGCTCAACGCGCGCACGGCGCACGAAGTGCCGCTCGATCAGCGGTGCACGCGCGGCCAACGCGCTTGAAGCGTCTGATGCACCCGACGCGTCGCCCGACACATCAAACACGCCGCGCAGCGCCGCAAACACGTCGCCATCCATGCTCGCCCGCGCGAGACGCGCCTCATAACCGTCGAGCCATTCACCCGGCACGCAAATATCGGCGAGGTGGCAATGGAGTGCGTCGGTACCGGTGAGCAGCACGCCGGTCAGCCCCACATAGAGCTCGGTCTCCACTGGCATCTTCGCGAGGAAATGCGTGGCGCCCACGTCGGGCAACATGCCGATGCGCGTTTCCGGCATCGCGATCTTCGTGCGCGTGGTGGCCACACGCAGCGACGCCGCCTGGCCGAGGCCCATGCCGCCGCCCATCGTCACGCCGTCGAGCAGCGCGACGAGCGGCTTGTCGAACGTATGCAACGCGTAGTCGAGCCGATATTCGTCGACGAAAAACTGCTGCCAGCCGTTGTCGCCGAGCCGCTCGCCCGCGCGCGCGAGACTGTCGATCGCGCGCACGTCGCCGCCCGCGCAAAAGCCCTTCGGCCCCGCGCCTTCGAGCACGAGCGCGACGACGCTGTCGTCATGGCGCACGCGTTCGAGCAGCATGGCAATCTCGCGCACCATCGCGTGCGAGAGCGCGTTGAGCGCGGCGGGACGATTCAGGGTGATGATCGCGACGCGATTGACCACGCGGTACAGCACGTCCGGTCCGGCCTCCGATGCTGTTTGAGCGGAAGCGGGTGTTGCATTCATTGCTTAATTCTCCGTATCAATTTGCCATTGCGGCTTGCGCTTCTCGAGGAAGGCGTTGACACCTTCGCGCTGGTTGGGCGAATCGAACAGGTCGACGAAACGCTCGCGCTCCACGGCAAGCGCCGCGCCGCGCGGCACGCCGTTGCGCGCCTGATGAATGAGCGACTTGCTGAACGACACGGCCTGCGGGCTCAGCGACGCCACGCGCGCGGCCATGGCGAGCGCGACTTCACGCGCACCGCCCTGCGGCACCACTTCCTCCACGAGGCCGATGCGCAGCGCCGTGGCGGCATCCACGCGCTCGCCGGTCAGGACGATGCGCTTGGCCCAGCCCTCGCCCACGAGCCAGGGCAGCGTCTGCGTACCGCACCCGCACGGTAGCAGGCCCACAGCGGGTTCGGGCAGCGCGAGTTGCGCATGCTCCTCGGCGATGCGGATATCGCAAGCGAGCGCGCATTCGAGCCCGCCGCCCATCGCGTAGCCGTTGATCGCGGCAATCACCACAGGCCGTGCAATCTGCAGCGCCTCGAACGCGGCGCCGAATGCCGCGGCCGCCGTGCGCGCGATTTGGCGATCGCCCGTGGCGAACGCGTTCAGGTCCGCGCCCGCGCTGAAGAACTTCGTGCCGTGGCCGGTGATGACGATGGCGCGAACTTTCGCCTCGCGGTCGAACGCCTCGATCACCTCTTGAAGCTGGCACAGGCCATCGACGGTAAAGGCGTTCGCGGGCGGTCGCGCCAGCGTGATGAGCGCCACCGTGCCGTCATGCATGTACTCGAATTCGATCATTTCGGATTCCACTCCGTTTTCATCGCAGCTCGGGAAAATCCTCTTCCCAGTATTCGTCGGGCTGGCGCGCGGGTTCCTCGGTGCGCTCCATTTCGCGGCGGCGCAGTTCGACGCGACGAATCTTGCCCGAGATCGTCTTCGGCAAGTCGCTGAACTGAAGCCGGCGAATGCGCTTGTACGGCGCGAGCTTTTCACGCGAGAAGCGGAACACCTCGCGCGCAAGATCGGGGCCGGCCTCGTAGCCCTGGCGCACGATCACGAATGCCTTGGGCACCGAAAGCCGCAACGGGTCGGGGCTCGGCACCACCGCTGCTTCGGCAATCGCCTCGTGCTCGATCAACACGCTCTCCAGTTCGAACGGGCTCAGGCGGTAGTCGGATGACTTGAACACGTCGTCGGCGCGGCCCACGTAGACGAAGTAGCCGTCGTCGCGGCGCATTGCGACGTCGGACGTGTGATAGTACCCGTTGCGCATGGCCTGCTCGGTGGCCTTTGCGTTGTTCGCGTAGCCGGTCATCAGGCCGAGCGGGCGCTGCGACGGGTTCTGCCCGAGCGTCAACGCGATTTCGCCTTCGCTCACGGGCTGATCGTCGGGATCGACGAGTTCGACGCGGTAGCCCGGAAGCGGCCGGCCCATCGCGCCCGCCACCACCGGCTGGCCCGGCGAGTTGCCGATCTGGCAGGTGGTTTCGGTCTGGCCGTAGCCGTCGCGGATCGTGATGCCCCACGCGTGGCGCACGCGCTCGATGATCTCGGGATTGAGCGGCTCGCCCGCACCCACGATCTCGCGCAGCTTCACCGCGTAGCTCGCGAGCGGTTCCTGCACGAGCATGCGCCACACGGTAGGCGGCGCGCACAGCGTGGTCACGCCGCATTGCACGAGCACGTTGAGCACATCCTTCGGCACGAAGCGCGCGTAGTTGTAGACGAATACGCACGCCTGCGCATTCCACGGCGCGAAGAAGCAGCTCCACGCATGCTTGGCCCAGCCCGGCGAGCTGATGTTCCAGTGCACGTCGCCAGGCATGAGGCCGATCCAGTACATCGTGGAGAGGTGCCCAACGGGATAGCTCTGATGCGTGTGCTCGACGAGCTTCGGCTTCGAGGTGGTGCCCGAGGTGAAGTAGAGCAGCATCGGGTCGCTCGCGCGCGTCGGGCCATCGGGCTCGAACGCGGCGCTCGCTTCATAGGCACGCGAGAGATCGATCCAGCCGTCGCGCGCCCCGCCCACCGCGATGCGCTTCACGCTCGCATCGAGCGCATCGAATTTCGCAAGCTCGGCCGCATCGACTACCACGAAGCGCGCGCCGCCGGCTTCCACGCGCTCGCGCACGTCGCCGGGAGCCAGCTGCGTGGTGGCCGGCAGCACTATGGCGCCGAGCTTCATCGCGGCCAGCATCACGTCCCACAGTTCGACGCGGTTGGGCAGCATCAGAAGGAGACGATCGCCGCGGCCCACGCCGTTTTCGCGCAGGAAATTCGCCATGCGCGAGGAGCGCTCGGACATCTGCGCGAACGAATAGCGCGTGCCGCCGTTCGCGAGATCGTCGACGATCCAGAGCGCCGGATTGTCGTTGCCGCGCGCCATCACGTCGAAGTAGTCGAGCGCCCAGTTGAAGGTGTCGAGCTGCGGCCACGCGAAGGCTTCATACGCACGCGCATAGTCGGTGCGGTGACGCAGCAGCAGCTCGCGTGCGTCGATGAAGGCCTGCGCGGATGAGGTGAACCCGGTCATCGTCGTCTCCTGTTAGTCTGCGGCGCGTGCGCGCTCTTTTTCAAAGCATCGAATACTTCGCCATCCTTTCTTATAGCTGCCGTGCGATCACCATGCGCTGCACTTCGCTCGTGCCTTCATAGATTTGCGTAATGCGCGCGTCGCGGTAGTGGCGCTCCACCGGGTAGTCGTTCAGGAAGCCATACCCGCCGTGAATCTGGATCGCGTGCGAGCACACTTCCTCGGCCATTTCGGACGCATAGAGCTTGGCTTGCGAGGCTTCGGAAAGGCAGGGCAAGCCGCGCGTGCGCAGCTTCGCAGCATGATGCACGAGATGGCGCGCGGCGTTGATGCGCGTGTGCATGTCGGCGAGCATGTTCGCCACGCTCTGATGCCGGATCAGCGGCTCGCCGAACTGCACGCGCTCGTGCGCATAGGTACGCGCCGCATCGAAAGCCGCGCGCGCGATGCCAAGCGCCTGCGCCGCAATGCCGATGCGCCCGCCTTCGAGATTCGACAGCGCGATCTTGAGGCCCTCGCCGCGCTGGCCGAGCAGGTTCGCCTCGGGAACCGCGCAGTCGACGAGCGAGATCGGGCAGGTGTCCGAGGCGCGAATGCCCATCTTCTTCTCATGCGGCCCGACGTTGAAGCCCGGCGTATCGGTGGGCACGACGAAGGCCGAGATGCCGCGCTTGCCCGCACCGGGATCGGTCACCGCGAACACGATCGCGAGGCTCGCGCGCGAGCCGTTCGTCACGAATTGCTTGTTGCCGTTGAGCACCCACTTGCCGTCGCGCAGCTCGGCGCGCGTGCGCAGGTTGTTGGCCTCGGAGCCGGCCTGCGGCTCGGTCAGGCAGAACGCGCCGATCAGCTCGCCGCTCGCGAGCTTCGTGAGCCAGCGGTCTTTCTGTTCCGCATTGCCGTACTGGAGGATCGGCCCGCAGCCCACCGAGTTGTGCACGCTCACGAGCGTCGCGCACGACGCGCAGCCCGCGGCGATCTCCTCCATCGCGAGCGCATAAGCCACGTAGTCGGTATAAGAGCCGCCCTGCTCCTGCGGCACGATCATGCCGAGAAAGCCCAGCTCGCCCAGTTGCTTGACGACCTCGTCGGGCAGCCTGGCGTCGCGGTCCCATTGCGCCGCGTTGGGCGCGAGGCGCTCGCTCGCGAAATCGCGCGCAGCGTCGCGAATCATGCGCTGGTCGTCGGTATAGAACTCGTCCATCTGTGTCCCCTTCCTGTCTTGCCTGCGCGCTCGCGCCGCGAGACGCGCGTTCGGTGCATCCACTGTCGCGCCGTGCAGCCGTCGCCGCAAGGCCCATGAAAAGTTTAGGCATCGGCGCGCGCTCATTCGATGCCCGCCACGATCAAAATCGATGAGCGAATTTGCCATAATGTCGTCGATAACCCCACCGGAGGCCGATCCGTGCAGCCAGGACAAACCAGCAAAGTGAGCGAAAAAGGCACGATCGCGATGAGCCTCGTGCGCGAGACGGTTGCGCGCGCGCGCGTGGGCGGGTTCGACGTAGCGCCCATCGTCGAGGCGGCAGGCATCGCGGCGAGCGCGCTCGATGCGCCGCACGCGCGCGTGAGCGCGGCGCAGTACGGCGCGCTGTGGGCCGGCATCGCGCGCGCGCTCGACGACGAATTCCTCGGCCAGGACTCGCACGCCATGAAGAGCGGCAGTTTCATCGCCATGACGCACGCGGCACTCGGCGCGCAGACGGGCCGCCAGGCGCTGCAGCGCAGCGTGCACTTCATGCGCCTCGTGCTCGACGACCTGGGCGGAGAAGTCGACATCGACGCCACCCGCGTTCGCATCGCATTCCGCCAGCGCGCGGGCACGCCCGTGCCGGCAATGTTCGCCTACGCCACCTGGTTCATCCTCGTCTACGGCCTGCTGTGCTGGCTCGTGGGCCGGCGCATTCCGGTGCTTGCCGCGCGCTTTCGCTGCGCCGCGCCGCCCGACGCGCGCGAGTATCAACTGATGATCTGCGAGGACATGGCCTTCGACCAGCCCGATTCGTGGTTCGACCTCGCGCCCGCGTTCCTCGACCTTCCCGTAATTCAGAGCGCAGCCTCGGCGCGCGCTTTCCTGCGCAACGCGCCCGGCAATTTCGTCGTGAAGTACCGTAATCCGGCCTCGTTCGCCGCGCGCGTGAGGCGCGCGCTGCGCGCCCTGCCTGCTCACGCGTGGCCCGACGCCGACGCCCTCGCGCAACGCCTGAACGTCGCGCCCGCGACCTTGCGCCGGCGCCTGCACCAGGAAGGCCACAGTTGTCAGTCGATCAAGGACGAACTGCGCCGCGACCTCGCGCTCGAGGCTTTGCGCGACCCCACGCGCTCGGTCGCCGACGTCGCGGCCGCCGTGGGCTTCGCTGAGCCGAGCGCATTTCATCGCGCGTTCCGCAAGTGGACCGGGCGGCGTCCCGCCGAATACCGGAAGCTGTCCGAACGACCAGCTTCGAAGACGCGCTGAATACGACAGCAGGATCGACGCATGGCACGCGCATTTTTCTCATTGCAAACCTTTCCCTTATCGAGATAAGACCTATAATTTTAGGGTTATCCCTTATACGAAAGGCATAGCCATGGACACTCTTTCACGTGTGGCGCTTGGCGTGCTGACAGTGGCTTGCTGTGTTGTTTCGGCAAGCGCGCTGGGCCAACCGAATAACCCCACGGGCCCGCTGACACGCGCCGAGGTGCGCGCCGATCTCGCAGCATGGCGTGCGGCGGGCTACGACCCGCTCGATTGGCTGCACTACCCCGAAAACGCCCAGCGCGCCGCGGCAATCGTCGCGCAACGCCGCGCTTCGGGCGCGATGCCGCAGCCGGCGCAGTAAGCGCACCGCGCTGCAGATTCTCCCCACTGCGGGAGCGTCGATCCGTCTGCGAAGACGGACCGCCGCTCCCGCTTTGTGCTTTTTAGAGCTGACACGCTGGCGCTCGCTGATACTCGCTGACACCCGCAATTGACGCATAGCAACCTGTTGCGGCCCTTCCACGCTCGTCCAAGCTTTTATGCGCTTGCGGAACAATTGTTTACAATCGCGCCCATCAATGCGTGAAGCGGCCCGGAGCGACACTCCCATCGCCCCTGCCCACGCCGAACGCCAGAACAAATCAACCCTCACGACTCTCGAGGCCCAACCTCCATGGACGCCATCAAACGCTATTTCGGATTCGAAGAAGCAGGCACGAACCTGCGCACCGAAGTGCTAGCCGGCTTCACCACGTTCCTCACGATGGCGTACATCATCTTCGTGAACCCGGCGATTCTCGGCGACGCCGGCATGCCCAAGGACGCCGTGTTCGTCGCCACCTGCCTCGTCTCGGCGCTCGCCTCGATCATCATGGGGCTCTACGCGAACTACCCGATCGCGCTCGCGCCCGGCATGGGCCTGAACGCGTACTTCGCGTACGCCGTGGTCAAGGGCATGGGCTTTACGTGGGAGGCGGCGCTGGGCGCGGTGTTCATCTCCGGCTGCCTGTTCTTCGTGGTCACGCTGCTGCGCGTGCGCGAGGCCATCATCAACGGGATTCCGCATTCGATCCGCGTGTCGATCACGGCCGGCATCGGCCTCTTTCTCGCGATCATCTCGCTCAAGACGTCCGGCGTGATCGTCGCGAGCCCGGCCACGCTCGTCGAACTCGGCAATCTGCACGACCCGCACACGCTTCTCGCGATCGTCGGCTTTTTCGCCATCGTCACGCTCGACGTGCTCAAGGTGCGCGGCGCAATCCTGATCGGCATCGTGGGCGTGACGGTCCTCTCGTTCTTCTTCGGCGGCAATCAGTTCCACGGCATCTTTTCCGCGCCGCCCTCGATCGCGCCGACCTTCGCCCACCTCGACATCAAGGCTGCGCTTTCGACCGGCATCCTGAACGTGGTGCTGGTGTTCTTCCTGGTCGAGCTGTTCGACGCGACCGGCACGCTGATGGGCGTGGCCAACCGCGCGGGCCTGCTCGTGCACGGCAAGATGCACCGCCTGAACCGCGCGCTGCTCGCGGACAGCACCGCGATTCTCGCGGGCTCGGTGCTCGGCACCTCGTCGACCACGGCCTATATCGAAAGCGCTTCGGGCGTGCAGGCCGGCGGCCGCACGGGCGTGACGGCGCTCACCGTGGCCGTGCTGTTCCTCGCGAGCCTGTTCGTCGCGCCGCTCGCGGGTGTGGTGCCCGCCTACGCCACGGCGCCGGCGCTGCTCTACGTATCGTGCCTGATGCTGCGCGAACTCGCGGAACTGCCGTGGGACGACGCCACCGAAGTCGTGCCCGCCGCGCTCACGGCGCTCGCGATGCCGTTCACGTATTCGATCGCGAACGGCGTGGCCTTCGGCTTCATCTCGTATGCGGGCCTGAAGCTGCTGACGGGCCGCGCGCGCCAGGTGCGTCCGATCGTCTGGATCATCGCGGCGGTGTTCCTGTTCCGCTACTTCTACCTGGGCTCGGCGTAAGTCCTTCAGTCTCGGGGGTTCGCGCACGCCCCGGCGGCGTGCGCCCGTGGTCCGGATCCGGCGGTGCCATATCAAGGATTCCGGCCACGCAAATGCCCGGCGCGCGGCGGCGTCCTTATCATACGGATACTCGACCATCCCGACGATAACGATCCATCCATCAAGGAGCCGCCCCGTGGCCACCTATTCCGCCTCCTCAGAGCGCTACTCGAAGCCCGCCATCTTCTTTCACTGGGCGGTCTTCCTGCTCGTCGCGCTCGCCTATCTCGCCATCGAAGTGCGCGGCCCCAAGGGCTCGGACAGCCGCGAGTTCTGGAGCAACGTGCACTTCTGGGCGGGCACGCTAGTGCTCGCGCTCGCCGCGCTGCGCCTGTTGTGGCGCATGTGGGAAGGCGCCCCGCGGGACATCGATTCCAACCGCCTGCTCACGTTCCTTTCGCGGCTCGTGCACGTGGCGCTTTATGTGTTCATCGTCGCGCAGCCGCTGCTCGGCATCCTGACGATCAATCTGGGCGGCAAGCCCGTCATGCTCGCGGGCATCGACCTGCAGATCACGCTGGTGGGCGCGGACCCGGTCGCGCGCAAGGCCGTCAAGGCCGCGCACGAACTCATCGGCAATGCGTTCTACTGGATCATCGGCATTCACGCGCTCGCGGCCATCGCGCACCACGTGATGTTCCGCGACAACACACTGCGCCGCATGATCTGACGCGCACGCGCGAGCCACGCGGAAGAACAAACGCAAACACCCCGCGGCCTCTCACTGGCCGCGGGGGAATCTCAAGACATCAACAACGGGAAACTCAGGACGCCGCGCCGTGCGCCTGCACGAAGCGGACGTAGCCGCTGCGCAGCGTGAGGCATTGTGCGCGCGTTTCGGAAAGCAGGCGGCGCGCGACCGCCTCGATGCGCTCGCGATGGTGATCGAAAGCGTCAAGCATGTCTTCCGCGCGCGGAGAGGCCGCGCCGAAGTGGTCTTCCAGCGCCGCCGCCGTGATCGTACATTCCACCCGCTCTCCATCGATCATTGCCGGAAACGCCAAGGTCAAATCGGGTCCCGAGTATTCGGGCGCCTCATTCGGAAACAGGATCTGCATGGGAATGGCCTTAGGTTGAGGGTCAGCGGGCCGCGCCTGTACGATGCACCTCCTCGGCATACGCGCGGATTAAATGCCGACCGCCGCAAGTGTCGCTACGTTCGACACGATTGCGGCGGCCGTCTGGATTCACTTTAGGATACTTCCCGCGACCCGCAAGGGCGACTTTGTCACACGCGCGAAAAGATTCGCGCGGCCCGGTTTTTCCGGTGTTTTTTCAGCGTTTTGCGAACTGGCCGTTGCGCGCGCAAACAGCTTTCCCTCGCTCGCGGCATGGCGCACCGCAACATCGCGCGCTCACGATTCACGATGCTGTCGATGCTCGATTTCGATGTCCTTCGGGTGCACGGTGAGCATCGCCACGAACGCGACGATGCCGCACGCTACGATCGTCATGCCGTACAGCACGACCCGAGGTTCGTCGAAGAGCAACCCATGAATCGCAACCGCGAGACCCGCGAGCGCGACAAAGACGGCCAGCGCCGCCACCAGGATCCTCAATTCGCCTTGGACCATGACAGCCCCTCCGCAAGGAGCCGCAGCCGCGCCAAAGACCCCGTATACCCGCTGCGCCGCCGCCGGGACGCGCATGCGCGCGCCCCTGTCTTCATCATGGCACTCGCGCGCGCAAAGGCAAGCGGCACGTGCGGCGCACGGGAAGCACGCAAGGGCTGGGCGAGGCGAATCGAGCCAGGTGAACCAGGTTAAGCTTCGCTGGAACGCATTTCCAACACGCATCATGGCCTCCGCCCAGGAACTCCACCGCTACCGGCGCAATCTCGCCGACGAACTCGACAGCGCCGCTGTCTACGACACGCTCAGCGCCGTCGAAAAAGACGCGGGCAGGCGCCAGATCTTTGCCGAGCTTGCGGCGTCGGAGCGCGAGCACGCCCAAGTCTGGCGCGACAAGCTTGCCGCCAACGGCGTGCGCGTGCGCTCGCACCGGCGCAGCGCGAAGACACATCTCTTGCAAACGCTTACACGCATCTTCGGCCCCTCGGTCGTGCTGCCCACCGTGGCGGCCACCGAATACGCCGACCGCGACCGCTACGCGCGCGAGCCCGGAGCGGAAACGCTCTCGGCGCAGGAGCATCAGCACGCCGCGATCGTTCAGTCGATCGTCGCCAGCAAGCGCGCGCACGGCCAGTCGAAGGGCGCGCAGATCGCAGGCGCCGAGTCGTGGCACAAGGGCGCGACCTCGGGCAACGACTTGCGCGCAGCCGTGCTCGGCGCAAACGACGGGCTCGTTTCGAACTTCTGCCTGATCATGGGCGTGGCCGGCGCGGGCAGCGCCAACCGCGCGATCCTGCTGACGGGCCTGGCCGGGTTGATCGCGGGGGCGTGCTCGATGGCGCTCGGCGAATGGCTCTCGGTAACCAACGCGCGCGAACTCGCGCGCACCCAGCTCGCCAAGGAAGCCGACGAGCTCGAACACACCCCCGACGCCGAGCGCCACGAACTCGCGCTCATCTATCAGGCGAAGGGCATCGACGCCGATGAAGCCCGCCGTGTAGCCGCGCAGATCATGCGCGACAAGAACGAGGCGCTCAACACGCTCGCGCGCGAAGAACTGGGCATCGATCCGAAAGAGCTGGGCGGCAATCCGTGGACGGCCGCAGCCGTGTCGTTCTGCCTGTTCGCGCTGGGCGCGGCGTTTCCGACAGCGGCGTTCCTGTGGGCGCACGGCACAGCGGCCATCGTCCAGTGCGTCGTGCTGAGCGCGCTCGGGCTCGCTGCCGTTGGCGTTTTCACGTCGCTGTTCAACGGGCGTAGCGCGGCGTTCTCGGCGTTCCGGCAAATCGCCATCGGCCTCGCCGCCGCCGCGTTCACCGCGGGCGCGGGCCATTTGCTGGGGGTATCGGTGTCATGAGCGCCAACGATTTGCCCGCAACGCAAGCGGTGCCGCTCGTGCGCGTGGAGCCGCTGGGATACACATTCGAGGCGCCGCCCGAGCTCACGCTGCTCGAAGCCGCCGCATTCGCAGGCATTCGCCTGCCGCGCCTGTGCCGCAACGGTACGTGCCGCACCTGCCTGTGCCGCGTCGTGAGCGGCGAGACAAGCTTCACGATCGAATGGCCGGGCCTGTCACGCGAAGAAAAAGCCGAGGGCTATGTGCTGACCTGCGTAGCGGTGGCGCGCACCGATCTCGTGCTCGACGTGCCCGAAGCCGAGCTTCTGTAGTTTTCGTAGACCACGCCCATCCAAAAAGAAACCGGCCCGCGACGTCACATCGCGGGCCGGTTGTCTTGTGCGCAAGCCGGCGGACGGCGCCCCGGCGAACGGCGTTACTGGCCGCCGAAGTACACCGATTGCGGACCCTTGCGGGCCGCTTCGGAAACGTAGCGCGCGCCGGCCATCGACGTGGCGCTGCTCACGCCACCGTACGCGCTGTCGCCCTGGGTAACGGGCGTGGCGACGGCTGCCGTGACCACATTCTGATTGCGCTGGGTCTGCTGGAACTCGACGAGCTGGGCGCGCACCTGATCGCGCGTGAGGCCCTGGTTGGACTGGGCGAAAGCGGCCAGCGGCGCAGCGCAGGCAGTGGCGATGACAACGGCTTGAATGAGCGACTTCATGACGATTACCTCCGATATTGTACGAATCGCCTGAGATGCGGGTTTGTGTCGCACAGCAGGCGTCGACTGGATTCTAGGCAAGCGGCCATGCCGGATATAGCGCGATTACGGCGAATTCCAGTTGCTGATTTTGCAATAATCGGCGCGCCCGACGGCTCGAATATGGTCCAGGGAGAATTTCTTGGGCGGCTTCGGGACGGAATAATCAGACAAAAGGTGGCTCGGATTATTTCAGTTAGAAGAACACTGAATTCGCTTTATAAGTATTTACCCTTAGAGCAAGAAGGCCTAAAGTGCGGCCATGGGTCACGCCGTCGTGCGGACCACTTATAAAGAACCTGGAGGTCATCGTTATGAAGTCGCTCATCAAGGCAGCCGTGTTTGCCGCCATCGTCGCCGTGCCGGCACTTTCGTTCGCTCAAGCGCAGCAACAACAACCCGTCACGCGCGCGGAAGTTCGCGCCGAACTCGCCCAGCTGCGCGCAGCAGGCTACGATCCGAGCGACTGGATGCACTATCCGCAAAACATTCAGGCAGCAGAAGCGCGCGTTGCCGCCGAGAAGGCCAATACGGCCTACGGCCCGTCGACGACCGGCACTTCGCAGTCGGGTCAGTAATTTCCAGACGGTTACGCCTGCGCTTTCCCTGCCAGGCACGTAGCGCCGAATAAATCAGGCCCGCCGCTCGTGAGAGCGGCGGGCCTGATCGTTTTTACAATGGATATATCGGCGCGGTGAGCGGGCCAGATTTGCTGTGATGGTCAGTGACGGCTTTCGTGGATTTCTCCATCGCCGTTACCGTTGCCAGTGCGGCCACTGCTCCAAGACCCGCCACGGCCTCCTCCGCCGCCGCCACCACGCGAGTTATTCGCGTCGCCGCCACGATTGCCACCGCCGCCATGCCAGCCGTTCGCATCGCCGCCACGATTGCCACCGCCGCCGTGCCAGCCGTTCGCATCGCCGCCACGGTTGCCACCGCCGCCATGCCAGCCGTTCGCATCGCCGCCACGGTTGCCACCGCCGCCATGCCAGTTGCCCGAGTCGCCGCCTGGCCGGCTCCACCATCCACCACGGCCGCTGTCGTTCCAGCCACGGCGATCATAATCACGGCCACGGTAATAATTATCGCCGCCGCCCCAGATGGCGACATTCACGCCGCCGTACACCGGCTCGGCATAGCCCGGCGCGTAGCTGTAGTAATTGTCATAACCGGGTTGGCCATAGCCGTAGTTGTCGTAACCCGGCGCCACACACCCTGCTAGCAGGGCGACAGCGCCAGCCATCAGCGCATACTTGAACATGACGTAGTCTCCTTTCCGTCTGTAAGAAAGGGGCGCTCGTCTTAGGTTCTCGCCCAATTGTGAGCATGCGTTAAGAATGTAACCGCGCTGCCGGCCAACGCCTTCCAATCCACCCTTCATCCACTTCATGATTGGTATTTAGTTTCGGCGGCCCAGTGCGGCGTCGATCTTCTGATCGGTCTTGAACTGGCTGAGCGAATACACGGCCCAGATCGCGGCGGGAATCCAGCCGATCAATGTGCATTGCAGGATCAGGCAGATGATGCCGGCGATCGGCCGGCCAATCGTGAAGAACAGCAACCACGGCAAAACGAGTGCAATCAGTAGACGCATTGCGGGACGAGCCTCGTAAGTAAAAAGCGTTATTAGTTAGTTAAAGTTAGTTGACGGGCGCGAATCGCGGCACGAGCGCGCCTTCGAATTCGACCTGTTCGAAGAAAACCGAGGCGGGCCGCGTCCAGATCGTGCCGTTCGCCGCCCGATACACGATCATCGTGACGGAAGGATCGGATTCGAGCGTCGCCTCGCATACCAGTTCGTAGATACCACCCTTGTAGTGCCGATAACGCACCATTGCCGTTCCCCAGTCAAACACGCCGATCGCGCAAAACGCGTAGTTTAACAACGGTTCGCGCGCGTCCCCGAAGGCGCATTGGCCCGCGCCGACGTGCCGCAGATCAGGGCCACGCCGGCCGCCGCCGTCGCGCGCAACGTTGCATGCGGCTCGCCCGCACGCGCGCGCCATGGCCGAAGAGCTCGAACTTTTCAGGCGCGAACGCGAAAAGCAGCAGTAGCCGGCAAGTGGGGGCGAGACGCTTGTCGATGCGCGCCGGTGCGCGCCGGTGCGCGCCGGCACGCTCAAATCGCGAAATCGGCGAACACGGCTTTCAGGTCGCGGCCCGCGCGCGCACGCGCCTGGCGCACCACGCGCTCCTCGATTTCGGCGAGGTGCTCGCGCAGGGTCGTGAGCGCCGCCGCCTGGTCGCCGGCCTCCAGTGCCGCGATGATCTGCTCGTGCTCGTCGGGCGCGCACGAGGTGGCCTTCGATGGATCGAACAGCGCCTTGTAGAGCTCCGTGCGCGCGACGAGCTGCGCGAGCGCCGCCACCAGCGCCGCGCCGCCCGCGAGCTCGGTCAGGATCAGATGGAACTGGCCCGCGAGGCGCACCGCTTCGTCCACGCGGCCCTCGCGCAGCGCTTTCTTCTCGCTGCGCACGTGCGCGGCGAGCTTGCGGCGCATGCCCGCGTCGAGCGCGCCGCACAGCGTCACGGCCACGCCCGCCTCCACCACCTGGCGCGCGCGGTAGGTCGCGCGAATGTCTTCCTCGGACGGCGACGGCACGAATGCGCCGCGATTGGGTTCGAGCACGAGCTTGCCTTCGAAGCCGAGGCGCGCGAGCACCTTGCGCAGCGCGCCGCGCGTGCAGCCGAACGCAGCCGCGAGCTCGCGCTCCACGAGCTGCTGGCCCGGCGCGAGCTTGCCTTGCAGCAGCGCCGAGTTGATGGAGGCGTAGACGAGCGCTTCGACGTCGTCGGCGCTTTCGCCCACTACGGGCTCGGCAGGTTTGCCCGTCGCTTCGCGAATGCGAGCAACTTGAGGCGGCTCGCCCGCGCAGGTGGATCGTGCGGATCGTGTTGAAGAAGCCATGTGAAATCGCGCATGCGGACGGAATCAGGCGGCATTGTAGCGACGCGCACCCACCGATGAAATACGCGGGGCGCGCCGCACCACGAATTCTCTCGCTATACCCAGCATAGCAGCGCCGCCCATGATTGTTGACAATCATTTCGTATAATGGTCAACCAAAAGTTGCAATTAAGGTTGACCCGATGAGCACGACTTCCGACCCTTTCGACTCCTGCCAGCGCGCCACGGGCGTGTCGGCGCGCACGAGCGCGCTCGTCTGGTACGCCGCCATCGTCGCTATCGGGTTGAATCTGCGGCCACTGCTCACGTCGATCAGTCCGCTCATGGCCACCATCCGCGAAGCCACCGGCCTCTCGTTCTATGGCGCATCGCTGCTCACGAGCCTGCCTGTTGTAGCGATGGGGCTGGGCGCATTCGGCACCGGCATGCTCGCGCGGCGTCTGGGCGAGACGCGCGGCGTGGCGCTCGGCCTCGTCGCGATCGCGGCGGCCTGCGCCGCGCGCGCATTCGCGTCGACGGGCGGCGCGCTCATGCTCACGGCCACCGCGGCCGGCGCGGGTGTCGCGGCCATTCAGGCGCTGCTGCCCGCCGTGATGAAGCAGCGCTTCGCGCACCGCGTGCCGCTCGCGATGGGCCTTTTTTCGGCATCGATCATGGGCGGCGGCGGCCTTGGCGCGAGCCTGAGCCCGTTGGCCGCCCACCTTGGCGGCTCGTGGCACGCGGGGCTCGCCGTCTGGGCGCTGCCCGCGCTCGGCGCGCTCGCGCTGTGGATCGGGCTTAATCGCGGGGCGCACGCCAGCGCCAGGCAGGCAGCCAATCCAGCAACAAGCGCGGCCGCCAGCGCCAACACCCACGTGCCGGTCTGGCGCAAGCGCCGCGCGTGGACGCTCGGCCTGCATTTCGGTCTCGTGAACGGCGGCTATACGAGCCTCGTGGCGTGGCTGCCCGCGTACTATCAGCAACACGGTGCGAGCGTCGCGGCCAGCGGCTCGCTGCTCGCCGCCATGACCGTCTTCCAGGCCGTCTGCGCGCTGTTGCTGCCGCTCGCAGCAGCACGCTTCACGGACCGCCGCCCCTGGCTCATCGCCGGGCTCGCCGCGCAGCTGTTCGGCATCGCCGGCCTCACGGCCTGGCCCGAGGCCGCCCCGGTCCTGTGGGTCGCATTCGCGGGCGCGGGGCTCGGCGGCACCTTCTCGGTCTCGCTCGTGACCGCGCTCGACCACTCGGGCGACCACCGCATCGCCGCCAGCCTCGTCGGGTTCGTGCAAGGGCTCGGCTTCGTGATCGCCTCAATCGCGCCGGTCGTGGCCGGCCGCGTGCGCGACCTCACCGGCGGCTTCACGGGCGCATGGATCATGCTCGCGATTTCCATCTCCGCGATGATCGTGCTCACGCTCGCTTTCTCGCCGCGCAGCTATGGCCACTGGCTCGGCCGGCACGGCCGCGCCGCGCCCAAGGCCTGAGCCGCTCGCACATCGGTTACCGTATCGGCGCAACGCCAACGCAACGCCAACGCAACCCCGGCGCAACATCCACGCAACATCGGCGTGGGATGCTCCGTCAAACGTTTGCATTCACCTCTGTACGAATGTACAGTGCGTGCAGCCGACCCTTTGCGCCGCCCCGCGTCCTTCCCTCGGGTGGGCGCGCCAGCCTCGCACCGCGCGAGGCCGATGCGGCAAGGCGGGCCGGCTCACCGATACGGAGATCACGACGTGCGACTCATCTTGACGGGGACCTTGCTGTGCGTCCTCGCATCCACCGCGCTCGCTGGGGAACATTACACCGAGGTCTGGAATCCGCCGGAGGCACGACTGCCCGAGGCGCGAACGCCCGGTGCGCATCCATCCACGCCCGACAAGAAGGCGCACGCGCACCATGGCACGAAGCACAAGCTCGCCAGCGCCGGGCGACTCGATACGCGCAAGGTGGCCGAGCCCGCCGTGCGCGCCTCGGCGCCTACCGTGCCGATGCTGCCCAACAACGCCGCAACCAACGGCGCGAAGTCGAACCGCGACCGCACGCCCTTCATCCCGCCCCAGATCGGCCCCGACGGCAACGTCCTGCAAGTGAGCTATGCTGCGCCCGCGCGCCGTGCACAAAGCCCGCTCAGGCCTTTGGCAACCGCTCCGGCCACCGGGCCAACTTCCTCTGGCGCACCCTGAGCGCCGCCCCCGGAAAATCCGCAGACAAAAAAATGGCCCCGTCACCTTGCGGTGCGGGGCCGAATCCCATGTCAAGGAGATGCTCATGTGCTCTGCATGGGATGGGACCAAGAGCTTTGCATGGGACCGGAGTAAGCGCTAAAGCACTAACTCCGGCCGACAGCTAAAGCGCCAAGTCCCATCGACAGGAGACGCATTCATCCTAATCGCCCCGTAGCGCCGAACCAACCAACGCTTTGAGCTATGCATATAGCCGCAGACATGCACGGCCAACTGGCCTCGCGGGCATATCCTTAGAAAAAAAAGTCGTTTCGCGCAGCGCGGCGTGCTCACTAAGATGGCGTTTTGGGTCTCGACCCGGCCATGAATCCCAGGAGCACCCCTTGAGCATCACCGATTCCAGACACCGCCCGCTCGTCGTCGGCATTGGCGGCACGACGCGCGAAGCGTCGTCGACCGAGCGCGCGCTCGCCTTCGCGCTGCGCGGCGCGGAGCAGGCCGGCGCTCGCACGCGGCTGTTCGGCGGCACCTTCCTGCACAGCCTGCCCCATTACGCACCCGAAACCGCCACGCTCACCGACGCCCAGCGCGAGTTGATAGAAGCCGTGCGCGCGGCGGACGCCGTCATCATCGCCACGCCCGGCTATCACGGCGGCGTCTCGGGCCTCGTGAAGAACGCGCTCGACACGCTAGAGGAACTGCGCGCCGACACGCGCCCGTATCTCGACGGCCGCGCCGTGGGCTGCATCGTGACCGCTTATGGCTGGCAAGCCACGGGCTCGGTGCTCACTTCGCTGCGCTCGATCGTGCATGCGCTGCGCGGCTGGCCTACCCCGTTCGGCGCCGGCATCAACACGCTGGAGACGCGCTTCGACAGCGCCCATCAATGCTCAGACGAGAAAGTCATCGATCAGCTCTTTGCGGTCGGCCAGCAAGCCGCGCAGTTCGCGCTCGCGTTCAAGCTTGCGTCTGATACCGACAAGCAGCGCGCGGCCTCGCAGCCCGGCGCCGCGGGCAAGATTGCGGCAGGCGCCGCCGGCGCGGCGCGCAATGAGGACCGCCTGAGCGTCGCCGTTTGATTCGTTCCCGGCGCGCCATGCGCGCGCCGCGGCCCTCCTCCGCACGAGTCCCGATCCGCCAGCATTTTCACGCGCTGCGCGCTTTGCGCGCTGGCGCACACAGGCATGCGCGTTGCGTCATCCAGACCACAGACGCCGCGCGCCGCGCGGGCCACATTGAAGGCAAACCGTAATCTCGCCCCATCCGGATCAACCTGCTGACCGTTCCCGGCCGCCCGTGATTAGCTTGCGACGAATGATTGGTTCCAGGCGCGCACCGCAGCCCCTACGCTTTCCCCGTACCGGCATACGAGCCACGAGGCGCCCATGCGTAATACGCATCCAGGCAGGACGTACCAGCAGGATCCAGAAGCCATGAACGCACCTATTCGTTACAAAGGCTACGAAGTCGCGCCGAGCGCACAGCGGCTTCCCAACGGCCTGTACGCCGCCAATCTCACGATCGGCCCGCTTGCAGCCACCCCGGCGCCGTCGCAAACCGTGGCGACATCCGGCACCCAGGCAAGTCAGCCGGAAACGCTGCGCAGTGCGCTCGTTTCCTTCGACGCGCTCGACTACTTCTTCGACGAACGCCACGCGCTCGCCTACGCCTGCCGCTGGGCGCGCATGTGGATCGACGAGCAGCGCCGCTGCGCGTGATGCCTCCGACCCCCTTACAGATGTGACAGAATAGGAGTCAAATCACCGTCATCCATTACGCTCAATGTCCGACACCCTGACGCATTCAGCTGAAGGCGCAAGCGACGTAGACAGCGCCCTCGCCGCCCAGGACGCCGCGCTGCGGCACTGGACTCATGCCACGCCAGGGCCGATCCGGATCGGATCGGACGAGCATCGGAAAATGTTCTGCCGGATGCTGCTGGCCACGCACGACCCCTATCGCCCGGCCGTGCTCGACTGGCCGACGCTCGAGCCCGACGCGCTGCGGCGGCTGACCTCGCTGCCGATCTGGGACATTGCGGTGCAGACCGAAGGCCGCGCGTCGATCCGCGTGAAAACCTATGCGGCCACCGTGAGCGATCCGCTCCTGCGCGCGGCCATCGAGATGGACGGCGACGAGGAAGCGCGCCACAAAGTCGTGCTCTCGCATCTCGTCAAGGCCTATGGCATCGCCCTCGCGCCCGAACCGGACTACCCGCCGCCGCACGATCCCGAATGGGCGTGGATGTTCACGGGTTACAGCGAATGCATCGACAGCTTCTTCGCGTTCGGCCTGTTCCGCTCGGCGCAGCGCTCGGGATTTTTTCCCGCGGCGCTAGTCGAAACCTTCGAGCCCGTGATCCAGGAGGAAGCGCGCCATATCCTTTTTTTCGTGAACTGGGTGGCGTGGTATCGCAAGAATCTGCCCTGGTGGCGCCGGCCCTGGCACTCGCTGAAAGTCGGGGCAATCTGGGTCAAACTGGTGTGGGACCGCGTGGCGATCGCACGCGGCATCGACGCCGAAGGCGTTGCGCACGACTCGAACTTCCTGCCCGCCAACCGCGAAGTGCTGGGCGACTCGCTCAAGCCGCGCGAGATGATCGAACTGTGTCTGCGTGAAGACCGGCAGCGCATGAGCGGCTACGATTCGCGCCTCTTGCGTCCGACGTTCGTTCCCGCGCTCGCCCGGCTCGCGCTGCGCTTCATGAAGCCATAGCGGGCGCCGCCAACGCGGCCGCACGCGGAGGAAACCGCATGACCTGGACTGTCGACCAGCAACTGGAACTGAGCGCGACGCAAGCCGTCGCGGCCATTCGCGAAGGCCGGATCAAAGCCACCGACTACGTCGCCACCTTGCTCGCGCGCGCACAGGCGCTGGAAAACCTCAACGCGCTCACGACGCTCGACGTGGAAGGCGCGCTCGCCGCCGCGCAGCGCATCGATGCGCTCGGCCCGAACGAACGCTCGCATCTGCCGCTGGCCGGGCTGCCCGTGGTCGTGAAGGACAATATCAACACGCGCGGCCTGCAAACCTCGGCGGGCACGCCCGCGCTCGAAGGCTTCGTGCCCGCGCGCCACGCGCCTTCGGTGCAGCGGCTCGTGGACGCGGGCGCGGTTCTGCTCGGCAAGGCCAACATGCATGAGCTCGCGTTCGGCATCACCAGCACCAATCTCGCGCCGCACGCGGGCCCCGTGCGCAATCCCTGGGATCCCGAACGGATTCCCGGCGGCTCGTCGGGCGGCACGGCCGCCGCCATCGCGGCGCGCATCGTGCCGGCCGGGCTCGGCACCGACACCGGCGGCTCCACGCGCATCCCCGCCGCGCTGTGCGGCATCGTCGGCCTGCGCCCGAGCGTGGGCGACGGCGGCACGCAGCGCCGCTACCACGACCCGCACGCCGTCGTGCCGATCAGCCGCACGCGCGACACCGTGGGGCCGATGGCGCGCACGGTCGCCGACATCGCGCTCATCGACGGCGTGATCACCGGGCACGGCCCGCTCGCGCAGGCCGTCGTGACGAACCTGCGGGTGGGTTTGCCCGCGCCGTTCTGGTCGGGTCTGGAAGCCGCGACCGAGAACGTGGCGCGTGCGGCGCTCGCGAAACTCGAAGCGGCCGGCGTAACGCTCGTGCCCGTGGAAATGAGCGAAATTTTCGCGCTCAACGACCGCGTGAGCATGGCTATCGCGCTGCACGAACCGATCGAGGACCTGCAAGCGTGGCTCGACGCGAACCACCCGAGCGCGCGAACCGTCGCGGACGTGGCGGCGCGCATCGCAAGCCCGGACGTGCGCGCGGCCTACGACGCGATCCTCGCCGATGCGCGCGGCGCCGATTACCCCACCGCAATGACGCTCTGGCGTCCGCGGCTGCAGCAGCTCTATGCGCAAACCTTCGCCGCCAGCGGCCTGGACGCGCTGCTGTTTCCGACGACGCGGCTCGCGGCGGTGCGCATCGACTGGGTGAATGGATCGTCGAGCGTGTCGATCGACGGCGGCGCGCCCATAGACGAACTGGAGGCATATCTGCGCAACACCGATCCCGCGAGCAATGCGGGCATTCCTGGTCTGGCGCTGCCTGCGGGCCTCACCGATGCGCGCCTGCCGGTCGGTCTCGAACTCGACGGCCCGGCCGGCAGCGACCGCCGGCTGCTCGCAATCGGGCTCGCCTTCGAAGAGATTTTGGGAACGCTGCCAGCACCGGAAATTTGACGCGGTAATATGCCTTCGCGCGGCCTCGCGCACTCCACCGCAGTCCTCAATTCGAAGAACCAGGAGACGTGCCATGAAGCTATCGAAGCTCCTTCTTACCAGCGTGCTTGCCGCATCCGCTTTCGGCCTCACCGCCGTGGCCGCCCATGCGGAAGATCTGCTGGACAGCGTGAAACAAGCCGGCGTGCTCAAGATCGGCCTCGAAGGCACGTATCCCCCGTTCGACTCGCGGGACAGCAAGGGGGAACTCGTGGGCTTCGACGTCGACGTCGCGAAGGCGGTGGCGGCCAAGCTCGGCGTGAAGCCGGAATTCATTCCGACCGAATGGAGCGGCATTATCGCGGCGCTGCAAGCCGGGAAATTCGATGTGATCGTCAATCAGGTGACCATCACGCCGCAGCGCCAGCAGGCGCTCGACTTCAGCCAGCCCTATACCTATTCCGCGGCCCAGCTGATCCAGCGCGCCGACGACAAGCGCGAATTCAAGTCGCTCGACGAGTTCAAGGGCGACAAGAAACTCGGCGTCACGCTCGGCACGAACTACGACCAGATGGCGCGCGCCGTGCAGGGCATCAATGTGCAAACCTATCCGGGCGCGCCGGAAAAACTGCGCGATCTTGCCGCGAAGCGCATCGACGCCACCATCGACGACCGCTTGATGCTGCCGTACATCATCAAGACCTCGCAGTTGCCGCTGCGCCCGGGCGCGGTGCTCAAGGGCGCCAATCAGGACATGGGCATCCCGTTCCGCAAGGGCAATCCGAAGTTCGAGAAAGCGCTCAACGACGCGCTCACTTCGCTGAAGCAGGATGGCACGCTCAAGAAGATCTCGGAGCACTGGTTCGGCTCCGATGTCACGGTGCCGGTCGCACAGTGATGGCCTGAGCGGCTGTTGCGCGCGCCGCGCCCAACCCGGAGGACGGCGACGGCGGCGCGCGCGTGATCAGTGGTAGGTCGTCTTCGTCGCTTGCAGCTTCGTCAGCGTGCCGTTCTTGAGCCGGAACCAGCCTTCCGGGCTCTGCATCACGGCTTCGTCGGGCTGCCAGAACACGCGCTTGACCGTCATGCGCACGTTCGCGCGCTGCACGAGCGGCGGATTGCGGCGCAGGTCGTACACCACCGGGCCGTACGCCGTCTGCACGAGTGTGCGGGTGATCGCGCCGTTCGCTCCGACTTCGTCGAAATGCATGAGCGTCTTCGCGTCGAAGCGATCGAATTTTTCGCGGTTGAGCATCGACACGAAATCGCGATCGTCGCGCACGAATTGCAGCTCGCCCGACGGTGTGGCGAATGGCCCGGATGCATTGCTTTGCGCGCGCGCGCCAGTGACGAGCGAGGCGGTGGCGAGAGCCGCCGCGAGCGCGGCGAATAACAGTGGTTTCAGTCGTTTCATTTCGCTTTCCAGATCGAGCAGCGGCGCCAGCAGCGGGGCCTGACTCATGAAGATTCCCGCGCAGCATTCTCGCCAATTTCAGGCATTACGTCGACTCGCCCGGGCGTGCCTGGCGCTGCGCGTTTCGGCGCGAAGTTCTGAACGCGCTGAAGCGGCACTGAAGACGCGCTGAAAGCCGGGGCGTTTCGATGCGGCAAATCGGCACACTAAGCCGTCCGGCTCCCGCCGCGGCGCCCGATCCCCGGCCCGCACGCCTTTCGCGTCGATAGCAGCCTGCCCGGCTGCGCACCCACGCCTCCGCATCGCCGCTACAATGAGAACCATTCTCATTTTCAAGACAAAAGAATTCCTCATGCGGTTGACTGACCTGCCCAAGAACGCCACTGCCTGCGTCGAGCACGTCGAGGACGTCTCGGCCCGCGACCCGATCGCCCAGCGCCTGCGCGACCTCGGCTTCGTGGCCGGCGAACCCGTGCGCGTGGTGGCGCGCGCGCCGTGGGGCGCCGACCCGCTGCTCGTGCAGATCGGCTCGACGCGCTTCGCGCTGCGCCGCGCGGAGGCGCAGCGCGTGAGCGTGAGCCTGAACGCCGGCGCGGGAGCCGCCGCATGAGTCAGGCACCGCTGCGCATCGCCCTCGTTGGCAATCCCAATTGCGGCAAGACCGCGCTGTTCAATCTGCTCACGGGCGCGCGCCAGAAGGTGGCCAACTACGCGGGCGTGACCGTCGAGCGCAAGGAAGGCCGCTTCGCCACGCCGGGCGGCCGCCATATCCAGGTGCTCGATCTGCCCGGCGCCTACAGTTTCGAATCGACCAGTCCCGACGAGTGCGTCACGCGCGATGTGCTGCTAGGCCGCTATGCGGGCGAGGCCGCGCCCGACCTGATCGTCTGCGTGGCGGACGCCACCAACTTGCGCCTGCATCTGCGCTTCGTGCTCGAAGTCAAGCGCATGGGCCGTCCGGTCGTATTGGCGCTCAACATGATGGACGCCGCGCGACGCCGTGGCGTGGTGGTCGACGTCGCCGCGCTCTCGCGCGAACTCGGCATGCCCGTGGTCGAAACCGTGGCCGTGCGGCGCGACGGCGCGCATGGGCTCATCGAACTGATCGATCGCGTGGGCAACGATGCGGCTCCCGCATCGCACGAAGCCAGCGCCAACGACACCGACGCCCACGCCACTGTGCGGCGCATTCTCGCCGCCACCGTGACGATGCCGCGCGCCACCGATGCGCGCGACGACGCCATCGACCGGTTCGCCCTGCATCCCGTGTTGGGCCCGCTGATTCTCGCGGCGGTGATGTTCCTCGTGTTTCAGGCCGTGTATTCGTTGGGCAAGCCGCTAACCGACGCCATCGGCGACGGCTTCGGCTGGCTTGGCGGCGTGGCGGGCGCGGCGCTGCCCGACGGCCCGCTGCGCAGCCTCGTCACCGATGCGCTGTTCGGCGGCGTGGGCACCGTGCTTGGCTTTCTGCCCGAGATTCTCGTGCTGTTCTTCTTCATCCTCGTGCTGGAGGAATCGGGCTACCTGCCGCGCGCGGCCTTCCTGCTCGATCGCATGATGGTCTCCGTGGGCCTGACGGGCCGCTCGTTCATTCCGCTGCTCTCGAGCTTCGCGTGCGCGATTCCGGGCGTGATGGGCACGCGCAGCATCTCCGATCCACGCGACCGGCTCGCTACGATACTTGTCGCGCCGCTCATGACGTGCTCGGCGCGGCTACCTGTCTATGCGCTGCTGATCGGTGCGTTCATTCCGCACCGGCTGATCCTCGGCGTGTTCAACCTGCAAGGGCTCGTGCTGTTCGCGCTCTACGCGGCCGGCATCGCGGGCGCGATGGCGGTGGGCTGGGTGATGAAGCAACTGCGCCGCGATCACGGCGAACACGCATTGCTGATGGAACTGCCTTCGTACCGCCTGCCGCGCGCCCGCGACGTCGCCATCGGCTTGTGGGAGCGCGGCTCGATCTTTCTGAAGCGCCTGACCGGCATCATCCTCGCGCTGACCGTGCTGATGTGGTTCATCTCCACGTTCCCCTCGCCGCCCGAGGGCGCAACGCTGCCCGCCATCGACTACACGATCGCGGGCTATCTGGGCCACGCGCTGCAATGGCCGTTCGCGCCGCTCGGCTTCAACTGGCAGATGAGCCTCGCGCTCATTCCCGCGTTCGCCGCGCGCGAAACGGCGGTGGCGGCGCTCGCGACGGTCTATTCGGTGGCGAGCGGCGACGGCGACATTGCCGCGCTCGGCCACACGCTCGCGCAAAACTTCTCGGTGGCCAGCGCGCTTTCGCTGATGGTGTGGTTCGCGTTCGCGCCGCAATGCATGTCGACGCTCGCCGTGATCCGCCGCGAAACGCGTTCGTGGCGCGCGGTGGCGATTTCGTTCGGCTATATGTTTGCGGTGGCCTACGCGGCCTCGTTCATCACCTACCAGATCGCGAGCCGCTTACTGTGAACACGAGCCTCGTCCTTCAATATGCGGTTGTCGCGCTGCTGGTGGCGGCAAGCCTCTGGACCGCGCTGCGCAAGCTCGCGCCGAAGACGACCACGCGCTGGCAAGCCGCCGCCGCGGCGGTGCTGTTGCGCCCGCAACGCGGCGCGTTCGCGCAGCGCATGGGACGCTTCGTGCAGCCCAAAGGCGCCACCGGCCATTGCGGCGACGGCTGCGACACCTGCGGAACGTGCGGGCCCGCCGACGCAACCTCGAGCACGCGCGCGGCTTCGCGCGAGCAATCCGTCACGTTTCACCCGCGCCGTAAATAGGCCTGCCACATTGCATCGGCTACACTCGCGGCAGCAAGGCGAGCCCGCGCGAGCGCATCGCGCGGCCCATTTCCGAATTGCCTCATACGTCCGTTTAGCACCGATGCCTCAAGTTTCCTTTGCCGCATCCTCCGCCCGCGCCGCGCGTTTCGCTTCCTGTGCTGCGGCGTTTGCCACCGTATTGCTCACCACCAGTTGCGTGCGTCTTTCCACGCTCGACTCGAACGGGCTCTGGAAGGTCGTTGGCGAACAATGCGTGCCGAATGCACGCGACAAAGGCAATCCCGGCCCCTGCACGAGCGTCGATTTCCAGAAGCGCTATGCGGTGCTCAAGGACATCAACGGACGCGCGCAATATCTGCTGATCCCGACAGACCGCGTGCCAGGCATCGAAAGCGCCGAGATTCTCTATGGCGGGTCGCCCGAATACTGGGTTGGCGCGTGGGCCGCGGGCCGTTACGTGGACGCAAAACTGAAGACCATGCTCGCGCCCACTCAACTCGGCCTCGAAATCAATTCTTCTCAGCGGCGCTCGCAAAACCAGTTGCATATCCACGTCGATTGCATGCGCAACGATATTGCCGACGCGCTCGCACCGTATCGCCACGACGCGCCCGGCACGTGGCGCTGGACGACGCTGGATGGCAAGCGTTATCGCGTCACGCGCGTGATGAGCCTCGCCAATCAGGGCAATCCGTTCCGCGTGGTCGAGCGCGATCTGCGGCCGACGCAAAGCATGGCTGTGCAGACGATACTCGTGACCGGCGCCGGCCCCGACACCGCGCGCGACGGCTGGCTCGTCGTCAATAGCGGCCTGGACGTGGAAGGCGGCACGGGCACCGCCGAGGGGCTGCTCGACCATTCCTGCGCGCTCGCTCGCGCACAATAAGACCGCGCACCACGCTCATACCGCTTCGTCTTCGCGCGCCAGCCGCACGAGCCAGCGGCGGATCACCTGTTCTTCGTCATGGGTGAAGCCTTCGGTCATCTGCGCCTCGAGTTTCTTCACGCGCGCGCGGCACTGCTTGAGCAGGGTCTCGCCGGCCACCGTCACCTCGATCTGCTGAATGCGGCCATGCACCGGATGCGGCCGGCGCTCGATCGCGCCGCTGCGCTCGAGATTCGCGACGATCACGCTGACCGTCTGCGGCGTAAGCACCGCGAGCCGCGCGAGATCTGCGCCGGAAACGCCGGGATAGGCCGCAAGCATCGTCAACACCACGAACTGCGGCGGCGTGATGCCGAAATCGGCCAGCGCGCGCTCCATGCGCAAGCGCTGCGCCGCGCCCGCCTGGCGCAGCAGATAGCCCATGTGGCCGGACTCGCCCCGCTTGCCTTCGCCGGGCGCGGGAATGGGCGCACCGCGCTCGCCCTGGTTTTTTGTCGCGGATTTCGCGGTCTTGCGCATGATGTCAGAGTTCGAATATTATGTTCGTGCTCTGATATTATCCCGCAACCGAAGCGAGGTCCAGTCATGTCCAGCCCATCCTCCCGCATCAGCTACGAAGCCTTCCGGCGCGACGCTGCCCAGGTGGCCAGCGCGCTTTCGGCCATGAGCAAGGCCGTCGACGATTCAGGGCTCGAAAAGCCGCTCACCGAATTGTTGAAGATCCGCGCGTCACAAATCAATGGCTGCGCGTTCTGCATTCAATTTCATTTGAATATCGCGCGCGAGAAGAATGTGCCGCGCGGGAAGCTCGATCTGGTAGCGGCGTGGCATGAGGCGCCCGCACTTTATAGCGAGCGCGAGCAAGCCGCGCTGTCCTATACGGAAGCGCTCACATCGAAGCTGCACGAAGGCGTGAGCGACGCGCTGTACCGGAAAGTGGCAGAGCAGTTCCCCGGCGAGCAGATGGCGTTCTTGACAGCTGCCATCGCCAATATCAATGCGTGGAACCGGATTGCGGTGGCGCTGCGGTTTGCGCCACCGGTGAAGGAGGAGGCGTAAAGGTCCTAGCAGTTGCCTTTTTTCGCCTGACCGGGCGGGCAGAAGCCATTGCCCGGACCACCCTGCGGACCGCCTTGCGGCACGACCACGACGCCCGCCGGCGGCGGCACGTATACGGCGCACCCGCTCAATCCCAGCCCCACCGCAGCCAGAAGCCCAATCGCGATTTTTTTCATTTCGTTCTCCGCACCAAAAGGAAAGGGTCGCAAGCGACCCTTTCCAATCATACCGCCTGATTCGTCACATCAAAACGCGAAGTTGACGCCCGTCGGGTTGGTCGCCGCGTTGACGTTCGCCGACTGCACCGCGCCAGACGCCGCATCGGCCTCGATCGTGTATTGCCCCGCAACGGTCGATGCCGCCGTAAGCGCGATCGGCAATGCATTCGAGTAGGTCCCGGCGAACGGCGCGCCCGTCGGCAGCGACAGCGCGTAGTTGCCGGTATCCCCATTCGCGTTGATCGCCGCGATCTCGTACGGACTCCCGCCGATCACCTGCAGCGCGCGCACGAATGCTTGCGCGGAAGACGTCACGTTGCCGCTTACGCTGCCCATCGGCGATGCCGGCAGCGTGATGGGCGCGCCCGACGTCGACACGGGCGTATCCGCGTTCACCACCACGGGCACCGAGCGGACGATACCCGACGCAAAATTGTTCTCCACGATCACGACATCGTAGTTACCCTGGGTCGAGCTCTGGACGAGCGGCGATAGCACGAACTTGCCGGTGCCATCGGCAACCGTGCCCTTGACGACCTTGCCGTTCTGCTCCGCGTATACGGTTGCGCCCGCCTCGGCTTGCGCGACGTAACCCGAGATCGAGCCGCTCACGACGGTTGGCGTCGCGGTCACGACCGGCTTCATCTGATAGCCGCCGTTGCCCTTCTGCACGATCGACTTGCACGCGTTGAAGTCGAGGATGAGATCGACGAGCGTGTTCGGCTGCACCGTGAACGGCGTGATGATCTTGTAGCCGCTTTGGGTCGCGCTCGGCGTCGCGAGCGGCTGCTCGGTGCCGCCCGTCGGCACGACCGAGTTCGACAGCGTATTGCCCGTATTCGACACGAGCACGAGGCGGACTTGCTGATATTGGCCGGCCGGCAGCGCGGTCTGGCCGAGGTCGGCCAGCGCGCCGTTGGTCAGCGACAGCAGGTCGATCTTCTGCGGCGTCGCCAGCGTAATCGTCGACCAGCCGGCGTCGTTATCGCCAGCATTCGCACTCGCGTTTACCCGAACCTGCGAGACCGTGACGTACACGTGATCGAAGCCGCAAGACGGTGCGTCGGTCATTGAAACCTTCAGCGTGCCGGTTTGCGCGGTGCTGCTGCTATCGCTGCTGCCGCCTCCACCGCCACAGCCTGCAAGCGCGAGCGGAATCAGGCCCGTGAGGGCTAAAGCCTTCCAGGTTATGTTCATGATGCTCCACCCTCCCTCTCGTTGTTGGTGCGCGAAGCATAGCTTTTTGTCAGCTCACAGTTTGGGCAATTTTGAAACCGATCGTAACAATTTGCTCACCGCTCCGCTCACCCCGCTTCGAGCACCAGCAGCTGGGCGCCATCGGCCACCTGGTCGCCCACTGCATAAAGCACGTCAGTCACCTTGCCGGCAGCAGGCGCACCGATGGTGTGCTCCATCTTCATCGCCTCCATCACGATGAGCGGCGCGCCCTTCTCAACCACCGCGCCCGGCTCCACGAGCACAGCAATTACCTTGCCCGGCATCGGCGCCGTGAGGCGGCCTTCGCCGTGCTCGGCATCCGCCGCGTGCGCGAGCAGGTTCTGCCATTCGAACGCCATGCTCGCGCCGAGGCAAAACACATGGAACACGTCGCCGTCGATGAACACGCGGCCCGTCACGCGCTTGGTGCCGATGGTCGCGCCGTATTCGTTCGCGCCTTCGCCGCGCCACCACGTGTAGCGCTCCTGGGTTCCTGCGCATGCGAGCGTCTGCGCGCCGCCGTCGTGCGTGAACACCGTCGACAAGTCCGCATCGCTTTCGATGTCGCGCCATCCGAAGGTCTGCTCGAAGCCGCCATTCAGACGCCAGTGCGCGAGCGCCTGCCATGGCGATGCGCCCCGGCCCAGGCCGCCTTCGCGCGCGATCAGCGCCGCGCTGGCCAGTGCGAGCGCCTCGCGCAACGGCTTCGTTTGCGGCGCGAATAGCGCATCGTGATGACGTTCGATGAGGCCCGTGTCGAGGTCGGCGTTCGCGAACGGCTCGCAGGTCACGAGCCGGTGCAGGAACTCCACGTTCGTGTGCGGGCCGACAACCTCGCATTCTTCCAGCGCGCGCCGCATGCGCGCGAGTGCATCGTCGCGCGTCGCGCCATGCACGATGAGCTTGGCGATCATCGGGTCGTAGAACGGCGTGATGGTGTCGCCCTCGCGCACGCCGCTGTCGATGCGCACGCTCGCGCGCTCGCCGCCATCGCCACTATTGCCGATGCTGAACTCGACGCCCTCGGGCATGCGCAAATGCTTGAGCGTGCCGGTCGACGGCAGGAAGCCGCGCGCCGGATTCTCGGCGTAGATACGTGCTTCCAGCGCGTGCCCGGTCACCGTGAGCTGCGACTGTTCGAGCGGCAGCGGATCGCCCGCCGCAACGCGCAATTGCCATTCGACGAGATCGAGGCCCGTGACCATTTCCGTCACCGGGTGTTCGACCTGCAAACGCGTATTCATCTCCATGAAGTAGAAGTCCGCGCCCGTCATGATGAACTCGACGGTGCCCGCGCCCACGTAGTTCACGGCGCGCGCCGCCGCCACCGCGGCTTCACCCATCGCGCGCCGCACGCTCGCGTCGAGCCCCGGCGCGGGCGCTTCTTCGAGCACCTTCTGGTGACGGCGCTGCACCGAGCAATCGCGGTCGAACAGATACACCGCGCCGCCGTGTTTATCCGCGAACACTTGCACTTCCACATGACGCGGACGCATGAGGTACTTTTCTATCAGCACGCGGTCGTTTCCGAAGCTGCTCGCTGCCTCGCGCTTGCACGACGCGAGCGCTGCTGCGAAGTCTTCGCTGCGCTCGACCACGCGCATGCCCTTGCCGCCGCCGCCCGCGCTTGCCTTGAGCAGCACGGGATAGCCCATCGCGTCGGCTTCGCTCTGAAGCAGCGCGGGATCCTGATCGTCGCCGTGGTAGCCCGGCACGAGCGGCACGGCTGCTGCGTGCATGAGCGCCTTGGCGGCGGCCTTCGAGCCCATCGCCGCAATCGCCTCAACCGGCGGCCCGATAAAGACGATGCCGGCCGCTTCACATGCGTGCCCGAAATCTTCGTTTTCCGAAAGAAATCCGTAGCCCGGGTGAATGGCTTGCGCGCCGGTCGCCTTCGCGGCCTCGATGATGCGCTCGATGCGCAGATAGCTCTGCTGGGCGCTCGCCTCGCCGATATGCACAGCCTCGTCGCACGCGGCAACGTGCTTGGCGTTCGCGTCGGCGTCAGAATAAACGGCCACGCTCTTCACGCCGAGACGTCGGCAGGTAGCCGCGACGCGGCAGGCAATCTCGCCCCGGTTGGCGATCAGGATCTTGTTGAACATGAGAAGTCTCTCTGTTTGGCTCGGGTTTGCCTGTCGATTACGCTGCGATCATGCTGCGATCACGCCGGATCGCGCCAGCGCGGCGCGCGCTTTTCGAGGAACGACGATACGCCGTCGCGGCCCTCCTCGCTCGCGCGAATGCGTGCAATTCGCACTGCCGTGTCTTCGATTAGCGCGTTGTCGATCGATTCGCCCGCGATGTCCTGCACGAGTTGTTTGCACTCGCGCACCGCGTTCGGGCTGTTCGCGCAAAGCGTGCCGGCAATGCGCGCCACGGTGGCGTCCAGCTCGTCCGCGTTCACCGCTTCGCTCACGAGGCCGAGGCGCAGCGCCGTCGCGCAATCGAACGCCTCAGCCGTGACGAAGTAGCGGCGCGAAGCCTGCTCGCCGAGCGCGCGAATCACATACGGCGCGATGGTCGCGGGCATGAGTCCGAGGCGCGCTTCGGAAAGGCAGAAGTTCACGGTCTGGGCAGCCACGACAATATCGGCCGCGCACACGAGGCCCATGCCGCCCGCGTAGGCGTCGCCGTGCACGCGCGCGATCACGGGCTTCGGGCAGCGGTAGACAGCGGAGAGCATGCGCGCGAGGCGCAATGCGTCGGCGCGATTTTCCTCGTCGGAATAGCCGGCCATCTTGCGCATCCAGTTCAGGTCCGCGCCCGCGCAGAAGGCCTTGCCGTTGCCCGCGAGCACGATGACGCGCACGTCGCCGCGCGCGCCAAGCGCGGTGAAGGCGGCGGTGACGTCGGCGATCATCGTCTCGTTGAACGCGTTGCGCACGTCGGGCCGATTGAGCGTCACGGTCGCAACTTGGGCGCTCACGTCGACCAGCAGCGTTTCATATTGCATCGTCATGGTCTCGTTCTCCGCGTTCTGCGCGCTTACATGCGGAACACGCCGAAGCGCGTCTCTTCGATCGGCGCGTTCATCGTGGCCGACAGCCCGAGGCCGAGCACATCGCGCGTCTGGGCCGGATCGATCACGCCATCGTCCCACAGGCGCGCGCTCGCATAGTACGGATGACCCTGAAGCTCGTACTGATCGCGGATCGGCTGCTTGAAGGCCTCTTCCTCTTCGGCGCTCCACGTGCCGCCCTTGGCCTCGATGCCATCGCGGCGCACCGTGGCGAGCACGGAAGCTGCCTGCTCGCCGCCCATCACCGAGATGCGCGCGTTCGGCCACATCCACAGGAAACGCGGCGAGTACGCGCGGCCGCACATGCCGTAATTGCCCGCACCGAACGAGCCGCCGATGATGACCGTGAACTTCGGCACCTTGGCCGTGGCCACCGCAGTCACCATCTTCGCGCCATTGCGCGCGATGCCTTCGTTCTCGTACTTGCGCCCGACCATGAAGCCGGTGATGTTCTGCAGGAACACGAGTGGAATCTTGCGCTGGCAGCACAGTTCGATGAAGTGCGTGCCCTTGAGCGCCGACTCGGAAAAGAGAATGCCGTTGTTCGCGATGATCCCCACCGGGTGGCCCCAGATGTGCGCGAAGCCCGTGACGAGCGTGGTGCCGTAGCGCGCCTTGAATTCGTCGAAGGCCGAGTCGTCGACGATGCGCGCGATCACTTCGCGCACGTCGAAGGGCTTGCGCGTATCCACGGGAATCACGCCGTAGACGCTCTTTGCGTCGTAGCGCGGCGGCAGCGGCTCGCGCATCACGACGGGCGGCGTTTTCGTGCGGTTCAGATTGCCGACGATCGAACGCGCGATCGCGAGCGCATGCGCATCGTTCTGCGCGAGATGATCGGCCACGCCCGAAAGTCGCGTATGGACGTCGCCGCCGCCGAGATCCTCGGCGCTCACTTCTTCGCCGGTCGCGGCCTTCACGAGCGGCGGGCCGCCGAGGAAAATCGTGCCCTGGTTCTTCACGATGATCGACTCGTCGCTCATCGCCGGCACGTAGGCGCCGCCCGCCGTGCACGAACCCATCACCACGGCAATCTGCGGAATGCCTTGCGACGAGAGATTCGCCTGGTTATAGAAGATGCGGCCGAAGTGGTCGCGATCGGGGAACACGTCGTCCTGGTTGGGCAGATTCGCGCCGCCCGAATCGACGAGATACACGCACGGCAGATGGTTTTCCTGCGCGATTTCCTGCGCGCGCACGTGCTTCTTCACGGTGATGGGATAGTACGTGCCGCCCTTCACGGTAGCGTCGTTGCAGACGATCACGCATTCCTGACCCGCAATGCGCCCGATGCCGGTGATGATGCCCGCGCCCGGCGCGTCGTCGTTGTACATGCCGTAGGCCGCGAGCTGCGAGAGTTCGAGAAACGGCGTGCCCGGGTCGAGCACCTGCGCGATGCGCTCGCGCGGCAGCAGCTTGCCGCGCGAGACGTGCTTGTCGCGCGCCGCCTCGCCGCCGCCGAGCGACAGCTTCTGGATCTTCTCGCGCAAGTCCGCAACCAGCGCCTCGAGCGCGGCGGCATTCGTCTTGAAGTCATCCGAGCGCGGATTGAGCTTCGATTCGATGATCGGCATCTCGTCTATCCTCAGGATTGCGAATCAGGCGGTTTCGGCGAACAGTTCGCGACCGATCAGCATACGGCGAATCTCGCTCGTGCCCGCGCCGATTTCGTAGAGCTTCGCGTCACGCCAGAGGCGCCCGACTGGATACTCGTTGATATAGCCGTTGCCACCGAGGATCTGAATAGCTTCGCCGGCCATCCACGTGGCCTTTTCGGCGGTGTAGAGAATCACGCCCGCGCAGTCCTTGCGTACCTGGCGCACGTGCTCCGTGCCGATCGAGTCGAGTTGCCGGCCGACCGCGTAGAGATACGCGCGGCACGCCTGGAAGGTGGTGTAGAGATCGGCAACCTTGCCCTGGATGAGCTGGAATTCGCCGATGGCCTGACCGAACTGCTTGCGCTCGTGAATGTACGGCACGACCGCATCCATCACGGCCGCCATGATGCCCGTGGGGCCGCCCGCGAGCACGGCGCGCTCGTAATCGAGGCCGCTCATGAGCACCTTCACGCCGCCGTTGAGCTGACCGAGGATATTTTCTTCGGGCACCTCGACGTCCTGGAACACCAGTTCGCCCGTATGCGAGCCGCGCATGCCGAGCTTGTCGAGCTTCTGCGCCACGGAGAAGCCCTTCATGCCCTTCTCGACGATGAACGCCGTGATGCCGCGCGGGCCCGCTTCGATGTCGGTCTTCGCATAGACCACAAGCGTGTCGCAATCGGGGCCGTTGGTGATCCACATTTTCGTGCCGTTGAGCACGTATTTATCGCCCTTTTTATCGGCGCGCAGCTTCATGCTGACCACATCCGAGCCGGCATTGGGCTCGCTCATGGCGAGCGCGCCCACGTGCTCACCCGAGACGAGCTTCGGCAGGTACTTGCGCTTTTGCGCTTCGGTGCCATTGCGGTGGATCTGGTTCACGCAGAGGTTCGAATGCGCGCCATACGAAAGGCCAACCGACGCCGAGGCGCGCGAGATTTCCTCCATCGCCACCATGTGCGCGGTGTAGCCCATGTTCGCGCCGCCGTATTCCTCGGAGACGGTCATGCCGAGCACGCCCAGATCGCCGAACTTGCGCCACAGGTCCATCGGGAACTGGTCGGTGCGGTCGATCTCGCCCGCGCGCGGGGCGATTTCCTTTGCCGCGAAGTTAGCGATGCTGTCGCGCAGCATTTCGACTTCTTCGCCAAGCGGGAACTGCAAACCGGGTACGTTGCTCATCTGCGTGTCTCCTCAATTGGGCGCGGGCGCTTTCGCGGGTGACGCGACTGGCCCTTCGGGGACATATTTCACGCCACATTTACGTTAACGTCAATAGATATTTTTGAGCAACACTCAGATTTCGTCTTTCGACACGTATCCTGCGTGTATTGCGCCTTGAAAAGCGATAAACATGGTGCATAATCAGCATCAATCCCGCCAAGAACTGAATCTAGCTCAGAATGTCGACCACGCCCACCTCCTTCATGCCCGCGTCGCGCCGCCAGCCCGCGGGCCGCAAGTCCCAGCAGCGCGTCAAGGAGATTCTCGAGGCGGGGCGCGAGGTGTTCTCCGAAAAGGGCTATGCGCGCGCCACCACAGCCGAGATCGCGCAGCGCCTGTCCATCTCCGAAGCCACGGTGTTCAGCTACTTTCGCGGCAAGCGCGAACTGTGCGCGCGCGTGATTGGCGACTGGTATGACGAATCGATCGAGGCGATCGAGGCGGGCCTGCCGCGCGACGGCACCGTGCGCCAGCAGTTTGCATTCATCGTGCGCATGCATCTGCGCTTGATGCTGGAGAGCGGTACAGGCATCTGCGAGCTGGTGCTCTCGGAAGGGCGTACGCGCCATCACGAACTCAGCGAGGCGCTCACGGAAATGCAGCGGCGCTACACGGCGCCCCTCATGCGCGTGCTCGCGCGCGGTCAGGAATGCGGGCAGATTCGCAACGACATGCCGCTGCGCCTGCTGCGCTCGCTTGTATTCGGGCCGATGGAGCATGTGCTCTGGGACGCGACGCTCGCCAACCGCCGCACCGATATCGACGCCACGGCGGAGAAGCTGGCCGATGTGTTGTGGAATGCGCTGCAACCGCCCAATATCGAACTGGCCGCGCTCGCGCAATTCAGCCAGGACGTGGGCGAGGCGATGCGGCGGCTCGAACGCGAACGCGCGCCGCGCAAGGCGCAGGCATAACCGGGAGGTTTCGCGCTAAGCTGGCGCTTTCGCATCCTTCAAGCGTTTAGTCGCCACGCACCGACACCATGCACACTACGCTCACTGCTGCGCTCGCCTCACGCTTCGCGTCCCTCGCACTCGCGCATCTCACGCGCGAATATCCGAACAAGCTCACCCATTCGCTGGCCGGCCTGCAGGACGTGCAGGGGCCGCGCGCGCTGCATCCGGTGTTCTACGGCAGCTACGACTGGCATTCGTGCGTGCATGGCTATTGGCTCGTTGCGCATCTGCTCGAGCGCTTTCCGGACTTGCCCGAAGCGCCGCGCATCGTCGCCGTGATCGACGAGCACTTCACCGATGCAAACATGGCCGGCGAGCGCGCCTACCTCGATCTCGAACATAACCGAGGCTTCGAGCGCCCCTACGGCTGGGCCTGGTTGCTCGCGCTCGCGGCGCAACTGCACGGCATGAAGACGCCCGAGGCGCAGCGCTGGTCGCGCACGCTCACGCCGCTCACCGAAGCGTTCGTCGAGCGCTTCGAGGAATTCCTGCCGAAAGCAACGTACCCGCTGCGCGTGGGCACGCACTTCAACACGGCATTCGCGCTCACGCTCGCGCACGACTTCGCGCGCCAGACCTCGCGCGATGCGCTTGCGCGCCTGATCGAAGACACGGCGCGGCGCTGGCACACGAACGATTCGGGATGCCAGGCATGGGAGCCGTCGGGCGATGAGTTCCTCTCGCCCGCGTTGATGGAAGCGGTACTGATGAGCCGCGTAATGCATACGAACCAGGGCAATGAAGAATTCGTTGCATGGTTCGGGCGCTTCCTGCCCGCGCTGGCCGAACGCGAGCCGGCCACGCTGTTCCAGCCCGCCACGGTCACCGACCGCACAGACGGCAAGATCGCCCATCTCGACGGCCTGAACCTGAGCCGTGCATGGTGCCAGCGCACACTCGCGCGCACGATGCCAGCGGGCGACGCGCG
Organism: Paraburkholderia sacchari; assembly: GCF_000785435.2. Lineage (GTDB taxonomy): Bacteria > Pseudomonadota > Gammaproteobacteria > Burkholderiales > Burkholderiaceae > Paraburkholderia > Paraburkholderia sacchari. The sequence continues at coordinate 397,153 of NZ_JTDB02000001.1, read as the reverse complement.
CGCCGACGTGCTGCTCGCAGCGGCGCAGACGCATCTGGATACGGCGCTCGATCACGTCGCCGGCGACTATATGGGCGAGCACTGGCTCGCCAGTTTCGCAACGCTCGCGCTCGAAGCCTGAGCGCCGCGTAATCCCCCGCTCAAAACGCTGCCGCTTGCTCGGCCACCCGCTCGCACAGCGGGGCGGGGTCGAGCAGCATCAAGGTGCCCTGTCCCGGCAATTCCACCGCCTCGCGCATGTCCCCGCGCGTTTGCGTGCCGGCTGCGCGCATGAACATCTCGGGCATCGTCAACTGCGCGCTGCCGTTGAGCGTGACGATGTCCTCCACTGAATCGACCAGTAATCCATATTTTTCTCCGCGATGCTCGACGATCAGGATCTTGGCGTGTCCAAGGTCCTCGTAGGGCGGCATCACATACATCGAACGCACGTCGATGACGGTCACGAGCACGCCGCGCAAGTTCAGCACGCCTCGCACGAACGGCGGCAAGCCCGGCGTCTTGACGATGTCGTCGCGGTAGTCGATCACCTCGCGCAACTCGGCAATACGCACGCCGATCAACTGGCCGATGCGGAACGTCACGAGGGTTTGTCGCGTGCCGCCGCCACGCTTATGCGTCGCGTCGGCCGACTGCGCCGCGTTGCGGTAGAGATCGCGATGCGTGGTCGCCAGCGTCGCGATGCGCTCGTTCGCAAAGAGCGCATCGGCGTTCACGAGCAGCACGCCGGTCGAGTCGCCCGCCGCGAGATAGCCCGCGAACAGCGAGCGATGCGCGTCCCCATACGACGGCATCTGCAATAGCTCGTCTTCGCGGTACGCAACGATGCTCGCAACTTCGTCCACCAGCAGGCCGAAGCACCCCACTTCGCGGTTGAGCACCACGATGCGCCGCTCCTCGGTCGCAACCGCAGCATCGGGCGCACGCGCAAAGCCGAGGAACGCGCCGAAATCGAGCACCGGCACGGTTGCGCCGCGCAGGTTGAGCATGCCGATGCACACATCGTCGGCCATCGGCGAATGCTGCAGCGCCGGCACGCGGATGATCTCCTGAATCGCCCCCATCGGCAGCGCGAGTGCCGTTCCGCCCACCTTGAACGAAACGTTCTGGCGCCGCTGCCCTTGCTGCGCTCCGCGCTCCGTTGTGTGCGCAACCTGTTGCGCAAAATGCGGCACGTCGCGCAGCCCGAGCAGCGCGGCCGCGGAAAGCACCTGCAAAATGCGCTCGCCGCCTTCGAGCTTGAACACCGCGCCGATCGCCCCCGATGCGCCGCCTTCGGCGGTCTCAATCGCAATCACCTGGTCCTTCGGCACGCGCAGAATCTCGCCGGTCGCATCGAACCGCAGGCCCACACGCATGCCCGAAGCCTCCACGATGGCAATCTTGCGCGCGAGCGCCGCACCGTCGTCGTGCAAGTGCAGCAACTGATGCAGATCGACGACGGGAATCAGCGTGCCGCGCAGATTGAACAGCCCGAGCAGATAAGGCGGCGCGAGCGGAACCGGCGTCAGCGCCTCGGGGTGATTGACCACCTCCTGGAGCGCGGCGACGGGCAGCGCGAGTTCCGTGCCGGCCAGCAGGAACGACCCGTACAGCTCGAGTTGGCCGCCCGTGGCCAGCGAACGATGGTTCATCGTGAAGCTCCGTAGCTAATGACAACGAGAAGCGACGAACGCGATGTGCGAACTCCGGGAATGCCCGACATGCGCACGGCGTAGTCTTGCTGCCCGCAATCGATGGTCAACTGCCGGCCGCATTCGCCGCCCACATCGATATGGATTACGCGCACGCGCGCATGCGCTAGAAGTTGCTGCGCCATGCGCACGTTCAACTCGCCTATCGGCTCGTGAATCGTGGTGCGGTGATGCATCATGTTGGCGCCGCCCGCGCGCCACAGCAACCCGATACCCACGCACGAGCCCAGCGTCGCGCGCAGAATGCGGGCGTCTTCGCGAGTGCTCACCGCGATCTCGCACATCCGCACCTGCACGTCACGCGTGCTCATGGTGGCGCTCCTCGCGAGGCTGGCCGTTGCGATAGATAAGGGGCTGCTCGAACGTAAAGCCCGTCGTCAACCGACTCATCGACTCCGATTCGCCCACGATCAGCACGGCGCCGGGACGCATCGCACGGCGCACGTTCGCGAGCACGGCCCGCTGCCCTTCGAGATCGAAGTAGATCAGCACGTTGCGCAGCAGCACCAGATCGAAGTGGCCCAGATCACGCGGCGCGGCGTAGAGGTTATGGCGGCGAAACGCGACATGCGCGCGCAACGCGTCGACCACGTCCGCCTGCGCCCCGTCGCTGCGAAAATACCTCTGTAGCAGCGCGGCATGCCGCTCGCGCAAGCCTTCGAAACTGCGCCCCTTGTAGCTGCCCGCGCGCGCACTCGCCAGAAGGCCGCCGGAGATATCGGTGCCGCCTGCTGCGTGTCTTTAGCGAGCTGATCGGCGCCGCGCGAGTTGTCGGCAATAGAATTGATCGAAGCCGTGAGTTCCTCGATCGATGCGTTCATTTCCTCGACGGTCGCGCCGAGCAACTGCGCGCCGCCCGCCACCGTGTCAGCACGCGCCGCAATGTCCTGCGACGAGTCCTTGAACGTGCCCACCGATCCCACGACCTTGCCGATCACGTCCGAAAGATCGCTCATCATGCTTTTGATGCCGGCGGCAAGCTGGTCGATCGGCTCGTCCCCGGCCACTTCCACGTGACCGGTCAAATCGCCCGACGCGGCGTTGCGCACCACGGCAAGCAGTTTCTCGACCTTGAGCTGATCGCTCTGCGCGCGGCGCTTCACGCTTTCTTCGAGCTCGACCTGCGCGCTCACACGAATTGGCCTCTCTTACCAGCGCTATATCGGCGATCGCGCGACTTGGCTAACCTGGGGTTTCCGCCAGGGCAAACGTTTGCCTAGACATCGCTCCGGATATTTTTCTTTTATGCCTATAAAGAGAAAGCGCGCCGTTTTTGCGACGCGCTTCTCATGACCGTCGACCGGAAAAATTAGCGCGACAGATACGCAACATAGGGGCCCGTGGCACCTGCTCCGGACGACGTGCCTTCGATCCCGTAGTAGATACGCCGGCCGTAGAAGAACGGCATGCCCAGATCGACGGTTTGCGCAAGGAACGTGGCTAGCGTGCTGAACGCGAAGTTCAGCGACGCGAGCATCGCATCCGCATTGCCGATTACGATGTCTGTCACGCCATTCACGCCGTTCGCGTCGGAGAGCGCCACTGAACGTTTGAGCGGCGTGGCGGGCACATAGAACCCCTTATCCTGGATGATCGACCAGTCCTCGAAGCTCAGCGTGTTCGAACCCGAGTCGATGAACATTTGCACCGTGCTGCCATTACCGACGCTGCCCTTGAAGTTACCCCAGCGATCGGTCGCGAGGATGGTTGCGCCCGCACCCGCCAACTGGTTGTTCGCCTGCGTGCCGATGCCGAAAGTCACCGTGCCGGTCGCCGTGGGCGCGCCATCGGCGGCAATCGCCGGGGTGTCCACGATCAGGCCGTTATTGTCGACGGGAAAAAGCGCCACCGGATTCGTGACCTGGTTGGCGAGCGGCATCGAGATGGGCGTGGCCGGCGCGGTGTCGGCGTAGTAGTAGCCGGTGCGCGGCGTGGGACGCGTGCACGCCGCACCGCAATCGTAGCGCGCGACGCCTACGCCCAGTATGCCGTTCGCGCCCAGCGCCACCGGGCTCGTGAGCGCTGTGTTCCAGACGCACGAAGCCGGCGCGGACGAGGCGATGGCGGCGTCGCCGATCACCTGGATGGGCACGGCAGGGGCCACTTCGCGCGCAAGCTTCACGTCCGCGGCGCGCAAGCTTCCCCACGTATAGCCCGAGCCGAACGCGCCACACGCCGCCACGTTCTTGCCGCTGGCAGGATCGGTTTGCACGGGCAGTGCGGCGAGCGTCGAGGCGGGGATCGCCGAAGCGTAGAGGCGCAAGCCGAATGAGCCGGTGTCGAGCAAGACGTTGTCGATCGTCGCGCAATTCGTCTGTGCGCCGCTGCCGGGCTGGCACACGGTAACGCTCACGAGCGGGAAGTTGCGCACGGCGCTTGCCGCCGACACGAGCAGCGGAATCGTATTGCCGATATCGGCTGAGGAGCCACCACCTGAGGAACCGGAAGTGCCGGAGCCGGAGGTGCCGGAGCTCGAGCCGCCTGAGCCCGAACCACCTGAACTCGTGCCGCCTGAGCCCGATCCACCCGAACCCGAGCCACCCGAACTCGAACCGCCCGAACTCGAACCACCCGAACCCGAGCCACCTGAGCCCGATCCACCTGAACTCGAACCACCCGAACCCGAGCCGCCTGAGCCCGAACCACCTGAACTCGATCCACCTGAACTCGATCCACCCGAACCCGAACCACCTGAACTCGAACCACCCGAACCCGAACCACCCGAACTCGACCCGCCCGAACCCGAGCCGCCCGAACCCGAGCCGCCCGAACCTGAACCGCCTGAACTCGAACCGCCCGAGTTGGAGCCGCCCGAGTTGGAGCCGCCCGAGCTGGAACCACCTGAGCTGGAACCACCTGAGCCCGACCCACCTGAACCCGACCCGCCAGAACTCGATCCACCAGAACCCGAACCACCCGAACTCGGGTTCTTGTCACCCGACGCGCCGCCGCTTGCCGCGTCCGACGCTGCCGAAGCCCCGGCAGCGGTGCTGTTCGATACCACGGGACCATCCCCGCCGCCGCCGCCACAGCCCGCCAGCAGCATGCTCGCGCTGAGCGCGCAAACCATCATGATCTTGTTCATTGCGCGTTCCCCGCTCATTGGATCTGATCGACGTTGAAGCCTTGCGGCAGCGCCTTTGGCAACCACGCACGGCCCGTCAATGCACCCATATGTCCGCCCGTCTCGACGACGAGGTCGGGCTGATGCATGGCAACGGGCCCGTAGCCGCCGCGCCGAGCCGACTGCGCCGCCGCCAGTCCCTTTTGCCAGGCGGGAAAGTAGTTGCCGAGCAGCGCGTCGAGCGATCCAACACGCGGCCCGCGCCAGGAAACGGCAAAGACGGTGCCGCTGGCATCGAGATACTCGTGGATAACGGTATCGTTTTCGAGCGTGGTCGTCGTAACGGTCCACGTCGTGGTGGCCGCGTTGACGGCTGCCATCAAGCGCGCGGACGGCGTCCGCTGCGCATCAGGAAATGCGGGCGCGCCGCCCAATCCCGCCCATGCAGGCACAGCGGCGAGTCCTATCGCCGCCGCCGTACCCACCGTCAGAATTCCCTTCATGTTGTAGTCCTCAGTAAATCGGTGACGTGCAATAAATGGCTCACACCTCGCACGGAGCGAGCGAGTCTAAGCGGGTCGCTATGCACACGGTGATCAGCTAATCGAAATGACTATTCGAATTCTTCACGCCACCAGGGCGCATCGGCGTCTTACAGGCTGCAAGCCCTTATTTATCGGGTCGGGCGTATCCGGGCGCGGCGATGGAAAGGCACGAACCGCCAAGGCGAACGGGTCGTATCCTGTCGCATCGTTGTAACAACCCGAAAAATCAGTGGCGGTCGCGTAATTGCATTGAATGGCGCGATGTTTTAGCGTTTCAGGATGCGCGGGCGCGCAAGGCCGGACCGGCACGAGCGCACCGCCCAATTCTTTTCTGGAGATCGTTGTGAGAAGGTCGAAATGGATGTTCGGGGCCGCCACGGCCGCTCTGGCTGCCCTCGCCTGCGCGAGCGGCGCGGCACACGCGGCGCGCGTGGGTGTTTTTATCGGCGGCGGCGTGCCCTATTACTACCCGGTTGCCCCGGTGCCTTACTACTATGCGCCAGTGCCCGTGATTGACGCGCCGCCCCCGCAACCGCCCCAGTACATCGAGCAGGGCCAGCACCAAGCGCAAGGACCAGACACCGGCTACAACGAGGGCGAAAACAGCGACACGTGGTACTACTGCGACGCGTCGAAAACCTACTACCCGTATGTAAAGCAGTGCTCGTCAGGCTGGCGCGCCGTACCGGCCCAGCCCGCACCTTCGAACTGATTCAACGATATCGAGTTGCACATGAAACCGATCTATTTCGCGCTGCTCGCCGCCGCTGGCCTTTTGAGCGCATGCGCCGTGGTCCCGGCCGGACCGAGCGTGATGGCCCTGCCGGGCACCGGCAAGAGCTTCGACCAGTTCCGTAACGACGACTACAACTGTCGCCAGTTCGCGTTCCAGCAGGTGGGCGGCGCCACCACCAACCAGGCCACGACCAATACCGCCGTGGGCAGCGCCGTAGTCGGCACGGCCCTTGGCGCTGCCGCGGGCGCGGCGTTCGGCGGCGGCAGCGGCGCTGCCGTCGGCGCGGGCGCCGGCCTGCTCGCGGGCAGCGCGGTGGGCATGGGCAACGTTCAGGGTTCGGCCTACGACGTCCAGCGCCGCTACGACTACGCGTATCTCCAGTGCATGTACGCCACCGGCAACCGCGTTCCCGTGCCGGGCGGCATGCAGACGCAACAGCCGTACTATCAGCCGCAACAACGCTATCTGCCGCCTCCGCCACCCGGGTCGCCGCCCCCGCCGCCGCCGGGTTCGTATTGACCGGCGCGGCGCAGATGCGCCCGTCGACTCGAACGCTTGAACCATCCCAAAAAGAAACGCGCCCGAACAGGCGCGTTTCTCGTTTGTCCCACCGACTCATCGATGCCGGGCTCATCGGCGCTACGTTATTTCACATTCGCCTCCACCTTGATTGATTTGGCATCCGTATAAAACCCCGGCGCCGTGCTGGACCAGCCAGCGGCCGCGCGCAATTGATCAAGCGGCAAGCTCGCGCGTTGCACCGCGCCCGTCTGCTGATCGATCAGCGTCATCTCCTGCGAGCCGCTTCCGGCCTTCAGCCTGCGGTCCGGCGCGCCCTTTTCCTCCAGCAGCGGTCGCAGCACCGGCGCGAGCGACTTCAGCAACTGCACCGAAAGCGCGCTCGTGAACGAGTAGCGGGCCGCATAGGGCTCGTGCACCCACGCGGTCAGCGTGCCGTAGAAACGATCGCCGATGACGAACACGAACGTCGCGCTGCGGTTCACCTTGCGCGACTCGATCAGGCGAGCGCCCGGCGCATATACGTTAAAGCGCTGATCGCCCGTACCCGTCTTGCCGTAAACCGGCAGCGTCTTGCCGCCGGGAAACGCCATGCCGTCGGCGAGCCGCTTGGCCGTGCCGCCTTCCACCACCGAGGTCAGCAACTCGCGCGTGACCTGCGCGATTTCCGGCGAGATGAGCGGCTGCGGCGGCTTGGCCGCATGCACGAAGCGCGTTTCGTACGGCGTGCCGCGCGCGAAGTCGAGCGATTCGAAGCTATGCGTCGGCAACTTTTCGCCGTTGCTGGAAACGAGGCCGATCAGATACGCAAGCGCCGAAGGCCGGTCGCCCGACGCGCCAATCGCCGCGCCAAACGAAGGCGTGATGTTGTCGAACGGGTAGCCGAGCGCACGCCACGACTTGCCGATCTCGGCATACGCCTGCATTTCGATCATGCGGCGAATGCGCCGGTTCTGCGTCGCGTAATAGCGCGTCTTGAAGAGCCACTTGTAGGTATAGAGGCGCACGTCGCGGCTCTGCGCCTGGACCTGCGCGAGCGTCGCTTCGGGGTGCGTGTGCAGGTAATTCAGCAGCCACAACTCGAGCGGATGAATCCCCGCGATATAGCCGCGATCGTTGAGATTGAATTTGTCGATCGCGTACTTGTTGTAGTACCGGGCGAGCTCTTCATCGTCGAGCCACTGGAATTTGGTGTTCTTCAGTTGCGCACGCATCTGCGCGTTGAACCACGCCGGATCACCGTTCGGGTTCGCGCTGCGCAGCACCGTCGCGATCCGCGCGGGCCCCTTGCGCGTGTGCTTGAGCAGGATCTGCAGCGCCTCGTCGTTGCTCTTGCCTGTGTAGCGCGTGTAGAAGCGCTTCATGTAGACCTGGCTCTCGCCGTCGGCGAACTGCGTGAGGTAACGGTTGCGCACCGCCGGATCGTCGAGGTAAGTCGAGGGCGGCCCCGCAACCTGGATCATCTCGTAGTGGACGATATCGCGCATGAGCCGCACGAACACAAGATTCACCGAATGCTGGAACGCGCTCTGCACGGTGAGGATCTGCGCGTTCTCGCTCGACTCGAAATTGTTGAAGCTTTGCGCGCCGCCGCCCGTGTAGAAGGTCTCGCCCGGACTCGCGGAATATTTGCGCTGCACGGCCGCTTCGAGCATCGCGGGCAGCGAATGGTCGCGCGTCGTCGAGAGATAGTCGAGCGCCCAGCGCGTGAGTGCGTCGCTCGGGTCGACCTGCGGAATCATCGCGCGCAGCGTCTTCGGATCTTCGTTGGCGTACTTCGCGTTCAACGCGCTTACGATTTGCAGATAGGTTATGAGCGTGCGCAACTTCGCCGTCGAGCCGAGATTCAGGCGCGCGCCGGAATTGATGTCGAACGGCTGGTTCACACTGTCGGTTTGCACGCGCACGACGTTCTCGTTGCCGCGCCGCTCGAACAGCGTGAAGCTGTAGGCGATCTTCGACGGGTCGTCGGCGGGCGTGAGCATTTTGTCGCCCACCAGCCCCGCCGCGCGCGCGCCGTCCTTGGTCGCCGCATCTGCGAGCCGGTCGCTCACGGCCCGCTGCACGGCGTCGTCGAGCGTGGACACGGCCGATAGATCGAGGCGGTCGAGATCGTAAATCGTTTTCAGCCCAAGCGCCTGCATCAGTTGCGTGCGCATCGTGAGCACCGTTTTGTGCTCGACATAGGAGGTCGGCGCGCGCGGCCTGGGCTTCGTCCGGTCTAGCGCAAGCTGCGTCGCGAGCGCGGCGTCGCGCAGCGCGGGCGAGATCACGCCGCCGCTGCCGAGCAGGCGCAGATAGCTGTCGGTGAGCTTCGCAAGCGCGTCGTTGTTCTTCTGCAGGAAATACGAGGGCGCGCGCTGCGCAATCAGCAGCGAGAGCACCTGGCGGAATGCGAGCGCCTGCTCGTCTAGCGTCGATTCCGACACGGGCTCGCGCAGAATGCGGTTGACGTCGCGGAAGTCGCGCCCGTACCAGGCCGCGAGGCCATCGCCGATACCGTTGACTTCACCCACGCCCGCCTTGGCCGAGAGCGGTACGGAATTCAGGTAGTGCACGAGAATCTGCTGGCGCGCGGGCATGGTCTGCGGGCCGTCGAGATAGGCGCGCACCGAAGCCGACGCAATCTGGCGCAGCTTCTCGGGCGGCGTCGCGGTGCGCCCGCCATCGGAGTGGCGGAACTTCTCGATTTGCGTGGCGAGCGTGCTGCCGCCCGGCGCGTGCTGATGCCGGTTCACGAGCCGGACGCCCTGGTCGACGACAGCGCGGCTAAAGCGCCCCCAGTCGATGGCCGGATTGCGGTTCGGCTGATCGGCGGCGAGCAGGTATTTGTCTTCGATGAAGAGCAGCGAGTCGCGCACGAGCGGCGGCACGGCGCCGAAGTTCTCGTAGGTGCGCTGCGGATAGCGCGTGTGGAACAGCGTCGCGCCATTCGTGTCACGCAGTACGATGCCGGCCTGGTCCTTTTCTTCATAAGGGAGGAAAAGGCCTTCGTCGGCGAGCGCGATCATGCGCGCGGAATCGCGCGCCTGCGCGGCCACGGTGAAGCCGCGCTCTTCGAGACGCGTGGTGAACGCCGGCAACTGGGCATAGCCGAGCCGCACGTCGTAAGGTCCATTCGTCGTGGGAAAGCGGATGCTGTGGCTCTGCCCCGGCTCGACTGCGAAGCCAATGTCGCGCGTGAGTTCGGAGAGATAGCGTGCCTGGAGCCTCGACGTATCGATTTCGATCTGGACGATGCGCACCACGATGGCGATGGCAACCAGAATCGCAAGGACGAAACCCCACTTGATCCATCGCCAGACTGAACGGGCATGGGTGGCAGGAAGAGGAAAGCGGACCGACGGGCGGCTCATGGTTATTCTCCCTGACGTCGCGCCAGATCGCGGAGTACTCCGCTGAGATAGTCTATCTCGCCTGGTTGATTCGTGCGCGACAGTATCGCGCTGCGCGGGCGTCAGTCGCGTGCCCGCAACAGCCATGCCCGGCGCGCGGGGACCCTGCACAGCAGAGCCCGAATCGCTAGTCGTGTTTCCACTGTATGCGGCTTGTGTGTCTCGTGCATGGCGTACGCCAACCGGCATCGCGCGGCGCCGGCACGCGCCGTGCTGCCGCTATAATCTCCAGTTCCTTGTCGCTCACGCCGGCCGCCCATTCCGGTCGCACACCCGGTCGCAAAACGAGACATATGAAGAAACTTGCCGTGCTCTTCGCCCTTTCGCTCAACCTCGGCGCTTGCGCCTGGTTCCAGGGCAATCCGGATTCCGGTCAGCCTGTCATCGATTCCACGACCAACCGGTCGGTTCAGGATGTCGTCTCGTGCCTGACGGCGCAGGCCACCAAACACGGCGTGAGCTTCCAGACGAGCGCCCTGCCGCAGGGCGAAATGCTCGACTTCGGCGATTCGAACATCATCAAGATTCGCGCCGATAACGGCACGACCACCTATCGCTTCTACGCCGGCAAGCGTCACTCGGGAAATATGTGGATCGAAAGCGCAAGCAAGACCTGTGCGCCCTGAGTCAACGCATTGCGCGCCACGCGGCACGAGCCTGATTAAATTGCGCTTACGGGCGCATTCAAACCGGATACGGGCTGTAACGGCATGTAGTACGGCGACATATTTCCAGAAGCGGTTTTAAGAATCGCTTAAGTCTTCGTCCGCATCATCGCCTCACCCCGGAAGAAACACAGCAGGAGATGCCCGTGGACTGGACTGGATTGAAGAAGCATCAAGCAGCAACCGAAGCACGGCCGGCCCGGCCCGCGAAGCGCACGATACTGCGACGCCTGCTGAGCCATCACGAGCTCGCGACGCTGTTGCTGTTGCTGCATGCCCCCATCAATGCGAGCGCCAAGCCCGAGATCACCACGCTGCGCGAAGCCGGTCTCGTCGAGCAGGTGCCCGGCGACACCGCCGCGGGCGACGCGCTGATCCGCCTGACGCCCGAAGGCAATGCGGTGCTGGAGGGGCTCGGCATCGCCCGTTGATACCGCGCATAAGCAAGCAATAAGCGAGAAATAGCAAAACGGCGGCACGCCTAAACGTGCCGCCGTTTTTCATTGACCCATGACGCGAATCACGCTGCCATGGGAGCCGCGCCTCACGCCGCCGCGAGCTCATCGAGCGACACCGACTCCTCCTGCAGGCGCAGCAGCCGGTAGCCGCTCTTGTAGACGGGCTGCAGACGAAAACCGTTGTGCTCCTCGATCTCCAGCAGCACGCGCAGCCGCGACACGTGGCTGTCGATGGTGCGCGTGAGCGTATGCAGTTCGCGGCCCCAGACCATCGCGTAAATATGATCGCGCGAGAGCACGCGGCCGATATTCGCGAAAAACAGCGAAGCGAGCCGGTACTGCGTGCCCGACAGTTCGACGGGCTTGCCGTGTACGGTGACGGTCTGGCGGCGGATGTCGAAGTGATACGGGCCGACCTCGAGCGCGACGTTGTCGTAACGATCCGGAAAGGCGCGCCGCAGCAGCGCATTCACGCGCGCGCGAAACACCGAGGGGCACACCGGCAGGCTCACGTAGTCGTCCGCGCCCACCGAGAACGCGCGCACCACGCTCTCGTCCGAGTCGTCCTCGGAAGCGAACAGTACCGGAATCTGATTGCCGTTCACGGCACGCACCGTCTTCAGCAATTCCGCGCCCGAGAGCCGCGAGCCCTGCCAGTCGAGCACGAGCATGTCGACGGTGGACGCGGCCAGCGCCTTGGCGAGCGTGATGCCGTCGCTGAACGGCATGCATGCGTGGCCGCTTTGTGTGAGCGTACGCTCGATCAACCCGCGCTGGCCAGCGTCGCGCTGGAGAATTGCGATACGCATAGAAACCTCCCTTATCCGAACAAAGCGGGAGCAATTCTGTGGAGATGTGCAAAGACGGCCCATAAGAGGACTCTGAATTGCAGTTCAAGGTGAGTAATTCCTTCAGCGTCGGCGTGAATACCTGACAGACCGGTGTCGAGACGATGGCGGGCGCCGTCATGCTTCGATCTTTCACGTCGCACTGAAACGTCGTGGCGGCCAGCGCTCTAACATACGTCGCATGAATACGCCATCCGCCCCTTCGCCCCGCTCCGCACACTTCACGCCCGCGCTCATGCGCGTGGTGGGAACTGTGAGCGTGGGCTTCGTCGTGACGCAGCTCGACGTCACTATCGTCAATATCGCGCTGGCGCGCATCGCCACCGATCTGCATGCGAACGTCGCCGGACTGCAATGGATCGTCGACGCCTACACGCTCGCCTTTGCCGTGCTGATGCTTTCGGGCGGCGTGCTCGGCGACCGCTACGGCGCGCGCCGCATGTACGCGGCCGGCCTCGTGGCGTTCGCGCTCGCCTCGCTGGCCTGCGGGCTCGCGGCCAATCCCGCCTTGCTGATCGCGGCACGCGCGCTGCAAGGCGCAGGCGCGGCCGCCATGCTGCCCAACTCGCTCGCGCTGCTGAACGAGGCCTGCCGCCACGAGCGCTCGCTGCGCGCCCGCGCCGTGGGTTTCTGGACCGCCGCCGGCGCGATCTCGATCGCCGCCGGGCCGATCGCCGGGGGCCTGCTGATCGCCGCGTTCGGCTGGCGCAGCATCTTTCTCGTCAATCTGCCGCTCTGCGCGGCGGGCCTCGCCGCCACGCTGGCGTGGATTCCCGCATCGCGCAACGCCAGCAGCGTGGCCGCGAACCCTGCTGCGAACGACACGAACACTGCGGGCGCCCCGGCGCAGCGCCCGCGCAGCCTCGACCTGCGCGGCCAGTTGCTGGCCATCGTCGCTCTCACGGCGTTCACCGGCGCGGTGATCGAGTGGCGGCCGCTCGGCTTCGCGCACTGGGCCGTGTGGGGCGGCTTCGTGCTGGCGCTCGCAGCGGGCGCGGCGTTCATCGCGCTCGAAGCGCGCATCGAAGCCCCCATGCTGCCGCTCGCCATGCTGCGCAACCGCATCTTCAGCACGGCCGTGCTATTCGGTGTGTGCGTGAATCTGACCTACTACGGCACCGTGTTCGTGCTAGCGCTGTTCCTGCAGCATGCGCGCGGCCAGTCGCCGTTGCAGGCCGGGCTCACCTTCATCCCGCTCACGGGCGGCTTCCTGCTCTCCAATATCGCGAGCGGACACGTCGTCGCGCGTTACGGCACGCGCTTGCCGATGATCGGCGGCGCGCTGGTGGCGGGGCTCGGCTATGCGCTGCTGATTCCTGTCAGTGCGAACACGCCGCTAATCGCGCTGCTCGCGGCGTTTCTGCTGATTCCCAGCGGCATGGGACTCGCGGTGCCGGCCATGACCACGACGGTGCTGGCCTCGGTCGAACCGGCCCGCGCGGGCACGGCATCGGCGTTGCTCAATACGGCGCGCCAGGCGGGAGGCGCGGTGGGCGTGGCGGCATTCGGCGCGTTCACGGGCAGTGGGGCGGCGGCGCAGGTCGTGAGCGGCCTGCACGCGGATACGGCAATCTCGGCAATGCTGCTTCTGGTGGCGGCGTGCCTCGCCTGGAGCATGCGCGCGGACTCGACGGCCCCGCCCCGCTCAACGTCACGCGCACGAGCGCCCCGCGTCAGGGAAAACGCGCGTGCGAATCAGTCGTGAAAGACAACGAAGCCGCGCGCGGCTAGAGCCGCGCTTCCTGAATCGCGCCCGTGCTCAGCGCACGCTCGATCAGCCCTTCGGTTTGCGCCTTGCGAATGGCATGCGCGATCAGCCGCTCGGGTTCCTCGAGTTCGGCTTTGAGCGTGCCGAGCAGCCCCGAGGCATCGAGTATCACGAGCGTCTTCGCGGTATCGGCGGCGCTGATCAGCACGCGGCGCGTGCCGTCCTCGGCCAGGCTCGCGCAGAACTGCCCGGCCCGGCCCCCCACATTGAAGTCGAAGTGTTCTATCACAGCGGGCTCCCAAGTTATCTCGCGGATCTTGTCCGTTATCGGCGTGCCGCATGTAACCGTGTGGGCAGCCAGGCGAGCCTTCAGCCCCGCAGCCCGCCACGCGGCGTACGCAGCCCATCGAAGGAAGCACGTCCCGCGCCCGTTACCGCGAGCAGCATGAACCCGCCCGCGATCGCGATGTTTTTCCAGAAATGCACGACCGCTTCCTGTTGATGCGCAGCCTCGGTGATATTCCAGAAGTCATGCCCAAGAACCGCGGTCACGATGGTATAGGCGGCCAGCACGAATGCCACGAAGCGCATGCGCATGCCGAACACGAGCGCGAGTCCGCCGAGCAGCTCCACCCCGGTGGCGATGGGCGCCATGAATTGCGCATAAGGCACGCCATGCGCATGCAGATAAGCAATGAACCCCGCGTACCCCAAAAGCTTCATGGCGCCGCCCCACAAAAACAGAATCGCGAGCGCAATACGGGCGATGAAGATGATCAGGGAATCCGTGGGACGTGTCATGAAGGGCTCCGATATGCAATATGGCAATGACATCGGTCCTTTCCTGCAGTTCCCTACTTAATGGATTACGCGCATATCAGCAGACAGTTCGGCGGACCGTCAGCCCGCGCCCGCTCGCACAAGTCCTGCGGGGTGGCTGCGGCAAGCGCTCTCACGGATATTGGTCTGCACTGCCATCTAATTGGCAGCCGAAAACACTTGCACCGAGCCCGCGATACGCGTTTACCCGCATGCGCTCGACGGTGGAGACCGGCTTGCTGGCACGCTCAATGCTTATGACGCATGCCATGTCCGCGGTGCGCGTCGAGCCAGCGCGACACGCGCGCTTCGAGCACGCCCCGGCTATGGCGCGACACGGCCCAGATAGCGGCGCTCACCACCAGCATCACGGCCGGGCCCAGCAGATACGCAACAACCGTTTCCCTCATGGCTATCTCCTCGCCATGCCATCAAACAAATTGTGAGATATGAATTCTAGGCGAAACGCAGGGACATCGATAAGCGCTTTGCGCGAACGTCGCGCGCCTTTTTTCGCGCGGATTGCTTATGACGCGAGACCATTACCTCCCGGGTAATCGACCGCTAGCACCTTTTCGCTAGAATCGGTGCATGAACACGCTCGCGAACGCCTTCGTGGCGCCCTCCCCCGTGCAGCCGGCCATTGGCGCAACGCGCCGCAGTGTGGGCGAACTGTTGCGCGAATGGCGATTGCGCCGCCGCATGAGCCAAATGCTGCTCGCGAACGAAGCGGACATTTCCACGCGGCACCTGAGTTTCGTGGAGTCGGGCCGTTCGCTGCCGAGCCGCGAGATGGTCATGCATCTGGCCGAAAGCCTCGACGTGCCGCTGCGCGAGCGCAACGCGCTGCTCGTAGCGGCGGGTTATGCGCCGCTCTATCGGGAGCGCGCGCTCGACGACCCGCAGCTCGCGGCGGCGCGCGCAGCCGTCGAACTGGTGCTGCGCGGCCACGAACCCTACCCGGCGCTCGCGGTCGACCGGCACTGGAACATCGTGGCGGCCAACGCCTCGCTCGCGCCGCTCGTCGGCGACGCCTCGCCCGCGCTGCTGGCCGCGCCCGTGAATGCGCTGCGCCTTTCACTGCATCCCGAGGGCCTGGCGCCGCGCATCGTCAACTGGCATGCGTGGCGCGGGCATCTGCTCACGCGCTTGCAGCGGCAGATCGAAGCGAGCGCAGATCCCACCCTCGTCGCGCTCCACGACGAGCTGGCCGCCTACCCCGCGCCGCCGCATACGGCTTCCGCCGGCGCCGAGCCGGTTCAGCACACGATTGCGGTGCCGCTGCGCATACGGACTGCGCTCGGAGAACTATCGTTCTACAGCACGACCACCGTATTCGGCACGCCCGTCGACATTACGCTTTCCGAACTCGCAATCGAGGCGTTTTTTCCCGCCGATGCACAAACCGCACAAACATTGCGCTCGCAATCGGTTTGAGGCGCTCCATGCGCCCGGCGTGCCTGCGCGCTCATAGGCGGGCGGTGCGCTCAGGCTCAGGAGGCCGCCGCTTCGGCGGCCTCCGGCGCCGTCACCACGAGCACGCTGCACGACACCCGGTCGAGCAACTTGCGATCGTCGCGGCCTTCCCACCAGCGCTTGAACGGGCCTCTGCGGTGATGGGCCAGCACGATCAGATCGGCGTTGAACGACGCGCTCGCGCGTGCAATCTCCTCTATCGCGCGGCCCACGGCAAAATGCCCCGTTGCCTCCAGCCCGAGTTCCTTCAGGCGCGCCACGCCGTCTTCGAGAATGTCCTTCGCGGCCGCCTCCGCGGCCTCAAAGGGCACCGCCGATGCAATGTCGGTGCCCCACTGCAGCGGCGACTGGTCGAGCACCGCGAGCAGATGTGTCTGCGCCTTGCATTCGAGCGCCAGATCCTTGCCTTCGCGCAGCGCGCGGCGCCCCTCCCGCGTGGCGTCGTAACACAACAGAATGCGGTTGAACGCGCCCATTTCGCCTCTCCCTCTCTCCCTGCTGCTCCCCCGAGCTTGCCTGTTACATTATCTATATCACGTCATGATACAAATTGACAGGAGTGCCCGCTTGCCTCCGCAGTTGACCTGGTTGTGTAACCAGACTGTGTTACAAAGTGCGCGGTTTGATCTCGTCTGTCACATTTAGATAAACCTCGTTACACATGGCCGATACACTTGTTACAAGTTGAATGTAAGATGAATCGGGGTTTGTAATGAGAATTTATTACCGATGCCACTCATCGCTTTCACTTTTATTACTTGAAAACAGCCCCAAAAAGCGTCCTTTTAAATGCGTTGCGCATTAATGGAGGCACTCCCAAAAAACCCTTCAGCTACGGTAACTTACGCGACACCCCTTGCCCAACAAGGGAAAGCGCGATGCCAATCAGATCCACTTCCGGCATGAAGAAAAAATTACCGAATTCATTTGTAACAACTCGGTTATTTTTTGTCGCAGGGATTGATTTCTGAGATCTGCCCTCATACAATTCGCTCCAACATGTTACGAGTTGTAACGTGTTGTATCAAAAGGTCAGGCGCACCACTCATGAGCGGGCCGACCAAGGGCCACAAAAGTTACAACGGCGCACAACGCCGGGGGGTTAATCGGGGCTTCGGAAAAGAGAAAATGGACCGCAGCAGCGAGACGCTGGATTCAATCCGCGAAATTAACTTGTCGTACCTGATGCTCGCGCAGCGCATGCTGCGCGAGGACAAGCCGGTCGGGATGTTCCGACTGGGCCTGTCGTCGGAACTGGCCGATCTGCTTTCCGGTCTGTCGCTCGCGCAGATCGTGAAGCTGGCCGCTTCCGACCAGCTCCTTTGTTCGTTCCGCTTCGACGACCATGCCATGCTGTCCGCGCTCACGCAGACAAGCCGGCATGCCGACGTGGCGGCCACGCACACGGCCATCCTGCTTGCAGGACAATCCGCTGTGCAGTTCGCCTGAGGGATGGCCATGTCGACGAATCGGCGCAGCCTCACCGAAGACGCGCAAGAAGTCTTTCGTGCCATTGCGCTGATCGAGCTGGGCGCGCGCATGCAAGTGCTGGAAAGCGAACTGTCGCTCTCGCGCGATCGCATGATCCGCCTGTATCGCGAGATCCGCGGCGTGTCGCCGCCCAAGGGCATGCTGCCGTTCTCGGCAGATTGGTACATGACGTGGCTGGCGAACATTCATGCATCGCTGTTCTACAACACGTACCTGTTTTTGAAAAATGAAGCGCGTTGCTCGCATCTCGACGCGCTCACCAAGGGGTTCCGGCTTTATCTGGAACACTGCAGCCATAGCGGGACCGAGCCGGTGCTCGATCTCACGCGCGCATGGACCCTGGTGCGGTTTTTTGATGCCGATATTCTGCAGATGACGCCTTGCTGCCGCTGTAGCGGCAAATTCGTCGCGCATCGCCACGACTTGCAGCACAACGTCGTGTGCGGCGCATGCCAGCCGCCTTCGCGCGCGGGCAAGACGAAAAAGGCCGCTGCAGCGCGACGGGGCGCAGAGCAGACCGACCGCGACCTTCCGGATCTGTCACCGGATGGCATTGCCGAGGCTGCATAAGCGTAGGAGACCAAAGATCCGGCGGGCGGAGCAGGCTCAAAACCGGACGCATCAAACTAGACGTGAAGCCGTCCGGCACTCGGAACGAGGACCGGACGGCGAAGCGCTTTCAGTGGTCCCACCGTCGCTTCAGTTCCCGCCAAACGTCTGCCCGACGAGCCACAAATTCGCCGCCGTGATCACGGCGAAGAGCAGCCACGCAATCACGCGCGTGGGCAGCCGGTTCGCGAACGCGCCCATCAGCGCGCGATCGTTCGTCATGCGAATCAGCGGCCACAGCGCGAACGGCAATTGCAGGCTCAACACTACCTGGCTTGCAACCAGCAGCTTGCCCACCGCGCCATTGCCGAGCAGCCACACCCCCACGAAAGCGGGAATCAGCGCAAGCACGCGCGTGATGAGACGCCGCTGATAGCAGGGGATCTTCATCTGCAGGAAACCTTCCATCACGACTTGCCCCGCCACCGTGCCGGTGAAGGTGGAGCTTTGCCCGGAGGCCAGCAGCGTCACGGCGAACAGCACCGACGCGACACCGCCGCCCACCACGGGCGCGAGCAGCTTGTAGGCATCTTCGATCTCCGTGACCTGGTTGTGGCCGGTCGCATGAAAAGCCGCCGCCGCGAGAATCAGAATGGCGGCGTTGATCAGCAGCGCGAGCGCCAGCGAGACAATGGTGTCGAGCCGCGACAGCCCGATGGCCTGCGCGAGGCTCGCATGGTCGCGCTTCACGGCGCGCGTCTGCACGATCGACGAATGCAGGTAGAGGTTATGCGGCATGACGGTCGCGCCGAGAATGCCGATGGCGAGATACAGCGGCTCCTGCGACGAGATGGCCTGCCACGAGGGCACCGCGCCCGCGAACACGGCGGGCCAGTGCGGCTTCACGAGCGCCAGCTCGATCACGTAGCCGAGGCCGATGGTTGCGATGAGGCCGGCCATGATCGCTTCGAGCGTGCGGAAATTCTTGCCCTTGAGGCCGAGCACGATCACGGTGTCGAACGCGGTGAGCACCACGCCCCATAGCAGCGAGCAGCCCAGCAGCAGATGAAACGCGAGCGCGCCGCCCAGCACCTCGGCAAGGTCGCACGCGATGATCGAGACTTCGGCAAGCGCCCACTGCCCGAGCGCAACCGGTCGCGAGTAGCGCGTGCGCGAGAGTTCGGCCAGATCGCGGCCAGTAACGATGCCAAGGCGCATCGCGAGGCATTGCAGCGCCATGGCCGCGATGCTCGACAGCACCACGACGAACAGCAACTGGTAACCGTAGCGCGAACCGGCCTCGATATCGGTCGCCCAGTTGCCGGGGTCCATATAGCCAATCGACACCAGCAAGCCGGGTCCGGCGAATTGCCAGAACTTCTTCCAGAACGGCGCGCGCGGCGAGACCTCCACGCTGCCCCGCACTTCGGACGGACAAAACGGCGCCGTCGCCGTGGTCGGTAGTTTGAACTCCAAAGGAACGTTCCTCGAGAAGGTGGCTGTCGCGCGCGCGGTTTCTCGAAGTGTACTGCTTCGGCTCAGGTCGTTCCTGCGAGTGCGCGCGAGCCGCGAGGCGGCTACGCGCGCACGTCGTCATGGCGTCTGCATCATCGGTCAGCGCGAAGCGAGCGGCGCGGCAGTCGCCGAACTTGCGACGGGCGCAGCCGCAGCCGGCGCTGAATCAGGCTTCGCGTCCCCCCACCCGCCGCCAAGCGCGCGGATCAGGTTGACGGTGGCCACCGCCTGCGAGCCTTGCAAATGGCTCGCCTGCAACTGCGAAACCAGCACCGAGCGCTCGCTGTCGATCACGTTCAGATAGCTCACCTCGCCTTCTTCGTACTGCGTGCGCGAGAGATGCGCCGCGCGTTGCGAGGCGTTCACCGCGTCGTCCTGCGCGCTGATCTGGTCGCCGAGCAGGCGCAGGTCGGAGAGATTGTCCTCGACCTCGCGGAACGCCACGAGCACCTGCTGGCGATACTGCGCGACATCCTCGTCGTACTTCGCGCGCGACTGCGCAAGATTGGCCTTGCGCCGGCCGCCGTCGAACAGCGGCAATGTGAGCGCCGTGCCCGCGAGCGGCCCGAGCAGGAACGCGCGGCTCGACCACATGAAGAGATCGCCGAGCGTCGCCGATTCATAACCAAACGCACCGGTGATATCGAGCTTCGGGAAGAACGCCGCCTTCGCGAGGCCCACGCGCGCGTTCGCTGCCGCCATTGCGCGCTCGGCGGCGGCGATGTCGGGGCGGCGTTCGAGCAGCGTTGAAGGCAGGCCGGCAGGCACCTGCACGACCACCGGCGCAAGCGGCGTCTCGGGGAACGTGAAGTCGGCCGGCGCCTTGCCCAGCAGGATCGCGAGGCTATGCTCCGAGGCCGCGCGCAGGCGCGCCACGCCCACCGCGTCCGCGCGCGCGCTCGCGAGTTCGTTGCGCGCCTGCGAAACATCGAGCTCGCTGATGTCGCCTTCCTTGAAGCGGCGCTCTACGAGCTTGAGCGCGTCCTCGCGCAGCGCGACCGTGCGCCGGTAGAGATCGGCGTCGGAATCGAACTGGCGCAACTGGAAGTAGTTCTGCGCGACATCGGCCTGCAACGCGAGCTGCACCGAGCGGAACAGCGCCTCGCTCTGCTGCGCATCGGCCTGGGTCGCGTGCACGTTCGAGCTCACGCGGCCGAACAGATCGACCTCGTAGCTCGCCGTCGCCTGCGCGCGCCACAGCGTTTGCGCGGGCACGTTGGCGTTCTGCGGCAGATACAGCGAGGCCGGCGAGGCACGTTCACGCGTCGGTCCGAAGCCCGCGTCGATGGACGGGAACCACGACGCGCGCGCCGCCTGCGTCACCGCGCGCGCTTGCTCCACGCGCGCGGCGGCAGCCTTGAGGTCCTGGTTCGCGGCTTGCGCCTGCTCTTCGAGCTGATCGAGCGTGGGATCGCCGAACGCCTTCCACCACTCGCCGCGATGTGCGTCGTCGGCGGGTTGAGCGGGCGTCCACGTGCCTACGTCGTGCGGGTTCACCGGCTGATTTTGCGCCGGTCCCTGCGTTTGCAGCGGCGCTTCCTTGTACGCGTTCGGCACGCCCGCGTCGGGCACCTTGTATGTAGGCTCGACCGAGCACGCAGCCAGCCACGCAAAAAGCGCCACGCCGGCGGCCAGCCGCGTCACGCGCCAGAATCTGCCCGTATCTTCCATGCCGCGATGTTGCGCGGGTGAATCTGAATAGTTAGTCATCTTGATCATCCCTGCTTAAGCATCCACCGTGGACCGGGAAGCACGCGCTTTGTCCGCATTGTCCTTTTGCGCGACGTGGATCTTGCCGCCCGCGATCGTGCGCAGCACGACATAGAACACCGGCGTCAGCAACAGGCCGAAGGCCGTCACGCCGAGCATGCCGAAGAACACAGCCACGCCCATCGCATGACGCATCTCCGAGCCCGCCCCCGACGACAGCACGAGTGGCACCACACCCATGATGAACGCGATGGATGTCATCAGAATCGGGCGCAGGCGCAGCCGGCTTGCCTCGATGGCGGCCGAAAGGGGCGTGTGTCCGTCGTGTTCGAGTTCGCGTGCGAACTCCACGATCAGAATTGCGTTCTTCGACGCCAGGCCAACCAACACCATCAGGCCAATCTGCGTGAAGATGTTGTTGTCGCCCTGGGTAAGCCACACGCCGGTCAGCGCGCATAGCACGCTCATCGGCACGATCAGGATCACCGCGAGCGGCAGCGTCAGGCTCTCGTAGAGCGCGGCCAGCACCAGGAACACCAGCAGCACGCTGATCGGGAACACCCAGATGCCCGAGTTGCCCGCAAGAATCTGCTGATACGTGAGGTCTGTCCATTCGAACTTTACGCCGCGCGGCAGCACCTCGGCCGCGATGCGCTCGGCCGCCGCCTGCGCCTGCCCCGACGAGTAGCCCGGCGCGGGACCGCCGTTGATGTCGGCAGCCGTGTAGCCGTTGTAGCGCACCACCATCTCGGGACCGTACGTGGGCGTAACCGTCACGAGCGACGAGAGCGGCACCATATCGCCGGCGGCGTTGCGCGTCTTCAGTTGCAGAATGTCATCGGCCTTCTGGCGGAACGGCGCATCGGCCTGCACGCGCACCTGGTACACGCGACCGAACCGGTTGAAGTCGTTCACGTAGAGCGAACCCAGATAGATCTGCATGGTCTCGAACACATCCGTAACCGGCACGCCCAACTGCTTGGCCTTGGTGCGGTCGAGATCGACATTTAGCTGCGGCACGTTGATTTGATAGCTCGAGAACGTCGGGCCCAGCTCGGGTGTCTTCGCCGCGCGCTTCACGAAGTCCTCGGTCGCGCGGTTGAGCGCCTCATAACCGAGCGCGCCGCGGTCTTCCAGTTGCATCTTGAAGCCGCCCAGCGTGCCGAGACCGAGCACCGGCGGCGGCGGAAACACGGCGATGAACGAGTCCTTGATCGCGCCATATTGCTGGTTGAGCGCGCCCGCGATCGCGCCCGCCGCGAGCGCCTTGCTCTTGCGCTCCTTGAACGGCTTGAGCGTGACGAACACAATGCCCGCGCTCGAACTATTGGTGAAGCCATTCACCGAAAGACCCGGAAACGCCACCGCGCTTTCCACGCCCGGCTGCTTGAGCGCGATCGCACTCATGTCGCGAATCACGCTTTCCGTGCGGTCGAGCGAAGCGCCATTGGGCAATTGCGCGAACGCGATCAGATACTCCTTGTCCTGCGCGGGCACGAAGCCGCCCGGCACGATGCGCGCCATCAGCACCGTCGCGCCAATCAGCACCGCATAGACCGCGAGCATCGCGCCCTTGTGGTGCAGCACGCCGTTCACGCCGCGCCCATAGTCCTCCGAGCCGCGATGAAACACCTTGTTGAAGCGCCGGAAAAAGCCGCCCAGCAGCGTATTCATCACGCGCGTGAGCCAATCCTCCTTCTCGCCGTGGCCGCGCAGCAAAAGCGCGGAGAGCGCCGGCGAGAGCGTGAGCGAGTTGAACGCGGAGATCACCGTCGAAATGGCGATGGTCATCGCGAACTGCTTGTAGAACTGGCCCGTGAGACCGCTCATGAACGCGAGCGGGACGAACACGGCCACGAGCGTAAGCGCGATCGCGATGATCGGCCCGCTCACTTCCTGCATGGCCTTGTAAGTGGCGTCGCGCGCGGAAAGCCCGCTCGCGATGTTGCGCTCGACGTTCTCCACCACCACGATCGCGTCGTCCACCACGATACCGATCGCGAGCACCATCCCGAACAGCGACAACGCATTGATCGAGAAACCAAATGCCAGCAGCAGCGAGAACGTCCCCACGATCGACACCGGCACGGCGATGAGCGGAATGATCGAAGCGCGCCAGGTTTGCAGGAACACGATCACCACGACCACCACGAGCGCGATGGCTTCGAGCAGCGTATGCACGACCGCTTCGATACTGGAGCGCACGAACTGCGTGGGGTCGTAGACGATGCGGTAGTCCACGCCGGCGGGCATGTCCTCCTTGAGCTCTTTCATCGCCTCGCGCACCTGGTCGGAAATCGCGAGCGAATTCGCGCCCGGCGCCTGGTTGATGGCGAGCGCAACGGCCGGCTTGTTATCGAGCAGCGAGCGCAGGCCATACTCGGACGCCGCGAGCTCGATGCGCGAGATGTCACGCAGATAAGTTACGCCGCCATCGGGATTGGTCTTGACGATGATGTTGCCGAATTCGCCTTCCGTGCGCAGACGTCCGCGCGCATTCACGTTCAGTTGCAGCGGCGTGCCCGGCACGCTCGGCGACGCGCCGATCACGCCCGCCGCGACCTGCACATTCTGCTCGCGAATCGCATTCACCACGTCTTCCGCCGTGAGGTTGCGCTGCGCCACCTTCTGCGGATCGAGCCAGATGCGCATGGCGTAATCGCCCGAGCCCCAAAGCTGCACCTGGCCCACGCCGCGAATGTTCGAGAGCCGGTCCTTCACGTTGAGCAGCGCGTAGTTGCGCAGGTACGTCATGTCGTACTGATTGTTCGGCGAGATCAGGTGCACCACCATCGTGAGCGTGGGCGAGCTCTTGATGGTGGTGATGCCGAGGCGCTGCACGTCCTCGGGCAGACGCGGCAGCGCCTGGTTCACGCGGTTCTGCACGAGCTGCGTGGCCTTGTCGGGGTCGGTGCCCAGCCGGAACGTGACCGTGAGCGTGAGATTGCCGTCGCTATTGGCCTGCGACTGCATGTACAGCATGTTCTCGACGCCGTTGATCTGCTCTTCGAGCGGCGCGGCCACGGCTTCGGCAATCACCTTGGGGTTCGCGCCCGGATACTGCGCATGGACGACCACCGAAGGCGGCACGACTTCGGGATACTCGGAGATCGGCAACTGGAACAGGGCGATCACCCCGGCCAGCAGGACCAGCACGGACAGCACGCCCGCGAAGATCGGCCGGTCGATGAAGAATTTCGATATGTTCATGGGTCGCTCTAAATTTCGGATGACTAACTTGATGCGAGGATCGCGCTCGCGCAGAGGGCGAGCGCCGCGCCTCAGGAAGCCTTGGCCGTCTTTGCAGCGGAATTGTCGGGCGAAGGCGAAGGCACGGCGGCATTGGCCACGCCCGCGTCCGCGTCGCCGCTCATCGGCACCTCGTGCGAACGCACGGCCTCGCCCGGCCGCACGCGTTGCGTGCCGTTCACGATCACGCGCTCGCCCGCCTGCAGGCCGCCCACGATCACGCGCAAATTGCCCTGCTGCCCGCCGGTGCGCACGGTGCGATACGCGACCTTGCCCCCGCCATCCACAACGTAGACGAACTTCTTGTCCTGGTCCGTGCCGATGGCCGCTTCGTCGACCAACAACGCCGCGTGAGGCGCGCTGCCGCTTACCTTGATGCGCGCATAGAGGCCCGGCACGAGCGCCCCGTCGGCGTTGTCGAAGCGCGCGCGCACGCGGATCGTGCCCGACGACGTGTCGAGCCGGTTGTCCACCGACTCGATCGTGCCGCTGCGCGAATAACCGGCTTCGTTCGCGAGCCCCAGTTCGACGGGGACTTTCGAACCGTCCTTCATGCGGCTGATGTAGTCGAGGTAGGTCTGCTCATCGGCATCGAATTCGGCGTAGATGGGCGACACCGAAACCAGCGTCGTCAGCGGCGGCGCGCTCGCGCCTGCCGACACCACGTTGCCCACCGTGATCTCGGCGCGCGAGACGCGGCCCGACACCGGCGCGACGATGCGCGTATAGCCGAGGTTGATTTGCGCGGCTTCGAGCGCCGCTTGCGCCGCCTTCAAATTCGCATTCGCCTCGCGCGCGGCGTTCTGCTTTTCATCGTAGTCGCGCTTCGCGATGGCGTTGTCGCCAATCAGTCGCTGCGCGCGCTGCCAGTCGCTCTGCGCGTAGCCGGTGCGCGCCTGCGCGGCGGCCAGTTGCGCCGCGGCCTGGTCGACAGCGGCCTGGTACGGGCGCGGATCGATCACGAACAGCGTGTCGCCTTTGTTCACCAGCGCACCGTCACGGAAATTCACCGAGACGATCGTGCCTGAAACCTGCGGGCGCACCTCGACTTTCTCGACTGCGGCCATGCGGCCCGAGTAGCTCTGCCAGTCGGTGACGTCGCGCTTGAGTACGGCGGCAACATCCACTTCGGGCGCGGGCGGTGCTTCGGCGGCAACGGCCGGGTGCGAATCGAGACGCATGGCGACGAGCGAGCCGAGCCCCCCCACAACGAGAACAGCGGCCACCACGAGTGCAATGCGCGTACGTGAATGCGAGTTGAGAGACATAGCGAGCTCCAGCGAAATGATTGATTGTTTTTCGATAAATACTTTCTGCGCGATGCCGCGGCAGCGCTAACAGGCCACGCCGGCTTCGAAACAACAGCGGAAGAAGCGCACCGCTTCGGCAAGCGCTTCGGGATGCGCACCGATCTGTGCATGCGAAACGCTCGGATAACGCACTACATGCGTGCGCACGCCGGCTTCGATCAAGCGCGTGGCGTACTTCTCCGCTTCGATATGCAGTACATCGTTTTGCGCCGTGACGATGAACGTGGGCGGCAAACCCGCCAGGCGCGAAGACTCCAGCGGCGCCGCATAGGGATGCATGCGCTGCGAGGCTTCGGGCAAATAAGCGCGATAGCAGGCCGCGCATTCGCTTGCCGAAATATCCGAAGCAAGCCGCGCTTCGTCGCCGAGGCGCGTGAGGCTCGGGTCGAGCATCGGCGCAAACAGCGCCTGCGCGGCGAGGCGCACATCGCCGCGATCGCGCGCCATGAACGCGAGCACATTGGCGATCTGCCCACCCGCGTCGTGCCCCGCCGCAACGATGCGCTTCGCATTGCCGCCGAATGCGCGCGCCCTTGCACGCACCCATTGCGCGGCGAGATACGCGTCTTCGGGCGCGGCCGGAAACGGAAACCGGGGCGCGAGCGAATAGTCCACCGAGACTACGAGCGCAGGTAAGCGCTCTGCGAAAAAACGCGCGGCGACATCGGCGTCGTCGAGCGAGCCGCGCACGAAGCCGCCGCCATGGAAATACAGCAATACCGGCAAATTGCTCGCGCCGCGCGGGCGGTATATGCGCAGCACGATGTCCTGCGCATGACCGGGGATCGTCGCTTCGCTCACGTCGACAGGCTTGGGCCCGCGCGCCTTGCCCGACGCGGCCGCAGCCGCCGGCGCTGCAACGAGGCGCACCGGCGCGGGTTCATCGACACTCGCGGAGAGGTCAGCGGAAATCCACGGCGTCGAACGTTTGAAGGCATCCATGTCGAAACAGCGCAATGCGCGAGATTAGATTCGAATGGTCCGGATTGTGGCTTCGGCAGAACTGCAAATAAATGCCTATAATCCGTCAACACAATTCGGCGCACCTGAACAATCTATTTCCTTTTATTCGCGCGACCGGCCCGGCATAAGCGGGTGCGGGTCCGCGCGGTGGGCGTCGATGTCTTTCGGAGAGTGGCAATGGACCGCCTTCAGGCCATGCAGGTGTTCACCCGCGTCGTCGATACCAACAGCTTTACGCGCGCAGCCGAGACGCTCGACTTGCCGCGCGCCTCGGTCACGACGATCATCCAGAATCTCGAAGCCTTTCTCGGCGTGCGCCTCATGCACCGCACCACGCGCCGCCTTTCACTCACGCCCGACGGCGCTGCGTATTACGAGCGCTGCGTGCGCATTCTTTCCGATGTGGAAGAGACCGAGCAGACCTTCCAGGACCGCAACCGCAAGCCGCACGGCAAGCTGCGCATCGACATGCCGGGCTCGATCGGACGCCTCATCGTGATTCCCGCGCTATGCGAGTTTCATGGGCGCTACCCCGACATCGACCTGCAACTGGGCCTGACCGACCGCCCCGTCGACCTGCTTCAGGAAGGCGTGGATTGCGTCGTGCGCGTAGGCGCGCTGCAGGATTCGTCGCTGGTCGCGCGCCGCATCGGCCTGTTCGAAGGCGTGTCTTGCGCGGCGCCTTCGTATCTCGAGCGCCACGGCACGCCGCAAACGCTCGAAGATCTCGCCGAGCATCGCGCCGTGAATTATTTTTCGCAGCGCACGGGGCGCACGATCGACTGGGCGTTTCTCGTCGACGGTAAGGAAGTGGAGTTCAAGCTCAAGAGCATGGTTTCGGTGAACGACGCCGACGCCTATGTGACCTGCGGCGTCGAGGGCTTCGGCCTGATCCAGGGGCCGCGCTACATGGTGCTGCCGCACCTGAAATCCGGTGCGCTCGTCGAAGTCCTGCCCGACTTCAAGCCGCTGCCCATGCCGATTTCCGCCGTGTACCCGCATAGCCGGCATCTGTCGCCGAAAGTGCGCGTATTCGTCGACTGGATCGCTGAAGTGTTCGACCGCTGCCCGCTCCTTTCCGGCCGCGCCTCGCTCGACAAGACCTGCACGATGCGCACGCTGGAAGAGCGCGAGCAGGCGCCCGCACTCGAAACGCCGGTGATTTCGGAGTGGGCCGCATAGGCTGGGCCGCATAGGCTGGACGGCCTGGCTGCCGTTTAGCGGGAAAAACGCCCCGCGCGTTTTTCCCGCTACTCCCGATTGTTCTGGTTTCCCGACAATTCCTTTCGCTTCAGGGCCATTTATCGCGCGAACCCGTGCACCTACATTTGCACCTGTCGCCACGCCTGGCTGCTAATTGCGGTGAGCCGAGGCGCCTCTAAAACAGGAGCAGATCATGAAACGCACTCTCGCAACCGCACTTGGCGCCTCTCTCGTCATCACGCTCGCCGCGAGCGCATCGGCTTTCGCCGATGCGGATGCGCCGCAAGCCGCGCAAATCGCCCCCGTCGTGCAAGCCGACAACAAAGCCCCCAAGACCCGCGCGGAGGTCAAAGCGGAACTCGCCGAGGCTTATCGCAGCGGCACGCTGCCAGCGCTCAACAAGACGAGCTATCCGGACCAGGGCCTGATTGGCCGCACCCAGGCGCAACGCATCGCTTTGCAGGAAAGCCGCGCCAACTGGGCCACGCACATGGCCCGCGCTGGCGAGTGATCGCTGTTTTTCGATTCGATAAGGATGCCTGATCATGGATAATTCAAATCCTTCCGAACTGGACGACTGGGACAAAACCACGCCGGTGTGGACGCCATTTCGGCACCAGGCGCCAGGCACGAAGGCCGTGCCAATCCGGTAACGGTAAAAGGCTGGGCGATCGAAAAGACCGCCCGGCTTTTTAAAGCACAACGAGCAGTTAGCGCTTTACAAAATCCGGTTCGAAAAACACCCAGCGCACCACCGGAAATTTCGCCTGCAAATCGGCTTCGATCACGTTGATCGCCTCGACCATCGTGCGGCTGTGGTCGTAATCGATCATCTCGGCCTGCACGGCCACGACCACCTCCTTGCCCCATTGCAGCGTAATGAGACTGATGATGTCGCGAATCTCGGGCCGCGCGCGCAAGTACGCCTCAATATCGCGGCGCATTTCCGGACTCGCCGATTCGCCCACGATCATCGACTTCACTTCGCGCGCAATGAACCACGAAATCAGCATGAGCAGCACGCCCACGCCGATCGACCCGCACGCGTCCCATACCGGATTGCCGGTGACGACCGTGAGCAGCACCGCCGCGAACGCAATGGCGAGACCCACCAGCGCGGCAATGTCCTCGCCGGCCACCACGAGCAGATCGGAGTCGCGCGTTTCGCGCGCCCAGCGCCACAGCGACTTCGTGGGCGAGCCCTTGCGGATTTCGCGCAGCGCGCCGTAAAGCGAGAACGATTCGAGCACCACGGAAATGCCCAGCACCGCGAGCGCCACATACGCGTACTGGAGCGACTCGCGCGCGATCAGCCGGTGAACGCCTTCGTACACCGAGAATGCGCCGCCCACGAAGAACAGCAGCAGCGCCACGAGCAGCGAATAGAAGTTGATCGCGCGGCCCGCGCCCATCGGATGCAGCGGCGTAGGCGGCTCGCGCGACTGGCGCAGGCCGAACAACAGCAGCAGTTGATTGCCGCAATCGGCGGTCGAGTGAATCGCCTCGGCGAACATCGAACCCGAACCCGTAAACGCAGCCGCTGCGTACTTGCAGACAGCGATGCCGGCGTTCGCCGCGAGGGCGTAGAAAATGGCTTTTGGCGACTCTCCACTCATACGACTTCCACGCGCGCGGGCCCGTCCGTCAATTCGCCGATCACGCGCACATCCGCGAAGCCGTCTGCGTGGAAAAGCGCAAGCACGGCATCCACTTGCTCCGGCGCGCAAGCCACGAGCAGGCCGCCCGAGGTCTGCGGATCGGTGAGCAGCGTGCGCGCGCTTTCCGGCAACTGGGCCGCGAGCGTCACGTCCTCGCCATACGAGGCCCAGTTGCGGCCCGAGGCCCCCGTGAACACGCCTTGCGCAACGAACGCTTCCACGCCCGGCAGCCACGGCAGATCGGCGTAACGCACGCGCGCCGTGAGGTTCGCGCCACGCGCGATTTCGAGCGTGTGGCCAAGCAGGCCGAAGCCGGTCACGTCGGTCATCGCGTGCACGCCTTCAAGTTCCGCGAGCGCCGCGCCCGGCTTGTTGAGCATCGTGGCGGCGGCCACCATCGCCTGGTAGCCGGCATCGTCGAGCAGGTCCTTCTTGAGCGCGGCGGACAGCACGCCCACGCCCAGCGGCTTGCCTAGCAGCAGCACGTCGCCCGCGCGCGCCGAGGCGTTGCGCTTCACGCGCTCGGGATGCACGATGCCGAGCGCGGCGAGCCCGTAAATCGGCTCGACCGAATCGATCGAATGGCCGCCCGCCACCGGTATGCCGGCCGCCGCGCACACGTCCTCGCCGCCGCGCAGCACCTGGGCGATCACCTCGTGCGGCAGCACGTTGATGGGCATGCCCACCAGCGCGAGCGCGAGAATCGGCTTGCCGCCCATGGCGTAGACGTCCGAGAGCGCGTTGGTGGCGGCGATGCGGCCGAAATCGTAGGGGTCGTCGACGATCGGCATGAAGAAGTCGGTGGTCGCGACAATGGCCTGCTCGTCGTTGAGCTTGTAGACGGCGGCATCGTCGGCCGTTTCGGTGCCGACCAGCAGGTTCGGAAACGCGGCCGTGAGCGGCGTGCTGCGCGCGAGCAGCGCGGAGAGCACGCCCGGCGCGATCTTGCAGCCGCAGCCGCCGCCGTGCGAGAGGCTCGTGAGGCGCGGCGCGGCGCGGTCGTTGTCGTTCGTGTGCGTCATATGCGGAAGTGTTCCAGGGAAGGCCGGAAAAACGGTCCGCATATTATGGGGCAAACCCCGCGGGCGCGATGGCGCGCTGCGGCCCGGCCTCGCATACCGCGTCCACGAGCCATTGCGGGTCGTCGTGCGGCAGATCGTGGCCCGCCCACGGATGCTCGCGATGCGCCGCGCTCCAGGCCTGCGCGAGCCGCGCCGAGCACGCGGGATTCACGAGGCGATCCTCGCGCGAGGACAGCACGAGCACGGCGCAGGGCGGCACCTCGCGCACCGCATAGCGCGCCGCCGCCTGCAACTGGCGCAGCGCGTTGGCGCGGCTCACCGGAGCGCTCGCGCGGATCGCGCACCAGGCGTCGAGATCGGCGGCGAGCGTGTCGCGGCGCGCGCAGGTGCGCGCGTGGATCATCGCTTCGGCCACATGATCGTTTGTGATGCGGCGCCAGTGCCACGCCGCGCGCAGCAGCGCGGGCCACGCAGCGGGGCGCAGCCGCTCGTAAAAGCGGCTATAGGGCCGCATGCTCGTGTTGACGAGCACGAGTTGCTCGATCTCATCGGGAAAGCGCAGCGCCCACGCCGACGCCACCATGCCGCCCAGCGACATCGCGAGCACCCGATGCGGCGGCCGCGCGCCGTGCCGCTGCGCTTCTGCGCGCACGGCGTCCACATAGGCATCGACATTGATAGGCGAGCGCAACTGCGCGAGCATGCCGTTGCCGGGCAAATCGATCGGCAGCACCGCGCCGCAACGCGCTTCGAGCATGGGCGCGAACGCACCCCAATGTCGAGACTCTCGCGTGAGGCCGCGCAGCAGAATCCAGCGCGCAGTCATGAGCCCGGCTTCCGGTACCAATGCCCGATCGCGCTTTGCAGCACCTGCTGGCGCGCCACGCCCTGAGGCAGCCAGCGCGACGACGAAAACGCGGCGCGCGTGAGGAATTCGAACAGGTTCGCGTGACGCCGCAATACGCGCGCGGTGCGATGCTGCATGACCGGATTGAACATGCCCTGACGAGAAAAAAGCTGGCGCGGATTCTTTTTGATCCACAGCCACGAGCCCAATTCGAGCGTGAGCGGCAGAAAAATGCTGGCCGAGGGCGCGCGGTCGTATGCGCAATCCCAGAGATCGCCGTGCAGCAGATACTGGTGGCTCTGCGGCTCGAACGTATAGCCGTGATGCGGATGCGCGCGCTCGAACATCGTCTTGAGCACGTACATCTCGGGCAAGTGGCGCATGAGCTGGCGCGTGCGCGCGTACGGAAACCAGATGCTGTCGCTCCAGCCATAGCCCGAGTGGCAATCGAGCGCGAACGCGAGCGGCCGATGCGCGAGCTCCTCGTCGACGACCTTCAGCAGCGCCGCCGCTTCCGGTTCCATGCGGGCGCCGCGCTGGCCGCGATACCACGGCAGCCACGAGCCCACGCGCTGGCCACCCGCGAGAAAGGGCACGTGCTCGTCGGCATCCTGCGGCGCGTTGCGCATGAGGTCGACGCCATTCGGATTCGCGCGCGTGGCGAGCCACATGCCGCCCGGGTTGACGATGGGCATGATCACGAGCCGCACCGATTCGAGCTGCTGCATCAGCAGTTCATCCCACGCGAGCCGCCCGATGAGCGCGCGCATGTAATCGAGCACGAGTTGTGAGCCAATGCGCTCGAGCCCGTGAATGCCGCCGAAAAAGCCGATCGCGGGCGCATTCGGTTCACGCGAGCCCACCGCGGCCACGTACAGCGAGAACGAGCGGCCGCGCACTTCGACCTCGCCCGCGCTGCGAATGTCGAACCAGTTGGCGCCCGCATCGAGAAGCGTTTTCAGGTCCTCGTATTCCGCGAAGCTGTCGGGAAGGAAGCTTAGTCCGGGCATCTCTGTCCAATGGATTTGCCATGAAAAAACCGGGGCCAGCAAACACGTCTGCCCACAATATAGCCCGTTAGCCGTGCGTTGCGCGTGACTCGTGAGGTGCGTCACACAGATGTCACGCGCGCTCGCGCTGTCATGTGACCGACATGTTTTCGCGCCCGCTCGAACTCTTCGCCGACTCGCAAAACATGGGCATCTTCGCGCGCGGCTTCTTCCCGCCCGACTTCACCGAATGGCGCACCTATGTGCACGAAATGTGGGATCTCATACGCGCTCTACCGATTCGAATCGAACGTGCGCTCGGCGATGGTGGTGGGCATGGTGGGCGCGGGCGGCATCGGCGTCGTGCTCTACGAGGAAATCCGCTCGTTCGACTATGCGCAGACGAGCGCGGTGCTGATCATGGTGATCGCCGTGGTCACGGTGATCGACCTCATCTCGGCGAAGCTGCGCGCGCATGTGATCTGACGCTGCCTCGCCAAACGTATCGCGCGAAGCGCGATCTGCAGGGCATCCGCCGTGCAGATCGCGCTTTTTCTTTTGGGCGGCGATGCCGGCCGTTCTGGCGCTGCGGCACGTTCGCTGGAATAATCGGCTGCTTGTGGCCGCAACCGCTCCTTCCCCCCATTCTTTGCGCTCGTTCGATGGCAAGCTTCGTGGTCCTGCTGGTTCTGCTTTCGGCGCTCATGCACGCAAGCTGGAACGCCTTCCTCCACCTTTCGGGCGACCGCGTCTGGCTGCTCGGCATGTTCTCGGTGCCTTACGTGCTGGTGAGCGCCGTCGGCGTATGCGTGCTGCCGCTGCCCGATTCCGCGAGCTGGCCGTATATCGTGGCCTCGGCGCTGCTCGAATTCGCCTACTGCTTCGCGCTGATCCGCGCCTACCGCAGCGGCGACTTCGGGCAGATCTACCCGATCGCGCGCGGCCTCTCGCCGTTGCTCGTATTCGTGGGCGCGCTGGTGTTCGCGCATGAGGAACTGCACGCGCTCGCCGCCACGGGCGTGCTGCTCGTCTCGCTCGGCATCATGTCGCTCGCGTTCCGGCGCGGCATGCGCTTTTCGGGCGAAAGCGTGCCCTGGGCGCTGGCGACGGGCTTCTTCATCGCCACCTATTCGATCGTCGACGGCCTCGGCGCGCGCCTCGCCGGCAATCCGCTCAGCTACATCATGTGGGTCTATCTGCTCTGGAACGTCCCGCAGTTCATCGTCGTGTGCAAACTGCGTGGCGGCGCGGCGCAGATGTTCGTCTCGAAGGGCAGTGCCATGCGCGGCATGCTTGCGGGCGTGCTCGCGCTCAGCGCGTATTGCCTCGTGATCGAGGCGTTCCGCTATCTGCCGATCGCGATGGTGTCCGCGCTGCGCGAGATGTCGTCGATCTTTGCGGTGCTGATCGGGTGGCTGTTCATGCGCGAAAAGCTTACTGCACGCCGCGTGGTGGCTTGCGTGCTGGTGACGTGCGGGGCGGTGTTGATTCGCATGTAACGGACGCGAGTGAGGCATCGAGCCGATGCCTCGGGCGCTTCACCCCAACACCGGCAAACTCGCATCAATCGCTTCCGCAAGCGTATCGAACGCCGGCGCGATCTCCTCGTCGGGCACGCACGCATAGCCGATCAGCAACCCCGACGCCGCACGCTCGCGCGCCGAGTAATAACCCGAAAGCGGCCGCACGACGATATTGCGCGCAAGCGCAGCCTCGGCCACGGCGCGGTCATCGCTGCCCTCGGGCAACTGCATGACCACATGCAGGCCCGCGTCGCCACCCATCGCGGGCAACGCGTCGCCGTAACGGCGCGAGACCGCATCGAGCAGCACCTGGCGGCGCTGCCCATACAGCGCGCGCATCTTGCGGATATGCGAGGTGAAATGCCCTTCGGCGATGAACTCCGCCAGCACCGCCTGCTGCAAGAGTTGTCCCTCGCGATAAAGCTCGGCGCTCGCGGTCGCGAAGCTTTCAGCGAGCGGCTCCGGCGCGACGAGATAGCCGACGCGCAGCCCCGGGAACAGCGTCTTGCCGAAGCTGCCCACGTAGATCACCTGCCCCGCTGTGTCGAGCCCCTGCAGCGACGCGAGCGGCCGGCTGCCATAGCGGAATTCGCTGTCGTAATCGTCCTCGATGATCCAGCACTGGTGCTGGCGCGCGTACTCCAGCAGCATGCGGCGGCGCGCGAGGCTCATCACCATGCCGAGCGGGTACTGGTGCGAGGGCGTGACGAGAATGAGCTTCGGCGGCGCGGCGGCAAAGTCGTCGGGCGACGGATTGATGCCCTCGGCGTCCACAGCGATCGGGCGCGGCTTGAGGCCCGAAACCTGCATCACGCTGCGCACGCCCCAGTAGCACGGGTCTTCGGTCCAGATCGTGTCGCCGGGGTCGGAGAGCAGACGCACCGCCAGGTCCACCGACTGGTGAATGCCCGTCGTGATGATGATCTGCTCGGGCGAGCAGCGCACCGAACGCGACGTGCGCAGATAGTCGGCCAGCACATGGCGCAACAGCGCGAGGCCGCCGCCCGGCGCGTAAGTGAGCAGATCGGGGCGCAGACTGCGCCAGTACTTGTTGTGCAGGCGCGTCCAGATGCGTGCCGGGAAGCGCGACACATCGGGCACGCCCGGCATGAACGCGCCGCCCTGGCGCTTCGAGACGCCCGCGCCCGCGATCAGGCGCGCGCCGCGCGTGGAGAGCGCGCGGGCCGCCGTGCGTTGCGCCTGGGTGGCAGCCGGCGCTGGTCCGGCCGACGCGAACGCCGATGCCGAAACATCGGCGCGACGATCCTGCGCGGCGGCCATCGGCTCGATCGATGCAGCCGCCGCGGCTGGCGCCCCATCCAGTCCCGCTGACGCCTGCCCCGAAAGGCTGTTAGTTGCGACAGATCCGGAATCTCCTACCCTGCGCGCCGCCCCAAAATAAGGCGCGGATCCTGATCCAGCGACATTTTTCCATGTTTGCAGGGAGCCAATTTCCACCGCGCCAACGATCTCATCTGGCGAGGTATCGGCAACAAAGGTGCCACGCCCCGTCGCCGAAGTCACATAGCCTTCGAGCACGAGTTGCTCGTAAACCTGCGTGACGGTATTGCGCGCAATGCCCAATTCGGCCGCCAGCAGCCGCGACGACGGCACCCGCGCGCCCGCCGGCAGTTCGCGCGAGAGGATCGCCTGCTGCAGCAGCCGGTGCAGCTGCCGGTAGACCGGCTGACCGCTGCCACGCTCGAGCCGCTGGGCCAGCCAGTCGGACAGGACACTCGCTCGCATGAAATTGGCTCCTAAGTATTTATCCGAATGGCTCTGAATTTTAGAGCCAAACGTGAGTATAGTCGCGGCATGGACCCAGCAGTGGTCCACCCATCAAACCAGCAACCGACACCGTTTTCGAAGGAGACGACCGTGAGCAAGAACGCCGAACTGCAGAACCGCAAGAACGCCATTACCCCGCGCGGCGTGGGCGTGATGTGCGACTTCTATGCCGAGCGCGCCGAGAACGCGGAACTGTGGGACGTCGAAGGTCGCCGTTTCATCGACTTCGCGGCCGGCATCGCCGTGTGCAACACGGGCCACCGCCATCCGAAGATCGTCGCCGCCATCAAGGCGCAGCTCGACCACTTCACCCACACCGCCTACCAGATCGTCCCCTACGAGTCGTATGTCTCGCTGGCCGAGAAGGTCGCGCAACGCGCGCCGGGCAGCTTCGCCAAGAAGACCGCGTTCTTCACGACCGGCGCCGAAGCCGTCGAGAACGCCGTCAAGATCGCCCGCGCCCACACCGGCCGTCCGGGTGTGATCGCCTTCGCGGGCGGCTTCCACGGCCGCACGCTGATGGGCATGGCGCTCACCGGCAAGGTCGCCCCGTACAAGCTCGCGTTCGGCCCGTTCCCGGCCGACGTCTACCACGCGCCGTACCCCAACTCGGTCCACGGCATCAGCACGGCTGATTCGCTCAAGCACATCGAGATGCTGTTCAAGGCCGACATCGATCCGAAGCGCGTCGCCGCGATCATCTTCGAACCGGTCCAGGGCGAAGGCGGCTTCTACCAGGCGCCCGCCGACTTCGTGCGCGGCCTGCGCAAGATCTGCGACACGCACGGCATCCTGCTGATCGCCGACGAAGTGCAAACGGGCTTCGCGCGCACTGGCAAGCTGTTCGCGATGGAGCACTACGACGTCGCACCGGACCTCATGACGATCGCCAAGAGCCTCGCCGGCGGCATGCCGCTGTCGGGCGTGGTGGGCCGTGCGGAAGTCATGGACGCGGCAGCGCCTGGCGGCCTCGGCGGCACCTACGCGGGCAACCCGCTGGCTGTCGCTTCGGCGCACGCGGTGATCGAGATCATCGAAGAAGAAAAGCTGTGCGAGCGCGCCACCAGGCTCGGCGACAAGCTCAAGGCCAAGCTCGACGCGATGAAGGCCGAAGTGCCGCAAATCGCCGACGTGCGCGGCCCGGGCGCGATGAACGCCGTGGAATTCTGCAAGCCGGGCACGAACGAGGCCGACGCCGACTTCACCAAGCGCGTGCAAACGGCCGCGCTCAACCGTGGCCTGCTGCTGCTCGTGTGCGGCGTGTACTCGAACGTCGTGCGTTTCCTGTTCCCGCTGACGATTCAGGACAACGTGTTCGACGAAGCGCTCGCGATCCTCGAAGAGTCGCTCAAGGAAGCCGTGGGCGTGCCGGCGTAAGCCTGCGCCGCAAGACCCCGGAAAGTCCATCGGCCCGCCGCGCGCGGGCCATCCACGAAACGGCACACCGGCGTTTGCCGCTGTGCCGTTTGTCGTTCTTACTGCATTGATTTCGAATCGAATCACGTTATCGGGAGCTCGGGCATGAACCTGAAAGACGCATCGCTGCTGCAAAGCAAGGCCTATATCAACGGCGAATGGCAAGGCGCTGAAGACGGCGCCACGCTCGACGTGACCAACCCCGCCACGGGCGCGCTGATCGGCACGGTGCCGCGCATGGGCGCCGCCGAAACGCGCCGCGCGATTTCGGCCGCGAACGCCGCATGGCCCGCATGGCGCGCCAAGACCGCGAAGGAGCGCAGCGTCATCCTGCGCAAGTGGCACGACCTGATGATGGCGAACGCCGACGACCTCGCGCTTATCCTCACCACCGAGCAAGGCAAGCCGCTCGCCGAGGCGAAGGGTGAAATCGGCTACGCCGCGTCGTTCCTCGAATGGTTCGCCGAAGAAGGCAAGCGCATTTACGGCGACACGATTCCGACCGTCGCGAGCGACAAGCGCATCGTCGTGACCAAGGAACCCGTGGGCGTGTGCGCCGCGATTACGCCGTGGAACTTCCCCGCCGCGATGATCACGCGCAAGGTCGGTCCCGCGCTCGCGGCCGGCTGCCCGATCGTGCTCAAGCCCGCCGAAGCCACGCCGCTCTCGGCGCTCGCGCTGGCCGTGCTGGCCGAGCGCGCGGGCGTGCCCGCCGGCATCTTCAGCGTCGTCACCGGCGACCCGAAGGCCATCGGCGGCGAACTCACGAGCAACCCCACCGTGCGCAAGCTCTCGTTCACGGGCTCGACGCCGGTCGGCCGCCTGCTGATGGGCCAATGCGCGGCGACGGTCAAGAAGGTCTCGCTCGAACTGGGCGGCAACGCGCCGTTCATCGTCTTCGAAGACGCCGATATCGACGCGGCAGTGGCCGGCGCCATCATCTCGAAATACCGCAACAGCGGCCAGACCTGCGTGTGCACGAACCGCTTCTACGTACACGACGCCGTGTACGACACGTTCGCGGCGAAGCTGCGCGATGCGGTGGAAAAGCTCAAGGTCGGCCTCGGCACTGAAGCCGGCGTCACGCAAGGTCCGCTCATCAACGAAGCGGCTGTGCTGAAGGTGGAATCGCATATCGAAGACGCGCTCGCAAAGGGCGCGCAAGTGCTCACGGGCGGCAAGCGCCACGCGCTCGGCCATGGCTTCTTCGAACCCACCGTGATCACCAACGTCACGCCCGCGATGAAGGTCGCCCGCGACGAAACGTTCGGCCCGCTCGCGCCGCTGTTCCGCTTCTCGTCGGACGAAGAAGTGATCAGGATGGCCAACGACACCGAGTTCGGCCTCGCAGCGTACTTCTACAGCCGCGACATCGGCCGCGTGTGGCGTGTGGCTGAAGCGCTCGAATACGGCATGGTGGGCATCAACACCGGCCTGATCTCGAACGAAGTTGCACCGTTCGGCGGCGTGAAGCAATCGGGCCTCGGCCGCGAAGGCTCGCACTATGGCGTGGATGACTACGTCGTCGTCAAGTACATGTGCATGGCAGGCATGTAAGCCGTCGCCAGAAACTCAGCACGACGAAAAACGGGCGCCGTGAAAGCGCCCGCCAAAAACCGGAACGCCGGCATATTGCGATGGATTCGCGATATGCCGGCGTTCCGGTTTGTTCCGG
Organism: Paraburkholderia sacchari; assembly: GCF_000785435.2. GTDB lineage: Bacteria > Pseudomonadota > Gammaproteobacteria > Burkholderiales > Burkholderiaceae > Paraburkholderia > Paraburkholderia sacchari. Next base: position 358,318 of record NZ_JTDB02000001.1, on the reverse strand, counting down.
TTTGTTCCTGCTGATGCGGCCGGGCCGCGCGGCCCGGGCACTGCCTGCTTCGCTAATCAGTCCGTTGCGCCAACCGGCGTAACCTGCGTTGCATAAGCGGAGACGAACACGGCGTGGATGGTGTCGCCAACCTTCAATTTCTTCAGATCGACGTCGGGCGTAGCGTCGAGCGTGACCGTCTGATATGCGCCGCGCAGCGTCACTTCGCGCTTCTTCGCGTTGATGTGCTGCACGGTGGCCTGGACTTCGACCTGGCGCGCCGCGTCGTAGCCCGACGAAGCCGGGAGATAGACGTTCGTGTCGACACGCTTGCGAATGCCCTTGTCCTTGCCCGTCACTTTTTCGGCCGTCACGAGCAGCGCGTTCTTGTAAAGCACGTCGACGGTGTCACCCACGTTGAGCTTGTCGAAGTTGGCGACTTGCTGGCTAAGCCCGATCTGGACTTCGTTGCCGCGCGGACCGCGCACCGTGATCACGCGCGAGGCGCGGTCGATGCCGACGATCTGCACCTTCACGTGGACCGGCGGTTCGTTCGCGACGATAGCTTGCGTCGCGCTAGCGAGCGCCGACTGAGCCTGGGGCGCTGACGCCGGCTGCTCCGTTTGCGCCGATGCCGCTTGCGCGAACGCCATACCAAGTACCACTGCCGCCAACGCTGTTGCCTTCATCATCCGTATTCTCCTCAAAAATCGGGGGGTATTTTTGCTGCAACGGCTTGCGCCGAAGCGTCAGGATTCTACGCGTACCGATCAAAAAGCGACTAGTAGATGGCCGCGAGCCACATCAGATTAAGCGAAACGTATAAAAAAAAACCAACGCTCAATTGATCGGCATCGAATACGGAACAATACTGATGATTTTTACGAATCTTGAAACACCGTATTAGCGCGCTGAATGAAAAAAGCCGCGAATCCGAAAATTCGCGGCTTTAGTGACACTCTGGTGAACCGGCAGCTCAAGCTTGTTTCGGCCACCTGAACGGCATCAAACTCGAATCAAACGTGGATCAAACACGCTCGATGGCGATGGCAATGCCCTGGCCTACGCCGATGCACATCGTGCACAGCGCATAGCGCCCCTGCGTGCGATGCAACTGGTACATCGCCGTGGTCACGAGACGCGCGCCGCTCATGCCCAGCGGATGACCCAGCGCGATGGCGCCGCCGTTCGGGTTGACGCGGGGATCGTCATCGGCCACGCCGAGCATGCGCAGCACGGCCAGCCCTTGCGAAGCGAACGCTTCGTTGAGCTCGATCACGTCGAACTGGTCGATGGTCATGTTCAGATTCGCGAGCAGCTTCTGCGTGGCGGGCGCCGGACCGATGCCCATCACGCGCGGTGCAACGCCCGCGGTCGCGATGCCGAGCACTCGCGCACGCGGCGTCAGACCGAAGCGCTTCGCATTGGCCTCGTTTGCGAGCAGCAGCGCGCACGCGCCGTCGTTCACGCCCGACGCATTGCCCGCGGTGACCGAGCCATCCGCGCTCACGACGCCCTTGAGCTTCGCCAGCGTTTCGAGACTCGTCTCGCGCGGATGCTCGTCGCGCGACACCACGAGCGGATCGCCCTTCTTCTGCGCGATTGTCACCGCAACGATTTCCTGTGCGAGCGTACCGTCTGCCTGCGCACGCGCGGCCTTCTGCTGGCTGCGCAGCGCGAACGCGTCCTGATCGGCGCGGCTCACGCCGTAATCGACGGCAACGTTCTCGGCGGTCTCGGGCATCGAGTCCACCCCGTACTGCTGCTTCATCAGCTTATTGACGAAGCGCCAGCCGATGGTCGTGTCGTAGATGGCGGCGTCGCGGGCGAAGGCGCTTGCCGCCTTGCCCATCACGAACGGCGCGCGGCTCATGCTCTCCACGCCGCCCGCGATCATCAGCCCCGTCTCGCCGGACTTGAGCGCGCGTGCGGCAATGCCGATGGCATCCATACCCGAGCCGCACAGCCGGTTCACCGTCGAACCCGGCACTGCCTGCGGCAGGCCCGCCAGCAGCGACGACATGCGCGCGACGTTACGATTATCTTCGCCCGCCTGGTTCGCGCAGCCGTAAATCACGTCGTCGATTACCGCCCAGTCCACCTCTTTGTTGCGCTCCATGAGCGCCTTGAGCGGCACCGCGCCGAGGTCGTCGGCGCGAACCTGCGCAAGGGCGCCCGCGTAGCGGCCGATCGGCGTGCGTATCGCGTCGCAAATGAATGCTTCCGTCATGAGAGTCTCCAGGTTCAGATGCAATTTGTTCGTTACACGAACTCATGATCGGCAATCGAACAATTGGCGTCCATGATAGGCGTCGCGTCGCGCGGGTGTCAAGCCGGCATCTCTCCTGGTCCGCGAAGCAAATTCCATCAGATGAAATGAAAACGGCCACACAGAACTTATGTCTGTGCGGCCGTCGGCCTGCGGAGGAAGCGCCCCGAATTGCTTTCTGAGGCGCCGGGCAGAACCCGTGAATTACCGTGACATCATGTTCATACCGACGTTGTGCATGACCCAGATCGTGCCGAAGATCAAGAACGCAGCGGCCAGCACAGTATAGGCGAGCGAGAGCACGTTCCAGCCCTGCCCCGACGACGTGTTCAGATGCAGGAAGAACACGAGGTGCACGACCACCTGTACGAAGGCAAGCACGGCGAGCACGACCATCATGGTGTTCGGCGCCATCGTGCCGTGCATGACGATGCCGAACGCGCCGGCGGTCAACAGCACCGCGAGAATAAAGCCCGCAACATAGCTGCCGAGGCTGCCATGGGCTTCGCTATGAGAATGCGCCATTTAAATCACGCTCCCGAGGTAGACAAAGGTAAACACGCAGATCCACACCACGTCGAGGAAGTGCCAGAAAAGGCTCAGGCATGTGAGGCGGCGCACTTCCCGCTCGTCCAGCTCCGGGCGGCGGATAACCTGCATCATCAGCACCGCCATCCAGACGAGGCCGAAGAAAACGTGCAGGCCGTGCGTGCCGACCAGCACGAAGAACGACGAGAGGAACGCACTGCGCTGCGGGCCCGCGCCCTCGGCAACCAGGTGCGAGAACTCGCGCAACTCCAGCACGAGGAACAGCGCTCCCAGAACGAAGGTCACGGCCAGCCAGCCGACGACCGCGCCGCTCTTGCGCTGCTGCGCGGCGAGCATGGCGAAGCCGTAGGTGATGCTGGAAACCAGCAGCACCGCGGTTTCGACTGCAACGTCGCTGATGTTGAACAGGTCCTTGCCGGTTGGGCCGCCCGCGAACTGATGCCCGAGCACGCCGAACGTCGCGAACAGCGCCGCGAACAGGACGCAGTCGGTCATCAGGTAGACCCAGAACCCGAACACGGAATGCGACGGCGGGTGATCGTCGTGATCGAAATCGGCAAGCGTTGCCGGATTGGTTTTTTGTAACATCAGTTAAGCCTCCACAGCGACCAGTTCGCGCTCGGCGGCAACCGCCGCGCGATGGCGCGTCTCTTCGATCTCGCGAACCTTCGCGGCCGGAATGTAGTAGCCGTCGTCGTCGCTAAAACTGCGTGCGGCAACGATAACGACGATGGCGACGAAGGCGAGTACGCCAAGCCACGTGATATGCCAGACGCCCGCGAAACCCAGCAACAGACTGAACACGCCAATGAAGAAGCCAGCCGAAGTATTCGACGGCATGTGAATGTCCTTGTACTTCGCGGCGAGGCCCATGCCACGGCCCGTTTCCTTCATGTGGGTGAAGGCGTCGAGCTCCTGCACCTGCGGAATGAGCGCGAAGTTATAGACCGGCGGCGGCGACGAAGTCGCCCATTCGAGAGTGCGGCCGTCCCACGGATCGCCTGTGACGTCGTGGCACTCCGCCTTGTTGCGGTTCACGAACGCCATCACCCACTGCAGCACCTGGAACACCACGCCAACCGCGATGATGGCCACGCCGATGGCGGCCACGATGAAATACGGCTGCCATGCGGGGTTGTCGTAGTGGTTCAGGCGGCGGGTTGCGCCCATGAAGCCGAGCACGTAGATCGGCACGAACGCCACGTAGAAGCCCACGAACCAGCACCAGAACGACGCCTTGCCGAGCTTTTCACTGGGCTTGATGCCGAACACCTTCGGGAACCAGTAATGCAGGCCCGCGAGGTAGCCGAACACCACGCCGCCAATGATGGCGTTATGGAAGTGCGCAATCAGGAAGAGCGAGTTGTGCAGCACGAAGTCCGCGCCCGGAATGGCCATCATCACGCCGGTCATGCCGCCGATCGAAAACGTGACCATGAAGCCGATCGTCCAGAGCACCGGCGCGGTGAAGTGCACACGCCCGCGATACATGGTGAACAGCCAGTTGAAGATCTTCACGCCCGTGGGGATCGCGATGACCATGGTGGCAATGCCGAAGAACGCGTTGACGTTGGCACCCGAGCCCATCGTGAAGAAGTGGTGCGCCCACACGAGGAACGCGAGAATCATGATGGCGCACGACGCATAAACCATCGTTTTGTAGCCGAACAGCGGCTTCTTGCAGAACGTGGCCATGACTTCCGAATAGATGCCGAACGCGGGCAGCACGAGGATGTACACCTCGGGGTGGCCCCACGCCCAGATCAGGTTCAGGTACAGCATCATGTTGCCGCCGCCGTCGTTCGTGAAGAAGTGCATGCCGAGGTAGCGGTCGAAGCCCAGCAGCGCAACGGCGATCGTGAGGATCGGGAAGGTGGCCATGATGAGCACGTTCGAGCACAGCGCCGTCCACGTGAACACCGGCATCTTCATGAGGCTCATGCCCGGCGCGCGCATCTTGATGATGGTCACGAAGAAGTTGATGCCGGTAATGAGCGTGCCCACGCCCGATAGCTGCACGGCCCAGATGTAGTAGTCGACCCCGACGCCTGGACTGAACTGCAACTCGGACAGCGGAGGATAGGCGAGCCAGCCCACCTGCGCGAACTCGCCGATCACGAGCGAAACGTTGATGAGAATCGCGCTGATGGCCGTCATCCAGAACGACAGCGAGTTCAGGAACGGGAACGCCACGTCGCGCGCGCCGATCTGCAGCGGCACGACGAGGTTGAACAGGCCGACCATGAGCGCCATCGCCATGAAGAAGATCATGATGACGCCGTGCGCCGAGAATATCTGGTCGTAGTGATGCGGCGGCAGGTAGCCCGGCGCGTCGAGCGCGATGGCCTGCTGGATGCGCATCATGACGGCGTCCGCGAAGCCGCGTACGAGCATGAGCACGGCCACGATCATGTACATGACGCCAATGCGCTTGTGGTCCACGCTCGTGATCCACTCGCTCCAGATGTACTTCCACTTGCCGCTCACAGTCACGAGACCGAGCACGCCGATCACGATCAGCGCCATGAATGCCGCGGCGCCCATGATGATCGGCTGATCGAACGGAACTGCCTCTAATGTAAGTTTGCCGAACATGCCGCTTACCCCTTGGTCACGCACGACGGATCGGTGAAATCCGTGACGTGGCCGTTGTTGTACTTCCCGATGATGTTGTTGAAGAGCTTCGGATCGACCGTCGAGAAGTATTCGACCGGCGCCTTCTCGCTGGGCTCCGAAACCCTCGCGTACTGGTCCATCGACAGCGAGGTTTGCGACGCCTTCACCTTCTGGACCCAGGTGTCGAAGTCCTGCTGGCTCGTGGCGAGCGTGCGGAACTTCATGTCCGAAAAGCCCTTGCCGCTGTAGTTAGCCGAGATGCCCGCATAGTCGCCGGCATGATCGGCAATCAGGTGCAGGCGCGTTTGCATGCCCGCCATTGCGTAGACCTGGGTGCCCAGTTGCGGGATGAAGAACGAGTTCATCACCGAATCCGACGTAATGCGGAAATTGACCGGCGTGCCCACCGGCACGGCCAGCTGGTTCACCGTGGCGATGCCGAGGTCCGGGTAGATGAAGAGCCACTTCCAGTCGAGCGCGACGACCTCGACATTGATGGGCTTGACGTTCGATTCGATCGGCTTGTACGGGTCGAGCTCGTGAGAGGTCTTCCAGGTGAGGATTGCGAGGAACAGGATGATGACGGCCGGAATGCTCCAGACGACTACTTCAATCGCGGTGGAATGCGCCCATTTGGGGGCGTAGGTGGCGTTGCGGTTGGATGCGCGGTAGCGCCAGGCAAAAAAGAGCGTGAGCAGGATCACCGGCACCACCACGAGCAGCATGGCCCATGTGGCGGTGGCGATGAGGTGCTTTTCGGCTACGCCGATGCTACCCTTGGGATCGAGCACGGTCAGTTCGCTGCACCCCGCGAGGGAGGCGAGCAGCCCGCTGCCGAGGGGGATTAACCACCTTTTGAAGGCTTTTCTCTTCATGTTTGCCTGCGTTTTCGTTTAACTACCTGGACGCTTTCATGTATTTGCATCGCAAAAATGCCGGCGCAAAATACACCCCTACGTGTTTGGCGAAATTCTACGGAAATGCGTTATCCGAAAATTTGATCCAAGCCAAGGTTTTCTGATCGCGACAAAGCTAGTCCGTACAAGCGCGACAGTACGACGCAATTAACTTTCACCTACCCTTCATGCACGTGCTCAGCCCCGAACAGCGGGCTTCCCGCGCACGACAAATTTCCGGCAAGGTGAAAACGCAGAAGAAGACGGAGCGTCGAAAAAAGGGAAATCAGAGGATCCCGGCCTGGATCCGACAGCACTATTCGACTAGCCCAATGGAAAATAATCTGATAATAGGATCGACCTTATTCAAGGCGCTTTCATCTATTTAATATTTATGTCAATACCAAATAAAATCATTAAATTGTCGAAAATCAAATATTGAGCCAATAAAACCTGCGACCTCTCCGAATTTCCCGTCTCGGCCAGCGCCGTCCACCGCGCACCGGTTGGCGAATCCATGCGCTTGCGCTATCGTCATGGGTTCCTTACGCGCCGCCTCCAGCCCTTGATCCGACGCCACGACGCCATGAACCCCGCCAGCCGCGCTTCGCACGCCCCTTCCGACGAGCAGCCGGAGTCCCACGAAAAGCCGGGCGACTCCTACGTGCAGTCGTTCGCGCGCGGGCTCTCCGTGATTCGCGCGTTCAATGCCGAGCGCCCCGAGCAGACGCTCACCGATGTCGCCGCGGCCACCGGCCTCACGCGCGCCGGCGCGCGCCGCATCCTGCTCACGCTGCAAACGCTCGGCTATGTGGAAGCCGAAGGACGACTGTTCCGGCTCACGCCCAAGATTCTCGACCTCGGCTTCGCGTATCTCACGTCGATGCCGTTCTGGAACCTGGCCGAACCGGTCATGGAGCAACTCTCGGCCGAGGTGCACGAAAGCTGCTCGGCCGCCGTGCTCGACCGCACCGAGATCGTTTATGTGCTGCGCGTGCCCACGCACAAGATCATGACGATCAACCTCTCGATCGGCAGCCGCCTGCCCGCCTACTGCACGTCCATGGGCCGCGTGCTGCTCTCGGCGCTCGACGAACCGACGCTCGACGCCACGCTCGGCGCGATGCCGCTCTACGCGCACACGCCGCGCACCGTCACCGACAAGGACGAGCTCAAGAAGATCATCGCGCAGGTGCGCCAGCAGGGCTGGTCCATCATCGACCAGGAATTGGAGGGCGGACTTATTTCGATCGCCGCGCCGATTCGCAACCGTCAAGGCCGCGTGATCGCTGCCATGAATATCAGCGGGAATGCCCAGCGCACCTCGGCCAAGCAGATGGTCAAGGCCTTTCTCGAACCGCTTCTACAGGCCGCTCAGCGCGTCTCGGAGATGGTGGCGTTGCGCACCTGATTCCTCTCTCCCTCTCTCCCCCTCTCCCCAACCCCTCTCCCTATGGGAGAGGGGCTTTTGTTACTTCGCTGTTACACGCTGCACCGCCTCGACGAAAGCCAGCCCCGCATCCTCCAGCCGCCCCGAGTTGTCGATGTGCGTGAGCGATGCACCCGCCGGCACCTCGAACGACGCGCGCCGCGCAAGGCGCGCGGCGATCTGCTCCGGCGTCTCCCGTGCACGCGAGGCAAGCCGCGCCGCCAGCACGTGCTGCGCGGCGTTCACATGCACGAGCGTCATCTGCGGATAGCGCGCCAGCGCCTCGTTCACGTACGCACGCGAGCCGTTCAGCACCACCGTGCAGCCAAGCGCAAGCCACTGGTCGATCTCCACGCCAATGCCATACCGTAGCGCATGGCTGCGCCATTGCAGCGCGAACAGGCCAAGGCGCGAGCGCGCCTCGAATTCCGCGTCGGTGAGCGCGATGTGGTTCTCGCCGCCGTCCACTTCGCGCGTGATGTAGCGATGCGCGAACAGCACCCCACCTGACGCGAGCCGCGACCGCGCAAAGCCGAGCAGCGAGTCCTTGCCCGCGCCCGAAGGACCCATCACATAGATCAGGCGCGATGTCGTTCGAGTTGTCATGCGTGCTCCCGTACCCGCACGTGTACCGAGTCGTCGGCGGGAAAATCCACGCGGCGCCACAACGAGAACGGTTCTCCCGGGCGCGGCTCGACGTAGAGTGCGACGCCCTCCACGGGCAGCGCGCCCACATCGCGCATCAGGGCATTCCAGGCGTGCGCGAGCGCGGCGCACACGGCTGCGTCGTCGAGCGAATCGGAAAGCGTCATGTGGAAGCGGAACTCGTCGAACACGTACGGATACCCCCAATCTTCGACATAGGCGCGCTGGCGCGGCGTGAGCGGAGCGTCGAGCCGCTTCGCGAGTTCGTCGGCGGTCTGCGAGGCGCGCAGGTGGCCCAGCGCGCGCAAGGCGTCGGCGGCGAGTTCGCGCAGTGCCTGCGCGCCGTTTTCGTCGGCGGCTCGCAGCGCGACGAAGCGCCCGAGCATGGCCGCCTCCACCGCGACTTCAAAGCGCGCGCGCCCCGCCGCCCACGCCTGCGCGGCAGCCACGAGCGTCTGAGGCGTCACACCCGCCGCAAGCCGGAACGGCGGCACGAGCGTGCCGTGCCAGCCGTAACGGCGCGGCGCACCGGTAAGCGCGTCGAGCGGCTGCGCGAGCCCAACCGGTTGCGGCGGCGCAAGCGTCTCGCCGCTTTCGGGGTCGCGGCCTAGCCAGGCACAGCCTGCCCGCCACCACGCCGAGGCGCGCGGCGGTGCGTAATAGAGCGCGAAGCGCGTCGCCTCGCTCCAATCGTCGTGCGGCGCGCTCATACGTCGTGCTCCACCATCAACTGCACGCGGTCCGCCGCGAAATGCGTGATGCCGTACTTGATGGGCACGCCGTCGAGATCGACGTCGACGTTCTCCACCCACAGCACCGGCTGCTGCCGGTTGATATTCAGCCGCCGCGCCACTTCGGGCTCGGGCAGCACGCTGCCGATGCGGCTCCACTTGCGCAGATAATCGCTCACGCCGAATTCGGCGAGCGCCTTCGAGGTGCTGTCCACGCGCGCCATGACCGCGGGCAGATCGGCGAAGCGCGCGGCCGGATACCAGCTGCGCGCATATGTGAGCGGCACGCCCTCCGATTCGTGCAGCGTTTCCAACCGATACACGTGCGCGCCGGCGCGCATGGCGAGCGCCTTCGCCACGCCCGGATCGGCCTTCACCCGCGACGAAGCGAGCAGCTTGCCCACCGCAGAATGCTGATGACGCTGCAAGTTCTCGGTGAAGCGCGTGCGCTTGCCGATGGTGTAATCGATCGCGCCGGGCTGCACGAAGGTGCCGCGCCCCTGCTCCACGCTAACGAGGCCGAGCGCGGCAAGCCCCAGCATCGCGCGCCGCACCGTGTGGCGGTTCACGTCGAAGCGCCGTGCCAGTTCGCCTTCGCTCGGCAGCCTGCCGTCGTCGCCAAAGCCTTTCGCCGCGATCTCAGCCGCGAGAATCTGCTCGATCTGCCGCCACACCGCCACGCCTGCGCCGCGCTCGAGCGTGCTGTGCGGGGCCTCGTCGTTCGATGTCATGGTGCCGTCATTCATCCGGGGTTCAATATCGGCTGTAGCTTGCGCATTGTAGTGCGCACGGCGTGATGGAAATATGAAAACGTTCTTCGTTGCGCGCACGCGTTAGTCGTCCGTATATACGTCTAGACGTTTAGATGAGTAGATGCTTCAATGTACACCTCCGTTCACGACACAGGAACTCCGATGAACGCATCTTCGCCCCCCCTCCGCGGCGCCCAACGCGCGCCGCGCCTGGATGGCGGTGCTCGCGCGCACGCCGCGCGCCGAACTCGAAACGGCGCTCGTTGGCGCGCTCGGCGGCGAAGCCATGCCGGCTTTCGAGTGGCTGCGCGCGCCCCAGACCGGGCTCGCGATGGTGCGCGGGCGCATTGGCGGCACCGGCAATGCCTTCAATCTCGGCGAAGCCACCGTCACGCGCGCGACGTACCGCGCGGGTGCGCGCGTGGTCTGATGCAGGGTCCAATTTAAGCGTCCATATAACACGCGCCTTACACCCAAACTAACACCACACCCTCGTTTCTTTTTCAACTCGCCTACATACGCCGACACGCACCCGCATGCCCCGCCGCACATTCTTCAGACTGTTGCGGCGGTGCATCGCAATCGCCGTCGCCGGTGCCGCGCGCAGCGCCCGGTCCAAGCCCCGAACGCCTTGTCCCACAAGGGTTTGCGCCTCCCGCCACAGTGCACGAACGTCCGTTAGCGCGCTTCGAATCCCGCCATCCGGTATAACACTAGCCACGCAGCAATTTTGACCGTGTAAGCTTTGCGCCGCCGCTCGCTCCCAAGCCAGCGAGCCCAAGCAGAGTTCCTGCGCGAGCCGCGCCGGAACCATGCGTGGCGACGGCACGACCGCCCGCTGCGCGCCCTGAACCATACGAGGAGTACACATAGTGAAAAAACTGCTTGCCACCCTGTCGGTTGCCCTGCTCGCGGTCTCGGCCGGCGTCGCCCACGCGAAGGATTGGTCCACCGTGCGCTTCGGCGTCGACGCGAGCTACGCGCCGTTCGAATCGAAGGCACCCGATGGCAAGCTCGTCGGCTTCGACATCGACCTCGGCAACGAAATCTGCAAGCGCCTGAACGCGAAGTGCGTGTGGGTCGAGCAGGACTTCGACGGCATGATCCCGGGCCTGAAGGCGAAGAAGTTCGACGGTGTGCTCTCGTCGATGACGATCACCCCGCAGCGCGCCGAGCAGATCGCTTTCTCGGCGAAGCTGTTCAACACGCCGACGCGCCTCGTCGCCAAGAAGGGCACGTCGCTCCAGCCGACGGCCGAAGCGCTCAAGGGCAAGACGGTGGGCGTCGAGCAGGGCACGATCCAGGAAACCTATGCGAAGGAAAACTGGGCGCCCAAGGGCGTGACCGTGACGCCTTACCAGAACCAGGACCAGGTCTACGCCGACCTGATCTCGGGCCGTCTGGACGCAGCGCTGCAGGATGAAGTGCAAGCCGACCTCGGCTTCCTGAAGACGCCGCGCGGCGCGGGCTTCCAGTTCGCCGGCAAGGAAATCCCGACCGGCGCCGCCGCCATCGGCCTGCGCAAGGAAGACGCCGACCTGAAGGCGAAGATCGACAAGGCCATCGCCGACATGATCAAGGACGGCACGTACAAGAAGATCGAAGCGAAGTACTTCGACTTCGACGTGTACGGCGGCTAAGCCCTGCGCGTCCTGCGGGAAAGCCGGCGTTGCGTGAAAGCGCGCTCCGGCTCGACGATGGAAGAAAGCCCGGCCTTAGCGCCGGGCTTTTGTTTTTCTGGCTTGCCTGCCCTGACGCGAGTCACCAGGCTCATCCGGCGCGCGCCAACGCCAGCTTTCAGCCCGCTGTCCAGATCGGCTAAGATCATGGGCACCGGCCCGCCAGCGGGCCATCCCTACCCTCACTCTGAACGCGCCGCGCGCCCTCACGCGCCGCGCGAGCCCATCATGCAAACTCAGCACCATCCGTTGATAGCGCCCGCCCTCGGCACCGCGCGCCAGATCACGAGCTTCCACTACGGCCAGCCCGGCGGCAAAAAGGTGTATGTGCAAGCGTCGCTGCACGCCGACGAGTTGCCCGGCATGCTCACGGCTTGGGCGCTGCGGCGCAAGCTGGCCGCGCTCGAGGCAGCGGGCAAGCTGCGTGGCGAAGTGGTCGTGGTTCCGGTAGCGAACCCGATCGGTTTGAACCAGCACTGGCTCGGCCATCTCATCGGCCGTTTCGAGTCGAATACCGCGCAAAACTTCAACCGCAACTTCTACGATCTCACGGCGCTCGTGCTGCCGCGCATCGAGTCGCGGCTCGGCCCCGACGCCGCCGCGAACCGCGACGCCATTCGCACCGCGATGGGCGAGGCGCTCGCGACGCAAACGCCGAAAACCGAAATCGAATCGCAGCGCCTCGCGCTGCAACGCCTCTCCTACGACGCCGACATCGTGCTCGACCTGCACTGCGACTGGGAAGCCGCGCTGCACATCTACACGAATCCCGAGCTCTGGCCCGAGGTTGAGCCGCTCGCGCGCTATCTGGACGCCAAGGCGTCCCTGCTCGCGCTCAATTCGATCGGCAATCCGTTCGACGAGATTCACAGCTTCTGCTGGTCGGAACTGCGCGAGCGTTTCGGCCAACGCTTTCCGATTCCCCACAGTTCGATTTCCGTGACCGTGGAATTGCGCAGCCAGCGCGACGTCTCGCACGAATTCGCCGAGCACGACGCGCAGGCCATCGTCGAATATCTGACCGGCTATGGCTTGATCGACGGCCCGGCGGCCCCGCTGCCGCCGCTCGCGTATCCGGCCACGCCGCTCGCCGGCACGGAGCCGATCGTTGCGCCTGCGAGCGGCGTGATCGTGTTTCGCGCCGAATGCGGCGCGTGGATCGAAGCCGGCGCGCCGGTTGCCGACATCGTGGACCCGCTCACCGACACCTTGACCACGCTGCACGCGGGCGTGAGCGGCGTGATGTACGCACGGCATAGCGCGCGCTTCGCAACGGCCGGCATGGAGGTCGCGCGCATTGCAGGCGACAAGCCGATCCGCACGGGGTCGCTGCTGTCGCTTTGACCGAAGCGTTACGCGCATAGGGCTCATGCTCAGGCATGAGCCCTATGCGCCAAAGCGATCAATTCCGCCTCAATTAATTCGGATTTCATATAAATTGGCGATCCATATACGAATCTGAATTATTCAAAGCAGAAAATTTTATAACCCGGTTTTCTCCGCAACCGGCACTGCGCCCGTCCCCTCCCAGATCCCTCTGAGCCAATTTCGGCGCGGCTCTTGGCCGCCCGCTGCCACTCGCAAGCCCCCTGTCGCATTTGTGCCACACGAAGGCGACATTCGTCCTGCATATCCTTACTGTCACATTCGTTTCTTTACCGACCCTTACATTGCAGCGCGTCGCATAACCGGCTCTCCAGAAGCCGGGGACTTACTTTCCTTAATTCGGAGAAACAGTTGAAAAACAAGATTCTGACCGCCGCTATTCTCACCACGTTTGCCGGGGCAGCCAATGCGCAAAGCAGCGTGACTCTGTATGGCCTGATCGATGCGGGCGTGAACTACATCAACCACGTCCAGAACGCGACGAAAGGCAGCTCGAGCGCGTACACGTTCGGCGACGGCGTCGCACAAGGCAGCCGTTGGGGCCTGCGCGGCTCGGAAGACCTGGGCGGTGGCCTGAAGGCGATCTTCGTGCTCGAAAACGGCTTCAACGTCGGCAACGGCACGGCAGGCCAGGGCAACTCTCTGTTCGGCCGTCAAGCGTATGTCGGCCTCACGCACACCAACGTCGGCTCGCTCACGTTCGGCCGCCAGTATTCGTTCAGCACGGACGTGCTCGGCTCGCAGTATTCGACCGGCGGCAACACGGTTTCGGGCAACTGGGCATACCACGTCAACGACGTCGACCAGCTCACGTCGAGCCGCATCAGCAACGCGGTCAAGTTCCAGAGCGTGAACTACTCGGGCTTCACGTTCGGCGGCCTCTATGGCTTCTCGAACACGACCTCGTTCGCGGGCGCGCCGGCTGGCACCACCACGGCTTCGTCGCGCGCGTACAGCTTCGGCGCGAACTACGCCTATGGTCCGTTCAGCCTCGGCGGCGCGTACACCGACATCACTTATCCGGCCGCGGCATCGCCCACGTCGTTCTCGACCACGCTCGCCAACGTCAACACGACGGGCGGCGCCAAGGGCGTGATCCACGACCTGCGTTCGTTCGGCTTCGGCGGCCGCTATGTGGCCGGTGCGGCGACGATGTGGCTGCTGTGGACCAACACGCGCTTCGCGCCGGTCGCCGGTTCGTCGACGATCTACAACGCCTATGAAGCGGGCGGCAAGTACGCCTTCACGCCGGCCTTCACGGGCGCGCTGGGCTACACCTACTCGCGTTCGTCGGGCCTCGTCACGGCGCACTGGAACCAGGTCAACGCGTCGGCCGACTACGCGCTCAGCAAACGCACGGACGTGTACGCGCTCGTCGCTTACCAGGACGCATCGGGCACCTACCAGGGCGCGCCGGTGCAGGCACAGATCGGCGACTCGGCGTCGAGCATCTTCGCGCCGTCGGGCAGCGGTTCGCAGAACCAGGTGGCCGTGCGCCTGGGCATCCGCCACAAGTTCTAATCAAGCGCCAGCCTTGCGCCGCATGGCGCCGCTCCCAGCGGCGCCATGCTGGCTGCCGATTCACGCGCGCTTCTGGTACGCTGCGCCCTTTCCCCTCGCAGCGATCGAATCGATGGAACTCCCCTTCAACGAAGCTGGCGTGTCGGTCACGCGCACCGCGCTCTCCGCCGCGGGCCAGGTTTTCCCGCTGCGCGATATCGACGACATGCGCATCGTCCCCGGGCAGCGCAAGCGCACGGTGCCCATCGCACTGTCGCTGATCGGCGTGGCAGGCGCGGCGGTGGGCGGCGCATACGGCTCGGGCGCCGGGCTCGCATGCGGCGTAATGCTGGTGGTGGTGGGCTGGCTCGCGTGGATCTGGCAGGAGGCCCCGCATCAGTTGATCGTGGTGACGGGCGGCGAATCCCGCGAAGCAGTCTGGAGCGCCGATCTCGTCTTTCTCGAACGCGTCGAACGGGCCGTGCGCTCGGCCAAAGCCGCCAGCACCGCAAGCAGCCCCGGCGCCGAGCCCAGCGCGTCGCGCCCCGCCGCGCAGTAATAAATCCACCGTCTGCACGGCGAGTCAGTTCAGGGGCGCAAATCAGCGCCCCATTTCAATCGGCTTCGTGCGCCAGATCTCCTTCGCGTACTCCGCAATCGCGCGATCCGACGAGAACATGCCCATGCCCGCCACGTTCTCGATCGCGCTCGCGGTCCAACTGCGCACGTCGACGAAGCGCCGGTCCGCGGCCTCCTGGGCCTGAACGAACGCGGCGTAGTCGGCCAGCACCATGTAGTGATCGCCCCAGTCCACGAGCGTGTGGAAGATTTCCTGATAGCGCGCGGGATCGTCGGGCGCGAAAAAGCCGCGGCGAATCTGGTCGAGCGCCATGCGCAGCTCAGCATTCTCCTCGTAGATCTGGCGCGGCCGGTAGCCCGCGGCGCGCAGCGCGTCGACCTGATCGGCCGTATTGCCGAAGATGAAGATGTTGTCGTCGCCCACGGCCTCGCCGATCTCGATGTTCGCGCCGTCCAGCGTGCCCATCGTGAGCGCGCCGTTGAGCGCGAGCTTCATGTTGCCGGTGCCTGACGCCTCGGTGCCCGCCGTGGAGATCTGCTCGGAAAGATCGGCGGCGGGAATCAGCAATTCGGCCACGCTCACGCCGTAATTCGGCACGAACACCACCTTGAGCCGATCGCCCACGACAGGGTCGTGATTGACCTTCTCGGCCACGTCGTTGATGAGGCGAACGATGGTCTTGGCCATGCGGTACGCCGATGCCGCCTTGCCCGCGAACAGCACGACACGCGGCACCCAGTCCCGTTCGGGCGACTGCACGATGCGGTTGTAGCGCGTGATCACATGAAGCACGTTGAGCAATTGCCGCTTGTATTCGTGGATGCGCTTGACCTGCATGTCGAACAGCGCGTCGGGGTTGAACGCGAGGCCGGTGCGCGCGGTCATCCGCCTGATGAGACGCGCCTTGTTCTCGCGCTTGGCCGCGCGGAACGCCTCTTCGAACGCCGCGTCGCCGGCGACCTTGCGCAGCGCGCCGAGCTCGAACAAGTCCTTGCGCCATTGCGTGCCGATGGTCTCGTCCACGAGCCGCGCGAGCGGCGGGCTCGCCTGGGCGAGCCAGCGCCGCGGCGTGATGCCGTTGGTCACGTTCGTAAAGCGCTCAGGATAGAGCCGTGCGAAATCGGCGAAGATATCGCGCGTCATCAACTGCGAATGCAGCTTCGAAACGCCGTTCACCTTGTGGCTCGCGACGATGGCGAGATAGGCCATGCGCACGCGCCGCTGGCCGTATTCGTCCACGAGCGAAATGCGGCGGATAAAGTCGAGATCGTGCGCGCCCTTCTCTTTGAACTTGCTCGCCTCGCTCAGAAACGCGGCGTTGATGTCGAAGATGATTTCGAGGTGGCGCGGCAGCAGGCGCCCCAATAGTTCGATGTCCCAGGTTTCCAGCGCTTCGGGCATCAGCGTGTGATTCGTGTACGAGAACACGCGCTTGATATGGCTCATCGCCTCGTCCCATGGCATGTGATGAACGTCCACGAACAGGCGCATCAGTTCGGGAATCGCCAGAACCGGATGCGTATCGTTCAGGTGCACCGCGACCTTGTCCGAAAAGCGGCCGAACGTGCTGTGCGTGCGCAGGTAGCGGCGGATCAGGTCCTGCATCGTCGCCGAGACGAAAAAGTATTCCTGGCGCAGGCGCAACTCGCGGCCCGCCATGGTCGAGTCGTCGGGATAGAGCAGGCGCGAGACGTTTTCGGAGACGTTGCGTGCCTCCACCGCGCGCTGATAATCGCCCTGATTGAACGCGGAGAGGTCGAGTTCCTCGCAGGCGCGCGCGGACCACAGCCGCAGCGTGTTGGTCGCGCTCGTTGCGTAGCCGGGAATGATGGTGTCGTAGGCCATCGCGTTCACGGTGTGCGTCTCGATCCATTCGACGGTGCCGTTGCGCTGCACGGTGCGTCCGCCGAAATGCACCGGATACTGCACCTCGGGGCGCGGATACTCCCACGGGTTGCCCGAGCGCAGCCAGTAGTCCGGCTCCTCCACCTGCTCGCCGTTGATGATCTGCTGGCGAAACATGCCGTAGTCGTAGCGGATGCCGTAGCCGAAGCCCGGAATGCCGAGCGTGGCCATCGAGTCGAGAAAGCACGCGGCGAGCCGGCCGAGACCGCCGTTGCCGAGCGCGGCGTCGGGCTCGAGGTCGATGAGCGACTCCATGTCCACGCCGAGGCCCGAAAGTGCCTCTTTCATCGGCTCGTAAATGCCGAGCGCGAGCAGCGCGTTGGAGAAGGTGCGGCCGATGAGAAACTCCATCGACAGGTAATAGACGCGCTTGGCGTCCTGGTCGTACTGGCGGCGCGTGGTCGTCATCCAGCGCTCGACGAGGCGGTCGCGCACGGCCAGCGAGGCGGCGTGCAGCCAGTCCTGCGGACGCGCGGTCACGGCGTCCTTGCCGACGCCGTACATCAGGCGGTTCGACACGGACCGGCGCAGGGCGTCGGCACTGCTCTTCAAGTGGTCGAATTCAAGACCCACTGCTGTCATCGAATTTCTCCCGTAAAACGGCGGGCGGAGCGAAGGAGGGCAGGGCAAATGCTGCGGTCAATGCAGCAGCCCGGCCGCCGCAAGTCAGTTTGCAGAGTAGGACATTTTTGCCTCCCGTGCGGCGCTGCGCCATGGGCTTCGCACGCCGAAGTACGCGTGAATCCGCGGCGTGGCGGCGGCTCGGGGGATTGCACGCATCAGGCAATTAGTTGCGTTTCACAGGCTGCTCCGCCCCTGTTCCCTTTGAAGCGTCCGCTGCAGAATCGTGCAAGGTCTGCAACAATCGCAGAATTGCCCGCGCCGCGTCTACCGCGCCGCCGCGCGCGTTTCCCGCCCCAGCTTCGCATCATCCGAGACCCGCCGTGTCCGATATCCGCACCGCGCAAAGCCTCACCGAGCGCGCCGACGCGCCCATGCCGCCCGATCGCATGTCGCCCAAAAACCGCCGCGCGATGGCCGCCATCATGCTCGCCGTCGCGCTGGCGACGCTCGACACCGCCATCGCCAACACCGCGCTGCCCGCCATCGCCACCGATCTGCACGCGGCGCCCGCCGCCTCGGTCTGGATCATCAACGCCTATCAGCTCGCGATGGTGGCGACGCTGCTGCCGCTCGCCGCGCTCGGCGACATCATCGGCCATCGACGCATCTATATCAGCGGGCTCGCCATCTTCACGGTGGCCTCGCTCGCCTGCGCGCTCGCGCCTACGCTCACGGCGCTCGCGGGCGCGCGCGTGCTGCAGGGCCTCGGCGCGAGCGCGATCATGAGCGTCAACACGGCGCTGATCCGCTTCCTGTACCCGCCACACCGGCTCGGGCGTGGCGTCGGTATGAACGCGCTGGTCGTGGGCGTTTCGTTCGCCGTGGGGCCGACCGTCGCCTCGATCGTCCTTTCGGCAGGCACCTGGCCGTGGCTGTTCGCGATCAACGTGCCGCTCGGCGCGATCGCGCTCGTGTTCGCGCTGCCCGCGCTGCCGCATACGGAACGCGGCAAGCACGCGTTCGACCCGCTCGCCGCGCTGCTCAATCTCGTGACCTTCGCCGCGCTGATCTTCGCGCTCGGCGAAGCGGCGCAGCGCGCGCCGGCAAAAGAAGTGATCGTGGCGGCCCTCACCGCGCTCGTGTTCGGCGCACTGCTGATCCGCCGCGAGGCCGGCCATCCCGCGCCGATGCTGCCCGTGGACCTCTTCAAGCGCCCCGTGTTCGCGCTCTCTTCGATCACGGCCATATGCGCGTTCGCGGCCCAGGGGCTCGCGTTCGTCTCGCTGCCGTTCTATTTCGAAACCGTGCTGATGCGCAGCCAGGTGGAGACCGGCTTCCTGATGACGCCGTGGTCCGTAGTGGTAGCCGCCGCCGCGCCCATTGCGGGGCGGCTCTCCGACCGCTATCCGCCGGGCCTGCTAGGCGCGGCGGGGCTCGCGATCCTCGCGGCCGGCATGGCGTCGCTCGCGATGCTGCCCGCGCATCCGGGCGTGATCGACATCGTGATCCGCATGTCGATCTGCGGCGCGGGTTTTGGTTTCTTCCAGTCGCCGAACCTGAAGGCGATCATGTCGTCGGCGCCGCCCGAGCGCAGCGGCGGCGCAAGCGGCACCATCGCGGTCTCGCGCCTGCTCGGACAAGCGACGGGCGCGGCGCTCGTGGCGTTGTGCTTCGGCATGGTGGGCGCACGCGGGCCTACGGTGGCGCTGGGCCTCGGCGGCGTCTTCGCGGCGGCGGCGAGCGTGGCGAGCGGGCTGCGGCTGTTCGCGCCGTCGCATCGCGCGATCAAGCGGTAAGCGGTAAGCGGTAAGCGGCTGGCAGCCGCGCCGCCGGCGCGGCGCGCTTCGCTTGCGCTTTTCGCTGCGGCCGTTAGCGCGTGAAGTAGCCCTTCACCGCCGCAACGAAGGTATCGATGTCGGCGGCGCTCACGTCGAGGTGCGTCACAAAGCGCGACGCATAGAGCATTTGCGTAAGGATGCCGCGCTCCTTGAGCCACGCCTCCAGCGGCGCGCAATCGGCCTGCGGGAACTGCGCGAACACCATGTTGGTGGCCTGCGACGCCACCTTCACTTCGTTGATCTGCGCGAGCCCGGCCGCGAGGCGCGCGGCGTTCGCGTGATCGTCGGCGAGGCGCGCGACGTTGTGATCGAGCGCGTAGAGGCAAGCCGCCGCGAGCACGCCCGCCTGGCGCATGCCGCCGCCCAGCATCTTGCGCCAGCGGTGCGCCGAATCGATCAGCGCCTTGCTGCCCACCAGCACCGAGCCCACCGGCGCGCCCAAGCCCTTCGAAAAGCAAATCGACACCGAATCGAAGCCCTCGGTCAGCGCCTTGAGCGACTGGTTCGAGGCAACCACCGCGTTGAACACGCGCGCGCCGTCGAGGTGCGTGGCAAGCCCGCGGCCATGCGCGAACTGTGTGGCCTCGGCGACATAGACCGCGGGCAGCACCTTCCCGCCGATGGTGTTCTCGAGCGCGAAGAGGCGCGTGCGCGCGAAGTGATCGTCGATCGGCTTGATCGCGGCGGCGACGCGCTCGAGCGGGATCGTGCCGTCTTCGGCGTTGTCGAGCGGCTGCGGCTGGATGCTGCCGAGCACCGCCGCGCCACCGCCCTCGTATTTGTACGTGTGGGCCGCCTGGCCGACGATGTATTCGTCGCCGCGCGCGCAATGCGCCATCAGTGCGGCAAGGTTGCTCTGGGTGCCGCTGGGGAAAAACAGGCCCGCTTCCTTGCCGGCCTCCTCCGCCACGCGCGCCTGCAGGCGCAGCACGGTGGGGTCGTCGCCCCAGACGTCGTCGCCGGTTTCGGCGCGGGTCATGGCGGCCAGCATGGCGGGGCTCGGACGGGTGACGGTGTCGCTACGCAGATCGATCATGCGGATGGCTTCCTCATAATGGCCGTGCGCGCACGGCGCGTTCCGCCGCGTTGCGCGGCGCGGAAACCATCGAGTGTATTTTCAAACGGCTCGCGAAGGGAAGCCTGAAACAAGAGAGCCCAAAACGAAACCGGGGCGCAAGGCCCCGGTGTGCAATGTCAGGCTGTCGCGTGCCTAGCGCGGCAGCAGTTGCAGCGGATCGACCGGCTTGCCGTCGCTGCGCACTTCGAACACCACGCCCGGAATGCCGTCGTTGTCGACGCCCATTTCGGCGATCGGCTGGCCTTGCGAGACGGCGTCGTCTTCCTTCACGAGCAGCCTGCCGTTGCGGCCATAGGCCGTCACGGTCTGATCGTTGTGCTTGATGATGACGAGCGGGCCATAGGCCTCGATGCCCGAGCCCGCGTAGACCACGCGGCCCGCGGCGGCGGCCCTGACCTGCTCGCCCTGGGTGCCGCCGATCACGATGCCGTTGGACTTGCCCGGCGAGAAGCGCTGCAGGATCGGGCCGCGCACGGGCCACGCCAGCGCGAGCGCAGCCGGTGCGGCCGGCGCAGGTGCGGCAACGCCGGCGGGCGCGGGCGCGGCGCTGGTGTAGGCCGGCGGCTGCGGAGCCGCATTCGCGTATCCCGGCGGAGGCGCGACGCGCAGCACCTGGCCCGGCAGCACCTGCGCGTTCTGCGGCATCTGGTTCCAGCTCGCGAGGTCTTGCGTGCGCTGGCCATAAGCGCTGGCGATACGCGAAAGCGTGTCGCCGGGGTTGACGCGGTAGTAGCCGGCCGGCACACCATTGGAGGTCATGGGTGCCGGAGTCGTATTGCTCTCCCAAGGCGGCATGACCGTGCTGCAGGCGCTGCAGGCTAGCGTGAGCGCGGCCAATGCCGCGTACGCGCCCGGGTTTCGCCGTTGTCGATTCATCTTGCTGTACCTCGCTGGTTCCTCGCTGTTTCCACGCCACATAAGGCGAGGATACGTATCCGGGATGCGCGTGGGGCTGCCGGCGTTCGCCTGCGATACCCTGATTCAAGCCGGAATTGGCGAACGGCCCCCATTATATCGTTCCATGCGCGACGCTCTTATTTCGCGCGCAGACGCGCACGCCGCGAATTGGCGCCGGCGCGACCCGCCAAGGCTCGCGCACGTCCGGCCCACTCGCTTGCGCGCTCGCCTATACTGGGTCCTGCTGCTCTCATCAGACAATCAGACAAATAAGCGAAAGGCCTCTCGCTGTGGTGCAACGTCCGTGAGGAACACCAGGATGAACAAAGCCACTTTCCTTTCCGTGCAGATCAACGTCGAAGACGTCGCCGCCTCGCCCGTCCTCGTCGAATTGCTGAACAACCACCTCGTCTTTGCTGCCGACGTCGCCGAAGCCGCCGACGAACTGATCCAGCACGCCAGTATCGCGCGGCTCTCCGGCGGCCTGGAAGCCACGGTCGAAATTCCGGCCGTCGTGATCGAGCGCCTGCGCGACGCGCTCGACACCCTAAGCGGCTATGACGAAACCTGGCTGTTCGCGCTCGAACCCGGACGCGCGCTATTCGACGATATCGCACGCCGGCGTCGCCTGCTGCATTGAGCGTGCGCATAGCGCGGGCCACCCCGGTCGGCGCGCCACTACGCGTGACATGACATTTTGGGGGGAAACGCCGTGAAGTCGTTCCTGAATCGCCGCAGCGCCGGGCTCTCCAACGGCGCCTCGCATCTCGTCGCCGTCGAACCCGGGACGCCGCCCGATGCCGCGCACGCGGCCAGTGGAGGCGTCGTCGTCGACGATGGCGCGCCCAGAGGCGCCGAAACGCTTGTGCCTAACTAACGCTCCCCACACCGGCACGGCGGCACGCCCGGTCTCCGCGCTGCACGCGGTGCCGGCCGTGCCCGCGCACCTGAGCAACCGGCCCGTGCAAGTCGCGGAGGGCGCTTCGTTCGAAGCACTCGCGGCCGCCAACGAGCTCATCACTTTCCGCGTGTTCCGCAGGTTCGACTACGTCGTGACGCTGCTATTCCATGGTCCCACGCTCTCTTACTTCGCGACCCTGCATCAGGACAACACGCTCTGGCACGCCTTGCGGGCCGCCGATCTCGATTCGGCCAGCGCGGCGTTTCATCATCTCGAAGAACAGGCGACGCGCTTTGCCGACGGCGAAACCCGCCTCGCCCAGCTCGTAGCGCAAAACGCGATGCTCACGAGGCAGATCGAGCAGGCGGAGACGCAAACCGAGCGACTGCGCATCGACTTGCAGCGCCATGCGGAGCAGGAGCACCGCATGAGCGCACGCCAGCATCAGGTGCGCAAGGACGTGGCGCAGCTCGAAGCGCAACGCGTCGCCGCCCAGGCGCAGCTCAACAAGGCGCACCGAACTATCCATCAGTTGAGCGTGGCGAGCAACGAAGCCGTACCGCATCTGCCGAGCCGCTGAAGCCTTCCTGTTACCGAATCCCCAAAAGAAAAGCGCGGGCCGGAAAAATACCGGGCCGCGCTGGGACTGCATACTGCTAATGCGTACTGCAACTTCGTGCTACGTACTGCAACTGCCAATGCAACCTCCTTGCTTACTGCACCTTCTACTGCGCACTGCACCTTCTACTGCTGACTACGTGCTGCTACTGCCTACTGCGTAAAACAACATCTACTGCCTGCTGCAACTGCCAACTACACCTCTTTGCTTACTGCACCTTCTACTACGTACTGCACCTTCTACTGCTGACTACGTACCGCTACTGCCTGCTGCGTTAAACAACATCTACTGCCTGATGCAACTGCCAACTTCACCTCTTTGCTTACTGCACCTTCTACTACGTACCGCACCTTCTACTGCTGACTACGTACTGCCGCTGCCTGCTGCGTAAATCAACATCTACTGCGTACTGCAACTGCCAACTACACCTCTTTGCTTACTGCACCTTCTACTGCGCATTACAACTTCCACTACCTACTGCATAAAGCCACTTCTACTACGCACTACAATTTCCAACCGCCACCTGCGCGAAGCCGCTCTGCACGACTTCGCTTCAACCTTCGGCCACTACGTGTTTAGTGACCGAAATAAACCGATTGCGACGGGGCGACTTGCCGCGGCTGCACTGCCGGGCCACCCGCCTGCGACGTGCCCACCGCCGGCGCGCCATAGCCGCTGGTATCGCCGCGCGCCAGTTTTTCCTGGGTCACGCGGGCCTGCGCGGCCTGCAGATTCTCCGGATAGTTCACTTGATTAGCCGCCGGGTTGTAACCGGCATGCTCGAGTTCGACGAGCTCCGCACGCACCTGGGCGCGGGTCATACCTTGCTGGCTCGACTGTGCAAACGAAACGGCCGGGATAGCGAGTGCTGCGGCCACCACAACTGCAGGGAAGAACTTTTTCATGACTCAACCTCCATCTGGTTTGTGTCCGCTTCGAACTCTGTGTCCGTCAGCGTTTGATGTAAGTCTAGGCGTTTACCCGCACCAGGGTAAACCCCAATAACGCAAAACATTGTTGCGAAAACGGTAATAAAAAAGGGAGCCAGATGGCTCCCTTTTTACCCAACAGCGCTCCGTCACGCGCTAACGTTGCGCGCGCTTCATGACCAGTCGGCGTGGAAGTTGCCGGGCTTGTCCACACGCTCGAAGGTATGCGCGCCGAAGAAGTCGCGCTGCGCCTGCACGAGGTTCGCGGGCACGCGCTCCGAGCGATAGCCGTCGAAGTACGCGATCGCCGACGAAAACGCGGGCACCGGCACGCCCGAGTTCACAGCCTGGATCACCACTTCGCGCAGCGCCGCCTGGTAATTCGCGGCGATGTCGCGGAAGTATGGATCGAGCAGCAGGTTGTCGAGCTGCGGGGCCTTCGCGTAGGCGTCCATGATCTTCTGCAGGAAGCGCGCGCGGATGATGCAACCGGCGCGGAAGATCTTCGCAATCGTGCCGTATTGCAGATCCCACTTGTACTCGTCCGAGGCCGCGCGCAGTTGCGCGAAGCCCTGCGCATACGAAATCACTTTCGAGAAGTACAGCGCGCGGCGCACCGCTTCGATGAACGCCTTGCGGTCACCCTGGAACGGCTTGGCATCCGGGCCCGCGAGCACCTTGCTCGCGGCCACGCGCTGCGTCTTGAGCGACGAGAGCACGCGCGCAAACACGGCTTCCGTGATGAGCGGCAGCGGCGCGCCCACGTCTAGCGCGTTCTGGCTCGTCCACTTGCCGGTGCCCTTTTGCGCGGCGCGGTCGAGAATCACGTCGACGAGATACTGGCCTGTCTCCTCGTCCTTCTTGCCGAAGATCTTCGAGGTGATTTCGATCAGGTAGCTGTCGAGTTCGCCCTCGTTCCACTCCGTGTAGACCTGGCCCAGTTCCTCGTTCGAGAGCCCGAGCACCTGCTTGAGCACCGCGTAGCTTTCGGCGATCAACTGCATGTCGCCGTATTCGATGCCGTTGTGGACCATCTTCACGTAGTGGCCCGCGCCGTCCGGACCCATGTACGCGACGCAGGGCTCGCCGTCGGGCGCCTTCGCGGCGATCTCGGTGAGAATCGGCGCAACCAGATCGTAGGCGTCGCGCGGGCCGCCCGGCATGATCGACGGGCCCTTGAGCGCGCCTTCCTCGCCACCCGACACACCCGTGCCGATAAAGTGCAGGCCCGCCTTCGCGAGTTCCTGGTTGCGGCGAATGGTGTCGGTGAAATGCGTGTTGCCACCGTCGATCAGGATATCGCCCTGGTCCAGCAGCGGTTTGAGCGCGGCGATGGTGGCGTCGGTGGGCTCGCCGGCCTTCACCATCATCAGGATGCGGCGCGGCTTTTCGAGCGACGCGACAAACTCTTCGAGCGTGTACGTCGGCACGAGCTTGCGCTCGGGGTACTCAGCGATCAGCTCGTCGGTTTTCTCGCGGGTGCGGTTGAACACCGACACCGCATGACCCCGGCTCTCGATGTTGAGCGCGAGATTGCGCCCCATCACGGCCAGACCCACCACGCCGATTGGCTGTTTGCTCATGTTGAATCTCCACTTCAATCAATTGGGGCAATGCCGCGCGGCGTTGCGCGCGACATCGATCGTGCAAGGATAAGGGAATCCTCCCCACGGCGTGCCGGAGCGCGCAAGGGCGTGATTATCGCCTACTGGCTGGCCGTGGCCGCCTGCTTGCGAAAGACCACGCTGAAGTTATTGGCCGGCATTGGCACCACGGCCTCGCAGACAAAACCTTCGGCCTGCGCAATCGCTTCGACGGCTTCGAGATCGCGCACGCCCCACGACGGATCGCGCGCGCGCAAATCGGCATCGAAGGCCTCGTTCGAGGGCGCCGTGTGTGCGCCGCCGCGCCGGTACGGACCATAGAGCACCAATGCGCCGCCCGCCGCAACTCGTGCGCCCGCGCCTTTCATCAAGGCGACAGCCGCCTCCCACGGCGCGATGTGAATCATGTTGATGCAGACGATGGCGTCCACGGCATTCACGGGCCAAGGCTCGCGGCGCACGTCGAGATCGAGCGGCTCGCGCAAGTTCGCGAGGCCCGCGTGCGCGCGCCACGCGGCGATGGACAGACGGGCGCGCGGATCGGCATCGCTCGGCTGCCACTCGATGCCGGGCAGCGCCGCCGCGAAATGCGCGGCGTGCTGGCCCGTGCCGCTCGCGATCTCCAGCACGGTGCCGCGCGCGGGCAGCGCGCTGCGCAATACGTCGAGGATCGGCGCGGCGTTGCGCGCGGCGGCGGGCGCCGTGAGGCGGTGGATATCTTGATCCTCGGGATCGTTCATCGTGTCGTGGGGTTTCGGGTTGCGTGAAACTGCGTGGAACTGCGCGGAATTGCGTGGAGCGCTCAGTACAGGCTCTTCTTCATGCGCTCGGCAAGATCGGCTTCATAGCGTTCGACGTCGAAGGTCTCGCCATATTGCTCGACGTTCACGCGCCGCAGCATTTCGCCCGCGCTCGGCAGTCTCGAGCGCTCGACATGGTGCGCCGGATCCCAGAGATTCGAGCGCACGATCGCCTTCGAGCAATGGAAATACACGCTTTGCACGTCGATCAGCAGCACCGAGCGCGGCGGCTTGCCGTCCACGGCGAAGCTCGCGAGCAGTTCCGGATCGAGGCTCACGCGCGCGCGGCCGTTCACGCGCAGCGTCTCGCCCACGCCCGGCACCATGAACAGCAGGCCGACCTGCGGCGCGGCCACCACGTTGCGCAGGCTGTCGACGCGGTTGTTGCCGGGGCGGTCGGGCAAGGCCAGCGTGCGCGAATCGAGGATGCGCACGAAGCCGGGCACGTCGCCGCGCGGCGAGCAGTCGAGCCCTTCGGGACCGCCCGTCGCGAGCACCACGAACGGCGAAAGCTCGATGAAGCGGCGGTAGTCCGCGTTCACGTGATCGATTTCCTTGCGCACCGAGCGCTCGTTCGGCGCGCCGTAGTGGGCTTCGAGTTCGGCGATCGTGTTCGGCATGAGGCTTCCTTGGGGCTGGATTGTTGCTTCGTTGCTTCGTAATGGCTTCATGGTGCCGCGATGCTGATGCCACTGGGGCGTGCTGTCTGAAATCGTGGCGCTTGTCTATCGTGACGCCGGCGCTGCATTCAGGCGCACGGCCAGCGCTTCGAGCGTGGCCGCGCACGGCGCCGCCACTTTGAGCGCGAGCAGCGGATCGGCGCGCGTCTTGCCGAGATTGATCGCCGCCACGGGCTTGCCGCGCTGCTGCGCCCACGCGCAGAAGCGATAGCCCGAATACACCATCAGCGACGAGCCGACCACCAGCACCGCATCCGCCTCGTCGAGCGCCGCCGAAGCGGCCGCCACGCGCTCGCGCGGCACGTTCTCGCCGAAGAACACCACCGACGGCTTGAGCACGCCGCCGCACGCCTCGCAAGCCGGAATGTCGAAGGCCTGCTCGCCGTCGAAGTCGAGGTGCGCATCGCCATCGGCGGCGGGCTCGGCGTACGCGTTCACGAGCGCGGGATTGCCCGCTTCGAGACGCGGCTGCATCGACGCCCGCGTGTATTGCGCGCCGCAGTCGAGGCAATGCACGTGACCGATGCTGCCATGCAGCTCGATCACATCGGCACTGCCCGCACGCTGATGCAAGCCGTCGACATTCTGCGTGACGAGCGCGCCCACCCGCTGCGCGGCGCCGAGTTGCGCGAGCGCGCGATGCGCACCGTTGGGCTGCGCAAGGCCGACGGTCGGCCAGCCGATCATGCTGCGCGCCCAATAGCGCCGCCGCGCGCTTTCGGAGCCGAGGAATTCCTGCAGCGTGATGGGCGGCGAGCGCTTCCACGCGCCGTTTTCATCGCGGTAGCCGGGAATGCCCGAGTCCGTGCTGATGCCCGCGCCGGTCAGCACAAACAGGCGCGGGTGACGTTCTGCGAACGCGTGCAGCGCGTCGAGCGCGGCGCAATCGGGCTGGCTGGCAGCAAGCGGCGGGGTGGAATCGGAAGCGGGATCGGACATGACAGTCTGGCGGCGATTGGGGATCAGCGACGAGGCGGCCGGCGCGCGGCCTCGCGCGCTTCCCAGGCTTTCAGCGCGGCGCGCCAACGGTCCATCTCTTCGGAGTAGAGATCGAAGATGCAGGGACTGCAGCCGCTCTGGCAGCAGTCTTCGTCATTGGGCCGCTCGGGCGGTAACGGACGCGGATCGTCCTCGGGATGGGAAGGCAAATGCATGAATGCGTGGGCGATGTAGCGGTTCGGCACGCCCAGTATACGGGACCATGCGAACGCGCGTGCGGGAGCGCCATCGCCCAGCTGAACATGCGCGCGGGGCATCGCGACGGATACACTTCGCGCTAGAATCGCGCAATGCGCCACCGGGCGCACGCACCGCGCCGAACTCCGATCATGTCCCTCACCGCCTGGCTCTTTTTCCTGCCCGCCTGCTTTGCGCTCAATATGGCGCCCGGGCCCAACAATCTCCTGTCGATCAACGTGGCCGCGCGCCACGGCTTCATGCGCGCGCTCGTGGGCGGCACGGGCCGGCTGGTCGCATTCGCGGCGATGATCGGGCTCGCGGCTACCGGGCTCGCATTCGTGCTGCGCGCCTCGGAGGCCATTTTCTTCGCGATCAAGCTCGCGGGCGCGGCCTATCTCGTGTGGCTCGCCGTGCAGCTCTGGCGCAGCGACGCCGCCCCGATCGGCATGAAACTCGACGACGATGCCACGCTCGCGCGCATTGCCCGGCGCGAGTGCCTCGTGGCGGCGGGCAACCCGAAGGCGATTCTCGTGTTCACCGCGTTCCTGCCGCAGTTCGTCAACGTCGCCAAGCCGATGCTGCCGCAATTCACCGTGCTGGGCGCGAGCTTTCTCGTGCTCGAATGCGTGGCCATCGCGCTCTACTCGCTCGCCGGCATGTACCTGGGCCGCTGGCTCACGCGCGAAAGCGTGCGCCGTTGGTTCAACCGCGCATGCGGCGCGTTTCTGGGCCTCATTGGCGTGAGCTTCCTGCTGGTCCGCCGCGCCTGATCCCCGCCCGCCTCCATCCCTTCTGATCTCAAGAAATCACTGGAAACCTCGGGAAAACACGTAGTCCATAATGTTTTCCTGATGGTTGCGCCGAGAAACTTTGACTGTCGTTAATCGACGGCAGCCCCTATGCTCGAACCATCGCCTGCGCGTGCGGCGAGTGGCCTGAATCACCCTGTCACTCGCATCGCGCGCGGACACGCGGTTTTCAACGTCATTGGGGGAATCCACATGAAGATCTGCATCTTTGGGGCGGGCGCCATCGGCGCCATGATGGGCGTGCAGATGGCCCGCGCGGGCGCCGACGTGAGCTTCGTCGCGCGCGGCCCGCATCTGGCCGCCATGCGCGAACGCGGCGCGCGCCTGCTGATGGACGGCGAGGAGTACGTCGCAAAGGTCCGTTGTACGAACGATCCGCGCGAGCTGGGCGTGCAGGACGTGGTGATCATCACGCTCAAGGCGCATTCGGTGGCGGGCGTGATCGACTCGATGCAGCCGCTCATCGGCAAGCACACCGCCATCGTGACGGGCACCAACGGCATTCCCTACTGGTACTTCTACCGCCACGGCGGCAAGTTCGAAGGCTCGCGGCTCGAAAGCATCGACCCGGACGGCTCGCAATGGACGCGTCTCGGGCCCGAGCGCGCGATCGGCTGCGTGCTCTATCCCGCCGCCGAAATCGAAGAGCCGGGCGTGATCCGCCACGTGTACGGCAAGAAGTTTCCGATCGGCGAGCCTTCGGGGGAGCGCACCTCGCGCATCGTGCAACTGCACGAAGTCATGACGGCCGCCGGCTTCGACGCGCCGATCCGCGAGAATATCCGCGACGAAATCTGGCTCAAGCTGTGGGGCAATCTCTGCTTCAACCCGATCAGCGCGCTCACGCACGCCACGCTCGACATCATCACCGAAGACCCGGCCACACGCGCCGTCGCGCGCACGATGATGCTCGAAGCGCAGCGCATTGCCGAGCAGTTCGGCGTGAATTTCCGCGTCGACGTTGAGCGGCGCATCAACGGCGCGGGCGCGGTGGGTGCGCACAAGACCTCGATGCTCGTCGATCTGGAACAGCGCCGGCCGATGGAAATCGATCCGCTGCTGACCGTCGTGCAGGAAATGGGGCAACTGGTGGGCGAAGCCACGCCGGCGATCGATACCGTGCTCGCGCTCATCAAGCAGCGCGAACGCATGGCGCAACGGGCAGCCTGAAAATACGAACGAAGAAGTTGAACGGGCCGCGCTAAAAATGCGCGGCCCGTTTTGCATTTGAAACGCGGCGGGAAAGAAAAAGCGCCCGCGAGGAGCGCCCGCAAAAATCAACCGATGCGCGCAAGTACCGCTGTTTCGCGTTCGAAGCGCGGCGCGGCGTGCGTATCGTGCGCGACATGTGCCACGTGCGCCTCGTGCGTTGATGCGATGGTGACGTGCTCTTTCGCAATCTGGCCGTCCGCGGCGAACTGCGACCACGCAGCCTGAGCGCAAGGACGCAACGAGCGATTGCGGCGCCGCACGAGCATCGTGCTCACCATCACGACCGGCTCCAGCACGCGCGCGACGAGCGGGCCCGCCGGCACCGGCCAATGGCACGCCGCGCCCAACGCGTCGCCGTGCTTCGGACGCGCGCCGTCGTCGCTGATGGGCAGAATGCCGATGCCCATGCCCAGTTGCGCCATGCGCGCGACGCCTTCGACATGCGCAAGCTCCTGGACCGGACGTCCCTCGGGCCGCAGCCCCTGGAGCGCGCGCATCACCGCGCCATGACAGCCGGCGTCGCGATTGAGCGTGAGGAGCGCCTCGCGCGCGAGTTCGTCCCAGCGCAGCGCGCCTTGCAGCGCAAGCGGATGATGCGAGGGCAGCACGGCGCACAACGGCGTGGTCGCAAGCGGCTGCACCTCGAAGTTGGCGCTCGTGAACGGCATGGCCTCGGCGATCACGCCGAAATCGGCTTCGCCCTGTTCGACGGCCTGCAAAACGGCGGCTTGCGGCAGGTCCCGCAATTGCAGCGACAACGAAGGAAACGCCGCCGCACAACGTGCGAACGCGGCGGGAACCCAGCCCGACGACAGCGCTGGATTGCTCGCCACAAGTACGACGCCGCTATATTCATGATGCGCGTCGCGGCCTTCGTTCAACGCCATTTCGATCTCGTCGAGCAAACGCCCGATGCGCCGCTCGAACCCGCTGCCCGCGAGCGTGAGTTCGACCTGGCGCGTCGTGCGATCGAACAGCTTCAGATCGATGGCCTCTTCGAGATCGCGCACGCAGCGGCTCACCGCCGACTGCGTGAGCCCGAATTCGCGCGCGGCGCGCGTGAAGCTGCGCTCACGCGCGACCGCGACGAATACCTTGAGTTGCTGCAGCGAAACGTTCATCGACATGGTCTGGCCCGTGTCAGCGTGTTTTCACGACTCATTCGCCGGTCTGCCTGGTCCAGTTCTGCAGGCCGGCAGGATTGGCCGAGAGCGAGGCGGAATGCTCGTCGCTGCGCTCGATCAGGCGATGGCGCATGGGCGCAAGGATGAACTTGGCGCTGATGCCCGCTGCGATCGTGATGATCGCCGCTGCGATGAACACCGCGCTCCAGCCGCCCGCTGACGAGAGCACCGAGGCCACCGGCACGAGCAGTGCGGCAGTGCCCTTCGCGGTATAGAGCGTGCCTGCGTTGGCCGCGGCGTACTTGCTGCCGAAGGTATCGGCGCAGATTGCGGGGAAGATCGAGAAGATCTCGCCCCAGAACAGGAAGATGAGCGCGGCAAACGTGATGAACGCATACGGGTTCGTGCCGTACTCCATCATGCCGAGCAGTGCGAGGCCTTCGCCCACGAAGATGAAGAACATGGCGTTCTCGCGGCCGATCTTGTCGGAGATGAAGCCGCACAGCGGACGCGTAAAGCCGTTGCAGATGTTGTCGATCGACAGCGTGAGCGTGAGCAGCGGCAGCGTTGCGCCGAACACGGTCATCGGCATGCGCGCGAGGCCCCAGTCCTTGGCGATCGGCCCGATCTGCGCGGTCGCCATCAGGCCGCCCGCGGCAACGGCAACGAACGCTGCGTAGATGACCCAGAATACCGGCTGCCGTACCATCTGCCCCGGCGTGTAGTCGACGCGCGAGACGAGACGGCGGCCCGCCGCCATGGCGGCGCGCGGTGCGGGCTTCACGAGCAGCAGCGCGAGCACGAGAATCGCCACGCCCTGCAGGATGCCGAAGAAGAAGAACGTGTGCTCGTAGCCCGAACGCGTAATCATGTTCGCGATAGGAATCACGGTGACAGCCGCGCCCGCGCCGAAGCCCGCCGCGGTCAGGCCCGCCGCGAGACCCCGGCGGTCCGGGAACCACTTGAGCGCGTTGCCCACGCAGGTGCCGTACACGCCGCCCGCGCCGACGCCCGCGAGCACCGACCCTGCATAGAGCATCGGCAGCGTGGTCGCATACGAGTAAAGCACCCATGCGAGGCCCGCGCACACGGCGCCGCCCATGACGACCGGGCGGGGGCCGAACTTGTCGACGAGCCAGCCTTCGATCGGCACGAGCCAGGTTTCAGTCAGGATGAAGATCGAGAACGCCAACTGGATCGAGGCTTCGCCCCAGTGATGGCGTGCGTTCATGGGCGCGACGAAGAGCGTCCACGCGTACTGCAGGTTGGCAACGAGGGCCATACATAGCATGCCCACCACCAGTTGACCCCAGCGGTTCGTCCAAAACGGACCGCCTTCGCTCCTTTGACTGATTGCATTCATCTCGGTTGTCTCCACTATCCGATCAAGAATCGCAGCCGCTTTTCCGGCTTGCATAAATATTGACTTATGGTCTACGAACCCACCCTTCTTTACTGCTTATTCTTATTTGCATCGGCACATAAAAATTCGAATGAAAATACGTAATTCCCCTTTCATTCCGCGAATTCATAAAGTGCCTGAAAGTCCATTCTTCGAGCCTTTTCGTACGGGTTTTCCCGTTGTTATGCGCTTTTCCAGGCGTTAACCCGCATGTCAAAGCACGGCATTCGAACGCCTTTCAACTCATGCTAGGGTGATTACTCGATTACTAATAATTAAAGTTTGTTATTATGTTGATTCAGTATCCTTTATGGATCGGCCATGACCATGCGAAACGCCACGCTGCGCCAGTTGAAAGTCTTCGAGACTGTGGCGCGCCATCTCAGTTTTTCGCGTGCCGCCGAGGAGCTGCATCTCACGCAACCGGCGGTTTCCACGCAGGTCAAGCAGCTCGAGGACCACGCCGGCTTGCCGCTGTTCGAGCAGCTCGGCAAGAAGATCTATCTCACGCCTGCCGGCTCGGAAATGCTGCACTACAGCCGCGCGATCATTCAGCAGTTCCATGAAGTCGACGAGGCCATGAGCCAGCTGAAGGGCATTTCGGGCGGCAAGCTCAACGTGGCCGTGATCAGCGCGGGCGACTACTTCTTTCCGCGCCTGCTCGCCGAATTCACGCGCCGCTACAAGGGCGTGCAGCTCAATCTCTCGGTGCACAACCGCGAGCAATTGCTGCAGCAGCTTTCGACCAACCAGACCGATCTCGCGGTCATGGTGCGCCCGCCGCACACGACCGACGCCATCAACGAGGCCTTCGCTCCGCACCCCTACGTGATCGTGGCGGCGCCCTCGCACCCGCTGGCGAACAAGCGCGGCATCAAACTCAGTACGCTCGCGAACGAAGCGTTCATCGTGCGCGAGCGCGGCTCGGACACGTGGAATTCGATGGAGGAAGGGTTTGCGGGCAAGATCACGAACCTGAAGATCGCGATGGAGATCCAGAGCACCGAGACGATCAAGCAGGCCGTAATCGCCGGCATGGGCATCGCGTTTCTCTCGGCGCACACGGTCAGCCTCGAATTGCAGGTCGGACACCTCACGGTGCTCGACGTCGAGGGCTTTCCGGTCATGCTCAACTGGTACCTCGTGCACCGCAAGAACAAGCGGCTGCCGCCGGTCGCGCTCGCGTTCAAGCGCTTCCTTCTTGAAGAAGGTAAGCAACTCATCGAAGACATCACGCGGGTGTCGGAGTCGTCACTTCATAAGTAAGGTTTAATGGGTCACGGCGCGTTCATCAGGCAAGCCTGATCGTTCGCGCCGTTCCCCGGATTCGCGGAATACGTTGCTTCAGTGCAGCCCGTGGTGCAGCCCCTGGCGCAGCCTTAGCGCGCCCTCGCGGCTGCGATTGCGTCTTCGGCGCGGCAAGTCCTGCGAAGCATGGTGCAGCGTGCGCGGCGTTTCGAACGGTGGTTCGCAGTCCGCCAGCCAGATATCGAGACTCGCGGGTTCGACCGCGCCGCGGCCGCAGGCCGCCATGAGCCATGCACCGGGCACGCCCGCGAAGCGGGCTCGCACAGGCGATTTCGACGCGATCCGCGAATCGGCGTCGGCCTGCCCGCCCGCAAACGCGCGCATGATGCCCGGACGCGGCGCAACCGGGCGGCGCGCGCCGCCCATGAGGCGCACGCCGAACGCGGCGGCGAGCACGCACGCGGCCACCAGCACGGAGAGCCCTAATTCAGCGGAAGCAAGAATGCGCACCGCCGCAAAGCCGTAGCCCAGTATCGCGAACAGAACGAACGCAATCGCATGCACCACACGATCGCCCGGCCGGAACGGCAAGCGGCGGCGCTCGTTCATGCCTGCGCCGCCGCTCATGCCAACGCTTGCGCTATATGCGAACGCACTCGCTGCCGCGCCAGTGAGCAGCGCACCCAGCGTGGCAGTGACGTAAAGCGCAGCGCGCCCCGAAGCGGGCAGCGCCGGCAGCATCAAGAAGCTGACAAGGCAGACGACAATGGACACCGCGCCCACCATGCAGCCCGCCACGGCGGTTGTCCGCGCGCGCTTCGCGAGGTTGTGCCGCGCACCCAGCCATAAACCGGCAAATACGCCGCATTCCGCAGCACCCACCGCATCGGGCCTGTACGCAAGCAGCGCCGCCAGCAAGCCCGGCGGCACCGTCAGTAGCAGTGCGAACGATATGGCGAGCGCGGTGCGCACCCACGGCGTCGCCTCGCGCGCATGCTTGCAGCGCGGTTTCGCGCGCGCGGGCGCGCGCCGCGCCCATGCTGGCGCGAGCGCCGCCAATTGTGCAAATACACATGCAAGCCACGCGTACAGCAGGCTGCCGCCGAGCCATGCCACGTCGCCTGCCAGTTGCTCCGGCATCTCTCCTCCTCGCACGCGGTACTCATGCCGCGTACGTAATCCTTTCGCGCTTCGAATGCCTGCTTGCGGCGCACACTTTCGTTGCGTCCCCAATCGTTCGTCTCGTCGCGCGATGCATCATGCCGTGCATCGCGCGACACGCTCGCGCGTTCTCCTGCTTGCTTCTGGGCTTGCCTTTTTCGGCTAAGCCGCCGGAACCGCCTCGCGGCCCGCGTGCGCCGGGTCCTGCGCGGCGCTCGCTTGCGCGCCCAACGCGTTCACCAGCGTGCCAATGCCTTCGATGGCGACCTCGACCGTCGCGCCATCACCGATCGAGCCCACGCCCAGCGACGTCCCGCACGCGATCACATCGCCCGGTTCGAGCGTGAGGTCCTGCGAAATCAGGCTCACTTGCTGCGCGGGCGTAAACACCATGTCGTCGAGCGGATAGTTCTGCCGCTCCACGCCATCGAGCCGCGTCACCACGCGCGCGCTGCGCCAGTCGAAACCCGAAACGATGGCAGGCCCCAGGCAACAGAATGTATCGAAACCTTTAGCGCGGCACCATTGCGGGAAGTGCGGATTTTCCGCGAGCAGGCCCGCCGCGGTTACGTCGTTGACGATGGTGTAGCCGAAGATCGCGTCCTCTGCCTCTGCAAGACTCGCATTGCGGCAACGCTTGCCGATCACGATGCCCAGCTCGCCTTCGAAGACGATTTTTCCCGCATAGTGAGCGGGCCGGCGGATCGGCACGCCCGATCCAATCACCGATTCCTTCGGCTTGATCAGAAAGAGAGGATGCTCCGGAACCGGCTTTTCGAGCTTCAACGCAAGCGCATGAAAATTGTTCCAGAGCGCCACGACCTTGCCCGGCGTGCAGGGCGCGAGCGGGGTGAGCGTGCGCAGCGCGAGCACCGCGCCAGTGGGCACCGGTTGATCGAGCCCTTCGTATTCGTGCAGATAACCGTTTTCTACGCGGCCGAACACGATACTGCCGTCGTTCGCCATCAAGCGCATCCATGTGTCCATGCTTCGCTCCATCGTTGCGTGGCGCGCTAGTGCCACGCGGTCAATCGGTTCAAAGATTCAATCGCTCATGGGCACGGGCGCATCGTTGCGCCCGCATCTATCTTCGCGTGCAGCTTCACCTGCCGCTTCACATCTCGTCGGTTCAGATCGCACCCGAAGCGCGCAGCGAACGGATATCCGCCGCGCTGTAGCCGAACTCGGCGAGCACTTCGTCCGTGTGCTCGCCCAGCAGCGGCGAGCGCGTGACCTCGGTGGGGCTGTCCGAGAGCTTGATCGGGTTGCCGACCGTGAGGTACTTGCCGCGCACCGGATGATCGACTTCGACGATCGTGCCGGTTTCGCGCAGCGATTCGTCGGCGGCAATCTCCTTCATCGAGAGAATCGGCCCGCACGGAATGTTCTGGCGATTGAGCACGGCCATCGCTTCGAACTTGGTGCGATGCATGGTCCAGCGCTCGATCTCGGCGAAGATCTCCTTGAGATGCGGCAGGCGCGCGCTGGCCGTGGCGTAAAGCGGATCGTCGATCCATTCCTCGCGGCCGATCAGCTTGCAAATGCGGTCCCACACGGGCGCCTGCGCGATGAAATAGATGTACGCGTTCGGATCGGTCTCCCAGCCCTTGCACTTGAGAATCCAGCCCGGCTGGCCGCCGCCCGAGGCATTGCCCGCGCGCGGCACGGCGTCGCCGAAGCTCTCGTTCGGGTACTGCGGATACTCCTTCATGACGCCGTCGCGATCGAGCCGCTGCTGGTCGCGCAGCTTCACGCGGCACAGGTTGAGCACGCCGTCCTGCATGGCCGCCAGCACCTTCTGGCCGCGCCCGGTATGGGTGCGCTGATACAGCGCCGTGACGATGCCGAGCGCGAGATGCAGGCCCGTGCCGCTGTCGCCGATCTGCGCGCCGGAGACGACCGGCGGGCCGTCGTCGAAGCCCGTGGTGGAGGCGGCGCCGCCCACGCATTGCGCGACGTTCTCGTAGACCTTGCAGTCCTCGTAGGGGCCCGGGCCGAAGCCCTTCACCGAAGCCACGATCATGCGCGGGTTGAGCGTCTGGATATGCTCCCAGCTGAAGCCCATGCGTTCCAGCGCGCCGGGCGCGAAATTCTCGACGAGCACGTCACAGTCGCGGATCATCCGCTCGAGTACGCGCTTGCCTTGCGGATTCTTCGTGTCGAGCGTGACCGAACGCTTGTTGCCGTTGAGCATCGTGAAGTACAGGCTGTCCGCGTCGGGGATGTCACGCAGTTGCTCGCGCGTGATGTCGCCCGCTCCGGCGCGCTCTACCTTAATGACGTCGGCGCCGAACCATGCAAGCAATTGCGTGCAGGTCGGGCCCGATTGCACGTGCGTGAAATCGAGAATGCGCACCCCATCCAGTGCCTTGCCCATGTCATGTCTCCCTTGGTTAGTCGTGGCCGGGCGAGTTTCGAAAAATCGGTGGATTGCGGGAGCGCCTGGGCGTCCGCGGTTGCTGCCTTTGCTGCGTCCTTGTTCAATACAGTATGTGATATATCACAACGAAGCAAGAGGGAATTTACCCCGCGCAAATGCAGGCTAAATTAGCCGAAGTCCTTGCCTGGTATGGATTTGAAGGAATTTGTGCGATTTTGGCGCGCAACGGGCAAGGGAAAACCCCGAGTCGATAGTGGCCAGATATTTCAGATTTCGTGCGCAGGATTGAGTGTTGCGCCCCCCCCTTGATGCGCATAAAGTCTCGCCGGGGCCTCCTCCTCGCCCCCTCGCCTCAGTTCGAGCGCGACTACACAGCCTAAACAAAAAAGGCGGGCGACCCTATGGTCGCCCGCCTCTCTCAAGCGAATCGCTGCCCTGCTGCGCTCAGTCCAGAAAGTCGCAATGCTTCTCGACGTATGCCGCGAGATCGAGCGAATGCTGGCGCACGAGCCGCTCCGCAAGCTCGGTGTCGCGCTTTTCGAGCGCCTCGATAATGCGCAGGTGATCGACGATCGAGCGCGAGGCCCGGTCGCTCTGCGAGATCGTCATGCGCCGGATCGCGCGCACGTGCACAAAAATGTTCTTGATCGTATCGAGGATCAACTGCGACTTCGATAGCTCGACGATGGCCTGATGGAACGCGATATTCGCGTCCGAATACTCGGCGATATGCTCGGCCGGCGTGCTGTCGCGGAAGTCGTCGAACATGTGGCGCAGCTTCGCGATTTCCGCGTCCGTTGCGTGGATGGTCGCGAGGCGCGCGGCCATGCTTTCGAGCGCGGCCCACATCTGGATCATCTCGACGATTTCACGCTTGCTCTTGCGCACGATATAGATGCCGCGGCGCGGCACCATGCGCAGGAAGCCTTCCTGCTCCAGCAGCGTCATGGCCTCGCGCACCGGCGTTCGGCTTACGCCAAGGGTTTCGCTCAGCACGCGCTCGTCCAGACGGATTTCTTCACGTGTCTGGTAGATATCTGCGTCGGCGATGGCCTGGCGCAACATGGCGTAAGCCTGATCGCGCAGGCTCAACGTGGCGTTGATGGGCTGCAGCGCCAGCTTGAGCGACGCGGCTTCCCGGGTAGCGACTGCTTCAGTGTGTTCTGACGACATTCATTGCCTCTTTAACAACTTGCACGTCGACCAGCGGGCGGCGCCCTGCTTGCAAGCCCAGCTTCGCGCGCGGCGCCACGCCGAGGCCGACATAGCGGCCATGCTCGGCCGCCTGCTCGATGGCCGCCTGTGGCAGCCACTTGGCGATCATAACCGTTGCCGCCGCGCCTAAGCTGACAACTGCCAAACCGAAGACTGAGAGAGAGATGAAATCCATTTGAAGCTCCACAAGATTGAATCATTGAATGACTCAATCATATGCTGCGGCGCGACAAAAATCAATATTTCGTATGTGATATATCAGATACAAATGGTGGTATTGTTGCGTTTCCGCAGCACATCTCTTCAAGGCATCAGATCGCCAAAATCGTTCCGCATGGAAAAAACGCCATCCTGACGGAAACCGGCGCGCGCGACAAGGGGCGCAATGACAGTCGGGAAGCGCTTTTTCGAAGCCAGAACACAAAAAGCAAAAAGGCCTGGCGCGCCAGGCCTTCATGGCATGCAAAAACCTCAGAACTTGTGCCGCAGCCCCAGGTTGAACATGGTCTGCGTCGCCGTGCCGTTATAGCCGTATGAACCAATCGACGCCTCGGCCGGCATCGAGCCGCCCAGGCCGTCGCCCTGGTCACCGCTCGCGTGCTGCCAGCCCGCGGTCATATAGATGTCGGTGCGCTTCGAAAGACTGTAATCCGCGCCGATCGACACCTGGTGGTAGTTCGCGTTCGTGTCGCCGTTGGCGTGCGTGTAGGCGTAGCCGAGGCCGAGCAGGAGCACCGGCGTCAGGTGATAGTTCACGAAGCCCTGGCCCGTGTTGTACTTCTCGGTGCTGCGAAACACCGAGCTGCCGTCCGGCGCGTATTGCGCGTTGCTGTAGCCAAGGCCGACGGTGAACTGGCCGAGCGAGTATTGTGCCGCCGCGCGCGCAATGGAGAGTGAGTGCGCACTCACATAACCGCTGTTGATGGAACTGTCGAAGGTGCCGTCCGAGGTGCTGCTCCATCCGGTGGTCCGGATGCCGCTGCCCGCCTGGCTATTGGCCGCGTAGAAGTAGCCGCCCGCGAGTGCGACCGGCCCGTTGTTGTACGCCACCGCCGCCGAATACGACTGCTCGGCCCCGGTGGAGCCGGCGATGCCGCCAAACGAATACATGGCGGCGGCCTGCAGGCCGTTCCAGACCGGCGTGGTGTATTTGACGGCGTTGTTGACGCGGAAGCTGTTGTCGTAGTTGTCGACGTCGCCGGGCGTCGCGAAGACCGAGCCCAGGTAATTGTCCTCGGTGATGCCTTGCACGAGGTCGATCACCGGGTCATATTGGCGTCCGAGCGTGAGCGAGCCGTACTGCGCCGCGGTCAGGCCCACATAGGCCTGGCGGCCGAACAGGCGGCCGCCCTGGCCCAAGGCGCCCGTCGACGGATTCAAGCCGCTCTCCAACTGGAAAATGGCCTTGAGGCCGCCGCCCAGATCCTCGGCGCCCTTCAGGCCCCAGCGCGAGCCCGACAGATTGCCGAAGCTGCTGTTGCCTAGCGCCCAGAGATTCTTGTTGCCGTTGGCGTGATTGACGTAGGTGATGGACGTGTCGAGTGTGCCGTACAGCGTGACGCTGGTCTGCGCATGCGCGCCGCCGGCGGCGCCGAGCGCGACGAACGAAAGCGAAGTCAGGACGAGTCGTTTCACGTCTTTCTCCCTGGCGCAGTCGAACTTCCGCAGTCAAACAGCAGGTGACCGAATCAGACTACCTCCACCGACCCGCGAAGTAAAAGAATTAAAAAGCGTGTCTCGAATTGGTCACAGCGGTTTCAGAAGAGATTCAATCCGGCCGTAAAACTTGTGTCGCGGAACGGTTCAATGCCGCGCTCCGCGCTCGCCGGATCATCCGGCCCTTTAAGGTTCCCCTCGATGTTTCTTCGGACACGTGGTCAACCACCAAGTCGCTCCGCGCGTTGTTTCTTTACCAGTCATTTACCAAACGATTACGTTTTGGCTCGCCGTAAAGGCCAGCCCCACGGCCCCTTGCGCTGTCTGCCGCGACAACGCCCAACCGCCGGAACCACCAACAATCACTATGCGATGCCGCCCCTACAGACGCCAACCACGGCGCCTGGGCGGCATCGGAGAATCGCCAGGCCAACCCATGCTTGATTCACCCCGTTCGCGCATTGCGCGCGCCGCCGCCGTGGCGCTGCGCCGCCGCGCCCGCGCGTTGCGCCTGCAGCGCTTCGTGGCGCCGGCCTTCGCTATCGGCATTTGTGCGCTGTTGCTGCTGGTGTTTCAGCACCTCTCGCAGTCCGTCGATTACCGCTCGGTCATTCGCCAGCTCTGGCGCCTGAGCCCGGCGCAATGGACCGGCGCGCTCGGCGCCACCGCCATCAGCTTCGTCGCGCTCGTGGGCCGCGACGCGGTCGGCCTGCGCTACCTCGGCACGCGCGTCTCGCGCGGCGCGCTGTGGGTGGGTGCCATCGCCGGATCGGCGCTCGGCAACGTTACGGGCTTCGGCGCGCTCACGGGCGGCGCGGTGCGCTGCCGCGTCTACGGCGGCTCGGGCGTCACGGCGGCGCAAGTCGGCCGCATGACGGTGCTCACGAGCGCCACGCTCGCGCTCGCCCTCGCGCTCATGAGCGCGCTCGGCATGGTGGCCGCCGCCGACACGCTCACGGGCCTGCTGCGCCTCTCGCCCGAGGCGCTGCGCTGGATCGGCGGCGTGGTGCTCGCGCTCGGCGCTGCGCTTATCGCGGCCTGCCCCCGCGAGGCGCGCGAAGTCGCGCCGCTCAAGCGCGCCTGGCTGCGCTTCACGGTGCCCGCGCGGCGCGACCTCGTCGCGCAGTTGTTGCTCGCGGCGCTCGACGTGGTCGGCGCGGGCCTCGCGCTGTGGTCGGTGATGCCGCACGCGCATATCGGCTTTGCCGACTTCCTCACTGTCTACAGCGTCGCCCTTCTGCTCGGCCTGATCGGCCACACGCCCGGCGGCATCGGCGTGTTCGAGGCGGCGATGGTGTTCGCGCTCGGCGAAAGCGTGCCGGGCTCCAAGGTGTTCGCTGCGCTGCTCGCCTATCGCGCGATCTATTTCGGCGCGCCGCTCGCGCTCTCGGCCGCGCTGCTTGCCGCGTTCGAAGGCCGCGCGCTCAAGAATCCGCTCAACACGGACTTCGCGAGGCGCGGCGTCCATGGCGTCTCGCAACTCGCTCCGCTGTTCCTCGCCATCGTTACCTTCGTGACCGGCAGCATGCTCGTGATCTCGGGCGCCACGCCCGCGTTCACCCAGCGCATAGAACTCCTGCAGAATTTCATCCCGCTCTGGGTGCTCGAAAGTTCGCAGTTGCTCGGCAGCCTGTTCGGCGTGCTGTTGCTGTTCGTCGCGCGCGGCCTGCTGCGCCGGCTCGACGCCGCCTGGTGGCTCGCCCTCATGCTCGCGGTGGCGAACCTCGCGCTCTCGCTCACCAAGGGCCTCGCGTTCGTCGAAGCCGGCGTGCTGTGCGTGCTGATCGCGCTGCTGCTCACCACGCGGCGCCGCTTCAATCGTCATTCGTCGCTGTTCGCCGAGCCCTTCACCCCGGCTTGGCTCGCCTCGGTGGGTTGCGTGATCGCGCTCGCCGTATGGGTGCTGTTCTTCGCCTTCCGCGATGTCGAATACACGCAGCATTTGTGGTGGCAATTCGCCTTCGACGAACGCGCACCGCGCGCGCTGCGCGCGACGCTTGGCGCGGGCGTGTTCGCGGCTGCGCTCGCATTGTGGCAACTGTTGCGTCCGGCCGCGGGCCGCTTTGTGATTCCCGCGAGCGAGGACCTGGCCGAAGCCGCGCGCATCGTGCGCGCGCAGGAACGCAGCGACGCAGGGCTCGCGCTCATGGGCGACAAGAGCTTCCTGTTCTCGAGCTCGCGCAACGCATTCCTCATGTACGCCAAGCGCGGACGCACGTGGGCCGCGCTGCACGACCCGGTGGGCCCGCGCGACGAATGGCCCGCGCTGATCCGCGAGTTCGTCTCGCTCGCGCACGCGCATGGCGGCCGTGCCGCGTTCTACCAGGTGCGCGCCGACGCGCTGCCGCTCTACCTCGATGCGGGCCTCACGCTGATGAAGCTCGGCGAAGAAGCACGCGTGATGCTCCAGGAGTTCGATCTCAAGGGTCCGCAGCGCGCGCATCTGCGCTATGCGCTCAAGCGCGGCGAACGCGACGGCTTCACATTCGAGCACATCGTTCCCGCGCGCATGAGCGACAGCCTGCCGGTGCTGCGCGCGATTTCCGACGCGTGGCTCGAAGAGCGCGACGTGCGCGAGAAAAGCTTCTCGGTAGCCGCCTTCGACGACGACTATCTCTCCGCGCAACACGTGCTGCTGGTGCGCCAGCACGGCGCGCCGCTCGCCTTCGTGACCTTCATGACGACCGACCTCAACACCGACGCGACGGTCGGCGTCATGCGCCATCTGCCGGGCGCGTCGCCTTATTCGATGGAGTATCTGTTCACGCAGCTCGCGCTGCATCTGAAGAGCGCCGGGTATCAATCGCTCTCGCTCGGCATGGCGCCGCTCGCCGGCATGGGGCCGACGCCGCTCGCATCTTCGTGGCACCGCCTCGCCGGGCTGATCTGGCGTTTCGGCGGCAAGTTCTACAACTTTCGGGGGCTGCGCGGCTTCAAGAACAAGTTCGCGCCTCGCTGGGAACCGCGTTATCTGGCTGCATCGGGCTCGATCAGCGTGTTCATCACCCTCGCGGATCTTTCGTTGCTGGCAGGAGGCTGGCGCTCATGAATTTTCGTACTTTCTCGCTGCCGCGCCTCGCGGGCGCCGCGGCGGGCGCCGCCGTGCTCGCGCTCTGCACCGTGCAGGCCCATGCAACCGAGGCAAGCGCGCATAGCGCCGTCACGCACGTCTCGGGCGGCCGATACGGCGATGTCGCCGTGACGAAGCCTGCGGGCGCAATGCGCGGCTTTGCGGTGCTGTTCTCTGCGGGCGAGCACTGGAGCGCCGCCGACCAGACGCGCGCCGACGCCCTCGCGCAACACGGCGCGCTGGTCGTGGGCGTGGATACGAGCCGCTACGCAAGCAATCTCGCGGCGGTGAAGAACGAGACCTGCCACAAGCTCTATAGCGACGCCGAAGCGCTCAGTCATCAACTCGAACGCCAGCAGGCATCGAACCAGTACTTCGCGCCGATCGCAATCGGCAGCGGCGAAGGCGCGCTCATCGCGCAACGCATGCTTTCGCAAGCACCGGCTAACACGATGGCCGGCGCGGTGTCGCTCGATCCCGCGGCGCAACTCGACGCACGCTTCGCGCCCTGCCCCGCCGACGCCACGCTGTCGCGCGGCACGGGTCT
The DNA here is from genome assembly GCF_000785435.2 of Paraburkholderia sacchari. Taxonomy (GTDB): domain Bacteria; phylum Pseudomonadota; class Gammaproteobacteria; order Burkholderiales; family Burkholderiaceae; genus Paraburkholderia; species Paraburkholderia sacchari. The sequence continues at coordinate 314,489 of NZ_JTDB02000001.1, read as the reverse complement.
GCCGGGCTTCTTCGAGCAAGGCGTGACGACAGTTGCGAACGCAACAAAATCGCCCGCAGCGGCCGCAGCAAATCACACGGCGCCGCACGCATTTGCCGCGAACCTCGCCGACGCCGACAAGCTCGTCGCGCTTACCGCGCCGCATCTGCGCGTGCAGACGGAGAGCGAGGAAGACGTGTCGGATCTGCCGCTCGTCGAGCTGCCCGCCGCGCATCCGACCGATATGCTCGCGGTTGTGATTTCCGGCGACGGCGGCTGGCGCGATCTCGACAAAACCATCGCGGAAGCCCTGCAAAAACAGGGTATTTCGGTGATCGGCTGGGATGCGCTGCGCTACTTCTGGAGCGAGAAGACCCCCGCGCAAACGAGCCACGACCTCGCGCGCGTGCTCAACACCTATGCCGCGCGCTGGCACGCGAAGCACATCGCTCTGGTGGGCTATTCGTTCGGCGCGGACGTGATGCCGTTCGCCTACAACCGCCTGCCCGATGCGCTGCGTGCGAAGGTCTCCTACATGTCGCTGCTCGGCTTCGCGCCCGATGCCGATTTCCAGATCCGCGTGACGGGCTGGCTCGGCATGCCCGCGAGCGAGAAAGCGCTGCAAGTGCGCCCCGAACTCGCGAAGGTGCCGCCCGCGATCGTGCAATGCATCTATGGCGCCGATGAGAAAGACACGCTGTGCCCGGCGCTCGCGAACACCGGCATCGAGCTCGTGAAGACGAGCGGCAGCCATCACTTCGACGGCGACTACAACGCGCTCGCGGCGAAGATCATCGCCGGGTGGAAGAAGGAGATTGCGGCGCGTGGGTGAACTTGTCTGCAAGCCGCTGTTCGTCGGTGCAAAGGCCATTAAACCTTTCATCAATTTCAAAAATGAAAGGTTTAGAAAAAATTCTCCTTTCATTACAAAATACTTTCATCTATAACAGCATCACATGTCGCGATCTCCACTATCTCGCGCATGACTCAGCCCGCCAGGCCTTGTCCGGCGGGTTTTTTTTTGCTTTTTCGGCATCGATTCAAAGCTTTCAAAAAGCCTTCTCATCAATGTCGCTGATTGGTGGAAACACCGAGACTGCTTTCTCTTGACTCCTTTGATATATCACATATTGTGTAAACGACTGTCAGCTAAACGACAGGATTCAAGGGCCGCAACCCGATGTAAAAACGGCCCCGCGGAACATCAACAAGGAGACACTGATGGAGCAACGGCAAGGAGGGGCGTCGCGCTTTGCGTCGCCATGGGTTCAGCTCGTGTTCGGCGTGATCTGCATGGCGATGATCGCCAACATGCAGTACGGCTGGACGCTGTTCGTCAATCCGATCAACGAGAAGTACCACTGGGGGCGTGCTGCGATTCAGGTCGCGTTCACGATCTTCGTCGTCACCGAAACCTGGCTCGTGCCTGTCGAAGGCTGGCTCGTCGACAAATATGGCCCGCGCCCCGTGGTCGTGGGCGGCGGGCTGCTGTGCGCGATCGCATGGGTGCTCAACTCGTTCGCCTCTTCGCTGCCCCTGCTCTATGTCGCGGCGGCCGTGGGCGGGCTTGGCGCGGGGGCCGTGTATGGCACTTGCGTCGGCAATGCGCTCAAGTGGTTCCCCAATCGCCGGGGCCTCGCGGCCGGCATCACGGCGGCGGGCTTCGGCGCGGGATCGGCGGCCACGGTCGTGCCCATCGCCAACATGATCAAAAGCAGCGGCTATGAGGCTACGTTCCTCTGGTTCGGACTCGGTCAAGGCATCGTCGTGCTCGTGCTCGGCCTTGCGCTCGCGGCGCCCGCTTCGCACGGCGCAGCAGCCGCGACGCGCGCCATCGGAAAAGCCGCGAAGCACGCCGCACAAGGCGTGAGCGCCGTCTATAACGCGAGCCCGCGCGAGGTCATTGCCTCGCCCATCTTCTGGGTGATGTACGCGATGTTCGTGATGATGGCCGCCGGCGGCCTGATGGCGACCGCGCAGCTCGGCCCGATCGCGAAGGACTTCGGCCTGCACGACGCGCCGGTCTCGCTGCTCGGCCTCACGCTGCCCGCGCTCACCTTCGCGCTCACCATCGACCGCGTGCTCAACGGTCTTACGCGTCCGTTCTTCGGCTGGGTGTCGGACCGCATCGGCCGCGAGAACACGATGTTCGTCGCGTTCGCCGTGGAGGCAGTGGGCATCGTGCTGCTCTCGCGCTATGGGCACAGCCCGGTCGCCTTCGTCGTGCTCACGGGCATCGTGTTCTTCGCGTGGGGCGAGATCTACAGCCTCTTTCCCGCTACTTGCGGCGACACCTTCGGCCCGAAGTTCGCGGCAACCAACGCCGGCCTGCTCTACACCGCGAAGGGCACCGCTGCGCTGCTCGTGCCGTTCTCCAGCGTGATCACCGCGGCCACCGGAAGCTGGCACGCCGTGTTCATGCTCGCCTCGGGCATGGCGGCGGTCTCTGCGCTGCTGGCCGTGTTCGTGCTCAAGCCGCTGCGCAACGCGCATCGCCAGAAGCATGCGGAGCCGGCTGCCGGGTTTTCGTATCGCAACTCGCTCGTGCAGGAATAACTCGCTCGAGGCAAGGATCATTGCCGGGTGGAGAGGGAGAATGCGGCGCGGAGATGAGACACCGCGCTTTGTTAGCATCGCTTGAATTCAGGCAGATTCTGGACGACCATAACGCCACGCGTCATATGATGCGTGGCGTTACGCTTTGGCATGGCGATCCAAAACTTCGAAGACCGGGAAACTGCGCTCATATGGACTGGCGAGCGATCGAGGCGTCTGCCTGCGGAAATGCAGCAGATCACGCGCAGCAAGCTCCATGCAGCGCATGAGCCTACGACGTCGAAATCGTCGACTACCACTAACCGAGGCGCAGACTATGAAAAAACTCGCGAACGTTCATCCCGGCGTTGTCCCCCAGGAGGAGTTTCTGACGCCCATGGGAATGAGCCAGAATGCATTGGCCCGCGCCATGAGCGTTCCGCCGCGCCGCATCAACGAGATCGTGCATGGCGAGCGCAGCGTCACTGCCGACACCGCGCTGCGGTTGTCCTTCGTTTTTGGCACAACGCCGCAGTTCTGGATGAGCCTGCAAACGGACTACGATCTCGAAGAAGCCGCGAAGCACGTCAAACTCGCCGATCTGCAACGGCTGGCCGCCTGAGCAACCGTGTCCGCACGAGGACGGCTCAACGGCCAGGCGAAACAAAGCGCACGAAAAAACGCCGGCTAAAAGCCGGCGTTTCACCAAAAATCAACTTGCGTGGCTGCGGGACTCAAGCCACCACTGCCGCCGCGCCCGCCTCTTCTTCCTGCTCAACCGACGAGCGGATCAGATAGTCGAACGCACCGAGCGAAGCCTTCGCGCCTTCACCCACGGCGATCACGATCTGCTTGAACGGCACGGTCGTCGCATCGCCGGCTGCGAACACGCCCGGCACCGAAGTCTGGCCCTTCGCGTCCACTTCGATCTCGCCATGCTTCGAAAGCGCCACCGTGCCCTTGAGGAATTCTGTGTTCGGCACGAGGCCAATCTGCACGAACACGCCTTCGAGTTCGACGCGATGCTTCTCGCCCGAGGTGCGGTCGAGGTACGCAAGGCCCGTGACCTTCTGGCCGTCGCCCGAGATTTCCGTGGTCTGCGCATTCACGTGCACGGTGACGTTCGACAGGCTGCGCAGCTTGCGCTGCAACACTTCGTCCGCACGCAGTTGCGCGCCGAATTCGAGCAGCGTCACATGGCTCACGATGCCCGCGAGGTCGATAGCCGCCTCGACGCCCGAGTTGCCGCCGCCGATCACGGCCACGCGCTTGCCCTTGAACAGCGGGCCATCGCAGTGCGGGCAGTACGCCACGCCCTTGTTCTTGTACTCCTGCTCGCCCGGCACATCGACATTGCGCCAGCGCGCGCCCGTAGCGAGCACCACGCTCTTCGCGCGCAGCGTCGCGCCGCTCGCGGTGTGCACTTCGAAGCCGTTGCCCACGGCGGTGAGCGCTTCGGCGCGCTGCAGGTTCATGATGTCGACGTCGTAGGCGCGCACGTGCTGTTCGAGCGCCACGGCGAACTTCGGCCCATCGGTTTCCTGCACCGAGACGAAGTTCTCGATCGACATCGTGTCGAGCACCTGCCCGCCGAAGCGTTCGGCGAGCACGCCGGTGCGAATGCCCTTGCGCGCCGCGTAAATCGCAGCCGCCGCGCCAGCGGGGCCGCCGCCGACGATGAGCATGTCGAAAATTTCCTTCTGGTTGAGCTTCTCGGCGGCACGCGCCGAAGCGCCGGTGTCGAGCTTCGCGAGAATCTCCTCGACGCCCATGCGGCCCTGGCCGAACACTTCGCCGTTCAGGAAGATGGTCGGCACAGCCATGATCTTGCGCTGCTCGACTTCGTCCTGGAACAATGCGCCGTCGATCGTGACGATCTGCACGTTCGGGTTCAGCGCGGCCATTGCGTTGATCGACTGCACGACTTCAGGGCAGTTCTGGCACGACAGCGACATATAGACTTCGAACGAGAACACGCCGTCGAGCGCCTTCACCTGTTCGATGGTGTCGTTCTCGAGCTTGACCGGGTGGCCGCCCACCTGGAGCAGTGCCAGCACGAGCGACGTGAATTCATGGCCCATCGGAATGCCCGCGAACGTCACCTTGACGTCGGAGTTCGCGCGCTTGATCTCGAACGAAGGAGTACGCGCGTCGCCAATTGCGGCGCCACGGCGTTCTTCGTAGGCAATGCGATCCGAAAGCGATGCGATGTCCTGCAGCAGTTGCTGCAGTTCCTGCGACTTCTCGCCGTCATCCAGGTACGCAACGATCTCGATCGACTGCGTGACTTTTTCGAGGTAGTTTTTGAGTTGATCTTTGAGGTTGGCGTCGAGCATGGCGTTTTTTCCTGCTGGAGAAGAAGCGTTGGAATGCTAACTAATTCCTGGCGACAACAAAGCCTTTTGGGCCCTGCCGCAAGGGTTCCGGGCCGCAAGCCGCGAAGGGCGCGGCCCGGTTTTACAGCTCAGTGAATTTTTCAGCGTCATGCGGTCAGGGCGACCGCATTCGAACATCGACGCTTAGATCTTGCCGACGAGGTCGAGCGACGGCTTGAGCGTTTCAGCGCCCGGCGTCCACTTGGCGGGGCACACTTCGCCCGGGTGAGCCGCAACGTACTGGGCAGCCTGAACCTTGCGCAGCAGTTCCTTGGCGTCACGGCCAATGCCGTTGTCGTGGATTTCGCACAGCTTGATCTCGCCTTGCGGGTTGATCACGAACGTACCGCGCAGCGCCAGACCTTCTTCTTCGATCATCACGTCGAAGTTGCGCGTGAGCGCGCCCGTGGGGTCGCCGACGAGCGGGTACTTGATCTTGGCGATGGTTTCCGACGTGTCGTGCCATGCCTTGTGCGTGAAGTGCGTGTCGGTCGACACACCGTAGATTTCAACGCCCAGCTTCTGGAATTCCGCGTACTGGTCGGCCAGGTCGCCGAGTTCGGTCGGGCACACGAAAGTGAAGTCGGCCGGGTAGAACACGACCACGGACCACTTGCCCAGGAAGTTCTCTTCAGAGACCGGAACGAACTTGCCATTGTGGAATGCGGTGGCCTTGAACGGCTTGACTTGCGTGTTGATGAGAGACATCAGTTGTTTCCTCGCTCTGGGTTGGAAAGGGATAGACGTAGGTTACGGGAACCACGACCATTTGAAAAATTGATTACGTTGATCGCCGGAATAAACCGTGCCTATCGATCCTCATAGAAAACCCTTAAAGGGCCTCCAAAGTCCGCCAGCACGGCATTCCCCGCCCGCATCGAGGCAGCGTGAGCAACCCTCGGGGCGGTGAGCATACAACGAAATTGCGACATTCCACCTCATCCGCCCGATATTCCGGGCAGCGCCGCCGGGGCGGCAGGCTGTCAGATGCGGGCGCAACCGGCAAATCACAAGGGCGGCGCCCCGAATCTCCGTGGATTGCGCATCAAAGCGCTCCGCCACGCGCGGTTGCCGCGCGAGCCGCAAGACGTTCGCGCAGAAATTGCGTGAATGCGCGAATGGTCACGGAAGCTTCGCGGTGCTTCGGATACAGCGCGTGCAGCCCGTTAGGCGGCGGCATGAACGTTTCGAGCACCTCCACCAGCAACCCCGCATCAACCGATCCCGCCACGATGAAATCCGGCAGATAGCAGATGCCGAGGCCCGCCACGGCCGCGTCGCGAAGCACCTCGCCGTTGTTGGCGCGCAGCGGCCCGTGCACCTCGAAGGGCGTGCGCACCCCGTCGATCATGAAGTCCCACGACGCGCGCCCCTGCTGTCCGTAGGGCAGGCAGGCGTGCTGCGCGAGATCGGCGGGCGTTTGCAGCACGCGGTGCCGGCGCCGGTAGCCGGGGCTGCAGCAGGCGATCATGCGCACCTCGATGAGCTTCTGGGCGATCAGCGTGGAATCGGCGAGCCGCCCGATGCGCAGCGCCATGTCGAAGCCCTCGCCGATTACGTCGACGTTGCGGTCGCTCAGGTCCATGTCGAAATGCACATCCGGGTGCGCGCGCAGGAATTCGGCGACGAGCGGCGAGAGATGGGCCATGCCGAACGACATCGGCGCGCTTACCTTGAGCAAGCCGCGCGGCTCCGAGCGGCGTGCAGACATGGCCTGTTCGGTGTCGGCCACCTCGGCGAGGATGCGCTTCGCACGCTCGTGGAACTCCTGGCCGAGGTCCGTCGCGGCCAGCTTGCGCGTATTGCGCACCAGCAGGCGCGCGCCCAAGTCTGCTTCGAGCGCGGCCACGCGGCGGCTCACGAACTGCTTCGAAAGCCGCAGCCGGTTAGCCGCCGCCGTGAAACTGCCCGCCTCCACGGCGCTGACGAAGATGCGCATGTCGTCGAGTTGCATGGCAATTGTCCACCTTAATACGACAGTGCGTCGTATTTTACGACGCTCCGTACCGCTTTGGTTGACCTAAACTCTGTTCATCGCAACCGGATATCGGAACCAACGGAGAAACGAACATGATCGAACTTCGCAAGGCAGACCAACGCGGCCGCGGCGAACATGGCTGGCTCAGCTCGCGCCACACGTTTTCGTTCGCGAACTACTACGATCCGCAACAGATCGGCTTCTCGGACCTGCTCGTGATCAACGACGACCGCGTGGCCGCAGGGCGCGGCTTCGGCAAGCATCCGCACCGCGACATGGAAATCTTCTCGTACGTGCTGGAAGGCGGGCTCGAGCACAAGGATTCGATGGGCACAGGCTCGGTGATCGTCCCCGGCGACGTGCAGCTGATGAGCGCCGGCACGGGCGTCGCGCACAGCGAGTTCAACCACTCGGCCGAACAGCCGGTGCACTTCCTGCAGATCTGGATCGCACCGAACGTGAAGGGCGCACAGCCGCGCTATCAGCAGAAGAATATTGCCGACGCGGAAAAGCGTGGCAAGCTGCGCCTGATTCTCTCGCCGGACGGCGCCGCCGACTCGCTGGAACTGCGCCAGGACGCGCGTGTCTACGCGGGCCGCTTCGATGGCGCGGAAAGCGCGAAGATCGAGCTTGGCGCGGACCGCTACGCCTATGTGCACGTGGCGCGCGGCAGCGTGAAGGTCAACGGCGTGGAACTGGGCGAAGGCGACGGCGCGCGCATCCGCTCGGAGCGCGAGCTGACCTTCACCGATGGACACGATGCCGAAGTACTGGTGTTCGATCTGCGTAATATCGAGGTGTCGGAGCTCTGGTCGTAAGCAGTTCCGGCGCGGCCCGCAAACCCGCGGGCCGCGCTGCCGACGCCTGCAGCAAGGCAAACAAACCAACGTCTTTAATCTCTCGGGAGCACTGCCATGCGATACAACCTCTTTGGCCAGGGTAACGACCTCGCCCTGCTCGTCTCGCGCGTCCTGCTGACGTCGCTGTTCATCCTGTTCGGCTGGTCCAAGATCACCGGGTTTGCCGGCACCGTCGACTTCATGGCGCACGAAGGCGCGCCCGTGCCGATGCTCTCGGCCGTTATCGCCATCGTCATGGAACTCGTGGTGGGCATCCTCCTGCTCGTGGGCTTCTTTACGCGCCCGCTCGCCGTGCTGCTGGCGATCTATACCATCGCTACCGCGTTCATCGGCCATCACTTCTGGACTATGACCGGCATGGAGCAGATGGCGAACATGATCAACTTCTACAAGAACGTCAGCATCGCGGGCGGCCTGATCGCGCTCGCCGTGGCCGGGCCAGGCAAGTTCTCGATCGACCGGAAGTAACGCAGATAACGGAAGTAGCACGGGCGCGCCCGAATTTACTTCGGTGCGGGTGCATGCGAGGATCGGCGCGATTCGATCCTCGAGGAAGCCCCCATGCAAGACCGCCAAGGCGTGAACCGGGAGCGCGCGCAGCGCCTCCTGGCACGCGAGCGCGATGCCTTTGTCGCCGCGCGCCCGAAGTCGCAAGCCCTCTCCGTGCAAGCCGCGCAGCATCTGCTGTTCGGCGTGCCGCTGCACTGGATGAACGACTGGTCCACGCCGTTTTCGCTCTATGTGGATGCGGCGCGCGGCGCAACCTTCACCGACGTGGACGGCCACCGCTACATCGACTTCTGCCTCGGCGACACGGGCGCGATGTTCGGCCACGCCCCGCCCGCCGTCGCCCAGGCGCTCGCGCGCCAGGCGCAGCGCGGCTTCACGACCATGCTGCCAGGCGCTGATGCAGTAGCCGTGAGCGCGGCGCTCGCGCAGCGCTTCGGCTTGCCGTACTGGCAGTTCGCCATGACCGCGAGCGACGCCAACCGCTTCGCGCTGCGCTGGGCGCGCGCGGCCACCGGACGCAACGCGATCGTCGTGTTCAACGGCTGCTATCACGGCACCGTGGACGATGTCTTCGTCGATCTCGTCGATGGCCGGCCCACGCAGCGCGCAAGCCTGCTGGGCCAGGTGCACGACCTGCTGCCGCACACGCGCGTGGTGGAATTCAACGACCTCGATGCGCTCGAGCGCGCGCTCGCTGATGGCGAAGTGGCCTGCGTGCTCGCCGAGCCCGCTATGACCAACGTAGGCATGGTGCTGCCCGATGCTGGCTTCTGGCGCGACGCGCAAGCACTCATGAAGCGCCACGGCACGCTGCTGCTGATCGACGAAACGCACACCATCAGCAGCGGTCCGCGCGGCTATGCGCGCGAGCACGGCATCGAGCCCGATCTGTTCGTGCTGGGCAAGCCCGTGGGCGGGGGCGTGCCGTGCGCGGTGTATGGCTTTTCCGCCGAACTCGCCGCGCGTGCGCAAAAAGCGAAGCTCGACGCGCCGCCGGGCCACTCGGGCATCGGCACGACGCTCACGGCAAACGCGCTCTCGATGAGCGCCATGCGCGCGACGCTCGACGAAGTCATGACCGACGCGGCCTATGCGCGGATGTTCGCACTCGCCGAGCGCCTCGCGCAGGGCCTCACGGCCACGATCGCGCGCCATGCGCTGCCGTGGTGCGTGACGCGCGTGGGCGCGCGCAGCGAGTTCCAGTTCTGCGCCACGCCGCCGCGCAACGGCAGCGAGGCGCGCGCCGCGATGGACGACGAACTCGAGCAAGTCATCCATCTGTATCTGCTCAACCGGGGCGTGCTCATCACGCCGTTTCACAACATGATGCTCGTGTGCCCCGATACCGCCGAAGCCGATGTCGAGCGTCTGATCGGCGCGTTCGATGCGTGCCTCGAGGAGCTGTGCGGGCAGTGAGCGATGCCCGCTCCCGCTGGCGACCATAGGGATAAAGGACAAAAAGGCAAACGTGGATGGGCGCTATCATCGTCTGCTATATGCCCCCATATGCACCCGAATGACCTTCCCGGACTGGAGAACTCCATGAGACCCTCCGCGCCCTGAATGCACACCACGCCGAAATTCGCGAGATCGTGAAAGCCAACAAAGCGATGAACCCGCGTGTATTCGGTTCGGTAGCGCGTGGCGACGATGAGGACGGCAGCGATCTGGACATTCTGGTCGACCCGACACCGGAAACGTCGTTGCTCGACATCGGCATCATTCAGGATGCCTTGGTCCAACTGCTCGGCGTCGTAGTTGACGTGTTGACGCCCAAGGCATTGCCCGAATCCTTCCGGGCGGCCGTGATTGCCGAAGCGAAGCCCGTATGAGTCGCGACAAGCTCCGGTTGCCTGAGTATCTGCAACACATTCTCGACGCCATCGGTCGCATAGATCGGTACACCAAGGGCATGGACAAGCGAGCATTCGAGTCCGACGAATTGGTGCGGGACGCCGTTATCAGAAACATCGAAATCACCGGGATTGCTGCTCGTTTTGAGGACGCGGCCGTATGGCCTCGCCCCCTCCGCTCCCAACCCTCGCGAAATAATCCATCTCCGCACGCTTCGCAATATTCGGCGCATTAGCGGCGATAATCAGGGCCACCGTGCGGCTGCCCCCTTGGGGTGCGACCGGTGCGCGCGAATTGCGCGCAATCGTCCCCCCGGATGCGAAATCGTGCGAAACTTCCCGGCCGCGCCGATCCTGGCGCATCCAACGCAACAGCAACGCACCAGTAACGCACAAACGCATCACATCCGCACCGCACGCCATGAACTCGAACCGTCAATCCGTCCCCGCCACCGCAAACGCACCCGCGCGCAAATCCATCTCGCTTTTGCAGATGCTCGCGCTGATCGCCTTCGGCGGCATCGCGGCCTCGCTCGTGCTCCAGCACTTCGCCTGAGCACCGCGCCGGCCGCACGTTCTACCGATTTTGCTTATGTACAAGAAAGGCGTCGCCCTCGAAATCCAGTTCTCACCCGAACGCCTGAACGATGGCGCAGGCGATCCCTACTGGATCGACCTCACCGCCGCGGAAGCCACCGCGCTGCTCGAAACGCTGCAAGCAAAGCTGGCCGCGCGCGAAACCACTTCGGCGCCGCTCGTCGTGGCGCTCGACACGCCGCGCGAGCCCCACGCGGATGCCGCCATCGCAACTGCTGCACACGCCACTCAGTCCGATCAAGCCTTCAAGCAATGGGTCTGTGTGATCTGCGGCTGGGTGTACGACGAAGCAGCCGGCGCCCCCGACGACGGCCTCGCCCCCGGCACGCGCTGGGCCGACGTGCCCAACGACTGGCGCTGCCCGCTATGCGACGTGGGCAAGGAAGATTTCGCGCTGGTCGAGTTCTGACACGCGCGCCGCGCGCGTTACCCCACTTCACGCCCCATCGGCTCGTAGAACAGCGCAAATAGTTCAGACTGCGAACTAACGCCGAGCTTCGCGTAAATATGTTTTTTGTGCGCACGCACGGTTTCGAACGAGATGTCGAGCCGCTCGGCAATCGCGCGCGTCGAAAATCCCGAAAGGCTCTGGCGCACCACTTCGATCTCGCGCGCCGTGAGCGGCGTGCGGCCGCTTTGCTTCGCGACCGCCTCGAAGCGGCTCGCGTAGTCCATATCGCTTGCCGCTGCGGACTCGGAGCGCGGCGCGGCGCCGTCCGCGTCTGCGGCCTCGCGCATCGAGAGCGTCTCGTAAGGCAGCCGCTGCCGCATCAACGCCATCACCCACGGCGCGAACATCGCGAACATCGCAATATCGCGCTCGGTGTAATGGTGCGTTGCGCCCAGCGAGAAAATCAGCGTGCGCCGCGCGTCGAGCGGGTGATTGAACTGCACTTCGTCGCCGATGATGTTGCTCTTGAAATAGCGCTGGTAGTAGTCGGTCATGCGGAAGTTATCGGGCGCGACTTCGGCGAGCGTGACGAGCCCCGCGCGCGGCTTTTCGCATGCGTGGATATAGAACGGATCGAGCTGGTACATGCCCTCCAGATACGCGCGGAACAACAGATCCACGCTACCGTCGGGCATCGGCGATTCGGCGCAGACAAGCGGCGCGCGATCGCGCGTAAAGACGAGCGCGACCCAGTTGTCGAAAGCGACGAACCGCTCGATCACGCGTGTCATGCGAGTCCAGAAGTCGGGGCCGTCGAGGGCTTCGATCAGCGTCGCAATATGGTGGTGGAACGCGCGGTCTTGCCAGTCGAGATCCATGGTTCCTCCGGTCAGGGTAACCCTGCAGGGTAATTTCCGGGCAAAAATAACGTGGTGATAATAGCCGCTCATCGCGCTTACGCGGAGCCAGGAGACAGGCATGCAACTCGAACTCGCACAAATCCCCCTCGTTGACGGCGTTATCGCGCCCAATCTGGCGCGCACGCTCGACGCGATCGGCAAGCGCCGTGCGGGTACCGACCTGATGGTGTTCCCCGAAGCCACGCTCACCGGCTTTCCCACTCGCGAGAGCGTGCGCGACGTGGCCGAGACGCTCTCCGGCCCGTCGCTCACCGCCGTGCGCGACGCCGCGCGCAACGCCCGGGTGGCCGTGGCCGTGGGCCTTGCCGAGCGTGATGGCGAACGCTTCTACAACACCACCGTCCTGATCGACGAACTCGGCGAGATCGCGCTGCGTTACCGCAAGACCCACCTGTGGGCCACCGACGTAGGCGTCTTCACCCCCGGCGACCGCTTCGAGGTCTGCGAATTCAAGGGCATGACCGTTGGCCTGCTGATCTGCTACGACATCGAATTTCCGGAATCCGCGCGCGCGCTCGGCATGCTCGGCGCGGAAATGCTGATCGTCACCAACGGCAACATGAATCCGTTCGGCCCGGTGCATCGCCGCGCCATTGTCGCGCGCGCGATGGAGAACCAGGCGTTCGCGGCGCTCGTGAACCGCATCGGCGATGGCGACGACAACCTCACGTTTCCCGGCGAATCGGCGCTCATCAGCCCGTTCGGCGACGTGCTCGCCGAACTCAAAAGCGAAGACGCGGTGCTGCCCGTGACCGTGGATCGCGCGCTGCTCGCGCAAAGCCGCGAGCATTACAGCTATCTGCACGATGCGCGCGTCGCGCTGAATCTCGTCGATGAAAACGACGCGCAGGGCCACCGCTCGCTCAACATCCGCGCCCGCGCGAGCCGCTGAGCCAGCAGCGTAGTCGCATAGCCCCGGCGCGGGCTGCGCTCGCGCATCACACACAACCCACCAGCAAACGATAGAAGCCACGAGGCGTGCGCTGCCCCGCCGGGGCAGCGCGCACTCACGCGCGCACAAACGCGCGCGGACGACACCCGCAGCACTCAGGAGACACCTGCATCATGAAGCCTTCCTCAACGCCGGCTGAACGCCGCACCAGCGGTGCCAGCGGCACGAACGGAACAAGCGCACCAGGCCACACGCGCGAACCGCATCTCAAACGCACGCTCGGCCTGCCCTCTGTGCTCCTGTTCGGCCTTGCCTACATGGCGCCGCTGATCGTCTACGGGACTTATGGCGTACTCGCGGGCGCGAGCCAGGACACCGCCGCGCTCGCCTATCTCATCGCGCTCGTCGCGATCGTGTTCACGGCGCTCAGCTACGGCAAGCTCGCGCGCCTGTTCCCGGTGGCGGGCTCGGCCTACACCTACACGCGCAAGAGCTTCAATGCGCACATGGGCTTCATGATCGGCTGGGCCACGCTGCTCGACTACTTCTTCTTGCCGATGGTGATCTGGCTGATCGGCGCGGCCTACCTGGGCGCCGCATTTCCGCACGTACCCGCGTGGATCTGGATCGTCGCGTTCATCGTGCTCACGAGCGGCCTGAACATCATCGGCATCGAGCTCGCGGCGCGCTTCAACATCGTGCTGATGATCGTGCAGCTCGGCATTGCCGCCGTCTTCGTCGTGCTGTGCCTGCACTATGCGGCGGCCGCGGCCGGCCCCGGCGGCCTGCTCGCCGCGCAGCCGTTCTTCCAGCCGCACGTGCCGCTTTCGGCCACGATGGCCGGCGCGGCCATTGCTGCGTATTCGTATCTCGGCTTCGACGCCGTGTCCACGCTCACCGAAGAAACCATCGAGCCGGAAAAGAACATCCCGCGCGCCATCGTGCTGATCGCGCTGCTGGGCGGCGCGATCTTCGTGATCGCCGCGTACACGCTGCAGCTCGCGCATCCGGGCGCCGTGTTCAAGGACCCCGATTCGGCCGCGTTCGAAATCGCGCGCAAAGTAGGCGGCGACATTTTCGTGACGATCTTCCTCGCTGGCCTGATCCTCGCGCAGTTCGCCTCCGGCATCTCGGCGCAGGCGAGCGTGGGACGCCTGCTCTACGCGATGGGCCGCGACGAAGTGCTGCCCAAGTCGATCTTCGGCTTCATCCACCCGCGCTTTCGCACACCCGCCATCAACATTGCGATTGCCGGCGCAATCGGCCTGATTGCGCTGAAGCTCGACGTCGCCACCTCCACCTCGTTCATCAATTTCGGCGCGTTCCTCGCGTTCACCTCGGTGAACCTGTGCGTGATCCGCCAGTACCTGAGCGGCGCGGCCGGCACGCGCGGCTTCGGCTTCATGGGCGGCCTCGTGTTCCCGCTCATCGGCGCCATCACCGACATCTGGCTGCTGTGCAGCCTCGAGAAAACCGCCATCGCGCTCGGCGTGATCTGGTTCGTGCTCGGGCTCGCATATCTAGGCTGGATCACGCGCTGCTTCCGCCAGGCGCCGCCCGAAATGGCCGTGTAAGGAAGCGTGCCGCGTGCGGCAACTCAAAACGGGCTTCGCTTCGCGCGACAGCCCGTTTTTTCGTTTTTGGGGCCGCGTGCGAACGCGATTGCAGGGTCGGGGTCAAACAGCCACTTCGGTCACGCGGACCCGAACCGAACTACAATGCATGCCGTCCTCTCGTTTGCCGGCACGCTCGCCGCCCGTTCGTACGCACCATGCCCCGTATTTCAAGAGTCGTTCCGTTTCTGCTGATTCCGCTTGTCGCCGCCCTCAGCGCGTGCTCGTCGCCCACACCGGCGTTTCGGGACGACCAGCTGCTGAGCAGCGCTCCGAGCCCGTTCTCGCACGGCTTCAACTACGCCAGCGCCGATGCCTGCGAGGCCGCGCGCCGCGCGCTGCTGAGCCAGGGCTACATGACGACGATGACGCGCAACGACACCGTCGACGCCACCAAGAACTTCCAGCCGTCCGTGGACCAGCACATCGTCGTGGAGGTGCACGTGGTGTGCACGCCGGCCGACGCCACGAACACGAGCATGCTGTACGTCAATGCCGTGCAGAACGGCTATGCGCTCAAGAAGAGCGCGACCTCGGCTAGCGTTGGATTGTCGATTCTCGGGTCTGTCTCGCTGCCGATCCACTCGAACAGCGACGAAATGGTCAAGGTCTCGAGCGAGACGGTCCAGTCGACCGCGTTCTACAAGCGCTTCTTCGATCTCGTGGGGCGCTATCTGGGCGGCGTCGCGCGCAGCGAGCCGGTGCCGGGCGGCAACATCAAGGCCACGCCGCTGCAACTCGAGCCCGATCCGATGATGAACACGGCGGCGCCGGGCGCTTCCACGGCGCCAGCGGCTGCTGCGGCCGCAGCGGCCGCTGCGATGACGGGGGCGACGGTGCTGCATGGTTCCTCCGTGCCAAGCCCGACGCCGGCAACGAACGCAACGAGCGCAACGCCCGCGCAAGCAACCGCGCACGCGGCCGCGCCCGTTGCCGCCGCAAGCGGCGTGCATGCGGTTTTCCCGGCGTCGCCCGCCTCGGAGGCGACGCTGCTCACGCCGGTGCTGCCGGCGGCGGCTTCGGCTCCTGCCGCAACGGGTCCTGCAGCATCGGCTGCCGTGCCCGCTTCGGCGGCTTCGGCAATGCCGGCACAAACGGCTGCGCAGCCTGCGGCGGCAGCGGCCACCGCAGCGCCCGCACCCGCCAGCGGTGCTCAAAGCGCGGCAGCGGCCTCGTCTGCGACGGTCAACACTGCCAGCGCCCCGGTTTCGGGCTCGGCCGCAACGGCCGTCAAGGCGCCCTGAGCCTTCCATCCGGACGCCCCCCGGCGTCCGGGCGCCGTTGCCCGAATCCAGCGGCTGTATGCGCGCCTAGCGCAAGCCCGCCATCATCGCCCCCATACCCACCAGCACGCTGCCCATCAAGCGGTTAAACGCGCGCAGCCGCCGGGGCCGTTGCAACACGTGGCGCAGGCGGTGCGAAAACAGCGCCATTGACGCTACGCCGCCCGCGAACAGCAGCGCGAACGTCGCCGCCAGCACGAGGTACTGCCGGTTCGCGCTCCACAAGGCATCCGCGCTGATGAACTGCGGAAAAAACGACGGAAAGAACAGCAAGGTCTTGGGATTGAGCCCCGAGGTGGCAAATCCGCGCCAGAACAGATCACGCCGGGAAGTGAGCGCCGACTCCGCGGGCTCCGCGCCAGGCTCGCCGCCGAGCGTGCGGCTGCGCCATTGTTTGCAGCCGAGCCAGACCAGGTAAGCCGCGCCGGCCCAGCGCAGCGCGGTAAGTGAATGCTCACTGATGAGCAGCAGCGAATTCAGGCAAAGCGCCGTGAAGACGAGCTGCAGCAGCACCGCGAGCGTGCCGCCCCAGACGCAGGGAAGCGCACGACGCCAGCCGGCATGGAGCGCGTGGCTCATCGTGAGCACGTTGACGGGACCGGGGGTATAGACGAGGACCAGCGCGGCGGCGAGAAACGACAAATACAGCTGGGGCGACATTTCGGGAATTCTGGTTAGGCGTTGAGGGAAGTGAAACGAAAGCCGGCAACAAAAAACCGCGCAGCGGCGCGGTTTCAAATGCTTTCAAATGCCATCTGCCCGATCGAACATTGCTGGCCGCGTGATGAACGCGCGCAACGCCCGATGGCCGCCGCAGGGTGCAACGGAATCCGGCTCTGACGGTCCGCCGCGGCTTGTGGCTGCGGCGGCGCACCCCAACGCGGGGAGGTGGCCGCGTGGGTCGTGCCGGGCAAGAAGGCATGGAGAAAATATACCGGCAACGACCCTGTATAGGCTTCCTGTTTTCAGGCAAAAAGCGCTCATTTCCGGAACATTCTTCCGCTAAAATGGCTATTCCATGTAGAGAATTCCATCCGTCATGAGCCCTCGCGAACGTCCGTCCAAACCGTTCGACAACCAGGACCGCAAGATCCTGCGCGCGCTGCAGCAGAACGCCCGCCTCTCCAACGCCGAACTCGCGGAACAGGTGGGCATGTCGACCACGGCGTGCTGGAACCGCACGCGCCAACTCGAAGCCGACGGCTACATCGATGGTTATGTCGCGCTCGTGAACCAGCGCAAGCTCGGTTTCGCCGATATCGTGATTCTCGAAGTTACGCTCGACCGCCACGAGGACGACGCGCTCGCGCGCTTCGGCGCGGAGCTTGCGGCGCTGCCCGAAGTGCTGGAGGCGTATCTCGTCTCCGGCGAATACGACTACTGGATCAAGGTGGCCGTGGATGGCACGGCGGGCTACGAGCGCTTCCTGCGCGAAAAGCTCTATCGCATTTCGAGCATCCGTCACAGCCGCTCGATGTTTGCGCTGCGCTGCATGAAGGACGTGGCGTCGATGCAGGTGTGAGCATCGTGGACGCATCACGCCAGTTAATTCGTCATCCATATTAAACGCGCGAAGCCGTTCACCCGGCTGGCGAGCGCGCCCCGCTCGCGCGCAGGATCATCTTCACGACTTCTTCGGTCGTGGCCTCGAAGCTCGCAGCCGATAGCGCGCGCTTGCCCGCGAGCGCGCGAATCTGCGCTTCGAAATCGGCGTAGTGCTGCGTGGTCGCCCAGATCATGAAGAGCAGCGTTTTGGGATCCAGCGGCGCGAGCAGCCCCTCGTCGATCCAGCGCTCGATCAGTTGTACGCGCGATTCCATCCACGGCTTCACTTGCTTGAGCAGAATGTCCTGCATGTGCGTGGCCCCGCTGATGATCTCGTTGGCCCACACTTTCGACCCCAGCGGCCGGCGCCGCGAGAGTGCCATCTTCGCGCGCACATAACCGCCGATGGCGATCACCGGGTCGTCGCTCGCGTCGAAGGTGTCGGCGGCGGCGTTCCATTCTTCGAACACATCGTCGAGCACGCGCCAATAGAGCGCCAGCTTGGTGGGGAAGTAGTAGTGCAGATTCGCTTTCGGCAGGCCAGCACGCTCGGCAATTAGCGCCGTGCTCGCGCCCTCGAAGCCCCGTTCCGCGAAAACGGCCTCCGCGCAGGTCAGCAGATGCGTTTCGTTGGAGGCGCGAATCGACGCCTTGCGGCGCGGCTTGTGCGCTGCGTCAGCGGCATCGCGCGCGTTCGCGTTCGCGCTCGTGCGCACTGCAAGATTCGCGGCTGGCGTATTCGTGTCGTCGTCGCGCATGGCGTTCGGTCCGATCGAGAATGGAAAGGCGTCGCGCGCAACATTGGCAGCGCAATGCCGGTTTCATTGTAGTCACGGCCTATGCGCTGCGTGTGCATACGCATGGCAAACCTTCGGGTAAACGTGCGCCCCGCCGATGCGCATTCGCGCACTGCAACATCGATGGCACGCTTTTCGCTCGTAACACCGCATTGAATTCTCGAAGTTTATAGCCTACAACCTGTCCAATCGGACAGGATTCGCAAAAGAGGAGAGCACGCATGAACACCGTAAGCGAAGCGGCGCTGACCACCGCGATTCATGTGGACGGCCAGCGCCTTTGGGACAGCCTCATGGAGATGGCGAAGATCGGCGCGACTGCGAAGGGCGGCGTCTGCCGGCTCGCGCTCACCGATCTCGACAAAGCGGGCCGCGACCTCATCGTGAAGTGGGCGAAGGAAGCGGGCTGCACCGTGAGCGTCGATCAGATGGGCAATGTCTTCATGCGCCGCGCGGGACGCAACAACGACCTGCCGCCGGTCATGACGGGCTCGCACGCCGACTCGCAACCCACGGGCGGCCGCTTCGACGGCATCTATGGCGTGCTCGGCGGGCTGGAGGTGATCCGCTCGCTCAATGACCACGGCATTCAGACCGAGCGCCCCATCGAAACGGTGATCTGGACCAACGAGGAAGGCTCGCGTTTCGCCCCCGCGATGGTGGCCTCCGGCGTGTTCGCGGGCGTGTTCACGCTCGATTACGGCCTTTCGCGCAAAGATGTGGACGGCAAGACCATCGGCGAGGAATTGAAGCGCATCGGCTATGCGGGCGACCTGCCGTGCGGCGGGCGCAAGATTCACGCGGCGTTCGAACTGCATATCGAGCAGGGGCCGATACTCGAAGCGGAAAACAAGACCATTGGCGTGGTGACCGATGCGCAGGGCCAGCGCTGGTACGAAGTCGTGCTCACGGGCCAGGAGGCGCATGCGGGCCCCACGCCCATGCCGCGCCGCCGCGATGCGCTGCTCGGCGCGTCGCGCGTGGTGCAACTCGTGAACGAAATCGGCCTGCGCCATGCACCACTTGCGTGCGCGACGGTCGGCATGATGCAGGTGCATCCGAACTCGCGCAACGTGATTCCGGGGCGCGTGTTTTTCACCATCGACTTTCGCCATCCGCAGGACGAAGTGCTCGCGAAAATGGACGCCGAGTTGCGCGAAGGCATCGCGAAGATCGCGGAGCAAGGCAAGCTCGAAGCACAGGTCGAGCAGATTTTCTATTACGCACCGGTGCCGTTCGACGCGGACTGCGTGAAGTCCGTGCGCGCGGCGGCAGAACGCTTCGGCTATTCGAACCGCAATATCGTCTCGGGCGCGGGCCATGATGCGTGCTATCTCGCAACGGTCGCGCCAACTTCGATGGTGTTCGTGCCATGCATCGACGGCATCAGCCATAACGAAGTCGAAGACGCGACGCAGGAGTGGATCGAGGCGGGTGCGAACGTGCTGCTGCACGCGATGCTCGAACGCGCGTCCGAGCCCGGTTGATTCCGCACGATTAGAAATAAGCGGCCTCAAGCGCCGCGTAGCAATTCCAGCATTTCCCCACGTACCGGCTGCGCCGCCTCCCGCGCAGCCGGCGGACCCGTGTTTTGCCTCGCAAGGAGCATCCGGATGTCCCACTCGAACTCGCGTGCCGCAGCATCCGCATCTATTACGCAACCGCAAGGCGTTGCTGCCGGACGCCTCAGCGCCGAGGCGCTCGGCTGCAATTTCGCCGATGTCGCCCCGCCCCTCTCCGCCGATGCCGCCGTCATCGCCGCCGACCGCTGCCACTACTGCTACGACGCTCCCTGCGTCGCGGCCTGCCCCACCGGCATCGATATCCCAAGCTTTATCCGCAAGATCGGCAACGGCAACCTCAAGGGCGCGGCGCGCGACATCCTGGGCGCCAACCCGCTCGGCGGCACGTGCTCGCGCGTGTGCCCGACCGAGATCCTGTGTGAAGGCGCCTGCGTGAGAAATCATCAGGATGGCGAACCAGTACGGATCGGCGCGTTGCAGCGCCACGCCACCGACTTCCAGATGGCGCGCGAGGCCGAGGGCGCCGCGCCGCTCTTCAAGCGCACGAGCGAAACGGGGCGGCGCGTGGCCGTGATCGGCGCAGGTCCTGCGGGGCTTGCGTGCGCGCATGGGCTCGCGCTGGCCGGGCACGCCGTGACGGTGTTCGACGCGCGCGAGAAACCCGGCGGGCTCAACGAGTACGGCATCGCCGCGTACAAGACCGTCGACGATTTCGCCCAGCGCGAGGTCCAGTGGCTGCTTTCCATCGGCGGGATCGTGATCGAAACGGACAAGCGGCTGGGCCGCGATCTCACGCTCGATGCACTGCGCGAAGCGTTCGATGCGGTGTTCATCGGCATCGGTTTAGACGGAACGCAGGCGCTGCGCATCGAAGGCGAAGCGCTCGAAGGTGTGCGCGACGCTGTGGAGTTCATCGCCGAACTGCGCCAGGCGCGCGATCTGGGCACCGTGCCCACAGGCCGCCGTGTCGTGGTGATCGGCGGTGGCAACACCGCCATCGACGCCGCCGTGCAAAGCCGCAAGCTCGGCGCGGAGCACGTCACGCTCGCCTACCGGCGCGGCAGCGCGCACATGAGCGCCACTTGGGCCGAGCAGGAGTTCGCGCGCACCGAGGGCGTCACGATCGTCGAGTGGCGCAAGCCGTTGCGGATCGTGGGCGCGAGCCGTGTCGAAGCGGTCGAGTTCGAGCGCACGGCGCTCGATGCGAACGGCGTGCTCCAGGGCACCGGCGAAATCGAGCGTATCGAGGCCGACATCGTGCTCAAGGCGATCGGCCAGAAGCTGCTGCCTGCGGGGTTGGAAGCGCTGCAATTGACCGAGGGCGGCGTGCGCATCGCCGTGAACGCCGATGGCGCGACCTCGCTCGAAGGCGTCTGGGCCGGCGGCGATTGCGCGGGTCACGGCGCAACCGATCTCACCGTGCAGGCGGTGCAGGACGGCAAGCTCGCCGCGCGCGCGATCGATCGCTACCTCGCCGCGCAGGCCACAAAAGCGGCATAAGCAGCAACGCGTACCCCGATAAAACGAACGCCCCTCTTCTGGAGCCGCATCATGGCCGATCTACGCTGCACGATTGCCGGTATTCAATCGCCCAACCCGTTCTGGCTCGCTTCCGCGCCGCCCACCGACAAGGCGTATAACGTCAACCGCGCCTTCGAGGCCGGCTGGGGCGGCGTGGTCTGGAAGACGCTCGGGCTCGACCCGCACGTGGTGAACGTGAGTTCGCGCTACGGCGCCACCACCTGGCGCGGCCAGCGCATCGCGGGCCTGAACAACATCGAGCTCATCACCGACCGGCCGCTCGACGTGAACCTCAAGGAGATCGTGCAGGTCAAGCGCGACTGGCCCGACCGCGCGCTGATCGTCTCGCTGATGGTGCCGTGCACCGAGCAGGACTGGAAATGGATCCTGCCGCTGGTCGAAGACACCGGCGCCGACGCCGTCGAGCTCAACTTCGGCTGCCCGCACGGCATGAGCGAGCGCGGCATGGGCGCGGCGGTGGGCCAGGTGCCCGAATACATCGAGATGGTCACGCGCTGGGTGAAGGAAGGCACGCGCCTGCCCTGCCTCGTGAAGCTCACGCCCAACGTGACAGACATTCGCCACGGCGCGCGCGCCGCGTTCAAGGGCGGCGCGGACGGCGTCTCGCTGATCAACACCATCAATTCGATCGTGGGCGTGGACCTCGACGCCATGGCGCCGCTGCCCACCGTGGACGGCAAAGGCACGCACGGCGGCTACTGCGGCCCCGCCGCCAAGCCGATCGCGCTGCATATGGTGGCCGAAATCGCGCGCGACCCGCAAACCCAGGGCCTGCCGATCTCGGGCATCGGCGGCATTTCCGACTGGCGCGACGCCGCCGAATTCATGGTGCTGGGTGCAGGAAGCGTGCAAGTGTGCACCGCCGCGATGCATTATGGATTCCGAATCGTCCAGGATATGATCGACGGGCTCTCGAACTGGATGGACGACAAAGGCTACGCGAACCTCGACGCAATCCGCGGCCGCGCGGTGCAGAACGTCACCGACTGGCAATACCTGAACCTGAACTACGACATCAAGGCCCGCATCGATCAGAACCGCTGCATCCAGTGCGGCCTGTGCCATATCGCCTGCGAGGACACTTCGCACCAGGCCATCACCGCGACAAAGGACGGCAAGCGGCACTTCGAAGTGGCCGATGCGAACTGCGTCGGGTGCAATTTATGCATGCATGTCTGCCCGGTCGACCAATGCATCACGATGGAGCGTGTCGACACGGGCCGTTACGCGAACTGGACCACGCACCCGAACAATCCGGCCCGCGTGGCGGATTCGAAGGCAGCCTGATCCTCTCCCCCAACCTGAGCAACAAAGCGCAGCAAAAACGCCAGGAGAATCCGCACCATGAGCCAGCCAGCAGCCAGCGGTGATATGGAAGGCGACGCGCACGCGCGCCGCAGCGCCAGCGAGCTATACAACGACGACCTCGCGCCCACGCGCGCCGCGCAGCGCACATGGCGCTGGTATCACTTCGCGGCGCTGTGGGTGGGCATGGTGATGAACATCGCCTCGTACATGCTCGCGGCGGGACTCACCGAGCAGGGCATGTCGCCGTGGCAGGCGGTGTTCACGGTGCTGCTCGGCAACATGATCGTGCTCGTGCCGATGCTGCTGATCGGCCACGCGGGCGCGAAGTACGGCATTCCCTATGCGGTGCTGGTGCGCTCGTCGTTCGGCACCCAGGGCGCGAAGCTGCCCGCCATGCTGCGCGCCATCGTGGCGTGCGGCTGGTACGGCATTCAGTCGTGGCTCGGCGGCAGCGCGATCTACACGCTCGCCAACATCCTCACGCACAACGCGCTGGTTGGCGACGCGCTGCCGTTCCTCGGCATTTCGATTGCCCAGGGCGCATGCTTCCTGATCTTCTGGGCGCTGCAGCTCTACTTCATCGTGCACGGCACCGACTCGATCCGCTGGCTCGAAAGCTGGTCGGCGCCCATCAAGGTGGTGATGTGCGTGGCGCTGGTCTGGTGGGCCTGCTCGAAGGCGGGCGGCGTGGGCTCGATGCTCTCGCAGCCCTCGCAGTTCGCGCCGGGCGGCAAGAAGGCCGGGCTCTTCTGGGCCACCTTCTGGCCGAGCCTCACGGCGATGGTGGGCTTCTGGGCCACGCTCGCGCTCAACATCCCCGACTTCACGCGCTTCGCGAAGACGCAGAAGGATCAGCTCGTGGGCCAGGCGCTGGGCCTGCCGATCCCGATGGCGCTGCTCTCGGTGGTCTCGGTCGTGGTCACCTCGGCCACCGTGGTGATCTACGGCAAGGCAATCTGGGACCCCATCGACGTCACGAGCCGCATGGAAGGCATCGGCGTGGGCATCGCGCTCGTGATCCTCACGCTCGACACCATGTGCTGCAATCTCGCCGCGAATCTCGTCGGGCCTGCTTACGATTTTTCGAGCCTCTGGCCCAAGGGCATTTCGTACAAGGCGGGTGGCCTGATCACGGCGACCATCGCCATCGTGATGATGCCGTGGAAGATTCTGGCCACCACGCAGGGCTATATCTTCACGTGGCTCGTGGGCTATTCGGCGCTGCTCGGGCCGGTGGCGGGCATTCTCATGGTCGACTACTTCCTGATTCGCGGCACGCGCCTGGACACCGAGCAGCTGTTCGAGGAAAACGGCGAATACGCCTACTCGAATGGCTGGAACCTCGCCGCCGTGATCGCGCTCGTCGCGGGCGTGCTGCCGAATCTGCCGGGCTTTTTGAACGTGGCGTTTCCGAATGCCTTCCCCTCGGTGCCCGATGCGTTCAAAAACCTCTATACCTATGCGTGGTTCGTGGGGCTCGCGATCGCGGCCGTCGTCTATGGCGTGCTGATGAAGCTCAGCCGCAGTCCGCGCATTGCCAACGCATAACCGATAACCGAAGGAGACATTGCATCATGGCGATCCTGATTCGAGGCGGCACCGTCGTGGACGCGGACAAGAGCTATCGCGCCGACGTGCTCTGCGAGAACGGCATCATTCAGGCAATCGGCGAAAACCTCGACGCGCCCGCGGGCGCTACCGTGGTGGACGCGGGCGGCCAATACGTGATGCCTGGCGGCATCGACCCGCACACGCACATGGAGTTGCCCTTCATGGGCACCACCGCGAGCGACGACTTCTTCAGCGGCACGGCGGCGGGTCTCGCGGGCGGCACCACGTCGATCATCGACTTCGTGATTCCAAACCCGAAGCAGCCGCTCATGGACGCGTTCCGCGAATGGCGCGGCTGGGCCGAGAAGGCCGCCGCCGACTACGGCTTTCATGTGGCGGTGACATGGTGGGACGAGAGCGTGCATCGCGACATGGGGCTGCTCGTGCAGGACCACGGCGTATCGAGCTTCAAGCACTTCATGGCGTACAAGAACGCCATCATGGCCGACGACGAGATTCTCGTGAACAGCTTCGCGCGCGCGCTGGAACTGGGCGCGCTGCCCACCGTGCACGCGGAAAACGGCGAGCTCGTGTTCCAGCTTCAGCGGCAGTTGCTCGCGCGCGGCTTCACCGGACCGGAGGCGCATCCGCTCTCGCGGCCGCCCGAGGTGGAGGGCGAAGCCGCGAACCGCGCGATGCGCATTGCGCAGGTGCTGGGCGTGCCCGTGTATATCGTGCACGTCTCCGCGAAAGAGGCGCTCGAAGCCATTACGCGCGCGCGCGCCGAAGGCCAGCGCGTCTTCGGCGAAGTGCTCGCGGGCCATCTGGTGATCGACGAATCGGTGTACCGCGACCCCGACTGGACGCGCGCGGCCGCGCATGTGATGAGCCCGCCGTTCCGCACGAAGGAACATCGTGACGCGCTCTGGCGCGGGCTGCAAGGCGGCCTGCTGCACACCACGGCCACCGATCACTGCGTGTTCTGCGCCTCACAGAAAGCCATGGGGCGCAACGATTTCACGAAGATCCCCAATGGCTGCGGCGGCGTGGAAGACCGCATGGCCGTGCTATGGGATCAGGGCGTGAACACCGGGCGTCTCACGCCGAACGAGTTCGTGCGCGTGACCTCCACGAACGCCGCGCAGATCTTCAACCTCTATCCGCGCAAGGGCGCGGTGGCCGTGGGTTCGGACGCCGATCTCGTGGTCTGGGACCCGCAGGGCACGCGCACGATCTCGGTGAAGACGCATCATCAGAACGTGGACTTCAACGTGTTCGAGGGCATGACGGTGCGCGGCGTGCCCACGCATACTGTTTCGCAGGGAGAACTCGTGTGGGCGGATGGCGACTTGCGCGCGCGGCGCGGCGCGGGGCGCTATCTGAAGCGGCCCGCGAATCCGGGCTATTTGCAGGCGTCGCGGCTCGCGAAGCAGTTGAAGGAGACGCAGCCGGTGCATCGCGAGGGGGACCAGCCCGCCTGAACGTGCAACCGCGGCGTCAATACTGCACGACAATCGTCACGCGCCGGTTGAGCGCGCGGCTTGCGGGGTCGGTGCCGGCAACGAGCGGAAAATTGTCGGCCCGCCCGATCGCCGCGAGACGATGCGGCGCGACGCCCCGCTCGACCAGATAGCGCACGACGGCGCCCGCGCGCGCCGAAGACAGCTCCCAGTTCGATGCGTAACGTGCGTTCGAGATCGGCGTGTTGTCGGTGTGGCCTTCGACGAGGATGCTGCCGTTGGGCATCTGCGCCAGCACGCGCGCGATGCGGCTCAGCACACCGAACGAATCGGGCAGCAGCGCCGCGTCGCCGGCGTTGAACAGAATCTTCGCGTTGATGCCGATTTCGACACCATGGGCCACCGGCACGATCGTGATTTCGCCGCGCTCGCGCAACGGGTCGAGCGACGCCAACAATGCGCTTTCGGCAGCCTGCGGCTGCGCGGCCCGTGCGGGAGCAACCGGTGCTTGCGTGGACTGCGACTGCGCGCGGATCGCCTGTTCGCTGTGCTTCGCAAGCTGCATCGCGTAGAGCGCGAGAAACAGCACCATCATTGTGGTGATGAGGTCCGCGTAGGAGAGCAGCCAGCGACCGGACTGCTCGCCGCCTTCCTCGTCGCGCTCGAAGGCGCTAACGAGCGTCTCGAGCCCCGGCCGGCTTTCGGATGAAGTCTTCATGTGCGCACGCGCGTCGTGGTCTCAGTTTGCATCGGTGCCTGCATGCGCTCCAGCGTGCGCGCCTTGCCGCGACCATGCGTTCGGCTCGCCCGGCATGCCGGCGCCGCGCCCCCCGACCTCCCCCGCGAGCCGCGTCGCGATCGTATGCGGCGTTTCCTTGCGCGAGATGGCAAGCAACCCGTCCAGATAGAGCTTGCGCAGCCGCAGCTCGCTTTCGATGTGCGCGCGCATCTTGCCGTAGAGCGGCAAGAACACGAGGTTCGCGAGCGCGAGCCCGTAGAGCGTGGCGACGAACGCCACCGCAATGCCCTGCCCCAATTGGGAAGGCTCGACCAGGTGCGCGGTCACCTGAATGAGCCCCAGCACCGAGCCCAGAATGCCAAAGGTCGGCGCATAGCCGCCCGCCTGCTGCCAGACGCGCGCGGCCGCCATATGCGCGCGCCCATACGCTTCGAGCTCGCGGTTGAGCGCGTCTTCGAGCACGGCGGTCGAGACGCCGCTTGCCAGCAGTTCGAGCCCGCGCCGCGCAAACGGATGGATCCCCTGCCAGTCCATCGACTCGAATGCGAGCAGTCCGTTGAGCTTGGCCTGGTCGCCCCATTCCAGCACCGCAGCGAGGCTCGCTTCGTCCACCTGCTGCGCGCGCACGAACACCGTGCGCAGGCGCAGGATCGCATCGAAGAAGCGCGCCCACGTATTCTGGATCATCACCGCGGCCAGCGTGCCGCCCAGCACGACCAGCAGCGCCTCGGGCTGCAGCAGCGAGGCGAACTGCCCGCCTTCGAGCGAAAAGCCAACGGCGATGGCCGCCCCGCCCAGCAGGACTCCGAACAAAGTTGCCAGATCCATGCGCCTCCCTTATTGCGCGCCCGTCGCCTTGATCTCGCGCACCGCGCCAATCAGGCGCTGCTCGATCGACTCGATCTCCACCGGATCGGCTTTGATCTCGCGCCGCATGAGCCACGACACTTCGTTCTTGCGCGTCTCCGACATCACCGAAAGCAGCCGATCCGAAACGGCCTGATCGTCGAGCGATGCAAGCAACTTGGCGAGATCGTAGCTGTCGAGCGAGCCGATGGCTTCGAACAGCGTGCGCTGATCGACGAACAGCAGGTCGTCGAGCGCATTGAGTTCGCCCGAACCGCGACTCGCGCGCCGCGTAAAGTACGACACGCCCTTCTGCTCGACCAGATTCAGCACCTTCGACTTCCGGAACGCGAACAGCTCGTCGGCGATTTCATCGTGCGAGAGCTTGTTGAGCAGCAGCTTGCGCTCGACGCCAATCAGCGCTTCGAGGTCGGCGAGTTCGATTAGTTCTAGCTCGCTGTTGATCGACACGTCGAGGTCGTGGTCGGCCACCAGCGAGGCGCGCTCCACGATACGGACTGGATCGAACGTGACGATCTGGCGGCCCAGCGCGCCTTCGCCTGGATGGCCGCCAGCCAGATGCGACGACACCAGGCCCGATTCGATCGCGACCAGATTGAGCTTTTCCATGCGGCGCAGCATCGCCATCACGTGCGGGCGCGAATGCCCCGCTACAGCGCGGCACTTCTGCACCACGTCCGCGAGCGGCACGCTCGCCTCGCCCGCTCCCGCGCCCTGGCGTGGCCAGCCGCCCTTCGCTTCGGCGCGATCGTTGCGGTCGGCGCCGGCGAGCAGCGAGAGCACATGGGCATAGGAAAGAACGCCTGGCAGGAAGTCTGCGTGCGTGTAGGTGGCGAGCAGATCGTCCTTGGACTTCGTGCGGCGGATCATGGTGCGCACGACGTGGCGCAGCAGCGGCGAAACGCGTTCGAGTTCGTCCTCGACGATACTCGCGGGCACGACGGTCAACTGGCAAAAACTGAGCGCCTTGGCGGTGCTTGGGCGCGGCTCCGCGCCAAGCAATGCGCTTTCGCCAAAGAACTCGCCTCGACCGAGCGTTGCCGTCACGACGCGTTTTTCGTCGCAACGGGTGGAGATTTCGACTTTGCCTTCGGCGATGACGAAGAGCACGCGCTCGCCCGCAAAGCCCTCCGAGTAAATCACTTCGCCCGGCGCGGCGGTGCGCGACCACGTTTGACTGCGATTCAAGGTAATACCCCGTAAGCGATGTTTTGTTTTCGATCCCGGAAGCTGGCCGATCGGCGCCGGCGCGCTCAAAACGGGGTCTCGTCAATGCCGTTTACGGCTTGCGTATGGGGGTTCTTGAATCAGTTTTCAAAGCGGCGCGCAGGGCTTGCAGCCGGGTCGATAGCAAACCGACGCGGCATGCGACGCATATGGCGCGTTTGCTGGTGAAATTGGCAAACGCAAACGATTGCGCCTGCGAAAGGCGTATTCAGACTCGCAGTCAGGCACTCGGTCAGATTCTCAATCAAGCCCTAAATCAGGCTGCAAGCTTGCCGACAGATCCATTCGCGGGCGGTACGGCCACGCCCGCGCGCGCGAAGCGGATGGCCTCCATCAGCGCTTCATGCTCGCCCACGTGGTTCGCGAGCAGCAGGATCAATTGCGCGTTGGCCGATTGGCTTTGCGCGTCGTCCAGATCGCGATGCATGTCGATCAGCGCTTCGTAGAAGTCGTCGGGCCGTGCGAGATTGGGTTGGGTGTTGAGCATCGTTGTCTCCTTGCTCTTGATTCTGTTTTCGTCTGCGCAACGAAATCGAAAGGCGGCGACGTCTCGCGTACGTCACCTTTCGTCTCGCTGCTTCAAGCCGTACCGGCCACGCCCAGCGCCCGCCTGAGCGCCTGCTCGACACGCGAAGCATTGGCGCGCCGCCAGCGCGCACACACGTGCTGATCCGGCCGGATCAGATAGAACGCGCCATCCTGCGCACCATAGCGTTGCGCGGCCAGGCCTTCTGCGTCGCGCAGCACTGCCGCATTCGCAGGCAGGCCCTCGGGCACCGCGCCCGCGCCATCGAGCACGACCACGAAATGCATGGGCACCGGGCCACGTGCAAGCGCATCAAGCGTCGCGCGCGTATCGCTTTCGAGCGCCGCTCCCGCGCGGCAAAACAGCAGCCCTGTGAAACGCCCGCCGAGTTGCGCGAGCAGCCATTGCGGCGTGCCTTGCGCGTCGGCCAGTGGTGCATCGGCGCACGACGAGCCCGGCACCATCTGCCCCGTGAACGGCTCTTCGTCGGCGGTGTTGAGCGTCGATTCGTGCAGCACCGCAGGCACCGAAAGCCGCCCGCTATTCACCAGTTGCCGCGCGAAGGCATGCTCGCGTGCGAGCGTCAGCACGGCGTCGCGGAACACGCGGCTCACCGCGCTCTTCGGCGTGATGAAGTCGGTCGAGCGCGTGGAGTTGCGGATGTTTTCGTCGGCGGCGTATTCGCGTTCGCTCGCATAGGTGTCGAGCAGCGCATCGGGCGCGCGCTGTTCCAGCACCATCGCGAGCTTCCATGCGAGGTTCTCGCCATCCTGGAAGCCGCTATTCGCGCCGCGCGCGCCGAACGGCGAAACGAGGTGCGCCGAGTCGCCCGCGAACAGCACGTTGCCGTGGCGGAAACTGTCCATGCGCAAGCACGAGAACGTGTAGATGCTCACCCATTCCAGCTCGAATTTCACGTCGGGGCCGAGCAGCGCGCGCACGCGCGGGATCACGCGTTCGGGCGTCTTTTCGAGCACCGGGTCGGCGTCCCAGCCCAGCTGGAAGTCGATGCGCCAAACGTTGTCGGGCTGGCGATGCAGCAGCACCGACTGGTTCGGATGAAACGGCGGATCGAACCAGAACCAGCGCTCGGTGGGAAACTCGGCTTCCATCTTCACGTCGGCGATCAGGAAGCGGTCCTTGAACGTGCGGCCGTGGCTGTCGAGGCCCATGAGCTTGCGCACCGGACTGCGCGAGCCGTCGGCGGCCACCACGTAACGCGCGAGCAGCGCGTAAGGGCCGTCCGGCGTTTCGATTTCGAGCGCCACGTGCGCGTCTTCCGCACCCGGCGTGCCGTGCTGCGCGATGCCCGTCACCTTGCTCTTCCAGCGGATCTCGAGGTTGGGCAGTTCCTGTGCGCGTTCGAGCAGGAAGCCTTCCACGTAGTACTGTTGAAGATTGATGAACGCAGGCCGATGATGGCCGCTTTCCGGCAGCAGGTTGAAGCTGTACACCAGCTCGTCCTTGCGAAACACCTTGCCCACGTTCCAGCTCACGCCCTTCTCGACCATGCGCTCGCCGCAGCCGAGCCGGTCGAAAATATCGAGCGAGCGCTTCGAAAAACAGATTGCGCGCGAGCCCGTGGAGAGCGTGCAGTCGTCGTCCACGAGCACCACGGGCAAGCCGTGTTGCGCAAGATCGATTGCCGTGGCGAGGCCCACCGGCCCCGCGCCCACCACCACGACCGGATGCACGCGCGCGGCGGCGTCCGGGCTTTGCTCGCTACAGCGCGTGTATTCGAAGGTCAGCGTCTGATAGTCGATCATTGTTGTGTCTCCACCGTGATTCCTTCCCGCCTCGCGCCACTTCAATCCTGCAGCGCGTCCCACATTTCCTTGTCGCGCTGCGCGGTCCAGATGCGCGGATGCGAAATGCCGCTCGCCTCGTCATAGGCGCGCGACACGTCGAACGGCAGGCAATGCTCGTAGATGAACACATGGCCAAACTTCGGATCCATCGCTTCGCGAGTGAGCGCCATGGCGTCCTTGAGGTCGAGCTTGCGCTCGACCGCCTTGCGGCCCTGCACGAGCAGGGTCGTGACGAAGTCCTTCGTGTAGTCGAGACCCTTGTTCACTTCATCGGGCGTGACGAGCGCGGGGCCGCGGCCCGGCACGAGCTTTTGTGCGCCAAGCGCGCGCAGCGCTTCGAGCGTGGCGGGCCATTCGGCGAGCTGGGCATCGCCGCAATAGCACGCCGCGTCGTATTCCACGAGATCGCCCGAGAACAGCACCTTCTGCTGCGGCAGCCACACCACCGTATCGCCCTTCGTGTGGCCCGAGCCAAGATGAGCGATCTTCACTTCGAGCTTGCCGAGAAACAGCGTGATTTCCTTCTCGAACACGAGCGTCGGCCACGTGAGGCCCGGCACGGTTTCGACACCGGCAAAGAGGCGCGGGAAGCGCTCGATTTCCGACTTCATGTCGGCTTCGCCGCGCTCGACGATCATTTCGTAAGTGCCGCGGCTCGCGATGATCTGCTGCGCGCCTTCCTTGAAATACGCCGATGCGCCCAGCACGCGCACCGCGTGATAGTGCGAGAGCACGACGTATTTGATGGGCTTGTCCGTGACGCTGCGGATCTTCGCGATGAGATCCTGCGCCATGGCGGGCGTGGCGGTGGTGTCGACGATCAGCACGCCGTCGTCGCCGATGATCACGCCCGAGTTCGGGTCGCCTTCCGTGGTGTACGCGTAGGCGTTTTCCGAGAGCTGCGTGAAGGTGACCTGCTTTTCTTCGAGATCCGCCTGCGATGCGAACGCCTTTGCCATCTGAGTCTCCGTATCCGTTGGGGGAGCGAACGACGGAGCGAGGCCGGGCGGCGCGCGCGAGCACGCGCCGCCATGGCGGGCATGACGCCCGCCCGAATGTCTCGCCCCGCCTGGTTGTGAATGAGCCGCTGTTTTGCCGGGGTGAAGCCATGATCGCCCGCCCGTTTTTATTTGTCAATGGCGAATACACTAGCCATATGCAAATAATCAGATCGCCAGTGTTTGTGCGCCATTCGGTTAACATGGACCCTTTTTCAGCCCGGGACAACGAGTGAAGACCCCTCGCAACGCGCGCGCCGCCGCTGCCACGCCCGCCCCGTCCGCCCGGCCGGATGCGGACGCTGGCGCCGGCATCGGCAAGACGCAGCGCGGCATTCAGAGCGTGGAGGTAGCCGCGCGCCTGTTGCGCGTGCTCGCCGACGCCCGCGTGCCGCTCGCACCCAGCGATCTCGCGGCAGGCGCCGAAATCGCGTCGAGCCAGGCGCACGCCTATCTGGTGAGCCTCACGCGGCTCGGCCTGATCAAGCGCGACGCGCTTTCCGGGCGCTACGAGGCGGGACCGCTCGCGCTGCGCCTGGGCCTGCTGCATCTGGCGCAGGAGCCCGCGCTGCGCGAAGCCGTGCCCCGCGCGGCGGCGCTCGCGCAAGCGCACAACTGCAGCATCGCGCTGTGCATTGCCGGGCCGCAAGGGCCGACCATCGTGCGCTACGAGCACGCGAGCCTGCCGCTCCATGTGAACTTGCACGTGGGCACGGTGATGTCGCTGCCGGCGACGTCCACGGGCCGCGTGTTCTGCGCGTTCCTCGACGAAGCCGCGCTGGGCGCGATGTGGCGCAACCAGACGGCGCAGCCGGTCTGGCGCGGCACCGCGGCAACCGGCGCGACGTCCGCCGCTGCAACGCCAGCCACGGGCAAGGCCGCATCGAAGCAGGACGACGCATCGCCGAAACACGACGCCGCCTTCGCCGCCACGCTCGATACCATCCGCGCGCGCGGCTTCGAGCTTGGCATCGACGCGCCCAGCCCCGGCGTCAGCAGCGCCTGCGTGCCGGTGCTCGATCCGCAGCGCACGTTGCGCCTCACGCTCACGGCCGTGGGCGCAACCGGCGTGCTCGATGTGCGCCCGGCCAGCGCGCTCGTGCGCGCGCTGCGCGAGGCCGCGCGCGAGATCGCCGAGGCCGCCTTTGCGGAGGCCGCCTCTGCGGAGGCTTCCGACGCCCCCGGCGCTGTCCCCCCTCCCGATCCGAACTGAAGCCGCCACCATGCCCCGAGCCCGCCCCCCGTCCACCGTCCCGGACGAAGCCCGCGCCGAACCCGCACCCCAAGCGGAATCCGCCGACAAACCGCAGCGCGGCATCCAGGCGCTCGACGCCACGGGCGAGCTGCTCGCCGCGCTGGTGGCGGCCGGCACGCCGCTTTCGCTGCGCGACCTCGCGGCGGCGGCCGGCATGCCGAGCGCGAAGGCTTTTCCGCACCTCGTAAGCCTGCTCAAGACCGGCCTGCTCGCGCGCGACGCGGCGGGCCGCTACGAAGCCGGCCCCCTGAGCCTCGAACTGGGCCTCCTGGGACTCGCGCGCCTCTCGCCCGTGCGCGAAGCCGACGCCGAGCTGGTCGACCTCGCCGCCAGCACCGGCATGAGCGTGGCGCTCGCGGTGCCGGGGCCGCTCGGGCCCACGGTCGTGCGCCTCGAAGAATCGCCGCGCCCGCTGCACGTGAGCCTGCGGCCCGGCACGGTGATGTCGCTCGTGAACACGGCCATCGGCCGCGTGTTCGCCGCCTGGCTCGACGACGACATGCGCGCCGAGCTGCTCGCGCAAGACAGCCTGCGCCTCGCCGGCGCGCCATCGCCATCATCGCCCATGCAATCGGCAGCGCCCGACCCGCGCTACGCCGAACGCCTTGCCGCGATCCGCGCACGGCGGCTCGACACCGCGCTCGACAATCCGATCCCCGGCATCAGCACCGTGGCCGCGCCCGTGTTCGACCACACCGGCAGTGTGTGCCTCGTGCTCGCGCTGATGGGGCCATCGGGCAACTTCGACGCGGCCAGCGAAGGCGACAGCGCACAGCGGCTAAGCGCCTCGGCAGAGCGCCTGTCGCGCCGCTTCGGCCATGTGGCGGGAGCGGCGTCGCTATAATCGGCTCCCAGTCGTCCGCACGCGGCCACGCAACACCACGCCATGCCACGCCATGCCACGCAACGGCGCGCAACACCGCGCAGCAGCACCCAGCCGCCACACCAGCCCCCGCCAGCCGCCACCAAGGAAGCGCTCATGAGCACGGCCTCCACCGGTTCCCGCACTGCGCAGCGTCAGGTCGCCGACCTGCCGTGTCCGCGCGGCCTGCCGCTCGTCGGCAATCTGCTGCAGCTCTCGCCCGCGCGGCTGCACTTGATCCTCGAACGCTGGGCCGCCGAACTCGGCACGCCCTACCGCTTCCAGGTGGGCAGCATCCCCATCACGATCTGGACCGACCCCGAGCTGATCCAGCAGATAATGCGCGAGCGCCCGCACCGCTACCGGCGCTATCAACCGATCGAAGCGGTGCTCGAGGAGATGGGCTGCAACGGCCTGTTCTCTGCGGAAGGCGCGGCCTGGGAGCCGCAACGCCGCCTCGTGATGCAGGCGCTCTCGATCCCGACCATCAAGGCGTTCTATCCCACGCTGGCCGACATCACCGGGCGGCTGCGCGCGCGCTGGCTGCGCGCGGCCGAGCGCGGCGAAACGGTGGAGATGACCGACGACCTCAAGCGCTACACCGTGGACGTGACGAGCGCGCTCGCATTCGGCGAAGACCCGCGCACGCTCGAACGCGATCACGGCGTGATTCAGGAGCATCTGGAGCGCATCCTGCCGAGCGTGATGGGCCGCATCAACGCGCTCTTTCCGTATTGGCGCTACTTCAAGCTGCCCGCGGACCGGAAACTCGATCAATCGCTGGCCGAAGTGCATCGTCATGTCGACGCGATGATGGCGCGCGCCCGCGAACGCATGCGCGACGAGCCCGCGCAAACGCCGCGCAACCTGCTCGAAGCGATGCTCGTGCAGCAGCAGGACGCGAGGGCGGAACCGGGCGCGACGCCCATCACCGATGCGCAGATCCGCGCCAACGTGCTGACGATCCTGCTCGCTGGCGAGGACACCACCGCCGATTCGATCGCCTGGACGCTGCCCTACCTCGCGGCGGACCCGCAACTGCAGACGCATCTGGGCGCACAGGCGCGCCGCGTGCTCGGCGAGGCGAGCGTATGCCCCGACTACGCGACGCTCAAGGAGCTCGACCTCTTCGAGGCGATCTGCATCGAGGCGACGCGCCTGCGCCCCGTGGCGGCGGTGCATTCGTTCGAGCCGTTAGAAGACGTCGTGCTCGACGGCGTGGCCCTGCCCAAAGGCACGCGCATGTTCTTCGTGGCGCGGCCCGCGATGATCGACGCAAAGAATTTCGCCGATCCGCAGCGCTACGATCCGTGGCGCTGGATGCACAAGAGGGAGTCCAGCGGCGAGCATGAGGCTCACGGCGGTCCGCACGACGTTCGCGCGTACCTGCAGTTCGGCGCGGGGCCGCGCGTGTGTCCGGGGCGTCATCTCGCGACGGTGGAGATGCGCCTCGCGCTTTCCATGCTGATGAACGAGTTCGAGATCGAGATGGCCATCGATCCGGCGCAGATCAACGAGGTGTCTGCGTTTACGATGGTGCCGGATACGATGCCGGTGAGGTTGAGGAAGCGCTAGCGATACCTGCCGATCGGCACCGCAACGAGCATCCTGAAAACCGCCGGCCTTAAGTGACACGGACAAGCAAAGAGGAGCGAAAAATGGAATTTCCCATCGCAATTCATAAGGACGATGGGAGCGTCTACGGAGTCACCGTTCCGGACATTCCGGGCGTGCACTCGTGGGGCGACACCATCGATGACGCAATCAGGAACGCCAGAGAAGCCATCACCGGCCATGTTTCCACTTTGGTCGAGTTGGGTGAGGATGTCGGGTTCACGTGCTCGACCATCGAAGAACTGGCTGCAAATAAGGACTACGCAGGAGCCATTTGGGTGCTGGTGGATGTCGACTTGACGAGGCTGGACAGCAAGCCGGAGCGGATCAACATCAGTCTTCCACGGTTCGTCCTGCACAAGATCGACGCTTATGTCGAGAAAAGGCACGAAACGCGAAGCGGCTTTCTCGCGCGCATAGCGTTGGAAGCGTTAGCGCACGAATAAAGGGTCGAAGGCTCGCTGCCCAGACTCACTACCCAGCGAGCTTTTTTCTTCTCGCGCTCTGCCTATCCCTTCATTTCCGCACTGTCCGAGCCTCCACGCGCCTGCGCACCACGCATCTTCTCCAACGTCTTCGGACCAAGCCCGAGCGCCACGCCCATCGCGAGCGCATCCATCACCGCGAGATGCGCGATGCGCGACACACCGGCCGCATGCGCCTCTTCAGGCGCTTCGGACTCCGGCACGCGCAACAGCAGCGGAATGTCCACCACCCACGCGAGCCGCGAGCCTGCGTTGGTGAGCGCGATGGTGGTCGCACCGCGCTCCTTCGCGATCTGGATGCTCTCGTTCACTTCCACGCTGCGCCCCGACTGCGAGATCGCGAACGCCACGTCGCCCGGCTCGAGCAAGCCGGCATAAAGCCGCTGCAAATGCGCATCGGCGAACGCGCTCGCGGCGATGTCCAGCCGCAAAAAACGCAGCGCCGCGTCCTGCGCCACGAGCCCCGAGCCCGCGCCCACGCCGAAGAAATAGACGCGCCGCGCACCGGCGAGCGCCGCCACCGCCGCCTCGAATACAGCCGGGTCCAGCGAGGCGCGCGCGTGCTGCACGCCCTGCACCACCTGCTCCGTCACGCGGTCGAGCAGCGTGCCGGCCTGCGCGGGGTCGCCGCTCGTCACTTCGCGCGCGGCGGCGAACGGCATGCCGCCCGCCGCGCTCTGCGCAAGCCGCATCTTGAAGTCGCGCAAGCCGTGCGCGCCCACCGCACGGCAAAAGCGCGTGACCGATGGCTCGGACACCTCGGCGCGCAGCGCAAGCTCGGTGATGCTCGCGCGCATCGCGAAGTCGATGTCGGCGAGCACCATCTCCGCGACCTTGCGTTCGGCGGGCCGCAGCGACTCCGCTACGTTGCGGATGTGATGGATCAGATTGGAGACCGGCAAGCTGTGTTCCGTGGATAAGCCGTGGAAGGTGCGACCGGGCCCGCGGTTCGGTTCAGTCAGTCGAGCCGCTTGCCGCTTTCGGTGTCGAATAGATGCAGGTGCGCGAGCGGCAGACCCAGCGTCATGCGCTGCCCCGGTTCGATGCCGGGCCGCGCGCGCGTCGTGACGCACCATGTCGTGCCGCCTATTTTCCCGTACAAGTGCGTCTCAGCGCCAGTCGGCTCGATCACCTCGACGTTGAACGGCACCTCGCCGCCCGCGGTTTCGATGTGCTCGGGGCGAATGCCGAGCGTCACGCGCGCGCCGGCTTGCAGGCTCGTTCCCGCACGGCCCTCGGGAAGCGCGATGCGCACGCCGTCTTCGAGCACGAGCGCCGTGCCGCGCGCGTCGCTCATCACGCTGCCCGCGGCGAAGTTCATCGAAGGCGAGCCTAGAAAGCTCGCCACGAACAAGTTGCCCGGCTTGTCGTAGAGATCGAGCGGCTTGCCGATCTGCTCGATGCGCCCCGCGTTCATCACCACGATGCGGTCGGCCATGGTCATCGCTTCAATCTGGTCGTGCGTGACGTACACCACCGTGTTGCGCAGACGCTGATGCAGCGCCTTGATTTCCGTGCGCATCTGCACGCGCAGCTTGGCGTCGAGATTCGAGAGCGGCTCGTCGAACAGAAACACCGCAGGCTCGCGCACCACGGCGCGCCCCATCGCCACGCGCTGGCGCTGGCCGCCCGAGAGCGCGCGCGGCAGGCGGTCGAGATAGCTCGACAGATTGAGCATTTTCGCGGCGGCTTCGATGCGCGGCTTGAAGCCTTCTTCGCGCTCCTTGCGAATGCGCGGCCCGAACGCGATGTTGTCGTAGACCGAGAGATGCGGGTAGAGCGCGTAGCTCTGGAATACCATCGAGATATTGCGCTGTTGCGGCGGCAATGTATTCGCGAGCGTGCCGCCAATGGTGAGATCGCCGCCGCTGATGTCTTCGAGACCGGCGATCATGCGCATCAAGGTGGTCTTGCCGCAGCCCGAAGGCCCTACCAGCACGACGAATTCGCCGTCCGCGATGTCGAGGTCCACGCCGTGCACGACCTGGGTGTCGCCGTAGCGCTTGAAGATGCCGTTCAGTTGTACTGCCGCCATGTTGTCCTCTTGGGCTGTGCTCTTGTGCTGTTGTTGCGTGCCGCGCGCTTCAGAACGGGTCGAGCGTGAGCTCGTTCGCCATCAGCCGGTTGCCGGCCATGAGGCCCGCGTCCACCGGCAGCGCCACGCCCGTGATCACGCGCGCCTGTGGCGACGCGAGAAACTGCACGGCGTCGGCGATATCCTCGGGCGTGGCCACGTCGCCGAGCGGATACCACTTCTTTAGTTCTTCGAATATTTTTGGATGTTGCGTCACGCGCGCGTGCCAGGCCGGTGTTTTCACCGTGCCGGGGCAGACGATGTTCGCGCGAATCCCGTGCGGCCCGAGTTCCATGGCCAGCGCCTTCGTGTAGTTCACGAGCCCCGCCTTCGCGGCGCTGTACGCGGGGTGTCCCAGCGCGGTCAGCCCGTTCACCGAGCCGATCAGCACGAGCGCGCCGCGCCCGCGCTCGATCATCGAGCGGCGCACGGCCTCCACGGTGTAATAGGTGCCGTTCAGGTTCAGGTCGATGTCGCGCCGCCAGCTTGCGGCGTCGGTATGCGCGAGCGTCGTGCCGAGCGCGGCGCCCGCGTTGGCCACGGCCACCTCGACCGGGCCGCGCGCAGCCACGGCGCGCGCCACGGCGTCTTCGAGCGCAACCGGATCGCTGACGTCGGCGGCCAGCGCTTCGAGGCGCAGCGCGCCGAACTCGTCGGCCAGCGCCTGCACGCCGGCCTCGTCGCGATCGAGCGCGAGCACGGTATCGCCCGCCTCGTGAAATCGCTTGCATAGCGCACGGCCAATGCCGCCGCACGCGCCCGTCACCAGCACCACCCGGCTCATCGTCGACTCTCCGCGAAGGATTCGAAAGGCCCCGCCGCCCATCCGGCGGGGCTGTAAATTTCCTACATAGTGAGCAGCATACGAACTTGCCAGCGGCTTGACATGAATGGCGCGCTGCTGCGGCGCCGCATGAATTCCGCTTGTTTTACAGCATGTTAGGCAATTCCCAGCGTGCGAAACAATCTCGTGTTTCCCAGGTGACAACGTTTTTTTCATCCTGTAGGATTTTTTCAGACAACGCAAGACGGTCAGCACGACGACCGAAGCCAAGGCGGCGGCAATAACCCGAAAAACCAGGCAGCAACCACCCCGCATGGGATGGGACGAGGTGCGCAACACCCGCTTCCATCGACACAGGAGATTGAGAATGGCGTTTAAGGCACGTGCATCTTTCACGCTCGGCAAGCTCGCCGCCGCGCTCACGGTTGGTATCGCTGCGGCGGGCGTTTCCGTTGTGGCGCATGCCGACACGGTCCGCGTGACCGTCGCTCACTACAGCGACGCCACGGCCCCGTACTTCGAGAAAATGGCCAAGCAGTTCGAGGCCGCCAATCCCGGCACCACTATCAAGATCGAAGACGTGAACTGGGACTCGCTGCAACAGAAGCTGCAGACGGATATCTCCGGCGGCGCGAACGCCGACCTCGCGATCATCGGCACGCGCTGGCTGCTCGACTTCGTGAAGGACGACATTGCCGAGCCGCTCGATCCTTATATGGATGCGAACTTCAAGGGCCGCTTCATTGGTCCGTTCCTCGCGCCTGGCGAAATCAACGGCAAGATTTACGGCCTGCCGATCGCCGCGTCCGCGCGCGCGCTCTACTACAACAAGGACATGCTCGCCTCGGTGGGCTATCCGAACGGGCCGAAGAGCTGGAACGAAGTGATCGACGCCTCGAAGAAGCTCAAGGCGAAGGGCATTGCAGGGTTCGGCCTGCAAGGCAAGGAAATCGAAACCGATGTGTACTACTACTATTCTCTGTGGACCAACGGCGGCGATGTAGTGGGCAAGGACGGCAAGGCCGCGTTCAATTCGCCGGCCGGCGTGAAGGCCGCCACGCTCTACAAGACCATGATCGACGAAGGCCTCACGGAGCCTGGCGTGACGGGCTACAGCCGCGAAGACGTGCAGAACCTCTTCAAGCAGGGCCGCGTGGCGATGATGATTTCCGCGCCGTTCCTCGCCAAGCAGCTCAAGAAGGAAGCGCCGAACATCAAGTACGGCATCGACCCGATCCCGGTGGGCACGACGCCCGCGACCTACGCCGTCACCGACTCGATCATGATGTTCAAGAACTCGAAGGTGAAGAAGAGCGCGTGGAAGTTCCTCGACTTCCTGTTCACCAAGCAGCCGCGCGTGGAGTTCACGAGCACCGAGGGCTTCCTGCCGACAACCAAGGCTGAAGCCACCGATCCGGCGTTCCAGGATCCGGACACCAAGGCGTTCGTCGCGCTGCTGCCGCATGCGCGCTTCGCGCCCACGGTAACGGGCTGGGAAGACACCGCCAAAGCCGTGACCAACGCGATGCAGTCGATCTACCTCGGCAAGGCCAAGCCCGCCGACGCGCTGAACCAGGCCGCCGCCGAAGCCAACAAGTCGCTCGGGAAGTAAGCAGCAAAGCGCCTTATCGCCGCGAAAAACCGGCGCGTGGCGTAGCATGGGATTCGCTACGCGGCGCGCCGGTTCGTTCATGCAACGACCGCAACACCGGACGCACCACGCCATGCCCCCCGGCCCCCTGAAGCAAACGCCGCCAGCCGGTCCGGCGAACGGCGAAGCAAGCGCTCCGCCCAGTCCGCTTCCACGCACAACGAACCGCAGCCGCATGAGCCATACGAGCCACATAAGTCACATGAGCCGCTCACACCGCGCCATCGCCGTACCCCGCGCCCCCTGGCTGCTGATCGTGCCGAGCCTCGCGCTGGCGCTCTTCATCATCAGCTACCCGATCTTCAACATCGTGTACCAGTCGCTGCACGAGGTGTCGCGCTTCGGCCAGATTCGCGGCTTCAGCGGCTTGCAGAACTTCTACAACGTCTTCACCGATCCCGTGTTCCTGAGCGCGCTGAAGAACACGCTGATCTGGACGTTCTGCGTCGTGGTGGGGACGGTGGCGATCTCGGTGCCGGTCGCGCTGATCCTCAATCAGGACTTCTATGGACGCGGCATCGCGCGCACCATCGTCATGCTGCCGTGGTCGGTCTCGCTCACCATGACCGCCGTGGTCTGGCGCTGGGCCTTCAACGACGACTACGGCATGGTCAACGTCACGCTGCAGCGTCTCGGCATGATCTCGGGGCCGATCCACTGGCTCGCCACGCCCCAGTATGCGTTCCCGGTCGAGATTGCCGTGGGCATTCTCGTGTCGATCCCGTTCAGCACCACGATCCTGCTGGGCGGGCTCTCCTCGGTGCCGGGCGACATCTACGAAGCCGCGCGCATCGACGGCGCAAGCGCCTGGCAGCAGTTCCGCCAGCTCACGCTGCCGCTACTCAAGCCCTTCATCAACATGGCGATCCTGCTCAACGTGATCTACGTGTTCAACTCATTCCCGATCATCTGGGTGATGACGCAAGGCGGCCCCGACGACAGCACCCACATTCTCGTCACCTACCTCTACGAACTCGGCTTCCGGCTCGGCCGGCCCGGCGAAGCGGCCGCCGTCTCGCTCATCATGCTCGTGATCCTGTTCGCGTTTTCGGTGGCTTATCTGCGCGTGCAGGCGAGGCGTGGCGGCAACGCCGAAGGAGACCTCGCATGAACCGCAAGCTCAAACGCTCGCTCTGGTGCTGGCTCGCGCTTTCGCCGCTCGTGGTGGCCGTGCTGTTTCCGTTCGCGGTGATGTTCTTCACCTCGTTCAAGCCCGCCTCCGAGGTGTTCGTCTATCCGGCGCGCTGGCTGCCCGTGCATTGGCGCTGGGAAAACTATGTCGACATGTGGCAGGCCGCCAACTTCGGCGTCGCGCTGCGCAACAGCATCGTGATCTCGTGTCTCTCCACGGCGCTCGCGCTCGCGGTGAGCCTGCCCGCCGCCTACGCGCTCGCGCGCTTTCCGTTTCGCGGGCGCGGGCTCTACCGCCAGTTCCTGCTGGTCACGCAGATGCTCTCACCGATCCTGCTGGTGGTGGGCCTGTTCCGGCTCGCCGCGATGATCCCTTACGGCGACGGCAATCTCGTCGATTCGAAGATCGGCGTGATCGTCTCGTATGCGGCGTTCAACATCGCGTTCGCGGTGTGGATGCTGTCTTCGTATTTCCAGACCGTGCCGCGCGATCTCGAAGAGTCGGCCTGGCTCGAAGGGTGCAGCCGCAGCGGCGCGGTGCTGCGCGTGTTCCTGCCGCTCGCGGTGCCGGCCGTGGTGGTCACGGCGATCTTCACCTTCATCAGCGCGTGGAACGAATTCGCGGTGGTCTATACGCTGATCCGCTCGCCCGAGAACAAGACGCTCACCGTGCAGGTCACCGACATGGTGGCCGGCAAATACACCGTCGAATGGGAACTGGTGATGGCGGCCACGCTCGCGGCCACGCTGCCGGTTTCCGTGGTGTTCGCGTGGTTGCAGCGCTATATGGTGAAGGGGCTCGCGCTGGGGGCGGTCAAATAAGAGAGAAATCCGTTGCGCCGTTATACCCATCCAAGAATGCGATGAGCGATATCGCGCGCAACGTGTAAGACAAGAAAGTCTTGCAAGAATTGAAGCCGTACGGGCGCTTATTTGCCGAGTTCGTGTCCGATCACACCACCCGCAACGGCGCCGCCCACCGTGCCCACGGCACTGCCGTTGGTTGCCCTGTTGCCGATATAGCCGCCTGCCGCGGCACCGCCCAGCGTGCAAGCGCCGGCACCCAGCATCGATACAGTGGCGGCAACGAGTACACATGCCCGCAATGCGCGGCTGCGTCGAAGCCAGATCATCGTCATTCTCCCAATTCAAACCATGACCCGACTGCCGCAAGCACCGTGCCATCACTTCGCGCACCGTGCGGGTTGAGAGCGCAGTGCTTCTGGGGTCAGCCGTCGTGCAGATGCAGCAGAATCAGCACGAGCGTGACGAGTGAACCCGGCGTCGAGCAGGGGCGGATCGAGACAGCGGAGAGCATCGCGCGTGAGCAGGAGATCAGTCCATCGCCGCGTGGCTTGCGTCGGCCGCCCCGCTGCCCGCCGAAGGCCGGATCAGCACGAGCAGCGGAATCACCAGCAGCGTGGCGACGAACATCATCTTGAAGTCGTTCAGATACGCAATCATCTGCGCCTGCTGCGTGATCGACTGGTTGAGCACGGCGAGATCGTAGCGCGATCCGGAGGCGAGCATCGGCTCGAGCGCGGGGTTGAACGGCGTGACGTGCGCGGCCAGATCCGCGTGCGCGATCTGCGTGCCGCGCGTCACGAAAGTCTGCACGATCGATATGCCGATACTGCTGCCGATGTTGCGCATCAGGCTGTACGTGGCCGTGCCGTCCGCGCGCAACTGCGGCGTGAGCGTCGAGAACGTCAGCGTGGAAAGCGGCACGAACACGAAGCCGAGCCCGAAGCCCTGCACCACGCCGGGCCATACGATATCGGAGGCCGAGAGCACGATCGTGTACTGCATCATCTGCCACAGCGCCCAGGCGGACACCACGAAGCCGAACAGCAGCATCGCGCGCGCGTCCACGTGCTTGAGCAGGCGCCCTGCGATCAGCATGGCCAGCATGGTGCCCGCGCCGCTGGGCGCCGTGACGAGTCCGGTGGTGGCGACCGGGTAGCCCATCAAGTTCTGCAGCATGGGCGGCAGGAGCGCGCGCGTGGCGTAGAGCACCGCGCCGATCACGAAGATGAACAGCGTGCCGGTGGCGAAATTGCGGTCCTTGAGCAGTTGATAGCGAAAGAACGTGTTGGGGCCCGACGTAGCCGTATGCACGACGAAGAACGCGAACGCGATGCACGAGGCCAGCGCTTCGATGCGGATTTCGAGCGAGCCGAACCAGTCGAGCTGCTCGCCGCGGTCGAGCAAGGCCTGCAGCGCGCCGATGGCGAGCGCGAGCGTGGCGAAGCCGAACACGTCGAAGCGCGTCTCGCAGCGCGGCGTGCGCGAGGGCATGAAGGTGGAGACGCCGAAGAACGCGAATGCGCCGATCGGCACGTTGATGAAGAACACCCAGCGCCAGTTGTAGCTGTCCGTGAGCCAGCCGCCCAGCGTGGGACCGAGCACGGGGCCCACCATCACGCCCATGCCCCAGACGGCCATGGCCTGCCCCTGGCGCTCGCGCGGATTGATGTCGAGCAGGATCGACTGCGAGAGCGGCACGAGCGACGCGCCGAATATGCCCTGCAACAGGCGCGAGCCGACGATCTCGCCAAGCGTTTCCGAGAGCCCGCACAACGCCGAGGCCACCGTGAAGCCCGCAATGGCCGCGCCGAGCAGCCGCTTCACGCCGAAGCGGTCGGCGAGCCACCCCGTGAGCGGCGTGGCAATGGCCGCCGCCACGATGTACGAGGTGAGCACCCACGTGATCTCGTCCTGCGAGGCCGAAAGCGTGCCCTGCATGTGCGGGAGCGCGACGTTGGCGATCGTGCTGTCGAGCGTCTGCATCAGCGTGGCGAGCATGATCGACAAGGTGATCATGCCGCGATTGAGCGGCGCGGTCTCACGTTGCGAGGCGGTGCCGTGCGGGA
Source organism: Paraburkholderia sacchari (assembly GCF_000785435.2). GTDB lineage: Bacteria > Pseudomonadota > Gammaproteobacteria > Burkholderiales > Burkholderiaceae > Paraburkholderia > Paraburkholderia sacchari. The sequence continues at coordinate 270,083 of NZ_JTDB02000001.1, read as the reverse complement.
CTGCGGTCATCGTGGGTTCGGGCGGCGCATGGTGGCGTGGCGGCCAGGTGTCGACTACGTGGAGACTGAGCGGAGACTAAGCCCATAGATAGTAAGCCTGCTTATTATACGACTCGATCGACCCGGCACAACCGGAAAGAACGGCCGCGCGGCGCACCGTATAATCGCGCGATGACTACCGACCTGGAAAAACGCTTCGGCTTTCTCGTCGTCGACGTGGGCAGCCTGTATGGCAAACGTTACGACGCGCTTGCAAAGTCGTCACTCGAACTCACGCGCGCGCAGTGCCGCACGATCGCGTACCTCGCGCATTACGGCGACATGAACCAGGCGAGCCTGGCCGAGCGGCTCGAAGTCGCGCCGATTTCCGCTGGCAGGCTGCTGGAAAGAATGGAGGAAGGCGGCTGGGTCGTGCGCGCGCCCAATCCCGAGGACCGCCGCGAATGGCTCGTGAGCCTCACGCCCAAGGCCGAAAGCGCGCTCGGCGGCGCGCGCCGCGTGGGCGACGAGGTGCAGGCCGAAGCGCTGGCCGGCTTCACGCCCGAAGAGGCCGAGCAATTCAGCCGGATGCTCCAGCGCGTGCGCGCCAATCTGGGCGCGCTGGTCGAGCGCTGATCATACGAATCGCTCGCGCGCCTGCGAGCTAGCCCGCGCAGCAACTTGCGCCGCCGCGCGAGCTCATTCCACGCTTTTAGCGCAGCCGCACGAGCGTCGACTTCAGCTCCGTGTACTTCTCGAGCGCATGGAGCGATTTATCGCGGCCATTGCCCGACTCCTTGAAGCCGCCGAACGGGAAGTTCATGTCGCCGCCTTCGTCATAGCAGTTGACCCACACGGTGCCGGCGCGCAAGCGGCGCGAAATCTCATGCGCATGCGTAAGGTTCGCGGTCCACACGGCCGCCGCCAGGCCGTAATCGCTGTCGTTGGCGATGCGCACCGCTTCGTCGATCGTGTCGAACGTGATGACCGAAAGCACCGGGCCGAAAATCTCCTCGCGCGCGATGCGTGCGTCGTGGCGCGTATCGAACACGGTCGGCTCCACATAGAAGCCGCCGCTCGAAGCGTTCACGCGCTCGCCGCCCAGCAGCAGCGTGGAATCCTTGCGTCCCGCCTCGATATAGCCGAGCACGCGCTCGAGCTGAAGCTTGTCGACGATCGCGCCCATCGAGACATCGGGATCAAGAGGATTCCCAGGCTTGTACGCCTTCGCGGCTTCCAGCAGCTTCGCGAGAAATACATCCTTGATGTCGCGATGCACGAGCAGTCGCGAGCCCGCCGTACACATCTCGCCCATGTTGTAGAAGATCGCGCCCGCCGCGGCCTTGGCCGCACGATCGAGGTCCGGGCAATCGGGCAGCACGATATTGGGCGATTTGCCGCCGAGTTCGAGCCACACGCGCTTGAGATTGGACTGGCCCGCGTACTGCATGATCTGCTTGCCCACGCTGGTCGAGCCCGTGAAGGCAAGGCAGTCCACGTCGCGATGCAATGCAAGCAGCTTGCCCGGCTCGCCGCCGCCCGGCAGCACGTTGAACACGCCCGCCGGAATGCCGGCCTCGTGCGCGAGCTGCGCAACGCGAATGGCGGTGAGCGGCGACTTCTCCGATGGCTTGAGCACGACGCTGTTGCCGGCGGCCAGCGCCGGGCCGAACTTCCACGACGCCATCAGGATCGGGAAATTCCATGGCACCACGGCTGCCACCACGCCAATGGGCTCGCGCGTGACAAGGCCCACGAGATGATGGTCGGCGGGCACGACTTCGCCGCCCACCTTGTCGATGGCCTCGGCGAACCATTCGACGCAATAGGCCGCGCCCGGCACGTCCACCGTGGTGGTGTCGCCAATCGGCTTGCCCGCGTCGAGCGTTTCGAGCAGCGCGAGTTCGTCCAGATGCTCGCGCATGAGCGCGGCCCAGCGCAGCAGCACCGCCTTGCGCTCACGCGGATTGCGGCCCGCCCACACACCCTGTTCGAAGGCGCGGCGCGCGGCGGCCACGGCGGCATCGACATCGGCCGCGCCGCAATCGGCCACGTTCGCGAGCACGCGGCCGTCGATGGGGCTCACGCAATCGAAGGTGCGGCCCGAGTACGCATCGCGCGACGCGCCGTCGATGAATGCACGCCCTTCGATCGAAAGCGATGCGGCCTTGTCCTGCCAGTAAGCGAGAGTTCTCTTTTCCATGAGGATGCCTCAATGATTTGCGATCCGCTTGGCGTGCCGGGGATGCAGCCGAACTTCAGGCCAAATTCAGCCTGAATTCAACACAACGCCGGCAAGAAGCGAACCTGATTTGCGCGAGTCAGAAGGTGGGCGGCGAATTGGCCGACACCACTTCGCAAACATCGCTCGCGCTGGGATTGCGAAACCGGTGTGGAAGACGGCTTTCGAAGTAGTAGCTGTCGCCGGGGTCGAGCAGCCAGGTGGTGCCGTCCACGCTCAGTTCGAGCTGGCCGGACACCACGACGCCGCCCTCGTGGCCCGCATGCGTGAGCATTTCGGCGCCGGTGTCGGCGAGCGGCTGATAAACCTCGCGCATGATGCCCATGTTGCGGTCCTTCACGTTCGCACCCGCGAGATAAAACTCGATGGACGCGTTGCCGAGGTTAGGCATCTCGTTGCGGCGCGACACGACGCTCGCGCCCTCATTCAGGTCGAAGGTGAAGAATTCCGCGAGACTCATGGGAATGCACTCGAGCAGCTTCTTGAGCGAGCCCACGGAGGGACTGACACGACTTTGCTCGATCAGCGAGATCGCGCCGTTCGTGACGCCCGCGCGCTTGGCGAGCTCGCGCTGCGACAACCCATAGCGTTTGCGCACGTAGCGCAGACGTGTTGCAACTTCAGTAGAAGCGGATGCGGACTCGGTCACGTTCGAAAGCCGGTTGATCAGGAAGCGCGCCAAAAAACGACTGCGGACAACAATGAACGACGGGCGAATTACAACAAAACGGCGCGTTGGATGTGTTGAATATTCTAATCAGTTTGCAAAAATTTGCGCTAGTGGAAACCCCTGTAAGTAAATCGAAATATAAAAACAGTCGGGCATATCTCGTGTTTGTTGTGGTCTTCAGAACACCCTCGGGAAAGTGCTGACACAAAAAACGTAAAAAATAATTGACGGCCTTTTTGGCTCGTATATGCTGAAAACAGGTCGATCGAACGATGACTACAAGCATGAAACGGTCCTGCAACACGCCGCTCATGCAAAACACATTGAACGACACCAATGTTCAGATTGATGCACTGCGAAGTATTTATGCCGCACTGAATAAATCGGGCAATTTTTCAACCACCCAGTCGAGTGTAATTGTGAGAGTCCGTGGCCCTCTGGTGAGATGGGAACGAAGTCATGCGAGGTGTCTTCGCAGTGACTGCGCCGCCATCGCCGACGGCAGTCGCGGCAGGCTTGCCTCTCGCCTGCTTCCCTCCGTCTTCACCATTCTTTCCCGCCGGTCCGTTCGACGCCATAACGCCGTCTCGGCCCGCGCCTTCATTGCCGTTCACACGGACGAAGTCGCGTCGCTGCTGCCCTAGCGCCTCTCTTTCCTGCGCCGTTCGTTTTCATCGCCGTCGATTGCACGCGAGCCGCATTGCTGCGCGAGCGCGGCGCGGTTGCGCACGCCTTTGCACGGTCTCGCCGCATAACGGCCGGAAACGAACCGCCTACATGATCTCCACCCGCAGCGCCATGCGTTAGCAACGCTCGCGCGCCGCACCCAAGGTTTGCGGCCTTGCCTCGTGCAGGGTTGCAAGGTCATGTCACGTCCGGGCATTGCTGAAAAACGATATGCACATGCATCTCCCGGACAGAAGAAGTGAAACATTAGTCATGCGAACCAAGCCATTGATTGGAGTCACTGCCGATCGCACGATGATGGGACCGCACGCGTCGCACGTGGCCGGCGAGAAGTACATCGCCGCCGCCGTGGACGGCTCGGGCGGCCTCGCGCTGGTGCTGCCGGCGCTCGGCGCGAGGCAGGACACGGCCGACCTGCTAGAAGTCGTGGACGGCCTGCTCTTCACCGGCAGCTACTCGAACGTGGAGCCGCATCGTTACGGCGGCGCGGCTAGCGCTGCGGGCACGCTGCACGACCCCGCGCGCGACGCCACCACGCTGCCGCTGATGCGCGCGGCCATCGACGCGGGCGTGCCCGTGCTCGCCATCTGCCGCGGCTTTCAGGAGATGAACGTGGTGTTCGGCGGCACGCTGCATCAGCAAGTGCATGCCGTTGACGGCTTCGACGACCATCGCGAGAACAAGGCCGATTCGCTTGAATCGCAATATGGCCCGGCGCACACCATCTCACTGGCCGAGGGCGGCTTGCTGCAGCGGATCGCCGGCGGCACAGGCGAAACTCGCGAGGCCGAGGTGAATTCGCTGCACGGGCAAGGCCTCGAAACGCTCGGCAGCGGACTGGTTGTGGAAGCAACGGCACCCGACGGCCTTATCGAAGCGATCAGCGTTGCCAATGCGGCGAGCTTCGCGCTCGGCGTGCAATGGCATCCCGAATGGCAGCACGCGCAGAACGCGCTGTCCACCGCGATTTTCCGCGCGTTTGGCGAAGCCTGCCGCGCCCGCATGCTGGCCCGAATACCGTGCGAAAGCCGAGCGCCAATCCATGCACGCATGACGCCGGCTCATACAGAACAGAGAGAATCATCATGAACGACATCGACGACTTCCTGAAGAAGCACCACATTACCGAAATCGAAGCGATCATCCCCGACATGGCGGGCATCGCGCGCGGCAAGATCATCCCGCGCAGCAAGTTCGAATTCGGCGAAAACATGCGGCTGCCGCAAGCGGTGATGATCCAGACCGTGACCGGCGACTATCCCGAGGACGGCAGCCTCACCGGCGTCACCGACCCGGACATGGTGTGCGTGCCCGACGCCTCGACCATCCGCATCATTCCGTGGGCCGTCGATCCCACCGCACAGGTGATCCACGATTGCGTGCACTTCGACGGCACGCCGGTCGAGATCTCGCCGCGCCGCGTGCTGCGCCGCGTGCTCGAACTCTACGAGGCGAAGGGCTGGAAGCCCGTGATCGCGCCGGAACTGGAGTTCTACCTCGTCGATATGAACAAGGACCCGGATATTCCGCTCGCGCCGCCCATCGGCCGTACGGGCCGTCCGGAAACGGGCCGCCAGGCGTATTCGATCGAAGCGGTCAACGAGTTCGACCCGCTGTTCGAAGATATCTACGAGTACTGCGATATCCAGGGCCTCGAAGTCGATACGCTGATTCACGAAGTGGGCGCGGCGCAGATGGAGATCAACTTCCTCCACGGCGACCCGCTCAATCTCGCCGACCGCGTGTTCCTCTTCAAGCGCACCGTGCGCGAAGCCGCGCTGCGCCATCACATGTACGCGACCTTCATGGCGAAGCCGATGGAGAACGAGCCGGGCTCGGCCATGCACATTCACCAGAGCATGATCAGCGCCGAGAGCGGCCAGAACCTCTTCACGGGTTCGGACGGCAAGGCCACCGACATGTTCTACGCATACATCGCTGGCCTGCAGAAGTACACGCCCGCGCTCATGCCGATCTTCGCGCCGTACATCAATTCGTATCGCCGTCTTTCGCGTTTCATGGCCGCGCCCATCAATGTGGCGTGGGGCTACGACAACCGCACCGTGGGCTTCCGCGTGCCGTATTCGTCGCCGGTCGCGCGCCGCGTGGAAAACCGCATTCCGGGCGTGGACACGAACCCGTATCTCGCGATCGCGGCCACGCTGGCCGCCGGCTATCTGGGCATGACGCAGCACCTCAAGCCCACCGAGCCGCTCGTGAGCGACGGCTACTCGCTGCCGTATCAGCTGCCGCGCAACCTCGAGGAAGGCATCTCGCTGATGGCCGCATGCGAGCCGCTCAAGGACATCCTCGGCGAGAAGTTCGTGCGCGCGTATCTCGCGCTCAAGGAAACCGAATACGAAGCGTATTTCCGCGTGATCAGCTCGTGGGAGCGCAAGCACCTGCTGCTGCACGTGTAACAGAAAGGAGAAACGAAACATGAGCTATCGAATCGACGCCCCCGCCAGCGCGGTGCAAGAGCTGCCGACGACGCTGCGTGCACAGACCGCGCGCTCGACCGCCGAGTACCGCGCGCTCGACGCCGCGCACCACATCCATCCGTTCTCGGACATGGGCTCGCTCAACAAGGCCGGCAGCCGCGTGATCGTGAAAGCGAAGGGCCTGTACCTGTGGGATTCGGAAGGCAACCAGATCATCGACGGCATGGCCGGACTCTGGTGCGTGAACGTGGGCTACGGCCGCAAGGAACTCGCCGATGCCGCCTACAAGCAGTTGCAGGAACTGCCCTACTACAACACCTTCTTCAAGACCACGCATCCGCCGGTGATCGAGCTTTCGGCGCTGCTGGCCGAGGTATCGCCCGAGCCGTTCAATCACTTTTTCTACTGCAACAGCGGCTCCGAAGGCAACGACACGGTACTGCGCATCGTGCACCAGTACTGGCTCACGCAAGGCAAGCCCGCGAAGAAGTTCGTCATCTCGCGCAAAAACGCTTATCACGGTTCGACCATCGCGGGCGGAACGCTCGGCGGCATGGGCTATATGCACGAGCAAATGCCCTCGAAGGTCGAGAACATCGTGCACATCGATCAACCGTACTTCTTCGGCGAAGCGCAAGGCAACATGACGCCCGAGGAGTTCGGTCTCGCGCGGGCGCAGCAGCTCGAGGCGAAGATTCTCGAAGTGGGTGCGGAGAATGTGGCCGCGTTCATCGGCGAGCCGTTCCAGGGCGCGGGCGGCGTGATTTTCCCGCCCTCGACCTACTGGCCGGAAATCCAGCGCATCTGCCGCAAGTACGACATCTTGCTGTGCGCCGACGAAGTGATCGGCGGCTTCGGGCGCACCGGCGAATGGTTCGCGCATCAGCATCTGGGCTTCGAGCCCGATCTGATCACGATGGCCAAGGGCCTCACGAGCGGCTATGTGCCGATGGGCGCGGTGGGCATTCACGACCGCGTGGCGAAGGCGCTCATCGAGAACGGCGACTTTAATCACGGCCTCACCTACTCGGGCCATCCGGTGGCGGCTGCTGTTGCCGTTGCGAACCTCAAGCTGCTGCGCGACGAGAAGATCGTCGAGCGCGTGAAGACGGACACCGGCCCGTACTTCCAGCAGCGCCTGCGCGAAACCTTCGCCAATCACCCGATCATCGGCGACATCTCGGGCGCTGGACTGGTCGCGGGCCTGCAATTGGCCGAGGATCCGAAAACGCGCAAGCGCTTCGCGAACGGCGGCGACGTGGGCACGATCTGCCGCGACTTCTGCTTCAACGGCAATCTCATCATGCGCGCCACCGGCGACCGCATGCTGCTCTCGCCGCCGCTCGTGATCACGCGCGCCGAGATTGACGAAATCGTGACGAAGGCGAAAAAGGCCATCGACGCAACCGCGCAACAACTGGGACTTTCGTAACGCTGCAAACGTAAGGGCCGGCGGCGCACGACGGGGTGCGTGCGCCGCCCGCCAATCCTCACCTTCCAGGGATACCAACATGAGTGTCAGTCATCTTCGTCACGCTGTCGCGCTGGCCGCGCTTGCCGTATGCGCGGGCCTCACGGCCACGTCGAGCGCGCCGGCGCACGCCGCCGACAATCAGCTCAATGTCTACAACTGGTCCGACTACATTGCGAAAGATACGATCCCGAACTTCGAAAAGCAGTCGGGCATTCACGTGAAGTACGACAACTACGATAGCGACGATACGCTGCAAGCCAAGCTGCTCGCCGGCAGCTCGGGCTACGACATCGTAGTGCCCACCTCGAACTACATGGCCAAGCAGATCCAGGCCGGCGTGTACCAGAAGCTCGACAAGTCGAAGATCCCCAACCTCGCGAACCTCGATCCCGTGCTCATGCACATGATCGCCGACGCCGATCCGGGCAATCAGTACGGCGTGCCGTGGGCCTTCGGCACGGACGGCATCGGCTACAACCAGGAAGCCATCGAAAAGGTGCTCGGCCCGAATGCGCCGGTGGACAGCTGGGCGCTCGTGCTCGACCCCGCCAATCTTTCGAAGCTCAAGAGCTGCGGCGTGTCGTTCCTCGATCAGGCCGTGGACGTATTCGCCGCGACACTGCAATACATGGGCAAGAACCCGAACAGCACGAACCCGGCCGACTACCAGGCAGCCTATGAAGTGCTGAAGAAAGTCCGCCCGTACATCACGCAGTTCAATTCGTCGGGCTACATCAACGACCTCGTGAACAACGATGTTTGCGTGGTGGTCGGCTGGTCGGGCGACGTGGGCATCGCGCACCGCCGTGCCGAGGAAGCCAAGCGCCCGTACCACATCAAGTTCTCGAACGTGAAGGAAGGCGGGCTGCTCTGGTTCGACGTGATGGTGATTCCGAAGGACGCGCCGAACGCCGAGAACGCGATGAAGTGGATCAACTACATCGAAGATCCGAAGGTCAACGCGGCCATCACCAACGAAGTGTTCTATCCCACGGCGAACAAGGCCGCGCGCCAGTTCGTGACGCCGGGAGTCGCGCAGGACCCGACGGTCTATCCGCCCGAAGACGTGCTCAAGAAGATGACGCTGATGAAGCCGATGCCGGCCGAAATCCTGCGCCTCGAAAACCGTCTCTGGTCGCAGTTGAAGACCGGTCACTGATCGACTGACGAGATCGGTTGTCCGCCCCGGAAGGAAACCGAAGCAGAAGGAAGGAGACAACGCGCGGAAGAGGGATCGCTCGACCCCTCGCCGCCAGAAGTTTGCTGTTTCGAAGTCCGGCTGAGTGCGTCGCCCCCTTTTTCTAAACCGGCGCACCTGGCCTCCAACGAGCTCAGTTCGTAGTGCTGATGTCCGCGAGTCGCTTCCAGCGCCCCGTGCGGGGCAACTCGCGCCCGCGTTTTGCCAAACCGGGAAAAGACAGGCCAGTGCCGCGATCAGAAAGGAACCCAGTTAGATCATGAATCCGACGTCCAAAGTCAACGCCTCCGAAGCCGCTCGCGCCAGCGCCGCGGCCAGCTCCCGCGACGCCTTCGTGCGCATCGAAAACGTCGTCAAGAAGTTCGGCGACAGCGTCGCCGTCAACAACGTGAGCCTGAACATCGCGAAGAACGAGCTCTTCGCGCTGCTCGGCAGCTCGGGCTGCGGCAAGTCCACGCTGCTGCGCATGCTCGCGGGCTTCGAGACGGCCACCTCGGGCAAGATCTTCGTCGACGGCGAAGACCTCGCGACGCTCCCGCCATATCGCCGCCCGGTCAACATGATGTTCCAGTCGTACGCGCTGTTTCCGCACATGAGCGTGGAATCGAACGTCGCGTTCGGCCTCAAGCAGGAAGGCGTGCCGAGGAACGAGATCCGCGAACGCGTGGCCGATGCGCTCAATCTCGTGCAGATGGGCCGCTACGCGAAGCGCAAGCCGCATCAGCTTTCGGGTGGCCAGCAGCAGCGCGTCGCGCTCGCGCGCTCGCTCGTCAAGCGGCCGAAGCTGCTGCTGCTCGACGAGCCGATGTCGGCGCTCGACAAGAAGATCCGCCAGAAGACCCAGCTCGAACTCGTGAACATCATCGAGAAGGTCGATGTCACCTGTGTGATGGTCACGCACGACCAGGAAGAAGCGATGACGATGGCCAACCGCCTCGCGGTGATGAGCGAAGGCCGCATCGTGCAGATCGGTTCGCCCAACGACGTCTACGAATTCCCCAACAGCCGCTTCTCGGCCGAATTCATCGGCTCGACCAACCTGTTCGAAGGCAAGGTCGTGGAAGACGAGCCCGATCACATCTACGTCGAAAGCGAAGACCTGGAAACGCGCATGTACGTGAGCCACGGCGTGACCGGGCCGCTCGGCATGCCGGTGGGCATCTCGGTGCGTCCGGAGCGCGTGCGCGTTTCGCGCGAGAAGCCTGGTACGCCACACAACTGGGCGCGCGGCGTGGTCACCGACGTCGCCTATATGGGCAGCTACTCGCTGTATCACGTGCGCCTGCCTGGCGGCAAAACCATCGTCTCGAACCTCTCCAGCTCGCACCTCATGAACGAAGGCGCGCCGGCATGGAACGACGACGTCTATGTCTCGTGGTCGCCCGCAAGCGGCGTCGTGCTCACGCAATAAGGGAGAAGCCGGGATGAGTACTCCAATGTCCTCCACTACGCCCGCCGCCTCGCGCGGCGCGCTCGGGCGCATGCTCTCGCGCTTCCTGCCCTCGGGCCGCAGCACGGTGATCGGCGTGCCGTTCCTGTGGCTCACGCTGTTCTTCGCGCTGCCGTTCGTGCTGGTGTTCAAGATCAGCTTCGCCGATCAGGCGATGAGCATTCCGCCGTATTCGAGCCTCGCCGCGATGAAAGACGGCATGGTGCACCTCTCGCTGCAACTGGGTCACTATGTCTTCCTGCTGCAGGACAGCCTCTATATCGCCACCTATATCAGCTCGCTGAAGATGGCGGCGGTCTCGACTTTCTTCTGCTTGCTGATCGGCTATCCCATCGCCTACTACATCGCGCGCTCCAACCCGGCCACGCGCAACCTGCTGATGATGGGCGTGATGCTGCCGTTCTGGACGTCGTTCCTGATTCGCGTCTACGCGTGGATCGGCATTCTCAAGGACGACGGCCTGCTCAATCACGCACTCATCGCGATTGGCCTGATTCACTCGCCGCTGCGCCTCTATCACAGCGATGCGGGCGTCTATATCGGCATGGTCTATTCGTACCTGCCCTTCATGGTGATGCCGCTTTACGCGCACCTCGTGAAGATGGACCTCACGCTGCTCGAAGCCGCCTACGACCTCGGTGCGAAGCCGTGGGTCGCGTTCACGCAGATCACGCTGCCGCTCTCGAAGAACGGGATCATCGCGGGCAGCCTGCTGGTGTTCATTCCGGCGGTGGGCGAGTACGTGATTCCCGAACTGCTCGGCGGCGCGGACACGCTCATGATCGGCCGCGTCATGTGGGATGAGTTTTTCAACAATATGGACTGGCCGATGGCCTCGGCGGTCACCGTCGCCATGGTCGTGCTGCTGCTCGTGCCGATGGCAGTCTTTCAGTACTACCAGGTCAAGGAACTGGAGGAAAGCAAATGATCAAGCCCAATCGCACACTTTCCACAGGCGTTCTCTCGCTGGGATTCCTGTTCCTCTATATCCCGATCATCAGCCTCGTGGTGTACTCGTTCAACGAGTCGAAGCTCGTGACCGTGTGGTCGGGCTTCTCGCTCAAGTGGTACGCCGCGCTGCTGCAGGACGACGAACTGCTCACCGCAGCATGGCTGTCGCTAAAGATCGGCCTCATGACCGCGTTCGCCTCGGTCGTGATCGGCACGTGGGCCGGCTTCGTGCTCGCGCGCTTCGGACGCTTTCGCGGCTTCACGCTGTTTGCCGGGATGATCAACGCGCCGCTCGTGATTCCCGAAGTGATCCAGGGCATCTCGCTGCTGTTGCTGTTCGTCGCGATGGAGCAGCTCATCGGCTGGCCGAAGGGCCGCGGCGTGATCACCATGTGGATCGGTCACGTGATGCTGTGCGTCTCGTACGTGGCAATCGTCGTGCAGTCGCGCGTGAAGGAACTCGACAAGTCGCTCGAAGAAGCCGCGCTCGATCTGGGCGCCACGCCGCTCAAGGTGTTCTTCGTGGTCACGCTGCCGCTCATCTCGCAGGCGCTGCTCTCGGGCTGGCTGCTCTCGTTCACGCTCTCGATCGACGACCTCGTGCTCTCGGCGTTCCTCTCCGGCCCCGGCTCGACCACGCTGCCGCTCGTGGTGTTCTCGCGCGTGCGCCTCGGCCTGAATCCGGAAATGAACGCGCTCGCCACGCTCTTCATTTGCGCGGTGACGATCGGCGTGATCGCGGTGAACCAAATGATGGCCGCCCGCGAAAAGAAGCGCATGCGCGACATGCAAATGGCCTTCGTGCAGCCCGATCCCTCGGAAGCCATCCAGACCGCGGGACCGGGCGCGCCAGCCGGCGCGGTGGGCTCGCCGCTCGGCCGGCGCGCCGCTTGATGATCTGATCGCAGTCCACAAAGGCAGCGCGCGCTGCCGGCAACGCGCTGCGGCACAGGGGATTTTTAAGCCGCAGCGCTTGCAATAACGACCCACTCGGAGAATTTCAATGAAGAAGAAGTTAATCTGTTTGCTGGTGGCCGGGGCATTGCCTGGGCTCGCCTTCGCGGACACGACTAGCGACCAGATCAAGGCCCTGCAGGCGCAGCTCAACGCGCTGCAAAAAGAGGTGAAATCGCTCAAGAGCGAACTCGCGGCTTCGAACAATGCCGCAAAGGGGACGGCGAAAACCGCCTCGGCGTCCTCGGGCGCGGCAGGCGTCACGCTTGTCGCCGCGCCCGCTGTGGACCCGTCCTCGCCCGAGTATGGCAAGCAGCCCGCCCAGTTGACCAACGACCAGGTCGACGCGATGAAGCAGCAGATCGCGAATCAGCAAATGAAGGTCGATTCGCTCACCGACGCGGCCACGACCGGACCGCTCGCAGGTCTTTCGGTCACTGGCTATATCGACCCGACGTACATCTACAACCGCGCTCCGGGCACCTCTTCGTTCCTGTTCGCGAACCATACCGGTTCGTACAACTACTACAACAGCACGTTCGGCGACGTCTACCTCGACATCAAGAAGACCTTCGGTGTCGGCCCGATGGCGCCTTCGGCCGAAATTACGCTCATGCCCAATCGCGGCAACGGCATCACGCTGCTGCAAAACGAGCACGGCGAGATCGGCAACAACATCCTGAACACGGCGATCATCACGGTGCCGGTGACCTCCACGGGCACGTTCGTGGCCGGCCTCATGCCGAGCTTCGGCGGCTACGAGGTGCAGCAGTCGAACCAGATGCTCACGCTCACCCACAACCTGCTCTACGACTTCTCCGATCCGGGCAGCTATGTGGGCATCGGCTGGAACTACACGCCGAGCGGCAGTCAGTGGGCGTTCAAGTTCATCGTCGCCAACGAGCAGTACCGCACCTTCGGCGCCGTCACGCAAACGGGCACGAACGCGCTGGGCGACCCGATCACCACCAGCAACAAGATCCCGACCTTCACGGCGCGCGCCGACTACACCTGGTCGAGCGCACTCGATATCGGCGGCTCGTTCAACGTCGGCCGGCAGACGCTGGCGAGCGCGATCGACTCCACGACGGGCCAGGCGGTCTATGGTCCGGGCGGCCAGGCATCGAGCTCCGGCGGCTACTTCTTCTTCGGCGAAGTCGATGCCAGCTACACGCTCGCGGACGTCCAGTACAACGCCGAAGTCGACTACGGCCAGCAGCAGCGCGCGGCGTTCAACGGCGGCAATGCGCAGTGGTACGGCCTCTCGCTGCTCGCGCACCGCAAGTTCTTCGCGCCGGTGGTGGGCCGCATGGGCGTGACCGCTCGCTACGACGTGCTCGTCAACAACAAGAACGGCGGCGGCGGCGGCGGCATCGCGCTCAACGGCAACGGCATGGATCCGTACAACGGCTTCGGCATTGGTTCGGACTGCCTCGCGAATTCGAAGGCTAACGGCGGCTTCGGCTTCGAATGCCACGGCGCGACGCGCCAGGACATCGCGCTCGACGTGCTGTTCTACGCGACGCAGCAGATCACCGTGAAGGTCGAATATCGCCACGACTGGGCCACGCAGAAGGTGTTCCTGCGCGACGACGGTTCGTACAGCAAGAGCAACGACCTGGTGGGCGCGCAGTTCATCTACTCGTTCTAACGAGTGCGCAACGGGCGGCAGCGGGAGCGAACGCTCCCCGCTCCGCCCGCTTTTTTGTACGCTTTCTCTATGCTCAAATTCGCCAATCAACCTCATGCGCCGTCGTGGTACGCGGCCAGCATCAACGACACGACCCGCCACCCCGTGCTGCAAGGCGCGCTGGACGCCGACGTCTGCGTGATCGGCGCGGGCCTCACGGGCGTCTCGGCAGCGCTCAATCTCGCCGAACGCGGCTATCGCGTGGCGCTTCTCGAAGCTTCGCGAGTCGGCTGGGCCGCGAGCGGACGCAACGGCGGCCAGTTGATCGGCGGCTTCGCGTGCGGCATGGACACGTTCGCGCAGTTCATGAACGAAGACGAGGTCAAGCAGATCTGGGCGATGGGCCTCGAAACGCTCGACATCGTGAAGTCGCGCGTGGCACGGCACCAGATCGATTGCGCGCTCACGCCGGGCTACTTCACCGCCGCGAACAAGCCGCGCGACGTGGACGACCTCAAGCGCTCGCGCGACGAAGCCGCGAAGCGCTTCGGCTATGACCGGTTCCGTTACGTCGATGGCGAGGGCGTGGGCCAGTACGTGAATTCGGCGCGCTATCCCGGCGGCCTTTACGATCCCGATAGCGGGCATCTGCATCCGCTCAACTACACGCTCGGCCTCGCACGCGCGGCGCGCGAAGCAGGCGTGCGAATCTTCGAGGACAGCGCGGTCACGCGCATTCGCGACGAGCATGGCGGGCATATCGTCGAAGCGGCGCAGGGCCAGGTGCGCGCGAAATTCGTCGTGCTCGCGTGCAACACGTATCTCGGCACGCTCGCGCCGCAACTCGCGCGCAAGATCATGCCAGTCGGCACCTATGTGATCGCGACCGAAGCGCTCGGCACTGAACGCATGGCCGCGCTGATGCCGGCGCAGACCGCCGTGTGCGACAGCCGCTTCGTGCTCGATTACTTCCGCCCGGCGCCCGACACGCGGCTCCTGTGGGGCGGCAAGGTCAGCTACTCGAAGCTCGCGCCGCGCAATCTGGGCGAAGCGATGCGCGCGGACATGCTCAAGACCTTCCCGCAACTCGCCGACGTGAAGGTGGAATACGCGTGGGGCGGCTTCGTCGACATCACGATGAACCGCGCGCCGCATTTCGGCCGCCTATCCCCTACCGTGTACTTTGCGCAGGGCTTCTCGGGCCACGGCGTAAACACCACGGGTCTCGCGGGCACGCTGATTGCCGAAGCGATTCACGGCCAGGCCGCGCGCTTCGACCTGTTCGGCAAGATCCGCCACCGCGACTTTCCCGGCGGCGCTACACTGCGAACCCCTGCCCTCGTGCTCGCGATGGCATGGTATCGAATGAAGGATTTGCTCTGATGACTTTCGACCTCGACGCCCAGGCGGACCTGCTCGCCCGCGACTCGTACTACGAAGCCACCGCCACGCGCCCCGCCGACGACGACCCCGTGCTGGAAGGCGTGATCGACGCCGATGTCTGCGTGATCGGCGCGGGCTTCGCGGGGCTTTCGGTGGCGCTGGAGTGCCGCGCGCGCGGGCTCTCGGTCGTGGTGCTCGATGCGCATCGGCCCGGGTGGGGCGCCTCGGGGCGCAACGGCGGCCAGACGCTGGTGGGCTTCGCGAAAGACGAAGTGCTCGAAAAACAGCTTGGCGAAGCGGGCATACGCGCAGCATGGGCGCTGTCCATCGAGGGCGTCGCGCTCGTGCGCGAGCGCATCGCGCGCCATGGCATCGATTGCGATTTCACACCAGGCTACGTGACGGTTGCTACAAAGCCCAAGCGCGTGCCCGACCTGCGCGCATGGATGGATGCCGCGCGCACGCGCTGGGGCTACGACAAGCTCGAATGGCTCGACACCGACGCCACCCGTGCGCGCGTAAATTCGCAGAGCTTTCTGGCGGGCGCCTACGATCCGTTCTCGGGGCATCTGCATCCGCTCAAGTACTGCCTCGGTCTCGCCGATGCGGCGCGCAAGGAAGGCGCTCGACTGTTCGCCCACTCGCGCGCGCTCGACGTCGCGCGAGGCGCGCGGCCGGTCGTGAGGACCGCGCGCGGCGAGGTGCGCTGCCGCTTCGTGGTGTCGTGCTGCAACGCCACGCCTGGCGGCGTGCTGCCCGCGCCCATCGCGGCGCGCATTGCGCCCATCGCCTCGTACATCATCGCCACGGAGCCGCTCGGGCGGACGCGCGCGCAAGCGCTGATTCCCGGCCGCGCGGCCATTTGCGACAACAACTTCTTCCTCGACTATTTCCGGCTTTCGGCCGATGACCGTCTGCTGTTCGGCGGCCGCGCCGATTCGACGGGTGCGGCGCCCGCGCAACTCACCGAATCGATGAAGCAGCGCATGACCGGCGTGTTCCCGCAACTCGAAGGCGTGAACGTGGAATACGCATGGGGCGGCTTCGTGGATGTCACGCGCAATCGCGCGCCCGACTTCGGCGCGGTCGATCCGAATTATTACTACGTGCAGGGCTTTTCAGGGCACGGCGTGGCGCTCACGGGCATCGCGGGGCGCGTGGTTGCCCAGGCGATTGCGGGCGAGCGCGCGGCGTTCGATCTGTTTTCGCGAGTGCGTCACGCGCGCTTTCCGGGCGGTCCCGCGTGGCGCAGGCCCGCGCTCGAGATCGGCATGATGTATCACCGGGTGATGGAGATGTTTTAAGGCGTCTGCCTCGAGAGCATCGCCTTCAACACATCCGCCAGCGCTGCCATGAGCACGTCCGAGGCCTCGGGCGTGGCCTCCGCGTAGCCGAGCAGGAAGCCGTTGTAGCGGACTGCTTCGCGATTCGAGCGCCCCTCCTCGCCGTCGAGACAAAACGCACTGAGCGCCGAAAGCGCAAGACCGCGTGCGCGCGCCGCCTCGCTCACGGCCACGTCCGCGAGCGGCGCGTCCAGACGCACGCTCAGGTGCATGCCGCCCGCGTCGGCGGACACTGTCATGAGCCCCGCGAGGTGCTTTTCGATCGCGGCCACGAGGCCGTTGCGGCGCGTCTCGTAGAGCTTGCGCATGCGGCGCAGATGCCGCGCGTAGCGGCCGCTTTCGATGAAGTCCGCGAGCGCCGCCTGCTCGGCCACGCGACCCTGGCGCATGAGCGTGCGATGCGCCGCCGCCACCTGCGCCACAACCTGGCGCGGCACGATCATGAAGCCCAGGCGCAGCGCCGGAAAAAGCGTCTTGCTGAAGGTGCCCAGGTAGATCACGGGCGAGTCGTCCGCGAGGCCCTGGATCGATGGCAGCGGCGGGCCATCGTGGCGCAGCTCGCTGTCGTAGTCGTCTTCGATGATCCATGCGCCGCACGCGCGCGCGTGCTCGATCAGCGCGAGACGCCGCTCCAGGCTCAACACGCAGCCGAGCGGATATTGATGCGAAGGCGTGAGATACACGAGACGCGGCGGCGCTACGCGCCAGTCCTCATCGCGCGCTGCCATGCCCGCGGCGTCCACCGGCACCGGCACGAGCGTGAGCCCGGCCGCCAGCATCGCCACGCGCGCGCCCAGATAGCCCGGATTTTCGATCCACACGCGCTCGCCTTCGTCCGCGAAAAAGCGCGCGCACAGCGCGAGGCTCGTTTGCGTGCCGTCTGTGATGAACACCTGCTCGGGCTGGCAGCGCACGCCGCGCGACACGCGCACGTACTGCGCGATGGCGTGGCGCAGCACCGGCAGGCCCGCGCTGTCGCCGTAGCCCAGTTCGCCCGGGTCCGTCTCGCGCATCGCGCGCTCGACGCTCGTGCGCCACTGTGCGAGCGGAAACGCGTCGAGCGCGGGCGTGCCGGGACGCAATGCCGTCACGCCGTCGCCCGACGCGCGGCGCGGCGGCAGCTCGCGCACGCGGCGCGACAGCAGCGGCGCGGTGTCGTCGTGCAGCGGCACGCGCGTGGCGGGCGGGGCCACGCCCGGCTTCACGCCGTTGACGACGGAGCCATGGCGCGTAGCGGTGATGAAGCCCTCTTCCACTAGCCGCTCATACGCATAGAGCACCGAATTGCGCGCGATGCCCAGCTCCTCGGCTAGCGTGCGGCTCGAAGCGAGGCGCGTGCCGCACACGATGTCGCCGTCGAGAATCGCGCGGCGCAGGCTCTCGTAGAGCAGGTCCTGCTGCGTGAGGCGTCGTGAAGCGCTCGCGCGCGCACGGCGCTCGTAAGCGGCCATCATCAGCGCGTAGTCCAATTTCGTGGCTCCATGTTTTGCGGCTTGAGTGGGACTAAAAATGGTGCCACAAATCGCTTACGCTGGCGCTGCGGCAAACCCACAAGCCCAAGGAGAACGAATTTGAACCCGACGATTCACGTGCGCGAAGTCACGCCCGCCGACTACGACGCATGGCGCCCGCTCTGGGACGGCTATAACCATTTCTATGGCCGCTCCGGCCCGACCGCGCTGCCCGAGGCGATCACGCAGACCACGTGGACGCGCTTCTTCGACGGCTACGAGCCCATGCATGCCTTCGTCGCGCTGCAGGGCGAACGCGTAGTGGGCCTCGTGCACTTCATCTACCACCGCAACACCACGCTCGATGGCCCGATCTGCTATTTGCAGGATCTGTTCACGAGCGAGGACGCACGCGGCAAGGGCGTGGGACGCGCGCTGATCGAAGCGGTATACGCGCACGCGAAGGCCTCGAATTCGGCGCGCGTCTACTGGCACACGCACGAGACGAATCACACGGCCATGCGCCTTTACGACGGCGTGGCCGACAAGCCCGGCTTCGTCATGTACCGCAAGAACGTCTGAGGCGCAGCATGAAGCGCGAAGGCTTCAATCGAGATCCTTCACGAGCGCGTCGCGCACGTCAGAGTCGATGATCTGGTCCGGCACGCGATAGTTCGGATGATCGCAGCCGATCATGAGCGCCGCGCCGTCGCGCAGGCGCTTTTTCATTTGCGGCGTGAATTCGAAGCGCACGAAGTGCACCGCCGAGGTCTTCTCGTCATTGTCGCGCTCGAGGTCTTCGTCGGCGATGGCGTAGACGGGCGGCTCGCCCTCCACCTGCAGAAATACGCGGTCTTCAATGCCGATGAGCCGCGCGAGCGCCGCGCGCCGCTCGATCTCGCTCTCGTACTCGATCTGCATCGTGGCCTTGAGGTTGCTGCCATCCGGCACCAGCGGCAAATAGGCGTCGAGTTCGCCCTGAATGCCGTCTTCCTCGAAGATCTTCTCGATGTGCAGCATCTCCTGGATCTGGTAGCGGATCGTCGCCTCGTCTTCGAAGAGAAAGGTCAGATGATTGCCGAGCGCCACGGCGCGGCGCTTCTTGTGCTCGATGATGCGGTTACGCATCTCGGTGCGCTGCTTCGCATAGGCTTCGAGCGAGAGCAGCGAATTTCTTGCGATCGTCATCAGGTGTGCCTCATGCGTGAATGCTCATCAAATGCCATAGGCGCGGCGCAGCAGCGTGAGCGGATGCGCAAGCGGCGGGCCGCCTTCGGCGTTGCCGAGCTTGTTCTCGTCGATGCCCTGCGCGATGTGATGCCCCGCGAGCTGGCAATCCGAGGAGACGAAATCGGGCTCGCCTTGCGCCATCTGCTTGAACACGGGCGTGCCGATCTTCATCGCCATCGCGTGAAATTCCTTCTTCACGCCAAACGTGCCCGCATGACCGGAGCAGCGCTCGACCACGTTGACCTTGGTTTCAGGCACGAGCGAGAGCAGGTCCGATGTCTTGCGGCCGATGTTCTGCACGCGCGCGTGGCAAGGCACGTGATACGAGACATTGCCAAGCGGCGTGCGGAAGTCGGTTTTTAGCAAGCCGTCGCGGTTGCGCGCCACGAAGTATTCGAACGGATCCCAGAACGCTTCGCTCACGGCGCGCGTGTCGGCGTCGTCGGGGAACATCAGCGGCAGTTCGTGCTTGTACATCAGCACGCAACTGGGCACCGCGCCCAGCAGCGCATAGCCTTCGCGCGCGTACTGCGCGAGCACCGGCATGTTCTCGGCCTGCTTCTTCGCCACGCCTTCGAGGTTGCCCTGTTCGAGCAGCGGCATGCCGCAGCACGCCTCGCTCTTCACCAGCACGTAAGGAATGGCGTTGTGATCGAGCACCGCCAGCAGGTCGTGGCCGATGCCCGGCTCGTTGAAGTTCACGTAGCAGGTCGCGTAGATCGCGACCTTGCCCGGCGTGCGCTCGCCGTCGCGCACCTCGCTCGCCGTGGCCTTGCTTGCCGCGCTGCGGAACTTGCGCGCGGCAAACGACGGCAGCCACGCTTTGCGGTCCACGCCGAGCGCATCTTCCATCACCGCGCGCATCGCCTTCGTGCCGTTCACCGCGTTGACGGTTTGCGTGACGACCGGAATGCCCGCGAGATGGCCGAGCGCATCGGTGTTCGAAAGCACGCGGTCGCGCAGCTGCACCTCGCCGTTGCGGTAATGAATGGCCTTCGCGCGCAGCATCAGGTGCGGAAAATCCACGTTCCACGGATGCGGCGGCACATAAGGACACTTCGTCATGTAGCAGAGGTCGCACAGATAGCACTGGTCGACCACTTTCGAAAACTGGGCTTTGTCGACGTCTTCGGCTTCGCCGGTGTCGGTTTCGTCGACGAGATCGAATAGCGCCGGGAACGCGCCGCAGAGCGAAACGCAGCGCCGGCAACCCGCGCAGATATCGAACACGCGTGCAAGCTCGGTGTCGAGCTGCGCCTGATCGTAGAACGCGTCCGAGCGCCAGTCGAGCGGGTGGCGGGTCGGCGCTTCGAGACTGCCTTCCTTGTGGGGCATGACGTCTCCGGTTCTAGTTCTGGTTATAAGGGTGCGTTCGCGCGGGCGCACGAAAAACGCACGCAAAAAAAACAGCACGCGCGCGGGCGAGCCTCGCGCGCGGTGGTGTGGCCCTGTGACCGCGGCCCTAGTCGGCCAGAACTTCTAGCGCCTTCGTATAGCGGTTCGCGTGGCTGCGCTCCGCCTTGGCGAGCGTCTCGAACCAGTTGGCGATTTCGTCGAAGCCTTCGTCGCGCGCGACCTTGGCCATGCCCGGGTACATATCCGTGTATTCGTGCGTTTCGCCCGCGATCGCCGACTGCAGATTCAGACGCGAACTGCCGAACGGCAGGCCTGTCGCCGGGTCGCCCACGGCTTCCAGATACTCGAGGTGGCCGTGCGCGTGGCCGGTTTCGCCTTCGGCGGTCGAGCGGAACAGCGCGGCGACGTCGTTCTGGCCTTCCACATCGGCCTTGGCCGCGAAATAAAGGTAGCGGCGATTCGCCTGCGATTCGCCCGCGAAGGCGTCCTTGAGGTTTTGTTCCGTCTTCGAGCCTTTGAGCTGTGCCATCTATGCCTCCTTCAATCTTCCGGATTCGGGGGGACGCGGCGCTGCGCATCTTCGTGCGGTGCAGCAGGGCATGAGCGCGGACTACGCCGCTCTATCAATTTAGGAAATGTCGTTTGCGTTCCCAATTGTGATTTTCAATCCCGCCGATAGCCGGACGGTCTCCGGACCGGCGACACCTTGCCGCACCGCTGCACACCCTTATGCGGCGGGCCTGTAGGACGGGCCTCTCCCAATATATGAATAAACGCCTTGAACACCGAACCATCCGACCTAGACTTGGATTTCGGCCAGATTCGCGCGCCCGCCCGCGCGCCCTTTGAAGCCATTTCGGAGCTCACATGCGATTGACTATTTTGATCAACGGTTCGGACCCGACTGTGAACCACGACTTTGCGGTGCTCTGGCTCGACACCGACCAGCAACGCTGGTCGCGCGAGTCGCATGAAGGCATCGATCTTCCCGCTTGGGGAGAGATGCGCGACGCAGATGGCGTGACGGCGCTATGTGCGCCGCTCGACGATGCGCCGCTCTGCACCCTGCGCGGCCTGCACGTGAACCGCCGCCAGGAAATCAGCTCTGCCCATGGCGACGCCACGTGGTCGTGCGAGAACTCGCACGCGCACATGGAAGGCCAATGGCGTTTGCAGGCCGTGGACCGTCAGTCGGTCCATGCCGAAAACGCGCTGTTCGCGGACTAATGCATCGCGCGTAGCCTGCGCGATGCACCCTTCCTGTTTTTCCTGTCTTGCGGCGTCGCCTTTCTGGCGGCGCCGCATTGTTTTGCTGCGCGCGCACAACTGACTTCAAGTTGGCCACGCCCAGTCCCGCCCGCTATACTTTCACGCCCTTACGGGCCCTTTCAGGAATGCAACGCCGCGCACGACCCGCGCGCCGCTCGCGCGTTCCCGGGGCCATTCCCGACTCGCTGGTTTGCCGATTTGCCGATGAAGAAGCTGTTTGCCTGCCTGACCATGGCCCTCGCCGGCCATGTGTTTGCCGCACCCGCCGCGCCTGCCGCACCTGCAACATCCGCCTGCGCCCAGTTCGTTCCGGGCGGCCAGTTCCCCACGCTCAGCAATCCGCGCCTGGCGCCGAAAACGCGCATGCTCTGCTATTCCGATTATGTGGTGCTGCACTCGGGCGTCACGCACGGCCCGCTCTGGTCGGCGGAGCACCTCACGCGCGATCACCTCCAAGCCGCGAAGGACATGACGCGCACGAACCGCTTCTTCGAAGACGAGCGCCTGCCCGCCGGCGAAGGCGCGACGCTCGCCGACTACAAGCGCAGCGGCTTCGACCGCGGCCACATGAGCCCCGCCGGCAACCGCTGGAACCCGCAGGCAATGGCCGAATCGTTCTCGCTCGCGAACATCGTGCCGCAGAACCGCGAGAACAATCAGCGGCTGTGGTCGCATATCGAAACGGCGGTGCGCAAGCTCGCGACGAAATACGGCGATGCTTATGTCGTGACCGGTCCGCTCTTCGCGGGCGCGCAATTGCAGACGATCGGCGCATCGCGCGTGCTGGTGCCCACGCAGATCTACAAGGTGGTGTACGTGCCTTCGCAGCAGCTTGCGTTCGCCGTCGTCGCGAACAACACGAGCGACGATCGCTATGACGTGCGTTCGGTGCGCGATCTCGAAGCGCAAAGCGGCATTGCGTTCCCGGGCATTCCCGCGAACGTCGCCGCGCAAACGAAGGTGTCGTTCAACGGCGGCACATTTGCCGTGCGCAAATGGGGCTGGTAGGAACCGCGTGACGAAAGCATGACTAAAGCCGGCGGGAAGCGGCATACCGCTCGCCGTTACAAATCGAGCCGCGAAATCTTGGTGCCTTCGAGCGAAGCGCCGGCCATCAGGCCGGCGTTGGTGAGCACGAAAGCCTCGATCGGGTTGACGGCGGTGGTCGTGTCGACCTGCCCGTTCACGCCCATCTTCACGAGCGCGACGGTGGCGTCGGCGCCCACCTTCCAGCCGCTGCTGCGCTTGAAGCGCTCCAATGCGCCCCGGGTCATGAAGGCATAGAAAATGGCGCGCGACTGTGCGCCGACCTGGAAGCCGAACGAGCCCGCCGTGGTGCTGAAGTAGCCAATCGAGCGGCCGTCGACGCGCAACGCGCCGCGCCCATACTCGCCGCCCACGCCAAAGGCCGCGCCCATCACCTCGGGAAATACCAGCACGGCGGCGGCCTTGCCCACCAGCTCGCGCGAGCCCTTCACCGTGCCATAGAGACGCGCAAGCGCGGCATCGACCTTGGCGTCGATCTCGCGGCGCAGGCTAGCGTTCTTCTCCGCGGCATCGGCGGCGTTGCCGGGCCCGGTCATAGTGCATGCGCCCAGCACTGTGAGCGACGCCACCGACGCAGCGGCTCGCCCACCCGCCGCAATGAATTGCCTTCTGTTCATGTTGTTTCGCACTCGCATGGACTACGGCTGCTTGCGCGGCAATTGCGCAAGCGGATCGACCGGCTTGCCGTTCTCGCGCACTTCGAACAGCAGCATGCCCACGCCCACCGCGTCCGCGCCGCTCGTGGCGATCTGCTGGCCCAGCTTCACGCTGTCGCCCTGCTTCACGAGCAGCCTGCCATTGCGGCCATACGCGGTGATCAAATGCGCGTTGTGCTTGACGATGACGAGCTTGCCGTAGCCCTTGATGCCGCTGCCCGCATACATCACGCGCCCCGCAGCGGCCGCCTTCACGGGCGCGCCCGGCGCACACGCGATGACGACGCCCCGCTGCTTGCCAGGCTCGAACGGCTTGACGACGCTCCCGATGACCGGCCAGGCGAGCCGCGCATTGGTCCGCGCGGCGACGGCGGGCTGCGCGGGCGCAGTCGGCACATTCGGGGCCGAAGGCGCGGTGGCCGGCGGCGGCGAAGCGGGTGCCGCGAGCCCCTTCGCGGGCGCGGGCGCTGGAGCGGAAGCGGATGTGGGTGCCGCGACAGAGGCCTTCACGGGCGGCGCAACGCGCAGCAATTGCCCCACCTTCACCATGCCCGAGGCGGGCAGCTTGTTCCAGGCGGCAATATCGACGGCGCGCTGTTTGTGGGCGACGGCAATGCGGCTGAGCGTGTCGCCGGCCTTGACGCGATAAAACTCGTCGGCGACGCTCGACGACGGCACCTCGGCCACGACAGCCGAAGCCGGTGTGTCGATCGACGTGGCGCTCGTGGCAGACGAAGGCTCGGCGGCCTCGCTGGCGACAGCCGGCGCATCGTCGGCCACGGGCGCGGACGAATGCCACGGCGTGACCGTGCAGGCGCCGAGCATTGCGGCGGACGCGGCGGCAACGGCCACGGCCACGGCAATTTCGGCACCCTTGTCTAGAATTCCCATGACGCGCTCCTTGTTCGACCTGCAGGAATGTCTGCGCCGCGTGGCGCAGGAGCGTCATGATCGAGGGTTTGCCGCGAAGCGCAGCGGATTCGCGCGCCAGTTCTGACTCACGTCAATATGAACAGCCCGCGTGCGGGATGCGCCGGGTTTTCGGGAAGATGTTTGATGGCGCAGCGGGACGCTTCTTATAATGCGGGCCCGCGCATCGCGCTCAAGGAGGAACAGAAGGTGTTCGACGCATACGCAAATGACGACGATGTCCTGAACGTGCAAGGCGACGCGCTCACGCTCACGAACGGCACCACGCGCGTGACGCTTGCCGGCACGCTCGAATTCACGCGCGACAAGCGCGGCCTCGCCGCCGCGCTCGCGCTGAAGGCCGCGCTCGACAGCGTGGTAGCGAAGCTCCAGGGCGACCCGCACTTGCCCGCGCAGGTCAAGGACGAGCCGGACGCGAAGCCCGGCGTCGTCGACAACCCGTTCAATTGATCGCCGCGCGGGCCGCCGCAAACGCGCGGCCCGCGCGCCGGCAGCGCCTCCCAGGAAAACGCCGGGCCGCCCCAAGTTTTCTTGAACCCCCTCCGGGGGGCCTGACGCGAAGCGGCAGGTCTGGGGGCGCTCAGAACGGCTTGCCTTCGCTCGTCTTCCACGCGGCCATGAGCGTGTTGGACGGCAGCGTTTCGTCGAGCAGCTTCTTCGCGCTCGCGGCGCCCGCAATCGGCAGCCCGGTCGGATCGATCGCGCCGATCTGCGCGAGCACCGACGCCTGATCCCAATAGATGTGCTCGTTATAGAGCTTGCTGCCGCGAAAGCAGATCACGGCAAGCATCGGCACCTCGAAGTACTTGCCGGTGGGCGCGAGCCCGGGCAGCAGCCAGTCGATCTCGCGGTCGTGCGTGCAGCAGAAGATGAACTCGTCCACCACGCGGTCCGAGCCGATCGTGCGCGAGATTGGAATCAGGCGCGTATCGGCGGGGTTCGAATGCACGAAGTGGTGCGTGTAGAAGCGCTTGAGCTCGTCGTGGCCCACGCCGCCCGTCATCGTCGGGATGTGGTTGACGTAGGGCTGCGCCACCATCGTCGGCATGACGTCGCTCGGGTTGCGCGTGACGAACTCGTGATAGCAGTGCTCCTCCCACAGCGCGTTGAAATCGTAGATGGGGCCGAGCACGCGCCGCAGCATCGCCAGCGAGCGCGAGTACGCCATCATCGCGGCGGGCTTGTCGAATTGGGGCCGCGCGTTCGACGCGAACGCGTGATCGCAGCCCGGGTACGTGTAAAGCTCGATGCCAGGCTTGCCCGCCAGCGCCTTCGTGATGCGCTCGCGCGTGGCCGCGTCGCACCAGCCGTCCTCGGCCGCGAAGTGCAGCATGAGCGGACACTGGATCTTGCCGGCTTCGTCCAGATAATTTTCGAGCGCCACGGCGTAGTAGCCGATCGCGCAATCGACGTCGGTGCGCGCCGCGGCCAGATACGCGAGCCGCCCGCCCAGGCAATAGCCGAGCGCCCCCACCTTGCCGCGCTGCGAAGGATGCGCGCGCAGCGCCGCGAACGTCTGCGCGACGTCGTCCATCGCGAGATCGACGTCGAAGCGGTCGTACAGCGCGAGCGCCTTCGCCATGTCGGCGCCCTCGTAGCCCAGATCGACGCCCGGCTCGAGCCTCCAGAAGAGGTCGGGCACCATCACCACGTAGCCTTCTTCCGCAAAGCGGTCGGCCATCGCGCGCATAGATGCGTTCACGCCGAAAATCTCTTGCAGCAGCACGAGGCCCGGGCCGCTGCCCTCGGGCGGCAGCGCCGTGTAAGCGCGGAATTCGCCGCCGTCGCGCGACGTCACCTGGGTCCATTGTCCAGTCATGAGCTTGTCTCCTGTTGTCGTGTTGTGGCCGGATCGGCGGATCCGCCGTGCGTGGCATACGCGACGCGTGACGCGCTACTACACCGCCGCGCCAAATCCCCCGCCAGCCGCGAGCGGCGGAAGCGCCGCCTCACCGCGTATCCACGCGTGATTCGCCAGCTGGGCCATTTCGCGATCGCCACGGCTGTCGCCGTAGGCGTAGAGCGTCGCGGGCGCGTGCTCGCCCCACCATGCGCGCAGCCGCGCAACCTTTTCCGGGCCCCAGCAGTTGCGGCCCGCGAGCCGCCCAGTGTAGACCGCATCTCGCCATTCAAGCTCGCTCGCGAGCACCGTGCCGATGCCCACGCTCGGCGCCCACTTGCGCAGATAAATCGAAGGCGACGCGCTCACGAGCACCACCTCGTGCCCGAGCGCCTGGTGCTCGCGGATGCGCGCGAGCATCTCGGGGCGCAGCATCGAGGGCAGGTGCGTGTCGACGAAGCGCTGCGCGGCGGCGTCGAGTATTTCGCGGCGCACCGGGCCGAGCGCCGCATAAAGAAAGCGCGCCTTGGTGCGGCCCCGGTCGGCCCAGCCGGGCGCGATGCCGGCGAGCCACGGCAGGCAGCGCAGCACGGCGAGCGCGAAACGCGCGTTGCCGGCGGCATCGAGCATGAAGGCGCGGAAACTATCGGACGTGGTGATGGTGCCGTCGAAATCGAAGGCGGCTACGACGCGGTTGTTCATGAAGCGGAATCGGAAAGCGCCATGGTCAGGGGCGTGGGATTATGGGCGGCAAGCCGGCGTCATTGTCGGCGCAAACGGCGCGCTGCCGCAATGGCGCAGCCATGAACCACACGGGCGATCTTGCTTTATGTATCGATGTTGATGCTATCAATCAATATCGATACATGCTCAACGCGCAGCGCCGCGAGGCCGTCACACGGTCATAATCATTGTGGAGACAACGAGGCACTCATGAGAAACCTGACCGATCAGCTCACGCAGTACGCCGAATACCATCGCGACGCCCGCAATATCGCGACGCATTTCGTCGGCATTCCGATGATCGTGCTCGCGCTCGCCGTGCTGCTGTCGCGGCCTGTCTGGGGGCACCTCGGGGCCTGGCCGCTCTCGCCCGCGTGGCTCCTGTTCGGCGTGGCGACGCTCTATTACCTCGTGCTCGACGTGCCGCTCGGCCTCATGATGGCCGTCGTCTCGGCGGCCTGCCTCGGCTTCGGCGCGTGGCTCGCGCAGCAAGGCACGGCAGCCTGGCTCGCGGGCGGCGTCGGCCTGTTCGTGGTGGGCTGGATCTTTCAGTTCGTCGGGCACATCGCGTGGGAGCATCGCAAACCCGCGTTCGCCGACGACCTGATCGGGCTCGTCGTCGGCCCGCTTTTCGTGCTTGCCGAGGCGCTGTTCGGCCTCGGCTGGCGCCCTGCTTTGCGCGCGGCCATCGAGGCGAAGGCGGGGCCCACGCGCATCAATCCCCCGCGCGGACGCGCGGCCCGGCCGTAACCGGATCATCCCCCCGATAGCCTCACCAGCCGCGCACCATGAACCGCCGTCAACGCGACGGCAATCCAGATCGGCACGTAGGTTCCGAGTTCGCGCAACCCGAACGGCTCGCGCAGCAGCACCACCGAGACGATCACGAGCAGCACCGGTTCGACATAGCCGAGGATGCCGAAGAGCGCCATCGGCAGCAGGCGGCTCGCCTTCAGATAGCACGCGAGCGCCACGGTGCTGAGCACGCCCAGCCCCGGCAGCAGCATCCACGTCAGCAGCTTGTGCGAGGCGAGCTGCGCGAGCGAGCCGCCCGTGCGCACCTCGATGGCGGCCACGGGCAGCAGCAGCATCATTTCGATAGAGAAGGTCACGAGCGAATCCGCGTGGATTTTGCGGCGCAGCACGAAGTACGGCGGATAGCCGAGCGCGACGAGCAGCGTCGGCCACGAGAACGCGTGCGTCACCCAGAGCTCGTGCGCGACGCCCACGGCCGCGCACGCCACCGCGATCCATTGCAGCGCTTCGAGCCGCTCGTGGTAGTAGTAGCGCCCCACCAGCACCATCACGAGCGGCAGCATGAAATAGCCGAGCGACACCTCGAGCAGGCGCCCGTGCAGCGGCGCCCAGAGGAACACCCATAGCTGCATGCCGAGCAGCCCTGCGCTCGCCATGAGCATGAGCGCGGTGCGCGGCTCCTTGAACGCACGGACGATCAGTTGCCAGAGGTGCGGCGCGCGCGAGCGCAGGACCACCAGCGCGAGCGCGCCCGGCGCGGTCCAGATCACGCGCCAGGCGAAGATGTCGAGCCCGTCGAGCGGCGCGAGGAGCAGCGTGTAGGCGGACATCAGCGCGAATAGCGCGGATGCGCCCACGGAAAGCGTAATGCCGCGCTTGGGTTCGTAAGAAATCACCGACATGGCGAAGCGCCGCGCTGACGTGGATAAAACGCGGCGCAGGTGCGCGCGCTCACAGTGCGCCGCGCGGTGGAACGCACGCCGGCCTCCCTGAAAAACTCAGGAAGCGCTGAAAAAAGTATTGTCATTTGAATCGGTTATTGAACAAGAGGCGGCTGGCGCAGTCACGCTGTCACGCTTTCAGGCGAAGTGTAATGCGCCGCGCACCGCGTTGGGGCGGCAGGCACGCGCAATGCGGCCTCCGCCCGAGCAGCGAGATCCGCAACATAGTCCGTGAAATGCCTGCTGCAATGGACTAGAACTTAAATCTCGCTACGGAGCCGCCCTGCAACCGTGCGCGCGAAGAAGGCCTTCGGCGCGCCGGCCGCCAGCCGTCCAACGCACACAGGAGTGCGCATGCACCGATCCGCGTCCCGTCCCGCCCGTTCTTCCCGTTCCAACGCGCAGCCGAATGCCCTTTCCGGCTTCGCCGCCGATTTTGCCGCCGAGGTCCGCGCGGGCCTCACCCACGCCCCGCAAAAGGAACTGCCGTCGAAGTATCTCTACGACGAAGTCGGCTCGGCGCTGTTCGAGGTGATCACGGTGCTGCCCGAATACGGCGTCACGCGCTCCGAGGAACGCCTGCTCATGCGCCATGCCGCCGAAATCGTCGAGGCGCTGCCCGCCGACGTCGTCGTCGCCGAACTCGGCAGCGGCAGCGGGCGCAAGACGCGCCGCATTCTCGAAGCGCTTTCGCGCAAACGCCCGACCTCGCCCACCTCGTACTGCCCGATCGAGATCTCGCGCACGGCCTTGCAGCTATGCCGGCGCGAGCTTGCCGACATCGAGCGCATCTCCATCGTCGGCTATGAGCGCGATTACCTCGCAGGTCTCGCCGAGGTGAGCCGCCAGCGCAAGCACGGCGAACGACTGTGCGTGCTGTTTCTCGGCAGCACGATCGGCAATTTCGCGCGGCTCGCGGCCACTCGATTTCTGCGCGACATCCGCGCGATGCTGCGCGAGGGCGACACGCTCTTGCTAGGCACCGATCTCGTGAAGCCGGTGCCCACGCTGATCGCCGCCTACGACGACGCCATCGGCGCGACGGCCGCGTTCAATCTGAACCTGCTCGCGCGCATCAACCGCGAGCTCGACGGCGACTTCGACCTGCACGACTTCGAGCACGTCGCGCGTTTCAATCCCGATGCGCGCAGCGTCGAGATGCATCTGCGCGCGCGGCGGCGCGTCTCCGCGCACGTGGGCGCGGCGCGGCTCGCGGTCGAACTGGAAGCGGGCGAGACGATCTGGACCGAGAGCAGCCACAAGTACCACGCCGACGAAATCCCCGCGATCGCAGCGGATGCGGGTTTCGAATGCGCGCGGCAGTGGGTCGAGAAGGAATGGGGGTTCGCGGAGAGCCTGCTGGCTGCCGCCTGAGGGCTGGAAAGCCTGCGGATATAGCGGAGTCGAGCAGCCTCAGTGCTGCTCGAAACGCTCGTAGCGTTTCTCGGTGTGCCGCTCCTCGCTCTCCACCGAGCTCACGCGCGCGGCGGGCGGGCCGTGGCGCAGCCAGGACAGCATGCGGTCCACCTGGTTCGCGCTGCCCTGGATCACGGCCTCCACCGAGCCGTCCTCCATGTTGGCGACATAGCCGCGAATGCGCAGCGCGTGCGCCTGGCGCACCGTTGCGTGGCGAAAGCCCACGCCCTGCACCGTTCCGCGCACGCGCACGTAATACGTCTCAAGGCGTGCATCCAGATCCGGTTCGCTCATCGTTCGTTCTCCCTTTGTCGGCCAGAGTTGGCGCTTTAGCTGTCGACCGGAGTTAGTGCTTTAGCACTTACTCCGGTCCCATGCAAAGCTCCTTACTCTGGCCCCATGCCGCATGAAATCGGCGCGCAGTGCGTCCATTACGCCAGGCATTGTAGACGCCGCGCCGTGACTCTGCCGCCGTGCGCCACGTACAATCCGTGCCACGCTAGCGGCGCAACGCGCCGCTCCTCGAACCCGCAAGCAAATCCAGAATGACCGACACCTCCCGCGCCAACAAGGACCTCGTGCTGATCACCGGCGCGTCCGGCTTCGTGGGCTCGGCCGTCGCCCGCATCGCGCAGGAGAAGGGCTACGCCGTGCGCGTGCTGGTGCGCGCGACGAGCCCGCGCAAGAACCTGGAAGCCCTCGACGCCGAAATCGTCACCGGCGACATGCGCGACGCCGCCTCGATGCGCAAGGCGCTCGACGGCGTGCGCTACCTCTTTCACGTGGCCGCCGACTATCGGCTGTGGGCGCCCGATCCGCACGAGATCGAGCGCGCCAATCTCGAAGGCGCCGAAGCCACCATGCGCGCCGCGCTCGACGCGGGCGTGGAGCGCATCGTCTACACGAGCAGCGTGGCCACGCTCAAGGTCACGAGCTCCGGCAACTCCGCCGACGAAACCTCGCCGCTCACGGCCGAGCAGGCCATCGGCGTGTACAAGCGCAGCAAGGTGCTCTCGGAGCGCGCCGTGGAGCGCATGATCGAGCGCGACGGCCTGCCCGCCGTGATCGTCAATCCGTCCACGCCGATCGGCCCGCGCGACGTCAAGCCCACGCCAACGGGCCGCATCATCGTCGAGGCGGCCACGGGCAAGATTCCCGCGTTCGTCGACACGGGGCTGAACCTCGTGCACGTCGACGACGTCGCGACCGGCCACTTCCTCGCGCTCGAGCGCGGGCGCATCGGCGAGCGATACATCCTCGGCGGCGAAAATCTGCCGCTACAGCAGATGCTCGCCGACATCGCGGGCATCGTGGGCCGCAAACCGCCCACGATCGCGTTGCCGCGCTGGCCGCTCTACCCGCTCGCGCTGGGCGCGGAGGCCGTGGCGCGCTTCACGAAGCGCGAGCCGTTCGTGACCGTGGACGCGCTCAAGATGTCGAAGAACAAGATGTACTTCACCTCGGCGAAGGCGGAGCGCGAGCTCGGCTACCGGGCGCGGCCTTATCGCGAAGGTCTGCGGGACGCGCTCGCGTGGTTCCGCGAGGCGGGGTATCTGGGCGCGAAATAAACGCCGCGCGAGGCGCGCCGCGCAATGCCGGAGCAAATTGTTACAACTTTTGTTGCGACCTCATTACAACGTCGCGCGGGACACCCGCGTGCGCTGTAGGTAAAATCGCGGGTCTTACCAGAGAAGCCTCGCATGAATCTTCAAGATCAGATCGGCGCGCTCGACGTGGGCGTCGATCAGCTTATTCAGGCCGCCAGCGCCGCGCTTGCCGCTCGCGCAGCCGTTGCGGCAACTCCCGAACCTGCTCAAGCGGCAGCGCTTGCCGAGCCGGAAACGCCCGCCGTTGCGGCAGCGGCCGTGCCCGAGCCTCAAGCCGCGCAGGTCGAATCCACGGAATCCACGGAATCCACGGAATCCACGGAATCTGCTGAACCCGCTGAACAGGAAGCCAAAGCCCCGGCTCCCACGCTGGAAGTCGGCCGGCCCTCGGCGAACGAGATCACGATGACGATCGGCGGCCAGACAGTGTCGCTGCATCCGATGCAGGTGGGCCAGCTGATCGAGGAGCTTGCGAACGCGCGCGCCTCGATGCAACCCGAGCCGCCGCCCGCGATTCCGCAGGGATGGCGCTTCGCATCGACGAAGAATCCGATGATCGCCGTGCAGAAGCAGTCGAACGGCGACCGCCTGCTGGTCATGCGGCACACGGGTCACGGCTGGGTGCCGTTCGTGTTCTCGCCCGACATGATCGTGCAGATGTACATGATGCTGACGCAGCGCTGATCAGGGCGTCAGGGCATTCAGCGTCCATAAAAGCAAAAGCCGCCGCGAGCGATCGCGACGGCTTTTTTGCATGCTTGCGGGCCAGCGCTTTTCTTACCGCCCCTGCGCCGGCGCCTGCACGCGCGACTTCCACTGCCCGCCCTTGCCGCGCCAGAAGCGCCACGCCGAAGCGAACGTCGCGCCCACATAAAACAGCGCGACGAGCGGCAAGAACGGCGCCCACAGCGGCGAGCGGCGATAGTACGCGAGCATCGGCGCATAGGCGCAGCACATCAGCGCCCACGCCATCCACGCGGGCCAGCCGAGCGGGCCGAGCACGAGCGCGACCACGGGCGGCGCGAGATAGATCACCGTCATGCCGAGGATCGTGCCCGCGAGCTGCCACGCCGAGTAATGCAGCTGCGTGAACGCCGTGCGCGCGATCATGTTCCAGATGTCCTTCCACGAGTCGTAGGGGCGCAGCGAGACGCTCTTCGCGGCCACGTCGAGGCGGATCGGATGATGGCCCTCGCCGCGGTGCTTGATGCGCGCGGCCAGGCTGCAATCGTCGATGAGCTCGGCGCGGATCGACTCGATGCCGCCCGCTTCCTCAAGCGCCTTGCGGCGCACCAGCATGCAGCCGCCTGCCGCCGCCGCTGTCTTGTTGCGCGGATTGTTGACCCACGAGAACGGATAAAGCTTCGCGAAGAAGAACACGAACGCCGGGATCAGCGCCTTCTCCCAGAACGAGTCGCAGCGCAGGCGCACCATCAGCGAGACGAGGTCGCGCTGTTCCGCCTGCGCGCGCACCACGAGCTGCGCGAGGGCCTCGGGCGGATGGCCGATGTCGGCGTCGGTCAGGAGCAGATAGTCGGCGTTCAGGCCCAGCGTGCGCACCGCCTCGATGCCCTGCGACTGCGCCCACACCTTGCCCGACCAGCCCGCGGGCAGCGGCCTGGCGCTCACCACCGTGAGCTTTTCCGGGCATTGCAGCGCGAGCGCGGCGGCGCGCGCGGCTTCGGCGGTGCCGTCGGTGCTGTGGTCGTCGATCACGATGACGTGAAATTCGCCGCCGTAGTCCTGCTGGAGCAGCGACGCGACAGCCTCGCCGATCGCGTCCGCCTCATTGCGCGCCGGCACCACGGCGCACGCCGACGGCCAGCCCGCCGCGGGCTCGACCACGGGCAGCGGCGCGGAGGGACGCGCGCGCCAGAAGCCGCCCCGCGCGAACAGCAGCACGAGCCAGATCAGCAGCGAAAGGCAGGACACGGCAAAGAGGATCGTTGTCATCATGCGTTGTTGCTCTCCATCGAAGGCGACCCCAGGCGGCGCGACAGCCACATGGCGCCGGTGCGCAGCAGCACTACGGCCCAGTCGGCCGCGCCCAGCCGGGGCCGCGCGCGAAACACGTCGTAGCCGCTGCGCTCGATGATCTCCAGCATGCGCAGGCCGCCATGCACGACGCTGCACAACTCGAGGCCGAAGCGGCCCGGCACGCGCAGCGCGAGCGGCGCGCCGCTCAGCATGAGCGCGCGCGCTTGCGCCACTTCGTGCGCCATCAGCGCGCGCCAGGCGTCGTCCACCCTGCCCGCGGCGATCTGAGCGTCGCTCACATTCATGCGCTCGCGGTCGGCCTGCGGGAGATAGATGCGGCCCCGGCTCCAGTCGGCCGGCACGTCCTGCAAAAACGTGATGAGTTGCAAGGCGGTGCAGATGGCGTCGGACCAGGCGAGATTCTCGGGCGTGGCCTCGTCGATCAAGTGCAGCATCAGGCGCCCGATCGGGCTGGCCGAGCGGCGGCAGAAGTCGAGCAGATCGTGGCGGTCGGCATAGCGCGTGGTGCCGATGTCCTGCTCGAACGCCGAGACGAGGTCGTAAAACGGCTCCAGCGGCAGCCGGCACTGGTACATCACTTTCGCGAGCCGCGCGAACAGCGCGGGGTGCACGGGCGCGAGGCGCCCTTGCGCCACGGCGTCGAGCCCGGCACGAAAGTCGGCGAGGCGCAGGTGGCGCTCTTCGGCGCTCCAGTCGCCTTCGTCGGCGATGTCGTCAAGGGTGCGCGCGACATGGTAGATCACGCCGACCGGCGCTCTGAGCGCCTTCGGCAGCAAAATGCGCGCTACCGGAAAATCGTCGTGTTGATCGGGTTCCATGAAGCGTCCAGATTGGGGTGGTCCCGCGCGGCGCGGGTCGGCCGATGCGCGGGGACGTTAGTTTAAGGGTTCCCGCATCATGTTGCACTGCGCAAGGTTCCCCCGAGGCCGCCATGGGCTGTCTTCCGGCAAAACTTACCGAAGTAACAAGCCAGTCGCGCGCGGAAAAGCCCGTGAAAAAAGGGGTCACGCTAATTGGCGTCGTATGCGCGCAGCACCTTCCCGTTCGCTGGGCAGCAAAGCGGCGGCGATGGGGTTAAAATGCGCGTCTGGTTTTTTCCGCCCGCCTTTCTGCGGATACGTGCGGATCTCAGCACCTTATTAATATGATGGCCGCGGCGACCGGGTCTTTCACGGCTCGTTCGAATATCCGCGGCAGCCGGAGTTCGCCACCTTATGCGAGTCATCCTTGCTCAACCCCGCGGCTTTTGTGCGGGGGTTGTCCGCGCTATCGAGATTGTCGATCGCGCATTGCAGAAACACGGCGCGCCGGTCTACGTGCGCCATGAAATCGTCCACAATCGCCACGTGGTCGAAAACCTGCGCAACAAGGGCGCGCGTTTCGTGGAAGAACTCGACGAAGTGCCCGAGGGCGCGGTCGCCATTTTCAGCGCGCACGGCGTGGCCAAGACGGTCGAGCGCGCTGCAGAGGAACGCAGCCTCGACGTGCTGGACGCAACCTGTCCGCTCGTCACCAAGGTTCACGTGCAGGGCCGCCAGTACGTCGCGGCGGGCCGCACGCTGATCCTGATCGGCCACGCCGGTCACCCGGAAGTGGAAGGCACGATTGGCCAGATTCCCGGCACCGTGCTGCTGGTGCAGAGCGAAGCCGACGTGGGGAAGCTCGACCTGCCGCTCGACGCGCCGCTCGCCTATGTCACGCAGACCACTCTGTCGGTGGACGACACGCGCGGCATCATCGACGCGCTCGTCACCCGTTTTTCCGACATCGTCGGCCCGGACACGCGCGACATCTGCTATGCCACGCAAAACCGCCAGGCCGCGGTGCGCGAGCTGTCAATCCAGGTGGACGTGCTGCTGGTGGTGGGCGCAACGAACAGTTCGAACTCGAATCGCCTGCGCGAAATCGGCAGCGAAACGGGCGTGCCGAGCTACCTCGTCGCGGACGGCTCGGAAGTGAAGCCCGAGTGGTTTGCCAACGCGCAAACCGTGGGCATCACGGCTGGTGCGTCGGCGCCCGAGGAAATGGTGGAAAACGTCATTGACGCGCTGCGCGCGTTGGGGCCTGTCGAGGTGTCGACGATGGCGGGCCGTGAAGAAAAAGTCGAATTCAAGCTGCCGTCGAAGCTGTTGCAACCGCTCGTCGCGCGCGAAGTTTAAGGAGGACACGCTTTGTCTATTCCGCTGCTACAAAAAGTCCGCGTTGGCTCGTACATCTTTCGCCAGCATTTCAGCGGCACCAAGCGCTATCCGCTCGCGCTCATGCTCGAGCCTCTGTTTCGCTGCAACCTGGCCTGCAACGGCTGCGGCAAGATCGACTATCCGGATCCCATCCTGAACCAGCGCCTGTCGTTGGCGGAGTGTCTCGAAGCCGTCGACGAGTGCGGCGCGCCGGTCGTCTCCATTGCAGGCGGCGAGCCGCTCCTGCACAAGGAAATGCCGCAGATCGTCAAGGGCATCATGGCGCGCAAGAAGTTCGTGTACCTGTGCACGAACGCGCTGCTGATGGAAAAGAAGATGGACGACTACGAGCCGAGCCCGTACTTCGTCTGGTCGGTGCACCTCGACGGCGACCGCGAAACGCATGACCACATGGTTTCGCAGGAAGGCACCTACGACAAGGCCGTCGCGGCCATCAAGGAAGCCAAGCGCCGCGGTTTCCGCGTGAACATCAATTGCACGCTGTTCAACGACGCGGTGCCCGAGCGCGTGGCGAAGTTCTTCGACACGGTCGGCGAGATTGGCGTCGACGGCATCACGGTCTCGCCGGGCTATGCGTATGAGCGCGCGCCGGACCAGCAGCACTTCCTGAACCGCGAGAAGACCAAGAACCTGTTCCGCGAGATCTTCAAGCGCGGCAACAACGGCAAGAAGTGGTCGTTCAGCCAGTCGAGCCTGTTCCTCGACTTCCTGGCCGGCAACCAGACCTACGAATGCACGCCGTGGGGCAACCCCGCGCGCACGGTGTTCGGCTGGCAAAAGCCCTGCTATCTGGTCGGCGAAGGTTACGTGAAGACCTTCAAGGAGCTGATGGAAACCACCGACTGGGACAAGTACGGCACGGGCAAGTACGAGAAGTGCGCGAACTGCATGGTTCACTGCGGCTTCGAGGCCACCGCCGTGCTGGACACGGTCTCGCATCCGCTCAAGGCCATGAAGGTCGCGATGAGCGGCCCGAAGACCGAAGGCGCGTTCGCCAAGGACATTCCGCTCGACGGCCAGCGTCCGGCCGAGTACGTGTTCTCGCGTCACGTCGAGATCAAGCTCGAAGAGATCAAGAACGCGGCCAAGACGAAGAAGGCCGCGACCGTCGCGGCAAGCTGAGCGACGCGACGATAACCGGGAAGGCTGCCGCCCGTAAGGACAGCAGCCTTTGCACGGTGCTCAAAAGGGCGCAAGAAAGGGCGCAACGGTTCATACCGTTGCGCCCTTTCTGTTTTTGTTGCGGCAGATCGCAGGGGCGCGAGAGCAGGCGTTTTCGGGATGGCGACGCGGCCACAATACCGGGTTTCCCATTCACCGGACGCCGCGCCCGGTCCCGCGATGCGTCCGCGCGCGCGGCCGGCCCCGCCGATCGCCATCATGTCTTCACTTTACGACGACGCCCTCGCCGCCTGGCGCACCGGGCAGCCGGCCGTGGCCGAGCAGCACTGCCGCGCCTTGCTCGCGCAGTCGCCGGGCCACGCGCAAGCGCTGCATCTGCGCACCCTGATCGCCCACCAGCAAGGCCGCGCGGCCGAGGCCGAAGCGCTGCTGCGCGAGGCGCTCGCGCAGCACCAGGATGCGCAGCGCCTCGTCGATCTCGCCAATGCGTTGCGCTCACAAGGCCGCGTCGACGACACGCGCGCCGCGCTGCGCCGGGCGCTGGCGCTCGATCCCACGCTGGCCGCCGCGCACTTCTACCTGGCCAACACCTTCGGCCCCGACGACGCCGCGCAAGCCGACGCCCACCTGCGCGCGGCCATCTGCCTCGATCCGGCGCTCGCGGAAGCGCACAACAACCTCGGCAATCTGCTGCGCACGACACAGCCCGAGCAGGCGCGCGCGGCGTTCGAGCAAGCGATCGCGCTGCGCCCCGATTTCATGCACGCGCATTTCAACCTCGGCACGCTGCTCGCATCGATGCAACCAGACGACGCCGCAGCCGCCGAGGCTGCGCTGCGCCGCGCGCTCGAACTCGACCCGGACTTCGCGCCCGCGTGGAACCGTCTCGGGCAACTGCTATCCGCGCCGCACCCCGACGAAGCCGAAGCCACGCTGCGCCGCGCGATCGAGCTGAACCCCGAGCTTGCCGCCGCGCACTTCAACCTCGGCAACCTGCTCTGCGACCACCGCCCCGACGAAGCGGCGCAGGCCTTGCGGCGCGCGGTGGCGATCAGGCCGGATTTCGCCGTCGCCTGGGTCAGCCTCTCGCACCTGCTGGCGAAGACGGAACCCGGGCAGGCCGAAGCGGCGGCCCGCACGGCCATCGCGCTCGACCCCAGCCTCGCGGACGCGCATTACAACCTCGGCACGCTGATCGGCGTCACGCATCCCGACGAGGCCGCCGATGCTTTGCGCCGCGCCGTTGCGCTGCAGCCCGACCACCGGCTCGCGTGGCATCACCTCGGCCTCGTGCTGAAGGACGAGCGGCTGGGCGAAGCCGAAGCCGCGCTGCATCGCGCGATCGAACTGGACCCCGTTGACCCGGCCGGACACGCGGCGCTCGGCAACGTGCTGCTGGAGATGGGGCGGCTCGACGAATCGGCCGCTTCGTACCGGAGGGCGGTGGCGCTCTCGGCAACGCAAGACCCCGCAGGCAACGGCGACAGCAACCGCGACCCCGTCGTCGCGCATGGCGATCTGATCTTCGCGCTCGCCTTCCAGACCGACGACCCGCAGGTGCTGCTCGACGAATGCCGACGTTTCGCAGCGCGCTACGAGTCGCCGCTGCTCGAAGCGGCGCACGCGCAGCCGCCGCACGCCAACGATCGCGCGCCCGCACGGCGCTTGCGCATCGGCTATGTCTCGCCCGATTTTCGTTCGCATTGCCAGGCTCTTTTCACGACGCCGCTGCTCTCGCATCATGACCGCGCGGCGTTCGAGATCGTCTGCTATGCGAGCGTCCCGAAGCCAGACGCCCTGACGCAGCACCTCAAAAGCCTCGTCGATGTCTGGCGCGACGTGCACGCGCTCGACGACGCCGCGCTCGCGCGGCGAATCCGCGAGGACCGCATCGACATCCTCGTCGACCTCACGATGCACATGGCCGGTGGGCGGCGCCTGCTGTTCGCGCGGCGGCCCGCGCCGGTGCAGGTCGCGTGGCTCGCGTATCCGGGTACGACCGGCAGCGCGGCGATGGACTACCGGCTCACCGACCCGTGGCTCGACCCCATCGGCGAACCCGGCCGCGACGCGCTCTACAGCGAGCGCTCGCTGCGCCTGCCCGATGCGTTCTGGTGCTACGACGCGCAGATCGCAGGACTCGAAGTCAACGCGTTGCCGGCGGCGGGCGGCGCGCCGTTCAGCTTCGGCTGCCTGAACAATCCAGCCAAGATCAGCGACCACGCGCTGCGCCTGTGGAGCCGTGTGCTAGCCGCCGTGCCGCACTCGCGGCTGCTGCTGCTCGCGCCGCCGGGCGCGCCGCGCGAGCGGCTCAAGGCGCGCGCGCAGGCGTTGGGCATCGACGCGGAGCGCGTGGCGTTCGTCGGCCACCAGACGCGCCGCCAGTATCTGGAGACGTACCACCGCATCGACATGGCGCTCGACTCGTTTCCGTATAACGGCCACACCACGAGCCTCGACGCGTCGTGGATGGGCGTGCCCGTCGTCACGCGCACGGGCCGCTCGGCGGCGAGCCGGGGCGGCTTGAGCATCGCGGCGAATCTCGGCACGCCCGAACTCGTCGCGCACACCGACGAAGACTTCGTGCGCATCGCCGTCGAACTCGCGCACGATCTGCCGCGTCTGGCCGCGTTGCGCGCGGGGCTGCGCGCGCGCATGGAAGCGTCGCCGCTCATGGATGCGCCGCGCTTTGCCGAGAGTATCGAAGGCGCGTATCGGCAAATGTGGCAGGCCTGGTGCGACGATCAGAAAGCGAAGCGAGCGGCGTGCGTGTCATCGCCGGAATAGTTCGCCGCATCACGGCGGCGCGGCGCCGCTTTCACTTCGGTCACTTCGACTTCGCGCCGAAGGGCGAAACCAGCAGCGCCTTCGCCGCTTTCATCGCCTTCGCCATGGTCGTGGTCACGGTCGCGCTCGTACGCGTAGTCGTGCTCGCGCGGGTCGCGGT
The DNA here is from genome assembly GCF_000785435.2 of Paraburkholderia sacchari. Classification (GTDB taxonomy): domain Bacteria; phylum Pseudomonadota; class Gammaproteobacteria; order Burkholderiales; family Burkholderiaceae; genus Paraburkholderia; species Paraburkholderia sacchari. The sequence continues at coordinate 230,191 of NZ_JTDB02000001.1, read as the reverse complement.
CATTGCCGTGGCGGTCGCTGGCGGCGCCCAGCGGTACACCACGACGCTCGTGCCGTTGTAGTTGTCCTTGGTCACCACATACTCGCCGTTCGCGCGGAGATACGCGCGCAAGCCATACATCGAATCCACGTCGTTGCCCACGTAGACCGTGCTCGCGCTGCTGTTGATGAGCGTGGTGTCGAGCGCGCCCGTGGCGAGGTTGAAGGCATCGATATTGGGCACGGTGTGCACATAGCCCACGAACAGCTCGTTGCCGGCGGCCGCGATCGACTTGGGATTCGCGCTCGTGAGGTTGATCACCGGAGCCGGCGCGCCCGTATTGCCCGCGAGCCAGCCGTGATAGACCTCCACGCGCGAGCCCACGGCGGTCCAGTCGGTGCTGCCGGTAATGCCCGCGAGGATCATCGTGTCGCTTTCGGCCAGGTAGATGATGCGCGTGAGGCGTCCGATCGTGCTCGGGATCGGCGTGGCGATCGCGGCGCCCCAGAGCGGCTTGCCGCTCGCATCGAAGCCGCTCAGCGGGTAGTGGGAAATCACGTTGGTCTTGTCGAGCCCCACCCAGAGATCGCCCTTGCCGTCGATACAAAAGCCATTGCGCACCGGCGCCGTCGTATTGAATGCCGGTCCCGGCAGCGTGTAGTCGGGAATGGCGATATAGCCGCTCGCCGCGTTGAAGTGAAACAAGTAGAAGGTATCGGGGTTCTGGCCGGCGGCCACGAGAATGCGCTGCCCGTTCACGCTCGCAAGTTGTGCGAAATGTTCGCCGCGCGCGGGATCGGCGGGATTGATGCGCGGGTCGTTCGGGTAGGTAACGGGGTCGATCGTGTTGGCCACGAAGCTGCCGCCTGCCGTACCCGCGTAGATGTTCATGCCGCCGTAGAAGCGCGCGCCGTCGGTGGCCGGGTCGGGCGCACCGTTGCCTTCGAAGTTGAGCGACTGAAGCACCCAGCGCAGATTGCCCGTGCCATCGTACGCGTGAAGATCGGTGCCGCCGTTGCGGCCGAGATCCCATGAACCGCCCCACGGATTGTTCAGCACGTATAGCGTGCCCGCTGAATCCTTGCCGATGCCCGCCACGCGCGTGAAACGTTTGGCGCCCACCTGGCCCTTGATGCCGGTGGTCGTGTCGAGATAGCCGCCTTGTACGCCGAAGGTGCCCGCGAAAGCAGGCGCGCCCGTAACGTTGTAGATCTTGATGTTCATGTCGGGGCCGGAGTCGCCGATCATCAACTGTGCGTTCTGCGCATCGAAATACAGCGACGACGGCCGCGCGCCGGAAGCCAGCTGAATAGTATTCAGAAGCTGGCCGCTGGGGCTGAACTCGAGCACCGCACCCGCGCTCTGTTGCGCGACCCAAAGATTGCCGAGCGCGTCCAGCGCCAGCGCGCCCGGCCCCGCCACGCCGATGTCGTTTTGCCAGACGCCGGCCGTGGTGTACACGCGCACGCGGTTGCCGGGAAAGTCGCTGGCGTAGAGCAGCGAGCCCGAGGTCGCGAGCCCGGTGACGACATCGGCGAGCTTCTCGGTTGTGGCGGCGCTCACGCCGATGAGCAGATCGCGCGCGCCGCTCGAGCGGTTATATCGCCCGACGCTGCCGCTGCCGTAGCTCGCGTTGTACTGCATCGCGACGAACAGCGAGGTGGCGTTGCCCGTGATCGCTCCGCCCTGGAAATCGGCGTGCCCGCCAATCGAGCCTGCGCTCTGGCCGTTCTGATAAATGGCCACGCCGCCTTCGTTTTCGTCCCACATCGACGCGGTGTAAATCACGCCTTCGGGCGCGACCCACATCGAGCGGGCCACGTTGCCCACGCGCGTCGTGGTGGTGCCGTAGGTGTTGGCCACCCAGTCGGTCGTGTATTGTGCTTCGCAAACGGGCGCAACCGTTGCGGTGAGGATGAGCGCCAGCCATGCGGCGCCCAGTCGGGGCAGGATCATGAGAGATTTCTTTGTGCGACGCGTCGAATTGGTGAGTGATGTCGTTCGGGTTAACGGCGAGGTGTGGAGGGAGTTGAATGGATTTAACAGGGGCGCATTAAGGTTTGATGGGGTTTGACGGCGAGCACGCAAAAGGCCTTGTCAGTCTCGACAAGCCTCTCCTCGGAGAATCCGGCCGCCGCCAGGCGTTCAACCAGACCGCCCGGCTTTTGGCCCGAATAGATCGTGAAGCCCAGCGCGATGGTTCCGCCAGCTTTCAGCACACGCCGTATTTCCGCCAGGGCGGCCTCCGGGTCCGGCCAGATCTGCATGGAGTTGATCGTGAGTATCTTGTCGAAGGTGTCGTTGTCGAACGGCAAACTCTCCACCGGGCCCAGACGCAAATTGACCTTGCCGTCGCCAATGGCCGCGGCATTGCGTGCCGCGGCCTGCTTCAGCATTTCCTGCGATGCGTCGATACCGTCGACATGCGCGGGCATCGCCGTCTCGACGAGAAGCTGAATCCCCACGCCGGGCCCAAACCCGATTTCCAGCACGCGATCGGGCGCCCGGATATCGAGTAGGCCAATAACCCACGCCGCGCACGGCTTGTTCATGCTGGCCATGAGCTTTCCGCCGAGCCAGCCGAGGATGCCGCTGGGCCGGCCAAACGATCGCATCAAAACAGATTCAAAGGCACTCATCGCTGCCACCTCCTGCAAAACGAAGGCGCCGCCGCGCAGGCGGCAATCGGCTTGCTGGTGAACAGTATCGAACAAACCGCACCCGACGTAAAAAAGGCACGATAGCTCCCGCCATCGTGCCTTTCATCGAATTCCGCCTCGTACTGTGTACCAGGCGTATCCGCTCAGCCGGTCTTCAGCAGCATTTTCCCGCGCCCGAACCATAGCGCGCGTTCTGCCGCTCGCGGAAAAACTCTTCATACGTCATCACCGGCCGGTCGGGATGCGTCGCGCGCATGTGCTCGACGTAGCCCTCGTAGTCCGGCAGCCCGACCATCAGGCGCATGGCCTGGCCCAGATAGCGGCCCGCCGTCTGCACGTTGTCGCGAAGTCCCGAGAACATGATGCGCTCCTTCTGGCTCGTGCCTTAGTGCACGCCTTGGCGCGCCGCGATAGTCGCGCCAACTGCCGGCATCGCCTCGTACGGCGTTTCCTGCGCAGTCGGGCGGTCGCTGCGGCGGGCGCGCGCAATCGCAATCAGCCCGTACACCACGATGCTCGCCACCACGAAGATGAACAGGCCGGACAGCGCCGCGTCTACGTAGTCGTTGAAGATCATGCGCTGCATCTGCTCGGCCGATTTCGCGGGCGCGAGGACCTTGCCGTCGGCAAGCGCCGCCGAGAGTTTCTGTGCGTGCGCAACGAAGCTCACCTTCGGGTTGCTGTCGAAAATCTTCTGCCAACCGGCCGTGAGCGTGCAGATCAGCAGCCAGAGCGTGGGCACTGCCGTGACCCATGCGAACTTCTCGCGCTTCATCTTAAAGAGCACGACCGTCGCGAGCATCAGCGCAATGCCGGCGAGCATCTGATTCGAGATGCCGAAGAGCGGCCACAGCGTGTTGATGCCGCCGAGCGGATCGACCACGCCCTGATACAGGAAGTAGCCCCACGCGGCCACGCACAAGGCGGTGGCGATCAGGTTCGCGACCAGCGAATCCGTGCGCTTGAGCGACGGGTGGAAGGTGCCGAGCAAGTCCTGCAGCATGAAGCGGCCCGCGCGCGTGCCCGCATCGACGGCGGTCAGGATGAACAGCGCTTCGAACAGGATCGCGAAGTGATACCAGAACGCCATCATCGCCTCGCCGCCGATCACCTGGTGCAGGATCTGCGCCATGCCCACGGCCAGCGTGGGCGCGCCGCCCGCGCGCGCGATGATGGTGGTCTCGCCCACGGCTTGCGCGGTGTGCGTGAGCATGTCCGGCGTAAGCGCGAAGCCCCACTGGCCCACGGTTTGCGCGACGGCGTCCGGCGTCGTGCCGAGCACGGCGAGCGGCGCGTTCATCGCGAAGTACACGCCCGGCTCGATCACCGAAGCGGCCACCAGCGCCATGATCGCGACGAACGATTCCATCAGCATCGCGCCATAGCCGATGAAGCGCGCGTTGGTTTCGTTATCGAGCATCTTGGGCGTGGTGCCCGACGAGATCAGCGCATGGAAGCCCGAGACCGAGCCGCACGCGATCGTGATGAAGAGGAACGGGAACAGGTTGCCCGACCAGACCGGGCCGGTGCCGTCGATGAACTTCGTGAAGGCCGGCATCTTCAGTTCCGGCGCGACGATCAGAATGCCGATCGCGAGCGCGAGAATCGTGCCGATCTTCAGGAACGTCGAGAGGTAATCGCGCGGCGCGAGCAACAGCCAGATCGGCAGCACCGAAGCCACGAAGCCGTAGCCGATCAGGATCCACGTGAGCTGCGTGCCCGTGAACGTGAACATGGCCGCGAGCGTGGGCGAATCATGCACGTGCTGGCCGAACGCGATGGAGGCCATCAGCAGCACGAAGCCGATGATCGAGATCTCGCCGATCTTGCCCGGGCGGATGTAGCGCACATAGAGGCCCATGAAGATCGCGATGGGAATGGTGGCGGCCACGGTGAACGTGCCCCACGGCGAGTTCGTGAGCGCCTTCACCACGATCAGCGCGAGCACCGCGAGAATGATGATCATGATGAGGAAGGTGCCGAACAGCGCGATCACGCCGGGGATGGGCCCGAGCTCCATCTTCACGAGGTCGCCCAGCGAGCGGCCGTCGCGGCGCGTGGAGAGGAACAGCACCACGAAGTCCTGCACCGCACCCGCGAACACCACGCCCGCGAGAATCCACAGCATGCCGGGCATGTAGCCCATCTGCGCGGCCAGCACCGGGCCCACCAGCGGGCCCGCGCCCGCGATGGCCGCGAAGTGGTGGCCGAACAGCACGTACTTGTTGGTGGGCACGTAGTCGAGCCCGTCGTTGTGGCGCACGGCCGGCGTCATGCGCAGGCCGTCGAGCTGCACGACGGCGGTGGCGATGAAGCGGCTGTAGAAGCGATACGCGATCAGATAGACGCACACCGCGCAGATCACGATCCACAGTGCGCTGATGCGCTCGCCGTGCGCGAGTGCGATGGTGCCGAACGCGAACGCGCCTAGCAGCGCGACTAGCGTCCAGACGATCAGGCTGGTTGTCCGACTCATGCCGTCTCCTGTCTCTGTCTTATGGTTGGTTTCGATACCCACTTCGGACCACGACCCGTCATGCATGAACGGCGCGCGGCATGGCGCAATGCGCCAGGTGGTGGCGTAGTATTCGCCTTCGCACCGCGCGCCACAACCGGACAACTACGTAAGCAGTCTACGTATAACTACGTAGGGTAGTGCATCGTCAAGGACATGGGTAGCCGGCGCGCAAGGCCTCGCGCACCGGCGCCATCTGCCGTGGAGAGTCCGCCAGCACCGCGTCCACGCCCGCGCAGGCCGCCGCGCGGTAGTCGGCTTCGTTGTTGACGGCGATCGCCACGATATGCACGCCCGGGTTCGTGCGGAAGCACTGGACCGCCTCGGGCGACCAGAGCGTGGCGCCTGCCACCGTCGAACGCGCTTCGCCCAGCGTGAACTGCTCGACAAGATCGACCTGGCGGCGCCACTCGAAGCCAGTCCACGCATTCGCCGGCGGCGGCGCTTCGCAGCGATGCGCGAGCGCGGCCGTGGCAAGCCGCCCGCGCGTGGCGTCGCGCGACTCGAACAGGCGCGCGCGCGGCCACGCGGCAAACGCCTGCTGGTAGCTCGCATCGGTCGAATAGATCTGCACGCGCTCCCATGCGCCGGCCTGGTCGAGCACGTGCGCCACGGCAACCGCCTGCGGCTGCGCGGGCAAGGCCTTCATGTCGAGCATGACGGGCACGTCCGGCGGAATCGCCGCGAGCGCCTCCGCAAGCGTGGGAATGCCGACGGGCGCGCTGCGGTATGGGTAGACCTCACGGCCGGACGCGTCGAGCGTCTTGAACTGCCAGCCCGCGTTGATGCGCGCCAGCTCCGCGGCGCTCTTCGAAGCGACCGTGCCGCGCGCGTCGGTCAGCGCCGAGAGATCGGCGGGGCGGTAGAGCACCGGCACGCCATCGCTGCTCAATTGCACGGTGAGCCAGATGGCGTCGGCGCGATTCGCGAGCGCCGTGCGAATGGCGATCATCGTGTTCTCGGGCGCGTCGCCCGTGCCGCCGCGATGGGCGATCAGTTGCGGAACGGCGACCTCCGTGTGCGTGATCGTGCGGGCCTCGGAATCGCCGCCACAGGCGTTGAGCAACAGCGCGGCGCAGGCGGCGACGCTCGCGAGCAGAGGGCGGATCGGTGTGGTCTGTCGAGTCATGGTGCGTCAGGTTCAAGGTCGCTCGGAACAGGAAAACCCAAGGGAAACCGAGGGAAACCCAGGGAAACCCAGCCAGCGCGATAGGGCAGGAGCGGTGCTGCCCTCGTTCGCCGCCGCATCATCGCCCGTAGCACAATCTCGAAAAATTCAGGTGCGCCCCGCACTTCGTGCGCAGCCGTTATGCTTGCACACCTGGTATCCGAACGCCGCCATGCCCGCCCCATTTTTCTTCAACGACCGCCTGAAGACGAAGATCTTCCTGCTCGCGGTCGTGCCGTTTCTCGCCGCCATTGCCAGCATCGGCATCGGCGTGCGGCAGCAGGCGACCGCGCTCGCGCGCACGCAGCACGCCACGCTGCAAGCGGCGTATCTGTCGAGCAAGGAAGTCGAGCTGCGCCACTACGTCGAACTCGCGACGAGCGCCATCGCGCCGCTGTACGAAGCCAGCGAGAGCCGCGCCGCAGGAGCCGCAGAGGGCATTGCTGGCAGCGTCGCCGACCGCCAGCGCGCCGCGCTCGCCGTGTTGCAGAAGATGGACTTCGGCCCGGACGGCTATTTCTTCGTCTATGACATGCACGGCCGCTCGCTCATGCATCCGCGCGAGCCGGGCCTCGTCGGCCAGGATCTCTGGAATCTGCGCGACCCACAAGGCGCACTCACGATTCAGCAGCTCGTGACGGCGGCTTCGCACGGCGGCGGCTTCGTGCGCTACATGTGGCACCGGCCGTCGACGGGCAAGCTCGCGCCGAAGCTCGGCTATGTCGTCGCGCTGCCGCGCTGGGGCTGGATGGTCGGCACCGGCATCTATCTCGACGACGTCGAGTCCACGCTCGCGCGCGCCGACGAGCGCGCCTCGGCCAACATCGAGCGCACGCTGCAATGGCTCGGCATCATCGCGCTCGCGGGCGTGGGCGTGTTCGCGCTCGGCGCGCTCGTGCTCAACGTGAGCGAGTACCGCAGCACCGACGCGAAGCTCAAGCGCCTCGCGCAGCAAGTGGTGGAGTCGCAGGAGCAGGAGCGGGCGCGCCTCTCGCGCGAGCTGCACGACGGCATCAGCCAGATGCTGGTTTCCGCGAAGCTGCTGCTCGAGTCGGCGCTCGCGCGCTTCGAGCGCGGCGAGGCGCGCGTGCCCGCGGCGGAGGCGTCGCTCTCGACCGGTCTCGCGCGGCTTTCGGAGACGCTGCGCGAGGTGCGCCGCATCTCGCACGCGCTGCGCCCGGCGATGCTCGACGATCTCGGTCTCGCCGCCGCGCTCGAGCAGCTTACGCGCGAGCTGGCTGGCGAATCGGAGATGGAGATCGGCTTCACGCAATCAGGTGCGAGATCGGTCGCAAGATCGGGCGTGAAACCCGGTGCGTTGCCCGGTGCGTTGCCCGGCGCCGGGCATGGCGATGGCGGCGCGAATCAGGGCGCGAATCAGGGCACGAATCCAGGCACCAACGCGGGCGCCGCGCCCTTGCCCGACGCCGTGAACACGGTGCTGTTCCGCATCGCCCAGGAAGCGCTCACCAACATCGTGAAGCACGCAGGCGCGCGGCGCGCCGCGCTCACGCTCGATGTCGCGCCCAACGGCGTGACGCTCACCATCGCCGACAATGGCCGGGGTTTCGACGTCGCGCACGCGCTCGCCGATCCGCGCGCGGGCATGGGCCTGCGCAACATGCGCGAGCGGCTCGAACCGCTTGGCGGGCGGCTCTCGGTCAGCTCGAAGCCGGGCCACACCGTGGTCGACGCCTGGGTGCCGATCCACTCCGCTAGCGCGTCCTCCAAAGCACGCGGCCTCCAGGGCGACGCACAGAAAAGAAACACACCATGAACGAATCAGGCAAACCGGCGCGCCTCGTGCTCGTCGACGATCATCCGCTCGTGCGCGACGGCCTGCGGGCGCGCCTCGAAGCCGTGCCGGGCCTCGAAGTCGCGGGCGAGGCGGGCAACGCCGACGAGGCCATCGGGCTCGCCGCCGCGCTCGAGCCCGATCTCGCGCTGATGGACGTGGGCATGGCCGGCATGAATGGCATCGCGCTCGCGGGCATCTTTCACGAGCGCTTTCCGGCGATCCGCGTGCTGATGCTCTCGATGCACGACAACGTCGAATATGTGGCGCAAGCGGTGCGGGCGGGCGCGAGCGGCTATGTGCTCAAGGATTCGCCGGCCACCGAGATCGTGCGCGCAATCGAGGCCGTGCTGGCCGGGCAGACGTATTTCAGTGTGGGGCTGGGCGTGCGCATGCTGCAGGCATCGCTGAAGGAAACGCCCATCGAGCGCCTCACGCCGCGCGAACTCGACATTCTCGACGCGCTCGCCGAAGGCCTGTCGAGCAAGCAGATCGCGCAGCGCGCCGGGCTATCGGTGCGCACGGTGGAGACGCACCGGCTCAATCTCAAGCGCAAGCTCGACATCGAAGGCCAGGCAGAACTGATCAAATTCGCGGTGGAGAACCGCAGAAAGCGGGAAGGCGCCTGAGGGTATCTTCAGACGTACTTCCCGCGCAACGCGCGCCGCTTTAGCCGCGCGCGTTGTGATCGATGAGATATTTGATGAGACCGTCGATGCCGCCCTTGGCGATCTGGTCGGCGAACTGGGTCTGATAAACCTGGATGAGCCACGCACCCATCATGTTGATGTCGTAGATCTTCCAGCCGTTGGCGCTGCGCTCGAGGCGATAGTCGATGGCGTCGTCGCCGCCGTTGCTGATCACGTGCGACTGCACGACGGTGTCCTTCGCGCCCGCGCCCGTGTTGGACGGTACGAACTTGAAGGTGACCTGGGCGTCGCGCAGTTGCGAAAGCGACGATGCGTAGGTCTTCACGAGCAGGAGCTGAAATTGCTCATAGAGCTTTTGCTGCTGCTCCGGCGTGGCCGTGGTCCAGGCCTTGCCGATCGCGATGCGCGTGGTGCGCTGGAAGTCAGTGGCCGGCACGAAGTGGGTCTCGACCACGCTGGTGATCTTGTTCATGTCCCCACCGCGCGCCTGCGGGTCGGCTTGCATAGCCTTCACGGTGCCTTCCACCGCGCTCTTGACGACGGCGTCCGGCGAGGATTGCGCCAGGGCGGCGCCAGAGACGCCCGACAGGAAAGCGGCGGCGAGAAATGCGGTCAGATAGCGTTTCATACGTGTTCTTGAGCGTTCTTGAACAATGAATATCAGGCGCCGGCACGGCGGCCCGGAAAAGACCCGATCAAACGTCCGATCGACGTTGAACCGGCCTCATCAGGCCCGATGCCGCCCCGACCGACCCAGTATAACGGCTTTGGCGCACGGACTAGCGTGCGCAAGGCGCTCCGGGATGAGCGAGGCCGGTATACTTGAGCGCTTCTCATCAAGAACAGTCGAACGTCCAGGCCCCCTCGCCTCTATGCTGAAGCCATTCATCATCCACCTCGTCGCGTGGTCGGTTCGCCGCGCGGCGTGGGTCATCGCATTCGCGCTCGTTCTCGCCGCCGTGAGCGGCGTGTACGTCGTGAAGCATTTCAAGATCAACACGGACGTGAGCGGCCTCGTCGAGAACAAGGCCGAATGGGCCGCGCTCAGCGACGCCAAGGACAAGGCGTTCCCGCAGCACGGCTCGTCGCTGCTCGTGGTGGTCGAGGCGCAGGCGCCCGAACTCGCCGACGCCGCCGCCGATAAGCTCGCCAAAGCCCTCAAGCAGGATGCGCACGAATTCAGCGCCGTTTCGCAGCCCGCGGGCGGGCCGTTCTTCGAGCACAACGGGCTCTTGTTCCCGCCCACCCAGACCGTGCTCTCCACCACGGGCCAGCTCGTGCAGGCGCGCCCGCTCGTGAACCAGCTCGCGAAGGATCCGAGCCTCGCCGGGCTCGCCGGCACGCTCACGACCACGCTGCAACTGCCGCTCACGATCGGCCAGGTAAAGCTGCCGCAAATGGCGTCCCTGCTCGGCAGCGCCGCCAATGTGGTCGACCAGGTGCTCGCCGGCAAGCCCGCCGCGTTCTCGTGGCGCGCGCTCGTCGACAAGGATTCGGCCGCCAAGCCCGCGTTTGCCTTCGTCACGGTTCAGCCGGTGCTGAATTTCGCGGCGCTCAAGGCCGGCGCGAGCGCCTCGCAGGCGATCCGCGACACTGCCGCGCGCCTGCATCTGGACACCGAATACGGCGCGCGCGTGCGCCTGACCGGCGAGCAGCCGCTCGCCGACGAGGAGTTCGCCTCGGTGCAGGACGGCGCCGCGCTCAACGGCATCGTCACGGCCATCGTCGTGCTCGTGATCCTCTGGCTCGCGCTGCGCTCGGGCCGCCTGATCGGCGCGGTGCTCGTCACGCTCGTGATCGGCCTCGCCATCACGGCCGCGCTCGGGCTCATGATGATCGGCTCGCTCAACATGCTGTCGGTCGCGTTCATGGTGCTGTTCGTGGGCCTCGGGGTCGACTTCGGCGTGCAGTTCGGCGTGAAGTACCGCGAGGAGCGCTTCCAGGATGAACGCCTCGACGCCGCGCTGCTCAAGACCGCGCGCACCATCGGCGTGCCGCTCACGCTCGCGGCCATCGCCGTGGCCGAAAGCTTCTTTTCGTTCCTGCCGACCGCCTACAAGGGCCTCTCCGAACTCGGCCAGATCGCGGGCGTGGGCATGTTCGTCGCGTACATCGCGAACATGACGGTGTTCCCGGCGCTCATCCGCGTGTTCAACCCCAAGGGCGAGCGCGCCTCGCCGGGCTTCGCGTTCCTCGCACCGGTGGACACCTGGCTTGCCGAGCATCGCAAGCCGGTGCTGATCACCACGCTCATCGTGGTGCTGGGCGCGACGCCGCTGCTGCTGCATCTGCGCTTCGACTTCAATCCGCTGCATCTGAAAGACCCGCATACCGAGTCGATGGCCACGCTCATCGCGCTCAAGAACTCGCCGGTTATTTCGATCAACGATGTGAGCGCGCTCGCGCCCAATCTCGCGGAAGCGGACAAAATTGCGGCGAAGCTCGCGAAGCTGCCCGAAGTGAGCCGCGCCACCACGCTGAGCTCGCTGATCCCCGACGACCAGCAGCAAAAGCTCATGCTGATCGCGAGCGCCGCGCAGCAACTGCTGCCCGCGCTTACGCAACAGCCGTCCGCGCCCGTCACCGACGCCGTGCGCGTGGACACGCTCAAGCGCACCGCGCGCCAGCTCGCGCTCGCGGCCGGCGATCACCCGGGACCGGGCGCCGCCGAGGCCAAGCACCTCTCGGACAGTCTCCAGAAGCTCGCGAACGCCGACGCCGCCATGCGCGAGCGCGCCGAAACCGCCTTCAGCCTGCCGCTCAAGCTCGCCTTCGCGCAGCTCGCGCGCCTCTTGCAGCCTTCGCCCATCACGCGCGAGAACCTGCCGCGCACGATGGTCGACGACTGGATTTCGCCGGTCACGGGCCAGGCGATCGTGGATATCGCGCCGCGCGTGCCGGCCGGCGTCGACCCCAACGACGACACCATGCTCGCGCGCTTCGCGCATGCGGTGAAGCAAGCCGAGCCGAGCGCGATCGGCGGCCCGATCTCGATCCTGCATTCGGCCAACGTGATCATCCTCGCGTTCTTCCAGGCGGCGGGCTGGTCGGTGCTGCTCATCACGGCGCTGCTGTGGATCACGCTGCGCAACTTCAGCGACGTGCTGCGCACGCTGATTCCGCTGCTGGTGTCGGCGCTCGTGACGCTGGAGTTGTGCGTTGCGTTCGGCATCCAACTCAATTTCGCCAACATCATCGCGCTTCCCCTGATGCTGGGTGTGGGCGTCGCGTTCAAAATCTACTTCGTGATGGCGTGGCGCGCGGGGCAGACCGGCCTCTTGCAGTCGAGCCTCACGCACGCGGTGCTGTTCTCGGCCGCCACCACGGCTACGGCATTCGGCAGCTTGTGGCTTTCGCACCATCCGGGCACCTCGAGCATGGGCAAGCTGCTCGCGCTGTCGCTGTTTTGCACGCTGATCGGCGCGGTGGTGTTCCAGCCAGTGCTGATGGGCAAGCCGCGCGAGAAGCGCGCACGAGCGCAAATCCAGGGAATCGATCAATGAAGAAAAAAAAATCAACCGCGCTCACGATGGCGGCGGCGAGCCTGGTGCTCCTCGTGACGTCGGGCTGCGCCACGGGCCCCGACCGCAAGCCGGGCGACCCGTTCGAGCCCGCGAATCGCGCGATCTTCACGTTCAACGACAAACTCGACACTTACATCGCGCAGCCGATCGCGAAGGGCTATCAGAAGGTGACGCCGAAGCCGGTGCGCCAGGCGATCACGAACTTCTTCTCGAACCTCGGCGACGCGAGCAACTTCGCCAACAACCTGCTGCAACTGAAGATCACCGACGCCACCCAGGACCTCATGCGGATGGCGATCAATTCGACCTTCGGGCTGGGCGGCCTGATCGACTTCGCCACGCTCGCGGGGCTGCCGAAGCACCATCAGGACTTCGGCCTCACGCTCGGCCACTATGGCGTGCCGGCCGGCCCGTACCTCGTGCTGCCCCTGTTCGGGCCGAGCGACGTGCGCGACGGCATCGGCATGGGCGTGGACGTGAAGTTCAACGTCATCAACTACTTTCAGCCCGCAGTGCGCAACCCGTTCTACATCATGCAGTTCGTGAGCGCGCGCTCCGACCTGCTCGGCGCCACCGACCTGCTCAAGCAGGCCGCGCTCGACCCGTATTCGTTCGTGCGCGACGCGTACAGCCAGCAGCGTCAATCGCTGATTCGCGGCTCGCAGAGCAATAATGCGCCGCTGCCGAATTACGGCGATCCGGACGCGGAGGGGGCTGAAGGCGCCGAAGGTGCGGTGGGGGCTGCTGCTGGTGGGGCCGCCGGTGCCGCCGCCGGTGCTGCTGCTGGCGCTGCCGGGGCCGCTGGCGGATCGGGCAAACAGGGCAAGCCGGGCAACAACAATCTGCCGAATTACGAGGATCCGGGCGAGTCGGGCGGTTCGCCGGATGGCGCGGGTTCGGGCGCGAAGGGTGGATCGAGCGGGCCGGGGGCTTCGAACAACGGGCTGCCGAACTACGAAGATCCGGGCGAGTCGACGGGCGCCGCCGGCGCGGCGCCTGCAGCGGCCGCGAGCGGCGCGGCGGATGCCGCGCCTGCTGCTCCTCCTCAAGCGGCGTCGGCACCGGTGGCGGCCTCGGCCGCCGCGCCCGCACGGGCTGCTTCGGCGCCTTGAAACGCGCGGCATGTTTGCGATATCGCGACGCGTTCTCCAGGCTCCTGGCAATCCGATACCCAATCCGATACCCAATCCGATGCTAAAATTGATGCGAAATTGCATCAATTCAGGAGCTTGACATGAGAACGACGGTCACGATTGACGACGCACTGTACGAGCAGGCGCTCGAGCTTGCCGAGCCCGGCATGGACAAGGCCGAACTGTTCCGCGAAGCGATGCAGACTTTCGTGCGTGTCCAGGCTGCAAAGCGCCTTGCAGCGCTCGGGGGAGTGGCACCCGATATGCAGGAGATTCCTCGACGCCGTAGCGAGCCGAGCGCAGGGTGAACATCCTGATCGACACCTCAGTGTGGGTAGATCACTTCCGGCAGCGTAACGAGACCCTGGTTCGGCTCATCACGACCGATCAGGCACTGACACACTCGCTGGTCCTCCTCGAACTCGCATGCGGCACTCCGCCGGCGCCCCGTGCCCGCACCCTGCACGATATCTGCTTGCTACGTCGCGCAACGCAAGCTACACCGTCGGAGGTCATGCAATTCATCGAGACCGAGCAGCTTTACGGTCGAGGCTGCGGCAGCGTCGACCTCGCTTTGCTCGCCTCAGCCTTGATGACGCCAGGCGCAAGTCTTTGGACCCTGGATCGTCGCCTCGAAAAACTTGCGCACCAGTTCAACGTGGCGTTTCCGAAAGAGACGCACTGACAAGCCGATTCAGGCCCCGCCCCCCTCGCCATTGGCGCAGACACAAAAAAACCCGTCAGGTACCCACCTGCCGGGCTTTCTTTTCATACGGCGCAGCGCCGCTCAATGCACCGCTGAGTCCTCGTGCTCGGCCTCGCGCGCTGCTTCGTTCGCGGCCGCCAGCGCCGTCGCATCCGCCGCGTTCTGCACGGTCTGGCGGTAACGCTCGTACGCCTCGTCGGCGTAGCGGATCTGCTCGCGCCCGTGCGGCGTGGGCTTGCCGTCGGCGCCCAGGTTCACGAACACCATCTTTTCGATCGTCAGGATGCTCTTGCGCGTGACCTTGTTGCGCACTTCGCAGCGCAACGTGATCGAGGTGCGGCCAAAGTGCGTCGCCTTCATGCCCAGTTCGATGATGTCGCCCTGACGCGCCGAACTCACGAAGTTCACTTCCGAGATCAGCTTGGTCACGACGCGCTGATTGTCGAGCTGGCAAATCGCGTAGATCGCCGCTTCTTCGTCGATCCAGCGCAGCAGGCTGCCGCCGAACAGCGTGCCGTTGGGATTCAGGTCTTCAGGCTTGACCCATTTGCGGGTATGAAAATTCATGGCTGGTAACTCCCGATGCGCGTTCCGCCCCCAGATCAAAAAAAGCAAATCCAAGGGTTAACACCAATACGTTACCAGATATAGGGGTTTTCCCTTAGTTTTGCAATAGCCCGCGCCGCCAGGCGGCCGGATCAGCCAGGGAAAAACGCGCCAGAGGCAGTCAGCACACGCCGCGCCGCCGTGAGCGTCTTGCGCGCCGCGCCGGCGTCGGCGGCCACGCGCAGCAGGCCGCCCAGTTGCAGGGGATCGCGCGCGAGTTCGCGCAGTACCGGCAGAACGGCCGTGGAGCCGTCGTCGCGCAAGCCGGCCATCGCGGCCTTCGGCAGGCTGCGCCAGGCCGGATCCACCACCGCGCGGCAGACCGCGAACGGCAGGCCGCGTGCCGCCGCAGCCGCGGCAGCCAGATGCGACTCCATGTCGACAGCGAGCGCGCCGCCGCTCGACCGGTGCAGCGCCGCCTTGTCCGCCGCGCCGGTAAGCGGCGCGGCCACGGCGGCCTCCACGCCGCGCCGCATGGGCGCGGCCAGCGGCGAATCGAGCAGCGCCGCCGCCATGCGCTCGCTCCACGCCGCATCGCAGGCGATGCGGCCGAGCGGGCCATCCACGGCGTCGGCAATGATGAGCGTGCCCGGTTCGAGATCCGGCCCAAGGCCGCCCGCGGTGCCGAAGCTGATCACGCCCGCTGCGCCGCGATCGAGCGCCGCCGCGAGCGCGCGTTCGAGCAGGTCGGCGCGCGCGGCGTAGACCGCCGTAATGCCGTCGCCGCCTTTGCCCGCTGCGATGCTCGCCTCGAAGGCCATGCCGGTCACGGCGATCACGGGCAGCGCGCCTCGCGTGCTGTTCATGCTTTTCGTGCGTTGCACGCGCGCCGTGGGGGCCACTGATGCAGATTCCACCGCCATCGTCACAAACCGACCTTGACGTGCGTGGCGCCATCGCGCTTGAGGTTGCGGTAGCGCGCGAGCGCCCATAGCGGGAAGAACTTGCGGTAGCCGTGGTAGCGCAGATAGAACACGCGCGGAAAGCCCGTGGCCGTGAAGCGCGTTTCGTCCCAGAGGCCGTGCTCGCGCTGCGTGGCCTGCAGCCACGCCACGCCGCGCGCGACAGCAGGATGGTTCACCTCGCCGGCCGCCATCAGGCCGAGCAGCGCCCACGCCGTTTGCGACGCCGTACTCGGCGCGCGCTCGTAGCCCCGGTACTCGAGCTTGTAGCTGGTGCCGTCCTCGCCCCAGCCGCCATCGTCGTTCTGGATCGCAACAAGCCACTGCGCCGCGCGCTTCATGCGCGAATCGGTGTGCGCGAGGCCCGCGGCGTTCAGCGCACACAGCGCCGTCCACGTGCCGTAGATGTAGTTCATGCCCCACCGGCCATGCCAGCTGCCGTCGGCTTCCTGCTCGGCGAGGATGTAGTTGTAGGCGCGCTGCGCCGGCTCGCTCGTCGCGGGCAATTCGCCGAGTTGCGCGAGCATCGAGAGGCAGCGGCCCGAGACATCGGCCGTCGGCGGATCGAGCAGCGCGCCGTGATCCGAGAACGGAATGCTGTTTAGGTACTCGTGCGTGTTTTCCGGCTCGAACGCGCCCCAGCCGCCGTTGCCGCTCTGCATGCCGACCACCCATTCGCGTCCGCGTGCGATGGCCTCGTCATAGGCGCTCGTCTGGTCGATCTGGTCCACACGGCGCATCGCCGCCACCACCACAGCCGTATCGTCGACGTCGGGGTAGTGCGGGTTCGCGTACTGGAATGCCCAGCCGCCCGGGCGCGTGGCGGGGCGGCGCGAGATCCAGTCGCCACGCAGGTCGAGAATCTGCAGCGGGCGCAGCCATTCGAGGCCGCGCCGCGCCGCTTCGTGCGCGCGCGCGTCGCCTGTTTCGATGAGCGCATGCGCGGCGAGCGAGGTGTCCCACACGGGCGAGAGACACGGCTGGACATACGCTTCGTCGGCGTGGATCGTCACGAGCTTTTCGATCGACTGGCGCGCGATCGCGCGGTGCGGATGATCGGCCGGGTAGCCGAGCACCTCGTACATCATCACGGCATTGGCCATGGCCGGGAAGATCGCGCCGAGCCCGTCCTCGCCGTTCAGGCGTTCGTCGACGAACGCCACTGCCGCGTCGATCGCGCGCTGGCGCAGATAGTTCGGGAACAGCGGATCGGTGATGCGCAGCACGCCGTCCACGGCGCGGAAGAAACCGAACCAGCCTTTGCTCTGGTGCGGCGAGCGCTCGTTCAGGCCCGTGGTGACAGGCGCACCGCGGAACAGCTCGTCGATGCGCACGCCGCGCGGGTTCTTCGCGACTGGCCGCTTCGCGCCCAACACGAGCAGCGGCACGATCACCGTGCGCGCCCAGTACGAAACCTTCGTGAGATGGAACGGGAACCACTTCGGCAGCAGCATGATCTCGACCGGCATCATCGGCGTCGCGTACCAGCTGACCACGCCGTAAAGCGCGAGCAGAATGCGCGTGAACACGTTGGCCTTTTCCGCGCCGCCCGCCGCGAGAATCGCCTCGCGTGCGCGCACCATGTGATCGGCATCTTCTGCATCGCCGATCATCTTGAGTGCGAAATAAGCCTTGATGCTCGCGCTCACGTCCATCTCGCCTTCGGCGAACAGCGGCCAGCCGCCGCCGGGCAACTGGATGCGGCGCAGGTAGCGCGCGATCTTCGCTTCGAGTTCGAGGTTCGCCTCTTCGCCCAGGTAGTGCACGAGCAGCACGTATTCGGCGGGAATCGTGGCGTCGGCTTCGAGTTCGTAGACCCAATGGCCGTCGGCGCGCTGGTCGGCAAGAATCGCGTCGGTCGCGCGCGTGACGGCGGCGTCGAGCGCATCGATCACGGCAACGTCCGCGCCGGCGGCGGGCGCGGATGCGGCGAGCGCGTTCGCGAGGTCGTCGGCCGGTATGGCCTCTGAAAGATCGTTCATCAATACATCCTGGTCTCTAAAAGCAGGTCCGCGGCCTTGCGGCCCGAGCGGATTGCGCCTTCGATCGTGGCGGGCAGGCCGGTTGCAGTCCAGTCGCCAGCGAGCGTCAAGTTGGTCCAGCGGGTGCGCGCCGCCGGGCGGCGCAGCTCTTCTTGCGGCACGGCGGCAAAGCCCGCGCGGGCTTCGCGCGCGACCTGCCAGGCGGGCAGCGGCTGCGCCGGCAGCGACGCGGCTTGCGCCACATCGGCCCAGATACGCAGCGCGAGGTCTTCGGGCGCGAGTGCGTCGAGCGTATCGGACATGCCGAAGGCCTCGGCATCGTGAATCGTCGCCGAGATGCGGCCCGCGCCCGCGAACAGCCAGTCGGCCGTGCCGTTCACGAGCGCCATCGGCGTGGTCATGCCGGACGGCGGCTCCACGGCGAAGTGCGCCGTGACGACCGCCGTGTGGCGCTGCGGCGTCTGCAACGCGGGCACGAGCGCGGCGGCAGCGGGGGCCGGCACGGCCAGCACGACGGCTTCGTCCTCGCCCAGCGGGACGCGGCCACTCTCGAAATCGAGCGCGACGACGCAGCCTGCCGCGTCGTCGTACACGATCTCCTTTAACGGCGCATCGAGCCGAATCGCCGCGCCGCCATGCTGGAGCATGCGCAGCGCCGGATCGACGAACGCACTCGACAAGCCGTTGCGCGCCATCAGCGGCCGGAACGCCTCGCCGCCCGCGGACAGCACTTCGCGCAGCAGCGTGGCCGAGAGCTCGGCGCTGGCCTCCCGCGGCTCGACGTTGAGCGCAGCGAGAAAGAGCGGGCGCAGCAAGCGGTCCCAGAGCGGGCCGTCGCAGCGCATGGTCTGCGCCATCGTGCGGCCAGGCTTTGCGAACAGCAGCGGCAGCAGCGCGAGATAGTCCGACACCTTGGTGCCCGGCACGCGCGCCTGGGCGTCGCCGATCCAGAACGGCACGCGCGAGCGCGAAAAGCGCACGCTCCAGTGCGAGCGCGCCGCGAGGTCCATGAACGCGAAGGCCGGCTCGCTCGGGCCCGAGAGCTCGTCGGCGGCGCCGATCGTGCGCACGTAGTCGAGCGTGGCTTCATGGCCCGCCAGCACGAGATGATTGCCGCTATCGAGCGTGAGCGCGAGCGTACGGTCGTAGTACGAGCGGCATCGTCCACCGGCCTGTGAGGCGGCCTCGTGCAGCGCGACCTGGACCCCGTGGCGCTGGAGCCGGGTCGCTGCGGCGAGGCCCGCGAGCCCCGCGCCGATCACGTGGACGAGCCGGGGCGTTCGCATGCTCATAGGTAAGCCGACCCTAAAACAGCGCGTAGCGCGCGACGATCCACAAGAGCCGCGCGCGCGGCTTGACGATCCTGGTGCGCGGCAGATCGAAGCCGCGCTCGACAGTGCCCTCGAGCAGCACGCGGTACACGCCCGACATGATGCGCGGCGCCTTGACCTGCACGCGCGGCGTGCGGTCCATGATGGCGTCGGCTTCGGCGAAGTGGGCGAGCGCGCGTTGCACGAGCGTCGCGCAGACGCGCGGCAGCGACGGATCGGCGGCAATCTCGTGCGGATTCGACGTCGCGATGCCCTCGCGCGCGAGCAGCTCCCGCGGCAGGTAGCAGCGGTTGATGTCCGCGTCCTCGTCGATGTCGCGCAGGATGTTCGTCAGCTGCAAGGCGCGCCCGAGGTGATGCGAGAGCAGGCGGCCCGGCTCGTCCGCCATGCCGAAGATCTTCACCGAAAGGCGGCCCGCCGCGCTCGCCACGCGGTCGCAATAGAGGTCGAGCGTGGCTTCGTCGGGCGCGCAGATGTCCTCGGCGGCGTCCATGGCCATGCCGTCGATCATCGCGTGGAAGTCGTCGCGCGCGAGCCCGAACGTATGGATATGGCGCGTGAGGGCCGCGAGCGAGGCGCGCGGCGTGCCGGCGTAGCACGCGTCGATGTCGGCGCGCCATTGGTCGAGCCCCGCCGCGCGCTCGGCGCGCGGCAGGTCGCTGTCCGCGATGTCGTCGACAGCGCGGCAAAAGGCGTAGACCTGATACATGGCGTCGCGCTGCGCAGGCGGCAGAATCCGCATTGCCAGATAAAACGAACTGCCCGACGAAGCGGCGGCGGCGTCGGTTTGCTGTGTATCGTCCACGACGAGGTTGGAAACGGCCAAGACGATCTCCGCTGGGGGCGCCCCGGCGGGGCTTTTCAGATATTCGGGCCCGCCTGTAGCGGGTCGCCCGCGCGCGCGGACACGCGCGAGGCACCGGCCCTATCGGAACGCCGTTCGGGGTTCACGGCCGGAAACGGCCAAAAGTATAGCAATCTTTACCCGCCGCCGCAGGTCAGGGGCGGCGGGAAACGGGGCGGGAAACGGGGCGGGAAACGGGGCGGAAACACGGGACGGAAACGCGGGGCGATATCATGGAAGGTCCGGCCCCGCCCGGCCGCGAAAGCTCAGGGCATTGCCTCGCCACGCGCGACGGAGCGATTGCGCCCCTCGCGCTTGGCGCTATAGAGGGCCGCGTCGGCCTCGTTGATCATGGCTTCAGAACCGGTCGCGCCGGGCCGCGCGGCGGCGGCGCCCACGCTCGCCGTGACGGACACGAGCACGCCCTCCACCTCCACGGGCGCATCGCTGATCGTGTGACGAATCTTTTCGGCAACGCGCAGCGCGTCGCCAAGCGGCGTGCACGGCAGCAGCAGAGCGAACTCCTCGCCGCCGAAGCGCCCGAACACGTCCTGCTTGCGCACCACCTGGGCCACACGCTGCGCCATGGTGCGCAGTACGGTGTCGCCGGTAACGTGGCCGAATTCGTCGTTGATCTTCTTGAAATGGTCCAGATCGAACAGCAGCACCGACAGTTCGCCGCCGTAGCGCTGCCAGCGCGCGAATTCGTCGGCGAGCCGCGCCTCGAAATAGCGCCGGTTCGCGATGCCCGTGAGGCCGTCGCGGTCGGCGTATTCGCGCAGCTTCGCCACGGCGTCCTCGCGCTCGCGCTGCATGACGCTCACGTGCGTGACATCGGAAATGGTCACGCACACGGCGATCACCTCGCGCCCCTGCACGAGCGGCATGAAGGTGCAGTCCTGCTGCATGTAGTCCACACCGCCCGTAATGGGACGGTCGTGATCGAAGCGGAACAGCCAGGGCCGCTGCTCCCAGGAACTGAACGCGAAGCTGCCGAGCTGGAACACGCTCTCGACCTTGCGCGCGAGCCATGCGCGCGGCAACTCGGGAAAGCGCTCGAAGACGCAACGGCCGATCACGTCGGCCGGGGCCACGCCGCTGTGGTCCTGCATGAAGCGGTTCCACATCAGCACGTTCAGGTCTCGGTCGAGCACGAAGATGCCGAAGCCCACGCGCTCCACCACGAGATCGGAAAGCGACGGCATCGACGGCTCCACGGCACGGGCCGGGACAGACAGGTCGCGCGTATTCATAGGCTGAGCAGCAAGGCGTCGATGGCGCGGCTCACGCGATGGATCGATTCCTCGGCCATCAGCATGACGAGATGCGCGCGAAAACGCTGGTCTTCGAGCGCGAAATTGACTTCCACGAGCAGCGCGAGATCCCAGGCGAGCATGCCGGGCTGAAACACCTCGTCGAGCATGATGGCGAGGCCGAGCAGCCCCGGCTGCGAGAACACGGGCAGGCGCCCGAGCTGATCGAGCATCGACGAAACGCACGCGCCGCAGAGCACGTTCGCCACGTCGAAAATCAGCTCCTGCCCGGTGAGCGCGTCGCGCGCGGATGGCGGGCCGCCGATCAGTGCGCCCAGCTCGTCGATCTCGCCGCTGCGGCAGATCACGAGCGCCTCGCCCTTGATCTCGGAGCGAAAGCCCTGGCGCACCGCCGTGACCGGACCGTCGATGCCGGTCATCTCGCGCAGCGCGTGCGCGGCCTCGCTCACGGCGACCACGCGCACGCGCGGCACCGAGAGTTCGATGAATGCGTCGAGGAGCCCCGACAGGCGCGTCGCGGCCTGACCCATGCCGAGATTGGCGATCTCCTGGAGCGCGTCGCGCTGTATTTCCGTGAACACTTGATCAGACATACAACCCGTACTCCCTGAGGATGGGCAGCAGCGTCTTCTGCGTAACCGGCTTCGGCACGAACGCCATCGCGCCGAGCGCGAGCGCGCGCTCCTGGGCGCGCGGCTGCACATCGGCGGAAACCACGATCACGAATGTGTTCAGGTCCTCATGCTGCATCGCTTCGAGCACCTGGAAGCCCGTCATGCCGGGCATCGTGAGGTCGAGAAACATGACCGGCGCACGCCCGGCCCGGTACAGCGCCAAGGCTTCCTGTCCGTTCGACGCGTAGGTAATCTCGACATCCCAGTCCTCGGGCAGCGCCTTCGTGAGCACCTTGCGGGCGAGCAGCGAATCGTCGGCGATCACGATGGGCAAAGACATGGATATGCGAAATGAGTGGGCGTTGAACGGACTGCGTTAAAGCGTATTAACGGCCGCGCGCGCGAGTTCTTTAGCGAGTGTGAGATATTTATGCGTATCGCATGGAATGCGCGGACGCGAAGCGCCCCGAAAAACACCGCATATTGCGCGGCATGCAATGGCCGCGCACTTGCATGGCGCTAATCGTGGCCGCGATTCTCGAAGCAAATCGAACCAAATGCAACTCGCCGATAATCATTAGACGAACAAAAACCACCCGTTTTTGGACTATTAGAGAAATAAATAATCCGGCTTTGCATTAAAGGCCCGCGATTGTCCTTTTGTGTACGTTTGCGCTACGTGAAATGTCGCGCAATCACCGGGACCGGTGAGTCCAGCCTGCCGACGTTCGCGCACGTTTCGCAACGTTTCGCGCACATCCCGCGCGCCTCGCGGCGGCGCGCGAGGCGAACAGGCTAACCGAAGCACAAGCCCGGTCGTTTATCATGTTGGAAGCCATGTCCCAAGCTCCTCCGCAGCCTTCAGCCTTAGCTCTATGAATCCCGACCGGCCCGCAGGGCCCGACGACCGCACGCCGCCACCGCGCGCCGAAGAAGCGCCGTTCCCGGCTGCGCCCAGCCATGACTTCACGGTGCGCCGCCGCACGCTGATCGCGCTGCTGATTGCCGCGATCGTGCTGCCCTGCGTCTACGTCGCCACGATGGCGTGGAATGACCTGCGCACGCGCGAGGCCGACGCCACAGACATCACGCTGCGCACCGTGCGCGTAGCCGAAGAACACGCGCTCAAAGTGTTCGACATGAACGATGCGCTCGACGCGCGCATCGTGGACGGCGTGGAAGATCTCGACGACAACGGCATCCGCGCGAACGAAGCGCAGATCCACGAGAAGCTCGACACCATCGGCGGCGGCTATCCGCAGGTGGCCGCCGTGTCGATCTTCGGCCGCGACGGCGAATTGCTCGCGAGCAGCCGCTTCTCGCCGCCGCCGCCGGTCTCGATCGCCGCGCGCGAGGACTTCGTGGGCATCCGCGCCGGCCGCATGCTCGACCACGTTTCGCGGGTCATGCAGGGCCAGGTGAGCGGCGAAACGGTGTTCAACACCGGCATCGCGCGCCACGACGCCACGGGCGCGTTCGCCGGACTGGTGTCGGTCGCGCTGCGGCCCGGCTACTTCGACAAGTTCTACAACGAGTTGCTCGGCGACGACTCGCCAATGGCGCTCGGCCTCGTGCGCAGTGACGGCGCCGTTCTCGCGTTCGAGCCGCCGCCCGGCGTGCGCGCGGTCCGCGCCAGGGGAACGACCGGCGCGGCGAGCGGCGCGCCTAAGGCTGCCAGCGCGGCCGCATTCAACGGCGCTGGCGGCACGGGCATGCCGGCCATTGTCGCGCCCAGTTCGCCCTTCGCCGCCGCGCTCGCGCACAACCAGGAATCGGGTGTCGTGCGCATGCATTCGCCGCTGATCGGCGACAACGCGATCGTGGCGTTCCGGCGCGTGGGCGCGTATCCGGTCTATGTCGCCTGTTTCTATCGCACCTCGGCGATCTGGTCCGCGTGGTACCGGCACCTGAGCGTGCTGATCATCTCGATGTTCATGCCGTCGATCGCGCTGTGGTGCGTGATCTGGCTCTCGCTGCGCCGCCTCGCCGCCGAGGAGGAAGCCTGGGAGCGCTGGCAGGCCGAAGCGGCAATGCGCCGCTCGATCGAATCGGCCTACCGGCAGTCGCGCAAGATGGAAGCGCTCGGCAATCTCGTGGGCAGCGTTGCGCACGACTTCAACAATCTGCTGATGATCGTCTCGACCAACGTGCAGATCGCGCGACGGCGAGGCGTGACGGGCTTCGAGCGCGAACTGTCGGCCGTCGAGCGCGCGCTCAAGAGCGGACAATCGCTCACGCGCCAGCTGCTCGGCGTCGCACGCAAGCAGCCGCTGCGCAACGAGACGATTGCCGTCGGCCGCTGGCTGCCCGCGTCGCGCGAACTGCTGCGCGCCTCGCTCGGCGCGAAGGTCGCGCTCGTCATGGACGTGGACGAGGCCGTGTGGACCGTGCTCGTGGACGTCGCCGAATTCGAGCTTGCGCTCATCAATCTCGCGGTCAATGCGCGCGACGCCATGCCCAACGGCGGACGCTTCACCGTGCGGGCACGTAATATTGCGTTCCGGCCCGGCGAGGGCTTCCCGCTCGACGGCGAATTCGTGCACGTCTCGCTGGAGGACACGGGGGTGGGCATGCCGCCCGACGTGCTCGCGCGCGCCTTCGAGCCGCTCTACACCACCAAGCCCAAGGGCATGGGCACGGGCCTCGGGCTGCCGCAGGTGTTCGCATTCTGCGAGCGCTCGGGCGGGCTCGCCGCGATCGACAGTGCGATTGGCGCTGGCACCTCGGTGCATCTCTATCTGCCGCGCGCGAGCGCCGCGCCGGCCGCGCTGCGCGAAACCGAGCAGCGCGAACACAGCGCGAATCCGCCGCAAGGGCTGCGCGTGCTGCTCGTCGAGGACAACGACGAAGTCGCGGCGGGCACCGAGGCGCTACTGCAGATGATGGGCCATCACGTGACCTGCGCGAACGACGCGGCGAACGCGCTGGAATTCGTGGATGCGGCCCGCGCCGCGCCCACGAGCGACGACGATGCGCCGCGCTTCGACCTCGTGCTCTCCGACATCCACATGCCGGGCACGATGAACGGCATCGATCTCGCTGAGGCGTTGCGGGCACGCGAGCCGGGGCTGCCGGTGATTCTCGTCACCGGTTACGCGGAAGAGCTCGAGCGCACGCGCGGCGTGGATGTGCGCGTGCTCTCGAAGCCCTTCGACATCGCCTTGCTGGAGAAGATGCTGGAAGCCATCCAGCTCGACCGCCAGACGCGCACGCGGCGGGAACGGGACGCGACGCTGTAGGTCGGAATAGATATACCCGGCACGCGGATTGCGTTATGGGTCGTACGGCACGTGGAAACGGCTATAGGAGGATCAAGCCATGAAACAGACCGTGACCGGTCTCTTCGAGACCTACGACAAAGCGCGGCATGCGCAGGAAGCGCTGCTGCAATGCGGATTTCTTGCCAGCGACATCGAATTGCCCGTACACGAGTCGGGCGTGCTGGCCGGCATCGAGCGGCTCGTGGCGAGCTTCTTCTCCTCGACTGGAGACGGGCGCTCGAACCCCGGCGCCGCGCCCGAGCCCGTCACGCCATCGGGCAATGTGCTGATCGGCGTGCGCGTCGCCGACGAAGCCCACGCGGACCTCGCCAGCAACACGCTGCGCGGCAACGATGCACTCGAAGTCGCCGTGCGCGGCGGTAACTGGACTTGGGCCACGACGGACGCCGAGCCGGTCGCGCGCGAGCACTCCGCGCTCGACGAACTCGGCCTTGCGAATCTGGCCGAGGCGATGCGCCGCCGCCTGGAGCAGGGAGCCGGCGCAGAAGCAAGCGACGTTCAACCTGGCGGCGCTGGCGACGCGACGCATGCGGCGACCGACACCGCAGCGCAGCCGTCACGGCCGGTGAACGATGCGGAAGCCACCGTGCTCGCATCGGCAAGCGCGCCGGGCGCCGGTGCGGTGATGGGCGCGCCGGCCGCCCCCGCCCCCCCGCGGGAGACGCAACCCGCGGAGGCCACCGCGCCACGCATTCCCGACGAGTTCATCGAGTACGAAGAGGACTCGCACGACCACCGTGCGTCCGATGCGCCGGATCGGCCCGTGACCGGCCAGCCTCCAACACTGCATTGACGGTGCTATCGATGCGATGGGGCGCGACGGCAAGTTGCCGCCGTGCCCCATCAGGCCCGCCGCTGCAGCTTAACGGCCCAATTGGCGCTTGACCCAGTCGGCATAACGATCGACGAACGCCTGCAGGAATTTGCGCGTATCGTCGTTTGTAATTTCGCCTTTTTCATTGATCCGCGTGGCATCGTGCTTGATGAACATCTCGGGCTGGCCGAGCGTCGGCACGTCGAGATACGCGAGCACATTGCGCAAATGCGCTTGGGCAAGCGCCGTGCCAACGGCCCCCGGCGACGTGCCGAGCACCGCGCCCGGCTTGCCGGTCCACGAATTCTTGCCCCACGGACGCGAGCCCCAGTCGATTGCATTCTTCAGCACCCCGGGTATCGACCGGTTGTACTCGGGCGTCACGAAGAGCAGCGCATCGGCCGCCTCGATCTTCTGCTTGAACTGACGCGCGACCTCGGGGAAATCTGCGTCGTAGTCCTGGCTGTAGAGCGGCAACACGCCGATGTCGAGAAACTCGAATGAAAAATCGGCTGGTGCAAGCGATGTCACGGCATGCGCGAGCTGCCGGTTCCACGAATCCTTGCGCAGACTGCCGACTACGACCGCAACTTGATAGGCCATCTTTGAGTCCTCCTCGGTTTCCTCGAATGGTGCGCGAAGCGCAGTGGAGAGAAACGTCATCATAGGCGCGAGAAAAATCCGCGGTGTGTCAGAAGGGCGGGGTGCGAAGCGGGCGACGACGATCGGCAATGTGGATAAGCGAGCAGCGCAGAGATTTATCCACAGATTTTCTGGACAACCTTGTGGACAAGTTCGCGCGAAGCCCGATCCAGCCGGGCAAGTTTCGGGATCGAGGCGTGCCCGATCGTATGCCCAACGAGTCAATCTCCGACGCACGGCCTCGGGGTGCCGCGCGGCGATGCGATGCTGGGTGAGACGGGCACCAAGGTGCACGACCGATGCAATGCCAGGCTGGACCGCGCCAGCAATGAAAGCGGTCACGCAGCCTGGGCAACCCTGTGCAGCTTAGTCGAACAGCACAGCGACGTTTTCCGGCGGACGTCCAATCGCCGCACGACCGTTACGCACGACAATCGGACGCTGCAGCAGAATCGGGTGGCTCACAATTGCTTCGTATAACTGATCATCCGTCACGCTGTTGGCATCGAGTCCGAGCGCCGTATATTCCGCTTCGTTGGTGCGAACCATGTCGAGTAGCGGGCCTCCCAGCATGGTGTGCAGCGACTTCAACTGGTCGACCGTGAGCGCGGCTTTCAGGTACTCGACAATCTCAACTGGTTCATTGGCCTTGTTGTAGGTACTCGAGACCAGTTCGCATGTGGCACGGGACTTCGAGCAGCGAGCGTTGTGGTAGATCGTGATCATGGATTCAGATTCAGGAAGTGAGGATCGGTTTGAGTGGATGGAGATTGGCGGGGGGCGCCGCGGCACCTGGTTGGTTATTCGGAACGGACCCGTTCCGAGCCGGCCAGGACAATCGAAATGCGGCCGCGTCGGTAGGCGTCGCACGGGTCGCTCATTTTACCGGGCTGGATGAAGAGGGTAGAAGGCGAGGGAATCGGTCGAGGCTTCCGCTGCGTGTCCATTGCATTTAATGGAATAGCGCCAATCCACCGAGATGGGAACGGCGGAAGCCGATAGATCAATACTCGATACATGGACAAGTGGACGTCCAACCCATGCGGGGGCACCTTTATGCGCATAAAGTCCCCGGCTCTCGGAAGAAACGCATCCTGTCACACAGGCATGTTCGCAGGGCTCAGACGACAACGGGGCTTCGTCTGGCACTCCACCGTTAGCCATCTCGATGCCGCAATCTTTATGCGCATAAAGCCCGTTTGCTGACCGCAGCGACACGAACCCACTCCGGCACCCACGCATCCTCACAGAGACCTACCAAGCCAGCAACAGGGTAGTTGTCAGCCCCCTCGATCTTTATGCGCATAAACCTTGGCCGAACGGCCAATGCGTCATCGAATGCGATGAAAATCATACAACTGCCGTTGAATCGCAACTTAATCCAGGTAAAATCCAAAACAATTAGCAAAAAGGAGAAAATCAATTGGCAGCAGAGATAATCGCAGTCACGCAGCAAAAGGGCGGGGTCGGCAAGAGCACGATCGCGATGCATCTCGGCGCAGCATTTCACGAAAAAGGAAAGCGTGTGCTCGTGGTCGATGCCGACGGCCAGAACACACTGGTTCACTGGGCAAGCGCCTCTTCCGATGGTGAAACCGGCATCCCGTTCCCGGTAGTGAATCTCTCAGAGGCAGGCGGCCAGATCCACCGGGAGATCAAGAAGTTCATCGGCGACTACGACATCATCATCGTTGACTGCCCGCCATCGATTACCGAAAAGGTTTCTGGCGTGGTACTGCTCGCGGCCTCCATTGCCGTCATCCCCACTTCGTCTTCACCCGCCGACTATTGGTCAAGCGTTGGGCTCGTCAAGCTGATCCAGCAAGCGCAAGTCATGAACGAAGATCTAAAGGCCGTCTTCCTGCTGAACAAGACCGAAGAGAAGCGCATGCTCACGCGCGAACTGAAGCGTGCACTGGAAGAGCTCGGCTTTCCTTTGCTCAAAACCCAAATACCCACCCGCGAAGCGTACAAGCAGGCCATGGCCCTCGGTCAGACCGTCCTGCAGATGAGCGATCGCGGCGCACGGCTCGCTGCCGCCGAAGTGCGAGCGTGCGCCGACGAAATCGCGGCCATGCTCCCCTGACTTTATGCGCATAAAGGACCCTGAATGAAGCCCTCACAATTTGCCAAAGGTTTTCAGGCGCGGCCTGACACGACGAGCAGTGAAAAACGCACAGCGCTAGACCGGCTCAATGCCATCGACGGTCTCGTCCAGGAGAAGCCAAAGGTACGTGAACCGGTCGGCCGCATAAGCCAGCCCGAGCCGGTTGCGAACACGGAGGAAGCCGCTCCTGCTTCGACTGAAAACGAATCCGCGGAATATCGCGCGTGGCGTATCGAGCACGGATATCGTCCCGGCCAGATCATCGAGCTGCCGCTGAAGGCGATCAAACCGAGCCCGTTCAATCCGCGTCACTTCTATCTGAAGGCGTCGATTGCCGAACTCGCGGTCAATCTCGCCAAGCAGGGGCAGCAGCAGGCCATCCACGTGATTCCTGATTACGCAGCACCGGGCAGCTACTACGTCAGCGACGGCGGGCGGCGTGTGCGGGCGCTCAAGGAAGCTAACAAGGAAATCGTCA
This sequence comes from Paraburkholderia sacchari, assembly GCF_000785435.2. Classification (GTDB taxonomy): domain Bacteria; phylum Pseudomonadota; class Gammaproteobacteria; order Burkholderiales; family Burkholderiaceae; genus Paraburkholderia; species Paraburkholderia sacchari. The sequence continues at coordinate 201,186 of NZ_JTDB02000001.1, read as the reverse complement.
AGGCGATCGTCGTCGATCTGCCCATCGGGCTCGAGAGCTACAAGCTTGGTTACGATCTCAACGTCCAGCGCGATTCGCAAACGGTCTTCGACAATGCCATCGTCTGGAGGCGCTTTATTGACGAAAAGCATTTCCAGAGCCAGCGCGAACTCGCCGATCATCTTGGCCTTGATGAGTCGACCGTAGCCGTGGCGCTGTCCGTCGCCAAGCTGCCCGAAGCGGTCATGCACGAAATGGTTGCACGCCCCGACCGCTTCGGCTCGAACATGGCTTATCAGGTCGGGCGCTACCACGGTGCGCGCGGCACGGACGCCACGCTGCGTCTTATCAACCGGATCCTTGCCGACGATCTGAGCACCCGCCAGGTGGCGGACATCGTCAAGGGCCGTGCAGCGCCCCAAGAAAGTCCCAAGCCGGCCGGACGACAACGCTATGCCCAGCGTCTGGAGATCAAGCTCGACGGCATGGCGGTGGGCGACCTGAAGTCTTACGGCGACGATCGACTCGAACTGCGTTTGAAGGGCCTCAGCAAAGACCGGCGCGATGCGCTTCTCCACCAAATCGAAGAAATGCTGAAAGCGAAGTAATCGCGGAAAGTAAAAAAGCGGTCTTCACTGGACGTGAAGACCGCTTTTTTATTGCGAATCCGCAGGAAATCTGGTGTGCACCGGATCACCTCGCCGGCAACAGCAACGCTACCCGCTCAGGCCGCGCGCGACTGGCTCAGCGTAAAGGCAAGTAAATCGCCATCGGTGGGCTCGCCCCACGTCTTGCGTGCAAGCCAGTCGAAGAATGCCGTATCGGCCAATTTCGAATCGAGGCCGCGGCGGCGCCAGTCATCACGCAGATGTGCTCCGAGCGCCGGCAACTCGTCGTTCTCGAACGAAGTGCGCGCAACCTCACGCTCGAGTTCGCCCTGCTCGTCGTAGAGCGCCCGCGCTTCCTTGCGCCGGTAGGCCGCGTACTCGTCCATCAGGCGGGCCTTCGGGTCGTCCGCGGCCGCGCTTCCCGCCACCGCGCGCGCCGCAGCCGGTGCGCCCGCGGCGGAGTCCTCGACCGGCGGCGCGTAGCCCTTCTTCAACGCATCCTTGAACAGCGCTGCTGCGCTGCGCACGGGCGGCAGACTCGTGCTGCGCATGCGCTGCTCCGTCAGCTGGAGCGCTGCGCGAATACGGTTTTCCTCGCTGTCGGCGTAAAGCGACTGCGCTTCTTTCAGCGGAATGCCGATCTTGACCATGCGGTCGACGAGCGTGCTGTCGAAAACGTTCGGATGCTCATCGAGCGCGAGCATAGGTTGCTTGCGCTCGGTCACGCGAAACTGGATCTCGGCCACCCGCCGGCCTTCGCGATGCTCGATCAACTCTACAAAAATGTTCGTAACCGCATTGACTTCCGCGATGGCAGGACGCAGGTAATCGCGCTTGAAATACTTGTACTCGCGCTTGGCTTCGTCGCCGGCCTCGGTGTCGGGCGTGCCCGACAGAATCGGCCGCCACCACTCCCACGTTTCGCGCATCGTCAGATGGCTAGGGTTAGTGAGATAGCGCACGCAGATCTCGTAGAGCGCGAGCCCCGCGCTGCTGCGCAACTGGCTCTGGAATTGCAAGCTCAGCCGGGCATACTGGACCGGGTCCAGCAGCTTCTTCTTGATCTTGGGCGCGAACGAGAACTCCACCCAGACACGGCGTGTAGCCGGATCTTCGAGAATTTCGGCGTCGGCAATCAGCGTGGAGATCCCCCACTTGCGGCCCGGCTTCTGGCTCGAGGTGCCCTGGCTCCATTCGACCTGCACCGACACCATGCGCCGCAGATGCTCTTTCACGAGCGCCGTGTCGTTCGAGTCGAACGCCGAGTTCGCGACGATGTCGGACAGGAGCGCGCGATAGGTGTCGCCAGACTCATCCGCCTGCTGCGCGACGGCGAGCAGGACGTTGAAGAGCTTGCGGGTCAACAGGGTGATCTTGCCGCTTTTCGGCTGAATCGCGATCGCCTCGACGGCCTTGCGCAATTCCGCCGAACTGGGGCTCACCACATCGGTTTTTTTCACGCGCTTTGTGGCCATGCGTCGGGTCGAGGTGAGATTTCGCGAAAGGATACCGCCTGTGGTGAAACGCGTCTATAGGCTCCCCCTCACCATTGCGGGTGAAGCAGCGCCACGACGCGTACCTCACCACGAAGGGCTCCCGAAAACGCTCACCTTGGCGGTATGCGCCTGTTCGCCGGGTTCCCGACCAGTTCGGGGTTCCGGCTTGCCGCCCGCGTTCAGGCCTATTTGAAAGGTTTCGTTCGGCTCCCGAATAGGCTCACCTAAAAAAATTTCCTGGTGCAAACACAACGGCAGGCCGGCCCTCACCGCCCATTCTGATGAGGGATAGCCCATACGGGCCCATCGGAAACGGCCCGGGCGGCTCTTGACCGAGAGGTCTTTCCCGGACGCACGCTTGCGGCAGGAACGACACATGCCCGCCCGTAACGGGTCTGTGATGCGCAACGCCCACGCACGCTCGATGCATCGCCGGGCAGGCTTGCTGCGCCGCTCATAAAGCGCTTGCGACACCGGCCATGTCTTCGCACAGCCTGGCTCCGGGGCATCGCAGCCAGAGAGAACCTCAACCAGAAGTGCCGCAAACCTCCCGGCTTGCCCTGGCCTCCTGAAAAAGCTCACCTTCGGCGCTGCATCACGTCCGAGCCCGCAATACTTCCGGCCAAAGTAGCAAACGGGAACGCGCTTCTTTGGTCCCGAAAATACTCACCTTTGAAGCCGGCAAAGATCTGAAACCCCAGATGCCATTGCGCCGGCCGGACCACCCATATCATTCCCGGAAACCCTCACCTTTTCTTCGGCATACCTGAAAAAGCCAATGAATTCCTAGGGTTATCCACAACGCCACGGGCGCCGTCAACGCGGCCCGCTGTTCCCGGAAAACCTCACCTCAAGATCTCATGCAAGCGAAACGAGCGAATCACGACAGTGCGCCACACACTCCTGAAAAACCTCACCTTCAGGGATTTACGGAAACATCAGCGACAGTCTCGTGACCTTGCCTATCAACCCTTCGGCTCCAGCGAACGCCTGTTTGCTCCTGAAAAAGCTCACCTGAACGACTTTTCTGGACAAAATTGGCTCCCGGAAAGCCTCACCTCATGCGCACAGCGGATCAAGATCACGGCCAGTTTCGCGGCACTGCGACAAACTCCCGCAAAAGCTCACCTTGATACGCCGATGACCTCGGAAAAACATCGAAATCGTCTCCAGCGCGGCCTCTCCCGGTGCGGACAACGACTCTTGCGCTCCCGTAAAAGCTCACCTCATGGTTCCATCAGACGCAAATCCGGTCAAAATGCCCCTCGGCTCCCGAAAAACTTCACCTTCGCCCGGCGATTTTTCCCGATCCCCCTCACCACAGCTTCCAGAGGGCGCAGATTGACGCCAAAAAGCAGTCCAATCAAGGGCCCTGAATCCCCTCACCGTTGCATTTCGTGTAACAACATTCATTGCCCCTATGTAGCCGGGCCGGGGGCGCGAATCGCTCCCGTATTGACTCACCCTTGCTTCCGGGTCAAGAATCAGGCTGATCCTGAAGCCGCTCACGTTCGGTCCCGCAGCCCCTCACCGCGTTCCCCGAAGCCCATCACCCGCCTGTCCCGCAGAGTCTCACCACCGCTCCCGTAAAGCTTCACCTCATCGGGCTGAAAGCCATGCCAGGTAAGGGTTTGCCGTGGCGTTAACGTCTTTTAACAGGTATCAAGGGTGTTTACTTTTATTACTCTCAAGCACCTCTACCCCGCGAGCCCTTCGGGATATCCACACCCAACCGGCCCCCAGAGATGTCATTGCCAGCAAATCGGTCCGTGAAACAACGCCGATAAACAGTTCGCCTCTGGAAATCCAAGCGTTTACAATAGCTTACAGGGCAAACTTAGCTTTGTTTCACGAAACGTAGACCTTGGCGACAGCAAAATGGGCTTTTAGAACCCAAGTTTCACGTGAATGTCTGCTCCGCTAGAATTACGGGCGATAAACGTATCGATCAATACGTAATTTGTTATTATTCGATCCGTTATCCCTCGCAGAAACGACCATGATTCGAGACGAAGATCGCCACGCCCTCCGCGAAGAGCTGGATGCGTTGCGCAAAGATGGCGCAAGGCGTCAGGACTTGTCGCTGCATGCCTGCAAGCGGCTCTTTTTCGATTTTGGCATCCGTCCCTCAATGGCCGCTGTCCGGGATTTGACCCAGACCGGCAGTGCCAGCGACATTCCGAAGGACATCGAGCTTTTCTGGCAACGCATTCGTGCGGCGTCCAAGGTGCGCGTTGGCAGTGGCGCCATTCCGCCCGCGCTGGAAGAACGCGCCGGCGAATTTCTCGGCGCGCTTTATGAAGAGGCGCGCACGTTTGCCCGCCAGACGCTTGAGGCCGAGCGCAAGGAAATCGAGTCGGGTCGGCTCGACGCCGAGCAGGCGTTGCGCGATGCCCAGGCCCGAAGCCTCGCCGCCGATGAAATGCTTCAGCGCAGTGAGGCGCGCATCGAAGCGGCCTGGGCTCGCGTGCGCGAACTCGAAAACCAGTTGGCGACGGCGTCCGCCCATGGCGCATCGCATCAGGATAATCTGCAGGCGACCGTGCGCCGCCTCGAGGCCGAAAACGAGTCGCTCCAGAAGCGTATCGACACCGAGCAGACCACCAACGCCGGGTTGCGCGACCGGATCGACCGCCTGCACGAAGACATGCGCAAAAGCACCGAGCACTACGCGCAGCAGATCAAAGATGCGCTGGCCGAGGCCGAGCGCCGCGTGAAGCCGATGCTGGTCGAGCTCGATTCGCTGCGCACGATGTCGTCCACATGGCAGTCGGCGCAGCGCGATGCAAGCAAAAAGGAATTCGAGTTCATCCAGCAACTGGCCACGGCCAAGGCGCGGGCGGACCGGCTCGATGCCGTCTTGCGCGAGCGCTCGGACGAGATCGATGTGCTCACGCGCCAGGTGGCGACGTTGCGCGCGCAACAGGGTGTCGATGGTTCGGTGGCCGGCGTGCTATGCGCGCTTGCGAAGTCGGGTCGTCTTGGCGACGAAGATCTGGCGCGGCTCGGCACGAGCATCGACGCCCAGGTGAGCTTGCCCTCGCATTGCCCGAACTGCGAAGACGGCGAGCCGGAGTTGGCCGAGGTCGATGGCCGCTTCGAACTCTCGTGTCCCGAATGTGAGTACACGTCGGGCCTGGGGGCGTCGCGTCTGGAGGCCGTCGCGCGCTTCGTCGTCGGCAAGAAAGATGCCCGTAACGTGGTGAGGTGAGCGTTTTCGGGAGGCGCAGGTTGCCGGAAAGGTGCGCTTTTACGGGAGGCTGGCGTGGTGCGAGCCAGGCGAGCAGCGCCTGCTCACAGTCGCATTGCGCGCCTCAGCCTGCGTCGGCCGCTGCGTCAGTAGTTTGCCCGGACGCCTTCCGGTCGGCCCAGACACGCCACGCGCGATGCAGCCGGCCGGCGGAAATCGGTTGCAGGAAGCCGAGCCACTGGCCGACCTGATCGGCATCCACACCCCGCTCGAACAGGTCCGCCGCGTAGCTGTTGCGCAGGGTTTGCGGACTCGCGCGTTCGGCGCGGGTTTGCGCGATGCCCGCCTCCTCCATGAGCGCGTCGATCGCGCGCAGCACAGTGGCCTTGTGCATCGGACGCCCGTTGGGCGAGCCGGGAAACACGAGTTGCCCGGGCAGATTCGCGAGACGGCGCGCTTCGAGCCATGCTCCCATCACGTCGACTGCGAACGGCGCGAGCTGCGTGCGGTGCGTGAACGCCGGATTGTCGGCTTCGACGGTGATCCACTCCGAGCCGATCGCGGTGGCGTCGAGCTTGAGCGCAATGGCGTCGCCCGTCTTCAGGCCGCCGCCGAGAAAGACCGCGACGAGCGCGCGGTCGCGCCGCTCGCGCCAACGCTTCGCGGCCGACTGTTCGGTGAGTGGCGCGAACAGCCGCGCGATCACGGCGGCGCGTTCGATCGCGGTCAGGAAACCGGTGGGTTCGTTCTCGCGCGCATTGCGCCAGGCTGCCTCGCCGTCCTGGGCGATGAAGCGCGCAGGGTTCGTGGAAGCCAGCTCGATCTGGCGCACGTGGTCGAGCACGCGCTCGATGAGGCGCAGATAGCGCAGCCGCTGGGGCTTCTTCACGTCGAGCCCCGCGACGAATTCGGCGATCGTGCCGGTGTCCACCGAAATGATCGTCTTGCGCCTGAGCGCGAGCCATTCGAGGAAGCGCCCCCATTGCACGCGGTAGACGTCGGCGGACGACTGGCGCAAGTCCTGGGCGGCGAGCCATGCATCGAAGGCGGCGACCGGATCGTCTTGCCAGTCCTTGCGCTGCTGGTCGAAGAGGTCGCGAGAGGATTGGGAGGCGCTCATCACTATGCTTCGGTTAGTTGCGTTGTAGGAAGGCATTCTAGCGAAATCCCCTTGTTGCGGGGCTCCTCAATGCTCATCAGCCGCCCCAGGCGCGCGGGCGCTTCGCGGTGGCATGCCGCTGGGCGTCACGCCGGACCTCTTCGGCGCTTTGGGCCGCTCGCTCATAGGCGTTGACGGCGAAGGCGAACACGGCCGGCAGGGCATTGGACTGGCCGAAATGGACCGTTTCGTCGGTTTCCGGATACGCGAGATCGCCCGGTCGCTGAAACAGGCCGAGCATGAGCCCGTCGTGACGGCTCGCGAACCCGAGGTCCGCGAGCGCTTCCGCTTCGATCGCGTGCAGCAGGCGCCAGCTCAGCGGCACCTGCTGGGCGATATAGCGCTGCGCGATGTTGCGCACGATCTGTTCGAGGTCGCGCGCGGCCGCCTGAAAACGCAAGGCGGCCAACTCTTGCTCGTTCGGAATGTGCGAGGTCTGCATGGGCTCTCCGGTCGTTCTTTTTACTGTATAAATATACAGTAGTCGGCGCGTTCGTGCAGCCTCATCCGTTCAGCCACGCATTCAGCCGTGTATTCAGCCGTGAATCACGATCAGCAGCGCGCGCGCCTCGCCCTTGCCCAAGTTGCGGATCGCGTGCGGCTGGTCGGCGACATAGCGCGCCGTGTCCGCGGTCTTCAGGCGCTCGTGCGCGCTGCCCGCCTCCACCTCGATCGTGCCCTGCAGCACGGTGAGATGCTCGCGCGTGCCGGGTTCGTGCGCGCCCGACACCAGCGCGCCGCCTGGCTTGAGCGTGAGCTCGTACCACTCGAAATGGCCGGCCAGCTCGATCGGCCCCCACACGCGCAATTGATAGCCGGCATCGTGGCCGTGCAGGGTGGGGATGTCGTGCGGCCCGGCCACCGTGATGGCGTCGGGCGCGCGCGGCGCGGCGAACAGCGAATCGAGCTTCACGCCCAGCGCGTTCGTGAGCCGCCAGGCCACGGCGATCGTCGGGTTTGCCTTGTCGCGCTCGATTTCCGATAGCATGGATTTCGAGACGCCGGCCGCGCGCGAGAGTTCGTCGAGCGTCATCCTGCGCTCGCTGCGCAGGCGCTGGATTTGCTCGCCCACGCGCGGCGGCGCGGCCGGTGCGGTGGCGCTCGACCGTTCCGCCGCCGGGACGGTGGCGGCGCGGGTCTTGCGTGGCCGGGATTTGACGCCGGCGCCGGGGTCCGCATGGATGCCGGAATCGGCGTCTGCATTGCCTCCTGCGCGGGAACCGGAATGGGAACCTGAGCCGGTGCTTGCCATGGACTGCCTCATCGATTAAAGTTGTTCGACATACCGAACTTAAGTTCGGAAAAACGAATAATTTCGCCTGGAGCTGACGGCGACTATACCAGCCGCGGCTCTCCATGTGAGGAGCACGATGCAATGAGCACTTCCAGTACTTCCAGCACTCCCTGGCTTGATCACCTGCGCGCGACGCTCGACCAGATTCGCGCGGACGGCTTCTACAAGAGCGAGCGCGTGATCGCGACGCCGCAGTCGTCCTCCATCGGCTTGGCCGACGGCCGCGACGTACTGAACTTCTGCGCGAACAATTACCTGGGCCTCGCGAACGACGCGCGCCTGATCGCGGCCGCGAAGGACGGGCTCGATCGCGACGGCTTCGGCATGGCCTCGGTGCGCTTCATCTGCGGCACGCAAACGGTGCACAAGCAGCTCGAAAGCGCGCTCGCCGCATTCCTGCAGACGGAAGACTGCATTCTCTATTCGAGCTGCTTCGACGCCAACGGCGGACTCTTCGAAACGCTGCTCGGCGAGGAAGACGCGATCATCAGCGACGAGCTCAACCACGCGAGCATCATCGACGGCGTGCGGCTCTCGAAGGCGCGCCGCTACCGCTACAAGAACAACGATCTCACCGATCTCGAAGCGAAGCTGCGCGAAGCCGATGCAGCCGGCGCCCGCTACAAGCTCATTGCGACCGACGGCGTGTTCTCGATGGACGGCATCATCGCCGACCTGAAGGGCATCTGCGATCTGGCCGACCGCTACGGCGCGCTCGTGATGGTCGACGACTCGCACGCCGTGGGCTTTATCGGCGCGCATGGCCGCGGCACGCCCGAGCACTGTGGCGTGGCGCAGCGCGTGGACATCATCACGGGCACGCTCGGCAAGGCGCTCGGCGGCGCGTCGGGCGGCTATGTGGCGGCGAAAAAAGAAGTGATCGAGTTGCTGCGCCAGCGCTCGCGTCCGTATCTGTTCTCGAACACGCTCACGCCGAGCATCGCGGCTGCGTCGCTCGCGGTGCTGGAGCTGATCGCGAGCGACGAAGGCGCACAACTGCGCGCGCGCGTGCAAGCCAACGGCGCGCATTTCCGTCGCGAGATGAGCGCGCTCGGCTTTACGCTCGTGCCCGGCGAGCATCCGATCATTCCGGTGATGCTGGGCGATGCGCGGGTGGCAGCGCAGATGGCGGAGGCGCTGCTGCAGGAAGGCGTCTACGTGATCGGCTTTTCGTATCCGGTCGTGCCCAAGGGCCGCGCGCGCATCCGCACGCAGATGAGCGCGGCGCATACGCCCGAGCAGATCGATCGCGCCGTGGCCGCGTTTGCGCGCACCGGCAAGCAGCTTGGCGTGATTTGAACAGGATGACGAAATAATATGAAAGCGCTTGCCAAACTCGAACGCGCGCCCGGCCTCACCCTGACCCGCGTGAGGAAACCCGAAGTCGGCCACAACGACGTGATGATCAAGATCCGCCGCACGGCGATCTGCGGCACCGATATCCATATCTGGAAATGGGACGACTGGGCGCAGAAAACCATTCCGGTGCCCATGCATGTGGGCCACGAATACGTGGGCGAGATCGTGGAGATGGGCCAGGAGGTGCGCGGCTTCGCAATTGGCGACCGCGTCTCGGGCGAAGGCCATATCACCTGCGGTTTTTGCCGCAACTGCCGCGCGGGGCGTCGACATCTGTGCCGCAACACCACGGGTGTGGGCGTGAACCGTGAAGGCGCGTTTGCCGAATATCTCGTGATTCCGGCTTTCAACGCCTTCAAGATCCCGCCTGAAATCTCCGACGATCTCGCCGCGATCTTCGACCCGTTCGGCAATGCCACGCATACGGCGCTCTCGTTCAACCTCGTCGGCGAAGACGTGCTCATTACCGGCGCGGGGCCCATCGGCATCATGGCCGTGGCGATTGCGAAGCACGTGGGCGCGCGCAATGTGGTGATCACCGACGTGAACGACTACCGGCTCGACCTCGCGCGCAAGATGGGCGCGACGCGTGCGGTGAACGTCTCGCGCGAATCGCTGCGCGACGTGATGAGCGAACTGCACATGACTGAGGGCTTCGACGTGGGCCTCGAAATGTCGGGCGTGCCGAGCGCGTTCACGGCGCTGCTCGAATCGATGAACCACGGCGGCAAGGTCGCGCTGCTCGGCATTCCGCCCGCGCAGACCGCCATCGACTGGAATCAGGTCATCTTCAAGGGCCTCGAAATCAAGGGCATTTATGGCCGCGAGATGTTCGAGACCTGGTACAAGATGGTCGCGATGCTGCAAAGCGGGCTCGATCTGTCGCCCATCATCACGCACCGTTTCAGCGTGGACGACTACGAGAAAGGCTTTGCCGCGATGCTCTCGGGCGAGAGCGGCAAGGTGATACTCGACTGGACCACGGCCTGAAGCCGAAGCCACAAAATGGTCACTGCGCCGCCGGGGAGCCGTCCGGCGGCGCCTGTTCGAACTCGGCCTGGATGCGCACGTCGATTGCGTCGCCGACCGCCGGGTACCACGTCGTGAGGCCGAATTTAGCGCGGCTGAAGCGCCCGGTGGCGGCAAAGCCGAGCGTCGGCTGCTTCGTGAGCGGGTCCGGCGCATAGCCGTTGAACACCACATCGAGCGTGACGGGCTGCGTCACGCCATGAATCGTGAGATCGCCCGTGATCTTTCCGGCGGGCTTGCCGTTCACATCCGCGGCGCGCTCGAAACGCGTGCTCGCAAAGCGGATCTGCGGATGCTGCTCGACGTCGAGCATCTGCGAACCCTTCACCATGCGATCGAGCAGCGGTACGTTGGTGTCGAGGCTCGCGGCGTCGATCACGGCGTCCACCTTCGCGCTTTCCAGCGCGTTCGCGGGCCAGTCGAGCTGTGCGCTCGCCCGGTCGAAACGCATCACGAAGCGTGAGTAGTGCAGATGGTCGACGTCGAATACGATGCTCCAGTGATGCGCGTCAAGCGTGTAATGCCCCGCCGGCACCGACGCCTCGGCGGGACTCACGCTGTGCGTCACCACGCGCAGCGGCATGCAGCCGGGTAGCAGGCAGGCCACGGCCAGCGCGGCGCACAGCATGCGGCGGCGTGCTTGCGGCGTGGCGCGGGGGGCGGCTGGGGAGCGGCTCATGGTGACTCCATTGAGGAAGGCGGCGAGTCATTGTAGTGACCGCGAGGATTTCAGGTGATAAAGCAACGATAAGTGGCACGCAGTGATACGCGGCGGCGCTTCACGCTCCGCTTGCCACCCGCTTGCACCCGCTTGCACCCGCTTGCACCCGCTTGCACCCGCTTGCACCCGCTTGTCACGCAGCCCGTTTTCGGGTTTGATACGCGGATCGGAGCCTGTCCATCCCGAAGACGCATACCGCATGCCCACCGCGAACGATTCGGTCTGCTTTCACAGCACGCACTTGCGCGAGGTCGACGCCATGACGGCCGCCACGGCGCGCAGCTTCGCGCGCCATGCGCACGACCAGTACGGCATCGGCGTGATCGACGCGGGCGGCCACGTATCGCTCTCCGATGCGGGCGTGGTCGAGGCGCTGCCAGGCAACCTCATTCTCGTCAATCCCGGTGAAGTGCACGATGGCCGCCCGCTCGGCGCGCACGCGCGGCGCTGGCGCATGCTCTATTTCGAGCCGCGCTGGATCGACGCGCTGCAGGCCGACATCACCGAGGGCGACGATGCGGGTTTCGCGCTCTTTGCGCCCGTGATCTCCGATCCGCATCTGCGCGCGCTGTTCGATGCCGCGTTCGCTTGCGCCACGGCCGACGGCGGCGACCTCGCGGCCATGGCGTTCGACGGCGCGGCGCTCGACGCCATGGCGCGGCTCGTGCGTGGGCTCGGCCACCGCCGGCCGCTCGCGCCGTGTTCGCCGCTGGCCGTGGCGCGCGTGCGCGAGATGATCGAAGCCGATCCGGGCCAGGCGTTCTCGCTGGCCGATCTCGCGAGCGCGGCGGGGCTCAGCCGTTTCCAGCTTCATCGCGGCTTCGTGCAGGCGTTCGGCGTGGCGCCGCATCAGTACTTGTTGCATTGCCGCATCGGGCTTGCGCGGCGGCTGCTCAAGGCCGGTCAGGCGCCCGCCCAGGCCGCGCTCGCGGCCGGTTTTTGCGACCAGAGTCATCTCAATCGCGCGTTCGCGCGCCAGTTCGGGGTTTCGCCGGGCCGTTACCGGCTCGTGCACGGGGGCGGTCCCGCCTGACGGTTGCGCGTGCGCCGCACACCGATCCAAGACGGCGCAAACGCCGCGGTTTATACAGGCGTTTCAATCCTTCGGAGCGCCTCCATGCCCTCTTCGTCTCCTTCTTCCCCTTCGCTGTCGCCCGCAAAATCGCCGCGCGCGTCGTCGTCGCGGTCCGTCGCGCATCTGCAGTTGACCCTCGCGATGATCACCGTGGGCAGCACGGTAATCGCCAGCAAGATCATCGGCGCGGGGCTCGATCCCATGCCGGCGACTGCCCTGCGCTTTGCGTTCGCCTTGCCGGTGCTGCTCGTGCTCATGCGCGTGACCAGCACTGCGTTCCCCCGCCCCGGCCTGCGCGACGCGGGCCTGCTGATCGCCCAGGCTGCGATCGGCAGCGTCGGCTACACCGTTTTTCTGATCGCCGGAACCCAGCGGACCTCGGCCGCCGATGCGGGCATCATCCTCGGCATCTTGCCCGCCGTGTGCGCGCTCACCGCTGCCGTGGTGCTGCGCGAGCGGCTGCGCGCGAGCACGCTGATTGCGGTGATGGTGGCAAGCCTCGGCGTGGCGCTCGTCACGCTCGCGCCCGCCGCGCAGCATGGCGGCGGCTCGCTCACGGGCGATGCGCTGCTGATTGGCGCGGTGATCTGCGAAAGTCTTTTCGTGCTGCTGAACAAGCGGCTCGCGACGCCCTGGCCGCCGCTCGCGTTGTCGGCCGCGATGACGGGCATTGGCTTCGTGGTTTCGGCCCTGGCGGCGTTGCCCGACTGGCCGGCCACGCTGCACGCGCTGCCGCCGCATGCCTTGCTGGCCGTGGCGTATTACGCGCTGGTGCCGACCGTCGGCGGCTTCTGGCTCTGGTACACGGGCGCGTCGCGCGTGTCGGGCGCCGAGGCGGCCATCTTCACGGCCGTCGCGCCGGTTTCGGGCGTCGTGCTCGCGGCGCTGCTGCTGGGCGAGCCGCTCACGCTTGCCCGCCTGGCCGGGCTCGCGCTCGTGGTCGCGGCTGTGTTCGTGACTGCCGCGCCGGGCGTGCGGGGGCGTTCGCGCCAGCGCTAGCCCGTGCACGTGCCCGGACTGCGTCTTGACTTCGGAGAATGATCGTTCTACATTGCGATGCATGGAGAACGATCGTTCCACCCTGGGCGGCAGCACAGGGTTCAAGATGTATGAGGTGAAATCATGAGCAGCAACCCCGTTACCGCCGATGCGCGCGAGCGCCTGCTCGACGCCGCCGAGGCGCTCGTCTACGCGGGCGGCATTCACGCCACCGGAGTCGACGCGATCGTCCGGGCGGCGGGCGCGGCGCGCAAGAGTTTCTACACCTGGTTCGAGTCGAAGGACGCGCTGGTGGCCGCCGCGCTCACGCGTCGCGACGAGCGCTGGATGCGCTGGTTCATCGAGGGCACCATGAAACGCGGCCGCACGCCGCGCACGCGCCTGATCGGCATGTTCGACCTGCTGCGCGAGTGGTTTGCCTCGGAAGACTTTCACGGCTGCGCGTTTCTGAATGCCGCTGGCGAGACCGCTTCACCCGACGATCCCGTGCGCGAGGTCGCCCGCCTGCACAAGGCGCGGCTGCTCGCGTTCATTGTCGAGCAATGCGAAGCATGGGCGGAAGCCGTTGGCGCGGACCGGCGCGTGGCGGCGCGGCTCGCGCGCCAGTGGCTGATCCTGATCGACGGCGCGATTGGCGTGGCGCTCGTGAGCGGCGCAGCGGATGCGGCGCTCGATGCGCGCGCCGCCGGCCAGCAGTTGCTCGATGCGCTTGCGCCCCAGTCGTCCCAGTCCTCGCAATCGCTGCGAACACGCGGCGCGGCGCCGGAAGCGCGCGGGCGCAGCTAGCCGCGCGCTTTTCTCGCGTTCTTCTTTCAGTCACGCCGCTTCCAGTCGTTTCCTGCCCTCTCCAAGGAGTCCACGCATGAGCACTACCAGCACCACGCCTTCCGCCGAAACCCGCCCGCCGCTGCCGCCGTTCACCCGCGAGACCGCGATCCAAAAAGTGCGCGGCGCCGAGGACGGCTGGAACACCCGCGATCCACAGCGCGTCGCGCTCGCCTACACGCCGCAAAGCGTCTGGCGCAACCGCGCCGAGTTCGTGACGGGCCGCGAAGCCATCGTCGCGTTTCTCACGCGCAAGTGGGCGCGCGAGCTCGACTACCGGCTCATCAAGGAACTGTGGGCGTTCACGGGAAACCGCATCGCGGTGCGCTTCGCCTACGAGTGGCACGACGATTCCGGCCACTGGTACCGCTCGTACGGAAACGAGAACTGGGAGTTCGACGAGAACGGGCTGATGGCGCGCCGCCATGCGTCCATCAACGACCTGCCGATTCGCGAGGCGGACCGGCTGTACCACTGGCCGCTCGGCCGCCGTCCCGACGATCATCCCGGCTTGAGCGATCTCGGGCTCTGAGCGGGCTGTCTCGTCCCTTGCCCGCGCGCAGCGCCGATAATTCATCGCGGCGACTCATCGGACCGGCAACATGGGTGCGCCGAAGGTGCGCCCGCGCTGTCTTGCTGTACAGTTTGCCGTCGCCGGAAGCAGACCATGAACAGAACCAGCAGCAGACGAACCGAAGCGATTCGGCGAGCAAGAGGACGGAGAGCCCATGCGGTGTTGGCAAGTGCGAGGTGGCAGGACAACAAAAATCGCTAGCGCGTTGGCGCTCGCAGCCCTGATGCTCGGTGCCGCAACGAGCGCACGCGCGGGCGACTGGTGCGGCGGCGGCCTGTGGGTGGACGCGATGGTCGGCTCGTATCACATCCATCCCGACAAAGAGTTCGAGCAATTCAATCCGGGCCTCGGCATCGAATGCTGGCCGGGCGAAACCTGGGCGCTCACCGCGGGCGGCTTTCGCAATTCGCTGCGGCGGCCCTCGTGGTATGGCGGCGCGGTCTGGGCGCCGGAGTTCCTGCACTGGGGCTACGTGCGCCTCGCGGCGATGGGCGGCATCATCTCCGGCTACAACTACGGCAACTGGGGGCTCGGCCACGATCACTCGATCGGACCCGTGGCCGCGCCTATCGTGATGGTCGCTTACAAGCGCGTGGGCGTGAACTTCATTGTCATTCCGCCGATTCCCTCCGACGACCTGCCGTTCACGATCGGCTTTCAACTGAAGGTGAAGTTCTGAGCGTGGGCGGGTGTTGCGCGAGGGCGTCGAAGCACTCGCGATAGCGGTGCCGCACGCCCCCATCCGAACATGTCGATGGCCTGCTGCCGCCTTGCCGCCACGGCCCGTGCCGCCGAGAAGCGCGCTGGCGGCGCATGGTGAATCGCGAAGGGCGCGGCGGCGTCACCGGCTAGCGCGCAATGGTGAGGAATTCCAGGAGAAGCGGATGGTGAGTCGTGCAAAGCGCGGCAACCTCACCGGCGCATCGAGCAATGGTGAGGAATTCCAGGAGTTGGCGCTCCCGAAAAACCTCACCTTTGACTTACGTGAGGCGTATCAGAACTTGTACTCGGGATTCCTCGGATCAAAGGCGGCGGCCTCGAAGGTCTTTGGCGTGATGCTTTCGATCACGATCCTTTCGAAGATCTGGCCGTCGTTGTCATACGCCTCGACGGTGCGGAAATACGGGCGGCGCAGATCCAGCCCGAGCGTCTGCTTCTTCGCATAGAACTGCGGCTTGCCGGCTGGCGAGGCATAAGTGAGCGCCACCACGCGCACGCCGCTGAGCGTTTTCACTTCCACCTGCGGCTTGTAGGGCGCGCCCACTTCGGCGTACTTCTTCGCGTCAGCCATGAAGCGGTTCACGATGAATTCCGTGCCGAGCTCCGTGATCTTGTGATTCGACTGCGAGCGCGCGAGCGAGCCGTCGATCGCAGTCCACATCGGCATGACACCGAGCAGGCCGCCCAGATGGCCGTACATCTGATCGGTGCGTTTGGTGGCGTCGTAGATCACTTCTTCGCCCGCATTTTCGCCGTCGGGCAGCCACTTCGCGTAGATGCGCAGCGGTTCGCGCTCGAGTTTCACGAGCATGTGCGCGGGCCTGCCTGACCATTTGCCGTTCAGGCGTTCCCAGCGCGAGAGCACGAATTCGTACGATGGATACCCCGATGGCCCGATTTCGATCAGCGCGGGCACAACGAGCGGATCGAACGCCTGAAAGAGCGCCGTGAGTTGCGCGTCGCTCATCTTGACGAGCGCGCCGCTCTTTTGTGCGCGGGAGAGCCAGCGCACTTGCTGTTCGAGCGGGAGCTTGCCGACTTCGGCGGCGGGATTGGCCGATGGGCTGGCCGTGGCCGTAGCGGGCGCAGCGTCTTGCTGGGTGTTCGCTTGTGCGTTCGCTTGTGCGTTTGCATCGGCCGCTGCGTTGTCTTGCGCGCTGGCCGTGGCACACGCGAATGCAAACGCCACGCAGGCGAGCGGCGCAGCGAAGCGCCGCGCCGGCCGCGCACCGTTCGGTATCGAATGCAATGGATCGTTATTCATGGTTTGGCTTCCAGTGTCGCTATTTTTTGAACGAAACGTTAAACAGAACCGCAAAAGGCATGGCGAAAAAGCGCGATGGTAACGGCTACGCGGCGCACTGCCTCTCAATTTCCCCATCACGCTGCGCGCGGAGCGGGGGCGGCTTGGGTGGTGCGCGCAATCGCGGCACGCAGCCACTCGCTCGTAGCGGAAGGCGCGGTGACGGGCAGCATATGGCTGCCGTTCACCACATCGAGCGTCACACGCGACGAACGGCGGCGCTGGGCATCGCCATGGCGCATCCAGTCGAGCACTACGTCGTCGCGGCCGAACAGGACATCGACTGGAATCGTTAGGTCTGCGTAACGTTGCTCCATCTGTTCGAGATCGTTCGAATCCTCGATGGCCGCCAGATCCAGCGACGCGTGATAGAACCCCTTCGGCCGCACGCTGTGCAGCGCGCCGCCACGGGTGCGGAGGCCTGCGGGCACCGCCTCGGGCGCGAACACGGCTTTGAGCGTCGCGCTACTCGTGGCGAGACCGAACGGCGTAGCCAGCGTGCGCGCCATGAAGCAGCGTACACGCGCCGAGCGCACGGCGAGCGCGCGGAAGGCCGGATCGCTCAGGTTCTGACTGCCGAGCGCACCCGCCGGGCCGGGCGGCTTGATCGTGCCGTGACCGTAGAGCTTGAAGGTGGGTGGCACGCCCGCCACTGTCGAGACCGCGATGTGATCGGTCAGGAAATGGCTGAATACGAAGCCGACCGTGTCCGCGCTGCTCGTCGAAAGACCCGTGCCCGGCGACGTGAACGAATTCGGCAGACGCAGCGGCGTGTTGATCGGCGTGGGCGCCACCGTGGCCGTGAGCGGCGTGCTCGAATCCACGAGTGTGGGCTTGACCTGCCCCTGGAAGTGGTCGGTTTCAAACGTGCCGCTGCCGTCGGCCGATGGCGCGAGGTTGGTGCAGGCCGACCAGCGGTGTGCCGATCGGCGTGGGCGTCTGAATTTGCGGGGCGTTGGCGCTGCTGAAGTAGCTGCCGGTTGAATTTGCGGTCCACGCGCTCGTGGCCGTCGCGCAACCCGTGTTGCTTGCGCCGCCTGGCACGCTGCAGTTGCCGCTTGCGTCGTACTGTTCCTGCGTGACCTCGGCTGCGGGCGCGAAATTGTTCGATGGCAGGATGTGTTAGAGCAGCGCGTTATACGAGCCTTTCAGGTCGGCGATATTCGTGCTCACCGACGAAAAGCCGATGAACGGATAGAAGTCGAACGCGCGCCTTCACGTTGGAAAAGAGCGTGGAGGCGAGCTGGTCGCCGCTGAAGTCGACGGTCGCGCCCGGAATGCCGCCGCTCGCCGGGGCGGCGGAGCAAACGATGTTTCCGGCGGATACGAGACTTGCAAGCTATTTGAAGGGCTCGGTGGCGAAGACAATTCAGATCGATGGACGTGTGGTGGCAGTCCGTACAACGATCTAATTGATTTGGTATCCGAATGAAATAGGGGGGGCTTTCGAACTGCGTAACGAACTCAAAGGTGAGGAAATTCGGGAGCGGATTTGAGTGCGCCGGTTTCAAAGGTGAGCATTTTCGGGGGCGCTTGCGGCAAACGCCGGAAACATCGCCGACAACCGGGCTGCGATGCCCGGGAATGGCAAAGGTGAGTGTCTGCGGGAGCGGATATTCACTGAGCAGTGCAAAAAGCCGCTTTTTACCTGCCGTATTTAAGTTGCTTCGCAGATTTTTTTCACGAAAGCGTCTGGCGTCGATTTGCAAAGGTGAGCATTTTCGGGAGTCGCCCGGCGTGGCAGCCTGTCATCGATGTGTGAGCCGCGCACGGTATAGTGACTCGCGAAACGCGCCATCGGCGCAGCGCTATGGAGTGGCAACATGGGCTTTTTCGATCGACTTTGGCCGCGCAAACGCGCGACGCCGGTGCAGGAAACCGAGCAAACACGCGCACTCGTCGAGCGGCTGATCGTGCTCAGCCCTTCGCTGAAACTCGCGCGCGACTATCGTGAGCGGCTATGTCCCGCGCTCGCGCAGTCGGTCGCGTACGTGCGCGAAATCGTCGAGCGCCTGCCGCCCGCGTGCGAGGCGAGCGCCGCGAACTGGCTTGCCGATCCCTATATCCACGCGTTCTTCGCCGCGCCCGACGAGGTCGCGCCGGTGCTGAGCCGCTCGCCCGAGCTGCATGCGTGGTTCGAGAGCCATCCGCTCGCGAACGAAGCATGGGCCGTGCTGGGCATGGCGATGGCCGAGCGCCGCAGCCTCGGCGTCGCGCAGCACGGCGACCACGTGCATACCGACGTTGCCCAGACCACGCTGAGCTTCGACGACCATCAGGTGCGCGTATGCGGCGAATCCGAAGCGGACCTGCGCGAGCAGATCGTGCAGCGCGTAGTTGAGCAGATTGCGCTCGAAGGACTCGCGCAGATTGGCGCCGACGAGTCGCGCCGCGATGCGCTGGAGCAGGAGCGCGCGCTGTTGCGCACGCGCCGCCAGCTGCTCACGCGCCAGGGCGCGGGCACGCAGAAGATGGTGGGCGAGCGTGCGGTCGCGAACGCCGCGGAGCTCGCGCACCTGCAGACGCAGATCGAAGCGAACGAGCAGGCGCTCGCGGAGCTTGGCTTGAAGACGGACGCGCTCGAGCACGAACTGGGCGTGATTTGCGATGTCCTCGCGCATCCCGCGCAGCACGCGAACGTCGAGATGAAGCAGGTGCGGCTGAGCCCGATGAACGTTCTGATCGAGCACGACGCGCCGGGCGGCGGTGCGCAGATCGAGTTTCCGCTCGCGCATTTGCCGGCGAGCCCGCAGGGCGTGCGCGCTTTCTCGCTGATCCGCTTCGCGCGCGCGGACCTCATGCCGCGGCCGTTGCTATTGGACGGAGATAGCCGCTTCGTAATTTGAGCCGAAGTCGGCGTGGTTGAATGAAAGGTGAGCGTTTTCGGGAGTGGTGCGCAGTCAAGAGCGCGCGGGCCCGCGTGGATGTCAGGTGAAGCGCGACGCTTCGGGACCGCTCACCGAGACGAGCCGTTTGCGCAACAAATAACGCAATTCCAGGCCGAATCGCGGCAGAAAATTCCTGGTAGTCCCAGGTTAAGCGATGCGAACCGTTCTCTGGCACGATAGCCGAAGCCGCGCCCGAACGCCAAAGGTGAGGTTATTCAGGAGCGGTGCGCGCGGTTGCTTCGAGACACTAACCGTTCAGGCAGAAAACTTTGAAAACACTGGAAAACAAGGCTTTCCGCGGCGCGCCGATACGCCCGACACGATGCGGCAGAAATCCCGATAACACGGAAAGGTGAGGCTTTTCAGGAGTGCACGGCGGGCCACGCGCTCACACCCGCAGGGTCGATCTCGAAGCGCAGCGCGCCGGCATGCGGGAGCGCCGCGTCGTCGGCGGGGATGTCGAAGGTCTCCCCGGCCAGTTCGAGCGCGACGTAGCGGTCGCCGTGGCGCAGCGAGACGCCCGCGAGACGGCCTTCGAGCGAACCATTCGGCGTCGCGCACAGCGCGCGCGGCGCCACGCGCCACATCACGCGCGCGCCCGTGGCGAACCGTGCGTCGTCGTAAGCGCTCCGGTACGGCAGGCGCAGGCCGCCCGCCGTTTCGATCTCGCCCGAATCGAGCACGATGCCCGTGCCGATGTTGTGCAGTCCGAGCAATTCGGCCACTCGCGGCGAGGCGGGCCGTGCGAACACCTCGTCGACGGGACCGGCCTGCAGCGTGCGGCCATGCTCGATCACGAGCACTTCGTCGGCGAGCAGGGCGGCTTCGTCGGGGTCGTGCGTGACGATCACGGTGACCGCGCTGACCTCGCGCTGCAGGGCGCGCAGCGTTTGCTGCAAGCGGCGCCGGCGCGGCGTGTCGAGCGCGGCGAATGGCTCGTCGAACAGCAGCAACTGAGTGTGCCGCGTGAGCGCGCGCGCGAGCGCCACGCGCTGGCGCTGGCCGAACGAAAGCTGGCGCGGCAGGCGTTGCGTGAGCGTATCGAGGCCCAGATGCGCGAGCCAGTAGCGCGCGCTGGCGGCGTCGGCATCGACGGGAAACGCCAGTTGCTGCGCCACCGTCAGGTGCGGAAAGAGGCCGTAGTCTTGCGGCATGTAGCCGATCTGCCGGCCTTCGGGCGGCAACGCGCCAATGTCGGTCGCGCCGAGCGAGACGAAGCCCGCATCGTTGCGCTCGAGACCCGCGACGATGCGCAGCGCGAGCGACTTGCCCGAGCCCGAAGGCCCGATGATCGCGAGCCGCCGCGTGCGCGGCTGCCAGGCGACGTCGAGCGTGAACGCGCCGAGGCGCCGCTGCGCCGCGAACGCGAGCCGCAAGTCGTTCGTATTCGTTGCCGCGGCGGCGGGCGTGAATGCGGTGAGCTCATCGCTGTTGTCGGTGCTCACCGCGAGCGTGGCGCGCGTGCCACGGCTATAGACCGAGAGCACCGCGCAGACGATCGCGATGCCAAGCGTCGGCAGCAGCAGCGGCATCATCGCGGGCAGCCCCTGGCCGCCGAACACCACATAGGTGTAGACCGGCAGTGAGTACGGGTGATAGGCGACCATCACCGTTGCGCCGAATTCGCCGAACGCGCGCAGCCATGCGAGCGCGAGCCCCGCGCGGATGGCGGGCCAGGCGATCGGCAGCGTGATGCGAAAGAAGCGGCTCGCGGCGCGATGGCCGAGCGTGGCGGCCACGTCGTCGTGGACCGGATCGACGGCGGCGAATGCCGAGCGTGCCGCCACGACCAGGAATGGCGCGGCCACGAAGGTCTCGGCGAGCACGATGCCCGTGAAGGAGTCGGTGAGCGCGCCGTTGAAGAGCTGGCCGAGGCCGCTATACGGGCCGATCAGAAACAGCAGCAGCACGCCGCTCGTGAGCGGCGGCAGCGCGAGCGGCAATTGCACGACGAAGCCGAGCAGCGCGACGCCGCGCGAGCGCGAACGCGCTAGCCAATAGCCGAGCGGCACGCCGCCCACGAGGATGACGAGCGCGGCGACGCTCGCGCTCGCCACCGACACGCCGACCGCCGACCCCATGGTGCGCCAGTCGACGCCGGCCCAGTCCGCCTGGCCGATCTGCGGAATGCTGGCGAAAAACGGCGCGCACAGATACACAGCGAGCAACGCGCCGAGCCACCAGAGCGGCCTTGCGGTGCTTTGCGCCGGTTCAGCGGGTCGAGTCATGATTGCGGCGTCATTGCTGTGCGGCGTCGATCACGGCCTGCACCGACGACGGAATGCCCTGGGCGTTGCCGTTGACCGCGGGCTTCTTGATGTCCACGCCGTGTTCGGCGAGCAGCTTGCGGCCTTCGGCGCTCAGCAGGAAGTTGACGAAGCGTGCGGCGCCCGCGCCATTGGGCGCGTCATTCAAAATCGTGAGCGTGTAGCTCGCCTTGATCCCCAGCTCGGGCGCGGGATGGATCGACGGAATCTTCAGGTCCGACGTTTCGGTCGAGTAAAAGAAGCCCGCGTCGAGCTGGCCCGACTGCAGACGGCCCACGAGCGTTTCCTCGGGCAACACTTGAGCGGGATTCTCCGGCGTGCCAAGCGTTTTCTCGACGAGGTCGGGCTGGTTGTACGCCTGGGCCGCCTTCGTCATGAGTTCGACGGTGAACGCGCCTTTCGGGTCAAGCTTGGGATCGGTGCGGCCAAGGCGGATGCCCGGCTCACGCAGCACGGCATCCCACTTCTTCGTCTTGAAGTCGGCGGCGAAGCGGCTCTTTGGGTTGTAGCCGATCATGAGCGGCGACTCGGCGAAATTCACATACCACGAAACATGATTGCCATTCGAGTCGCCCATGAGGTTCGCGTTGACCTTCGGGCTCGCGCTGATAAACACGTCGCCACGGCGCAGCTTGCCCTTCACTTCATTGGCGATCTTGTTCGAGCCGGCTGCGTAACCCTTGAAGTGCAGGCCTGTTTCCTTCTCGAACGCCGGCCCCACGCTCTTTTCCATCAGGTTCACGAGCGAGCCCGCATAGAGCACGTTGACGTCGCCGTTGTCGGCCGCTAATGCGCCCGTGCTCGCGGCGAGCACGCCGGACATCATCACGACGGACGCAATCAGCTTGCGGATCATCTTTTCTACCCCGTAGCGTTATAAAGGTGCATATATTACGCCGGCCCGACAGTTTCATGCACCTGGCCACATGGGCAATGTTCCCGATAACGCCTGTGCATGGTCGGGCCGCGCCGCTACACTAGGCCCTGCATTCGGACTCGCACCGGCGCGCGCCGCGACGGCGCTTACGTCGGTCAATTTCATCGCTTATAGGAAGGCTCTCATGCGTACCAGCGCTCGCAATCACTTCTCCGGCCAGATCGCCGCGGTCAAGGCCGGCGCAGTCAACGACGAAGTCACGCTGCGCGTCGACGGCGGTCTCGAGATCGTCGCCATCATCACGCATGGCAGCGCCGCTTCGCTGGGCCTCGCGGCCGGCAAGAACGCGTTTGCGCTCGTGAAGGCTTCGTCAGTGATCGTGATGGTGGATGGCGACGCCAGCAAGGTCTCCACGCGCAACGTCGTCGCGGGCACCGTCGCGTCGGTCACGAGGGGCGCAGTGAACGCCGAGGTCGTGATCGCGGCGGCGAGCGGCGCGCAGATCGCGGCCATCGTCACGAACGACAGCGTGGACCGCCTCGGTTTGGCAGCGGGCAAGCCGGCTGCGGCGCTCTTCAAGGCGTCGAGCGTGATCGTGGGCGTGGATGCCTGATCGACTGGCGTTTGCTTGCGCCCATGTCCCCCCAAAAAAAGTTCAGACCGAGGCCGCCACGCCAACGCCGCGCAGCGCGCCTGACGTGCGTTTTCGCATGCGTGTCATTCATGACGGCACCATCGCGCTCGGGCCCGGCAAGGTGCAACTGCTGGAGGCGGTGCGCGAGCAGGGCTCGATTTCGGCGGCGGCGCGCAGCCTGAACATGTCGTAACGGCGTGCGTGGCTTCTCATGGACGAACTCAATCGCGCGCTCGCATCGCCGGCCACCGTGTCCGAACATGGCGGACAAAGCGGCGGAGGCAGCACGCTCACGCCCGTGGGCGAAGAGATCATCCGGCTCTATCGCGGCATCGAGGCGCGAGCCGCCGCCGCCGCCTGCGCACCCGAAATCGAGGCGCTGAAGAAGCTCGTCAAAAGCTGATGCCCGCTGTCTAACCGTGGCGCAGGCAGAACCGCGAGACGGGCAGCGCCGCCAGTGCGGGCGCGGCGTTCTCGTGCAGCCGCATCGTCAATTCGACAAGACTCGCGAGCCTTGCGGTGCGCAGCGGGTGCCAGCTCACCTGGTGCCGCTCGCACACGCGCTTGAGCGTGGCCATCCGGCCTGGGCCATCCGGCCAGGGTGCCGCTGACAGTGGTTCCCGGTATCCTTTTGCCGATGGGCGCGTTCAGGTTTCTTTTCGCGTCCGCCCGGCAATCACTGAATCAAGCAAGTTTATGGAACCATCGAATTTCGCCCGAGGGAGCCGCGCATGCGCGTAGGCCGCCCGGTCAAGGCGCTGCCGCAGCCGCTGTGCGATTACTGCGGCGCAAAGGCGCTGCTCGCCCGTTATGGCGACGAAGCCTATCCGTACCGTGACGATCACGGCCCGCTCTGGGTCTGCGCGGCCTGTGAGGCGTGGATTGGCGTGCCCGCGCGCAGCACGCGCAACGTGCCGCTCGGGCGGCTCGCCAACGCCGCGTTGCGCGACGCCAAGAGCCGCTTGCACGACGCGCTGGAACCGCTCGTGGCCGCCAAGGTGCGGCGCGACAAGGTGAATGTCTTCGAGGCGCGCGGCCGCGCGTTGCGCTGGGTGGCCGGGGAACTCGGCTTCGAATTGCCGAATCCGTCGATCCACCAC
This sequence comes from Paraburkholderia sacchari, assembly GCF_000785435.2. Lineage (GTDB taxonomy): Bacteria > Pseudomonadota > Gammaproteobacteria > Burkholderiales > Burkholderiaceae > Paraburkholderia > Paraburkholderia sacchari. The sequence continues at coordinate 177,089 of NZ_JTDB02000001.1, read as the reverse complement.
CTGACGCTCGAACAGTGCGAGGCGGCCATCCGCCACGTGGAAGCCTTCATGGCCGCGCGCCGCACGCCCGACGACGCGCGCTAGCTCGGGCAGGGCGCCGGGCTGTCACTCGCTGCTATATCGATCTTGAGCGACGGCGCTCAACCTTGGCCGCTGCGTGCCGTTAATGAACCTGGAAGTGCACCTGTAAACGCACCTGAATCGATACCGATGGGCGACATGGCCAAGACGATCCCCTTTCCGCAGCACAAGACCACCCGCGCCCGGCGCCAAAAGGCCGAGTTGCTGCCGATGCCGCGCGCGAGCGCTGACGAACTCGCGCTGCAACTGCATCTGGCGCTCGCTTCGCTGCGCGCGGGCGGCGCACAGCACGACGCGCAGGCGCTCCTGCATGCGCACGTGCTCGCGCAATCGATCGCCGGCGCGGGCTACGGCGTGCTGACGCCCGAGCAGGTCCGTTGCGCCGACGAGGCGATCCTCGCGTGCTTCGCGCGCGGCGCGGCCGAGAGTGTATGGCGGCTGGAAGAGCCGGAGTTCGAGGCGGTCAAGGCGATCGTGGGCGTCTACGATCAGCAGCTGCAGAGCGCGCCGTTCTGGGTGCTGGCCGAGGCCAGCGAACGGCTGGAGCGCATGCGCGCGGGCGATTCCAGGCACCCGATGCGCAAGCAAGCCTGACACGGGCGGTACTCAGACGGGCACGCCGGTTGCGGTGCGTCTGCGAGGCGGCCGGCCGATCCGCCTGAATCATTTGTCCGGCCCTTCTCAATCGTCAGTCCCCATGAACCACGGCCACGAGACTGCAATAACTTACGTATCGCCTCCAAACAGGGCCGGATAAGAGCAGAGGTGTCCGGTGCCTCACCCCGAGTCACGGTGATGCCGGCGGAATGGCCGTGCGGTGGCCGTGTGGCGGCATTGGCACGAGATTTGACGGGCGGCGCGAATCGTGTTGACTTCCGGCAGTGGGCGTGACTAAAATTCGCCCGTCTTAACAAAAGGGGCTGACGCCTTGGACAGTAGCAGTTGTCGATCTTCGAATAGTTTCGCTGCCTGACCGGCACGACGTCCGCGCTCCCTTTCTTTCAGCCGCCGTCTTGCCAGCCAGGCAGATGGTGCGCGTCTCGCAGTAATCCTCGTGCACTCTAATTAGCGTCGACCCGGCGCAGCCGCGTTTTTGTCACGCGCCGCGCAAGGCCGACATCGCGCCGTGAGCGAATTTCGCTCGCGGCACGGTCCGTTCATTGCGCGCATCGGCAGTCGGCCGACGCCGCGCAGCGCACGGGCCGCCACTTGCGTTGCGCATGGCCCAGGCCGATGCGACCGGCGCCCGCCAGCGCGCGCCAGCCGCTTTGCCTTGCCGCCATTCGGGACTCGCCGCGCGCTGGCCGGACTGGCGCGCACGGGTGTTGTGGCGCGCAAGGGCTGTATAAGAGCCAATTAGCAGCAAACAAGCCGCAATAAGCCGAAATAAGCAGCAACATCCAGAAACGCTGGTGCTTCAAGACATGAATCAGTTCAACCTGTTATTCGCCCCGGGAGGCTGCTGATGGAGTTCAGATTCAACCTGAACCGCACGGCCAACGCCTCGGCGTGGCGCGTGCTGCCCAATCGCTGGGACTTCGTGGCGTTCCCGCTGATCATCTGTTTGATCGCGATGGCCGTGGTGGGCTTTCACGAGACCATGGCGCCCATCGCCACGCTCAAGACGCAGGCGATCTCGCTCGACCCGGCCAACCTGCCCGAGTACGCCATGCGCACGACGCTGCGCATGCTCGCGGCCATGGTCGCCTCGCTCACGTTCACGCTGGTCTACGGCACGCTCGCGGCCAAGAGCCGGCGCGCGGGCCAGGTGCTGGTGCCGATCCTCGACATCCTGCAGTCGGTTCCGGTGCTCGGCTATATCTCGTTCACCGTTACGTTCTTCCTCGCGCTGTTTCCCTCGCGCGTGCTGGGCGCGGAACTCGCGGCGATCTTCGCGATCTTCACGAGCCAGGCCTGGAACATGACGTTCAGCTTCTACCAGTCGCTGCGCACGGTGCCGCGCGACCTCGATGAAGTCTCGCGCGGTTTCCATCTCACGGGCTGGCAGCGTTTCTGGAAGCTCGAAGTGCCGTTCTCGATGCCGGGCCTCATCTGGAACATGATGATGTCGATGTCGGGCGGCTGGTTCTTCGTGGTGGCTTCCGAAGCGATCACGGTGGGCAACAACACGATTACGCTGCCGGGCATTGGCGCGTACCTGGCGCAGGCGATCACGGAGAAGAACCTGCACGCGGTGGGCTGGGTGATTCTCACGATGACGGTGGTGATCCTGGCCTACGACCAGTTCCTGTTCCGCCCGCTGGTGGCGTGGGCCGACAAGTTCCGCATGGAAAACACCGCATCGGGCGACGCGCCCGAGTCGTGGCTGCTCGACCTGATCCGCCGCACGCATCTGATTCATCGACTGCTCGTGCCGATGGGCTTTTTGCTGGCCACGCTCGCGCGCGTGCCGATTCGCTTCCGGCTGCCGAAGGCCATGCCTGCGGCAAGCGCGGTGCTCACGAAGCGCTCGCGCGTAGGTGACATCCTCTGGGCCGTGTTCGTGATCGCGCTCACCGCTTACGTGGTCTGGCGCGTGGTCGCGTTCGTGCGCACCGGCGTCACGCTCGACGAAGTCGGCCATGTGTTCGTGCTTGGCCTCATTACGCTGTTACGCGTGGTGTTGCTGATCGCGATTGCTTCGGTGATCTGGGTGCCGCTCGGCGTGCTGATCGGCCTGCGTCCGGCGCTCGCCGAAAAGGTGCAGCCGCTCGCGCAGTTTCTCGCGGCGTTTCCGGCGAATCTGCTGTTCCCGGTGTTCGTGATCGTGATCGTGCGCTTCCACCTGAACCCGGACATCTGGCTCTCGCCGCTGATCGTGCTCGGCACGCAGTGGTACATCCTCTTCAACGTGATCGCGGGCGCCACGGCGTATCCGAACGATTACAAGGAAGCGGCCAAGAACTTCCGCATCCGCGGCTGGCAATGGTGGCGGCAGGCGATGCTGCCGGGCATCTTCCCGTACTACGTCACGGGTGCGATTACCGCCTCGGGCGGCGCGTGGAATGCGAGCATCGTGGCCGAGTTCGTGCAGTGGGGCGACACGAAGCTCCAGGCGCACGGCCTGGGCGCGTATATCGCGCAGATGACCGCCGCCGGCGACTTCCCGAAGATCATTCTGGGCATCGCGATGATGTCCCTGTTCGTTACGCTGTTCAACCGCGTGCTCTGGCGTCCGATGTACACGTTCGCCGAGTCCCGGCTGCGGCTCGATTGAGATGGAGTAAATCATGCTGAATCCCAGAATCGTCTCATCCGACCTGCTGCCGATGCGTCCCGTGCCGGGCCAGGAAGTGCTCGCCGTGAAGCACGTATCGCGCGGCTTCGCGAAGAAGGACGACGAGCGTCTCGTGCTCGACGACGTCAATCTCTCGCTGCGCGAAGGCGAAATCGTCGGGCTGCTCGGCCGCTCCGGCTCGGGCAAGTCCACGTTGCTGCGCATCATCTCCGGCCTGATCGAGGCCACGTCGGGCGAAGTGAACTGGCTTGGCAAGCCGCTCGAAGGGCCGGCCGAAGGCGTATCGATGGTGTTCCAGACCTTCGCGCTGTTCCCGTGGCTCACGGTGCTGCAGAACGTGGAAGCGGGCCTCGAAGCGCAGGGCGTGGGCGCGCGCGAGCGCCGCGAGCGCGCGCTGGCCGCCATCGACCTGATCGGTCTGGACGGCTTCGAAAACGCCTACCCGCGCGAGCTATCGGGCGGCATGCGCCAGCGCGTGGGTTTTGCGCGCGCGCTCGTGGTGGACCCGGCGTTGCTGTTGATGGACGAACCGTTCTCCGCGCTCGACGTGCTGACCGCCGAAACGCTGCGCACCGATTTGCTCGACTTGTGGACGCAAGGCCGCATGCCGATCAAGTCGATGCTGATCGTCACGCATAACATCGAAGAAGCGGTGTTCATGTGCGACCGCATTCTGGTGTTGTCGTCGAATCCGGGGCGCGTGGTGGCCGAGATCAAGGTGCCGTTCAAGCACCCGCGCAACCGCCTGGACCCGGCGTTCCGCAAGCTCGTCGACGAGATCTACGCGAAGATGACCGCGCGCGAAGCGGCCGAAGCTTCGCAACGGCGCCTTGAAGTGGGCAGCCGTTTGCCCGACGTTTCGACGAACCTGATGGCGGGCTTGATCGAGACGCTGGCGGCCGCGCCGTATCACGGCCGCGCCGACATGCCCGAGATCGCGCGTTCGCTGCATCTCGAAGTGGACGATTTGTTTCCGATTGCCGAGGTGCTGCAACAGTTGGGTTTCGCCGATGTGCGCGACGGTGACCTGCTGCTCACGCCGCCCGCGCGCGTGTTCGCGGAGATGGGCACGCAGGCGCGCAAGCTGATGTTCGCCGACCATTTGCTGCGTAATGTGCCGCTCGCGGCGCGTATCAAGAAGGTGCTCAACGAGCGTCCGGGGCACCGCGCGCCGCGCGTGCGGTTCGAGCAGGAGCTCGAGGACTTTCTCTCTGATGTGGCGGCCGAAGAAACGCTCGATACCGTGATCGATTGGGGACGGTATGGCGAGATCTTTTCGTATAACGATCAGTCGGAGATTTTTAGTCTTGAGGATGTTGAGGGGTGATGCGCGCTAGCGCCATATAGCGAGATTGGACCGGGGCCTTGAGCCCCGGTTTTGTTTTGTGGAGGCTGTTTCGCCGGGGACAACGACGGCGCACGCTTGCATCGCGCCGCACAGGTAAATTAACTAGGCAACTCGGTGGCGGTGCAAAGTGTCGCCGCACCGTTGTCCGCTTGGCTGTCCCCCATTCGAAGGCATGCCCTGTGCTTCTTTGCTGCGCGCAAAGCCCATGTGGTGGCGCTTCCAGCCCCTATGCCCAGGATATTCCCTGGATTGCCCGGTTTTTAATTGAAATTGCTTGCGTTCGGTTTTTTGCTCCCGCAAGCTTGTCTAGACAATGTGGTGGGTGGCGAGGCTGCCCATCCAGGATCCCGACGGCACGACTAAGGAGTATCGACATGCAGGCGAAGTACACCAGACTGGTCAAGTCCTTGATTGGAGTGGCAATCGGCGCTGCGCTGCTGGGGAGCGGCGGCGCTGGCGCGAAAGAGTGGAAAACAGTGACGATTGCGCTCGACGGTAGTTACGCGCCATGGAACCTCACGTTGCCGGGCGGCAAGCTTGGTGGCTTCGAGCCGGAACTGGTCGCCAATCTTTGTGCGCGCGCACAACTCCAGTGCAATCTCGTCACGCAGGATTGGGACGGCATGATTCCCGGGCTCCAGGCCGGGAAATTCGATGTCCTGATGGATGCCATCTCGATCACTCCTGACCGCGAAAAGATCCTCGCCTTCTCCAAGCCCTATGCGGCTACTCCCGCCACGTTTGCCGTGACCGACACGAAGATCCTGCCGAAGACCGCGCCCGGCGCGAGCCCGGTGAAGCTCGATACCGATGCGCGCAGCAACCTGCCGGCCATCGACGCGCTGCGCAAGGCGCTCAAGGGCAAGACCATCGGCCTGCAGTCGGGCACGATTTATACGCGCTTTGTGAACGACAACTTCAAGGAAGTCGCATCCATTCGCGTCTACAAGTCGGCGCCGCAGCGCGATCTCGATCTCGCGAACGGCCGCATCGACGCCTCGTTCGACGACGTCACCTACTACGCCGCCAACGACAACAAGTCCAACGCCTCCATCGTCATGGCGGGCCCGCAAATCGCCGGACCGATCTGGGGTCCCGGCGAAGGGCTCGCGTTCCGCAAGCAGGATGCCGACCTGAAAGCGAAGTTCGATACCGCGATTGTTGCCGCTCAGGCCGATGGCACGATCAAGAAGCTCGCGATCAAGTGGTTCAAGACGGATGTGACGCCCTGAGCGCTTCCCGGCCCCCTTGCCCGCACCGCGGGCAAGGCCAGTTTAGCCAGCCTCGTCTGGTTTGCTTGAGGTAGTCATCATGTCTATGTTCGAAATGCTCGGCTTTGGATCGGAAGGCTGGGGCAGCGTGCTCCTGTTGGGCGCGGCCATGACGGTCGTGCTCACGCTCGCGGCGCTTGCGATTGGTGCTGTGGCCGGTGGACTCGTCGCGGCGGCGAAGCTTTCGCGGCTGCGCGTCCTGCGCGTGATCGGCGATTGCTACACCACGGTGTTTCGCGGCGTGCCCGAATTGCTCGTCATCTATCTCTTCTACTTCGGTGGGTCTGCGCTCGTGACGAGTGTGGGGCAGTGGTTCGGCGCGGACGGTTTTGTAGGCGTGCCGCCTTTTGCGGTCGGCGCGGTTGCCGTGGGCCTGATTTCCGGGGCCTACCAGGCCGAGGTCTATCGCGCAGCGGTGCTGGCTGTTTCGCGCGGCGAGCTCGAAGCCGCGCGCGCGGTCGGCATGCCTGCGCTTACCATGGCGCGCCGCATCCTCATTCCGCAAGTGCTGCGCTTTGCGCTGCCGGGCATCGGCAACGTGTGGCAGCTCAGTCTCAAGGACTCCGCACTGATTTCCGTGACGGGTCTTGCAGAGCTCCTGCGCGCGAGTCAGGTGGCCGCCGGATCGACGCATCAGTATTTCCTTTTCTTCGTCGTGGGCGGCGCGCTGTACCTCGCGATGACGGGAGTGTCGAACCGCATCTTCGGCCGTGCGGAAGCGCATGTCGGCCGATCCTTCAAGCGCAATTTCGCGCGCAATTGACGTTACGGCGGTTCTGACATGCAAATCGACTTCGATTTTCTCTTCGATACGCTGCGCCAGCTCATTGCTGCGGTGCCGGTCACGCTCGGACTGTTCTTCGCTTCGCTGGTGCTGGGTGGCTTGCTCTCGCTGGTGATCGTGGCCATGCGCGTCTCGCCGCGCTGGTTGCCCAATCGCTTCGCGCGAGCTTACATCCTCGTGTTCCGCGGCTCGCCGCTATTGATCCAGATGTTTCTCGTCTACTACGGGCTTGGCCAGTTCGGCGTGATACGCGAGAGTTTCCTGTGGCCGGTGCTGCGCGAACCCTACGTGTGCGCCGTGCTCTCGCTTGCACTGTGCACGGCCGGCTATACGGCGGAGATCATTCGCGGCGGCCTGATGGCCGTGCCGGTGGGCCAGATCGAGGCCGGTTATTCGATCGGTCTGTCCGGCATCGCGCTGCTGCGCCGGGTGATCGGCCCCATCGCACTGCGCCAGTGCTTGCCCGCCTATTCGACCGAAGCCGTATTGCTCGTGAAGTCCACGGCGCTTGCGAGCCTCGTTACGGTTTGGGAAGTCACGGGCGTCGCCCAGCAGATCATCCAGCAGACCTATCGGACCACGGAGGTGTTCACCTGTGCCGCGCTGATTTACCTCGCGCTGAACTTCTTCGTCGTGCGTCTCATCGGTCTCGTCGAAAAGCGCCTCTCGCGCCATCTGGGTCCAGCGCCCAGCGTGCCCGCGCGCAAGCTGACGACACTCGAATCCCATCGCGCCGCCTCGTGACCGGCAGCCATACCCGCCTTATCAGGAGTTACTCATGAATGCAGCCGCACCGGTCGCCCTGTCCGTCAAGAACATTCACAAGTCCTTCGGCGATCACCATGTGCTCAAGGGCATCTCGCTCGACGCCCATCAGGGCGACGTCATTTCGATTCTTGGCGCGAGCGGCTCGGGCAAGAGCACGTTTCTGCGCTGCCTGAACCTGCTGGAGATGCCCGATGACGGCACCGTCGAGCTGGAAGGCGAGACGCTGAAGATGAAGCGCCGCCGCGACGGCAAGCTGCAGCCCGAGGATCGCCGTCAGGTGGACCGCGTGCGCTCGCGCCTTGGCATGGTGTTTCAGAACTTCAATCTGTGGTCGCATATGACCGTGATGGAGAACCTGGTTGAAGGGCCGATGCGCGTGCTCAAGCGCAGCCGCGCCGAAGCGGCGGAAGAAGCCGAAGCGCTGCTCGCGAAAGTGGGTCTCGCCGACAAGCGCGGCCACTACCCGGCGCACCTCTCGGGCGGCCAGCAGCAGCGCGTCGCGATCGCCCGTGCGCTCGCCATGCATCCGAAGGTCATGCTCTTCGACGAGCCGACCTCGGCGCTCGATCCCGAGCTTGTGGGCGAAGTGCTTCGCGTGATGCGCGCACTCGCCGAAGAAGGCCGCACGATGCTCGTTGTCACGCATGAGATGGGCTTTGCGAAGCACGTGTCCAATCGCGTGATGTTTTTGCACCAGGGGCGTGTCGATGCGGATGGCACCCCTCAGGAAGTCTTCGGCGAGCTGAAGTCCGAACGCTTCCGCCAGTTCGTGTCCAGCCACCAGGACAGAAACGCACACTGATCGAGTGCGGCCCCTGGCGTGTGCCACGGGCCGGCACATAACCTTGGCTTTCCGCAGAGATCGACATGACAGTCATCCGTTCCGAAGCTCCGCTCGTCTGGCGTGAGATTGCCGCCGTCGCGGCGGGCGCGCCCTTGCAGCTTTCGCCCGGGACCGAGGCGCGCATTCGCGGCGCGCGCGCCATCGTCGAACAGATAGTTGCACGCGGCATTCGCGCCTATGGCGTGAACACGGGCGTAGGCGCGCTTTGCGACGTAGTGGTGTCTCCCGCTCAGCAACATGAGTTGTCGCACAACATCCTCATGAGTCATGCAGTGGGCGTGGGCGCTCCGCTTGGCAAGGAGGAGACCCGCGCGATCATGGCTGCCGCGATCAACAACTACGCACATGGCGGTTCGGGCGTGCGCGTCGAGATCGTCGCGCAACTCGCCGCGTTGCTCGAAGCCGATTGCCTGCCCGAAGTGCCGGCCTTCGGCTCGGTGGGCTATCTGAGCCATATGGCGCATATCGCGCTCGTGTGCGTGGGCGCGGGTCACGTGCGCTGGCGCGGCGAGCGTTTGGGCGGCGCCGAGGCGCTCGAACGCCTTGGGCTCGCGCCGCTCGCGCTCGAAGCGAAGGAAGGTTTGAGCCTGGTGAACGGCACGCCTTGCGTGACGGGCCTCGCCGCGCTGGCGCTGGAGCGCGCGCAGCGCCTGCTCGACTGGGCCGATGCGGTGGCCGCGATGAGCTTCGAAAATCTTGGCGGCCAGATAGCGGCATTCGATGCGCAGTCGCTCGCGTTTCGTGTCTCGCCCGGGCTTGCCCGCGTGGGCGCGCGCATGCGTGCGGCGCTCGCGCAAAGCGGCCTCCTCGCGGCAGCGCTCGGGCGCCGCACCCAGGATCCGCTCAGCATGCGCACCATTCCGCACGTGCATGGCGCCGCGCGCGACGTATTGGCCGCCACGGAGGAGGTTGTGAACCGCGAACTGGCGTCGACGACGGATAACCCCATCGTCGACGGAACGCCCGACGCACCACGCGTGTTCTCGCAGGCTCACGCCGTGGGCGCGTCTATTGCGCTTGCGATGGATAGCCTCGCCACCGCCGTCGCTCAGGTTGCGGCGATGGCGGAGCGCCGTCTCGACCGGCTCGTCAACCCGCTCGTGAGTGGCCTGCCCGCGTTCCTCGCCTATCCGGGCGGCACACATTCCGGCTTCATGATCGCGCAGTACACGGCCGCTTCGCTGGTCGCGCAGAACCGGCGCGATGCCGCGCCGGCGAGCCTCGATGGCGGCGTCACATCGGGCCTCCAGGAGGATCATCTGTGCCATGCCACGCCGGCCGCGCTCAAGGCGCTGGCCGTGATCGAAAATAGCAGCCGGATTCTGGGCATAGAACTGCTCGCCGCCGCTCAGGCATACGATCTGCAGCCCGTGGCGGCCGTGCGGGCGGATTACACGCAAACGCTGTACGGGCAGATTCGCAGCGTCGTGCCAACGTATCGCGACGACCGGCCGCTCGCCGGCGACATGTCGGTGGCGTTTCGCATGATCGCCGGCGGCAGCCCGCCTCCGCTGCCCGATCCGCAAGCCGCGCCTTGCACGCCGGAGCCCCTGGCGTCCTGCGCGTTACAGCCGCCGCTGCAAGGCGTGGCGACACCGGGCACGCACGCCTCGGCCAATGAGGAAATGCCGGGCGCGGTGGGCCACTGAGGCGAGGGGAAACACAACGACATCGCGAGCGCTCGTGGATGCCCCCGTCGGCTGAATACGGGAGCTGCGCCATTGCATGAATCCGCCGAAGGAGCCAGACAAAGAATGAACATCGATGCTTCAGCGCGCACCGCGGACGAGCTTGGGCCGGACGTCCGGATACGCAAGGTGGCGGCGCCGTACGAGCAGATCAAGCGCTACGTGATGGAGCGCGTCGCGAACGGCACCTGGAAGACCGGTGACGCGATCCCCTCCGAGACGATGCTGGTGAAGGAATTCGGCGTGGCGCGCATGACCGTGTCGCGGGCGCTGCGCGAACTCACGAACGATGGCGTACTCAAGCGCGTGCAAGGCTCCGGCACTTTCGTCGCGCCGCGCGACTATGAGTCGACGGTGCTCGAAATCCGCAATATCGCAGACGAAATCGCGGCGCGCGGCCATCGCCACGCGGCGCAAGTGTTGACGCTGGACGCGAGCGGCGACGAGGCGGCGCTCGCCGCACTGGACCTCGCGACCGGTCCGGTGTTCCATTCGCGCATCGTGCATTTCGACGAGGAAGAGCCCATCCAGTACGAAGACCGTTACGTGAACCCGGCGCTCTTTCCGCACTACCTCGAGCAGGATTTCAAGCTCGAAACGCCGAATCAATACATGGTGCGGCTTGCTCCCATTCAGCGGGCGGCGTTCCGCATTTATGCACGCAAGCCCGACGTTTATATCCGCGGTCATCTCGACATGGAAATCGGCGAGCCGTGTCTCATGGTCGAGCGCCGTACGTGGGTCGGCGACGCGGTGGCCACTTCGGTGCAGCTCTGGCATCCCGCGTCGCGCTTTCATCTGGCGGGCACGGTGTAAACCTCGCACACAAAGGTGAGCTTCTCCGGGACCCGTGATGAAGTCCCGGCCTCGCTTCCTCACCCCACACCCAGGTCATTGATTACACAGAAAACTCCGCCGCGCGCGGGACGCGCGGCGAGTGCTCCAAGCCGTTAAAGGTGAGCATTTTCGGGATCTCTCGCCAGGCAACACAAAGGTGAGCCCAACATCCGCAACCCGCGCACCGCCCCAGGCAAACATCAATTCGGCTTCCCACGCACCTCACCGCGCGATCGCCCCGCAGCGCGATCGCTATCGCTATCGTCGTCATCGTCACTCGCGGCACGCTGGCCATCCCCATACATGCGCCCTTCGACATCGCTCCCGCTCGCGCGTCCAATCAAGAAGCTGCGCTGCGGATTCGCGAGCTCGATACCGCGCTCCGTGAACCGCGCCAGCACGCGTCGATTGAACTCGCGCTGCACGCCCCATCGCGCCGAGTCCTTGCACTGCATCTGCCCCACCAGCGTCACGCTCGCCCCATCCACCTGATCCACGCCCCAGTACGCGAAGTCGCTGAGAATGCCGTTCTTGTATGCCTCGTCGTTGCGAATCTCCGCGCCGATTTCCTTGAGCGTGTCGATGGCGCGCTGCAAGTCCGCGCCATGCGCGATCAGCACCTTCACCGCTGCGTTGCCGATGCCGCGATTCGTGTTGTTCACGGTCGTCACCGAACTAAACGGCACGGTGTAAAGCGAACCGTCGCCGCCGCGCAAACGCACCGTGCGGATCGAGAGAAACTCGACCGTGCCCGAGACGCCCGCGACCGTAACCCAGTCGCCCACCTGCATGGCGTTCTCGGTGAGCAGGAAGATGCCGGTGATGAAGTCCTGCACGAGCTTTTGCGAGCCGAAGCCCAGCGCGACGCCGAAGATGCTCGCGCCCGCGATCAACGGAGCGGTGTTCACGCCGAGCTGCGAGAGCGCCGTGAGCCCGACCACCACGAGGATCGCGACGAACAGCATGGTGCGGAACATCGGCAGCAGCGTGCGCAGGCGCGCCGCGCGCACGAAGTCGCCGGCATCGGTCCACGCGTTCAGGCGCCGCTCGGCCGCGCCGTTCGCGGCTTCCCAGATCACGATGGCCACGGCGATGGCGATGGCGATCGTCAGCAGCGCGGAGCCGATCAGGTGTCCGATGGGTGCGTTCGTGATAAGACGGCCCGGATGCAGGCCCCAGACGCGCAGCAGGATGTCGAGCGTGGCGATCCACAGCACGGCGGTCACGACGCGCCGCAGCGCCGGGTAGTAGCGATACGCGCGGCGCTGCGCGATCGTCATGTTCTCGCTGTTGCCGTTCGGGTCGAACATGCGGCCAAGCGCGCCGAGCGAGACGATGGCTACCACGCGCGCGGCGAGCAGCACGGCGAGCGAGATGCCGCCGGCGCGCATGAGTTCGCGGTAGCCGCCGCGCAGGTCGAGCGCCCAGACGAACCACAGCGCCATGACGACGAAGACGGCCGCGGCGGCCCAGATGTCGGCGAACCAGTGCACGAGATACGCGAACGAGCTGCGTTCGGCGGCCGACTTGCGGATGGCCGCGGCCACCGGCTGGCGGCATTGCAGAATCGCCACCGCGAGCGCTACGTGCGCGAACAGGATGACGAGCTTGAGCAGGGCGAGATGCGTGTCCTCGGTCATGCCGAGCGGCACCGCGCCGCCGAGCGCGCCGCCCACGCCGCCGATCACGACGATGCGTTCGACCCAGCGCTGCGCGAATTCGGCCCAGGTGCCGGAGAGCGGCATGAGCCGCAGGGCGTCGGCGTCGGGCGCAAAGAGCATGTTGCCGATGACGATGATGGTGCGGCAGACCACCCACGTGTCGACGATTTGACCGACGGCGGCGGCTGGTGCGGCGTCCGCGGGGTTCATGAGCGAGAGCACGCCGGCGGCGCACAGCCCGAATGCGATCACGGGCACGAGTTCGAGCACGGCAACGAGCAGCGCCCAGGGCAGGCGTTTGAGCAGGCGCCAGTGCTGCGCGCTGCGGATGCGGTGGCGCGTTTCGCGCGCGAGCGAGGCGATGCGCTGCCCGGAGGCGTTGTCGGCTTCGGCGGCGAGGGCGCTGGCTCGTGCGCTGGCGTGCTCGTCGAGGCTGGTGTCAGTGGTGGCGTCCGTGCCGGGGGGCGCGGCGGCCGGCGTCATGCCGGCAGCGGCGCGCAGGGTCGCCTGATCGGTTTCTGCTGGCTGCACGCTGGCTGCTTCAGGCGCTGAAGGTGAGGAATCCGTAGTAGCTGGCGCATCTGCGGCATTCGAATCCGCCGCCGGGCCGCCGTTCGTGCCTCGCGCCTCGTCCGCATCCTGTGCGAGCGCCGCATGCTCGACGATCGCACGGCGCGGCTTGCTGATCACGCGGCGCAGGATCGCCTCGATCGCGAGCGCCGGCACGAGCGTGAGCAGCAGCACGCGCATCAGCGAGAGCAGCATCGCGTGGCCTTGTGGCGTGCCGAGGCGGGTACTCCACCAGTCGCGTGCGGACGCAACGTTGAAGAGCGCCGCGCGCGCGCTCAGCAATCGCTGGCCGACGGCCTGCACGCCGCGCGCGGCGCCGTCGGCGATTTGCAGCACGAGGCCATTCGAGCGCAGCGCGTTCGCGAGCGGCGTGGACGCCGCAGCGCTGCTGGCCGCCGATGCCGATGCTTCGCTCGCGCCCGCCGGAGCCGCCGTGGGGGCCGAAGCCGGCGTGGCGAGCGCGCCCGCAGCGGCGATCGCGCGCAGCGTGTCCGTCACGTGCGCGCGCTGAACTGGATCGTCGAGCACCCGCAATGCCGCGTTCGCTTGCGCGGGCGTCAGCACGACCGGCGCGGCGGGGTTCGTCGTGGACGCGGCGGCGGGCGCCGCCGCGCTGCACGGCGCGGCCCAGGGCAGGGCAAGCAGCAACGTGCACACGAAGGCGGCAATTAGCGTGTTGCGGCACTGCGCGGCACGCGACTGTAAGCGGGAGGAAAGAGACGTCCTGGGCATGGGAGGAGTGCGATATCGAATCCGGATCGCTGTGCGTCAGCAAGTTTCGTGCCCCGAATTCGCGGGGCCGGTCATTGACGCGACGGCACGCGCGGCATGAGGACCCAGAGTATGCGCTGCGTCGCGGCGTTTCAAGCTCGATGCAGCCGGATGTAGTGCGTGACGGTTTTGCCGAAGTCAATCAACGCTGATTCAGATTCGAGTGGTGACGCTTCGCTGATCGGGGATATCGCAACTAACAGCCAGGTCCGCGAGATCCCCACCAATTGGGCGGCGTTGCGGGTTTTGATCAGTGGCGCAGGAGATGCGCCCAGTGCTACCGTTGCGCGACACTGCTGCTGGCGGGCCTCGTGTCCGGTGTGGTGACCTTCGTGGTCGGGCCGCTCGCGGGGCTGCTTTCCGACCGCATCAGCCGGCGCGCGCTGGTGTTCTGGCCGCGCCTCGCCGTGGTCGTGCTGATCTGGCCGGCGTTCCAGTGGCTGTCCAGCGGACCGGATGCGGCGCGCCTGCTCATCACCGTGGGCGGCCTGAGCGTGCTGCTCGCGTTGCAGGCCGCGCCCGCCATCACGATGCTGCCCGAAATGTTCCCGCGCGCGGTGCGCGCGACGGGCATGGCCATCGTCTATAGCGTGTCGGCGTGGCGATCTTCGGCGGCTTCGCGCAGGCCATCTCCACGTGGCTCATCAAGCTCACGGGCGACCTGCATGCGCCCGCCTGGTACGTGATGGTGTGCGTGGCGCTTTCGTGCCTCACACTGCCATTCATTCGCGACCTCACCGGCAAGCCGCTGGAGGATTGAGGGCCGTGTTCTATCCGGCTCTGCGCGCCGCTTCCAGATTCGCGTCGAGTTGGCGCGCGAGACCGTAGAGCATGCCGAGCGCCGGCGCGGCCACACCCGCGCGCTGCGCGAGTTCATAGGGCGCGCCCAGCAGCGCCTCCACTTCGAGCGAGCGGCCCGCTTCCACGTCTTGCAGCATGGAGGTCTTGAACGCGCCCAGCTTGCGCGTGATGGCGTTGCGCTCTTCGATGGTCATGGCAAGGCCGATGCCGAATGCCTCGCCTATCGCGCGCGCTTCAGCCATGACCGCTTTCACGAGGCTCGCGGTCAGCGGGTCGTCGAGGATCACGTCGGCGGTCGAACGCGTGAGCGCGCTGATGGGGTTCATCGTCATGTTGCCCCAGAGCTTGGCCCAGATTTCATGCTGGATCTGCCCGGTGGCCTGCACTTCGAAGCCCGCTTGTGCGAGCAGCGCGCACGCTTCCTTGGCGCGCGCCGGCGTGCGCTGCGAAGCGCCGCCCACGATCAGCAGATTGCCCCGGCCTTTGCGGATCACGCCAGGCCCCGCAATCGACGACGAGAGATGCACCACGCAGCCCGACGCTTGCGCGGGCGGCAGCGCCGCCGACACCGCGCCGCCAGGATCGACGGATTCGAGGTGACGGTCGTCGCTCGCGTCGTGCGCGCCGCCGAACTCGGCGAGGAACCACCACGGCACGCCGTTCATCGCCGAGACGATGTGCGTGTGCGGACCGACGAGCGGCGCAAGCGAGGCGGCGGCCTGCACCAGCGCCTGGCCCTTGAGGCAGACGAACACGATGTCCTGAGCGCCGAGCGCGGCGGCGTTGTCGGTGGCGTGCACGCGGGCCGTATAGCGCGAATCTTCTTCGAGTATCGTGAGGCCGTCGCGGCGGATGGCATCGAGATGCGCGCCGCGCGCGAGCACGTTGATTTGTGCGCTGTTATCTGCGCGCGCGAGCCGTGCCGCAATGAGGCCGCCAATCGCGCCGGCGCCCACTACCGTGATGGTGCGTTGCGGGGCATTCACGGTTTACTCCTTGTAAGAAGGGTCGATGCGATCCACGCGGCGGATCAGCGCCGCGAGCACATTCTCGCCCGCGCCATGCGCGGGCGAGAATTGCAGCGCGTCGCGCGTGGAGCGCGCGGTAATGGCCGGGTCGATGGGAATGGTCTGGCCGCGCATCGAGTCGGTGACGCACTGGATCTCGCACGCGCGATTGAGCGTCCAGAGCAGCACGAATGCGTGCGCGAGGCTCGTGCCGTGGGCGAGCAGGCCGTGATTGCGCAGGATCAGCAGGCGGCGGTCGCCCATCGATTTCAACAGCCGCGGCTTTTCTTCGTCGTGCACGGTGATGCCTTCGAAGTCGTGGTAAGCCACCATGCCGTGCAATTGCGCCGAATAAAAGTTCGTGTACGCGAGGCCGCTTTCCATGCACGCGACGGCAAGTCCCGCCGTGGTGTGCGTGTGCATCACGCAATGCGCGTCTTCCACGTGGGCGTGAATCGCACTGTGGATCACGAAGCCGGCCGGGTTGACCGGATAGTCGCTGGGGCTCAGGATCTGGCCGTCCAGATCGACCTTCACGAGGTTCGACGCCTTGATCTCGTCATACGCGAGGCCGAACGGATTGATCAGGAAATGCTTCGCGGGACCGGGCACGCGCAGCGTGATGTGATTGAAGATCAGCTCGGTCCAGCCCATCAGGTGAAATACGCGGTAGGTGGCCGCGAGCCTCACGCGTGCAGCCCATTCTTGCGGCTCGCACCAGTGGGGGCGAGCCGCATCGTCGGGTATTGCGCTCATGGGGCGTCTCCGTATTGAGTTGGCGCGAGGGCAACGATATCAGACGAAATTGAAGCCGATGCCGCCGAGCGGCCCGTAGTCGGCATGGAAGGTGTCGCCCGCGCGCGCGGTAATGGGCGCAGTGAACGAGCCGCTCAGAATCACGTCGCCGGCTTCGAGGCGTTCGTCGTGGCGCGCGATCCGGTTCGCGAGCCAGGCCACGCCCGTGGCCGGATGATTGAGCACGGCGGCGGCCAGCCCGCTTTCCTCGACTGCGCCGTTCTTGTAGAGCAGCGCGCCGACCCAGCGCAGGTCGACGTCGAGCGGCTTGACCGGGCGGCCGCCCAGCACCACGCCCGCGTTCGCTGCGAAGTCCGAGATCGTGTCGAACACCTTGCGCGGCGCCTTCGTCTCGCGGTCGAACTGCTCGATGCGCGCGTCGATGATCTCGATTGCGGGCGTGACGTAAGCGGTGGCGTCGAGCACGTCGAACAGCGTGACGTCCGGCCCTTGCAGCGCACGGCCCAGCACGAAAGCGAGCTCCACTTCCACGCGCGGCGCGATGAAGCGGTCGGCGCGAATATCGCTGCCGGCTTCGATAAACATGCTGTCGAGCAGCGGCGCGTAATCGGGCTCGTCGATTTGCGAGGCGCGCTGCATCGCGCGCGACGTGAGGCCGATCTTGCGGCCCTTGATCGTGTAGCCCGCCGCGAGCTTGAGCTTGACCCACTCGCGCTGGATCGCATAGCCGTCGTCGATCGTCATCGACGGATGGGCGCGCGAGAAGTGGCGCAACTGCGTGCGCGTGCGTTCGGCTTCGTCGAGCTGCGCGGCCAGCTCGCGAATGAGTTGCGGATCCAGCATGGCGATTTCCGTGGTTTGCTTTTAGGGGCGCTCAGGTCTTGAGCCGGGCGTGCAGGTTGTTGTGCTTCCACGCGCCTTCCTCGCCGAACTCGACGATTTCCAGCGAAAGCGCGAGCCCATGCGCGGCGAACGCTACGGCAAAGTGCTGCTTGATGGCTTCGAAGAGCGCGTCGCCGGTGGCGCGGCGCACCTCGGGCGAGCGGCCCGCGCCGATCTTCAGGCAGCCGTGCAGGAAGGCGTTGTGCGGGTCGCCGTCGGCGATGAAGTACTGATTGCAGCGCAGCGCGCGCGTGCGGATGCCGCCGCGCGGGTACACGCGTGCGCCGTTCGCGTCGCGCTGCGCGTCGAGCACGTGTGCGAGCGTGGCGCACAATTCGCCAATGCTCGTTTCGTCGGCGAGATTGGCGCTGTATTCGAGGGTGAGATGCGGCACGAGAGGCTCCTTCGAAATTCAGACGGGCAGCGGCGTGACCGGAAAAATCGCGTTGATCTGCCCGGTGCCGGAGCTGCCGAAATACGGCGTGATGACTTCGGCGCGGCCTGCGTAGCGGTCCCAGCCGAGCGCGCCCAGCAGCATCGCGGTGTCGTGCATGCCGCCTTCGCCCCAGCATTTTTCGGCGTAGAGCGGCAGCATTCCGCAAAAGGTGGTCCAGTCGCCGCGCTCCCAGAGCGACACCACATGGCGGTCCGTTGCTTCGAGGAACGGATCCCAGACCTTGTGCATGAACTGCTCGGCGGTGCCGTTGTTCGCGAAGTGGTGGCTCAGCGAACCGCTCGCGAGAATCGCGACGGTGCCGTCGTAGCGCTCCTCGATGGCGCGGCGCACCGCAAGACCGAAGCGCACGCTCGTGGCGAGGTCGTGCCACATGCACCAGCCCGCCACGGACACCGTTTTGAAGTGCTGGTCGGCATTCATATAGCGCATTGGCACCAGCGTGCCGTATTCGAGGTCCAGCGTGGTTTCGCTGTGCGCGCGGCTCTTCACGCTCATTTCATTGGCGACATCGGCAATCGAATGGCCGAGCGCGGGATTGCCCGGGTACGCGTACGGCATGTTCTTGATGAAATGCGGCAGCTCGTTGCTCGTGTAATTGCCCGCGAAACGCGGCGCGCAGTTGATGTGATATTCGCTGTTCACGAGCCAGTGCACGTCGAACACGACGATCGTGTCCACGCCAAGCTCGCGGCAGCGCCGGCCGATTTCGCGGTGGCCGTCGATGGCGGCCTGACGGCAGCCCTTGTGCGGTCCGTCGAGCTCGGAGAGGTACATCGACGGCACGTGTGTGATCTTGGCGGCCAGCGCGAGTTTGCCCATTTCGATCCTCAGCTTGATCAAGCGCCCCAGCGTGGAATGTGATGCGAGCCCATCGACACGCACACGTTCTTCGGTTCGAGAAATACTTCGTAGCTCCAGGTACCGCCTTCGCGGCCCACGCCCGAAGCCTTCGAGCCGCCAAACGGCTGGCGCAAATCACGCACGTTCTGGCTGTTCACGAAGCACATGCCCGCTTCGATAGCGGCGGCCACACGCAGCGCGCGCCCTGTGCTTTCGGTCCACACGTAGCTCGACAGGCCGTAGGCAATATCGTTCGAGAGACGGATGGCATCGGCTTCGTCGTCGAAGGGAATCAGGCACGCAACCGGCCCGAAGATCTCTTCCTGCGCGATGCGCATGCGGTTATCGACATCGACGAACACCGTGGGCTGCACGAAATTCCCTTGTTTCAGGGCCTCGGGCAGCACGGGCGCATCTAGCCCGCCACACGCGAGCGTTGCGCCTTCCTTTGGCCCGAGTTCGATATAGCCGCGCACCTTGGCGAGATGGCCCTGGCTGATCATCGGGCCGACCACGGTTTTTTCGTCGAGCGGGTCGCCCACGGCGATGCGCTTCGCACGTTCGACGAAGCGCGCGGCGAACTGCGCGTAGATCGAGCGCTGCACGAGAATGCGCGAGCCCGCCGTGCAGCGTTCGCCGTTGTTCGAGAAGATCATGAACACGGCGGCATCGAGCGCGCGCTCGAAGTCGGCGTCCTCGAAGATCACGAACGGCGACTTGCCACCCAGCTCCATCGAGAATTTTTTGAGGCCCGCAGTTTGCACGATGCGATTGCCCGTGGCCGTCGATCCCGTGAACGAAACTGCGCGTACGTCGGGGTGCGCGACGAGCGGCTCGCCCGTTTCCTTGCCGTAACCGTGCACGATGTTCAGCACGCCAGAGGGAATGCCAGCTTCGAGCGCAAGCTGGCCCAGCATTGCGGCGGTAAGCGGTGAAAGCTCGCTCATCTTGAGCACGGCGGTATTGCCGAACGCGAGGCAGGGCGCCACTTTCCAGGTGGCCGTCATGAACGGCACGTTCCAGGGAGAAATGAGCGCGCACACGCCCACGGGATGAAACAGCGTGTAGTTCAGGTGCGTGCTGGTGGGGTAAGTGTGGCCGTCCACCGCCGTGCACATTTCGGCGAAGTACGTGAAGTTGTCTGCCGCGCGCGGCACGAGTTGCTTGCCCGTTTGCGAAATGGTCTGGCCCGTGTCCTGCGTTTCCGTCTGCGCGATCTCGGGCACGTTCTTCGCAATCAGTTCGCCCAGCTTGCGCACGAGTTTCGCGCGCTCCGCTGCCGGCTTCGCGGCCCACGCTCGAAAGGCGTTCTTCGCGGCGCGCACGGCAAGGTCGACTTCTTCTGCGCCGCCGCGCGCGACTTCTGCGAGCACCTGCTGGTTCGCGGGGTTCACGGTCTCGAAGTAGTCGCGGCCCGCATGGGCGCGGCCGTCGATCAGGTGTTCGATGCGCATGGCGTTCTCGCTGGTTTTCCGCTCAGGTTTGTTGCATGGGTGACGATGTGCGGCCGAACTCGGCGTCGGACGCGATCGTGTTGACAAGGCGGCCTAGGCCGTCGATTTCGCAGATCACTTCGTCGCCGGCGTTCACGTTGACGATGCCTTCGGGCGTGCCCGTGAGAATCACGTCGCCGGGCGCGAGCGTCATGAAACCGCTCAAATACTCGATCAGTTCGGCAATGCCGGTGACGAAGTCGCGCGTGTTGCCGCGCTGCTTCAGTTCGCCGTTCACGTATGTGCGCAGTTCTAGCGCATTGACGTCGGCGATATCGGCGGCGTCGACGAACCATGGTCCGAGCACCGTGCCGCCATCGCGATTCTTCACGCGCAGGTTCGGGCGATAGTAGTTCTCCAGATAATCGCGGATCGCATAGTCGTTGGCGATGGTGTAGCCCGCGACGTGCTGCATGGCGTCTTCGCGCTTCACGTTTTGCGCGGTGCGGCCGATCACGACCGCGAGTTCGCACTCGTAGTGCATGAAGGCGACGTCGGCTGGGCGGCGCGTGATGCCGCGATGCCCGATCACGCTGCCCGGCCCCTTGAGGAACACGAGTGGCTCTTCCTGCTTCGTGAATTGCAGTTCTTTCGCGTGCTCGGCGTAATTGAGGCCGAGCGCGAAGATCGTGCCGGGCTCGAACGGCGCGAGCCAGACCACTTCATGCTCTTCGCGCACGCGGCCATCGGCGAGCCGCACGCGCTGGCCTTCGGGGCGTGCTTCGTGAATGGCGCCTGCGTAGGCAACGCGTCCTCGCATCATGCTGCGGCTCCTTGCGCGACGGTTGGTACAACAAATTCGATGGCAAGCGCGGGCCAGTCCGAGATGGAAATGGTTGCGTGCGCACCCGAATGCACGACGGGCACGCCATGCGGCACGCCGAGCGTGAGCACGTCGCCGGCCGAGAGCGTCATGAAATCGGTCACGTCCGCGAGCAGTTGCGCGACGCCGCGCACGCAGGTGGACGTATTCGCGCTGAAACGCGGCTCGCCATCTATATCGACATGGATCGCGAGCCGGTCCGGATCGGCGACATGCCTGCGCGCCTGCACCGTCGGCCCGATTACGCAGAAGCCGTCGCGCGCGCGAAAGCGCACTGAGGGGCGATAGACGCTTTCGTGCGGCACGCTGAGGTCGGCGACCAGCGCATAGCCCGCGATGTAATCGAACGCTTCACCCGGCGCAACGCGCGCGGCGGTCCGGCCGATCACGATGCCCAGCGACGCGCCAACCTGCACGCCTTGCACGCCCGGCACGCCCACGCGCACGCCATGGCCGGCGAGCGTATTGCGCGGCTTGAGATAAAGGACGGGCGCGCGCGGCGGCGCTTTGTAGGGCGCCGCGTTCACGGCGTCGCCCAGGGCTTCCAGCGCGGCGCGGTCGTTGAGCAGCGTGCCGTAGACGGCGCCGGAAATGGGGGCGCGGCAGCGCGCGCCATCGGCCAGCAGCGCGCGCGCCGCGCTTGCGCTCACGTCGCGCGGCAGTGCTTCGCCTTCGAGATGCAGCAGATGGTCGGCCAGCGAAAACATGTCGTGACTCGCTTTCCCATAAACACTAATATGTAAGTGAGTCTGCGCTGGCTATGATCGAGCGTCAACCATCGAAGCAGATTTCGCGGGTTTCCCCTGGAATGAAGTGAACCAAGCCGCCATGTCCGATTCTTCCCGCACGTCCACGCGCGTCGCGCACCGCAACCTGCCCATGCTGCTGCTGCGCGCGCGCGAAAAGATGATGGAGCGCTTTCGTCCGTTGATCACGGCGCATGGGCTCACGGAGCAGCAGTGGCGCGTGATTCGCGCGCTCAACGAAAGCGGGCCGCTGGAGCCGCGTCAAATTTCCGATTTGTGCACGATTTCGAGCCCGAGCATGGCGGGCGTGCTCGCGCGCATGGAGGCGCTGGGCCTCGTGACGAAGGAGCGCTTCGCCGACGACCAGCGGCGCGTGCTCGTGAAGCTCACGAAGAAGAGCCACCAGCTCGTGAAGGCGATTTCGAAGGATCTGGAGGCGCGCTACAAGGCGCTGGAAGCCGAGGTGGGGCCGGAGGTCGTGGAGCGCGTGTATCGGGCCATCGACGATTTGCTGGCCGGGCTCGAATGAATGAGTGAGCGGCGCCTGGCAATGCTTTAGCGCCGCTTTGAAAAGGCGTCCGTTCAGCCCAGCGCCGCGAACGCCGCATCGAGCTCGGCCGCTGCGCCCGGGCGCACCACGCGCGCGATTTCCGCGCCATCGCGCAGGAAGACGAGCGTGGGCCACAGCTTCACGCGAAACGAGCGGCCGAGCGGGCGGCCCGGACCGTCTTCCACCTTGATGCGGCGCACGCCGGGGTGCTTCGCGAACGCATCGCCAATCAGGGGCTGCGCGCCTTGGCAATAGCCGCACCAGTCGGTGCCGAATTCGAGCACGGCAAGACCGCTCAGCGCATCGATTTCCTGGCGGCCCGGGGCCTTGGTGGCGTAACTCATTACATCTCCTGTAGACATCGTCCCCGTACGATACCGCAAGCGGCTCCGGCGCGTTGGCGCTTCCGCGTCCCTCTCAGGCGCACTTCAGGCGCGCTTCAGGCGAGCGCGCGCGTGGCAATCGTCGCGGTCGACTCGATGCGCTCGATGAGCCAGCCATCGTCGCCATGCGCGGCGGCAATGGCGTCGATTTCGGCGAGCAGCGCGTCGAGCTGGCTGCCCAGGCGCTCGCGCGAGAGGCTCGACATCGAGAGCGGGCGCGCCTTCAACTGCTCCGCGCTCACGCGCCGGTACTCGATCACCGAAATGCGCTCGATGGCGGCGAACGCCGAGCGCGCGAGCACGTCGATGTGGCTCTCCCAGTTCGGCGAGCGGCGCAACTCTCGCGCGGGATCGGTATTGGCGTAACGGTCGAGCAGGTCGCGATAGTGCGCGGCCCACGGGCGCTGCGGGTCGTCGAGATGCGTGGTGTTGAAGAGCGCGACGGCGCCGCGTTCGCCGAGGATCGCGTGGAGACGCGCGAGCGTATCCACGCGATCCATCCAGTGAAACGCGCGACCAATCACGGCGAGATCGAACCTGCCGAGTGCGGGCGAGAGTTCATACGAACTGCCCCGGCGGTACTCGATGTTCGGCGCGATGCCCGCGCCCAGCTGCGCGGCGACTTCGAGCATGGCGGGCTCGGGGTCGATGGCCACGGCGCTGCCCACCCAGCTTGCGAAGGCGAGCGAGAGCTGGCCCGGGCCGCAGCCGAGGTCGAGCAGGCGCTGCGTGCCGTCCAGGCCGCTGCGCTGCGCGACGCGGCGAATCAGTGCGGGCGAGTACGCGGGGCGGCCGCTCAGGTAATGCGGCGCGGCGTTGTGAAAGCGTTCGGGAATGAAGGGCGTGACCTGGTTCATGGGCTATCGGATGATCGGGTTCGCGGCAGACTCGCCCAGTCTGGGGACGCGCGTGGGTTGCGTCAAGGTGGATTGCCGCACGTTTGCCGCAAAGGTGAGTCTTTTCGGGAGTGAGCGAAGTGCCGCGCGCGAGCGCACCGTCGAGGTTTCGCGCGCGTCTTGCTTTGATCATCTCGTCGCACAGAAAGTGCCTTGAAACAAGGCGTAATCTGCAACGAAGCGCCGGATACGCAGGTGCCCCGCAGTGCGTTGCCGAGCGCTGAAACTTGCGCTCGAATACGTCTTCATTGCACAAAGGTGAGCGTTTCCGGGAGTCTCCCGGAAGTCTCCCGGAAGCCGGCCCGCACACAGCCGGCTTGCCAGGAAACGATCGAACCGACGCTTGTTTTCGGGGCTTTTCTTTGCGTTCGCCATGAGCCTCGGCAAGCGTGAACGGCGCACGCACCGGCGCGATACGCGCAAAGGTGAGAAGATTCGGGAGCAGCCCGTGCGTTGCCCGGCATGCCCGGCGGCGTCCAATGGACGACTGCCTGTGATGGGTATATAACAGCAGTGCGGGATTTTTTTCCACGAAGTACCAGCTAGGGGAAACGGTTCATCATGACGAGCGACGACACGCGCAAGGATGACGCTCAAGCGGCAGGCGGTAACGGGCAAAAGGACGATCTGGAGAATCTCAACGCGGCGTTATCGCACGTCGACGAAGGGGTGAAGAGCGGCAGCATCGCCAAAGGCGCGGCCAAGGGTCTGGTCTTCAGCCTGATCGAAACGCTGGGCGCGCTGGTGGGCGACCCGGACCTGCCCGAACATGCGCGTTCGGGCTATGAAGGCTTGCTGGAGGCGGCGCGCGAACTGCGCGTGAAGCTGGAGCGCTGAGCAACCCTGGTGTTGCTCAAAACCGCGCGGGCGGCGTGTGCAACATGCACGCCGCCCGCGCATCGTTTTTGGGGTTTCAAGGTTCGGGTTTCAGGATTCGGCGAGCAACGCGGTGGCCAGCCCGGGCGGCGCGTCGCCGATCCGCAATGCCGGCGTGCCGTGCCAGTCGGCGCAACGTTGCAGCGCGCGCCGCAGATCGTTCACGAGACGGCCGCTTACGCGCACGCCCGGCTCCAGATGCAGCGACTTCAATTCGAACACCGCCTGGGCACGATGCGCTTTCGCATCGGCGCGGCCGATCAGTTTTCCGCGGCTCAATATCGGCAGTACGAAGTAACCGTATTTGCGCTTGTGCGCTGGCAGATAGCATTCGATTGCGTAGTCGAAGCCGAATAGCGCCGTCGCGCGCTTGCGCTCCCATACGACCGGATCGAAAGGCGAGAGCAGCGTAGTGGTCGTCGAGGCCAGCGCGCCGCTCGCGGCGCCGTCGATGAGCGGCGCGAAGTCGCGATGCACGAACGCATCGTGCTTCCAGTCTTCCACGCGCACGGGCACGAGTTCGCCGGCGTCGGCGAGCGCGTGCAGCGCCTCGGCGTACGGGCGGCGCGGCAGGCGGTAGTAGTCGGCGGCCCAGTCGGTGCGAATCACGCCCAGCGCCCGGCAGGTGCGCAGCAGCAGTGTGCGCTCGGCGTCGGCGCGAGCGGGCAGATCGCGCGCGTCGCTCCAGTTGGGCAGCACGCGTTCGGTCACGTCGTAGATGCGCTGAAAATTACGGCGCTCGGCCACCATCAGCGCGCCGGTCGAGAACAGCACTTCCAGATGGCGCTTCTCGGGCTTCCAGTCCCACCAGCCGCTGCCTTTCGCGCCCTTTTCGCGGGCGAAATCGGCGGAGCGCACGGGGCCGTTCGCGCGAATGCGTTCGAGCAGCGCATCGATCTCGCGGCGATGCTTCGCATGCCATTCAGCCGGATATTTCCAGCCCATGCCCGAAGGGTCGAGCATGCGATGGCGCAGCAGGCCATAGTCCTCGATCGGTACGAAACAGGCCTCGTGCGACCAGTATTCGAAGAGCCGGCCTTCGGCGAGGTGGGCGTCGAGCCAGCGCGTGTCGTAAGCGCCGATGCGGCTGAACAGCACGAAGTAAGGACTGCGCGCGACCACGTGAATCGTGTCGATTTGCAGTTGCGCCATGCGGCGGATGGCGGCGAGCACGTCGTCCTGGGTGGCCTTGCGGCGCGGCGGCGCGAGCAGCCCTTGCGCTGCGAGATGAAGCGTGCGCGCCGCTGCGAGCGGCAGCGTCACGGTGGTGCGCGAAGGTTGCGCGCTTACCTCGGCTGCGGTGTCGAGCGCCGCGTCGTCACGCATGCAGGCCCGCCATCGCGGCCATGGCTGCCGGCGTCACCGTCGCGCGCGGCACGCTGGCCTCGCTCAGCCACTGGTGAATCTGCGCGACTACGGCCGCGCCTTCGCCCACCGCCGCCGCAACGCGCTTGGTCGAGCCGGCGCGCGCATCGCCAATCGCATAGATGCCATCGACCGTGGTGGCGAGGCTGCACGAGGCGTCGTTGGCGCCGGTCAGCACGAAGCCGTTCATGTCGAGCGCCACGCCGCATTCGTGCAGCCAGCCGGTGTTCGGGTCCGCGCCCGTGAAGAGGAACAGATGGCGGGCGTCGATGCGCTCCACGCCCGACAAGGGGCACGGCGCTTTCAGGCGGATGGCCGCGAGCCCCGCCTCGTCGTCCTCCAGCGCGCCGATCTCGCACGATGGATGCACGGTGACATTGGGCAGCGAGGCGATGCGGTCGATCAGATAACGCGACATCGTCGATTCGAAGCCGGATTTGCGGATCAGCACGTCGATATGGCGCGCGTGCGAGGACAGATAGACGATCGCCTGGCCCGCCGAGTTGCCGCCGCCCACCAGCACGACGTTCTCGTGTTTGCAGAGCTTCGCCTCGACCGGCGAGGCCCAGTAATAGACGCCGCGCCCAGCATAGCGGTCGAGCCCGGCAATGGCGGGCCGCCGGTAGTTCGCGCCGCTTGCGATCACGACGGTGCGCGCACGCACGTTGCCGCTGCAGGTTTCGAGGCGGCGCGGCGCTTCGTTGCAATAGAGCTTGCGCACCATGACCGGGATGGCCACGTGTGCGCCGAACTTCTGCGCCTGCACGAACGCGCGGCCCGCGAGCGCCTGGCCCGAGATGCCGGTGGGAAAGCCGAGGTAGTTCTCGATGCGCGAGCTGGCGCCCGCCTGGCCGCCCGGCGCGCGCGCATCGAGCACGATCACCGAAAGGCCTTCTGATGCCGCGTACACCGCGGTCGCGAGACCCGCCGGGCCGGCGCCCACCACGGCCACGTCGTAGACGCGCTCGCCGTCGAGTTCGGGCAGGAGGCCGAGGCAGGTGGCGAGCTCGGGCGAAGTGGGGTGGCGCAGCACCGTGCCATCGGGGCAGATCACGAGCGGCAGGTCCTCGTTGCGCGCCGCGTAGCGCTCGATCACGCCGAGCATGACGCTCTCGTCGCGTTCGTCGAACACCGTGTACGGATGGCCGTTGCGCGAGAGAAAGCCTTGCAGCGAGAGCATGCAGGGGTCGTCGTGCTTGCCGACCAGGATCGGGCCGCCCGCGCCTTTCTCGATCAGCGCGACGCGCCGCAGGATCAGCGCGCGCACGATGCGCTCGCCCAACTCTGCCTCGGCGACGATGGCCGCGCGCAGGCGCTCGGGCGCAATCACCAGCGCCTCGACCGGTTCGAGCGCGAGGCCGTTCACAAGTGACGGCCCGCCGGAAAGCTGGGCCACTTCGGCGAGGAAGCTGCCGGCTCCGTGTTCGTTGATGAGCCGCTCGTGGCCGAGCCCGTCGCGCTGAAATACCTTCACGCGGCCGGTGAGCAGCACGAACATGCCTCCGCCGGTCATGCCGGTCTGGAACAGCAACTCGCCCGCCGCCCAGCTGCGCCGCTCGCCAAAGCGCGAGAGCCGCACGATCTCCTCGTCGGAGAGGATGGGGAACATCTGGTGGCGCCGGGTAGAGAGCGTCGAGAACGGCGCTTCGGCGGCGTTGCTTGCGTCGGTTGGAATAGCGCCCATCAGGCGGTTCTCCTCATGCGCGTGGCGGCGCGAGAGACGCCGCGAGAATCCAGCGCGGATCTGTGTGGATCAGTGTGAATCTGTATGAATCAAACGGGCTTCGGCGTGATGTTGACCGGCACCTCGGGCTGTGCCACGACTTGCAGCGATTCGAGCGTGCGGCCCGAATCGCGCCAGGCGTCGAGGCCGCCGAGCAACGGCAGCACATCGACAAAACCGGCCTCGGCAAGCTGCTTGGCCATCCAGGCCGCCGAAATCTCGTTGGGACACGAGCAGTAAATCACGAGCTTCTGCTCGCGCGGATACTTCTGGACGATCTCGTCGAGCTGGCGTTCATCGGCGAAGAGCGACCCCGGGATGATGTACGGATCGAGCTTGCGCTTTTCTGCCGAGCGGATGTCGAAGATCACGGGCGGCGGCTGGTTGTCCATCGCGCGGTAGAGGTCGTCCACGGTGATGCGCGCGTTCGCGAGCTTCTTGATGAGCTGGCGGCGGCGCTGCCAGCGATATGCCGCGTACAGCAGCAACAGCACGACGATCACGACCGCGGTGAGACGCCCGAGGCGGCTCGCGCCCGCGAACAGCATGTCGATTTGCGGTGCGAACAGCACGCCGATCAACAGGCCGGTGCTCGACCAGAGCGCCGCGCCAATGCCGTCGAAGCCCACGAACTGGCGATAGGGCGTGCCCATCGCGCCGGCCATCGGCACCGAGACGATCGACAGGCCCGGCACGAACTTGGCGATGGCGAGCACGCGCACGCCCCAGCGGCCGAAGAAGCGTTCGGTCTTCTTCACGCAGGTGTCGCGCGAGAGCGAGAGCTTGCAGAGCGTCTTGAGCGTGTTACCGCCGTAGAGCCGGCCGGCAAGAAACCAGACACTGTCGCCGATGAGCGTGGCGACGATGGACAACCCGAGCACCGGTGCAACCTGCTGGCCGATCGAGCCGGGATGCATGGCGGCCATGGCGCCGAACAGCACGAGCGCCGGCATCGCGGGCACGGGCAGGCCGAGCGATCCGGCCAGCACGTTCAAGAACACGAGCGCAGGCCCGTACTGCGCGATGAGGTCATGTAGCATCGGCTTACTTCCTTGCCACGGGAGCGCCGCACGGACGGCGCGAACTGGAAGAATAACGTTTCGATTATGGACGCATTTCGACAGCGTTCAAGCGAGGTCCAAAGCATACGCCCAATGCGGATTTGTTGCCCGTGGACATGAGCGCGGCGGGTATGCCAGGAGGGCTGGCTTGCCGCGCAAGCGGCGCAGCGAATGAAGCGCATAGTGAATATGCGCGGTGGAAGACGCGCCGCGTGAACGCGCGTGCGTTAGCGAAGCCACCGCGACGGCGTCTTCGCTCAAGGGCCGGCCGGCGCGCAGGCCGGCTGGCGGCCGCGAGTTACCGGTTGTGCGATTCCCCTGGAAGCTCGGCGCCCTGCGCGCGGATGGCCGCGATCAGTTCTGCAGGCGTGATTTCATAACGCACTTCGCGATGGACGCCCGGCTTGCGCTCGTCGACTTCGATCAGCAAAAGGCTCTTGCCGTCGGCCGCCGATTCGAGACGCAGAGAGCGCGTGTCGCGCCCGGTCGAGTCGTCATGCTCGGTGAGCAGGGTCATGCTTCCGGAAGACCCAGTCATGCGCATTGATGTTGTCCTCGTGTGTGGTCGAGCCATTGTACGGGGTCGGCTGCGTGGCGTCTCATCGTAGTGAGCGCGGGCGCACACTGCAGGCCGCCGTACCCCCCCGGCCAGCCAGTGTAACGCGAGTCCAGGCCCGCACGCATGCCCGTATGAGGATTTTTGCGTGCCGTGCAACGCTGCATGCGCCCTGTGTTGCCGCATGGTTCGTTGTCATGGGCATGACGCAAACCGGCCTTATCGGTTTCCCGACTGACGACTGACTATCGGTTCCCGTATTACCTCACCATTCAGGCAAGAAAAAACGGCTCACCCGGTAGAGGCCAGGTGAGCCGCTGAAACGCCGTTGTTACTCGGATCAACACCCAGGTCCTGGGCGCTGACGGGGTACATAGTGCGGCTTCGCGCGAGTGCCGTCGAGATGGGATTTATGCCGATCTATCAGCTTAATTGCGGCAAGCAACAGTATTACGAAACGCCTTCAACGATACTCTCAAACAAGCAGCCAGTGCCCGGATTTAGACATAAACTATTATGGGTGCCGTACATCCGCGGTGTAACGCGCACCATCACGGGGCAGCGCTGGGCGTGCCGCCGTGTTGCCATGGGGAGGCCGCCGTGAAGATCTTCAAGCGCGCTCTGATCGCTTCGACGTTCGTATGGCTGGTGTGCGCGCTCCCAGGCGGCGCATTGGCAGCGCAGCCCGCCCCCGCCAAGCCCGCACCGACGCCCGCGCCAGCGTCCAGCGCGGATGCATCGGCGGCATCGGCAGCCTCGGCGCCAGCGGGCGATATGCGCAAGCTGAGTCTCGCCAACAAGCCTGCTACCGGCGACTTCGACGCGATGCTGAACCGGCGGATTATTCGCTTCCTTGTGCCGTACAGCCGCACGCTCTATTTCGTCGACAAGGGCCACGAGCGCGGGCTCGCCGCCGAGCTCGCGCGCGACTTCGAACGCTACATCAACCGCAAGTACGCGGCCCAGCTCGCGAAGCGTCCGCTGACCGTGTATCTGATCCCGACCACGCGCGACCAGCTGCTCACGAAGTTGAACGCCGGCTTCGGCGATATTTCGGCGGGCAATCTGACCGCCACGGACGACCGCCTCAAGATTGTCGATTTCGTTGCACCCCGCGACCGCAAGCCGGTGCGCGAACTCGTCGTGACGGGACCCAAGGCGCCGGCGCTGGCTTCGGTGGACGACCTCTCGGGCAAGGAGGTCTATGTGCGCAAGTCGTCGAGCTACTTCGGCAGCCTGACCCAATTGAGCGAGCGCTTGCGCAAGGCGGGCAAGCCGCCGATCCGCATTATGCCGCTGCCCGACGCGCTCGAAGACGAAGACGCCATGGAAATGGTGAACGCGGGCTTGCTGCCGATTATCGTGGTCGACGACTGGAAGGCGCGTATGTGGGCCCAGGTGCTACCGCAGATCAAGGTCCGCGACGACCTCGTCGTGAGCGGCGAGGGCTACACGGGCTGGGCGATCCGCAAGAACAGCCCGCAACTGCAGGCCGTTGTGAACGACTTCTATGTGGGCTACGTGAAGAAGCAAAGCGTGGTCGAATACCGCCTTGCGCAGTACATGAAACGCATCAAGCAGATCCGCAATAGCGGCGGCGACGCCGAGCAGCAACGATTCAAGCAGACGCTCGCGCTGTTCGAGAAGTACGGCGCGCAATATGGCTTCGATCCGCTGATGCTCGCGGCGCAAGGGTTCCAGGAATCGCAGCTGAATCAGAAGGCGCGCAGCCATGTGGGCGCGATCGGCATCATGCAGCTAATGCCGGCCACGGGCAAGCAGATGGGCGTGGGCAGCATCTCGGTTGCCGACGCGAATATTCACGCCGGCGCGAAATACATGGATGAGCTGATGGAGAAGTATTTCCCCGACGCGCATTTCAGCGGCAGCGAACGCACGATGTTCGCGTTCGCGAGCTACAACGCGGGACCGGGGAACATCGCGAAGATGCGCAAGCTCGCCGTGCAGCGCGGCCTCGATCCGAACAAGTGGTTCAACAACGTGGAGATCGTCGTGGCGGACAAGATCGGGATCGAAACGACAACTTACGTGCGCAACATCTATAAGTACTACGCCGCGTACAAGCTGATCACCGATGCCCAGCAGGCTCGCAACAAGGCCGTCGAGAGCATGCAGAAGGGATCCTGATAGCGCTGCTATTTTTTTATCGCGCTCCCGCCACCGTAAACAGACGCACGGCTTCGTCGAGCACGTCGGCCTGCTCGGCGAGCCGCTGCGCCGTGGCCGCCGCCTGCTCGACGAGCGCGGCGTTCTGCTGCGTGGCGCTGTCCAGATGCGCGACCGCCTGGTTGACCTGATGAATACCCTCGGCCTGCTCGCCGCTCGCGTTGGCAACTTCGACGATGATAGCCGAGACGCGGCTCACGGCTTCGTCGATGGCGCGCATCTGCGCGGTCGTGCGGCCGACCAGCTCCGTGCCCTGGGCGATCTCGCTCACGCTCTCGTCCACGACCTGCTTGATCTCCTTCGCGGAGGCCGCGCAGCGCTGCGCGAGCATGCGCACCTCGCCCGCGACCACGGCGAACGAGCGGCCCGCCTCGCCCGCGCGCGCGGCCTCCACGGCCGCATTGAGCGCGAGGATGTTGGTTTGGAACGCGATGCCGTCGATCACGCCAGTGATGTCGGCGATGCGCTGCGAGGCATCGGTGATGCCGGCCATCGTGTGCTCCATGCGGCTCGCGATCGAGCCGCCCTGGGCGGCGGCGGACTGCGCCTCGCGCGCGAGGTCGAGTGCGCGCGCGCTCGCCTCGGCGTTGGCCTGCACGGTGGTGGTGAGCTGCTCCATGGTCGCGGCGGTTTCCTCGACCGAGGCGGCCTGCAACTCGGTGCGGCGCGAGAGGTCGAGGTTGCCGGTGGAGATTTCGTGCGCGGCGTCGAGCATGCCAGCGATCTGGGCGCGCACATCGAACACGATGGCGGTGAGATTGGCCTGCAGCTGATTGAGCGCCTGGAGCACGCTGCCGAGATCGTCCTTCGACTCAATCGCGAGCGTGGCGGTGAGGTCGCCCGCCGCCATGCGTGTAGACGCCATCGACATCTGCGCGAGCGGGCCGCCGAGCTGGCGCGTGGCGAGCCGCCAGGCCGCGAGGCTGCACACCGCCGCCGCGCCGAAGGCGCACCAGAACGGCGTGGGCGGCAGCCCGCGCCAGGCGCCGAAGCCCGCGGCGGCGAACACGGCGGGCACGAGCGCATAGCCGGCGGCGACGCGCGTGGCCACCGGCAGGCGCAGGAACGATTGCACCGCGCCGGGAACGCCGGTGCGCACGAGCGCGCCGCGCCGCAGACGCACGCCGCGCAAACGCCCGTCGCGCATGCGCGCGTAGAGCGCCTCGGCCTCGCGGATTTCCTCGCGGCTGGGCTTCACGCGCACGCTCAGATAACCCACCACCTTGCCTTGCTCGGAGACCGGCGTGACATTCGCGCGCACCCAGTAGTGGTCGCCGTTCTTGCGGCGGTTCTTCACGAGCGCGGTCCACGGATGGCCGGAGCCGATGGTCTGCCACATGTCGGCGAACGCTTCGGGCGGCATGTCGGGATGGCGGATGACGTTGTGTGCCTTGCCGATCAATTCTTCTTTCGCGAACCCCGAAACCGAGATGAACGCGGGATTGCAATACTGAATGCGGCCCTTGAGGTCAGTGGCCGAGACGAGCATCTGCGAAGCGGGATAGTCGAATTCCTGCTGCGTGATGGGCTGGTTGTTGCGCATGGGGTTCCTTGCGTTCTTTGCAATGGGGCCGCTCACGGCCCGACAACATGCAAGGATTAACGGCATTTCCCCTACGATCTTTAGGGGATTAAAAATGCTTGATCGGCATCGTTTTCGAGCGATTCGGCCACCGCTTTCGCGATGCCGGCTTGCGAGGCGCCCCACGTGGCGTTGCCGTGGAAGTCGTTTTCGATTTGCGCCTTGTTCACGTAGAGCGTGAGCGGCTTGGCGGGAATTCCCGGCCGCGCGATCACGACGAAGGGCGCGTGGCCCGCGGAGGGCGTGGCGAGCGCCGTGGAGAACGCCTGGCCCGCGGGGCCGTTGCGCGGCCCGACCAGCACGTTGATGTGGGCGAGATTGACGCCCGGTCCTTCGAATCCTTCACCGATATAAAGCTGCTTGCACATGTGTCTGCTCCAGTGCCGATATGCGATTAAGGAATGCAACGGTGGAGCGATTGTGCGGCGGGGCTGGACAGCGCATGAATCGATGATTTCTCGCCGGGGTGCGAGGCAAACTCATATCCGGGTTAATGCCAGGGGCGCTGGGGTTGGCGGGAAGCGATGGCATCGGTGGCGGGCATTTCGTGGCGCGGACGAGGCAATTTTCTTCAATACAGGCGCACGCGCGCCTCGTACGCTCGACGGTGAATCATCGCCATTGGGCGTAACGAGGAAAACCGTGAGCACCGCACTTTCCATGGCCGCCTTCGCGCTGGCCACGTCGATCACCCCTGGGCCCGTCAACGTGGTCGCGCTGGGCGCAGGCGCGCGCTACGGACTGCGCGCGAGCTTGCGCCATGTGACGGGCGCGACAGTTGGCTT
Organism: Paraburkholderia sacchari; assembly: GCF_000785435.2. GTDB lineage: Bacteria > Pseudomonadota > Gammaproteobacteria > Burkholderiales > Burkholderiaceae > Paraburkholderia > Paraburkholderia sacchari. Next base: position 143,459 of record NZ_JTDB02000001.1, on the reverse strand, counting down.
CGCGCTGTTGCTGCTGCTGATCGGACTCGGCCTGCGCGAGTTGCTCGCGAAGTTGCCGTTTCTCGCGCGCGCGATCGAATGGGCGGGCGTGGCGTTCCTGCTGTACGTCGCGTACAAGCTCGCCATCGACGATGGGCGCATCGATGCGCCGGGAGCCGCGCGCGGCCCGTCGCTCATGACCGGGGCGGCGATGCAGTGGCTCAACCCCAAGGCATGGCTCGCCTGCGTCGCCGGCATGGGCGCGTTTGCGGCCTCGGGCGAAAACGCAATCGTGTGGCAGTTCGCGGCCATCTATTTCGTGGTGTGCTACGCGTCGATTGCGTGCTGGGCATGGGCGGGCGCATCGTTGCGCCAGGCGTTGCGCGAACCGGCGCGCGTGCGTTTCGTGAACCGCACGATGGCGCTGCTGCTCGCGGCGAGCGCGCTGTGGCTGCTGCTCGAATGAACGGCCCGGACCTTAGCCGCGATATTGTCCCGGCGTGGCCGCCACGAACTGGCGGAAGGCGCGTTGAAGATGGGCCTGGTCGGCGAAGCCGGCTTCGGCGGCGACGTCGGCGATGGCATGGCCGCGCCGCAATTGCGCACGGCAGAACTCGATGCGCCGGTTCACTACATACGCATGCGGTGTCATGCCGTATTGCTCGCGAAACGCGCGGATCAAATACGAAGGCGACAAGCTTGCCGCCGTGCAGATGTCTTCGAGCTTGAGCGTGCGCGTGTAATTGCCGTCGATGAACTCGGCGGCGCGCGCGAGGCGCGGGTTGGGCTCGCGTGGCGTGCTCTCGGGCGGCGCGGGATTGAGCGCTTGCTGGAGCGCGGTGAAGTACTGCGTGACGGCGCATTCCTTGCGCAGCGCGTCTTCTTGCGGATTCACGAGCACGTCGTAGAGCGCATTGAGCCCTGCGAACAGATCGGCGCGCCACGTGAGCGTCTGCGCGAACGGAACGAATGTCGCCTGCGTGCCGAAGCCCTGCGCGTGCTGGAGCTTCGCGAGCCAGCCCGTGTCGAGATGGAACATGCGATAGGACCATGCCTCGTCGGCGGCGGGATTGCATGCGTGCACAACGTTCGGGTTGACGATGACCACGGCGCCCGCGTGTACGCGCTCGAGCGTGTTGCCGTTCAGATAGGTGCTGCGCCCGCCCGTTACCGCACCGATCGAGAACGTGTCATGCGCATGACGGCCGTAGCGCAGCTTGCGGCCGTCGGCAATGGCGCGGACTTCGATGAACGGCAGAGCCGGGTCGCGCCAGAAAGAGGGCGTGGAGTCGGTCGGTTGTGGCACGGTGGGCCTCGGTGGCGATGCGGCGCGAAGAATCGAATGGCCATCTTAACGCAGCCGCGCTGGCACGCGAGCCGTCGATTGGCAAGTCCATTCATCATTTCGTCATATATAAACGCCGATAATGCCCCCCGAATAAATTGGCCTCACGTGTCACGAGTCGCGCAGTCATAGCGCGTCCGGCACGGTGCAAGGCCCGGGGATTTCGACATGACCATTCGCCACCGCATCACGCTACTCATCGTGCTGATGTTCGTCGCGTTGTCCGCCATTGGCGGCTACGCGGTCTATCAGACGCGCCGCAGCGCCACCGACGTCCATCAGGTCACGCAGGGCGTCGTGCCCAGCGCGCTGGCTTCCGCCGATCTCGTTTCGCTCTTGAAAGACGTGCAGCTCGCGACGATGACGCTCGTCTACGCGCCCGACGCGACCACTGCCCAACTGGCGCAGGACGAACTCAGGAAAAAGAAGGCCGCGCTGGGCGCCGCGCTCGACGTGCAGCGCCAGGCCGCCGCGAGCCATGCGCAGGACGGGCTCGTCGCGCAGGCGCGCGAAAGCCTCGCGAACTACTTCAACGCCATCGAAGAAACGGCGAACATGAAGGCCGCGGGCAAGGGCGAACTCGCGCAGGCGTATCTCTTCGCGAACGTCGCGCAGTATCGCGACGAACTCGAAGGCATCGTCACCACGCTGCGCGTGGAGAAAAATCGCCAGAAGGACGCGGCCATCCAGGCGCTCAACGGCATGCTCGACACCACCACGAGCGCCATTGCGGGCGTCACGGGCGGCGCGGTGCTGCTGCTCACTCTGATTGGCGCGCTGTTGTATCGGCAGATCACGCGGCCGCTTTCGCGCATGCAGGAAATGATGAGCGAGATTGCGTCGAGCCAGGATTTCACGCGCCGCGTGCCCGTGGGGCGCATGGACGAGATCGGCCGCTCGATCGTCGCGTTCAACGGCATGATCGAGAAGATTCAGCACAACTCCGCGCAACTCGAGCGCAAGACCGCCGACATTCAGGCGATGTTGCAGAACATGCAGCAAGGCATTCTCACGGTCGTGGAAGGCGCGAGCGTGCACGACGAGTATTCGGCCTATCTCGAAGCGATTTTCGAAACGCGCGAGATCGCGGGGCGCGCGCTCATGGATCTCGTGTTCTCGCACACGAATCTCGACGCCGATACGCTGGCGCAGATCGACGCCGCCGTGCACGCGTGCATCGGCGAGGACGACGTGAATTTCGCGTTCAACCAGCATCTGCTCGTGAACGAAATCACGCGTACCATGCCCGATGGCCGCAAGAAGGTGCTCGACCTGAGCTGGTCCGCGATCACCGACGAACGCGATGTGGTCGTGCGCCTCATGCTGTGCGTGCGCGACGTTACCGAGCTGCGCGAACTGGCGGCGCAGGCCGACGAGCAGAAGCGCCGCCTGCAGATGATCGGCGAAATTCTTTCGGTAAGCGAAGAGAAGTTTCATCGCTTCGTGGAGAGCTCGAAGGGCTTTATCCACGAGAACGAGCGCATCATTCGCCAACACGATTGCGCCAACATGGACGCGGTTGCCGCGCTGTTCCGCAACATGCACACGGTGAAGGGCAACGCGCGCACCTACAGCCTCCAGCATCTCACGGGCGTCGTGCACGAAGTGGAGCAGCGTTACGACGCGCTGCGCCGTTCAGATGCGAGCCACGCATGGGACCAGCAGGCGCTCATCGACGATCTGCAGCGCGTGCGCGAGGCCGTCGACCATTACGCGACGCTCAACGAAGTGAGCCTCGGGCGCGGTGCGGGCGGGCGCGGCGGGAACGGGGCTGCGGGCGGCATCGGGCGCGAGCAGATCGATGCGAGCTTGCGCGTGCTGGACAGCGCGAACGAACACGACCTCGATTCGCTGCGCGCGATGCGCACGGAGTTGCGTCGGGTGCTGGGCCGCATCGGCACGCAGAGCGTGGAGCAAGCGCTCGCCGGCGTGCTCGAATCGCTGCCTTCGCTGGCGCAGGAACTGGGCAAGGTTGCGCCGCACGTCTGCATCGACGATGGCGGCTACCGGCTGCATTACGATGCAGCCGGCACCGTGAGCGATGTCTTCACGCATTTGCTGCGCAATTCGCTCGATCACGGCATCGAGATGCCGGCGCAGCGCCGCGCGCAGGGAAAGGACGAGGCGGGGCGCATCGACATCGCGTTGAGCGTCGCCGATGGCGCGCTGCGCATGGCGCTCTCCGACGATGGCCGGGGGCTTGCGCTCGCGCGCGTTCGCGCCGTCGCCGTGGAGCGTGGGTGGCTCGACTCCGGCGAGCAAGTCAGCGACGAGACCGTGGCGGCGTTCATCTTCCGGGCGGGTTTTTCCACGGCGCATAGCGTGACCGAGGTGTCGGGGCGCGGCGTGGGCATGGATGCGGTCCGCGATTTTCTGGAGCGCAAGGGCGGACGCATCGAACTGCGCTTCACCGACAACCGGCAAGGCGCCGATTATCGGCACTTCGAAACACTTGTATATTTGCCGCTGGCCTGCGCCGTCGCGTGTGCGGGCGAGCAGGCCGCATCGCACGAAGCCTTGCTGGCGTAACAGGAGGCACCGTGCTTTTACCGTATCTGATGGGCGGGGCTGCGGGCCTCGCGTTGGCGGCGCTGTGCGCGGCGGGACTTCAGTGGCGCGCGCGCGCGCAGTGGCGCGATGCCGAACGACTGGAGCGCACCCGGCATGAAGACGCGCTTGCGCAGGTCGAGGCGCGCGTGCGCGCGGCACAGGAAAGCGCCGTGCAGGAGCATGAGGCGCTGGCCGAGCAGATCGAGTCGCTGCGTGCGGACCTCGCCCAACGCAAGTGGGTGAACGAAGCGATGGAAGCGGCGCTCGAGGGCGAGCGCGCGCGCAGCGCCGAAGCGCGGCAGCGCACCGAACGCATCGCGGCGGAGACCGTTCGCCTGAAGCAAATGTCGACGGTCTTCGAGCGCTGGCACGAGCAAATGATCTCGCTGATGGCGCAGAACCGCGACATGCACGAGAAGAATCAGGTGCTCTCGTCGATCGTGAGCCATGTGCTGATCGTCTCGCTGAATGCCTCCATCGAGGCGGCGCGCGCTGGGGCGGCGGGCCGGGGTTTTTCGATCGTCGCGGGCGAGGTGCGCGCGCTCGCCACGCGTTCGCAGGAGCTTTCCAGGAGCTACCGCGAGAGCCTGCACCGCAACGACCTTGTCACGACCGCCACGTTCCAGGACATTCAGGCGGGCGGCAAGATGATCGCGGCCTCGCTTGCGAGCGTGGAGTCGCTTGCGCAACAGTTGCACGCCCAGCTCCAGGAAGCGACCGACGAGGTGCCCGCATGATCGGCCCGCAGGCGCAGGAAAGCTTCGAGCAGATTTTCTTCGCGGCGGCGCGCACGCGCCTCGTGACAGATCCCCTGCACGCGTGTGAGATCACTGCGGCGCCGGGCGAGCATGCGCGCGGCGAACATGCGGTGCTGCTCACGATATCGTCGATGCAGTTTCGCCTGCTGCTGCTTCTGCATATCAAGGATGACGAAGCAACGCGCGCATACTACCTGGGCGGCGCGCAAGGCGCGCTGGCGGATGCGTTCATGGAGTTCGGCAATCTGTGCTGCGGGGCGATGAACCAGCATCTGCTCGAGCATTTCCAGGACCTCGGCATGTCCACGCCCTACGCGCTCGACAGCCAGTGCCTGCAGCATCTGCGAGAACTGAAGCCCGATTACGTGAAGTCCTATGCGCTCACGATCGACGGCGCCGTGCAGTTGGGGGCGACGCTATGCGTCTGCACCCATTCGCCGCTCGATTTCGTGACTGCCCGGGACCAGTTGAGCGCGGCGCACGAGAGCGCGGGCGAACTCGAACTGTTTTGAAACACTCATGCACAGCGCGCCGCTCGGGCGCAAAGGAAAACAACAAGATGGCGAAGATTCTGGTGGTGGACGATTCCGGCACGGTGCGCGACGAAGTCGCGGGCTTCCTGCGCAAGAACGGCCTGGACGTGGATACGGCGGTGGACGGCAAGGACGGCCTCGCCAAGCTGCGCGCGAATCCGGCCGTGAAGCTCGTGGTGAGCGACGTGAACATGCCGAACATGGACGGCCTCACGATGGTCGAGAAGATCCGCGGCGAACTGGGCAACGCCGCGGTCAATGTCGTGATGCTGACGACCGAAAGCAGCCCGGCCATGAAGGAACGCGGCAAGGCTGCGGGCGTGCGCGGCTGGATCGTGAAGCCGTTCAAGGGCGATGCGGTGCTGGAAACGTTCCGCAAGCTGGCGGGCTGAAGCCGCGCGAGGCGCGCGGCGATCACGCCACAAGCGCGCCGCAAGCGCGCCACAAGCGCGCCGCAATCACGCCGCGAGTGCGCTCGCCTTCGCCGGGCTCAGCAACACCGGAATCGACTTCGAAGTGGGCGTGCCCGCGCCATCGGCCACCGATGCAAGCGGCACGAGCGGATTCGTCTCCGGATAGTACGCGCCGAGGCACCCGCGCGGAATGTCGTACTCCACGAGCAGGAAGTCCTCGACGTGGCGTTCCACGCCGTCGTCCCATACGCTCGTGATGTCCACGCGCTGGCCCGGCTCGTAGCCGAGCATCGTCATGTCCTCGCGGTTCGCGAACAGCACGCGGCGCTGCCCATAGACGCCGCGATAGCGGTCGTCGAGACCATAAATCGTGGTGTTGTACTGGTCGTGCGAGCGCGTGGTCATCAGCGTCATCAATCGCTGGCCGTGCGCGGCGCGGGCGCGATGGATGGGCGTGTCGAGCGCAATCGCGTGCACCACGAACTGCGCCTTGCCGCTTTCGGTCATCCAGACGCGATCGCGCGAGGCCACGCCCAGATGGAAGCCGCCGGGCTGCTTCAGGCGCTCGTTGTAGTTCTCGAAGCCGTCCAGGACCTTTTCGATACCGTCGCGGATCTTCGAATAATCGGCGGCCAGACCGAGCCAGTCCACTTTCTCGCTGCCTAGCGTGGCCTGCGCCATGCGCGCGACGATGGCGATTTCCGAGAGCAGGTTCTGCGAAGCGGGCCGGTTCATGCCGTACGAGATGTGCACCATGCTCATCGAATCTTCCACGCTCACGCCTTGCGGCACGCCGTTCTGCATGTCGATTTCAGTGCGGCCGAGCGTGGGCAGAATCAGCGCGTCCTTGCCGTGCACGAGATGGCTGCGGTTGAGCTTCGTGGTCACGTGTACCGTGAGCGCGCACGAGCGCATCGCGTCCCACGTGCGCGGCGTGTCGGGCGTGGCGATCGAAAAATTGCCGCCCAGGCCGATGAACACCTTCACGCGGCCTTCGAGCATCGCGTGGATCGTTTCCACCACGTCGTAGCCGTGCTCGCGCGGCGGCTCGAAATCGTAGGCCGCGCCGAGGCGGTCGAGAAACGCCTGGGTGGGCTTCTCCTCGATGCCTACCGTGCGATCGCCCTGTACGTTCGAATGGCCGCGCACCGGGCACAGGCCCGCGCCGCGCCGCCCGATGTTCCCGCGCATCATCATGAGGTTCGAGAGCAGCTGCACGGTCGCGAGCGAGTTCTTGTGCTGCGTGATGCCCATGCCCCAGGTCGCGATGGTGGCACGGCCCTTCGCGTAGATGTCGGCGAGCTTGAACACCTCGTCGAGCGGCACGCCCGACTCGGCGACGATGGTGTCCCACGATTCGGCGCGCAGGTCGGCCGCGAAGACTTCGAAGCCAACGGTATGTTCGGCGAGGAAACCCACGTCGAGCACGCGCTTCGTGCCGCGTTTTGCACCCATCGCGCGAGCGGCGTCGTCGAGTTCGAGCGTGCGCTTGGCCACGCCCTTGATGAGCGCGAAGTCGCCGCCCACGCGCGGGCGGATGAACACCGAGCTGATCTGCACGCCCGAAGGCGAGAGCATGTCGAGCGTGTGCTGCGGGCTCGCGAAGCGTTCGAGGCCGCGTTCCTTGAGCGGGTTGATCGAGACGATGGTGGCGCCGCGCTTTGCGCAGTCGCGCAGCTCGCCCAGCATGCGCGGGTGATTGGTGGCGGGATTCTGGCCGAAGATCAGCAGCGTGTCGGCATGCTCGAAGTCGTCGAGCGTGACCGTGCCCTTGCCGATGCCCACCGTGCCCGGCAGACCGCGGCTGGTGGCTTCGTGGCACATGTTCGAGCAGTCGGGGAAGTTGTTGGTGCCGTACATGCGCACGAACAGCTGATAGAGGAACGCGGCTTCGTTGCTCGCCCGGCCCGAGGTGTAGAAGGCCGCGCGGTTCGGGTCGTCGAGCGCGTTGAGGTGCTTCGCGATGAGCCGGAACGCATCGTCCCAGGCGATCGGCACGTAGCGGTCCTGGTTCGCGTCGTAGACGAGCGGATCGGTCAGGCGGCCATGCTGTTCGAGTTCGTAGTCGGACTGCGCCATCAGCTCGGTCACGGTGTGCTCCGCGAAGAGCTGCGGCGTCGCGCGCTTGCTGGTGGCCTCGGCGGCCACGGCCTTCACGCCGTTCTCGCAGAACTCGAAGGTGGAGGCGTGCTCGCGGTCGGGCCACGCGCAGCCGGGGCAGTCGAAGCCGTTGGGCTGGTTCTGCTTGAGCAGGGTCCGGTAATTGCCGCCCGTCACCTTCTCCTTGATGAGATTGATGGCGACTTGCTTGAGCGCTCCCCAGCCGGCGGCGGGATGGTGGTAGGGCTCGATGCGGGGTTGCGGCTTTTTCATGGTGCGTCTGGCTCGGATCTGGCTGGGGCGGTGCGGGTGCATGGCCCGATGTGCGAAGCGTACTGTGTTCCTGTGTGCGCGGTGATCACAGAAAAACGAAAAGGCAAGGGGTACAGTTGCGGCGATTTGTCATAGACTCTCGGAATCGTCCGCCTCGCGCCAACTGCCGTCCGTGACCGCTCCGTCCACCGTTCCCCGCTACGAACATCTCGCCGACGACATCGAAGCCGCCGTGCGCCGCGGCGTGTTCGCCGCGGGCGAGCGCATTCCTTCGGTGCGGCGGGCGAGTGTTCAGCACGGCGTGAGCATCAAGACCGTGGTGCACGCCTATGCGTTGCTGGAGAGCCGCGGCGTGATCGAATCGCGGCCGCAGTCGGGGTTCTTCGTGAAGGCGCGGCCCGTGGCGCGCGACGGGTCGCTTGCGCGCACAGGTGAGGGGGCCGCGCATGGGGCCGCTCAGCGATCGTCTCCGGCCGCGAAGGGGCGCCGCGCGGGGGCGCAGAAGATGCCGATGGAACCCGCGCCCAACGCCGCGCCCGCGCCGGTGGATGTGAGCCGCCTCGTGCTCTCCACGCTGCGCAGCATCGTCGCGCAGGACGCGGTGCCGCTCGGCTCGCCGTATCCGGACCCGGCGCTGTTTCCGTGGCGGCGCATCAACCAGTACGCGAATGCGATTGCGCGGCGCCACGTGAGCTGGAACCTGATCGACGACCTGCCGCCCGGCAACCCCGAGCTGATCCGGCAGATCGCGCGCCGCTACGCGGAGAACGGCGCGGACGTGGATCCCGACGAAATCGTCGTCACGGTAGGCGCGACCGAGGCCATCAACCTGAGCCTGCAGGCGGTGGCGAAGCCGGGCGACACTGTGGCGGTCGAGTCGCCCACTTACTACGCGATGCTGCACGCGATCGAGCGCCTCGGCATGCGCGCGATCGAAGTGAGCACGCATCCCGACACCGGCATCGACCTCGATGCGCTCGAGCGCGTGCTCGAGCGCAAGAAGGTGGCCGCGTGCATGGTGATGCCGAATTTCCAGAATCCGCTGGGCTTTCGCATGCCCGAGGCGAACCTGCGGCGGCTCGTGGCGCTGGCCGAGGCGCACGACTTGCCCGTGATCGAGAACGACGTGTATCAGGAGCTTTATTTCGGGCCCACGCGGCCACTGTCGCTCAAGCAGTTTGACTCGCGCGGGCTCGTGCTGCATTGCGCGTCGTTTTCAAAAAGTCTTTCGGCATCCTACAGGATTGGCTGGGCGCTGCCGGGGCGCTATCGCGCGCAGGTGGAAAAGCTCAAGTTCCTCAATACGCTCACGACGCCTTCGGTGCCGCAGGTCGCGCTCGCCGACTATCTGCGCCACGATGGCTACGACCGCCACCTGCGCCGGCTGCGCCGCTTCTATCGCGAGCAGGCGCGGCTCATGCGTGCGATGATCGAGCGGTTCTTTCCCTCCGGCACGCGCACCACCGACCCGCAGGGCGGCTACGTGCTGTGGGTCGAGCTGCCGCCGCGCGTGGATTCGATGCGGCTGTATCGCGCCGCGCTGGCGCAGGGCATCACGATCGGGCCGGGTTACATGTTTTCGATGCGCAACGACTTTCACCACTATATTCGGTTGAACTACAGTTATCCGTGGACCGCGCAGACCGAGGCGGCGTTGAAGACACTCGGCGAGCTGGTCGCGCGCATGGCATGAGGAGACGCTATGAACGACGCAAGCGACGAAGGTGATGAACGCGGTAAAGAAAGCGGCGACGAAATCGATCCCGCGCTGGTAGCCATCCTCGAGCAACTGTGGCGCGCGCACTGCGAAACGCCCGGGCGCGCGTGGTCGCTCGCGAAGCTCTCGAAACAGGCCGGCGTGCCGATGAGCGGTTTGCGTCGCCATCTGACCGGCCTTGTGGACGGCGGCCTGGTCGTGACGACGCTGTCCGAGGACGGCACCGGCAGCGCGAGCCTCTCCGAGGACGGCCGCGCGTTTTGCGCGGAAGTATTCGGCGCGGCTGAGCCGTGACGCGCGGCTTCACGCCGCCGCGCTGAATCGTTTTTTACTCCATTCGCCATCATTGGCGCTCACGCCATGGACTATATCGACACCCTGCGAATCTTTCGTTCCGTGGTCGAGGCGCGCAACTTCACGCGCGCCGCGGACATGCACGGGATCGCCACGCCCGCTGTCTCTCGCGCGATCGCGCGGCTGGAAAAGCGTCTGGGCAGCCGGCTCTTTCATCGCACCACGCGCGCGGTTTCGCTCACCGAAGCCGCCGAGCGCTTCTACGACGGCTGCTGCCGCGTGCTCGACGATCTCGATGCGCTGGAGGCCGGCGCGACCGAGCAAACGCGCGAAGCCAACGGCGTGCTGCGCCTCGTTGCGCACACCTCGGCCTCGGTGCACCGGCTCGTACCGCTCATTTCCGGCTTCAAGCGTGCGCATCCCAACGTGACGCTCGACGTGATGCTGACCGAGCGCCCCGTCGATCTGGTCGCGGATGGCTACGATCTCGGGCTCGTGCTGCCGTTCATGCTCAATAGCGAAGGCACGGTGACGAAGCTGCTCGAGCGCATTCCGCTCGCGCTCGTCACCACGCCCGGGTACCTCGCGGCACACTCGACGCCGCGCCATCCCTCGGACCTCGAAGCGCACACCTTCGTGCCGATGCCGCCTTCGCTGCGCAAGCCAGCGCTCACGTTCCGAGATGGCGGGAAGGAGGTGACCGTGCGCATGAAGTATGAAATCGCCTCGAACAACTCGGACTTCAATCAGGCGATGGTGCTGGAGGGATTCGGCATCGGCATCCTGCCGCTCGCGCTCGTGCGGCCCGACGTGGCGGCGGGGCGGCTCGTCACGCTGCTCGACGATTTTCCGATCGTCGACTCGCAGATCGAGATCCGCCTCGCCTATGCGTCGCGCACGCTGCTGCCCGCGAAAGTACGCGCGTTCATCGACCACGCCACCGAGTTCTTCGGCGGCGCGGCGCAGTAGCGCGGTTGACCTCGCAGCGCATCGGCGCCGCCTACGTTGCTTTCAGCGGACGCGCTGCTTCATCGGCGCTCATCGGCTCTCCTCCGCGCAGCGGCAAATTCTCGCAAATACCAGCGTTGCGATCCGGCGCGTGGTGGCATGATGAAGCCTGCTCCATTCGACGCATAGCCGCCGGCTTACATGAAACGACATCGACTGCCTTTGCCGCATTTCATGCGCGACCCGTCGCATCCGGCGTGGCGCGATCTCGCGCTCACGTCGCTGCCGATCGCGCTGTTCTGCGTCGCGGTGGTCGCGGTGTTCGTGTGGCTCGTCGACCCCTCGCCGCCGCGCACCATCACCATCAGCGCGGGGCCGCGCGACAGCTCGTTCATGCAGATGGCGCAGGCATACGGCAAGATCCTCGCGCGCAACGGCGTCACGCTCAGGGTGCTGGAGTCGGACGGCTCGGTGCAGAACCTGCAGCGCCTGCTCGATCCCAAGTCGAAGGTCGATCTCGCGTTCGTGCAGGGCGGCGTGGCCGACGGGTTCGACACGCGCTCGCTCGTCTCGCTCGGCAGCGTGGCGTATCTGCCCATCGTGGTGTTTTATCGCGGCTCGGGGCTCACGCAACTTTCCCAACTCGATGGCAAGCGCATTGCCATCGGCCGCGTGGGCAGCGGCACGCGCGAGCTCTCGCTGAAACTGCTGGCCGCGAACGACATGGAGCCGGGCGGCGACTCCACCTTCCTGCCGCTCGACGGCATGGAAGCCGCCACCGCGCTGGTCTCGAACCGCGTGGACGCGGCCATGCTGAGCGGCGACTCCACCACGCGCGAACTCATGCAGCGCCTGCTCGGCATACCCGGCATTTCGGTGATGAGCTTCGACGAATCGGCGGCCTATACGCGGCTCTTTCCGTATCTGGAGAGCATCGACCTGCCGCCTGGCGTGCTCGATTTGCGCCGCCGCATGCCGCCGCAAACCGTGCATCTGATTGGGCCGACTGTAGAGATCGCCGCTCGCAACACGCTGCATCCGGCCATCTCGGACCTCATCGTCGAAGCCGCGGGCGAGGTCAACGGCGTACCTGGGCTGCTGCAGCGCGCGGGCGAATTTCCGAGCCCCGTCGCGCATGACTTCCGTATCAGCGAAGACGCCACCCGCTACTACAAGTCGGGCAAAAGTTTTCTCTATCGCACGCTGCCGTTCTGGCTCGCGAGCGTGGCCGACCGCCTGCTCGTGCTGCTGCTGCCGCTTGCCGTGCTGGTGTTTCCGGCGCTGCGGGCCATCCCCGCGCTGTATAGATGGCGCGTGCGCTCGCGCATTTACCGCTACTACGGCGCGCTCATCGCGATCGAGCGCGATGCGCTCAAGCATTCGAGCGACGAAGAGCGGCGCGAGCTCATTGCGGAGCTCGACGAGATCGAGCGCGCGCTCAATACGCTGCGCATGCCGCTCGCCTATGCCGATGCGTTCTACGTGCTGCGCGAGCACATAGGCTTCGTGCGCATGCATCTGGCGCCCGGAGCCCGGCCGTCCGAAGGCGCGGGGCGTTGAGCGAAAAGGGGGATTCCCGGTTGCCGGAATTATTCCCGGATTCATGTCATTCAATGTAATTGATTCAATTCCGGAAACGGATCGTTCGCCGACGAACTCGTGGTTGACACAATGAGTCATACCTCTATATTTTTGATCGCCAGTGCGTCACGGGATGTCGCATTAAAAATCAAAATCGCGGTGCCTCGATTAAGATTTCAATCCGCACCGCAGGCAGGTTCTCCATTTCGGGCACCTGAAAGAGTTATCCGCAACGAGGAGGAACGATTCGTGAAATCGTCCGGTGTACGCCAGCGCGCTGTCTGGCTCATGTGCGCCGCGCTCGCGGCCGCACCGCTGTTCGTCGGCCCGACCGGTCCGGCGGCCGCCATCGCGCAACAAAGCGCAGCGCAACATTTGTCGAACCAGCAACTCGACTCGCTCACGGCGCCCGTCGCGCTTTATCCCGACGCGCTGCTCGCACAGGTGCTCATGGCTGCCACGTTTCCGGCAGACGTGCAGGCCGCCGCCGCGTGGTCCAGAGCCAACCCCAACCTCAAGGGCGACGACGCCGTGAAGGCCGTCTCCTCGCAGCCGTGGGACCCGAGCGTGCAGTCGCTCGTGGCCTTCCCGCAGGTGCTCGCCACCATGGATTCCAAGCCTGACTGGGTCGAGCAGATCGGCAGCGCGTTCCTCGCGCAGCCCGGCGACGTGATGGACTCCGTGCAGCGTCTGCGCTTGCAGGCGCAACAAGCGGGCAACCTCAAGACCACCGAGCAGCAGAAGGTGATCGTGCAGCCGGCCTCGGGCACGTCGACCACGCAAACCATCGTGATCGAGCCCGCCAATCCGGAAGTGGTGTACGTGCCCACGTATAACCCCACCGTGGTGTACGGCACGTGGCCGTACCCTGCCTATCCGCCCGTGTACATGCCGCCGCCTCCGGGCTACGCGATCGCCACGGGTTTCATGACGGGGCTGGCGTTCGGCGCGGGCATTGCGGTGGCGAACTCGCTGTGGGGCGGCTTCGGCTGGGGCTCGCACGATGTCAATATCAACGTGAACCGCTACAACAATATCAACGTCAACAACCGCATCAACACGAACAACCGCACGGCCAACTGGAACCGCAACAACAACGTCGAGCGCCGCAACCAGAACTTCAATGGGCAGCGCAACAACTTCAACGGCGGCCAGCGCAACAACCAGTTCCGCGGCTATGACCAGTCGCGTTCGCAGGCCATGCAAACCCTGCAGAACCGCACCGGGCAGAACATGAGCGGCAGTGCGAGCCAGCGTCTGCAAGGCATTCAGCAAGGCGGCCGGCCCAATGGCAATGGCAGCCATGGCAACCTCTCGGGGGCCACGCGCAATGGCAACGGCAATCTTTCGGGCGCCACGCGCAATGGCAGCCGCGGCAATTTCTCGGGCGCCACGCAAAACGCCAATCGCGCCGACCTCGCCAACCGTTCGCAGAACGCGAATCGCAGCAATGCGCTGCGCGGCGCCGGCGACGGCAATGCGGCTCGCGCCGACATGCAGCGCGGCCAGCAAAGCCGGCAGTCGTTCCAGAGCCGGGGCGGCGGTGGCGGCTTCAACGGCGGCGGCGCGCACAACTTTGGCGGTGGTGGCGCACACAACTTTGGCGGCGGAGGCGGCGGTGGCCGGCTTGGCGGTGGTGGTGGCGGACACTTCCGTCGTTGAATCTCTATAGGAGTCTTGCGATGATCCGCAAACACGCACGCCTTCCGTCGCAACATGCATCGCGCAACGCAAGGCCTGCCGGGCTCGCCCGGCTCACCGCGGCAGTGGCGTTCGCGCTGTTCGCCGCGCCCGCTCTGCTGGCCCTGCCCGGCGCAGGCGCGGCTTCGGCGCAGGCCGTCTACGCCACGCCCGACGCGGCGGCAGAGGCATTCAGCAACGCGCTGGCCACCAATGACCAGGACGCGATGAAGCACGTGCTCGGCAACAATTTCGAGCAGTTCATCCCCACGAAGGATATCGGCGAGGAAGACATCGACGACTTCCTGGGCGCGTGGTCGAAGGGCCATCAGATCGTGCCGGACGCCACGCCCGTGGCCGGCAAGGCGAGCGCTCACCTGGCCGTGGGCGACAGCGGCTGGACGCTGCCCATCCCGATCGTGCAGAACGCCAGCGGCTGGCGCTTCGATCCGCGCGAGGGCACGAGCGAAATGCTCACGCGGCGCATCGGCCGCAATGAGCGCGCCGCCATGCTCAGCTCGCTTGCCTATGTCGACGCGCAGAACGACTACCGCAAGCTCATGGAGCACTATGCGCAGCGCCTCGTGAGCACGCCCGGCACGCATGACGGCCTTTACTGGCCCGTCGAGCAGGGCGAGCAAGAAAGCCCGCTCGGCCCGCTGGCCGAAGTCATGATGCGCGACTCGAAGGTCACGCCGCAGGAGGGTTATCACGGCTACCACTTCCGCATTCTCACGGCGCAGGGCGCCCATGCGGAGGGCGGGGCGCGCAGCTATATGGCGAACGGTCAGCTGGCCAACGGCTTCGCGCTCGTGGCGTGGCCGGCGCAATATGGCAAGACGGGTGTGATGAGCTTTATCGTTAATCAGGACGGCAAGCTTTATCAAAAGGATCTTGGGCCCAACGGCGCGCGCACGGCCGCCGCACTCAAGAGCTTCGATCCCGATGCGTCCTGGCAGCCCGCCACGCCTTGATCTGACGTTGCCTGGCGGCGCTGGCGCGCGCTGCCTGGCCAGTTGCATGAGCACGTGCCGCGTGCCTGCTCCGGAGCGGGCACGCGGCATGCTGCAAACTTCTGCACGCTCTCATTCGTGTAGGGGAAACGACATGCAACGACGCACCTTCATGCTTTCAACCGCCGCCGCGCTCGGCGGTTTCGCGCTTGCGGGCTGTACCACCACGCCGGGTGGCACCTCGAACGCCGCGACCAATATGTCGAAGCGCCAGTCTATCGACGCGAGCGTCGACAACACCATGGCGAAGCTCTATTCCACCGTGCGAGGGTCGCATGAACTCGTCGCGAAGTCGCGTGGCGTGCTCGTGTTCCCGTCGGTGCTGCAGGCCGGTTTCATCGTCGGCGCGCAGTACGGCGAGGGCGCGCTGCGCGTGGGCGGCGCCACAACGGGCTACTACAACACGGTTTCCGGATCGCTGGGCTTGCAGGCCGGTGCGCAGTCGAAGGCCATCATTTTCTGCTTCATGACCCAGGACGCGCTCGCGAAATTCCGCGCGACGGACGGTTGGGCAGCGGGCGCCGACGCCTCGGTTGCGCTCGTCACGGTAGGGGCGAATGGCGCGGTCGATACCAACACGGCTACGCATCCGGTCGAAGTGTTCGTCTTGACCAACGCGGGCTTGATGGCCGACGTCTCGCTCGAGGGAACCAAGGTCACGCGCCTGAATATCTAACTGCTTGATCCGAGGTTATAGCCGTCGCGCAATTCGCCATTGAGTTCCTGTTTTTGTTTGGAGAAACTGCCGGAACGAGAACGAACGAGAACTTCGGGACATGCGGATCTGTGTGCTGGGCGGCGGCGTGATTGGCGTGACGACGGCGTATTTTCTCGCCCGTGACGGACATCAGGTGACGCTGGTGGAGCGTCACGCGGAGGTGGCGCGCGAAACCAGTCACGCCAATGGCGGCCAACTGAGCTATAGCTATGTGGCGCCGCTCGCGGATCCTTCGGTGCTGCCGAAGCTGCCGCAATGGCTGTTTTCGCGCGAAGCCGCGCTGCGTTTCGCGCCGCGCCTGGACCCGCGCCAGTGGCGCTGGTGCCTCGCGTTTCTGCGCGCCTGCACGCGCGCGCGCAGCCGTGCCACCACGGCGGAACTACTCGGCCTCGGCTTTTTGAGCCAGCGGCTCATGCATGAGATCGTCGCGCGCGAGGCGTTCGCGTTCGACTACGTGCGCAATGGCAAGCTCGTGGTGTATCGCGACCGCGACGCCTTCGAAGGCGCGCGCGGCCAGGCGCGCTATCAGGCGCAGCTCGGCTGCGAGCAGCATGCGCTCGACGGCGCGGCGTGCGTCGCGCTCGAGCCCGCGCTCGCGCACATCGGCGCCGAGATTGCGGGCGGCATTCACACGCCGGGCGAGGAAGCCGGCGATTGCGACAGCTTCACGCGCGGTCTTGCGCGCGCGGCCCAACGCGACGGCGTGGATTTTCGTCTTGCCACCGAATTCTCCGGACTCCGTACCGAAGGCCTGCGCGTGCAGGCGGCCGCGACCTCGGCGGGAGATATCGAAGCGGATGCGTTCGTAGTGTGCCTGGGCTTTCAGAGCCAGCCGATGCTGGCCTCGCTCGGCGTGAACGTGCCGGTGTATCCGCTCAAGGGATACAGCCTCACGCTGCCCAATGCGAGCGCGCGGGGCGCGCCGCGCGTCTCGGTCACGGATGCGCATCACAAGGTGGTGTACGCGCCGCTGGGCGAGCGCTTGCGCATCGCGGGCATGGTCGATCTCACGGGCATGAGCGCGCACGCGGACCACGAGCGCATCGCGTTGCTCGCGCGCCAGGCGCGCGAGACCTTTCCCGAAGCCGGCGACTACGGCGCGATCCAGACGTGGACCGGCATGCGTCCCGCCACGCCCGACAGCAAACCGCTGATTGGCGCCACGCATTTCCGCAATCTATGGATGAATACCGGACATGGCGCGCTGGGCTTCACGCTCGCGTGCGGGAGCGCCCAATTGATGGCCGACTTGCTCGCGGAGCGCGAACTGGCGCTCGATGGCGACGCATTCGCGCCGGGCCGCTGAGCTACAACGGGGCACCACAGAACAGCACGGAGCACCACGAACCACGCATTCACTGCGAGGCCACTTCTTTACTTTGACGAGTTGGGAGACGAGCACGATGAACAAAATCAAACTGATCGCGTCGATGGCGCTGGCACTTGCGACGCTCACGACGCTCGCGGGCGCGGCCCACGCCGATGAACTCACGGGCACGCTCAAGAAGGTCCGCGACAGCGGCGTGATCGTGCTCGGCACGCGCGAGTCGTCGATTCCGTTCTCCTACTATGACCAGAACCAGAACGTGATTGGCTATTCGCAGGAAATCGCGCTGAAGATCGTCGATGCGGTAAAGCAGAAGATCAATATGCCGAACCTGCGGGTGAAGTCGATTCCGATCACCTCGCAAAACCGCATCCCGCTCGTGCAGAACGGCACCATCGACATCGAATGCGGCTCGACCACGAATACGTTCGAGCGCCAGAATCAGGCCGCGTTTTCCAACAGTATTTTCCTTTACGGCATTCGCTTCATCACGCGCAAGGATTCGGGCGTGAAGGACTTCCCCGATCTCGCGGGCAAGACGGTCGCGACCACGGCGGGCACGTCTGACGAGCGGCTGCTGCGCAAGATGAACGAAGAGAAGCACATGAACATGACGATCATCAGCGCGAAGGACCACGCCGAATCGTTCCTCAACGTGACGACGGGGCGCGCGGTGGCGTTCGTGATGGACGAACCGCTGCTCTATGGCGAGCGCGCGAAGGCGAAGAACCCGGGTGATTATGTGGTTGTGGGCACGCCACCCGTTTCGGAGAACTATGCGTGCATGTTCCGCCGCGACGATCCGCAATTCAAGGCGCTCGTGGACGACACGGTCGCGAAGATGCAAACCTCGGGAGACATGGCGAAGCTTTACGCGAAGTGGTTCACGCAGCCGATCCCGCCCAACGGCATGAACCTCGAATATCCGCCTTCGCAGCAGATGAAGGAGCTGTTCGCGCATCCGAACGACAAGGCGCTCGATTGATGCGTAATTGAAGCGCCAAAAGAAAATGACGCATCCCGCGAGGGAGTGCGTCATTGTCATTGCATGCGGCCAAACCGAAGGCGCACGCCGCTGTACTGAATATTCGTTGGTAGGCTCGATTGGATTCGAACCAACGACCCCCACCATGTCAAGGTGGTGCTCTAACCAACTGAGCTACGAGCCTGTTGAGAGCGCGAATTATAGAGACACTCCCGCAGGCTTGCAAGCGCTTTTCGCAAATTGTTGAAAACGGCTTGCGGACACCGCAATGACGAGCGGCGTACACTGAACAGCGCCAGGGCGGCCCCGCAAACGGGAATGCCTGCCAGCCGGAATGTTCAACCACATTCATCAGGGGCGTCATGAAGAAACTCGTCAATCACCCTTCCGACGTCGTGCGCGAAATGCTCGAAGGCATCGCGCTGCAGGCACCGAATGTCGTTATCCTCGGCGAGGAGAACGTGCTCATTCGCCGCGACATTCCCGAATTCCATACGCGCCCGGTCGCGCTGATCTCGGGCGGCGGCAGCGGCCACGAGCCCGCGCACGGCGGCTATGTGGGCGCGGGCATGCTGAGCGCGGCCGTATGCGGCGAGGTGTTCACCTCGCCGCCCACCGACGCGGTGCTCGCGGCAATCCGCGCCACGGCGGGCCAGCGGGGCGCGCTGCTGATCGTCAAGAACTACACCGGCGACCGGCTCAACTTCGGCCTTGCGGCCGAACTGGCGCGCGCCGAGGGCATCCCGGTCGAAGTGGTGACGGTCGCCGACGACGTCGCGCTGCGCGGCCACGCCGAGCGCCATCAGCGGCGCGGCATTGCCGGTACCGTGCTGATCCACAAGATCGCGGGCGCGGCGGCCGCACGCGGCGCGCCGCTCGAAGTGGTGGCGGCGATCGCGCGCGACGCGGCCGCCAATCTCGGCACCATGGGCGTCGCGTTAGACGGCTGCACGTTGCCGGGCGCAGGGGCGTCCAGCTTCAGCCTCGGCGACGACGAAATCGAAATCGGCCTGGGCATTCATGGCGAAAAAGGCGTGGAGCGAAGCGTGCCGCTGCCGGCCGACGAACTCACCGAGGCGCTGCTCGTCAATATCCTCGACGATCTCGCCATCACGCGAGGCGAACGTGTCGTGCTGCTCGTCAACGGCTTGGGGGCCACGCCGCGGATGGAGCTCGATATCGTGCTGCGGGCGGCCATCGCTAACCTGCGCTGCCGCGAAGTGCGTGTGGAGCGCGCATGGGCCGGCACCTTCCTTTCGGCGCTGAACATGCCGGGCTGCTCGATCTCGCTGCTGCGCGTGGACGACAGCCGGCTCGCATTGCTCGATGCGCATACCGACGCGCACGCCTGGCCTGGCAAGGGCTGTGTGAACCCGACCATCCGGCTCGACACCTCGGGTGTCAATCATGAGGAATCCGTAGCACCATCGCTGGACGCTTCGCGCGCGGCGTGGGCGGCGCGGCTGAAGGCGGCGCTCGATGCGGTTGCGCTGGCGTTGACCGAGAACGAGGCGCGCCTGACCGAACTCGACACGCTCGCGGGCGACGGCGATTTGGGCGCGAGCATGCGGCGCGCCGCCGACGCGGTGGCCGCCATGCCGGTCCATGCGCTCGGCACCGCGCCGCAGGCGCTGGCGTCGCTCGGCGAGAGCATGCGCCGGGCGATTGCGGGCAGCTCGGGGCCGTTCTACTCCACGGCGCTGCTGCGCGCGTCGCGTCACCTCGCCGATACGCCGGAGCCCACGCCGTACGAGTGGGCGCAGGCTTTCCGCGGCGCGATCGAGGCGATCAGCGAATTGGGCGGCGCGAAGGCCGGCGACCGCACGATGCTCGACGCGCTGGTTCCGGCCCTGGAGGCATTCGAAGAAGCGCTTAAGCAGGGTCAGACGGCGCAGCGCGCCTGGGCGGCCGCAGTGGCTGCCGCGGAGCATGGCGCGCAGGCCACGGCACATATGCACCCGCGCGTGGGCCGCGCGAGCTATCTGGGCGAGCGGGCGATCGGCTCGCCCGATGCCGGCGCGGTGGCGGTGGTGTGCTGGCTGGCGGCGTTGCGTCCGCACGTGGGCGGGAACGCGTGAAGGCTTGAAGGGCTTGCCCGGACTGCCTTGAGGCTCTTGGCGCAGGACCGGAATTCCGCGCGCTCATTCCTGAAATAGTGACCGCGAAAAGCCCTGCAGATTCGGTGTCCGGAGCGTTCGCGCCGCTCCGGGCGGCGACTGCTATAAAATCGCGGTCAAATTACCCGCCACACTCGTTAAAAAGAAGTCAGAATTTTTATGGATTCGGATCCGCATCGCGCTTCAGAGCGTCTTTCCAGCTCTGGAGACTCAACGTCGTCAACTCCCTCCTTGCACCGCAGTCTCAAAGCCCGCCACCTGACCATGATCGCGATCGGTGGATCGATCGGCACTGGTCTGTTCGTCGCTTCAGGGGCCTCCATTTCCCAGGCCGGACCCGGCGGCGCCATGGCCGCGTATCTGGTGATCGGCCTGATGGTCTATTTCCTGATGACGAGCCTCGGCGAAATGGCCGCCTTCATGCCGGTCTCGGGCTCGTTCGCGACCTATGGCGCGAAATTCGTCGACGAAGGTTTCGGCTTCGCACTGGGCTGGAACTATTGGTACAACTGGGCCGTGACCATTGCCGTCGAACTGGTTGCGTCGCAACTGGTGATGGGCTACTGGTTTCCCCACGTGCCGGGCGTCTGGTGGAGCGCCGCATTCCTCTGTGTGATGTTCCTGCTCAACGCGCTTTCCGTGCGCGGTTTCGGCGAGGTCGAATACTGGTTCTCGCTGATCAAGGTGATTACCGTGATCGCCTTTATCGGCATCGGACTGCTGATGATTATCGGCATCCTGAAGGGAGGCGCCGACCACGTCTGGGGCAACTTCACGCTCGACGGCGGACCGTTCACGGGCGGCCTGCCGGCCTTGCTGGGCGTCACCATGATCGCGGGCTTCTCGTTTCAGGGCACCGAACTGATTGGCGTGGCGGCCGGCGAATCGGAGAACCCGGGCAAGAATATCCCGCGCGCGGTGCGCCAGGTATTCTGGCGCATTTTGCTGTTTTACGTGCTCGCCATTTTCGTGATCGGCTTGCTGATTCCGCATACCGACCCGAACCTGCTGAAATCGGACGTGACCGATATTGGCGTGAGCCCGTTTACGCTCGTGTTTCGCCGCGCGGGTCTCGCGGTTGCAGCGGGCGTCATGAACGCAGTCATTCTGACCGCCGTGTTGTCGGCCGGCAATTCGGGCATGTATGCATCCACGCGCATGCTCTATAACCTCGCCGTGGAGGGCCGTGCGCCCAGGCTGTTCGCGAAGCTTTCCGCGAGCGGCGTGCCGAGGAATGCGCTGTATGCCACCACGGCTGTTGGGGCGCTGTGTTTTCTTTCGTCGATGTACGGCGATAAAACCGTTTACATGTGGCTGCTGAACACCTCGGGCATGACGGGGTTCATTGCTTGGCTGGGCATTGCCGTCAGCCATTATCGATTCCGCAAGGGGTTCGTCGCGCAAGGCTATTTGCTCGATCAACTGCCGTACCGGTCGAAGTGGTTTCCCATCGGGCCGATTTTCGCGTTCGCGGTCTGTCTGGTTGTCATGCTCGGGCAGGACTACCAGGCGTTCACGGCCAACAAGATCGATTGGGTGAGCGTGCTGGCCACGTATATCGGGATTCCGCTGTTTGTGCTGATGTGGCTTGGTTATCGGATCGTGAAGAAGAGCCATTTCATCAATTACGGGGAAATGGATATCAAGCTTTATATCGGGCAAGCGCGTGCATTGGCGCAGGCGAGCAATGAAGGCGTGGTTAGAGCCGGCCACGAAGCGTAAAAACGGAGGGGAAGCCCTCCGTTTTTTTCGCAGATTTCTGGGGAAGGGCGCTGATCGACCCACTGCCGCCATTCAACCGGCCGCGAACCGGACGGCGGCTTTCAAGGCATAACGGCCCCACGTTTTTTCATGCTTCCGATGGGCTTTCAATATGAAACGCCGTAGCGCACCGACGTGCACCGCCGCGATTCGTGTTAAAGCAAAGTAAGCGCGGCGTCTCGAGAATCGACGGCCGGTGTGCAGCATGATTGAGGTATGGGACACGCGCGAGCGTCGCTACGCGACGACAGGATGACCTCCCATGCCATAGCCGGCGCATAGGTGCGCCCTTTAACCTCGCCTCTGGCCGGAGAGTGGTGAATGCTACGGACGTTCCTGATCCTCCATCGTGCCTGTTCCTGAACATTTCAGCCTGCGTGGCGGAAAGCCATGATCTGCATCAACTCACCCAGCACCAACCCGCGGTGTGATATCGGCGTGGGCTGCGAACGCGCTACTCAGCGTGTCATGGAAGACGCCCGATCTTCGGACGAATGAACTCCCAACGTGGGGCCGCCGATGACGTGCTCGCAGTCCGTGGCGCATCTGACCCGGCCCGCCGTTCGCGTCTGTGACTTGGTCGACCAGCCGGCGAAACCTTGCACGCGCCGCCCTCGATCAACGCCAGCGATTCACGCGTTGCCTGGGTTTGCCTGAATGGCAGTGCGGAGGAGCAATGCAGATCTATCGTGTCGATGAGCCTCGGCTCGGAGCATTGCGGGTGCGCGAATGGCGGCGCCGCGCCCGCCGCGCGCTTGCTTTGCTGCTTCTACTGCTGCTGATCGTGGTCACGGGGCTGACGCTGCTCGACAATTCGAAAGCGCCGCCGCCAACCAAAGTGTTCCATGCGCTGTGGGACGGCGTGAACCTCGTGACCACACTTGGCGACTTCACCGATTTCAACGAGCACCAGAAGATTTTCATGCTCGCCGCCATGCTGGTCACGATGCTGGGCGCGGCACTGGCCATTTCGATGTTCACGGGCCTGCTTTCGGGCGACGACGTGATGGTCTATCGGGAGAACAGAGTGATGGAACGGAAGCTCACGCAACTTTCCAACCATGTCGTGGTGGTCGGTTTTCGCTCGCTCGGCGAGACGGTCGCAGAGCGCTTGCGCGCGGCAGGCGAGACCATCCTTGTACTTGCCGCCGACCAGGGGATCGCCGATCGGGCATCGGACCGAGGCTACCTCGTCCTGCTTGGCGCGCGAGATGTATTCGACGACGTGCTCCGGCGTGCGCATCTCGAGCGCGCGAAAGCGATGATCGTGACGTCGCCCGATGCGAACGACAACGTAGCCATCACATTGATGGCGCACACGCTCAATCCGTCGCTGAGGATCATCGTGCCTGGCGAGAGCGGCATGAAAAGCACGTTACTGAAGAACGCGGGCGCCTCCGAGGTGGTGATCATGGACGACCTGCTGGCGGTCGCGTTCGTCGGCAAACTCGCGTCCCGTAAGGAGGCGACCTCATGAAGACGATGGCCTCCGCCGAGGCGGCCGTTCACCGCCTTCCCCTCCTGCGGCGGCCCGGTTGCGCGGCCGGCATGGCGACGCCAAGTAGGTTGTTTCCAACGTCAGCAGCCCGCCACACGGGTCCGAGTGCTGATCGACGCCGGGAAACGCAGTAACCACTCAACCGCACCATCATCGGAGTAATGGTGCGAAGTAGAGAAATCCATTCGCTCAAGGCCTCGAGACATATCGAGGTCGCTTCCAGTCTGGATCCAGACAGGCAGTGTCTGTCGGCTTCAGATGTATTGCTGCCGCTCGAATGGCAGCAATCTTCGACCATCATATGACCGCAAGTGGCGGCGCAAGTGGCGGCGCAGCCCGACCAGCCGGAGATTCATCTGCTGCCGGACAAGCGCTCGCCGTATAGCGCCGTGGCCGGGGTGCTTGCCGCGGCCCAGCGCGAAGGCGCGACGAAGATCGGGCTCGCGGGCAACGAACAGTACGTGCAATAGCGTGCAATAGCCTGCAATCGCCACGCAGTAACCGCTGCCCACTCCGGTATTACGCAGCGAGCTTCAGCGCTTGCGAGAAGTCCGCGATCAGATCGTCGATATCTTCGATGCCCGCGGAAAGTCGCAGCATGCCGTCGGAAATACCCATCGCCTTGCGCGTTTCCGCCCCGGCTTCGAAGAAGATCGTCGGCGCAACGGGAATGATCAGCGTGCGCGTATCGGCGAGCCCGGTTGCCTTGATCGGCACCTGGAGCGCATTGACCACGTCGATCATGCGCTCCGCGTTCAGCAATTCGAACGACAGCAGCCACGACGCGCCCTTGAACAGCGCCTGCGCGATCGCATACTGAGGGTGGCTCTTCAAGCCTGGATAAAACACCTTGCCGATGGCCTCGTGCCCTTCCAGGAACTGCGCGAGCGCGAGCGCGTTGTCGCTGCTCTGCTTCACGCGCAGCGCGAGCGTTTCCGCGCCCATCGCGATCGAATGCGCCTGCTCGGACGACAACGCCGCGCCCATGTCGCGCAGGCCCTTCTTGCGGATCTGCAACAGCCCCTGCTCCTTCGAGGGCGCACGCCGGTAGTCATCGGCGATGTTCGGGTACGCGCTCCAGTCGAACAGGCCCGTATCGGTCACCGCGCCGCCAAGCGCCGCGCCGTGGCCCGCGATCGTCTTCGTCAGCGAATTGATGACGAGGCTCGCGCCCACCGCCTTCGGCTTGAACAGGGCGGGCGAGGTGATGGTGTTGTCGACGACATAGGCGAGGCCGCGTTCGCGGCATACGTCGCCGATGCCCTGGAGGTCGGGAATCTGCGTGCCCGGATTCGCGATGGTTTCGACGAACACCATGCGCGTATTGGGGCGGATCGCGTCCTTCACGTTTTTGGCGTCGCAGGCGTCGACGGTTGTGACTTCGACGCCGAGCATGCGCAAGGTGCCGAACAGGCTGTTGGTGTTGCCGAACACGTAACGGCTGGAGATCAGATGATCGCCGGCGCGCAGGAGCGTGAGGAACGTGGCCGTGATTGCCGCCATGCCGGTGCTGAAGCAGATCGTGCCGACGCCTTCTTCGAGGTTCGTGATCTTGCGTTCGAGCGCCGCCGTCGTGGGCGTGCCCTGGCGCGCGTAGTTGAAGCCGCCCTTTTTCGTGCCCTGGAACACGCCGATCAGGTCCTCGACGCGCTCGAAACCGTACTGCACGGACGTATGAATCGGCTGCCGCACGCCGCCGTGCTCGGTGCCGCCGATTCTGTCGCCGTGAACGATGCCCGTGGTGAAGCCTTGCTTGCTCATACCTTGTCCGCCTTTCTAGTCGATTACTTCCGATGGATTATTTCAGGTCGCCCATGGTGCGCGAAATCGCCAGCAGCGCTATCGATCTGAAAAATGATTGATTCTCTCATGACGGCCGCTTCGTTAGGCTGTGTGCTTCGCCAGCGCCGATATCCGGTCACGGCGCACGGGCAACACAACGAAGGAATCTCGACAATGAAAAACAGCTTCTGGGGCGCAGTGCCTGCCGCACTGTTGACGGCGCTTTTGGCCGTGGCATCGACCGCCGCGCACGCGGATCGTCTCGACGATATCAAGCGCGCCGGCGTCTTGCGCGTGGCCGCATTCGACAGCAACCCGCCTTTCGGCTTCGTCGATCCGAAGAACAATCAGATTGTCGGGCTCGACGTGGATTATGCGAACGCGGTGGCGAAGCGCCTTGGCGTGAAGCTCGAAATCCAGCCGACCAATCCCGCCAACCGGATTGCGTTTCTGAAGTCGGGCAAGGTCGACCTCGTATTCGCCAACTTTACGATTACCGACGAGCGCAAGAAGGAAGTGGATTTCAGTACGCCTTACTTTGCGTCGGGCACGCAATTCATCGCGAAGAAGAGCGTGCTGAAGTCGCCGGAGCAATTGAACAGCCTGCGCATTGGCGCCGATAAAGGCACGACCAACGAGCAGCAGGTGCGTGCGAAATTCCCGAATGCGACCATCGTGGCCTACGACGACACGCCTTTCGCGTTTGCCGCGCTGCGCACGGGCAACGTGCAGGCGATTACCCAGGACGGCCCGAAGCTGGTCGCATTGCTGGCGCGCGCGCCGGACAAGGCGAATTACGAAATTTCCGCGTTCACGATTTCGAACGACTACGAGGGCGTGGGCGTGCCGAAGGGCGAGACGCGTCTGCTCGAGGCGGTGAACGGCACGCTGACGAATCTGGAAGCGGATGGCGAAGCCGCGCGCATCTACGACAAGTGGTTCGGCCCGAAGAGCGAAGCGCCGCTGCCGCGCCTTTTCAAAATCGGCGATCCGCAAAAGAACAGCTAACTCATGCATGACTGGCTTGAACCGAAGTATTTCGCGTGGCTCGAACACGGTTTCTTCATCACGCTGATGTTGTCGGCCTGCGCGGCGTCGTGCGCGACGCCGCTGGGTTTTCTGCTGGCGGTCGCGCGTACGGCTCGCAACGGCGCGATTGCGCGTGCGGCGGCGCTTTACGTGTTCGTGTTCCGCAATTCGCCGCTGCTCGTGCAACTGCTGTTCTGGTATTTCGGCGCGGCGGTCGTGATGCCTTCAGGCTGGATGGAATGGCTCAACACGCCGCACGCGGCAACGCTTGGCGCGGTCACGCTGCACTGGCCGAGCTTCGAGTTGTTCGCGGGCTGGGTCGGGCTGACCTGCTACTCCACGGCGTTCATCGGCGAAGAATTTCTGGCGGGTCTGCGTGGCGTGCGCGCTGCGCAGTGGCACGCGGCCGAGGCACTGGGCATGAGCCGTTACGCGACGCTGCGCCATGTGATCCTGCCGCAGGCGCTGCGCATCGCCACGCCGCCGCTCGCCGGGCAATACATGAACGTGATTAAAAATTCGTCGCTGACGATGGCGATAGGCGTGGGTGAACTGTCGTATATGTCGCGACAAGTCGATACGGAAAGCTTCAGGACCTTCGAGGCATTCGGCACGGCCACGCTGTTCTATGTGCTCGCTATCGCGGTCATCGAGGTCCTGCTGCTGCTGCGGCAGCGAACCGGCCCGCGCGCATGGCAGCGAGGCCGCGCGTGAACGGATTCGAGTGGCTTCCCACGCTGCGCTATTTGCTGCTCGGGACGTTTCCCGCTGGGCCGCTCGGTGGCGTGGCGCTGACGATCGCGCTTTCGGTGGTGTCGGCGCTGCTGGCGGCGCTGATCGGTCTCGCGGGCGGCATTGCGCTCGCCATGACGCGCGGCTTCGTGCGTCTCGCTTTGACCGCCGTGGTGGGGTTCTTTCGCGCGATACCGGTGCTGATGCTGATTTTCTGGACCTTCTTCCTGATGCCTGTTTTGCTGCACATCGACGTGCCGGGCCTCGCCACGGTGGTGTGCGCGCTGGCGCTGATCGGGGGCGCGTATCTCTCGCAGTCGGTTTATGCCGGCATTGCGTCGATTGGCGAGGGGCAGCGGCAGGCCGCGCTTTCGCTCGGCTTGACGCGCTGGCAGGCGCTGCGCGAAGTGATCCTGCCGCAAGCGGTGCGGGTGATGATGCCGTCGTTCGTCAATCAGTGGGTGGCGTTGATCAAGGATACGTCGCTGGCTTATATCGTCGGCGTGCCGGAATTCACGTTCCTCGCCAATCAACTGAACAATCGTCTGCTGGTGTATCCGGCGCAGATCTTTCTGTGCGTCGGGCTGCTTTATTTGCTGCTGTGCGGTGCGCTGCAGTGGAGCGCTCATGCGCTGCTCGCGCGCCGGCGCGATCTGGCTTGAGTGGCCTTATAAAATGTTAGCAACTGGCTATCGGAGATAAAGCCGTTAATTCCTATAGTGAGGCCCTCGGCAATCAAGCATGGGCCAGGAATGACGCGGTTATCCACGATACCAACCACGCAGCGGCGGCATGGACCGGCAGGCAGGTGCGCTCATGCATGAAGCCGCCTGCCAATTCGACAATGATGCGCTGTTCGGCGCATCGACTACGCGTCTGAACACGGACGAGGCCCGTGCACTAGTGGCCGAGGCGTTCGGCGTAGAAGGCCGGGTGAGCCCGCTTAACAGTGAGCGAGACCAGAACTTCCGCGTGGATGGCGACGACGGCGCATCGTGGGTGCTCAAGATTTCGCACCCGGCCGAAGACCCTGACGTCACCGATTTCCAGACCCAGGTGCAACTGCGCCTCATGAACGCGCCCGGCGGGCTGCCCGTTCCGCATGTGCTGCCTGACCGCGCCGGGAATTACATCCACTGGCATCGCGCGCCAGGCGCGGAGCAACGCCAGGCCGTGCGCCTCAACACGTTCCTGCCCGGCGTGCCGCTCCACACGGTCGAGCGCTCGCGTGCGCAACGCCGCGCGCTCGGCAGCACGCTCGGCCAATTCGATCGGGCGCTGGTGGGCTTCACGCACGATCAGGCGAACCATCATCTGCTGTGGGACATGCAGCGTCTTGCACAACTGCGCCCGCTCATGCGCCATATCGACGGCGAGGCGCGCCGCGCGTTCGCCGGGCGCGCACTCGAGCGCTTCGAGTCGTGGACGGTGCCGCGCGTCGCGGGCCTGCGCCGCCAGGTGATACACAACGATCTCAATGCGCACAACGTGCTCGTCGATGCAGCGAATCCCGATGACGTGACCGGCATTCTCGATTTCGGCGATATGGTCGAAGCTCCGCTCGTCAACGATGTGGCGGTGGCCGCGGCCTATCAGCTTGCCGATGCGCCGAATCCGCTGACGCCGGCGCTCGATTTCATCGCCGCCTATCACGCCATCAATTCGCTGACCGATGCGGAGCAGCTGGTGCTGCCGGAACTGATCGTCGCGCGGCTGCTCGTGACCGTGCTGATCACGGGCTGGCGCGCGAAGCAGCATCCCGAGAACAGCGTTTATATCCTGCGCAATAACGCGCTCTCGTGGCAGGGGCTCGAACGTTTCGACGCGCTGGCCGAAGGCCAGGCCCAGGAGATTGTTTTCAACGCGCTCAAGCGGTCGAACGGGAGCATTCATGAGTAAAGACCAGGCCATGCTCAACGCCTTCAATCCCGATACGTCGCACGCGTTGAGCGATCACGGACGCGCGCTCGTCGAAAAGCGCACGCGCCTGCTCGGTCCCGCGTACCGCCTCTTCTATGAGGAGCCGCTGCATATCGTGCGCGGCGAGGGCGTGTGGCTCTACGACGAAGCGGGGCGCGCCTATCTGGACGCCTATAACAACGTTGCGTCGGTTGGTCATTGCCGTCCCGAGGTCGTTGCAGCGATCGCGCATCAGGCAGGCGTGCTCAATACGCATACGCGCTATCTCAACGAAGGAATCCTGAACTATGCGGAGCGGCTGCTCGCGACGTTTCCGCGCGAACTCTCGCAGGTGATGTTCGCGTGCACGGGCAGCGAAGCCAATGACCTCGCGCTGCGCGTCGCAAGGCGATATACGGGCGGCACCGGCATCATCGTGACCGAGCTGGCCTATCACGGCGTGACGGCCACGGTCGCGGAGATGTCGCCGTCGCTGGGCAGCGCCGTGCCGCTCGGGTCTCACGTGCGCACGGTGTTGCCACCCGACGGCTATCGCCGCGGGTGCGACGGTGAGGCCGACATCGGCGCGGCGTTCGCGCGCGACGTGCAGCGCGCGATCGACGACATGCTTCGGCACGGCGACAAACCCGCTGCGCTGATCGTCGATACGGTGTTCTCCAGCGATGGCGTGTTCACCGATCCGCCGGGCTTCCTGCGCGAAGCCGTCGAGATCGCGCGCCGCGCAGGCGCGCTCCCCGTCGCCGCGGTTCAGCTTCTGGGTGAGCATGTCGGTGAGGAGGACGGCGGGCATGAAGTGGTCTCATCGATCAGCGGCGGATGGCTATACAGCCTATAGCCATCCATTGCTATAGTCAAAGCAAAGTGGCGGTCGAAGCAGGTTGCGATGTTTGAGATCGTTGTGTTCACCACCACACGAAAAGAATGACCAGAAGAACGACCCGACAACTACACATAAAGGACCTGTCATGAATCGAGCATGCTTCACGCCGCGCCGGAGCGCGCTGGCGCTGATCCAGGCCGTTTGCGGCGCATCCGCGTCGGCAGGCGAACTGACTGTGGTGAACTTTGGCGGCGCAAACGGGGATGCGCAGAAGGCCGCCTTCAACCAGCCCTTTGAAAAAGACACCGGCACCAAGGTGACGGCGGTCGAGTACAACGGCGAGCAGGCCAAGATCAAGGCGATGGTCGACGCGAAGCATGTGGACTGGGACGTCGTCGATGTTGAATCGGGCGACGTCGGCCGCGGCTGCGACGACGGCCTGTATGAAAAGCTCGACTGGTCGAAGATCGCGAAGAAAGGCGATTTGATTCCCGAGGCGTATCAGCCGTGCGGCGCCGGCATCTTCGTGTGGTCCACCGCGCTCGCCTACAACGCGGACAAACTCAAGACCGCGCCCGCGGGCTGGGTGGACTTCTGGGACGTGAAGAAATTCCCGGGCAAGCGCGCCATGCGCAAAGGCGCGCGCTACAACCTCGAATTCGCGCTGATGGCCGACGGCGTGGCGCCCAAGGACGTCTACAAGGTGCTGGCCACGAAGGCGGGCCAGGATCGCGCGTTCAAGAAGCTCGACCAACTGAAGCCCAATATCCAGTGGTGGGAAGCGGGCGCGCAGCCGCCGCAATTCCTCGTGGCGGGCGATGTCGTGATGTCGACGGCGTTTAGCGGGCGCATCGATGCCGCGCAGCGCGAGGGCAAGAATCTCAAGGTCGTGTGGAACGGCAGCATTTACGACCTCGATTACTGGGCGATTCCGAAAGGCGTGAAGGACAAGGCGCTGGCGGAGCAGTTCATTGCTTACTCGCTCACGGCGAAACCCCAGACCGTGTACGCCCACCATATCGCCTACGGCCCGGTGAATCGCGCCGCGACGAGGGAACTGGAGCCGAAGATCCTCGCGAATCTGCCTAACTCGCCCAAGAACGGCAAGAACGCCGTGCTTCAGGACATCGCGTTCTGGACCGATCACGGCGACGAGCTCGAGCAGCGCTTCGCTGCGTGGGCTTCGAAGTAAGCTTAACCTGGCATTACCGCTGCGGCGCAGTTTCCGTCCACGCATGGACGGTTACCGCGCAGCGGCGGCGTAGCAACATGGCGGCGCGCGATGGCGGCGCGGTTCCGGGGCGAACCGTTTGCCAACTTTCCGCCAATGATCTTCTTCGTATCGATGGCCTCACGGCTCGCGCGCACGGTACGGCACCCGACGTGGTGACGGCGCCGCCGCACATGGGGAGATCATGAATCACACTTTCGTTGAAGCCGAATTACGGCACCTGGAGACGGTTTTCCGCTTGCAGCAGGTAACGCGGGTATTGCCGCTTGAATGGTGGCTCGCGCGAATTCAGCAAGTGAGCGCGTCCGCCATCATTGAGGATCACGTGCGCCGCGTGAAGCGGCTCGAGGAAGCGCTGCGCGTGATCGAGCGGGAAGAGGCGCTCACGCGTTGATTCAGGCCCTTCAAGCCCAGACCTTTCCGCTATCCCCCGCCACGCCCTGAAAGCGGCATCGGGAATTATTTCTGGCTTTTCAGGTAAGCCCGGCCGGCTGCCGTAATCGAAACACCTGAACGCCCGCCCGACGGGAAGGTAATGAAGCCGGCGCTGATCAATTCCCGCGAGACCGACCAGCCGAGCGCTGGCGCGTCTCTCCCATAGCGAACTTCAGAGAGGCGTTCCAGTGCCCATGCCGCGGACGCCGATACGGACGCGGAAGCGGGCTGGGGATCGGTCATATCGCAGTCGCTCATTGTTTTTCCCAAGGTCGGAGAGTGCCGTGGCGGCGCCGGGGCGATGTCGCCTTCGAAGCGCCGCCGCGCCACGTCGAGTCGCGGATCGTGCCGGATCCTTCCGCTCGTGGGGCCGATGAAAGGCGGCAGCCATGCGATTATAATCTATGGATAATGAAATGTGCATTGCATTATAATGTTACGGACGCCATCAGGCACCATCAGGCACCATCAGGCACCCGGGCGGATGCCGGCAGTTTCATGCGCGTATTTGACTACCAGGGTATATCGAGAATGGACGGCGACCAGACATCGAGTGATGCATGCCTCGAATTCCTTTCAACGCCGTTGAGCGACAGGCGGCCGTTTGTGCTGGAAACGCAGCACGCGATTTCGTTGCACTTCGATCACCTGGCCACCCAGAGCTGCATGTCGCTGCGGGCGCCGGACCGGCTCACGCTCGGCTACACGCGCACCATGATGGGCTTCCTGCTGCTGAAGCCCGACTCCCAGCGCATCTGCATGATCGGGCTGGGTGGGGGATCGTTGGCGAAGTACTGCTATCGGCACTTGTCTGCCGCCGATATCACCGTGGTCGAGATCAATCCCGAAGTCATATCGCTGCGCGACGTCTTCAGGATTCCGGCAGACGATGCGCGCTTCAGGGTGGTGTGCGCCGATGGCGCGGACTACGTCAGGAACGGGGGCGTTGCGAAGGACGTCATTCTGGTGGACGCATACATGGCTGGGGGAATTTCGAGCCAGTGCGCGGATATCGCGTTCTTCTCCGCGTGTCGCGAACGTCTGGCGGATAGCGGTGTTCTTGTCATCAACTTTACCGACGATGAACCGGCGCTGGCCATTTACGTCGATCTGATGAAGGCCGTGTTCGGTACCTCGTATGCGGTGGTTCGATGCGCGGACGACAGCAATTTTGTCGTTTTTGCATGGAAAAGCCGCTATCGCTTACCGTCCGTGCGCGTCCTGCTGGATCGCGCCATTTCATACGCGTGGGCGGATGACCTGAAGCTGTCCTCCATTGCCCGGCGCCTGAAACGCGGAGAGGACCTGGATTCCGGGCGATTGATCTGGCAGACACATGGCCACGCGCACTGGGAACTCGACGTTTGAGCCGCTCGCAATGATTGAGTGAAGATTCGATGCCTGCGCAGTACTTTCGAAGCCTGACGGGAAAACACCGCAGTGCGGCCGCGAACCGCCAACTCGGGTTTTCGCTCGCGTTCGTTGCTGGCGCAACCAATGCCGGCGGGTACCTTGCGGTCAAGCAGTACACCTCGCACATGAGCGGCATCGTGTCGGCGATCGCGGACCAGGCGGCGCTTGGCGACATCCGGCTCGTGCTCGCCGGTATTGGTGCACTGGCTTCGTTTCTTCTTGGGGCGGCGTGTTCGGCGGTGCTCGTCAACTGGGGGCGGCGGCGCGGTCTGCAAAGCCAGTACGTCCTTCCGCTACTGGTCGAAGCCGCGCTGCTGCTCCTGTTCGGCCTGCTCGGCAGTCATCTCGCGCTATGGGAAGCGTTTTTTGTTCCCGTAACGGTCATTCTGCTGTGCTTCATCATGGGCTTGCAGAACGCGATGATCACCAAGCTGTCGGGCGCGGAGATTCGCACGACGCACATGACGGGCATCGTTACCGACCTCGGTATCGAACTGGGCAAGCTGTTTTACTGGAACCGGTCGACGGCCGCCGCGGATGCCCATGCGGTCATCGCCAATCGCATGAAGCTGCGCATTCACGGCGCGATGCTCGCGTCGTTCTTCGTGGGCGGCCTGACCGGCGCCATCGGCTTCAAGCATGTGGGCTACGTATCGACCGTGCCGCTCGCCGGCGCGCTTGTCGCACTCACGGTTGTGCCGCTTGTCGACGACGCGCTGGCCTGGTTTTATCGGCTCGATCAATAGCCCGGCATCGCTATCAAACAAGCCCCGTTGCGTAATAAACCGCGATCACGAAAAACACAGCCATCGTCTTGATGACCGTGACCGCGAAAATGTCGCGATACGATTCGCGGTGCGTGAGCCCTGTCACTGCGAGCAGCGTGATCACCGCGCCATTGTGCGGCAGTGTGTCCATGCCGCCGCTGGCCATCGCCACCACGCGATGCAGCACGTCGAGTGGAATATTCGCGGCCTGCGCGCCCTTGATGAAGAGATCGGACATGGCTGCGAGCGCGATGCTCATGCCGCCCGAAGCCGAGCCGGTAATGCCGGCCAGCGAGCTCACCGAGACGGCAGCGTTCACGAGCGGATTAGGAATGCTCTTGAGCGCGTCGCTCACCACGATGAAGCCGGGCAGCGCCGCGATCACGCCGCCGAAGCCATACTCCGAAGCCGTATTGAGCGAAGCGAGCAGCGCGCCCGCGACCGCGGCCTTCGTCCCGTTGGCGAAACGCTCCTTCACGCGCGGGAACGCTGTGATGACAACGAACGCGATGCCGAGCAGCAGCGCGCCCTCGACCGACCAGATGCCCACCAGTTGCTTGACCGTCGTGGTTACGGGGGCGTGAATGCCGGGCAGCATGTCGGACGTGATCGTGTAGGTGTCGCCGTACCAGCCCGGAATCCAGCGCGTCAGAAAGAAGTTCGACACGCCCACGAGCACGAGCGGCGTGATCGCGAGCAGCGGGTTGGGCAGATGATCGGTCTGCACGCGGTCGGGCTCGTTCACGAGCGAGGTGCCGTAGCCTTCGCCCTTCGCCATCGCGCTGCGGCGGCGCCATTCCAGGTACGCGAGACCCACCACGATGATGAACAGCGAGCCGATGATGCCGAGCCAGGGCGCGGCCCACGCCGTGGTCTTGAAGAACGTGGTGGGGATGATGTTCTGGATCTGCGGCGTGCCGGGCAGCGAGTCCATCGTGAACGAGAACGCGCCCAGCGCGATGGCGCCTGGCATGAGGCGCTTGGGAATGTCGCTCTGGCGATAGAGCTCGGCGGCGAACGGGTACACCGCGAACACCACCACGAACAGCGATACGCCGCCGTAGGTGAGCAGCGCGCACACGGCCACGATCACGGCGTTCGCGCGCGAGCGGCCGATATAGCGAATCGCTGCGTGTACGATTGCCTCGGAGTAGCCTGATAGCTCGATCACCTTGCCGAACACCGCGCCCAGCAGGAACACGGGGAAGTAAAGCTTCACGAAGCCCACCATCTTCTCCATGAAGATGCCTGAGAACACGGGGGCGACGGCGGAGGAATCGGTGAACAGGACCGCGCCGAGGGCCGCCACCGGTGCGAAGAGGATCACGCTGTAGCCGCGGTAGGCGGCGAGCATGAGAAAGGCGAGGGCGGCTAGAACGATAACAAACGACATGACGTCTCCTGTGATCCATGCTTCGCGGTCGATCGCAGCCCATGTTTTACTGCGTTTTTATTGCATGGGCGGGTGCATGGTGCGTCGCAGCGATTGTACCGAAACACCCCGGTACGGCCTGGCAGACTGCGCGGTCCTGGTTTGACGCGAGCAGGGGTTCATCGCACGCGAGACCCGGAAGGAGATGAAGATGCGGGAAATCGAGGCAAGGCGGAAAGGGCGGCCACGCGATCGCGCGCAACGCAACGCATGGCCGGCCGCGTTCGCCGTGGTTATCGCGCAGATCGTTGCGCCGGCAATTGCGGCATCCGGCGAGGCATCCGGAGCGGCACACAGCGCGGTCACCGCAAGCGGAGCGAGCGCGCTGACCATCGATCCCGGCGAAATCCGGAACTGGTACAACGATCCGTTCTTCGCGCTTTCGAGTGCGCCTGGCGCGTGCCCGCAGCCGCTCGGCCCGCGCATGACGAAGGCCGAAGCCGACGACGACGCCCACTACCGCGTGGAGCGCGGCACCACCTGCTGGCTCGCGCACAAGTGCACGAAGCCGAATTCCTATCTCTACGATGCGGATATCGCCGCGGCGATTCGCGAGAAGTTCAAGGGCGCCGCGTCGCTCGATGGCACGAGCGTGTGGATCACGGTGCAGCGGCGTTTCGTCTACGCCGAAGGCTGCGCTCCGGCGGCCTTCGACCGGGCGGCGCTGGAGCGCGGCCTCGCGGCGATTCCCGACGTCGAGCAGGTGTTCGTGCGCCTGCGCGCCGATCCGCACGCGCGGCCTCCCTACAAGACCTTGCCACCGGCGCGGTGACACTTCGACCAGTCCGCGCGCCGCTCACGCGCCGTCCGGCATGGCACAATCGCAACGTCGAAAAACTAGAAGGCCTTCGGGGTATCCCATGATTCGTTCCGGTTCGTTGTTGTCCCGCGTTTGCAGGCTGTCGTCCACGGCGGGTGTCTGCGCATTGCTCGCTGCGCTGTCGGCGTGCAGCAGCGGTCCGCCGCTGTTCCTCTCGGATGGCCGTCCGACGATTCCGGTGCAGTGCGCCGCCGCGGGCGACCACGATTCGTGCAACCAGCAGGCTCGCCAGCGCTGCGGGGGCGCCAGCTACGACACCGTCGATACGTCCAGAAGCGGCGACATGTACACCCTCGTATTCGCTTGCATGGCGAAGTAACGGGCACTCGCGTTGCGCGCCGCCTCCGGGCGGTTTCAAGGATCTTCAGTCGCCCCAAGTGCCGCCCTCGAGCGGCCGTCCGCGTCGCCGCCGCGGCAGCGCGCGGGCAGGTTCATCAGCAGGCGCAGCAGGTCGGGCTGGCGCCGCGTGGCGGTCTTCAGGAAGATCGACTGTAGTTGCTTGCGCACCGTGTCGTACTGAACGTTCACCTGCGCGGCGATTTCCTTCGGCGTGAGCCCGTCCACCAGCAGATGCACGATCCGGCACTCGGCGGGCGAGAGCTCGAAGGCCGAGGCCAGCACCTGTTCGTCCACCTCCGGCGCCGAGCGCGGATGGTAGAACATGAGCGCCGCCATCGCGCGCATTCCAGTCATCTCGCCGGCCGTCACCACGTTGTAGAACGCATAGAGCACGTCCGGGCCGCCCCGCAGCGGTGCGGCGCGGCTGCGCTCGCCGTCCGCCGCACCGGCCGCGTCCACGATGCGCAACGCGCGAAAGCGCGCCGCCGCGGCCCGCGCGCCGCTCGCGCGGCTTTTCAGCCGCGCCTCGCTGATCGCGACGTCCTCCAGAAAGCGCGCCTGATAAGGCGCAGCGAACGCCAGCCGCTTGCCGCGCACGCGCACGAGCGAGGTGGCGCGCAGCAGCCGTTGCGCGGCTTCGTTGCTGTGCAGGACTTCGCCGCTCACGCTCACGAGCATTGCGGGCGGGCGTGCGTTACTGGTGAGCGCGTCGGCGTCGGGCAGCAGCCGGCGCACGCTCAGGTGCAGCGCGCGCACCAGATGCGGCGCCAGCCGCTCGAGCAGCGCGCGCTCGGCTGCCGGCAGCGCGACGTCCTGCGCGCTGCCCCGGCAGGCGATCATGGCCGTGAGCGCGCCGCTGTCGATCAGCTTGCAAAGGGAAACGAAGCCCCCGCCGGCCGCGAACAGGTCAGGCTCGAAAACCGGGAGGCCATCGCCAGTGTTGGGAGCCGAACCGCGGTGGGACCCGCAGTGCAGCCACTTTCCAGGCGGGAACGCGCGCAGCCATTCGAGGCGGGCATCGTCGCGATAAAGCGGGCGGATGAGTTCGAGCGGCTCCGTTTCCCGCACGCTAAAACCTTCGGCGCATGAAAAGAGTTCGTGCTGACGATCGAATACGCAAAGGTGAACCGAGGCCACGCCAATCGATTTTCTGAATTGCGCGCAAAAATCCTTCCATTCAGAAGGGTGCTCGATTGTTGCGTAAATCGCATGCAGCAGACGGTCGTGCTGAAAATCGCTCGAATTCACACCGTTCTCGTTATCGAAATCCTGGACGGCTCGCTGCCGCGAAAAATGCGGTGCGCATACTCCCTGCACAAATGAGGAATATACAGGCGCGATTGCCGCCGTTAATCTTCGAATCTTTCGATGGCTTACAGCCTTTAATGTGGATGAGGCGTCCGTTGTCTTCCGTGCGGTAGCCAACCGATGGGGCGCCCTGCCGATCTTATTCTCCGATGGTAAGACGCGTTGAAATCGCTGCGCCGTGAAAAGGCAGCGTCTGAAATGCGGCGCTAAAAAGAATAATTGAGGCAGAAAAATGAACGTGACGGCTTGCGATTAGAACGGCGGCATTGATGTAATGCAGCGGACCAGGCGCGTTTCGTTATTGGATATTGCGTACGCGGACGCCATGGCAGCGGCGTCTTTCAGAAGATGAGGTATTCCGGGGGGATCATGAATCATCATCAACTTGAAAACGACATCGAGCATCTCGAACAGGTCATCACGCGGCTTTCAGGCAACGATCGTATTCCGCTTTCCTACTGGCGCAACCGCATCGAATCGGTGTCGAACGAGAATCTGGTGCCGTCGCAGGCGCTGCGCGTGAAGCGCCTGGCGCAGGCATTGTTCGAGTTGGAGATGCGCGTAAAAGAGAGTTCGTCGCACGAAACGGTTCGCTAGGCCGATTTGTCGCCATTATGTGGCGCGGGTGTAAAGAATCGCAATAAATTGGCTCATGCCGACGAAAAAAGCCGGTAATTCGGCACTCTTTGACGCCGGAACGGTCACAATACGCTTGTGTGACTGAACTGGAGATCATTGTTCATGGCGAGCTACAAGCAACTGACTGCCCAACTCGAAAAGCTGCACAAGGAAGTCGCGGCCGCGCGCGAAAAGGAAGTTGAGCAGGCGATTGCCGATATCAAGGCAAAGATCGCGGAATACGACATCACAGCGGAAGAACTCGGTTTCTCGAGCCAGCGTCCTGCGAGCGCGCGCAAGAAGCCGCTGCCCGCGCGCTACAAGAACCCGAAGACCGGCGAGACCTGGAGCGGCCGTGGCCGCGCGCCCGGCTGGCTGGCTGGCGTAAAGAACCGCGACCGTTTTCTGATCAGCGAGTAAAACGGGGTTCAAGCAATGGGGTTCGAGCAGCGTCCAGGGCCGCCCCCGTAAAGCCTCACCTTTGCGCGGCGCACCGCCAGTCTGCTGTGCGCTCGCGCGGCGCCATCCCTCAAGGCGCTCCCGGCCACTCCCGTAAAATCTCACCTCAGGCGCGCCGCTGGCCGTGCTCCAGCGGGCGTGTCCGGTTCGCGTGCGTGGCGATCTCGCCGCTTGCCGCCGTTAACTTTAGTCGTGCGCGGTAATGCCGTGTATCATTCGTCCCCGGCGCCTTCCGCCGCGCACACCGGTTGGCCACACACGCAACTCCCGCCGCGCGGCTGGTTGCCCGATTTCATCAGCGATACCCCTCCATCCATGTCAGTAGCCGAACTCAGACGCCGCCGCACGTTCGCGGTCATTTCTCACCCGGACGCGGGCAAGACCACGCTCACCGAAAAGCTTCTGCTGTTCTCGGGCGCGATCCAGATCGCCGGTACCGTGAAGGGCAAGAAGAGCGGCCGTTTCGCGACGTCCGACTGGATGGAGATCGAAAAGCAGCGCGGCATTTCGGTCGCGAGCTCGGTCATGCAGTTCGAGTACGGCGACGCGGTCATCAATCTGCTCGACACGCCGGGCCACGAGGACTTCTCGGAAGACACCTACCGCGTGCTCACGGCGGTGGACGCGGCCGTGATGGTGATCGACGGCGCGAACGGCGTGGAAGCGCAAACGCTCAAGCTGCTCGAAGTCTGCCGCAGCCGCAAGACGCCGATTCTCACGTTCATCAACAAGCTCGACCGCGAAGTGCGCGAGCCGCTCGACCTGCTCGACGAAATCGAGCAGCACCTCGGCGTGTCCGCAGTGCCGTTCACCTGGCCCATCGGCATGGGCAAGGAATTTCAGGGCGTGTACGACATCCAGCGCGACCAGGTGCGGGTGTTCCGCGCGGGCGAGCAATCGCTGGGCGGCGCAGTGGAGACGCTGCAGAACATCGGCGACGAAGAAGGCGAGGCGCGCTTCGGTTACCACTGGAAGCGCACCAAGGAAGAAGTCGAGCTGATCACGGGCGCGACGCCCACCTTCGATCGCGACGCCTTCCTCGCGGGCGAGCAGTCGCCAGTGCTGTTCGGCTCGGCGATCAACAACTTCGGCGTGAAGGAGATTCTCGACGCGCTCGTCGATCTCGCGCCGCCGCCCTCGCCGCGCATGGCGGTGCAGCGCCCGGTGTCGCCCGAGGAACCCAAGTTCACGGGCGTGGTGTTCAAGGTGCAGGCCAACATGGACCTCGCGCACCGCGACCGCGTGGCGTTCATCCGCGTGTGCTCGGGGCGTTTCGAGCGCGGCATGCAGCTCAAGGTCACGCGCAACAACAAGACCTTCCGCGCGAACAACGTGGTGAGCTTTCTCTCGCAGCGCCGCGAGACCGTGGCCGAGGCCTACCCTGGCGACATCATCGGCATTCCTAATCACGGCACGCTGAGCCTCGGCGACACGCTCACCGAAGGCGAAGACCTGCAGTTCACGGGCCTGCCGTTCTTCGCGCCGGAAATTTTCCAGACCATCGAAGTGGTCGACCCGATGCGCGCGAAGCAACTGGGCGAAGCGCTCAAGCAGCTCGGCGAAGAGGGCGCGATCCAGGTGTTCCGTCCGCTGCACGGCGGCGCAACGATCCTGGGCGCCGTGGGCCAGCTGCAGTTCGAAGTGGTCTCGCATCGCCTTTCGGCGGAATACAAGGTGGACGTGCGCATCATGCCCGCGCGCTACCGCCTCTCGCGCTGGGTCACCTGCGACGACGCCAACGAGCTGCGCCGCTTCACCGATTCGTACGAGGCGCGCATGGCCTATGACGCATCGAACGCGCCCACCTATCTGGCTTCGCACGTCTCCGAAATCGAAGTCGCGCAAAAGGCGTGGCCGAAGATCGTGTTCAACGAGTTGCGCGAGCATTCGGGCGCGCCGTTCCGCAAGAACCTGTAAGTCTTGCCGTGGCCTCTCGCGGCCATGGATGCATCCCGGGCGGGCCGCTTCGTGCGGCCCGAATTTTTTGCGGCCCGACGGTCATGCGTTCTGGGAACGCTCGGCGCGCTGCGCCAACTCCAGCCGGTTGCCGCCGAGCGCCTTGGCGTCGTAGAGCGCCGCGTCGGCGACCGAAAGCAGGCCGGCAAGCGCGGCCGGCGCGTTGTGAGCATGCAAGCCCGCTTGCAAGCCTGGCTGCATGCGCGATTGCGGATCGCTCAGCGTGAGCCCGATGCTGACCGTCGCGCGTACGCCACTACCGTCGACGGTGTGTGCAGCCGTTTGCGCGAAACGCTGCACGATGCGCTCGCCGATCATCTGCGCCCGGTCGCTGTCGCGGCCCGCGAGCAAGGCCGCAAACTCCTCGCCGCCGATGCGCGCGAGCACCGCGTCCGGCCCCAACTCGCCGCGCGCGACGTTGGCGAAAGTCTTCAGCACGGCGTCGCCGGCCTGGTGGCCGTAGCGGTCGTTGATCGTCTTGAAGCGGTCGAGGTCGAACGCCAGCAGCGCCACGCGTTCGCGCGTTCCCGCGCGGCTCAACACGCGCGCGCCTTC
This sequence comes from Paraburkholderia sacchari, assembly GCF_000785435.2. Lineage (GTDB taxonomy): Bacteria > Pseudomonadota > Gammaproteobacteria > Burkholderiales > Burkholderiaceae > Paraburkholderia > Paraburkholderia sacchari. The sequence goes on along the minus strand of NZ_JTDB02000001.1, from coordinate 102,253 downwards.
CTCGAAGAACCAGCGGCGGTTGCCGAGCCGGGTCAGATAGTCCGTTTGGGATTCCTGCAGAAGCCGGCTGTGCGTTTCATCGCGCACGAGGCGCAGCAGCGTCATCGGCAGCACGACCGAATACAGCACGCCCTCGTACATCGTGATCTTGCTGACGAGCGGCAGCACGGCTTGCCCGTAGCGCGTCGCGAGCCACGGCAGCACGCATGCGCGAAACGCGTAGAGCACCGCGTGAATGCCCGTCACGATCACGGCGATACTGCGCGCCTGCGCCCATTCGAGGCCGTCGTTGCGCAGCAGTTCGCGCGTCGCCATGGCGGAGGCCAGTGAAATCGGAATCGCGCTGAAGTAGAGCCACATGGCGACCTGGCCGCGCGCGCCCGCAATGACCCACGCGAGCGCGAGCAGGGCGAGGATGACTGCGGAGGCCATGCGGTATTGCCGCCCGTTCATGACGGCGAGTCCATGCGCGACCCGCAGATAGCCGGTCACGATGACCAGATTGCTGATGGCGCCGCCCCACGCGCCGGGCAAGGCATGCCGCCAGATGGCGAGCGCGACGCCGACGCCGAGCGTGGCATAGCCGCCGGCAAGGATTTTCAGTTCCTTGCTGCGCGCCGGATGCGCGCGGTGCTCCCACAGCGTCATGCCGGCGCTGGCGAAAAGCGTTCCGATCGCGAGGAAATAAAGGGTAAAAAGATCGACTTGCATCGCGGGCGTTAGAGCTTGTCGTTGGCGTGCACACGCCCTGGGGTGCTGCGCCGGCAAATTGCGGCGGCGTCGGGCATTCTACGCCGAAAGCGCGCCTCGCGATGGCGGGTGTCGGCCGGATGTTCAGGTGGCGAAATCAGGTGGCTAAATGCGGGCAGCGCGGGAGCAGTTCGCCTATCCTGAGCGGATAGTGAACGCACAGCGAGGGGGACCAGTGACCGTACGCAATCTCGATGCGATATTCCAGCCGAAATCGGTAGCGGTGATCGGCGCTTCGCAGCGACCGGGCAGCATCGGCCAGATGGTGTGGCAGCGTCTCATCGAAGGCGGCTTCGCCGGCCCGCTCTGGGCCGTCAATCCGCGCCACGCGGGCGATGCGGACCGCTTCGACGGCAAGCCCGTGCTGGCCGACGCCGGCGACTTGCCCGCAGCGCCCACCATCGCGCTCATCTGCACGCGGCCCGCCACGTGGCCCGCGCTCGTGCATCGCCTCGGCGGCATGGGTACGCGCGCGGCCATCATCATCGGCGAAGTGCGCACCGAGGAAGACCGCGCCGACCTGCGCCACGCGCTCGCGGCGGCGCGCCCGCATCTGCTGCGCATTCTCGGCCCCGGCACGCTCGGCGCGCTCACGCCCGCGCTCAACGCGCAGCTCGGCGCGGCCGCCACGGTCGCGCGCACCGGCGGCGTGGCGTGGGTCTCGCAGTCCAACGCGCTCACCAATGCGGTGCTGCGCTGGGCCGGCCCGCGCGGGCTCGGTTTCTCGCACGTGGTGGCGCTCGGCGACGAAGCCGATGTCGATGTCGGCGACGTGCTCGACTATCTCGCGAGCGATCCGTCCACGCGCGCGATCCTGCTCGAAGTGGACAGCATCGGCGCGGCGCGCAAGTTCATGTCGGCGGCCCGGGCGGCGGCGCGCAACAAGCCGGTGCTCGCGCTGCGCAGCGGCCGCGACGATCCGGGCGACGCGCTCTACACGGCGGCGTTCCGGCGCGCGGGCATCGTGCGCGTGGATACGCTCGACGACCTGCTCGATGAAATCGAAACGCTGGGCGTGGGCCGCGTGGCCGCGAGCGACACGGCCACGCTCATCACGAGCGACCGCGGCGTGGCCACGCTCGCGCGCGACGCGTTCATGAAGGCCGGCGACACGCTCGCGCGCTGGAACGACGAAGCGCGCGCGGCGCTGGAATCCGCGCTGGAAGCGGCGCTGCCGCGCACCCAGGCCGGCAATCCGCTCGTGCTCGGCGACACCGCCAAACCGGAGCACTTCGGCCTCGCTCTGCAGGCGCTCGCTTCGCAGCGCTCGACCGGCACCGCGTTCGTCGTGCATGCGCCCACGCACAGCGCGCCGGTGGCCGAGGTCGCGCGCACGCTCATCGAAAACCAGCGCTTTGCGTATCGCGGCATGCTCGCGTGCTTCTTCGGCGGCGTGGACGACACCACGCGCGACGCGCTGCATGCGCACGGCATTCCCGTGCACACCACGCCGCGCCGGCTTGCGCGCGCGTTCGCGCGTCTCGTCGATTACCGGCTCGGGCGCGAGCTCCTGATGCAGACGCCCGAGAGCATGCCCGCGCAAGGCACGGCGGCCATCGAGGCCGCGCAGGGCGTGGCGCGCGCCGCGCTGGCGGCGGGGCGTGCCACGCTCGAAGGCGCTGAGGCGGCGCGGCTGCTGGGCGCGTTCGGGTTGCAGACGCTGGAAAGCGCGGAGCAGTCGTCGGCGGAGGCCGTCGTCGACGTAAGCGTGGAGTTTCGCGACGACGAAAACTTCGGCCCGGTGTTTCATTTCGTGGCGCCGTCGCCGGACGGCTTCTCGCCGCCGCTGCGCGTCTACAGCCTGCCGCCGCTGAATCCGGTACTTTCGCGCGACATCGTCGAGCAGTCGCCCTATGTGCGGCGTGCCGCGCCCGAGCCTGTGCTGGAGGTGCTGACCGGGATTTCGCAGGTGGTGTGCGAGGTGCGCGAGATCGTTGCGATGCAGTTGACGCTTCGCGTGCTGCCGCATGCGGCCGTGCTGGCCGCGCCGCGGCTCACGCTTGCGGAAAAGCGCAGCCGTTTCGCGATCATGCCGTATCCGCGCCGGCTCGAAGAGACGCTCGACTGGCACGGCCAGCGCCTGACAATCCGGCCGATCCGGCCCGAGGACGAGGAAATGCATCGCGCCTTCATCGACACGATGACGCCCGACGACTTGCGCCTGCGCTTTTTCTCGGCGGTGCGCAGCTTCGATCACACGCAACTCGCGCGCATGACGCAGATCGACTACGACCGCGAGATGGCGCTGATCGCGACCGTCGAAGGCGAGGACGGCAAGCCGCGCACGCTGGGCGTGGCGCGGGCCGTGGCCGACCCCGACAACGAGACCGCCGAGTTTGCCGTGGCTATCCAGTCCAATCTGAAGCGTGGCGGGCTTGGCCGCCTGCTGCTCACGCGCATGATCGAGTACGTGCGCTCGCGCGGCACGCATTGGCTGCTGGGCGAGGCGCTGCGCGAGAATGCGCCGATGATCGGGCTCGCGCGCGCGTGCGGCTTCACGGTGACGCCCACGGAGGACCCGGGCGTGGTGGGGTTCAGGATGCCGCTGGAGTGACGCGGTGTATTGCCGTGGCGTGCGCGGCGGCGAGGGATTGCGCGGCGTGAACAGGCCGCGCAGCAGCCGGGCAGCCGGGCGGTCGGGCCCCGGCCGCTGTCAGGTTGCGGCCGGAATCAGGCCGCGATTTTCGCGAGCGCGTCGTCCACTTGCGCGCGCGTGACCGAGAGCTCTTCGAGCCAGCCCGCCGCGTATTGCGCGCCGGTTTCCTTTTCCAGGCGCGCGATGGTCGCGGCGCAGCGCGCGGCGTCCTTCGGCGTGGCGATGAACGCCTTGACCGACTGGCCGCCCTGGAACGCCTCGAACAGCGGCGTGCGGATTTCCTCGGGCAGCGCGCGCGTGGTCCACTGATGCGTCTTGCCGTTGAAGGTCAGCGACGGCGGCAGCACGCGCTCCTTGCGCGTGGCCGGGATCAGACCGAAGTTGCGTGCGGCTTCGGCGATCTGCTCGGCCGTGAACAGTTCGTCGGGTGTGATCTCGAACTGCGCGATCGCGGTTTCGACAGTCTTCATCGCGTTCGCGCGGTCGTCGCGCTTTTGCTGCGCGCGCGCGACGATATCGCGCAGTTCGTCGGCTTCGTCGCTCGAAATCGTGAAGCTGGCCTGTTTCTGCTGAAGCTCGGAAAAACGCTGGAATTCTTGATCGGTCAGAAGTTTCGCCATGAGGTATGCATGCACGCCCGACGCGCGTGGCGCACGCCGGACGGTATTTTGAGAGGGCCGCCATTCTAACCGTTTTGGCCGCCGGGCTTCCACTTGCGATGCCGGATCCAGCGCGCGCGCAAGACGCCGCCACGCGCCACGGCAAACCAGGAACGCTCTGATGTTCCCACCCCATCACGCTTCCTACGATGGCGTGATGAAAATCTCCACACCGACTCCATCCTCTCGTTCGGACGCCTTGCTCAAGCGCGGCCTCGACCGTCTGAACGCCGAACAGCACTCGCTCGCCGAGACCCTTTTTCGCGAAATCCTGGCGCAGGATCCGCAGCACGCCGACGCATGGCATCAGCTTGGCGTGGCGCTCGCGCGCCAGGCGCGCTACGCCGAGGGCGAGCAGGCGATCCGAAAGGCGCTGGCGCTGCGCGAGAGCGGCGCGCTGCATCGCGACCTCGCGTGGACGCTGCTCTGGCAGGGGCGCGACACCGAGGCCATCAACGCATACTTCGCGGCCATCAATCTGGGCGTGCGCGAGGCGCGCCTGTTCAACAACGTGGGCAACCTGCTCAAGAAGCACAACGACATCGAGCATGCCGAAGCCGCGTATCGCGCGGCCATCGAGATCGATCCCGGTTATGCGTTCGCGCACGGCAACCTCGCGGTTCTGCAACAGGACGCGGGCCAATACGAGGCTGCCGAAGCGAGCTTCAGGCGCGCGCTCGAACTCGACCCGCAGTCGATGCACTTCTGGCAATCCTATGGCGGCTTGCTGGAGCGCCTCGACCGCCTGGAAGAGGCCGATGAAGCCTATTGCCGGGGCGGGCGCTGGGAGTCGGCGCAGTACGTGCGGCGGCGCGTGGCGCACTGGCGCGATCTGGACAAGATCGACCGGGCGACCCTGGAGATGATTGCCGCGGGCGCGGTGGAGCATCTCACGCCGTGGGGACTGCTGGGCATCCCGGCGCTCACGCCGGCGCTGCACCGCGAGGCCGGGCGGTCCTTCGCGCAGTCGCGCTGGCGCGGCGAGCTGGCCGCGCCGCCGCTCGTCGAGCGTGGCGCGGGGCTGGCCGACGCGCTGGCGGCCTTCGAGGCGGGCGCGCGCCTGCGCATCGGCTATCTTTCCGCCGACTTCCACGATCACGCCACGCTGCGTCTGCTCGCGGGCGTGCTCGAACTGCACGACGCCACGCGCTTCGACATTCATCTTTATTCTTATGGCGACGCCGCGCCCGATGCCGCGTGGCGCGAGCGGCTCGCGGCGCTGCCCGCCACGCTGCACGACATCGGCGCGCTGACCGACGCGCGGGCGGCCGCGAAGATCGCCACCGACGGCATTCATGTGCTCGTCGACCTGAAGGGCTATACGACCGGCACGCGGCTCGGCATCACGGCGCTGCGGCCCGCGCCCACCATCGCGAGCTGGCTCGGCTATCCGGGCTCGCTCGGCGCGCCGCGCCTCGCCGATTACGTGGTCGGCGACCCGGTGGTGACGCCGCCCGCCGCCGCGTCGTTCTATAGCGAGACGCTCGCGCTGATGCCGCATTGCTATCAGCCCAACGATCACCGTCGCCAATGCGGGCCGCGGCCCACGCGCGCCGCGGCGGGGCTGCCCGAGCGCGGCTTCGTGTTCTGCAGCTTCAATCAGACCTTCAAGCTCAATGCGTGGATGGCGTCGGTCTGGTGCCGCCTGCTCGCGGCGACGCCCGGCAGCGTGCTATGGCTGCTCGATCCCGGCAGCGAACGGGCGCGCACGAACTTGCACGCGTTTTTCGAAGAGAAAGGCGTGGAGCGCGCGCGCGTGATTTTTGCGCAGCGCCTGCCGCAGGAGGCGCATCTCGCGCGGCTGCAACTCGCGGACCTCGCGCTCGACACGCTGCCAACCGGCTCGCACACGACGGGCAGCGATGCGTTGTGGGCGGGCGTGCCGATGGTGTCGGCGCTGGGCACGCTGTTCGCGGGGCGCGTGGGCGCGAGCTTGCTGCATGCGGTCGGGCTCGAAGAGCTGGTTGCGCGCGACCTCGACGGTTATTTCCAGATCGCGCTCGCGCTCGCAAGCGATCCGGCCTGGCATGCGCAGATCCGCAAACGTCTAGCGGCGGCGAAAACCGATGCGCCGCTCTTCGATACGGCGCGCTTCACGCGCGATCTGGAGCGGCTCTTCGCGGCGATCGTGGCGCGCGAGGCGAAGGGCGGGGAAGGGGCGGTGGTGGTGGAGGGGTGAGCCCGGGGTGAGGCGCGATTAGCCCTCACCCTCCCGAAACATCGACAACGTCTGCACCGTCTCGCCCAGCATCCGCGTGGCCTCGTCGAGCGAGGGCGCGACGTATTCGTCGATGCGCTTGAGAAACGGGCAGGTGAGCGCCGCGATGGCCTGCCCCGACGGCCCGAGCACCGGAAACGTCACGTCCGTCACGCCGAATATCTGCTGGCTGTCCTTGCGCGAGAAACCCGCGCCGCGAATCTGCTCGCAGACCGCTTCGAGCGCGGCATGGTCGATGGCGACTTCGCCCTTCACCTTCGTATGTTCCGCGAGCATGTGCGCGCGCTGCTCCGCGCTCTGGTACGCGAGGATCGTGCGCCCCGAGCTCGTATCGACGAGACCCACGCGCGAGCCCAGCCGCACCGCAATGCCCCACGTGCCCGGGCCGTCCACCTGCGCGATCACGAGCAGGTTGCCGCGGTCGTATACGGCGAGGTGGCACGACTGCTCCGCGTCGTTGGCGAAGCGCTGCATGAGCGGCAGCGCCTCGGCAATCAGCCGCTCCATCGGCGGATGCCGGTGCGCGAGCGCAAACAGCTTGAGGCTCAGCGCGTAACGGTCGCCAGCCTCCGAGCGCATCACATATTGGCGCGCCACCAGCCGCTCCAGCATCCGGTAGATTTCGCTCGCGTTGCGCCCCAGCGCCTTGGTGATCTCCGCGCGCGTCAAGCCGCCGCGCTGCTCGGCGAGCAGTTCGAGAATGTCGAGCCCCTTATCCAGCGCGGGCGCGCGATAGCGGTCGCCGTCGTCTTTCTCGTCCGGCTCCGGCTCGCCAGGCAGCGCATCGGTTCGCGGTTTGCGTGGGTTCGTATTCATTTTTTACCCTTGTTTGTTATGCCGTCCCAGATCGTGAGCAGCCCAGGGAAATTCCGGACCTTTGCTGCATTGCACATTCCTTGACCTTGCATCGTGCGTATATGAATAATAGGTTCACTGGTGAACATATGCCAGCGGCGTGCTCTTGGATAGGTCAACAACGACAGAATGGACAAGGAGACAGACATGGCGTTCGCATCCGGGCTGATCGAGGCCCGCCGCTTCACTGAAACTCGCAAGGCGCGCGCGCTCGTGCGCACGACCGCGCGGACGTTGTACGCCGTGGCGGCCTGCGCCGCCGCGTTGGGCGCGCCCGCCTCGGCGCAGGCCGCCGAAGCCGGCACGGTGGGTCTCGGCCTGCCGCTGCTGACCTCGCCGTTCTGGCAGTCGTACAACAATTATCTGGGCACGTACGCGAAGCAGATGGGCGTCGATGTTCTCGCGCCCGTCAACTCGAACAACGACCCCGCGCAGCAGATTACCGACATGAACAACATGATCAATCTGGGCGCGAAGGGCATCGTGGTGGGGCCGATCGATTCGGCGGCCATCAGCCGCGCGCTCGCGAGCGCCGCGCAGAAGAACGTGAAGGTGGTGGCAGTGGACGTCGCGCCCACGCAAGGCGCCGTCGCCATGGTCGTGCGCGCCGACAATCGCGCTTACGGCGAGAAGGCGTGCAAGTACATCGGCGAACACGTGAAGTCAGGCAAGGTCGTGCAGATCATGGGCGACCTCGCTTCCGTGAACGGGCGCGACCGCTCGGAGGCGTTCCGCGCGTGCCTGAAGAACTACCCGAATCTGTCGCTGCTGGAGATTCCGGCGGGCTGGAAGGGAGATGTCGCAGCCAGTGCGCTCGACAGTCTGCTCACCGCGAATCCCGACCTGAAGGGCATCTACATGCAGGCGGGCGGCGTCTATCTCTCGCCCACGCTGCAAACGCTGCGCCGCAAGCAATTGCTGTTTCCCGCAGGCGATCCGAAGCATATCGTGATCGTCTCCAATGACGGCATTCCGCAGGAATACGAAGCAATCCGCAAGGGGGAAATCGACGCCACCGTTTCGCAACCCGCCGATCTCTATGCGAAGTACGGCCTTTACTACATCAAGGCCGCGCTGGATGGCAAGACCTTCAAGCCGGGCAAGACCGATCACGACAGCACGATCATCCAGTTGCAGTCTGGCATTCTCGAAGACCAGTTGCCGGCGCCGCTCGTGACGAAGCAGAACGTCGACGACAAGAACCTGTGGGGCAACACGATCAAATGAGCGATCCGATGAGCGATCGAACGAGCGGTCAGACGAGCGCCTCGATGAGCGGCGGTTCGAGCGTGCGGCCGCCAGTGGTGGAGGCGAGCGGCGTGACCAAGCGCTTCGGTTCGACGGCGGCGCTCGCGAACGTGAGCCTGCGCGTGATGGCGGGCGAGTCGCACGCGCTCGTGGGCCGCAACGGCGCGGGCAAGTCGACGCTCGTTTCGATCCTCACGGGCCTGCGCAAGCCCGACGAGGGCGCGGTGCGCTTCAACGGCGAACCCGCGCCGCCCATCGCCGACCGCGATGCATGGCGCGAGCGAGTTGCCTGCGTGTATCAGCACTCGACGATCATCCGCGATCTCACCGTGGCGGAGAACCTGTTCATCAATCGCCAGCCGCTCCGGCGCGGCGTGATCGACTGGACGACCATGCGCCGCGACGCGCGCGCGCTGCTCGATCATTGGCGCATCGACGTGCGCGAGGACGCGCGCGCGGGCGATCTCACGGTGGAAGCGCGCCAGCTTGTCGAGATTGCGCGCGCGCTGTCGTATGGCGCGCGCTTCATCATTCTCGACGAACCCACCGCGCAACTCGACGGCGAAGAGATCAAGCGGCTCTTTCGCCGTATCGACGAATTGCAGCGCGAGGGCGTGACGTTTCTCTTCATCTCGCACCATCTGCAGGAGGTGTACGAGATTTGCCAGGCGGTGACGGTGCTGCGCGACGCGCGTCACATTATCAGCGCGCCGGTGGCCGAGTTGCCGCGCGAGCGCCTGATCGAGGCGATGACGGGCGAGCACGGCGGTCTGAACGTGGCCGATGCGGCCGCGCGCCCGGCCTTGCCCGCCGACGCGAAGATCGCGCTCGACGTGCGCGCTATTTCGGGCGCCGATTACCGCGACGTGTCGTTCCAGGTGAAGCGCGGCGAAGTCGTGGGCATCACGGGCGCGACCAGCAGCGGACGCACGAGCGTGGGCGAAGCCGTTGCGGGGCTCGCCGGACAGCAGGCGGGCGAGATTCGCGTGAACGGCGCGCTTCTGAAGCCCGGCGACGTGCCGGCCGCGCTCGCGCAGGGCGTGGGCTGCGTGCCGAAGGACCGCCATCACGAAGGGCTCGTGCTCACGCAGTCGGTGGCCGAGAACGCGTCGATGACGATTGCCGGTCTGCTCGGGCGTCTCGGCTTCGCGTCGCCTGCGAAGAAGAACCAGGTCGGTCAGCGCATGATCGAGGCGCTCGGCATTGTTGCGCAGGGGCCGGAGCACGTGGTCTCGGGGCTCTCGGGCGGCAATCAGCAGAAGGTGGTGATGGCTCGCGCGCTCGCGAGCACGCCGCAAGTGCTGGTGCTGATCGACCCCACGGCCGGCGTGGACGTGAAATCGAAGGAGGCGCTGCTCTCGGTCGTGGACCGCGTGCGCGACGAAGGCAAGGCCGTGCTCGTGGTGTCGAGCGAACTCGACGATCTGCGCACCTGCGACCGCGTGCTCGTGATGTTTCGCGGCAGCGTGGTGGCGGAATTCGCGGCGGGCTGGCAGGACCACGAACTGATTGCATCGATTGAAGGGGTCGAACTTCATGAAGCATAGCGCTAATGGCGGGGCCACTGCGGGTGGTGTATTCGCGGCGGTGCAGTCCGATGCGGCTCAAGGCGCCGCGGCAGGGCGCGGCGCGCGCAGGCGCATCGAGTTCGCGCGCCTGCGCGAACTCGCGCTGGTGCCCGCGCTGTTGCTGCTCATCGTGATCGGCGGCTTCGTGAGCCCGAGCTTTCTCACGAAGGCGAATCTCATCAGCGTGCTGGGGGCTTCGGCGGCGCTCGCGCTCGTCGTGCTCGCCGAATCGCTGATCGTGCTCACGGGCAAGTTCGATCTCTCGCTCGAATCGACGGTGGGCATCGCGCCCGCCGTGGGGGCGATGCTCGTGATGCCGGCGGCATCGGCGGGCTTCGGAACGCAATGGCCTGCCTTGGCGGGACTCCTTGCGATCGTGGTGGTGGGCGCGCTGATCGGCTTCGTCAATGGCTTTCTGGTCGTGCGGCTGCGCCTGAATGCGTTCATCGTCACGCTGGCCATGCTCATCGTGCTGCGCGGCATGCTGGTGGGCGCAACCAAGGGCGGCACGCTGTTCGACATGCCCAACTCGTTCTTCGCGCTCGCCACCACCATCGTGCTCGGCTTGCCGCTTTCGGTCTGGCTCGCGGCCGCTGCCTTCGCTTTCGCCGCGTTCATGCTGCGCTATCACCGCGTGGGCCGCGCGCTCTATGCGATTGGCGGCAATCCCGACGCCGCGCGCGCCGCGGGCATCCGCGTGGAGCGCATCACGTGGGGCGTGTTCGTGCTCGGCAGCATCCTGGCCTCGGTGGGCGGGCTGATCGTGACCGGCTACGTGGGCGCGATCAACGCGAACCAGGGCAACGGCATGATCTTCACGGTATTCGCGGCGGCCGTGATTGGCGGCATTTCGCTCGACGGCGGCAAGGGCACCATGTTCGGCGCGCTTTCGGGCGTACTGTTGCTCGGTGTGGTGCAGAACCTGCTCACGCTCGCCCAGGTGCCGTCGTTCTGGATTCAGGCGATTTACGGCGCGATCATCCTCGGCTCGCTGATGGTGGCGCGGCTGGCGGGCGGCGAAGCACAAAACTGAACGGCGGAGGCGAGACTTGAGTTCTATCGTGAAGAGCGGTGTACCGCATACCGACGCGCGCTTGATCCTGCTCGCACCGGAGGACAACTGCCTGATCGCGGCGGCGCGTTTGCCCGCTGGCGAGACGCTGGAGATCGAGGGCGAGCGCGTGACGCTCGCGACGATGATCGATCTCGGGCACAAGCTGGCGCGCCGCGCGCTGGCGAAGAACGAGAAGGTGCTGCGCTATGGCGCGCCGATCGGCCATGTGACGGCGAACGTGGCGCGCGGCGAGCATCTGCACACGCACAACCTCGAAAGCGACTATCTGCCGACTTACACGCACGACACGGGCCACGAGTTCGTATCGCACTGATGCCGATGAATGCCATGACCGAAACCCAACTCAACGCCAAAGCAGGAAATACGGCCGAACCCGTGCTCGAAGGCTGGCTGCGCAGCGACGGACGCAAGGGTATCCGCAATGTGGTTGCGGTGGCGTATCTGGTCGAGTGCGCGCATCACGTGGCGCGCGAGATCGTCGCGCAGTTTCGCGAGCCGCTCGATGGATTCGACGATCCGGGCGCGCACGCCGAACCGCCCGTGCATCTGATCGGCTTTCCGGGCTGCTTCCCGAACCGCTACGCGGAAAAGATGATGACGCGGCTCACCACGCATCCGAACGTGGGCGCGGTGCTATTCGTCTCGCTCGGCTGCGAGAGCATGAACAAGCACTATCTCGTGGATCAGGTGCGCGCGAGCGGACGTCCCGTGGAGGTGCTCACGATTCAGGAAAAGGGCGGCACGCGCAGCACGATTCAATCCGGCGTGGACTGGGTGCGTGGAGCGCGCGCCCAACTCGCGCAGCAGCAGAAGGTGCCGATGCGGCTCGACGAACTCGTGGTGGGCACGATCTGCGGCGGCTCGGACAGCACGAGCGGCATTACCGCGAATCCGGCCGTGGGGCGCGCGTTCGATCATCTGGTAGCGGCGGGCGCGGCGTGCGTGTTCGAGGAAACCGGCGAGCTGGTGGGCTGCGAGTATCACATGAAGAACCGCGCCGCGCGCCCCGAACTGGGCGACGAGATCGTCGCTTCCGTGGCGAAGGCCGCGCGCTATTACTCGATTCTCGGGCACGGCTCGTTCGCCGTTGGCAACGCGGATGGCGGGCTCACCACCCAGGAGGAAAAGTCGCTGGGCGCGTATGCGAAGAGCGGCGCGTCGCCCATCGTGGGCATTGTTAAGCCGGGCGATGTGCCGCCCACGGGCGGGCTTTATCTGCTCGACGTGGTGCCCGACGGCGAGCCACGCTTCGGATTCCCGAATATCAGCGACAACGCGGAGATCGCGGAGCTGATCGCGTGCGGCGCGCATATCATCCTGTTCACGACGGGGCGCGGCTCCGTGGTGGGGTCGGCGCTTTCGCCCGTCGTCAAGATCTGCGCGAATCCGCAGACTTATCGCAATCTCTCGGGCGACATGGATGTCGACGCGGGCCGGATACTCGAAGGCCGCGGCACGCTCGACGAAGTGGGCCGCGAAGTGTTCGACGTTACGCTCGCGGTGTCGCGCGGGGCGCGCTCGAAGTCGGAGATGCTCGGCCATCAGGAGTTTATTCTCACGTACAAGACTTTCGAGCCGCTTGGCCCCGCGTGTCTGCCCGCGAGTGCGCGCGTGGCGGTGCCGGTGGTCGCTTCGCACTGACGCCGTTCCATTCACCCGATTGAGGAGGCACTTCGCATGGCGCAGGAGCCGCACCGGCATCATCAACGCGATCAGCACCACCGGCAGGTCGCGCAGTGCCGCCGCATCGGGCGCACCGCGCTCGAGGTGAGCGCATTGAGTCTTGGGACCGCGCCGCTTGGCGGCCTGTACCGCGATCTCACCGACGCAGAGGCGCAGGCCACCGTCGATGCCGCCTGGGATGCCGGCGTGCGCTTCTTCGACACCGCGCCGCACTATGGCCACACGAAGGCCGAGCATCGGCTCGGCGATGCGTTGCGGCGCTATCCGCGCGGCGAGTACGTGCTGTCGACCAAGGTGGGCCGCCGCTTCGTGCCGCGCACGCACCGCTACGACGGCAGCGAAGGCTGGCAGAATCCGCTTCCGTTCGAGGCCATTTACGACTACACGCGCGCAGGCATCCTGCGCTCGTTCGAGGACAGCCAGCAGCGGCTCGGCATCGTCGACATCGACATCCTGCTTGTGCACGACATCGGCCGCCTCACGCACGGCGAGCGCAACGCGCATTACTGGCGGCAACTGACTGAGGGCGGCGGGTTTCGCGCGCTCGACGAATTGCGCGCCTCGGGCGCGGTGAAGGCCGTCGGCCTCGGCGTGAACGAGCGCGAAGCGGTGCTCGACGCGATGCGCGAGTTCGACATCGATTGCGCGCTGCTGGCGGGCCGCTACACGCTGCTCGAACAGGGGCCGCTCGACGATCTGCTGCCCGCCTGCACCGAGCGCGGCGTGAGCATCTTGCTGGGCGGCGCGTTCAATTCGGGCATTCTCGCGCGCGGCCTCGCGGGCGAGCGCAAGTTCAATTACGGCGATGCGCCGCCCGAGGTGATCGAGCGCGTCGCGCGTATCGAAGCGGTTTGCCGCGCGCATGACGCGCCGCTCGCGGCGGCGGCGCTGCAGTTTCCCTACGCGCATCCGGCCGTGGCGACGGTGCTCACCGGCGCGCGCAGCGCGGCGGAATTGCGCGAGAACGTGGCGTCGTTCGAAACGAAGCTGCCGGCCGGGCTCTGGCGCGCGTTGCGCGACGAGGGCCTCGTCGATGCGCGCGCGCCGCTGCCTTGAAGGCGCCGATCTCATGACAAAGCCAACCGCAATCGCGCGCATCGACGCGCATCAGCACTACTGGGACCCCACGCGTGGCGACTACGGCTGGCTCACGCCCGCGCTGACCGCGCTCTATCGTCCCTTCGGCCCCGCCGATCTCGCGCCGCTGCGCGCGCGCTGCAGTGTTGCGCGCACGGTGCTCGTGCAGGCCGCGCCCACCGTCGACGAAACCTGGTATCTGCTCGATCTCGCGCGCCACGACGATTCGATCGCTGCCGTGGTGGGCTGGGTGCCGCTCGACGACCCGCTCGCGCCCGAGCTGATTGCCGAACTCGCACGCGAACCGAAGCTGCGCGCCGTGCGCCCGATGCTCCAGGACCTGCCCGACGACGACTGGATCGCGACCGCCGATACCGCGCGCGCCGTCGACGCCCTGATCGCGCACGACCTCGCATTCGATGCGCTGATCTTCACGCGCCACGCGCGCGCGCTCGAAACGTTTCTTGAGCGCCATCGCGCGCTGCGAGTGGTGATCGATCATGGCGCGAAGCCGCCCATCCGCGAGGGTGCGGAGGGCGCCCCGGGGTTCGATGCGTGGTCGCACGCCATCGCGCGCCTCGCGCGCTTTCCGCAGGTTTATTGCAAGGTGTCGGGTCTCGCGACCGAGGCCGCGCCCGGCTGGAGCGACGCCACGCTGGGCCCATGGGTCGAGCATCTGCTTGCGAGTTTCGGCGTGCATCGGCTCATGTGGGGCAGCGACTGGCCCGTGCTCAATCTCAACGGCGACTACGAACGTTGGCACGCGAGCGCCCAGCGCCTGTTCGCGCACCTTGACGAACGCGAGCGCGCCGCCGTATTCGGCGGCAATGCAGCTGCGTTTTATCGGCTCTAAATGCGGTTCTAAATAAGGCAAGCAAATTCGAATCAACAGGAGTGGGAAGATGGCACAAAGACTGGCCGGCAAGACGGCCTTGATCACCGCGGCGGGCCAGGGCATCGGCTACACCGCCGCCGAATGGTTCGCGCGCGAAGGCGCACGCGTGATCGCGACCGATATCCGCATCGACGCGCTCGCCGCCCTGCCGGTCGAGGCGCGCAAGCTCGACGTGCGCGACGGCGCGGCCATCGCGGCGCTCGCGCGGGAACTCGGTGCAATCGACGTACTGTTCAATTGCGCGGGCTTCGTGCACGCGGGCTCGATTCTCGAAGCGAGCGAGGAAGACTGGGACTTCGCGTTCGACCTCAACGTCAAGGCGATGTACCGGACCATCCGCGCCTTTTTGCCCGCGATGCTGGAAGCGGGCGGGGGCTCGATCATCAACATGTCATCGGCGGCATCTAGCGTGAAGGGCGTGCCCAACCGTTTCGTGTACGGCGCGTCCAAGGCGGCTGTGATAGGGTTGACCAAGGCCGTGGCCGCCGACTTCGTGACGCGCGGCATCCGCTGCAACGCGATTTGCCCCGGCACCGTGGCCTCGCCCTCGCTCGAAGAGCGCATTGCCGCGCAGGCGGTGGCGCAGCACACGAGCGTGGACGCCGCGCGCGCGGCTTTCGTCGCGCGGCAGCCGATGGGGCGCGTGGGCACGACCGACGAGATCGCGGCGCTCGCGCTCTATCTCGCATCGGACGAGTCGGCGTTCACGACCGGACAAACGCATGTGATCGACGGCGGGTGGTCTAACTAGTGAGCGTCTGGACCCATCCATGCGATGATTGCCGCCGGACGCACCGCACGTACCGCACGGTCGTGCGTATCGCATAAGACAGACAAGGAACAGAGACAATGAAATTGCTTCGCTATGGCCCCAAGGGTCACGAAAAGCCGGGCCTCCTCGATGCCGAGGGCCGTATCCGCGCGCTCTCGGGCGCCGTTGCCGACATCGCGGGGGATGTGCTTTCCGACGCGGGCCTCGCGCAACTGCGCACCATCGACCCGGAAACGCTGCCGCTCGTGGAGGGCAACCCGCGCCTCGGGGCCTGCGTGGGCCATATCGGCAAGATGGTGGCCATCGGCCTGAATTACGCCGATCACGCCGCCGAATCGGGCCTGCCAGTGCCGAGCGAGCCGGTGGTGTTCAACAAGTGGACGAGCTGCATCGTCGGACCGAACGACGACATCGAAATCCCGCGCGGCTCGAAGAAAACCGATTGGGAAGTCGAGCTGGGCGTGGTGATCGGCAAGCACGCGAAGAACGTGAGCGAGGCCGATGCGCTGAACTACGTGGCGGGCTACTGCGTGGTCAATGACGTGTCCGAGCGCGAGTGGCAGATCGAGCGCGGCGGCCAGTGGGACAAGGGCAAGGGTTTCGATACTTTCGGTCCGATCGGCCCATGGCTCGTCACGCGCGACGAGGTGGCCGATCCGCAGAATCTCTCGATGTGGCTCGAAGTGGACGGCCACCGCTACCAGAATGGCAGCACGCGCACGATGGTCTTCACGGTCGCGAAGCTGGTGTCGTATCTGTCGCAGTGCATGAGCCTGCAACCGGGCGACGTGATTACCACAGGCACGCCGCCGGGTGTGGGCATGGGCGTGAAGCCCGAACCGGTGTACCTGAAGCCGGGACAGACCGTGCGCCTCGGTGTGGAAGGGCTGGGCGTGCAGACGCAGAAGACGCGCGCGGCGGACTGAGCGCGTTTTTCTCCTGCCGCCGCAATGAACAAACGGCCCCGCAATGAATGCGCGGCCGTTTGGCTTTGTGCTTTTATCCCACCGCGTTATGCGGGCGCGTCGGGGGTGCCGCCGGTTTCTCCCATCCGGCTGACCGTGCCCTGCGCCAGCGCCACGAGCCGCTCGTCGCCGTTTTCCATCACGAACACGCTGCACTGGCAGGTGGCCTGCAGGCGTCCCGCGTGGACCACGCGCGCCCGCGCGACCAGCGTGCCGGACATCGCGGGCCGCAGGTAATTGATTTTGTACTCGCTCGTCACCACGCGCGGGCCGAGCGCCAGCGCGCCCGCGAACGTGAGGGCGTTGTCGGCGAGATAGCTGATTACCCCGCCGTGCACGAAACCGTGCTGCTGCTTGAGTTCGTCGCGCACGGGCAGCCGCAGCGTCAACTCGTTGGCCCCGACGCTCATTAGCTCGGTGCCGAGCAGCATGCTGAACGGTTGCGCATGAAGCGCGCCGCGCGCGCGATCCACCAGATCGGTCATCTTCGGATTCCTCAGGGGCCACGCCCGCGTAGTTTCCTAACCACTCTAGGAAGTGCCGTGCGGCGGCGCAAGGTGAATCGTCGGGCTGCGGTGCCTGAATTATTGTGAAAAATGACGGGAATCCCGCGCAGCCCGAGGAGGGCTGGCGGATTCCCCAGCGCGTCAGGGCAGCGCGCGGTACGCCGTTAACAGGTGATACGGCGTGGTCGAGGGCATGTCGGCGCGGGCGATTTCCCCGGCCGCGCCGCGGCACTCCACCCAGCCTTGCGGCGTGAGAAAGCGCTGCGCGAAATTGCCGATCTGCGCCTCTAACGTTGCGCGCACAACGGTATCGCCGTGCGTGGCGAGCGCGCGCAGATACTCGGTCTGCGCCCAGATGCGCTGCGTGGCGTCGATCACGCGGCCCTGCTCGTCGAGGGATGCCGCCACGGCGCCGGTGGCCGGGTCCACGCCGTGCTTCACGGCGAACGCGAACGCACGCGCGAGCGCGTCCTGAAGCCCCGACGCGCCGAGCCGTTGCGCGCCCGCCTGCTGCACGAGCCAGAACCACTCGAATTGATGCCCGGGTTCGAGCCGATTGTGCGGCGCGCCGAGCGGCAATTCGGCGATGCAGCCCGTGGGCGTGTGGAGGAAATTGCGCGCCACAGCTTCGGCGAGCGTGGTGATGGCCGCGTCGAAAGCGGCATCGCCGGTTGCCTCGCGCGCCACGAGCCACGCTTCGGTCAGATGCATCAGCGGATTTTGCAGCGGCCCGCTCGTGACGCTCGCAAACGACGCGTCGAGTGCGGCGTTGAGCAAGCCGTCGCGCGCCTTGAAACGGTCGACGATCAGCGCCGATGTTTCGCGCGCGGTGTCGAGCGCTTCCGGCACGCCAAGGCGCTGGCCGTATGCCGCGCACGCGAACACCACGAACGCGTGCGTGTAGAGATCTTTCGTCGTGTCGAGCGGCGCGCCCTGGGCATCGACGCTGTAGAGCCATCCGCCGTGCGTGCGATCGGCGAAGGTGTCGCACAGCGATGTGTAGAGCGTGTGCGCATGCGCGGCTTCGCCGGCCTGCGAGAACACGAAAAGCTGGCGGGCGCAGGCCATCGCCCGATAGCGCACGTCGGGCAGCGGCGTCGTGCCCGACGCGTCGAGCGCCTCGTGCGCGAGGCGCAGCGCCGCGTTGAAGCCAGGGCCGCGCCACAACGCGAGGATCGTGCGGTCGAAATGATCGCGCAGGCTTGCTGCGCCGGTGAGAGCGTTCATGAGTGACATGGGCGCATGGGCGCCGGCACGAGGAAAACGGGTGCATGCGATTGTACGCTGGGGTCAATCCATCTCTGTTATGCGGCCAGGATGCAAGCATGCGGCGGGGCGTTGCGATTGACGCAGCGCATGCCGGGCGGCGTCGGGGCGCCTGGGCGCGGCAATTCCGGCAACTGGATGGCCTGCGCAAGCGGCGCACATCCACGAAGGCAAGGAGAGCGAGAATGATGCTCGGTAACCGGGAACTCATTTCGCGGTTGGTGCTGGCCGCCGCGCTTGGCAGCGTGATCGGCTTCGAGCGCTGGGCACGTCCAGCCCACGTGTGAAGCAGTTCGTGGTGCAGCAGAGCGACGATTCGTCCGAACTCGACGAAGTGATGATCGTGCTGAGCCGCGTCTCGTCGATGGAGTACGAGGCGATCTGCACGGCATTGCGGCGTCTATCTGTCGTCAAGGAATTTCGCGAGGATGACGGACAAGGTTGATGCGTCATGCGTGGTTCGCATTCGGGGGGCTCTCAGGTCAAACGTTTGCCGCTAATATGCCTGACCAGCGGCGCGCGACTTTGGGGTTTCAAGGGCGCGCGCCCAAGGAGCGGAGCGCGGCGGTCACGCTGCGGCCAGGCGTGACCGACGTGCGACGCGAGTTCACCAGAAGCGAGTCTCATCGTCGATCCATGGCCGAACACGTAGAACACGCACCCTTGAATACCGGACGCGCCGCACGCAGCGCGTCGTCCCGGCGTCGCTCGCCGGCGCCTTCCGCCGATACCGACGCCGCACAGCCGGCGGATGCCCAGGCGGGCGCGCCGATGCTCGATCTTTTTGATAAGGAGACTGAGCCGGCGCTCGAACACGAAGCGGCTGGCGCGGCGTACGACAGTCAAGCTGCGCCGGCGCACGAGAAAGCGGCCGAGCCGACGGCGGACGCCGTAAGCGCCGACGGCAAGCCGAACGATTCGGGCGATCCGGTAACGGCCCGCGCGCAGGACGAGGCGCCGGAGCCCGCTGTCGCAGCCGGGACGGATGCGCCGGAGCCGCATGAGCCAGCAGGCACGCAAGCCTCGGCCGTTCCGGCATCCGATCTGACGGACACGCAGAGGCAGGGCGAGGCGATGGCGACCATCGTCGCTTTGGCGGCCACCCAGGCTGACGCTTCGCCGCAACCCGCAACGCCGGCTGCGCCGAAGCAGCCCGAACCATCGCCCGAACCATCGCCCGAACCCCTGGCCGGCGCGCTCGCGAGCGGCCATTCCTACGCGCCTACCAGCGCCACCGGCAACACGGCGCGCATGATTTCGGCGGTGCATGCCGCAGACGTTGGCCCGGTGGTTCACAGCCAGGCGCCCGAGCGCGCCACGGCGGCGCTCCCGGCCGAAATCGTCGCGGCGATTTCGGCGCAAACGGCGGCCCAGACGCGCAGAACAAAATGGATGTTGAGCGCCGCCGTTGCCGCGCTCGTGGTGACGGCGGGCGTGGCGATCGCCCAGACTCTGCTGCTCGCGAGCCTTTCGGCCGACGCGACCGCGCAGCAGCAACGTCTGGACGTGCTGATGCAGAACCAGCAGACCGCGCTCGACAACTTGGCGTCGCGCCTTGCCGCGTTGACCGCCGTCGCGCCCGCTGCGGCGGCAACGGCGCCGGCAACCGCACCGACGGGCGCAGCCCGGGAGCCGGAGAGCCCGACGCCGCCGCGCCGTCCCGAACGCACCGCCAAAACGCAGAAATCGACGGAAAAGACCGCCGCGCATACGGCAGGCAGCAAGTCGTCCAGGACGCACACGCAGTCGGCCACTCGCCAGGCAGCGGCAAAAAACTGACGCCGCTCTCACTCTGGCTTCCTCCCCCCTCTCCCCCGGGCCCCTCTCCCCAAGGGAGAGGGGAGATCTTGGGTTATCCATGCGTTGTGTTGATACAACGCAGGGCCGCCCGCCGCCACGCCGCGACACGACGCCGCAGATTTCTTGCTGCACCGCACTGGCGTTCAGCTAGGGAAAACCCTATAATCGACTCATTCCTAGGGAAAACCCTAGATTCATGTCTAACCGGGAGTCGCCATGAGCTTTATCCTTGCAATTCTTCAAAAGGTGAACGATCTCTTCGCGTCGCCGTACCTGCCGATGGATGCCGAATACTCGTATGCAGCGCGTCATCGCGAAGCAGAACGCATCCGCCGCTCGCACTACAAGCCGTTCCACCTGCCGCGCGACTAATTTCGCCGCAGTGCTGCCGGCGGGGTAGCGGCGCAGCCCATGCGCCGCTCGGGTATCGCCCCAGCAGTCGTGAGATCGAACAAAGCCGGTTCTCGCAAGAGAACCGGCTTTGTTGCGTCTGGACCTGCTATTGGCTTTATTTCTCAAGCAATGGGTTGTTCAACCGTTGCCCGTTCGGAATGGTTCGCGCAGGGAAGGCAGATCGTCCGTCTTTGTCCACCACCTCCATCCTCGCTTTCGGCTGAGGCGATCATCTCAGGGGTCTTCAGGAGCAGGTTTACATTTGGACCGGCGCTTGGCCGTACGCGGGAGACACGCTTGATCTGCGATGCCGCTTCATAAGCGACGCAAATGTGTTGGCATAGTGGAACGCGTGAGTGGTATTCCTGTATTGGGTTCATATGCCGGGCACATGCGGCAGGCACGCATGCATGGGGCGCTTTCCCTTTGGCGACAGGCACTTGCGTGAATCGCCCAGAGCTTGTCCACAGGGCTATGCACGAAATCTGTGGACAAACCCTGCCCGCAGCGCACAAGGCCCACAAACATACACTCTGTTTGAATTCAACAAGTTAGATGTCGGCGCAAGGTTTTCGTCCGGTTGTAGCATTCCGACGAAACGTGTGCTGTGTGGGCGCAGCTCGCGGCCCGACAGCAGACCGAAGTGGCGGATCACGTCAACGGACTCGTCCAGCCCTCACATGATGGAGCCGATCATCAGTTTGTCGGGGTTTTTCACCTGCTGTACGACTTGGGCCTTGCCAGCGGGCGACAGCTCCGCGATCGGTGTCGGCTCCACCACGAACGGTGCATCGGCGCTGTTCAGCAGCAGGTCCCGTATCCACGCGACGAGGACATCGGTCTTGTGCTTTGTGATGGACACGCCCAGATCGATGCCCGAGTCTGCCACGAGCTGAGCATCGCGCGGGTCGAGGATCGAGTGATATTGCCGGTACGAGTTCTGGAGCGTCTGTTCGACCGTGTGCCTGCCGATGCGGTCGGTGACACGCCACAGGCGCGCACACCGGTAACGGTCGAGAACGAGGTCGGCACGGGTACCCGTGCCGACTGGTCCATCGGGATCAATCTTCTCGCAGGTGCCACTAGCATCGTGTTGGCGATGTGGCTTCGCCACGAACGCAGCACTCGCTGGTGACGCGAAGCGGATTTATTGTCAAGTAGTCCATATTGTGCTATCTCCCGTGCCATTGTGTGCGGGAGAATCCCATGCGAATCCTGGTACTGCTATGGGGCATATGGGCGGGTGGCTGCAGCCTCGTGACGATCCGTAGAGTCTGTCGCAACACATTCCGGTCGCGTCACGATGCACCTGTCGCAAAATACCGGTGTCGCAGAGCTACGTGAGTTCTCCAATTGGGGGTGAATCATGCGGATCAAGGTCGGCACGGCATCGTGGACGGACAAGACGTTGATTGGGTCGAAGCGGTTCTATCCGCCAGGCTGTACGAGCGCCGAGGCGCGGCTGCGTTACTACGCCAGCCAGTTTCCGCTGGTCGAGGTCGATTCGAGCTACTACGCCATGCCGAGCAGGTCCAATTCGGCGCTATGGGCCGAACGCACGCCACCCGGTTTCACATTCAACATCAAAGCGTTCAGGCTCTTTACGGGTCATCAGACAGGGCGGGAGAGCTTTCCGAAAGATATGCAGTTCGCGCTGCCCGAGACCGGCAAAAAGAATCTGTACTATCGCGACGTGCCCCCGGACGTCCTTGATGAACTCTGGCGACGGTACTTTGAGGCCATCGAACCCCTGCGCGCGGCGGGCAAGCTGGGCGCCATCCTGTTCCAGTTCGCCCCGTGGCTGACTACGGCGCCCGCCGACGCGGCGCATGTCCAGCACTGTGCAGACCGTGCCCGCGATTACCTGACGGCCTTCGAATTCCGCAACAAGACCTGGTTTGACGAAAAAAACCGCGATTCAACGCTTGCGATGGAACGCGAGCGCGGCGTCGTGCATGTCGTCATGGACGCGCCCGAAGGTGTTTCCAACCGCGCGCACACGGTATGGGAAACCACGTCGCCGAAACTCGCGATTGTGCGACTCCACGGCCGCAACGCGGAAACATGGAACGTCAAGGGGGCGACAGCGGCCAGCGACCGGTTCAACTACGACTACCCGGACGACGAGCTGGGCGAACTCGCCACCCGCATTATCGAAATCGCCAGGCTCGTCGCCATCGTGCATGTGGTGTTCAACAACAACTATGAGGACCAGGGCCAGCGGAATGCGCGCAAGCTGATTGCCATTTTCGCGGGCATGGGTATCACGAGCGAGGCGGAGTAGGGGCAAGCGAACTGATGCACATTGGTGGTGCGAGCAACCGCCAGTTCGCCTATAACATGCTCGACCGTCTACGTTTCACCGACGCCAATCTGTCCTCCGCGACGCGGCGCAGCTGATGACGAACACTAAGGTGTCAGTCCGTTACACAATTTGCGGTCTGGATAGCCGTCATCGAACTCCAGGATGCCAGCAAGTCTGTTTTCGATCTGTTCCTGCTGGGTGTGGGGGAGCGCCAGTTTCCCCTCAGCGCAACGTGTGGTGAAACGCGGGGGAAATGGCTGTTTGGGGCCGCGCGGGGAACGGACCTTCCCCCGCGCATCGCCCGGAAAACCTTGTGCGCCAAGGGCTTAGGTCGGTTGGGCACGAGTTGTCCACGGACTTGCCAACAAAATCTGTGGATAAGCACCCATGCCACGTCAGCGCTTTCCCGTGCCATAGTGTGAGCCGCAATAACCTCCATCGCTCACCATGCCCGACACATACTTCTACGATCCCGCCAACGGCCACGGCCTGCCGCACGACCCGTTCAAGGCGATCGTCGCGCCGCGCCTGATCGGCTGGATCTCGAGCCGTTCCGCGCAAGGCGTGCTGAACCTCGCGCCGTACAGCTTCTTTGGCGCGTTCGCTACGTCGCCGGCAGTGATCGGTTTTTGCAGCGAAGGCCGAAAGGACAGCATCGCCAATATCGAGGCAACCGGCGAGTTCGTCTGGAATCTCGCGTCGCGTCCGCTGGCCGCGCAGATGAACCGGAGTTCCGCGCCCGTCGCCGCCGATGTCGACGAGTTCGCACTGGCGGGTCTCACGCCCGCATCGGGCCGCAACGTGGCGGTGCCGCACGTGGCCGAGGCGCCGGCCGCGCTCGAATGCAAGCTGTTGCAGATCGTGCGGCTCAATGCGCTCGATGGCTCGCCCATGAACAATTGGCTCGCGCTCGGCCAGGTCGTGGGCGTGCATATCCAGCAGCAGTATCTGAAGGATGGGTTGTTCGACACCCATGCCGCGCAGCCCATCATGCGCGCGGGCTATCGCGCGGACTACGCGCAGATCGGCGAGATGTTCCAGATGGTGCGGCCCAGCGCCTGATTGCATGCCGCTTCCGGCCGCGTGGCCGCTGCCGGCTTGCGCGCCGATAATGGCCCGCAAATCGGCTGCGAATGACTTGTACAGTGACCCGCGCAGCGACCCACGCAGCGACCCACCCAGCGACCCACCCAGCGCGCGGCGCGCGAGAGGAGGCAGTCCATGCAATCTCCAACCGGATCGGTCGTGGCGCTCAGCTCGGCCGCATCGACGATGTTTTCCATCGGCATGATCTTTCTTGGCTACTGGGGTCTGCATGAGCCAGTGCCATGGCGCTTAGGCGACCGCGTGATCATCGTGCTCGCGCTGGCGGGCTTCGCGTGTCTCGGCGGCGTGCCCTGGCTCGCCACCTCACCCGCGAAGCCCGGCGACGAGTCGCGTTTCCTGCTCGCGCGCCGCTGCTTCCTTATGGGCGCGTGCGCCGTCTGGATCGCGATCGCGCTGTCGCTCGTCCTCGGTTAGCGCCGCGCGTCGTCAGAAGCGCGCGCGCAGCCCCACGGTGCCCACCACCTGGTTCGCCGTCGACGAAGCGCCGCCCGCCGTGTTGATGAACGCCACGTAGTTGTGGCCGGTGGCGTGCTGGTACATCGCTTCGCCGTAGAGGTCGGTGCGCTTCGAGAGGCGATACACCACCTGCGCATTCACCTGTTGCCACTTCGGGTCGGTGCCCCAGGCCGTGCGGTCCACGTGGCCGTCGGTATAGGTATAGGCGAGGCCGAGGCTCCAGGCCGGGTTCAATTGATACTTGCCGTTCACTTCGTAGTTGTTGAAGCTCATGTCGCCGCCGTGCGAGCCGAATGCATTCGTGCCCGCATACTCGCTGCGCGTGAACACGAAGCCCGCCGTGGCCGGGCCGAAGCTGTAGTTCAGGCCGCCGCCGAAGGAGCGCAGCCGCTGTGCGCCGAGCGAGAAACCGCCCTTGCCGTTGGCCGCCGATTCGGCAAGATCCACCGCGCCCGGGCTGCTCGCGTTCGCGCCTTGCGTGCCGTTCATCTGCAGATAGCCGGCGGCCACGGAGAGCGGGCCGTTGTTGTAGCTCGCGCCGAAGCTGTAGGCGCGGTTGGCCGCGAAGTCGGGCTGGTTCGAGAACGCGTACAGTGCGCCGAACTTGAAGCCGCCATAGCTGTTGCTCGTGTACTTGACGGCGTTGCTGATGCGCAGCGAGTGGTTGAGGTTGTCGTTGTCGAACGGATGCGCGAAGCCAGTGTCGCCGAAGGTGCCCGCCGTGGCCGAGAGCGGCGCGACGAAGTCCACGAGCGAGTCGTACTGGCGGCCCAGCGTGAGCGTGCCGAACTGGTCGCTCGCGAGGCCCACGTAAGCCTGGCGGCCGAACATGCGGCCGTCCTGGCCGAGCTTGCCGTTCTGCACATTGAAACCGTTTTCGAGCACGAACACGGCGCGCATGCCGCCGCCGAGGTCCTCGCCGCCGCGCAGGCCGAAGCGGCTGCCGTTGATGTTGCCGCTGGTCGCCTGCCAGAGCGCGCCGCCCGCCTTGCCGCCCGAACCGGCCACGTTGTTGGTGTACATGATGCCGGCGTCGATCAGGCCGTAGAGCGTGACCGAGCTTTGCGCGTGCGCGACGCCGGGGGCGAGCGCGCCGGTGAGCAAGACGGCGCTGGTAACGGTGGTGGTCAATGCGGTGGCGAGCGGGGGGACGTTCTTTTTCACGTGTGAAGCTCCTGATACGGTGTTCTCGTAGCGTTTGGAAAAGGCCTGCCGCTGGCGAAGGCCGGCAAGCAGCGTCAGGAGTGTAGGGATCGGCGGCCGCCGGAAAATCGGTTGTGACTGGAGAAGATTCTTCCGCGCGCCGGAAGGAATTTTTCATCGTGGTGTCATGAAGCGCGGCAGTGGGGCTGCAGTGGAGCGGCGGTGGAGAGATTCGCGCGGCCACCGGCTCGATAAAAGCCACGCCCGGCACTTTTGGTACGATGCACGCTTTGCCAGCCGATCCTGAAGCCCCGCGTGAAGCGTTCCGTGTCGTTCATCCGCGCTCAAGCCGCGAAATGGTCCTCCCGCCTGCAGCCCCTCGCGTCGCGCCTTTGCGCGCTCGTGCGTCCGTGGCTCGGCAAGGGGCTACATCATCTGCGCCATCCCACCCGGCGCGGCATTCTCATCGCTATCGGCGCGCTGCCCGCGGCGCTCGTGCTCTACGTGATCGTGCTGATTCCGTTCACGCCCGGCATCGGCGACATCCGCAAGGCACGCGTGGATCAGCCCGCGCAGATTCTTTCCGCCGACGGCAAGCTGCTCGCCGAATTCAAGCCCTCGAACCGCGAGTGGGTGCCGCTTTCGCAGATCTCGCCGCACATGGTCGATGCGCTTGTTTCGACCGAGGACCATCGCTTTTACGAGCACCACGGCATCGACTTCAAGCGCACGGCGGGCGCGGCGCTGCATACGTTCTCGGGCGACCGCCAGGGCGGCTCGACCATCACGCAGCAGCTCGCGCGCAATCTCTACCCCGACGAGATCGGCCGCGCCCCCACGCTCACGCGCAAGATCAAGGAGGCGATCACCGCGTTCAAGATCGAGGCCGTCTATAGCAAGCCGCAGATTCTCGAAACGTATCTGAACACGGTGCCGTTCCTCTACAACGCGTTCGGCATCGAGATGGCGGCGCGCACGTACTTCGGCGTTTCCGCCGATCAACTGACCGTGCTGCAGGCCGCGACGCTCACCGGCATGCTCAAGGGCAACGCCTACTACAACCCGGTGATCAATCCCGAGCGCGCGCTCGCGCGGCGCAACACTGTGCTCGGCCAGATGGTGAAGTACGGAAAGCTCACCGACGCGCAGTACGCAACGCTCTCGAAGAAGCCGCTGCGTTTGGACTTCGAGCGGCAGACCGAGCCGCCCGGTCCCGCGCCGCATTTCGCGCAGCAGCTGCGCAAGTGGCTGATCGCGTGGGCCGACCGCAACGACTACAACATCTACTCCGATGGTCTGGTTGTGCGAACAACCATCGATTCGCGTCTGCAGGCGATGGCCACCGCCGCGCTCAAGCAGCACGCCAATCAGTTGCAGGGCAGCGCGAACGGCGCATGGAGCGGGCGCGACGGCTGCACCATGAGCAACGACCTGTTCAAGACCTTCATGCGCGAGACGTCCGATTACAAGAGCGCGCGCGATGGTGGCGCAAGCGACGAAGACGCCCTCAAGAAGCTCGCCGCCGACCGCACTTTCATGCGCGCGCTGTGCAAGGACAAGACCACGGTGCAGGCGGGCTTCCTCGCGATCGATCCGCGCAATGGGCAGATCAAGGCGTGGGTAGGCAGCCGCGATTTCGCCGGCGAGCCGTTCGATCACGTGCAGCAGGCGCGCCGCCAGCCGGGTTCGACGTTCAAGGCGTTCGTCTATGGCGCGGCGTTCGCGAACGGCGCCAGACCCACAGACACGATCGTCGATCAGGCCGTGGAAATGCCGCTCGAAGGCGGCGAGATCTGGCGTCCCAACGACGAAACTCCGCCCAGCAACAAGCCGATGTCGCTGCGCGACGCGCTCGCGTTCTCGCGCAACCGCATCACGGCGCAAGTGATGCAGGCAGTCGGCCCGGACAAGGTCGCGCGCCTCGCGCGCGCGATGGGCGTGCGTGACAGCGAGCTGAAGCCGGTGCCGTCGCTCGCGCTCGGCACGAGCCCGGTCACGTTGAAGGAGATGGTGTCGGCGTACAGCACCATCGCCAACGATGGCGAATACATGGAGCCGCGCATGGTCACCCGCATCGAGGACAGCAAGGGCGAAGTGCTCGCCGAATTCGCGAGCGCTTCGCCCGAGCGCGCGCTGTCGGCCTCGGCGGATCGCACGCTGCTCGACACGATGCGCGACGTCGTGAATCGCGGCACGGGCGCGAGCATCCGCACGCGCTTTGGCATTCGCGCCGACGTGGCCGGCAAGACCGGCACGACCCAGGACAACGCGGACGGCTGGTTCATCCTGATGGACCCGCAGCTCGTGGCGGGCGCATGGGTGGGCTTCGACGACGGGCGCGTCACGCTTCAGACCGAGGGCGCGCGCAGCGCCCTGCCGATCGTCGGCGACTTCTTCTCGCGTGCGTTCCGTGCGCGCATCGTCGATCCGCGCGCGCGCTTCGACACCGAAGTCCAGCCCGGCGCGTTCGAAACCTTCCGCGATCGGCTCAAGACGTGGATGGACGGCCTGTTCGCTTCGAAGACGCCCGCCGTTGCGCCGCGCGCGCCGGCTCATGCGCCGGCGACGCGAGCGGGCGGGCCCGTTGTCGCGCCGGCGTCTGAACCAGCCGAAGTGCCGCCTTCGAGCGGCGTCGCGCCAGCGGGCGCGGCAGCTGCGTCGGGGGCTTCGGCGGCTGCATCGGGCGCGTCGGCGGCTACCGTGCCGCCCGATATCGCGCGCATGTTCGGCCAACCGCCGGTGCTGGGCGCTTCCGGTAGCGGCGGCGCTTCGGTGGCGCAGCCCGCGCATCAGGAGCAGGCGCCCCAGCAGACGCCGCAAGAGCCGACGCTCGCGCCGACGCCCACGCCCGACGATTCCGCTGCCGGGAACGGCGCGGGCGCGCAATACACCCCGCCGACGCAGCCGCAGGGCAACTAACCGGGCGCGCGGCGCTTACCGTTCGCGAGCGCGCTCTCGAACGGAACGGTTAGCGCCGCCGTGCCGATTCACAGCCGCGAAGTAATGTGCGAGCCCCAGCGACGCATGTGCGCCGTCGAGCTCGCCACTGGCGATGGCTTCGAGCGCATCGAGCGCCACGTCGATGTCGCGGGCGCGTTCGGCGTCGATGACCGCGCGCGCCACGCCGCGAAACGCGAGCACCCAGGCGCCGGCCGGCAGCGAGCCGGTGCACGCGAGATCGATGGCGCAGGCGCCGTGGCGCGTCACGGCCTGGGCGGCCAGGCCCTCCGCGCAGACGATGCGGGCAGGCAGGCCGATCGGCATCGGCCGTTCGGCCTTCGATGGTTGCCGCGTGCGAGTGGCAGAGGCAGGGGAAAACGCGTGGGAACGAGTGAATCGGGTCATGGCAATCCTGAATACGGTGAATCTGCGGCTTGTCGGCCAGGAGCGACGGCGCACGGTAGCAGCGTCTCATTGCGCCGCCGCCATGCGGCAACTCGGCGATTGACTCCGCACAAGCCACCTTGGGCGCGGCCGGTTATCCCCAGTTTTCGTGGAAAGGGCTGTGGACAACCTGTCCGCATTTGCGCCAAGGCATTGATCTTGAAGCGAATTGTCGTGGCGGCCACGAAGCGGGCCGATTTTTGTGCTGAGTTGCGTCAAGGCCGGGTTTGAATATCCGCGATTTTGACAAGAATTGACGGTCTCCTGTCGAAACATCCGCTAGATTGCGGCGTTTCGGTTTTTTGGCTCAAGCAGGCGATAATGCGCGGCGGGCCAGCCGGCCTGACCCATTGGAGTGAATCGAGATGTCCCGCATGTCCCACCTGATTTGCACGCTGCGCAAGAGCACTTTCGTCCTGGTCGCGCTGGGCGCGGCGCTGCCGGGCCTCGTGCAGGCCCAGCCGCTCCCATCCGACGTCGTCGCGACACCTGCGCCGCCGCCGGCGCTTTCGCTCGCGCCCGCATCCGCGCCGGCGCCTGCATCGACTTCCCCGGGCGTGCCCGCCGGAGCGATCGCCGTGGTCAACGGCGTGGCGATTCCGCAGTCCGCGCTGGACAGCGCGGTGAGCACGGCGGTGAGCCGCGGCAACGACGTCGATACGCCCCAGTTGCGCGCGGCGCTCAAGCAGCAGTTGATCATCCGCGAAGTGGTGCGCCAGCAGGCGGCGCGCGCGCACTATGACCAGCGCCCCGAGGTGCTGCAGGCGAGCGACGCCCAGAAGGTGGACGTCGAGATCCAGTCCTGGCTGCAGGACAACGTGCATGTGCAGGAGCCGACCGAGCGCCAGATTCGGGCGCGCTACAACAGCGTGAACGCCGAACTCGGCAAATACGAGTACAAGCCGCAGTTCATCGTGCTGGCCGATCGGGCCGTGGCCATGAACGTGATTGCGCAGGTGAAGGCCGGCAAGCCGTTCGACGCGCTCGCGCGCCAGTTCAGCATCGTCCCCTCGAAGGAAAACGGCGGCGAAATGCCGTGGGTGAGCTTCAAGACGCCGGTGGTCGAGGGCAAGACGCGCGGCGTGCCGGTGGAAGTGGCGCGCGCGCTGGCGAAGCTGCCGGTGGGCGGTGTGGTGCAGCAGCCGCTGCAATCGGGCCAGGCGTGGGTGGTCGTCAGGCTCGAAGACAAGCGCGCCATGAGCGTGCCGTCGTTCGACACCGTGAAGGATGAGATCCGCCGCCAGATGATCGCGGAGTCCATGGATGCGGGCGCCGCGAAGCTCGTGAAGTCGCTGGTGCAGAGCGCGACCATCGTGCAGTAACGCCCCGCGCGGGCCGATCAAAAAAGCCGGACGGCGCATGACGCGACGTCCGGCTTTTTTGCATGGGGGCTTGCAAACATCTGCGCCGCTCGGGCGTACCCATCCGACAAAATAAGGGAACCAGACTGTCAGCGCTTTTCATATACTGCTCGTACCAGCAGCCCGAGTTGATAGCGATCGCGAAGTCTCGTTCCTTACCTTGAGCCGAGGCCCTATGAGCACGATTATGCCGGCAGGTCACGCCGAACCCGAACGGCGTCAACCGGTCCTCAACACGGTCGACCGGGTTTGCGAAATATGTTTTGGCCTGTTCATGGCGCTGACATTCGTCGGCGCCGTCAAGGCGGTGACCGCGGGCGCGGATGAAGGGCACAAGATGTTCTTCGCCGCGCTCGGATGCAATCTCGCGTGGGGTCTCGCCGACGCCGTGATGTACCTCGTGCGCACGCTCATCGATCGAGGGCAGCGCCTGAAACTGGCGCAGACCGTCAAGCGCGAGCAGGACCCGGCGGGCGCCGTACGGGCGTTGCGCGATGCATTGCCCGAGAAGCTTGCGCAATTCGTCGACGATGCCGACCTCGAACGCATCCGCGCGCGCTTCGCCGCCGTTCCGACGCTGCCGCCCCGGGCGAATTTTGTGCTGGACGATTTCGTCGGCGCGCTGGGCATCTTTATCCTCGTTGTTCTGGGAACATTTCCGGTCGCGGTGCCATTTCTCGTCGTCAAGGACGTGACAACGGCGCTCATCGCCTCGCGCGTGCTCACGTTCGCGATGCTTTTCATCGCCGGCGTTGCACTGGGGCGCTCGACCGGCGCAGGGGCGATGAAAGCCGGCCTCGCCATGGTCGCGCTTGGCATTCTGCTGACGATGGCCATCATCAAGCTGGGCGGTTGATCTTTCCCTCACCGGTCCGACTGTTCAAGCAGGTTCAAATTCTCAAGGTCGACGACGCCTATGGATATCGTTTTCACGGTCTTGATCCTGCTGTTCGCGGTCGCCGTCTCGGGCGTCGTAGTGCGGCTTCTGCACGGCGTGGTGCCGTTGCCGCTCGTCCAGATCGCCATCGGCGCCTTCCTTGCCTGGCCCGTGTTCGGTCTGTCCGTTACCTTCGATCCTCAACTGTTCCTGCTGCTCTTCATTCCTCCGCTGCTCTTCGCGGACGGCTGGCGCACGCCGAAACGCGAGTTCTTCATGCGGCGCCGTTCGATCCTGGCGCTCGCGTTCGGTCTCGTGTTCATGACGGTGCTCGTGGTCGGCTACTTCGTGCATGCGCTCGTGCCGGCCGTTTCGCTGCCCATTGCGTTCGCGCTCGCCGCAGTGCTGTCGCCGACCGACGCCGTCGCGCTGGCGGGCATTGCCGGCAAGAACCGCATTCCCGCGCAGCTGATGCACATTCTCGAAGGCGAAGCGCTGATGAACGACGCCTCCGGCCTCGTCGCGCTGAAGTTCGCGATCGCGGCCGCGCTGACCGGCGTGTTCTCGCTGCGCGAAGCGTCGATCAGCTTCCTGATCATCGCCGCCGGCGGCCTGGCGCTGGGCGCTGCGGTGAGCTGGTCGTTCGCCATCGTGATACGTCGCGTGCGCAACGTGGCGCGCGGGGGCGACCCGGCTTCCGGCGTGGTGCTGACGCTGCTGATCCCGTTCGCCGCCTATCTGTTCGCCGAACATTTCCATTGCTCGGGCATTCTCGCGGCGGTGGCCGCCGGGATGATGATGAACTACGTGACCCTCACCAGCGCCAGCTCGGTATCGACGCGCGTGAACGCGAACAGCACCTGGGCCATGGTCGAGTTCGTCTTCAACGGCATGGTGTTCATCCTGCTGGGGCTGCAGTTTCCGCACATCATCGGCGGGGCGCTGCTCGATGCTCACGAGACCGGCAATGGCGCCGTGTGGCGGCTGATCGGCTACGTGCTGGCAGTCACGCTCGCGCTCTATGCCATGCGCTTCGCCTGGGTCTGGCTGCTGCAATGGTTTGCCAGCCGTGGCGCCGCGAGGCACGGCGTGATCAACGCGGCACCGGGGCTGCGCACGGTGACGATCATGACGGTCGCTGGCGTGCGCGGCGCGCTGACGCTCGCCGGGGTGCTGTCGATTCCCGTTGCGTTGTCCAGCGGGGAGCCGCTGCCGGCACGCGACCTCGTGATCGTTATCGCTTCCGGTGTGATCCTGACGTCGCTGCTGGTGGCCGTGTTCGCGCTGCCGAAGTTGTTGCGCGGCGCGGGCCACGGACACGATGCGCATGCGGGCGAAGAGCAGCACGCGCGCAAGGTCGCCGCGCAAGCCGCAATGCGCGCTATCGACGACCTTCATCGAAGCGTCACCGCGGATACGGGCGAGTCGTCGACGGCGTTCGCCGCGGATGCGACCGCACGCGTGATGGGCCTGTATCGCCGCAGGCTTGCCACGCTCACCCGGGAAGGGAATTCCGCCGACGACATGCGCCGCGTGGAAGCGCTGGAAATGCAGATCAGCCTGGCGGCAATACGCGCCGAGCGCACTGCGCTGCTGGAGCTGCGCAACGCCCACGAGATCAATGACGAGACGTTGAGCAAGCTGATGCGGGAAGTCGATTTTTCGGAAACCGCGCTGACCGCGCGCGAACCTGCGGAGACGTGACCGCACGGCGCCTTCGTGGTCCGCGACCTGCTGTTCATGCCGATCGCGATGCTCGACCGATGCGCGCTGCAACGTGAATGCTCAGGGGAGAGCAGGCATGGGCTGGAATCGCCGGTACAGCTTGAAAAGCTACGTCAGGTCCTCGCTGTGGACCGTGCCTCTTATCGCGGTGGCGATCTACGCCGTGGTGAAGCCGCTGACCGAAATGGTGGGACGATGGATGATCCGGCAAGGCATCCTCGATCCGGAAACGGGGTTTTTCGGGCTGTCGATGACAGGAGCCCGCTCCTTGCTCGCCGATATCGTTTCCGCCGACCTCGCGTTTCTGGTGTTCACGTTCGGTTCGCTGCTCGTCGCCATTCAGGTGGCCGGCGGGCAATACACCCCGCGCATCATCGCCACGACGCTGCTGCGCGATAACATCATCCGCAGCATTTCGGGATTGTTCGTTTTCACCTTGCTGTTTGCCAATAGAACGGCGGGCTGGATGGGCGAGGAGCAGGTGCATCAGTTCCAGGTGTTCATCGCCGCACTATTTGGCTTCGCTTCCGTGGTCGCGTTTCTTTTCCTGATCGACTACGCCGCGAAATTCCTGCGCCCGGTGAGCCTTGTGGCTCGCATTGGGGAGCAAGGGCTCGCGGTTGTCGACAGCGTCTATCCCGCACCGTCCAGCGGTGTCGTGGCCGCGCCCGAGCGCGATGGCGCGCGCGCCGACCCCGATCGCATTGTGCGTTTGCAGGGCAGGTCCGGCATCGTGCTGGCGGTGAATCTGAAAATGCTCGTGGCCGAGGCGCGCCGCACCCGCACGATCATCGAAGTCGCGCCTCAGGTCGGCGACTTCGTCGCGGTCGACGAACCACTGTTTTATGTGTACGGGAAGGCTGGTGCAATCGATGACAGCAGGTTGCGCACGCTGGTCGCCTTCGGGACGGAGCGCACGATGGAGCAGGACCCCATGTTCGCATTCCGCATCCTGGTCGATATCGCGTTGAAGGCGCTGTCGGCGGCGATCAACGATCCGACCACGGCGGTCCTGGCAATCGACCAGTTGCACCGGCTATTGCGGCTGGTGGGAAAACGGTCGTTGCGCATCGAAGAAATTGTGGACCGCTCGGGGCAGGTGCGCGTGATCTTGCGCACGCCTAACTGGGAAGATTTCGTGCACATCAGTTTCCGCGAGATACGGCAGTGCGGCGCGGGCAGCATTCAGATTGCGCGGCGTCTGCGCGCGGCGATCGAAAACCTCATCCAGAGTTTGCCGGAGCATCGTCATGATGCGTTGTACGTCGAACTGGCATTGCTCGATCGCGCGATCCTGTCGAAGCAGGAGTTTCCGGAGGACGTGGCGCTGGCACGCATTCCCGACTCGCAAGGGCTCGGCGGTTCGGCGGCTTCGGTAGCAGGTCACTAGGGTCTGGAGACGAGCCATGCGCAAACTCATTCTGGGTATCGTCGAATTCCGCGAGAAAATGCTGCCCCACTACGCGGAGCAGTTCAACAAACTGGCGCTCGCGCAGACGCCCGATGCGCTTTTCGTCACGTGCTCCGATAGCCGGGTCGTGCCGGACCTGCTGGCCTCGACGCATCCGGGCGATCTGTTTACGATGCGCAACGTCGGCAATCTAATACCGCCGGCGACCACGGACGGCGTCTCGACCGGCGACCTTTCCGAGGCAAGCGCGATCGAGTATGCCGTGCTGGTGCTGAAAGTCGCGAATATCGTCGTGTGCGGGCATTCCGAGTGCGGCGCGATGAAATCCGTGTATTCGCGCAACGCCAAGGTGAAGTCGCCGAACCTCGATAAATGGCTGTGTCACGCCAACAATGCCGCGTTTCGCCTCGAACAGGAGGGGCCGCTCGATGGCAGGCTCAAACCGCACGATCAGTTGTCTCAACTGAACGTGCTCGTGCAGCTCGAGCATCTGATGACCTATCCGATCGTGCGCCAGCAGGTCACGGCCGGGGCGCTCGTATTGAGCGGCTGGTGGTTCGACATCGCGACGGGCGACATGTATGCCTATGAGCGCTCGAGCCGCTCATTCGAAGTCATCGACCGCGCCATGGCGGAACGGATGATTGCGCGCCTTGCCGCTCGTGCGCGCTGAAGCCGCGCGAAGCGCTTCTGCGTGAGGCTGGGGCGCCCGGCCCGCCCTCATCGGCCCCGCACGCGCGCGGCCTGCCAGTTCGACTCGCGCGCGAATTCGACGAATGAGCTCAGGTAGTCGACCACGGCGTCGCCTTCGCGCGTGCCGAGGAAAATCTGCTTGGCGATGCCCTGCTTGCCGAGCTTCACGATCGCGAGCGGCATGCGGTCCGCGTACTCCTCGGCAAGCCATCTCGGCAGCGCCGCCACGCCGCGCTGGCTCGCGACCATCTGCAGCATGATGTCGGTGGTCTCGATCGTCTTGTGCCGGCGCGGCACGATGCTGGCGGGACGCAGGAACTGGTTGTAGATGTCGAGGCGGTCGGTCTCCACGGGATAGGTGATGAGCGTTTCGTTGACCAGCTGTTCCGGCTTCACGTAGCGCTCGCGCGCCAGCCGATGATTGTCCGCGACCACCAGCACCTGCTCGTAGTCGAACACCGGCTCGAAGCGCAGCCCGGGACGGTTGAGCGGATCCGGCGTGACCAGCACGTCGACGTCGTAACCGATCAGCGCGCCGATGCCGCCAAACTGAAACCGCTGCTTCACATCGACGTCCACATCGGGCCAGCGCGCCAGATATGGTTGGACCACCTTGAGCAGCCATTGATAGCACGGCGCGCATTCCATGCCGATGCGCAGCGTGCCGCGCTCGCCCGCCGCGTATTGCTTCATGCGTTCTTCGGCGAGTTCGAATTGCGGCAGCAGCCGCTCCGCGAGCGACAGCAGATAGTGCCCGGCCTGGGTCAGCCGCAGACTGCGGCCTTCGCGGTCCCAGATCTGCGTACCGAGCTGCTGCTCGATTTTCTTGACCGTATGGCTCAGAGCCGACTGCGTGAGGAAAAGCGACTCCGCGGCTGCGGTGAGCGAGCCCTGGCGGGCGACTTCACGGACGATGACGAGGTGGACGCGCTCGAGCATGAGAAAGGATAACTGGACGAAAGATGAAAAAATCTAATGGATAAATGAAATAATGCCATTTTTCTTCATCGTCAGTAAGCCCTATCATCGCCCACTTCGGAAGCTTTTCCGCACTTTTCATCGGATGGCAGCGCACATGGTCACGACACACAACCTCGGCTTTCCGCGCATCGGCGCACAACGCGAGCTGAAATTCGGCCTGGAAAAATACTGGAAGGGCGAGTTTTCGCGCGACGAGCTGAAGGCGCTGGGCGCCGAATTGCGCGCGCGCCACTGGGCGGAGCAGCAGGCGCTCGACCTCGTGCCGGTCGGCGACTTCGCGTTCTACGACCAGGTGCTCGACATGAGCTTCACGCTCGGCAACCTGCCGGAGCGCGTGCAGGGCTTTCACGGCGACAAGCTCGACAACTACTTCCGCGTCGCGCGCGGCCGAACGGCCGCGGGCGCGCAAGAGCACGCGGGATGCTGCGGCGGCGTGGCCGCTGGCGAAATGACGAAGTGGTTCGACACCAACTACCACTACATCGTCCCCGAGTTCACGGCCGACACGAAGTTCAATCTCGACTTTTCGCGCCTCTCGGAGCAACTGCGCGAAGCGCGGGCGCAGGGCGTGAAGGCCAAGCCGGTCATCATCGGTCCGCTGACCTACCTGTGGCTGGGCAAGGCCAAGGACGGGGTTGGCAAACTCGCGGACAAGCTCGCGCTGCTGCCCCGCATCATGCCCGTGTACCGCGCGATGCTCGACTACTTCAAGGTGATGGAGGTCGAGTGGGTGCAGATCGACGAGCCCGTGCTCGCGACGGAACTCGATCCGGCGTGGCGCGAGGCGTTCGTGACGGCCTACGAGGGCTTCGAAGACCGCAGCGTCAAGCTGCTGCTCGCGACGTATTTCGGTCAACTACAGGAAAACCTCGACCTCGCATGCAAGCTTCCGGTGGACGGCCTGCATATCGACGCGATCAATGCCCGCGCCGAGGTCGCGCTGGCCGCGCAGAAGCTGCCCGCGCAGAGCGTGCTGTCGGTGGGCGCGATCAACGGCCGCAACATCTGGAAGACGGACCTGAACGCCGCGCTCGAATGGCTCGCGCCGCTTGCGCAGCAACTGGGCGACCGACTGTGGATTGCGCCGTCGTGCTCGCTGCTGCATGTGCCGGTCGATCTCGCGAGCGAGGAAAAGCTCGACGCCGAGATCCGCTCATGGCTCGCTTTCGCGCTGCAAAAGCTCGACGAAGTGAAGCTGCTGGCGACGGCGCTCAACGAAGGCCGCAGCGCCGTGGCCGCGGAGCTTGCCGCCAACGCCGCCGCAATCGACGCTCGCCGTCATTCGCCGCGCGTGAACAACCCGGCGGTGAAGGCCGCGATTGCCCGCATTGACGCGAACCTCGGCAATCGCCAGCACGCGTATGCCGAACGCGCCGCGAAGCAGGCCGCGCTGCTCGCGTTGCCCGCGTTCCCGACCACGACGATCGGCTCGTTTCCGCAGACCGGCGAAATCCGCCAGGCGCGCAGCCAGTACAAGAGCGGCGCGCTCGACGGCGCAGGCTATCGCGCCGCGATGCGCAAGGAGATCGAGCGCAGCGTGCGCGAGCAGGAGGTGCTGGGGCTCGACGTGCTCGTGCACGGCGAAGCCGAGCGCAACGACATGGTCGAATACTTCGGCGAGCAGCTCGACGGCTACGCGTTCAGCCAGTTCGGCTGGGTGCAGTCGTACGGCTCGCGCTGCGTGAAGCCGCCCATTCTGTTCGGCGACATCAGCCGCCCCAAGGCGATGACGGTCGAGTGGATCGCCTACGCGCAATCGCTCACGAACAAGCCGATGAAGGGCATGCTCACAGGCCCGGTGACGATCCTGAACTGGTCGTTCGTGCGCGACGACCAGCCGCGTTCGGTGTCGTGCTACCAGCTCGCGCTGGCGATTCGCGAAGAAGTGCTCGACCTCGAAAAGGCCGGCGTGCGCGTGATCCAGATCGACGAAGCCGCGTTGCGCGAAGGGCTGCCGCTGCGCCGCGCGCAATGGCCCGAATATCTGCGCTGGACGGTGGAATCGTTCCGCATCACGGCGAATGGCGTGGCCGACGAAACGCAGATCCACACGCATATGTGCTATTCGGAGTTCAACGACATCATCGCGTCGATCGCCGATATGGACGCCGACGTGATTACGATCGAGACCTCGCGCTCGGACATGGAGCTGCTCGACGCATTCGATAACTTCAGGTATCCGAATGAGATCGGCCCGGGTGTGTACGACATCCACTCGCCGAACATCCCGACGCAGGAGCACATCGTGCAACTGATGCAGAAGGCGGCCGAACGCATTCCGGCCCAGCGGCTGTGGGTGAATCCCGATTGTGGCCTGAAGACGCGTCAGTGGGCCGAAGTGATTCCCGCGCTGACCAA
Organism: Paraburkholderia sacchari; assembly: GCF_000785435.2. GTDB lineage: Bacteria > Pseudomonadota > Gammaproteobacteria > Burkholderiales > Burkholderiaceae > Paraburkholderia > Paraburkholderia sacchari. Next base: position 64,126 of record NZ_JTDB02000001.1, on the reverse strand, counting down.
CATGGTGGCGGCAGCCAGGGCGCTGCGCAGCCAGGCGCACTAAGCCGGCACAGGCATCAGCATCAGCGCCAGCACCTGGCCGCCGTGCGGCGTTTAGTCGGTCTCGCGGCGCTCGCGCCAGGTGCGCAGCAGCAGCGCGTTGGTCACGACGCTCACGCTCGAAAACGCCATGGCGGCGCCCGCGAGCATGGGATTCAGGAGCCCGAGCGCCGCGAGCGGAATCCCGATCAGGTTGTAGAAGAACGCCCAGAACAGGTTCTGCTGGATCTTGCGCCAGGTGCGCCGCGAGATATCGATGGCGGCGGCCACGAGCGCGGGGTCGCCGCGCATGAGCGTGACGCCCGCGGCCTGCATGGCGACGTCGGTGCCGGTGGCCATGGCGATGCCGATGTCGGCGGCGGCCAGCGCGGGCGCGTCGTTGATGCCGTCGCCCGCCATCGCGACCACCGCGCCCGTGCGGATCTTCAGATCGCGGATCGTGCTTGCCTTGTCGTCGGGCAGCACCTGCGCGTGAATCTCGTCGATGCCGAGCTGCGCCGCCACCGCGCGCGCGCTGCCCGCGTTGTCGCCGGTCACGAGCACGCTGCGGATGCCCATCGACTTCAGGCGTGCCACCGCTGCGCGCGCCGTGGGCTTCACCGTGTCGCCGAAGGCGAGCAGCGCGAGCACCGCGAGTGTCGAATGGGCTTGCCCGTCGCGCGGCGTCTGCGCAGGCGCGCCCGCGGATGCGCCCATCAGCCAGGACACCGTATTGCCTTCGGATTCGAGCACCTGGGCGCACGCCGCAAGCGCGGGCGGCACGGCGAGTTCGAGCTCCGAAACCCAGCGCGCGCTGCCGATCGCTAGATAGCGGCCGTTCACTTCGGCTTCCACGCCGCGTCCGGGCACCGCGCGCGCATGCGCGGCGGCGGGCAGCGTCACGTTCGAATCCCCCCCGGCACCCGCGGCTTCCGCGCTGAATGTCTTCACCACGGCCTTCGCGAGCGGATGGTCGCTGTGCTGTTGCACGGCGGCGGCGAGCATGAGCGCCTCGGCGCGCTCGATCTCGCCGGCCGTTTCGAACGCCGTGAGCGAGGGTTGGCCGAGCGTGAGCGTGCCGGTCTTGTCGAAGGCCACGATGCTCACGTCGTGCGCCGTTTCCAGCGCTTCGGCGTCCTTGATCAGCACGCCGTGGCGCGCGGCCACGCCGGTGCCGGCCATGATCGCGGCCGGGGTGGCGAGCCCGAGCGCGCAAGGGCAGGCGATCACGAGCACGGCCACCGCGTTGAGGATCGCGGTTTCGGCGCTCGCGCCCGCGAGCAGCCAGCCGCCCAGCGTGATCGCCGCAATCGCGAGGATCGCGGGCACGAATACGGCGCTCACGCGGTCGACGAGACGCTGGATCGGCGCCTTCTCGGCCTGGGCGCTTTCCACGAGGCGGATGATGCGCGCGAGCGTGGTTTCCGCGCCGATGGCGGTGGTGCGCACGGCCATCAGCCCTTCGCCGTTGATCGAGCCGGCCGTGAGACGGTCCTCGGGGGCCTTCGGCACGGGCAGGCTTTCGCCGGTGATGAGCGATTCGTCGACGTGGCTGCGGCCTTCGAGCACGACGCCGTCGGTCGGCACGCGCTCGCCCGGCCGCACCACGACCACGGCGCCCACGCGCACTTGCGCGAGCGGCACTTCGCGCTCCACGCCGTTTTCGCGGATGCGCGCGCGCTCGGGGCGCAGCGCGTTGAGTGCGCGGATGGCGTCCGTGGTCTGGCGCTTCGCGCGCGCTTCGAGCCACTTGCCGAAGCGCACCAGCGTAATGACGACCGCCGACGCCTCGAAGTACAGATGCGCTGCGTCGCCGGGGTGCGCGAGCATCGCGTAGACGCTCACGCCCCACGCCGCCGTGGTACCGAGCGCCACCAGCAGGTCCATGTTGCCGGCGCCCGCGCGCACGGCCTTCCAGGCGGCGCGGTAAAAGCGCGCGCCGAAGCCGAACTGGACGATGGAGGCGAGCACGAGCTGCACGGCGGCCGGCAGCATCCTGTGCCAGCCGAGCCAGTGGCCGAACATCGGCATGACGAGCGGCGCGGTGAGCGCGGCGGCGATCAGCACGTCGCGCAGTTCGCGGCGCGCGGCGGCGTCCGCTGCTGCGGCGCGCGATGAGCCAGCGCCGGTTGCGCCCGCGTCGGCTGCGGCGTGGATTTCGGTGGAACCGGCGGTTGCGGCGGCGGGCGCGTCATCGACGAGCGGCGTGGCCTCGTAGCCGGCCTTTTCCACGGCCGCCACGAGCTGAAGCGCAAGCGCCTCGGGTGTGTTCCCACCCGCTTCGGCATGAGTTTCGACGGTGGCCTTCTCGGTGGCGAGATTGACCGACGCGCGCGTGACGCCGGGCACCTTCGCGAGCGCCTTCTCGACGCGCATGGCGCACGAGGCGCAAGTCATGCCGCGGATTTCGAGCTCGGCGACACGGCGCCCGGCACGCTCGCCGGTTTCTGCAACGAGGGAATCGTTCATGGTGATGACGCGCAAACGCGATAAGTATTCAATGTTACGCAGTATCTACGTTCCCATCATGGGAAGGTCAAGGACAGCACTCGCGGCAAGGCAGAATTCCATCCGGCAGACTGGTCAGGGGCGGATACGGACGATACGATACGACTCGGCGGCATTGGCACCATGCTGCGCGCATCGGAATGCGGCCCGGGGGGCCGGCGCGCAGCGTCGGAAGCCGGTCGACGTCAATTCATGGACCGCCTGCTTCGCACATAATCAAGTAATGAAAAAAATACGCCGCACCATTCCTTTGTTTCGCGCCTGGGCCGCGCTGGCCGGTGTCGCCCTCATTGCCGGATGCGCGTCGGCGCCCCAGGGCGCCGGGTCGAAGGGCAATGGCTGGGTCAAGGACGAAGTGTCCGACTCCTATGTATTCGGTTATCCGCTCGTGCTGATGGACATCTCGCGCGAAGCCGCCACCGGCAACTCGCCCGGCCAGGCCGAGCCGAATACGCTGCGCCACGCGCAATCGCTGCCGCCGGTCGGCGCCACGACGCCGCCCGAACCCAATCTCGACACGCTGGCTTCCTCCGGCTGGCTCGACGTGAGCCGCGAGCCCGTGCTCGTTGCGCTGCCCGACACGCATGGCCGCTATGCGGATGCGCGCGCGGTCGACATGTGGACCAACGTGCTCTGGTCGACGGCGACGAAAGGCAATGAGCGCGTGAGCGGTCTGAAGGCGCAAACGATTGCGTTCGTGCACGCGGGCTGGAAGGGCGCGCTGCCCGCGCGTGCGAAGCGCGTGGACGTGACCACGCGCTACGTCTGGTTCGTCGCGCGCATCGAGACGCGTGGCGGCGGCGACCTCGCAGCCGCGCGCCGCGTGCAGCGCGGCATCCGCGTGGCGCCGCTCTCCGCATGGAACGGGAGCGGCAAGCGCGTCGCGCAGGCCGACCCGCAAACGGGCGCGGGCCTGGCCGGCGATCCCGTCGCGGCAGGCGCGCCTGCCGCGCAGATTGCGGCGCTCGACGCCAACGGGTTCTTCAGCCGCCTCGCGCTCGCGCTGGAGGACAACGCGCCGGCGCCCGACGACCCGCACGCGCTCAAGATTCTCGGCGACATCGGCGTGCATCCCGGCGATCCGGTGCAGCTGCCGTCCGGGACGAAGGATGCGGCCGGCGTGAGCACGGGTTTCGCCAACGGCCGCGCGCGCGTCGCCGCGCCGCCTTCGAATCTGCTCGCCGGCAACGGCTGGCTATGGGTGGGCGACGACGCGGGCCATTACGGCACCGACTACGCGCTGCGCGCCTACGCGGCTTACGCGTCGCCGGGCCTGCCCACGAGCCGCGACGAAGCGCGCGCCCGCGTGTCCCAGGACAGCGACGGCCACACGCTGAACGGTGCGAACCGCTACGTGATCCATTTCAGCGCGAAGCAGTTGCCGCCGGTGCGCGGCTTCTGGTCGATCACGGCTTATACGCCCGAGGGCGCGCTCGACAGCGACGCGTCCGTGCGCGTCGCGTTTGGCGACCGCAACGGCGCGCGGCGCAACCGCGATGGTTCGCTCGACGTGCTGGTGAGCGCGGAGCGGCCGCGCGGCGGCGCCAACTGGGTGCCGGTGCCCAAGGGCGACTTCCGCCTCGTGCTGCGCATGTACGCGCCGAAGCCCCAGGTCACGGACGGCTCCTGGCAGCCGCCGGCGGTCGAGCGCCAGTAAGCGGTTAGCGCAGCGATAGCAGCCATAACGGCGGTCACGCGCGCGCGGCAGCGCGGCGGACCGCCGTCCCCGCCACAGAGCAGCCGCGCCGGCGCGCGCCGCTGCCAGCCCCGCATCCTTCCGGCGTTTTGTCGACGCTCAATGTGTCATCGGGCCTATACTTTCGGCTGTCGGATTCCCCGGCATTCCATCCGGTTTTACTATCTTCACTAGCCGCGGCGAGCCTTTCGCCGCGTCATTGGCCAGCAAGCATGGCAAGCCTCAACAAAGCATCGCTGACGACTTCGTTGCAATCGGTGCGCGCCGTGGCGCGCGCTCCGCGCACACGGCGCATCTTCACCGGCATCGCGATCTTTCTCGTGGTGTTCGGCCTGCTCGGCTTTTTCGCCGCGCCGCCGCTGATCCGGCACATTGCCGAACAACAGTTGAGCAAGCAACTCGACCGGCCCGTTTCGATCGCGCGCATCGGCCTCAATCCTTACACGCTTCGGCTTGAAGCGGACCGCGTGCACATCGGCGAGCGCGGCGGCCAGGGCGACTTCTTCGATGTCGAAAAGCTCGTCGTGCAGGCGTCGTGGTCGTCGATCTTCCGCGCGGCGCCAATCGTCGACGAGGTGCGGCTCGATTCGCCGCGCGCGACCGTCGTGCGACTCGACGCGCAGCGCTTCAACTTCTCGGACCTCATCGAGAAGTTCTCGAAGCCTTCCGAAAACCCCAGCAGCAAGCCCGCGCAATTCGCGGTGTCGAACATCCACATCGAGAACGGCCAGATCACTTTCGACGATCGCCTGCTCAAAGAAAAGCATGTGATCGACCGCTGGTCGCTCGGCATTCCGTTCATCGCCACGCTGCCTTCGAAGACCGATATCTTTGTCCAGCCGATGCTGCGCGCGCGCATCGACGGCGACAGCACGCTCGCCATCGACGGCAGGACCAAGCCGTTCGCGGCGTCGCGCGAGTCCGAGGTCGAACTGCGTCTCGCCGATCTCGATCTGCCCAAGCTGCTCACCTATGCGCCCACCAAGCTGCCGGTGACGCTCAAGAGCGGCAAGCTCTCCACCAACCTCAAGCTCGCGTTCGTGATGTCGGGCGAGAAGCCCACGCTGCGCGTTTCCGGGACCACCGACCTCAACGATATCGACGCCACCGACAACGCCAACGCGCCGCTGTTCGGCGCGCGCAGCCTGCATGTGGCGGCAGCCTCGCTCGAGCCGTTCAGCAACGTCTATCGCTTCGATACGATCCGCATCGACGCGCCCAAGGCCTGGATCGCGCGCGACAAGGCGGGCGTGCTCAGCGTCGAGAAGCTGGCCGGCGCACCGGTGGCGAAGGCCGACGCGGCCACGGGCAATGCCACGGCGCAGTCTCCTGCGCAGTCTCCTGTAAAAGGCGAGCAGAAAGGCGCCGCGAGCGCGGTCGCGGCGGTCCCGCCCGCGGCGTCGGGCGCCCAGGCCGCGCCCGCGCCCAAGGCGCCGCCGCTCGACCTCTCGATTCGCCAGTTCGCGATCGTGGATGGCACCGTGCATGTGCACGACGAAGCGGCGTCGCGCCCGGTGGATCTGGATCTCGGCAACGTCGCCACGACGCTCGCGAACTTCTCGACCGTCGCGAAGGCGCCCGCCGACTACACACTCGCGTTTCGCGCGCCCGACGGCGGCACGGCGCAGGTCTCGGGCCGCCTCGGCCTCGCCGCGAAGAGCGCCGAGGCGAAAGTCGTCCTGCACAACGTGACGTTGCCGCAAGTGCAGCCGTATCTCGACGGCGTGAGCGCCGCGCAGATCCTCGACGGCAAGCTGAGCCTCGACTCGACCATCAAGGCCGACTGGGCGAAAGAGCCGGCCGCCGTGAAGGTGGATGCGAGCACGCTGGATCTGGAAGCGCTCAAGCTCGCTGCGCGCGGTTCGAAGGCGCCGCTCGTGGCGCTCGCGAAGGGCACGGTGCAGGTGAGCGCGGTCGATCTGGCGGCGCGCACCGCGCAGATTGCGTCGGTGAATACGAGCGGTCTCGCCGTCAACGTCGAGCGCAGGAAGGACGGCAAGATCGATCTGCTGGAGCTTGCGCAAGGCCGCCAGGCCGCGCCCGAGCGCACGGCGATTCGCGCGGCGCAGAAGTCGGTGAAGGAAGGCCCGGCGTGGCGCTACAAGATCGACGCGCTGAACGTGAGCGGCGGCTCGATTAACTTCACGGACAGCACGACGCCGCGCCCGGTCACGCTCGCCGTCGCGCCGCTCGATCTGAAGGTCCAGCAAATCAGCGACGACATGAAGCACGCGCTGCCCATCGACCTGAAGGCGACCGTCAACAAGAAAGGCACGCTCGCGCTCAACGGCGACTTGAACCCCACGCCGCTCACGGCGAAGTTCAAGATCGACGCGAACCGGCTCGACGCCGCCGCGTTCGAGCCGTACTTCGGCAGCCAGCTCAACGCGGTGATCGCGAGCGCGCTGCTCAACATGAACGGGCAGCTTGCCGTGGAGCAGGGCAAGGCGCTCAAGGCGAACTATCGCGGCGACGCGGCGCTCGTGGACGTGCGCATGCTCGACAAGGCGACCTCCGACCCGTTCGCGGGCTGGCGCTCGCTCGCGCTTTCGAACCTGAAGGCGAGCTACGACGACGCGCGCGGCACCGACGTGGACGCGAGCCGCGTGACCTTCAGCGGCTTCTACGGGCGCGTGCTGCTCGACGCGCAAGGCAAGCTCAATCTCAAGGACGTGGTGGCGCACGAGAGCGGCCAGGCGCAGTCGCTCACGCGCGACGCGAGCGGCCACGAACCGGTGCCGCTGTCGCCAGCGGCGGCCAGTGCGCCGGTTGCACCGGTTGCGCCGGTCGCGGCCGCTTCTGCGCCAGCATCGGCTTCCGCACCGGTCCCGGCGTCCGCTACGGTCACCGCCGCGCAGCCGCCCAGGCATCCGGTGCGCCTGCATTTCGGCGAACTCGTGCTGCAAAACGGCCGCGTGACCTACACCGACAACTTCATCAAGCCGAACTACAGCGCCAACCTCGTGCAGATCCAGGGCACGGTGGGCGCGTTCGGCACCGAGTCGACCACCTCCGCGCCCGTCGACGTGTCGGCCAAGCTCGCGGCGAACGGACCGATCGCCATCAAGGGCTCGGTGAATCCGCTCGTTGCGAAGCCCGAGCTCGACATCACCGCGAGCGCACACGACATCGAACTCACCAATCTCACGCCGTATTCGGCCAAGTACGCGGGCTATCCGATCACGAAGGGCAAGCTCAACGTCGACCTGCACTACCAGCTCGCGAACGACCAGCTCACGGCGAACAACCATCTGTTCATCGACCAGCTCACGTTCGGCGACCACGTCGAGAACGACACCGCCACCAAGCTGCCCGTGCGTCTGGCGATTTCGCTGCTCAAGAACCGGCGCGGCGAGATCGACGTGAACATTCCGGTGTCTGGCTCGCTCTCGAACCCGGAATTCAGCCTCGGCGGCCTGATCTGGCATGCGGTGCTCAATCTGATCGCGAAGGCCGTGACCGCGCCGTTCGCGCTGCTCGCGAATGCGTTCGGCGGCGGCGGGGAGGAGCTCGGCTACGTGGAGTTCGACGCCGGCTCAGACAAGCTTTCCGACGCCGACAACAAAAAACTCGACACGATCGCGAAGGCGCTCGACGACAAGCCGTCGATCAAGATCGACCTGATCGGCCGCGTCGACCCGGCCGTGGACACGCCCGCGCTGCGCGAGAAGTATGTGGACCGCCTCGTGCGCAGGCAGAAGGTGAAGGACACCGTGGGCAACGGCGAGAGCGTGGATATCTCGCAGGTGCAGGTCGATCCGAAGGAGTACGAGAAATACCTCACCAAGGCCTATAAGGATGCCGACTTCAAGAAGCCGCGCAACATGGTGGGCCTCACGAAGACACTGCCGGCCGACGACATGAAGCAGGCGCTCGCCGAGCACGCGCCCGTGGACGACGCCACGCTGCGCGACCTCGCGCAACGGCGCGCGCAGGCCGTGCAGCAGTACTTCGAAGGCAAGGTCGACTCGAGCCGCGTGTTCGTGGTGGCGCCCAAGCTCGACGCGACGGGCATCACCGACAAGGGCGCGACCACGCGCGTGGACTTCGGGCTCAAATGACGGCAACCATGCGGGACGTGTTTTCCATGCCCCGCATGCGCTTTTCACGCCGCTCGCTCGCGCGTGCGTGGCTTGCTCTTCGGGCCGAACGCATGTTCTTCGATCACGCGCGCGAGCGTGGCGAACGCCGGCGCGATATTCTCTTGCGCCACGCACGCATAACCTGTTAGCAATCCTTTGCGCTGCTGCTTGCCCAGGTAATACGACGCCAGCGGCCGCACGATCACTCCTGCTTCATACGAAGCCGCGGTTACCACGCGGTCGTCGCAATGATCGGGCAGGCCCAGCACGAAGTGCAGGCCCGCTTCGTCGCCCATGACGGGCAGCGCGTCGCCGAAGCGTTGCGTTACGGCATCGATCAGCAGTTGCCGCCGCTCGCCGTAGAGCGTGCGCATGCGGCGCACGTGCGAGGTGAGATAGCCGTCCATGATGAATTCGGCGAGCACGGCTTGCTGGATCAGCTGGCCTTCGCGATAGAGTTCGGACACCCCGGTGCGGAACACATCCACGAGCCGCTCGGGCACGACCATATAGCCCATGCGCAACCCCGGGAACAGCAGCTTGCCGAGGCTGCCCACGTAGATCACGCGGTCCGAGTCGTCGAGCCCCTGCAGCGAGGCGAGCGGACGGCTGCCGTAGCGGAACTCGCTGTCGTAGTCGTCCTCGATGATCCACACCTTGTGCTGGCGCGCGTATTCGAGCAGCGTGCGGCGGCGCGCGAGGCTCATCACCATGCCGAGCGGGTACTGGTGCGAGGGCGTGACGAGCGCGATGCGCGGCGGATGGCGCAGGTCCGATTCGCGCGGATTGAGCCCTTCGTTATCCACAGGAATCGGCGCGAGCTTGATGCCCGAGGCTTGCAGCACGCTGCGCGCGCCCCAGTAGCACGGCTCCTCCACCCAGGCGCGGTCGCCGATGTCGGCGAGCAGGCGCACTGCGAGATCAATCGACTGATGAATGCCGGTCGTGATGATGATCTGGTCGGGCGAGCAGCGCACCGAGCGCGCCACGCGCAAATAGTCGGAGAGCGCGCGGCGCAGGGGCCGATAGCCGCCGCCCGGCGCGTAGGTGAGAAGCTCGGGGTTCACCGATTTCCAGAGCCGCGATTGCAGGCGGCTCCAGGTGCGCGAGGGAAACTCGGCCACGTCCGGCACGCCGGGCATGAACGCGCCCCATTGCCGGGCCGAGACGCCGGCCTCGTCGATCAGACGCTGCCCGCGCATCGACATGTCGCCGCGCGGGTTGGGCTCGGGCACGGCGCGGGTCGTTGCGTCCGGGCGCGCGCCCACGGCGGCCGAGTCGGGGCGCGTGTCCGCGACATAGGTGCCGCTGCCGGTGCTCGAAAGCACGTAGCCTTCGGCGCTTAGCTGGTCGTAGACGTGCAGCACCGTATTGCGCGCGATGCCGAGGTCGCCCGCGAGCAGGCGCGAACTGGGCAGCTTCGTGCCGGGCGCCAGCTGGCCGGTCAGGATGGCCTGCTGCATCAGTTGCAGCAACTGGCGGTAGACTGGCTCCGCCGAGGCCTTGTCGAGTTGGGCTGCGAGCCAGTCGGACAGAATGACCATGGCAAAGTGGTTCCATCGATAATAATGAAATGGCTCCATTCAATAGAGCCGTGAGCGTCTATAGTAATCCAACGTCAGATTCGGCTAATTTTTTTCTGTGTGAGAATAAATTGAGCCGCGCCGGAAGTGCTGAAGCATGAACTCCGGTCGATATAGGAGACAAGGACGATGAAGACATCGGAGGCGATCGTCAGCTTTCGCGGCGTGCGCAAGACGTACGACGGCGAGACGCTGGTGGTCAAGCAACTCGATCTGGACATTTACCACGGCGAGTTTTTGACGCTGCTCGGGCCGTCCGGCTCCGGCAAAACCACCTGCCTGATGATGCTGGCGGGCTTCGAATTTCCCACTGGCGGCGAGATCCGCCTCGAAGGCAAGCTGCTCAACAACGTGCCGCCGCACAAGCGCGACATCGGCATGGTGTTTCAGAACTACGCGCTGTTTCCGCACATGACCGTCGAGCAGAACGTGGCGTATCCGCTCGGCGTGCGCAAGGTGCCCACGGCCGAGCGCGCCGCGCGCGTGAACGACGCGCTCAAGATGGTGCGCATGGAAGGCTTCGCCAAGCGCTATCCGGCCCAGCTCTCGGGCGGCCAGCAGCAGCGCATCGCGCTTGCCCGCGCACTGGTGTTTCAGCCGAAGCTCGTGCTCATGGACGAGCCGCTCGGCGCGCTCGACAAGCAACTTCGCGAACATATGCAGTACGAACTGAAATCGCTGCACGAAAAGCTCGGCGTCACGTTCGTCTACGTCACGCACGACCAGGGCGAGGCGCTCACGATGTCCGACCGCGTGGCGGTGTTCGACAAGGGCATCGTGCAGCAGCTCGATACCGTGGACCGCCTCTACGAATCGCCGTGCAACGAGTTCGTGGCGAACTTCATCGGCGACAGCAACCGGCTGCGCGGCAAGATCGCCGCGGTGGACGGCGAATTCTGCGAAATCCATCTCGCCGACGGCACGCGCCTGAAAGGCCGCAATGTCGCGGGCGCGCAGGCGGGCGCGGACGCAGTCGCGTGCATCCGGCCCGAGCGCATGAAGCTCGCGTCCCACGCTGGCGTCAACGGTGCGAACGCGCTCGCGGGCGAGGCGCGCAGCCTGATCTATTTCGGCGACCACGTGCGCATGCGCTGCGGCCTGCCTCATCAGGACGAGTGCTTCGTGAAGGTGCCGCTCGGCACCGAGGCGCTTGAAGCCTTCGCGCCCGGCCAGCCGGTCGCGCTCGAGTTCGCGCCGGAGCATTTGCGCATCTTCGCGTGATGCACTGAAGCACTGAAGCACCCACCGTAGCGCCGAAACGCGCGAGAACAAACCATCAGGAGAAGGGGACTACACCATGAAGCAAATCGGCAATTTGCGCGTTGCAGCGGCGGCGGCCGCGTTCGCACTCTCGTGTGGCGCGGCGCATGCCGCGGAACTCACGGTCGTGAACTTCGGCGGCGCGAACGGCGACGCACAGAAGGCGGCCTTCAACGGGCCATTCCAGACTGAGACCGGCAACAAGGTCACGGTGGTCGAGTACAACGGCGAGCAGGCCAAGGTCAAGGCCATGGTCGAAGCAAAGCACGTGAACTGGGACGTGGTTGAAGTGGAGACCGGCGACATCGCGCGCGGCTGCGACGAAGGCCTCTACGAGAAGCTCGACTGGTCGAAGCTCGGCAACAAGGCCGATTATCTGAAGGCGGCGGTGCAGCCGTGCGGCGCAGGCTTTTTCGTGTGGTCCACGGCGCTCGCCTATAACGCCGACAAGCTGAAGACGGCGCCCGCAAGCTGGGCCGACTTCTGGGACGTGAAGAAATTCCCGGGCAAGCGCGGCATGCGCAAGGGCGCGCGCTACAACATGGAATTCGCGCTGATGGCCGACGGCGTTGCGCCGCAGGACGTCTACAAGGTGCTCGCGACGAAGGCCGGCCAGGACCGCGCGTTCAAGAAGCTCGATGAGCTCAAGCCCAATATCCAGTGGTGGGAAGCGGGCGCGCAGCCGCCGCAGTTCCTCGTGGCGGGCGACGTGGTGATGTCGACGGCCTATAACGGCCGCATCGACGCTGCGCAGCGCGAAGGCAAGAACCTCAAGGTCGTGTGGAACGGCAGCATCTACGACCTCGATTACTGGGCGATTCCGAAGGGCTCGCCGAACAAGGCGCAGGCCATGCAGTACATCGCGTACACGCTTTCGTCGAAGCCGCAGCAGGACTACGCGAAGCACATCGCCTACGGCCCGGTGAACGCAGCGGCAATCAAGGCGCTCGACGAGAAGACGCTCGAAAACCTGCCGAATTCGCCGAAGAACGGCAAGACCGCGATCCAGGAGAACCTCACGTTCTGGACCGATCACGGCGACGAGCTCGAGCAGCGCTTCGGCTCGTGGGCCGCGAAGTAAGCCGCGACGATGCGATAACGGAGGAAGGCCGCATGCGCCGTCCCTTGCACGGGGCGGCACATGCGGTATGGCGCCTCGGAGCGAGTGCTTCCGGGGCGACCGCAGGAGACTGAGTTGACATCCATGACAACCGCGAAACATGCAGCCGAAAATCGAGGCAACAGCGCAAGCAGCAGCGCAGCAGACGCAAGCGAGCCGGTTGCGCGCCTGAAGCGCGAACTGCGCCTCGCGCAGGCCAAAAAGCGCACGATGGCGCTCTTGCTGATTGCGCCGCTGGCGATCTTTTTGCTGCTGATTTTCGTCGTGCCGATCGCGGCGCTGCTCACGCGCGCCGTACAGAATCCCGAGGTGGCGACCGCGCTGCCGCATACCGTTGCGGCGCTGAGCGGCTGGGACCGCAAGAGCGCACCGCCCGACGCGGCCTATGCGGCACTCGCGCAAGACCTCACGGCCGTGCAGGACGGCGACGCCATGGGCGCGCTCGCACGCCGCCTGAACGTGGAGATCGCGGGTTACCGCTCGCTCGTGGCGAAGACGGCACGAGCGATGCCGCTCGCCGACGACGACGGCCATCCGCTCAAGCTGACGCCCGCGCAAACGCGCGCCAAAATCGTCGAGCTCGACGACCGCTGGAGCGACGTGACGTACTGGCAGGCCATCGCGAAGAACAGTGGCCGCTACTCGCCGTTTTATCTGCTCGCCTCGCTCGATCACAAGCAGGACGCGTTCGGCAGCATCGTTTCCGCCGAACCCGACCAGCAGATCTATCTCGCAGTGTTCGGCCGCACCTTCGTGATCAGCGTGTTCGTGACGCTGTTCACGCTAGCGCTCGGCTATCCGCTCGCGTACTGGATTTCGACGCTGCCGGAGCGCCGCGCCAATCTCGTGATGATCCTTGTGCTGATTCCGTTCTGGACGTCGATTCTCGTGCGCGTGGCCGCGTGGATCGTCATTCTTCAGAGCGAAGGACTGGTCAACAAGGCGCTGATCGGCACGGGCATCATTTCCACGCCGCTCACGCTGCTCTTCAATCGCGTCGGTGTGTACATCTCCATGACGCACATTCTGCTGCCGTTCATGGTGCTGCCGCTCTATAGCGTGATGAAGTCGATCCCGCCGACTTACCAGCGCGCGGCCGTCTCGCTCGGCAGCCATCCGTTCGCGGCATTCTGGCGCGTGTACGTGCCGCAGACGTATCCGGGCATCGGCGCGGGCGTGCTGCTCGTCTTCATCCTCTCGATCGGCTACTACATCACGCCCGCGCTGCTCGGCGGCCCCGCCGACCAGATGGTGAGCTACTACGTGGCGTACTTCACGAACGTGTCGATCAACTGGGGCATGGCATGCTCGCTCGGCGCGCTCCTGCTCGCGGCGACCACCGTGCTGTACTTCGTCTACGGGCGCTTCACGCGCACGCAACTGAGCCTCGGCTAACGGAGGCCATCGACATGAAATTCGCCAAACCTCTGTTTGCGCCGCATACCTCGGCCATCGAACGCGTGTGGTACTTCACGCTGCGCGGGCTCGCCGTGCTCACGTTGCTCTATCTGATCCTGCCCGTGCTTGCGATCGTGCCGCTGTCGTTTTCGTCGAGCACATTTCTGGTCTACCCGATTCCGGGCTGGTCGTTGCGCTGGTATCAGAACCTCGTGATGTCCGACGAGTGGCGCATGGCCGCGAAGAACAGCTTCATTGTCGGGCCGGCGGCGACGCTGGTGGCGACGGTGCTCGGCACGCTTGCGGCCATCGGCATCACGAAGGCGGACTTTCGCGGCAAGGCAGTGCTGATGGCCGTGCTCATCTCGCCGATGATCGTGCCCGTGGTGGTGGTGGGCGTGGGCATGTATTTGTTCTTCGCACCGCTCGGTCTCGCCAATACCTATCTGGGCCTGATTCTCGCGCATGCGTCGCTGGGCGTGCCGTTCGTGGTGACCACGGTAGCGGCCACGTTGCAGGGCTTCAACTACAACCTCGTGCGCGCGAGTCTCTCGCTCGGCGCGAATCCGGTCGCGACGTTCTTCCGCATCACGCTGCCCGTGATCGCGCCCGGCGTGATTTCGGGCGCGCTGTTCGCGTTCGCGACGTCATTCGACGAGGTGGTGGTGACGCTGTTCCTTGCGGGCGCCGATCAGACGACGCTGCCGCGCCAGATGTTCACGGGCATTCGCGAGAACATCAGCCCGACGATCGCTGCGCTCGCAACGATATTGATCGTGTTCTCGACCAGCCTGTTGCTGGCGCTCGAATGGCTGCGCGGCAGGAATGCGGCGCGCGCGGTGAAGGTTTGAAATGCAAGGCGGCGCTAGCGCGCCGCCGCTTCATCGGGCAGCGCCGCGCCGCCCAATGCCTGATAGAGCGCTGCGGTATCCGTGAGCCGCGTGGCCTGCGCACGCGTGCGGTCGAGCGCGGTTTGCAGCGCCTGGCGTTGCGCATCGATCAGATCGAACTCGCTCACACCGCCCGCGGCATAGCGATCGTGGGCGATGGCGGCGCTGGCCTGCGCTTCGTGCGCGGCGTCGTCGCGGGTCTGCAATTCCAGCGCGTCGTCCTGCAATGCGTGCAGCGTATCGGCGACTTGCTGGAGCGCTTGCAGCACTGTCTGCTTGTAATCAGCAAACGCGGCCTCATACGCGGCTTCTGACGCGCGCCGCTTCGCGCGCAACTCGCCGCCATGAAAGATCGGCTGCGTGAGGCCTAGCCCCACGTTCCAGATGTTGAGTCCCGTTATCACGTCCTCGATGCGCGTGCGCTCAGAGCCTATGCCCGCCGAGATCGAGATCTGCGGAAACAGATTGGCCGTCGCCACGCCCACGTTTGCGCTCGCCTGATGCAGTAAAGCTTCGGACGCGCGAATGTCGGGGCGCTCGCGCGCGAGCGTGGATGGCAACGTGAGCGCGAGCGTATCGGGCAGCGGCAACGCGTCGAGCGTGAGCGCGTCGAGTTGCGGCGCAAAGGCCGAACTCGATGGCTCCACGCCCAGCAGGATCGCGAGCAGATGATCGGTCTGGGCCAATTGCGTGGTGAGCGGCGCGAGCGTGGCGCGCGTTTGCGCGAGCAGCGTGCGCTGGCTATGCACGTCGAGCCGCGCGACGCCGCCTGCCGCGAGCCGTGCCTCCATGATCGACAATTGCCGCGTTTGCGCGGCAATCAATCGTTGCGTGAGGTCGATCTCACTACGCAGCGCGGCCCGGCGGATTGCCGTGGCGACCACGTTGCCGGCCACGGTAAGCTGTGCCGCTTCAAGTTCGTATTCCTGATAATTGACTTGTGCGAGCGTGGCTTCGAGCGCGCGGCGGTTCGCCCCGAACAGGTCGAACACATACGAGACGCTGACCGAGGCGTTGTAAAGCGTAAACGGCGCCGGATTCGGCACTTGGGTGATGCCGAAGGCGGCCAGGTCGATCTTCTGGCGCGTGCCGGAGAGCTTCAGGTCGACGGACGGAAAGAGCACCGCGCCCGCTTGCGCGTTGTAGTTCTCGCGCGCCTGGACGAGCTTCGCGCGCGCGGAATCGAGTGTCGGGCTGGCGTGCAGCGCTTCGTCCACGAGACTGTCGAGCGCGGGGTTGCCGAATTGCTTCCACCAGGCGCGCGGCGCATGTTCGGTTGCTGCGAAAGTTTGCGCGGCGCCGCCGGGTCCGGAAGCGCTGGCCGTGCCGGCGGGCAGCGGCGTGCGCGTGTAGTCGGGCCCCTGCGGTGCGGCGGGCGAGTGAAAGTCCGGGCCGACGGTGCAGCCCGCGAGCGCTGTAGCCAACAGCAGTGACAAGAGTGGCGACAAGAGCGTTGACGTATGGCGTTTCATCATCGCGCCCCTAGTCCAGCGTGCGCCGGTAGAAGCGCACCGCGATCGTCATCACGACGGCCGCGAACACGGCGAGCGGCCACACGGAAGGCCACAAGTCGGCCCAGCCGTTGCCTTTGAGCAGGATGCCGCGCACGAGCCGGTTGAAGTAGGTGAGCGGCAGCAGGTTGCCGATCCATTGCGCCCAGCGCGGCATGCCCGCGAACGGAAACATGAAGCCCGAAAGCAGCAGGTTCGGCAGGAAGTAGAACACGGCGAGCTGCATGGACTGCAACTGGTTCTGCGCGAGCGACGAGAGCGTGATGCCCACCGTGAGATTCGCGGCGATGAACAGCAGCGCCGAAAGATAGAGCGCCACGAGTCCGCCTTCGAACGGCACGTCGAATACGAAGCGCGCAGCGACCACGATGATGGTCGCCTGCACGAGGCCAATCGCCACGTACGGGACGATCTTGCCCGTCATGACCTCGATGGGCAGCACGGGCATCGCGAGCAGGTTTTCCATCGTGCCCCGTTCGCGTTCGCGCGTGATGGCGAGCCCGGTCATCATCACCATCGTCAGCGTGAGGATCACGCCCATGAGGCCCGGCACGACGTTGTACTGCGTGATGCCCTCGGGGTTGTAGAGGCGATGGATCTGCACGTCGAAGGCGGCGGGCGCGCCGTTCAGGTGCGCGAGCGGGCCGGTCAGGTCTTTGGCGGCCACGGGGGCGATGAGACCGGGCAGCGCGGCCAGCGCGGTGGTGATGGCGGTGGGATCGGTGGCGTCCGCTTCCACCAGCAGCGAGGGCCGCTCGCCGCGCAGCAAGCGCCGCGAAAAGTCCACGGGAATGCTCAGCACGAACTGCACGTTGCCGCGCGCGAGCGCGTGCCGCGCAGAGGCCTCGTCGGGCAGCGTCTCGATCACGTCGAAGTAGGCCGAATTCTTCATGCCCGCCACGAAGCTGCGCGAGAAAGGGCTGTCTTCGGCCACGACGATGGCGGTGGGCAGGTGCTTCGGATCGGTGTTGATCGCGTAGCCGAACAGCGTGAGCTGCATGATCGGCAAGCCGACGATCATCGCGAAGGTCACGCGGTCGCGCTTGAGCTGCAGGAACTCCTTGAGCACGATGCTCCACCAGCGCGACACGGAAAACCCGAGGTTCAGCTTCAGCATCAGGCCTTGCCCCCGTAGTTGTCGCGTGTCTGGCTCATCAGATGGATGAAGACGTCCTCGAGTCCCGTGTCTATTCGTTGCGCGTGCAACGATGAGTCGGCGGCCACGCGTTCGACCGAGGTCGCGAGCGCCGCGTG
Organism: Paraburkholderia sacchari; assembly: GCF_000785435.2. Taxonomy (GTDB): domain Bacteria; phylum Pseudomonadota; class Gammaproteobacteria; order Burkholderiales; family Burkholderiaceae; genus Paraburkholderia; species Paraburkholderia sacchari. The sequence goes on along the minus strand of NZ_JTDB02000001.1, from coordinate 46,806 downwards.
GTCGCGGCCACTCGCGTGCAGCACGGAGCCGAATACCACCGTTTGATCGACGCCCGGCATGGCGCGCAATTGGGTGGAGAGCGCGGTGAGCTGATCGCCGTGAATCGCCCATGTTTCGAGGTCTTGTGCGGCGATTACTTCGGCGGCCGTGCCTTGCGCGAGCAGCTTGCCCCACGCGATGTAGGCGAGCTTGTGGCAGCGCTCGGCTTCGTCCATGTAGTGCGTGCTCACGAGCACGGAGATGCCGCGCGCGGCGAGCCGGTGCAGCTCTTCCCAGAAGTCGCGCCGCGCATTGGGATCGACGCCCGCCGTGGGTTCGTCGAGCAGCAGCAGCCGCGGTTCGTGCAGCATGCAGGCGGCCAGCGCGAGACGCTGCTTCCAGCCGCCCGAGAGCGCGCCCGTGAGCTGGTTCGCGCGGCTTTCGAGGCCCAGCGATTCGAGCGCGCGGTCGACGCATTCGCGCCGCCGCGGCATGCGGTAGATGCGCGCGACAAAGTCGAGATTCTCGCGGATCGTCAGATCGTCCCAGTACGAGAAGCGCTGCGTCATGTAGCCCACGCGCCGCTTGATCTCTTCGCTCTCGCGCACGATGTCGTAGCCGAGGCAGGTGCCCGAGCCCGAATCGGGCGTGAGCAGGCCGCACATGAGGCGGATCGAGGTGGTCTTGCCGCTGCCGTTGGGCCCGAGAAAGCCGAAGATCTCGCCGGGCGCGACGCGCAGCGAGACGTCGTTGACCACGTGCTTGTCGCCGAAATGCTTGTTGAGATTGCGCACGTCGATGGCGTAGCGCGGCTCGTTGCCCGTGTCGGCGCCCGTTGCGCGGGTTGTGCTCATTGCAGCCGCACCTCCACCGGCTGACCCGGATGGAGCTTCGCGGCGTCTTGCATGACCGGATGCGCCTCGACCATGAACACGAGCTTCGCGCGTTGCTCGTTGCTGTAGATGACGGGCGGCGTGTACTCGGCGGCGTTCGAGACCCAGGTGATGGTGGCGGGCACTTCGGCCGCGCAGCCGTCGCAATGCACGAGAATCTTGCGCCCCGGCGCGAGCGATCCCACCACGGTTTCGGGCACGAAAAAGCGCAGCTTGACGTTTTGCGGCGGCAGCATCTGCACGACCGGGCTGCCGGCCTGCACCCATTCCCCAACGCGATAAAGCGTGTCGTAGACCAGCCCCGCAGCCGGCGCGGCCACGCGCTTCTGATCGAGCTTCCACTGCGCCTGGGTGAGCGTGGCCTGCGCCGCCTCGACATCGGCGGCCTGCGCCGCGATCTGCGCCACGCGCCCGGGCAGGTTCGCGACGCGCACCTGATTCTGCAACTCGCGCACCTGCGCGGCGCTCGATGCGGCCTGCGCGCGCGAGTCATCGAGCTGCGCCTGCGAGATGCCGCCTGCGCGCCACTGCGCCTCGTCGCGCGCGAGCTGGAGCGCCGCCTTGCGCGCGGTGGCCTCGGACTGCGCGAGCTGCGCTTCGGTCACGCGCACCTCGGGCGGACGCTTGCCGGTTTGCAGGTCGTCGAGCTGGGCCTGCGCGGCGGCGAGACGGTGGCGCGCTTCGTCGCGCGCGGCGGTTTCGTCGACGGCTTCGAGCGCGAACACGGGCGCCGAGGCAGCGACGGTCTGGCCGCGCTGCACGCCGAGCTTCGCGAGCGTGCCCGATTGCGACGACGCGAGATAGACGTATTCGCCTTCGACGTAGCCTTGCCAGACCGGCGCTTCGTGGCGCGAGCATGCGCCGAGCGCGGCGAGGCCAACGAAGCACGCGAGGGTCGCGCGCAGTGGCAGGGCGTTGCGGCGCTTGGCGGCGCGTGAACGTTCAATCGGCCCGCTCATGACGCACTCCCGGTGGCATTTTTAGGCGCACCCACAGCCGCACCCACAGCCGCATCCACAGCCGCATCCACAGCCGCATCCACAGCCGCACCCGCAGGCCCGCTCGCGGGCACCCGCATGGCGCCTGCAAGCAACGCGGTGACATGGCGGCGCAGCGCCTCGCGCTCGACCTTCGGCAGGCCGCGCGTGCTTTGCCAGAGCCTCGAGGTCGCGAGCGGCAGCATGACGAGCGCGAGGATCGACATGAACAGCAGCGGCGCTTCCAGCGCCGGGTTCACGGTGCCCTCGCGCTGCGCGGAACCGATATGCATGACGAATCGTTGCAGTTGTTCGATGGGCAGGCGCTTGAGCATGCGCTCGCGCAGCAGGCCGCCTTCGTTGACGATTTCGCGCAGCCATAGCGGCGGCAGCCACGGCAAGCGTTCGGTGACTTCGAAGAGCCTGGCGACGAGTTCCTGCACGAGCGCGTGCGGGTCGGCGGCGACTTCGCTGTCCGCGCTGCCCCACACATAAGCGATGGAGCGCGCGATGCGCTCTTCGACCACGGCGTCGAGCAGTTTTTCGCGATTGGTGAAGTAGTAGTGGACCATGGCCGACGTGACGCCCGCCGCGGCAGCGATTTGCGCCATGGTCGTGGCGGCGATGCCCTGTTCGGCGAAGAGCTGCGTTGCGCAGGCCAGCAGCCGCTCGCGCACGTCGAGATCGGCGTCGGCGCGGCGACGCCCGCGGGGCTTGCGGGTTTCGGCCGCGACAGGCGAAGGAGGCGAGGCGGGCATAACGCGATGTGGATTCATTGATCCAGTCTAATTCACGCGTTAGTTAGATTCAAATACGTGCGACGCCGATTAACGATTGTCAGCCGGTCGGCGTCCTTTCAGACCTTTCCTATACACAAAGGCGGGGTGGTCGTTCAGGCTGTCATTCTCGTGCCGAAAGGTGCATCCGATCACGCCTCTAAATATGGAAGAAAAAATGAAGCGCATCGTGGTTATCGACGATCACCCCATCGTTCTCAAGATGCTTGCAAACGTTTTGCATGCCGAATATGAACTGGTGGGCGAATGCAGCGATGGGGAAGAAGGGTTGCGCATCGTGCAGGAATTGCAGCCCGATCTCGTCATCCTCGATCTCGAATTGCCAAAGCTGGACGGGCTGTCGGTCATTCGCGCCATTCGCGCACGGCAATCCGCCACGCGCGTTCTGGTGCTTTCCGCGAAGCCCGAGCAGGTGATGGCGAATCACACGCGCATCGCGGGCGCGAACGGTTACGTGAGCAAGAGCCGTGGCGTGGAAGAGTTGTGCGGCGTGGTGAAGGCGGTGCTGCTCGGGTACGACTGCTTCCCGGCGGGCAGTTGTGGCGGCGGCCGCGACGTGGCGCTCAACGGGCTCTCGCCGCGCGAAGTGGAAGTGCTGCAATATCTCGCGCGCGGCATGAGCAACAAGGGCGTGGCGGCGCGGCTCGGGCTTTCCGACAAGACGGTCAGCACCTACAAGACGCGCGTGCTCGACAAGCTCGGTGTTTCGTCACTGGCGGCGCTGATCGAATTCGCCACCTTGAACAAGCTTATCGATTGAAGCCGGCGTAAAAAAGCCCCAGCCGCGAACGGCCGGGGGAATGAGAATACACCATGCGCTCCGGGGAACGAAACGCTCCATAACGTTACCTTCCTGCTGCGTGCGAAGCAACGAGCGCACTTTACGCATCGTTACTGCCGCCAGGCTTTCGGCACAATTCCGAATAATTTAATTCGCATATCGAATTAACGCGCAAGGAATGTAGCGAGGAGCGGAGGTGCGGTTCCGCGTCGATCAAATCAGTAGCGCGGTGGCGGGGGCGGGCGATGTTCGTCGTAACGCATGTCGTGACGGTCGCCGTGCCAGCCCGGAGGGCCCGGATCGTGCGGATGATGATGCATCCACTCGTCACGTTCCCAATAGCGGTGGCCGTCCCAGTAACGGTTATCGTGCCAGCCGATCGACACGTGTACGTCCACCGGCACCATACGTGGTTCGCCATAGTGCGGCGCGTATTGGGCAAAGGCGCTCGATGCGCCCATCAGTGCACCGCCTGCGAGCAGCGCGGCGGCGAGAATGCGGGCGGGGGTTTTCCGGCTTGTCGTATTCATTGCATTCCTCCTCTTCGGGTACGTCGTCATGCACACATTGCGTTGCATTCGACGTGAAACCCAGCTTATCGGGGACAAGGCGATGAATACGTGAGCACTTGTAATGTTTCATTTCGAGCGGTCTGCCGCACGAAAATTGCGCGCTTTATAGTCGGCCCTTGATGCGTAATGGATTACCGTTCGTTTCTGACGAATTGCCGAAGCAACTTAACGGATCCGGTTGTCAAGAGCCGTAACATAAGCGGGGCGGCGGGCGCCCGGACCCGCCGGCTATTTTGGATTATTTCTTCATATCGATCGCGCTTTTCGACCCCACCTGCGCGCGCAATTCGTATTTCTGGATCTTGCCCGTTGCGGTGCGCGGCAACTCGCCGAACTTCACGACGCGAGGCACCTTGTAAGCCGCGAGAAAGAGCCGGCAATGCGCGATGATCTCCTCGACCGTTGCGCTCGCACCTTCCCGCAATTCGACAAATGCACACGGCACTTCACCCCACTTCGCGTCGGGCATCGCCACGACCGCCGCGAGCGCGACCGCGGGATGGCGATACAGCGTGTCTTCCACCTCGATGCTCGAAATGTTCTCGCCGCCCGAGATGATGATGTCCTTGCTGCGGTCGGTGATGCGTACATAGCCGTCGGGGCTCATTACGCCGAGATCGCCGGTATGGAACCACCCGCCGCGAAACGCCTCTTCCGTCGCCCGCTCGTTCTTCAGATAGCCCTTCATGCAGATGTTGCCGCGAAACATGATTTCGCCGAGCGTTTCGCCGTCGTTCGGCACGGGCTCCATCGTCTCGGGGTTGCGCACGCTGATGCCGCTTTGCAGGTGATAGCGCACGCCCTGGCGCGCGGCGAGCCGCGCCTGTTCGTCTTCGGGCAGCGTTTTCCAGCCGTCCTGCGTCGCGCACACCGAAGCCGGACCGTAGACCTCGGTGAGCCCGTACACGTGCGTGAGTTCGATGCCGATGGTCTTCATCTTCGCGATCACGGCGGGTGCGGGCGGCGCGCCCGCCACCATCGTGCGCACCGTGTGAGCGATGCCCTCGCGGTATTCGGCGGGTGCGTCGGCGAGCGCGCCCTGCACGATGGGCGCGCCGCAATAGTGCGTGACACCTTCGGTGCGGATCAAATCGAACACGAGCTTCGCGTCGAACTTGCGCAGGCACACGTTCACGCCCGCGCGCGCCGCCACGGTCCACGCGAAGCACCAGCCGTTGCAATGAAAGAGCGGCAGCGTCCACAAATACACCGCGTGCTTGGGCATATCCCATTCGAGGATATTGCTCACCGCATTCAGATACGCGCCGCGATGGTGATAGACCACGCCCTTCGGGTCGCCGGTCGTGCCCGAGGTGTAGTTCAGCGCGATGGCGTCCCACTCGTTCGCGGGCAGTTGCCAGGCGAACTCGGGGTCGCCTTGTTCGAGAAAGGCTTCATAGTCGATGCCGCGCGGAAAATGCTCGGGGTCCGCGGGCGCGACATCGGCCACGGTAATGATCTTCAGCGCCGGAAATTCGAGTGCCGCGCGTTGCGCGAGCGTCGCGAACTCGGTGTCGACGATGAGCACCTTCGCCTCGCCATGGCGCAGCATGAACAGCATGGTCGCGACGTCGAGCCGCGTATTGAGCGTATTGAGCACGGCGCCCGCCATCGGTACGCCGAAGTGCGCTTCGACCATGGCGGGGATGTTGGGGAGCAGCACCGCGACGGTGTCGCCGCGCGCGACACCCGACCGTTCGAGCGCGCTCGCGAGACGCCGCGTGCGCGCATAGGTCTCGCGCCAGTTGCGGCGCACGTTGCCGTGGACCATGGCGAGACGCTCGCCATAAACCTCGGCGGCGCGCGCAATGAAGTCGATGGGCGTGAGCGGGACGTAATTGGCTTCGCGTTGCGCGAGCCCTTCCTCGTACGGGTGCGACATGGTGCTGTCTCCTGATTCGATCCATACAGGCCCCGGGGTGCGGGCCTGTTTCCGGGTTATCGGCTGGTTTATCGGTATGATTCGCGCTACCGTAGCAGGACGGTGCGAGGGAGTCTGTCGCCGGCGCGACAGAGCGTGTCTTCCCCGCGCCACGGATGACCGACCTCCAGGTAATTCAGATAAGCGCGATGACGCAGCCCATTATCCCCCCGGATCCTGTTCCTCCTAAGGACCCGCTTGCCACGATGGCCACAGTGGCCACGGGCCGGATCGACGCGCGCAATGCGGCGCAACTCGCGGCGCTGTTCGAGCGCTGCGCATGGTTTCGCACGCTCGCGCCCGAGCACCGCGCATGGGTGCTCGAAACCTCGCATGCGCAGGCGTGGGCCGCGGGCGCGATCGTGGCCGCGCGCGACGCGCCTTCCGCTTACTGGCTGGGCGTGAGCAGCGGGCTCGTGAAGCTCGCCATCTTCAATGCGTCGGGGCGCGGCTGCACCTTCTCGGGCGTGCCGCATGGCGGCTGGTTCGGCGAGGGCAGCGTGATCAAGCGCGAGCCGCGCAAGTACGACGTGATCGCGCTGCAGCCCTCGCTTGTGATGGCGGTGCCGGCGGACACGTTTCATCGGCTCATGGACAGCAGCCTGCCGTTCAACCGCTTCGTGATTCATCAGTTGAACAATCGCATGGGCGAGTTCATCGCGCTGATCCAGAATAGCCGGCTGCTCGACGTCGATGCGCGCGTGGCGCAGGCGCTCGCGCAGATGTTCAACCCCGACCTGTATCCGGAAACGGGCCACGCGCTCGAGATTTCGCAGGAAGAGATCGGCATGCTCGCGGGGGCGTCGCGGCAGCGCGTCAATCAGGCGTTGCAGACGCTCGAGCGCGAAGGGCTCGTCACGCTTTCGTATAACCGCGTGGATGTGGTGGATCTCGGCGCGTTGCGCGCGTTTGGGCGCGATCAGATTTGAGTGGCGGCGCGCGTTAGCCTCGCCGCAACCCGCTCACGCGTCCGGCGGAACGCCGAGCAATTGCAGCGAGCCCTGCATGACGCCCGAGAACACCGGCCCCGCCACCGTGCCGCCGTAGAACGAGCCGCCGGCGGGGTCGTCGATCATCACCGCGACGACCACGCGCGGCGCGCTCATCGGCGCCATGCCGACGAACAGCGCGCGATAGCGGTTCTTCGCGTAACCCGCGCCGATCTGCTTGCGCGCGGTGCCGGTTTTGCCGCCGATCCGGTAGCCCTCGACGTTCGCCGCGCGGCCGGTGCCGCCTTCGCTCGTGGCCATTTCCAGCATCTTGCGCATCGACGCCGCCGTGGCCGGTGTCGTCACCGCGCGCGGCGCCGCGCCCGGCGAGCGCGGCTCTCCGCTTAGCAGCTTCGCGGGGTACATCGTGCCGTCGCCGGCAAACGCGGTGTAGACCTGCGCGATCTGCAAGAGGGAAGTCGAGAGGCCGTAGCCGTAAGCCATGGTCGCCTGCTCGATAGGTCGCCAGCGCGCCCAGGGCCGCACGCGGCCCGCGGCGGCGCCGGGGAACGTCACATCGGGCCGCATGCCGAGGCCGTAGTCCTGATACTTGTTCCAGATGGTTTGCGCGGGCAGGTTCAGCGCCATCTTCGTGAGCGCGATGTTGCTCGACATCTGGATCGCTTGCGCCACCGTGATGCGGCCATGGTTCGAGGTGTCGTGGATCACGGCCGGGCCGATGCGATACGTACCCGGAGAAGTGTCGATGATCGTGTTCGCGTTGACCTTGTGCAGGTCCATCGAAAGCGCCGCGACGAGCGGCTTGATGGTCGAGCCCGGCTCGAAGGTGTCGATCACGGCGCGGTTGCGCAACTGACGCCCCGTGAGGCGCGCGCGATTGTTGGGATCGAACGACGGCCAGTTGGCCAGCGCGAGAATCTCGCCGTTCTGCGCGTCGAGCACCACGACACTGCCGGCTTCCGCGTGATGCTTCGCGACGGCCGCCTTCAACTGCGTATAGGCGAGCTGCTGGATGCGGCGGTCGACGGTGAGCTGCACCGTATCGCCGTTCTTCGGCAGCACGCGCTCGCTCGGCTCCGAAACCACGCGGCCTAGCCGGTCGCGGATCACCTCGCGCTGGCCGGGCGTGCCGCGCAGGCGCGCGTTGGCCGCGAGCTCGACGCCTTCCTGGCCCTGGTCCTCGATGTCGGTGAAGCCCACCACGTGCGCCGCGGATTCGCCTTCGGGGTAAAAGCGCTTCGAGTCGGCGATCAGCGTGATGCCGCCGGTGGCCATTTCGTCGATATGAGCGGCGGTTTCGGCGTCGACCTGGCGCTTGAGCAGCACGAACGAGCGCTCGCGCGGCAGGCGCCGGCGTAGTTCCGCGAGTGGCATGGCGAGCAGCTTCGCGAGCGGCGCGTAGGCGGCTTCGTCGAGCAGCTTGGGATTGGCCCAGATCTCGAAAGTTTCGAGGCTCACGGCGAGCAGCGCGCCGTGGCGGTCGACAATGCGCCCGCGCATGGCGTCGAGTTCGAGCGTGCGCTGATAGCGCTTTTGCCCCTGCTTCACGTAGAAGTCGTGGTTGACGATCTGGACCCAGAGCGCGCGGCCGGCGAGCGCGGCAAAGGCCGCGAACAGGACGAACACGATGAACTTCGAGCGCCATGCGGGCAGTTTCGGCGACAGCATCGGATGGCGGGTCGCCGTGGCGTGCGGGTCGCGCGGCGGTTTCCTGGAGCGGATCATCGGGGCGGGAGCGGGGATTTATCGATGCATTATTGTAATCTCGATGTAATTGAATTGAAATTTGCGCTGCCGTGACGCAGCAGCGGGATGACCGGGCGCAGGGAAATGGGTGGATAGGCTCGTGTTTTTCCTCACCCCGCCACCGGCAGCCTGAAACTCGCAATCGACTCGCGCAGCCCCGTCACCTGGTCCTTGAGCGAATGCGCCGCCGCAGCAGCTTGCTCAACCAGCGCCGCATTCTGCTGCGTTACCTGATCCATTTCACCCACGGCGCGGTTCACCTGCTCGATGCCCGCGCTCTGCTCGCGCGACGCGTGGCTGATTTCCTCGAGTATCTCGTGCACGCGCCGCACCGACTGCACGATCTCGTTCATCGTCGAGCCCGCGCTGGTCACGAGTTGCTGTCCTTCGGCCACCGTGCCCGTCGATTTTTCGATCAGCGCCTTGATCTCCTTGGCCGCCGCCGCCGAACGCTGCGCGAGGCTGCGCACTTCCGCCGCGACTACGGCGAAGCCGCGTCCCTGTTCGCCCGCGCGCGCGGCTTCCACCGCCGCGTTCAACGCGAGAATGTTGGTTTGAAACGCAATACCGTCGATCACGCCGATGATGTCGCCAATCTGCTGCGAGTTCGTGGTGATGTCGCCCATCGTGCGCACCACGTCGCCGACGACCGCGCTGCCGCGCGTGGCGACTTCGGCGGCCTGGCTCGCGAGCGTGGCGGCGTGCTGTGCGCTGTCCGCGTTCTGGCGCACGTTGGCGGTCATCTGGTCCATGCTCGAGGCGGTTTGCACGAGCGCCGCGGCTTGCTCCTCGGTGCGCTGCGAAAGATCGGTGTTGCCGGCGGCAATCTCGTTGGCGCCCACGTTGATGTTCTCAGCGCCGCCGCGCACGCGCGAAACGGTTTGCACGAGCGCGCCCTGCATGGTTGCGAGCGCACGCATCAGGCTTTTCGCGTTGCCGCCCTGAACCTGAACGTGCGAGGTGAGATCGCCATGGGCGATGCGGTTGGCCGTTTCGACAGCGACTTCGAGTTCGCCGCCGATGCTGCTGCGAACGCTGCGCACCACGAGCACCATCACGGTCGTGGCGGCGGCGCCGAGCACGAAGGTCGCGAGCAGCCAGCGCAGGAGGTTCGTGTAGAACGCGGTGCGCACGTCGTCCATGTACATGCCGGTCACGATCACCCAGTCCCACGGCGCGAAACGGTAGGCGTAGCTCAGCTTCGGCACGGGCTCGGTCTGGCCGGGCTTGGACCACAAATAGTCGATGAAGCCGCCGTCCGGTTGGCTCGCGGTCTGCGAAAGCTCGACGAAAAGGTGTTTGCCCGAGGGGTCGCTGAAGCCGGTGAGCGTCTTGCCGACGAGCTCGGGCTTGATCGGGTGCATCAGCATCACCGACTGCGAGTTGTTGATGCTCAGGTAGCCGTCCGTCCCGTAGCGGATGGCAGCGAGCGCGGCGAGCGCCTGCTTTTGCGCGTCGGCTTCGGTGAGAACATTCTGCTGCGAAAGTGTGTAGTAATGCTTGGCAATACTGGTGGCTTCCTGCACGAGCGTGACGAGCTGTGCGCGCCGTTCACGGATCATGTCGTCGCGGCTTTGCCACGCGCCGAAGGCGACGATGAGGAGCAGGCCGATCCAGAGGATCGCGATCATCGAGCGGAGTTTCTGGTTGAGAGTCATCTTCTGATTGGTCGGTCGAGGGCTGCGTTGTTGCTGCACTGGGGCGGCAATTGCGGCAAAGGGGGCAACGCCCGCCTGTGATAACGGCGCGCGCACGCCGGCGCACGAGTCAGGATGAACCCTGTGCACAGCAGCGGTTGGCGCAAAAATGCGCAGAAAGCGCCCTTTAAAGCCACAAATTTCACTGTAATTCCATGATTTGCCACTTCCTGCTGTAATTGAAGGCGGATACGAATCATTTCCGATATAGTCGCGGCTTCGGCCCCATGCCGCCGCCGTGGACCATCGGCGGCGCGACGCATGTTTCGCGGCCCCAAACCGATTTCCCAACGACGCGACGCGCGCGGCGCAGCCACGGCTGCTGACGCGGCGTCGTCCCATGGAGCGACACGATGAACGCACGCGAACCCGCCACGTTTTCCGCTGCGGTTCCCCCCGCTGCCTCCACATCGCGCAGCGCACGGCTGCGCCACATGCTGGTGAGCAACGAACTCGAATTCCTGATGGAAGCGCACAACGGCTTGTCCGCGCGGATCGCGCGCGAGGCGGGTTTCAAGGCGATCTGGGGCTCGGGTTTATCGATTTCGGCGCAGTTCGGCGTGCGCGACAACAATGAAGCGAGCTGGACCCAGGTGGTCGACAACCTCGAATTCATGGCCGACGCGAGCGATCTGCCCATCCTGCTAGACGGCGACACCGGCTACGGCAACTTCAACAATGTGCGCCGTCTCGTGCGCAAACTCGAGCAGCGCGGCATTGCGGGTGTGTGCATCGAGGACAAGCAGTTTCCGAAGACCAATAGCTTCATCAAGGGCGAAGCGCAGCCGCTTGCCGACATGGATGAGTTCTGCGGCAAGATCAAGGCCGGCAAGGATTCGCAGCTCGACGAGAACTTCTCGATCGTGGCGCGCGTGGAAGCGTTGATCGCGGGCTGGGGCATGGACGAGGCGCTCAAGCGCGCCGAGGCCTATCGCCTCGCGGGCGCGGATGCGATTCTCATCCACAGCAAGCTCTCGAAGCCCGATGAGATTCTCACGTTCGCGCGCGAGTGGGCGGGCCGGGGTCCGCTCGTGATCGTGCCCACCAAGTACTACAGCACGCCCACCGACGTGTTCCGCAAGGCCGGCATCAGCGTCGTGATCTGGGCGAACCATCTCGTGCGCGCTTCGGCTTCGGCCATGCAAGCCGTTGCGAAGACGATTCACGAGACGCAGACGCTCGTGGATGTGGAGGACCGCATCGCGTCCGTCAACGAAATCTTCCGTCTTCAGGATGCCGATGAATATTCGGAAGCGGAAAACCGCTACCTGAGCGCATCGCGCACGGCGGGATCGGCGATCGTGCTGGCGGCGAGCCGGGGCTCGGGCCTCGACGCCTTCACCGAAGACAAGCCCAAGGTCATGCTGCCCGTGGCGGGCAAGCCGCTGCTGCGCTGGCTCGTTGACGCGTTCAAGAAGCAGTCGGTAAACGACATCACGGTGGTGGGCGGCTATCGCGCCGACGCCATCGACACTGCGGGCGTGAAGCTTGTGCGCAACGAACGCTATGGCCAGACCAACGAGCTCGCCTCGCTCGCGTGTGCAATCGACACGCTCAAGAACGACACGGTGATCTCGTATGGCGACCTGCTGTTCCGCAGCTACATCCTGCGCGATCTCGTGGAAAGCGAGGCGGACTTCAGCGTGGTGGTCGATTCGTCGCCGGAGTCGGAGAGCAGCAGCACGCGCGACTTCGCGTGGTGTTCGTCGGGAGATGATAGGGGGCTGTTCGGCAACAAGGTGCTGCTTGCGCGCATCGCGAGTGAGCCGGCCGCGAATGGCGAGACGCCGCATGGGCGCTGGATCGGCCTCATGAACGTGCGCGGCGCGGGCCGCGAGAAGCTTGCGAAAAAGCTCGCGCAACTGCAAACGCGCGCCGACTTCGACACGCTCGACATGCCCGCGCTCCTCAATGCGCTGATCGCGGACGGCGAGCAGGTCGAGGTGCAATACGTGCGCGGCCACTGGCGCGGCGTGAACGATCTCGAGGATTTCCGCCGCGCGGGGGATTTCGCGCAGGGCGTTGTTGTTCAGGGCGTCGCTACGCCGGGCGTCGCTACGCAGTCGAAGTCGGAGGGCAAGGCATGATCGAAGCTGCACAGTTTGTGGAAGCGGCGCGCTCGCGCGGCTTCGAATGGTACGCGGGCGTGCCGTGCTCGTTCCTCACGCCGTTCATCAATTACGTGCTGCAGGACGAGTCGCTTCATTACGTGTCGGCGGCGAACGAGGGCGATGCTGTCGCGCTGATCGCGGGCGTGGCGCTCGCGGGTAAGCGCGGCATCTCGATGATGCAGAATTCCGGGCTCGGCAACGCCGTGAGCCCGCTGACTTCGCTCACGTGGACCTTCCGTCTGCCGCAATTGCTGATCGTGACGTGGCGCGGCCAGCCTGGCGTTTCCGACGAGCCGCAGCACGCGCTGATGGGCCCCGTCACGCCGCAGATGCTCGATACGATGGAGATTCCGTGGGAGCTGTTCCCTACGGAAGCGGAAGCCATCGGCCCGGCGCTCGATCGCGCGCTCAGGCATATGGACGAGACGGGCCGCCCGTATGCGCTCGTGATGCAAAAGGGCAGCGTGGCGCCGTTCGAACTCAAGGGTAGCGGCGCAATGCCCGAGAAGCACGCGCTGCCCGTCGCCCAATCGAAATGGACGCAGCGGACTCCTGATCAATTGCCCACGCGTCAGCAGGCGCTCGAACGCGTGATCGCGGCTACGCCCGCGCAATCGTCGGTGGTGGTGGCATCGACGGGTTTCTGCGGCCGCGAACTCTACGCACTCGACGATCGCGCCAACCAGCTTTATATGGTCGGCTCGATGGGCTGCGTCACGCCGTTCGCGCTCGGGCTTGCGCTCGCGCGCCCGGACCTGAACGTGGTGGCGCTCGACGGCGACGGCGCGGCGCTCATGCGCATGGGCGCTTTCGCGACGCTTGGCGCTTACGGCCCGTCGAACCTCACGCATGTGCTGCTCGACAATGGCGCACACGATTCAACAGGCGGCCAGGCGACGGTTTCGCCGCAAGTGTCGTTCGCGGGCGTGGCGGCGGCGTGCGGTTACGCCGATGCCGTGGAGAGCGACGACCTCGCGGTGCTCGACGCCGTGCTCGCTGGCGCGAACGGTGCGGCGGACGGCCCGGGGGTGAACGGCACCCGCTTCGTACGCCTGACTATCCGTCGCGGCACGCCCGATGGGTTGCCGCGTCCGACCATCACGCCGCCCGAGGTGAAGGCGCGTCTCATGCGCCACATCGGCGCGCCCGCTCAAGCAGCGGAACTTGCCGTTGAACGATAAGGAGTTGCCGATGCTGTTGCTCAATCCCGGTCCCGTCACGCTTACTGAGCGCGTGCGCCGCAGCCTGCTGCAAGAAGACCTCTGCCACCGCGAAAGCGAATTTTTCGACATTCAGGAAGAGGCGCGCGCGCGCCTCGTGGGCGTCTACGATCTGGACCCTGCGCAGTGGCAGGCCGTGCTCATGACCGGCTCCGGCACAGCCGCGGTCGAGAGCATGATTGCCTCGCTCGTGCCCGCCAACGGCAAGCTGCTGATCGTCGAGAACGGTGTGTACGGCGAGCGCATCACGCAGATCGCCGCGCAGTACCAGATCGCGCACGAAGTGGTGAAGCACGAATGGATGCCGGCGCCCGATCTCGCGCGCATTTGCGCGGCACTCGACGCTGACCGTGCGATCACGCATGTCGCGATCATCCACCACGAGACCACCACGGGCCGGCTGAACGATCTGCGCGCGCTGGGCGAGGCGTGCCGCGCGCGCGGCGTGCAGATGCTCGTGGACGGCGTGAGCAGCTTCGGCGCCGAAGCCATCGATTTCGCCGACACGAGCATTGCCGCCGTAGCCGCGACCGCGAACAAGTGCCTGCACGGCGTGCCGGGCGCGGCCTTCGTTGTGGTGCGCCGCGCGGCGCTCGCGAATGCATCGAGCCGCACGTACTATCTCGACCTCAAGCGCCTCGCCACGCTCCAGGATCAGCGCAATACGCCGTTCACGCCCTCCGTGCATGCGTATTACGCGCTCGTGGAAGCGCTGCGCGAACTCGCTGATGAAGGCGGCTGGCACGCGCGTCATGCGCGTTACGCGGCGCTTTCGGAGCAGGTGCGCGCGGGTCTTGCGGCGCGCGGGATGGCAAGCGTGTTGCCGAAGGATGAGTCCTCGGTGGTGTTGCGTGCGTTCCGCCTGCCGGCCGGCGTCGACTATCCGACGCTGCACGACGCGCTCAAGGCGCGCGGCTTCGTGATTTATGCGGGGCAGGGCGGTTTGTCGAAGGAACTGTTCCGCATCTCGACGATGGGCGACATTCACGCCGCCGATGTTGAGCGATTGCTGGCGGCGTTCGACGCAGTCGCGAAGTAGCCGTCGCGATTCAGACGCGCGCCTCACCCGCCGCGCGTTCTCCCGCGCGCACCGCCGTATCTCTCGCGGGCTTGCTTGGGCTCTTGCGGCGCGCCCGCGCCTTCTTCAGCCAGATCAGCACGCCCGTCACGCTGAGCATCGCGACGGCCACGCCCATGAAGCTCATTGCGATACGCCCCGGCAATCCGGCGATCCGTCCCGAGTGCAGCGGAAACTGCGCCTGGATGAAGAGGTCGCCGGCGCTGCCGCGTCCGGGGATTTGCCGCGCGATCACCTCGCCGGTGCGTGCATTCATGACGAGCCAGGGATTGCCGAGGCCGGCGTCGCCGTGATCGTTGCCCGCCGCGAAGTAGCCCACGCCGTACGCGCCGAGCGCCGGCATCGCGAACAGGCCGCCCGGCGGCGCGGCAATGCCTTCCAGGCGGCCCAGCGCGGGCGCCACGGCGGCGATGCGCGCCCGTGCCGAGGCGATTTCGGCGGGCGTGAGCAGAGGGCCGGGCGCGGCTGTGCGGAACGGGTCCGGCGCGAGCGTCGAGAACATCGACACCACAGGGCGCACGACCTGCGTGCCCAGATTCATCGAGATCGATGTGAGCGCAACCATTATCAGCAGGCCCCAGAGCCAGACGCCGCCCGAGCGGTGCAGGTCGAAGGTGAACGCATAGCCGCCGCGCTTCACGCGAAAGGCGAATGATTTGCGCCAGCTCTTGAGGTTCGGAAAGGCGAGCACGATGGCGATGAAGCCGTCCAGCAGCCAGACCATGCCCGCGACGCCCATCGTCCAGACGCCGAAGTCGACGCCCATCCTGGTCGGCAGGAACAGCGTGTAGTGCAGCTGATAGAGGAACGGGACCAGATTCAGGCGCGATAGCGAGGGCGCACCCCACATGCGGCGGCCTTGCTCCGCGCCGGTGACCGGGTCTATCGCGACCTGGTTGTAGCCGAGCGCGAAGGGCTCGCCGGTCTTCGGGTCGATGCGCGGTTCCACGCGCACGACGAACGTGTGGCCGGGCTCGACCGAGAGCGGCATGTAGCTGATCTGCGCGCGCGGGTCGGCGGCTTCCACGCGCTGGGCGAGCGTGAGCGCGGGCAGCGGCGCGCCGGGCGTATCGGCGCGATAGAACGATGGATTGAGCGCCGCATCGAGTTCGTGGTCCCAGGCGATCACGGCGCCCGTGAGGCCGGCGAGAAACAGGAACGCCGCCGTGCCGAGGCCGAACCAGCGATGCAGGCGGACCAGCAGGGCTCTCATGCGGGCGCGCCGGGGAGGGCGCGGTGAACGCAACGTGTGTGGCGGTCAACGCGCGCGGACGCGGTCTGGAAGGCGGTCACGATGGTTTGGTGGAATCCGGTTGAGTGAGTGTTTATTGCAAATAAGAATCGTTCGCATTCTATAAAGAAGCGCACGCGAACGCAAGCTTCGCGAAAGCAGGAAGAAGCGGAGGTGGGCAGAAAAAACGTTCGGCGGCGTGTGCCGGGCGGCCAGCGCGTGGCGGCGTCTCGCTACACCGGATCCTTGTTCGGCGGGCCGTCCGGACGTTGCGGCTCCTCGCCGTGATGTCCCGGCGGCGGCGGTGTGAGCGGATCGCGCTCGGGGTCGCGCGTGGGATCGGCGAGCGGGTCGGGCAGCGGATTGGTGTGCGAGCAGATCATCGCGGGTACCTCGTGCGCAGGCGTGGCCGATCGGGCACGACGTGTGGATGGTTCTTATAGCCTAGGCGATCGGCGCGTCTCGTGCGAGGTTTCGCATGCACGCGCCAGGCAGCGCGCGGGAGACGGCAAGCGGCTACAGCCCATTCAGATCGGCGGGGGTATCGACGTCGCGCAGGATGCCGGGGTCGTCCACGTCGATGCGGGTGAGCGCGGGCGAATTCAGCAGCGCACGCGCGCCGGTGTCGCCGTCGAGCGCGTGCAAGGCCTCACGATGCGCGAGCCCGAATCCAACCGGATGGCCGCGTTGTCCGTGATAAAAGGGCGCGACGAGCGGTTTGCCCGCATCGATTTCGCGCGCGACGGCCTCGATGGTCGCGGGCGCGATGCGCGGCATGTCCGCGAGCGCCACGATCCAGCCTTCTCCTTCGGCGTCCGCCTTGATAGCCGCGGCGAGGCTCGCGCCCATTCCTCTCACGGCGGCGGCGGCGAACACCACGTCGCAGCCGGCGTCGTTCAAGACGTGGGCGAGCGCTTCCGCGCCGGGGCGCACCACGGCAATCACCTTTGGCGTGACCATCAAGAGCCGGTGCGCGGCCTCGTGAGCCACGCTGAAGCCGTTGGGCAGCGGCGCGAGGAGCTTGTTGCGCAAACCGTCGGGATCGAAGCGCGATCCGGTGCCGGCGGCGAGCAGTACGCCAGTGGCGAGCGATGCATAGGCCATGGGGAGAGCCGCGCGAGAGGGGGACGCGTCGATTGTGCGGTGCAACTGCGCGCGAGGCAACCCCGGAAGACGCGCAACGCACGGCGCGTTCCGTGGTCACGCGCCTGTCATGCAATCGTCACGCGCGGGTTACGCGAATGCGTGACGCGGCAGCATCACCTTGTCGAGCGTGATCGGCAGATCGCGCACGCGCACGCCCGTTGCGTGATACACCGCGTTGGCGATCGCGGCGGGCACGCCGGTGATGCCAATCTCGCCGATGCCGCGCACGCCGAGGCGATTGAAGCGCAAGTCCGGCGCGCCCACGAACAGCACGTCCAGATCGCCGATGTCGGCGTTCACGGGCACGTGGTAGTCGGCGAGATTGCCATTGGCGAAGCGTCCCATGCGCGGGTCGAGCATCGCGTCTTCATGCAGCGCCGTACTCACGCCCCAGACCATGCCGCCCATCAACTGGCTGCGCGCCGTCTTCTCGTTGAGCACCTGCCCCACGTCGTAAGCGCCGACGATGCGCGCAACGCGTAGCGTGCCGAGTTCGGCGTCCACGTGCACCTCGGCGAAGACCGCGCCGAACGAGTGGAACGCGTATTGCTGCCGCTCCGCGCCCGGTTTCTCCGTGGCTTGCGCCTCGATCGGCTTGCCGCCCGCACGCGCGATGATGGCGGCGGCCGGGTCGCGGCGCGCAGGGTCGCTGGCCGACACGACCCAGCCGTCAGCGACCGTGACGTCTCCGGGAGCCGCGCCGTGGACCGGCGAAGCGGGATCCGCAATCGCGAGCGCGATCAGCTTGTTGCGCGCGGCGCGTGCCGCCGCCTGCACGGCGGGCGAGACGCTCGCCGCCGATTGCGAGCCGCCCGAGACCGGCGCGCGAGGCAGCGTCGAGTCGCCGAGTGCGAAGCGGATTCGGTCGGGCGGAAAGCCGAGCGCATCGGCGGCCACCTGGGTCATCACGGTATAGGTGCCGGTGCCGATGTCCTGTGTGCCGGAGGCAACCATCGCGGTGCCGTCGGGCAGGATGCGCGCGATGGCCGCCGCTTCGCTGCGGTTGGCCGGATAGGTCGCGCCCGCCATGCCCATGCCGATCAGCGTGTTGCCCTCGCGCATCGCGCGTGGCGCGTTCACGCGGCGCGACCAGCCGAAGCGCTGCGCGCCCGCCGTATAGCATTCGCGCAGCGCCTTCGACGACCATGGTTTGCCGTCCTGCGGCTCCGCTTCGGCGTAGTTTTTCAGGCGCAGCGCGATGGGGTCCATCTTCAGGCGCCACGCCAGCTCGTCCATCGCGGATTCGAGCGCGAACGAGCCGGTGGCTTCGCCGGGCGCGCGCGTGAAGGTGGGCGTGCCGACGTTGAGCGGCACGACGCGGTGGCTCGTGCTCAGGTTCGGGCACGCGTACATCATGCGCGTGACGAGCCCCGACATCTCGGTCCAGTCCTCGAACGCCGAAGTGTGCGAGAGCGTGTCGTGGCGCACGCCGGTGAGCGTGCCGTCCGCGCG
Source organism: Paraburkholderia sacchari (assembly GCF_000785435.2). Lineage (GTDB taxonomy): Bacteria > Pseudomonadota > Gammaproteobacteria > Burkholderiales > Burkholderiaceae > Paraburkholderia > Paraburkholderia sacchari. The sequence continues at coordinate 28,254 of NZ_JTDB02000001.1, read as the reverse complement.
CGCGGCAATCGAGAGGTGCTGCTCCGTGTGCGGCCGCGAGCCCACCAGCCCGAACATCTGCGGCCTTGTGACGGCAAGGCGCACGGGGCGGCCGGTTTGCTTCGCGGCCATCGCGCACAGGCTCACGTGAGACCATGAGGATCCCTTACAACCGAAGCCGCCGCCGATGAATGGCGAGATCACGCGGATGTTGTCCGCCGGGATGCCGAATACGGCGGCCACCGCGGCGCGATCGTTCGTCACGCCCTGGGTCGCGTCGTAGAGCGTGAGTTCGGGGCCGTCCCAGCGCGCCATCGTCGCGTGCGGTTCCATCGGATTGTGGAACTGCGTGGGCGTGCTGTAGACCGCGGCGATGTGCAGTGCGCCTTCGTGCATGCCCGCTTCCACATTGCCACGCTGCGAATCGACCGGACGCCCAGGCATCGCGGCCGGTGCGTGCGCTTGCGCTTTCGCGCGCGCGAAGTCGAGCGTCGCCGGCGTGGCGGCGTAGGTCACGCTTACGTGCTGCGCGGCGTCGGCGGCGTGTTCGAGCGTATCCGCCACCACGACCGCGACGGGCTCGTTGCTGTAGCGCACGACGTTGTCCTGCAACAGCGTGAGGCGCCGCACTGCGGGCGGCGAAATGGGCGGGCGTCCCGCGTTCGGCAGGCGCATTGCGTTCTGCCAGGTCATCACGAGCAGCACGCCCGGCATGGCCCGTGCGCGGGTCGTGTCGATCGACGCGATCGTGCCGCTCGCCACCGTGCTCGTCACGAGCACCGCGTGCGCGAGACGCGCCTCGGGAAAATCCGCCGCATAGTTCGCGCCGCCTGTGACTTTGAGCATGCCGTCGATGCGGTCGACCGGCTGTCCGATTAGCTTGTTCATGCGCGTTCTCCCGTGCCGCTTGTGCCGTTTATGCCGCTTATGTGCGTCACCGGACTGCCCGCAGCCAGCATCGTGGCGCGCACGATCGCGCGCTGCGCGAGCTCGACCTTGAACGTATTGCCGGAGAGCGGCTGCGCTTGCGCCAGTTCCGCGGCGGCGGCGCTGCGCAACGTGGCCGCGTCTAGCGTGTGCCCCGCGAGGTGCTGCTCGGCGCGGCTCGCGCGCCAGGGCTTGTGCGCGACGCCGCCTAGCGCGATGCGCGCAGCGCGCACGCGCTGGCCATCGAGCTGCAACGCCACCGCCGCGGAAACGAGCGCGAACGCATAGCTCGCACGGTCGCGCAGCTTCAGGTAGTGCGTGTGATCGCTGAACGCGGGCGGCGGCAAGTCCACCGACGTGATCAGCTCGCCGGGCGCGAGCGTCGTGTCCTGATCGGGGCGATCGGCGGGCAGCCGGTGAAACTGCGCGATCGGAATCGCGCGTGCGCTGCGCGGGCCGCGCACCTGCACAGTGGCGTCGAGTGCCGCGAGCGCCACGCTCATATCGGACGGATTCACAGCCACGCATTGCGCGCTCGCGCCGAGAATTGCGTGCATGCGATTGAAACCCTCGCGCGCGGCGCAGCCGCTGCCGGGCGCGCGCTTGTTGCATTGCGCGAACGCGGTGTCGTAGAAGTATGCGCAACGCGTGCGCTGCATGAGATTGCCGCCCACGGTGGCCATGTTGCGCAGTTGCGGCGACGCGCCCGCGAGCAAGGCCTGCGTGAGCAGCGGGTAGCGCGTGCGCACGAGCGCGTGGTTCGCAGCGTCGCTATTGCGCACGAGCGCGCCGATGCGCAGGCCGCCATCGGGCAAGGTCTCGATGTTCCCGAGCGCGGCAATGCGCGTGATGTCGATGAGCTTGAGCGGATGCGCGACGCCGCCTTTCATGAGGTCGAGCAGATTCGTGCCGCCGCCGATAAAGGCCGCGCCCGGCTGCTGGGCGGCGGCAATGGCGGCGTCGATGTCGTCGGCGCGCTGCAAGGAGAACGCGTCCATGGCCGTGCTCCTTTCTTTCAGGCGCTGGCCGCGTGCGCGTCGCGCACGGCGGCCACGATGTTGGCATAGGCGCCGCAGCGGCAGAGGTTGCCGCTCATGCGCTCGCGAATCTCGGCGTCGCTCAGTTGCGTGGGCGGCGTGCCCACGTCGGCGGTCGCGGCACTGGCTGCGCCGGCTGCGAATTCCGTGAGGCAGGCCGTGGCCGAGCACACCTGGCCGGGCGTGCAGTAGCCGCATTGCAGCGCGTCGCGTTCGATGAAGGCGCGTTGCACGGCGCTGGGCGCATCCGCGCTTGCGAGGCCCTCGACCGTGGTGATGCGCTGGCCCTCGTGCATCACGGCGAGCGTGAGGCAACTGTTGATGCGGCGGCCTTCCACGAGCACCGTGCAAGCGCCGCACTGGCCGCGGTCGCAGCCTTTCTTCGTGCCGGTGAGACCGGCGTAGTCGCGCAGCGCGTCGAGCAGCGTCACGCGCGGTTCGATATGAAGCACGTACTCGCGGCCGTTGATGTCGAGCTTGACCGGCTGGGTGGGCGCGAGCGAGGGCGGTGGCTTGGCGGCATCGGCGGAGGGCGGCGCGTTCTGCGCATGCAGATGAGGCACGCTGCCCAGCGCGGCGGCAGCGGCGGCCGATTGCAGGAAGCGGCGGCGCGTGACGTCGGCGGGAGCAGGGGACGCGTCGTCGCAGTCGCGCGACGTGTCGAGGGGGCGTTCGTTGGACATGGCGTTCGACAGACTCCATAACGAAGGCAAGACGAAAAGCGTGCGACGCAGGGTGCGAAACGCAGCAGAAACGCAAGTCGCATGGTCGCGCAGGCTTGCGTGGCGCGGTCGTCACAATGCAGCAAATCCGATGCCGCGCCTGCTCGGGAAGATGGCCCTTGCCGCTGCGATCAGAACTGCACGTTGCGCTTGTCAAAGGGGAAAGTAAAGCGCTTGAACGCGCGTTTTACGGGACAAAGTGCTTGCTGTCGCAACGCTGTCGCGAAGCTGGCATGAGGCCGTCGCAAAGCTGGCGTGACGGACAGAATGGCGCTGCCGTGTGTTCGGTGTGTTCGGTGTGGTCCGTGCGGGCCGGCTGCGAACGCGAGCGGCGCCTTTCAACAGGCCGCGCTATTCGCGCACTTCATCGAGGTAGCGATGCACGAAGGCAATTGCCATGCTGCCCTCGCCAACGGCAGAGGCCACGCGCTTGACCGGGCTCAGGCGCACGTCGCCGCAGGCGAAGATGCCGGGCACACTCGATTCGAGCAGCCAGGGATCGCGCCGGTGCGACCAGCGTCCCGCTTTCACGATGTCGTCGCCGGTCAGCACGTAGCCGCGCTTGTCGCAGGCGACCTCGGGCGGCAGCCAGTCCGTTTGCGCGTCGGCGCCGATGAAGACGAACAGGCCGCCGCACTCGCGCTGGCTCACGCTCGCGTTCTTCGTATTGAGCATGTCGATGCCGGTAAGATGCGTGTCTCCGTGCACGCCGACTACTTCGGTGTTCAACTCGACGCAGACGTTCGATTGTGCGGCGATCTGTTCGACGAGATAGCGCGACATTTTCTTTTCGAGCGAGTCGCCGCGCAAGACCAGCGTGACGCTGCGCGCATGGCTCGCGAAATATAGCGCGGCCTGGCCCGATGAATTGCCGCCGCCTATCAGATACACGTCGAGCCCGTGCGTACCGCTTGCCTCGCTGCGCGCCGCGCCGTAATAGATGCCCTTGCCGATGAAGCGGTCGAAGCCTTCGATCTCGAGGCGCCGCCATGCGACACCTGTTGCCAGGATCACGGTGCGCGCACGCACCACGTCGCCGCCGTCGAGATGGACAGCGTGCGCGGCCGTATCGATGCGCGCGACGGCGCGCGTGACCAGGATCTCGGCGCCCAGCCGCCTCGCCTGCTGCAAGGCCCGGCTCGCCAGTTCGTCGCCGGAAATGCCGCCGGGAAAGCCGAGATAATTTTCGATGCGCGACGAGGTGCCGGCCTGTCCACCGGGCGCTTCGCGCTCGACCACAATGGTACGCAGTCCTTCAGATGCGCCATAGACGGCCGCAGCGAGCCCGGCCGGCCCGCCGCCGATAATGAGCGTGTCGTATTCGTCGAGTTTCGGCTGGGTCTGCAAGCCAAGCCGCTCCGCGACCTCGCGCGTGGCGGGGCGCGCGAGCAGCGTTCCATCGGCGAGACGCAAGCTCGGGCACGCGTGATCCTCGGGACAGGGGCCATCCCAGCGGCTTTTGAGTTCCGGCGCGTCGGGCGTGAGCCACTCGCAACTGATCTGGTTGCGAGCGAGAAACTGCCGCAGGTTCGCGCAGGCGGGGTCCCAGCGCGCGCCGACCATGGTCACGCGCGTTTTCGGCGGCTCGGAGGAGAGCCCCTGCAAACCGCCGATGCGTTCGCGCGCGAGCGCGCCCATGCGTATGGCGACGTCGGGCGAGGCGGCGGCAAGCGAGTAGTAGTGCTGAGCATCCACGCGCATGACGCGCGAGGGCTCGGCTGCGCGATAGGCGCCAGGAAACGGCGAGCTGAGTGCGAGCGGCACTTCGCCGAAGATCGTGCCAGGCACGCGCCAGCCGAGGGTGCGCTCGACGCCGTCGAACAGCTTGACCACCTCCATCTTGCCGGACAGCACGGCATAGAGCGCACGCTCGCCGCCTTCGTGCACGGCGTATTCGCCGGGGCTCAGATGCAAATCCGCGGAGGTCTGTGCGAGGCGTTCGAGTTCGGTGTCGGGCAGCGAGGAGAAGAGGGGGATCGCACGAATTTCGTCTATGGTCAGCATGGCATCGCCAATGAGCGGGCAAGCAGGAAACGACGAAGGGAGTTCGACGCGTCATGGCGCCCGCATCTTGCGGCGCGGGCGTTTCATGCAGTATAGGCGGCGCTCCGGCTGGCGTTGGCCGGATCAATCGACTGAGGAATCGCCCTCGCCAGAAAAGCGCATCGCCCCGCAAGCGCGATATGCGCGTGCGGGCCGATTGTCGATGAACGGTCAGCGGGGCGCGCATTCACGCGGCGCCCCTCGCGTGTCTCAGTCGATGCCGTGAAACACGGCGTCGTCCGGGCCGAGGTAGGCAGGCGGACGCCACACGGCATCGCGCATCGAGTGCTGCACGAGGTTCTCGACGCCCAGCAGTACCGCGAAGATCGCCATGCGCACCGGAATGCCGTTGTCGGTCTGGCGGAAGATCGCGAGGCGCGGGTCGTGGTTCAGGTCGGTCGAGAGATCGTTCGCGCCCGGGCGGCTGTCGCGCGGCAGCGGGTGCATCACGAGCGTCTCGGGGCTGCAGCACTCGTCCATCAGCGCCTGGTTGATCTGGAATTCGGGCGTGTAGCCTTCGAACGATTCGTCGGCGAAGCGCTCCTTCTGGATGCGCGTGGCATACACCACGTCCGCGCCGCGCAGACCGGCGCGCAGGTCGTGCGTCTGCTCGACGACGTGGCCGTTGGTCGAGATCTTGTCGACGATGTACGCGGGCATTTCGAGCTGCTGCGGCGAGATCAGCGTGAACTTGATGCCGCGATAGAGCGCGAGCAGCTTCACGAGCGAGTGCACGGTGCGGCCGTACTTGAGATCGCCCACCAGCGCGATATGCGCGCCATCGACGATCTTGCCGAGGCGCGAGAATTCGCGCTGGATCGTGTAGAGGTCGAGCAGCGCCTGGCTCGGGTGCTCGCCGGGGCCGTCGCCGCCGTTGATCACGGGAATGTTCACGGCGCGCGCGAATTCGGCCACCGAGCCTTGATCAGGATGCCGAATCACCATCGCATCCACGTAGCCGGCCATCACGCGGCTGGTGTCGTAGATCGATTCTCCCTTGGCCATCGACGAAAACGTGAAGCCCGTGGTGTCGCACACCGAGCCGCCCAGCCGGCAGAACGCGGCGCCGAAGCTCACGCGGGTGCGAGTGCTGGCCTCGAAGAACAGGTTGCCGAGCACCGCGCCTTCGAGCACGCGTGAGATTTTCCGGCGGCGCGCGATGGGCTGCATGATGTCGGCCACGCGGAAGAGGGCTTCCACAGAGTCGCGCGAGAACTGGTCGACCGACAGCAGTTGCGGCTTGCCTTCGAACTCCATCTGGCTCGCCAGCGAGCGCGACTCTACGCTTTGCGTATAGATTTCGCGCGGCTCGCCGCTGCCCACGATTTCCGAGACAAAACGCTCGACGATCTCGGGCATGGCGCGCGATTCCTGCGACTCTTCCGGCAGCAGCCATGTGTCGAGCGCCCGGCGCGACACGCCGATGCGGCTCGCGAAGGCGTCGCGGGTCATGTTCAGACGCCGCATGGCGTCGCGGAGGAAGGCTTGTTGCGGAACGCTCATGGCTGGCACCTGTGATGTCTGGTTGATGTACGCGGTGCGTATATTAGTGTGGCAGCGCGAGAAGTCAAGGCCTTTCGTGCGGCACAGGAGCGGGACTGGATGCGGCAACGTAGCGCAGCGCCTTGGCGAATACGCTGTCGAGGGCGCTGGGTATGCCGCAGTGCAGCAGATTCCCGGGCTGACAGGCTCTTCTGATTGCGCTTTTCCCCGAGCGTCCCCTTTATCGGGATGGGCATTTTTGAGGCGCCACCATAATCGCGGTTTCGATTTTGGATGGGCCGGCGCATGTCGGCTTCCGCAACCTGAGATGTACGCATTGTTCTGTACCCTGGTGTCGTGCGCCGCGCGCCTGCGCGCGAAGCGGCAGCGCCGGAGCGCGCCATGAAGATGCCGTGGTCCAGCTCGGTCGACGAGCTTTCCAGCGGCGAAACCCGTTTCGTCACGCACCGCGCCGCGCGCCGCACGGCGGTGGCCGCTGCGTGCGCGGCGGCGGTCATCACGCTGGCTGGCGGCGTGGCCATCGGCCGTTATAGCGGCACGGGTTCCGCACCCGCGAGCGCGGCAGGCGAGGCCACGCACCATTACGTAGTGGGCGAGATCGGCCGCATGAACGCCTCGATCGCGCTGCTCGATCCTCGCATCGAGCGTCTGGTCTCGCGGATTGCCGAATTGCGCCAGTTCGACCAGCGTTTGCGCGCGCAAACGCCGCGCGGCGCCGCGGCGGCGCCTGCCGTGCCCTCCACGCGCTCCGGCGACGATGACGGCGGCGAGGGCGGTCCCGCGCTTGCGCCACGGCGCTGCGTCGAGGCGTCCGCCGCGCGCGCCAACGTCCACGCCATCAACGGCGAGGTCGACTGCATGGCCGCCACGCTCACTGCGCTCGAGCGGTCCGCGGCGGAGCACGAGGCCGCATGGGATGCGTTCCCCGGCCGCCGCCCGACCGAAGCGGGCCGGCCCGGCTCGCCGTTCGGCAACCGCCTCGATCCGTTCACGCAGCGCCTGAGCTTTCATCCGGGGCTCGATATCGTCGCGCCCACGGGCACGCCGATTCTCGCCGCCGCTGGAGGCCGCGTGATTTTCGCGGGCGTGAAGTCGGGCTATGGCAATGCGGTGGAGATCGATCACGGCAACGGTTTCGTGACGCGTTATGGCCATGCGTCGAAGATCGGCGTGCGGGTGGGGCAGATCGTGCTGCCGCGCGAGCATATCGCCGACGTTGGCTCGACCGGGCGCTCGACGGGCCCGCATCTGCACTTCGAAGTGATCGTGAAGGGCGTGCAGGTCGATCCCGACGACTATCTCGCGCTGTTTGGCGCCTATCGGGCGGAAAGCGGGGCGGAAAGCGGGGCGGAAAGCGGGGCGGAAAGCGGGGCGGAAAGCGCCGGCGCAAACGGAACTGCAAGAGGCCATGGCTGACGCACGAGGTTCCGCGCGCCAGCGCCGCCCGCATCGCGATACGCAGCGCGAATTCGAGTTGCAGCCGGTGCGTTCGCGCGCATGGCGCTGGGGCGTGGCGCTCGCGTGGACCGCTGCTGCGGCGTCGGCTGGCGCGGGGCTTGCCGCGTGGGTGTTGCATGCCGGTGACGCCGGGCAGTGCCCCGCCGTGGCGCCCGATGTGCTGCAAACGCGGCTCTCGAATGCGGAACTCGCGCTGGAGCAGGAACGCGCCGCGCGCTCGGCCTTGCAGAAAGCAGCGGACGCGGCGCAGGCCGAGACCACGAAGCTACAAGCCGAACTGGTGTTCCTGCGCAACCACGGCGCGCGCTCGAACGCGCGCTAAAGCTTGTGGCCGATTTACGCCGCCCCAATTCGCGTCTCTAGCCGGCCTCGACAAGACCATCTGGAATCCACCGTAATCAACCGCAACGGTACGACTCATGTTCAACAAGAAGAAACCTCAGCCGGGCATTGCCCAAACCAAGCTCGCGACGCTGATCGCCGAGGATGTCCACGTCACCGGCAATCTGGAATTCACCGAAGGGCTGCGGCTCGACGGCAAGGTGAGCGGCAATGTGACGAGCAAGGCGGGCGCGCAGACGCTGCTCGTGCTGAGCGAGCGCAGCGCCGTGCAGGGCAATGTGCATGGCTACGACATCGTGGTCAACGGGCGCATCGTGGGCGACGTGATCGCCGATCATTTCGTCGAATTGCAGTCGAATGCGCACGTGGTCGGCAACATCTACTACCAGCAATTGCGGATGGATTGCGGCGCGAGCGTGGACGGCAAGCTCACCAGGCGCGACCCGGGCGAGGCGCCGAGCCTGCTGCCCGACGCGTCGGTTACGTCGGCTTCGTCGGTTTCGTCGGTTACCGACGTCGAGGTGCTCGACTGAGCGCCAGGGCGCGCGCGATTTCCAGTACACTCCCCGACATGCCACGTCAGCCGAGTCCCTTCGTCACGCCATTTGCCGTCGCCGCTTCGCGCGCGATGCTGGCGCGCGCGCTGGCCTCGTGCGCGTGCGTGAAAGCCAAAGCCAAAAAACAGCCGCTCATCTGACCGGAGCATGCTGTTCCGTCGGATGGTGCGATGGAACGGCCTGCCGGCGGCGCCCCGCCTCTTCCTCCCTCCTGGCTTGCCCGACTCCCGCGTACGGTTCGACGGACCTTTCACACGGTCACGTACAAGGGAAAATCATGTCTTCGTTTTCGGGTATCTGGATTCCGCTCGTCACGCCGTTCCATCGCGGCGCGGTCGATCATGAGGCGCTCGATGCGCTCGTGCGCCACTACGCGCAAGCGGGCGTAACGGGCTTCGTCGCGCTCGGCACGACCGGCGAGCCTGCCGCGCTCGAGGAGCGCGAGCAGGACGCCGTGCTCGCCACCGTGCTCGCGGGCGCGGGCGGTATGCCGGTGGTCGCAGGCGTGAGCGGCAATCATACGCAGTCGGTGTGCGAGCGGATTGCCGCGCTCAACGAGATGCCTGTTGCAGGCGTGCTGGCGGCTGCGCCGTATTACATTCGCCCGTCGCAGGCCGGCGTGGCCGGCCACTTCGCGGCGCTGGCCGATGCGAGCCGCAAGCCCGTGATCGTCTATGACATTCCCGCGCGCACGGGCGTGCAACTCGAATTGCCGACGCTGCTCGACCTCGCGGGCCATGCGCGCATCGTCGCGGTGAAGGATTGCGGCGGCTCGCTTGCGAAGACGCTCGCGCTGATTCTCGACGGCCGCCTGCAGGTGCTGTGCGGCGAGGACATCGAGATGTTCGGCGCGCTGTGCGCGGGCGCGAGCGGCGCGATTGCGGCATCGGCGCATCTGTTGCCGGAGCGTTTTGTGGCGATGGAGCGCACGTTGCGCGAGGGGCGTCTCGCCGATGCGCGCGCGCTCTGGCACGCACTCGTACCACTCGTGCGCGCGGCGTTCGCGGAGCCGAATCCGGGGCCGGTGAAGGCGGCGCTCGCGCGGCGCGGGTTCATTCGCAATGAGCTGCGCGCGCCGATGACTTGCGCGAGCGCCGCGCTGGAAGAAGCGTTGGGAAAGATGGTGGCGTAAACGGCGGAACAACCGCGCGCCGAATATCGCGCGGTGAAATTTGCCGCGCGAAGATGGGCGCGTCCTGGAGTATGGGACGTGCGCGAGCCTTTAGCCCGCGATATGCGCGCTTGCGCCTGCGTTCGCGCGGCTGCGCGAGCGGCGCCGCGTGCGCGGGCGATCGGTGTCCACCGTCTCGCCGTTGAGCAGGATTCGGCGTCCGGGCACGTGCTCCGCCACGAGACGCGCAATATCGAGCGCCGAACTTTCGGCGGGCACGACCTGGCGGCGCGCGTCGTCGTCGAGCAGCGTGGTCCATTCGACGAGCCGATACGCGCGGCCCCACGGATTCTGCAGCGGCGTGGAAACGCGGCACGACGCGATGCGGTTAGTCGAGCTGTCGCGCAGCAGGGACTGCAAGTGCATCAGCACGTCGTCGTTATCAACCATGACCTCGCTCCTCCTCGGCTAACTGCGCGGTTAACGGCGCAAAAAAACGCCGCCGATGCTCCGGCGGCTCAACAGGGGTGAGCGTATGTTTGCAGCGAAGAATTAAACCAGACTTAAGAGCCGCGTCCGGGGCATGGGCGCGGCGCACCAACGGGGTGCGTGCAGTCATCAGTGCGGCTTGGTGCTGTTTTGCTGCAGCGTCGCGCGAACCTTGCGCGCCGCGAAGAGCGGCAGATAGTCGTGGATGCGTGCGTCGGCGCGATAGGTGTCGAGTGCGTCGGCGTAGATGCGGGCTACGGTTTCCTCAGGCGTATTGGTCTCTTCGGCGATACTGTGGACGATTTTCTCGGCGTCGACTTGAAGCATGGAGGTTCTCCAGTCTGCGGATGAGCCGGGTGGGCGGAGTTCGAATTCAAGAACAAACTCACGCACCGCGCCAATTGAATCGGCCTATCGGAATCGCGGGAAAAAATACCGGAGAACATCGTTCGTTCAGACGAATGACGAAGGGGCGGCCCCCTGGCCGCCCGTGTATCCACCTGTGGCTCAGGCCACGCTTTCCAGCGACGGATAGTCCGTGTAGCCGGTTTCGCCGCGCGCGTAATAGGTCGACGGATTCGGCGCGTTGAGCGGCGCGTTCAATGCAAAACGGCGCGGCAGATCCGGGTTCGCAATGAAGAGCTGGCCCCAGGCGACGGCATCGGCTTCGCCGTCGGCGAGCACGCGTTGCGCCGACTCCAGCGTGAACTTCTCGTTGGCAATGTACGGGCCGCCGAATTCAGCCTTCAATTGCGGACCGAGACGGTTTTCGCCGAGCGACTCGCGTGCGAACAGGAACGCGATCTTGCGCTTGCCGAGTTCGCGCGCCACGTAGCCAAAGGTGGCGGCGGGGTTGGAGTCGCCCATGGTGTGCGCGTCGCCGCGCGGCGCGATATGCACGCCCACACGATTGGCGCCCCACACGCCGATGCAGGCGTCGGTGACTTCGAACAGCAGGCGCGCGCGATTTTCAATCGAACCGCCGTAGGCGTCGGTGCGTTGATTCGTGCTGTCCTGCAGGAACTGATCGAGCAGATAGCCATTGGCGCCGTGAATCTCGACGCCGTCGAAGCCCGCGGCTTTCGCGTTGATCGCACCCTGGCGGAACGCGGCGACGACGGCGGGGATTTCGTCGGTGGCGAGCGCGCGCGGCGTGACATACGCGCGCTGCGGACGCACGAGGCTCACGTGGCCTTGCGCCGCAATCGCGCTTGGCGCGACGGGCAGTTCACCGTCGAGAAAGAGCGGATCCGAGATGCGGCCCACGTGCCATAGCTGCAGGAAGATGCGCCCGCCCGCGGCATGCACGGCTTCGGTCACGATCTTCCAGCCTTCGACCTGTTCTTGCGACCAGATGCCCGGTGTTTCTGCGTAGCCCACGCCTTGCGGCGTGACCGAGGTTGCCTCGCTGATGATGAGGCCGGCCGTTGCGCGTTCCGCGTAGTACCGCGCCATCAGCGCATTGGGCATGCGCGCAGCGCCTGCACGCTGGCGCGTGAGCGGCGCCATGATGACGCGATTGGGCAGCGTGAGATCGCCTATCTGGATGGGGTCGAAAAGCGTTGCCATATGTTCACCTTGTTGCGGGCATGGCCCGCTGCGTTGAAGCCTTGAATAAAAAGAAGCCGATGCTTGCGCTCACAACTGTTTGTTCGCGTGGGCGAGAAATGCCTCAATGACCGCTTCGTTGCGCTTGAAAAACACCCACTGGCCCACGCGCTTCGACGTAACGAGCCCGGCTTTTTGCAAAGCCGCCAGATGCGCCGATACGGTGGACTGTGACAGTGCACAGTACGCGTCGATCTGGCCCGCACAAACGCCGTGTTCGAACGGGAGTTCCTGGCCGGCGAAATGCATCTTCGGCTCGCGCAGGCACGCGAGAATCTCGCGCCGCACGGGGTTGGCCAGCGCTTTGTAGATGGCGTCGAGGTCGAGCTTTGGGGGCGGTTGAGATTTCTTCATTGCGCTTGCATCGTCAGTGTGCGAATCATATATCGCATTTTAACGATATGGGCGATGACACCGATTTCAATAGGGGTATCAGAAGGCGCCGAACAAAAGTCGCGGTGTAAATTGGTGTATGGCGTGCCCGGCGCGCTGGCTGGGCACCGCTTTTCAAGCCCGGCTGACACCTACCACTTGATCTGTGCGTTCATGGTGCCGGTCTGGACGATTTCGAATTTCATCTCGCCGCGGTAGGTCCCTTCGACGCGGTACTCCGCATCCGGCACGGAAAAGAGGCAATGCGGACCCGCTGCGACGAATTCCATCAGCACGCGGCCATGCCGTCTTACCTTGACCGAAACCTCGTTCAAGGGCGAATTGCCCGACGAAACAAACGAGACGCCAAGATTGAACGGATGCTGTGGATCTGGCGATGTCACATGTCCGTCAATGTTCATATTTCCGCAGACGTAGTAGAGCATTTGCTGCGGCGCGGCTGGCGCTGTCGTGCGAGCAGGCGCCGCGGTGGAGGAGGGCGGAGCGGTTGGCGCCGCGGGAGCTGATTGAGTCGGCGCAGCCATTGGCGCAGTGGGCTCCGAATATTGTGCTCCTACGGGTCTTGCGATCTGTGCCCAGGCAGATGTCGCATACGCACCGGCGATGAGCAGCACGCACGTGGGCACAAGCTGACCTGGTTGCTTCAGGGTCCCCATGATTGCCTCCCTCTTTTGATGTGCAATTAGCATAGGAACCGCGAGGGCGAAATGCAACCGTTCACGGTTCGTCAGTAATTTCTTCCGCGCTTGCGGGCATGAGAAAAAAATCCCTTACCTGCAGAAGAATAGTTGCGTTAACTAAATGAAGATGAGCCTGCAGTTGTAACTGGTTGAAACGTGCCGATGTCTTACGCATAAGCGTGACCTAGAGTGTTGTCATGCGTTGCACGAGGTCCGTAGCAATTGAAGTGCGCGCAAGTACCACACGTATGTGAAACACGAATCATCTCTACAGCGCTTCGGTGCTCCTGACCGCCTTTTCAGGCAATGACAAGGACGCCGTAGCCGGCTGTTCCAGATCTGCCGTTCAACGAGCGCATTGAGGCTTCGATAGCCCAAGGTGCTGACGAACTCTTCGGTGCTGCAAACCGGAGAGCAGACCGGCCGTTGCTGGAACCGGACTCAAAACTGATTGAGTCCGCAATAAATATCGGTTTTATCGATCGGATATTCGTACACAGAAAGCGGTACGGCAATTGCGATAGCCGCGTGCCTGGTAGTCAACGACAACGTACAGAAGGGGGCGTAAGAAAATGGACAAGAACAAGCGTTTGTACACGTCGCCTCGCCGGCGCCCACTTTGTGCATGTGCGCCGGCAGCGGTCATGCTTTTGTCAGCTTACGCGGTGCTTGAAAGCAAGAACGGCTTTGCGCAGGAAACTGACGCTGCAAAGCCAGTCGTTTTCATGGTCGCCCTTGCGGACAACACCGCGAGCAGCGATCCGGTTGCGCACGCTGTGATGAACGAGGCCTCGGGGAGCACCGTCTATGCTGTCATGGCGTCGACGGACGTACCACAAAACACCGTGAGCGACGTCACGGGCGTGCCGGTGACGTCGCCCCCCGAGCCTGTTCCTTCGGCGGTGCCCGTCGCAACGGTGGCCCAGGCGCCGCAGGGCGAACCGTTGGCTGCTCCGCCGCCTGCTCCCGCGCCCACGATTACTCCCGCGCCCGCGCCGCAAGCACCGGGAAGCAATCCCACGCAGCCGGCGCCGGAAATGGCGCCTGCCCCTGTCACGCCGCAAATGCAGTTGCCTACCACCGGCAATGGTCCGCAGCCTGGCGAAGATTTGCGTCATCAGGTGTTCGGTCTTGCAACGAGTGGCGGGGCGAACCGCGCGCTCGACGAAGCCAAAAAACATCCCGATATATTTTCGCCGGTCGATCTCGCTGAGATAGAAGAACTCGCCATCCGGCAGGAGGTGCGTGGCGGCCGCTCGAAGGTTCGCGCGATGACTGGCGCGGACCGCTTCGATGCGCTAGATGCCGCTATTCGTCATGCGGAAGAATTCGACAAGCGTCTGCCGAATACGCCCGAGTACGCGCAAGTGCGTGCGTCGCTTGCAGGCGATCGCACCGTTGCGTATGCCTCGCGCGGGCGGATGGAAGATGCCGTTGCCGTGTTCGAGACCATTCCGCAGAACTCCGAGGTGTCGGCTGAAGCGCTCGCGTCAGTGGGCGACGCGTACTCCTATCTACAGCAGCCGGCGAAGTCGGAAGTGGTTTATCGGCGCGCCATCGAAGAAACAAGTGCGAAGCCTACCGATGCGGCAACGCTCGGCTACCAGTATGGTACGCACACACGTCTGATCGATCTGCGTGAAGGTCTGTTCTATTCGCTCACTGATCAGAACAAATACACGCAGGCACACCAGGTGCTCGACGATATTCATGGTGCGCTTCCGCCGACTGACACGATGCGCCCGGGTGATCCCGCGACCGACGATTATCTGCGCTATTACCGTTTGCTCGCGCAGTACCAGATTTACATTGGTCAGACGAACCAGGGCATGGCCGGACTGCAGAGGCTCCAGGAGCAGGTGCCGTTCAGCGCGGAAGTGCGCGACGCGCAGGCGGACGCGGTGCTCGGCATGGGACATACGCGGCGTGCGCGCGACATGTATGTTGCCACGCTGACCGATCACCCGGACAACATCGAGGCGCTGGCTGGCCTCGGCCGCACATCGCTTGCGCTGGAGGACTTTTCGAACGCGCATCGGATCAACTCGACGTTCGATGACACGTTCCCGGAGAACGGCTCCGTGCGCGCTTTCCAGCGCGACTATAAAGCGTATCGCGCGCCGGTGCTGAGGGTCGACGTCAGTGGTGAACACGGCGCATCGGCGCTGGCGGACAGCCAGATCAGCATCGACACGACCTTGTATTCGCCGCCGATCTTCGACAACTGGCGTGTATTTGCTCATACGTTCTACGGTCATGCGGTGACGGACATCGGCAATGTCAACCGGATTCGCAACGGCGTTGGCGGCGACTATCGCAGCGGTTCATTGAATGTGACAGGCGAAGTCACGCGTTCCACGGGCGTCGACGGACGCACCGGCGGCAACGGCGAAATCTCCTATGCATTCAACGATTATTTATCGGTTAGCGCAGGCGTCGACAGTGACAGCAACTCCCTGCCCTTTAAGGCGTACCTAAACCATATTTGGGGGAAGACTGCGCAGGCGAGTATTAATTTCAACGATGGCGACCGGCGTTCGGCATCGTTGTCCTACGCTGCGTCGCGCTATAGCGACTCGAACTTTAATCAGGAGATTGCGTTGAGCGGAACGCAGCGCGTATTTACAGCCGCGAATCAACTGGTGAATGTTTCACTGAATCTCAGCACCGGGAGCAACACCATCCGGAACGCAGCATATTACGCGCCTTCGCGCGATTACACCGCCGAAGTGGTCGCCATGCATCAATGGGCCATCTGGCGCAGCGGCGAGAAGTCCCTCGTGCAGCGCTTTTATCTGATCGGCGGCGCGTATAACGAGCGCGGCTATGGCACGAGTGCGGAGATGGGGGCGCGCATCGAGCACAACTGGACGTTCAGTCACGACGTGACACTCAGGTACGGTCTTGGCGTGCTCAGCCACGAGTACGACGGCAAGCGCGAGTTCTCGGAGCTCGCCTATGCCACGCTCACGGTGCCATTCTGACTTTGAAATCTGGGAGGGGGCGCGCGATGCAATCTCGTCGACGTTTCATTTGTAGCTGTCTGGGCGCGATGGCAGGCTGTTCGCTATTTCCATCGCTCGCGCCCGCCAAGCTGATCGACATTCTCCCGCCGGCCGACCCCGCCGATGGCAAGACCTTTCGCGTGATCTGCTTTCACGACGTGCGCGACAACCTGCGTGCCCAGTTCACCGCGAACAACGTGATCGATCCGTTCGCCGTCGACACGGGCACGTTGACCTCGATTTTTTCGTGGCTCGATACGAACCACTACAGCCCGGTCACCTTCGGTGCGATCGTGGCATCGCGCAACGGTGGCAAGCCGCTGCCGCCGCGCTCGGTGCTGCTGACTTTCGACGACGGTTTCAAGAGCCATCATGACAAGGTGTTGCCGCTGCTCAGGCAGTTCAAATATCCCGCTGTCATGGGGATCGTGACCTCGTGGATCGATACTCCGGAAAGCGCGGGGATTCGGCTTTCGGACACCGTCGTCGTGCCGCGCAACACGTTCATGTCATGGGACGACGTGCGCAATGTGGCAGCGTCGGGGCTTGTCGAATTGGCGTGCCATACGCACGACCTGCATCACGGCGCGCTCGCGAATCCACAAGGCAATGAATTGCCGGCGGCCACTTCGCATCTGTACCTGAGGGACCAGCAGCGCTACGAGACGGACGCCGAATTCGAGGCGCGTGTGCGCGGCGACCTGGGCAATTGCATGCGTCAGGTGAAGCAGCAGACCGGCGTGTCGATTCGAGCAATGGTGTGGCCTTACGGGGCGCAGAACCTCACCGTGCGCAATGTGTCTTCGCGCCTTGGCATGCCTACGCAATTCACGCTCGAGTCCGGTCCGAATACCCCCGACATTCCGCTCGATCGCCTGCGCCGCATTCTTGCGACCTACGACATCGACGTCGGCGACTTCGAGCGTTCGGTGCGCGAGCCTGCGCAAAATCGCGGCCAGATCAATCCGGTGGAGCGAGCCGTCGTGGTGTCGCTCGACGATGTCTACGATCCTTCGCCCGACATGCAGGAAAAGAAACTCGGCATCCTGATCGAGCGGATGTATCGAATGAAGCCCAGTTCGGTGTATCTGCAGGCCTATTCGGACCCATCGCGCTCGGGACTTGCGCGGGCGCTGTACTTTCCGAACCGGCACTTGCCGATGCGCTCCGATTTGTTCTGCCGTGCGGCGTGGCAACTGAACACGCGCGCGAATGTGGAAGTTTATGCGTGGATGCCGGTGCTCGCATTCGCGGTGCCGGATAACCTCAACGGACGCGTCGAGTTCGTCACGGCGGCCCCGGGCAGCACCTTGCCGGCCGGCGCCTCGGGCGTGCGAAGGCTGAGTCCTTTCGATCCGGCTGCGCGCGAGTACGTGCGCGAACTTTATGAGGACCTCGGAAAGTACTCCGCATTCAACGGCGTGCTGTTCGGCGAGGATGCGACGCTCAGCGATTTTGAGGACGATGGGCGGCACGCACGCCAAACCTACGCCAGCTGGAATTTGCCAGCGGGTGTCGAACGGATTCGCGCCAATCCCGAGGCGATGAAGCGCTGGAGCGCCCAGAAAACCCGCTATTTGCTGGACTTCACGAAGGAGCTTCGGCAGATCGTGCTCGACAGCCAGAACAGCGATGAAGTGCTGACCGTGCGCACGATCTTCCCCGACGCCGTGCTCGATCCCAGCAACGAGACGCGTTATGCGCAAAGCTATCCGGCCTTCGTGAGCGCATACGACTTCGTCGGGCTGCTGGCCATGCCGTCACGCCAGGGCATCACTTCCGTGGAAAGCTGGCTCGACAAGCTCGGCCGGGTGGTGCGGGCCGCACCCGATGGGCCGCGCCGGACGGTCTTTCTGCTCGAAGCAACCGATTCACGCACGGGCGAGAGCGTGCCGGGCACGCGCCTTGTTGATCAAATGCATCATCTACGCGAGGTGGGAATGGTCAGCTACGGGTATTACCCCGATAACTTCCAGCGCGACTTGCCGAGTGCGGTTGCGTTACGCGACGTCATATCGACGCGTCAGCGTCTCGATCCTGCGTCGATCAATGCGTTGCTCAAGGGCACTCCGGGCGGAGGAATGCAGCGATGATGCATATCGTGATCAACCGGCTGCAGGACTTTATTTTCTTCTACCCGTTTTTCATGTCGTATCTGTGGATGATCGGGGGAACGGTCCATTACCTCGCGCTGGAGCACGGACGGTCGCGCTCGACCGCCGCGTTGAGAATGTCGGGGATGCCTAAGGTGGCGGTCATTGTGCCGTGCTTCAACGAAGAGATGAATGCGCGCCGCGTGTTTCGTCATCTGGCGACGCTCAATTATCCTAACTATGAAATCATTGCGGTAAACGACGGCAGCCGCGACCGCACCGGCGAGGTCCTGAATCAGCTTGCCACCGAAATCCCGCATCTGACCGTGATCCACCACTCCAAGAACGAGGGTAAGGCGATTGGCTTGACCACGGCTGCGGCGATCACCAACGCGCCCTACCTCATGTGCATAGACGGCGACTCGCTGCTTGGTGAAGACGCGATCGAATGGATGCTCGAGCACTTCATTTCCGATCAGAACGTGGGCGCGGTGACGGGCAATCCGCGCATTCGCACGCGCACGTCGCTGCTCGGGCGCATGCAGGTGGGCGAGTTTTCGTCGATCGTCGGGCTGATCAAGCGCACGCAGCAGGTCTACGGGCGCATCTTCACGGTGTCTGGCGTGATCACGATGTTTCGCAAGAGCGCGCTCGCCGATGTCGGCTACTGGAGCTCCGACATGCTGACCGAAGATATCGACATCAGCTGGAAGTTGCAGTGCAACGACTGGCGCGTTGCCTACGAGCCGCATGCGCTTAGCTGGATTCTCATGCCGGAGACGGTCAAGGGACTCTATAAGCAGCGCTTGCGGTGGGCCAAGGGCGGGATTCAGGTTTTGTTCCGATATGCGGGAAGGCTTCTGTTCGGGCCGCGCGTGATGATGTGGCCGCTCTTCATCGAATACGCGCTCGGCATCGCGTGGGCCTATTCGATGGCGTTCATTTTGCTGCTTGCGCTTCTCAATGCGGTTTACAAGCTGCCGCCGGACTGGCACGTGTCGCTGCTGCCGCACTGGCACGGCATGCTGCTGGTGGCGACCTGCGTGCTTCAGATCATCGTCGGCTGCGTGATCGACCGGCGCTATGACGAGAAACTGCTGCTCTACGTGATGGACACCGTCTGGTATCCGCTTGCGTTCTGGTTGATCAACATGGTCACCACTGTCGTCGCGCTGCCGGTCATCGCCTTCGGGCGCCGCGGTAAGCGTGCAGTCTGGACTAGCCCCGATCGAGGTATTCAACATGAACAACACGCCCGTCATTGATCTCTCCCTTCACGCCCCGCAGCAGATCATCTCGGACCAGGGCATCGCGCGCGGCATCGTGCTGCTGCTGTGGTTCAGGCTGCTGCGGCCGGCTTGCGTCGGCTCGATGTGGGCGGGCATCACGATCTATGCATACCGGTATCTGTTGCCGTTCGAACAGGGCGATCTCTCCTGGCCCGAACTGGTATCGTATTTCGCGGCCATTGGCGCCATCGCTTCAGTCTTGACGATGTGGATGATTCTCGCGCGCGTGGCGCACCCGTTTGCTTCGAAGTCGCGTACGCAGCGTCTGCTGCGCCGCAAGGCCGGGCTGACGGTCGAACCGGGGCCGTTTGCCGGTGCAGCCTCTCGCGAATTGAATGCGGTGGCGCGGGTATTCGTGGCTTCGCACGATGCCAATGGACTCATTGCAGCGCTGCGTGTGCTGTCCGTGACTGGGCCGGCCACGAACGGCGCAATCGGCGCGGGGGAGCGCCAACCCAACAGCGGCGCATACGGTCATGCGAAGCCGCCGGTGTATTCGCCGCCGGTCTCACCTTCGCGCAGGACGCCGCGGCAGTGAGTCGATGGCCCGCGCCATTCGAGAGCATTTCAGGGCACTCCATGGATCGCACTATCGCGCGTGCTGGGCGCGGCTTCTCTCGCTGTCGCCGTTTTGGCTGGCTGACGGCGCTTGGGCTCGCCTTCCTGGTTGCGGCGTACCCGGCGTCTGGCGATAGTGACGGCGCCGGCGCACAGACTGTCAGTGCGCGGCGGGCGCCGGCCGGAGCGGTTGTTGCGGTGCCTGCGCCGGGCGTGGGCGACGAGCGGCGCTTCATGCACGGCATCGGCTGGGCCAGCAACACGGACGACAAGCGCTGGGTCTTCTTCAGCAGTTCGGGGTTTCCGCCGCGCGGTGCGAATCGTGATGGCAGCTGGCCTCACGATGTTTACGTCGGCGAATGGTCGCCGGGGCATGCGCACCTTTCCAACATTCATATTTTTATCAGCCGGCCGGAAGCTCAGGAGCCCGTATCGATTGCGCAAAACACGCAGGGCGACATCTTTGTCAGCTTCGAGGACGGCTGGAATACGCCAAACGAAGTCAGTCAGCGCTATGGCGTTTATCGTTCGAACCTTGCGCCCATCAAGCCCTATCCGAACGATGTCGAGTCGGGCGGCCATTCCGGTCACGTCGCCGCCGTGGGCGAGCGCTTTGTCGTGTTCTATTCGGAAGACTGGATAAACGGCGGCGGCGTCGACAATCTGGGCACCGGCAACGGCGTCTATGTGAAGGTCTATAACGGCTCGGGCAAGCTGCTTCGGCACGAGAACGTGGCGGCGCATGTGCGCGAGTGGTGGCCCATGATCGCGGGTTCGCCAACGCGGGCACTGCTCGTATGGCAGAAATACCTTCCTGGCAAGCTCGTCGCAAATCTGGAGTTTGCTGTGTACGACCCGGTGAACGGCAAACTCGTGCGGCCCGATGAGGGCGTCGACGTTTTTCGCGTGCAGTACTACACCTATGCCGCAGCGTGGGTGCCGGATGTGAATCGCTTCATTGTTGAAGCGACGCTGGAGAACGGACGCTCATCGATGTTGCTGATCGACGAAGCGGGACACGTCACGGCGAAACTCGAATGCCTGCCCGCCTCGGTGCGCGAATCGAGCATTACGGTGAACGGCGACGTTGCTTATGTGCCCACCAGCGATGGCCGCTTGATGGCGCTTGCGTTGACCGGCGAATCGATCGACTTGCGCGGCGTTATGCGTGCGCCGTTTGCTTGGGGCAACACGGGAGCGATCGGTATTCCGTACGGTCCCGGAACGATTCATTTTGTTTCGCTTTCGCCGGTTGGCTTGCGTGAAGCGGACTTTAACGTGCGCAACGAAGTGGCGCCTTCCGCATCGGATCGCTGCCGCCCCGAAGGAGCGCACACGCAATCAAATGTGTCGAATGACTAAAGGAGGCGATCATGTGCGGAATCGTTGCGGGCGTGTCCCAGCGCAACATCGTTCCTTCATTGCTGGAAGGCTTGAAGCGGCTCGAATACCGAGGGTATGACTCATGTGGCGTGGCGGTGCTCCAGCGCGGCCAGGCGCGCCGGGTGCGCACGCTTTCGCGCGTATGCACGCTGGAGGCCGATGCGCGCGCGATCGATCTCGATGGCGCGACGGGCATCGCGCACACACGCTGGGCGACGCACGGCATGCCGGTGATCGACAATGCACATCCCATCTTTTCCGGCGAGCAGATTGCGGTCGTGCACAACGGCATCGTCGAGAATCATGAGCAGTTGCGCCAGGCGCTGCGAGAAAAGGGCTATGAGTTCACGAGTCAAACCGATACCGAAGTGATCGCGCACCTCGTTCACGAACACTATCGCGGTGACATTCTTGCTGCGGTACGCGATGCCACACGGTTGCTGCAAGGCGCGTATGCGATCGCCGTGATGTGCCGTGACGAGCCCGGTCGGGTGATCGGCGCGCGGCAGGGGTCGCCGCTCGTGGTCGGCATCGGGGCGGACGGGGTATTTCTCGCCTCGGACACATTCGCGCTTGCGGGCTGCGCCGAACGATTCATTTATCTCGAGGAAGGCGATCTTGTCGATATCGAAGGCACGGACGTCAAGATTATCGACAAGGCAGGGCAAGCGGTTGCGCGCCGCGAGATTGCTTTTGTACGCCACGCGTCGGATGCGGAACTGGGCGCTTATCGTCACTTCATGCAGAAGGAAATCTTCGAGCAACCGGTGGCGGTCGCACGTACGATCGCGACGGTCAACGATCGCGAATCGCATCAGGCGTGCATGCCGGATCCGGAGGATCTGGCCGACGTGACGAACGTGCTGCTGCTCGGCTGTGGCACTAGCCATTACGCGGCGCTGACTGCTTGCGGCTGGTTCGAGCGTTTTGCCAATGTCGCTGCGCGAGCGGAGATATCCAGCGAATATCGCTATCGTGACTATGTTTCGCCGGGCAATACGCTCGTGGTCGCGGTTTCGCAATCGGGGGAGACAGCCGATACGCTCGCGGCGCTGCACTATGCGCAGTCGAAGGGCGAGCAGAGAACGCTGGCGATCTGCAATGTCGCGGCAAGCGCGATGGTCAGGCAGTGCCGTTGGGCGTTCATCACGGAGGCCGGTCCCGAGGTGGGCGTGGCTTCGACCAAGGCTTTCACGACTCAACTCGTTGCGCTGTTCCTGCTTGCAGTCCAGATGGGAAAACAGCGCGGACATGTAAGCGAGAGCGAAGCCGCGAACTACCTGCGCCAGCTCGCTGCGCTGCCGGACGCGATGCGCAATGTGCTGGCGCGCGAGCCGGAAATCATGGCTTGGGCCGAAGCGCTTTATCAATCCGATCACGCGCTGTTCCTCGGGCGCGGTACGCATTATCCAATTGCATTGGAGGGCGCACTCAAGCTCAAGGAGATTTCCTATATACACGCGGAAGGCTATCCCGCCGGCGAGCTCAAGCATGGACCGCTCGCACTCGTGACGGACGCGATGCCCGTGGTCGTGACCGCGCCCAACGACACGCTGCTGCACAAACTTAAATCGAATATGGAGGAGGTGCGGGCGCGAGGCGGACGCCTTTTCGTGCTGGCCGATTCGGATACGGGTTTAACGGCGGAGTCGGGCCTGCGCCTGATTCACATGCCGGCCTGGTTCGGTGCGCTTTCGCCGGTGCTTCATGTGGTGGCGCTGCAATTGCTCGCGTATCACGTGGCGTGCTTGCGTGGAACCGATATTGACAAGCCGCGCAATCTTGCCAAGTCGGTGACGGTGGAGTAACGCTTCGCTCTGGGGGCCGGACGGGGCCCAAATGGGCCCCAAAAATTTTTCGAAAAGACGCTTGACGGCCTCGGGAATGACCCGCATAATTCGCCTCCTTCGCTGATCGCTGCGAACGAAAACGAAGCGATTAAGACGAATTGCTCTTTAAAAATTTACAGCCGATAAGTGTGGGCGCTTGATGGGTTTCGTGACCTGGTGATTCTTTCGGGAATGGCCGGGAGTAGCGAAAGTATCAAGAGTCTCACACAAAAGTAAGTCAGGTTTTTGAATTTGATTCAGAACCTGTCAGCTTTGAGTGAGCGACCGGTTCGAAAGAACCGAAAACAGTAACAGGTATTGAACTGAAGAGTTTGATCCTGGCTCAGATTGAACGCTGGCGGCATGCCTTACACATGCAAGTCGAACGGCAGCACGGGTGCTTGCACCTGGTGGCGAGTGGCGAACGGGTGAGTAATACATCGGAACATGTCCAGTAGTGGGGGATAGCCCGGCGAAAGCCGGATTAATACCGCATCCGAAAACAGTAACAGGTATTGAACTGAAGAGTTTGATCCTGGCTCAGATTGAACGCTGGCGGCATGCCTTACACATGCAAGTCGAACGGCAGCACGGGTGCTTGCACCTGGTGGCGAGTGGCGAACGGGTGAGTAATACATCGGAACATGTCCAGTAGTGGGGGATAGCCCGGCGAAAGCCGGATTAATACCGCATACGATCTTAGGATGAAAGCGGGGGACCTTCGGGCCTCGCGCTATTGGGGTGGCCGATGGCGGATTAGGTAGTTGGTGGGGTAAAGGCCTACCAAGCCGACGATCCGTAGCTGGTCTGAGAGGACGACCAGCCACACTGGGACTGAGACACGGCCCAGACTCCTACGGGAGGCAGCAGTGGGGAATTTTGGACAATGGGGGAAACCCTGATCCAGCAATGCCGCGTGTGTGAAGAAGGCCTTCGGGTTGTAAAGCACTTTTGTCCGGAAAGAAATCCTTTGGGCTAATACCCCGGGGGGATGACGGTACCGGAAGAATAAGCACCGGCTAACTACGTGCCAGCAGCCGCGGTAATACGTAGGGTGCAAGCGTTAATCGGAATTACTGGGCGTAAAGCGTGCGCAGGCGGTGATGCAAGACCGATGTGAAATCCCCGGGCTTAACCTGGGAACTGCATTGGTGACTGCATCGCTGGAGTATGGCAGAGGGGGGTAGAATTCCACGTGTAGCAGTGAAATGCGTAGAGATGTGGAGGAATACCGATGGCGAAGGCAGCCCCCTGGGCCAATACTGACGCTCATGCACGAAAGCGTGGGGAGCAAACAGGATTAGATACCCTGGTAGTCCACGCCCTAAACGATGTCAACTGGTTGTCGGGCCTTCATTGGCTTGGTAACGTAGCTAACGCGTGAAGTTGACCGCCTGGGGAGTACGGTCGCAAGATTAAAACTCAAAGGAATTGACGGGGACCCGCACAAGCGGTGGATGATGTGGATTAATTCGATGCAACGCGAAAAACCTTACCTACCCTTGACATGTACGGAATCCTGCTGAGAGGCGGGAGTGCCCGAAAGGGAGCCGTAACACAGGTGCTGCATGGCTGTCGTCAGCTCGTGTCGTGAGATGTTGGGTTAAGTCCCGCAACGAGCGCAACCCTTGTCCCCAGTTGCTACGCAAGAGCACTCCGGGGAGACTGCCGGTGACAAACCGGAGGAAGGTGGGGATGACGTCAAGTCCTCATGGCCCTTATGGGTAGGGCTTCACACGTCATACAATGGTCGGAACAGAGGGTTGCGAAGCCGCGAGGTGGAGCCAATCCCAGAAAACCGATCGTAGTCCGGATCGCAGTCTGCAACTCGACTGCGTGAAGCTGGAATCGCTAGTAATCGCGGATCAGCATGCCGCGGTGAATACGTTCCCGGGTCTTGTACACACCGCCCGTCACACCATGGGAGTGGGTTTTGCCAGAAGTGGCTAGTCTAACCGCAAGGAGGACGGTCACCACGGCAGGATTCATGACTGGGGTGAAGTCGTAACAAGGTAGCCGTATCGGAAGGTGCGGCTGGATCACCTCCTTTCCAGAGCTTTGAGCGAACATCGTTTCAAAGTGCTCACACTTTTCGGCTGTTTCGAATAGCAATACGAAAATCGTATTGTCTGTCGTTCTTTAACAATCAGGAAGAAGTAGTAAAGAGATTCATCTGAAACACACTTAGAGATGGGTGTGGAGTAGGTGAATCAGGGTTGTGATTGTATCGATGTATTTTTTAAGTTCCTCGAAAGAGGGCTTTGGAATACGGCACAACGCGAAAACTCAACCTGTAGCGAGTGAGTCCGGGAGTGAGCAATCACCGCGAGACACACCCGTTATAGGGTCAAGCGAACAAGTGCATGTGGTGGATGCCTTGGCGATCACAGGCGATGAAGGACGCGGTAGCCTGCGAAAAGCTCCGGGGAGCTGGCAAACAAGCTTTGATCCGGAGATGTCCGAATGGGGAAACCCACTCCGAATGGAGTATCCGTGACTGAATACATAGGTCACGTGAAGCGAACGCGGCGAACTGAAACATCTAAGTAGCCGCAGGAAAAGAAATCAACCGAGATTCCCAGAGTAGTGGCGAGCGAAATGGGATCAGCCTGCATTCTTTATCTTCGTTGTTAGCTGAACGCTCTGGAAAGTGCGGCCATAGTGGGTGATAGCCCCGTAGGCGAAAACAGCGAGGAAGAACTAGGTATGCGACAAGTAGGGCGGGACACGTGAAATCCTGTCTGAAGATGGGGGGACCATCCTCCAAGGCTAAATACTCGTGATCGACCGATAGTGAACCAGTACCGTGAGGGAAAGGCGAAAAGAACCCCGGGAGGGGAGTGAAACAGATCCTGAAACCGCATGCATACAAACAGTCGGAGCCTCGCAAGGGGTGACGGCGTACCTTTTGTATAATGGGTCAGCGACTTACATTCAGTGGCAAGCTTAACCGAATAGGGCAGGCGTAGCGAAAGCGAGTCCGAACAGGGCGTCCAGTCGCTGGGTGTAGACCCGAAACCAGGTGATCTATCCATGGCCAGGTTGAAGGCACGGTAACACGTGCTGGAGGACCGAACCCACTAACGTTGAAAAGTTAGGGGATGAGCTGTGGATAGGGGTGAAAGGCTAAACAAACCTGGAAATAGCTGGTTCTCTCCGAAAACTATTTAGGTAGTGCCTCGTGTATCACCTTCGGGGGTAGAGCACTGTCATGGTTGATGGGTCCATTGCGGATTACGTCGCCATAGCAAACTCCGAATACCGAAGAGTGCAATCACGGGAGACAGACATCGGGTGCTAACGTCCGGTGTCAAGAGGGAAACAACCCAGACCGCCAGCTAAGGTCCCCAAATATGGCTAAGTGGGAAACGAAGTGGGAAGGCTAAAACAGTCAGGAGGTTGGCTTAGAAGCAGCCACCCTTTAAAGAAAGCGTAATAGCTCACTGATCGAGTCGTCCTGCGCGGAAGATGTAACGGGGCTAAGCCATATACCGAAGCTGCGGATGCACATTTATGTGCATGGTAGGAGAGCGTTCTGTAAGCCTGCGAAGGTGCACCGGAAGGTGTGCTGGAGGTATCAGAAGTGCGAATGCTGACATGAGTAGCGATAAAGGGGGTGAAAGGCCCCCTCGCCGTAAGCCCAAGGTTTCCTACGCAACGTTCATCGGCGTAGGGTGAGTCGGCCCCTAAGGCGAGGCAGAAATGCGTAGCTGATGGGAAGCAGGTCAATATTCCTGCACCATTGTTGAATGCGATGGGGGGACGGATCGCGGAAGGTTGTCCGGGTGTTGGAAGTCCCGGTCCTTGCATTGGAGAAGGCGCTTTGGCAAATCCGGGCGCGGGATTCAAGGGTGCGAGGCCATGCTCTTCGGAGCAGAAGCAACTGGAAGTGGTTCCAAGAAAAGCCTCTAAGCTTCAGTTCAACAGTGACCGTACCGCAAACCGACACAGGTGGGCGAGATGAGTATTCTAAGGCGCTTGAGAGAACTCGGGAGAAGGAACTCGGCAAATTGGTACCGTAACTTCGGGATAAGGTACGCCCTTGTAGCTTGACTGGCCTGCGCCAGGAGGGTGAAGGGGTTGCAATAAACTGGTGGCTGCGACTGTTTAATAAAAACACAGCACTCTGCAAACACGAAAGTGGACGTATAGGGTGTGACGCCTGCCCGGTGCCGGAAGATTAAATGATGGGGTGCAAGCTCTTGATTGAAGTCCCGGTAAACGGCGGCCGTAACTATAACGGTCCTAAGGTAGCGAAATTCCTTGTCGGGTAAGTTCCGACCTGCACGAATGGCGTAACGATGGCCACACTGTCTCCTCCCGAGACTCAGCGAAGTTGAAGTGTTTGTGATGATGCAATCTCCCCGCGGCTAGACGGAAAGACCCCATGAACCTTTACTGTAGCTTTGCATTGGACTTTGAACCGGTTTGTGTAGGATAGGTGGGAGGCTGTGAAGCGGGAACGCTAGTTTCCGTGGAGCCGTCCTTGAAATACCACCCTGATCTGTTTGAGGTTCTAACCTTGGCCCGTGATCCGGGTCGGGGACAGTGCATGGTAGGCAGTTTGACTGGGGCGGTCTCCTCCCAAAGTGTAACGGAGGAGTACGAAGGTACGCTAGGTACGGTCGGAAATCGTGCTGATAGTGCAATGGCATAAGCGTGCTTGACTGCGAGACTGACAAGTCGAGCAGGTGCGAAAGCAGGTCATAGTGATCCGGTGGTTCTGTATGGAAGGGCCATCGCTCAACGGATAAAAGGTACTCTGGGGATAACAGGCTGATACCGCCCAAGAGTTCATATCGACGGCGGTGTTTGGCACCTCGATGTCGGCTCATCTCATCCTGGGGCTGTAGCCGGTCCCAAGGGTATGGCTGTTCGCCATTTAAAGAGGTACGTGAGCTGGGTTTAAAACGTCGTGAGACAGTTTGGTCCCTATCTGCCGTGGGCGCTGGAAGTTTGAGGGGGCCTGCTCCTAGTACGAGAGGACCGGAGTGGACGAACCTCTGGTGTACCGGTTGTCACGCCAGTGGCATTGCCGGGTAGCTATGTTCGGAAGAGATAACCGCTGAAAGCATCTAAGCGGGAAACTCGCCTCAAGATGAGACTTCCCCGGGGACTTGATCCCCTTGAAGGGTCGTTCGAGACCAGGACGTTGATAGGTCAGGTGTGGAAGCGCAGTAATGCGTTAAGCTAACTGATACTAATTGCCCGTAAGGCTTGATCCTATAACAGGTGTGCCTCCGCCCGA
>NZ_JTDB02000019.1 GCF_000785435.2 Paraburkholderia sacchari | reverse complement strand
TCGCACAAGGCACCGGAACAACTTCGAACTACCCGGCGCTTTCTGCGTTGCTGCGTCAGCAGCAGAGAAACGAGATTATGCAGACTCTCTGGCGTTTCGTCAACATCTTTTTTAACGTCACCGTTTAAAAACTGAAGACTTTCCCGCCCCCCGCCGTTTCTCGCGGCGGGCTTCGCTGGCATACATCGGCTAGCGAAGGAGCGGAATTCTAGTCACGCGGATGCGATCTGGCAAGGGGTTTTTGAGTCGCAGCCACCGATATCGGCAACGCGTTCCACTCGCCTGTGGCGAAGCGCAATGCCCCATCTCGTACCCTTGCCTCCAGCCTCTCTGTAGGGCAAACCGATGGCCTGCGCGGAACAGACTAGAATATGGGGTTCTCTGCCCCCCAACTCACGGATTTATGCGCTCGCGAATCGCCAAACGCCTTCCTCCCGATGCCGACAAGCTCGTCGGCCTGTCGCTCGCCCTGTTCGCCTCGGGCAGCCGCACCGAAGACCGCTTCTGGGAGGCCAAGCTCGACACGCTGCTCGCGAAGGTCGTGCGCAACGGCAACCAGACTACGCTCGACGCCGCGCTCGACCATCTTCAGCAGAATCACCCCGACGCCTATGGCGCGCTCGCCGATATGGCCGAGACCCACAGCGAATCGTTTCTCATCGAGCACGACGGCACACAATACGAAGCACTGCTCGTCGCGGCGCCCGTCCTTGCCTGGACCCGCTATGTCATTCCGTCGGGGCCGCTCAAATCGGATGCTTCGGACGCACTGCGGACGCACCTGCAGGCACATGTGCTAGCGAGCAGCACGCGCGTAGCGATGGCCCCCTATCTGTACAGCATCGACCAGTTGCCCCGCCACCACGTCGAGACCTGGCGCCTCGCACAGCAGCTTTCGCAAGCTGCCCTGAACGGCACCGCAGCGAAGATCAGCGCGGGCGAATTGCCCGAGACTTCACCGATCCTCGCCGACCCGCGCTTCCTGCTGGCCGTGGTTGCCGCGCCGGTCGGCGCGCCGTTGTTCCGCTGGCAGGAAGAGGAGCACGGTTCGCGCATCGAGCGTGGCCAGTGTCTCGAGCAATGGGCCACGCAGGGCGGCGCCAATCTTGCTGTCGTGATGCCCGGTTGCGAATTCGAATGCCTGCTGCCGGACGCCTACTACTCGGCCTGCCGCGACGCCGACGAACGCGTTCGTCCCACACCATCCGCACCGCGGTGCGCTACCTGCTCGATACGATCGACGCAAGCGCCCAGGACCTGCGCGCCGTTGTCGCCGGCTTTGGCGAACGGCGGATCGACGAATACCGCGTCGGATTCACGAAGCGCGGCAGCAACGACGTCCTGTACGGCGTAGTCTGGCCGCTCTACGGCCGCGAGAACGGCGATGCCGACATCGACGAAGAGCCGTCCGAGGAAAATATCGGCACCGGTCCGCTCGAAGAGATCGTCGCGCTGCTGAAGGAGTCGGGTATCACCGACATCCGCCGCCATGCCGGCCGTTTCGAGCCGGAATACTGCGACGACTGCGGCGTGCCTCTGTACGCAGACCCACTCGGTGAGATTGTTCATGCCGAGATGCCGGAAGATGCTGAGCCCGTTCAGCCACATTTCCACTAAGCAACACGACATATTCCTACGCTGCCCCGCCTGAATGCGGGGCTTTTTTTTGCCCTATGTCCTACGCCATCTGGACAGGCCGCCGCGACGCAAGCTTTTTGTCATCATGGTGCCGTTGGCCCGGTTTTAAGCAGTGCGTGCAGGGCATGTGCTGCACAACATTTCGAGAGGGGCCATTTACGAGAGGAGGGCTATGCTATGCGGTTTGCGGTATTCAATCCGGACGCTGAACGGCGCGAAGGGCTCAAGGCGCTGCTACGACAAATTGACCGGCGCGCACGCTTTAATGACGCGCCGGACTGGCGCAGTGCCGAACGTGCGATGCAGCGCTTCACACCAAACCTGCTGGTGATCGACTGGCACGACGGTATCCGTCCAGGCGAGTTGCACAACTTCGCGAGCCGGCATCAGACGCTACCGGTCGCAGTGCTCGTGGACCGCTCCGAGCCACCACACTCTCTTCGAGCGGTACTTTCCGAAGGCGCACGCGGCATCATCAGGCGCACCACCGACTCAATCCTGATCGTCAAGCTGCTCGAGCTTATTCTGCTCGGCGGCGACCACCTGCCCGCCGACATCTTCGGTCCTTCGTTCGGTCCATCTGGCTCGTGGCCAGTGCCACAGCGCCGCCCCGGCAAAAGCGCGGCGCATGTGGCCAAGGCGCACCTCAAGGTAAGCCTTTCGCCGCGCCAGGAACAGATCCTCCGCTGCGTCCACATGGGCGCCACGAACAAGATGATCGCCAGAGCGCTCGGCATTAGCGAGGGCACCGTCAAAGTCCATCTGGCGAGCATCTTCCAGCAACTCGGCGCCCCCAATCGCGCTGCGGCCGTCGCGATCTACAACGGCTTGCTGGCAAATCAGCTGCAAGTGCTGCGCACACGCCGGGACAGCGCGCCCAAGCCTGCGTACGGTGAACCCGGCCCGGTGCCGCTACGTGCGCGCGCCAAGCGCTCCTTCCGCTATCCGTTGCGACAAGACGACAGTGAGGATGCCCTGCCGATAGCCGCGGAACCGGGGGTTCCTTACGGCGACGCGGCGCCAGCCTCGCTCGAGCCTCGCTCCGAAGCAAACTTGAACAACGAAGAACAGGAGACGCCGCCCGGCTGCGCACACCTTTTGCGTTCCAACGAGTAATATGAAGCACATGGGGTTCCTGTATACGCCGCTTCCGTTGTGGGTCATCGTCGGTGCATGGATTGCAGCCGGGGGTCTGCTCGCGCTCGCGTTATGGAACAACCCGTTCAAGCGTCTGCAAGACGCCACGCTCCAGCACGTGTGGCTTGCCATCATCGTGGCGGTTTCCGTGCTGTGGGCGAGCAATGCCTGGCTCGAGGACGGCACCGTGCTGCATCTGCTCGGCGCCACCCTCGTGGTCACGCTGTTCGACTGGGGGCTCGCACTCGTCGCCATGGCGGTGGTCGTTGTGCTGGCCGCGGTCATCTTCGACACGCCCTGGGACGGCGTCGCGCTCACCTTCCTCGTATTCGGCGCGTTCCCTGTAGCCGTCTCTGCGTTGATGCAGCGCGCCTGCACTGCATGGCTGCCCCGCAATCTCTTCATGTTCATCGTCGGCCAGGGTTTTGTCTCGCCCGCCATCGCGGTCTCGGCGGCAGCCTATCTGGCACTGGGAACCCACGTCGCGCTCAACGGCAGTTCGATGCTCACTGTGCCCGCAGGCTATGCCTTCAGCGTATTCCTGCTCGCGTCCGGCGAGGCCTGGTTTACGGGGATGGCCACGGCACTGATCGCTGTCTATCGCCCCGCGTGGGTCACGACCTACGACGTGCGGCGCTATCGGCTGGGCGGCCCGCGCACCTGACCCAGGCACACCGCGGCTACAAGCCGCAGCATGCACGGCAGCCACGCCAGGAAACTATTCCGCCAGCCGGCTCCGCGAAATATTTGTCCGGATCCGGAACTCATCCATGCAGCGCAGCATCTTACGGTGCCTGATGTCCCACCCTCATCCAGAATATCCAGAATAATCAGATGGACCGCTACAACGCATCTCGCCAGTTGCTGACTGTAATTGGCCGGCTGGCCGCCTGCGCCGTGAGTCTCACCTTCGTTTGTACGCTGCCCGCACAGGCCGATCAGGTCGATCAGAATCAGGCCATTCAAGCCGGCCCCATCGATCAACCAGGAGATTTTGCCAGCCGGCAGAGCGATCTCGCGAATACCTTCGTGACCCAGATGCATGCCGACCCGCTGGTCGCAAGCTGCGCAGCCCACGGCAACTTCATTGCCAGCACTTCGGACGCACTCGACCATGTCGAGTTTCCACCCAGCTCTTTCGACAGCGCACACTCTACCGTCACGCCCTGGAACGATGCGTTCGACGAAGGCAAGCAGCGCGTGAAAGTCGACACGATCGTGACCGTCGATGGCATCGGCATTCCCAAAGACAGCAGCCACGGACCCTACGATCTGAAGTTCCGCTGCGGCTACATCGGCCAACAGATTCTCGCATTCAGCTGGAACGATCCCGTACCGCCACTGCGCGCGCGCAGCGAGTCCCGCGCCTCGGCAGGCGGCACTGCGGCCCACGCCAGCGGCAAGCACAGCGCAAAGTCGAAGAAGACCACCAGCAAGAGCAAGAAAGCGGCATCTTCGAGCAAATCGGGCCACAAATCCCCGGCTACGAGCACAAAAAGCGCGACAAGCAGCAGCAAGTCGACCACGAAATCGACCACCACGTCGACAGCCAGGAAAACGGGCACGAAAAAGAAGTCGACGACGCAATGATGACCCAGCGCTGCCCATACGGTATGCGCCGCCCATGACAACGGGGGAAGCGGCTCACACCGCTTCCCCCGTTGTCATGGTGCTTCCCGCGAAGGTAAGCGCCTTCGCGTCAGGCGAACTTGATGACGTGCTGCAAGATCGCTTGCAACATAGCGGCGCCTAGTGCGGCACTACGTTCACCGTTCCAGCCCACGCGCTCATCAGGCAGGTTCGCGTTGTCCTTGAACGGCATTTCAAGCGTGAGCGACAGGCAACCGTAGCGATGCCCGATGTACTTCGATGCGAGCTTGAGCGCATCTTCACGATAGCGGCTTGCTTCGTAGCCGTGCTTGTCCTGGAAGTCCGGGCTCGCCACCTTGAACGCTTCGATGAACGCGGCCTGCTCGACGCGCTGCTGCTCGGTGAAGCCAGGCAGCATTTCTGAACCCGCCACGAACACATAGGGCAGCGTCTCGTCGCCGTGAATGTCGAAGAACAGATCGCAGCCGGTTGTCTCGATTGCATCGCGCACGACGAGCACTTCGGGGCTGCGCTTCACATCGGGTTCCATCCATTCGCGGTTCAGGTTCGCGCCCGCCGCGTTGGTGCGCAGGTTGCCGTGCACGCTGCCGTCCGGATTCATGTTCGGCACGATATGGAAGATCACGCGCTCGAGCAGCATGCGCGCGACCGGATCGCCCGACCAGTCGCCCCAGCCCGCCAGACGCTTCACGAGCCCTTCGACAAACCATTCGGCCATCGCCTCGCCCGGATGCTGGCGAGCGATGATCCAGACCGTCTTCTTGGGCTTGCCCTCCGGCGTGGTGTCGCCCGGCATGCCGAGCGAAAGTAGCGTCATCGGTCTGCCCTCGACCGTCCGGCCGAGTTCGCTCAGCGTCGCGTGCGGAAGCTGCTGGAGCGCGCCGAGAAACTCGGAATGGCGCTCCTCGCTGTACGGCTCGAAGTACGCGTAGTAGATGCTGTCGAACTCGGGCGTATGGTCGATGACGAATGCCGTGCCGTCGTACGAGGTCGGCACGCGGAACCAGTTCACGCGGTCATAGCTCGCCACGGCCTGATAGTCGCGCCACCCTTCGGGAAACGCGCACGCCGAGCCGTTCTCGAACGTCATCACGCAACGCTCGCCGCGCCCGCCCGTGAGGCGGAAATAAAACCACTGCGCGAAATCCGATTGACTGTCGGCGCGCACGCGCAGGCGGATATCGTCGGCTTGCTCGCACGAGAGCACTTCAATCGCGCCCGCATCGAACTGGCTGGAAATGGAAATCGTCATGTCTGTTTCCTTCGCTGGGTCGGCAATCCGGCCGCTTAATCGGCCAGACGCCGGCGGAACACATACGTCGAATCGTTCGACGCCTCTGCATCGAATGCGTAACCTTCCATATCGAAGGCTTTGAGCGCCTCGGGCTCGGCGATGCGGTTTTCGACCGCGTAGCGCGCCATCAGCCCGCGCGCGCGCTTCGCGTGGAAGCTGATGATCTTGTAGCGGCCGCCCTTCCAGTCTTCAAACACCGGCGTGATGATGGGCACCGCGAGCGCCTTGGGCTTCACGGCCTTGAAGTACTCGGTCGATGCGCAGTTCACCAGCACGCGCGCACCTTTCTTCGCTTTTTTCTGGTTGAGCTCGAACTGCGCGTTGAGCGCGTGCGTGATGCGCTCGCCCCAGAACGCGTAAAGGTCCTTGCCGCGCGCATTTTCGAAGCGTGTGCCCATCTCCAGCCGATAAGGCTGCAGCAGATCGAGCGGACGCAGCACGCCGTACAGGCCGGACAGCACGCGTACGTGCTGCTGGGCGTAATCGAGATCGGCGTGCGTGAGCGATTTCGCGTCGAAGCCTTCGTACACGTCGCCGTTGAACGCTAGCACGGCCTGCTTCGCGTTGGCCTCGCTAAAGTGCTTCGACCAGTCGGCGTAGCGCTGGAAGTTCAGGCTGGCGAGCGGATCCGAGATGCTCATGAGCGAACCGATCTGCTGCGGCGAAAGACGGCGCAAGCCATCGATCAGCTCGGCTGCGTCGTCGACAAAATCAGGGATGGTGTGGGTTTCGATGTGCGCTGGCGTGTCATAGTCGAGCGATTTGGCCGGCGACAGAACGATTATCATAGAGGCTTGCAGGCACGAGCGTGCCGATGTTCAAAGGCGAAAGCCCGATTGTAGCGAATTCACGAATGACCGGTTTTACGCCCTCAGACAGCTTCTCCGACCCATCCCCCGCCACCGGCGCGCAAAATGCACTCGCCGTGGTGCTCGATTCGAATGTGTGGCTCGACATTCTCGTGTTCGACGACCCGCATACGCGCCCCATTCGCACGGCGCTCGAACGTGGCGCGCTCGATGCGCTGATCGACGCACGTTGCCATGCCGAGCTTGCGCACGTGCTCGACTATCCGCAATTCCAGGGGCGCGGCACGGATAAGGCGGCCGCGCTCGCCACGCTGGCAACGCTCGTGCGGCAGATCGAGCCGCCGGCGCCGCCCGCCGACGCCCGTGCGCTACCCCAATGCCGCGATCGCGACGACCAGAAGTTCCTGGAGCTTGCGCGGGCCAGCGGCGCTGCGTGGCTCGTATCGAAAGACCGCGCGGTGCTCAAGCTCGCGAAGCGCATCGCGCGCGATTTCGGCTTTCGCATTGGCACACCTGATGCCTTTGTCGCCGAAGCCTCGGCGGCCTGGGCCAGCGTATGACCAGCGAATCAGCAACTCACGCCCCGACTGCTCGTGACTCGACCGATCGCGGCCCGACCGATAGCGGCCCGACCGATTTGCCTACAATCGAGTTTTGCCGTTCCACCGTCTTCCATCCGCCCGCGCCATGAACGCATCGCATCCTTCGCAAGATCCGTCGCAAACCCCGCTGCTCTCGCCCTCTTTCCCCTCGCGCCTGCCCAACGTCGGCACGACGATCTTCACGGTGATGAGCGCGCTCGCCGCCGAAAAAGGCGCGGTGAACCTGGGCCAGGGCTTTCCCGATTTCGACTGCGATTCGCGCATCGTCGATGCAGTCGCGCAGGCCATGCGTGACGGCCACAATCAATATCCGCCGATGACCGGCATGTCCGTGCTGCGAGAAGCCATCGCGCAGAAGATCGCGAATATCTACGGCCATCGCTACGACGCCAACACCGAAATCACCGTGACGGCGGGCGCCACCCAGGCGCTGCTCACGGCGATTCTGTGCGCAGTGCATCCCGGCGACGAAGTCATCGTGGTGGAACCGACCTACGACAGCTACCTGCCGTCGATCGAACTGGCGGGCGGCAAGCCCGTGTTCGTGACGCTCGAAGCGCCCGACTATGCGATTCCGTTCGACCGCCTCGCCGCTGCCATCACGCCAAAGACGCGCCTCATCCTCATCAACACGCCGCACAATCCCACGGGCACGGTGTGGCGCGCCGAGGACATGCGCAAGCTCGAAGAGATCGTGCGCGGCACCAATGTGCTGATCCTCTCCGACGAAGTCTACGAACACATGGTTTATGACGGCCAGCCGCACGAAAGCGTCGCGCGCTATCCGGAACTCGCGGCGCGCAGCTTTATCGTGTCGAGCTTCGGCAAGACTTTTCACGTGACGGGATGGAAGGTCGGCTACGTGGCGGCGCCGGCGCCGCTCGCCGCCGAATTCCGCAAGGTGCACCAGTTCAATGTGTTCACGGTGAATACGCCGATGCAGGTCGGTCTCGCGCAATATCTGCGCGATCCCAAACCGTATCTGGAACTGCCCGCTTTCTATCAGAAGAAACGCGACTTCTTCCGCGCCGGCCTCGCGAATTCGCGCTTCAAGCTGCTGCCGTGCCAGGGCACGTACTTCCAGTGCGTGGACTATTCGGCAATCAGCGACTTGCCCGAAGCCGAATTTTCGAAGTGGCTCACGGCGGAGGTTGGCGTGGCCGCCATTCCGGTGTCGGCGTTCTATCATGAGCCGCACGAATCGGGCGTCGTGCGCTTTTGTTTCGCCAAGCAAGAAAGCACGCTCGCGACCGCACTCGAACGCCTCGCGCGGCTCTGACGACCTGCAACGCGCGATGCATCAGCGAACGGCAAGGCGTTCCCGAGCATCGCGCAAGGCGGCGCGGCGCACATTCCCGCACGCTGCATCGCGCCGCAATGACGCCTGCCAGGCCACCTATGCCATGCAGGCGCCAAGCTTATGCATTGGCCTCAATATAGGCCTTGCGCCCGGCGGCCACGCGCTGGGCCGCAGGCCGCTCGCCCACGAGCT
Organism: Paraburkholderia sacchari; assembly: GCF_000785435.2. Taxonomy (GTDB): domain Bacteria; phylum Pseudomonadota; class Gammaproteobacteria; order Burkholderiales; family Burkholderiaceae; genus Paraburkholderia; species Paraburkholderia sacchari. The sequence continues at coordinate 37,359 of NZ_JTDB02000019.1, read as the reverse complement.
TCAGGTACGATTTCCAGTCGACTCCTGCATCCGAAACAAAGTCACGGCCGTAAATCTTTTGCGTCGCCATCGCGACGAGCGGCAAGCTCGCGAACGCCGCGATGTCCACGATCCCGAACTGGTCCCCGCCCACATACGGCGCGAACTTCGCGAGCCGCTTGAAGCTGGGAATGTAACGATTCAGCCGCTTCTCGACGCTGGCCTTGACGTCCGCGCTCACCGTCCCGCCGAAGAACGCTTCGGCATAGAGTTCGCGCACCGTGAGTTCCAGATGCGTCTCGATCACGACAATGAGCTCACGCTCCTTTGCCGCTTTCCATGGGTCGGCGGAGAAAATGTGCTTCTCGGGATAGCAAGCCGCCAGATATTCGACGATCACTTCCGACTCGCACAGAAAACCGTGCTCGGTCTCGACGAACGGCACCTTGCCCATGGGCGACTGCGCCAGTTGCGCCTCGGAAAGCGGGAGTTTCGCCGTCACTTCCTCGAACGCAATGCCATACTCGAGCATCGCGAACTTGACCTTGTTGTAGTAGTTCGACAGCGCAAAACCATGCAGCTTGATCATTCTCATTGCCTCCTTGCAGGCAGCGGCGTCCGTCTTGAACCCGCTGAATCGTTTTCGTTGAACTGTACGACCGTGCTATCTTAGGCCAATCATGGAGCCAGGCTTCCAATGACTTCCCATCATTTCAACATTGAGACAATTGGCATCGTCGGCACCGGCGCAATGGGCCGCGGCATCGCCCAGATTGCCGCGCAGGCGGGCCTCGCGGTGCGCCTCTACGATACCAATGCGCAAGCAGTTGCCGCAGCGAGCGCGTATCTCGCCGACACCTTCGCGAAACTCGCCACGAAAGGCAAGCTCAGCGAGACCAATGCCAACGCTGCGCTCGCGCGCGTCACGGGCGTGAACACAATCGACGGGCTTGCCGGCTGCGATCTCGTGATCGAAGCGATCGTCGAGAACCTGGACGCCAAACGCGTCCTCTTTCGTGAACTCGAAACCGTGGTGAGCGGCAAATGCCTGCTCGCCTCGAACACCTCGTCGCTGTCGATCACGGCGATCGCCGCCGCCTGCGGCGATCCCTCGCGCGTTGCGGGCTATCACTTCTTCAACCCTGTGCCGCTGATGAAGGTGGTCGAGGTAATCGACGGCCTGCGCAGCGACCCCGCCGCCGGCGACGCGCTCATGGCGCTCGCGAGCCGCATGGGCCACACGCCCGTGCGAGCGAAGGACATGCCGGGCTTCATCGTCAATCACGCGGGCCGCGGCATGAACACCGAAGGCTTGCGCGTGGCCGGCGAAGGCGTGGCCAGCTTCGCCGATGTCGACCGCATCATGCGGGAGCAGGCCGGTTTTCGACTCGGGCCGTTCGAACTGCTGGACTTGACCGCGCTCGATGTCTCGCATCCCGTGATGGAGTCGATCTATCACCAGTTCTACGAGGAGCCACGGTTCACGCCCTCGCCCATCACCGGCGTGCGTCTCGCGGGCGGACTCGTTGGCCGCAAGAGCGGTGAAGGCTTCTATCGCTATATCGATGGCAAGCAGCAAGTGCCGGAAGAACCCGCCGCGCCCGCGGCGCTTCCCGCAAGCGTCTGGGTGAGCCGCAGCAATGCCGCCGCGCGCGAGGCCGTGGTCGCGCTTGCTGCTCAGGCGGGCGTCGCCATCGACGAAGGCGACACTCCTGGTGCCGACTCGCTCATCGTGGTCGCGCCGCTTGGGCTCGACGCCACCACCGCCGCACTCGAAGAACAACTCGACGCGAGCCGCGTCGTCGCCATCGACACGCTGTTCCCGCTCGCCGGCGCGAAGCGCCGCACGCTGATGACGACGCCCGCCACCACGCGCGCCGCACGCGACGCGGGCCACGCGCTCTTCGCCGCCGACGGCGTGCCGGTCACCGTGATCCGCGATTCCACGGGCTTCGTCGCGCAGCGCATCGTCGCTACGATCGTGAACATCGGCTGCGACATCGCACAAAAGCAGATCGCGTCGCCGCGCGATATCGACCTGGCTGTCACGCTCGGGCTCGGCTATCCGCACGGGCCGCTCGCACTCGGCGACGCACTGGGCGCACGCACGATCCTCACCATCCTGAACAACATTCACGCCGTGCTCGGCGACCCGCGCTATCGCCCGTCGCCATGGCTCGCGCGTCGCGCACAACTCGGCCTTGCTCTCACGCAGCCCGACGCGGCAGACATCAACGCAACAAACAAGGCATCGCAATGAGCGCAGAACTCCGCAGCACTCGCCCGCACGACCATGAATCCACGCTCGTGCTGACGCTATCGAACCCAGGCGCGCGCAACGCGCTGCATCCCGACATGTACGCCGCCGCCATCGAAGCGTTCGACGCCGCCGAGCGCGACAACTCGCTACGCGCGATCGTCCTCACGGGCGCCGACAACTTCTTTTGCGCGGGCGGCAACCTGAACCGTCTGCTCGAAAACCGCGCCAAGGATCCTTCCGTGCAGGCCGCCGCCATCGACATGCTCGCGCAATGGATCACCGCCATGCGCCAGTCGAGCAAGCTCGTGATTGCCGCAGTCGAAGGCGCGGCTGCGGGCGCGGGCTTCTCGCTGGCACTCGCAGCCGATCTGCTGGTCGCCGCCGACGACGCAAAATTCGTCATGGCATACTCGCGCGTGGGCCTCACGCCCGATGGCGGCGGCTCGTGGTTCCTCGCGCGCGCGCTGCCGCGTGCGCTTGCCTTCGAGTTGATGGTCGAAGGCAAGCCGATCGGCGCATCGCGCCTCGCGGACCTGGGCGTCGTGAACCGCATCGCAAAACCGCAGAAGGCGCTCGATACGGCGCTCGCCTGGGCTGACGATCTCGCGAAGATCTCGCCGAACGCAGTCACGCGCATCAAGGGGCTGACGGGCGCAGCGGACATGCAATCGCTCGACGATCACCTCATTGCGGAACGCGAGAGCTTCGTGACTTCGCTGCATCACCGCGACGGGCTCGAAGGCATCACCGCGTTCCTCGAAAAGCGGCAACCGGTCTATAAGTGACAAGCGCATCGTCGTTCCTGTAACGCTTCGACGAGAAAGGAAACGAACATGGCGCTAGCGCGACTTCGCACCCGATCGATTCGATCGGCATTCGATCAGCACTCGATCCGCACGTAGTGCTTCGTGGAGATGCCGATCACGCGCTCGTAGACGATCGGGCCGTTCCTGACACGCTCGCGATACAAGCCCACAAGCGCAGCAGGGGCGCTCATGCGCCCTCTGCGCGGGCCGCCGATCTATGCTAATTTGCGCCAGTTCACGCGCCGCGGGAGTCTGGCGGCGCCTTCGTCCAGGTGCCAAGGAGCCACGATGATCGACGTCTATAGCTGGGCCACGCCCAACGGCCACAAAGTCCATATCATGCTCGAGGAGACCGGCCTCGAGTATCGCGTGCATCCCATCGATATTGGAGCCGGCGACCAGTTCAAGCCCGAGTTCCTCGATATCAGCCCGAACAACAAAATCCCTGCGATCACAGATTCAGAAGGCCCCGTGCGTGCCGACGGCAAGCCGTTCTCGCTGTTCGAGTCGGGCGCGATCCTGATCTACCTGGCCGCGAAAACCGGCAAGTTCATGCCCGAAGATCTCGCGGCGCGCTACGACGTGCTGCAATGGGTGATGTTCCAGATGGGCGGCCTCGGGCCCATGCTCGGCCAGGCGCACCACTTCCGCATCTATGCGCCCGAGAAGATCGAGTACGCTGTGAACCGCTACACGAACGAGGCAAAACGCCTCTACAACGTGATGGAAGCGCAACTGGAAAAATCCGAATATCTGGCTGGCGACGATTACACCATCGCCGATATCGCCGCATTCCCGTGGACGCGCTCGTGGCAAAACCAGGGCATCGATCTCGACGCGCTGCCCAACGTGAAGCGCTGGCACGAGACCATCGCGGCGCGCCCTGCGGTCCAGCGCGGCGTCCAAGTGCTCGCGAACGCCCGCAAGGCGCTCACGGACGACAAGGCGCGAGAAGTCCTGTTCGGCGCGACGCAGTACGCGAAACACAGTAAGCAGGCTGCCTGATGATCGACGCCTGATGGAACGAAGAAGGGGCGTCCGGCTCACAGCCGGACGCCCCTTTCGCATTCAGCCTGCGCGCCAAATATAAAAGCGCGCTCCGGCGCTCAGAAGTAGTGCCGCGTGATGAATTCGGCCACGCATGCGGGCCGCTCGCTACCTTCGCATTCGATGCCGACGTCCCAGACGACTTGCGCACCGCCGCCCTCGACATCGCTCACCTCTTTCACGCCGATACGCGCGCGCACCCGCGAGCCCACAGGCACGGGCGACGTGAAGCGCACGCGGTTGAGCCCGTAGTTCACGCCCATGCGCTGACGCATCGGGACCGTCTCCGCGAGCAGCGCCGGCACGAGAGAAAGCGTGAGAAAGCCATGGGCAATCGGCCCGCCGAATGGCGACTCGCGGCGCGCACGCTCCGCGTCGACGTGAATCCACTGGTGATCGTCAGTCGCATCGGCGAAGCCCAGCACGCTCGCCTCACTCAACGTGCGCCAGCCGCTCAGGAGCGGTTGCGCACCTACGAGCGCGCGCAAGGCAGCGACGTCGGCAATTTCCACCGCAGCCACCACGCTCAAGACGCACCTCCGGGATGGGTCAGCCCAGGATGGGCCAGCCCGGGATGGGCCAGCCCGAACAGCCCCTTCGAGCTCACCGTCACCACGATCTCACCGTGCTGATTGCGGCCTTCCCAGCGCGTCTCGACAATCCCACGATCCGGCTTGCTTTGCGAAACGCGCTTGCTCACGATGTTGTTGGTCAACGTAATCGTGTCGCCGACGCGCACCGGTTTGATCCAGCGGATCTCGTCGATGCCGGGCGAGCCCATCGACGTAGAACCCTCGAGGAAGTTGCGCACGAGCAGGCCCATCATGACCGAGCACGTGTGCCAGCCACTCGCGACGAGGCCGCCGAAGTGCGACGCCTCGCCGGCCGCCTCGCTCAAATGAAACGGCTGCGGATCGAACTGCTGCGCGAACTGCACGATCTCTTCGCGCCCGAACGTGTGCGAGCCGATTTCATACGCCTTGCCCACTTCGAGATCTTCGTAACTCACTCCCATCGATGCCTCTCCGTTTCATGTTGCATCTCGACGCGCTTCACAACGCGCTTCACAACGCAGCCACCCGCGCGCGCGCATTGAACCTCAAGCGGCTGCCTGCGCAAACCCGGGCAGCGAAGCGAAACGTTCGAGATGGTGATCGACGTCGCCAAGCGTGGTCTCGATGATCGTGAGGCGCTTGAACAAATGCGCCGCCGCGACTTCATTGGTCACGCCCATGCCGCCGTGCAACTGCACTGCCTGCTGGCCGACATAGCGTGCCGCCTGCCCGACGCGTACCTTGGCTGCCGAAATCGCGCGGCGCCGCTCGTCGGCCGTAGCGCTACTGTAACGTGCTGCCGCCAGATACGTGAGCGAGCGAGCCTGCTCGCCATGGATCAGCATCTCGGCCATGCGATGCTGGAGCGCCTGGAAACGCGCGATCGGCACGCCGAACTGCTGGCGCGTCTTCGTGTACTCGACGCTCGCGTGGTTGAGCGCGTCGATGGCGCCGACGGCTTCCGCGCACAGCAGGAACGTCGCGTAATCGGCGATCTGCTCCCATGTGGCCGCGCCCGCACCAGCCAGGCGGCTCGCACTCGCGCCGTCGAACGTGAGCGTCGCGGCGCGCTGGCCGTCGATCGTGCGATAGTCGCGCACCTCGACGCCCTTCGCATCGCTTCCCACCACGAACAGCGCGACCTCGCCCGCGAGGCGTGCCGCCACGATCCAGTAGTCGGCCTGCGCACCGTGCTGCACGACCGACTTGCTGCCCGTGAGCGTAAAGCCGTCGCCGGTTTCCTTCGCGAGCGTGTCGAGAGCAAACAGGTCGTAGCGCGCATCGGGCTCGTGAAACGCCGCAGCAAGCTTGATCTCGCCCGCCGCCGCGCGCTCCAGCAGTTGCGCGTTGTGCGGATTTTCCGCGTTCGTAAGCTTCAGTGCCTCGATGCCCACGGCCGTCGCCCAGTACGGCTCGATCACGAGCGCACGGCCCAGTTCCTGCATGACCACGAGCATGTCGAACGGCGAACCGTCGAAACCGCCCTGGTCCGCCGGCACCGGCAGCGCGGTGAGGCCGAGTTCGACGAACGCGTTCCAGTGTGTGGGTGAAACGCCCTCGGGCGTCTTCACGATCGCCTGGCGCGCTTCGAAGCCGTAATTCTTGTCGAGATAGCGACGCAGTGCGTCGGCAAGTTGCTGTTGCTCTTCGGTGAAATTGAAGTCCATTGCGCCGCTCCTCAAATCCCCAGAATCATCTGCGCGATGATGTTTTTCTGGATTTCGTTCGACCCGCCATAAATCGACGTCTTGCGATAGTTGAAGTAGTAAGCCGCGAGCGGTGCTGCATCGTCGTCGCCGCCGGCCGCGTGCGCATGCTCGCCCTCGAGGAACGCCGGATCGAACGGCGCTGCGAGCGGACCAACCGCATCGACCATCAGTTCGGTGAGCGCCTGCTGGATTTCCGTGCCTTTGATCTTGAGCATAGACGCTTCGGGCCCCGGACCGCGACCATCGCCGCTGCTCGCGATCACACGTTCGGCAGTCACTTCGAGCGCCATCAGCTCGATTTCGACGGCAGCCACGCGCGCCGCGAAAACCGGATCGTGCAGCAGTGGCTTGTCGTGTTTCTTCTGCTTCAGCGCGACGCGCTTGAGAAACGCGAGTTCGCGCTTCGATGCACCCACGCGCGCAATGCCCGTGCGTTCATGCCCAAGCAGATATTTCGCGTAGGTCCAGCCGCGGTTCTCCTCGCCGACGAGGTTCTCGACCGGCACCTTCACGTCCTCGAAGAATACTTCGTTCACCTCATGGTCTTCGTCGAGCATGATGATCGGGCGCACGGTAATGCCGGGCGTCTTCATGTCGATGAGCAGGAACGAGATGCCTTCTTGCTTCTTCGCAGCGGGGTCGGTGCGTACGAGGCAGAACATCATGTCGGCATGCTGGCCGAGCGTGGTCCAGGTCTTCTGGCCGTTCACGATGTAGTGGTCGCCGTCGCTGCCCTTGGTCAGCACGGCGCGCGTGCGCAGCGAGGCCAGGTCCGAGCCCGAGCCGGGTTCGGAATAGCCCTGGCACCACCAGTCTTCACCGGAGAGAATGCGCGGCAGATAGCGGCGCTTTTGCGCGTCGTTGCCATACTTCATGAGCACGGGCGCCACCATCGAGACACCGAACGGGAGGACCATCGGCGCGCCAATGCGGCCGCACTCCTCGTCCCAGATATGGCGCTGCGTTTCGTTCCAGCCGGGGCCGCCATATTCGGCCGGCCAGGCGGGCGCCGACCAGCCGCGCTGGCCGAGCAGCTTATGCCAGTTGGCGATATCGTCGCGGCTGAGGCGCTTGTGATTGAGCACTTTTTCACGCACGGCTTGAGGCAGATTCGCCTCGAGCCAAGCGCGGATTTCGGCGCGAAATGCGTCGTCGGTGGGGGTGTAGTCGAGATCCATGCGGTTTGTCTCCTGGCCGCGGCTGGTGGGGAACACATCCCAAGCCACGGCGAAGACCCGCATGACCTTATTGCAGCGGACCCTTCAACGCAGCCGGAACCGGCAGCGGCATCACATCGATGCCTTCTTCGACGAGAGCTTGCGCATCTTCCGCGGATGCCACCCCGCGGATGTTGCGCGCCGGCGCTTCGTTGTAATGAATGCGCCGCGCCTCCTCGGCGAAACGGTCGCCTACGTTCTCCGTCTTCTCCAGGACTTCGCGCATCACGCGCATGGCATGCGCCTGCCATTGCGCCGCCTGTGCCGCTTGGTTGGACTGCGGCGCCTGGCCTGCAGCAGACGATGTCCCGCTCGCACCCGACAGATTCAGTCGGGGCGCGGACGGCACGCGGCTCACCTTGGTGGCGCCGCACATCGGACATTCGACCAGCTTGCGCGAAAGCTGCGACTCGAAGTCGTCAGCGGAAGCGAACCAGCCTTCAAACCGATGGCCGTCTGGGCACTGTAAATCGAGGACCTTCATGAGAATCGAGGCTTGCGTTGAGTGTAGCTCAAAACGTAAATTTATGAACGATCGTTCGCAAAATTCCGACCAGGGTATTCACCACCCTGCCCGGAATCGGACGGCCGGGTTGCCGGTGATTGTAGCGCCGTCCAGCACGGTGCGCTCAGCGCAAAAATGCCCGCCCGATATGAATACGGCGGCCTTCGAAACCGAAGACCGCCGTATTGGGTGGATTGGCGCAGGGCAGCCGCACATGGGCGGCGCGTGGGTTTCTAGCCCTGCTCGGGTCGCCCGAACGGCCAGGCGCCCGACAGCGCCTTTTCGAGCCAGAACGTGCCGATAATCGTCTTCACATCGGTGATCTTGCCGGTGCGCACCCATTCGAGCAGTTCGGGCAGCGTTGCCGTGAACGTCTCGAGAAACTCGCCGTCATCGAGCTTGGCCTCGCCCGCGGTCAAGCCGCGCGCGAGATAGATGTCGATGAATTCGGTCGAGTACGAAATCACAGGATGGATCTGCGCAAGATAAACATACTCGCGCGCCGCGTAGCCCGTCTCTTCCTTGAGCTCGCGGACCGCACAGGCAAGCGCGCCTTCTTGCGGATCGAGCTTGCCCGCCGGAAACTCGGTCATCACCCGCGAAAGCGGATAGCGATATTGGCGCTCCATCAGCACGCGACCGTCGTCGAAGAGTGGGATCACCATGACCGCGCCCGGATGCTGGACATACTCGCGCGTCGCATGCTTGCCGTCCGGCAAAGCAACCGTGTCGCACTTGAGCGTAAGGAATTTGCCCGCGTGGAGCGTCGTGCTTTCCACGCACGTCTCGGCGAGCGCCGGGTCGTGCTTTTGATGTTCAGCAGCCATGTTCAACCTCTGGGAAGCGCTTCTACGGAGAAGTCGCGGGAAACCGCGATGCGATCGAATGGCGAGCCCCTCGTCCTCGACGAGGGACTCGCATCACGCCGGGCGGCGTTTGACGAGATATTGCCAGGCGAAGCCGGGGAACGCGAACACGACAAACAGACTGAACGTGATGGCGTAGAACTGCCAGCCCTGGTCAAAGCGGTTGCCGGCGCGCGCCTCCAGCATGAAGCCGAACGCGCCAACCACAAAATACAGCACGATCATTTCGGCAATGCGAATCCACACGCTTTTCTTTTGCGCGCGCAACGGCACCATGCCGAACAACCGCTGATTGAAAAACGGCAGGTTGGCGCCCGCGAGCGCCAACAACACAATAAACCACCCTGCTGCCGACATTACAGAGGCAGCGTATGCGAGACGGCCTGCAAGCAGAGCGACATCAGCGGTCCGGGGACAATGCCGAGCACCAGCACCGCCACACCATTGAGCGTGAGCAGCGCGCGATTGCACGCGTGGCTCTCGATCGGCGCGGTGTCCTGCGGCGTGTCGAAGTACATCAGCTTGACGATGCGCAGGTAGTAGAACGCGCCAAACAGCGACGTAATGACCGCGAGCACGGCAAGCCAGGTCAGGCCGGCATTCATCGTGGCTTCGAGCACGGCGAGCTTCGCGTAGAAGCCGACCGTCGGCGGGATGCCGGCGAGCGAGAACATCATGAGCATCATGACGAATGCAAACACCGGGCTGCGTTGGTTCAGACCCTTGAGGTCGTCGAGCGTTTCAGCCTCGAAGTCGCGGCGAGCCAGCAGCATGATGATGCCGAACGCGCCGAGCGTCGTGATCAGATAGACGATGCTGTAGAACATCGCCGAGCTGTACGCGCTGGCCGCACCGGTCGCCTTGTTGTCGACGATGCCGGCCAGCAGGCCGAGCAGCACGAAACCCATGTTCGAGATCGCCGAATAAGCCAGCATGCGCTTGACGTTGCGCTGGACGATACCCGTGATGTTGCCGACGATCATCGAGAGCGCCGCCAAAATGATCAGCATTTCCTGCCAGTCCACGGCCAGCGGCAGCAGACCCATGACGAGGAAACGCACGGCCCACGCGAACGCCGCGACCTTGGGGCCACCGCCCGTGAGCAGCGTCATGGCCGTAGGCGCGCCTTGATAGACGTCGGGCACCCACATGTGGAACGGCACCGCGCCCATCTTGAACGCCACGCCCGCGACGATGAACACCACGCCGAACAGCAGCACGATGTCGTTGATGTGGCCCGAGGCAACCGCCTTGAACACGTCGCCCAGGTCGAGCGAACCAGTCGCGCCGTACAGCATCGAGATGCCATAGAGCAGGAAGCCCGATGCGAGCGCGCCCAGCACGTAGTACTTCATGGCCGCTTCGTTCGACTGCGTCGCGTTACGGCGCAGTGCGATGACCGCGTAGAGCGAGAGCGACATCAGCTCCAGACCGAGGTACAGCGTGAGGAAGTTGTTGCCCGAGATCATCACGATCTGGCCAAGCAACGAGAACATGCCGAGCAGGAAGAACTCTCCCCGGAACATGTCGCGGTCTTCGAGGTACTTTCGCGAGTACACGATCGAGACTGCGTAGCCGAGCGTGACCACCGACTTCATGGCGCTGGCGAACGCGTCCACCACGTACATCCGCGTGAAGTAGTAGTGCACGTGCGGATCGAACGCGTTCACCGCGAACCAGATGCCGGCGATCACGGTCGTCAGCAGCGCGATGAAATAGGTCGTGCGCCGGCCCGAAGGACCGGTGAACGTGTCGTTGAGCCACGCAACGACGACACCGGCCATGACCAGCGCGTCGGGTAGCAGAGCGTTCAAAGGGGCGTTTGGCATGATCTCTTAGTCCTCCGCTCGTATTACTGTGACAGCGGCAGTTTCGACACTGCAACGTGGGAGAGGAGGTTTTCCACGGAAACGTGCATCACATCGGTAAAGGGCTTCGGGTAGACGCCCATGAAAAGCGTGAGCAGCGCGAGCACCCCGAGAATCAGGTATTCACGGCTGCTGATGTCCTTCAGCTCGCGAACATGGTCGTTCGCGACTGCGCCAAAGTACACCCGCTTGTACAGCCACAACGTATAGGCCGCGCCCAGGATCAGCGTGAACGCCGCCCCGAAAGCGATCCAGAAGTTGAACTTCACTGCTGCCAGAATCACCATGAATTCGCCGACGAATCCGGAGGTGCCCGGCAGGCCGCAGTTGGCCATAGCGAACAGCATGGCCAGCGCCGCGAACTTCGGCATCGTGTTGACGACGCCGCCGTAATCAGCAATGTCGCGCGTATGCATGCGGTCATACAGCACGCCGATGCAAAGGAACATCGCGCCCGAGACGAAGCCGTGCGAGATCATCTGGACAATCGCGCCTTCCACCGCCAGTTGGCTCGACGGGCCGAACATAAAGAAGCCGAGCGTGACGAAGCCCATGTGTGCGATCGACGAGTACGCGACCAGCTTCTTCATGTCCGACTGCACGATCGCCACGAGGCCGATGTAGATCACGGCGATCAGCGACAGCGTGATGATGACCGGTGCCAGGTAATGGCTCGCATCGGGCGTGACCGGCAGCGAGAAACGCAGGAAACCGTACGCGCCGAGCTTCAGCATGATGGCGGCCAGCACCACCGAGCCGCCCGTGGGGGCCTCGACGTGCGCGTCCGGCAACCACGTGTGGACCGGCCACATCGGCACCTTGACCGCGAACGCGAAGAAGAACGCGATGAACAGCAAAATCTGTGGCGTCATTGCAAGCTGCACGCCCTGCCACGTGGCGAGGTCGAACGTGCTCGTCTCGCGGTAGAGGTACAGCAACGCGATCAGCATCAGCAGCGAGCCGGCCAGCGTATAGAGAAAGAACTTGAACGCCGCATACACGCGGTTCGGACCGCCCCACACGCCGATGATGATGTACATCGGAATGAGCGTGGCCTCGAAGAACACGTAGAACAGCAGACCGTCGGCCGCGCAGAAGACGCCGACCATCAAGCCCGACAGGATGAGGAACGCCGCGTAATACTGCGCAACGTTCTTCTGGATCACCTGCCAGCCCGCGATCACGACGATCACGGTGATAAGCGCCGTCAGCACCACGAGCCACAACGAAATGCCGTCGATGCCGAGGTGATACGAAATATTGAACCGCTCGATCCAGACCGACTTCTCCTCGAACTGGAGTGCAGCCGTGGTCGTATCGAATCCCGAAACGAGCGGAAGGGTGACGAGGAAACTAAGCACCGAACCGATGAGCGCGAGCCAGCGGTCCGCGCTCGAGCTCCGAAGGGAACCCACTATAAGAACGATGATGCCGAAAACGATCGGCATCCAGATCGCAATACTGAGAATCGGAGTTGCGTGCATGCGTTTTTTTCCTCGCCTTCTTATTTGCCGCTGAGCGTTACAAACAGAGTAAGGAGGCCAAGCATGCCAATGATCATGGCAAATGCGTAGTGGTAGATATAGCCGGATTGCAGGAAACGAATGACCGATGCAAACCAGCCGATAAACTTGGCGCTCCCATTCACGACGCCGTCGATCACGACGACATCGCCTTCCTTCCACAGCCCTCGACCGATAGCGACCGCTCCGCGAGCGAAGACGACTTCGTTGATCTTGTCCAGGTAATACGCATTCGTCAGCAGCTTGTACACCGGCGAGAACGTGCGCGACACGACGGCCGGCAGGTCCGGGCGCTTCATGTAGAAGAACCAGGCCACGATCACACCCGCGAGTGCAAGCCACACTGGCAGACCCGAGAACGCATGCGCGCCCATCGCGACCCAGCCATGGAATTCTTCACCCATCTCAGCAAGCGCCGGGTGATTTTGGCCAATGAAAATGACCTTCTGGAACGCCACACCGTGCGCGAAGAAGTCGCCGAACAGCAGCGGCTGGATCGCATACGCGCCGGCGATCACCGAAGGAATCGCGAGCAGGACGAGCGGCACCCAGATCACCCACGGCGACTCGTGCGGGACGTGGACATGGTGTTCGTCGTGGTCGTGGCCGTTGCCATGGCCATGTGCTGCGGCTTCGGCGCCCATCGGCGAATCAGGATGCTTCGGATTACGGAAGCGCTCCTCACCGTGGAACACGAGGAAGTACATGCGGAACGAGTACAGCGCCGTCACGAACACGCTCGCGACCACCGCGAAATAGGCAATGCCCGAGCCCGCGAGGTGCGAAGCCTTCACGGCCTCGATGATCGAGTCCTTCGAGTAGAAGCCCGAGAAGAACGGCGTGCCGATCAGCGCGAGCGAACCGATGAGCGAAGTGATCCACGTAATAGGCATGTACTTGCGCAGGCCGCCCATGTTGCGCATGTCCTGGTCGTGGTGCATGCCGATGATGACCGAGCCCGCACCGAGGAACAGCAGCGCCTTGAAGAACGCGTGCGTCATCAGGTGGAACATCGCGACCGGGTACGCCGACACGCCGAGCGCCACGGTCATGTAGCCGAGCTGCGAGAGCGTGGAATAAGCGACCACGCGCTTGATGTCGTTCTGGACAATGCCGAGGAAGCCCATGAAGAGCGCGGTAATCGAGCCGATCACGACGATGAACGACAGCGCGGCGTCCGAGAGTTCGAACAGCGGCGACATGCGCGCAACCATGAAGATGCCGGCCGTCACCATGGTGGCGGCGTGGATCAGTGCCGAGATCGGCGTCGGGCCTTCCATCGAGTCCGGCAGCCAGACGTGCAGCGGGAACTGCGCCGACTTGCCCATCGCGCCCACGAACAGGCAGATGCACGAAACCGTGAGCAGATTCCACGAGGTGCCCGGGAACGTCAGCGCAGCGATTTCGTTGCCCTTGGCGAACACGTCGTTGTAGTTGAGCGAGCCGCCGTACGCGAGCAGCAGGCCGATGCCCAGCAGGAAGCCGAAGTCGCCTACGCGGTTCACGAGGAATGCCTTCATGTTCGCGTAGATGGCGCTTTCACGCTTGAAGTAGAAGCCGATCAGCAGATACGAAACGAGGCCCACCGCTTCCCAGCCGAAGAACAGCTGCAGGAAGTTGTTGCTCATCACGAGCATCAGCATGGAGAACGTGAACAGCGCGATGTACGAGAAGAAGCGCTGGTAGCCCTCTTCTTCCGCCATGTAGCCGATCGTGTAGATGTGCACCATCAGCGACACGAAGGTCACGATGATCATCATCAGCGCCGTCAACGAGTCGACCAGGAAGCCCACTTCGAACTTCAGGCCGCCCACCGACATCCATTCGTAGACGGTCGCGTTGAAGCTCGCGCCGCTCATCACGTCGAAGAACGTGATGCACGAGAGCACGAAAGCAATCGCGACGCCGAGAATGGTGACCGTATGCGCGCCCGCGCGCCCCACCGTTTTGCCGAACAAACCGGCAATGAGGGAACCGGCGAGAGGCGCCAGCGGGATCGCCAGCAATAGGGATTCGTTGAGTGTCGTTGCCATAAACAGAGCCTGCCTTAACCTTTGAGCTGATCGAGGTCCTCGACATTGATCGTGTCGAGGCTGCGGAACAGAGTCACAAGAATAGCCAGACCAATCGCGGCTTCCGCTGCCGCAACAGTTAGCACGAAGAACACGAAAATCTGTCCGTGAACGTCACCTAGGTAATGAGAAAACGCGACGAAATTGGTGTTCACCGCTAACAACATCAGCTCGATCGCCATCAGGATGATGATGACGTTGCGCCGATTAAGAAAGATGCCGACGATCGAGATCGCAAAGAGGATCGCGCCGAGGACGAGGTAATGGGCCAGGGTCAACATGTTGCTCTCCTCTACGCTTAGCTCTTGGTGCCGGAGCCGGACTGCACCGGTGCCGCCACGCCGGTCGCGACCGCTGCGGCCTGGTCGGTTTCGGCAACTTCTGGCAGTTCCTTGACGGCAGGCATCTTCACGAGGCGCACGCGGTCCTGGCGACGCACGCTAACCTGCTTCGAAACATTCTGGCGCTTGGCGTTCTTGGGCTCGCGCACGGTCAGCGAAATGGCCGCGACGATCGCCACGAGCAGCACGAGGCCGGCAATTTCGAATGCGAAGATGTAATCGGTATAAATGATCTTGCCGATCAGGTGCGTATTCGACACCGAAGCAGCGGCCGCGGCCGAGGTATCCGGCACCGGCGAGGTGGTCGCGCCGTAGCCGTGCCACAGGATCAGCGCGGTCTCGATCACGATGATCGCGCCCACGATGGTCGCCACCGGGACGAAGCGCTTGAAGTCGCGGCTCAGCACGTCGATGTTGATGTCCAGCATCATCACCACGAACAGGAACAGCACCATCACCGCGCCCACGTAGACGAGCACTAGCAGGATCGCGAGGAATTCGGCCTCGAGCAGCATCCACACCGCGGCCGCGTTGAAGAACGCGAGCACGAGGAAGAGCGCCGACGAGACAGGATTGCGCGAGGTGACCACCTTCAGGCCTGATAGCGTGAGCAGCAGCGCGAAGATGTAGAACAGGACGGTCGTGAATTCCATGATTACTGGTTCATCGTTGAGGCCATCGTAAGGCGGATTGCGCAGCGCAAACTGGCGGCCAGACCAGGAGGCGTCACGCCGCGGTTCCCGGGCTGCAGCTTCGCGGCACCCGGCTTTTGCCCAGGCACACACGTTCCCCGCAGCCGGCCCGAACCGCGGGCCGGTATAGCGTCAAACTGAAGATCAACGGTACGGTGCATCTGCTGCCTTGTTCGCCGCGATTTGCGCTTCGTAGCGGTCGCCAACGGCCAGCAGCATATCCTTCGTGAAATACAGATCGCCGCGCTTCTCGCCGTGATACTCGAGAATATGCGTCTCGACAATCGAGTCGACCGGGCAGCTCTCTTCGCAGAAACCGCAGAAGATGCACTTGGTCAGGTCGATGTCGTAACGCGTGGTGCGGCGCGTGTTGTCCGCGCGCACTTCCGATTCGATCGTGATCGCGAGCGCGGGGCACACGGCCTCGCACAGCTTGCACGCGATGCAGCGCTCTTCACCGTTTTCATAGCGGCGCAGTGCATGCAGGCCACGAAAGCGCGGCGAGATGGGGGTCTTCTCTTCCGGAAACTGCACGGTGAACTTGCGCTTGAAGGCGTAACGACCCGTCAGCGCGAGCCCCTTGAGCAGCTCGGTCAGGAAGAACGTCTTGAAGAAGTTTTGGATAGCGGTCATGTTTCCTTCGCCCCTTATTTCCAGATGCTCAGCGGCGACATATACCAGAAGCCGATCACGATCAGCCACACGACGCACACCGGAATAAACACCTTCCAGCCAAGACGCATGATCTGGTCATAGCGATAGCGCGGGAACGTCGCGCGTGCCCAGATGAACACCGACAGGAAGAAGAAGGTCTTCAGCACCAGCCAGAAGACGCCCGGGATGAAATCGAGGAACGCGAACGGTGCGCTCCAGCCGCCGAGGAACAGCACGGACGTGAGCGCCGAGATCACGATCATGTTGATGTACTCGGCGAGGAAGAAGAGCGCGAAGCCCATCCCCGAGTACTCGATCATGTGGCCGGCGACGATTTCCGACTCCCCTTCCACCACGTCGAACGGGTGACGGTTCGTTTCGGCGAGGCCCGAAATGAAGTAGACGACGAACATCGGCAGGAGCGGCAACCAGTTCCACGAGAGGAACGTGACGCCGTGGCTCGCGAACATGCCTTGCATCTGGCCGCGAACGATGTCCGAGAGGTTCAGGCTACCCGACACCATCAGCACCACGACCAGCGCGAAGCCCATCGCGATTTCGTACGAGACCATCTGCGCCGCGGCGCGCATCGCGCCAAGGAACGCGTACTTCGAGTTCGAGGCCCAGCCCGCGAGAATCACGCCATAGACGCCGAACGACGAGATCGCCATCACGTAGAGCAGACCCGCGTTGATGTCGCCCAGCACCGCGCCCGCCTGGAACGGAATCACCGCCCAGACAGCGAAGGCCGGCACCACCACCATGATCGGCGCGACCATGTAGATCCAGCGGCTCGCCTGCGCGGGCTGAATCACTTCCTTGAGCAACAGCTTCAGCACGTCGGCGATTGGCTGCAACATGCCGCCGGGACCCACACGGTTCGGGCCGAGACGCACGTGCATCCAGCCGATCAGCTTGCGTTCCCACAGGATCAGGTACGCCACGCACAGCAGGATCACCACCGCGACGACAAGAATGCGCACCAGCGCCCAGACGGTGGGCCATGCCACGCCGAGCAGCTGGCTGCCGCCTGCATTGATCGTATCGAACAAGCTCATTTACGCCTTCTCCACCAGCAGTTCACCGAACAGGCTGCCGAGCTGCGCGGCGGCCGGCGTTGCCGCCGACACGCGCACCGCCGTCGGCGCAAGATTCGCATCGCACGTCGCGGGCGCGGTCACCGAGAGCTCGCCCTGGCGCACACGCACGGCATCACCCTCCTTCAAGCCAAGCTGCTCGAAGAGCGCGGCCGGCAGGCCGATGGTGTTCGCCACGCGTGCCGCCATCGTGAGTTGCAGCGCTTCGCCGCGACGCACGAGTTGATCGGCGCGGTAGATGGGCACGTCGGAGATCCGCTCGAAGCGGCCATCGGCTGCCTTCGCGAGGCTGCCTTGCGTGGATCGAGCCACTTGAGCCGTGGTCTTGTTCGACAGGCGCGCAGTGAAGTCGCCGTCGCCGAGCGCTTTGCGGCGCACGTCTTCCGAGGTCTCGTACTCGAAGCCTTGCGCGCCGAGCAGCGTGCCGAGCACGCGCAGGACCTTCCATGCCGGCCGCGTATCGCCGAGCGGACGCACGACACCGTTGAACGACTGGACCGTGCCTTCCGCGTTGACGAACGTGCCCGAGGTCTCAGTGAACGGCGAGATGGGCAGCAGCACGTCGGCGTAATCGAGGCCGGTCTTGAACGGCGAGAACACCGCGACCATCTCGGCCTGCGCGAGCGCGGCGCGCGCGGCAGCCGGGTTGGCCGTATCGAACTCGGGTTCGACGTTGAACAGCAGATAACCCTTGCGCGGCTGTTCGAACACTTCGCGAGCATTCAGGCCGTTGCCGCCCGCAAATCCGGGAAGAGCCCCCACGAGGTGCGCGCCAACCGTGTTGGCGGCTTCGGTGAGGAAGCCGAGCGTCGCGCCCGTCGTTTCGGCGATGAATTGAGCAGCGGCGTGCAGACGCGAGAACTCCGGATGCTGGACAGCGGCGTTGCCGAGCAGCACGAAGCGGCGCTCGCCGCTCGCGAGCGAGGCGGCCACCTGCTTCGCGGCTTCGTTCGCCTGCGCGCCGGCAAAGCCTTCAGGCAGCGCGACGCCCTTCGCCTCGGCGGCTGCGGCCGCGATCGCGGCCAGTTCGTCGAGCCATGCCGAAGGCGCGGCGACGATACGCTGCGCGTTCGGGATCAGTGAACCGTCGGCCGAAGCCTGCAGGAACCCAACTCGTGCGCCACCCTTCGCTGCCTGGCGCAGACGCGCGGCGAACAGCGCGTGGTCGCGGCGCAGGAACGAGCCGATCACGAACGCCGAGTCGGCATACGAAAGATCCGCAATCTTGGCGCCGAGCCACGGCGCGCCCGCGAGCGGCGCCGAGAAGTCGCTCTGGCGCAGGCGGAAGTCGACGTTCGGCGTGCCGATCGCGTCCGCGAACTGCTTCACGAGATAAAGCTCTTCGGTCGTGCTGTACGGGCTGACCAGCGCGGCAAGCATGTTTTCGCCGTGTTCGTCGCTGATGCCCTTGATGCCCTTCACCACGTATTCGAGCGCGGTCTGCCAGTCGGTCTCGACCCACTGTCCGCCCTGCTTGATCATCGGGTGCGTGAGACGGTCTTCGGCGTTCAGACCTTCGTACGAGAAGCGGTCCTTATCCGAGATCCAGCACTCGTTGACAGCTTCGTTCTCAAACGGCAGCACGCGCATCACGCGGTTGTTCTTCACCTGCACGACGAGGTTTGCGCCCGTCGAATCGTGCGGGCTCACCGACTTGCGGCGCGACAGTTCCCACGTACGCGCGGAGAAGCGGAACGGCTTGCTCGTGAGCGCACCGACCGGGCACAGGTCGATCATGTTGCCCGAGAGTTCCGAGTCCACCGTCTTGCCGACGAAGGTGCTGATTTCCGAATGCATGCTGCGGCCGAGCATGCCGAGTTCCATCACGCCGGCGATTTCGTCGCCGAAGCGCACGCAGCGCGTGCAGTGAATGCAACGTGTCATCTCTTCCATCGAGATGAGCGGGCCGACATTCTTGTGGAACACGACGCGCTTTTCTTCGCTGTAGCGCGAGGCCGACTTGCCATAGCCCACCGCCAGATCCTGCAACTGGCATTCGCCGCCCTGATCGCAGATTGGGCAGTCGAGCGGGTGATTGATCAGCAGGAATTCCATCACGGCTTGCTGACCCTGCACGGCCTTGTCCGACATCGTGCGCACGACCATGCCTTGCGACACCGGCGTCGCGCACGCGGGCACGGCCTTCGGCATCTTCTCGACATCGACGAGACACATCCGGCAGTTGGCCGCGATGGACAGCTTCTTGTGATAGCAGAAGTGCGGAATGTACGTGTCGACCCGTTGCGCAGCCTGGATCACCATGCTGCCCTCGGGCACCTGCACCTTCTTGCCGTCTATTTCAAGTTCAACCATGATGGTTAATCGTCCCTAACCTGTTACCGCTCAATTTCCCAGCGGCATGCCCCGTCACATCGCCGTTGCGTTCCGCCACGCGGCTCGCGCCCAACACGCCTTTGCCTGCATTCGCCCTGAAGCCGCCTTATGCAGCCACAGTCTGCGAGGCCGCGGGCGAGCCGGCATGTCCGCCGACCAGACAACGCTTGTTGTGCACGTGATATTCGAATTCGTCCCAATAGTGCTTGAGCATGCCACGCACCGGCATGGCCGCTGCATCGCCAAGCGCGCAGATCGTACGGCCCATGATGTTGCCCGCCACCGAGTTCAGCAGGTCCAGGTCTTCCTGGCGGCCCTGGCCGTGCTCGATGCGGTTCACGACGCGATACAGCCAGCCCGTGCCTTCGCGGCACGGCGTGCACTGGCCGCACGACTCTTCATAGTAGAAGTACGACAGACGCAGCAACGAGCGCACCATGCAGCGCGTTTCGTCCATGACGATGACCGCGCCCGAGCCGAGCATCGAGCCCTGCTTGGCGATGGAGTCATAGTCCAGATCCGTCTGCATCATCAGATCGCCCGGAATGACCGGCGCCGACGAGCCGCCCGGAATCACGGCCTTGAGCTTCTTGCCGCCGCGCATGCCGCCGGCGAGCTCCATGAGCTTCGCGAACGGCGTGCCGAGCGGAACCTCATAGTTGCCCGGACGCTCCACGTCGCCCGAGATGGAGAAAATCTTGGTGCCGCCGTTGTTCGGCTTGCCAATTTCCATATACGTCTGCGGACCGACGGTCAGCAAAAACGGCACCGCGGCGAATGTCTCGGTGTTGTTGATCGTGGTGGGCTTGCCGTACACGCCGAAGCTCGCCGGGAACGGCGGCTTGAAGCGCGGCTGGCCCTTCTTGCCTTCGAGCGACTCGAGCAGCGCGGTTTCTTCGCCGCAAATGTACGCGCCATAACCGTGGTGCGCGTGCAGCTGGAACGAGAAGTCCGTGCCGAGGATGTTGTCGCCGAGATAGCCCGCCTGGCGCGCCTCTTCAAGCGCGGCCTCGAAGCGGCGATAAACCTCGAAGATCTCGCCGTGAATGTAGTTGTAGCCCACGGTGATGCCCATCGCGTATGCGCCGATGGCCATGCCTTCGATCACCGAATGCGGATTCCAGCGCAGGATGTCGCGATCCTTGAACGTACCAGGCTCGCCCTCGTCCGAATTGCAGACGAGATACTTCTGCCCCGGGAACTGACGCGGCATGAAGCTCCACTTCAGCCCCGTGGGAAATCCTGCACCGCCACGGCCGCGCAGGCCGCTGGCCTTCACGTCGGCGATGACCTGCTCGGGCGGAATCTTTTCTTCGAGGATGCGGCGCAGCTGCTTGTAGCCGCCACGCGCGACGTAGTCTTCGAGATGCCAGTTCTCGCCATTCAGGCCCGCGAGAATCAGAGGTTGGATGTGACGATCGTGCAGCGAAGTCATTTCGAAAGCTCCTCGAGCAGCTGGTCGATCTTCTCGCGGCTCATGAAGCTGCACATGCGGTGGTTGTTCACCAGCAGCACCGGTGCATCGCCGCAAGCGCCCATGCACTCGCCTTCCTTCAAGGTGAACTTGCCGTCGGGCGTGGTTTCGCCGAAGTCGATTCCGAGCTTCTGCTTCAGATATTCGGCCGCGCTTTCCGCGCCGCCATCCGGGCCGAGCTGGCACGGCAGATTCGTGCAGAGCGTGATCTTGTGCTTGCCGACAGGCTTCGTCTCGAACATCGTGTAGAAGGTGGCGACTTCCTGGACCGCGACAGGCGGCATGTCAAGATAGTCGGCCACGAACTGCATGAGTTCGGGCGACAGCCAGCGATGCTCTTCCTGAGCAACGGCCAACGCCGCCATCACGGCAGACTGTTTCTGATCGGCGGGGTACTTCGTCAACGCGCGATCGATTTCTTTCAGGCCTTCAGCTGAGATCATTTTCAGACACGACTCTTTCATTTCCTACCGTTGCAATTCCCGCCACACAAACTCCTGTCGCGCGTGAAGCGTACCTGCTCGCTGCGACAGAGGTGGCGTTCCCGGTATTTCGCCATGCGCCCTTTTACCAGGCGCACCGGCAATTTGCTGCTTAGCGGTCAATCTCACCGAACACGATGTCCTGCGTGCCGATGATCGTGACCGCGTCGGCAATCATGTGGCCGCGCGCCATCTCATCCAGCGCGGACAGATGGGCATAGCCCGGTGCGCGGATCTTCAGACGATACGGTTTGTTGGCGCCATCCGACACCAGGTAGATGCCGAATTCGCCCTTCGGATGCTCCACGGCTGCGTAGGCCTCGCCTTCGGGCACATGGAAACCTTCGGTGAAGAGCTTGAAGTGGTGAATCAGCTCTTCCATGTTCGACTTCATGTTGACGCGCGACGGCGGCGCGACCTTGTGGTTGTCGACCATCACCGGGCCGGGATTCTTGCGCAGCCACTCGATGCACTGTTTCGCGATGCGAGTCGACTGACGCATTTCCTCCACGCGCACGAGATAACGGTCGTAGCAATCGCCGTTCACTCCCACAGGGATGTCGAAATCCAACTGGTCATAAACCTCGTAGGGCTGCTTCTTGCGCAGGTCCCACTCGATGCCCGAACCGCGCAGCATCGCGCCAGTGAGGCCCAACTGCATCGCACGCTCCGGCGTCACCACACCGATGCCCACGAGACGCTGCTTCCAGATGCGGTTGTCGGTGAGGAGAGTTTCGTATTCATCGACGCAAGCGGGGAAGCGCGTAAAGAAGTCGTCGATGAAGTCCAGCACCGAGCCTTGGCGCGCCTCGTTCATGCGGGCGAGCGCCTTCTCGTTGTGGATCTTCGAAGCCTTGTACTGCGGCATGGCGTCGGGCAGATCGCGATACACGCCACCCGGACGATAGTAAGCCGCGTGCATGCGCGCGCCCGAGACCGCCTCATAGACGTCCATCAGGTCTTCGCGCTCTCGGAACGCGTAGAGGAACACCGCCATCGCGCCCACGTCGAGCCCGTGCGAGCCGATCCACATCAGGTGGTTGAGCACGCGCGTGATTTCATCGAACAGCACGCGAATGTACTTCGCGCGAATAGGCACTTCGATGCCGAGCAGCTTTTCGATGGCGAGCACATAGCCGTGCTCGTTGACCATCATCGACACGTAGTCGAGACGGTCCATGTACGGGACCGACTGAATGAAGGTCTTGCTCTCTGCGAGCTTTTCCGTTGCACGGTGCAGCAGGCCGATGTGCGGATCGGCGCGCTGGATCACTTCGCCGTCGAGCTCGAGCACGAGGCGCAGCACGCCGTGCGCTGCCGGGTGCTGCGGGCCGAAGTTGAGCGTGTAGTTCTTGATCTCTGACATGCGACCCTCTTAGTGTTTCCTCAGACCGCCGTAGCGATCCTCGCGGATCACGCGCGGCGTGATTTCGCGCGGCTCGATCGTGACCGGCTGGTAAACCACACGCTTCTGCTCCGGGTCGTAACGCATTTCGACATAGCCCGAGACCGGGAAGTCCTTGCGGAACGGATGGCCGATGAAACCATAGTCGGTCAGGATGCGGCGCAGGTCGGGGTGGCCTTCGAAGACGATGCCGAACAGGTCGAACGCCTCGCGCTCGTACCAGTTGGCCGAACTCCAGATGTCGACGAGCGAGGACACGATGGGCACGTCGTCATCCGGCGCGAACACGCGCAGGCGCAGACGCCAGTTGTTCGTAATGGAGAGCAGATGCGACACGGCCGCAAAGCGTTGGCCTTCCCAGGCGCCGTCGCCGTATGTCTGATAGTCGACGCCACACAGGTCGATCAACTGCTCGAAGCGAAGCGACGGATTGTCGCGGAGCTCCTTTGCCACGCTGAGGTAATCTTTTGAGCTTATGACCAGGGTCAACTCACTGAGCGCTTCGGTGAGACTGACTACGCGCGCACCGAGGGCCGCTTCGAGGTTCGCTTTCAGGGTCTCGAGTTTGCTTGCCATATTATGGGGAGGCGCTTGGCCGTTATTGACGGGCGATGGTGCTGGTACGACGGATCTTCGCCTGCAGCTGGATGATCCCGTACACGAGGGCTTCCGCTGTCGGAGGACAACCCGGCACGTAGACGTCAACCGGCACGATGCGATCACACCCGCGCACGACCGAATATGAATAGTGGTAGTAGCCGCCGCCATTAGCGCACGACCCCATCGAGATCACCCAGCGCGGCTCGGCCATCTGGTCGTAGACCTTGCGCAACGCGGGCGCCATTTTGTTGCACAGCGTGCCGGCAACGATCATCACGTCGGACTGGCGCGGGCTCGGACGGAATACCACGCCGAAGCGGTCGAGGTCGTAACGGGCCGCGCCCGCGTGCATCATCTCAACCGCGCAACACGCAAGACCGAACGTCATCGGCCACAGCGAGCCGGTGCGCGTCCAGTTGATCAGCTTGTCAGCCGTTGTGGTGACAAACCCTTCCTTCAAGACCCCTTCGATACTCATTTGCTTTCCACTCCAGACGGACGGCCTGCGGTGTGCCCGCAGTGCCACCCATGCTATCCGGCGATTAACCCCTTATTCCCAGTCGAGACCGCCCTTCTTCCAGATGTAGGCGAAGCCCAGCAGGAATTCGAGCAGAAACAGCATCATCGACAGGAAGCCCGGCCAGCCGATATCGCGCAGGGCAACACCCCACGGAAACAGGAACGCCGTTTCGAGGTCGAAGATGATGAAGAGAATGGCCACGAGGTAATACCGTACATCGAACTTCATGCGCGCGTCTTCGAACGCTTCGAAGCCGCACTCGTACGGTGAAATTTTTTCGCTGTCGGGCCGGTTGGGACCGAGGATCTTGCCGATGCTTACCAACGCCACGCCCAGACCAAGACCTACGACAAGGAATAACAGGACGGGGTAATAGGTAGCGAGATTCAAGGCTATCCTCTTTCGGTTGGTTCTGAGGTTCCGCAGGAACTTCAAGTCTCGCTGCGGGAATCACTTTACGTACTTCGCGCTACGAACGAAACGAACACGACGTATAAAGCAAAAATGCCAGCCGAAGCTGAAGCAAGCGGCTGGCATTTTTTAGATAACATTGGTGCCGACGGCGAGACTCGAACTCGCACAGCTTTCGCCACTACCCCCTCAAGATAGCGTGTCTACCAATTTCACCACGTCGGCACTACATGCAATCCGGGACAACAATTTATGCAACCCGCGAATCGCTTCAAGACTTAAATTCTAACTTGTTCCCGCTCTTTGTTCAATGCACAAAAACAAGTTTTTCAGAATTATTTCGGTACGTCGTTGCTGGCGGCGGCCGGCGCTGCCGCTGGAGCGCTAGCCGCGGAAGCCGCCGGAACAGAAGCGGCAACCGGCGCCGAAGCCACGACCGGAGCCGGCGCCGTAGCGCCCAGCAAGCCTGCCGAAGGCTTCGAATGATAAGACCCCAAGTAAGTTAATGCAAGCGTCGAGACAAAAAAGACCGTTGCGAGAATTGCTGTTGTACGCGACAGAAAATTCGCTGCGCCGGTCGCGCCGAACAGGCTGCCCGATGCGCCGCTGCCGAACGCGGCGCCCATGTCGGCGCCCTTGCCGTGCTGCAGCAGGACGAGGCCGATCACCCCGAGCGCCGACAAAATCTGGACGACGATAATCAACGTTTTCAAATACAGCATCACACTCACCTGAGTCCTTGTTGAGCGCAGCCCAAAGGCATACGCATGTTCGGCCGGCACTAGCCTCACGAGAGGCGCCGTGCCGAGCCTTATTTTTTATTCCGCAACGCTCGCGCCCACCCCAGCGGCCGCGCAAATCGCGAGGAAATCCCCAGCCTTCAGCGCAGCGCCGCCAATCAGGCCACCGTCGATATCGGCCTGACGGAACAGGTCCGCCGCGTTCTCCGGCTTCACGCTGCCGCCGTACAGCAGCGGCACGTCCGCCACCTGCGCGCCCTTCGCGGCAAGCCGCGCACGCAGGAAAGCATGCACCTGCTGCGCCTGTTCCGAAGTCGCGCTCTTGCCAGTGCCAATGGCCCAAACCGGCTCATAGGCAACGACGATGCGCGCCGCCTCCTCGACCGACAACACCGCCAGTACCGCGTCGAGTTGCGTGCCGACCACTTGCTCGGTCGTGCCGCCTTCGCGCTGTTCCAGCGTCTCGCCCACGCAGACGATCGGCGTGAGGCCGGCTGCAAGCGCGCGCTGCGTCTTCCGCGCAACGAGTTCGGAGCTTTCGCCGTGGTACGCGCGACGCTCCGAATGACCAACGATCGCGAACCCTGCCTCGAAATCGGCAACCATGGCCGCTGCGACTTCGCCGGTATAGGCGCCCTGCTCGTGCGCGGATACGTCCTGCGCGCCCCAGACTACGCGGCTGACGCCGAGCAGCGTCTGAGCCTGCGCAAGATAGGGAAACGGCACGCACACGCCGACGCGCACCTCGGCGGGCAGTGACTGCACGCCCTGAGCGACGCCTTCGAGCAATGCCGCATTGGCCGCGAGGCGACCATGCATCTTCCAGTTACCGACTACGAGCTTCGATCGTTGATTCGTCATTGTTCCGGTTGCTGTTAAAAGCGGACGCAAAACGCAGAATTTTACTGCGTGCAATCGAGGCGGGTCAAACCGGCCAGCTCCGGACACACGAAAAAAGCATCAAAAAAATGCCGAAAAATCAAAGCATGAACCCGCCATTGCCCCATACAGCGGGCTGCGCGGGTTCACAGCCGCGCGATCAGGCCGCCTGTCCCCAATCGAGCATGATCTTGCCGATGTGTTCGCTGCTCTCCATCAGCGCGTGGGCCTCGGCCGCCTGCGCGGCCGGGAAGACGCGAAACACGACCGGCTTGATCCGACCCGCTTCGAGCAGCGGCCACACTTGCGCCTTCAACTCCTGGGCGATTTGCGCCTTGAACTCGACCGAACGGGCACGCAGCGTCGAGCCCGTAATCGTCAGGCGGCGGCGCAGGATTTCGCCCATGTTGATCTCCGCCTTCGAGCCGCCGAGCGTCGCAATCAGTACGATGCGGCCGCCATTGGCCAGCGCCGAAAGCTCACGCGACACATAAGCGCCCGCCACCATGTCGAGAATCACGTCGACGCCACGGTCGTTCGTGAGCGCCTTCACGACCTCCACGAAATCTTCGTTGCGATAGTTGATGGCTCGGTCAGCCCCCAGTTGCTCGCAGGCCCGGCACTTGTCGTCCGATCCCGCCGTCGCGAAGACGCGAAAACCGAGTGCATGCGCGATCTGGATCGCAGTAACGCCGATCCCGCTCGAGCCGCCCTGCACGAGCAGCGTCTCGTTCTCGCCGCCCTCGCCCTTGCCGAGCAAGGCACGCTGGAACACGTTGCTCCACACCGTGAAATAGGTCTCGGGCAACGAAGCCGCTTCAATATCCGTGAGCCCCTTCGGCACCGGCAGGCACTGGCCGAGGGGCGCGACCGCGTACTCCGCATAGCCGCCGCCCGCGATCAGCGCGCATACGCGGTCGCCGATCTTCAGGCCGAACGGATTGCTCTTTTCGTCGATCGCCCCGCCGACGATCTCGCCCGCCACCTCGAGCCCCGGCAGATCGGAAATTCCCGGCGGCGGCGCATACGAACCCTTGCGCTGAAACACGTCGGGACGGTTCACGCCCGACGCGCCCACCTTGATCAGCACCTCACCTGCCTTTGGCTCGGGCATCGGGCGCTCGGTCAGCTTGAGCACGTCCGGCGCACCGAATTCAGTAATTTCCACTGCCTTCATCTCGCGTCTCCGTAGGGCGTAAATCTCAATTTCACATTCTCATAAAAAAACGGCCGGCGCGCTCATCGCGTGCCGGCCGTTTCAGCAAACCGCCTTACTGCTGCGGCTCGCCCTGCGGTGCGCCGTTAGCGGCTGCTTCGTTGAGCAGCGCCTTGGCGGACAGGCGCACGCGGCCCTTCTCGTCCGTCTGGATGACCTTGACCTTCACGATCTGGCCTTCCTTCAGGTAGTCGTTGATGTCCTTGATGCGCTCGTTGGCGATTTCGGAAATATGCAGCAGGCCATCCTTGCCCGGCAGCAGGTTCACGATCGCACCGAAGTCGAGCAGCTTGAGGACCGCGCCTTCGTACACCTGGCCCACTTCCACTTCAGCCGTGATGTTCTCGATGCGCTTCTTCGCTTCGGCCATGCCTTCGCTCGAGGTCGAAGCGATGGTCACCACGCCGTCGTCCGAAATGTCGATGGTCGTGCCGGTTTCCTCGGTCAGCGCGCGGATCACCGAACCGCCCTTGCCGATCACGTCGCGAATCTTCTCCGGATTGATCTTGATGGTGATCATGCGCGGAGCGTAGGCCGACAGCTCGGTGTTCACGCCAGAGACCGCCGAGGTCATCTTGCCGAGGATGTGCATACGGCCTTCCTTCGCTTGCGCGAGGGCGACCTGCATGATTTCCTTGGTGATGCCCTGGATCTTGATGTCCATCTGCAGCGCGGTCACGCCAGCTTCCGTGCCCGCCACCTTGAAGTCCATGTCGCCGAGGTGGTCTTCGTCGCCGAGGATGTCGGTCAGGACCGCGAACTTGTTGCCTTCGAGAATCAGGCCCATCGCGATGCCCGCGACGTGCGCCTTCATCGGCACGCCGGCGTCCATCAGCGCGAGGCAGCCGCCGCACACCGAAGCCATCGACGACGAACCGTTCGACTCGGTGATTTCCGAGACCACGCGGATCGAGTAGCCGAATTCGTCCGGGCCCGGCAGGCACGCGACGAGCGCGCGCTTGGCGAGACGGCCGTGACCGATTTCACGGCGCTTGGGCGAACCCACGCGGCCCGTTTCGCCGGTCGCGAACGGGGGCATGTTGTAGTGGAGCATGAAGCGGTCGCGGTACTCGCCTTCGAGCGCGTCGATGATCTGCTCGTCGCCCTTGGTGCCGAGCGTCGCGACGACCAGCGCCTGCGTTTCGCCGCGCGTGAAGAGCGCCGAACCGTGGGTGCGCGGCAGCACGCCGGTGCGGATCTCGATCGGGCGCACGGTGCGTGTGTCGCGGCCGTCGATGCGCGGCTCGCCGTTGAGGATCTGCGAGCGGACGATCTTCGCTTCGAGGTCGAAAATGATGTTGCCGACCGTGGCCTTGTCGGCCGCCGTCGTGCCGGCCGCAGCCGCTTCTTCTTCGAGCTTCGCCGACGTAGCTGCGTAGACTTCCTTCAGCTTGGTCGAACGTTGCTGCTTGTCGCGCAGTTGGTACGCGGCGAGCAGGTTGTTGTAGGCGATGTCGGTGACGCGTGCGTTGAGCGCCTCGTCCTTCGGTGCCGGCTGCCAGTCCCACTCGGGCTTGCCGCCGTCACGAACGAGTTCGTGGATCGCGTCGATAGCCGTTTGCATCTGCTCGTGGCCGAACACCACGGCGCCGAGCATCACGTCTTCCGGCAGTTGATCGGCTTCCGATTCCACCATCAGCACGGCGCGCTCGGTACCGGCCACGACGAGGTCGAGACGCGAGTCCTTGATCTGCGCGCGCGTCGGGTTCAGCACGTATTCGTTGTTGATGTAGGCCACGCGTGCGGCGCCCACCGGGCCGTTGAACGGCAGACCCGAGATCGCCAGCGCAGCCGACGCGCCGATCAGCGCGGGGATGTCAGCCGGGACTTCCGGGTTGATCGACAGGACGTGGATCACGACCTGGACTTCGTTGTAGAAGCCTTCCGGGAAGAGCGGGCGCAGCGGACGGTCGATCAGGCGCGAGATCAGCGTCTCGCCTTCCGACGGACGGCCTTCGCGGCGGAAGAAGCCACCCGGGATCTTGCCGGCCGAATAGGTCTTCTCGATGTAGTCGACGGTGAGCGGGAAGAAGTCCTGGCCCGGCTTCGCGGTCTTCGCGCCAACGACGGTCGCGAGCACGACGGTGTCTTCGACGTCGACGATGACGGCGCCGCTCGCCTGACGGGCGATCTCACCGGTTTCGAGGCGCACATTGTGCTGGCCCCATTTGAATTCCTTCACGACTTTATTGAACATGGTCATGGTCACTCACTCCTTACTCATTTGTTATGCGCCGCCCGCACACGCGAGCGACACGGCAAGACAGAATCCGGCACCGCGCAGGTAGAGGAGTGTTATGCCATTCCAGCGGACCGCGCGGATGCGACGCCGACGCAGCGCGCCTACGGCGTGTTGTCGCACACGATTCGATGGAATGACACAAAGCTCTGCCACGAGGCCCGGCCCTGCTGCTCTTTACTGCTGCTTTACCGCTACTGTTGCTGCTTCGTACTGCTATCCGGCGCGCATCGCATGAAGCGGACCGTTCAAAAACAAAATGCCTGCATCAGTGGAACTGACACAGGCATCTTTCGGCAAGACCTTGCGATTACTTGCGCAGACCCAGCTTCTCGATCAGTGCGCGGTAACGATCTGCGTCCTTGCCCTTCAGGTAGTCGAGCAGCTTGCGGCGGCGGCTCACCATGCGCAGCAGACCGCGGCGGCTGTGGTGATCCTTCTGGTGCGACTTGAAGTGGCCAGTCAGTTCGTTGATACGCGACGTCAGGAGCGCAACCTGGACTTCGGGCGAACCCGTGTCACCGGTGCCACGCGCGAATTGCGCGACGATGTCGGACTTCTTGATATCTGCTACGGACATTTTGCTTTCCTTTAAAACAAACAAGCGGTCACGGAAGAATGGCCGTGCCGTGGTTGTGACTGTTGTGGACTTGGCGTGAATCACGACAAGACGCGCATTGTAGCACAGGCCCAATTCGCCGCGAACCCGGCCTGCGCGGGCCCGGTTCAGGGCCGCTTCATTTTGCAGACCGTCGCCGGCACAGTGCGCTCCGCCGGCAACGCCAGCACCGTGCGGAAGCCGAATCCCGAGCCCTCGTTGTCGTAGCGCACGCCCGGCGCGCCCTGCTTGTCCATCTGCATCACGTAAAGGGGCTGGATCACCTGATGATCGTCGGCGCGCATCCACATCGGATGGAAGCTGCTTTCGCCTCCCGTGTAGCGCATGCCCTCGAGCGCCTTCGCGACCGCCTCCGGCTGCGCCGAGCCGGCCTTCGTCATGGACTGGGCGAGCATCTCCACGAACATGCCCATGCGCAGCACCGGATAGTCGTCCTGCGCTGCCGGATAGCGGGCCCGGAACGCCGCATACCACGCGTCAGAGGCGGCGCCGCCCGCGTTCGGATGCCAGTCCGCCACGGCGACCACGCGCTTGACGCCGGCCTCGCCGAGCGCCGCCGGCGCGCCAAGACTGTTGCCGTAGAACGTGTAGAACCGGGCGTCGAGACCCTGCTCGCGCGCGGCCTTCACGAGCAGCGTGAGATCGCTGCCCCAATTGCCGGTGATGACGGCGTCCGCGCCCGACGCGCGAATCTTCGCGACATAAGGTGCGAAATCCTTCACCCGTCCGATCGGATGAAATTCGTCGCCCACCACGGCGATGTCCGGGCGCTGCTTCGCCAGCGCCGCGCGCGCGAGCGTGCTCACGTCGTGGCCGAAGCTGTAGTCCTGATTCAGCAGGTAGACCTTCTTCACCGATTTATCGGCGGCGATCACGTCCGCGAGCGCATCCATGCGCATGCCCGCGTGCGCGTCGAAGCGGAAGTGCCAGAAGCTGCAGTTCGCATTGGTGAGCGCGGGGTCGTCGGCCGAATAGTTGAGGAAGAGCTCGCGGTTATCGGGCTCGCGCGCGTTCTGGCGATCGATCGCCGCGACGAGCGCCGCCGCCACCGCCGAGCTATTCCCCTGCAGGATGAAGCCGATATGACGATCCGCCGCCGCGCGCAGTTGCATCAGCGCCGCCTCGGTGCTGCCCTTGCTGTCGAGCACCACCAGTTCGAGCGGATGGCGCCCATCGGCCAGCATGATGCCGCCGCGCGCATTCACGCGCTCAACACCGAAACGCAGATTGCGCTCGACGGCCGCGCCCGCGTCCGCGAATGGGCCGGACATACCTTCGATGAGCGCAAGCTGGATCGGCTGGCCAGCAGGCGCTGGCGCGCGGGCCGCATGCGCGCCAGCCGCCGTCAGCGCCACGCCCAACCCTGTCGCCGCCAGCACCGCCTTCGCGCGCGTCCATCGTGTCTTGATGCATGTCTTCATGCGCCCGCCTCTTCGTCCATTACCCACTACATATGAAGCGCGGATCATAGGACGTCCATGCGCACCCCGGCAAGCCATCGCGATCCCGACGTGTCAAAATAACGGTTCCAGAGAGGGTTCCAGACAGTTCGAACCCAGGTTCGAATCCGCACGGCGTCCATCGCACGCGTGCCAACGGGGGACTTCATGCTCAAGCGCCTTTCATCCGCCATCGCCGCGCGGCTGCCGCGCGCCACGCGCCGCGCACTCGCCGCCAGCATGGGCGCGCTCGCACTCGCCGGCTGCGTGCAGCCGTGGCAACAATTTCACGCGGGCGACGACGCCCAGGCCGTGACCGCCCGCTTCGGCCCGCCGCGCGAAGTCTACGATCTCCCCAACGGCGGCAAGCGCCTGATGTGGCCCACCCAGCCAATGGGCGAAACCACCGTCGCCGCCGACATCGACGCCAGCGGCAAGGTGCAGAGCGTGCGCCAGGTGCTGCAGCCCAACGAGTTCTACAAAGCCGAGATCGGCAAATGGACGCGCACCGACGTGCTCGTGAACTTCGGCCGCCCGGTCGAAACCGCCTACTTCCCGCTGATGAAGCGCGACGCCTGGACCTACCGCTACCTCGAAGACGGCGTCTGGTACATGCTCTACAGCTTCTATTTCGACGACCAGGGCATTCTGCGGCTCACGCAAAAGACGCCCGATCCGCTTCACGATCCCGACCGGCGCAGCATGTTCTAAGTCCGGCAAGCGCTCCCTCGCGCATCGCCATCAGCCTGGCAAAACAAAGCCCCCGCGCTCTCGCGAGCACGGGGGCTTTACATTTGAGAGGAGTAGCGCATGCGGGGCAAATCGCCCCGCCTCGCTGGCACCGCTTATGAACGCTGCGGATTGAGCTTGTCGCCCGAATAAAGCTTGTTCAGCGCCGAGATATACGCCTTCGCCGAGGCAGCGACGATATCCGGGTCGGTGCCCACGCCGTTGACGATGCGGCCCGCCTTGGAGAGGCGCACCGTCACTTCGCCTTGTGCCTGGGTGCCCGTCGTGATCGCGTTGACCGAGTACAGCAGCAGTTCCGAGCCGCTCCCCACTTCGGTTTCGATGGCGTTGAGCGTGGCGTCCACGGGACCATTGCCCGCGGCTTCGCCGGTCACTTCCTTGCCGTCCGCCGAGAACACCACACGAGCGTGCGGGCGCTCGCCCGTTTCCGAGTGCTGCGCGAGCGAGACGAACTTGAAGTGCTCTTTCTCCTGAGCTTCGGCCGACTCCTCGGTCACGATCGCGATGATGTCTTCGTCGAAAATTTCGGCCTTGCGGTCGGCCAGCTCCTTGAAGCGCGCAAACGCGCTGTTGAGCTCAGCTTCGCTCTCGAGCGCAATACCGAGTTCCTGCAAGCGCTGCTTGAACGCGTTGCGGCCCGAAAGCTTGCCGAGCACGATCTTGTTCGCCGTCCAGCCCACATCTTCCGCGCGCATGATTTCGTACGTGTCGCGCGCCTTGAGCACGCCATCCTGGTGGATGCCCGACGCGTGCGCGAACGCGTTCGCGCCCACCACGGCCTTGTTCGGCTGCACCACGAAGCCGGTGATCTGCGAGACGAGCTTCGAGGCCGGCACGATCTGCGTGGTGTCGAGGCCGAGTTCGAGGCCGAAGTAGTCCTTGCGCGTCTTCACGGCCATGACGATTTCTTCGAGCGAAGTGTTGCCTGCGCGCTCGCCCAGACCGTTGATGGTGCATTCCACCTGACGCGCGCCGCCAATCTGCACGCCGGCGAGCGAGTTAGCGACGGCCATGCCGAGGTCGTTGTGGCAATGCACCGAGAACACCGCCTTGTCCGAATTCGGAATGCGCTCGCGCAGCGTCTTGACGAGGTTGCCGTAAAGCTCGGGTATGCCGTAGCCCACCGTATCGGCGATATTGATCGTGGTCGCGCCTTCGTTGATCACCGCTTCGATCACGCGGCACAGAAAATCCATGTCCGAGCGGCTGCCGTCTTCGGGCGAGAACTCCACGTCGTTCGTGAACTTGCGCGCGAAGCGCACCGCCAGCTTCGCCTGCTCGAACACCTGCTCGGGCGACATGCGCAGCTTCTTCTCCATGTGCAGCGCCGAGGTGGCGATGAACGTGTGAATCCGGAAGTGGTCGGCGGGCTTGAGCGCGTCGGCGGCGCGCTGGATGTCCTTGTCGTTCGCGCGGGCGAGCGAGCAGATCGTGCTGTCCTTGATCATGCCGGCGATCGTGTGGATCGCGTCGAAGTCGCCGTTCGAGCTGGCCGCAAAGCCCGCTTCGATGACGTCGACCTTCATGCGTTCGAGCTGCTTCGCGATGCGGATCTTCTCTTCTTTCGTCATCGACGCACCGGGCGATTGCTCGCCATCACGCAACGTCGTATCGAAAATGATGAGCTTGTCTGCTGCCATTTCGGGTCTCCAGGGGGACTTGTTCAGTGTCTAAAAACGGATTTTGGGTGTTCGCGCCACCGTTGGCGACGCTGACAATGAACGAAGCAGACGGAGGGCGAGCGAGATCAGCGCGGCAGGCGCGCTAGCGCTAGCGTGCTTAGTCGCGCGCCGGCTTGAAGAGAAGAGAGGGGGAACTGGATGGTGTCCATTCGCCGACTATAGCGGGAATCCGGCGATAGCGCAATTGCACCGGCCCGGCAGCCGGCACC
Organism: Paraburkholderia sacchari; assembly: GCF_000785435.2. GTDB lineage: Bacteria > Pseudomonadota > Gammaproteobacteria > Burkholderiales > Burkholderiaceae > Paraburkholderia > Paraburkholderia sacchari. Next base: position 3,170 of record NZ_JTDB02000019.1, on the reverse strand, counting down.
AAAATAAAAAGGGCCGCGCATTTGCAAGCGCAGCCCTTTGCAGATTGGGCTGGCCTTGCTGCCAGCCGCTGGCGCCCCGCGCCGGCCCATGCCCTATCGCTCGCGCGGCGAGGAACGCGCCGGGTTAGTGCGCCCGCGCACGCCCTGCCAGGCCCAGAACACGTAGCCCGAAAGGCCGTAGAGCACGAAGAGGCCGAACAGCATCAACGGCGGATCGGACGACACGAGCACGAACGCCACCACCACGAGCAGCGTGGCCGCGAATGGGACGCGATGCCGCACATCGAGCGCCTTGCCGCTGTAGAACGGCGCGTTCGAAACCATCGTCACACCCGCGTAGATCGTCAGCGCGAAGGCCGTCCAGGGCAGCCATGAAAGCTTCACGGGCACGCGGTTGTCGGTGGCGAGCCAGACGAAGCCCGCGATCAGCGCCGCCGCGGCCGGGCTCGGCATGCCCTGGAAGAAGCGCTTGTCCACCACGCCGATATTGGTGTTGAAGCGCGCGAGACGCAGCGCGGCGCCCGAGCAGTAGACAAACGCCGCCAGCCAGCCCCAGCGCCCGAGATCCTTGAGCACCCACTCGTACATCACGAGCGCGGGCGCGACGCCGAACGAGACCATGTCCGAAAGGCTGTCGAACTGCTCGCCGAACGCGCTCTGCGAGTGCGTCATGCGCGCAACGCGCCCGTCCATGCCGTCGAGCACCATCGCCACGAAAATGGCGATGGCCGCCACCTCGAAGCGCACGTTCATGGCCTGCACGACCGCGAAGAAGCCGCAAAACAGCGCCGCGGTGGTGAACGCATTGGGCAGCAAGTAAATGCCGCGCTTTTTCAGGAAGTCCTGGCGCGCAGCGCGACGGCTCGCGGCAAGGCCCACGGGATCCTGAACTACCGCCTTGTTGCGGCGAAACGGGCGCGGCAGCGGCGCGCCAGCGGCATTGCGGGGTCGACGCGGTTTGAGTCCGGCCATCGCTGCCCTCCTTATGCCGATTGCGTCGGCAGTTCGGCGAGGATCGTCGACGAAGCGGACACCTTTTCGCCGATCGACACGCGCGGGCGGCTGCCAACCGGCAAATACACGTCCACCCGCGAGCCAAAGCGAATGAAGCCGTAGCGCTGGCCGCGCGAGAGCGGCTCACCGGCGCGCACGTAGCAGAGAATGCGACGCGCGATCAGGCCGGCGATCTGCACCGAGGTGACGGTCGTGCCGTCGGCCATCGTGAGCACGACGGCGTTGCGCTCGTTCTCGGTCGAAGCCTTGTCGATGGCGGCGTTCAGGTACGCGCCCGGGAAGTACTCGACCTTGGCGACGGCGCCGTCCACGGGCGAGCGCTGCGAGTGCACGTTGAACACGTTCATGAACACGCTGATCTTGAGCGCTTCACGGTTGGCGTACGGGTCGTGCGCGGTTTCGACCGCAACGATGCGGCCGTCGGCCGGGCACAGCACGGCGTTGGCCTGGGTGGGAATCGGGCGCGGCGGATCGCGGAAGAACTGGACGACGAAGATCAGGATCAGCCAGAACGGCCATGCGAGACCGAAGCCTGCGACCGCATGGATCAGGAGCGCAACGACGGCCGCAATGGCGATGAACGGCCAGCCTTCGCGCGCGATGATCGGATGAGGGTAATTCATGGTGGCTTCGCTGTTATTTTAAAAACCGTAGCATAACAAAAGCCGCCCAGGGTTCATCCCACCTGGGCGGCTTTCTTTGATACTGAGTAGCGTGCGACTGGGCAATTCCGTACGCACGCCCGGAACAACGCCGTCAGATTTAGTTCTTCGACTGGTCGACGAGCTTGTTCGCGGCGATCCACGGCATCATCGCGCGCAGCTTCGCACCGACCGTTTCGATCTGGTGCTCGGCGCCGAGGCGGCGGCGCGACTGCAGCGTCGGAGCGCCGGCCTTGTTCTCGAGAATGAAGCTCTTCGCGTACTCGCCGGTCTGGATGTCCTTCAGGACGTCCTTCATGACCTTCTTCGTCTCTTCCGTGACGACGCGCGGGCCGGTCACGTACTCGCCGTACTCGGCGTTGTTCGAGATCGAGTAGTTCATGTTCGCGATGCCGCCTTCGTAGATCAGGTCGACGATCAGCTTCAGCTCGTGCAGGCACTCGAAGTACGCCATTTCCGGCGCGTAACCGGCTTCCACCAGCGTTTCGAAGCCAGCCTTGATCAGCTCGACGGTACCGCCGCACAGCACGGCTTGCTCGCCGAACAGGTCGGTTTCGGTTTCTTCGCGGAAGTTCGTTTCGATGATGCCGGCACGGCCGCCGCCGTTCGCTGCTGCGTACGACAGGGCGATGTCACGCGCCGCGCCCGACTTGTCCTGGTGGACAGCGATCAGGTGGGGCACGCCGCCGCCTTGCGAATAGGTGCCGCGAACCGTGTGGCCCGGCGCCTTCGGGGCGATCATGATGACGTCCAGATCCGCGCGCGGGATCACCTGGCCGTAGTGAACGTTGAAGCCGTGCGCGAATGCGAGCGCGGCGCCGTTCTTGATGTTCGCGTGCACTTCCTTCGCGTAGACGTCGGCGATCTGCTCGTCGGGCAGCAGCATCATGACGACGTCGGCGCTCTTCACGGCTTCGGCCACTTCCTTGACCTGCAGGCCGGCGTTCTCAGCCTTGCTCCACGATGCGCCGTTCTTGCGCAGACCGACCGTGACGTTCACGCCGCTTTCCTTCAGGTTCAGCGCGTGGGCGTGGCCTTGCGAGCCGTAACCGATGATCGTGACCTGCTTGCCCTTGATGAGGGAGAGATCGGCGTCCTTGTCGTAGAAAACTTTCATGTTGGTTCCTTGGCGAGATACTTGATGAATTTCGGTATTGCTATCAGCTTGCGCTGCACCGGATGCGTCGCTCTTGCGCTCTGCACCCGGTCGAGTTGCGGTGCGCGATCAATAGATCGGGTGTCACACCTTCAGAATGCGCTCTCCGCGCCCGATGCCCGAGCCGCCCGTACGGACGGTTTCCAGAATCGCAGCGGCGTCGATCGCTTCGATGAACGCGTCGAGCTTGTCGCTCGCACCCGTCAGTTCGATCGTGTAAGTCTTTTCGGTGACGTCGATGATGCGGCCGCGGAAAATGTCCGCCATCCGCTTCATCTCTTCGCGTTCCTTGCCGACCGCCCTTACCTTGATCAGCATCAGCTCGCGTTCGATGTGGG
>NZ_JTDB02000017.1 GCF_000785435.2 Paraburkholderia sacchari | reverse complement strand
GAACGCCAGCATCAGATCCTGCACCTGGGCCGGCGTCATCGGTCCCTTGACCAGTTCGTCCAGCAGCGCCTTGGGCAGTTCAGGCAGCGGCCCTCGGGCCGCTGCCTGAGACGCCACCGTACGTTTCTTCTTCATCGGCATATCCATGATTTTTACCTCTCATGATATGCCTCACCCACAAAATGCCGGACAGGTCCTTCGGGACAGTCCACCAAAAGCCGTCTGCTTCCTCCGTGATCTCCGTGCTCTCCATGGCCACGATTTCACTGCCCCTCGTACCGGTCCAAAGGTAAAGCGTCAACGCGTCGGCAACGGTCAAACTGAAGTTCGGCAACCAACGGATCAATATGCCAAGCTCGTTTGCGGAGAGCACCCGCTTCTGCGTTCCCGTATATTTCCCCTCAATCTTGCGCCCCTTGCTCTTCAAGCGCCCTCTTAATACATCTCTCCACCAATTCGCAGTGTTTTCCGGAAGACGGCCAGCATCGAGCGCGTAATGCCATGCACAACCTAGCTCCATACGCAGGCGTCCCGCGAGCACTGGCGTCGACCGATATGAGTCGAGGAAATCGAATGCCTGGGCGCGTGTGATAGTGGCGGCGGGCAAATCTGCAATCGGCCCCAGCATCGCCTTGAATATACGTGCGACTTCGACTGCCCCCTTGGCCTTGCGATTTACTTCTACGTGCCCGACGAGATAGTCGCGGCACAGCTGTTTGACGGTGTAGTCCGTTGGCGATGAACGAGTGCCAGCTTTTTCCCGCTTTCGACGCACTGCGGATAATTCTGCTCCCGAATCGCGCTCGACGCGGTTCGTTTCCCAGGCAGCGATCGCTGCAGGAAATGCCATAGCCGGCCATTCTCCGAGCTTGACCTGTCGCATGCGACCGTCGATTGGTGACTTGTAGCGATACGTCCATGACTTGCGGCTTGCCGAAGCCTGGAGGCGCAATCCCGGGAATTGCTCAAAGGTCATGTGTTCGCCGCTCGGCAGCTTGGCCGCGACACGCGCATCGAAGTGCATTCTTCTCTCGGCGTAGGTTTTCTTGAGAGAAGGATAGTTGGCGTAGGTTTTTTGTTCAACGCCAAAAAACCTACGCCAACATGGCAAGTTTAGGCGTACGGAGACGAGCGTCGATGCAGCAATCCAAGGGTAACGAATTCGAAAATTTTTCTTTTAATTCAGGCTGTTACAGCACTTATCGAATCACCCCGGACCTCTCCGGACGCTGCTGAATTTTCCCCTATTCGTTCTCTTCGAAGTAATGCCCAAACTTAACCTGCTTGGTGCGGATATACCGTTCGTTTTCCTCGCGCATCGGGATCGCCAGCGCGACGCGCTCGATCACGGGGATGCCGTGCTTCGATAGCGTGTCGAACTTCTTGGGGTTGTTGCTCATCAGCCGCACCGACGTCACCTTCAAAAGGCGCAGGATCGCCGCCGCCGAATCGTATTCGCGCGCGTCGTCGGGCAAGCCGAGGTCCAGATTCGCCTCGACGGTGTCGCGGCCCTGCTGCTGCAGCTGGTAAGCGCGAATCTTGTTCGACAGGCCAATGCCCCGGCCTTCGTGGCCGCGCAGATACAGCAGCACGCCGCGCCCCTCGGCCGCGATGTAGCGCAGCGCGAGGTCGAGCTGCTCGCCGCAGTCGCAGCGGTATGAGCCGAACACGTCGCCGGTCAGGCATTCGGAGTGCAGGCGCGCGAGCACGGGCTCGCCGCTGCCCACGTCGCCCATGACTAGCGCGACGTGCTCGGCGCCGCCGTCCTTGACCCGATAAACATAAGACTCGAACGTGCCGTAACGGGTAGGCAGTGTGGCGACCGCGTCAAGCACGACGCATTCGTTGGCGTTATCGCCATCCGCGCAGGACGGCTCGTGGGGCGTAGACATGATCTGGTACAAATGGCTGGCATAAACCGGCCCAGGGCCGGATTGAAGTTTGGAACCGGAGTGTACCGCCATTTGTCCTAATCCGCCCCGCCCGCCCCCGCGCCGTGTGTCATCCGCCCCATAGTCGGGCGCATATCCTGGTGCCGCGCGCCCGCCCATCGGCCTATACTGGTACGGCTTTCATGGCTTACTGCATCATGGCTCACTGAACGGTCACGGGCAGCGCATACCCCGCTCGTGCCACACACGCAATGTCCGAACCACCGAAGGACGAACAGGAGTCGCCCTATGACGAGCGTTGCCCAAGTACTCAAATCCAAGCCGGAACAGGTGGTCCATACGATTGCCGCCAGCGATTCCGTGTTCAACGCAATCCGCCTGATGGCCGAAAAGCAGATCGGCGCGCTGGTGGTCACCGACGGCGAGGCGATCGTCGGCATCGTGACCGAGCGTGACTATGCGCGAAAGATCGTGCTGATGGACCGCTCGTCCAAAACGACCCCTGTGCGCGACATCATGAGCCCGCACGTGCGCTTCGTGCAGCTCGACCAGACTACCTACGACTGCATGGCGCTCATGACCGAGCGGCGCATGCGCCACCTTCCCGTCATGGCCGACGGCAAGCTCGTGGGCATGGTGTCGATCGGCGACCTCGTGAAGGACATCATCGCCGAGCAGCAGTTCACGATCTCGCAGCTGGAGCACTACATCACGGGCGGCGCGGGCACCTGACGGCCCGCCCTCGTCGAAATGCCCGCACGCGGCAGCCAGCAAAAAACGCCCAATCCCGAGCGGGTTGGGCGAAGCCACCTTGCGGCAGCGGAGGTTTCACGCATGAAAAATCGTGTGCTGGCTTGCGAACCGGCAAGCTAGCCTGCCAAGCGGGCGTCGCCCGTCTGGCAGGCCTGCGCGCGGCGTCTGAGCGCCTGAATCAATCAGTTACCGAAATAAGTCGACTGGGCCGGCGACGGCGCCACGCGTGGCGCGGGTTGGCCCGACTGCATCGTGCCCATGGGCGCGCCGCCGTAGCCGGTGGTGTCCGCTACCGGCAATTGCGCCTGCGCCATGCCTTGCTGTTGGGAAACGCGCGCTTCGGCGGCCTGGATGTCCTGCGGATACATCGAGTCGTTAGCCGTCGCCGGGTTATAGCCGGCCTGCTCGATCTGGATCAGCTCCTGGCGCACTTCGGCGCGGGACTTGGGTGCGCTGCTCGAATCCTGCGCGAACGACAGCGCCGGAGCCGCAACAAGGGCCGCAACAACCGCGGCTTGAATCAGAGTACGGGTCTTCACGATCACTTACCTCCATAGCTTGTTCTGCGCCGGCCGGCAGCGCCTTGCCGCGAGCCAACGATTTCAAGTTTATTGAGATGGGAGATAAGGGCAAATACCTATTTCTCCAAAATACAATTCCCTACAGGGCAACAATGCAATATGCACACGAATGGGCCTCGCACATCGACCTCAAAGGCCCTCCACCAGCAGCTTGCGCGGACCGCTGACAAACGGGCTGCCCACCTCGTAAAAGCGCAGTAACCGATGCGTTTCGCGCGACAGGCCGATGCGCGTCGTCACGCCCGTGACTCTGTCCGGCTCGTGCTCCGCTCCGTTTTGCGCCGCTCCGTCCAGCCGCCCGATCCACAGCCCTTGCCCGCTGCAAAGATCGAAGCCGTCGAATGACTGGCCGATGCCGTATGCCTGCGTGAGCCGCCCCGGCCCGCGCGCGAGATCGCGCAGCGGCGCGCCGCTGCGTCGGGGCGCCATCGTCGCCAGTCCTTCGAGCGGCTCCACGGCGCGAAACAGCACGCCCGCGCCCACTTCCTCGACTTCGCTCGACATGTTGAGCATGTAGGCGCTCCCGTAAGTGAGCCGCACATATGCATGGCCGCGCGCGAGGAACATCGACGCATTCCAGGTGCGCCGCCCGATGAATGCATGGTTCGTCGAGTCGCCGGGCGGGTAGGCTTCCACTTCGACGAGACGGCCCGCGATGCGCCCTTCGTCGGAGTCGCGAACGAGATACTTGCCGACCATGAAGCGCGCAAGCTCGATCGTGTCGATGGGCAGGTCCTCCCGGCGCAGCGGCACGATGGGCAGCGCCATGGGCGCGTCGCCGGAAGGCGTGCAGGCGTTGCGGACGGGCTTGCTGGCTACGGTCGACATGGAGCGCTCCTCCGATGCGGGATTGGCCGATTGGCGCCGATCGATCCAGGGCGCGGTCGCGGCCTTGCGGGAACCGGCCGAGTGTAGCGCCGAGTCCGCAAGCGCGCCCGCCCGCCTGGCTTCGATCACCCCGCATCAGTGCCACGCGCGCTGCCCTGTTGCGCTACCATCGACGCCACGGGCGCGCGCCTTGCGCGCCGCGCGATGTCGAACCCAATCCAGGAGCCGCCACGATGGACGAAGCCCGCGCAATCCAGTTCCTCTCCGAGATCCGCAAGCCGCTCCTCACGCTGCACAAGGCGATCCTCGACCACGAGCGCGCCGAGTACGAACGCGAGTTCGGGCCAACGCCGCCGGCTGCCTTCCTGCAAGTGCTGATCAACGGGCCGGAGTTCCGCTGGCTGATGCCGCTCTCGACCGTGATTGCAAACGTCGACGAAACGCTCGACGCCAAGGACGCCAAGTCGGAAGACCGCGTGGGCGCCGCCGAAGGCGTGGCCGGGCTCTTCGCGGGCGAAGAATCAGTGGAGTTTTTCGAGCGCTATCAGGCGCTCCTGCAAAAGAGCCCCGAGGTGCTGCACCTGCACGGCGGGGTTGCGAAGCTGCTCAACGGCATCAAGAACTGAGCGTGCTACGGGGGCCGCTCGCCCGTGTACGCACTTGCACGTCAGGACTCGCGCGCCGGTTTGCGCCGCGCGCCTTCCCCATGTCCTCCGCCCGCGTGGTTCGCGCCGGGCTTGGCTTTCGCGGCGTTCAGGCGTCGCCAGAGCGTCGTCTTGCTGATGCCAAGCTGCGCGCACACGCGGTCACGGTCGCCGTCATGCGCTTCGAGCGCCGCGCGGATCTCGTCGGCTTCCACGTGCAGGCTGCGCTCGCGCAAGGTGAGCGGCTGACCGGCCAGGCCGGGTTCCATGTCTGCCGGAGCGGCCATCGCGTCCTGCGTGGCCTGTGCATCGTGTAACGCCCCGCCGGCCCGCATGGCCGTCCCTCGCGCCGCGCCGCCGCGCAGCTCGAACACCTCGGGCGCAATCGAGCGCAGCACCTCGGGTGTGAGCACGTCCACGTCTGAATCCGCGAGCTCCACCACCATCCGCTCCACCACGTTCTGCAATTCGCGCACGTTACCGGGCCATGAATGACGCGCGAGCGCGTCGCCGACCGGCGCGAGCGCGCGCGCCGCGTCGTCCTGGTTGCGGATGCGCAGCGCCACGCGCGGCTCGCGGCGCGCCGACTGTTGCAGCAACTCGGCGGCGAGCGGCACGATGTCCGCGCCACGCTCGCGCAGCGGCGGAATCGCCAGATTCAGAATGTTCAACCGATAGAACAGGTCCGCGCGGAATTCGCCCGAGTCGATTTGTTCCGTGAGCGCGCGGTGCGTGGCCGCCACCACGCGCACGTCCACGCGCGTGGGCTCGGTTGCGCCAAGGCGCACCACCTCGCGCTCCTGCAGCACGCGCAGCAGGCGGCTTTGCAGCGGCAAAGGCATCTCGCCGATTTCGTCGAGAAAGAGCGTGCCGCGATGCGCCGCCTCGATCAGCCCGACCTTGCCGCCGCGCCGCGCGCCCGTGAACGCGCCCTCTTCGTAGCCGAACAGCTCGCTCTCCAGCAGCGCCTCGGGAAACGCGCCGCAGTTAATCGCCACGAACGGGAAATCGCGCCGCGGGCTTTCGCGGTGGATGCCCTGCGCCACCATCTCCTTGCCGGTGCCGCTTTCGCCGCGGATCAGCACGGTGGCGTCCGAGCGCGCGTAGCGCTGCGCGAGCTCTCGCACGCGCGCGATGCCCGGCGTTGTGCCGCTCAGGTCGCCGAGCCGGTAGCGCGCCACGAATTGCTGGGTGCGCTGGCGCGAGCGCAAGGTGCGGTCGAGCCGCTCCACCGCGCGCGATTCCTGGAACGTGAGCACGGCGCCCGAGGCCACGCCGTTGTCGACGAGCGGCCCGCGATGCACGACGTAGCTCACGCCGCGCACGGTTTCGAGCGATTCGCCGTCGGCGTCGGGCAGCGTGAAGGCGATGTCGGGCGCGAGGTCTTCGAGCGAGCGGCCCGCCGCCGCGGCCGGGTCGACACCGAGCACGGCGGCAAGGCGCTGGTTGATCGCCTCCACGCGGCCGTTCGCGTCGAGCGCCACCACGCCGTCGCGCAGATGCTGGAGCACACTGTCGAGGCGCTGGCGCCGCTGCGTTTCGCGCCACGTGGCCTGCACGACTTCGAGCGCATTGTCGAAGGCGAGCTGCACCGAAGAGCGCGAATAGACGAAAAACGGCACAAGCCCGAGCCGCGCCGCAAGGTCGTTCACATGACCCGGCCCCACCACCGCGCCCACGCCCCGGTCGCGCAGGTCCAGCACACAGGCCTCGGCGTCCTGCACGGTGCGATAGGACGCGAACACGACATCGAGGCCGTACGCGCTCGCGAAGCGCCGCACTTCGGCTGGCGTCTCGCCATAGGTGACGAGCGCTACGAGGTCGGCCTCGCGGCGCGCGCGCGCGAGCGCCTGCATCACGTCGAAGCCGGTGGGCTGCACGAGCACCACGGGCAAGTCGATGCGCGCCTTCAGCCAGGTGCCGTTCGAGCCCGCCGCCACCACCACGTCGGGCCGCTGATGGGGCGGGGCCGCCGCGATTTCGGCCGCGGCTTCCTCGAAGCCGCGCGGGACCACGCGAAGATCGGCCAGCCCCTCGTATTCGTTGGCGATGTCGCGAAACAGGTCGCGCAGGCGGCTGATGCCCATGGCCCAGACACGCGGGCGAAATTCGGAAGCGGAGGGAAAGCGTTTCATGTTGCGGCGGTTCTCATCGGCTCGAAATTTCATTATCGCGCGATGATTTCAAATTTGAAATCGCAATTTCAGACAGGAAATTGGGGCGCAAGGCGCCATGGACGCCATCCGACGAAAAATCAACGCATTAGCAGCCCTGCTCATAGCTGGCACGGTATCTGCAGTATGAGCCCCGTTCCTTTGGAGACTCGCACACATGAACAGCAAATCCCCCGCAAGCGCCGGCGCGAAATTCCGCGCGGCCGTAGCCGCCGAACAACCGCTGCAGGTCGTGGGCGCCATCACCGCCTATGCCGCCAAGCTCGCCGAGCAGACCGGCTTCAAGGCCGTGTATCTCTCGGGCGGCGGCGTGGCCGCCAACTCGCTCGGTGTGCCGGATCTGGGCATCAGCACGATGGACGACGTGCTGATCGACGCGCGCCGCATCACCGACGCCGTCGACATCCCGCTGATGGTCGACATCGACACGGGCTGGGGCGGCGCCTTCAACATCGCGCGCACGATCAAGTCGTTCATCAAGGCGGGCGTCGCCGCGGTGCACCTCGAAGACCAGGTGGGCCAGAAGCGCTGTGGCCATCGCCCGGGCAAGGAAGTCGTCTCGACCGACGAAATGGTGGACCGCGTGAAAGCCGCCGTGGACGCGCGCACCGACGATGGCTTCGTGATCATGGCCCGCACCGACGCAGCGGCCGCGGAAGGCATCGACGCCGCCATCGAGCGCGCGGTCGCCTACGTGGAAGCGGGCGCCGACATGATCTTCCCCGAAGCCATGAAGACGCTCGACGACTACCGCCGTTTCCGTGCAGCGGTGAAGGTGCCGATTCTCGCGAACCTGACCGAGTTCGGCTCGACGCCGTTCTTCACGACCGAAGAGCTGAAGAGCGCCAACGTGGACATCGCGCTCTACTGCTGCGGCGCGTACCGCGCGATGAACGCGGCGGCGCTGAACTTCTACGAGACGGTCAAGCGCGACGGCACGCAAAAGGCCGCTGTTTCGACGATGCAAACGCGTGAGGACCTCTACAAGTACCTCGGCTATCACGCGTATGAAGACAAGCTCGACGCGCTGTTCGCCGCGAAGAAGTAACGCCGCGCAATCTTCATACGATCACCCCAATTAGAGAGAGAAAGGACGACACCATGAGCGAAACCGACAACACCACGCAAGCCGCAGGCGCCTTCAAGCCGAAGAAGTCCGTCGCGCTGTCCGGCGTGGCCGCGGGCAATACCGCGCTGTGCACCGTGGGCCGCACCGGCAACGACCTGCACTACCGCGGCTACGACATTCTCGACCTCGCCACCGCGTGCGAATTCGAAGAAGTCGCTTACCTGCTCGTGCACGGCAAGCTGCCGAACATCGCAGAACTCGCTGCGTACAAGACCAAGCTCAAGGCACTGCGCGGCCTGCCCGCGAACGTGAAGGCGGCGCTCGAATGGGTGCCCGCTTCGGCGCACCCGATGGACGTGATGCGCACGGGCGTCTCGGTGCTCGGCACCGTGCTGCCGGAAAAAGACGACCACAACCTGCCCGGCGCGCGCGACATCGCCGACCGCCTGATGGCCTCGCTCGGCTCGATGCTGCTGTACTGGTATCACTACTCGCACAACGGCAAGCGCATCGAAGTGGAAACCGACGACGACTCGATCGGCGGCCACTTCCTGCACCTGCTGCACGGCCGCGAGCCGTCGAAGTCGTGGGTCGACGCCATGCACGTTTCGCTGAACCTCTACGCCGAGCACGAGTTCAACGCTTCGACCTTCACCGGCCGCGTGATCGCCGGCACGGGCTCGGACATGTACTCGGCCATCACCGGCGCGATCGGCGCGCTGCGCGGCCCGAAGCACGGCGGCGCGAATGAAGTCGCGTTCGAGATCCAGTCGCGCTACGACACGCCCGACCAGGCGGAAAGCGACATCCGTCGCCGCGTGGAAGCGAAGGAAGTCGTGATCGGCTTCGGCCACCCGGTGTACACGATCTCGGACCCGCGCAACAAGGTCATCAAGGAAGTCGCGAAGAAGCTGTCGAAGGAGCAGTCGAACCTGAAGCTGTTCGACATCGCCGAGCGCCTCGAATCGACGATGTGGGAAATCAAGAAGATGTTCCCGAACCTCGACTGGTTCAGCGCGGTTTCGTATCACATGATGGGCGTGCCGACGGCGATGTTCACGCCGCTGTTCGTGATTTCGCGCACGGCCGGCTGGAGCGCGCACATTATCGAGCAGCGCATCGACAACAAGATCATCCGCCCGAGCGCCAATTACACGGGTCCGGAGAATCTGAAGTTCACGCCGATCGGCAAGCGCTGATCGAGGCACGCCAGTCTGCCGAATCGAATAGTCCATCCGGCAGACTGGGAGACGGCGGCACGTGCGCGTAGAGTGAGCCCTTCGCTTACGGCGCGCGTGCCCGCCGCAACCCCACTACACATTGGTCCCCACAGCCGTGAATACCGCCTACCGCAAGCCCCTACCCGGCACCCGGCTCGATTACTTCGACGCGCGCGAAGCCGTCGAGGCCATCCAGCCCGGCGCCTGGGACACGTTGCCCTACACCTCGCGCGTGCTCGCCGAAAACCTCGTGCGCCGCTGCGACCCGGCCACGCTCACCGCTTCGCTCAAGCAGCTCATCGAGCGCAAGCGCGACCTCGACTTTCCGTGGTTCCCCGCGCGCGTCGTCTGCCACGACATTCTCGGCCAGACCGCGCTCGTGGACCTCGCCGGCCTGCGCGACGCCATCGCTGACCAGGGCGGCGACCCCGCCAAGGTGAACCCGGTGGTGCCGGTGCAGTTGATCGTCGACCACTCGCTCGCCGTCGAATGCGGCGGCTTCGACCCGGACGCGTTCAAGAAGAACCGCGCGATCGAAGACCGGCGCAACGAAGACCGTTTCGACTTCATCAACTGGACGAAGAAAGCGTTCAAGAACGTCGACGTGATTCCTCCGGGCAACGGCATCATGCACCAGATCAATCTGGAGAAGATGTCGCCCGTGATCCAGGCGCGCGACGGCGTGGCGTTCCCCGACACCTGCGTGGGCACGGACAGCCACACGCCGCACGTGGACGCGCTCGGCGTGATCGCCATCGGCGTGGGCGGCCTCGAAGCCGAGAACGTCATGCTCGGCCGCGCCTCGTGGATGCGTTTGCCCGACATCGTCGGCGTGGAGCTTACCGGCAAGCGCCAGCCCGGCATCACCGCCACCGACATCGTGCTCGCCCTCACCGAATTCCTGCGCAAGGAAAAAGTCGTGGGTGCGTATCTGGAGTTCCGCGGCGCGGGCGCGTCGAGCCTCACGCTCGGCGACCGCGCAACCATCTCGAACATGGCGCCCGAGTATGGCGCCACGGCCGCGATGTTCTTCATCGACGACCAGACGCTCGACTATCTGCGCCTCACGGGCCGCGAGGAAGAGCAGGTCAAGCTCGTCGAGACGTATGCGAAGACTGGCGGCCTGTGGGCCGACACGCTCGCCAATGCGCAGTACGAACGCACGCTGACGTTCGATCTGTCGAGCGTGGTGCGCAACATGGCCGGCCCGTCGAACCCGCACAAGCGCCTGCCCACCTCGGCGCTGGCCGAGCGCGGCATTGCCGGCAAGTGGGAAGAAACGCCGGGGCAGATGCCCGACGGCGCGGTGATCATCGCCGCCATCACTAGCTGCACGAACACTAGCAACCCGCGCAACGTGATCGCCGCCGCGCTGCTCGCGCGCAACGCCAATGCGCGCGGCCTTACGCGCAAGCCGTGGGTGAAGAGCTCGCTCGCGCCGGGATCGAAGGCGGTCGAGCTGTATCTGGAAGACGCGAAGCTGCTGCCCGAGCTCGAAAAGCTGGGCTTTGGCATCGTGGCGTTCGCGTGCACGACGTGTAACGGCATGTCGGGCGCGCTCGATCCGAAGATCCAGCAGGAGATCATCGATCGCGACCTGTACGCGACCGCCGTGCTCTCGGGCAACCGCAACTTCGACGGCCGCATCCACCCGTATGCGAAGCAGGCGTTCCTCGCCTCGCCGCCGCTCGTGGTCGCGTACGCGATTGCCGGCACGATCCGCTTCGACATCGAGCAGGATTCGCTGGGCACGGACCAGAACGGCAAGCCCGTGTACCTGAAGGACATCTGGCCGAGCGACGAAGAGATCGACGCCATCGTCGCGCAGAGCGTGAAACCCGAGCAGTTCCGCAAGGTGTACGAACCGATGTTCGCGGTCACGGCCGCCAGCGGCGAGACCACCGACCCGCTGTACGACTGGCGCGCGCAAAGCACGTACATCCGCCGTCCGCCGTACTGGGAAGGCGCGCTTGCGGGCGAGCGCACGTTGAAGGGCCTGCGCCCGCTCGCCGTGCTTGGCGACAACATCACGACCGACCACCTGTCGCCCTCGAACGCGATCCTGGCGAACAGTGCAGCGGGCGAATACCTCGCGAAAATGGGCCTGCCCGAAGAGGACTTCAACTCTTACGCGACGCACCGCGGCGACCACCTCACGGCGCAGCGCGCGACTTTCGCGAACCCCACGCTCATCAACGAGATGGCCGTGGTGGACGGCGTCGTGAAGAAGGGCTCGCTTGCGCGCATCGAGCCGGAAGGCAAGGTCACGCGCATGTGGGAAGCGATTGAAACCTACATGGAACGCAAGCAGCCGCTCATCATCGTGGCGGGTGCGGACTACGGCCAGGGCAGCTCGCGCGACTGGGCGGCCAAGGGCGTGCGTCTTGCGGGCGTGGAAGTGATCGTGGCGGAGGGCTTCGAGCGCATTCACCGTACGAACCTGATCGGCATGGGCGTGCTGCCGCTGGAGTTCAAGGCGGGCACGAACCGCACGACGCTGGGCATCGACGGCACGGAGACGTACGACGTGATTGGCGAGCGCACGCCGCGCGCGGATCTGACGCTGGTGATCCAGCGCAAGAACGGCGAGCGGGTGGAAGTGCCGGTGACGTGCCGCCTGGACACGGCGGAGGAAGTCTCGATCTACGAAGCGGGCGGCGTCCTGCAGCGCTTCGCGCAAGACTTCCTGGAGTCATTCCAGACAGCGTAAGCGCCCATAAAGCCCCTCTCCCTTGAGGGAGAGGGGTTGGGGAGAGGGGGAAGCGGTGGCAACAACGCATCAAATCCAGCGCGCCAGACTTCTGCGCAAGAACATGACGAACGCAGAGCAACTGCTATGGCGCCACCTCCGCGCCCACCGCCTGTGCGGCGAGAAATTCCGCAGACAGCACCCCATCGGCCCCTACATCGTGGACTTCATGCACTTCGGTGCGCGTTTGATCATCGAGGCCGATGGCGGGCAGCACAACGGCAGCGCCACCGACGCAGTGCGTGACACCTGGTTGCGGAGCCGAGGCTTCAAGGTTCTGCGCTTCTGGAACGACGAGATATTGTCGAACGTCGATGTGGTGCTTGAGGTGATTCTCGGTGACATCGCCGAAAGGCGTTCCCCTCTCCCCCAGCCCCTCTCCCTCCTGGGAGAGGGGAGATCGCGGACTTTTATCGATACGGAATTTCTATGAGTCATATTCCCCAGATCCGGATTCCCGCTACCTATATTCGCGGCGGCACCAGTAAAGGCGTGTTCTTCCGCCTCCAGGATCTGCCCGATGCCGCGCAACAGCCCGGCGTCGCGCGCGACAAGCTGCTCATGCGCGTAATCGGCAGCCCCGATCCCTACGGCAAGCAAATCGACGGCATGGGCGGCGCCACCTCCAGCACCAGCAAGACCGTGATCGTCGCCAAAAGCAGCCGGCCCGATCATGACGTCGACTATCTGTTCGGCCAGGTCGCCATCGACAAAGCCTTCGTCGACTGGAGCGGCAACTGCGGCAATCTCTCGGCCGCAGTCGGTCCGTTCGCGATCAGCGGCGGCCTCGTCGACCCGAGCCGCATTCCCGCCAATGGCACGGCCACCGTGCGCATCTGGCAGGCCAACATCGGCAAGACCATCGTCGCGCACGTGCCCATCACGAACGGCGAGGTGCAGGAGACCGGCGACTTCGAGCTCGACGGCGTGACCTTCCCCGCCGCCGAAGTGCAGCTCGAGTTCCTCGACCCCGCCGCCGAGGAAGAAGGCGCGGGCGGCGCGATGTTCCCCACCGGCAAGCTCGTGGACGACCTCGAAGTGCCGGGCGTCGGCACGCTCAAGGCCACCATGATCAACGCCGGCATTCCGACGATCTTCGTGAACGCCGAGGCCATCGGCTACACCGGCATGGAACTGCAGGACGCCATCAACGGCGACGCCGAGGCGCTGAAGACGTTCGAGACCATCCGCGCCCACGGCGCGTTGCGCATGGGCCTCATCAAGCACCTCGACGAGATCGCCACGCGCCAGCACACGCCCAAGATCGCCTTCGTGGCGAAGCCGCAGGGCTATACGGCGTCGAGCGGCAAGCGCGTGGAAGCCGGCGACGTCGATCTGCTGGTGCGCGCGATGTCGATGGGCAAGCTCCATCACGCCATGATGGGCACGGCGGCCGTGGCGATCGGCACGGCGGCGGCCATTCCGGGCACGCTCGTGAATCTCGCGGCGGGCGGCGGCGAGCGCAACGCGGTGCGCTTCGGCCATCCGTCGGGCACGTTGCGCGTGGGCGCCGAGGCGCACGAGGAGAACGGCGAGTGGGTGGTCAAGAAGGCCATCATGAGCCGCAGCGCGCGCGTGCTGATGGAAGGGGCGGTGCGGGTGCCGGGAGACGCGTTTTAAGAAGCGGCTTGCAGCACCGCGCGGTTTGCGCTGATTGAAGAAAAACGCCCTGGCGCTGCGATGCGTCAGGGCGTTTTTTGCTCTACGGCAATGTTTTTCCAATCAACCAACTGAATCGGCCATGCATGCATCGAAAACCGCATCAATTGATGCTACATTTTATGCCTGCACATCGAGGAGTAACCGTCATGCGTACCACCATCGTTCTCGACGACGACTTGATCGCCAAAGCGCAGGCCTACACCGGTTTGGAGGAAAAGACAGCAATCGTGCGCGAAGCCCTCAAAGCCCTGATTCAGCGCGAGGCCGCTCGACGGCTCGCGAACCTTGGTGGAAGCCAGCCTGGCATCGTGGCGCCGCCGCGTCGTCGGACGGATGCCGAATGATTCTCGTCGACACATCGATCTGGATCGACCATTTCAATGCCGCCGATCCCCTGCTGACAAGCCTGCTCACAGACGAGCGCGTGCTCGCGCATGCTTATGTGATTGGGGAAATTTCGCTCGGCAATCTGCGCGATCGCAATACTGTCCTCTGCGCGTTGCGAGACTTGCCAGCGGTGCCTACCGCCACGCCGGAAGAAACGTTCTATCTGATCGAGCACGCGAAGCTGTCCAATCGGGGCATCGGCTACGTCGACACCAGCCTGCTGGCGTCGGCGCGCCTGCAACCCGGCGTTACGATCTGGACTCGAGACAAGCGGCTGGGAAAGGTTGCCGGCGAGCTAGGCCTCGCCGCGCAAATCCAGCACTAAAAGAACCGCAAGCGGCCGCGGCGCCCTTGCGCCGCGCTCCGAAACGGCGCGCTCAGCTTTGCGGCGAGGGCAGATATGGCATTGGATCGACCGGCTTGCCGTCGCGGCGCACCTCGAACATCACCGCAACGCGGTCGTTCTTCTCGCTGCCCATCTCCGCGATCTGCTGGCCCTGGTGGACCACGTCGCCCGTCCTCACGAGCAAGCGCCGGTTGTGCGAGTAAGCCGTAAGGAAGTCCTTGTTGTGCTGGACGATGATCAGGCTGCCGTACTCGTTCAGGCCCGTGCCTGCGTACATGACCTTGCCGTCGGCGGCGGCGATCACGGGGTCGCCGGCCTTGCCCGCGATCTCGATGCCGCGCGTCGTACCCGGCTCGAACGGCTCCACCACCTTGCCCCGAGCGGGCCACACCAGCGCCACGCTGCGCGCATGGCGCTTGACTTCGGCCGCGACCTGGCGGCTGTCCTCGGCGCTTGCGCTCG
Organism: Paraburkholderia sacchari; assembly: GCF_000785435.2. Taxonomy (GTDB): domain Bacteria; phylum Pseudomonadota; class Gammaproteobacteria; order Burkholderiales; family Burkholderiaceae; genus Paraburkholderia; species Paraburkholderia sacchari. The sequence goes on along the minus strand of NZ_JTDB02000017.1, from coordinate 79,512 downwards.
AGCTTGCCGTCGAAGCCGCTGTCGCGCTGCTTCCCGTGCTGGCGCCGCCGGACGGCCCGGGCGCGGCGGCTTGCACTGTGATCGTCTGCTTCGAGACCAGCTTGAGCGACTGGCCTATCCGCACGTGGCTGTTGGGCTTGATGCCGTTCCATGCCGCCAGGTCCTTGACCGCAACCTTGTGGCTCGCGGCGATTCCCAGCAGCGAGTCGCCGCGGCGCACGCGTACCCACGTGGTCTTCGTGACCACGCGCGTGACCGGTGCGGCCTGCTGCTGGCTCGCCGACGCTTTGGCGGCAGCGGCAGCGGCAGCCGCGGCAGCCGCGTCCGACGCGGGGCTCGCGGCAGCCGACTCATCGGGCTGCGGCTGCGCCGGCTGCTGGTCAACGTTTGCGCAAGCGCCCAGCAATGCCGCGAGACCGAGGCCCACGAGACACTGCCACAGACGGCGCGTCAAACCGTTGGCGCGCTGCCCGGAACGATCGTCGAACATGATTGTTGCTCTCCTGTCCCATGCAAAGCCGCTCGTCGCAACGGAACGCCACTCGAACGGCGTGATCAGGTCTGCCGCATCGAAACGCGCTCCCCCTGCCGCTCGCCGGCCAGCCGTACACGCCGGCCCGGTTCCATCTGCATTCAAATTGCGTGCTTTACATGACAAAATCCGCTACCGTCGCGCAAATTCCATGACAGCAGCTCCGAATCCATCTTAAAAACCGTCTGGCATTGTAAAACGCATTTCACATATATCCGGTAGGCAACAACACTCTGATACAAATCTTAAAAATACGAAGAAATCTTTTTGCCCCGCCCCGCGTGCAGAAATAGAGCCAGATCACGCGCTCACCCCTCGAACATATCGGCAGGCTGAATCAGAACTTAAGCAGCCGAGTCCCCTGAAAGCCGTTTGAAACTCATGTAGTATTGCCCCCGTCAAGCGGATGCCCGCGAAGCATGGGAACCTTGACGAGTCAATTCAGGTCATTCCTGGGCCTCCGTTGTGCATTCGCGGGGGCTTTTGACTTTTCGCGCCACTCCGGCTTCGTGCGGGAGCCGGCCCGCCACACTGCAGCGACCTTTTTTGCACGCGCCAGCGCGGCCGTGCGCGCCCTTCCCGGCCGAGCCGGGCCCACTTGGCGCGCCACAGCCGGCTGACGCCGGATCCATGTCACAGTCATCCAAACGTCTCGTCGAACTCGACTTCTTTCGCGGCCTTGTCCTGCTGATCATCGTCGTCGATCACATCGGCGGCAGCATCCTCTCGCGCGTCACGCTGCATGCCTACGCGCTGTGCGATGCCGCCGAAGTGTTCGTGTTCCTCGGCGGCTTCGCCACGGCCACCGCGTGGGCCGCGCTCTGCGCGCGCCGCACCGAGGCCGCCGCCCGCCAGCGCTTCATCAAGCGTGCGTTCGAGATCTATCGCGCCTTCGTGGTCACCGCGCTGCTCATGCTGCTCGTGACGGCGATCATGGTCGCCTGCAACGTCGACGCGCCGAACCTCGCCACCACCGATCTCGACGATCTCACGCTCGCCCCCGCCGCCGCGCTGCGCGACATCGTGCTGCTGCGCCGCCAGCCGTATCTCGCGGGCGTGCTGCCGATGTACGCGTGCTTCGCGCTGGCCGCGCCGCTGGCCCTGCCGCTCGCGCGCACGCGTCCGTGGCTGCTGGGCGCCATCAGCTTCGCGCTGTGGGTCATCGGCCCGTACCTCACGCCGTGGCTGCCGCACGTGGCCGATGCGAGCTGGGACTTCAATCCGTTCGGCTGGCAATTGATGTTCGTGGCCGGCGTGATCGCCCAGGCGCAGCCGGTGTTCCAGAGCGTCACCGCGCAGCGCAAGCTCGGCGCTTTCGTCACCGCGCTCGCGCTCGCCGTAGTCATGGCGGCCGCCATCTACCGCCTGCATCTGGGCAACATCACGCTCGACGAGGACTACAAGCGCAATCTCGCGTGGTTCCGCGCCGTCAACTTCTTCGGAATCGCGTGGCTCACCGCGCATATGATCCGGCTGGGCTGGGCCAGGAAGCTCGCCGCCGCGCTGCCGTGGGTGGGGCTCGTGGGCCGCAAGGGGATGCTGTCGTTCGTGGCCGGCGCGGTCATCTCGCTGACGGTGGACTCGGTCCTCTACTGGTACACCGACGGCTATCTGAACGTGCCGCTCGGCCTCGCCGCCGACGCCATCGCGCTGACCTCGCTGCTGCTGGTTGCGCGCGCATCCGATCCGCTCAAGCGTCTGCTGCCCTCGCGCGCGAAGGTGTCGGCTTGACGTATCCACGCTGAGACGCGCCGCCACGCTTCCGGCGCGCACGGGCCGCTGCTAGCATGATGGGCCCGCGCGCCGCTGACGCGCCTTCCTCATCGGCCACTCCTGCCATGCGCAGACCTTCCCGCACCGCGCTCTTTGCATCGCCTTTCGCCCCCCCCTTCGCGCCGCCTTTCGCTGCGCCGCGCGCGGCGCTGCTCCGCGCGGCGCTCGCGGTCCTCATGGCCTTCGCCACCTTCGCGGCGCTCGCGCCGTTCGCCGGGCGCGCCGCGGCCGGCACGGTCGCCATGCGCAGCTTCCACGCGACGGCACTCGGGCGCGACTGGCCTTACGCGGTCTACCTGCCCACGGGCTATCACACCGACGCCGCCCGCTATCCGGTGCTCTACCTCCTGCACGGCAACAACGGCGACGCGATGGACTGGGTCACGCAAGGCGACCTGCAAAACGCCGCCGATACGCTGATCGCCCGCCACGAGATTCCGCCGGTCGTGATCGTGATGCCGCAAGGCGGCACCGACTGGTATGTCGATCGCAAGGAAAAGATGGAGACGGCCTTTTTCGCCGATCTGATTCCGGAGATCGAGTCGCACTTTGCCGTCGAGAACGAGCGCGGCGGCCGGGCGATCGGCGGCGTCTCGATGGGCGGATTCGGCGCGCTGCGCTACACGCTCGAACACCCGGAAATGTTTTGCGGCACGCTGCTGCTCTCGCCGGCGGTCTACGCGGGCGAGCCGCCGCTCTCATCGTCGGCGCGGCGCGTGGGGGTGTTCGGCGAGCATCAGTTCGATCCGCACGTCTGGCATACGCTCAACTATCCCGCGCTCTGGAGCGGCTATTTCGGGCGGCCCTGGCGCATCCCCATCTTCATCGCCTCGGGCGACGACGACCTCGTGATCCAGGCCGAGTCGTCGCTGCTCTACACGCGCTTGCGCGAAGCCGGCAATCCGGCGGCGCTGCGCATCGTCGATGGCGGCCACGTCTGGCCCGTCTGGCGCCAGTTGCTGCCCGCCGCGCTCAAGTACGCGCTCGCCTGCGTGCACTGAGCGCGAGCCTCACCGGGCCCAGGGCAAACGCAAAAGCGACCGCGTCACCCCGCCCAGTTCACCCACAGCACCATCAGCACCGTCATCAGCGCCGGGCCGATGAAAATGCCGATCAGGCCGAAGGTGGCCGCGCCGCCGAGGATGCCGAACAGCACGAGCAGGAAGGGCAGGCGCGTCGAATTGCCGATCAGCACGGGCCGCACGAAGTGCTCGGCGACGAACACCACCACGCAGCCGCACACCGCCAGCGCGATGGCGCCAATCACCGAGCCCTGCACCAGCAGCCACAGCGCCGCGCCGCAGAACACCACGGGTGCGCAGAACGGCACCATCGCCGCAATGGCGGTCACGGTGCCGAGCAGCGCCGCGTGCGGCACGCCGGTGAGCATGTAGGCAGCGCCGAGCAGCACGCCCTCGCCCAGCCCGACCACCACGAGGCCCGTCACGGTCGCGCGCACAGCGGTTGCCATGCGCTGCAGCAGTTGCGCGCCGTCCACGCCGAACGCGCGCCGCGCGCCGCGCATCACGGTGCCGGAGAGCCTGGGCCCCGCCTGAAAGATCACGAACAGCGTGACGAGCATGAAGCCGAAGGTCATCGACGCGTGCAAGGCGCGTGCGCCAAAATGCCGGCCGGCCGACACGATGGCGTCGCTGTGCAGGCTCTTCATCGCCGACGAGTTATTGAGGGGCTGCGCGAGATTGTCCTGCCACCATGCGCTCAACTGATGGCTGCCCATCGGCAGCTGCGCGACGAAGTCGGGCACCGGCACGCCGTTTTCCTGGGCCGCGCGCAGCCACAGATAGAGTTCGTGGGCCTCGCCGGCCGCCTGGATTGCGGTGACCGTGATCGGCAGCACGACGAGCAGCGCGATGGCCACCGTGAGCACCGTGGCGATCCAGGTGGTGCGGCACTTGAACCAGCGGTGCCGCTCGATGGCCTGATAGGCCGGCCACAGCACGATCGCGACCACGCTCGCCCAAGCCACGGCGGGCAAGAATTCGCGCACGACCCACAGCGCGAGCAGGACGAGCACGGCAAACAACACGGCGGACGCGACGCGCTGGAGTTTTTGCTCGTTTGCGGAGTTCGGAGCGGGTGGGCGTTGAATCATGTAACCTCGTAAAAATTCGGCAAGACGGCACGTGCGGTGCAGCAAATGCGTTCCGCCGCGAGCCGCCAGCATAAGCGCGGCGCACCGAAAACGCGAACGCCCGCGTGCGGCGACAGGCCGCGTTTCAGCAGATTTGCGCTACCCTCCAGCGTTTCAACCCGTCCTCCTCCAGGCCACAATCATGTCGCGCCTGGTACAACACTGCGTTGCACAAATTCAGCAGGTCAAACCTTGACCGCCCGCAAACCCCCATTTCTTCGTTATGCGCAATGTGTCGCAGGGGGATTGTTTCGATATAAGCAACGGTGTTTCTACCCCGGCACAATGGCTCTCGGCGGCTCGCAGGAATACAGTCCGGGCACACCCACTTACGGAGCCGACAATGACCAAGAACGCGTGCCTCGCGCTTGACGGAATCCACGGTGAACGCATCGAAATCCTCGAACAAACGGATTCCGCGCTCGTGATCCGCTGGGTCGAACCCGGCCGCTGCCACTATGGCGAACAGCGCTGGCGCCGCCGCTCGGCGCACACCTCGGGAACCTGCGCCGTCACGCGCCGCAAGATCCGCCGCGGCGACGCCGTGTACAAGCCCGCCGAACGGCCGGCCCCGCTCAATGCGTCGGTGATGATCGCGGCAGAAGTATTCGGCGACCTCTTCGAAGAGCGGTAAGCGCGGGGCCACACCCGGCCGCCACTGCGGTAAGGTTGCACAAGATGGCGCCGGTTGCGCACAGCATGCGCAGCGGACGCCCCGTTCCGCAACCGCCGCCCGCGCATCGGCCCTTTGTTTTCGTCCATCAGCGGCGCGGCGCTCCGAGAGGCCCCGCCATGGCTGAAAACACGCCCCCGCTTCCGTTCGCTTCAAAGCCCGCTTCAGAGCCTGCCTCAAAGCCCACTGCGCAGCCCTTCTCGCTCGACGTGATGCTCGAAAAGTACGCCAAGGGCGACGAGCAAAGCGCCGACGACATCTACCGCCGCGTCGCCCACGGCGTCGCGCAGGCCGAGCCTCCCGCGCTGCGCGCCGAAGTGGAAGCGCGCTTCGTCGACAACCTGCGCCACGGCGCGCTGGGCGCGGGCCGCATCATGAGCGCGGCGGGCGCCGGCATCGAGGCCACGCTCATCAACTGCTTCGTGCAGCCGGTGGGCGACAGCATCCAGGGCACCGACGACGAGGGCCGCCCCGGCATCTACGTCGCGCTCCTGCAAGCCGCCGAAACCATGCGGCGCGGCGGCGGCGTCGGCTACAACTTTTCGGCGATCCGCCCGCGCGGCGCGCACGTCAAATCGACGGGATCGAGCGCCTCCGGGCCGTGCAGCTACATCGACGTTTTCGACGCCTCGTGCCGCACCGTGGAGAGCGCGGGCGCGCGGCGCGGCGCGCAGATGGCCGTGCTCGACTGCGATCACCCCGACCTGCCCGAATTCATCGAGGCCAAGCATTCGAAGGGCCGCTGGAACAACTTCAACGTCTCGGTCGCAGTCACGGATGCGTTCATGCGCGCCGTCGAAAACGACGAGATCTGGCCGCTCGTGCACGGCGCCGAACCCTCGCCCGCGCTGCGCGCGGCAGGCGACCTCAAGCAGCGCGAAGACGGCCTGTGGGTCTATGCCGAAAAACGCGCCCGCGCGCTGTGGGACACCATCATGCGCTCGACCTACGACATGGCCGAGCCCGGCGTGGTGTTCATCTCGCGCATGAACGAGGACAACAACCTGCGCGCGCTGGAAAGCATCCGCGCAACCAATCCCTGTGGCGAGCAGCCCCTGCCAGCCTATGGCTGCTGCAATCTCGGCCCGCTCGACCTCACGCGCTTCGTGCGCGAGCCGTTCGCGCAACTGCGCGGCGGCCAGCCCGCGTTCGACTGGGACGAACTTGCCGCACGCACCGCCACCCAGGTGCGCTTTCTCGACGACGTGCTCGACGTCACGCTCTGGCCGCTGCCCGAGCAGCAGGCCGAAGCCGCCGCCAAACGGCGCATCGGCGTAGGCTTCACGGGCCTCGGCGACACGCTCGTGATGCTCGGCATCCGCTACAACTCCGAGGCCGGCTGCGCGTTCGGCGCCCGCGTGGGGCGCACCATGCGCGATGCGGCATACCGCGCGTCGGTGGCGCTCGCGCACGAGCGCGGCGCGTTCCCACTGTTCGACGCCAACTCCTATCTGGCAAGCGGCACCTTCGCCTCGCGCCTGCCCGAGGACCTGCAAGCCGAGATCCGCGCGCATGGCATCCGCAACAGCCATCTGCTCTCGGTCGCGCCCACCGGCACGGTGAGCCTCGCGTTCTCCGACAACGTCTCGAACGGCATCGAGCCCGCGTTCTCGTGGACCTACCAGCGCACCCGCCGCATGGCCGACGGCAGCAACGAGACCTTCATGGTCGAGGACCACGCGTGGCGCGTCTATCGCGAGCTCGGCGGGAACGTGGATGCCTTGCCCGACTATTTCGTGAGCGCGCTGCAGATGAGCGCGCAGGAACACGTGGCGATGATGGCGGCCGTGCAGCCGTTCGTGGACACGTCGATCTCGAAGACCGTGAACGTGCCCGCCGACTACCCGTTCGAAGCGTTCGAAAACCTCTATCTCGACGCCTGGCGGCGCGGCCTCAAGGGCCTCGCCACCTATCGGCCCAACGAGACGCTCGGCGCGGTGCTGCAAACGCTGCCCGCCGCAGGCGGCGCGCTCGACGACGCCCAGGGCGACGGCCTGCTCGACCCGCTGCGCGTGGCGATCGACCATCGGCCCAAGGGCGAACTGCCCGCCGTGATCGAGAAAATCGAATACCTCACGCAGACCGGCAAGGTCTCGCTCTACGTGGCCGTCTCGTTCCTCGAAGTGACGGGCCAGGTGGGCGGCGAGTCCGTGACGATCGAGCGGCCCATCGAATTCTTCATTCCCGTGGGCCAGCGCGATGAGTCGCAGCAATGGATCACGGCGACGATGCGGTCGCTCTCGCTCGCGGCGCGCGGCGGCTTTGTCGCGCGCAATCTGCAGGACTTGCGCAAGGTGTCGTGGGACCGCGGCCAAGTGCGTTATGGGCATACGCAGCGGCTCGACGGCACACGCACGCCGCGCTGGCACGACTCCGAGGTCGCGGCGATCGCCTATGCAATCCAGCAGATCCTGCACCGGCGCGGCTTTCTGGATGCCGAGGGACGCCAGGTGCCGTCACGGCTGCTCGCCCAGCGCCGCGCCGAAGCGGCGGCGTTCTCGAACGGCTCGTCGGCATCGGCGGCCATCGACGAAGCCGATGCCGCGGCGCGCGCGGGCGACCAGGTGCTGGACGGCCCCAACGCGCTGCCCGCCGATGCGGCGCTCGCCGCGCCACACGCGATGCTCGGCCGCAAATGCGGTTCGTGCGGCGCGAACGCGGTAATCCGGCGCGACGGCTGTGACTTCTGCACAGCGTGCGGGGAAATCGGCAGTTGCGGTTAGGCAAGGCCGGGCATGCTCAGGCGGCGGTTTGGGGATGTTGGCGCTCCGCCGCCTTGATTGCTCGCGCGCGTTGAGCCGATCTGGTCTACTCTGTCGTTAAATCATATGAACCTATTCGGGGGGACCGCGTGCTCACGTCAGCCCAGGGCGATAACGCCTGGACTATTGGCCTTGTGCGGCGCATATACGTGCTCAGGACCTTGGGCTACGCAATGGGCACGCTACCCGTGCTATTCCTGCTGCACCTGCAGCACGCGCCCGCCTGGGTCCTTGCCGTGGTGCTGCCCGTCTGCCTGCTTTGGCCGCATCTCGCCTACCGGCTCACGGGCCCCGTCATCGCCGATGCGCCGCGCAAAGAGCGACGGAATATGCTCTTCGATTCGGCGTTCGGCGGCTGGCTCGTCGCCGCCGTGCATTTCGAGCCCGTTGCCACGATCGTCATCCTGTTGATGTTCTCTCTCGACAACATGGCGATCGCCGGGTGGGCGCTGTTCGCCGCCGGGGCGCTCGCCAGCGCAGCGGGGCTCGCGGCCGGCGTGACGATCTTTGGCGTCGCCTTTTATCCCTTCAATGGGCAGGTCGCGCCGGTCTGGCTGCCCATCATCTTCATTTATCCGCTCCTCTTCGCCAAAACGACGCATGACGTCTCGGTCAAGCTGCTCGATCGCTCGCGCCGTATGCACGAACTGAGCGAATGCGACAGCCTGACCGGGCTCCTGAACCGCGCGGCGGTCAGCGCGAGATTGCAGGCGCTGCTCGCCGCCCGGGGCCGCGACGGCGGATCGGTTCATGTGGTGTTCGTCGATCTCGATGCCTTCAAGACCGTCAACGATGCGCTCGGGCACCGCGTCGGCGACCAGCTGCTCGTGGAGGTCGCCGCGCGTCTGCGAGCGTGCGCCCGGCCCGGCGACATCGTCGGCCGCTACGGCGGCGACGAGTTCATCGTCGTGGCTCCCGGCGCGCGGGGCGAGGCGGCGCGCTTCGATCTGCCCGATGCCGTGCTCGCGGCGATGACCCAGCCCGTGCTCATCGACGGGCATGAGCTCGTGGTGAGCGCGAGCGTGGGCGTCAGCGTGTTTCCGACCGATGCGGGCGACGCCCAGACGCTGATCCCGTGCGCGGACATGGCGATGTACGCGGCCAAGAATCGCGGTCGCAACTGCTGGGAACGCTACCGGCCCGACATGCGCGCGGACGCAGACGCGAAGCTGATTCTTTCCGCGCGCCTCAGAAAGGCGATCGAAGCCGGCGCGCTGCGGCTCCATTACCAGCCGCAAGTGGACATGCGCACCGGCCGCGTGCTGGGCGTGGAAGCGCTCGTGCGCTGGTACGACGAGATTTACGGCGAGATCGCCCCGGCGGACTTCGTGCCGCTTGCGGAAAAGTCGGGATTCGTCGCGAGGCTCGGCGAATGGGTGCTGCACGAGGCGTGCCACCAATCCGCCGTCTGGCGACGCATGGGCATTGCGCCGGGGCGCATCTCGATCAATCTGTCGCCGCTGCAGTTGCAGCGCGCGAATATCGTCGAGACGTTTCAGTCCATCTTGCGCGAAACGGGCGTCGATCCAGCCGGGCTCGAATTCGAGGTCACCGAGACCGCGCTGATCCAGCAGCCCGAGACTGTCGTGCGTCGCCTTCACGAGTTGCGCCGCTCCGGCATCAGCGTGGCGATCGATGATTTCGGCATGGGCTACTCGAGCCTGAGCCAGTTGCGCGCGCTGCCGGTCGATCGCATCAAGATCGACCGGGCGTTCGTGCACAGGATCGAGGAAAACGACACCGGTGCAATCGTGAAAGCGATCGTCACGTTGGCGAAGGCGCTCGACCTTGCAGTCATTGCGGAAGGCGTCGAGACGCTCGCGCAGCAGGAGTTTTTGCTCGCGCTCGGCTGCGCGGAAGCGCAAGGCTACCGTTTCAGCAAGCCGCTCGACGCCGAGCGCATCACCCAGTTGCTCGCCGACGGCGGCCCGCTGCCGCGCCCGTCGCACGCGACGCGCGACGATCAGGTGAGCGCGTGAGGCGCCCGCCCATCACGGGCTAGCTGCTGCCCCGGCCCTGCACCGCCAGATACCCTGCGAAGCCTTGCACGATGGCGTCGGTTTCGCCCGTGCGTGTGAGCCTGAGCACCTGCGATTCATAAGGATTGCTTGCCAACGGCCGGAACACCGCGCGCTCGCCGCCCATGTTGCCGAGCGCCGCGGGCACGAGCGCGATGCCCATGCCGAACTCCACCATCGTCACCACGGTCTGCCATAAGCGCGCCTCGTGACGGATCTGTGGACTGAAGCCTGCATCCACGCATGTCGCGATGATCTGATCGTGATAATGCGGCGACACCGAGCGCGGAAACAAAATGAACGGCTCGCGCGCGAGCGCGGCGAGCTCGATGCGCTTGCGCCGCGCGAAGCGGTGGCCCGCCGGCAGGCAGCACAGAAATGGCTCGGAAAATAGCGGCTCCGATTGCACCTCGGCAGGAAAGCGCCCCCAGTGCGCGAAGCCCAGATCGATATGCAAACGCTGCAGCGCATGGACCTGCTCGATGGTGTTCATCTCGCGCAGCACGACCTCCACCGCGGGATGATCTTCTTCGAAGCGCCGGACCGCCTCGGGCAGCCCGCGATACAGCATCGAGTTGACGAAGCCGATGCGCAGCCGCCCCGCGAGCCCATGCGCCGAGCGTGCCGCGATGCGCCGCACTTCGTCGGCCTGTTCCAGCAGCCGCCGCGCTTCTTCGAGCAGCACGTAGCCCGCGTTCGTGAGCGCGACAGCCTTGTTGGTGCGCTCCAGCAATTGCACGCCCAGTTGCTCTTCGAACTTGCGGATGTCGAAGCTCAGCGCGGGCTGCGAGATGAAGAGCCGCCGTGCCGCGCGGCCGAAGTGCAGTTCCTCGGCCACGGCAACGAAATAGCGCAATTGCTTGAGTTCCATTTCGGTGTCTCCGTGTGCCTTGATCGATAGATGCTGCTTATCGTACAGGACATCGTTTGTATTGGACCGTTATCGTTGCGTTGCCTAAGCTTGCTTTCCATTACGACGCCCGATGAGCGCCGGTCCGAACAAACCCTGGAGACACCCCCGATGAGCGATCTTCCCGCCGTCGCCGCGCAGGCCGACGGCTCGGCCAATATTCCCGATAGCCGCGGCATCAACTTCTTCACGAGCGATCCCGGTCTGGCCCCGCTGCTGCGCAGCTACCTCGGCGATGCGGCCTACGCCGCCATCGAGCCCCAGCTCGTTGCGCTCGGCCAGCGCGCCTCCGACGAACTCGATGCGCTGGCGCTCGTCGCCGATCACAATCCACCTACGCTGAAGCAGCGCACGCGTCGCGGCGAGCCCATCCAGAGCATCGAGAAGCATCCCGATTACGTCGCGCTCGAACGCGTCGCCTACGCCGAGCTCGGCCTCGCGGCGATGAGCCATCGCGAGAACGCGCCCGCGCCGCTCGTCAAGTACGCGCTCACCTATCTGTTCGTGCAGGCCGAATTCGGCCTGTGCTGCCCCGTGAGCATGACCGACTCGCTCACGCGCACGCTGCGCCGCTTCGGCTCGCCCGAACTCATCGCGCGCTATCTGCCAATGCTCGCTTCGCAGGACTTCGACACGCTCTACCAGGGCGCGATGTTCATGACCGAGCAGGCCGCGGGCTCGGACGTCGCGCGCATCGCCACGCGCGCCACGAAGGAGCGCGGCGCGAACGGCGAGGATGTCGAGGGCGTCTGGCGCCTGCACGGCGACAAGTGGTTCTGCTCGAACGCCGACGCCGATCTCGCGATGGTGCTCGCGCGCGCCGAGAACGCGCCGACTGGCATCAAGGGCCTCGCCCTCTTCCTGCTGCCAAAGACGCTGCCCGATGGCACGCGCAACCACTACCGCATCGTGCGCCTGAAGGACAAGCTCGGCAGTCGCTCGATGGCGAGCGGCGAGATCGTGCTCGAAGGCGCGCAGGCGTATCTGATTGGCGAAGTGGGCCGCGGTTTTCATCAGATGGCCGACATGATCAACATGTCGCGTCTGTCGAACGGCGTGCGCGCGGCGGGCCTCATGCGCCGCGCGCTCACCGAGGCACTGCACGTTGCGCGCCATCGCGAAGCGTTCGGCCGCAAGCTGATCGAAATGCCGCTGATGCAGCGCCAGTTGCTCAAGATGATGCTGCCCGCCGAGCAGGCCCGCACGATGTTCATGCAGATCGCCACGCTGCTCGCGCGCGCCGATCATGGCGACGAACTCGCCGCGAAATGCGTGCGCATCCTCACGCCGCTCGTCAAGTTCCGCGCCTGCCGTGACGCGCGCCGCGTGACCGGCGACGCCATGGAAGTGCGCGGCGGCGTAGGCTATATCGAAGAATGGAGCGACCCGCGCCTCGTGCGCGACGCGCATCTGGGCTCGATCTGGGAAGGCACGAGCAACATCGTCGCGCTCGACGTTGCGCGCGCGGCCAAGCGCGAAGGCGCGCTCGATGCACTCGCGCGCTACGTGCGCGCACAGCTTGCCGAAGCGGGCCTGCCCGAGGCGAGCGCGGCGCTGCTGCGCGCCGCGTTCGAACGCGCGGGCGCGGCGCTCGACAGCGTGGCCGAGTGCGGCCGCGACGAATCGGTGCGCCAGGCCGCGAGCGCGCTCTATCACGCCACCACGGCTGCCTTCATGGCGTGCGAGGCCGCGCAAGTCTCGCGCGGCGCGCAGGACTACCGGCGTCTCGCGCTCGCGCACCTGATCGTGCGTCACAAGCTGCTGCCGCGCGACCCGCTCGCGCTCGACGAGCGCGACGCCAGCGCCGCGCCACTGCGAGCACTCGTCGACGAACATCCACTGCCGCTCGCCGACGCGATGCAGTTACTGCCCGCACAGTGAGACTCGAGCAATGAATATTCATCAGCGATCCGAAACATCTGCGCCAGGCAAGGTCAACGGCGCACTGCACGGCCTGCGCGTGATCGACCTGAGCCGCGTGCTGGGTGGCCCGTACTGCACGCAGGCGCTCGCCGACCATGGCGCCGAAGTCATCAAGCTCGAGCCGCCGGACGGCGACGAAACGCGCGGCTGGGGCCCGCCCTTTCTCGACGACACCTCCTGGTACTACATGGGCGTGAACCGCAACAAGCAGGGCATTGCCGTGGACCTGTCGCGCGACGAAGGCCGCGCGATCCTCTGGCAATTGCTCGAGGGCGCCGACGTCCTCGTCGAGAATTTCAAGCCCGGCACGCTCGCGCGCTGGGGCATGGATTACGAACGCGATCTCAAGCCGCGCTTTCCCCGGCTGATCCATTGCGCGATCTCCGGCTTCGGCCCGGACGGCCCGCTCGGCGGCCTGCCAGGCTACGACGCCGTGATCCAGGCGATGGCCGGCCTCATGAGCGTGAACGGCGAAAGCGACGGGCCCGCGCTGCGCATCGGCCTGCCCATCGTCGACATGGTGACGGGCCTGAATGCGCTCGCCGGCATCCTGCTCGCGCTCGCGGAGCGCCAGAAAAGCGGCCAGGGCCAGTCGGTCGACATCGCGCTCTACGACTGCGGCGTCTCGCTGCTGCATCCGCATCTGCCGAACTTCTTCGGCAACGGACGCACGCCACAGCGCAGCGGCAACGCGCATCCGAACATCGCGCCCTACGACAGCTATGCGACCAGCACCGCGCCCATCTTCCTCGCGGTGGGCAACGACCGCCAGTTCGCGAAGCTCTGCGCGCACCTCGACCTCCCCGATCTCGCCGACGACCCGCGCTTCGCCAACAATCGTAGCCGCTGCGCGCACCGCCCGGAATTGAAGGCTGCGCTTGAAGCGCGGCTCACGCAGCACGCATGCGAGCCGCTCGCGCGCGACCTGATATCTGCCGGCGTGCCGTGCGGCCCCGTGCAGACCGTGGACGCCGTGGCCGCGCATCCGCACACGCAGCATCGCCGCATGCTCGTGGAGATGGACGGCTATCGCGGCACCGGCGCGCCGGTCAAGCTCTCGCGCACGCCCGCCACCTATCGCACGCCGCCGCCCGTGCTCGGCGGCGACACGCGCGCGGTGCTCGACACGCTAGGCATCGATGCCGCCACCCAGCAGAATCTGTTCGATGCGGGGGTGGTGAAGGGCTAACGAAGCATCAATACGCATAACGAAACATCGCGAAACCTCGACGAACAGAAGACCGGCCGAAGCCGGCTCGACCGAACCCAGCGTTGTACAGGAGACACACATGACGAGCATCACCACGCGCCAACCCGCGCGCGCTTCACTGGCCGCCTTTGTCGGCACGACGATCGAGTGGTACGACTTCTACATCTATGCCACGGCGGCCGCGCTGATTTTCGGCAAGCTGTTCTTCCCGTCGAACGAGCCCTTCTACAGCACGCTCGCTTCGTTCGGCACCTTCGCCGTGGGCTTTTTCGCGCGGCCGCTCGGCGGGCTCGTATTCGGGCATCTGGGGGACCGCATCGGCCGCAAGAAGGCGCTCGTGGCTACGCTCTCGATCATGGGGCTCGGCACCGTGGGCATCGGCTTCCTGCCGACCTACGCCAGCGCGGGCGCGCTCGCGCCGGCCCTGCTGGTGGCGCTGCGCATCGCGCAGGGCATCGCGATCGGCGGCGAATGGGGCGGCGCGGTGCTGATGGCGGGCGAGCATGCGCCCAAGGAAAAGCGCACGTTCCTCGCCTCGTTCGCGCAACTGGGTAGCCCCGCGGGGCTGATTCTCGCGCTGCTCGCGTTTCGCAGCGTCGCGCATCTGGACAAAGCCGCGCTCTTTTCGTGGGGTTGGCGCCTGCCGTTCATCGCGAGCGCGGTGCTGCTCGTGGTGGGCCTGCTGATCCGCTCGGGCGTGGGCGAATCGCCCGAGTTCGAAGCGCTCAAGACCCAGCGCCGCACCGCCGCGCTGCCCATCCTCGACGTGCTGCGCGATAGCTGGCGCACCGTGCTGCTGTGCCTGGGCGCCAATGTGATCGGCGTGGCTGGCGCGTGGTTCGTCAACACCTTCATGCTCAACTACACGACGCAGACGCTCGGCCTCGACCGCGCGCTGATTCTGGACTGTCTGTTCGTCGTGGCGTTCATCCAGTTCTTCACCCAGCTCGCCTCGGGCTGGTTCGCGCAGCGCGTGGGCGCGGGCCGCTTCCTCAAGCTCGCCGCCGGGCTCGCGATGCTCTCGCCCTACCCGATGTTCGTGCTGGTCTCCACGGGCAAACCGGCCGCCATCGTGGTCGGCATTGCCATTGCGGTGATGTGCATGTCGAGCTCGTATGCGGTGATGGCAGGCTTCATGACGAACGCTTTCCCGGTGCGCGTGCGCTATTCTGCTATTTCGGTATCCTACCAATGTTGTGCGGCGCTAGCGGGTGGTCTCACGCCGCTCGTTGGCACGCTGCTCGCCCACGACTTTCCCGGCCAATGGTGGCCGCTTGCGCTCTTCTATAGCGCGCTTGCCGCGGTTTCGCTCGGGTGCATCGCGGTGCTGCAACGCAGGCAGCCGGCGGCAGCGCAAGCGGGTGCCGCCATCGCGCTGACCGAGTGAGCCGCGAGTCATCCGCGAATGAAGCGCGTGCCGTCGCTCGCTCAGTGTGAGTGCGAAGGCGCCGGTTCGGTGGGCGGGGTCTCATGCGCCGTCGCCGCGATCGCGCGCTTGAGGCGATCGAGCGCGGCGCGCCACACATCGCTTTCGCGGCCACTGTCCAGCAAGGCACAGAGGAGATCGCGTTGAAGCGCCTCGCGTGTCTCGCCCGCCGGAAGCACATCGCCGAGACCCAGGAGTTCTTCGGCCAGCGGTGTGGGCGGGACAAACCCGGCCGCTGCCAGGCGATCGCGCACCGCACCGGGCGTGCCCGCGATCAGCAGCACACGGTCCTCCCACACCACGAAGCGCGCGAGCCGCGCCAGCACGCTCTTCGCCGCCTGCCTGGCCTGCTCAATACGCGCCCCGCTCGCTCCATGCGCCTGCGCGCCTTCGATCCAGCCGGGCAGTTGCGCGGCCGGCATGGGCCGCGCGATCACGTAGCCCTGTGCGCCATCCACGCCGAGTATCGCGAGCGCGGCCAGCAGGTCCGCCGAATCGACGCCTTCCGCGAGCACGAGCTTGCCCAGCGCATGGCCCAGACGCGTGACCTGATACACCACGTGCAGCGCGTCGAGCGCGGTATCGCCATCGAGCTGGGCGATCTCGCGGTCGATCTTGATCCAGTCGAACGGCAGTTCGCGCAGCCGCGCGAGCCCGCTATGCCCCGAGCCCAGATCGTCCTGCGCGAGCAGCACGCCCAGCGCGCGAAATTTCGCGAGAATCGAGCGCCGCCCATCGTCCATCGAAAATGATTCGGTCTCCAGAACTTCGAGCGTGAGCCGCGCGCTCGGGCAGGCGTGCTTCTGAAGCGCCTCGCGGGTGGCCTCGAAGTAGCGGATGTCGTTGAGCGCGGCCGGCGGCAGGTTGATCGAAATATCGAGGTCGTGCCCCGCCGCGAGCCACTGGTTGCGGTCGGCAAGCGCCTGATGCAGCCCGCGCGCGAACAGTTCCAGCAGATCGTCGGAGGCCAGCGAGAAAAGAAATTCGTCGGGGGTGAGCAGCCGTTCGCCGTCGCGCAGGCGTGCCAGCGCCTCCACCTTGCCGCAATGGCCCGTCGCGAGATTCAGCAGCGGCTGGTAGTGCATCTCCAGGGCGCCCGTGCGCACGAGCGCGGCCCAATGCTGGCGCACGCTCGCCGGCACGGCGGCGCCGTGCATGCCCTCGTGGGTCTGCAAACGCGTGACCGCGCAGCCGAGCAGCGTCTGCAATAGCTCGACGAAAGCCACCTGGTCCGGTCCGACGAAGCCGCCAGGCCAGGCGCTGAAGAGCATCAGGATCGCGATCGGCGGCTGGCCGGCTGTGGCAAGCGGCAGCGCGACCGCGGAGCGCAAGCCCTCGCGCGCGGTCGTCTCGCGCCAGCGCGCGACGAGCGGATCGGTCTGATAGTTCACCACGCGCTCGGCCTTGCCGCTGCGCCACGCACGCCCCACCGCGCCCTGGCCGCAGGCGTGGTCGGCGCGCACGCTGATATCGAGCCCCTGCGCCGCCAGCACCGCAAGCAGGCCGCCGCCGTCCGGGCCGCTGCCGCCCGCGCCGGCCTCGAAGTGGAAGAGGCCGTCCCGGTCGGGACGGCCGATCGCGCACGCGGCCACCTCGTCGTGCGCCGAAAGCGCGCCAATCACCTGGTCGATGAAATGCGTATAGCTGCCAGCCGTCCAGACGATGCGCGTGATGCGCTGAAGCACCTCCTGCTGCGAATCCTCCACCGCCTGATAAGCCTTGAGCTGCCAGGCGGTGTCCGAGGTAAGGCGGCGCGCGTAGAGCGAAAGCGCCTGGCTGCTCACGCTGCACCCGATCTGCTTGTAGACGAGTTCCTGAAGGATGCCCCGGCTGCGCACGAGCTCTTCCTTGCCTAGCCCGACGATCGCATGAATGCGCCCGATGCGCATCGCCATGGCGGCATGCTCTTGCGACTTCAGGTCCGGCTTCGCGAGCGCGAGCAGGTTCTGCACCTGCCGGTCCTTCAGGTGCGCAAGCTCCTGCGCCGACAGCATTTCGAGGATGCGCCGGGACTTGGGCAAGCGCGCCAGTTCCTCGTAGAAGTCGTTCACCACGAGGTCGGCAGTGCCTTGCAATGCCTCGATCAATGTTTGCATGTATGACGTGTCAGGGCGCCGGGGCGGGAGAGTCGACCGGCCGTGCGCCGCGCACAACGCGGCGAGCGAGGCCTCGTCGCTCAACGAGAAATGATACGGCATGCATGAATGCGCAAAGGGCCGCCACAATGGAGAGTGTCCTCGAGACGTGGGCCAGCGCACATAGCGAGGCGTGCGGAAGGTGGCTGGCCGGAAATCCGGGCGGCCAAGGTACCCTGGCGCGGCTTAAGGCTCCCTTAAGCGGCCCTGTGACGGCCGCCGGCAGCACACAGCTTTTGCGGGCGCATCAAAGCGGCGTGAGCAGCGGCTCGCCAGCGAAGCAGCGCATGGCGTTCTCGATGAAGTGGCGAATGCTGGCCGTGCGCACGTCGGGCGACGTGCCGGCCACGTGCGGCGTGAGCACGACGTTCTCGAGCGCAACGAGCGCCTGCGGCGGTGCGGGCTCGCCCTCGTAAACGTCGAGCCCCGCGCCGCCCAATGCGCCCTGCGCGAGCGCGGCAGCCAGCGCCGCCGTATCGACCACGCTGCCGCGCGAAACGTTGACGAGAAAACCGTCGGGCCCGAGCGCGTCGAGCACCGCGCGATCGATCAGATGCTGGGTCTGCGCGCCGCCTGGCGTCGCCACGACGAGGCAATCGCTCCATTGCGCGAGCGCGAGCGGCGTGTCGAAGTAGCGCGCGCTCACGCCCTCGCGCGGCGTGCGGTTGTGATAGCCGATCGCCATCTCGAAGCCCGCGGCGCGGCGCGCGATCTTCGCGCCGATCTGCCCGTAGCCGACGATCCCGAGCCGCCGCCCCGTGAGTGTCGGCCGCATCGGCAGCGCGTCGCGCCAGACGCCCGCGCGGCACGCGGCGTCGAACCGTGGCACCGCCCGCACGGTGGCAAGCAGGAGCGCCATCGCATGATCGGCGACGCAATCGGCGTTCACGCCCGCTCCGTTGCACAGCGCAATGCCGTGCGAGCGCGCATGGTCGAGCGCGAGATTCTCGTAGCCCGCGCCCAGCGCGCCCGCGAGTTCGAGCGCGGGCATCCGGTCGATTTCGCCGGCCGCGAGCCCGGTCGCGCCGTTCGTGAGCACCGCGCGCACCGTGCCGCCTCGTTGCGCAATCGCCTGCCCACGCTGCTGCGCGTCGGGTGCGTAGAGCACGTCGAAGTACGCGGCGAGATCCGCACGGTCGGCATCGGTGAGCGGGATCAGCACGAGCAGGCGCGGCAGGTCCGGCAACTGCGCAGCATGTGCGATAGCATCATTCATTAGCGATCCAAACGATCATGTCAATTCAATCGGCCGGTACGGCATTCACACAGCAGCGCCGGCATAACGCGCCGCCACTTCGACGCGCGGCGCGGCGGCTTCGGCGGCGTTGCGCGCGCGGCGCATGTCGTCGGCGGGGCTGCAGCCGAACAGGCGCTTGAACTCGCGGCTGAATTGCGAGGCGCTTTCGTAGCCCACGCGCGCGGCTGCCGCGCTCACGTTCATGCCGTCGTGCGTGATCAACAGCCGCGCCTGATGCAGGCGCGTGGTCTTCACGTACTGCATCGGCGAGGTCGAAGTGACGGCCTTGAAGTGCGCATGAAAAACCGCGAGGCTCATGCCCGCCTCGGCGGCCAGCGTCTCCACGTCGAGGTCGCCGCGATAGTCGGCATGGATGCGGCGCAGCGCCTTCGCGATGCGGCCGAAATGATGCTGATGCGTGAGCGCCGCGCGGATTGCATCGCCCTGCTCGCCGGTCAGCACGCGATAGCAGATCTCGCGCACGATCGACATGCCGAGAATGCGCGCGTCGCTCGGCTGCGCGAGCGCTTCGACGAGACGCAGCACGGCGTTCGAAAGCGTCACGTCTAGCGGCGTCGCGTAGATGCCCACCGGCTCCGCCACGGCGCTGCCGCGCGTGTCGTTGAGCGCCATCAGCAGCTCGGCCACCATGGTCAGATCGACGCGAATCGAAATCGCGAGGATCGGCTTTTCGGGCGTCGCCTCGGTCTCGCACTCGAATGGCAGCGGCACCGAGAGCACGAGGTATTGCTGCGCATCGTAGATGAACACCTGGTCGCCAAGAAAGCCGCGCTTGCGGCCCTGGCACACGATCACGATGCTCGGTTCGTACATCACCGGCCTGCGCGGATGGCTCTCGCTGCCGCGCAACAACCGCACGCAGTCGATCGAAGTGGGATGCACGCCGTCGCGCTGCGTGAGTTGCAGCAGCAGCTCGACGATGCGGCTTTGCGTGACGTCGTCGGTTTGTGGATCTTTCATGACAGTAGCGCCCCTGAATTCATCGATAGAAGCGGAGAAACAGGCTTGCCAATCTATCACCGAACGCACGCGCGTGCTGCGCGCCAGGAGAATCAGGCAAGTCTTCGATAGCTTCAGGTATTCCCTGGGTAGAGCGCGATCCTTAGCATGGAAACCCTGCCGCAACACCCGTTGATCCAGCGCTTGCTCAAGCGCTGCGAGCAGGTATTTGCGTCCGCACGATCTGCTAATTCGGCAAATCAGTTCAGCCTCAGGAGCCAGCCTATGTACCCCACTTACGGATATGCCGCCCGCGACGCCGCCTCGCCGCTCGCCCCGTTCGAATTTCAGCGCCGCGATTTGCGCGAACTCGACGTGCGCATCGACGTGCAGTTCTGCGGCGTGTGCCACTCCGACCTGCACCAGGCCCGCAACGAATGGCGCAACACGCTCTACCCGGTCGTGCCGGGCCACGAGATCGTTGGCCGCGTGACCGAAGTGGGCAAGGGCGTCACGCGCTTCAAGGTGGGCGAGCTCGTGGGCGTCGGTTGCCTGGTCGACTCGTGCCGCACTTGCGCGAGCTGCGCGGAAGGCCTCGAACAGTATTGCGAGAACGGTTTCGTCGGCACCTATAACGGCATCGACCGCGTGAGCGGCGAGCTCACTTACGGCGGCTATTCCACGCAACTCGTGGTGGACGAAGCCTTCGTGCTGCGCGTGCCCGAGAACCTCGACCCGGCAGGCGCGGCGCCGCTGCTGTGCGCGGGCATCACCACGTATTCGCCGCTGCGCACATGGGGCGCGGGCCCCGGCAAGAAGGTCGGCATCGTGGGGCTCGGCGGCCTCGGCCACATGGGCGTGAAGCTCGCGCACGCGATGGGCGCGCACGTGGTGCTGTTCACCACCTCGCCCTCGAAGGTCGAAGACGGCAAACGACTCGGCGCCGACGAAGTCGTGATTTCGAAAGACCCGGAGCAGATGCAGGCGCACGCCAACAGCTTCGATCTGATCGTCAACACGGTGGCCGCGCAGCACGACCTGAATCCGTTCATCGAGCTGCTCAAGCGCGACGGCACGCTGACCCTGGTGGGCGCGCCCGAGCACGATCACCCTTCGCCGCAGGTGTTCAACCTGATCTTCAAGCG
The DNA here is from genome assembly GCF_000785435.2 of Paraburkholderia sacchari. Classification (GTDB taxonomy): domain Bacteria; phylum Pseudomonadota; class Gammaproteobacteria; order Burkholderiales; family Burkholderiaceae; genus Paraburkholderia; species Paraburkholderia sacchari. Next base: position 58,656 of record NZ_JTDB02000017.1, on the reverse strand, counting down.
CCGCCGACTGGCGGGCTCGCTGATCGGCGGTATTGCAGAAACGCAGGAAATGCTGGATTTTTGCGGACAGCATGGCATTACGTCCGATATCGAAATGATCAAGATGCAGGACATCAACCACGCTTATGAGCGCATGCTCAAGAGCGATGTGAAATACCGCTTCGTGATCGACATCGATTCGCTGCGCCAGTAAGCAACCGCTGACGCCTGACAAAACGCCTGTTCCCGCCGGGCCGTCCGTTCCTGACGGCCCACCCAGCCCTTTCGTACCCAGGCCTGCTTTTCCCGGCCTCACGTAGTCGAGCGGCGCCGCCTCGCGCGAGACGCGCCGCCCTGAAACCGCTATAGCCGCTTTGTGCCGCTTCGTGCTGCCTTGTGCCGTGGCGCGGATTTCGTTCCAGCCGTTTTAGACCGCTTTTTCCCGATAACCAGGAGCTCGCCCGTGATCGACCGCATTCAGGCGATGCGCACCTTCGTTCGCATCGTCGATACCAACAGCTTCACCAAAGCCGCTCAATCGCTCGACATGCCGCGCGCCAGCGCGACCACGCTGATGCAGAACCTCGAGGCGCTGCTCGGCACGCAATTGCTCGTGCGCACGACGCGCCGTCTTTCGCTCACGTCCGAAGGCGCGGCGTACTACGAGCGCGCCGCGCGCATCCTCGCCGACATCGACGATGCCGAAGCGAGCGTGCGCCAATCGCCCAGCGCGATCGGCGGCCGCCTGCGCGTGGAGATGCCGGGCCTGATCGCCAACGCGATCGTGCTGCCCGCGCTCGACGACTTTCACGCGCGCTATCCGCAAATCGATCTCGTGATCGGCGTGAGCCTGCGCAATGTCGACCTCGTCGGCGAAGGCGTGGATTGCAGCATCCAGCTCGGCGAGTTGCCCGACTCGGGGCTCGCGGCACGCCGCCTCGGCGTGCTCGAACATGTGACCTGCGCGAGCCCCGCGTATCTTGCGCGCCACGGCGCGCCGCAGTCGCTCGACGACCTCGCGCGGCACCCGGTGGTGAATTTTCTTTCGCCGCTCACGGGCCGCCCGTTCGAGTTCGATTTCGAAGTGGACGGCAGCGCGACCAAGGTGAAGGTGGACGGCTTCGTGCACGTCTCGGACGAGTTCGCCTACCTCACCTGCGGGCTGCAGGGCTATGGGCTGATCCAGCCGCCGCTGCTCGCGGCGCAGCCGTATCTCGAGAGCGGCGCGCTCGTGGAAGTGCTGCCGCAATGGAAGCCGCTGCCCACGCCGGTCTCGGTGGCGTTCGTGAAATCGCGTCAGGTGTCGCCGCGCGTGCGCATCTTCGTCGACTGGCTCGCGGCGCTGTTCGAGGACGCCAGCGCGATCAATCGCGATCTGTCTCGCGTGCGGCAGTTGCTGGAGGGGTTGCAGCCGGCTTGAGGGGGAAGGAGGTCAGGCTGGGGCCTCAGGACAGGAATGCTCGTTGCATCGACAGATTCATTCGTCACCGAATGTTGTCGATTAAAAGCTTGCATAATTGTAAAATTATGCGTTTAGAATATTCCGCGCGCCCGCGTTCTGTCAGAATTACTAATTCTTGATGCAGCGTCGCTGCACGAGATAATTAGCGCCCACTGACCCTCGATCCCCCCCCCATTTGCAGCATGTCGAACGTTGAACCTTCAACCGACTCGGCCGCGGTCGCGGAACGCGTCCGCGAATTGATGAGCCGTCATGGCATCGGCAAACGTCAGCAAACGACGGAGCTGTGCCGGATTCTCGATCTGAGCTTTTCGCAAGGGCATCGCAAGCTGCGCGGCAACAGCCCGTGGACACTCGCGCAAATCAAGAAAGTCGCCGAAGCGTTCGACGAGCCCGCCGCGCAGCTGTTCGGCGCGCAGCTGCTCGACCCCGGCACGGTGGGCGCGAGCGCGCAGGAAGCGCTGTTGTGCGTGAGCGCCGTGGAACTCGCCTGCACGGCCTGGATTGGCGCGCCCGTGGAGCCGGGCAGCCGCCCGGACTTCGTCGCCTACGAGAAGCAGGGCCAGTGGCGCGTGGTGCGCCCCGACGGCGCGCTGTACCAGAACGCGCGCGAAGTCCACAAGATCGAGATCTATCCGCGCCGCGCGGAGTCCGACAAGCCGCTCATCGCCGTGGTGGACGACGACCAGGCTTCCGCTGACAACCTGCGCGACTATCTAGAACACAGCGGCTACGCGGCGCACGCGCTGTATGGTCTCGCCGCGTTCGAGCAGGCGCTGGAGCACAACGTGTTCGACGGCGTGGTGATCGACTGGCTGTTCGGCAGCCAGACCTCCGCCGAGGCCATCCGCCAGGTGCGCGCCTCCGAGAACCCCGACGCACCCATCTTCGTGCTCACGGGCGAACTGCTGACGGGCAAGGCGAGCGAGTCGGAGATCAGCCAGGTGGTGCGCCACTACAACGTGGCCTGCTACGAAAAACCCGCGCGCATGGCGATTCTCGTCGCCGATCTTTCCAAGCGGCTCAATCGAGGCTGACGCCGCGGCTCACATCCTCGGCCGATACATCCTGCGCCGGCCGCTGCGTCTGCCACATTGGCTGGCCGGCCGCGCCCGCTGCTCCCGCTACGCCTGGAACAGGCCGCGCATTGAACGCGCGCAGCAGCGTCTTGCGCAGCACTTCGTAGTGCACCGGCTTGGGCAGCAAGTCGAAGAACGGATTGCTGCTGTCGGCGGCGGTGGCCGCGAGCGCAGCCACGTCGGCGCTCACGGCGATCACGCGCGTGCGCTCGCCGCTGCTGCCGCTGCTTATTCCTTCGCCCTCGCCTTCGTCCCCACCAGCGCCCTCGCGCGCCTGCAACTCGGCCACGAATGCGTAGCCGTCGCGCCCCGGCATGTGCAGATCGAGCAGTACGACTTTGCATTGCGCCTCGTCGAGGCGGGCCAGCGCGCTGTCCGTGTCAGCCGCGGCGAGCGCCGCGTAGCCCATGTGCGCGACCATCTCGCAGAGCGACTCGCGCACGAGCGGGTTGTCGTCCACGACCAGCACCTGCTGCTGGGTCATGTCATGAGGTTGCGGCGCGGCCGCCTCGGCAAGCGGCGCCGCGACTGCCGCGACGGGTATCGTCACCGTGAAGGTCGTGCCCTTTCCCACCCGGCTATCGGTGTCGATCGTGCCGCCGAACAGATCGACGAGCCCGCGCACGATCGCGAGCCCCATGCCGGCGCCTTCGTAACGGCGCGAGCGCGAGGTGTCGAGTTGCGTGAACTCCTTGAAGATGAGCGGGATCTGCGCGGCGGATACGCCCGGCCCGGTGTCGCTCACGATGATCGCCAACGTTTGTGCGGGCGTCGCTGCGCTGAGCGGCATTCCGTCGGGCGGCACACCGCCGGGGGTCGTCACGCCTGGCGTCGCGCTGCCAGTGATGAACTCGATGCGCACCGAGCCGCGCTCGGTATAGCGGATCGCGTTGGTCACGAGATTGTTGGCGATCTGGCGAATGCGATGCGGATCGGCCACGAGCGTCTGATGCAGGCCATGGCAGGCATGCTCGAACGCAAGACCGCGAGCGAGCGCGGCCTGCTCGTTTTCGTCGACGATCGACTGTAGAAGCTCGCGCACATCGAACGTTTCCTGACGCAGTTCGAGCTTGCCCGCGCCGAGGCGCGCATAGTCGGTAAGGTCCCTCATTTGCGCTTCGAGCTGGCGCGCGGCGGTTTCGAGCCGCTGGATCACCTTGCTGTCCGCCTCGGAATGCGAGTTGAAGCCGAGCAGTTCGATCGACGACACGATCGCATGGAGCGGCGTGCGCAATTCGTGGCTGATCATGCCGAGAAACGCGTCCTTGGCCATGCTCGCCTCGCGCGCGGCGCTGCTCGCCTGGGCCTCTGCTTCGAGCGCCGCGTGCTGCTGCCGGATCAGGCGCGTGCGCCGGTAGCCGTTCATCACGAGCAGCGCCGCCGCCGCGGCCGACAGCATCAGCAGCACGATGCTCGCCGCGAACAGATCGCGGCGCTTGGCGATGAAGTCGCGCCGCATGCCTTCGCGCTCGGTCACGTCGGCAAAGCGCCGGCTCAGCGCTAGATCGGTCACCTGGGTCCAGTGCGTATCGAGCGCCATCAGCATGGGCACGGCGCGTTCGGGATTGTCGGCGAGCGTGTCGATCTCGGCGTCGAACGGTGCAATGGCAACATCGATCGCGGCAAGATCGTCGTGCTGGCGCCGCATGAGGTCAGGCTTGCCCGCGAGCTCGTGCGTCGAGCCCTTCATCACGTTGAGCTTCGATTGCAGGACTTCATAGCGCAGCCGCACCTTGTCGAGGTCGCGGTCGAGGCCATCGGCATAGATCAGCAACTGGCTCTCGAAACGCGCGTAGGCGATCTGCATCTGGGCGGCGTCCCAGTAGAGGCCGTCGTAGTTGCCGGCCAGGCGCTGCACCTCGTTGGGATTGAGCAGGTTCGCGTAGAGCAGGTAGCCCACGGCCACCACTGGGGGGGCCAGCGCGGCCATCCAGATCAACACATGCAGCACGCGCCGCAATGGACGTCGCATCACCTTCTCACTGCTTGATGGTCATCGAAACGATCTGCCAGGCGAACTTGGCGTCGCCCGCCGCGCCGTCGAGCTCCTGCGGGAACTGGTCGCGCGGATAGACCAGGAATAGCGGGCCGAAATTGCTCACCTTCAGGCGCTTGCCGTTCATCTCGTAGGCCAGCACCGCGCCGTAGCGCGTGGCGTCGGAGACGGGCACGACGCAAGTGTAGTCGTCGATGGTATGAATCTCGATCTGGCTGCCGTAAGCGCCCACGATGCTCAGCACGTCCGAGAGCAGCGGGCCCGTGAAGGTCGAGCGCGGCGTCCAGGTAGTGGACGTCACGATCGAATGCGGCGGCAGCTTGAGCAGCGCCTCGGCGGTGAAGTGCCAGGCGGTGTGCGCGGCGTTGTTGGTCGCGCGCACCGCTCCGTTCACGTCGAGCTGGAGCGAGTCGTCCTGGGCCGCCAGAGCGAGCCGGGGCGGGACGGCGACAGCCGCCAGCCATCCCGCGAGCGCGGCCGTGAAGCGCCGGCGTTCGCGCGAGGCGTGCCGGAATTCTTGCCTGAGTTCTTGCCGGTCATCTTGCCCGCCAACGGATTCCTGCATGCTTTTGCTCCCCTTGCGCAAATTCATGGTGCGGTCATGCGACAGTCTTACGATCCGGCCCTTCGCGCGCTTTTGCCTGCTTATATCTGCCCGTGCCTTCGCGCGGCCCGCCCCGTGCCGGTCTGCATGAGCCAGTCAGCATAGGCATAATATCGTCAAACATTGATCCAGCCATAGCTGTCTCCTTTATGAACAAACCCGTCGTCCCGCTCACCTACGAACAGCTCGACCATTGGGTCGAATCGCTGCAGCCGTTGCTGATCGAGGAGGATTTCGCCGCGGTCGTCGGCATCCTGCGCGGCGGCGCGCCGCTCGCCCTGATGGTCTCGCACGCAACCGGCGCGAACGTCGCGTTCCTGCGCTACTCGCGCGAAACCCGCGAGGTGCGCTGGGATTCCACGCTGCCCATGCCCGAGCCCGGCTCGAAAGTGCTGGTTTGCGAGGACATTGCCGGACGCGGCCACACGCTCGTCGACTGCATTGCGTTCCTGCGCGAACACGGCCTCGTGGTGCGCACGCTCACGGGCGCCTATGACGACCTGAGCCGCCTGCGCCCCGACTATTCGATCGACGCGAGCGGCTATTTCGCGCTGTTCCCGTGGGAGCGCCAGGCTTACACCGACCGCTACCGCGCCGACTGGACGCGCGATGGCGCGCGCGAAGGCACGGGCATGGCCAACGATCACGACTACACGGTCTACGCGATCGACCTCGACGGCATTCTCCTGCCCGACATTCCGCTCTCGCGCTACGACGAGGATCTCGAGATGGCGCTCGCCGAGCGCGATGCGCTGCTGCCGCTCGATCGCATTCCCGACATCGACTTGAAGCATGCGCGCGCCATTATCACGGGACGCCCCGAGATCGACCGCGAGCGCACCCAGACCTGGCTCGACCGGCACGGCTTCGGGCATCTGGAGCTGATGATGCGCGCGCCGGGCGAGCACGACGACACGCCTTCGGGCGCGGCTGGGCACAAGGCCGCCGCGGCGGTGCGCTGCGGCGTGACGCATTTCATCGAAAGCGATCCGGTGCAGGCCATCTATATCGCGCGGCTCGCGCCGCTGTTGCGCGTGATCTGGTGGAACGCCCAGGCACGCGTGGGTACGCTGATCGGCGCTTCGGCCTGGGGTTGAGGCGCGCGCAGTTCCGTTTCGCTGTTTCAGTTCCCTTCGCACGCACAGCCGCTGCCTGCTTTTCCCTGCGCCGCTATTGCGCGCGTGCCTCGCGCTTCCCGCCCGGCCCGGCGCGCCCGGCGGACGCCGCCGCCGGGTCATGCCCCATCGCCCGTGCGGCGCGCGCCGAGGCCACCACGATCAGCTTCATCGTCGCCCGCGTCGCGCCCACGAAGAGCTTGCGCGCGGCGCGCTCGTCGAGCGTCTCGAAGTCGACATCGGTGAGGATCACGCAGGGCGCCGACTGTCCCTTGAAGCGATAGATCGAATCGAGCAGCACGTCGCCGTCGCGATACTGCGGATTGCCGAACAGATCGTATTGCCCCGTGAAGCTGCGCAGCCGATGCGGTCCCAGATGGTCGAGCGCCGTGAAGTGCGAGTGCTCGCGGCCCCGGAACGACAGCACCACGATGTCCTGCTTGCGAAAGCCGAACGAGAGCGCCTGCGTGATGGCACGCTTGGTCGCCACCACCACGGCGCTCTCCTGCGCGAGTGCAGCGCCCTGCGCGGCGCGCTCTTCCCGCTCGTCCCGCTCGTCCGGCTCGTCCCGGCCTTCCCATATGGCAAACGTGACCTCGGAACCGTCGAACGGGCTGCCCGCAACCAGTTGCGCGAGCGCGGGCGCGGCCTCTGCCGCCGCCTCGCGCAGGAACGCGAGAATATCGCGCGGACTGCGGTAATTGGTGGTCTCGCGCAGCACGGTCCAGCCGGGCAAGGCCACGGGCTCGCGCACATAGAGGTTCTGCAACGGGTCTTCGAGCCACCACCACGCCGCGCCGGGACGCAACAGCCGCGCGAGCGCATCGACCCATGCCGGCTGGAAATCCTGGCCCTCGTCGACGATCACCACGTCGAACTGCCAGCGCGCGTCGACGGGCGTCTGTGCGAAATGCCGTTCCAGTTCGTCGAAGACATTGGCGCCCTCGAAGTCGGGCACGTGGCCGCTGTCGCGCAAAACCCAGTCGCATAGCTGATGGTAGTTGGCCACTTTCGCTTCGGGCGGCGCGACCTTCGCAATGTGATCGGCAAGCGGCCGGTTGAAGCACACATAGAGCGTTCGCGCGCCGCGCGCGACGGCGTCCTTCATCACCTGCAGCGCGAGCTGCGTCTTGCCCGAGCCCGCCGTGCCGATCACGCGCAGGCGAAACGGCTCGAACTCGAGACGCCGCGCCCAGCTGGCGAGCCCGCCCGCGAGACGCGTGACGAGCGTGCCCGCCGCGCCCACCAGCGCGCTGGCGTCCGGCGTGAGCGAAAGTTCGTCGGCGAGAAAATGATGGATCTTCGCGGCGCTCGGCAGGCGCGGCTCGTCGGCGGGCAAGGCCTCGCGCACGATGGCCGCGAGCTGCGACTTGCGCGTGGCGTCGACGATGCGCGAGGGCTGCACGCCTGCGATCGCCGGCTCGCGCACTACATGGTCGGGACAGTAAAAGAGTTCTTCGAGACCGTAGTTGCCCGCGCCGAACGCCGCCGTGAAGCGCCGGTGCAAACGCTCCACCGTGCGCGCGAGCCCGACCGCGACATTGCGTTCGGTTTGCAGATACGCTTTCACGAGACCGTTTTTCGTCTCGCGCAGGAAACCGGTTTTTTGCTCGACGATCAGCGCGCGCCCAGACGGGCTCACGATCACGAAGTCCGCTTCGCCGAATACGGAGAACCCTTCCACGATGCGCGTCCAGTGCACGCCGTGATAGACCGTGTAGCCAGCGGGCAGACCGCGCTCGAACAGCGCGAGCGTCTCGCGTTCGCGCGCGGCCGCGCCGGTTGCTTCCAGATGCTGCCAGTCGTCGGGGACAATGCGAGCCATGGGCGGTTCTCGTCGCGCGGTGAGTCGGGTGGCGCCAGATTCGGCCTGACTCGGGGTGGGATGGACGGAGTGTGCTGCGGCTATTCTACGGATGAGGCTGCGGCGCATGTTCAATAAGCCCGCCCGGATCGTGTATCGTTGCTATCTTTGCTGCAAAGGAGAGAGCGCCGGATGATCAAGATCTGGGGACGCGCCAACTCGGTGAACGTCCAGAAAGTGCTGTGGTGTTGCGACGAACTCGTGCTGCCGTTCGAACGTATCGACGCGGGCGGCCAGTTCGGCCATCTCGACGACCCGTCCTACCTCGCGATGAACCCGAACGGCAAGATTCCGACGCTCGCGGACGGCAGTTTCGTGCTGTGGGAATCGAACGCGATCCTGCGTTATCTTGCGATGGAATACGGCCCGTCGAGCCTGCTCTACCCCACCGACCCGAAGGTGCGCGCTTCGATCGAGCGCTGGCTCGACTGGTCGATCGGCACGCTCGCGCCCGCCGAGCGGCCGCTCTTTCTCGCGCTCGTGCGCACGCCGCCCGAAAAGCGCGACCCCGCGAAAATCGAAGCCGACGTGCAGAACGTGGCCACGCTGTGGACGCTGCTCGACCGCCATCTGCAAGGCCGCTTCTTCCTCGAGAACGAGCGCTTCTCGCTCGCCGACATCGTGCTGGGTTCGTACGCGCAGCGCTGGTTCGGGCTCGTAGGCATCGAGCGGCCCGGGCTGCCGAATCTCGAGCGCTGGTATCAGCGCCTCGCGCAGCGCCAGGGCTTTCGCAAGTACATCGACCTGCCGCTGACCTGAGCCGTCCCGGGGGCGCGCCGGCGCACGCGCGACGCGCCCCGTATAATCGCAGCATGAAGACAGCCAAACCGTCCCTCGGCGCCGCAGCCTCACACGGCCACGCGCATGATCATCCGCTCGATCACGATCGCGCTCACGAGGCGCACGATCATGGTCATGACGCGGGCGGCGTAAACGGGATTGCAGGCGGGGTGGCCGGCGGGGTGGCCGGTATCGCAGGCGCATCGCTCGAAAACGCGCTTGCAATGGCCGAGGCCTACTGCCGCGAGCGCGGCGAGAAACTCACGCCGATCCGCCGCAAGGTGCTCGAGCTGCTGCTCGCCTCGGGCCGCGCCACCAAGGCCTATTCGCTGCTCGACGAAATGCGTCAGATCCATCCGGGATCGGCGCCGCCCACGGTTTATCGCGCACTCGATTTCCTGCTGACGGCGGGGCTCATCCACCGCATCGAATCGATCAATGCGTTTGCCGTCTGCCACGACCTCACGCAGTGTCAACACGGCATCCTCGTCGTCTGCCAGCAATGCGGCAACGTCACGGAACTCCACGAGCCCAAGCTGCGCCAGGCGCTGGTCGCCCAGATCGAAGCCGCGGGTTACCGGCTCTCGGGCGACGGCATCGAGCTCAAGGGCGTCTGCGCGCAATGCCAGACCGCCGATGCGGCGCCTGCCGAATCGGCCGCCGAAGGCACGCAGACCGCCGCACAGCCCTGAAGCGACACCGAGAAAACCTGAGCGGCGGCGCGGTACAACCGCCCGGCGCCGCACCGGCACTGGTCAGGGCATCTGGCGCGCGTCGATCGCGTCGCTCAGCAGCGCCACCAGCGCCTCGGGCCGCGCCGGCTTGGTCATGAAGTGCTGAAAGCCCTCGCCGATGCTGCGCAACCGCCAGCTTTCGTCGGTATGGCCTGTGAGCGCCACCGCCACAACCGGGGCATGATCGCCGCGAATCTCGTGATCGCGCAGGCGCTGGATCAGGTAGAAGCCGTCCATCGCGGGCAGATCCAGATCGCAGACCACGGCGTCGGGCAGCAGGCTCAGCGCCGCTTCGATACCCGTTTCCGCGTCCTCCACCGCCACGACCCTGGCCCCTTCGGACTCCAGCAGCGAGGTCAGGGAATCCCGGCTTTGCGGGTCGTCTTCGACCAGCACAATGGTCGTCTGGTCGAGCTTGTGTACTGCGTTCATTGTGTTTGCTTGAATGCCATTCTGTCTGTTTCGCGTGCCGCGCGGCGCAATGGACGCGTGATTCGCAGCGGGCAACACACTAAGGGCAACGAGCCCGATCGCCCAATTAGAGCAATCCCGATGCCGTGCGTTCAACCACGCGACGCGCACGATAGCCGTACTCGGCGTCAAGCCGATGACAGCCGCGCCGGTTTGCCTTGCGCCTTGCCGGTTCTCGCGAAGGCCTCGAGCGCCCGCTCGCGTGCCGCCTCATGCGCAACCAGCGGGTGCGGATAATCCACGCCAAGCCGCACGCCAGCCGCCTCCAGCTCTTGCGCGCTCGCCTTCCAGGGCTGATGGATCAGACGGTCGGGCAACGATGCAAGTTCGGGCACCCATTTCCTGACGTACGCGCCGCGCGGGTCGAACTTCTGGCCCTGCAATACAGGATTGAAGATGCGAAAGTACGGTGCGGCGTCGATGCCAGAGCCGGCAACCCACTGCCAGTTGGCCGGATTGCTGGCCGGGTCGGCGTCGACGAGGGTGTCCCAGAACCACTGCTCGCCTGCGCGCCAGTCCAGCAGCAGGTGCTTGGTCGCGAACGAAGCGGTCACCATGCGCACGCGGTTGTGCATCCAGCCGGTGCGCCACAGCTCGCGCATGCCTGCATCGACGAACGGATAACCCGTCAGGCCGCGCTGCCACGCGCGCAGGCCGCTGGTATCGCGCCGCCAGGGCATGGCGTCGAATGCCGGACGCAGGTTGCGCCGTGCCAGATCGGGATAGTGATAGCGCTGGTAGTAGCAGAACTCTCGCCATCCCAGCTCGCTGGCGAATTTTTCCGCGCTGGCCTCGCGGCGCCCGCGCGAACCCGCCGCGCCATCGTATTGCGCGGCCCGCAGCGCGGCATACACCTGGCGCGGCGAGAGCGCACCCACGCGCAAATAAGGCGACAGGCGGCTGGTTGCCGCAAGATCCGGCGCGTCGCGCTCGCCTGCGTAGGCCTCGAAATCGTCGGAGAAAAACGCACGCAGACGTTCGAGCGCGGCCTCCTCGCCAGCTGGCCACGCTTCGCGCAGGCCTGTGGCCCAGTCGGGCCTGCGCGGCTCAAGGCCGAGGTCGTCGAGCGTGGATGCGAGCCGGGCAAGACGTGCCGGTATCGATTGAAAATTCCACCGTCGCGGGGCGCTGGCCGGCGGCAGCGGATCGCCGGCGCGCCGGCACGCACGCCACCAGGCCGAAAACACCTGGAACGGTTCACCGGCCTGGTTGAGCACCGTCCACGGCTCGTAGAGCAGCGTTGCGTTGAAGCTCTCGACCGTCAGCCCGCGCTCGCGCAACCCCGCCTTCAGGCGGGCATCGCCGTCGCGCTCCTGGCCGCCGTAGCGGCGGTTCCAGTAGACGCCAGTCGCGCCGCTCGCCGCGATGCATGCCTCCAGCATCTCGCTCTCGGCGCCTTTCATCAGCAGGAGCCGGCCGCCGCGCTCGCGCAGCGCCGCGTCGAGCGCAGCCAGCGTTGCGTGCAGCCACCAGCGCGCCGCGCCCCCGGGCGCCCGTTCGCCGGCCGCCTGGGGATCGTGAATATAGAGGCAGATCAGTGGCCGGCCCGTGGCGGCCGCGTGGGCCAGCGCGGGCTGATCGGCGAGGCGCAGATCGTCGCGGAACCAGACGACGGCGGGCGCATGAGCGGACGGTGCGGAAATCAGAATGGACCTCGATCGAACGAATGCCGCTACGCGGCGATGAATTGCGCCCCGCCCGGGCCAGGCAGACTAGGCAGGCCGAATGCCCTGCGTGATGAGCGCCACGGCGTGACGAGCGATTTCCTCGGCCCCCACGCGCCGCGGCACGAGGTCGTTGCGCCACACCTGCGCGGTGGCGAGCGGCAGCAAGGTGAGCCCGAGCAGCGACTGGAACAGCAACGAAGGCTCCAGCGCCGCGTTGAGCTTGCCTTCGCGCTGCCAGCGCTCGATGGCCTCGTGCGCGGCGCGCTGGTGCTCGTAGCCATAGCGCTCGTGCATGCGCTGACGCAGCAAACCGCCCTCGCTGATCACCTCGCGCACCCACAGCGGCGCAAACCACGGATGCGCCTGCCCCACTTCCACGAAGCGCTGCGTGAGGGCCGTGAGCGCCGCCACCGGATCATCGGGATATTTTTCGAGCCACCCGCCCATCGACGAGCGCAACGGCACGAAACGTTCGTCGATGATCACATCGATGAGCTGGTCCCGGGTGTTGAAATAATAGTGCACCATCGCGGGCGTGACACCCGCCTCGCGTGCGATCGCAGCCAGCGTCGTATCGACGATGCCTTGCCGCGCGAACAGCGCGAGCGCCACGGCAATCAGACGCTCGCGCTGCCCGGCGCCGCCTGCGCCGCCGCTCGGGCGGCCAGGCCGGCGCGGCGCGGGCTTGCCGGTGGCAGAGGCAGCGGGATTTGCAGCAGGCGTGCCGCTCGTTGCAGCAGCGGATGGGGGGGCATGCGGGGACTTCGCCCGCGAGCCGGGCTCTTTCATCGGATTGCGCTCACGTTTTCAGACTTTGACGACCATTAAGAATTGTCCTAATATTAATCTTCACGTTAATTAATTTCAAGATCGAAAGCGGCGCTGGAAGCCTTCTGGCGCGGCCTGAGATCCCCGACGCGCGCCCATGCAAGACACCGCACAAGACGTCGTTCAGTCCGCGACCGCGGAACATCCGCCGATCCGGCTGCTGTTTCCCGCGCTGCTGCTCGTCATGCTGCTTGCCGCACTCGACCAGACCATCGTGTCGACGGCGCTGCCCACCATCGTCGGCGAACTGGGCGGACTCGACCGGCTCTCATGGGTCGTGACCGCGTACCTGCTCACGTCCACCATCGTCGTGCCGCTCTACGGCAAGCTCGGCGACCTGTACGGCCGCAAGATCGTGCTGCAGGCGGCCATCGCCATTTTCCTCATCGGCTCCGCGCTATGCGGCGTGGCGCAGAACATGGAGCAGCTCATCGCGCTGCGCGCGCTCCAGGGCGTGGGCGGCGGCGGCCTCATGGTCGTGACGATGGCCGCCATCGGCGACGTCATTTCTCCTGCCCAGCGCGGCAAGTACCAGGGCATGTTCGGCGGCGTGTTCGGCCTCGCCACGGTGGTCGGGCCGCTGCTCGGCGGCTTTCTCGTCGAGCACCTCTCGTGGCGCTGGATCTTCTACATCAATCTGCCGCTGGGCGCGGTGGCGTTCGCCGTGATCGGCGCCGTGTTCAAGCCGCGCGTCGCGCAGGTGAAGCACGTGATCGACTATATGGGCGCGGCGTGGCTCGCCGCCGCCCTCACCTGCCTGATCCTCTTCACGAGCGAAGGCGGCTCGCTGCTGCCGTGGACTTCGCCGCAACTGTGGCTCACGCTCGTGCTCGGCGTGGTGTCGGTGGCGGGCTTCATCCACGAGGAGAAGCACGCCCTCGAACCCATCATGCCGCTCGAACTGTTTCGCGAGCGCACCTTCGTGCTGTCGAGCCTGATCGGCTTTATCGTGGGCGTTTCGCTGTTCGGCTCGGTCACGTTCCTGCCGCTCTATCTGCAGGTCGTGAAGGGCTCGACGCCTTCGGAAGCCGGCATGCAGATGTTGCCAATGATGGCCGGCGTGCTGACGATGTCGATCATCTCCGGCCGGCTCATCAGCAAGATCGGCAAGTACCGGATGTTTCCGATTGTGGGCACCGCGCTCGTGGCCGTCGCGATGATGTTGCTCGCGCAACTTCATATCGAAACGCCGCTCGCGCGCATGTATCTCTACATGGGCCTGCTCGGCTGCGGGCTCGGCATGGTGATGCAGGTGCTCATTCTCGCGGTGCAGAACACCGTCGCGTTCAGGCACATGGGCGTGGCCACCTCGGGCGCGACGCTGTTCCGCTCGATTGGCGGCTCGGTGGGCGTGGCCGCGTTCGGCGCGGTGTTCTCGCACGGCCTGAGCGCGCGCCTCGCTTCCCTGCTCGCGAGCGGGGTCGAGCTGCCCCAGCCGCTCACGCCCGATGCGATCCATCACCTGCCGGACACGGTGCGCGCCCACTATCTGGAGGCCTTCGCGGGTGCGCTGCACACGGTCTATTTTTCGGCTGCGTGCGTGGTCGTGCTGGCGTTCGCGCTGGCCTGGCTGCTGCGCGACGTGCCGCTGCGCAAGCATCCTTGAGCGGCGCGCGGTGCTTACGGTTCATATTACGATTGGCTAAAATCCTGTAGCCGCACGCCAGACAGGGCGGCGCGCGCACTACGACGCAATCGCACGCGACGCTCACTCAGCCGTCGTGCCCCAGAATGCATCACCAGGCGCACTTACAGGAAAAAACCAACTCATGAACGTCAAGACCGAGCCAGCCGTGCCCACCGCGCACGACACCAGGAGACGTGTGCTCGCCATTGTCGGCGCTTCTTCGGGCAATCTCGTCGAGTGGTTCGACTTTTACATCTACTCGTTCTGCGCGCTGTATTTCGCGCCCGCCTTCTTCCCGAGCGGCAACACCACGACCCAGTTGCTGAACACCGCCGGCGTGTTCGCGGCGGGCTTCCTGATGCGCCCGATCGGCGGCTGGCTGTTCGGCCGCATCGCCGACCGGCACGGCCGCCGCGCCGCGATGATGATCTCGGTGCTGATGATGTGCGGTGGCTCGCTCGTGATCGCGGCGCTGCCCACTTACGCGCAAATCGGCGCGCTCGCGCCGCTGCTGCTGCTCGTCGCGCGCCTGTTCCAGGGGCTTTCGGTGGGCGGCGAGTACGGCACCAGCGCGACCTACATGAGCGAGGTCGCGCTCAAGGGCCGGCGCGGTTTCTTCGCCTCGTTCCAGTACGTGACGCTGATCGGCGGGCAGCTCTGTGCGCTGCTCGTGCTCGTGATCCTGCAGCAGACGCTCTCGACCGAGGAGCTCAAGGCTTGGGGCTGGCGCATTCCGTTCGTGGTGGGCGCGGCCGCCGCGCTGATTTCGCTGTATCTGCGCAAGTCGCTCGATGAGACCTCCACGAGCGAATCGCGCCACAAGAAGGATGCGGGCACGATTCGCGGCGTGTGGCAGCACAAGGGCGCGTTCCTCACCGTGGTGGGCTTCACCGCGGGCGGCTCGCTGATCTTCTACACGTTCACGACCTACATGCAAAAGTACCTCGTGAACACGGCCGGCATGCACGCGAAAACCGCCAGCAACGTGATGACCGCCGCGCTCTTCGTGTACATGCTGCTGCAGCCCGTGTTCGGTTCGTTCTCCGACAAGATCGGCCGCCGCATGTCGATGATCCTGTTCGGCATTTTCTCGGTGCTCGGCACGGTGCCGCTCATGAATGCGCTCAAGGACGTGTCGAACCCGTACGCCGCGTTCGCGCTCATCGTGATCGCGCTCGCGATCGTGAGCTTCTACACGTCGATCAGCGGCCTCATCAAGGCGGAGATGTTCCCGCCCGAAGTGCGCGCGATGGGCGTGGGCCTCTCGTATGCGGTGGCCAACGCGATCTTCGGCGGCTCGGCCGAGTATGTGGCGCTGTGGTTCAAGTCGGTCGGCAGCGAATCGACGTTCTACTGGTACGTGACGGCGCTGTGCGCGATCTCGCTGATCGTGTCGTGGCGCATGCGCGACCCGAGCAAGGAAGGGTATCTGCGCCACGAGCCTTGATCGGGCCAACGCACTTTCAGATGCTTCCTCAAGCGGGCTCCGGATTGCCTTCCGTGGCCCGCTCCATCGCACGCTGCAGCGTTTCGTAGACCTTCGGCCGATTGCACTGCGAAACGTTGAAGCGCAAGAACCCGCCCGCGCTGCGCGACACGCTGAAGACGTTGCCCGGCGCGAGCACCACGCCATGCGCGAGCGCCTCGCGCGCTACCCGCGCGGCGTCGAGCCCGCCGGGCAATTGAGCCCATATCAGCATGCCCGCCCGCGGGCGCGTCCACGCCGTGATGCCCACCGACGCCAGACGCCTCAGCGTCTCGCCCATCGCATCGGCGAGCTTCGCGCGCAGGCCGTCCAGATAGCGCCGGTACGTGCCGTCCACCAGCAGCCGCTGCACGAGATCGGCGGCCAGCTCCCCATTGCCGAACGACACCGACAACTTCAGGTCGACGAGCGGCTCGATCCAGTCCGCGCGCGCCGCGATATACCCGCAGCGCGCCGCCGCCGTCATCGTTTTCGAAAAGCTGCCGATGGCCACCACGCGCCCGAGGCCGTCGAACGCGGCGAGGCGCGGCGCGGGATCAGTTTCGAAGTCGGCGAAGATGTCGTCCTCGACGATCAGCAAATCATGCTCCTCGGCGAGCTTGAGCAGCCGATGCGCAATCGTGGGCGCGAGCGTCGCGCCGGTGGGGTTGTGGATCGCCGAGTTGGTCACGTAAAGGCGCGGACGATGCTCGGCGAGCACGCGCTCGAATGCTGGGAGATCGGGGCCCGTGGGTGTGTACGGCACGCTCACGACCTTCACGCGATGCACGCGCAACAGCGCCTGGAAGTTGAAGTAGCACGGGTCGTCGACAACCACGGTGTCGCCGGGCTCGAGCAGAAAGCGGCACAGGAGGTCGAGCGCCTGGCTGCCGCCGTCGGTGAGCACGATCTGCTCCGGCGCGGCCTCCACGCCATGCTGCGCGAGCCGCCACGCGAGTTGCTGGCGCAGCGCCGGCAGGCCGAGCGGCGAGGCGTAGTCGGTGAGCTGGGCGTGTGGGTCGCGGGCGATCGCGCGCAGCGCGCGCCGCACGGCCTCCTGCGGCAGCCACGACGCGGGCAGCCAGCCGCAGCCGGGCCGCAGCGCGCGCGCATCGGTTTCGAGCGACTGGCGCGTGAGCCAGAGCGGGTCGATCTCGCGGTCGAGGCGCGGGCCCGCCGCGCCGACCGAACCCAAGGGTCCGCGCGCCGCGAATGTGCCGAGCGTTCCGTAAGCCCCGAGCGCGCCAGGCAGCGCGTGCGCCGCCACGAAAAAGCCGGAGCCGCGCCGCGCAATCAGCGTGCCTTCGGCCACCAGCCGCTCGTACGCTTCCACCACCGTCGACTTCGACACGCCGAGCTGCTCGCTCGTCATGCGGATCGACGGCACGCGCGCCCCCGCCGCCAGCGCGCGCGTGGCAATGCGCTCGCGCAACGCCTGCATCACCTGCTCGACGCGGGTGAGCGCCAGGTTGCCTGTCTGCCGTGTGTCTTCCATCTGTACTGCTCCGTGTTCAATACAGTTTGTCCATATTGTACTGATCCTTGGCTTACCGGTTTGCCGCCGCATGCGCATGATGCAATGACTGGCACAGGCTCCCTTTCGACCACGACTCATGCGCAAACCTCTCGACTCCGCCACCGACGGCTGGCTCTGCGGCCTCGCCGGCGTACTGATCTTCAGCGGCTCGCTGCCCGCCACGCGGCTGGCCGTGCTCGGCCTCGATCCGCTCTTTCTCACCGGCGCGCGCGCCACGCTCGCGGGCGCGCTCGGCGCGCTGCTGCTGCTCGTCCTGCGCGCGCCACGCCCCGAGCGGCGCGAGATCTGGCCGCTCGTGATCGTGGCGCTAGGCGTGGTAGTGGGCTTTCCACTGCTCACCGCGCTCGCGCTGCGCCATGTGAACTCGGCGCATGCGATCGTGTTCGTCGGCCTGTTGCCGCTCGCCACGGCGATCTTCGGCGTGCTGCGCGCCGGCGAGCATCCGCAGCCCGCGTTCTGGGTCTTCTCGGCGATCGGCAGTGGCGCGGTGGTCGCATTCGCGCTGCGACACGGCGTGGATGCCTCGCCCATCGGCGACGCGCTGATGCTGGCCGCCATCGTCGCCTGCGGGCTGGGCTATGCCGAAGGCGCGCGGCTCTCGCGGCGTCTCGGCGGCTGGCAGGTGATCTGCTGGGCGCTCGTGATCTCGCTGCCCGTGATGGCGCCGCTCGCGTGGGCGTTTGTGCCGGCCTCGCTCGCGGCGGTAAGCGCGGCTTCGTGGTGGGGGCTCGCCTATGTGTCGCTCTTTAGCATGCTGATCGGCTTCGTGTTCTGGTATCGCGGTCTCGCGCTCGGCGGCATTGCGGGCGTGGGCCAGTTGCAATTGCTGCAGCCGTTCTTCGGCTTCGTACTTGCCGCGCTGCTGCTGCACGAGGCGGTGCCGCCCGCGATGATCGCCGTGACGGTCGTAGTGATCGGCTGCGTGGCGGGGGCGCGCCGCTTCGGGCGCGGTGCGGCCGCATCGACTCGCGCACCGCAGGCGCAGCGCGGTTGACGTTGCCGCCTGTGCCGCGCCATTTTTGACGCGCTTCATTTCGCTGCCTACCCGAGGCATAGTGAACGGCGTTGCCGCGCCGTTCACTATGCCTGTTGTGCAAATCGCCCGCGCGGCGCTCACGAACCCGCGCCTGCCTCATGAACACCCCCCGGAATCCCTCTCGCATCGACGCGCCGCTGCTGCGCGACGCCACGCCCGCCGACTTCCCCGCCATCGCCGCGATCTACGCGCATCACGTGCTGCACGGCGCGGCCTCGTTCGAAGAACAGCCGCCCTCGCAGGACGAGCTGCTGCGCCGCCACGCTGCCGTGCGCGAGCAAGGCTTGCCGTGGCTCGTCGCCGAAATCGGCGGCCAGGTGGCCGGCTATTGCTACGCCACGCCGTATCGTCCGCGCGCGGCGTACCGCTACACCATCGAAGATTCGATCTATATCGACGAAGTGTTTCGCGGACGCGGCCTCGGCCGCACGCTCCTCGAAGCGTTGATTGCGCGATGCGAAACCGGCCCGTGGCGACAGATGATCGCCGTGATCGCCGATCCGAGGGGCGGTTCGCTCGCGCTGCATGAGAGCCTCGGCTTCGAGTTCGTGGGCACGCTGCGCGCCGTTGGCTTCAAGCATGGCGCGTGGCGCGACACGACGCTGATGCAGCACGCGCTGGGTGAAGGCGCGCAGACTCTGCCACGTGGATCGGCACACGCTGGCTAGCGCATGAAATGCGCATCGTACGGCTCAACGCCATACATGCGCCTTTACAATACGTCCTCCAGGCAGACCGGCCGCGCGCCGCCGGTCCGGCAGACTTAGAGGACTTCGCGCTTATGGCATCCCTGTTCAATCACATTCAACCGTCCAACTGGAATTTCCTGTGGGACGCGCTCACCGGCTTCGCGCTGCGCCTTTGCGCGGCCATCGCAATTCTCTGGATCGGCTGGTGGATCGCGCGGCGTGTCGGCAACTGGTTCGCGCGCCAGGAAAGCATCGACGCCACGCTGCGCCCCATCATGCGCGATACATCGCTGTGGGGCGTGCGCCTCGTCGCGATCGTCGGCGCGCTCTCGCAGATCGGCGTGCAGACCGCGAGCATCGTGGCCGTGCTCGGCGCCGCCGGCCTCGCCATCGGCCTCGCGCTGCAAGGCACGCTGCAGAACATCGCCGCCGGCATCATGTTGCTGCTGCTGCGGCCCTTCAAGGTGGGCGACTCTATCGAGGGCGGCAGCGGCGCGAGCGTCGCGGGCACCGTGGAAGAAGTGAATCTCTTCACGACGCGCCTCACCAAAGCCGACGGCATCTGCGAATACGTGCCCAATAGCGGCCTGTGGAGCAATTCGATCCGCAATTACAGCCGCAATCCCACGCGCCGCCTCGACCTTGAAGTGGAGGTCTCGGTGAGCGACGATACGAATCGCGCCATTGATGTGCTGCGCAAACTGGCCGCCGCCGAGCCGCACGTGCTGGCCTCGCCCGAGCCGCAAGTGATGGTGAGCCGTTTCGACGACAGCACCGCCGTGCTGAATATCCGCGTCTGGTCCAACATCGACACGTTCTGGGACATGCGCTGGAGCCTCGCGCGCAAGGTGCGCCAGGCGCTCAACGATGCGCAATGCGCGCTGCCGCTGCGCACGCGCGAGCTGCATATCGTGCAGGCGCCGCCGGTGCAATCGACGCCGCAATCGACGCCGCCGGCCGCCCAGCGCAGCGCCTGATCCGCGCGACGTCGAGCCGCCTGATCGCCGAACCCTCCGCGCCCGCATGAAAACCTTCGCACGCCGCCTGCGCACGTTCACCACCCAGCTGGTGCCGCACGGGTATCTCGCGCTGCTGCTCGTCATCGATGGGCTGATGCTGCTGCGCCCCGTGGCCGAGAACGCGCTGCGCCAGTCGCGCGGCTCGTGGTACGAGGACTGGATCACGCTCATCAACGCGTTCGGCGTGCTCGCGCTGCCGCAGGCCGTGATCGCGGCGGGCCTCGCGACCATGGCGATCGGCATCGCGCTGCGCGCCCGCGTGGCGTGGGTGATCTCGCTGCTGCTGCTCGCGGCGGCGGCCGGCATCAGCCGGTGGGGCGACTATCGCAGCGGCGTGATGGTCGCCTTCACGCTCGCGCTGGCCGTCGCGCTGCTGGTTTACTGGCGGCGCTTCGACCGCTCGAGCTTCGCCGCCAGCACCTTGTTCGCGGTCCTGAGCATCGGTTCGCTGCTCATCTACGCGATGTTCGGCGCGCTCTATCTCGGCGACCAGTTCGCGCCGCCCATCCGCACCATGGCAACGGCGTTCTACTTCTCGATCGTGTCGATGTCGACCGTGGGCTACGGCGATATCGTGCCGCGCTCGGACACCGCGCGGTTCTTCACGGCCTCGATCATCGTGCTCGGCATCACCGTGTTCGCCACGTCGATCAGCGCCGTGCTCGGGCCGGTGATCGGCGGCAAGCTCAAACGCATCGTGACCGGAGGCATCTCCAACGTGACCCGCAAGAACCATTATTTGATCGTCGGCGCTTCGCCGCTCGCGCATAGCGTGTACGCGGGCCTGAAAAAGCGCGGCTACGCCGTCACGGTGATCGTGTCGCCTGGCACGCCGCACACCTATCCGCCCGAGGCCGATCTGGTGGAAGGCGACGCGAGCGACACGGCCACGCTGCACCACGCGGGCGCGGAAACCGCACTCTCCGTGCTCGCGCTGCGCATGGACGACGCCGAGAACGCCTTCGTGATCCTCGCGATCAAGGAGCTCGCGCCGAACGTGCGCACCGTGGCGCTCGTGAACGACAGCCGCAACCTGCAGCGCCTGCGCCTGCTGCAGCCCGACATGGTGTTCTCGCCGCAATTGCTCGCGGGCGAACTGCTCGCGCGCACGCTCAACAACGAGACCATCGACAACACGCTCGTCGAGCAACTGCTGTTCGGCAAGACCCGGGCCGGCGAAGCGGCGTGAAGCGACGTGATGCGGCAGCGCCGCTTCAACGCGCGGGGGACGGCAGGCGGCGAAACAGCGTGGGATAGTCGATCACGAGGCCGTCTTCGTCGACGCGCAGGTTCGCGGTGAACTCGCGGAAGATGCCTTCGTAGCGGTATTCGCGATCCGGCTCGATGCAGACGTAGGCCTGCTCGACGCGTTTGGGCTCGAGCCCCGGCGCCGCGATATAGGCGACCTCGATGGGCCGCCGCTCGCCGCGCGCGAGATTCAGGCGCCGGATCGGCAGCGAGTTCGTGAAGGGCGTGGCCGCGATGTCGATATCGATGCAGCCTTCGATGGCCTCGAGCACGCGGCCTTCGCCGTCGCGCCAGTGGCCGTGGCCGTCGCCATGCATCGCGAACGCCTTGCCGCCCATCACGCGGAACGCCGCGTAAGTCGCGCGCCAGTGCGCGTCGCAATGCACCGTGTAGCAAAGACCATAGGCCTGGCCGTAGCGCTGCCCGACCACCACGCTCTCCACGCGGATCGCGCCGCCGCTCGAATCGAAGGCCAGATGCTCGATGCCTTCACCCTCTTCCGACACCCAACGCAGCTCACGCATGGCTCGTCTCCTTGCAGGCCGCAGCGGCCATACCAGTGGGAATACTACCGGCAAATAGCGACTATCAATGCCCGAGCATGCGCAAGATGGGCCGCTTCGCCTATCCTCGCGCTGCGGGCCGGCCCGGCGCGGTTTGCGGCCCGCCGCTTTTGTTTTGGTCCGCCTTTGGGTCTGCCTTTAGGTCTGCCTTTAGGTCTGCCTTTAGGTCTGCCTTTAGGTCTGCCTTTAGGTCTGCCTTTAGGTCTGCCTTTAGGTCCGCCTTTAGGTCCGCCTATTGTGGCCCAACCTGGCACCGACCCGCTCGAATCCGCATTTCACAGGCCGCGCCTTCCTCGTTCCCGTTTGCGTTCCCGTTCGCCCATCATGTCCACCCCAGCGCCCGCTCAAGCCAATCCGGACGCCGCTTTCGCCAGCCCATCCGCCCACGCGGCGTCCACGGACGCCCCGCCTGGCTTCACCGGGCACCTGCGCACGCTGCTGCGCAGCCTCGGCCAGATCGTCCTGCAGCGGCACGCCGGCACAGGCATCTGCCTGCTTGCGGCGCTCGCGCTGTGCGACCTGTGGCTCGCCTGCGCGGCGGTAATCGGCGCGGCAACGGCCAATCTCTGCGCGCGGCGGGCTGGCCATTCGTACGCCGAAGTCCGCGACGGCCTCGTGGGCTTCAACGGCGCGCTCGCCGGACTGGCGGCGATTACCTTCGCGGGCGAAAACTTCACTGCCGTGGTGCTCGCCGTGCTCGCGGCGGCGGCCACCGCATGGATCGGCGCGCCGCTCGTGCGCTGGCTGCGCCGCGCGGGCCTCTCCGTCTATTCGGCGCCCTGCCTTCTCGCGACCTGGCTCTGGATGGCGCTGGGCTTCGGCAACCAGCGAACCACGATGGCTAGCGCAATCGCGCCGGCCCATCTGTCCCTGTCCTGGCTCGACGCAGCGGCGGGCGTGTTGAGCGGCGTCGCGCAAACCACCTTCGCCACGGGCGCGCTGCCGGGCCTCGTGCTGCTCGCGGGCCTCGCATGGTCGTCACGCCGGGCCGCGGCCTATGCGCTCGGCGGTGCGGCGCTCGCGACCGTCATCGAATACGCCGTCGGCGTGCCGCCCGCGAGCTTCGTTGCGGGCGTGTGCGGTTTCAACGGCGCGCTCGCGGCGCTCGCGGCCAGTTCGCTCGGCCCACGCGCCGCAATCTGTGCGACGATGCTTGCCGCGGCGCTGCATCTGGCCGCCGTGCAACTCGGGATGCCCGGCATGACCGCGCCGTTCGCGCTCGCCGGATGGTCCGTCCACAGCGCATGGCGCCTGCTCGCGCCGGGCCGGACACAGCCGAGCCAGCAGTCTGCGCCAGGCGCGGTGGCAAAATTACCCGAAACCGGCGCCAACGCCGCGCACGGCGCACTGCCCGATGAAACGGGCAAGCTCGCCACGCTGCCCCGCGCCCGTCCCGAAGTGCGCTGAAGTTCACCGAAATTCGCTGAAGGAGAGCCGTCCATGTCATTCGCCCACCGTCCGGCCAGCATCGCCGCCGACGCCGCACCGCCCTCCGCCGCCGAACAGCAGATGCGCGTGGATCTTGCCGCTGCCTATCGGCTCATCGCACTCTACGGCTGGGACGACCAGATCTACACGCACGTCTCCGCCGCCGTGCCCGGCGAGCCGGGCCGCTTCCTGATCAACCCGTTCGGCCTCGCCTTCGACGAAGTCTGCGCCTCGAATCTCGTGAAGATCGACACCGAAGGGCGCATCGTCGGCAACAGCGAGCATCCGGTCAATGCAACCGGCTTCGCGCTGCACGCAGCCGTGCACCTCGCCCGCCCCGACGCCGTGTGCGTGATGCATCTGCACAATACGGCGGGCATCGCCGTCTCGATCCAGCGTGACGGCCTGCTGCCCGCCTCGCAGCATGCGCTGCGCTTCTACGGCCAGCTCGGCTGGCACGATTACGAGGGGCTGTCGTTCTCGCCCGCCGAAGGCACGCGCCTCACCGCGAGCCTGGGCGCGCATCCCGCGATGCTGTTGCGCAACCACGGCACGCTCACCACGGGCCGCACCGTCGCCGAGGCATTCGTGCTGATGGCGACGCTCATCAAGGCCTGCGAAATTCAGTTGCAGGCCCAGGCCGGCGGCGTGCCGCTCGTGCTGCCCACGCCCGAGGTCTGCGCGCACACGGCCGAGCAACTGCGCGACGGCGGCGCAATCGAAGGCGTGCTCGAATGGCCCGCGCTGCTGCGCAAGCTCGATCGCATCGACACGTCATATCGCGACTGATTGCGACCGATCTGAAACCGATCGCGAATCAACCCGTTTCACTACTCTGCAAACAAGGAGATCCGTATGCCGACTTTCCACATCGAGATGTTCGAGGGCCGCAGTGTCGAGAAAAAGCGCGAGCTTGCCGCCGCGCTCACCGAGACCACCTGCAAGGTGCTGGGCGTGGATGCCCAATCGGTCGACATCATATTCACCGACGTGAAGACCGAAGACTGGGCGACCGGCGGCAAGCTGTGGAGCGATCCCGCGCCCGCCACGACAGGCGCCGGCTCGTAAAAGCGACATGCGCCACGCGCACTGCGTGGCGCAGTGACCGACCATGGAGATTCAGTTTGTATCCCGAAGGAACCCCTCCTTCGCCGGCTCGCGCATCATCAACGATACGAGCCCCGCAATGGCGCACATCATCGTGACATACCAGTAGAACAGCGGCTCGGTGCCAATCTGCTTAAGCCACAACGCCACATATTCCGCGGAACCACCGAAGATCGCGTTCGCGATCGCATAAGAAAGCCCGACACCGAGCGCTCGTACTTGCACGGGAAACATCTCGGCTTTGATGAGCCCACTGATCGACGTGTAGAAACTCACGATAGCCAGCGCGGCGACAATCAGCACGAAAGCCGCAAACGGACTAGTCACATCCCTTAGTGCGTGCAGCAACGGCACGGTGCCACACGTAGCGAACAGTCCGAAGCAAATCATCGACTTGCGCCGCCCGATGCGGTCCGACAGCGCTCCGAACAAAGGCTGCATCAGCATGAACACAAACAGCGCGCCGGTCATCACGTTACTGGCTGTCTTCGCGTGCATGCCGGCCGTATTGACGAGGTACTTCTGCATATACGTCGTGAATGTGTAGAAGACGAGTGAACCGCCTGCGGTAAAACCCAGTACCGTGATGAACGCGCGCTTGTGTTGCCACAGGCCGCTGAACGATCCCGCATCACGGTTGCCACGCGACTCGGCTGTCGTGGTTTCCTCCAGCGACCGGCGCAAATTCAATGCAACGAGCGCTGCCCCCGCCCCGACTACGAATGGGATACGCCAGCCCCATGCCTTGAGTTGCCCGGCGTCAAGCAGTTGTTGAAGGATCACCAGCACGAGCAGCGCGCACAACTGCCCACCAATCAACGTCACATACTGAAACGATGCGTAAAAGCCGCGTCGCCCCTCCAGCGCGACTTCACTCATATAGGTCGCACTGGTGCCATATTCCCCGCCGACCGACAACCCTTGAAACAGGCGGGCAATCAATAGCAGTGCCGGAGCCAGCGCGCCGATCTGGGCATACGTCGGCAACATGGCAATCACAAGCGAGCCACCGCACATCATGTATACCGAAACCAGCATTGACGTACGCCGACCGTGACGGTCGGCCAGACGGCCAAAAAACCAGCCGCCGATAGGACGCATGAGGAATCCTGCTGCGAACACGCCGGCCGTGTTGAGCAACTGCGTTGTGGTATTGCCCGATGGGAAAAATGCTGGTGCGAAATACAACGCACAAAATGAATAAACGTAAAAATCGAACCACTCGACCAGATTACCCGACGATGCGCCGACGATTGCCATGATGCGGCGACGCGTATCCTGCGCCTGCCCCGTTTCCCGAATCTTCCCAGTCACTCCCATTCGCGTCTCCATGCATTACTAATAATAAAAACAGTCGTCGATATATGCGATCGACTTCCGTCCAACCCGCCGACCATGCTAATCGGGAAATCAGATCTTCAGTCTCAAAATGATGGGAAGCGAGCGGAAGGCATTCAGCCATCACATCAAGTCCCATTCGCGCTTGACTCCTCGTCACTGCAGCAATGACCTTTCATTGCCATCCCGGAACTGTTCCAGGTAACGATGAGTTGCCATCTCGGCGAACGCTCCATGCGGCGAAATCCTTCTCGCGTATTTACTGAGGATTATTTATGAAAGTCGACTCGAACTCTTCATCGTCATCGTATGATTCGCAATCGCAAGACGACACGTCCTCAAGTCAGGACACATCTGCGAACAGTGCTGCCGGTACGCAGGACAACAACTCTCAACAAGACGCATCAAGCCAGAAGGATTCCGGGTCTGATTCCAGTCAGCCAGCGACCCGCCCAGAAAGTCAGTCAACCTCGCAAACCCCGGACAATTCAGATAGCGGACAAACAACACCGCAAACACAAAACCCGACCAGCACGATCGACCAGATACAGCAGCAGAAGAACACGTCGTTGACACGCGATGCCAGTTCCGATCAGACCAGTGATGGCAACGGTTCAAGCAATGGCACTGCTGGTCAAAGTCAGACTGATTCCCGCAACGACGCTGAACAAAGGCTGAACGCCCAGGCGCCCCTGAACGACAGTCCACATGCATCGGCCGATTTCCAGCGACTAGACAATTCCGGCGCCGCCCGCGCTGCAAGCAGTGCGCCTGCCCCGACACCGCAGACACAGCAAGGCGCGAATGCGCAACAGCCGGACGATGCCAGTCGAAAGTCGACTAGCACGCTTGACCGGGTACGACAGGAAGACCCGGCTGCGCAGCAAACACCCGAAACCAGTCGTACCCAGCCCAACGACCGCGGCGATGCAAGCGATGGCACTTCCAGTCAGGGGCAGGCGCAGCCCCGCAGCGTGACCGATGCCAAGTCGAATCCCCAGACCGCTCCGAGTGGCAGTGCACAAACACCGGCCGATTCGCAACAACACGTCGAACAGGGCGCTCGCGCCAAGTCGGGGGGACCTACCGGCGATACTCACTCTACCGCCCGTCACTCGGTTGCAGGAGAACCGAATGGCACCGGTCAAGCCGAGGTCAACAATGGCAGCAAGGATACAAAAGACCAGTCAGACCAAACCGCCACCAATCTTGTGCTGAGCAATGACCTTGCCAACAAGGAACAGAATTACTCCGACGCGGTAAATCGTATACAGGACGACATCAAGAACGACAAAGACACGACCGACGACGCTATCGCAGCCGCGACTGCATACAACGAAGCGGTTGATCTGATGGAGCAGGAGAAGCCGACCGACGAGCAAAGCAAGAAAATTTCCGCGCTCAGCACGGCACTGAAAGAGGCGAAACCCGGCGACACGATCGATGACATTACGAAACGGGCCGGCATCCCGCTACCCGCATTCGGCGACAAACACAAAAGCGCTGCAGACCAGTATGGTTCGTACGGAAAGTCCGCAAGCAGCTACGCCCGTGCAGTGATCTTCGACGAAGCGCGCTTTAACAATTCCAAGGTTCTCCAGGGCACACCGCTCGCCCGCTTCCAGCGTCCCGGCCAAAGTTTCATGGACCCCATCGGCGCCAAAGGCCGCCTCGGCGTTCTGCTCGGAACCCGCTTCAATGCCGCCGCCAGCAACTTCACCAAGGCAGGCTCGATGTTCATGTCCGGATTCCAGAAAATGAAGGACGGCAAGGATCCAACTGACGATTTCATCGGAGGAAGCGCCGCCCTCGGCCAAGGCGTCACCGAGGTGACTGGCGGCGCCATGACGGATTTCGGCAATCATATGGTCAAGCAGTTGGCCTCGAAACCACCCCCGCCCGCAGCGCCCGAATACAGCAACTTCGGTTCCGATGATCCGTTGGCGAACAGGATCAACGAAGCCCAGAGCGCTGGGACATCGCGCATCGACCAGCAGGTTGCGGACCAACAGAACCAGTTGCAAGAGCGTGTCATCAGCAATATCGAGTCGAGACCCTATGACGTGGCACCGCTGGCGTTGCAAGACGGCACTCAAGGCATCCTTGGCCAGTACCTGGAAATGCAAGAACTGGGGACGTCGCTCAAGGATTCCGCCAAAAAGGCCATGAATGACGCCAACGAAAATATCAAGTCAATCGACGAAAGGGCGCAGCCGCTCATGGAGCAACTGAAAGCACGGGGATTCGATTCGATCGATGCCGCTCGCGCCTCGCATGACGACTCGGTCAAAAACACCGTCGCACAACTTGACAACTACGCCTATATGAAACAGGAAACGTATGACCAGTTCAATCATGCGATGGACGAATACGAAAGCCTCATTAAAACGGCGCCGAAGGCATTCGGGGAGCTGGCCGATATAACAAAAGCCACGTCGTTGGAGGAGCGGCCAGGCAAGCTCTCGGCATGGGCACAAAAGTATGGTACGGAGTTCGGAAAGTACCAGAATGGCTTACTCAGCAATACCGATACGTTTCCGGAGTGGTTCAAGATTTCAAAACCGTTGCGTGCACAACTCTTCCCTGCCGCGATCAGCACGGCGCTTGGCGCTGTGGGGTTCGGTGCGGCGTTGGACAATTATCTGAAGAAGCGGGCCGCGGGGACACTTACCACACAGGACAAGGTAGCTCTTTCCGGACAAGTCGTCAGTCTCGCAAGCGGCATGGCGGGTTTCATCCCCGTCGCAGGACCACTGATCTCCTTGGTGCTGGCGACTGCGGGTGTCATCCTCAGTGATTTCGCCGACCAATATCCGACCTGGAAAATGCAGGAGGCAGGAGCCCAACTCCAGGAGAAGATTCGCGCTGAATACAACAGACGTCATCCCGGCCATGAGATCTGGGACGGCTTCGACGGCGGCTGATATTCCATAAATCATTCCAGGCCCGCTGCCCTCCGCCACAATCGCCGACGGCGAAGGGCAGCGCGCTCTCCAGGAATCCTTGTGACGATCCTTTATGGAGCCGTTATGCACAGCACCATGCGGAGCGTGCAGCATCCGTCACCTGGGCGAATTGACGCACAGCACACGCCAGCACCCGAACCGCGCCTGATTTGACGCAAATTGACGCAGCGCACGCCCCTGTGCGCCCAATTAATCTTCAACGAATCCTTAATCCAAACTGATCCCTATCAACGATTTAGCGCACAACTTAGTCGCTTGACGATTGACAGCTGCGACACGCTGGCGCACGTCGCAGTGCAGCAAAGCGCACCCTGTTCCCCTACGCTTACGTCCATTCGCACGGCGCATCACCACACCACGCGCGCGAACACGCTTTCCGCTACGCAAGCACCTAGCAGGCACGCACATGCAATCGTCACTCTCCGCATTCGATCTGGCCCGGCTGCAATTCGCCTTCACCGTCTCCTTTCATATCGTCTTTCCGGCGCTCTCCATCGGTCTCGCAAGCTTTATCGCAGTGCTCGAAGCGTGCTGGCTCAAGACCCGCAAACCGTTCTACAAGGACCTGTGTCTCTTCTGGTCGAAGATCTTCGCCGTGGCCTTCGGCATGGGCGTCGTCTCGGGCGTGGTCATGAGCTACCAGTTCGGCACCAACTGGTCCGGCTTCTCGTCGTTCGCGGGCCCGGTCACGGGGCCGCTCCTCATGTACGAGGTGATGACCGCGTTCTTTCTCGAAGCGGGCTTCCTCGGCATCATGCTGTTCGGCTGGAACCGCGTGAGCCCGCGCGCGCACTTTGGCGCAACGCTGATGGTCGCCATCGGCACGCTCATTTCCACTTTCTGGATTCTCGCTTCGAATAGCTGGATGCAGACGCCGCAAGGCTTCAAGGTGGTGGACGGCCACGTCGTGCCCACCGACTGGTTCCAGATCATCTTCAACCCGTCGTTCCCGTACCGACTCGCGCACATGGCGATTGCCGCCTTCATCGTGGCCGCGCTCGTGGTGGCCGCGACTGGCGCGTGGCATCTGCTCGAGGGCCGGCGCGACGCGGCCGTGAAAAAGATGTTCGCAATGGCGCTCGGCCTGCTGCTCGTGCTCGCGCCGCTGCAGGCCATCGTGGGCGACGCGCATGGTCTGAACACGCGCGAATACCAGCCCGCCAAGATCGCGGCGATCGAAGGCATCTGGGACACCGAGCAGGGCGGCACCGCACTGAACCTGTTCGGCCTGCCCGACATGGAAGCGCAAACCACGCGCTACGCCGTGAAGATTCCGCATCTGGGCAGCCTGATCCTCACGCATAGCTGGGACGGCGAAATCAGGGGCCTCAAATCGTTCCCCGCCGAGGAGCGCCCGAACTCGACGCTGCTGTTCTGGACTTTCCGCGTGATGGTTGGATTAGGCATCCTGATGATCGTGCTCGGCATTGCCGGCTGGTGGCTGCGCCGGCGCGGCACGCTCTACGAGTCGCGCGCGTTCCAGCGCTTCGCGCTGGCGATGGGCCCCACTGGATTCGTCACGCTGCTCGCAGGCTGGATCACGACCGAAGCTGGCCGCCAGCCGTGGGTGGTCTACGGCGTGATGCGCACCGCGCAAGCCGTCTCGCCGCTCACGGCGCAGCAAGTCAGCGTCTCGCTGATGACCTTTGTCGTCGTGTACTTTCTCGTGTTCGGCACGGGCATCTACTACATGCTCAAGCTCATGCGCACCGGCCCCGCCCTGCCCGCCGCCCCCATCGTTCCCGCCACGCGTATCGCGAATCAACCCACGAACCAACCGGCGAATCAACCCGCGCGCCGCCCAACGCACGCCGCCGATCAACTGATCGACGCGTGACACCGGAACCCGTACAAGCAATCGCGAACTACACGATCCCCAATCGAAACGAGGCAAGACAAACATGGACGTCACCATCATCTGGGCCGCGATCATCGCGCTCGGTCTTTTACTCTACGTGGTGCTGGACGGCTTCGATCTGGGCATCGGCATCGTGTTTCCACTGTTCCCCGACGAAGACGAGCGCGACCTCATGATGAACACGGTCGCGCCCGTCTGGGACGGCAACGAGACCTGGCTCGTGCTGGGCGGCGCGGGGCTGTTCGCCGTGTTCCCCATCGTCTATTCGACGGTGCTCTCGGCGCTCTATCTGCCGCTCGTGTTCATGCTCGTGTGCCTGATTTTCCGCGGCGTGGCCTTCGAGATTCGCGCGAAGGCCACGCGCACCAAGCATCTGTGGGATCTCGCGTTCATCGGCGGTTCGACGGGCGCGGCGTTCTTCCAGGGCATCGCGCTGGGCGCCTTCCTGCAGGGCATTCCGATCGCCGATGGGCGCTTCGCCGGCGACGCCTTCGGCTGGCTCACGCCGTTCAGCCTGCTCTCCGGCTTCGGGCTCGTGGCGACCTACGCGCTGCTCGGCAGCTGCTGGCTCGTCGCCAAGACCGAGGGCGATCTGCAGCGCCGCCTGCACAAGCTCGTGTGGCCGCTCACGGTCATGCTGCTCGGCTTCATCGCGCTCGTGAGCGTATGGACGCCGCTGCAAGACCCTGCCATTGCGCAACGCTGGTTTGGCTCGGGTCTGTTCTGGCGGCTCGCGCCAGTGCCGCTGCTGGTGCTCGCGAGCGCCATCTGGATGCGCTGGGCTGTGCAATCGCGCCGTCACAAGACGCCGTTCGCCGCCGCGCTCGCACTCGTGCTGCTCGGCTATGTGGGACTGCTCGTGAGCCTGTGGCCCTATGCGATTCCGCAGCAGCTCACGCTTTGGCAAGCGGCCGCGCCGCGCGAGAGCCAGACCTTCACGCTGATTGGCGCAGCGTTCATTCTGCCCATCATCGTCGCATACACGGCGATGAGCTACTGGGTTTTCCGAGGCAAGCTCCGTCATGGCGACATCCATCACTACCATTAAGGCGCGCACACGCGCGCTGCCCGGCTGGCTCTGGTTCGTGCTGCTGTGGTGCGGCG
Source organism: Paraburkholderia sacchari (assembly GCF_000785435.2). GTDB lineage: Bacteria > Pseudomonadota > Gammaproteobacteria > Burkholderiales > Burkholderiaceae > Paraburkholderia > Paraburkholderia sacchari. Next base: position 27,092 of record NZ_JTDB02000017.1, on the reverse strand, counting down.
GCGTGGGCGCGGCCGTCTCGCTCGGCTTCGCGTTCAAGGTCTTCATGAACCTCACGCTCTTCGCCGTTAAATAAAGCGCGCCGCGTTAGACTGTAGGCCATCTGTAACTTCAGCGATAAAAACCATGCAGCAGATGACCTTCATGGAATGCGTGAAACACGCGTGGGGAAGCGCACGGGAAGCGTTCACACGCATGCCGGCGCTCGTGCTCGGCACCTTCGTGGCCTACGCCGTGCTCGGCGGGCTGGCACTGGCCGGCCGGCCCTTGCCGGGCGAAGGCGAGGGGCCGTCCGCCGGCCTCGTGCTGCTCGCCAACCTGGCCTCGCTGCTCAATGCGCTCGTCTATGTCTGGTTCGTGCTGAAGGTCTATCGCTTCGTGCTGCTCGGCGAGCCCGCGACGCCGCTCATCGCGTCCGGTGCGAAGCCCCTCCTGCGCATCGTGGCGCTGGGCCTCGTCATGATGCTCGCGCTGGTGGCCATCGCGGCGGCCTTTTGGCTGGTGCTGCGCCCGCGCCACGAGGGCGGCGTGGCCTTTCTTTCGCTGATCGTCGGCGCAATCTGGATCTTCATCGGTGTGCGGCTCAGCCTGCTCTTTCCGTCGCTCGCAATCGGCGGACGCTTCGCGCTGGGCGCCGCGTGGCGCGACAGCCGTGGACACTTCTGGAGCGTGCTGGGCGTTTCGTGCGTCGCGGCGCTGCCGCTGCTCGTCTGCGGCGTGATCGCGCTGATTGGCCTGGGCGCCGCCGGCATCACGCCCGAGGACGTGAAAACGCCCGCGTGGATCACCGTGCTCGCCATCGGGCAGAGCGTCGTCAATGTCACCTTTGCACTGCTCACGAGCACGGCGCTGGCCTGGCTTTATCGGCGCTATGCGAACGAACTGGAGAGCGGCGGTGGCGGCAAATGACGTCCGCGGCCGCTGATGGTGCTGATGGTGCTGATGGTGCTGATGGTGCTGATGGTGCTGATGGTGCTGATGGTGCTGAATCTGCTGAGCGCGCCGCGCATTAGCGGTGCGAGCATGCCCGGCCCGCGCGCGATTCACCAGACGCCGGGCACGAACCGGTACTTCACCCGCTCCATATACGCACGGTACCCCGGCAGTTCTGTGGCGAGCACACGCTCTTCCCGCACGGCGCGCCAGCCGATCCCCGCCACCATCAACGGCACGCACGCGAGGCCCCACCATGAGCCGAGCATGAGCGGCGTGCCTGCCAGCAGCGGAATCGCGAACGCATACATGGGATGGCGCACATAGGCATAGGGACCGCTATCGGTCACCGTGTGACCGCGTTCGCGCTGGATCTTCACGACGGGCGCGGCATAGCTGTTGGCCGCGAAGACCGCGCGCATGGAGTACAGGCTGGCGAAGATCCCCACCGCGCCGCACACGCCGAGCCAGAACGGCACATGCGACCAGCGAAAGCGTATGGCGTCGATGCCGATCAGGCACAGCCACGCGCACCAACCCACCGCGACCGCCATCATGAAGATGCGGTCCCAGCCCGCCTGCTCGCGCTGGGCGAACGGCGCGAGACGTTCGGCAAGCAGGCCGGGGTCGGTGCGCGCGAGCCACAGGCCGACCCACGAGCCCAGCACGGCCCATTCGGCCAGCCAGAGCCATGCGGCGGCCCAGGCCAGCGTGCCCGCCGCGACGAACAGCAGCGCGCCCTGGAACACCAGCCAGACGAACGTCTGGATGAGCAGACGCTTGACGAGAGCGTTATCCAACGTGTCCCCCTCCATTAGCGATTTGCACCCCGCCCTTGCACGCGTGCGAACAGCGCGTCCATGTCGAAGCCCGCGGTATCCAGGCCGAACTGCTCGTTCAGGCAGCGCGCGAGTTCCGCTGCATTCGCGATCGTGCGCTCGGTTGTTCGCTGGCCCTTCGCGTCGCGCTCCGTATAGCGGTCGTTAAAGAGAATCGCGCGGCTGTCTTCGCGCGCGATGCAGGCGATCAGGCTCTCCGTGAAGAACGATTGCGGCGACGCCGAGGTGTACCAGTTCGCCATTTCGTAATCGACCCATTGCGCGGGCGCGTCGTCGAAGCGATAGACGTCGATCCAATCATTGCCGTCGAATTGTTCGAGCTTCCACTCGCGCTCGCGCTCGCCGAGCGGCGTGAGCCGCGCGGGTTCGAGCAGCGTCTCCTGTGCGCCGCGCTCGCCGAACGCCAGCGGCGCGCACAGCGACGCGCTGCCGAAACCCACATCGGCGAGCCAGGCCGCACCGTCCAGATGCACCCGCAGCAGCATGTGCGTGCGCGGCGTGATCGTGCCGGATGGACGGCCGAACAGCACGCGCGCGGCGAGCGGCTCGATGCGAAAACCCAGCTGCATGAGCGCATGCGCGAGCACGGTGTTGTGCTCGAAGCAATAGCCGCCGCGACGCGACATTACGAGCTTGGCGAACACGTCGGGCGGCGCGACCGACACGCGGCGCGCGGCAAACGGGTCGAGGTTCTCGAACGCAATCGCACGCGGATGCAGGCGATGCAGCGCGCGCAGCACGTCGAGCGACGCACGGCGCTCGCCGTGGTAGCCGATGCGCGCGAAATAACGATCGAGGTCGAAATGGAAATCGAGGTCGGACATGGCGGCGACTCGCTATTCGAAGAATTCGAAATGGCCCGAAAAATGGAAAACGGCCGGATGTTGCGATGATATTATGCCCGTGGACGACGCACCGAAAGATCCTGAACCATCTGTTCTACGAAATAATCGCACGTAGGCCGGTTCGATTTCACGCTGCGCGCAACAACAATGTCGAGCGGCTCGATCCTGGGCAGCCCCTGCGCCTCGCCCAGAATTTCGAAGCGCGGCGGCACGCTGCAACGCGTGAGCGCCACCACTGCGATGCCCGCCTCCACTGTCGCCATCAGCCCCAACAGGCTCGCGCTGCTATAGGCCGCGCGATAGCGGATGTGCGCCGCATCGAGCGCCGCCACCGTATGCGCGCGCGCCACGCTGCCATGCTCGTACAGCCCCACCGGCAGCGGCGACATCGCGAGCGGCGCGGGATCGTCGGGCGAGCCCACCCACACCATGTCCTCGCTGCGCACGAATTCGCCGCGCAGTTTTTTATCGCGCGTGACGAAAGCGATGTCGATCTTGTTGTCCGCCAGCATCGGCCCGAGCGCCACGCTCTGCGCGCACACGATCTCGATCTCCACATGCGGATAGAGCGTCGAAAAGCGCCGGAGCACCGGCGAGAGCAGCGCGGCCATGTAGTCGTCGGGCGCGCCCAGCACCACGCGCCCCGTCACCTCCGGCCGCACCAGCGCCGACCACGCCTCTTCCTGCAGATCGAGCGCGCGCCGCGCATATTCGAGCAGCGTATTGCCGGGCCGCGTGAGCGCGAGATTGCGCGTGTCGCGCGTGAACAGCGTGGTGCCCAGCATCTGCTCCAGCCGCTTGATCTGCATGCTCACCGCGGCCTGCGAGCGATGCACGGCTACGGCGGCCTTCGTGAAGCTGCCGGCATCCGCAACAGCCGCGAAGGTGCGCAACAAGTCGAGATCGAACTCGGGATTCACGATTCATAAGTCCGGTTGATGGAATTCTTCAATTTAATTCGTTTGCCGGCACCCCGCAACTGGCGAATACTGTCCCGGTTTTCAACCGCCTTTCCATTTACCGATTCCGGCCATGCAATCCGAACTTCACACTGGCCGCCGCCAAGGCGTCGTCATGCTCGCGGGCGGCGGGCTCCTGATGGGCACGATCGGCATCTTCGTCGAAGAGGCGCGCCTTGGCGCGCTCACGCTCGTGTTCTTCCGCTGCTTCTTCGGCATGCTCGCGCTCGCTGCGTATTGCGCGTGGAAGGGCTGGCTTAGCCGAAGCCAGATCAAGCGCCAGTTCACGCGCCGCACGTTCGCGCTCGCGTTCGTCTCGGGCGTGCTGATGGTCACGCAGTGGGTGGGCTTCTTCGATTCGATTCATCGCACGAGCATCGCGGTCGCGACGGTCGTGTTTCATGTGCAGCCATTCTGGGTCGTGCTGATGGGCGCGGCGCTCTTTCACGAGCGGCTGGGCGCAGACCGGCTCGGCTGGATCGCGATTGCGTTCGCGGGCCTCGTGCTCGCCTCGGGCGTGCTCGCGGAAAGCCATGTCGCCGACCATCCGCGCTATTTGATTGGTTTGGCCGAAGCGCTGGGCGGCTCCGTGCTCTACGCGAGCGTCACGCTGATCGCGAAGAGCCTGCGCGACTTCCGCCCGCATCTGCTCACGCTGATTCAATGCGCGGTGGGGACGCTCTGCCTGCCGCTCATCGCGCCCTTCGTCGCGCCGCTCCAGTTCGCGCATATCGCGCCCGCGCAGTGGGGCTGGCTGATCGGCATGGGCGTGCTGCACACGGGGCTGTCCTATGTGCTGATTTATGGCGCGCTGCCCAAGCTCACCACGCCCGTGATCGCCGTGCTGCTGTTCGTCTATCCGCTCATGGCCATCGCCGTCGACGCCATCGTCTATGGCCGCGCGCTGAGCGCGCCGCAACTCGCAGGCATGGTGCTGATCGTGCTGGCGAGCCTCGGCGTGAATCTCGGCTGGCGCCTCGTGCCGCCGGGCCTCGTGCTCAGGCGGCGTTGAAGCGCGCCGCCCTTGCTGATATAGCGAACGCTGCCCGCTTCACAGTCCACTTCACAGCCCGCTTCACGAGGGCAGCGTCTCGCCCCTCGTCTCCGGCGCGAACGGGATGATGAGCAACCCGAGCACGAACGCGAGCGCCGTGAGGGCGACCGGCACGCCCAGCGTGTGCATATGCAGCACCGCCGCGCCCAGCAGGAAGTTCACGCCCGCCCCCACGAAGCGCCCGAACGACGTGCAGAACGCAAACGCCGTGGCGCGCACGCGCGTTTCGAACTGTTCGGGCAGCCACAAGCTGAACAGCGCGAAGTTGCCGCCGAAAAAGCCCAGCACGAACAGCAGCGCGATGAACGGCACGAGTCCGTTCTCGAGGTAATAGGCCCAGCCGAAGCTCGCCGCAATCGTCACAGCCATGCCCGCGAAATACACCGCGAGCGTCCACTTGCGCCCGATGCGCTCGGCCATCGGCGGCAGCGCGAGGCAGCCGAGAATCGTGCCGATGGAGAGAATGCCGGTCGCGATGGACGCCGTGCGGATGGCCTCGGCCTTGGTCGCGCCCGCGCGCGTCGCGAGCTGAATCACGGCGGAAGGCTCGTACACGGCGCCCGCCCACAAGCCGATGATCGCGATGGTCAGGAGCGCGCAAGCCACCACGGTACGCACACGATAAGCACTGCCGAAAATCTCGCGAAGCGGATGACCTCGATGCACGTGGCTGGCTTCGGAACGCTGCCATTTGGCCGGCTCTTCCACGCGCGTGAGCACGAGAATGGCAACCACCACCGGCACGGCACCCATGAGGAACATCGCGCGCCAGCCGAAGTGCACGCCCACCGTGTAGTTGAGCGCTGCAGCAATAAAGAACCCCGCGTAATAGCCGGTTTGCAGATAGCCAGCGCCCATCTTGCGGCGATCCTCGGGCCACGACTCGGCCACATAAGTACCCGCCAGCGCCCATTCGCCGCCAATGCCCACGCCCGCAAGAAAGCGGTAGATGCCGAGCGCCCAGACGCTTTGCGCGGTGGCCGAGAGACCCGTGAAGATCGCGAACATGAAAATCGTGCCGGCCAGCACGCGCGTGCGGCCGAAGCGGTCCGCCATGGGCCCCCAGATGAACGAGAGACCCCAGCCCACCAGAAACAGCGCGAACAGGATCGAGCCCGCGAGGCCGATGTTCGCGGGCGTGGCCGCATAGCCCGAGCGCGGCAGCAACTCGGCGAGCGCCGGCGTGAGCACCAGCGCGTAGATGAACGAGTCCATGCCGTCGAGCGTCCAGCCTGCCCAGGCGCCCCAGAAACCCACGATCTGCGAGCGGTTCAAGGGCGTTTTACGGGCGCGCTGCGCGGCCCCGGTGATCGAGTTCATAGGTGTCTCTCTCCATGAGGTTTTTGCACGCGCCGCACTACCATGACGCATGCGCTAACGACCCGCCTGGCTGCGGGTTTCCGAGGCTTTCAAATGTGTCTTTTTATATATAATATTTGATCCTATGAGCCACGCAACGGATGGTTTTCCCCTGGAAGGTCGCGCCGAGGCCGCCCAACTGCCCGCCATGCAGCCCGCCCCGCAAGGATTGCCGGGTCTGCCGGCGGCAGCGGCGCCGCGCACCAGCACGTCGCGCATGATTGCGGATGCCTTGCGCACCGCCATCGTGGAGGGCACGCTCGCGCCCGACGCACCGCTGCGTCAGGACGCAATCGCGCGCCACTTTTCAGTGAGCGCCATTCCCGTGCGGGAGGCACTGCGCCAACTCGCGAGCGAGGGCTGGGCCCGGATCGAGGTCAACAAGGGCGCGTGCGTCGCCTCGCTCTCGCGCGATGAGGCGCGCGAGATCTACGAGATCCGCTCGGCGCTCGAGAGCCTCGCGCTCGGGCTCGCAATTCCGCATCACACCGAGGCCACGCTGCGCGAAGTAAGCGCGCTGGCCGCCGCGGCCTCGCGCGAGCGCGATCCGTCGCTCTACGTAGCGCGCAACGAAGCCTTCCATATGAGCCTCTACGCGCCCGCCGGCCGCCCTCAGTTGATGGAGATGCTCGGCACCCTGCACCGCCGTGGCGAGCGCTATTTGCGCCTGAAATTCGGCTTTCCTGCCTACAAGGGCGAATCGGATGCCGAGCACACCGAGATCCTCGACGCTGTGAAGCGCCGCGACATCCCTGCCGCGCAGGCGCTGGTGGCCGCGCATCTGCTCGGCACGGGCGAATTGATCTACCGTTTCCTGACCGAGCGCGCAGCGGCGCAGCCCGCCGCCAAAAAACGGCGCGCCCGCGCTTCTTCTGCCTCTCCCGCAACACCCCGCTCACGGAGCCGAACTCCCGATGAAGCCTCAAGCTGAAACGCCCACTTCGCCCGATCTTGCCAATGCTGCGCCGCGCTCGTGGACCACGCGCCGCGATGAAAAGGCCCGCCGCCTCGCCGCCATTGCCGGCTGGCTCGAAGACGGCATCCTGCCTGCCGCGCGCACGACCGAAGCGCTGGAACTGCTGATCCGCCCCGGCGACCGCGTCGCTCTCGAAGGCGACAACCAGAAGCAGGCCGACTTCCTCTCCCGCTCGTTCGCCAAAGCCGATCCTGCGAAACTCAACAACGTTCATCTGCTGATTTCGAGCATCAGCCGCCCGGAACATCTGACGCTGTTCGAGCGCGGCATCGCGCACCGCGTGGACTTCTCGTTCGCGGGTCCGCAGAGCCTGCGCGTAGCGCAACTGCTCGAGGACGGCCAGCTCGAAGTAGGCGCGATCCATACTTACGTGGAGCTTTACGCGCGCATGTTCGTCGACCTGATTCCGCAGGTCGCGCTGCTGTGCGCGGAAAAGGCCGACCGCCACGGCAATCTGTACACGGGCCCGAACACCGAGGATACGCCCACGATTGCAGAGGCTGCCGCGTTCAGCCAGGGCATCGTGATCGTTCAGGTGAACGAAATCGTCGATGAGCTGCCGCGCGTGGACATTCCCGGCTCGTGGGTGGACGTGGTCGTGCAGGCCGACCGGCCCTTCGCGGTCGAGCCGCTGTTCACGCGCGATCCGCGCCATATCGGCGACTTGCAGGTGCTCACCGCGATGATGGCCATCAAGGGCATCTACGCGCCGTACAGCATTACCTCCCTCAATCACGGCATTGGCTTCGACACCGCCGCGATCGAGCTGCTGCTGCCCACTTACGGCGAGTCGCTGGGCCTGAAGGGCAAGATCTGCCGCAACTGGACGCTTAATCCGCATCCCACGCTGATCCCGGCCATTGAATCAGGCTGGGTCGAGAGCGTGCATTGCTTCGGCAGCGAAGTGGGCATGGAGGCATATATCGCCGCGCGCCCCGACGTGTTCTTCACCGGCAGCGACGGCAGCCTGCGCTCGAATCGCGTGCTGTGCCAGCTTGCAGGCCAGTATGGCGTCGACCTCTTTATCGGCTCGACGCTACAGATCGATGCCGACGCAAACTCGTCCACCGTCACGCGCGGGCGGCTGGCCGGCTTCGGCGGCGCGCCGAACATGGGCCACGATCCGCGCGGTCGCCGCCACGCGAGCGACGCGTGGCTCAAGCTGCTCAAGTCGGACAGCTCGCAACCCTCGATAGCGCGCGGCCACAAGCTGGTCGTGCAGCTCGTGGAAACGTGGAAGAAAGGCGGCGAGCCGACCTTCGTGGATGAACTCGACGCCATCGCCGTAGGCGAGAAAAGCGGCATGCCCATCGCGCCCGTGATGATCTACGGCGACGACGTGAGCCACGTCGTGACCGAGGAAGGCATCGTGCACCTGCATCGCGCGGAAGGCATCGATGAACGACGCGCGGCGCTTGCGGCGGTCGCGGGCGTGACGCCCATCGGCCTGCGCGCGCAGCCGCAAAAGACCGAGGAATTGCGCCGCCGTGGCATCGTTCAGTTCCCCGAAGATCTCGGCATTCGCCGCGGCGACGCGAAACGATCGCTGCTCGCGGCGCGCAGCATCGACGATCTCGTGACGTGGTCGGGTGGGCTCTATACGCCGCCCGCACGCTTTCGCAGCTGGTGAGCTCGATGCGCACGCTCTTAATGGACAGGTTGGCCGAAGGCGCAGCGGCCTCGTATAGCGCGACGCCGCGCAGCGCGTGCTCGACCGCGCTTACGCCCGAAGCGCAACTCGCGCGCTTCGCACGCGACGCGCTGATCGAGGAGGCGCGCCTCACGCCCAAGCCCGCGCTCGTGGACGCGCGCGGCAGCGGCGCGCACGTCGATCTCGATCTCGCGACGATGCTGCGTTCCGCGCACGCGCTCGAGCCTACCTTCGAGGCGCTCGCGCGCGCTTCGCGCGGCGCGACGCCGGGCCACGCGCTGCGCACCGACCTCGCACGCATTGGCCGCGCCGGCGAAGCCGCAATGATGCGTGCAACCGGCGGCAGCAATGCGCATCGCGGCGCAATCTGGATCGTTGGCTTGCTGGTTGGGGGCGCAACTATTTCGCACACACCGCCTGATGATGCGAGCCCATTCGCGCGGGGCGGCCATCCGCGGGGTGGCCATCCGCATGCCGCGCAGATTGCCGAAACAGCGGCGCGCATCGCGCGTTTCGACGACCTGCTTGCGCCCACGGTGCGGCAGCCCGCGCAAAGCAACGGCGAACGCGTGCGCCAGCGCTACAACGTAGGCGGCGCGCGGCGCGAGGCTCAGGACGGCTTCCCGCACGTAATTCACGTGGGCTTGCCCGCGCTCCACGCAGCGCGCGCGCAAGGACGCGATGAAGCGGAGGCGCGCGTGGACGCCCTGCTCGCCATCATGGCCTCGCTCGACGACACCTGCGTGCTGCATCGCGCGGGTCTCGCGGGCCGTGAGGCCGCGCAGGCGGGCGCGCAACGCGTGCGCGACGCGGGCGGGATCGCCACGCGCGCGGGCCGCGCCGCGTTCGATGCGTTAGAACGCGCGCTGCTCGCGCTCAACGCATCGCCGGGCGGCGCAGCCGATCTGCTCGCAGCGACGCTCTTTATCGACAAGCTGGTTCACCACCGCATCGGCGGGAGGACGGTTTCATGGAACAACTGACATTCGACTATCCGGCGCGGCGCGCCGTGACGACGCGCGCCCATGTGGGCGTGGTGGGCTCGGGCGATCTCGAAGTGTTGCTGCAGCCCGCCGGCGACATGCAAGCGCGCGTGGTCGTGCACACGAGCGTGGATGGCTACGGCCACATCTGGAAGAGCGTGCTCGACCGCTTCTTCACGCGCTACGACGGCGCAGCGCTCATCGAGATCAACGACTTCGGCGCGACGCCCGGCGTAGTGGCGCTGCGCCTCGCGGAAGCCGTGGAAGCCGCGCAGGACAGCGTGCAAGGAGGCAAAGCATGAGCGCAGGCATCTCAACCCTGCTGCGCGAGAGCTTCATCGAACTCTCCGCGCGCGAGCGCGCCGCCGCCGTGCTCGACAAAGGCAGCTTCCGTGAACTGCTCGGCCCGTTCGACCGCATCGAGTCGCCCTGGCTGCCGCTGCAGGGCATCGTCTGCCAGGCCGACGACGGCGCCGTGATCGCGCGCGGCACACTCGACGGCAAGCCCGCCGTGGTCTGCGCGATCGAATCGGCGTTCCAGGGCGGCAGCATAGGCGAGGTGTCGGGCAGCAAGATCGCCGCCGCGCTCGAACTCGCGCTCGCCGACTGCGAACGCGGCAAGATCGTGCGCCCCGTGGTGCTGTTCGAGACCGGCGGCGTGCGTTTGCAGGAAGCCAATCTCGGCCTCGCCGTGATCGCCGAGATCCAGTCGGCCATCGTCGCGCTGCGCCGCCACGTGCCCGTAGTCGGCGTGATTGCGGGGATGGTCGGCTGCTTCGGCGGCATGTCGCTCGCGGCGGCGCTGTGCTCGTCGCTCGTGATGACGAAGCAAGGACGCTTGGGCATGAACGGCCCCGAAGTGATCGAGCAGGAAGCCGGTATCGAGGAACTCGATTCGAGCGACCGCCGCCACGTGTGGCAGTTGATCGGCGGCGAGCAGCGCGCGCGCACCGGTTATGCCGATGCGCTCGTAGACGACGCCGTCGACGACGTGCGCGCCGCCGTGCGCGCCGCATTCGCACGCGGCATACCGCAAGCGCACCGCACCGAGCAGGTCGACGCCACGCTGGCGAAGCTCGCGCAGGTCGATCCCGCCAGCGTCGCGCCCGGCACGATGGGCACGATGTTCGAAACGCCATCGCCCCAACCACACGGAGAGCCCGCATGAGCGATACGAACTTGAGCCGGGGCGCGCTGTGGCTGCGCGCACTCGCGGGTGCGCCGAACGATGCGAGTGCGCCGTGCGTGCCCTATGCCGATGCGCCGCTCGACGGCGAGACAGCGCGCTTCATCACAGTCGCGCCCGATCCCGATAACCGATTCCCCCGCGCGCGCGACAACGTCGTGGGCCTCGAACAGGGCTGGCGTCTCGCGCAAGCCGTGCGCGGCGCGATCGACGAAGACGCCGCCCGCAGTACGCACCGCCCGATCGTCGCGATCGTCGACGTGAAGAGCCAGGCCTACGGCTATCGCGAAGAGATGCTCGGCATCCACCTCGCCTGCGCGGCCGCTGTGGACGCCTATGCGAGCGCGCGCCTCGCGGGGCATCCCGTGGTGGCGCTGATCGTCGGCCCCGCCATGTCGGGTGCGTTCCTCGCGCACGGCTATCAGGCGAATCGCATCGTCGCACTCGATGCGCCCGGCACGATGGTGCACGCGATGGGCAAGGAAGCGGCGGCGCGCGTCACGCGGCGCAGTGTCGAAGACCTCGACGCACTCGGCGAGAAGATCGTGCCGATGTCGTACTCGATGGCCTCGTTCGCGAAGCTCGGGCTGCTCGACGAATTGATCGCGGGCGTCGACGCCGATGCACCGGACGACGCGCAAATCGCGCGCGTGCGCGAGGTACTTGCGCGCGGGGTGCGCGAGGCGCGCGCGGACCGCAGCGGTCTCGCGCATCGTCTTCAGGGTGAAGCGGCGCAACGCACGCGCGCGGCGTCGATCGAAGTGCGCAAGCGGCTCGCGCAACAGTGGGACGCTAGCTGATGCGAGTGTGCGCCGCACCGCCGCTCGCGCCCGACGGGCCACGCACGGACGACGCGTGCTGGCGCCCGCACGATCTGCTGCGGCTCGCGCGCCTCACGCCCGTGCAAGACGAGCCCGCCTGGGTGCGCGAAGCCTTCGCCCGCGCGCCGTTCGCCGTTGTGCGCCGCGCCCAGGCGGCATCGGGCTTCGTGGCGGCGGGCCTGCGCGGCGGCTCGCGTGCCGAACGCTTTGGCACGTGGATCAACGTTGAGGATATCGAATCGATTGCATCACCCGAATCGCTGCTCGCGATTGAGCCTTCGTCTGCGCGCATCGCGCTTGCGGCATTCGCAGCTCTCGCGTTGTTGCGCGAGACCCCAGGCCCGCTGCGCGACTTCGTCTGGGGACCAACCGGCAGCGCCGGGTTCGAATTGGCCACGCAAGTCCCCACGCTCACCGAATCCAGTGATCTCGACCTGCTGATCCGCATGCCCCAGCGCAGGAATATGGCGACGATAGAGGCGCTCGCCGCTACGCTCGCACGCGCCGCGCAGCACGCCGGTACACGCGTGGACGCTCAGTTGGAAACACCGGCGGGCGGCGTTGCGCTCGCCGAACTCGTGCAGTTGTCGTCTGGCAAGACGCGCGTGCTCGCTCGCGCGCGCGATGGCGCACGCCTAGTCGCCGATCCGTGGCGAACGTCATGAGTCTCGCCTGCCTCTTTCCCGGCCAAGGTGCGCAAAGCCCCGGTTTCCTGCACCGGCTGGCCGAGCACGAGGTCGTGCGCGCCACGCTCGACGAAGCTTCGGCGACACTCGGCATCGACATTCTCGCGCTCGATAGCGTGCAAGCGCTGCAATCCACAGTCGCAGTGCAAATCGGTCTTGTGGTGGCTGGCGTGGCGCACGCTCGCGCGCTCGCCATGGCGGGATTGACGCCGCAGTTCAGCGCAGGCCTTTCGGTGGGTGCTTATCCTGCCGCCGTATGCTGCGGCGCGCTCGACTTCGCCGACGCCCTGCGCATGGTGAAAAAGCGCGCCGAGCTGATGGAAGCCGCGTGCCCGTCGGGCTATGGCCTCGCGGCGGTCTCGGGGCTCAGCGAGACGCAGGTGGAAGCGCTTGCCAACACAAACGCACCCGCGCGGGCCAGCGACGCGCAAATCTATGTGGCCAACGTCAACGCACCACGGCAGATCGTCGTGGCGGGCGCCGACGCCGCGCTCGAAGCGTTCGCCACGCGCGCGCTCGCTGCGGGCGCACGTAAAGTGCAACGGCTAACGGTTTCCGTTCCTTCGCATTGCGAACTATTAGCCGATGCCACCGAACAACTCGTGGCGTGGTCACGCGACATTCCGTTTCGCTCGCCCGAAGGCGTCTACGTCGACAATCGCGGCGGCCGACCGCTCCATGACGGCGATGCGATTCGCGCCGACCTCGCCACCAACATGCGCTACACGGTGCGCTGGTACGACGCGCTCACGGTCATGATCGAATCGGGGGCGACCGTGCTGGTCGAGGCGCCGCCAGGCCAGGTGCTCACCGACATCGCCCGCGAGCATTACCCGGAAGTCGCGGCATTGAGCGCGGCCACGCTGCCGCTCGACCGGCTCGCGGCTACGGTGCGGCGGCGACTGGGCGTGGATTAAGGGCGATCAGGCTGTCTGCGGCTGTCAGTCGGCGAATAAAATATTTATGCGCATAAAGTTGAATTTGATTTTTAGCGCGGCATTCTCTGACAGAGCAAAATTTCGGCGAAGCCGCATGCAACTCCATGCAAAATACGCCAACACCCCTACTTCTTGCGCAATTCCGGCATCACCACGCGAAACGTCAGGTTCACCCGCTCGCCGCCGACTGCGGGTTCTTTGGGCACCCGGTGACGCCACTGCGCCTGCGTCTTGCCGCGCATCACGAGCAGACTGCCGCCCACCAGCTGGAACGAGCGCGTCACGCCAGTCGCGTTGTGGCGCAGGTCGAAGCGCCGCGTTGCGCCGAGGCTCAGCGAGGCAATCACGGGCTCCGGGCCGAGCTCAGGTTCGTGGTCGGCGTGCCAGCCCATGCTGTCGGTGCCGGTGCGGTAGCGGTTGAGCAGCACGCTGTTGAAGCGCGCGCCGCAAAGCCCGGCAATCGCGTCGCGCAGTTCGGCCACGGCCGGCGTCCACGGCTGCGGCACATTGCGGATTCCCGAATAAACATAGACGGCGCCGGGGTCGCCCTGCCATGCAGTCAACCGCGGCTGGTCGACCCAGCCGCCCGGCGTGCGGATGCGCTCCTGGCGCCAGTCAGTTTCGGCGACGATGCGCGCAAGCCACTCGGCCGCCGCCGTGGGCGCGAGCCACGCGGGATGCCAGTCGACGTCGGGTTGCGGAGTATCGTCGAAGAGATCGAACATCGGCCTCAGGTCAACAGCGCGATATAGAACACCACCGCGCCAATGAGCGCGCCGACGAAACAAAAGCCTTCGGGCGATTCATCGGTCGTGCGCGAGCGCAGCCACGCCCCCGCCACGCCGAAGAGCCCAGCGATGCCCAGCGCGACGAATACCATCACGACGTCGAATAGCGCGCTGCGGCCGAGTTCGAGGATGTCGACGCGCCGCACCGCGAAATACAGCGCCACGGCCATGATCGACAGCACGACCATCGGCAGCATGACGTGACTACCCTCGCGACCCACATGATGACCATGAAGCCCTTGCACGTTCGGCCTGGTAATTTTCATGACCGTCTCCCCAGAGCGCCCGAAACCGCGCGGGCCTCGATTCGAGCATAGTCCATCGATCAGGCCACTTCAATGAACGTTTAATAGCATTCACGGGCCCTCGAGAAAATAGTGCGACGGCAGCCCGAGGTTGGCAATCCAGGGTTATGCCGCAGCGCCACACTCGACTCGCCGGACTGTCGCGCATGCCTGCGATGCGCGTTGCTGCAATGCGCCTATGTCGCGCCCTGTAACGCCGCACTGAGCCCCGCCACACTCCGGCACGAACCCTGCGCTGCCGGTAAAATGCGACGATTGCACGAGCGGCGCGTCCGCACAAACCGTGGTGCGGGCCATGCGATCCGCGCTGCCAGCCGCGCGCTGCAGCGCAGCGGGTGTCCGCGCCTGCCGCTCCGTGGGACTGAGATGTCCAACCTGGTTACTAGCGCTGCTTACCTGCGCCACGTATTGGCCCGACATGCCCCGACTTTCGTTTCTGCTCCGCTTCATTTCCATAGGCGTCCTATTGCACGTCTATGTCGGCTTCCGGCTGATTCCCGACCTGCCCGTGCCCGCCGCGGGCAAGTGGCTCGCCGTGCTGTGGCTCGTGCTTTCCGTGGTGGTGATTCCGCCCGGCATGCTCGCGCGCCGCTTCAAGCGCCAGCCGCTCGGCGACCGCCTCGCATGGACCGGCATGCTCGCGATGGGATTTTTCTCGTCGCTGCTCATGCTGACGATCGCGCGCGATCTCGTGCTCGCCTCGCTCATGACCATCGATTCGATCTGGCCGCACAGCATCGATCTCGCGCACTGGCGCACGGGCAGCGCCGCCGCCGTCGTCGCGCTCGCGTTCTGCTCCAGCGCATTCGGCTTTTTCAACGCGCGGCGGCGCGCGCGCGTGCGCGACGTCGACGTGCCGATACGCGGGCTGCCCGCCGCGCTCGACGGCTTCACGATCGTGCAGTTGAGCGACATCCACGTCGGGCCCACCATCAAGCACGACTACGTGGATGCGATCGTGCGCGCCGTGAACCAGCTCGACGCCGACGTGGTCGCCATCACGGGCGATGTCGTGGACGGCAGCGTGCAGCACCTCTCGAATCACACCGCGCCGCTCGGCAGGCTCGCGGCGAGTCACGGCGTCTTTCTCGTCACGGGCAATCACGAGTACTACTCGGGCGCCGATGCGTGGGTCGCCGAGTTCCGGCGCATCGGCCTCACGGTGCTGATGAACCAGCATGTGGTGATCGAGCACGGCGACGCGCGCCTCGTGCTCGCGGGCGTGACCGACTACACCGGCGGCAACTTCGATCCCGCGCATCGCAGCGATCCGCAGGGCGCCTTGCGCGGCGCGCCGGCAGAAGTGAACATACGCGTCCTGCTCGCCCATCAGCCGCGCACCGCGCATGCCGCCGCCGATGCGGGCTACACGCTGCAGTTGTCGGGCCACACGCACGGCGGGCAGATTTTCCCGTGGAATTTTCTCGTGCGGCTGCAGCAGCCGTTCACGGCCGGCCTCGAAAAGCTCGGCAGCCTGTGGGTCTACACGAGCCGCGGCACGGGCTACTGGGGGCCGCCCAAGCGGCTCGGCGCACCTTCGGAAATCACGCGCGTGCGGCTCGTCGGCGTTCGCTGAGCCTGACTGGAACACAAGGAATTCACTGCTCATGGATGGCAACAAGCACCTCCACCAGACCGCGTTCTATCTGTTGCTCTTCGTCGTCTCGATTGCGCTGTGCTTCGTACTCGCGCCGTTTTTCAGCACCGTGATGTGGGGCGCGATACTCGCGCTGATCTTCCAGCCCGTGCAGCGCCGCATCGTTGCGCGCCTCGGGCGGCGGCGCAATCTCGCCGCGCTCATCACGCTGACGATCTGTCTGGTCATCGTGATCTTCCCGCTCACGCTCGTGGCGGGCACGTTGATACAGCAGGTGAGCTACGCCTATGCGCAGGTGCGCTCGGGCAGTCTCGACTTCGGCGCGTACTTCAGCCAGATCGTGCATGCGCTGCCGCAGTCGCTGCAAAATCTGCTCGCACGCTACGACCTGATGGACCTGCCCGGCCTTCAGCAGCGCCTTTCCGCAGGCGCCGCGCAAATCAGCCAGTTCATCGCCACGCGCGCGCTAAGCGTCGGGCAAATCACGGTGCAGTTCATGGTGAGCTTCTGCGTGATGCTCTACATGTTCTTCTTCCTCGTGCGCGATGGCCGAGAAATTTCCCGGCTCGTGCGCGACGCCATTCCGCTCGACGAATCGCACAAGCAGCATCTGATCCGCAAGTTCACGACCGTGATCCGCGCGACCGTGAAGGGCAATGTGGCCGTGGCGTTCGTGCAGGGCGCACTGGGCGGCATCGCGCTCTGGGTGCTCGGGATTCAGGGCGCGCTGCTGTGGGGCTTCGTGATGATGCTGCTGTCGCTGCTGCCGGCGGTAGGCGCGGCGCTCGTGTGGGTGCCCATTGCGCTCTACTTCATCTCGACAGGCGCAATCGCGAAGGGCATCGGCCTCACGCTGTTCGGCACGCTCGTGATCGGCACCGTGGACAATGTGCTGCGGCCCGTGCTGGTGGGCAAGGACACACGCCTGCCCGACTGGGTCGTACTGATTTCGACGCTGGGCGGCATCTCGCTAATGGGCATCAACGGCTTCGTGATCGGGCCGCTGATTGCCGCGCTCTTCATCAGTTGCTGGGACCTGCTGCGCCGCGACCAGCACCACCACGACCGCGTCGACAGTCAGCCGGCGGACGACGATCCGGTCTAGCGCCTGACGTCTAACGTCTGGCGGCGCGAAACGGCGCTGCACTTGCTCACGGCGACACGTGCAACGGCAGCCCCGCGCGCCCCTGGCGCGCGGCATCGGGCGCAACGGACGCATTAGCCGCCGCGTCGCCCAGCGCTGCACCCACATGCGCGGCCACCGAGAAGCCAAACGTATTGACACCGTTCGCACTGCGCACGAATACCGTACCGCCGTGCATCTCGGCCACCGCCTTGACGATGGAAAGCCCGAGGCCGTGGTTCTCGTGGCTATTCGAGCGCGCTTCCTGAATGCGGTAGAAGCGGTCGAAAATATGTTCGCGCACCACGGGGTCGAGCGGCTCGCCAGGATTCGACACGGCGATTTCCACATGGCCATTCTGCGGCGCGATAGTCGACTGCAGCACGGTTCCGGGTGGCGAGTGCTGGATCGCGTTCACGAACAGATTGCTCATGGCGCGGCCGATCAGCGAGGTATTCACCCACGCGTGCGCATCGCCTCGCACCTGTACGCTCAACTGCGCCTCTTCCAGCGGGATCTCCAGGAACTCCAGCATGCGCTCGACCTCGGCGCGCAGCGAAACCTCCGTAAGCTCGGTCGCGCGCTCGCCGCGATCGCTGCGCGACAGGAACAGCATGTCGTTGACGATCACGCGCAATCGTTCGAATTCCTCAAGATTGGATTGCAGCGTCTGCTGCAACTGCACGACCGAGCGGTCGCGCGTGAGCGCCACCTGGGTCTGGCCGATCAGGATGCTCACGGGCGTGCGCAGTTCGTGCGCGACGTCGGCGTTGAACGATTCGAGGCGATCGTAGGCCTTGTCGAGCCGCTCCAGCGCACCATTGAATGAAGTGGCCAGTTCATGCAATTCTTTGGGCAATTCGCCGGCATGCAGCCGCTGGCGACGGTTCGAGGGGCTCAGTTGCGCCGCCTCGCGAGAGAGCCGCGTAAGCGGCGCGAGACCGAAGCGCGTAACGGCGCGACTCAGCAGCGCCACTGCAATGGTCGAAAGCACGATCAGCACGCCAAGCGCGATGCCAAAGCGCCTCAACATGCTTTCCGTGCGCATGCAATCGCTCGCCACCACGAGCTTCACTTCGGGGCGCTCGCCGTTCGCGGGGAGCGTCATGCTCGTGACGATCAAGTCGTAGTTGTAGCCCGCCGGCCGCACGAGCCGATAGTTCGGCCCGACATCTCCGGTGATCTTGCCGGCGATGGGCGCGCCGAAGCGAAAGCGCGGATCGGCCGCTTCCACGTAGTAGTGCATGCGGCTGTCCGCGGGCGAGAGGTCGTGAAGTTTCTCCTGCACGAACGCCCACTTCTTCACATCCGATGCGTGCGTAACGATCAGGCCCGCGATGCGCGCCCGCGCGTCGAGCGTTTCGCGCAACTCGTTGAAGAGCTGATGCTGCATCAGCAAGAACAGCCCCGTGCCGGTGAGCGTGAATACGATGAGCGAGACCGCTGCGAACATCGCCGAAAGCCGCAGCGAGATCGAGCGCTTCATGACACCTGGCCTCCGTCCTCGCGCGCCTCGCGCATTTCGAGCACGTAACCCATGCCGCGTATCGTATGCAGCAGCTTGGACGCGTGCGGACCGTCGAGCTTCGCGCGCAGCCGCTTGATAGCGGTTTCCACCACGTTGGCATTGCTCTCGAAGTTCACGTCCCACACGAGCTCCGTGATGAGCGTCTTCGAGAGAATCTCGCCGCGCCGCCGCGCGAGCACCGAAAGCAGCTGAAACTCCTTCGCGGTGAGATCGAGCCGCACGCCGTCGCGCGTCGCGCGTCGGCTGATGAGGTCCACCTGAAGATCGCCCACGCAAACGAACGTGGACTCCTGAACCCGCGCGCGGCGCGTGAGCGCGCGCAAGCGCTCGACGAGTTCGAGAAACGAGAACGGCTTGGTCAGATAGTCGTCGGCGCCGTCGCGCAGACCGTGTACACGGTCGTCCACGCGGTCGCGCGCGGTCAGCATAATCACCGGCGTCTCCTTCTTCGCGCGCACCGCGCGCAGCACGCCGAAGCCATCGAGCTTCGGCAGCATCACGTCGAGCACGATCACGTCGAAGTCATACTCCGTCGCCATCCACGCGCCCTCTTCGCCGTCCATCGCCACGTCGACGACCCACCCCTGCTCGCTCAATCCGCTGCGCAGGTACTCCACGACCTTGCGCTCATCCTCGATCACCAATACTTTCATCGTCATCCTCCTCTTCGCGCGGCGCCGGACGACGCCTCGCGGCAAGGGCCCGCGCTACAGGCGCCACTGGGCATCCGCGCCAGATATTCCGCTGTGGCAGGCTGCTGACCATGAATCTGCGCCTCCTTGCGTTCGCTGGCAAGCGGTTGCTGCCGCCTGAGGCTGGCAGGATGGCGCGCGTTCATCACGTCCATCACGTTGGAGACGATCGTGCGGGTCGCACCGACACCCAGCATCACCGCGACAACGATCACCGCAACGCGCGCGCTTGCCGGCCCGCACACGCCCTGGAAGATCCATGTTTTGCTCGCTGTTCGCGTCAACGTGAGGGGACGATTGCTGCTCGGATTGGCTCATGTCTTCGCCAGGTAACGCGTTGTATTTAATTCACGAGCCGCAAGTGCTCGACTTCATGCCCTTCGTGCACTCCGTGCGCCTGGCGCGCCTCGCGCAGACGCGCGCGCGCCGTAGCGCGCTGACGTTGCGGCACATCGCAGGCCGCAAGCGATGCTTCCTGCTCGGCCAGCACTGCCGGCACCTTCTCGCGCAGGAACTCCACGAACGTGCGGATCTTTGCGTCCAGATAACGGCGCGACGCATAGAGCGCGTAAATGTTGAGCTTTTGCAGACGTTGCGTGGGCAGCACGCGCACGAGCGAGCCATCGGCGAGACCCGGCAGCGCCACCGGCACCGGCAGCGGGCCGATGCCCATGCCCTCGCGTATGGCGAGCGCGAGCGCTTCGGGATTGTTCACCTGGAACGGCGTCACGCCGGTATGGCGGAATGTTTCCCCGTGCGGTCCCTCCGAAACCCATTGGCCCACGGGCAGGCTCGCATCGGTCAGATGCAGGCAGGTGTGCGCCTCGAGATCATCGAACGAGCGCGGCTCACCGTGCGCACGCAAATATGCAGGCGACGCGCACAGAATGGCCGCGGTGCTACCCAGTTGCTGCGAGATCAGCGCCGAATCTCCGAGCTCGGCGGCCACCACCACAGCCACGTCGAAGCCCTCCTCGATGATGTCGGGCATCTGCTGCGCGATGGTCAGATCGACGGCGACATCGGGCAAATGCTGCTGGTAGCGCGCGATCAACGGCATGACATAATGCTGACCGAAACTCGTGCCGCCATAAACGCGCAGCTTGCCCGCCGGATTCCCCTGCGCGTCGGCCGCTTCGGATTCCGCCTGTTCGATATCGGCAAGAATGCGTTTGCAGCTTTGCAGATAGCGCTCGCCCGCCTCGGTCAGCGACATGCGCCGCGTGGTGCGGTTCAACAGACGCGCGCGCAGCCGCGACTCGAGGTCCGTGACGGCGCGCGAAACCTGCGCGGTCGTCATCGACTCGCTCACGGCAGCGCGCGTGAAGCTGCCCGATTCCACCACCCTCACGAAGACCCGCATGTTGCGCAGCGTATCCATCAGCGACTCCTGGCCCATTGCACCATCGATAACGCCAGTCTCGCTGCCAGGCCGTGACCCCATGCTGACCTGTACATGGCAGCCGCGCCAGCTTGGGGAGCCGCTTTGTCCTCGCGGATGATCCTCGGCGCCCACTCCGCACCGCGGCCCGCTCCATCACGCGACGCGGGGCATCCTGCACGGCACGCATTCCTTACGAATACATTTCGCTTTCGTTGCGGTTTTTGAAACGCTCCGCCGCTGAAACCCAAGACTGTCAATTCTGGCCTGGTTTCATGGACTCGACCCTATCCATGGACTAAGCTCCATTTTGTTGTGTTTTATTGTTCACACCAACGAGAGAGGTCCTCCTATGCAACACGGCATCATCGCGTGGCTCATCATCGGCGCAGTCGCTGGCTGGCTTGCCGGGCTGCTCGTCAAGGGCGGCGGCTTCGGTTTGATCGTCGATATCATTGTCGGGATCGTCGGGGCTTTTATCGGTGGCTGGCTCGCGGGCCTGCTCGGGATCCACATCGGCGGCGGCATGATCAGCTCGATCATTACGGCCATTGTCGGCGCGGTCATCCTGCTCTTCATCATCAGGCTGTTCCGAAGGGCGTAGCGATTCGCGGTCGCCAATAAAAAGGCGGGAGCACCATCGCTGGTGCTCCCGCCTTTTTGTTCGAGCGTCGAGGCTTATGCGCCGCTGGCGACGAGGCCACCCGTTCGATCGGGAAGCATCGAACCGGTCTCGTTGAAGCGCAGGTGCATTTCATACGCCCTGGCGAGATTGTGGGGCGTCTGGCCGCCGATCTTCAGCGCGTCGTCATGGTAGTCGCGCAGCAGATCGCGATAGAGCGGATGCGCGCAGCGATCGATGATCAACTTCGCGCGCTCGCGCGGCGCGAGGCCACGCAGGTCCGCAAGGCCCTGCTCGGTGACGATCACATCCACATCGTGCTCGTTGTGGTCGACGTGCGGCACCATCGGCACGATGCTGGAGACGCGGCCGTCCTTCGCAATGGCCTTGGTCGCGAAGATCGCGCACGAGGCATTGCGCGCGAAATCGCCCGAGCCGCCAATGCCGTTCATCATGTGCGTGCCGCCCACATGCGTGGAATTCACGTTGCCGTAGATGTCACATTCGAGCGCCGTGTTCAGCGCGATGAGTCCGAGGCGGCGAATCACTTCCGGATGGTTGCTCACTTCCTGCGGACGCAGCACGAGCTTGTCGCGATAGCGGTCAAGATCGGCGAGTACCTGAGCCTGACGCGGCGCCGAGAGCGTCATGGACGCCCCCGAAGCGAACACCATCTTGCCCGCATCGATCAGGTCGAAGGTGGAATCCTGAAGTACTTCGGAGTACATCGTAAGTGCTTCGAACGGCGAATTAACGAAACCCGAGAGCACCGCATTCGCGATCGTACCGATGCCGGCCTGCAGCGGCGGCAACTGCGCACTCATGCGACCGTGCTTTACTTCGTGCTTCAAGAACTCGATGAGGTGGCCAGCGATGCGCGCGGTTTCCTCGTCGGCGGGCAGCACGGTCGACGGGCTGTCCGCTTCGTTCGTGATAACGATGGCGGCGATCTTCTCGGGCGGAATGTCGATGATGGACGTGCCCACGCGATCGTGCGGATGCAGGATGGGCAGCGGATCGCGATGCGGGCGGCGGCCCGGAATCCACACGTCGTGCAGGCCTTCGAGCGCAAGCGGCTGGGCGAGATTGAGTTCGACGATCACCTTCTCCGCGAGAATCGCGAAGCTTGCCGAGTTGCCCACCGAGGTCGTGGGGACGATGCCGCCCGTTTCGGTAATCGCAGCGGCCTCGATGATCGCGAGGTCGAGCTTGCCAAGCAGGTTCGCACGCAGCATCTCGACGGTCTCGGAGAGATGCTGATCGACGAACATGACTTCGCCGCGATTGATGGCGCGGCGCAATGTGGTGTCCACCTGGAAAGGCAAACGACGCTCGAGCACGCCGGCTTCGGTCAACATGCGGTCCACGTCATGGCCGAGCGAGGCGCCCGTCATCAGCGTGATGCGCAGCGGCTCCTGCTCTTCGCGCGCGCGGCGCGCCAGTTCGATGGGCACGGCCTTCGTGTCGCCCGCGCGCGTGAAGCCGCTCGCGCCGACACGCATGCCGTTGCGCACGAGCTTTGCCGCCTCGGCAGCCGAAGTGATTTTCCCGCGCAACGCGGCACAACGAATACGGTCTTCGTACATCAAAGTCTCCACTGACTACCGGAAAACTACTGGAAATGCCACGTGCCCTTTGCAGGTCTCGTTTCGGTGGCGTTGCTTTACGGTTTCTGCAATAACCTTTTGCAGTCACCATGCGCAAAGCCGCGGGCCTGATGCGAAGGCGCCGCGGCAAGGAATTCAAGCTGGCGCCCCGCTCATTCATGGCGGGCGGTCACTCGATCTCAGCTACCGAAATAGAGGGTGCAAAAGCTGGCCGGACCGACGCATTCGTCTTTCTTTGCCGGCTTTGCGGTCTGATTGACAGGCTGCGCTGCGCTTTGCGCGACCTGCTGAGGGACGCTCGGCTCCGATGCTTCATTCTGTGCAAAGGCGGACGCGGCGGCAAACAACGAGCAGGCAACAACAGCGAACTTCAGGGACTTCATTTCACTCTCCAGTGCTAACGGTTACTGCGAAGCAGTGATGTGACTATATGACCCGGATCCGGAGCGATTAAGAGGGCGAGATGGAAGGCATATTTCCAGACTGCAGCAAGATCGCGTACCTGTCGGCCGGATTGCCGGTTCAAGGTGTTTTTGTGCGGAACGAGGGGCGAGAACGACGGCCGCGCGCCTGGCGCGCGAGTGCGGTCAGCGGTGCATCGCGGTCGATGAGCGCGCTGTGAATGAAATGCAAATGGCTCAAGATTCGCTGCGCGTCGTGTCGGCGCTCACGGTCATGGTGAACGCCGGGAAGCGCTTCCTGAGCGATCCGTATGGCCGCTCGCACCGATGCAAGCGCACGCTTCAGCGGCGCTGGACCAGGGTCCTCGAAAAGCCGCGCGATATCGTCAAGCATCTGATCGAGACCCGCTTGCCATCCACGCCCGGCCGTCTCGAGCCATGTGGCGCGTTGCGCCTCGTGTCGCAAATCGATCACGGCATGCCCCACTTCGAGCGTGATCAGCATCCAGCGCATCGCGCGCCGGTGCGCTTGCTTGCGGCCATTGAGGAGCAGCCGCAACTGGTGCATGAGGTCGTGCGTACCCGACTGGAACTGCTGGCCGAGTCCTTGCGGCTCGCCACGGCAGGCAAGCTGGACCTGAGCGCGCAGCGCCACGCACATGCGCTCGACGAGCCAGCTCATATGCGGAGGGAAGACCACAGCGAACGCCAGCGCGGCCACGATCATCGCCAGCACGACCGCGACACCGTTATTGATCAGCAGATCGGGCGTGTAGACGATCACGTTGTCGGGACCGGCGAGCAGGCACAGAAACACCGAAAATCCGACGCCGAAGCCGGCGATGCGCGGACGCGTCGCGAAGAATGCTCCCAGTGCGAGCAACGGCGCGAGCGCGACGCAGAGCAGTGGAAATCCGTCGACGTTCGGATACACGTAGCAGGTGAGCAGATAACCAACGAGCGCGGCGCAGCCCGCACCCGCCGCCATCTGAAACGCCATGCGGGTAGCGCGCGGCGCAGACGAGGTAAGCGCACAGGTGAGGGCGGCGGCAATCATTGCGAGGCCGCCGCTCGGCCAGTCGGTCTCCACCCAGAACCAGCCAAGCGCCGCGACCACTACGGCCGTGCGCATGAAGGTGAACCCCACCACATACCAGCTCGTGCGCGGTACATAGCGTGTCATGCGCGGCTCGGGCGGCAGACCCGCCTGCGTGAGCGACGCCCACGTACTACTGTAACGGGCCATTTCAGCCGTGAAGCGGTAGAGCAGTTCAGCGGAGGTGTCGAAGTCTTGCAGCGCATCAGGCGCACCTGTTTCAAGCGACCGACGCGTTTCGCGCACACGGCGCGGCAGTGTGTGCATGAACGACGCCAGGTCTTGCGCGATACGCAACGCGTACGCGCGATCAGCTTCGTTCTGACGAGGACGTTGCGCAAGCAACGCCGCAAGCTCGCTGAAATACGGACCAAGCGGCGCGATGGCTTCGTTGTTCCTGCGCAGACGTCGTTTCAACTGGCGCAGCGCGTGCAGGCGCGCGCAGACGTCCATGAACTCGCCGTTCAGACGCGCGAGCAACTGGCTGTGCGCGCGCATCGTCGGATCCTCGAAAAATGAGAAAGCGCGCGTGGCCTCGAAGCCAACGATCTCGTCGACGAGTGTCGCGAATCGCCCTTCAAACGCGCCTCTTTCCAGACTGCCGGACAACACAAGCGCAGCGAACGCAGTAAAATTGATATAGCGAGCGCGTAAGGTGCGCTCGAGCAACGAGCCCGATTGTCGGGGCACGATAACGGCGCTGATCACCCCCGAGCACAGAATCCCAACGGCTACTTCAGCCCCGCGCCCGAGCGCGGCAAGAAAGAGCCCATCAGGCTGCGTCACGAGCGGAATGCCGATCAGCGCAGCGGTATAGCCGGCCAGCACGAAAGCGTACCAACGAAAATGTCGATTACGCATGGCGGCTGCGGTACACGCAGCCACCCACCCCGTCATCCCGAGTATGTAAAGCTCGGGTTGCTGGATAAAGACGGCCCCCAACACCACCGCCGCGACCATGCCTACCGCGGTGCCCACGATGCGGTAAACGCTCTTCGCGAACACCATGCCGGAAAGCGGTTGCATCAGTACGAACACCGTCGTCATTGCAATGCGCGGTTGAGGCAAATCGAGCCGCATCGCAATGCCCATGGCGAGCAGTCCTGCCACGACTGTTTTCAGCAGATGCAGCCAGATTGCTCCATCGCTGCTCTGCCAGTCTCTCAAGCCGCGCCGGGCGGCTCGCCATATGATTTCGCCGCGACGACGCGGGGTTATCGCTCGATGTATCGCTGGCTGGCGGTTCATTTAAAACAGCGCGCTACGCTCGGATTGTTACGAAGAATGCCGTCGCGAATCGGGTCGGCAGGCGCCGATTGTAGGAGCCTCAGTTGAGCGAATTAACGGTACGGGTGGGGAACATCCGTTCCAGATCACTCAACAATGCCGGAGCCCGCGAGGCGGACAATATTGTTTTCGTGCCGAACAAGAAGTTCTCTAAGAAGGTCTGATGGATACGCTACAAAATATGCGGGTGTTTATCCGCGTTGTCGAAGCCGGCAGTTTCACCGCCGCAGCCCAGTCGCTCGACTCGACCACGGGTGCCATGTCGCGCGCGGTCTCGGAGCTGGAAGCGCATTTGCGCACGCGGCTGCTGAACCGCTCGACGCGCCGGCTCGCACTCACGCCCGCCGGTGAACGCTATCTGAAACGCTGCTCGCAGATTCTCGCAGACGTCGACAGCGCCGAGGAAGAGGCCAGTTGCGCCCACGAGCGTCCTGCTGGCGCATTGCGTATGCACAGCTTCGCGAGCATTGGGCAACAGTACGTGCTGCCCGCGATCTCGCGCTATCGCGCTTTGCACCCTGAAGTGACGGTCGAGCTTACGCTTTCGCAACGCATGCCCGATCTGTTCGAGGGCAGCAGTGATGTGTCAGTCGTGACCGCGGCTTCGCTGCCGAACTCCGATCTCGTCTCGCATCAACTGGGCTCGTCCTGCAGCATCCTGTGTGCGTCGCCCGCTTATGTGCATACGCACGGTGCGCCGCGCACGCCTGCGGATCTCGCGCATCATGACTGCCTGATTCTCAAGACGCCGACAGCGCCCGCGCATATATGGGTGCTTGAAGGCCCGGAAGGCAGCGTCGAGATGCAGGTAGACGGGCCCGTTCAGGTGAACATCGCCGAGTCGCTTGCAGTGGCGATTCGTGAGGGAATGGGCATCGGCATGCTGCCGGTGTATGCGGCGATAGAAGGCCTGCGCAACGGCACGCTCGTGCGCGTGCTGCCTCACCACATCCTGCAGAAAAACCACGTGTATGCGCTGTATCCGTCGCGCAAATTCGTGGATGCGAAGACCAAGACCTGGGTGGAATTTCTGCGCGCACATCTCCCGGAGGTGATCGCTCGCGATATGGCGTTGCTCGAGGAGCTCACGCAGGAACAGCTTGCCGATGCCGCCGCAATTTCGACACCCGATGCGCGCGCCGCAGCGCATCCGGCCAAAGCCGCGCAGTGAAACGCAGTTGTCCGAATGAGGAAACAAAACAGCCGTCCATGTGACGGCTGTTTTTTCTTGTAGCTATTTTCCACGCGCGTAAACGCCAGAACCCCGGCGCTCATGGTGAGCCACCGGGGTTCTGGACATACTGCATAAGGAGCCTGACGATTACCTACTTTCACACGGGCAATCCGCACTATCATCGGCGTGGAGCTGTTTCACGGTCCTGTTCGGGATGGGAAGGGGTGGGACCAGCTCGCTATGGTCATCAGGCATGACGGGTT
>NZ_JTDB02000016.1 GCF_000785435.2 Paraburkholderia sacchari | reverse complement strand
CTTCAACGACCGCCTCGATGACCTTGACCCGCTCGAGTTCGCGCATGCTTGCCGTGATCAGCTCACGTCCGTTCATGGTTCGCCCCTGGTCGACGCCTCGTGTGAGCGTGCACCTCAACCAGGGCAGGAATCGGACATTTCTAATGAGCCAGAATCGGACATTTCAAAAAAGCCATAACACAAAAAACTTCGATAATTTATCTTATGTCAAATTACAAATTTATCGGCCTCGCGATACCCACTACCGCCCAGATCCAACCGCACAGGTATCCCGCACTATTGCACGCGTCGGTCCATCCCATGCAACGCGCCCGCACGCTGCACAGCGGAACTCAGCGAGGCCGCGCATTGCGCACAGCGCCCGAAGATCACAAGGCTTGCGCTTGCATACCGAAACTCGTGCGCGGCGGCAATGGCCTCGTGCTGCGATTCGAGCGCGTTATCGTCGATATCACAAATCGTGCCGCAATCGCTGCAGACCAGATGTGAATGACGCGTACCGCGATTGAGCTCATACACGACGCGCTGCTCGCCAATCCACGCGCTCGTGATCAGGCCCGCGTCCAGCAATTGCGCCAGCGCCCGGTACACACTCGCGAGACTGCATTGCTCGGTTTCAGGCGGCACGCGCCGAAAAACCTGGTCGGCAGTCATGTGCTCGTGCGGGAATTCGTGGAACAAATGCAGGACCGCGACGCGACTCGAGGTCGGACGCATACGGACTCGCTTTAGATCGGCGTAAATCGCTTTCATTCCATCGGCACACTTTTTGGCACTTGGCCGATAGTCTCGTCGTCGGTAGCTTAAGAATTGCTTAAGCCCCCTCGCTCCTCAAGCAATTAGGCCATTTTCCGCGTGCCATTCACCCGTGCACATGCCGCAAGACGCACGCACCGGTACCGAAGGAGTTGATGCGGGGCCCTCGCCGCCCCGCCCTGCACGCCTTCACTCGTCGCACTGAGCCGTCAACTACGGCGCTGGCACGACGACGTATTGCACCTGTGTACCGATGTACTGAGGTTGATACCAGGTCGCACCGCATTGCTCGTAAGTCGTGCCGCCGATCATCACTGGGCTGCACGATGGCGGCAGGCTTGCCACCATCGTGCCAACCACAGCGGCGGTCATGCCAACGGTAACGGCCGCCGCGACCGGGTCGACATACCATCCGCCTCCCCAATTCGGTGGAGGCAACGGAGGCGGCGGCGGGCCGGGAGGATGCGGCACGGGTCTCGGTGGTGGTACGGGCGGATGCGGCTCAGGTCCCGGCGGCGGCCCCGGCGGATGCGGCCCTGGCCCGGGGCCAGGCTCCGGATGCGGTCCCGGCTGGCCGCCATGGAACTGTTCCCCCGCCATTGAAGCCGGGCCGCGAGAGCTGTCCGCCTGCGAAATTGCCGCTCATCGGATGAATGCTGGTGCGCGCCATGCCACGGAACGCAAGCGCTGCGGGTGAGGCCGGCACCATCGACGTCACGAGGCTCTCGGCGATGGCTCGCCGTGCGTGATTCGGCTTTGTCATTCCGCCTCAGCGTAAGGCGAATGCTCCGCGGGTTTGAGTTCGATCTGCCGCGCGCCGAGGCGCGGACGGAACACGAACGTTGACGCCGCGAAGGCCGGATTGAGCCTCCAGTGGTACGTCACGTCATGGCGGGGCCGCGTCGGCTGGGTCGTGTCGGTAATGATCATCTTGCACGGCAGCGGCCTGCGCCCCGTTTCGATCCACAGCTCCCAGTCAACGTCCGCTTCCCGGTACGCGTAGTGCGTGCAGGTGCGCGTGTCGATCTTCTCGTCACCAAGCGTTTGCGCCGATTGAATCGCGCTGTTGTCGGGCTTGCCGTTGCCCCAATAGAACAGGTCGACGAGCGGCGTTTCGATATGCCAGTTGGCGGCGAGGTCGCGCACCAGCCCGTCGAGCGTGGGCGGCGCGTCGTGTCGCGCGTAGTAGCCCTTCTTCTGGTTGAAGATCGTGAAGCGATGGCCGTCATAGACCATGCCGCGCACGTTGCCGTTCCCCGTGATGTCCGCGCGCAGTCGATCGGGCCGCTTGACCTTGAGCACGGTGTGATGCAGGAACGCCACGTTTTGGCCACTGTCGAGCACGACGTCGGTGGCGGTGTCGGCATCGACTTCGAAGGTGCGCAACGAGCGCAGATACTGGCCCATGGCATCTAGCGCATTCGTTGCGTGCACATCGATTGTTGCCGTACTGCCCTCGCCCGACCCGCTACCGAGGTCGTTGAGCGGCGACGGCACGTTCGATTGCGCAGGCTCGCGCTGGGCCGCCGTTTGCTGGTGGGCGCAGCCGCCCAGCATGAAAGCGCTCATTAGCGCCGCGCACACCGGGCGTGCGAGCGGCGCCGGCAAGATTCGCGCAGTGACTCCAGGGAAGACAATTTTGTTCACGCCGTCTCCTGACTGAAAGGTCGTCTATGACCGTCCCAGCTTGCGGCACTCGCTTGTTCCCTGCGCGCGCGAACCGGCACTGGTCAGCGAAGCCTGGGTATGGCCTTGCATGGCTTCGCGGGGTCCAGCTTACCAGCGGCAAGCGTGTCGAGGCACGAATGCGCCGCTGCCCTGCTCTCGTGGCCCGATGAAAACACCTTGAAAGCATCGCGCCACGCGGTCCGGGAAGCGGCATTTCACGCTCAGGAGGCTGCCTTGATGCAGGCAACGCGGTAGGCGTGATCCACCACCTCCACGCCATGCGTGTCGTGCGTGAGCCCGGGAAGCGACGATCGAAGCGCCCCAGCGCCTGCAAATTGGCCGGTTCGCGAACGAGCAGATCCTCGCTCGCCTCGTGAAAGGCGTGACGGCGGCCCGTCCTGGTATCGACGACCGATTCGGGCTGCCAGGCATTAAAAACCAGTCGGCCTTCTCGCTGAATCCGGCATGCATGCGGCTCAGCATCTGCCGGAACGCCACTGCCTCGCGGATGGCCTCGGTGGTGGGCGAGGCCCCGCCCGCGCCGTCCATCATGGCGGCGCTCACGTCGTTCGAAGCGATGATCGCGTATTGCGGTGACGTCGAGGCGTGCATCACGAACGCTTCGTTAAAGCGTGCATGCTCGATGGGGTTGCACCCATCGCGCACGTGAATGAACGAGGCCAGGGAGAGCGCGGCAAGCAACTTGTGCGTCGACTGGGTGGCGAAAACCGTGGGCTTGCTCGCGTCGTGATCGCCCTGGTCGCCGTGCATGGCGTGGCGGTCGCGGTAAAGCGGATTGAAGCGCGAGTAGCCGTACCATCTCGCCTGCGCTCGCTACACAGCCGTAATCCGGCGCGGGTGTTGCCAACTCCCGCGTACTCTTGCGTCAGGCGATAAACAGAAAATAGTCAGGCATAACGCGCGGAATTCACACGCGCGACCGAGGCACGCATCGTCACGCTCACATCGAAATTTCGCTCGATGTCCCAGTGCGCACCATAGCACTGATTGATCAGCCATCGCACGGCATTGCGGGTGAGTTCGGCGGTTGGAATATGGACCGAGGTGAGTGCGGGCGCCATGTAGGCCGCCGAATAATCGTCGTCGTAGCCCATCACCGAAACGTCGCCCGGCACGGCAATGCCCGCCTGCTGCAACCGGGCGAGAGCCGACATGGCCATCGTGTCGTTAGCGCAGAAAAGTGCCGTGAAGCGCCGCTTCGAGTCGAGCAACTCGCCGGCCGCCGCATAGCCGCCCTCGGGCGAGAAGTCCGACATGATGAGCGGCACTGCTTCGCGCGCAATGTCGTGGCGCGCGAGCTCGGTGAAAAAACCATCGAGGCGCGCGAGGTTGTCCGAAGAACTGGCTGGCCCGCCGATCACTGCAATCTCGCGATGTCCGTGCTCGACCAGCGTACGCGCGGCCAGTTCGCCGCCATGAAAGTGATCAGCGCAAAACGACGCCTCGGGCAACTGATCGAACACACGGTTCAGGAATGCCATGCGCGGATGCATCGCGTGCAGCATGTTGAGGTCTTCGTCGTGCAGGTCGTGGCTGATGACCACCATGCCGTCGCAGTCGCGTCCGATCAGAAAGCGCACAGCCTCGACAGCCTGCTCGCGTGGAGAGCCCTCGCCGCAACCGGTGGCCACCACCACGTGCCGCTTCACCGCACGCAATTCGGTATCGGTCTCCTTGAGGATGGTGCCGTAATAGGAGCCAAAAAAAGTCGGCACGAAAATGCCGACGATGCCGAGCGACTTGGTCGCCATCGCCCGCCCTATTGACGAAGGCCGGAAGTTCAGTTGCTCGATGGCGGCTTGCACGCGCGCGGCGGCTTCGGCCGACACCGGCCCCTTGCCCGAAATCGCCCGCGAGGCCGTGGAAAGACCCACACCGGCCAGCGTTGCCACGTCTTTGAGGGTTGCCACGCTTGTTTGCCTCTTCTTTGCCTTCTTCTGGTTATGTTTTCCGAGCGCCCGCCCCTTTCATCCAATGATCTGATGAATGGGCGCTCAAAGCCGCAGGCTGCTCGCCTCGTCGAAGAGCGACACCTGCCCTGCGTCGATCTCGAACGGCACACTGGCTCCACTCGCGAGCGGTGTCTAGTCCTGATCGATCGAAGCGAATTGCATTCCATGATAATCGAGCCAGAGGACGCGGTGGTTGCCCATCGGTTCGATCAGCATAATTTGGCCTTGCAGCGCCTCGTCCTGCGAGGTCGCGCGCGCCAGGCCGCCCGAAAGCTGCGACGGCTTGCGCGAGAGCAGCGGCCCGAGCTGGAGCATCTCGGCGGCGCGCTGCACGCGCCGCGCGATCTCTGTTCGCGGCGTGCCATTGATTCGCAATGCAAATGAAAGATTGCGCTCGACATTCATCGTCGGATAGAGCGCGTACGACTGGAACACGAGCGCCACGCCGCGATCCTTGGGATCGGCCCACGTCATGTATTCGCCGGCGATTTCGATGCTGCCGTCGGTCACGTCGACCAGGCCGGCGATGCTGTGCAGCAACGTGGATTTGCCGCAGCCCGATGGGCCGAGCAAGACGACGAACTCGCCCGCGCGCACGTCGAGGTCGAGATCCGCGATCACCGTGTTCGCGCCAAGGTCGATGCGCAGGTTGTGCACCGCTACGTTTGCCGGATTCGCCATCGTTCGTCTCCTTGCCCTGATCTCGTCAATGGCCGCTCACCCTTTCATCGCGCCCGACTCGATGCCCCGCACGAACCAGCGGCCCGACACGAAATAAATCGCGAGCGGCACGAGCAAGGTGAGGATCGTCGCGGCCATGTTCACGTTATAGAGCCGCTCGCCAGTGGTGGTATTGATGATGTTGTTGAGTTGCACGGTCATCGGCAGGTTTTTCGTGCCAGCGAACACCAGCCCGAGAATGTAGTCGTTCCAGATGCCCGTGACCTGCATGATCAAGGCAACCACGATGATGGGCGTAGACATGGGCAGCATGAGTTGCACGAAGATGCGCCAGAAGCTGCCGCCGTCGATGCGCGCTGCCTTGAAGAGCTCCTGCGGCAACGCGGCATAGTAGTTGCGAAATAGCCGACCAGGCTTCCTGCCACGGCGCAAGCGTGACATGAAGCGGCAGCGCAAGCAGATGGCCCATGCGGATTTCGTTCATCGGTTTGACCGAGGTGACGAGCATCACATAGAGCGGCAGCAGGAAAAGCAGCGCGGCAATAATCAGGAATCCATATATGCCGATGCGGGCCGGCGTGAAATGACGCCGGCGCTTCGGGGCCGGCCTGCGACGCTCAGGCTTCGCCTCAGTCGCGCTAGCGCCGGACGGCTTGGCAAGCGGCACGCTCATGTTCGCTCTCCCCTGCGCGCCGCCATCGCCGAAACACGGCTTCGCCCGTAAAGCACCGGCGCGAGCACCGCGAGCACGGTCGCTAACAGCACGATCGAGGCAGCGGAGGCCAGCCCCATATTCGCGCGATTGAACAGGTAATCCATGATGA
Organism: Paraburkholderia sacchari; assembly: GCF_000785435.2. Classification (GTDB taxonomy): domain Bacteria; phylum Pseudomonadota; class Gammaproteobacteria; order Burkholderiales; family Burkholderiaceae; genus Paraburkholderia; species Paraburkholderia sacchari. The sequence continues at coordinate 98,023 of NZ_JTDB02000016.1, read as the reverse complement.
ACTTGCCCGGCACTTCGCTTGCGGTGCCCGGCCCGCCTTGCGTCATGGCCACCACGGCGTCGTAGAGCTTCACCACCATCACGAAGAGCAGCACGAACGCGGTGGAGATCGACGTCTTCAGCATCCGCACGACAATGCTCGCGTAGACACGCCAGCGCGGAATGCCGTCGAGGCGCGCGGCCATCCAGATTTCTTCGTCGATGCCGCGCAGCCCCGCGAGCGTCAACGCCATCACGAACCCCGATGCCTGCCACACGGTCGCGATCACGAGCGTATGGATCGCGAAGCGTTGCGAAACGATCCAGTCGAAGTGCGCATGCGCAAAACCCATGTGCCGCAGCACTGCCTGAACGCCGAGTTCCGGATTGAGGATCCACTGCCACACGAGCCCGGTTGCGACAAACGACATCGCATACGGATAAAGGAAGATCGTGTATGGCGCAAGGGCCGGTCACGCCTCGGCGTGCTGGCCGAGTTCCGGATGCACGGCGGCCAGCGCCTCGTGCAGCGTCGTATAGATGTTAGCCGTGCCCACCACGGGGGTGATGCCGTGGCGATCCATGTCCGCGCGCAGATAGCGGTTGACCCGCCCGAATATCACCTTGATGCCGCAACTTCGCAGCGACTCGCATAATTCGTTCACCGAACGACCTGCCGAATAATCAATGGCCGTGATTGCCGATGCGTCGATCACGAGATAATGAACGGGCGACGGCGCCCCGTCGATTAATCTGTTCACTTCGTCGACGAAAAGATGATCGTTGGCGTAGAAAAGATCGGAGCCGAAGCGATAGACGATGAGGCCGGGCCCGGTCACGAGCCCTACCTGCGCGGGCACTGGCATCCAGCGCCCCGTCTCGTTGGGCGCCAGCATCATCGTATGCGGACGATAGCTATGGCGCACGTGGCGCAGCAGCGAGAGCCCGATTGCAATGAGAATGCCGTTCTCCACACCGATGACGACCACGGAGAGCGCGGTAACCACCGCGAGCCAGAATTCGCCACGACTTTCACTGCGGATATCGATCAGTTGGCCGATATGCACCATGCCGGCGGCAATCGTGAAGACGATGGCCGCAAGCACGCAGCGCGGCAGATATTGCAGCCAGTTGCTCAGAAATAGCAGCACGACCACGACAACGGCCGCAAACGTCAATTGCGCGAACTGGCTGCGCGCGCCGGCCTGTTCGGCCATGGCGGTCTGCGTGGGGCTGCCGTTCACCACGAACGCGCCGCTCAGCGAAGCCGCTGCATTGGCCGCCGCGAGGCCCAGCAAATTCCGGTCTTCGTCCACGCGCTCGCCGTAGCGCTCGGCGAATGCGCGGCTCGTCGCGGCGCTCTGCGCGATGATGATCACGAAGCACGCCGCCGCCACCTGCATCAAATCGAGCATCTGAAACCAGCCCACGGCCGGAAACGCAATGTGCGGCAGCCCTCCTTGCAGCGGTCCGGTCACTGAAATGCCGCGGCCCGCGAAATCGAATGTGGCGCTTGCGGCAATGCCGCCCACCACCGCGACGAGCGGCACGGGCCAGCTCGGCCGCAAGCGCTTGAAGACGAGAATCGTCGCGACCACGAGCGCAGCAATCGCAGGTGTCTGCCAGTGAATCGAGGAAAACTGCAAGATGATCTGCCTGACCTGCAGGGCCGTGCGGCGCGAAGTGAACGGGATGCCGAGCATGTCGCCGAGCATCGCCACGCCCACCTGCACGCCAACGCCGGTAAGAAAACCGACCAGCACCGTGCGCGAGAGAAAGTCGGCGAGAAAGCCCAGCCGGAAAATGCGAGCGAGCAGCAGAAAGAACGCCGTCAGCAACGCAGTCATGCCAGCCAGCGCGACATATTCGGCGCTCGCAGGCGGGGCCATGGCGGTGAGCTTGCTCGCGAAGATCGTGGCCGTAGCCGAATCCGCAGCCACCACGAGGTGGCGCGAAGCGCCGAAGAACGCGAACGCGATCATCGGCAGGAAGCCAGTATAGATCCCGGTGACGGCCGGCATGCCCGCAATGCGCGCGTAGCCGAGCAGTTGCGGAATGTTCATCGACGCGAGCAGCACGCCCGCTCTCGCGTCACGCAACGCGCCTGCGCGGGTGAGTGGACGTATGCCACTGAAAAATTCAAATGCCACGACGGCTTCCCTTCGATGCCTGAATCGGCATGGGCTCCAGAGTGAACGGCGCGCAACGGTAATAAGCGCAATAGGGCCGTATCTTAGCGCGGCACAGCCGGTTCGTTCACGGCGGCTTGCCATGCTGCAATCGAAGCGAGCCGCATTCTGCGCGACAACAAAAAAGGCCAGCGCGCAGGCTGGCCTTCGGTTGCGATGATGTGAGCGCCGAAGCCAGTGTTATGGCCTACACCCTCAGCGCCGGCGGCACGTAGCGGCATTCGTAGCGCTTCCTGACCGTGCCGTTCTCGTCGACGCTTTCCAGATACACGTCGAATTGCCAGAGCCGCGCCATGTGCCGAAGGACTTCGTCGGTGTCGCCGGACAGGTGACGGTTATCGCTCATGAAGTGACGCAGTGTGAGGCTGCGGTCGCCGCGCGTGTTGACCGACCAGACCTGAATGTTCGGCTCGCGGTGATGCATGTCGTACTGCCGCGAGAGCGCCTGACGCACGTACTGATAGCCGCTTTCGTCGTGGATGGCAGAGACTTCCAGCGCATCGCGCATGTCGTCGTCGAGCACCGAGAAGAGCCGCATTTCGCGGATCAGATGTGGCGACAGATACTGCGCCACGAAACTCTCGTCCTTGAAATTGCGCATCGCGTAGTGCAACGCCTTGAGCCACGGGCTGCCGGCGAGCTCCGGGAACCACTTGCGGTCTTCCTCGGTGGGATTTTCGCAGATGCGGCGAATGTCGCTCATCATCGAAAATCCCAGCGCATACGGATTGATCCCGCTGTAGTAGTGCTTGGTGACGGGCGGCTGGTAGACCACGTTGCTGTGCGAGTGCAGGAACTCCATCATGAAGCCGTCTTCGAGCTTGCCCTGCGCATACAGCGTATTGAGCAGCGTGTAATGCCAGAACGTGGCCCAGCCCTCGTTCATTACCTGAGTCTGGCGTTGCGGATAGAAGTACTGGCCAACCTTGCGCACGATGCGGATGACTTCGCGCTCCCACGGTTCGAGCAGCGGCGCATTCTTTTCGGCGAAATACAGCAGGTTCTCCTGCGGCTCGGGCGGGAAGCGCTCGTCGATTTCCTCGGCGATGGGCTGCTGCGTCTTCGGCAGCGTGCGCCACAGTTCGTTGACCTGAGATTGCAGATACGCCTCGCGCTCGCGGCGCAGCGCGGCCTCGCGTTCGAGCGAGAGCTTTTGCGGCCGCTTGTAGCGGTCCACGCCGTAGTTCATGAGCGCGTGGCACGAGTCGAGCAACTCCTCCACACGGTCCAGACCAAAGCGCTCCTCGCATTCGGCGATGTAATTCTTCGCGTAGACGAGGTAGTCGACGATCGCGTGCGCGTCGGTCCAGAGGCGGAACAGGTAGTTGCCCTTGAAAAACGAGTTGTGCCCGTAGGCTGCGTGCGCGATGACGAGCGCCTGCATCGTCATCGTGTTCTCTTCCATCAGATACGCAATGCACGGATTCGAATTGATGACGATCTCGTACGCAAGCCCCATCTGGCCCCGGCGATAGCTCTTCTCTGTGGAGAGAAAATGCTTGCCGAACGACCAGTGACGATAGTTGACCGGCATGCCGACCGACGCATAGGCGTCCATCATCTGCTCGGCGCTGATTAATTCGAGCTGGATAGGATAGACGTCCAGTTCGTATTGCTCCGCAACATGCGAAATATGCGTGTCGTATTCTTCGATCAGCTCGAAGGTCCAGTCGGATGGGCACGGCAACGGCCGTCTGTCGGCTACGTTCATATGCAATTCCCTGGTTTCCGGAAGCCGGGGTTCAGGGAGGTCATGATCGGGGAGCCCGTGCGCCTCCTGGCGCGCCGGCTCGGCCGGGTGTCCCCCCCGTTTTGCGGCAGCCTCGTGATCGCCGTGCTGTCCTTTCCCGTGGCCGCCGGTCTTGCGGCGCTCCGGCTGATAGCCGCGCGCCTCGTTGTGCAGGTGGCGTGTCGTCATGAATGCTCCACCTGCTTCTCAAACAGCTCCCGGAAGACCGGATAAATATCCGCCGGGTTGTCGACTTTCTTCATCGCCAGATTCGGGTCGGTGAGCGCCAGTTGCGCATATTCGAGCCAGAGGTTCTGCTCCTCGGGCGTCACCTGAATATAAGCAAAATAGCGCACCTGAGGCAGGATGTCATCCGCGAGCAGCTTGCGGCACTTCGGCGAATCGTCGGTCCAATTGTCGCCGTCCGAAGCCTGCGCCCCGTAGATGTTCCAGTCGCTCGGCGAATAACGGTCTTCGATCACCTTTTTCATCAGCTCCAGCGCGCTCGACACCACCGTGCCGCCGCTTTCCGTCGAATGGAAGAAAGTGTCTTCATCCACTTCCTCCGCGCGTGTGTGGTGACGAATGAAGACCACCTCGATCTTTTCGTAATTGCGCTTGAGGAACAGGTACAGCAGGATGAAGAAGCGCTTCGAAAGATCCTTGCGCTGCTCGTCCATCGAGCCCGACACATCCATCAGGCAAAACATCACCGCCTGGCTCGACGGCTGCGGCTGCTTCACGCGGTTCACGTAACGCAGGTCGAACGGGTCGATGAACGGGATGCGCCAGATGCGCCCGCGCAGATGGTGAATCTGCTCTTCGAGCTGTTTGATCTCGTCGCGCCGGTCGGACGGATCGGCCATCAGCGCTTCGAGCTGCTCTTCGAGGTCGCGCAATTCGTTCACAAGCGGCGCGCCCAAAGCGATGCGCCGCCCGAGCGCGCTTCTTAACGAGCGCACCACGTCGATGTTATTCGGCGTACCCTCGGCAGCCCACCCAGCGCGGATGCTCTTCCACGTGGGCACGGCCATCAGATGGGTTTTGACGAGGCGCGGCAGTTCGAGGTCGTCGAAGAAGTACTGCATGAACTCTTCGCGCGAGAGCTCGAACACGAAGTCGTCCTGACCTTCGCCCTCGTTGCTCGCCTGGCTGCCGCCCCCGCCTCCGCCGCCTTGCGGACGCGGAATGCGGTCGCCGCGCACGTAGTCCTCGTTGCCCGGATGCACCATTTCGCGCCGCCCGCCGGGGCCGTGCCGGAACGACGGTTCGGCAATGTCCTTGCGCGGAATGGTGATGCTCTGGTTGCTTTGAATGTCCTTGATACTCCGGTCACGCACCGCTTCCGAGACGGCGTGACGAATATAGTTCTTCACGCGGCGCAAAAAGCGCTCGCGGTTTGCAATGCTCTTGTTCTTGCCGGCCAGCCTGCGGTCGATGATTTGATGAAGCACATCCAGTCTCCCGCTCACGTTTCGAATGGGCGAGGTGCGCAGTCTGGAATGCCACGTTCAGTTGCTCACGGCTACGTAGCCTGCGCCCCGCCGGATTTCCTTTTTGCGCCGCCGCATGAAACGTGCAGCGGCGCAGCAGGAAGGTATTGCCTCTGCGCTCATGACGACTTGCGCACGCGCAGATACCAGTCGCACAACAACCGGACCTGCTTGGGCGTATAGCCCTTCGCCACCATGCGATTGACGAAGTCTTCATGCTTGCGCTGTTCTTCCGCCGATCCCTTTGCATTGAACGAGACGACCGGCAAAAGTTCTTCCGTATTCGAGAACATTTTCTTCTCGATCACCACGCGCAGTTTCTCGTAGCTGATCCACGCCGGGTTCTTGCCGGCGTTGCCTGCGCGCGCGCGCAGCACGAAGTTCACGATCTCGTTGCGGAAGTCCTTCGGGTTGCTGATGCCCGCGGGCTTCTCGATCTTCTCCAGTTCCGCGTTCAGCGCCGCGCGGTCGAAACTTTCGCCCGTGTCATGGTCGCGGAACTCCTGGTCCTGAATCCAGAAGTCGGCGTACGTGACATAGCGATCGAAGATGTTCTGCCCGTATTCAGAATACGATTCGAGGTAAGCGGTCTGGATCTCCTTGCCGATGAACTCGGCATAACGCGAGGCCAACACGTCCTTCACGAACGACAGATACTTTTGCTCTGTCTCCGGCGGGAATTGCTCGCGTTCGATCTGCTGCTCGAGCACGTACATGAGGTGCACGGGGTTCGCCGCCACTTCGGTCGAATCGAAGTTGAACACGCGCGAGAGGATCTTGAACGCGAAGCGCGTGGAAACCCCGGCCATGCCCTCGTCGACGCCGGCGAAGTCGCGGTATTCCTGATACGACTTGGCCTTCGGATCGGTGTCCTTGAGGTTCTCGCCGTCGTACACCTGCATCTTCGAGAAGAGGCTCGAATTCTCGGGCTCCTGCAAGCGCGTGAGCACCGAGAACTGCGACATCATCTTGAGCGTGCCCGGCGCGCACACCGAGTCGGCGAGCGACGAGTTCCGCAGCAGCTTCTCGTAGATCTTCATCTCTTCCGAATAGCGCAGGCAATATGGCACCTTCACCACAAAAATCCGGTCGAGCAGCGCTTCATTATTGCGGTTATTGCGGAATGCCTTCCACTCAGATTCGTTCGAGTGCGCAAGGATGATGCCGTTGAACGGAATCGCGCCGAATCCTTCGGTGCCCTTGAAGTTGCCTTCCTGGGTGGCCGTGAGCAGCGGGTGCAGCACCTTGATCGGCGCCTTGAACATTTCGACGAATTCAAGCAAGCCCTGATTCGCGAGGCACAGGCCGCCGGAATAGCTGTAGGCGTCCGCATCGTCCTGCGCGTATTGTTCGAGCTTGCGGATGTCGACCTTGCCGACGAGCGAGGAAATGTCCTGATTATTCTCGTCGCCCGGCTCGGTTTTCGCGATGCCGATCTGCCGCAGGATCGACGGATAGCGGCGCACCACGCGGAACTTGCGGATGTCGCCGTTATATTCGTGCAGGCGCTTGACGGCCCATGGGCTCAGGATGCTCTTCAGATAGCGGCGCGGAATGCCGTATTGCTCTTCGAGGATGGGGCCATCCTCGTCGTAGTCGAAGAGACCGAGCGGCGACTCGTTCACGGGCGAGCCCTTGATCGAGTAAAACGGCACGCGCTCCATGAGCTGCTTGAGCCGCTCCGCAATGGAAGACTTGCCGCCGCCCACCGGGCCCAGCAAGTAGAGGATCTGCTTCTTCTCTTCGAGCCCCTGCGCCGCGTGACGGAAGTACGCGACCACCTGCTCGATCACCTCTTCCATGCCATAAAACTCGCGGAACGCCGGATAGACCTTGATGACCTTATTGGCAAAGATGCGCGACAGGCGCGGATCGTTGCGAGTATCGATCTGTTCTGGTTCCCCGATTGCCGTCAGCATGCGTTCGCCAGCCGTGGCGTACGCACTGGGATCTTCTTTGCAGAGCGCGAGATACTCCTCAAGCGAGAACTCTTCCTCTCGCGTTTTTTCGAAGCGGGTCGCGAAGCTGCTGTAGATATCCATGCTACCTCCTCGCCGAGATCTGGACCGATGTCGTGCGCGGCGCGCTATTCGGAAACGACATCGCTCGAATTCATCCTAAACCTTTTCGAATTTTTTTTCACACAAAAATCGAGCCTGATTGAAAGTTCAAACTCGAGTGCTTGGAGCTTGGCCTGCGACGCCGTACAATCATTGGCCTACCCGCAAATTCCACTCCGCGAGCACGCGGCATCGCACCGCGAATCGACGCTCGAGCAGCAAGCCCGCCGCTACTTCACCCTCTGCCCCGCGCGCGAGCGCTTCTTCATAAAACGCGCGGCCGTGCAAGCCGTGTACAGATCACAACGCCTTACTTGTAACGCCATGTTTGTAACAGCGCGGGCTGTCTGTCCGCTGCCGCGTCATGCGCCGTTGCAATCATGCGCGAGTGATTATTTATTCGTTATATGCGGCACATGAGCAGGTGTCGGTGAGTTGGCGCGCATTCATGCATGGGACGATGAACGCGCGCTGCCCCTGCTGGCTGTAGTGGCTTTCAGCTGAGTTGACTGGGCATGGTGTCGCGGGCGAATCCCGCGCGCGCTTTGCTTCAGACGAACTCGATCTCGACCTCGCCCAGGCCGTCGATATGACCGTGCAGCAGGCCCGCGCCCTCGATGCGGTGCGCCCCTACGTATGAACCCGTGGTGATGGTCCATTCGGGTTCGATGGTGATGCCCATCGCGGCGCAATGATTGACGAACCAGACCAGCAGTTCGCGCGGATCGCCTGCGGGATTACCCGCCATTTCCGGCACGAGCGACACACCATCGAAGGTGAGTTCGAGTTCGGGCGCGACGAAGTCGAGCGCACGCGCGAGCGCCGCGTAAGGCTGCGCATGGCCGGTCACGAGCGCGCCGTTGTTCTGCGCATCGGCAAGCTGCGCGAGCGGCGCGACGTTCGGCCATTCGGCAAAGCGGCTGTCGACGATTTCGATGGCGGGCAGGATTTGCCCCACGAGCGCGAGCACCTCGTCGCGCGCATAGACGTCGGCGCGCGGGGAGACCGGTTCGGCAAAGCGGAAGGCGATCTCGAGCTCGACCAGCACGCGGAAGAACGACTGGCGTTCGACGCACGCGGGCGAGGCGTACACGTGCGTCGAGGGCAACGGTGCGCCCGACCCCGCGCCGCCGGGCGCGCGCGCGCCGATCTTCCAGCCACCCGTGGCGGTGCCCATCCCCGCGAGTACGGCTTGCTGGATCGCGTAGGCTGTGGCGGCGTCGGGCGGCAGCCATTCGGGCGCCAGCGTCTCGATCATCTGATGGCGGCTGCGCGCCGCCACGAGGCGCTGCGCGAGATCGTCACGAGTCATGTCTGGATCCTTTCTTGTGCGTGCGTATGCGTGCTTGTACGTGCGCCGGCAGCGCGACCGTGCGTCGAGCCGGCATGACGGCGTGATGTCGCGCCGTGTTGCAGTGCGCTTGCGGCGCCTGGCCCCTCGCCGCGAAAGCGGCTGCGCAGTGTACCGTGCGTCCCCGTCCGCGCGCGTGACAAGATTCACAATGTACCGTAACCGGCTTCGTGCAGCGCGTGCGCCTGCATCGCAGGCATAAAAAAGCCGCTGCAAAGCAGCGGCGATTCGTCAAACACGGTGGCTCGCGACACATGCCGCTCGCGACAGCCGCGCGTCAGAAGGTCTCCCAGTCGTCGCTCGAATCCGCTGCGGCCGGTGCAACTGGATTTGCGGTCGATTTTGCCGCCGGACTTGCCATCTGCGCTGCGCGCACGGGCGCCGGCGTGCGCACAGCGACCGCCCCAGTGCGCACGGCGGGCTTCACCGCCGGACGCGCCGCGGGCTTCGCGCCCCCGGGCGGCGAGGCAGACGCCATACCGCCCCGCAAATCGCGCTCGATGATTCCGCAGGTGTGCGAGTCGTCGAGCTTGAACACGGCGACAGCGGCACGCAGCCGGCTCGCCTGGTCTTCGAGCGACTGCGCGGCTGCGGCGGCCTCTTCCACTAGCGCCGCGTTCTGCTGCGTCACCTCGTCCATTTGCGTGACGGCGCGCGCCATTTGATCGATGCCGCCGGACTGCTCCTGCGAAGCCGCCGAAATCTCGCCCATGATGTCGGTCACGCGCTGCACGGCGCCGATGATCTCCGCCATCGTGCGCCCCGCCTCGTCGACGAGCGCGGAACCCGCATGCACGCGCTCGACCGAGGTGTCGATCAGCCCCTTGATCTCCTTGGCCGCCGCCGACGAGCGCTGCGCGAGGCTGCGCACCTCGCCTGCCACGACCGCGAAGCCGCGCCCCTCCTCGCCCGCGCGCGCGGCTTCCACGGCGGCATTGAGCGCGAGGATATTGGTTTGAAAGGCGATCCCTTCGATGATCGCGATGATATCGGCAATCTTCGCCGAACTCTGGTTGATCTCGCCCATCGTGCCCACCACCTCGCTCACGACGCGGCTGCCCTTGTTGGCGATATCCGATGCGCTGGCGGCCAGCGCGCTCGCCTGGCGGGCATTTTCGGCGTTCTGCTTCACCGTGCCGGTGAGTTCCTCCATGCTCGCGGCGGTTTCCTGCAACGCCGAAGCCTGCTCTTCGGTGCGCGACGAAAGGTCGATGTTCCCGGCCGCGATCTGGCGCGTGGCCGTGGCGATCGCTTCGGTGCCGCCGCGCACCGAGCGCACGGTGTCGCTCAGGCTGTGCTGCATGCGCGCCACGCCGCCCAGCAACTCGCCCATCTCGTCGCGCGAGCGCACCACGATGGGACGGCTCAAATCGCCCGCCGAGATGGCGGAGAACGCGCCAAGCGCCTCGCTCAGCGGTCCGGCGATGGCGCGGCGCAGCATGATGAATGAATACGCGGCCGCGCCAATGCCGATCAGCAGCACGGCGATCACGGCCATGCGCAACTGGCCGAACGCCGCTTCCGCCTCTTCAAAGCCTGCTCGCGCGAGCGTGCCCTGCAGTTTGTCGAGTTCGAGATCGGCTTGCGAAAGCTGGGTGTACGCGGCTTGCAGCGCATTGGCGCCGCTGACGATCTTGCTTTGATCCGCTGCCGCAATGTTGGCGGCAAAGTCGTCAGCGGCTTGCTGGAACGCGGCGCGCCGCGCGGCAACGTCCTGCGCGAGACGCTCCTCCTGGGCATCGTGCGCCAAGCTCATGTACTGCTTCCAGTAATCGTTGGAGACGCCGCGCAGCATGCGGGCGCGCGCGAGCGTAGCGGTGCTGTCGGGCGTGCCGATCTCGAACGCCGCGCGATCGAGCGCGAGCCGCTCGCGCGCCGCATAAATTTCGGCGAGGTTGACCGAGTGGCTGCTCGGCATCTGGTCGCTGTAGGTGGTGCGGTAGGCCTCGTTCGAGTGCGTCAGGCCAAGCAACCCCACTGCGCCGACAATAACGATGAGCGCCGCCAGAAACCCCATCGTGAGGCCGATGCGCGCCTTGATGCTGATGCCTTTGTTCATGACTCTCCCGTGCTTGCCGTGGGGCCGATTTCCGGCCCCGAATTTGCGGGCTGTTGCCCCAGCATGTATTTACGGCACCGCGTCCGGGAGGCTTGAAATAGTTATCAGATATGAGGAGAAGGCAGAAATAGCTAACAGATAAATTACAAAAACAAATGTTGCGGCACGCATTTCTCCACCGTGTTTCAGCGCGCCATCTCGTCGAGCGAAGGAATGGACGGTTGCGCCCCTGCGCGCGTCACAGAGATCGACGCCGCGCGCAGCGCGAACTCGATCGCCTGCTCGGGCGTCTCGCCAGCGGCGAGCCGCGCGGCCAGCGCGCCGATGAAGGTATCGCCGGCCGCCGTCGTGTCGACCGCGGCCACTTTGGGCGCGGCCCAATGCACGGGCGCCGGCGGGCGCGCCAGGTCCACGGCATCCGGGGCTTCAGCGACGAGCAACGCGCAGACGCCCTGCTCGCCGAGCGTCACCAGCACGTTGCGCGCCCCCGCGCGGCGCAGCGCAAGCGCTGCGCGCGCGGCGTCCTCGGGCGTGGCGAGCGGCAGGCCCGTGAGCGTCGCGGCTTCGAGTTCGTTGGGGACGAGATAGTCGATCAGCGGCAGCCAGGCCGCGGGCAGCGGACCGGTGGCCGGCGCGGGATTGAGGATGGTGATCTTGCCGAGCCGGCGTGCGGCGGCGAGCGCAGCGTGCACCGCGTCGGGCGGCGTTTCGAGCTGGCACACGACGACGTCGGCGGCCGCGAGTGCTGCCTCGTGGCGCGCCAGGCTTGCCGGCGTCACCGCGGCGTTGCTGCCCGCGACGATCACGATGGCGTTCTGGCTCGCGTCGTCGACGACGATGAGCGCCACGCCGGTCGGCGCTTCCGGCTCGGTGTCGAGCGCGCCGCAATCGATGCCTTCGGCAAGGAGCCCGGCGCGCAGCAGTTCGCCATTGGCGTCGGCGCCCACGCAGCCGACCATCGCCACCTGCGCGCCGAGCCGCGCCGCCGCAACCGCCTGATTACCGCCCTTGCCTCCCGCGACCTGCGTGAAAGCGCTGCCCGCGAGCGTCTCGCCAGGGCGCGGCAGGCGCGGGGCGCGCGCGACCAGGTCCATGTTCAGGCTGCCGACCACCGCCACGCGGCCGCGCTGCTGGCCGCCGTCTTGCGTACTCGATTGCGCATCTGAGCGCGCAGCTTCGTCAATCGCCACTTCGTGTGCCTCCGGTGATCTGTCCAGTCGGCCGATTATGCACGCGTCGCACGTGTATCAGGCCGCGAGCGATGCCTGTGCGCCGCACCACGGCGCGGTCGATTCGCGCTCCATGAGTTGAGGCGCCATCACTCGCCGGAGCACCGGCGCGTCACTGCGTGCCTGACCGGCAGCGCCTATGCGTTCGATCAGCGTGAGCGCCGCCATCTCGCCCAGCTCCCGCACCGGCTGGCCGACCGTGGACAGCGCGGGCCAGGTGAATTGGCCGAGCTCGATGTCGTCGAAGCCGATGATCGAGCATTCGGCCGGCACGCGCAGGCCGCGCTCGGCCGCGGCCCGCAGCGCGCCGATGCCCATCATGTCGTTGCTCGCGAAGATCGCGCTGGGCCGCACGGTATCGAACAGTTGCCCCGCCGCGCGATAGCCGCCCGCTCCCGAGAAGTCGGCCTCGACGATCGCGCCCGGCGCGATCTCGATGCCGCACTCGGCCATCGCGCGCAGAAAGCCGTGCATGCGCATTGCGCTCACCGCGGCGCTGACCGGCCCCGTGATGCAGCCGATCCGCGAATGCCCGAGCTCGATCAGATGGCGCGTGGCGAGCCATGCGCCGCGCTCGTGGTCGATCTGCACGAGATCGGTGTCGAGGCCTTCGATGTTGCGGTCCACCACGACGATCGGTTCGCGCGTCTCGCCCAGCGTCGCCGCGAGCACGGCATCGTCGCCCGCCGACGCCACGATCAGCCCGTCGATGCGCTTTTCCTGCAGCACGCGCAGGTAGTTGCGCTGCTTGACCGGGTCGTCATCGGAATTGCAGAAGAACACGCAGTAACCCTTTTGCGCGCAGCCGTCCTCGACGCCGCGCGCGAGTTCCGCGAAATACGGATTCGTGCCGTTGGGCACCACGAGCCCAATCGTCGCCGTCGAGCGCGCCTTGAGCGAGCGCGCGACCGCCGACGGCACATAGTTGAGCTCGCGAATCGCCTGCTCGACCTTGGCCCGCACATTCGCCGACACCGGCCGCGAGTTGTTCACCACATGCGACACCGTCGTGAAAGACACCCCCGCCACGGCGGCCACATCTTTGATCGTCGCCATTTTCCCTGTTGCTCCTGCTTCGTCCTGCCCGTTTTCTACTGCTGGCGGCGCGCGGCTGCGCGCTCGTCATGTTCTTGTTGTTGCTTCGCCCCTCATTTGCCACATTGCTTGCCGCATCACTTGCCCTTGCGGCGGCTTCGATACGTGTCGAGCACCACCGCGACCACGATCACCAAGCCGGTGATGATGCGCTTGGTGGGCTCGTTCGCGCCGATCTGAGCGAGCCCCGCCGCAAGCACGGAAATGATCAGCACGCCAAAGAACGTGCTGATGACCGAACCGCGCCCGCCCATCAGGCTCGTGCCACCGATCACCACGGCGGCGATCACCTGTAGCTCCAGGCCGACGCCCGCGTTGGGATCGGCGGCTTCGAGGCGCGAAATCTGGAACAGCGCCGCGAGCCCCGCAAGCGCGCCCATCAACGCGAACACGATGATCTTGTACGGACGCGGATCGACACCCGCGAGGCGCACCGCCTCCTCGTTGGTGCCGATGCCGATCAAATAGCGGCCGAACACCGTGCGCGTGAGCACCAGTTGCGCGATCACCATCACCGCGACGGCGATCAGGAACGCCGGGGAAATGCCGAACGCAATCGGGTTCGAGAGGAAATCGAACGCATCGCCGATATAGGCCGTGCGCGAATGCGTCATCTGGTATGCGAGGCCGCGCGCGGCCTCCAGCACGCCAAGCGAGACGATGAAGGACGGAATGCGCCACCCCACCGTGACCGCGCCCGTGAGCGTGCCCGTCGCCGCCGCGGCCAGCACGCCGAGCAGCGCGGCGGGCAACGCGGAGAGGCCCCACTTGAGCGACGCCACGCTCACCACCGACGCACCGAGCGCCAGCACCGATCCCACCGAGAGGTCGATGCCTGCGATGATCAGCACGAACGTCATGCCCACCGACATCACGACGAGATCGGGAATCTGGTTCGCAATCGTGCTGAACGTGTCGTAGGTCAGGAAGTGCGAACTCAGCAGCGAAAACAGCACGATCATCGCGACCAGCGCGAGCGCGAGGCCCAGATAGTTCGAAAAGCCAAAGCGCGTGCCGACGGGCCGCGCGCTCGCGGCCGTGGTCGCGGGCGGCGATGATTGCGCCGGCGGCTCTGCTTGTGCTCCTGGTTGTGCTCCTGCTTGTTCGCGCAACGGTCGATTCGTCATGAAGCGCTTCCTCCTCGCTCGTCGGGCGGCGGCGATTGATTGCGACCCTCTCGATTGTGGCTCCCGGATTGCTCCGCGGCCACGGGTGTTGTCGGCTCGGGCAGGTCGGCGGCATCGGCGAGCAGCGCATCTTCAGCGCGATAGCCCGCGAAAGCCGCGGCGAGCAGCGCGTCCTGGCTCCATTCCCCGCGCGCGAAGATCGCCGTCATTTTCCCCGCCGACATCACGCCGATGCGGTCGCAGATCAGCATCAGCTCGCGCAGGTCGCTCGACACCACGACGAGTGCGCAGCCTTCGCGCGCGAGCGCGCCCATCAGCGCGTAGATGTCGAACTTCGCGCCCACGTCGATGCCGCGCGTGGGCTCGTCGAACAGCAGCACGCGCACGCCTTGCGCACCCTGCTCGCCCGTGATGCGCCGCGCGAGCCAGCGGCCGATCACCACCTTCTGCTGGTTGCCGCCCGACAGCTCGCCCACGCGCTGCTCCGGCCCGCTCGTGCGGATGCGCAAGGCATCGATTTGCGTATCGGCAAGTGCGTTCTCGCGCCCGGCGTCCACCACGCCATAGCGCGCGACCGCGCTCACGTTGCCAAGCGACACGTTCGCGGCCACCGGTTGCGTCAGCAACAATCCTTCGCCCTTGCGGTCCTCGGTGATCAGCGCAATGCCGTGGCGCACCGCGTCCGCCGGCGAGTCGATGCGCACGGCCACTGGCGGCTCACCCGCAACGCCCGCGAGCGCGACCGTGCCGCGATCCTTCGCGTCCGCGCCGTAGATGAGCCGCATGAGCTCGGTGCGCCCCGCGCCGATCAACCCCGACACGCCGAAAATTTCCCCCGCGCGCACCTCGAACGAAACGTTGCGCACGACGCTGGCGCGGCCGATCCCGTCCACCCTGAGCAGCGGCGCGCCGATGCGCCGCGCGCCCAGCTCGATGCGCTCGCCGAGTTCGCGCCCCACCATCAGCGCGACGATGCGCTCGGGCGTGAGGTTGGCCATCTCGTCCACGCGCACGAGCCGGCCGTCGCGCAGCACCGCCACGCGCTGCGCGATGCGCTCGAGTTCCTCTAGCCGGTGCGAGATGTAGACGAGCGCCACGCCGCGCGCCTTGAGTCGGGCGATCTGCTCGAACAGCAGTTCGACCTCGCGGCCCGTGAGCATCGCGGTGGGCTCGTCCAGAATCAGCACGCGCAGCGGCGCGGCGCCCTGGGCCTCGTCGCCGATCAGATTGCGCGCGATCTCCACCAACTGCTGGTGGCCGATGCCGAGCTCGCCCACGGGCGTCTCGGGATCGATCGCCTCGAGCCCGACTTGCGCCATCGCCGCGCGGGCGTCCTCGTGCAAGCGCGCGCGATCGATCCAGCCCGCCCAGCCGAGCGGCCCGAAGCTGCGCGGCAAGCGGTTCAGGTACAGGTTTTCGGCAACTGAAAGCGTGGGCAGCAGGTTGAGCTCCTGCATCACCATGCGCACGCCGAGCGCTTCTGCCTGCGCGCGGCTCGCCGGTGCATAGGGCTGGCCCATCAGCGTCATGGCGCCCGTAGTGGGCGCGGTGAGTCCTCCCACGATCTTCGAGAGCGTGCTCTTGCCCGCGCCGTTCTCCCCCGTGAGCGCAAGCACTTCCCCCGCGTACAGCGCGAGGCTGACGTCGGCGAGCACCGGCTGCTCGTAGGTCTTGCCGGCGCCCGTCACCGTGAGCACCGCGCTGCGCGCGGATGCCGATGCTTGGGCGTCGGAGGCAATTGCTTCCATCACGATCCTGTTATCGCGAGCCGCACAGCCCGAATCCGGCAAGGGTAGCGCGGGATTGCGGAGCGGACGGCCGCCGTTCAGGCGGCGCGTTCGAGCGATGCCGCCATGGCGGCCTGTTTTTGCTTGCTGCTTGTGCGGCCATCACGGTACAAATAACGGCGGCGCGGCGGCTTTCTTGAGCGCTTATTACACGAGCGGATGCATGAGCGGAACGTGCCACGCAAACGAGGGAGGCGCGCGCCGCACGCCATTAGCGCGGCCCGCCCGCTTACATTTGCATTTCACTGGTTCCGCGAGTTACTTCGCGGAGTCCTTGGTCACGAGCACGACCGGGGTTTCGACGACGCCCGAGAGTTCGGACTGCTTCTTGTGCTCCTTAATCGCCTTGAGCGCGGTGTCGATGCCGAACACGGCCTGCTTCGCGGCGTACTGGTCAGCGGTGGCGAGCACGCGGCCGTCCTTGAGCATCGGCTTGATGGCGTCGATGTTGTCGTAGCCCACCACGTAGACCTTGCCCTGCTTGCCGGCCGCGCGCACGGCCGACACGGCGCCGATCGCCATGTTGTCGTTGCCGCACAGCAGCGCCTTCATGCCGGGATATTCGTTGAGCATGGCCGAGGCGACCGCATTGCCCTTGTCGATTTCCCATTCGCCCGACTGCACCGAGACGATCTTCGCGCCCACGGCCTGCATCGCGTCCTTGAAGCCCGCGGTTCGCTGCTGCGCGTTGGTGGTGGTCGAGACGCCTTCCACGATGCCCACCTGATCGCCGGCCTTGAGCTTCTTCGCGAGGTATTCGCCAACCAGGCGCGCGCCCTTGCGGTTGTCGGGGCCTACGAACGGCACGTTCAGGTCCTTGGACTTCAGCACGTCGGGGTCGAGCCGGTTGTCGATGTTCACGACGATGATGCCCGCGTCCACGGCCTTCTTCACGACCGGCACGAGCGCCTTGGAGTCGGCGGGCGCGAGCACGATGGCGTCCACCTTGGAAACAATCATCTGCTCGACGATCTGGATCTGCGCGGCCGTGTCGGTTTCGTTCTTGATGCCGTTGGTCACGAGGTCGAAGGCGGACGCGTTGTGCTTCTGGTAGTCCTTCGCGCCGGTTTCCATGGTCAGGAAGAACTCGTTGGCGAGCGACTTCATGACCAGCGCGACTTTCGGCTTCTGCCCGGCCGTCTGGGCGTGGGCGGCAAGCGGCATGGCGGCCGCGAACGTGACGGTGGCAAGTGCGGCTGCGGCGCCAAGAACGCGCCGGCGAATGCGGGAGTTCATCGTTTGTGTCTCCGGTTGTCTGGCCCGGCCGGGCCGTATTTCTGGTTATCCGCAAACGTGTTCAAACGTCCCATTCCCCGCGCGCAGCGTGACGCTGCGGCGCAGCAACTGGCAGGGCATCGGCGTCAAATTCGGCTTCAAATTCGGATTCAAATCCGGCCTCAGAGCCAGCCGCCACGGCGGAACAGGATGTACAGCACGATATCGATAATCGCCATCACGGCGAGACAAACCTGATAACCATACTTGAAATGCAATTCGGGGATATCGGCGAAGTTCATCCCGTAGATCCCCGCGATCATGGTCGGCACCGCAAAGAGCGCGGCGAACGAGCCCAGTCGCTTGGTCACTTCGTTCTCGGCCAGCGAGATCATGCCGAGATTCACCTGGATCGCCGTGACGATCATTTCGCGGCGCGCGTCGACGAAGTTGGACACGCGCACGAGATGGTCGTAAACATCGCGATAGTACGCCTGCATGCCCATGCAGATCTGCGGAGTGCGCCCGCCCGCGAGCTTGCCCACCGCGTCCACGAGCGGCGTGACGTGGTGCTGCACGATCACGAGGCGCCGCTTGAGCGAATAGAGATCCTCGATAATGGCGCGCGACTGCGCGAGCGAGTGCTTCTCGAAGATGCGGTCCTCCAGATCCTCGATTTCGCCGGCGAGCTTCTCCAGCACGGGCGCGTAGCGGTCGACCACGCTGTCCATGAGCGCGTAGAGAACGAAGCCCGCGCCCTCCTTGAGCAGTTCCGGCTCGCGCTCGCAGCGCGCGCGCACGTCCTGGAAACCCTGCTGCGCGCGATGGCGCACCGAAAGCACGAAATTCGGGCCGGCGAACACATTCACCTGGCCGGTGACGATTTCATCCGCCTCGTCGAACTCGATCGTATGGAACACCGCGAAAAGCGTATCGCCGTATTCCTCGATCTTCGGCCGCTGTTTGCCGTTCATCACGTCTTCGATGGCGAGCGCGTGAAGGCCGAACTCCTCCTTCATCGCGGCCATCTCGCCCGCTTCGGGGTCTTTGAGCGCGACCCAGACGAAGCACCCGGGTTTCTGGAGATAGTCGCTGATTGCCTCAATGCCGACATCGGCCAGTTTCTTGCCGCCCTGGTACGCGGCGCAATTGATAAGCATGTGTCGTAAGCGTCCCGGCGGCGCGGGTGGCGAAAATCGGCGCACCGCCTGTCCTGAAGTTGATCGATTCGCCAAGTTTAAGCGTTGCGCCGGCATGGACGGCGCAACGCGTGCCATCCGCCGGCAGCATCACTGCGCAACCCGGCGTATGCCGATGCGATGATCCTTATCGAAGGTTACGCTGGCCCGGTTCGTGTAGCGCGGATCGACGGCGAAGCGCAGCTCCACGACGGGATCGAACTGCGTTGTCACGCCGATGCGGTGCACGCCCGGAGTCAGGTAGAACGTGACGTGCTCGCCGTCCATGAGGTCGGTGACCTGCTCGCCGTCGATATAGACGGGGGCGTCGCGGAACTTGACGATGACGTTGCGGGTGCGCTCGCGCCGCACGTCCACGGCCACGAGCCCTTCGCCCCGCTGCGTATAGCCCGGCTTGACGATGCGCTCCGCCGGCACCGGCTTGAAGGGCACCGGCGCGGCCGGCTCCTCGGCGCAGCCGCCCAGCGCGAGTGGCAACGCGAGAACTGCGGCCGCTAGCGCAGCGCGCTGCGAACCAAAGCTCACTCCGAACACGCGCGATGGCATGGGCGCTATCCCCTCGTCGGTTTTCCGGTGCTGGCGCGGCGCGTGGGGCGCAACGATCCTCCACGCAGGCGGCGTCCGGGTGCGCCCATCATATACGCACGCGCCGCCCGGCCCACGCGCGGCGCCGCACATTGCGCGCCCGCGAGCCAACGCGGGCAGTGCATCGCCGAGGGACCGCTGGTATATGCTTCGGAATCGGGCGCTGTCCCGCGCGGTCAAATCCGCGCAGTTAAGTCCGCGCAGTTAAATCAACACGTCACACGAGGGGGATACAGGTGATGGGGTACGTACAGCCCGCCAGGGCCGAGGGCCGCGGTTCGTGCCGCGGCTGATTTTCTTCTGCGGCCACGCGGGCACCGGCAAGACCTCGCTCGCCAAGCGCCTGATCGGCCCGCTGGCCCGCGCGACGGGCGAGCCGTTCTGCCTGCTCGACAAGGACACGCTCTACGGGCGCACCGGCGCCGCGATGCTCGCCGCGCTCGGGCAGGACCCGCACGACCGCGACAGCCCGGTCTTTCTCCAGCATCTGCGAGACCCCGAATATCAGGGCATGCTCGACACCGCGCGTGAAAATCTAGCGCTGGGCGTGAGCGTGATTGCGGTCGGGCCGCTTTCGGGGGAGGTGCGCGAGCGGCGCCTGCTCGACCGCGCTTGGCTGGGGGTGGCGGCGGACGTTGGACTCGCCGCCGTCTGGGTGCGCACCGACGAAGCCACGGCGCGCCAGCGCATCGTGGCGCGGAATCATCCCGACGATGCCTACAAGCTCGCGCACTGGAACAGCTATCGCAAACGGCGCTTCGAGCCGGCGGGCGCACAGCTCGACGACCTCATCGTGTTCGACACGACCGCGCCCGAACCCGCCGGCTACGACGCATTGCTGCAGCGCATCGTGGCGGCGTCCGCGGCCTGATCGAGCTTCGATCGCAGACGCGGCGCCCTGCTCGTACTTCCGCTTCCGTTTTGCGCTTCGCGTGCTTCAGTCGACGTGCGCCGACGCCAGCGCTTCGAGCGTCGCGCCTTCGTACACCTTGCCGAAGCGGTTCGAGAGGAACTGCTCGAGCGACACCTGCTCCTGACGCACGAAGCCCTTTTGCGGCAGCTTCTTTTCGCGGAACAGATCGAGCACCGCGCACATCGCGCCGGCCGTGGTGATTTCGATGGCGCTCATCGGCACGCCGCATACCGTCTTCGCGAAAATCTTGCGCGTGAAGACTTCCTGCACGAGCTGGCCGTTACGCATGCCGGTCACGGTAATGAAGATCAGCACGACGTCCTGCTCGGTGGACGGAATCGCGCGGCGCATGATCGACTTGAGCGTGTCGCGGTCGCCCGAGAGGCGCAGGTCTTCGAGCAGGAACTGCATGAGCGCGCGATGGCCCGGATAGCGCACCGACTTGTAGTCGAGCGATTCGACGCGCCCGCCCAGCGTCTCGCACAGCGTGCCGAGGCCGCCCGAAGTGTTGAACGCCTCGTACTCCACGCCGTCGAGCGAGAAGTGCTCGTGGCCTTCGAGCGGCTGCACCATCTGCGTGCGGCCCTCGTGGATCGCCTCGCACGGCTGGCAATACTCATTGATGAGGCCGTCCACACTCCAGGTGAGGTTGTACTTGAGCGCGTTGGTGGGGAACTGCGGCAGCGCGCCCACGCGCATTTTCACTTCGCGGATCTCGGTGAAGCGGCTCGCGAGCGCATGCGCCGCGAGACCGATGAAGCCAGGCGCGAGGCCGCATTGCGGCATGAACGCGTGATCGGCGTCTTCTGCAAGCGCGCGGATCGCGTGCGTTGCGCGCACGTCCTCGGTGAGGTCGAAGTAGTGAACGCCCGCGCTCTTGGCCGCCGACGCGACATTCACCGCAAGGTAATACGGCAGCGCGTTGATGAGCACGTCGAAGCCTTCGAGGGCGCCGCGCAGCGCGGCGGCGTCGCCGGAGTCGACGCGCACAGTGGGAATGCCCTGCGCGGCCAGCTTTTCGAGCGCCTTGGCATCGCGGTCGAGCGCCGTGACTTCGTAGTCTCCGGTTGCGCGCAGCATGTGTGCAATGGTGTGGCCAATCAGGCCGGCGCCTGCAATCGCGACTTTCATTCGGTATCTCCTTGGGTTTTCTGTGGTTCGGGTCATGCTGTACCCGGTGCACACAGTCTAAGGAGGTGCGAAATCAGTTCCTAGACACAAAATGATGCGCTTCGACGGCCAGTTTCGTCATTTCGACGATGTTTTTCGTCATAACGACGAAATGCCTTAAAAATGCCGTTAACGAGGGAAGCGCGAGCGTGTGGCGATGCCCCTCAGCCCATCACCGTGCCGCGGTCGATCTTGCGCGCGAGCACGATCGACGTGGTCGTGCGCTCGACGCCTTGCATGCCGCCAATCTGGTCGAGCAGATCGTTCAGGCGATCGGGGGAATCCGCGCGCAGCCACGCCACATAGTCGTACTCTCCACTCACCGCGCAAAGTAGTTGCACTTCGGGCATTTTGGAAAGCCGTCGTTGCACGTCGGGGCCATTGCGCGGCGCGATAATGAGCCCGACCCACGCCTGCAGGCTCGCGTCGAGCACGTCCTGCCCAAGCCGCACGCCGTAGCCGGCGATGACCTGGGAGCGTTCGAGCCGCGCGATGCGCGCGAGCACCGTGGTGCGCGCCACGCCTAGCTGGCGCGCGAGATTCGCCACGCTCTCGCGTGCGTTCTCCTGCAGCAGCGCAACGAGGCTGCGGTCGAGGTCGTCGAGTTGGTCGAGGCGCGGCGGTCTCATCGTGATGCGGGCTCCTGGGGTGGCCGATTAGGTGGCGAATGGTCAAATGCACTGCTTCGATACCGGGTCATTATCGCGCGCGGCCAGCCGACCACAAACCCGCATAAGTGCCCTGCATCCCCCATATTGCAGCGTATTTCGGCGCGTTTCTCCTGCGTTTCGTTTGTAAGCAGTTGTCGCATAGCGGCCGCGCTCAAACGATAACGTGGTACTAATACCGCCTGCCGGTGACGGATTTCTCGTCGCCGCTCTACGTAACGTCCACGAATTGAAGTTCCAGGGAGCAACAATGAAGAAAGTTTTCGTGATCCTTGCTGCCACGCTCTCCATGAGCGGCGCGTTCGCACAGACCGCCGCGTCGTCCGCCGCGCCCGCGGCTGCCGCAGCGGCGTCGGGCGCCGAAGCACGCGCCGCGCAGCATCAGCAGCGTGTGGAGGAGCGCATTGCCTACCTGCACTCCTCGCTGAAGATCACGGCCGCCCAGGAGCCGCAATGGAAGACGTTCGCCGACGTCATGCGCAGCAACGGCCAGACCATGGCGGGTCTCTACAAGCAGCGCGCGGAAGGCCAGGCGCAGCGTAACGCGCTCGACGACATGAAGCAGTACGCGCAAATCACCCAGGCACACGCCGACGACATGCAAAAGCTTGTCACGGCCTTCGAGCCGCTTTACAACAGCCTCTCGCCGGAGCAGAAGAAGCTGGCCGACGTCACCTTCCGCCACGGTCAGGAAACGGGCCATGCGCAGCACAACAAGGGCAAGCCTCATGCGAAGGCGCCGGCCGCGGAAGCGGCAAGCGGCGCCGAAGCCGCGCCGGCGCAGTAAGTAAGCAGGCGCATCGGGTAGTCCGCATTCAGGTAACATCACGGCGCAGCGCGCGAACCGGTCGAGCAATTGGCTGGTTCGCGCGCTGCGCCGTTTTCGCAACAGGTAACAAACCCGCAGCCGCCACCATGATCGAACTGACTCAACTCGACCTCGCCGCCGATCCCGCCGCGCAACGCGTGGTCAAGGACGAAACCGTCACCGTAGAATTCGCCGCAGCCCCCGGCGAGCTGATGAGCCTGGAAGGCCCGAACCGCTACGCACCGGGCGACGCGATTATCACCGGCGCGACGGGCGAGCGCTGGGTCGTTTCGCGCGAACGCTTCGACCCGAAGTACCGGCCGGCCGACGCCGCGCTCGCACACGGCGCGCCCGGCGCCTATCGCAATCTGCCGACTGTCGTGCTGGCCAAACGCATGAACGAGCCGTTCACGATCGTGCGCTCCGCAGGCGGCGACCGCCTCACTGGCGCGGCCGGCGACTGGGTCATGCAATATGCGCCCGGCGACTACGGCGTGGTGAAAGCCGAGCGCTACGCGAAGGTATACCGGCTCGCCGATTGAGTGTCGCTCCCGCGTTTCGCGCACCGCCCATGCGGTGCCGGGTGCTTCAGGCGAATTCCTCGTCGAGGTCGAGCGTGACGTCGCGCGGCGTCTCCTCGCCCTTCGCGTGCTGTTCCTCCAGCGAGCCGATCGTGGCTTCCACATACGCGCGCAAAACGGCGAAGCTGCGTCCGCGCAAGCGTGGCGGCAACGCCCGATAGCGCGCCAGCGCGGCCGGCGCGATGGCCACCGTGAGCGTCATGCGGCGCGCGGCGGAGCCCATGCGCATCGCCACCCAATGTACGAGGAGCAGCGGCGCGCCGGTTTCGGCGGGCCGCTCGCTAAAGCGCGTTTGCTCGGGGAACAAATCGGCGATCACGCGCGCAAGCTCCTCGAAATCGGGGCTTGCGCATTCAAACAGATAGTCTTCCATCGCTGGCAAAGAGGAATTAATAAACGTTGCGGTCGCAACGGAATGGCGTGAGCGTGGAGGGTCAGGCCGGTCGCGGCGCATGCCGGTTGCGCGCGCACGTTCTGAAGAGGACGACGGCCACCGCGATCGCCACGACTGCATAGAGCGTGTCCACCGCAACGAGCGGCACGAGGCGCGCCTGGAACATCGCGGCGGGCACGTCGATCAACGCGTGCAGCGCGATCGCGATCGGCAGGATCGACTTGCGCCCCGCACGCACGCCGCGCCACATCAGTACCGAGAGTCCGATCTGGAACACGAACGCGGCCACGCGCTCGAGCGCAAACACGCCGGCCACCACCGGCGAAAGCGTGCCGAGTATCAGATGCACGCGCAGTACGGCATCCATCGAGAGATTGCTCAGATGCTCCGCGAGTTCGCCCCGGTTCGCGAGCACCGCGAAGAAAATCCACTGCAACTGCACGAGCACGCCGATGAACCACGCTTCAGCGCCGCCATGGCCGATGCCATAAGCGAGCCCCGTGCTGTCGGGCTGGCCCGGCGCACCCGGCTGCCCCGCCGCGCGCCGCGCGATCAGGCGCATCGCGATGTAGCGCCCCGCTTCTTCACACACCCCCGCCGCGAGCGCGCCATAGAGTACGAACGCGAGCGGATTGGTGAGCAACTGCGACGTAACGGGATTTTCATGCAGCACGTAGCCGTTGAGCGCGCGCTCGATCACCGTCGCGAACAGGGCGAAGACCGCGATGCCCGCGATGGTGGCGCGCCAGTCGAATGCGAACGGGCCGCGCAGCCGGCGGTACAGCGAGATGGGCAGAACGGCGACGAACAGCGTCGCGAGCGACAGGCAAACCAGCGTGACCGGATCGACGTGCATGGGGTTCCTTATGACATCCGGCACGCGAGGCGCGCGCCGCAGCCCGAATCATCGCAGATATCGGCGCGCTCGCGGAACCCCGGGGGCGCCTTGCCGGGCCCTAGCCCGGCGTCGAGGCCCGCACGATCAGCTCGCCCGGGAACGCAGCCGCGCGCGTGGCCAGCACCGCGCCCTCGATGCGCTCGTGCAGGAATTCGACGGCCCGGTAGCCGATCTCGCGCGTGGGCTGGCGGATCGTGGTGATGCCGGCCAGCTCGGCCCACTCGGGATCGTCGATGGCGATCAGCGCCGCGTGCTGTTGCCATTGGGCGCCGAAGCGCGCCTTCAGATGCAGCGCGAGCCGCAAGGCAACCGGCGCGTTGGCCGCGAACAGCGCGCAGCGCGCACCGCGTCGCGCGGCGTCGGCGATATACACATCGAGCGCGGCGAGCGAGGCGTCGACGCTCGCGTCCTCGCGCAGGTCGAGCACGTGCGTGGCGGCGCGCACATCGCGTGCGCCCTGCTTGCCGTGCGCGCATGCCCGGAATGCGGCTTCGCGCTCGCGCCGCGAACTCACGTGCTCGAAGGGCTGAACGACGAACACGAGGTCGTCGTAGCCGTGCGCGAGCAGATGCTCGACGCCCAGGCGCGCGGCGGCCGCATTGTCGAGCCCCACCATGTCGGCGTCCAGGCCGTCCACGGTGCGGTCGACCAGCACGGCGGGAATGCCGCCGCTCGCCAGCGGCTTGAGCATCGGCTCGGGCACGCCGAGCGCATTGACGATCACGCCTTCCACGCGATACGTCGTGAGCAGTTGCAGATAGCGCCGTTCCATGTCGATTTCGTTCGCCGCGTGGCAAATCAGCGGCATATAGCCGAGCGCATGGCACGCGGCTTCCACGCCTTGCAGCACTTCGACGGAGTACGGGTTCGTCAGGTCCGCGAGCAACAGTCCGAGCAACCGGTTGCGCCCGCGCTTGAGCCCGCGCGCCATCTGGTTGGGCCGATAGTCGAGCCGTTCGATGGCGGCTTCGATGCGTGCGCGCAAGTCCGGCGAAAGCGCCGAGAGCTCGCCGTTCAGATAGCGCGAGATGCTGGTCTTGCCGGTGCCGGCCTCGCGGGCGACATCGCTGATGGTCGCGCGGCGCGGCAGCGCGCCCTCGCCCGCGCTGCGGCCCGCGTTGTCGTCCGCGCTGCTGCCCCTGCTCATCGCGCGAGCACCTCGCGATTGACGATGTTGCGATCGAGCGTGCCGGCGAGCGCCGCGACGAGGTTCTCGGCAGCGCAGCGCGCCATCGCATGACGCGTCTCGTGCGTGGCGGAGCCGATGTGCGGCAGCGCCACCACATTGGGCATGCGCAGCAGCGGCGAGGCGGGATCGATCGGCTCCTGCTCGAACACGTCGAGCCCCGCGCCGTGGATCGTGCCCGCTTCGAGCGCGGCGATCAGCGCCTTCTCGTCGACGGTCGCGCCGCGCGAGGCGTTGATCAGGATCGCGCTCTTCTTCATCTTTCGCAGCTGCTCCGTGCCGATCATGTGACGCGTGGCGTCGGTAAGCGGCACCTGCAGGCAGACGAAATCAGCGCTGGCGAGCAGTTCGTCGAGCTCGACGCGGCGCGCGCAATAGTCGCGCTCGGCGACTTCATTCGCGCTGCGGTTCGTATAGATCACCTTCATGTTGAAGCCGAGCGCCGCGCGCCGCGCAAGCGCGCCGCCAATGCGCCCGAGCCCGACGATGCCGATGGTCTTGCCCTGCACGTCCACGCCGAATTGCGCGGGGCCGATGCTTGCCTTCCAGTGGCCCGCCTTGACCCAGTCGGCCAGTTCGACCACGCGGCGCGCGCTCGCGAGGATCAGCGAAAACACCGTGTCGGCCGTCGATTCGGTCAGCACGTCGGGGGTGTGCGCGAGCACGATGCCGCGCTTCGTGAGATCGGGCACGTCGAACTGGTCGTAGCCGACCGAGATGGTCGAAAGCGCCCTGATGCGCGAGCCTTCGAGCAGCGCGGGCGTGACCTTGACGCTTGCGCCGATCGCGCCGTCGGCGTCCTTGAGCGCGGCGGCGAACGCCTGCGGGTCTTTCGCGTCGACGAACACCACCTCGAAATGCTCGCGCAGGTACTCGCTCACGTCCTCTGGCAAAGCCTTGTAGGCAACGATTTTTTGCTTCATGAGTGGGCTATTTCTGACTGCAAGGTTCCATGAATTTTTTTCGCACGTGATATTGCGCGCATTACTTGCCATGCGCCGGCGCGGCGTAGCCATGGGTTTCGTCGCGACGCGGCTTCACCGCGCGCAGCGTGAGGATCACCGAGACCACGAGCGCCGCGCTCATGAACGCGTACGATGCCGTGGGTGAACCGGTCGCGCCGTTCAGATAGCCGACCACGTACGACCCCACGAACGAACCGAGCGCGCCCATGCTGTTGATGAGCGCCATTGCGCCACCCGCGACGTTCTTCGGCAGCAGCTCGGGCACGATCGCGAAGAACGGGCCGTACGGCGCGTACATCGCGGCGCCCGCCACCACCAGCAGCGCGTACGAGGCCCAGAAGTGCGTCGTGCCGAGCGCATATGATGCCGCGAACGCGAGCGCGCCGACCAGCAGGAACGGCCAGACGAACGCGCGCCGGTTGTCGAGCTTGTCCGAGGCCCACGAAGCGGCCAGCATCGCAATGGTAGCAGCGAGATACGGCAGCGCCGAGAGCCAGCCCGTTTCGACCATGCCGAGCGCCGAACCGTTTTTCACGATCGAGGGCAGCCACAGCACGAAGCCGTACACGCCGATACTCCAGCAGAAGTACTGCGCCGAAAGCAGCATCACGGCAGGCGAGCGGAACGCTTCGGCGTAGTTCTTGACCGGCTTGATGCCGGCCTGCTCGGCGCGCAGGGCCGCGTCGATCGCGCGCTTATCCTCTTTCGAGAGCCAGCTCACCTGCTCCGGCTTGTCGCGCACGAGCAGCCACCAGCACACGGCCCACAACACGGCGGGCACGCCCTCGGCCACGAACATGTGGCGCCAGCCATACGCATGCACGAGATAGCCCGAAACGATCGACATCCACAGCACCGTGACCGGATTGCCGAGAATCAGGAAGGTGTTGGCGCGCGAGCGCTCGCGCTTCGTGAACCAGTTGCTGATGTAAATCAGCATCGCGGGCATCACGGCGGCTTCGACGATGCCGAGCACGAAGCGGATCGCCATCAGCGAGGGAATGTTCGTGACAACGCCAGTGAGCGCCGCGCAGCCGCCCCACAGGACGAGGCTCACGAACACGAGCTTGCGCACGCTGCGGCGTTCGGCATAGACCGCGCCCGGCAACTGAAAGAAGAAGTAGCCGAGGAAGAACAGTGCGCCGATCAGCGACGAAAGCCCGGGGCTGATGCCCAGATCGTGATTGATGCCGGCCGCCGAAGCGAAGCCGTAATTCGCGCGGTCGAGGTAGGCCAGGCTGTACGTGATGAACACGATGGGCATGATTGCCCACCAGCGGCGCGGGGCTAGCGAAGTTGAGGTCATCGGAGTCTCCAGTCTCGGGGTGCCTTTTGGTGCAGGGTTGCAAGCAAGGCTGTTGGTATCGGGTCTCTGTGTTGGGCGCCGGCGCGGACCGGCGCCCCCGTTGTTCGATTGCTTGATTGCTCGATTGCTCGTTTAGGCGACGGCGCATGCCGGAGCGGCGTCCCGGGCTTCGAGCGCATCGAGTTGGGCGCGCGTGGGCAGCCCTTCCGAGTCGCCGCTCACCTGCACGGCGAGCGCGCCGATGCGGTTGCCGCGCGTCACGGCCTCGCGCAGCGTGCGGCCTTCGAGCAGCGCGCTCACCACACCCACCGCAAAGCCATCGCCGGCACCGACTGTGTCGACCACCTTCGCCACCGGCTGCGCCTGCACCGGCCCGCGCTCGCCTTCGCGCGTCTCGTAGTACGCGCCCGCGGCGCCGAGCTTGACGATCACGCCGCGCGCGCCGCGCTCGATGTAGAAGCGCGCGATCGTCGCGGGATCGTCGGAACCCGTGAGAATGCGCCCCTCGTTCACGCCGGGCAGCACCCAGTCGGCATAGCTTGCGAGTTCGTTGAGCGCCGCAACCATCTCTGCTTCGGAGCCCCACAGCGTCGGGCGCAGATTCGGATCGAAGCTGATCGTGCGTCCCGCCTCGCGCATCGCGCGGGCGAGCATGAACGCGAGTTCGCGCGAGCTTGCCGAGATCGCGGGCGCCACACCGCTCAGGTGCAGATGGCGCGCGCCGAGCACATAGTCGCGCCTGAAATCGTCGATCGACAGATGGCTCGCCGCCGAGCCGCGGCGGAAGTATTCGACTGTGGGATCGCTGCCGTCGTCGTTTTTCGACTTGAGCTGAAAGCCCGTGGGATAGCGCGCATCGGTTTGCACGCCGTGCGCGTCGATGCCTTCTTGCGCGAGCACGCCGCGCACGAACCGGCCGAACGAATCGTCACCCACGCGGCTCATCCAGCCTACCTTGAATCCCAGGCGCGCAAGGCCCGTCGCCACGTTGAGCTCAGCGCCTGCCGCGCGCTTCGTGAAGTGCGCGACGTCGCTGAGCGGGCCGGTGTCGGCGGCTACGAACATCGCCATGGCCTCGCCGTAGGTGATGACATCGAGTGCGTGCGTCATGGAGTGCATTCCTCAAAAAAACAGATTCGGATGGCCGGGCTGTCGGGACCGCCCGGCGCTTGACACGTCAGGCGTTGCCGAGCCACGCCACGTAGCGCGCAGCGTCCTCATTCATGCGCGTGGCGTCGAACGGAAACTCGATGCCGCGCGGCACGTCCGCCGGCAGACACGCGAGCGCCGCGCGGCACAGCGCGTCGTCGGCCGCGGGGGCGCAAGCGAATCGGCGCGCGCCCTCGCCTTCCACGCCCTTGCAATGGATGTACTCGACGTGGGGCGCGAGCGCGGCGGCGGCTGTCAGCGGCGCTTCGCCAGCCCATTGCCAGTTGCCGATGTCGAAGGTCATGCCGATCAACTTGTCGTGCCCGGCGGCGCGCAACGCATCAAAAAGGCTGACGAACTGCGCAAGGCTGCCGCCCTGCTCTAGCTGGCCGTTTTCGACGACCACGCGCGGCGCCTCGATTGATGCGCCTGCCTGCGAGTTCACGAGGCCAAGCGCCTCGAGCACCGCCGCAAGTCGCGCGACCTGCGCATCGCCCGCGAAACCGCCGAGTTGCAGCTTGACGATGCGCGCGCCCAGAGCGCGAGCGCAGGCGACGGCGGCGCGCAGCGCGGCCTCGTCGAGCGCGCCGTCTTCACGATACAGCGTGTCGGGCGTCGACCACACGGGCCACAGGCCCTCGCGCTCCAACGCCATGCCGAGCGCGCGCAGCGCCTGCGGCTGGGCGTCGGCGTCGTCCATCAGTTCCCGCCGCACCTCCAACGCGCGCGCGCCTGCCTCCCGGGTTGCGCCACACCACGCCGCGTGTCCGTCGCGCCGGATCGATCCGGCGCCGAATGCGCTCGCCACTATCGCTACTTCCACCATCGTTTTCATCCCATTGCTGTCCGGTTGCCGCGCCGCCGGATTTCGCGCCGCGCAGCTTTTGGAACCGGTTCCAAAACAGTATCGAAAAAAAGCGCCCGGGCGCCTGATTGCTACTGATCAATGGGCGGATAGTGCGCTGCCATAGCGCACCGCGCCATTATGGAAATCCCCTAAATCACGGCGCAAACCCGGCGTCGCCCGCCTACGCGTGCGGCGTGTCGAGCAGGCATAGCTCGAGAAAGCGCTGGGTAACGCGAGAGGCCGCGCCCGCGTGCGGCACGATGATCGAGAAGCGCCGCGCCAGCGGCTCGGGCTCGATGCGGATCTGCTGGAGCGCACCGTCCTCATGCCGCATCGACATGGCCGAGACGAATCCGATGCCCATACCGGCCCGCACCGCCTCCTTGACGCCTTCCACACCGGCGATTTCGAGCGCGACGCGCATCGGCACGGCGGCGCGTGCGAACGCGCGCTCCACCACCTGGCGCACGCCCGAGCCGTCCTCGCGCAGCACGAGCGGCAGCCCCGCAAAGGCGCTCAGTTCGCGGCGCAGCGGCCCTGTGCCGCCAGATTCCGGCGCTGCTTCCTTCTGCTTCGCATCACCGGCGGTCTGGGCAACCAGCGCGTGCCCGCGCGGCGCGATCGCGACGATTTCATCCTCGATCCATGGATGCACGGCGCAATCGGCGGGCAACTGTTCGCCCACCGGCCCTTCGATCAGCGCGATATCGAGCTCGCCGAGCATCGCGACCACATCGGTCGTGTTGCCGCTCGCGGTATCGAGCTTCACTTCCGGATAGTTCCGATGAAACGCCGCCACCAGATACGGCAGCCGATAGCTCGCGGGCGTCGTGCTCGCGCCGATGCGCAGCGTGCCGCGCTCGAGCCCGCGCAGTGCATCGCGAAACGCCAGCGCTTCGCGCCAGGTGTCGCGCAGGCGCGCCGCATAGGCCGCGAGTTGCTCGCCGGTGGGCGTAAGGCGCACGCCGCGCCCATCGCGCAAATAGAGCGGCTCGCCGAATTCCTCCTGCAGCAGCCGCAACTGCCCCGACACTGCGGGCTGCGACAAATGCAGCGCGAGCGCCGCACGGCTGATGTTCAGGTGCTCGGCAACAGCGGCGAAAGTTATCAGTTGTTCCGGGGTCATTGCAGTCAACTATCGGGTTGACTTATATTTTACGTCGCAAATGACGATTTTTCATATCGTTATATCTAATTTAGGATTGGCGCATTCGTCAGTCAGACACAATTGCTGCCAACCACCATGTCCACACCGTCGACTTCCCTTGCCTCTGCGTCGTCCGTCGCACGCGGCCAACTCTATGGCCAACTCAACGGCGTGCTGTTCGTCGCGCTGTTCGCCGCCGCCGTCACGCGCATCGCGGCGCTGCCCGCCATTGCGGGTCTCGGCCTGAGCCCGCTGATCGTCGGCATCGTCGGCGGGGCGATCTATGGCAATGCGCTGCGCCACGGCATGCCCGAAAGCTGGGCCGCCGGCGTCAACTTCTCGGCGCGCAAGCTGCTGCGCATCGCGGTGGCGTTCTTCGGGCTGCGCGTGAGCCTCCAGGAAATCGCCCAGGTGGGCTTGCCGGGCCTCGTGGAATCGGCGGTGATCGTGGTGAGCACGCTCGCGATCGGCACCTGGGCCGGCATGAAGCTCATGAAGCTCGACCGCGACACCGCCATCCTCACCGCGGCCGGCAGCGCAATCTGCGGCGCCGCCGCCGTGCTCGCTTTCGAATCCACGCTGCAATCGAAGCCGCATAAGAGCGCCATGGCTGTGGGCAGCGTCGTGCTGTTCGGCACGCTCTCGATGTTCCTCTATCCGCTGCTCTATCGCGCCGGCTGGCTGCATCTCGACACCATGGGCGCCGGGCTCTTCTTCGGCGGCACGATCCACGAAGTCGCGCAGGTCGTGGGCGCGGCGAGCAACGTGAGCCCCGAGGCCACGCACATCGCCACCATCGTGAAGATGACCCGCGTGATGCTGCTCGTGCCGGTGCTGCTTGCGCTCGGCGTCTGGTTGAACCGTTCGGCGCGCGGCGCAGCCGATGGCAAGCAAGGTGCGCGCAAGCTCGCGGTGCCCTGGTTCGCGCTCGGTTTTCTCGCGCTCGTGGTGGTGAACTCACTTCACGTGCTGCCGGAGTCGGCGACCCAGACGCTCAATATGCTCGACACCTTCGCGCTCACCATGGCCATGACGGCGCTCGGTATCGAAACGCGCTTCGCGCAGATTCGTCAGGCCGGCCCGCGCGCCCTGACCACGGGCTTGATCGTCTATGTCTGGCTCGTCGGCGGCGGCCTCGCGATTACCTGGGCCGTGGAGCGGTTGTTCGGATGATCAGCGGCGACGAGCCTTCCCACCGTTTGAGAGACTGCGCACCGGCTTGCCCGGACGCTTGCCCCGCCCTTGGCGGGGCTTTTTGCGTTTGTCGCGCCGGAAAATTGCGCTTCGTCAAAACACGACCAGGCGCACGACAAAGCGCACGCCGAAGCACACGAGGCGGCGCGCAACGGGAAGTCGCAGCCCGCGCGCCGCAACGTGCCATTGCGCGCGATACTGTCGTCCCATGCCGCTCGCCGTTGGGGCGGCCGTCGTGGCAGTCCTTGTCCGGATGGAGGCGACCGATGGCATACGAACTGTATTACTGGGACGGCTTGCAAGGCCGGGGCGAATTCGTGCGGCTCGCGCTGGAGGAAGCGTGCGCGCCCTACGTGGATGTGGCGCGCGGCGCGAAAGAGGACGGCCAGGGTATGGGCGCGATGATGGCCCGGCTCGACAGCGACGGTCCGTATCCGCCCTTTGCGCCACCGTTTCTCAAGGACGGCGATCTGATCGTGCCGCACGTTGCGAACATCCTGTTCTATCTCGGCCCCAAGCTGAAGCTCGCGCCGCGCGACGAGGCGCTGCGCGTGATCGCGAACGGCTTGCAGCTCACGATCGCCGATTTCTTGACCGAGGTGCACGACACGCATCATCCGATCGCGAGCGGCCTGTATTACGAAGACCAGAAGGACGAGGCGAAGGCGCGCGCGAAAGACTTCCTCGCGCATCGCCTGCCGAAGTTCATGGGCTACTTCGAGCGCGTGCTCGCGCAGAACCCGGACGGGCCGCAGCACATGGTGGGCAAGGCGCTCAGCTATGTGGACCTGTCGATGTTCCAGATCGTCGCGGGTCTGCGCTACGCGTTTCCGAAAGCCACAAAGCATCTGGCCGACCACTATCCGCATGTGAGCGCGCTGCACGACGCCGTGGCCGCGCGCCCCAACATCGCCGCCTATCTCGCCTCCCCAAGGCGGCTGCCATTCAACGAGACCGGCATCTTCCGTCACTATCCTGAACTCGACCGCGCCGCGCGCTGAACGCGCGGCATCCACTGACCAGAAAAATACCAAACCGCCGTGCTGTCATTCCTGCTGAAACTGCGCACCCGCGCCCGCGATCTCTTTCGCCTCTCCGACGCCCACACGATGTTGATCTGGTCGGTCATCGTCGGTATAGCCGGTGCGTTCGCGACCGTGCTCTTTCGCGAAGGCATCGCCCATCTGCAGATCCTCTTCACGGGCAGCGAAGGCAGCTTCGTGGCGATGGCGCGCCGCCTGCCCTGGCACACGCGCATCTGGCTGCCGGCCGCGGGCGGTTTCGTGGCGGGCTGCTGCCTGCTGATCGCGAGGCGCAGCAGCGCGCCCGGCGGCGGCGGCAAGCCGATGCACACCGACTACATCGAAGCCGTGGCGATCGGCGACGGCGTGATGCCAGTCGGCAAGAGCATCTGGCGCAGCATGTCGTCGCTGTTCACCATTGCAAGCGGTGGCTCGATCGGCCGCGAAGGCTCGATGGTGCAGCTCGCCGCGCTCGCCGCCTCGCTGATCGGCCGCTGGGTCCACTTCGATCCGCAGCGCCTGCGCTTGCTGGTGGCCTGCGGCGCGGCGGCCGGTATCACCTCGGCCTATAACGCGCCGATCGCGGGGGCCTTTTTCGTCACCGAGATCGTGCTTGGCGCGATTGTGATGGAAAGCTTCGGGCCGATTGTCGTCGCCTCGGTGGTGGCGAACATCACGATGCGCGAATTCGCCGGCTACAAGCCGCCGTACGAGATGCCGGTGTTTCCGCCCGTCACGGGCGTCGAAGTGCTGTTGTTCGTGGCGCTCGGCCTGCTGTGCGGGGCGCTCGCGCCGCGCTTCCTGTCGCTGCTCGACCTGACGAAGGCCGGCTTCGGCCGGCTGAAGCTGCCGCTGCCCGCCAAGCTCGCGCTGGGCGGCTTTGTCTGCGGCGTGCTGTCGATCTGGACACCCGAGGTCTGGGGCAACGGCTATAGCGTCGTGAACTCGCTGCTGCATTCGCCGTGGACATGGACCGCGCTTGCCACGGTGCTCGTGTTCAAACTCGTCGCGACCGCCGCGACCGTGGGCTCGGGCGCGGTGGGCGGCGTGTTCACGCCGACGCTCTTCATGGGCGCCGTGATCGGCTGCCTGTTCGGCCAGGGAATGCAGGCGATCTGGCCGCACGGCATCTCGGCGCCGTACGCGTACGCGATGGTCGGCATGGGCGCGTTCCTCGCGGGCGCAACCCAGGCGCCGCTCATGGCAATCCTGATGATCTTCGAAATGACGCTCAGCTATCAGGTAGTGCTGCCGCTGATGCTCTCGTGCGTCGTGGCGTACTTCGTCGCGCGCGCGACGGGCAAGAAGTCGATGTACGAAATCACGCTGCATCGCAACCGCGAGGAAGCCGAGCGCCTGCGCCTGCGCGCCACCCAGATGCGCGAGCTGATCCGCCCCGCCGACACCGTGGTGCGCGCCGACGCCTCCGTGCAGGAGATGACGCGCGTGTTCCTCGAATACCCGGTGAAGTATCTCTATGTCACCAACGATGACGGCCGCTTTCTCGGCGCGGTCGCACTCGCCGACATCACAAACGACCTGATGCAAAAGCGCGATACCTCGAACAAGCACGCGAGCGACTACATCAAGCCTTCGTTCGACGTGCTCACGCCCGACATGCCGCTCGCGGTGGCCTTGCAGCACTTCATGTCGTTCCAGGGCGAGCGTCTGCCCGTAATCGAAAGCGCGCAGCATCCAACGCTGGCCGGGGTGGTCTACAAGACCTCGCTGCTCGACGCGTACCAGCGCATGACGCCGGAACGCTGACGCGGCCAAAAAAGCACGCGCGTTCGAGACGTACTGGCACATTTGCTGCCATTATGGGACCGTCGTTCGCGCGTGCGCACCCGGGCATCGTTTCCCGCCCGCCGTCTCCTGCCTCATTGCGCGCGCCGCGGCGCGTCACGCTCTTCCCGGGTCCGCCGTGAGGCCATGCCCTCGAACCGTGGCCGCCCTGCCGCCCCGGTCAGCCGGATCGTCGTGGCACGGCACTTGCTGCGACCCTCGGGCCGCATGAGGAAAGGAGGTCGAGCGATGAAAACCTCGACACTGATGACCACCGTGCTGTTGTCTGCCTCGTGTTTTGCTGCACCCGTGCACACCCAGGACGCCCAGGTCGATCGCGCAAGCGCCCCGGTTCAGGCGCCCTTCGTGCACTCGCCGATGAACGACGTCCCTGTGGCGCCGCCCGCGCCCGATATCCCGGCCGCTATCGGCGCCCAGCACTGGAAATACCTGTCCCTGCCGAAACCTCACCGCCTGGATCAGACCGTGATCCCGGTCCTGCATCAGCAAACCTGAACGCGACGGCCCGCAAAGGATCTGCCAGATGTCCGCCACGCCCATTCCCGAAGAGCCAATCGATCTCCAGTTCGCCGACGTGCTGCGTGACGTGCGCTGGCCGACCAACAAGGACGAGCTCGTGGAAGCCGCTCGCGCCGCCGGCGCGAGCAACGAGGTGCTGGCGATCCTCGACGGTCTGCCCGAACAGGACTATCGCGACGTGGCCTCGGTCACGCGCCTGATCGGCAGCAACTACGGTCCAGGCCTCGGCATCTGAGGCCTGTTGCGCGCACGGTTCAGGCGTCGCGCCCGAACACCACGCGCGCAAAGAAGCGGCCAAGCACCTCCGTGACAACCGGCGGCGTGACGTGCTGCGGATCGGCGGCGGCAAGAAACTGCACGCCGTCACACAAGCCGATCAACCCGATCACGAGCAGCTCGGGCGCAAGCGTGACCGGCGTGCCCGCGCGCGTCGAAAACTCCTCGATATAGGCGGCCAACTGATCGCGCTTGTCCTTCATGAAGGCGTTAAAGCGCGTACGAAAGCGTGCATCGCGCGCAGCGAGCAGCTTGGCCTCGACCCACAGCAAGAATGCCTTGTTGTCCTGCGGCAGGCGGCTGTAGTACTGGATCACGCGCGCTTCCATGTCGTCGCGCGATATGTTCGCGGCAAAAATCGCGCGCAGGTCGGCCTGCATCGCCTCGTGATCGCGCCGCAGCAGTTCCACCAGCAGCTCCGACTTGCTGCGGAAGTTCGAATAGAACGCCCCGCGCGTATAGCCTGCTGTCTGGGCGATATCTTCCACGCTCGCGCCCACGAATCCCTTGCGCATGAACATGGCCTGGGCGGCATCGAGCAGGCGCGCGCGCGTCTGGTCGCGGCTTTGCTCGCGGGTGAGTCGAGTGCGCTTGGCGGGTTGGCGCGTCATGGCGTAGACAAGTCGGACAGAAATTGAGGCGGCGCGATCGTAGCGCGAGTCTAGCACTGAACGATTCCTCTGATTCAAATGAGTATTCAGATACACCATTGTATTAGAATTCATGGAATCATCTGGGACCGGCCGCCCCGCAAGGCAGGAGACATCGAAGCGCACTACGCGCGGCCGGACTCAGCAACGGAGCACAACAAGCCAATCCCGAGGTCATCCGGCCCGGTCAACCCGGCCCTCTCAGCCAGCACGGCGCACTGGGCCTGCGTCAGGGACTGTTTGCGCTCATTGCAAGCCCTGGTATCGAGGTCCATGTGAATCATTGCGGTCGCGGCGCATCGAGCGGAATGCGCAATCAATCCGGTGGGTTCGTCGCATCGGCCCAGTTCCTCCGGCAAACGCCGCAGGCGCTGCGGCACGGCCTGGCGCGCCTCGTGAGCCCGCTTGCCCGGGTTGCCTCGTTATCCTCCTTGGCAGCACTCTGCGCGCTCGCGAGCCTCGCGGGCTGCGAGAAAAAGCCGGAAGCAGCGCCCTCGCCACGCCCGGTTGTCTCGATGATCGTCCACCGCGACGGCGCCGGCCCTTCGGCCACCTGGCCCGGCACCGTGCAGGCGCGCTACGCCACCCCGCTTTCGTTCCGCGTGAACGGCAAGATCGTCGAACGCAGCGCCCGTCTTGGCGACACCGTGAAGCCCGGCCAGGTGCTCGCGCGCCTCGACCCCGCCGACTACGAGAAGAATGCTGCAAGCGCTCAGGCACAGTACGACGCCGCACAGCACCGCTTTGAATTCGCGAAGCAGCAACTCGATCGCGACACGGCCCAGGCTCAGGCCAACCTCATCGCGCGCGCACAGTTCGAACAAACGCAGGATGCCTATGCTTCGGCCGCGGCCCAACGCGATCAGGCAAAGCAACAGCTCGCGCTCGCTCGGGACCAGCGCCGCTACACCGTGCTCGCGGCCGATCACGCAGGCGTCATCACTGCAGAAAATGCCGATACCGGCCAGAACGTGCAGGCGGGCCAGCCGGTCTACCAGCTTGCGTGGGCCGGCGACGTGGACGTGGTGAGCGATCTGCCCGAAAACGCCATCGCCGCCCTGCACACTGGCGACACCGCGCAAGTCACATTGCCCGCGCTGCCGGGCCGGCAATACACGGCCAAAGTGCGCGAGCTGGCCGCCGCCGCCGACCCGCAAAGCCGCACGTGGCGCGTGAAGCTCACGCTCGATCAGCCGGACGCCGAGGTGCGTCTCGGCATGACCGCGAATGTCGCGCTCGCGGCCGACTCCGGCCATGCCGCCACCGTTGCGCAGCCCGACGGCGGCGCCTTCACGATACCGTCCACCGCGCTCTTTCACGAAGGCAACGCGCCCGCGCTGTGGATCGTGCAAGGCGCGGACAACGTGCTGCAATTGCGCCGCGTAAGCGTCTCGCGCTACGACGCACGCACGATTACGGTCACGCAGGGCCTGAACGACGGCGAGCGCATCGTGCTGCAAGGCGTGCATACGGTTACTTCGGGCGAAAAGGTGCGCCCGGTCGCGCCGCTGCACCCTGAGGATTTCGCGTCATGAGCCAGCTCAGTGACCGCCGCGGTGACCAGCCGAGTGACCACGAGCCGGGCTCCGATCATGACGAAGGGCGCTTCAATCTTTCGGCATGGGCGCTGCGCCATCAGGCACTGGTCATCTTCGTGATCGCCCTCGCCACGATCTTCGGCGCACTCTCCTACTCGCGGCTCTCGCAGTCGGAGGACCCGCCCTTCACGTTCCGCGTGATGGTGATCCAGACCTTCTGGCCCGGCGCCACCGCGCGCCAGGTCGAGGACGAAGTCACCGGCCGCATCGGCCGCAAGCTCCAGGAAACGCCCTATATCGACTACCTGCGCAGCTATTCGCGCCCCGGCGAATCGCTCGTGTTCTTCGTGATGAAGGACTCCGCGCCCGTGAGCGAGGTGCGCGAGACCTGGTATCAGGTGCGCAAGAAAGTAGGCGATATCGCGCCAATGCTGCCGCCCGGCGTGCAAGGCCCGTTCTTCAACGACGAGTTCGGCGACGTCTACACCAACATCTATGCGCTCGAAGGCGATGGCTTCTCGCCCGCGCAATTGCACGACTATGCCGACAATCTGCGCGAAGAACTCTTGCGCGTGAAGGACGTCGGCAAGGTCGACTATTTCGGCGATCCGAATCAGCGCATCTTCGTGGAGATTCCGAACGCGCAGCTCACGCGCCTGGGCATTTCGCCCACGCAGATCGGCCAGGCGATCGGCGCGCAGAACAGTGTCGCGGCGGCCGGCACGATCAATACCGCCGACGACCGCGTGTTCGTGCGCCCGAGCGGGCAGTTGACCGACCTCAAGGCGCTCGCGGACACGCTCATCGGCGTGAATGGCCGCAGCTTCCGCCTCGGCGACATCGCCACGATCAGGCGCGGCTATGACGAGCCGCCCGCCACGCAGATGCGCTTCCAGGGCAAGGCGGTGCTCGGCATCGGCGTCACGATGCAGCCCGGCGGCGACGTGATCGAGCTCGGCCATGCGCTGGACAAGCGCATCGAGGAGCTGCGCCGCGAACTGCCCGCGGGCCTGAAGCTCGTGGAAGTGTCGAGCATGCCCGACGCGGTCTCGCGTTCGGTCGACGACTTCATCGAGGCGGTGGCAGAGGCCGTGGGCATCGTGCTCGTGGTTAGCCTCGTGTCGCTCGGCGTGCGCACCGGCATGGTGGTCGTGATCACGATTCCGATCGTCCTCGCCATTACCGCGCTCGTGATGTATCTGTTCGACATCGGCCTGCACAAGGTCTCGCTCGGCACGCTCGTGCTCGCGCTGGGCCTGCTCGTGGACGACGCCATCATTTCCGTCGAAATGATGGCCGTGAAGCTCGCGCAGGGCTGGAACCGCACGCGCGCCGCCGCGTTCGCGTACACGAGCACGGCATTCCCGATGCTCACCGGCACGCTCGTCACGGTTTCGGGCTTCCTGCCCATCGTGCTCGCGAAATCGAGCACGGGCGAATACACGCGCTCGATCTTTCAGGTTTCGGCAATCGCGCTGATCGCATCGTGGTTCGCGGCGGTCGTGCTGATTCCGCTGCTCGGTTATCGGCTGCTGCCCGAGCGCAAACACAGCGCCGGCGCACAGGGCGCCACCCAAGGCGCGGCGCACGGCGAACATCGCGAAGACGACATCTATGACACGCCTTTCTACCACCGCCTGCGCCGCTGGGTCGGCTGGTGCATCGAGCGTCATTTCGTTGTGCTCGCACTGACCGGAGGGTTGTTCGTGCTTGCGCTCGCGGGCTTCGCGGTGATTCCGCAGCAGTTTTTCCCGAGCTCGGACCGCCCCGAGCTGCTCGTGGACGTGCGCCTGCCCGAGGGCGGCGCGTTCGACGCCACGCTGCGCGAAACGAAACGCCTCGAAGAAGCGCTGAAGGGCCGGCCCGAGATCGACCACTCGATCGACTTCGTCGGCACCGGTGCGCCGCGCTTCTATCTGCCGCTCGATCAGCAGTTGCAGAGTCCGAACTTCGCGCAGTTCGTCATCACGACCAAGTCCGTGGAGGATCGCGAGAAGCTCGCGAGCTGGCTCGAAACGAAGGTGCGCAACGACTTCCCGGCTGTGCGCACGCGTCTTTCGCGCCTCGAAAACGGGCCGCCTGTGGGCTATCCCGTGCAGTTTCGCGTGAGCGGCAACGACATCGCGACCGTGCGCAGCATTGCCGAGCGCGTGGCCGCGATCATGCGCGCCGACAAACGCGCCGACAACGTCCACTTCGACTGGGACGAGCCCGCCGAGCGCTCGCTGCACTTCGAGATCGACCAGCAAAAGGCGCGCGCGCTCAACATCTCCTCGCAGGACGTTGCGAACTTCCTGCAGATGACCTACTCCGGCTACACCGTCACGCAGTACCGCGAACGCGACAAGCTGATCGGCGTGGACCTGCGCTCGCCGCCGAACGAACGCGTGGCGCCCGCCCATATGCTCTCGCTCGCCATGCCTACACCGAACGGCCCCGTGCCGCTCGGCGCGATCGGGCATCTCGAGAACACGCTCGAATACGGCGTGATCTGGTCGCGCGACCGGCAGCCCACGCTCACCGTGCAAGCCGACGTGCGAGCGGGCGCGCAAGGCATCGACGTCACGCATGCGCTGCATAAGCAGCTGGAGCCGATACGCGCCACACTGCCCTCCGGCTACCGCATCGAAGTCGGCGGCTCAGTCGAGGAAAGCGCGAAAGGCCAGGCGTCGATCTACGCGCAGTTGCCGATCCTCGCGATCGCCGTGCTCACGCTGCTCATGATCCAGCTGCAAAGCCTCTCGCGCGTCATGATGGTCGTGCTCACCGCGCCGCTCGGGCTGATCGGCGTCGCGCTCGCGCTGATCATCTTCCGCGAGCCGTTCGGCTTCGTCGCGATGCTGGGCGTGATTGCCATGTTCGGCATCATCATGCGCAACTCGGTGATTCTCGTGGACCAGATCGAGAGCGACATCCGCGCCGGACACAAGCGCTTCGACGCCATCGTTGGCGCAACGGTGCGGCGCTTCCGCCCGATCATTCTGACCGCGGCGGCCGCCGTGCTCGCGCTGATTCCGCTCGTGCCCTCGAACTTTTTCGGGCCGATGGCGACCGCGCTGATGGGCGGCATCACGAGCGCAACCGTGCTCACCCTGTTCTTCCTGCCCGCACTGTATGCCACCGCGTTCCGCGTGCGCAGCAGCGAGACCGACGCGCCACGCCCCAATGCGGAGAACGCATCATGAAAGAGTCCGCACCGATGAAGACGCGCCGTTCGCTCGCATGGAGTCCAGCGAGCCTGCGCACGGGCGCGGCAGCGCTGTGCACGCTGTTCGCGAGCGCCTGCGCATGGGGTCCGGGCGGCGCGCCGCCCGCGATGCCCGAACCCGCGCACTATGGCGCGCAAGCGCAGCCCGCGCAAACGGTGGCGGCGCAAGGCGTCGCCCAGCAATTCGTGACAGGTGCGCAACCGGTGCCGCAATGGTGGACGCTCTATGGATCGCCCGAACTCGATGCGCTCGTCGATGAAGGCCTCGCCAACAATCCGAACCTTGCCTCCGCCGATCATAGCCTGCAAGCCGCACGCGAGCAGTTGCGCGGCCAGGTGGGCAGCTCGATGCTGCCCACCGTCGACGCGCTCGGCGTCGCGCAGCGCCAGCATGTGCCGGCCCCCCCGCAGCTCGGCGTCGACAAGCTCCAGTACGATGTGTTCGCGGGCCTCGTTCGGGTGAACTACACATTCGACATTTTCGGCGCGACGCGACTGAACAACACCGCGCTCGCCGCACGCGTGAACATGCAGGCATTCGAGTACGAGGCGGCACGCCGCGCGCTCGCGGCGAACATCGTGACGAGCGCGCTGGGCGCGGCCACGCTGCGCGCGCAGATCGACACGACCGAGCAGCTCGTCGCGCTCGCCAACGCACAGGCCGACGACGTGCAAAAGCGCTACGCGCTAGGCGCGGCCTCGCACACCGATCTGCTCAACGCGCAGCAAAGCGCCGCTTCGCTCGCCGCGAACTTGCCTGGGCTGCGCCAGCAACGCTCGGCGCTGCGCCACGCGCTCGCCGTGCTGCTCGGGCGCACGCCCGACGCCGCACCGCCCGACCTCGACCTCGCCAGCCTGACCTTGCCCGCTCAGGTGCCGGTCGTCGTGCCCTCGGCGCTGCTCGAGTCGCGGCCCGATATCCAGGCCGCCGGCGCGGCGCTGATTGCAGCGTCCGCCGATGTAGGCGCCGCCACGGCGCAGATGTTCCCGAGCATCACGCTTTCCGCGGACCTCGGCAAGGCCGGCTTCAGTTGGCCCATGTTGACCTCCGGCGCGGGCGCGCTCTGGATGCTCGGCGCCTCGCTCACGCAGCCGCTGTTTCACGGCGGCGCACTCCTCGCACAGCGTCGCGCGGCGTTACAGTCCTACGATGCGGCCAATGCGTCATACAAGCAGACCGTGCTCGCGGCGTTCCAGGACGTCGCCACCCGGCTTGCCGCGCTCGAGCACGACGCCGAGGCGCTTGATGCAGCCGGCACGTCGGCGCAGACCGCGCAGGGCGTCTTTGACGAGACGAACGCACGTTACAAGCTGGGTGCGGTGCCTTATTACGCCGTGCGCCAGAGCGAGCAACAATGGCGCAACGCGCGGCTCGATGAAATCCGCTATCGCGGCACGCGTCTCTCGGATACGGCCGCGCTGT
This sequence comes from Paraburkholderia sacchari, assembly GCF_000785435.2. Lineage (GTDB taxonomy): Bacteria > Pseudomonadota > Gammaproteobacteria > Burkholderiales > Burkholderiaceae > Paraburkholderia > Paraburkholderia sacchari. The sequence goes on along the minus strand of NZ_JTDB02000016.1, from coordinate 55,259 downwards.
TCCAGGCAATGGGGCAGCCGCCAACGAGCGCCGGTGCCTCGGCGTCCAACGCTCGAGCTCGTGCCGCGACGACCCCGGCGCGAGACTAAGCCCGCCGCCCTGGCCCGAGGCGCGCGCAAAAACAAATAAAGCAACAGCTACACTGCGCGAGCTTCGTTCAAGCCTCTTCCATCCGCACCGCGTCTGTCGTCCATTTCCGTCAGAAAGATCTGAGCACTAATTTCAAGATACAACTGCTAAACTGCGTCGCAAATCGAGATAGCAGACAATAAATTACTTCGTATTGCCACATAAATCGCGAGCGTTTCATCCAGCGACCTGCCATCGCCACATATGCTGCCGATGCAGCCTGTGCGCGTCGGCGCATTACAACCTCGACGACATCGATCATGACACTCGTATCGAATCGCGGCCTCTGCGCCGCAGCGCTTCTCACGGCCAGCGTCGCTGCGCACGCCGACCTCCATTGCGCCACGGAGCGCAGCGGCTTCCGCGTGGAATCGGATAGCTGGGGCGGCACCGACAAACTCGAGCACTTCGCGGTTTCCGCGCCGTTCGGCGCGCTTGGGGGTTGGCTCACGCGCGACACCGATCATCCCGTGGTATACGGTACGCTGATCGGCACGGTACCCGGGCTCGCGCTGGAAGTCCTGAACGGCACCTGCCCCAGCGGCGGCTTCTCGTACAAAGATCTATTCGCCGATGCGCTGGGCGCGTTCACCGGCGCGTGGCTCGCGCACTGGGCGATCACCTGGTCGCGCGAGCCGCACAGCCACACCATCGGTTTGCAGTACGGCAATACCTTCTGATGCGCCACGCGGTGCTCCAATGTGCTCCGGCGTGCGGACGGCCTTGTGGATCAGTGAGTTAGCTTCGCTCTCCCAATGTTATCAACAGGGCCTTCAACAAAAACTGTGGACAACGGAGCATCCGGCCGACGCCGGGCTTATCCACAGTTTTTGTTGAAGGCCCTGTGGAAAAGCCCTGGGCAACCCAGCCAAGTCCCTGATGCAAAAGCAAAACAGCGAGCCAAAATAAAACGCGGCACACCGTTGCCGGTGTGCCGCGTTCAGGACAACTCGCCCATCAATGAGCGCCCATCAGGGCTTGTTCGTTTCGAACAGATCCATGATCTGCTTGCGCTCGCTCTGTGTGACGCTCGGCGTCGGCAGTCCGCCCGGTCCCATGCTGCCGGTCGCCCCGCTCGCATCGCTGGCCCCGCCCGCCGCGTTGCCCGACTCCATGCCGACCGCCGAGACAAAGCCCGCGCCCGGCGTCGCATCGGAGTAGTACAGCTCGCCGCCGATCGTCGTGAGACCCGACGGCATCGGCGGCTCTTCCTGCGGCACGCTGCGCAATGCTTTGCTCATGTACTCCACCCAGATCGGCAGCGCGAGTTGCGCGCCGAACTCGCGGCTGCCGAGGCTCTTCGGCTGGTCGTAGCCCATCCACGCCACGGCCACGAGGTTGCGCTGATAGCCGGCGAACCAGCCGTCGTGCGCGTCATTGGTCGTACCGGTCTTGCCCTGCAGGTCGTCGCGGTGGAGAACGTTGGTGCCCGCGCCCGTGCCCGCCGTCGCCACCGAATGCAACAGGCTGTTCATCACGAACGCGTTGCGCGGCGAGAGCGTTTGCGGTGCGTTCTGGCCCGCCACGAGCGGCTGGGCCCGCAGGATCGGCTGACCGTGCGCATCGTCGACCTCGGCGATCAGGTACGGGTTGATGCGATAGCCGCCGTTCGCGAACACCGAGTACGCGCCCGCCGACTGCAGCGGCGTGACGAGACCCGCGCCCAGCGCCATCGGCAGATACGGCGGCGTCTTGTCCGCGTCGAAGCCGAAGCGCTGCGTGACGTAGTCCTGCGCGTACTTCGTGCCGATGTACGAGAGGATGCGGATCGACACGAGGTTCTTCGACTTCTGCAGCGCGAGGCGCATCGACATCGGGCCTTCGGGATAGTCGTCGTCCTTCGGCTCCCACGCGTCGCCGCCCGGCGTGCTGGGCGGGAAGTACAGCGGCGCATCGTTGATCATGGTGGCGGGCCCCAGGCCCTTCTCGAGCGAAGCCGAATAGATGAACGGCTTGAAGCTCGAACCCGGCTGGCGCCACGCCTGCGTGACGTGGTTGAACTTGTTCTTGTTGAAGTCGAAGCCGCCAATCAGCGCGCGAATCGCACCGTCCTGCGGCCTGAGCGAAACCAGCGCGCCTTCCACCTGCGGCAGCTGCGTGATTTGCCAGTTGTTCTTGCTGTCCGTCATCATGCGCACGATCGAGCCGGGCCGAATCTTCAGGGCCGCGGACGCGCGCGCCGAAAGCCCGCTCGCGACGAACCGCAGCCCGTCGCCGGTGACGGTGATCTGAGTGCCGTCGAGCAGCTGCGCGGTGACCGACTTCGGGCTCGCATCGATGACCACCGCCGAGACGATGTCGCCGTTATCGGGGTGATCGGTGAGCGCGTCGTCGATGGCCTGATCGCGGTCGTCGCCCGCCGCGGGCAGTTGCACGAAGCCTTCGGGACCGCGATAGCCGTGGCGGCGCTCGTAATCCATCACGCCCTTGCGCACGGCCGCGTAGGCCGCGTTCTGATCGGCGGAATCGATCGTCGTGGTGACCGTGAGGCCGCGCGTGTACGTTTCGTCCTTGTACTGCGCATACATCATCTGGCGAACCATTTCCGCAATGTACTCCGCATGCACGCTGTACTCGGTGCCCGCGGTGCGCGTATGCAGCGGCTCCTTGATCGCTTCGTCGTACTGCGCCTGGGTAATGTAATTCAGGTCGAGCATGCGCTTGAGGATGTACTCCTGACGAATCTTCGCGCGCTTCGGATTGACGATCGGGTTATACGCGGACGGTGCCTTCGGCAGGCCCGCAAGCATCGCTGCCTCGGCGAGCGTGATGTCCTTGAGGTCCTTGCCGAAGTACACGCGCGCCGCTGCCGAGAAGCCATAGGCGCGCTGCCCCAGATAGATCTGGTTCATGTACAGCTCGAGGATCTGGTCCTTCGTGAGCGCGCGCTCGATCTTGTAGGCGAGCAGCATCTCGTAGATCTTGCGCGTATAGGTCTTCTCGCTCGACAGGAAGAAGTTGCGCGCGACCTGCATCGTGATCGTGCTCGCGCCCTGCGACGCGCCGCCGTGCATCAGGTCGGCGATGCCCGCGCGCAGGATGCCGACGAAATCCACGCCGCCGTGCTCGTAGAAGCGGTAGTCCTCGATCGCGAGCACCGCTTTCTTCTGCACGTCGGGGATGTCCTGGAAGCGCACGAGCTGGCGCCGCTCCTCGCCGAACTCGCCGATCAGCACGTGATCGGCGGTATAGATGCGCAGCGGCACCTTGGGCTGATAGTTGGTGAGCGCATCGAGCGAAGGCAGTTGCGGCCCCATCACGACGAGCGCGTAGCCGAGGATCAGCGCGCCGATCACGCACAGCGTGGCGATCAGGCCGGCGAACCAGAGCGCGATCGTCGCGCCGAACGAGCGGCGGCGCACGCGCTCGTTGCGCGGGTCCTCGCGGCGCTGCGGCTGACGTTCATGGTTGAAGGAGGGTTCCCGATCGTTCGGGTACTGCGCGGAAGGCGGTCGTTTGATGATAGGCATGACTGGAATGATTGGCGCGTGGGTTTCGCGCCCCCGGCTGCGCGCGGCTTGCGCGCATAGATCTCGATCCTGGCGTCATGGCGCCAATGCGGCGTGTGACAGCATGTGACAGACAGCGCCGCCTGCATGAGCGCGGCGCTCTGGCGTGACCGGCAACGCCCCCGTTCGGTCACGCGGCGCGCCTGGCTGGCGCACTGTCGCAAATTACTCTTTCAATACCCTTTCGCAGGGACGCCTCGCGGGAAGCGCCCGTGCGAAATGTAACAGCGCATTCTAAATAATTCGTGCATCGCCGGTCGGGCTTTTTTTGTAAGAGTTTTTTGGGAACCGCCCTGCGACCCTCATTTTGCGAGCGCATCTTTGCGTTGCGCATCGCCTGTCTCGTCATATGATGGAAAGGTTACCGCACGCTCTGCCCGCTTTGCTTGCCGGCCAATACACCCTGCTTCACCAGCCGTCGTTTGCATACGGGACCCCGGTTCACTCGAAGCCGATCCAACGGCCAGCCGACTATGAACAAACCCAGCGAACGCATCGTTGTCTTCGTGACGCCCGCGCAAAAGCGCGCGATCTCCGCAACAGCCGATGAACTTGGCATCAGCATCAGCGAACTGATGCGCCGTGCCGTGCTCGCTTTTAGCGCGACGAGCGACCAGGTGAAGGCAGCGAACATCGTCGACCGGCTGAGCGCGACGCGCGAGCCCGACGCGCTCGCGCAAGTGCTGCGCAAGGCGGCAAAGCCGCTGCGAACGGGACGCTCGGCGGGGCTGCGGCCCGCTGCCGTGGAACCTCCAGCCGAGGCGCAAGCGAACGCCGATGACGCCGTTCCGCTTGCGGCGGGGACCACCGAAAGCGCAGACCCGGCGCCTGAGGCCGGACTCGAACCGGACTCCGCACGCGCCGAGCGCGCCTTGGCCCAAGCCGTTGTACGCCTGTCCAGCGAAGCCGCCGAGGCGGTTCAGGTTACCGATGCGCAAGCCGATGTAGCAGGCGAAGCAGACGCCGCACCGCTGCAGCCGCTGAGCGGCGCCCCACTCGCGCGCGCGGCACGCGAAGATGATGACGATGCCACGCACAGCAACGACGCCGCTCCCAACGCGAGCAAATTCGCTTGAGCGACCGACCGCTTTAACATTGGAACAGGCGGTTGGAACACGCGTTTTGAACGCGCGCGAATCGCGCCATGGCCGCCTGCCCTCGGCGGCTCTTTAAGTCCCTTTTAAGAGACCCCGTGGTGTAATATCCGCGAGCAATGCGCCAGGGCCGGATCGGTGGCGCAACGGTTAATTTAGTTGCGGTGGCCTGTTGCAATTGGCTAAAGCGCCCCGAATTGCGCGCTGCATGCGCGGCTCGCACAAAGCGGCGTAAGCTAAATGCGAAATTGCCGGGCGAGCCGATCGGGTCCGCCGCAATACCTCGCAGCGCAACGCGAACGCCGCATGCGTGCATCGCGGCCCGCTGGAGCATGGTGGGGCCAATCTCATTTCACCGGAGGAATACATGTCGCTTTTCGACTCCATCTCTCGCACGGTCAAGGGTCTCCTGAACGACGCCGCCGACTCCGTGCAAGACTCGTCGCGCGACGCGCGCCAGATCGTGCGCGAACTCGACGACAGCATCGCAAAGGCCGAGAACTCGCTCGTCGAGATCCAGGCGCAGGTCGCGATGCAGCAAAGCAAGCGCGACGTGGCCGCCGACAAGGCAAAGAAGTACGAGGACGGCGCCAGACGCGCGCTGCAATCGGGCGATGAAGCCCTCGCGCGCGAAGCGCTGGGCGCCCAGAGCACGGCCGAAGCCGAACGCGATGCGCTCGCGGCCGAACTCGCGAAGCTCGAACCGTCGGTCGATCAACTGAAGCAGCAGATCGACGACATGCGCTCGCGCCGCAACGACCTCAACGCGCGCTCGAACATCCTGCAGGCGAAGCAGCAGATCGCCCAGGCGAAGGATGTCGCAGCCACGGCGCTCGGCGGCATTGGCGGCAAGAATCTGTCCGAGGACTTTCAGAAGCTCGAAGACAAGGTGAACCTCTCGAACGCGCGCTCCGACGCCCGCTTGAACTCGGCGGATACGTCGAGCGGCAAGGCGCTCGACGACAAGCTCGCCGCGCTGAACAAGGGCCCGTCGGTGGACGACCGCCTCGAAGCCCTCAAGAAGCAGCTCAATACGCCGGCACAGTAAATGCGCCGGACGTAACGGATGCGGCGCGGCTGGCCAGCTCCAGCACGTGCCGCATCCACGTTTCGTATGTCATGGAGACGGGCGGCAAACCGCCCGGCCTGCAACATGAAAAAGTATCTCGCCGCCCTTCTCGCATCGCTCGCGCTCGTGAGCGGCCTGGCGTTCGCCGTGCCGAGCGCGCAGCAGATCGAATCCGCGATGTCGCGAGGCGACTGGCAACGTGCGGACGCGGGGCTCACCGAAGTCCTGCAGGCGCACCCCGACAATGCCCGCGCGCATTACCTGTACGCGCAGGTGCTCAATCGCGAAGGCCGCTTCGCCGACGCGCTCACGCAAATCCAGCAGGCGAAGTCGCTCGATCCGCAGATCCGCTTCACACAGCCGCAGCGTTTCGCGCAGGTCGAAGCGAAGATCCGCTCGGACGCGACGCGCACAGGCGCTGTCACGACGAACCGCGCGAATAACCCGTTCGCCCAGCAGACACAAGCGGCAGCGCCGGCGGCTCTAGCAGCGCCAGCGCCGCAAAAGCACGGTCCTGGCATGGGCATGTGGATCGGCATTGCCGTCGTGCTGGTGGGCGTGGCGCTCGTGCTGCGCTGGACGCTGCGCCGCGCGAAATCCACGGAGGACGCGAAGGCCGGCGACGACCGCCGCGACCAGCTCAAGCGTGCTACCGACCTGCTCAACGCCGTGCGTTCGCTCAAGCTCGACCTGAAGCTGTCGACGGCGCCCGGCCATGAAGCGCTCGAAAAGGAAGTCGAAGGCTTCGAGGCGCAATTGCGCAGCGTGGTCGAAACGCTCTCGGGCAGCACGAACCCGGTGGCGCCGTATCAGATCGAGGATCTCGAGCGCCAGTTCGCAAGCCTCAAGGCGCGCGCCGAAGGCCGGCCCGATCCGAACGCCCAGGCCGCCGCCGCGCCCGCGCAGCCCTATGGCGAAGGCTCGGCCTATGCGCGCGAGGCGGATGCCGCGTTCGGACACAACCCGCAATATCCCCCGCAGTACCCGCCTCAGCAGCAGCAACCGCCGGTCATCGTCCAACAAGGCGGCGGTGGCATGGGCGGCATGGGAGGCCTGATGACCGGCGTGTTGCTGGGCCAGGTGCTCAATCAGGGCCGCGACCGGGTGATCGAGCGCGACGTGCTCGTCGACGACGAAGGCCGACGCATTTCGCGCGACGGCGGCAATGGCGGCGGCGTCGACTTTGGCCAGGGCTCGAACGACTGGGACGACGGCTCGGGCGGCGGCGTAGATCTGGGCAGCAACGACAGCTCGGACGACTGGAATACCTGATCGCACCACCGTTCCCGGTTAATGTCGCACAATAACGGGCTCCCTCACGGAGCCCGTTTTGCATCATTCGCCGCTTGTGCTGTGCTTGCGCCTGTTCCCCAGCGCAGCAATTTTCTACGTTCAGACATGACCACTCACGCGTCCTCGTCGCGGCAAGACACGCGAACCACACCGCGCATCGCGATCGTCGGCAGCGGCTTTGCCGGCATCGGCATGGCCATTCGTCTGCGGCGCATGGGCATCGAGACGTTTACGCTTTACGAGGCGGCCGCGAGTCTCGGCGGCACGTGGCGCGACAACGCCTATCCCGGCGCGGCCTGCGATGTTCCTTCGCACCTCTATTCATTTTCGTTCGAGCCGAATCCGAACTGGACGCGCACCTATGCGCCGCAGCGCGAGATTCTCGATTACCTGCGCCACTGCGCGCACAAATACGGCGTCGAGCGCTACATCGAGTATCGCTCGCACGTGAGCGCCGCGCGCTTCGACAGCGGGCGCGGTGTATGGCTGATCGAGATCGAGCGCGACGGGGTCTTGTACACCGTCGAGGCCGATTTGCTGATCGCCGCGAACGGCCCGCTTTCGCGCCCCGCCCTGCCGGCCATCGAGGGGCTCGATCGCTTCGAAGGCGCGCGCTTTCATTCGGCGCGCTGGGACCACGATTACGCGCTCGACGGCAAGCGCGTCGCCGTGATCGGCACCGGCGCAAGCGCCATCCAGTTCGTGCCGATGATTCAGCCGCGCGTCGCACAACTCACGGTGTTCCAGCGCACGGCCCCGTGGATCATGCCGCGCCGCGATCGCGCCATCGGCGCGTGCGCGCGCTGGGTGTATCGCCATGTGCCGCTCGCACGGCGCTTCGCGCGCGCGGCGATCTACTTGCAGCTCGAATCGCGCGCACTGGGCTTTGTAGTCGATCGACGCCTGCTCAATGCGCCGATGAAGTTCGCGCGCAACTATCTCGCGCACAAGGTCAAGGACCCGGTGCTACGCGCAAAGCTCACGCCCGACCATGTACTGGGCTGCAAGCGCGTGCTGCTGTCGAGCCACTATTTCCCGGCGATATCGCAGCCGAACGTGGATCTGGTAACCGAGCCGATTCGCGAAGTGGTCGCCGACGGAATCATCACCGCGGATGGCGTGCATCGGGCATTCGATGCGATCGTCTGCGGCACCGGCTTTCAGGTGAACGATGTGGATGCGCCGTTTCGCGTGACCGGCATGGACGGCGCGGATCTGGGTACAGCATGGCGGCGCGACGGGCCCGAGGCGTATCTGGGCACCACCGTTGCGGGCTTTCCGAACTTCTTCATCATCGTCGGGCCCAACACGGGCCTCGGGCACAACTCGATGATCTACATGATCGAGTCGCAAGTCCGTTATATCGCCGATTGCATCGAGGCGCTGCGGCGCCGGCGCGCGCGCACGATGACCGTGCGGCCCGAGGTGCAGCGCGCCTTCAACGTACAGTTGCAGGCACAACTCGCGCACACGGTGTGGACTTCGGGCTGCCACAGCTATTACCAGACCATGAGCGGCAAAGTCACGTCGCTATGGCCGGGCTTCACGTTCACGTTTCGGCGCCGCACGCGCCGCGTGCGCGAGCGCGACTACGAGTTCGGGCGCTGAGCGGCCAGCGGCCTGCCCGCATACACGCGCGTTTCGTACGCGAAGTTCACGCGCCCGTCGCGCTGCGTCGCGTCGAACAATTGGCGCAGCGCGGCGAGCATCGGTTCATGGCGCGCATCGCCGGGCTTCGGCGCATACGACGAGGACGCGAGACGCCCGCGCAGCCCGTCGTAGTCGAGCAGTTGCGCATTCGGAAACACGGTTTTCTGCTCGAAGCCGTCGCCGAACCAGTCGGCAATGGCGTCGTCGTCGGGGTACGTCTCAGCCACGCTCGCATAGTCGGCGCTGAATTCGCGCAACAGCGCTTCGTAGCCCTCGAGAAACGCCGAGCCCTTCACGAGCCGACTATTCCAGAACAGCACGATCTTGCCGCGCGGCTTGAGGATGCGCGCGAACTCGCGCCGTGCGTCCGCCCTCTCGAACCAGTGGAACGCCTGAGCCGCCGTCACGAGGTCGACGCTCGCAGTGTCGAGCGTCGTGTTCTCCGCGGTGCCGGCCACACCGCGATAGCCGGGGTTGTCGGCATAGTTCGCGAGATAGCGGTCCGCGGCTTCGCGCATCGCTGCGTTCGGCTCGACGGCCACGACCGGATGGCCCGCATCGAGAAAGAGTTTCGCCGAAATGCCAGTGCCCGCGCCAATGTCTGCTACCGTGGCGCCTGGCGCAATGCCGCATTCGACGTGAGCGAAAGTCGCCACTTCGCGTGGATAAGCCGGCCGGTACTTCACGTAGTCCGCGACCCGATCGGTGAAACGCCGGGTGGAATCGTCGATCATCGTATGCCCTCGTATCGTGTCCGTCGCGTAATGGCCGCCTCGCACTCAGGCGCCGCTCAGGAGCTTGAGCAACCCCCAAAGGAAACGGCAGACCAAGACGATCAGCTCCCAGAGCTGAATCAATTGTTGCCAGAGCGCTACGATCGCGCCCTCCTTCAATATTGCTTCGATCATCGTGTTCCCGCTGCGGGCCGTGCTGGTCGCCGTGCTGCATGACGATAGCTGCCCGCCCGTATTTTGCGATCATAGCCCCTTAGCCGCCTGGCACGCTAAAGCCCCCCACGCGGCCGACGCACAAACGCGCCGAAAAAACGAAAAACGGCGCGTGAGCCGAAGCCCACGCGCCGCCTTTGCACGGAAGCACCCGCTCGCTTGGGAGCGCGTCAGACCGCCATCGCCATGCGTTTGCGCTCGGCGCGCTGCATGAAGTAATTGCCGACGATCACGCCCGCCGTCACCACGAGAATGAAGAGCGTCGCGAGCGCGTTCATCTCCGGGTTCAAGCCAAGGCGCACGCGCGAGAACACCACGAGCGGCAGTGTTGTCGAACCGGGGCCCGAGAGGAAGGCCGAGAGCACGAGGTCATCGATCGACAGCGTGAACGACAGGAGCCAGCCTGCCGCAAGCGCCTGCGAGATCAGCGGCAGCGTGATCTGGAAGAACACCTTGAACGGCGTGGCGCCGAGATCGAGAGCGGCTTCTTCCAGCGACGGATTGAGCTCGCGCACGCGCGACTGCACGATGATGGCCACATAGGAGATGCACAGCATCACGTGGCCGATCCAGATCGTGAACACGCCGCGCCCCGCCGGCCAGCCGAACAGCTTGCCCATTTCCACGAACAGCAGCAGCAGCGAAATGCCCTGGATCACTTCGGGAATCACGAGCGGCGCGTTGATCATGCCAGTATAGAGCGTGAAGCCGCGAAAACGCCCCATGCGCGCGAGCACGAAGCCCGCCCATGTGCCGATGATCACCGAGGCAAACGCTGTCATCAGCGCGACGCGCAGCGACAGCCACGCTGCGGTGATGAGTTCGTCGTCGGTCACGAGCGCCTGATACCAGCGCGTCGAGAAATGCGTCCACACCGTCACGAGCTGCGAATCGTTGAACGAGTAGACGATCAGGCTCAGGATCGGAATATAGAGGAACGCAAAGCCGATGCCGAGCGCGATGAATTGCAGAACGCGATTTGGTTTCATTTGCCGCGGCCCTCCAGTTCCTTCGCCTGGAAGTGCTGGAACAGCGCCATCGGCACGAGCAGCAGCAGGACCATTGCGCAGGTCACGGCGGAGGCCATCGGCCAGTCTGCATTGTCGAAGAACTCGTTCCACATGACGCGGCCAATCATCAGCGTGTTCGCGCCGCCGAGCAGTTCGGGAATCACGTACTCGCCCACCGCCGGAATAAACACCAGCAGGCACCCCGCAATAATGCCGTTCTTCGAGAGCGGCAGCGTGATCTCCACGAACGCGCGCCACGGTTTCGCGCCAAGGTCATAGGCGGCCTCCAGCAGCGTGAGATCCATCTTCACGAGGTGCGCATAAAGCGGCATCACGAGAAACGGCAGATACGAATACACCATGCCGATATAGACCGCCGTGTTCGTGTGATAGAGCTCGATGGGCGAATGGATGATGCCGAGCGACATCAAAAAATTGTTCAGCAGTCCATTATTCTTCAGGATGCCGATCCACGCGTACACGCGAATCAGAAACGACGTCCAGAACGGCAGCATCACCGCCATCATGAGAACGTTGCGCGTGGCCGGATTCGAGCGCGCGATGTAGTACGCCATCGGATAGCCGATCAACAGACACAGCAGCGTCGAGATGGCCGCCACCACAACCGAATTCACGTAGGTCGCGAAATACAGGCTGTCCTGAAGCAGGAATGCGTAGTGCGAGAGATCGAGCGCGATGTGCCAGACGCCATCCGCGTACGACGTGAGCTCCGTGTATGGCGGGATGCCGAGTTGCTGGTCGGCGAAGCTGATCTTCACCACCAGCACGAACGGCACGAGGAAGAACAGCAGCAGCCAGAAGAACGGGCCCGCCACGACGGCGGTGCGGCCGGTCAGGTTGAAACGCTTCGCCGGCCAGTGCAGCAGATTCTTGAAGCTCAGCGCGCTCATGACGTCAGCACCACCCCGGCCGATGCGCCCCAGCGCACATAGACCTCGTCTTCCCAGGTGGGCGAGTCGATCTCGGAGAGCGCAAGGCTCGACATGTTCGCGATCACCGTCTTGCCCGATTCGAGCTGGACGTGATAAAGCGAGTAGCCGCCCATGTACGCGACGTTCTTGACGACGCCCTTGCCCCAGTTGAACGCGCCCTCGGGCGGCTTGCGCGTGAGCGCGATGCGCTCGGGCCGCACCGAGATCGTTACGGGCATGCCGAGCGGGCCGGTGATGCCGTGGCTCACGTAGAGGCGTACCGGCAGGTCCGGCGACTCGACGAATACGTGATCGGGTTCGTCCTCGACGACGTTGCCCTCGAACAGATTGGTCGAGCCGATGAATTCCGCCGAGAAACGGCTGTTCGGAAACTCGTAGACTTCATTGGGCGCGCCAAGCTGCACGATCTGGCCTTCGCTCATGACCGCGAGACGGTCGGCCATCGTCATCGCCTCTTCCTGGTCGTGCGTGACCATGATGCAGGTGACGCCCACGTTCTCGAGAATGTTGACGAGTTCGATCTGCGTGCGCTGGCGAATCTGCTTGTCGAGCGCCGACATCGGCTCGTCGAGCAGCAGTAGCTTGGGGCGCTTGACAAGGGAACGCGCGAGCGCCACGCGCTGCTGCTGGCCGCCAGAGAGCTGATGGGGCTTGCGCTTGGCAAAACGTGACATCTGCACGAGTTCGAGCGCGGCGGCCACGCGGTCCTTGAGTTCGGCCTTCTTCACGCCTTCCTGGCGCAGCCCGAAGCCGACATTCGACTCCACGGTCATATGCGGAAAGAGCGCATACGACTGGAACATCATGTTGACCGGACGACGGTACGGCGGCAGCATCGCGAGATCCTCGCCGTCGATCAGGATCTTGCCCGAGGTCACTGTTTCCAGACCGGCAAGCATGCGCAGCAAGGTGGACTTGCCGCAGCCCGAGCTGCCGAGCAGCGCGAACAGTTCGCCCTTCTTCACCGACAGGTTGACACCCTTGACGGCCGTCGTTTCGCCGAACTTCTTGACGACGTCGACGACCTGCACGAAGTTATCCGCGGCGCTATCGGCCGTGGCGATGCCCGAAGGCAGCACGCCGGGGGCTGCCGGCACGCTCGACTGGTCACTCATGATTCTCTCTGCCCTGCCTGGTTCTGCCTTGATGCTGGACGGGGTTGACGAACAAAGCCCCCGGCATCATGCCGAGGGCTCGGGTAATACGATCGGAAGACGCTACGCGCACCGCCAACGCGGTCTGTCAACGGCGCGCCAGTGCATCAGCGTCCCGACTTGAACTCGGTCCACAGTCGCGTCTGCAGGCGCTGGATCTCCGGCGGCAGCGGCTTGAGCAGGAACAGCGTCTTCAGGACTTCCGCCGGGGGATACACGGCCGGGTCGCTGGCGATGTCCTTGTTCACGTACTTGCGTGCCTCGGCGTTCGCGCTCGGGTAGTAGACCGCATTCGTGATGGCCGCGTGAACCTGCGGCGTCTCGATGTAGTTGATCCACTCGTGAGCGGCTTCCTTGTGCTGCGCGTCCTTCGGGATGGTCATCACGTCGAACCAGATCGGCGCGCCGCCCTTCGGAATGTAGTACTCGACCTTGTACGGCTTCTTGGCGTCGAGCGCGCGGTGCTTGGCGATCACGACGTCGCCCGAATAACCGTAAGCAAAGCAGACGTCACCGCCCACGAGGTCATTGATGTAGCCCGACGAGCTGAATTGCGTGATGTACGGGCGAATCTTCTTCATCATCGCCAGCGCGGCGCGATAGTCGTCCGGATTCGTCGAGAGCGGGTCCTTGCCGATGTAGTGCAGCGCGGCCGCGAACATCTGGTCCGGCGCATCGAGCACGGACACGCCGCAAGCCTTCAGCTTCGAGATGTTCTCGGGCTTGAAGAGGTTGTCCCAGTTGTCGAGCGGCACGTTCTTGCCGAGAAGCTGCTGCGCCTTCGTGACGTTATAGGCCAGACCCGTGGTGCCGTAGGCCCAGGGCACCGCATACTTGTTGCCCGGATCCGCGCCGGCTACCAGCGCCATCAATTGCGGATCGAGATACTTGAGGTTGGGAATCTTCGACTTGTCGAGCGGCGAGAAGATGCCGGCGGCGATCTGCTTGCCCGCATAGTTGCTGGTCGGCACCACAATGTCGTAGCCCGAATTGCCTGCGAGCAGCTTGGCCTGGAGCGTATCGTCGCTATCGTAGTTGTCGTACTTGACCTGAACGCCGGTCTGCTTCGTGAAGTTCGGAATCGTGTCTTTAGCGATGTAATCGGACCAGTTATACACGTTCAGTTGCGTATCTTTCGCCACCGACGTCACCCACGGCGCCGCACACAGCGCGAGTACAGCCAGTTTCGCCAAAACCCGTTTCTTCATCCCGTTCTCCGATTGATAGCCCGATTGATGGCCGAACAACAACCCGATTGATAGCCTGGTTGTTAATCTGCCTGTTAGCTTGCGTGCTGCTTGTCCCTGCCGGTGTTCAGCCCGGCGGCGGCCCGCCTGAATAATTCATCGAACCTACCATCAAACCTGCCGGGGGACAAAGAAAGCGCGCCGGCCTGTCGCACAAACGGAACAGGACCTGTCGTGCAGCCAGGCCGGCCGCAACCCGCGCACGCCCCCGGATGGGCGCCACTGACAGTAAATCGCGCGCAATTTTAGCCGTTTATCGGCCCCTGTCCACCAAAAAAACGGCCCGCGCAACATTCGCGCGACGCCTCTCGCCACGAGGCCATCGCCCCCTCAGCCAAATGGGCTAAGCAGGCGGCGCCCGCGAATCGATTAACATAGCGGGGTTTTCCGCAAAGCCGGTGCGCATGTCCGCGTGCCGGTCATCCTGCCCCAAGACATATCGATGGCCTCCAATCTCCACGACCTTCCCGACAGTCCCTGTATCGGCGTGTGCTCGACGCTGTTCGACGAAATCTGCAAAGGCTGCGGCCGCACTGCGTCGGAAGTCTCGAACTGGGTGTTTCTGACCGACGAGGAAAAGCGCGCCGTCTGGACGCGCATCGAGCGCGAAGGCACCGCCATGCGCTTCCAGAAGAGCCGCGCCTAAGCCCAGCGGCCCACAACACGAAAAAAACGCCGGATGAACCGGCGTTGCTTTTGTATCGATATCGAGCGACGGCGATCAGAACTTCATGCCGACACCCACGCCCACCACGATCGGGTCGATATAGAGCGTGCCGAGCGACGAGCCATTGAGCGACGCACCGGTACGCATCCAGATCTTCTTGACGTCCGCGTTCACGAACACGTTTTTCGCGACCTGGTAGTCGACGCCGAACTGCAGCGCCGGGCCGAAGCTATGGTTGTCGATCGACACGGGCTGGCCGCCCGCGTGCAGCCCGTTGTTGTAGAACAGCGTGTAGTTGATGCCGGCGCCCACGTATGGCCGGAATACCCCTGCATTGTTGAAGTGATACTGCAGCAGCAGCGTGGGCGGCAGCACACCGACGCCACCCAGCGCGCCGAGGCTGGACGTGACCTGGTTGCGCGACGTGCCGAGAATGAGTTCGGCGCCGATGTTGTTCGTCACCATGTAGGTGAAGTCGAGCTCGGGAACGATCGCGTTGTTGACGCCGGCCTTGAGCGTATTGAGCGCGCCGCTCGAACTCACCTGCGGCGTGATGGCGATCGCGCGCAGCCGCACGAGCCAGTCACCCGCGTAGATGCCCGTGGCGGGCGCATCGGCGGCGTGAGCAGCCGATACGGCGAACGCGGCGCCCAGTGCCAATGCCGTAGCGGCCGCGATGGTTTTCAATTGCCTCTTCATGATGATTACCCCTTTTGTGCCCGCGTAGATTCGCAGGTCCGCAGAGATTCTCTGCGGGGGATCCCATCACGAAATTGACAGCTGTCAGTTCATGGCCAATGCTGGCTGCTGTGCGACCGGAGGCCGCGCAACTCCGGTCAAAAGCAGCTCCAGCAGGTCCCTGACGCTGCGAATGGCGTTGCCAAACGGCAACGCTTCGCGACCACGGAAGAACAGGCCATTGGCCACATCGCCGCGCAACGCCGCCGCCAGGCGGGTGTCGATGCAGAAGTGGCCGAATTTTTCGATGCCGTCGCGCAGGCCGCAGATCGACAGGCATTCGAGCCCGGTCGGGCAGGGATTCTTCTTCGAGCCGATCTTGATGCGGATGCGCGACTCGTTGCGCAGGTAACGATCGAGCCACGGCGTTTTCACCGCGCGCGCAGGCAGGCCGGTCACGCTCACGAACTCGACGATGTCCTCGGGCTTGGCGTCGGCGAGCACGCGCTTGAAATTCGGATGCGCGTCGCCCTCCTCGGTCACGGCGAACGGCGTGCCCACCTGCACGCCGTTGGCGCCCGCCTCCAGCCACTTGCGCACGGCGTCGTGGCTATTGACGCCGCCCGCCACGATGAGCGGCACGTCGCGGCGCGTGATGCCAAGCGACGCATAAACACCGTCGAGCTCTTCGAAAATGCGCTCGAACCCGAAGCGCTCGTTGTCCATGTCGGCGATGTCGGTCACGCCGAGGTGGCCGCCCGCGTGTGCGGGGTGTTCGAGCACGATGGCGTCGGGCAGACGCCCTTTCTTGATCCACTTTTTGAGCACGAGCGAGACGCCGCGCGCATCGGAAAGAATCGGGATGAGCGCGATGTCCACGCCCTGCGTGAGATCCGGCAGATCGAGCGGCAAGCCCGCGCCCATGACGATGGCGTCGGCGCCATGCTCGCAGGCCGCGCGCACGTAGTCGGCATGCGCACTGACCGCTTTCATCACGTTCACGGCGATCATGCCGTTGCCTTGCGCCAGCTTGTGCGCAGCCGCGATTTCACGGCCGAGCGCGACGAGATTGGCACGCTCGAGCGTCGCGTGCCGAGGGTCGGCGCGGCACAACTCGACGAGGTCGGGGTGATGATGGCGCAGGTCGATGCTCGCGATAGTGCCGAGCGCGCCTTCGCGCGCGACGCTGCCCGCGAGCCGGTGCGCCGAGACGCCGACGCCCATGCCGCCTTGCACGATGGGCAGCAGTTGGCGGCCGCGAATATGGAGCGGCGCAAAAGAATAGTTAGGAAACATGGTGGACCGCTTTGCGTTGTCGGTGGCAAAACGTCAATGGTCGCGCGCTGCCCACATGCGTTATTGATGCACATCAATAAAAAACGCGGGGAGCCTCAAGGATCGCCGCGTTTTTGACAAAAATCAAAACGTCGCACCAAAACATTTGCAAGGCGCGAAAACGTCATTAGATCAAGGTTTTGGCACCTTGAACTGCATCGACTTGTACTCGAGGTACTCCTCGAGACCATATACGCCGTTCTCGCGGCCATGGCCTGACTGCTTGAAACCGCCGAACGGCGCGGCCATGTTCCACGTGCCGCCATTAATGTCAATCTGCCCCGTGCGGATACGTCGCGCCACGCGCGCCGCGCGCTCGTCGCTGCCGGCCCACACTGCGCCGCCCAAGCCATAGAGCGAGTCGTTGGCGATGGCGACAGCGTCGTCCTCGTCTTTTGCCGTGAGAATCGTGAGCACCGGGCCGAAGATTTCTTCCTGCGCAATCGCGGCATCGCGCGGCACGCGGCCAAACACGGTCGGCTTCACGAAGAAGCCCTTCGTCACGCCCTCGGGCATGCCCGCGCCGCCCGTCACGAGTTCGGCGCCGTCTGCGATGCCGCGCTCGATGTACTGCTGCACGCGCTCTTGCTGCACCTTCGAGGCAAGCGGTCCAAGCTTCGCTTTCTCGTCGCGAGGATCGCCCACCGTATAGGCTTCGACGGCCTCCTTCGCGAGCGCGCGCGCTTCTTCGTATCGGGCCTCGGGCACGATCATGCGGGTGTGCGCCGAACAGGTTTGACCCGAGTTCAGGAAGCAGGCGCCCACGGTGCCCTTCACGGCCGCGGCGAAATCGGCGTCGTCCAGCACGACCGAGGCCGACTTGCCGCCCAGCTCCAGCGCGACGCGTTTGACGGTGGCCGCGGCCACTTCCGAGACGCGCTTGCCCGCGCGCGTAGAGCCCGTGAACGAGACCATGTCGACCTGAGGATGGCGCGCGAGCAGTTCGCCGACCACCGGCCCGTAGCCGGTCACGAGATTGAAGACGCCAGCGGGCAGGCCGGCCTCGTGAATGGCTTCGGCGAGCACGAACGCGTTAAGCGGCGCGACCTCGGACGGCTTGAGCACGACGGTGCAGCCCGCGGCAAGCGCGGCGGCTACCTTGAGCGTGATCTGATTGAGCGGATAGTTCCACGGCGTGATGGCCGCCACCACGCCCACCGGCTCGCGCACGACGAGCGAATTGCCCACGCGCTCCTCGTACTGGAACTCGCTTGCGAGCTTCGCATAAGCGCCCCAGTTGTAGACGGGGCCACCCACCTGAATCGCGCGCGCGAGTTTCAGCGGCATGCCGACTTCGCCCGCGATCAGTCGCGCGAGCTCATCGGTGCGGGCCTTGAGGTTCTCGGCGATTTTCTGAAGGTAAGCGCCACGTTCTTGCGGGCTCGTTGCGGCCCATTTGTCGAACGCGGCGCGCGCGGCGGCAATGCCCGCTTCGGCATCGGCTTCGTTGCCTTCGGGGATGCGGCCCATGACGGCCTCGGTACCCGAGTCGAACACGTCGATCGTGCCCTTGCCGTGCGGCACGACCCAGTGGCCGTTGATGTAGAGCTGGTCGTAGTTGTGCATGCGCGTCTCTCCTGACTCCGTGTTCGTTTGCGATCTCGTCGCGGCTTGCACCGCAGGAACAGTGCATTCTAGCGTGGTTGACGCAAACGTAAGGTCGAGCCTTCATGCGTTCGGGCAGTTGTGCCGCGCCAGAAACAAATCGGGCGACGCATTCGCGCCGCCCGATTTGTTTTGTTACCTGCCCTGCCCGCTAGACCAGCGCTTAGTGCAGCCCCTGGCTTGCGAGGAAGTCCTCGTAGTTGCCGCTGTAGTCGTTGATCTTGCCATCGGTCTTCACCTCGATGATGCGGTTGGCCAGACCATTCACGAACTCACGGTCGTGCGACACGAAAATGAGCGTGCCTTCGAACTTCTCGAGCGCGATCTGCAGCGACTCGATCGACTCCATGTCCATGTGGTTGGTGGGCTCGTCCATGAGCAGTACGTTGTGGCGGCCGAGCATCAGCTTGCCCCAGATCATGCGGCCCTTCTCCCCGCCCGACAACACCTTCACCGACTTGCGGATGTCGTCGGCGTTGAAGAGCAGACGGCCCAGCGTGCCGCGCACCGATTGCTCGTCGTCGCCTTCCTGGCGGTACTGGTCGATCCAGTCCATCAGCGTGACGTCGTCCGGAAACTCTTCGTACGTGTCCTGCGGCATGTAGCCGATGTTCGCGTTTTCGGCCCACTTCACCGTGCCGTTGTCGACAGCAAGATTGCCGAGCAGCGAGCGCAGCAGCGTGGTCTTGCCCGCGCCGTTTTCGCCGATGATCGCGATGCGCTCGCCCGGCTGCACGCTGATGCTGAATTTGTTGAAGATCTTGCGTTCATAGGTCTTCGTGATTTCTTCCGCGACCACCACGATGTTATGCAGCTTCTTCTCGAACTCGAAGCGGATGAACGGGTTCTGGCGCGAAGACGGCTTGAATTCCTCGATCTTGATCTTGTCGATCATCTTCAGGCGGCTGGTGGCCTGACGCGCCTTCGACTTGTTCGCCGAGAAGCGGCGCACGAAGTCCTGCAGGTCGGCCACGCGCTCCTTCGCCTTCTGGTTCGCGGCCTGCTGACGCTCGCGCGCCTGCGCCGAAGCGAGCATGTAGTCGTCGTAGTTGCCGGGCCAGACCTTCAGCGTGCCGTAGTCCATGTCCGCCATGTGCGTGCAGACCTGGTTCAGGAAGTGTCGATCGTGGGAGATGATGATCATCGTCGAGTTGTACTCGTTCAGAACATCTTCCAGCCATCGGATCGAGTTGATGTCGAGGTTGTTGGTCGGTTCGTCGAGCAGCAGCACGTCCGGCTTCGAGAACAGCGCCTGCGCGAGCAGCACGCGCAGCTTCCAGCCCGGCGCCACGCCGCTCATCGGGCCATTGTGGAATTCCGTGCCGATGCCGATGCCGAGCAGCAGTTCGCCCGCGCGCGCCTCGGCCGTGTAGCCGTCGTACTCAGCAAACTTCGCCTCGAGCTCGGCGGCGTGCATGTAGTCGTCGTCGGTGGCTTCGGGGTTCGCGTAGATCGCGTCGCGCTCGGTCATCGCGGCCCACATTTCCGTGTGGCCCATCATGACGACGTCGAGCACGCGCACGTCTTCGTAGGCGAACTGGTCCTGGCGCAGCTTGCCCAGACGCACGTTCGGTTCGAGGATCACGGTGCCCGAGCTCTGTTCGAGGTCGCCGCCGAGGATCTTCATGAACGTGGACTTGCCGCAACCGTTAGCGCCGATCAGGCCATAGCGGTTGCCTTCGCCGAATTTGACCGAGATATTCTCGAACAAGGGCTTCGGCCCGAATTGCATGGTGATGTTGGCGGTAGAGAGCACAGCGCGTCCCGGAAAGTAGATCGACGAAAAACCTGTAATTTTAGCAGGTTATGCCAGTTCGCGCGCGCCTGCCAGCGCTCCGGTGTTGCGGGTGCGCTCGGGAAAACTACCGAAAATTCGTGGCAGATTCGTGCAGGCGGCACAGGGGGGCCGCCTGCGATAGGGCCTGATGAAAACCCGTCAGGCACGGGGCGGCCGCTTGATACCCTTCCCCATCTCGCGCCCTCAGGCGCGGCGCGGCGTCTGCAGGACGTCGACGAAACCCGACAAGTCCGCCTCAGCCAGACCCATCGCGGCGCCAAGGCGCAAGATTTGCTGCACGGCACCCGCAACCGGCATGGGCGTACCGGTCTGGCGCGCGGCGTCCGCGACCGTGTCCACATCTTTCTGGAACGTTCTCAGTGCGCCGATCGGCACGAGACCGTCCTGCGTCATGCGCGGCACGAACGTGCGCAGCAGCGTGGAGTCGGCCCAGCCGCCCGCGAGCGCCTCGGGCAGCTTGGCGGCGTCGATGCCGCTGCGGTGTGCGAGCCCCACCGCCTCTGCAATCGCCGCAACCGTTGCCGTGACGATGGCCTGGTTGCACAGCTTCGTGGTCTGGCCGGCGCCGGGGCCGCCCATATGCGTGACCCGCGCCGCATAGGCAGCAAGTATCGGCGCCACCGCCTCGACGTCTTCGGCCGTCCCGCCCGCCATGACCGCGAGCGCGCCCGCCTGCGCGCCCGCCACGCCGCCCGACACGGGCGCGTCCACCCAGCCCACGCCGAGCGCCGCCGCGCGCGCGGCAAGCTCGCGCGTCAGTTCGGGCGGGATGCTCGAATGGTCGACGATCCGGCGCACGCGCACGGCTTGCCCGCTCTCGTCCTTCGCAGCGGCGAGCAAGCCTTGCTCGCCGAATACCACCTGCTCGACTGCCGCGCCGTCCGCAACGCACAGCAACACGACGTCCGCGTGCTGCGCCAGCGCCGCCGGCGTGGCCGCGACCTGCGCGCCATCGGCGACCAGCGCCTCGGCCTTCGCCGGCGAGCGGTTCCACACGTGCACCGTGTTACCCGCGCGCAACAAGTGGCGAATCATCGGCGCGCCCATCAATCCCGGTCCGCAAAATCCCAGTTCCTGCTTCTGCATCCTCTCCGTCTCCTGCATCGCGCCTCGCTACGTTCGAGTCCGGCGCATTTCACTTTCCGCGCCGCGTGTGGTCTTTGCCTGGCCTTCCGGCCCTGGCCGGCACGGCCGATGCGGCGCAATCGCAAGGCGCCATGATACCGGCCGTCGATGCCGGCGGTTGCCTATACTCGATTGACACGTGTGCCCAATGGGCCGCGCCGCGCCTGCAAATAAGGAGAGATTGTCATGAACGACCACGTCTACAAGCAGATCGAACTCACCGGCTCCTCCACCGTTTCGAGCGACGACGCCGTGCGCGGCGCCATCGCGCGCGCCTCGAAGACACTGCGCCATCTGCACTGGTTCGAAGTCACCGAAACGCGCGGACTGATCGAGAACGACCAGATCACGCGCTGGCAGGTGACCATCAAGGTCGGGCTGCGCATTGACGAGTGAGGTTCGCGCGCAGCCGCGTGGCGTCGCCAGGCCCTGCTTCGCCTTACTTCTGCTTATTTCGGCAAGGCGCCGTCCACGCCCTCGACGTACCAGTTCAGGCGCTGCAGTTCCGGATCGGTCAGCGTCTTGCCGGCCGGAATCTTGACGGCACCGGTCTGGTCCTTGATCGGGCCCGTGAATACGTCCCACTTGCCACTCGCGATCTGTTCGCGCTTCGTGGCGACGGCTTTTTGCGCTTCGGCGGACAGCTCGGACGTGTTCACGTCGCCGAGATCGACGGCCTTCTGGGGAATGCCCCACCAGACCGGATCGTTCTTCCACTTGCCGTCCAGCACCTGCTGGATCACTGCCGTGTAGTAGACGCCCCAGTTCGCTTCCACCGAACCCAGATGGGCGTGCGGACCGAACTTCTTCATGTTCGAATCCCAGCCGAAGGCATGAACGTGCTTCTCCTCGGCGGTCGCGAGCGTCGCGCTCGAGTCGGTGTTTTGCAGCAGCATGTCGGCGCCCTGGCCGATCAGCGTCTCGGCTGCCTGTTTCTCCTTGCCCGGATCGAACCAGCTGTTGATCCAGATGACCTTCGTATGGACCTTAGGATTCACCGAGCGCGCGCCCAGCGTATACGCGTTGATGTTGCGCACGACTTCGGGAATCGGCACCGAGGCTACGAAGCCCAGCGTATTGGTCTTGGTCGCGTAACCGGCCGCCACGCCCGCGAGATATGCGCCCTGGTACATGCGCACGTCATAGGTGCCGAAGTTCGCGGCCTTCTTGTAGCCGGTCGCGTGCAGGAACACGGTATCGGGGAAGTCCTTGGCGACTTTCAGTTCGAAGTCCTGATAACCGAAGCTCGAACCGAAGATGATCTTGTTGCCCTTGTTCGCGAGATCGCGGAACACGCGCTCCGAATCTGCGGATTCGGGCACGTTCTCGATGCGCGTGATCTTGATCTTGTTGCCGAACTTCTGCTCGACCATCTTCGAACCCTGATCGTGCGCGTAGGTCCAGCCGGCATCGCCCGGATTGCCGAGATAGACGAACGCGACGCCCGGCGCATCGGCCGCCTGGGCCTGCGGCGCGAGCGCCGCCGTGCCACAGGTTGCGGCAACGGCGAATGCGGTCAGGATGGTTTTTCTCATCGTGGATCTCCTGTCGTGAATAGGGTTACTGCGTGCGTTCGAAGCTTCAAGATGATCACCTGCGCGGCCGCCATCTAGGCGGCCCCATAAAACGCCTTGCCGAGCGAGGCAGGCGCGTTCAGGCGAATCGTGTTCGGATTACGGGAAATGAGGACCAGCACCACGATCGTTGCCACGTAGGGAAGCATGGCGAGAAACTGCGTGGGCACCGGCACGCCTACGGCCTGCGCATAGAATTGCGCGCCCGTGACAGCGCCGAACAGCAGAGCGCCGATCAGGAGGCGTCCCGGGCGCCACGTCGCGAACACGACCAGCGCAAGCGCGATCCAGCCGCGCCCCGCAGTGATCTGCTCCTGCCACAGGTGCAGTTGCACGACCGAGTAGTAGCTGCCCGCGAGCCCCGCCATCGCGCCGCCAAACGCCGTCGCGCCATAGCGCACGCCGATCACCGGAAAGCCTACCGAGTGCGCGACCTGCGGCGACTCGCCCACGGAGCGCAACACGAGCCCCGCGCGCGTGCGATAGAGAAACCAGCCGACCACGGCGAACATCAGGAATGCGAGGTAATCGACCGGCGTGAGGCTGAAGAGCGCCGGTCCGGCAACGGGCAAATGCGAGAGGCCCGGAATCGGCCAGGCGGCAATCGTCGCCGACGTGGCCGCCGAGGTGTACGGCTTGCCCACATACGCCGAAAGCCCGACGCCGAAGATCGTGAGCGACAGGCCAGTGGCGACCTGGTTGGCCTGCATCGTGAGCGTGAGAAAGCCGAACAGCAGCGCCATGGCAATGCCCGCGACCATGCCGGCCAGCAGCCCGAGCCAGGGATCGCCTGTGACAGTGGTGAGCGCGTAGCCGGTCACCGCGCCCATCAGCATCATCCCTTCCACGCCGAGATTGAGCACACCCGATTTTTCCGTGACGAGTTCGCCCACGCCCGCGAACATCAGCGGGATTGCCGCGGTGACGGCGCTCGATGCGAGCGAACTGGCTTGCTGGATATCCATGTCTTGAGGCCTTTTTTCTGGGCTTTTTCGTGAGTCGGTCGATTCGCGGATCAGCGAGCTGTGGCTATGGGATGGCGGCGGCGCACGCGGTAGTTCACAAAGAGATCCGCGCCGAGCAGGCAGAACAGCAGCAGGCCCTGAAACACACCCGAAAGCGCCTGGGGCAGTTGCAGCGAGGTCTGCACGGCTTCGCCGCCCAGATAGAGCAGCGCCATCAGCAGGCTCGCGAGCACGATCCCGACCGGATGCAAGCGCCCCACGAACGCGACGATGATCGCCGTGAAGCCGTAGCCTGGCGACCAAGTTGCCTGCAACTGGCCGATCGGGCCGGCGATCTCGCTCATGCCCGCAAGTCCAGCGAGGCCGCCCGAGAGCAGCAGCGAGGTCCAGATCGTCTTCTTCTCCGAGAAGCCAGCGTAGCGCGCGGCGAGCGGCGCGAGGCCGCCCACGCTCATGCGGTAGCCCGCGAAGCTGCGGCGCATGAACAGCCAGACCAGCGGAACGGCCGCGAGCGTGAGGAAGATCGACGCGTTCAGGCGCGTGCCGCGCAGCCAGTGAATGCGCCAGTCGCCGCCGAAGGTCGGATAGAGCGCGTCGCCGCTGAACATCTCCGAAAGCGGGAAGTTCATGCCGTTGGGGTCGCGCCACGGACCGCTCACGAGCCAGATCAGCAATTGCGTGGCGACGTAGGTGAGCATCAGGCTCGTGAGGATTTCGCTCGTGTTGAAGCGGCTCTTGAGCCAGGCCGGAATTGCCGCCCAGGCCATGCCGCCCAGCACGCCTGCGAGCATCATGAGGAACAGGATCCACCCACCGGTCGATTGATCGAAGTAGATGGCCACGCCGCTCGCCGCGATGCCGCCCAGCACCATCTGCCCTTCCGCGCCGATATTCCAGACATTGGCGCGATAGCCCGCCGCGAGGCCGAGCGCGATCAGGCATAACGGCGACGCCTTGAGCAGCAGTTCGGACCAGCCGTTGACACTGGAGAGCGGATCGATGAAAAACGCGCGCATCGCCTGCACGGGATCGCGCCCGACGAGACTGAAGATCAGAAAGCCGATGGCGAGGGTAAGGAGCGCGGCGACGAGCGGCACGGCGATGCGAACCGTGCGGGAAGGCGTAGTGCGGGCTTCGAGGCGGTACGGAAGGATCATGATGGCGATGTCGTCAATCGGTCCGGTGATCGTGATGGTGGTCGCTCTGCGGAAAAGCTTGGGACGCAAGTGGTGCGCTGCAGTGCGCTTCGCTCAGGGATGCATCACAGGCTCCGCTGGCGGCGGGCCGCCGTTCGGGCGCCCCGCGCCGTCGCCACGCTCCCCGAAGAGGCCCGCCATCCAGCGGCCAATCTCCTCCGCGTTGGTCTCGCCCGTGAGGCGCGCAGGAGAAAGCCGGCCGCCCGCAAGCACCGCAATGCGATCGCAGATGTCGAAGAGTTCGTCGAGCTCCTCCGAAATCACGAGGATCGCCACACCGCGCGCCGAAAGATCGAGCAGTTGCTGCCGGATGAACGCCGACGCCCCCACGTCCACGCCCCACGTGGGTTGCGCAACCACCAGCACCTGCGGCGCCTGCAGGATCTCGCGCCCGACGATGAACTTCTGCAAATTGCCGCCCGAGAGGCTTTGGGCGAGCGCATCAGGGCCGCCGCAGCGCACGTCGAAAGCGCCGATGCAGCGCTCGGCGAATGAGCGCATCGCGCCCGTGCGCAACCAACCCGAGCGCACCATGCCCTGCCGGTGCCCCGTGAGCAGCGCGTTTTCGGCAAGCGACATCGCGGGCACGGCGCCGCGGCCAAGCCGCTCCTCGGGCACGAAGGCGAAGCCAAGCTTGCGCCGCGCGCCAGCGGAAAGACGCGCTGCCGGCTTGCCGCAGATCGTCACGGCATCGGTGGCCACGCTGTGGCGGGCCGCCCGGGACTGGAGCGCATCGCGCGCCTCGCCCGAGAGCGCCGCGAGCAGTTCCGCCTGGCCGTTGCCAGACACGCCGGCGATCCCCAGGATCTCGCCCGCGTGCACGGCGAACGTGACATCGTCGAGCGAGGTGCCGAACGGATCCTCGCTTGGCATCGACAGATGCTTCACGTCGAGCCGCACGTCTCCCGGCGAGTGCGCGCGGCGTGTGTAGGCGGGCAACTCATGGCCCACCATCAGCCGCGCGAGGGATGCGTGCGTTTCCTCGCGCGGGGTCACGTTGCCGGTCACCTTGCCTCCTCGCAGCACCGTGGCCGTGTCGCAAAGCTCCTGGATTTCGTCGAGCTTGTGGCTGATGTAGAGAATGCTGCAGCCTTCCGAGGCCAGCCGGCGCAGTGTGCCGAACAGCTTGCGCACGGCCTGCGGCGTGAGCACCGAGGTCGGTTCGTCCATGATCAGCAGGCGCGGGTTCTGCAACAGGCAGCGCACGATCTCGACGCGCTGGCGCTCGCCGACCGTGAGGCTATGCACGTGACGCTGGGGATCGACGTCGAGCCCATACTGCGCCGACACCTCGCGAATACGCCTGGCCAAAGCCTTGAGGTCGAACGCCTCGTCGAGCGAAAGCGCAATGTTCTCGCCCACCGTGAGCGTTTCGAACAGGGAAAAATGCTGGAACACCATGCCAATGCCGAGCTTGCGCGCAGCGGCCGGACTGGGGATCTCGACCGCCTCGCCCTCCCAGCGGATTTCGCCGGCGTCCGGCCGCACCGCGCCGTAGACAATTTTCATGAGCGTGCTCTTGCCTGCGCCGTTCTCGCCGAGCAACGCGTGAATCTCGCCGGGCTCGACCGAGAGCGTGACATCGTCGTTCGCGCGCACGGCGGGATACTGCTTCGTGATGCCCGAGAGCGCGAGCCGCGGCGCACGCGCAACAGCGCGCGCCGCGTGTGGACTGCCGGCCAGACGTGAAGATGAGTCGTCCATGGAGGTTCCGTCGTAGTACGTTATGGCTATGTGTGTTTCGACGTGGTGCTGTGTGCCGTTCGATGCCGCGGCGAGCCCCCGTAAAGCGCCGCCGCGCGAAATGACGATACTTGTTCACAGTGCCAGAGTCGAGCCGCCAAAAACCCGCGTTTCCCCACGCGGCGCAGGTTCGACAAATATGCCTGGTAGAAAGCCGCCCTTGACGGAGCTTTCAGTTCATATTAAAAATCATATACTGACAAAGCCCCTCGATCAGCCAAAACATATAATCCGGAGAGTTCATGAGCCAGCAACGCGAGGCGATCGACACGTACCTCTTGCGCGTCTTGCACACCCTTTTGATGGAGCGCAGCGTCACACGCGCCGCCGTCAAACTGAATCAATCGCAACCCGCGATCAGCGCCGCGCTGCGGCGTCTGCGCGACATCACCGGCGACCCGCTCCTCGTGCGCGGCAAGTCCGGCATGGTGCCCACCGAATACGGTCTGCGCCTGCTCGAGCCCGTCCAGAACGCGCTGCGCGAGATCGAGCGCATCCGTTTCCAGCAGCACAATTTCGATCCAGCCACTTCCATCCGCTGCTACCGCATCGGCTGCCCGGACTACCTGAACGTGCTGTTCGTGCCAACCGTGGTCGAACGTTTTCGCCAGGCCGCGCCCAACGCCACGCTCGAGTTCCATTCGCTCGGACCCGCGTTCGACTACGAACTCGCGCTCGAGGAAGGCAAGCTCGACATCGTGATCGGCAACTGGCCCGAGCCGCCCGAGCAACTGCACCTTTCGAATCTGTTCGTCGACCAGATCGTCTGCCTGCTGAACAGCACGCACCCGTACGCCAAGCGCGGCGGGCTCACGCTCGACCAGTACCTCAACGCGCCGCACCTTGCGCCCACGCCCTATTCCGTGGGCCAGCGTGGCGCCATCGACGTGCATCTCGCGCGCGAGCGCCTCAAGCGCCACGTGGTCGTCACGCTGCCGTACTTCAACCTCGCGCCCTACGTGCTCATCAAGTCGGATCTCGTGTTCACGACCACGCGCCTGTTCGCCGACCACTACGCGCGCTTCCTGCCGCTCACGGTCGTGCCGGCGCCGCTCGACTTCCCGCCGATGCAGTACTACCAGTTGTGGCATGAACGCTGTCATTACTCGGACGAGGTACGCTGGTTACGCAGCCTCGTGGCCGAAGCGACGAAGACGCTGATCGACAAGCCCTGAACGGCAGGCAACGCTGCTGCGGCAAGCTAGGCGCCTGAAGTTGCGCCGTTGCACTTTCTACGTTCCTTCCCTGCTTTTATCATTCGGGGCCGGGCGGCACGCACACGCGCCGCCCGCTCCATCCTGTCCCCGCTCTTATTCCACTTAGCGCGCCGACTGCGCGAGCTGCATCGCAAGCCGGTTATGCCGCTCGATTACGGGCCCGAGTTCGACGGTCTGCAGCACGCCCTCCTTCACCACAACCCGTCCGTTGATCACCGATAGCGCAACTTGCGACGGTGCGCAGAACACGAGCGCCGCGACCGGATCGTGCAACGCGCCTGCAAAGTGCGGCTGGCGCAGATCGAACGCGATGAAGTCGGCGGCCATGCCCGGTGCGAGCGCGCCGATGTCGTCGCGGCCCAACACGCGCGCGCCGCCCAGCGTGGCGATTTCGAGCGCTTCGCGCGCGGTCATCGCATCGGGGCCGAAGCCCACGCGCGCGAGCAGCATGGCCTGGCGCGCCTCCGCCACCATCTGCGCGCCGTCGTTGGAAGCGGAACCGTCCACGCCGAGCCCGACCGGCACGCCCGCAAGACGCATCTTTTTGATGGGCGCGATGCCCGAGGCAAGCCGCATGTTCGAGCACGGGCAATGGGCGACGCCCGTGCCGGTGCGCCCGAACAGGCCGATGCCGTGCTCGTCGAGCTGCACGCAGTGCGCATGCCAGACGTCGTGGCCCACCCAGCCCAGATCCTCGGCGTACTCGGCCGGCGTCATGCCGAATTTTTCGCGGCTATAGGCGATGTCGTTGACGTTCTCAGCGAGGTGCGTGTGCATGGAAACGCCGTAGTGGCGCGCCAGCGTCGCCGATTCGCGCATCAGATCGCGGCTCACCGAGAACGGCGAGCACGGCGCCACCACCATGCGCAGCATCGCGTAGCGGCCCTCGTCGTGATACGTCTCGATGAGGCGCTGGGTATCGGCGAGAATCGCGTCCTCGTTTTCGACCACGGAATCGGGCGGTAAGCCGCCGTCCTTTTGCCCGACGCTCATGCTGCCGCGCGCCGCGTGAAAGCGCATGCCGATCTGCTGCGCGGAGCGAATGCTGTCGTCGAGCCGGCTGCCGTTCGGGTAAATGTAAAGATGATCGCTCGAGGTCGTGCAGCCCGAGAGCAGCAGCTCGGCCATGGCCGTGAGCGTGGAGACCTCGATCATTTCGGGCGTGAGGTTCGCCCAGACCTTGTAGAGACTTGTGAGCCAGCCGAACAGCTCGGCGTCCTGCGCGGCGGGTACGGCGCGCGTGAGGCTCTGGTACATGTGATGGTGCGTGTTGACGAGACCCGGCAGCACCAGGTGGCCGCGCATATCGATCACTTCGTCGGCGCTTTCGGGCAGCTCGTCGGCCGTGCCGACCGCGACGATGCGGTTATCTTCGACGTAGAGGCCGCCGCCGCGAATCTCGCGCCGCGCGCCATCCATCGTCACCAGCATGTCGGCGTTCTTCACCAGCAGGGTCTTGCCGCGCCCCTGGTTTGCGCCTTGCGCTGTGCGGTTCGTGGGTTCCATTGTGTCTGTTCGCTCCGTTGTCTTGCCGCAGTGCATGCCTCGCGCTAATGAGCGCGCAGCCCGCCGCGTTTGAGATGACCGTGAATTTGAAGCAGACGCCCTCGCCGCACGCGCCAGTCAATCCGGGAGCCCGGTGCCGACGCGTCCCGACTGCAGACGCCGCTGGCCCGGTTACCCAGCGCCCTGGCGCCGTCTTCGGGACGCGCGGCTCAACGTGTGGGCCGCGCATAAACGTTACCTTGCGCGGCCAAAATAATGCTGACAATTCACCCGGACGGGATAACCACATTCACGGAATACGTATAAAGGTCGATTTCTGGCTCATTTAAGATTCATCCATGGGTGAAAACCCCAACTCGGCATCGCCGCGTAAGCCCCACGGGGCAAGGCTCGGCGTCAGGTACATGCGGCCTGGATTATCTTTCCTATCGGTCGCGCGCTTTTGCCGCATTGTTCTTAAAATGCGTGCACGGCGCTCAAATCGATCCGCCGACGGGTATGTAGCCACAGCTGACGTGGAGCCTCGATCCGCCAAGAACCCTCGGGTTCGACGGATCGGACTGCCGCCGAAACCTCGCAATGACACCAGGAAAAGACAAGGAAAACTGCGAATGGGCAAGCTGACTACCCACGTGCTCGACACCGCGAACGGCCGTCCCGGCGCGGGCATCAAGGTCGAACTCTATGCGCTCGAGGGCGAAACCCGTCGTGCGCTGAAGACCGTCACGACCAACCACGACGGCCGCTGCGACGAACCGCTGCTCGAAGGCGCAGCGCTCGCCACGGGCGAATACGAACTGATCTTCCACGCTGGCGATTACTTCGCCGCGCTGGGCGCCAAAGTGCCGGAACCGCGCTTCGTCGACCGCGTCGCGCTGCGCTTTGGCATCGCCGACACGGGCGCGCACTACCATGTGCCGCTGCTCGTTTCGCCGTGGTCCTACAGCACCTATCGCGGTAGCTGAGCGGTCCCGCCAAACCCAAAAACGCATAACAGACTGAAGGCGGTCCGCGCAAGCGACACCCCGCTTTTGACGCGCCGCACTTTCTCTCGGCGTTTGGTGCGAGACCGGATTACCCGGTTCCTGCGCGCCGTCCCCGCAGTCAGCGCGAGACGCATAGCCGTCCGCGCGCAACGAATCAGGATTGGAGGAGTTTCATGGAAGGCTTTATTACCGACTGGCTGAACCTCGCGTTGCGCTGGTTCCACGTCATCGCGGCCATCGCCTGGATTGGCGAGTCGTTCTACTTCGTCGCACTCGACAACAGCCTCAAACCGCCTACGGACCCGAACCAGAAGCGTCGCGGCGTGTTCGGCGAGCTGTGGCACGTGCACGGCGGCGGCTTCTACAACATGCAGAAGTACACCGTCGCGCCGCCCGAAATGCCCGATGACCTGCACTGGTCGAAGTGGCCTTCGTACACGACGTGGCTCTCGGGTGCGTCGCTGTTCACGGTGCTCTACCTGATGGCGCCGAACACGTACCTGATCGACAAGAACGTGCTCGACATGGGCCCGGTCGTCGCGGTCTTCTCGGCACTCGGCTTTCTCGCCGCCGGCTGGATCGTCTACGACACGCTGTGCCGCACGCTCGGCACGAACGACAAGCTGCTCGGCGTTTGCGTCGGCATCTATGTCGTGGTCGCAGCCTACCTCGCCTGCCACATCTTCTCGGGCCGCGCAGCGTACCTGATCATGGGCGGCATGCTGGCAACGATCATGTCGGCGAACGTGTTCTTCGTGATCATCCCGGGCCAGCGCAAGATGGTCGCCGCGATGCTCAAGGGCGAAACGCCGAACCCGATCTACGGCAAGCGCGGCAAGCAGCGCTCGGTGCACAACACCTACTTCACGCTGCCCGTCGTGTTCGCGATGCTGTCGAACCACTACGCAATGACGTACGCACACGCCTACAACTGGGCCGTGCTCGTCGTGATCATGCTGGCCGGCGCGCTGATTCGCCAGTTCTTCGTGATGCGTCACCGTGGTCAGCAGCTGTGGTATCTGCCGATCGGCGGCGTGGTGCTGATGCTCGTCGCACTGGTCTGGACGATGCCGAAGCCGGTCGTGCCGCAAGCCGAAGCCGCGAACGCTCCGTCGATCAAGGTTTCGGACATCCAGCCGATCCTGCAACAGCGTTGCGCGGGCTGCCACTCGGCTCACCCGACGATGATGGGCGCAGCGCCCGCCGGCGTGATGCTCGATACGCCCGACGAAATCTCGCAGAACGCTCAGCGTCTGTACCAGCAGGCTGTCACGCTCAAGGCCATGCCGCTTGGCAACGTCACGCACATGACCGATGATGAGCGCCAGAAGATTGCAGCGTGGTTCCAGGGTGGCGCAAAGCAGTAATCGCCCTCGCCGCGAATCAGGCAGTTAAGCAAGATGAAAAAGCCCGAAGCGCAACGCTTCGGGCTTTTTTTCGTTGATCGATCAGATCAGCGAACGGCCGGCGCATAGCTATTCAAGGCCTGCGCGGCGGGCGCCATGTCCGCCGCAGAAAGCACGCGTTGCGCCCGCGGCGCAGCCTGCGACGGTGCGCTTTGTACAGGCGTTGCCTCTGCGCGTTTTGGCGTGACAGGCATCCCAGCGGGCTCCGCAGACCGCGCAATAGAAGCCTCGCTATCGACGACGTTGCGCACGACCGGCTCGGCAATAGGCGCGCTTGCCTGCTTCGCACTGACCTGGCTTGCCGTGGCAAGCGGCTTCCCGCGCTCAGGCGCCCCGCCGTTCGCGAAAAGCTGTGCATTGATGCGGCCCACTTCGTCCAGGTCAAGCGTGGCTGTCTGCGAGAGCAGCTTTAACAACGCGAGCACGGATTCATAGCGCGCGCGGATCAAGTCGCGGCGGCTCGCGTAGAACGTATCGGTCGCACGCAGCACGTCCAGACTCGTGCGGCTTCCCACACCGAAGCCGATGCGCGTCGCGTCGAGCGCCGTTTGCGAACGCCGCACGACCTGTTCGAGCGCGCTCACGCGCGCCTGCCCCGACGTCACGCGCAGCCACGCGTCGCGCGCGCCCGCTCCCGAGTCGCGCACCGCCACGTCGAGCTCGTCGCGCGCCTTGTCTTCCAGCGCCTTCGCCTCGTCGACTTTCGCCGAGATCTCGCCGCCCGCAAAAAGCGGAATCGTGACGGCGAGCATGCCGGTCGTGGTCGTCGTGGGTCTCGCATAGCCTCCCGCCGCGCCGGCTGGCGTGTGACTCACCTGCAAGTCGACCGTCGGATAACGTCCCGCCCGCGCCTTCTCGGTGTCGAACTTCGCGATTTGCAGGGCCACCTCGCCGATCTGCACCGCGTAGCCGTGCGTTTGCGCCTGCGTGACCCACGGTTCGACATCGGCAGGCTGGAGCATGGGCGCGCCGCCGGGCGGCAGCGGCGCGAGCGTCTCCGCGGATTTTCCGGAAAGCCGTTCGAGCGATGCGCGCGCGAGACGCGCCTGGCTCTGCGCGTCGAGCAACTGGAGTTGCGCCTGTGCGCGGCTCGCTTCGCCGTCCTGCACATCGATGAGCGTCGCCTCGCCTGCTGACTTCGCGCGTCTGACCAGCGCGAGATGTGCGTCGAGCGCGCGCAGATAGTCCGTCGCTCGTGCCACCTCGTCGCCGGCCGCAAGCGCATCGAAATACGCGCGCGCTGCGGCAAGGACGGTGTCCTGGGTCGCATTGGCCGCCTGCAGGCGCGCGCGCACGACCTCGTAGTCGGCCTGGCGGTACGCAGTCCAGCTCGCCCAGTTGAAGACCGGTTGCGTCAACCCGATCGTCCAGCCGCTCTGCCAGTAATGCTGAGTCGGAAAATCCTCGGTCACGATGCCGTTATAGGCCCGCCCCCAACCGCCCGTGACCCGAGGCAGGAGCCCCGCGCGCGCCTTGGGCACGGCCTGCGCGGCAGCGCGCGTCGCAGCGCGCGAAGCGGCCAGCGCCGGGTCGTGATCGAGCGCGTCGTCGACCACGGAAAGCAGGTCGGCGGCATGCGCGCCGCTCACGAGCAGGAAACACGCGAGCGCGAGCGCGCGCACGCCGCGGCCGGGACGCGCGCCGCTCATGCCATGCCCTCCATCGCCGCGCCGGCGTGCTCGCGCTCGACGCGCACGAACGCACCGTCGACGAGACGATAGTGCCGCTCGAAACCTTCGGCCATGGCAACGTCGTGCGTGATCACCACGACCGTGCGGTCGAGCCGCTGCAGCAGCGCCGATATGCGCCGCACCGCTACGGGGTCGAGATTCGAGGTCGGCTCGTCGAGCAGCAGCAACTCGCGCCGCTGATAAAGCGCGCGTGCAAGCAGCAGCCGCTGCCGCTGGCCGGCGGAAATATTCGCGAGCGAATCGCTGATGATCGTGCGCGTGCGCATCGGCAAGCGCATCACGTCATCGAGCAGCCCGACCTCCTCCAGCAGCTTGAGAATGCGCGCTTCGTCGGGATTGCCTTCGAAGAGCGAAATATTGTCCGCGATCGAACCGTGCAGAATGATGTCGCCCTGGCGCATGTGAACGGCGTGGCGGCGGATTTCGTCCACGCTCAGATTGGGCCAGGCGACGCCGTTGAGCGTGATCTCTCCTTGCTGCGGCACTTCGGAAGCGGCCAGCAATTTGAACAGCGTGGACTTGCCCGCGCCCGACGGTCCGGTAATGACGATCTTGTCGCCGCGCGCGATATCGATGCTGGCCCCGGCGAGCACGGGCTGGTCGGAGACGCCATAGGCAAAGGTCACGTTACGCACGCCAATGCGCTCGAACTCGCGCACCTCGACAGTCTTGTGCACGTCGGCGAGCGCCGTATAGCGCTCCGGCTCGCAGGCAACGATGTCGTCGACGCGCGCGACCGGCACGCTCAGCATGTAGTACGCAAAACCCGTGTTGATGGTGGATGCGATCCGCTCCGAAAACAGCGCCTTATAGATCATGAACGAGTAGAACGCGCCAACCGAGAGCACGCCGCCAAGCATCAGCTTCGCGGCGAACCAGGTGACGACCAGGGTTTCCACATGCATGAGCAGCTTGAGCACGGCATCGCGCGTAGCGGCGAGCCGGCTGCTGCGGAATAGCGCCGACGCATAGGTGCGAAAGATCTCCATGTAACGCGCCACGCGCCGCGTCTCGCCTTGCGACAGCTTGATGAGCGATGCACCGCGTACGGTCTCGAAGAGCGCGTCGTCGCAACGTGCGCCCTCCTGGAGCACGCGCGCGTGGGCATCGCGCATCGATGCGAAGATCGCTCCGGAAACGATGACGTAGACAGCAAAAATCACCAGGACGAGGAGCGATAGTTTGACGTTCTGAACGAACATCAGGAGCATCGCCAGCAACCCGACCGTGATGTCGATGTAAAAAGACACGGCCTTGCGCGACGCGAAACCGTTGATCTCATCCTGGGATTTGAAGCGCGTGAAGATATCCCCGACGTTGCGCTTCTCGAAATACGCGATGGGCACGCGCAACAGATGCGCAAACAGCCCCTCCGTGGCATTCACGCTCATGCGCGCATAGAGCAACTCGACCAGCACGCCCTGCACGTACTGGCTAAGCGCGCCCACGAGAAAGATCGACCCGAACGTGAGTGCGAGCACGTTGAGTAGTTCGAGATTGTCCGCGGACACGACATGATCGAGCACGAACGAGCCGAAATAAGGTTGCGCGAGAATCGCGAACTGCGCCCCGAGCGCGACGAAGAGAATCTTCCCGAACTGGCCGCGCAACTGCGGATTGAGCGCACGCACGCGCGCGAGCGCGGCGGGCACCCGCGAGCGCCGTTTGATCTGCGTGAGCGCCGGTGTGGGCGCGCATTCGATCAGATAGCCGGATACGCACGAGAGGAAGGTGTCCATGGCGATGCGCCGGCGTCCGACCGCCGGGTCGAGCAACGTGACGTAATGGCGCGAGGCGCGCTCGAACACCACGAAATGCGCGCCGCCGAAGTGGATGATCGAGCCGCGCTTGATCTCGCCCACCTGCGAGGCGTCGAAGCGGAACGCCTGAACTTCGAGGCCAAAATCGGTTGCCGTGTCGTACAAGTCCATCAACGAAAGACCGTTCGCCGAGATCGGCCGATACGCAGAAAGCTCGCGGACTTCCGTGGCACGGCCGAAATGCGAAAGCACCATGGCAAGGCACGCGTAGCCGCACTCGGCGACTTCGTTCTGGTAAATCACCTGCATTTCAGCCTCGTACGATCTTGAACAACGGCTCGAGCACCCATTCCGCGATGGTGCGCCGCTCGACGACGACACTCGCGGTCGCCTGCATGCCCGGCAGAATGTCGAAACGCTGCGAACCATAGTGGAACGTGTTGCCGGGCAGCGTGACCCACGCAACATACTCGTCGCCCTGCTCCGGCGGCTTGCCGCCCGCAGCCGCGGTAGCTGCGTCCGCTCCGGTGGGCGGCGACGCAGCCGCTACCGTCGTGTGCGAAATCGAATTGATGCGTGCCTCGTATGAACCGAAGCGTGCGTAGGGAAATGCATCGAACTTCAGGCGTACCGTCTGTCCCTCGTGCACGAAGCCGCGCCGGCGTGACGGAATGCGCAATTCGGCGCTCAAGGGCTGCTTCGGATCGGTGACGATCACCATCGCCACGTCGTCGGGCTGCAGCGTGCTTCCCTGCACGAGGCGCGAGAATGTGACCATACCCGCTTTCGGCGCCGAGATCGTCGCGTCGCGCCGGTTTTGCTCGAAGCGCACATCCGCCTCCTGGAGTTCGCGCGCATGGCTCGATTCGAGTTCCTTGAGTTGCGCGGCGAGCGCCGTCTGTGTGTTTTGCAGATCGGCGATCGCTGCCTGGGCCTGCTGACGCCGCGACGCCGCCTCGGCGTTCGCGATGCGGCTCTGGTGCAAGTCCGCGCGCGCCTGCTCGACACGATCGGCGGCGACATAATCGGAAACGGATTCAAGACGCGCCAGCTTCTTTTGCGCCTCGCTCACGAGCAGGCTGTTCTGCGCGCCCTGCACGCCCAGTTCAGCAAGTTCCGCGCGGCGGCTGGCCTCGTTGCTGCGTGCCGTGGAGAGCTGCGTCGTGAGTTCGATATGACGCTGCGTATAGCGCGCGTCGGCGGCACGGCGCTCCTCGTCGCGCACCTGAGCGTCGAAGGCCGTTCGGCGCGTGCCGTCGGTCGCGAGCGACAGGTCGCGCTCGACACGAAAAAGCGGCTGGCCCGCGCTAACCTGCTCAGGCGGCTGAACATAGATCGACGAGATCAACCCGCTCGCACCCTGTATCTTGATTTCAGCCGGCGACACGATTTCGCAGCGCACGTCCTGTTTTAGCTCTACCTCGCGCGTGAAGGCAAACGCCACGCCCAACACCACGATCGTCGATGCCGCGTAGGCAATCCAGCGCCAGCGGATATCCCGGAACTCGGGAAGATAAATCGGTTCCACGTTGTTGTTGTTCCCCTGCGGCCAGTCGTGCCGGCCGACGTGTTTTTTTCGGCGCCATGCGCCGTTTGGTCTACTCGTGCTTTTACTTCTTAAGGATTTCTAACGGGCTGCGGCAAAGTGATACACCGACGGATGCCCAGCGTAGAGCCAATGCGGATAATTTTCGCGACGCGCAATCTCAATATCGTTGGCGAGATGTTGCGGCGCATTGGCATCGGCAAGCGCAATAGGATCGAACATCCTAACGCCAAATCGTCCCTTCTCGAAACTCAGATAAAAGGGAAGCAGGAGTGCATCCACGGGCGCGCCAATCCGGAACACGCCGTTATGCACGCGCGCAGGCCGGCCGCCGATCGTCACCCCGACCGTCTCCATGGGAAATTTGGCCAATGTATAAGGCGGAACGTCGGAAAACACCACGGCCACGCCATCGCGACGCAATGCGCGTATGACCCGCAAGCCCAAACCATTGCGGCTTTCGCGGCCATTCTCGTCGTAGGTGTAAAGCACACGGATGGACGGAATCATCGCCGCGTCGTTGCCGTACATGTCACGCCGCACGCCGGAAACGACTGCCATCGATTCCATTCCCAGGACCCGGCGCACTTCGTCCACCACCCAGATGTTCGCGTACTGCGACACATAGTGAAACGGCGAGAGCACCACGACGCGACCAGGCTCTTTAGTCCTGATCTGGTTGATTCGCATCGCCAATTGCTGAGCGGCCGCGCGCAGATCGGGCCAGGCGTCCCGGCGCAGTGCGCGCCCGGCATAAATGCGTTCATCGAGCCACGCCTCGCGCACATCCGCACTCATCGTACGCAGCGCATGAGTGCGCCCAAGGCCTATATCAATGCGGCCGGTCTCGTAACGCGACACACCGTTTGCCCGGATGCCCCCGTCGAACGCCGACTTGACCATCCAGCTGGCAAGCGCCGCCCGCTCGATCGCGCCAAATGGCAAGCGTGCGAGCAACTGCCGACGCAGCACCAGCCGCCCACGGACAAGTCGTGCGCGAAAATGTTTGAAGTATCGTGAAAGTGTGCCGACGGACATTGCATGGTCCAACGATGTCTGAATGAACCAAAGGCTCAAAAGCCGAAAGGGGGTACATGCCCCCCTTTCGGTCAGATCAGACGATCAACGCGGAACCGGCGTCGGGTCCGGCTGCGGCTGGTTCTTGCACTTGCAGCAGCCGCCTGCGAGCTTGGCGTTGGCCAGTTGGCCACGATCGATTTTTTCCATTTTTTGGTTCTCCAATTTTCAGATGAAAGCCACCCCGTTTTGGTGGCGCGGCTATCTTAACAGCCGGAATTAAATCCAATCCATTATTGACACATTTCCATATTAATTTGCAAAACTTCACATATTTCTCAATTAAACAGAAAAATAAGCCGAAAAATAAGAATTTCGCTTTTATCGTTGCCGTCAAGGGGTAGAAATTCCAGCTTCATATTTATGTAAAAAAATTCCATTTCAGAAATTATGTCATCCTTAGAACTCGAATTAAGAATATTCGTATTCCTGACACTGGCATTCCACCCATAGAGTTGCGCAACGCATCGCCAAAACGGGGCTTCCTTTTTCGACAGCCGTGCACTCACACGGAGGTCGGTGGCGCATGCGCTGACGAAAATCAACTCTAATATGGTTGCCTGAATGAATAAGACCTATCGCTCTGTCTGGAGCGAAACAGACCAAACCTGGGTCGCCGCGCCCGAAACCGCAACGGCACACCGCAAATCTTCGCGCCGGCTTGCCGTCCTTGCCACCGGAGCTGTTGGATTTGCTGCAGGCCTCTCTTCCGCAACAACGGGTGCTGCAACGCTGACACCCGCGCAGCTTGCCGCTCTGTCGGCGGCGTCCTCCACTTCCAAAACCACCACCACCCCCACAGCCGTTGCCCCGGTGCCAGGAACCGTGGGCCAGGGCGGCCTCGAGATTTGCTCGGGTACCTCGGGATACTCGTGGGGCTCCGGTGGCGGCAGCCAGTCAGTTGATTGCTCCAGTGGCAACGGCAATTCCGACGGCCTCGCCTTCTCACTGAACAATGCGGCAGATGCAAAGGGTGGCTATGGATTCAGCGCGTCGACCGCGCAGGTCGCTGGTTACCAGAATGGCACGCTCGCTATCCGTGGCGCCAGCGTGATGGTTTACGGTCCGACGACGTTCGACAGCGTCGTCACGATGAGCAACCAGAAGATCGTGCAACTCGCGCCGGGCAAGATATCGGCGGACAGCACGGATGCCGTCAACGGCTCGCAGCTCTACGCGCTCGGCGTCGGCGTCGGCAACTCCGTCCAGTACGACTCGGCGGCACAGGATTCTGTCACGCTGGGTGGCGCGGCAGCCCATAAACCGGTCGCACTGCACAACGTTGCGAACGGCGAACTCTCGGCAGCCAGCACCGACGCGGTCAACGGCGGCCAGCTCTACGCCACGAACTCGAACATCTCGAACCTCGCTGGCGACGTCACCAACATTCAAGGCGACATCACCAACATCAACGGCAAGCTCGCTGATGCGGTGGTCTACGACTCGTCCGCACACGATTCGCTGACGCTCGGCGGCGCCGATGCAAGCGCTCCGGTCGCGCTGCACAACGTTGCGAACGGCGAACTCTCGGCAGCGAGCACCGACGCGGTCAACGGCGGGCAGCTCTACGCCACGAACTCGAACATCTCGAACCTTGCTGGCGACGTCACCAACATTCAAGGCGACATCACCAACATCAACGGCAAGCTCGCCGATGCGGTGGTCTACGATTCGTCGGCGCACGATTCGCTGACGCTCGGCGGCGCCGATGCAAGCGCTCCGGTCGCACTGCACAACGTTGCAAACGGCGAACTCTCGGCAGCCAGCACCGACGCGGTCAACGGCGGGCAGCTCTACGCCACGAACTCGAACATCTCGAACCTCGCTGGCGACGTCACCAACATTCAAGGCGACATCACCAACATCAACGGCAAGCTCGCTGATGCGGTGGTCTACGATTCGTCGGCACACGATTCGCTGACGCTTGGCGGTGCCGATGCAAGCGCTCCGGTCGCGCTGCACAACGTTGCAAACGGCGAACTCTCGGCGGCCAGCACCGATGCAGTCAACGGCGGCCAGCTCTACGCCACGAACTCGAGCATCTCGAACCTCGCTGGCGACGTCACCAACATCAACGGCAAGCTCGCCGATGCGGTGATGTACGACTCGTCGGCGCACGATTCGGTAACACTGGGTAATGCAAGCGACATGAAGCCGGTCGCGCTGCACAACGTCGCGAATGGTGAAGTCTCGGTTGCCAGCACCGACGCCATCAACGGTTCGCAGCTCTATGACGCCATCCAGAAGTTCGACGGCAAGTCGACGCACTACGTCGGTATCAACAGCACGCCGAACGATGGCAACTACAACGGCGAAGGCGCAACCGGCGATGCCGCGATCGCCATCGGTGCGAACGCACTCGCCAGCGGCGACAACGCGCTCGCCATCGGCGCAGGCGCCACTGCGTCGCACAGCAACGCAGTCGCACTCGGCGCGGGCTCGACGACGGCAGCCGCCGTCGCAACGCCGGACGCCACGATCGGTGGCCAGAACTACACCTTCGCGGGCAGCAATCCGGCTAGCACCGTCAGCATCGGCAGCGCCGGCAATGAACGCACGCTCACGAACGTCGCAGCCGGCCGCCTGAGCGCATCGTCGACCGACGCCATCAACGGCTCGCAGCTTTACGCGACCAATAGCGCAATCGACAACATCGCGCAGAGAAACGCCAACGCCGTGGAGTATGACGATTCGAGCAAGAGCGCGATCACGCTCGGCGGCGCGCAAGGCACGAAGCTCATCAACGTCGCGGCAGGAGACGTGTCGGCTTCGAGCACGGAAGCGGTCAACGGCGCACAGCTGTACGACGTCGCCGCAAGCACCAATACCGCCATTACGAAGATCAACAACACGCTGACCACAGCGGGTTGGGGCGCGCAGGCTACGTCGTCGGATCCCACCGCTTATACATACGGCGGCTTCGTCATGGACGCCAACGGCAAGGTCAGCAATCCTGCCGTTCTCTACGTTCCGAACACCATCGGGACCTCAGGATCGCAAATCGTCCTCGATCCGGGCAAGGGCAACAGTCCGTATTTCATCAACGGCAACCGGAGTCAATACCTGCCCAAGGGCACCGTCATCAGCAACGTGGCGAACGGCGAGGTGGACACCGACGCGGCCAACGTGGGCCAAGTCTACGATATCGTCAGTGCGGCAACGGGTGGCGGCGTCAAGAGCACCTTGCTGCGTGCGCAGGCGCCTGACGTGAATGGCACCTCCGGCGTCAACTCGGCCGGCCTCACGCGGACCTATACGACTGCGGCGTATTACTCGCAGGTCAGTGGCCTCGCGGACAGCTCCGGTTCGCAGGGTCCGTCCGACGTGGCGCGCGC
Source organism: Paraburkholderia sacchari (assembly GCF_000785435.2). Classification (GTDB taxonomy): domain Bacteria; phylum Pseudomonadota; class Gammaproteobacteria; order Burkholderiales; family Burkholderiaceae; genus Paraburkholderia; species Paraburkholderia sacchari. The sequence goes on along the minus strand of NZ_JTDB02000016.1, from coordinate 13,994 downwards.
TTCGGGTGCCGGCTCTATCGCGATAGGTTCCAACGCCTTCACGCCTGCGGCGAACGGCGTGGCCCTCGGCGTGCAAGCCTATGCGAGCGCGAAGGACGCGGTTGCAATCGGCGCAGGCTCGGTGGCGAACCAGTCGAACACGGTCTCGGTCGGCAATGACGGCACGGGCTCGTATGTCGCCTATGACGCGAACGGCCAGGTCCAGACGATCCAGAACGCCGTCAACACGCGCCGCATCGTCAATCTGGCAGCAGGCCAGGGCGACACCGACGCAGTCAATGTCGGCCAACTGCGCAGCGTGGCAGCAGCATTGGGCGGCGGCGCCGGCATCAACGCGGCGGGCGGCCTGATCGCACCGTCCTACTCGGTGGGCGGCACGACGGTGAACACGGTGGGCGACGCCATCGCCAATCTCGACAACCGCGTGCAGAAGAACACGGCCGAGATCGCGGCGCTGGCTGCGGACGCAACGACCTCGCCGGCAACGGTCCTAAGCACGTCGAGCGCGGCAACGGCCTCGCCCGCGATGCGAATGGCTGCGGCATCGCGCTCGCTGCTCGGCGCTAACGCAAGCACGGCCGACAGCAGCTCCGTCCGGTCGATGGCCGCTGTTGGCGACACCGCGTCCAGCACCGACGCCGACGCAGTCCATTACGACAACGCCGACCACTCGAGCGTGACGCTGGCCAGCACGAGCGGCGGCAACGTCAAGCTGAGCGGCCTGTCGAACGGCGCCCTCTCGCTGGACAGCACGGACGCGGTGACCGGCCAGCAGCTCTACGCCACGAACCAGCAAGTCGACAGCCTGAACCAGGCCCTGCAGAACATCAGCGTGGGCGGCTCCACGGCGACCTCGATCAATTCGACGAGCGGCGTCGCGGCAGCTTCGGGCTCGCAATCGGTTGCGGTCGGTGGCGGCGCTGTGGCAATGGGCGCGAACTCGACGGCGATCGGCGACAAGGCCAACGCGTCGGCGAACAACGCCGTGGCCATCGGTGCGAACTCGATCGCGAACCGCGACAACGCGGTCTCGGTCGGCGCCGAAGGCTCCGAGCGTCAGATCGTCAACGTCGCAGCCGGCACGTCGGGCACCGATGCGGTCAACCTGAACCAGTTGAACAACGCGATGGCGCAGCAATCGAACGCGTTCGGTCAGCAAATCGGCAATCTGCAGAGCTCGATCAACACGGTTTCGAAGAACGCGTATGCCGGTGTGGCTGCTGCAATGGCCATGCCGAACCTCACGCCTTCGGGTCCGGGTCGCACGGTGGTCGCGGCAGGCGGCGGCTACTACATGGGCGGCAGCGCGGCGGCTGTCGGCGTAACGTATCGTTCGACGAACATGCACTGGCTCGTCAACGGTGGCGTCTCTGTCACGAGCACCGGCAACACGGCGGCTCGCGCTCAGGTCGGCTACGAGTTCTGATCACAGCCAAACCCGCATGACCGGGGCATGTCGCTAAGGCGCATGCCTCTTCAAATGCAAAAACCACGGCCTCGGCCGTGGTTTTTTCTTTCGCCAGCGCGATGCTTCAGCGCATCAGCGCTGCGCTGCCACCATCGCCTCTTCGGTCAGCCAGAGCGACTCCGGCAGATCCTGCTCGTTGAGGTTCAAGCCATCGCCGCCGCGGTCGACGACGATGAAGTCGCTCACCTCGCCCAGCGCGATCAGCGGGTGATGCCAGACGCCCTTCGCGTAGTTCACGCCTTGCCAGCCGTGCGAAACGAATGCGCGAATCTTCGTGACGTCCAGATCGCCCGCGGGCGCCACGACGACGAGATACGGCTTGTCGTTGAGCGGCACGAATGCCTGGCTGCCGAGCGGATGGCGCTCGAGCATCTTGATTTCGAACGGCAGTACGCGCGGCTGACCACGGAAGAGATTGACCAGCGTGCGACCATTCTCGTCCGTGACGTCTACTTTCGCCAGATCGTGATAGCGGATCGTCGTGCCCAGATTAATCGGAATTTGCTTCGCGCCGGCAAGCTCGATCACGTCGCCGAACGGCGCGAATGCCTCGGGGGTCAGCAGTTCGATTGCGAGTGTCATGCCAAGATCCTGTGTCATATCGCTCATATTCGTCTCGTTATCGCACTCAAGCGGGTGCATGCGCGAGCGCCGCAGTGCAGCGCTGTCGCAGACGCGCCGTCGCGATAATACGCGAGGCGCGGCGTCAATCTCATGCGTCGATCAACTCGTCGAGACGGAAGCGCGCGATGCGATAGATCTGGTCAAGACTCGCGCGCATTTCGTCGGCGCGGGTGTTGTTCACGCGTGACTCGAAATTCGCGATGATGCCGTGGCGGTCGTAGCCGCGCACCGCGAGAATGAACGGAAAACCGAACTTCTCGCGATACGCCTGGTTGAGGGTCTGCAGTTTGTCGAACTCTTCCTGCGTGCACAGGTTCAGGCCTGCACCGCTTTGCTCGCGCGTGGATTCGTCGGTCAGCTCGCCGCGCACGGCGGCCTTGCCCGCGAGTTCCGGGTGAGCGTTGATGAGCGCAAGCTGCTTCACTTCGCCAGCGGTCTCCACGATATGCGACATCGTCTTGTGCAACGTGTCGATGCTCGTGTAGGGGCGCTGCTGCGCCGCTGCTTCCGCCACCCAGGGCGAGTGCTCGAAAATGCCCGAAAGCGCTGCCACGAACGCGTCGGTCGAGGCGGTGTTCAACTGGTCGAGGGTGTATTGCATTGCCTTCATGCGGCGGCCCCGCGGTGGTCGTTCTGTTGCGGTTGATAGGGATGATGCTCGCGCCAGTGGCGCGCGATGTCGACACGACGCGTAACCCACACGCGGTCGTGCTGCTCGATATGATCGAGGAAGCGCTGCAGTGCGCGGAACCGCCCCGGGCGGCCGAGCAAACGGCAGTGCATGCCGATCGAGAGCATTTTCGGCGCTTCGTCGCCTTCTGCGTAGAGCACGTCGAACGCGTCGCGCAAATAGGTGAAAAAGTGATCCGCCGTGTTGAAGCCTTGCGGCGAGGCAAAGCGCATGTCGTTCGTGTCGAGCGTATAAGGCACGATCAACTGCGGCACGCTATTGCCACCGGTGACTTCGACGTCCATCCAGAACGGCAGGTCGTCGCCGTAATAGTCGGAGTCGTACAGGAAGCCGCCGTGCTCCGCCACGAGGCGGTGCGTATTGGGGCTATCACGACCCGTATACCAGCCTAGCGGGCGCACGCCCGTCACACGCTCGATCGCTTCCATGCCGAGCTTCATGTGCTCGACTTCGAGTTCGGGCGTGACATTCTGATAGTGGATCCAGCGATAGCCGTGGCATGCGATCTCGTGGCCGAGCTCGACGAATGCGCGCGCAACTTCGGGATGGCGCTCGATCGCCATGCCAACACCGAACACGGTGAGCGGCAGGCCGCGCTTTTCGAATTCGCGCAGAATACGCCACACACCCGCGCGCGAGCCGTATTCGTAGATCGACTCCATGCTCATATGACGCGCCGGGTAGGCGGCGGCGCCAACGATCTCGGAGAGGAATTGCTCGGAGGCCGGGTCGCCGTGGAGCACGCAGTTCTCACCGCCCTCTTCGTAATTGAGCACGAACTGCACTGCGACGCGCGCCTGACCGGGCCAGTTGGCCTGCACCGGATGCCGGCCATAGCCGATCAGATCGCGGGGATATTGGGGATCGAGTGGCATGCTGATCGAATCTTTCGAATGGATAACGAAACGTAAAAACCGCGCGGACGGTCCGCACCTGCAGAAACCGGTTGAACCAGATGAAAGCCTTGCGCCACAAGGCCTTGTGACGCGGCGGGCGAGACCGTTTTCAGGATCGGCCCAGTGTAGCTAAATCGCCCGGGCACGCCCATACGCACTGACAGATAGTAGGGGTCAAGCGAGATGTATGTGCCGCGCAAGCCCCGTCTGGCGCGGCACCGCGCCTGTTGCGCGTTTACCCGTACCGCAGCGGCCGTACTGGCGGCGGCGTGTCTGTGACGCTCGCCGCACTGGTCGGGCTAAAGTGCGCGAACTCGCCGTCGTAACGTTTCGCGAGGGGCCGCGCGAAGTCGCCCCGCTTGGCCGTCGTGAGACGCAGCGCGACCAGCGCCTCCACCCACTTCACGGCCGCTGTCACACCGTCCACCACCGGTACGCCAAGCGCGTCTTCCACCTGTGCGCACAGGCTCGTCATGCCGGCGCAGCCGAGCACGATTGCATCAGCGCCGTCTTCATCGAGCGCCCGCCGGCACTCGTCGACGATCGCACGGCGCGCCGCCGAGCCCGGCTCGTCGAGTTCGAGCACGGCCACGTCGATCGCCCGCACGTTGCGGCAAAAGCGGTTCATGCCGTAACGCTCGGCGAGATGCCAGGCCATCGCCTTGGTCCGCGAAAGCGTGGTTACGACAGAAAAGCCCGGCGCGAGCACGCTCGCCGCGTGCATGGCCGCTTCGGCAATCCCCACCACCGGCCCGCGCGCGAGTTCGCGTGCCGCGTACAGCCCTGGATCGCCAAAGCAGGCGATTACGTAACCGTCGAAACCCTCGCGCTCTCCCGCCTCCACCTCCGCGAGCAGACCCGGCGTCGCAAGCGCCTCGTCGTAGTAGCCCTCGATCGAGGGCGGCCCCATCGTCGGACTCACGGCGACGATCTCCGTGCCCGCCGCGGCCACCGTACGCGCGCACTGCCCCATCGCAGCCGTCATGCGCTGCGTGGTGTTCGGATTGATTAACTTGATACGCATGTCAGTTCTCTGCTCGTTTCGTGCTGGTTTCACATTACGCCCGTGCCCGTGCACGTTCGCCCATCGTCAAGGCGCGGTAGAACAGTGCGCCCAGCCCCGCGCCGATGAACCACGAGAAGTTCGCTGCGCTCTCGAGCGACGGCAGCATTACGCAGAGAATCGCAATGACCGCTGCGGGCAGCAGCGCCGACACCGCACGCCAGTTCACGCCGTTGCTGTACCAGTACGCGCCCTTCGGCGAGACGGTGTAGAGATCGTCGACTGCGAGACGGCCGCGCTTCACGAGATAGAAGTCAACTATCAGGACACCATATAAAGGTCCGATGAAGGCGCCAAGCACGTCGAGCGTGTAGTGAATCACGGCAGGGTTGTTGAAGAGATTCCACGGCGTGATGAAAATCGACGCCACCGCGGCAAGCATGCCGCCCGCACGCCAGCTGATGAGACGCGGCGCGACGTTCGAAAAATCGAATGCCGGCGAAACGAAGTTCGCGACGATGTTGATGCCGATGGTCGCGATCGTGAACGTCAGCGCGCCAAGAATGACGGCGGTGGGATGGTCGATGCGGCTAACCGTTTCCACCGGGTCGGTAATCAGTTGTCCGAACACAGGCAGCGTGGCCGAGGTCGTGATCACCGTGACGATCGAGAACGCAAGGAAGTTGACCGGCAAGCCCCAGAAGTTGCCGCGATGCACGCTCCGCAGCGATTTGCCGTAGCGCGAGAAGTCGCCGAAATTGAGCATCGGCCCCGAGAAGTACGACACCACGAGCGAAACCGCAGTGATCATCACCGGGATCACCTCCGCACCGTGATACTTCACGCCGCCGAGATTCAGGCCGATGTTGTGCCAGCCTGCGCGATACACCATGTAGCCCGCCAGAATGAACATCACCGCATAGACAGCCGGACCGGCGAAGTCGATGAACTTCTTGATGGTTTCCATGCCGTTCCAGAACACCAGTGCCTGCAGCACCCACAGTGTCATGAAACCGGCCCAGCCCATCGCCGAAAGTCCGAGCATGCCGTGCTTGTGGACGTCAGCGTATGGGAGCAGTTGCGGTACGAACTTGAGCACGACGATCACGAGCGCGCTCGACGCCAAATAAGTTTGGATTCCGTACCATGCCACCGCGATCAAACCGCGAATCACGGCAGGAATGTTCGCACCGAGCACGCCGAAGGTGCCACGGCACGCGACCGGATATGGCACGCCGTGGCGCTGGCTGGGCCGCGCGATGAGGTTGCAGAGCACGTTGACGAGCGAGATGCCGACGATCAGTACCAGCAACACCTGCCAGCTCGTCAGGCCGAGCGCGAAGAGACTGCCGGCGAACACGTAGCCGCCGACGCTGTGCACGTCCGACATCCAGAACGCGAAGATGTTATAGGCGCCCCAGGTCTGCTCTTTGAGCGGCGCGAGGTCTTCGTTGTAGAGGCGTTCGCTGTAGCCGGCCGGCAGGTGGACGTTGTCCGCCGTGTCGCTGCTCTCTGAAGAATCGAAATTGGGCACTGCCGGACTGCCTGGTGACGCGCTGAATTGAGCCATGATCCGCTCCTTGGGATGGGTACGCCGACGGAAAAAGACGCGTGAAACGCCTCGAAACGCGCGCTGCGCCGCATGCCGCGGCCGCCGCGATGTTCCCTGATGGCTCCGGATTCAGGCGGGGGCCTTGCACCCTCGCGGCGTCTGGCTCGACGCCCATCGCACCGTGCGGTCGCGCGTGCGCGCGCCCTGCCCGTGGTGCCGCCTTTCCGGCGAGCGCCTTAGCGACGCCCGCTGCCACATCGATCCTTTTCTCTCGCGCGCGGCGGCCTGCATTGCGTCGCGCCGCGCGTGTCTCCAGTTCAATTCAGTGTTGCAGTCTTGCCCGGCGCCGCACTTCTCCGTGCCGGTGAAAAATCATTCAATCTTTGCTTAACGCCCAGCCGCGGCTGCGGCACGCGTGCCGAACACGTCCTGCAGATCCACCGATGCGCCCGCCGGACGGTCGAGCATTCTGAGCTCGACGCCCTGCAGGTGGCGCGTCATCAGCGCGGTGGCTTCCTGCACCTGGCCGGACTCCAGGGCCTGTACGATCGCCTCGTGGTCGTCGAAGGAGCAAGGGCTGCGTCCCGGCGACTCGTAGAGCGCGGAGATCAGCGTCGACCGCGCGACGAGGCCATTGAGGCAATCGCACAGCACTGTATTACCGGTCAGTGCCGCAAGCTCCGTGTGAAACTCTCCCGACAGCCGGATCCAGGCCGGAAAATCGCGCCCTTCGAACGCCTTGCGCTCGCGCCGGATGGTCTCGCCAATGCCCTTGAGCCGCCGGTTGCCATGTTGCGCACTGCAAATGCGCTCCACCACCGCAAGTTCGATGATGCGGCGCATCTCGAACACCTCGTGCACCTCCTGGAGCGACGGGCTGGCGACAAACGCGCCGCGGTTCGGCTCCAGATCAACGAGGTGATCGCCAGCCAGCAGCGAAAGAGCCTGCCGGATCGGCCCGCGCTTCACATTGAACACTTCGCACAACTGCGCTTCCGTGAGCTTCGCGCCAGGCGGCAAACGATGCTCGAGGATCGCGGCGCGGATACGCGCGGCAATGGCCTCGGGTTTCGTGCCGGTCGCGTCGGCTTCGGTATCGGCGTTTCGCATGTCTCTCACCTTGATGTTGTGTATCCTAGTTTGGACATAAAGATTGTCAACAATTTTCTCGACCAACCTGGGGAAGATACCCAGATCGGTGCCTGATACGCATGCCCAATTTTCGTCAAACCCGCGCCAATATGGGGAATCAGGCACCTCGCCAGTGAAATTCCACTCCGGTTCGCCCCATATTTTGTCAACAATTTAAGGGCGGCGACGCTGCCAGAACATTTGCCAAATTCTTCGCTTTTTGGCTGTTAGTTGCATATCCGCACACGGAAAAAGCGCCCGAAGGCGCCTCTTCCATCTCGCAATCGTCCAGTCAGGCCAGATATGGATAGTCGCTCACGGTGAGTTCGAAGCCGTGAGCGTCGGCCTTCAGATGCGCCTGGGCGCCAAACGGCAGCGTGACCATGTTGTCGATGTGGCCAAACGGCAAGCCCGTAACAACGGGAATCCCCACTACCGAGCGAACTTGCTCGACCATCGCCTGGAAGTCGTAGCCGTTGTCGTAGTCGTAGGATCTGCCACCGGAAAAGTCGCCGAGCACCAGCGCATGCTGGCGCGCAAGAATGCCGGAGAGATGGAGTTGATAAAGCATCCTCTCCACCCGGAAGGGCTGTTCATTGATGTCCTCGACAAACAGGATCCCGCCCTCCACCGGCGGCATATAGGGCGTACCGACGAGCGAAGTCAGCATGGCGAGATTGCCGCCCCACAGCATGCCCGACGCGTTGGCGTGCTGCGCCTGCGGCGCGTCGACCTTGAGCGTGAATTCGGGCTTCGAGAGCGCGTTCCAGAAGTGATGCATCGTGAAGCTACTCAACTCCGGCGCGCCGAAATCGCTCACGAGCATCGGGCCGCCGAATGTCGTGAGCCCCGCTTGTGCGTAGAGCGCAAGCTGGATCGCGGTGAAGTCGCTATGTCCGACCAATGCGATCGGCTGCCCGGCAAGGCGCTTTTGCAGGCTGTGGTAATCGAGGCCGTGCAGGATGCGCACGGCGCCGTAGCCTCCGCGTACGGCGAGCACGATATCGGGCAGGTCGCGCCCGGGATCGGCGAGACGGTTCAGTTCGGCGGCGCGCTGCCCGTCGGTGCCGGCAAAGCGCTGGAAGCGCCGTTCGACCGCCTCGGTTCCCTCTACGCGATGGCCCTCCGCGCGAAGACGCGTAATCCCGCGGTGCACGGCTTCCTGGTCATGCGGATAGCCCGACGGTGCAATCAGTTCGATGGTGTGATGCATGGTCATGGTCAACAGGTGAGGTAATTGGCGACCCTGCCATGCGCCTGCCCCGGCGCGGACGCGTAGCCGCCAGCGGCTATTATCCGTTGTTATCGATTGCTATCGCTGGTTGTTTCTGGTTGTTGCCGGTTATTGCTTGTTATTGCTTGTTTTCGGCCGCACCGGGCTCGGCATTGGCGACCGCAAGGGCCGCACGGCGCGCTTCGCGGCTCGCGCGGCGGCGCTCCGCAAAAAACGAGCGCAGTGCATCGCCGCATTCGGTCTCGAGCACGCCGCCCGCCACACTCGTGTGGTGGTTGAGCTGGCCGTTCGAAAAGGCGTCGACGACACTGCCGCATGCCCCGGTTTTCGGATCGCGCGCGCCGTACACCACGCGCGCGATGCGGGCGTGCATGATCGCACCCGCGCACATGAGGCACGGCTCCAGGGTCACATAGAGTTCGCAGCCGGGCAATCGATAGTTGCTCAACGCCGTGCCGGCGGCGCGAAGCGCGGCCATTTCGGCATGCGCCGAAGGATCGTGTGCGCCAATCGGATGGTTGAAGCCCGTCGCGACTACCTCGTCGCCACGCACCAACACCGCGCCGACAGGCACTTCGCCAGCCGCGCGCGCCGTTTCGGCCGCCTCCAGTGCAAGGCGCATGAAACGGCGGTCACGCTCGGAGACCGGTTCGCCGGCAGGCTCGGGTCGTCCTTCCGAAGCTTCGGGGGGGATGGGAGAGTCGGTCGATCCGGACGGATCGGCTTGCGGCGCGGTCTCGACCGGCAAGGGTTCGGAACGCTCTGCGTGGTGCTGCTCGACCTCGCACGGCGGCGTGGCGGCAGGCGCGCTCACGCGGCCCCCACCGCGGCGCCCTGCAGCGTCGCACGCTCGGTGAGGCGCTCGGCAATGCGGCGTCGGTACTCATGCGGCACCACCAGCGGGCCGCCGCGCAGCGACTCGAGCGCCATATCGAGCGCCAGCATGCGGGCGCGCAGCCGGCACTGCTCGGCCTTGTCGCTCACCTTCGCAAGTTCTTCTTCGAGATCGCGCAGTGCGCGAAGCTGTTCGACCGCGGGCGGCACGAAACCGGCATTTTTCAGAATGCGGTTCGCCACGCGCACCTCTTCGGGGACGAAAGGGTCGTCATCGAACGCCTGCGGCGCTCCGGCGCCCGGCAAATCGTCGAACTCGCCGCGCGCGGCTGCGGCGGCGATCCGTTGTTCGACGAGAGCATCAAGCAATTTCATCAGCAATCCACTACGTTGCGGCGAAAGCATTCTATCAGGGTAACACCTGGAAGACCCTGCGCGTTCTGTCATGGGTGACGTTCGATTCCCACAGATTGACAGACGGAGAATTTAATGCGATGCGCATATGCTGACCGGCAACGCAAAGCCGGATTTGTCTGATTGGAGCGCGCACGCCGCGTAGCTTATTTTCGAGCCAGATCCGGATCGACCGCAATCGAGCGGCGATCCGGCGGCTCAATTCCGCTTTCAGTCTCAACTCGGGCTCGATTCGAGCCCATTCGCGCTTAAACCACCATGAAATCTGCTTCGATTTTCGGCGCTTCGCCGGCCTCCGGCGATCGTACCGACGCCCCCTGGGCTCGTTCGCGCAGCTACCGCACCGTGCGGCGGCTGCGCCTAGGTGCTGCTTTAATGCTGCTGGCCGCCAGCCTTTCCGGCTGCGGTGTGTTCTGTGCCGCGGGCGGCGGCAGCGGCGGCATCGGAGGCGGATGCGGGGTAGGAACGGGAATGAGATTCTGAGGCGCCGCTGCGGGCGCCCCGGACTATCAGGCCTTCAGCACCTTGCCCACCGCATCGACCACGATGCTCACGTTGCTTTCGTTGAGCCCGGCGACACACATGCGGCCCGAGCGCAGGATATACACCCCGAACTCATCCTTCAGACGCTCGACCTGATCCGCGCTCAGGCCCGTGTACGTGAACATGCCGCGCTGCTTCACGTAGCGCGAAAGCGCCTCGCCGCTCACGTGCGCGGCGAGCCCGTCGTGAATCGCCCGACGCATGCGCGCGATACGCTCGCACATCGCCGCCAGCTCCGCCTCCCACGATGCCTTGAGCTCCGGGTTCGTGAGCACGCGCGTAACGATCTTCGCGCCGTGCGTCGGCGGATTGCTGTAGTTCGAACGCACTGCGCTCGTCAGTTGCCCGAGCACGCGATCGGCCGCCTGGGCGTCATCGCAGATGACGTGCAGACCGCCGCAGCGCTCGCCGTACAGCGAAAAGTTCTTCGAGAACGAATTCGCCACCAGCGCCGGCACGCCGCGCCGCCCAAGCTCGCGCACCGCGAATGCGTCCGCGTCGAGACCCGCGCCGAAGCCCTGGTACGCCATGTCGACGAACGGCAGCAGATCGCGCTTTTGCAGCACGTCGATCAGCTGTGTCCATTGCGACTCGTCCAGATCCACGCCGGTCGGGTTATGACAGCACGCGTGCAGCAGCACGACGCTCTTCGCCGGCAGCGCGTCGATGGCCGAAAGCATCGCCTCGAACTTCAGGCCACCGGTCGCTTCGTCGTAGTACGGGTAGGTGTTCACCACGAAACCCGCGCGCTCGAAGATGAAGCGATGGTTCTCCCACGTCGGGTCGCTCACCCACACCTGGCTCTGCGGAAAATAGCGCTTGATGAAATCGGCGCCCACCTTGAGCGCGCCCGAGCCGCCGAGCGTCTGCACCGTCGCGATGCGGTTCGCCGCACGCGACGGACACTGCGCGCCGAACACGAGCGTCTGCACAGCGTCGCGGTATTGCGCGAAGCCGGCCATCGGCAAATACGGCTTCGCGCCCGGTTCCGCCAGGATCGCCGCTTCGGCCTCGTGAACCGCCTTCATCACCGGCAGACGGCCTTCATCGTCGAAATAGATGCCAATGCTCAGATTGACCTTGTTCTGTCGCGGATCTTTCTGGAAGTTCTCGTTGAGCGAGAGGATCGGGTCGCCGGGATAGGCATCGATATGTTCGAACATGGCGTTTGCTTGTAAGTTGGCTTGCGGGTTATAGGCGCGGGTTTAAGGCAGCTACGAATGCTGCCCGAAGCGGTGCGATCTGGCGTGCGCTGGGCGCTTAGCGCGTCTGGACGCTGCCCTGCAGCGCCGGCTCCGCGCCACGGCGCCAGAAACGATACGCAAGCGCGAGCACCCCGAGCCAGACCGGAATCAGGTAGACGGAAATCCGCAGATCCGGAATCAGATACATTACAACGAGAATGCCGGCGAGGAACACCAGGCACAGGTAATTCGTGAGCGGATAGCCGAGGCTCTGAAAACGGGTCGCCTGGCCCGCGCGTGCCTTCTCGCGGCGGAACTTCAGGTGAATCAGGCTGATCATCGCCCAGTTGATGATGAGCGCGGACACCACGAGCCCCATCAGCAACTCGAACGCCCTGCCCGGCATGAAGTAATTGATGATCACGCAGGCCGCCGTCGCCACCGCCGTCACGGTGAGCGCCGCCAGCGGGATGCCGCGCCGGTTCACTTTGAGCAACGACTTGGGCGCATTGCCCTGCTGCGCGAGGCCGTAGAGCATGCGGCTGTTGCAATAGACGCCGCTGTTGTAGACCGAGAGCGCCGCCGTGAGCACCACGACGTTGAGCACGTTCGCAACCAGATTGCTGTTCATCGCGTGGAAGATCAGCACGAAGGGGCTGCCGCCCGACACGACCTTTTCCCACGGATAAAGCGAAAGCAGCACGCCCAGCGCGCCCACATAGAAAATCAGGATGCGATAGATCACCTGATTGGTCGCTCGCGGGATCGTGTGCGAGGGATCGTCGGCTTCGGCGGCGGTAATGCCGACGAGTTCAAGACCGCCGAACGAGAACATGACGACGGCCATCGACATCACGAGACCCGACATGCCATGGGGGAAGAAGCCGCCATGACGCCAGAGGTTCGAAACGCCCGCTTCCGGACCCGCCGAGCCCGAGAGCAGCAGCCAGCCGCCGAACGCGATCATGCCGACGATCGCCAGCACCTTGATGATCGCGAACCAGAATTCGAGCTCGCCGTACGACTTGACGCTCGCGAGATTGACGCCGTTGATCACGACGAAAAAGACGAGCGCCGACACCCAGGTCGGCAGCGCCGGCCACCAGTAATGCATGTAGATGCCCACGGCCGAAAGCTCGGCCATGCTCACGAGCACGTAGAGCACCCAGTAGTTCCAGCCCGACAGAAAGCCGGCGAACGGACCGAAGTATTTATCGGCGAAATAGCTGAAGGATCCGGCGACGGGCTCGTCGACGACCATCTCGCCCAGTTGCCGCATGATGAAGAACGCAACGATGCCCGCAATCGCGTAGCCGAGCAGCACCGAGGGGCCGGCGGTCTGGATCGTCTGCGCGATGCCGAGGAACAGTCCGGTGCCGATCGCGCCGCCCAACGCGATCAGCTGGATATGACGGTTTTTGAGGCCGCGCTTCAGGTGACCGTTCTGGTCGCCGGATTGACCACTACTGCCACGTTTATCGTTTGAAACCATGTCTCTTCCTGTCTCTTCTTTATCGATGCGTCCGCCGGGAATCCGGGTGGGATCCCAGCGCGGCCGCGCGAAATAAAATTGCGCGCGCAACCTTCTGCGCTGGCGCGCTCCCAAGGCCTTCAGCTTTGACCGACAGCCCTGTCAGGTGCGCCAAGTGTATAGGCGGAGCGGAAAAATATGATTTCATCTGATACGCAGGCAAACCCTGATTGGTACAATTTCATTTCGCATTAGCCACCCGCAAGGCAACGAAAGTGCAAAATTTCACCCTCGACCCCATCGACCTGCGGCTCCTTGCCGCGCTACAGGAGCACGGACGCGCCTCGAATCTCGAACTGGCCGCCGCCGTCAAGCTCTCGCCAGCCCAAACGCTGCGACGCCATCGCCGGCTCGAAGAGCTGGGAGTCGTCAAGCGCTACGAGACGCGGCTCGACGCCCAGGCGCTCGGCTTTGGTGTGGTCGCATTCATTCAGGTGACGATGGAGCGCGGGCACATGCGCGAGCTGGTCAAGTTCAAGGAGCTCGTCACGCAATTGCCGCAGGTGCAGGAGTGCTATTCCGTGACCGGCGATATCGACTACGTACTGAAGGTGGTGGCGCGCGATCTCAAGGCGCTGTCCGAATTCCTGCTCGACACGCTCATGCGCGCGCCCGGTGTGAGCAGCGTGCATTCGATCGTCTGCCTCGATGAACTCAAGGGAACGAGCGCCCTGCCACTGGAGGCGTGAATGGGCGGCGACAATTAGCTTGGCCGGTCGTTGACGTTTGTTTTGGCCGGTGGTGAGGAGTCGGAGGCGGCGTAGCCGCTGGAGACGACGAACCACCGGCGGCGCTGCGTCGGCGGGGCAATAGGATGGCTGATCGATTCTTAAAGAAGAAGCGGTCAGCACATGTCTGGAACCCGCATCACCGACCAACAGGTCCGCCT
>NZ_JTDB02000015.1 GCF_000785435.2 Paraburkholderia sacchari | reverse complement strand
GGAATGAACCAGGCCTCGCGGAAACCACGGTTGCGAGTATCCCGTGTCCAAGTTGGAGATGTAGCCGTTCGGAGCGTCGCCGAACTGGACTTTGTAAGCCCCTTTCAGGGCCTTCTGATCCCGGCTGGTAGTTACCGTTGTCTGCGTCCATCCACCCTTTTCCTTCTTGCCCGGATAGACCAGGCCGGCTTCCCTGCAAGCCTGCGCAAACTGCTCGCGAAGATCCGCCTCGGTAAGCGCCATCGGCGGGTTGAACCAGCGTGCGAAAGGCGCGTCGTCTACACCGTGCGGTACAAACCATGCGAACTTCTTGCCGTCATACACCGCACCCAGCCCGTGCGCCTCTTTCCGCTGAAACTCGTCTTCTTTGGGGACGAAGATGTATCGACGCCCCTTGCGCTTTCCAGCGGCGTCAGGCGTCGTTTCTGACGTTGGAACTCCGCTTTCTTCGGTCACAGCATCAGGCGTCGGTACAGTCATTTAAAAATACCTCCAGATTTCAAAAAACACGTCGCGTTAGCGCGAAACGCCCTGGCTCCGTTGGCGCTCCTGCTTGGTATCGATCGCCGCCCGCCCCTTGCCATACTGGATACGAAGGCTGTCGCCCCGATCGATGCCCTTTTTCAGCTCCGCTGCATCGAAGTGCGCCTTATCGTGGATGACCGCCGCCTTCTTGCCCATGTCCTGCACGATGTGATGCTCCGTCTGGTGTATGACTTTCCCGGTATACAGGCCATTGGCCTTGTTGATGTCGAAAACAACAGAGCCAGCCTTGAGTGCGTACTCGACCGCCGCAGCTTTCGAGTCGGAAACGGCCTGCACCGACACCGCCGTACTCGGCGCATTCGGCATAGCAGCCGGCCCGCGACCCGCATTCTGTGCCGCTTCCAGCGTAGCGAGATCCTTCTCGGTCGGCTCATATCCCACGACTTCAAGGCCCGCCATGCGAGCGTGATGCCAAGCTTCTGCGCGGAATTTTTCAGTGCCAGTCACAAGGATCGCTTCCCACTCCTTGTGCTTCGCCAGCTCGATGGCGGCCTGGAATGCATCCATCTGCTTGTCAACAAAGCGGATCTTTTCGTTCTCGTCAACAAGGGCTACGCGCTTGCTTTCTTCTCCGTCCGCTACCCGAAAATACTCACCGTTATCGCGCCGAACGAAGCGCCCATTGAGCAGCGTCGGCGGTCCCTCTTTCTCGACCTGTGGAACCGCCTTCTGTTGATCCGACTCAGCAGCGTTGGCACGCGACGACTGGCCCGGACGTGGGGCGCGCGCAATGGCGTCTTCCTGAACCGTCGCTTGCGATCGAGGCGCACGACCGGGCGCGGCAGAAATGGAGTTTTCAACCTCTTCTTCCGGCTTCGCGCGGTCTTTGGATTCATCAGCTTCCTGCCCCACCGTTGCCTCGCCACTGACGACCGGAGCAACACCGGTCGACAACTCGCTTCCAGCATCGCGGAGGAATTCGGGCGCGCTGATGGTCTTCGGGCCGTACTGGCTCCAAAGTGCCTTGGCCGATTCCTTGTCGGTTACTGCAAGCGCCTCCAGCTCCTTCAACGCCTCCTGGACCTGTGCGGCACCGGCCATGCGAACCGTCGAATCGTCCGAGTAGGCGTAAAACCAATCAACCTTTGCAAACCGATCCTCGAATCCTGCGGGAAGGGTTGCCCGAGTTGCACGTGCGATTGCATTGTCCGCAGGCTCCACAACCTGCCCTTCAGATTGGCGAACGAACGCCTTGACCGCATTCCGATCCCGTTCAGAGACGCCAGCAAGGTGCGCGTCCAGTTGTTCAGCCGAATCGAACTGAATGGCGCCATCCAGTGACCCGGCCGAAGGCAGGAAGCCGACGCGCGAACTGCCGCTGCCGGCTGTGATGAAATATTCACCACCCGCCGTTTTCAGCTCTTTCCCTGCCGTATATGAGTACCCAGCCAGAGGGTCGTTTGCTACTTCTGAGACTGCGTCTTTTTTGTTGCGTTTCGCCATGATTGACTCCCGTGAATTATTAAATTCACTGAGCGCCAACTTGCGACGCTCAGCGCCCCACGCGTTCAGCGCGCCACGCCCTGATTCCGCTCTCGCTCGTGCGATTGCTCGTTCACCTGGGCCTTGCCCTGCTTGTAAGAAATCCGCGCGTTCTGCCCTGCCGCTGGCAGTTCTTCGAAGCTACGCGCACGGTGCAGCGTCACATGGTCCTTTCCGCTGTGTTGCAGCACGTAACGATCGTTGATCGCAAGCACCCGACCGCTGTACCCCTTCCCGTCCGCAGTGAATGCGTCATGCGTTTTCGGCGAATCGATAAGTTCCGCGGCAACTTCCATCATCTGGTCGCGGTCGGCGCGATCGGCTACAACCTCCTTGCGCATATCGTTGACAGCGCGAGCCACAAACGATTTAAGGTTTGCGTCCGTGACCCAAATCTTTTCGTCGCGCTTGAAATCCGCGCCGTCGATTCGCGCGATGCGATCAGCGAGCGCAGGGTTATAGTCGAACTCGATCCTGTACTGGCCACCCTCTTGCGTCACCTTCACGCCGTCGACGGATTTGCCCAGCGAGGCATCGAGCTTTTCTTCCACCGTCAGCAATTGCCCGACCTTCGCACGCCCCTTCTCGTCATAGGTGATGGAAACCTTGTCACCCTTCAGGACAGCCTCTGACAGATCGGCGAGCCGGTGCAGCGTCACAAACGCGACGCCATCGCGCCTGCCGTTTCCGGTCAGCTGCGCGGCATAGCGATCGTTCACGCTGATGATTTCACCCCGCAGCGCTTCGTCGCGCGGATGAAATTCGCTCAGACGCGGCTGCACTTCAGCCGTGTCCTGCCGCTCGCGCGCCGCTTGCTGCGCGAGCGACACAATGCCATCGTGTGCCGCGACATCGAGCAGGTACTCCTTGCGCATTGACGCAGACACTTCGGCCAATGCGTCGTACTGCGCCACCGGCACCCGCCAGGCATCGTTGCCGTCGAACGCCGCTCCCGGAATCGCACGAATTTGTGCGACGAGATCCGGGTTGTAGCCGAAGCGAACCGCGTAGCTCGAATTTCCGTCAAACGTGATCGACACACCATCCACATCGCCATCGAGCGGATTCAAACGCTGCCGCTTTACGTCGGGATCGACGGATCGACGGCTACGGTTTTTCCCGGTTTCTTGCGGCGCGACATCTCCAGTCACAGTTTCAGTCATGGCAGGCTCCAATTCTGATTACTTTTAATCAGTGTAATGCAGATAAACCGGTTCCTCGACAAAGCCCTGGTGCGACCAACCGGAGAAATCGCGCCAATCGACTAACGCGTGACGCCGCCGCGATCCTGCGTCTTCGTCCTATCCGAGACGACGCCCATACCCTTCGAATAGTCGATAGCGACGTTGCGCCCAACAGCCGGCGCCCGATCGAGCTTGGCAAGATCGTGGATAACGACGGCACTCCGACCAACCGCCTGCACGACGTGAAAATCCGTGCGGCCCACTATCTCGCCGACCGCTCGCCCGTTCGGATTCGGTGTCTGGATAAGCGTGTCATCGCCATACTGATCGCGCGCCGTCTTGACGGCGACCGCATAGCTGGCCTCGACAACAGCAACTGAGTCGGAGATGGAAGCGGAGCCGCCGCGTCGGACCTGTTCGAGAAGCGCTGTCTCGTTGCGCCTTTCCTCAGCTGTGCGGACCACCGTAAGAATCTGGTTGAGGCGTTGCTTGGAGATACCCGACGCTGCCGCAGCATCAATCGGTTTCATGTTCTCCACAAGCACCAGGCGAGCCGCATCGCGGTTCGTCTGGCTTAACTTCGTATCCCGGACTAGGTCCGCGAAATCCTGCTCGGTCATACCCGGTCCCGTGATTGTCGATTACACGGTAACTATATACCAACTCTTTACGTAGTGGCAGGGGCAACCAGCGGCGTCTCAATCTCGGACATCTCGCCGAACGCCGCAATGCCTGCGTCCCATGTCGCGGTGAGCCACTGCATATAGGTCGCAAGCTCAACCGAACCGTCTGCGTTCGTCGGAAACGGCAAAGGGCCGTCCGCAAAGACCTTCGCCAAAACTTCCGGAGCCACCACGCGCTCGGCGGGAGGCACATAGCCACCTTCCTCGGCGAAGACCCGCGACCCAAGTACCGAAAACGACGACGACGACGATTCCTTAAACATACAACCCCCAATGAGCAGAACTGGTCTATCCACACGTCACCTTCTTATTGAGTGACATGATACGCGAACTTTGCAGTAAGTAAAGAGCAATCGCTATTTACCGAAACGCGACTACTCTATACTTGGCCGCTTGCTCCCTTCTGACGTTGGAAGCGAGCGACGTTGCCCCACACAGCAACCGATTCACCACCTGAACAAACGACGCATTATGTTACGAACAAAACATTTTGTAACATTCAATTGGCATAAATATAGTGTTCCGTATCTGGTCGCACCTACAGACTGACCAAGGTCGCCCCTGTTGCCAGTTCGCCAATTCCCTTCATTTGAACGAGAACCCGACGATGCGGAATGATGGACTTGAGTGAAGCCTCGCTTACACCCAGTTTTCGGACCACGTAGGCATTATTGGTATGATCGAGCCCCAATAACAGTTTTGTGCCAAGATTACCAATGAGGATATCGGCAAAATCTGAGGGAGCTTGAGAGGCAAAGACCATACTAATTCCGAACTTCCGCCCTTCCCGCACCATGCGGTTGATCACATAGTCTTCAGAGCTATCCGAATACCAATGAGCCTCATCGAGCACGATCACGTCCAGAATCTCATCGGTAATGCCACGCTGGACGGCACGCGTAAAAATAGTTTCCAGCCTGGTGAGCGTGAACAGCTTCTTCTCGTCGCGGCTCAGTGACTTGATGATGTAACGCCAGACCCTGTTGCGGGTATCAAGCGGTGGCGGTGTACTGCGGTAGATACCGATCTGGTACAGATTTTCAAGACGGTCGATCACCGACTCAAGCGTTTCCTTCTGCCCTTCTGCGTCGAGTGCGTCCTCGAACTCATCTCCGGTATGCGCGGTCATCACCGCTTCGGTGAAGGCATCGATCGCCTTCTCTCGTGCAGACTGCAACTCGCGCTCGAGCTTCGCCAACGCTTCATCGTCAGCGCCCGGACGCGACAGCGCCTCTTCCTTGATGCGCTTCTGCTTTGCCGCGCGAAACACGTCCTGTAACGCATTCACCGCACGCTGATTGGACCCGGTAGCCACCACCTTGATCCGCTCCCTTCCATACTCGATTGCATCGAGCAACGTCGGATAGCGCTTCCCGTTCGCGGGGTCCGCGGCCCACGTCGTATGGTCCTCCATCACGAACCCTTCGCGACGGTACAAAGCTACGAGCAGCCGCGTCAACGCGCGCTCCTGGCGCGGTCCCAGCCTGACCGATGTCCGGTTTATCGCCATGATGAGCGACTGGATTCGCTTTCGGACGCCGCCGAACTCAGGATCAGCACTCAGCTCCAGCGGATTGAAGCCGAAATCGGACGATTCGTGAAACGTGACAGATGACGCATCGGGAATATCGACATCGCCGTGGCCGTCGAACACGTGAAAGCGCACGCGCGGATGACCGCTCTCTTTCATCGCGGCCACGATCCGACGCAGCATGGTGGTCTTACCCATACCGCTGTCGGCGAACACCCCGATGTGAGGGTTCGCAACGCGGCCCGGTTCCCATCCAACCTCTGCCCCGTTGACGACGTTAGCGCCCCATCTGATACGCAAGGTTTAATCCTTTTTTTAAATTACTTTGCGAATAAAAAAGACGGGCCTGAGCCCGTCCGTCGACCAAGTTAAGCGAGTTTGTTGATCGTTGAAGCCAGCACCGTCGCAAGCTGGCTGTCGTCTTCAGGCAACGTGCCGCCCATCGCCACGATCGATTGCTTCATTTCTTCGACGGGCAGCGAAAGAGCGACGGTATGGGTTTTGTCCGCTACGGCGCCGTGGTGCAGCATCATCTCAATCTGCTGAAGCGTAAGACGGGCTTCCCGCTTCTGCTGGGCCACGCCGCTGAGTACGCCCGTCCCCGCGGGGATGACGGGTTCCCCGCCCGTGTCCTTGATCCGATCGCGCGGCGCGGGTCCTGCTTTCGCCGCTGCACTTGGCCGATAGCTCTCGCCTTCCGGCGCCTGTTGATTGATCAACTCCTGCACCTTCTGCGCCAAAGCAGGATCGACCGTGACCGGCCCGGTCGGCTGCGGAGGTCCTTTCGCCCCTCCCTTGCCGGCCGCGCTCTTTGCCGCCCTGATGTCGCCCGACGTTAGCGCGCGGCCTTCTTCCCGCGCCTTCGTCTTCAGCTGCTCCTGAACCTCAGGCGGCAACGGGCGGAACTGCTCAAGCAAGGAAGCGTAAGTAATCATGCCCGAGTCCACGACATCGGACCACTTCGGGTCGAGCAGCGCGAGCACGCGAGAAATGTACTGGCTGCTCTTGTTCATCACCTTGGCCAGTTCCTGCTTTTGAAGGTCCGGATACTCTTCGAGCGTGTCCCTCAAGAAGAGCGCCGTCTCCAGATCAGTCAGGTCGTCACGCTGGAGGTTTTCAGACAACTGCACGAGTCGCAGTTTCGCCGCCGTAAGGTCCTGTCGAACGATCGCAGGAATTTCCTGCGAGTCGGGAAGGCCACGATCACGGTTGAGTCGAAACGCGCGCCAACGGCGCTCTCCAGCGATGATGCAGTAACGGCCATCGCCCACTTCGCGGACGATGATCGGCTGCGTGAGGCCGATTGCAGAAATGTCGTCGGCCAGCTCTTCGAGAGCCGTCTGCACTGACTGTTCAATCACGCCGTCGACCGGGCGGAACTTCGTGCGCGGCTGCTTCGCGTCAGGCTCAACCATATCAATGTCGATACTGATGACCTGCGCGGTCGGCGCGTCAATGCTGTTTAAAAAATCGAGCGTGCCCATTAGTTCAAATCCTTAAACAGTCACATCCAAAATACGGTTGGCGAAATCTTTCCAGTGCCGGCCAAGCTTCTTGTCGCGAGCGTGGCTCCAAACCGGTCGGAAGTTTTGGAGAGCGTCTGACACAGGCGTGCGCAACGAGAATTCCTCAACGATGGAACGTCCGAATTTTTGCTGAAGCGCCTCGCGAAACTCGCGCTGCGTCTTGGACGACTTCGTGAACAGGTTGACCACCATCTGCACATTCAGCGCCTTGTTGACCCTCTGGACGGCCCGGATCGTATCAAATGTGTCATCCAGGCCGGTTATCGAGGACAGCAACGGCTGCACGGTCAACAGCGCCGTATCCGACCACAGCAGCGGACTGGCGATGCGAGGCCCAAGGGCCGGTGGAGTGTCAAAAATCACATAGTCGAACGGCAAGGACCGCACCTTGGCCCGAATCTTGATCGCGACTTTCAGCAAGTCCTCTTTCTGTGTGTCCAGCTCTTCAAGGTACAGATGCCCATGAAGCACCTTTACGTTGTCCATCGGCGTATCGGTGTACGGCAGATCGACGCCGTCCGAGAACAGCATTTCGGCGCCACCGCGCCTCTTGTTGATTCGCAGATCCCGCGTCAGAAATTGTGAGGCATTCCCCTGCCCGCAAAAATCAACCACAAGCACCTGCCCGCCAGTCTCAGCAGCGGCATACGCGAGGTGAACCGCGAGCGTCGTCTTGCCGACGCCGCCCTTCTGGTTCGTTACCACGATCAACTTCGGCATGTTGGCTCTACCCGATGTAGTTCAGCCAGCTCGACGTTACGAACTGGCCTCTGGTTGTTTTCCTTGTGCTTGCCGGTGCAAGCGACTCAGCTTTTCAACAACGAGCGACGGCACGGAGATTCGCACGCGACGCGATCGAGCCAGCTCCACCGACTCTGAAAACAGGCGGTCATATACTGACATCGGAAGCCGGACCAAGACGGACTTCTTTTCAACGCTGCCCTCCACGGGCGACGCATCATCAATGGCAGTGATATCCGTATCTGTCTCGTCCGACAGCATCGCGACAATGAGCGACGGCACCGACATTCGCTTTCGTTGCTCTGAAGCCACCTCGACCGCTTGGGAAAACAACCAGTCCTGAATCGGGAGAGGGAGCCTGATCAGAACTGGCTGTTTCTGCTCTTTTGCATCGGTCATTTCTACCCCTCTATAGCTTGCTATGATGATATCAAGCTATCAATTCACGCGCAAGCACTGAATTATTTATATTAACCAACTTCCAAAAAGACCACGCGAGGCGGCTTTTCTGACGTAGGAAGCCGCGCCCCGAGCACGAGCGTTTCGAGACTTTCACGCCGATTGCGGGGCTGACTCGTGACAATAAAGATTAGAACGGGAGCCTCCAATCTTTGGGTGAATCGCGCCACTTGGTGGCTCACGATCGCGCAAACTTTGCTCGAAACCCTCGAACGACGGGGAAGATTTTCACAATGTTCAGCGCGCGCTTTTCCAATCTTTTTTGTCACGCGCTAGTGGCTGAACTTGAACCCACCATCTTCGCGGGCGGGTAGATGTACTGGACCCACCAGAAAATAGCGGTGTAACAAAGGCATGCGTTGGACACGCCGCACACCGACGCTACGTTCGTCACCCGCTCCTTCAGTTCAAGCGGCAACTGTATGTTGACTTGCGACCAGCCGGTCGCGCCGGCCATGCCCTTCGCGTAGGTCATTGCAGTCTTGGGCTTGCGCCAATGCAACCCGTGCTCCCACGGTTGCTCTTTCAGGAACCGGGTAATCATGTCCTCGAACATCGCCGTCAGCGACGGATACAAGAACGGCGTGATCCCTCGCAGATACGTGTAGATGTGCGACGGACAGCGGGTAGGCACCGCTTGAAGATTTTCGAAGCGGGTCTTTGGCCTGCCAATGCGCCCACCGCGCGTACTCCGAGGACGCGTGTCAGCCGCTACCAATTCCTGATCCTGCGCGACTCCCTTGCTGGAACTCGCGCGCTTGGGTGCTGCTGGAGCTTTCGTGACGCCCTGCCGAGACGATGCCGCCTTGACCTTCGGCGGCTGCTTCTTCGGCACCCGCTTTACTGCGGTCGCAGGCCGCGCGGCACTTTTGGCCCGTGACGGCCTTGCGATCGTGCTCTTCTTCGTAGTCATAGGGGAAAAGTCCTGCATTAAGCGTATCAGAAATTCTAAGGAATGATATATGACTATCTTATGTGACAACCGGGCGGTTTGACAAATCAAAAAATTACACGCCCGTAGTTAGCAGTCTCATAGCGGGGGCCGCTGTCCACAATATTGAACGAGGACGCAAGCGTTCACTGTGCGCCACGTCACTTTCTTCTGACGTTGGAAGTGCAAAAAAGGGCCGCATCATTTGCGGCCCTTCATTTCATTATTTTAAGTCACTGCGCTGCGCGAGTCGGATTCGGCACATAGGCGCTCGGGAATACGATGTCCTTCGTCGCCACAATGTTGAACCGGTAGCCTGGTGCGCGCGTAAGGGTCGGCTGGATATTCATCCCCTTCGTAATGTACGCCTCACCGGTCTGGCCCAGCTGCTGCCCCACCGCTTGCGTGACGGTTTGCGAGTTGCTGAGCGTCCCATACGCGTTAGTGCTCTGCTTCTGAGACAAAGAGATGCCCGCCGAAAATGCCGCCATGAGCAGCGCGCTACCAAACACCTTCGCATAGTGGTTGTTCACGTCCGCATCAAAGCCCGCGTTCCCGGCCTTGTCCTCACCCGGCATGCCCTGAATACTGATACTGCTCCCGTCCGGGAAAATCAGCCGGTTCCACACCACGAGAATCCTCTCCTGCCCGTAGGCGACCTGACTATCGTATGTACCGAGGATCTTCGTGCCTTGCGGAATCAGCAAGTAGCGTCCAGTCGCCGAGTCATATACGTTCTCGATCACCCGTGCGCAGGTCTGCCCTGGCAGATCGGAGTTAAGGCCGCACTCCAGCGCGGCCGGAATGATGCTGCCGCCCATCAGTTGGTAAGCTGACAGTGCCGGTTGCACAAGTTCCTTCAGAACGGTGTTGTCCTGACTGGCCTGGCTCGATTTCAGAAAGGATTCCTTGCGTACCTGTTTGTTCTGATCGTCCTGTGGCTGTCCGTAAGCCGCGACTGGATTGCCCGCGCCAGCTGCCTGTGCGGCTTGCGCGGCCTGCGCCGCAGCAGCTAGAGCGGAATTCAGCTGGTTATTCGCGCCGATCGCCGGTACGGCCGTGGCACCCATGCCGCCGAGCGATGCCAACCCGCCGTCCCCACCGCCCATTTCCATTCCAGCACCAATCGCCTTGTTGCGCTTGTCCACAAGTTCCTGCTTTGCCCTTGCCGCCGCAGCCTCTTCCGGCGTCTGATATTGCTCGCCCTGGGGACCAACATTGTGCTGGTTGGAAAGCTGTACTGCTGGAGTCTGCCCACCAGCAGGCGTGCTGCGCAATGGGGCATGCGCAGAATTCGGTGAGGATGCGAGCCCGTCAACGGGCGGTACACCGACACCACCCACGCCCCCAGCACCGCTCGCCCCCACGGCAACCGAGGGACCACCCAATCCAGCAGCATCAGACGCCGCGACTACACCAACCTGTCCGTCCCCGATGCCACGGAGATTGGGCGTCGCAGGTTCCACTGTCGGCGCAGCCTTTTTTTCTGCCGTCGTGTCCGGCTCGTCAGCGGCAGAGGTAGGCTTGTCGCCGCTATCCATCGTCATGATCGAGAAGAGAATGAACCCGACAATCGCCGTGATGGCGAGTAGCACGAGCGCTTTTGCCTTTCTCGAAAGCCGCGTGATACCGGTACTCTTACCCTTCAATTGAACGGTGTCCGGAGAATCGAACGAACTCGCCATCGTTAGTTCCCTCCCACACGCGACCAGAAGCTACGATTGTGCTTGTTCCACGTGATCGTGATCTTCTGTTCGTTGCCATCGGTCCCGACCACAAGCATTGCCTTGTCAAAGAGCTTGTCGACCTCGTACAGCGTCGGGGTCTTCGGGCGCCAGTTCACGATCGCCGGCTTGTTGTCCTTGTCGATCAGGAGCAGCACGGGCGCCTCTGCCATTGGGACGCCGTCCGGCAACTGGATGTAAGTCTTCAGACCGTCGTTATAAACGCGAAGGGGCTTGAACGCCGCGTCAGAGCCACCGTCAATCGAATAATCGAAGTCGAGCCGATCCGCAGCGCCAGCCGGCAGTTCAGCTGCCACCAGCTGATCGTGCGCCTTCTGTTCACGCGCTTTGAGCTTCGCCGATTCGTCCCATTCCGAAGTCATGTCTTCCGGATAGTAGAAGCCGATCATGTTCAGATAGTCCTTTTCATTGGGACTCGAATACAGCTCGATCTGATAGGTGCGGCGATCGGTTGTAATAATTAAATTAGTCTGAATATTGACATCGGTCGGTTTGACAATCACATGCGTAATCGCCTTATCACCCGTTCCAGAAACCTGCTTGCTCATCATCCAGCGCGCGGTATCCCCTGCCACCGGCTTTCCCGTCACGAGCTCGCCCGGTTCAAGCTGAATATCGCAGACCCGCATGAGCGTGCATGTCAGCTTGGGAAGGTACTGGCCGAACGGATACATGATCCGTCCATCGTCGGAAATGATGGGCTTTGCCTGGCCCGTTTGCTGCCACTTTTTCGCCTGCGCCACGGCGGCGTCTTCCAACGTCAGAAATCGTTGCCCCGCGACCGCGTTCGCACTGAGCGCAACGAATGCGAGCAATGTCACCCACTTTTTCATTCCCGAAAACTCCCTATTGGCTTTGTACATGCCGCTCAACCCAGCACCTTCGACCAGCTGAAATCAGTGATGAAAAAGCCGGGGCCATTCACTGCAATACCAGCTGCGGTATCGAGCGGAACAATCTTGTACGTGAAAATACCCTTCCAACGTTCCGTTCCAATTACGTCACCATTCGGTGCATGCAGCGTCTCATTCCATTCCATCTGGAAGGTGTTGTCGGATACTGGCAGGCAAAGCGTGACATGGGTATCGACCGTATGATCGGCTGCTGTCTGGAAAGGCTTGCGCTCGTCGTAGAAGCGGTCCAGCGCTTTCTTCGCCGCCGAACCTTCCTGTACTCGCGCATAGACCCATCTCTGGAAACGCTTGCCCGCAGCCTGATCACCGATGATCAGTCGCGAGTACTCCACCCAGTCGATCATTTGCTCACGAATGACGCGCTTGCTGTCGACCGCATTCACCCTGTCGGCAGGACCAACCGATATCTGGTAGCCGATCTTATCTACCGCGACGACGAACGGTACAAACTTGCTCGTCATCTGGTAATACCCATTGAATCCCACGGACATCGCGAGAATCGCATAGAGAATCCGCTTCTCGACACGGTCGTTGTGCCTCGCGACCGCAAGATTCATATAACGGTCGTCCTGTTCGCCGTTTTGATCACGCAGGAACGGCGACGAAGGCTTTTCGCTCTTCCCGGATTTCTGCGCTTTCGTGGAGTCGGCAGGTGTGAGTGCGCCGTCGTCTTCCACGCGCTTTTTGCGTTTAAACACTGTCAGTCGCTCCGATTGATTTAACTATATTAGTCTTGCGAGTGCTTCAGGTCGATATTGACGCTTGCTGCATGCGCGCTGTCTTGCGGTACATATCCTTGAAGATCCTGGATACGCTTATGCAACGGATCAGGACGCGAAGGCGTCGAAGGGTTCCCCGATTGACCGTTGCCGGAAAGTGACGCCGTCGAAGCATCCCCACCGGAGCCAGCCGAAGGACTTGCCGAGGTTGTCGGCGACGCAGCCGGTGAGCCCACCGATGAACCACTTCCAGTATCCGCTCCGGTATTCGCAGCCGAGGCTCCCGAGGAAGCTGACTGCGGCGCAGGAGCGCTTGCAGCATTGCTCGAACCGGACGACGACGCACTGCCCGCATTGCTGGGCGAAGCTGACGCGGGAGCGCTGGACGTTCCAGCGGATGGCGTAGCACCGCCGCTCGGTGCCGATGGCGCCGACGGCGCAGACGATGCAGACGATGCAGGCTGCGCAGACGATGGCGACGATCCTGAAGGCGCGGGCACATTCGGCGAGCTTTGCGCCGCATCTGCCGGCGAGCCACCACTAACCGGCGAAGCTCCCGATTCTGGCGAAACAGGTTGCCCACCGCTCTGTACCGCTTCGGCACCGGAGCCACTTGCGCCACCGCTCACGCCCTGAGAAGCGTTCGACGCATCTGCACCACCCAGCGGCGCACCAGCTGGACCACCCGCAGCCGGTTGCGGAGCAGGAACGCCGGCAACACTCCCCCCGCGCGTCGATTCGATACTTGATGCGATCTTTCCGCCCGTCGATTGATCGACGGCCTGTGCAAAGTTTGTCTTTGCGCCACCGACCGCATCACCAATCGCACCCTTGGCCATCCCAAGACCGTGAGCACCCATTTCACCTAGCGCGTGCGAAGCCAACGCTGTCCCGCTCTTACCGAGGTCCAGCCCAGAGTTCACGCCCGCGCTCAATGCCTTCGCGAGACCGGTTGCTCCAGCAGCTGCACCGCCTGCACCCTTCGCAGCACTCATCCCGCCCGCCGCAGCCGCCGCACCCGCGCCTGCCATCGCCGCGCCAGCCGTGATGGCTGCACCCATCATGCCGCCCGCCGTCATCGAGGGCGAACCCGACATCATGGCGCTCGCGATCGCAGGGATCTGTATCGCGAGGTAGGTGTAAATCAGTGCGCTTCCAGCGTTCGTGAGAC
Organism: Paraburkholderia sacchari; assembly: GCF_000785435.2. Taxonomy (GTDB): domain Bacteria; phylum Pseudomonadota; class Gammaproteobacteria; order Burkholderiales; family Burkholderiaceae; genus Paraburkholderia; species Paraburkholderia sacchari. The sequence goes on along the minus strand of NZ_JTDB02000015.1, from coordinate 105,873 downwards.
AACTATTGATAAGGTTGTTAGGATCGATCGTAAGACCGCCGAAGAGCGCTTGCCCCGCGCCAACGATAAGGTAAAGAACCATCAATTTCAGACCGGTCGCCACGGCGTACTGCATGTACTTGGAGGCCATGTCCGTAGTCCATCGGGAGCCACCGAAGCCAAGCAGAATCACCCCGGCTCCGATACAGATGAACGACTCGATCTGCGTCACAAGCAGCTGCGCCGCGACGAAAAGGAACGCGAGAAAGATCAAGATCGCGAGAGCGCCAACCGGTATCACAACCGCTATAGCGTCAAGCGCTCCGAGGTCATGAATCGCCTGAAATGCGCCCAATGCGAGGTCATATCCTTTCCCCACAATGCCGTCAGGAGTTGTCGATGACGCTGACCCTCCCGCAGCCTGCCCAATCTGCGTAAAGGAATCAATGATCATCGGTATCCACTGATTCGAAAACTTCAACAACGCAAAGAAGAAGCAGAGTGTCATCATCTTGCGGACCAAACTGCCAAGCATGTCCGCTAGATCGTTCTTGTCCAGGACGTAAGTGATCGTCGTCCATCCGAAGTCAACGGCAGCAAGCGCCCAAAACAATCGCTGCGCATAACCGACAATCGCCGTGTACCACGAATGCTGAAGTGGCTGAAACTTGTTTGTAACGCTGCCCATGAACGTAAACGTATTGCTCGACTGAGCAAAAGCAGATAGCGACATGCTCGCGAGGGCCAACACTACGCCGATAATCGCGCAGACGCGGATCAGCCTGCGCGCATCGATCCATCGAGGCGGCACCAGCAGCATGAGAGATGGCGTTCGAGAATTCACTTGCTTTCCTTAATGCTGTTGCTATGGATATTTCCATAGACCTTGTCGAGTGCCTGCTGATGAGTCAGCGAAGCAGCCCGCGGCGAGGACGCCTCATTACCCGACGTTTGACCCGTTGCCGAATTCTCCTTGGAGCAACCGAACAGGGCCACTACTACGAAAGCAATCACGAAAGCGCGCATCTCTGTTTCCTATGAAGTCTGATTGGTTACTGCGCAGCTGGATTCAGGGGGAGAACGCTATTGCTCTTCACATTCCCGAACACACGCTCTGCGCCCGTATGTTTGGCATTTGCCTCGTCCTGCTGGCCCGCGATATACGCGCCCTGCTGCTGAATCTGCGCGGCTTGCAGCTGGCGAAGCTCCTGCATCTGCCCAATCATAGCAACACCGATGTCGTTGCCCGCCTGAAGAACTTGCATCTGCCCCTGTGCGGACTGCGAGCGCGTCTGAAGCTCCTTCACCATTGATTGCTCGTTAGAGAAGTTCGACGCATGCGCATTCATAAGCGTAAGCGCGTTCTGCACCGAATTCAGAGTGTTGTCGGACCAGTTGCGATATCCATTCTGGAAGTCGAAGGCCGATCCATAGCCCGGATGGATGTTGTGAAAGAGCTGGTCAGTGTTCTGCAGCGTGTAGGCAATCTTCTGCCCGCCCTGGACGATCGTACTCAGGTTCTTGAACACCTGTGTCATGTTGTTGTCGTTCCAGAGAACGCCCGCGGCCTGCCCCAACAACTCGCTCGGCGTCGCGTTCATCAGGTTGCGCAGCATCGTCTCGTACTGATTGATCTGCGTAACCGTCTGCTGAGCCTGCTGCGCATAGGACGCGGTCAACTGAATGTTATTCAGAATCTGCGTCGGTTCGGTCGCACCCGCGACAGCGCCGGCATTCGCGTTGACTGCGATCGACGCCAACATGGCGCCGACAAAGAGAGATTGGCCGATTAGTTTCATCAATGTCCTCCGCCCCCGAGTTCGGGCTGGCATACATAGGGATTGTCTTCCACGCCCGTGTTGACGTAGCCATACTTGCCCGCCTGCGTCATGTCTGACTGCATGAGCGTGCGGCGATAGTGATTGGGATCGACGGCGCCAACAGCCGCATTGACGTTGAGTGCCTTGGCTGCATTGATCGCGTTGATTGCAGCCTGCACCTGGTTCTCAGCCGCTGCCGACAGGGCACCATAGCCCACATACAGTTTCCAGCCGCCACCGGCCAACTGCGGAGGCAAAGGGACGAACAACTGCGTGTTGCTCAGCCCCGATACCAGCGAGTTCACGGGAAACAGCCCCCCTTGGTAGGCCATCCACGCCCCGTTGACGAAGAATGCCGCGCTGGACATCGACGGATCGTGCATGCCGATATACAGCAACCCCGGTCGGCCAACGTCGCCCGACATGATGGGCAGTGTTACTGAAGCAATGGGTTGCGTCCCCTGACAGATCACCTGAACGTTTTGAACGGCGATGTTCGAGTGGGTCGAAAGCTGCGCATTCACATCAGCAACGACACAACTCAAAGCCAGGGCAACGACAACAGCGAGACGGCGCATAGGAACCTCTAGGCGTGCGAGTGATGGAGAGCGCTCACGATTCGGTGAAACACCTTCCGCAGCAAGGCTTTCAGGAGAAGGAACAGACCGACCACAGGCAACGCGATAGCGAAACCCAGCACCTGGCCCAACAGCGCCACCACCGGGGTTGCCAGCACAAGCAACAGGATGAACACGGTCATGATCTACTCCTTCTTTTTTCACTGTGACTTTATTATAGCACAATGAAACGGATAAAAGATATCAAAATATCACCTTTATGCAGCTTGCTGAACCGCTTCGAGCCGGCGCTCGTGGTGCGCGATCCAGTCCGTAAGCTTGCCTTTCCCCCAGTCCTTGTTCAAATTGCAATGTCTCAACCACTCCACAGTCCAGCGATCGCCGTAGCGCTGAATCATCTGTCGGGCGATTGCAACATCATCCTTGCCCGACGCGCCAACGAACGCGAGGCATACCGGTCCCAGCCCGAGCTGATACTTTCTCCTGCCAAGGGGGGACATATAGTAGTAGTCCAGCTTTTTGGACATGCGACCGACGATGTCAATCTGTCGCTCGTTGAGCCCAATAGCACGGTACTGTTCGGCTGAACCTTCGTTCCCGCGGATTTCCGGGTTCGCGAGCAGGATCTTCGTCGGGCAGCTTTCATAGAGCACGTCCCTGATTGCGCTTTTTCCAACGTCAGAAACGGACTGCGTAGCAAAGAGCACGGCGCAATTCGCTTTCCGCAATACCTTTAGCCATTCCCGGATCTTCTCTTGAAACAGCGGGTGACTCAGCATCAGCCAGGCCTCATCAAGCACCAGCAGTGTCGGCGAACCATCCAAGCCTCTTTCGACACAACGGAACAGATACAGCAGGACAGGCACCGCCTTGCGGTCGCCCATCGCCATCAAATGCTCCATCTCGAACACCACGAAGCGCCCGAGACGCACGTCGTCGCTCTTCGCATCGAGCATCGCATTACCACCCTTCAGCGTGTACGGCTCCAACGCAGCACGCATGTCGTTGTCGTTGATCTTCTGCACAAAGTCCGTCATCGTCCGGCGATCCGGTGCGGCCTTGCCCAGCAGTTCGAGGGTCGCTCTGATCATCGACCGATGCGGCGCCAGCACAGCCATACCTTGAAACTTCAGCAACGTTTCGATGTAGTCCTCAGCCCACGCGCGCTCAGACGGCCGATCGACAGAGCCCAGCGGGCAGAAGTTGATTTCGGCGCTATGTTCACCGCCAATGTCGTAGTAAGAGCCTCGCAGCGCATTACACAACACAAACGACGAGTAGCCCTTTTCGAACTTGCGCACACGCGCGTTCGGGTAGCGCATGAACGCGGCTTCGATCAGCTCGAGGTGTGTCGATTTACCCGCACCTGTCGGTCCCATCATCAAGGTGTGCCCGACATCGTCCACGTGCATGTTGAACCGGAAAGGTGCATTGCCCGTCGTCTTCGCCATCAGCAACGGTGGACTATTCGGAGGAAAGAACGGACATGGATTTTTCGCGAGGCCGGGCCATGTCGCGGTCGTGGGAATCAGATGCGCAAGATTCAGCGAATGCAGGATCGGACGGCGCACGTTCTCGTAACCATGCCCCGGCAATGATCCAAGATACGCCTCCACCGCATTGAGTTCTTCAATCCGGACGGGAAAGCCCAGGTTACGGATAAGCGTGGCGCAGTCTTCGACGCTCTGTTTCAGCCGCCCAAGGTCTTCGTCCATCAAGACCACGACGCTGGTGTAATGCCCATACCGAACCAGACCCGAGCCAGCCTCGCTCATCGCCGTCTGCGCATCGTGCTCCATTTCCAGCGCATCGTGGTCGATCGCGCCAGTGCTGGTGTTTGCCGCCTGGTCCTTAATCCCTCGCACCTTTTGACGCCACTTCTTGCGAAGGCGATTCAGCACGCCCTTGCCCTCTTCGGGGTCCATGAAGATGAAGCGCGTATTCCAACGATAGGCGACTGGCAGTGAATTGAGCGCAGTCAGCATCCCCGGATAGCTTGCCGAGGGGAATCCCTCAATTGCGAGGCAACGAAGATGCTTGTTGCCCACCCGAGGATGATTGCCGCCTGTGAAATCCTGACTGCCGAGAATCGAGTCGTAGAAGACGCCGGCAGCGGGCTTCAGGATATGCTGATTCAAGCCGGTCACGCAGTAATGAATGTAGCTCGCCAGATGATCAATCGTAACCATCGAGCCATCAGCCGCGCTCTCGACGGTCTGCTCACCCATTCGCGTGATGCCCTCGAATATCGTCCCAAGCTGCGCTTGCAGTTCCGAGAGCGTATCTTTGTATCTCCCCAGCAGCTGGTCCTGGATCGACACCTTGCTCCTGCGCAGATCCTCACTCTTCTCGAACATCAGAGCCGTCGCCTGACTTTGCAACTGGATCGGCGGCAGATACGAGAAGATCATCGCGTACCCACTTTCGAAGTGTGCGCCTTCCTGGTTGTACTGGGCCGCGCGCTCTTCGTCCATCAGCTTGGCAACCGGCATGGGGAAATCGCCCTGCTCCGGATACCCAATCGCCCATGCACGGTTTGCGTCGATATGGACCATCCAGCCCGATCCCAAGCGCCGCAGCGCGTCATTGAGGCGCGCTGCTATCGCCTCCAGCTCGCCATTGCTGGCTGACTCCGTGTCTGTGCCGCGGTAGAAGAATCCGGCGATGAGTTCTCCACCCTTTCCGAGCATGATGCCTGGCTCGATCGGCCGCGCGTAGCGCAGCAGATCAGCGAGCCCTTGCGCTTCGTCCCGATACTCCTTCTGCATGCCCGCGCGACCGGACAGCAAGGCGTACCAGACGATGCCGATCACCATTGCCACTACGCAAATCCAAAAGCCATTCATACGGTCGCACCTTACTTAAAGTCTTTGTAGGTAGGCATCGGAGCGTTGAGCCGCCCACGCGCGGGATAGACTCCCCTGTATTTCCGATGTCGGCGAAGCACGTCCAGCCATTGAGGGTCCCAAACAGCAAGCCGTCGCATCAACGCTATCCAGAGCCCCCAAAACGTTACCGACATCGGAATGCCGTACCACGCCCCGTAGCGCATGCTGAGCATGAAGGCCAGATAAAGGCTGAACGCTGCCCCGCCTAACACGAGCCGGCGATCGCCGCCCAAGAAATTCAGGATGCGAACGCCGGACGCGTGGATGGTTACCTGCGTCAGCTCGCCGCGATGATCAGCGCTCATGCCGCCTCCGCTTTACGAGCCACAGGTCGACGAAGTGGCACCAGCTTTGACCGCGACCCAGCCAAGGAACGCTGCGCCGCCCACGGCAAGACAGACCGCCATCGTGATGTTCGTGACCTTCTTCAAGATGCCCGTCATTTCTTCGCCGAACACAAAACCGCCCGCTGCGGCACCGAAGGCGATCGTACCGATGGCAAGCATCGTCGGACCCTTGAACCAGCCCGCAACACCACACAGGCCCCCTTCCCACGGCGCAGCCGATTGCGCACATGCCAGACCGGCATATCCGCCCAAAACGAGCATGGTCCACACGCGCGGCAACGTCACCTGCTTTCGCCAGAAGGCCGGCGTGGCAACCATGCGAACGCCGCGCTTGAAATGCCCAGTGTTACGCGCGACGCGTGCGCGAACCGCCTTGAGCCCACGGTCAGCACCCGAAATCAACGACTTGATCGACATATCATTCTCCAAAAATTAAATTACAACTACACGTTACGGAGCACGTAGCGCCCCGAATTCTGGTCGTACTTCTCCACGATTGCCAGTTCGCGAACCTTTCGACCCGCCGCATGGTCTGCGTCTTTACCGATAAATACGCACAGGCCGATCGCCTCAGCGATAACGTGCCTGTTTGCACGGATGCCGGGATTTTCTTCGATCATTTGCTCCAGACGAATCAGCCCGCCGTAGCAGTCGTCCGCATGGACCGTAGCCAAGCCGCCCGGATGCCCGGTGTTCCACATCTTCAGAAGCGCCAGCGCCGCCTTGTCGCGCACCTCACCAACGATGATCCGATCAGGTCGAAGACGCAGCGATGCCTTCAGTAACCGCGTCATATCAACATCGGCAAGCTCAGTGTTCGTGCGCATCTGTACAAGATTTGGCGCAGCACACCTTACCTCGCGCGTGTCTTCAATGATGATGACCCGGTGCTCGGGCGTCATCGTCGCGATGGCATGGGAGATTGCATTAAGAATCGTCGTTTTGCCGGAAGCCGTACCGCCGATGATGAGGATGTTCTTTCGCAGTTTTACGGCAAGTTCGATGATTTCTCGATGGCTTTTGCCGCGTGCCTGCTCCGCAAACTCCTCGCGCTGGACCGTCTTGTGGTTATAGGGGTCGTTGACATCCGTCAGGATTCCGCGATCCTCGAAATCTTTCAGCGTCACGCCGAGGGCGTTAGGCACGCGAATCGAGAAGGAAGGCGCGTCGACAATCGGCCAAACCAAGCCCTCGAAGCGCCAACCGTTCAGAGGAAGCTCGCACTCCAGAATCGGCTTGCTCGCTCGGACCTCCGTTTCCAGCAGGCCTGCCAGACTGCCGAACAGGTGTTCGCCCTCGCTTGCGCTCATGCGCAAACCGGTGTCCGACATGCCCTGCCCCGCGACTTCGCGCCAAAGCCGCCCGTCAGGGTTGAGCATCAACTCCTGTAATAGCGGATTCTCGAACTCATCCATGCACACGCCGAAATCGCGGCGCAATCCATCGAGCATCCGCTCGTAGGACTGCTGCTGCATACTGAGTGGCTGACCTTCCGAGCCGCCGACTATTCCTAGCGCATTTTGCATATCCATTTCCACTCTTCAGGGCGATGCCTGTCGCATCGACACTCACCGTCCACGCCTAGCCAAATTTTCGCTATGACTTTAATGTACCAGAATGATATCATCATATCACGCTGTTTTTTTCAATTTGAACCTTTAGCGCTTCTGACGTCAGAAGTCCCCGACAGTTTTTTCTAGTGAGAAAGCTATGAAAATGAAACTGCGCTGCGCCGTCGCGATGATTGCGCTCGGCACCGCTGCAACCGCCAATGCCGCTTTCGTTGTGAACGATGACACGCCTTCCATCACCGCCGCCAACCCACAGGGACCGAAGCGCGATACGACATCCACGCTGTCGTTTTACGGCACGCGGCTCTCTCGCGCCGGCAAGACGACCTTGGACGGCATGACTTCCGATGTCTCCGTTGCTGACTCGATCAGCCTCAACGCCTATGCCAAGAACAGGGCTCTGATGGCCAACGCAAAGCGACGCGTGGCGACCGTGAAGGACTGGCTTGTCGCTCACGGCGTGCCGGAAGCCAAGATCGACACCTACACCGAGATCGACCCTGCGGACGATGCGAGCGACACCGACGTGCAGATCACGCTGCGATCGACCCCGCGCCCCGCGCCGGTCCTCGCCCGCACCGGCCCCGCAATTGCCGCCACGCTCGACGCCTCGAACGCCCCGCTATCGGTCCAACGGCAGCAATCCCAGTCGGCCCTTTCCGACCGTGAACGGATCGAGTTCGCACGCCGCGTCATGGCGATGGCCCAGGCAAAAATCATTTCAGGCGATGATGCTATCCGGCTCGTGAACGAGCTTCTGAATGGCCAGGGCACACCTTCGGCGGCCCCGCAGCAAGCTCCCACGATCGCACAGCAATCAGCACCCAGCGTGCCCGTTGTTGGCGATCCGATCGCCACCGCACAACCTGCCCAATACCCGCTTGGCCCGATCGCGGCGGTACAGCCGCAGATCATGCCGGCGTCCGATGTGTCCCGCACGTGGACGCTGACGGCCAATCGCTCGCTGCGCGAAAATCTCGAAGAGTGGGCACAACAGGCTGGGTACGCCAAGCCAACGTGGTCCGCCTCGATGCCCTATCAGATCACCTACACGTCGAACTACAACGGCACCTTCCTTCAGGTCCTCGCGCAGATCGCCCAGGCTGTACCGGGACTGGATTTCAATGTGTCGAAGGCGCAACACACCATCGCCGTCGTAGACGCGCGGCACTAACCCCGGAGCGTGCCATGCAGATGTTGGTGGTCCTTTTCATGATCGTGGGCATAGTGACCAGCGTTGCGAGCGCTGTCATGCAGAACGTCACCAAGTATCACGCGACGGCAGATGCGACAGCGGCCGGTGACAACATGCACGCCTACTACGGCTTCCTGAAAGTGTATGCAGCAGCCCACCCCACCTTTACGGGGAGTGTCAGCGACACGACCGTACCTGTTCCCACCTGGTTCTCGCACGGCCCAACGGTCCAGAACTACATCGCAGGTGGCAAAGCCTACGTCTACAACACCGCACCGCCTTCTGGACTTGTAGGCTACCTTGCGAACGGCACGATCTACTCCATGACCGTGGGCGTAAATACCAATGGAACCCTCATCGGACCGACGACATACGGGCAAGCTCCCATCACCCTGCCAGCCGGAATCCCTAACAACAGCGTCGTTGTAACAAACTGAATCTGGTAGTTGACAGCAGGACCCATTGGGTACATACTGGGCACGTAGCATAATGATTTATTTAAATTACTTTACGGAGTTATGGCATGTACAAGAACGCACTGAAAGCTATCCCTGCCCTCGTCGCCGCGCTCATCCTTGCCGCCTGTGGCGGCGGCGGTGGCGGCGACTCGTCCACTGCGAGCGCGACCCAACCGTCCGATCCCACAACCGTGCTCCCGTATCAAGTGCAAGGAACGGCTCCGGTTGTAACAGGCGTCGCTGGCAAGCTCGCCGTGCTGTTCACGCCGGCCACGCTCGGCGCGAACGGTCTAGCCCAAGGCGGCACCATGTACAGCACGTCCGACGCCCCGCTCTCTTCGTTCGCAACGTATGCCCAAACAGGAGGCTATACGACCATCGCCAGCTCGGACACGGCCTCCGTAACACTGAACAAGCCCGGTGTCATCGCTGATGTGAACGGCTACGGTGGTTTCGTCTCGATCGGCCGCTGGACCAAATCGAGCGATACGAGCGGCGGCACCTACAACGTGAACCAGGGCGCTCCCTACGCAATCGGCAATCCGCTGACGCTCACGGCAGGCACGGGCACGCTGAACTGCACCCGGTACTTCAACACCGCCCCGACCGCAGTGAACGGTAACGTCGGACAAGGCACGCTCAACTCGGCGACCGCGACGCTCGACCTGTCGACGCTGACCCTCTCCAATCTGGCGTTCAACGTCAGCATCGGTTCGGATCAATCCTACGCGTTCACGGGCGCGACTGCGTCGCTCAACGGAATGTCTTCGGGGAACGGCGCTACGTTCATCACACGCGTCATGGGTTCCGACGTGAACGCACCCCTCGTCGCCGTCGCATTCGGCACGAATGCACCGACCAGCGGCGGCATTAACGGGCTCGTCATCCTGTCCTGCACGAAACCCGTCTGATCACCCCAACGCAACTGCCGAACCGAGCCCCGCCGAATGCGGGGCTTTTTATTGCTGGTTGTATCCCGATTCGACCGAACTGCTAGTTCTTTGCGGGACCAATCCCCTGCCACGCTTCCTTGATTGCGCCCGAAAGAGACGGAGCAAGCATTGCGACTCCGTCCTGCGTCAGATGGTCCGTGTCCTTGTACAGACCATGACCGCCTTTTACTGTGAAGCACTCACTGTGATCGCACAGAGTGTCGAACGGATCGACCGTCGCAACGTTCCCAACCTGCTCAGCAATACGCGCAATCTGGTTGCCGTGTTCAACGATGTCTGCCTCACCCGACCGGGGAATGCTCATCTGCGGTAACTCGTGTCCGGCTGCGAACTGCCACCTCGCCCACTGCCGCGGAAGATCACCGCGAGGATTTGGTATCGACTTCACGAGCACCATTTTGCCGCCACGGGCAGCGAGCGCAGTAGCGATGTCCTTCAATACGCCACCCTCATAGTTTGGTTCATACCGTTGCCAGTCGCCAGCGACAACGACGAGCCTGATCGACGGCGTGCGCATGAAATAGTCGAACGCGAAATTCGCGTATCGCTCACAACCGGGAAACACTTCTGCACCCGATCCCGGAAACACCTTACCCCTGAATGGTGGACACCCGCCCAGCGTCGCTACGACACCTGGCACGTGCATCTCAGCCGACGTCTGATCAACGATTGGTTGAACCATGTTCGCGAAGGAATCGCCCCACAGCATCATCACTGGCTGATTGCCCGATGGCATGCCGCCCAGCCCGCAGAAGTCGCCCGGTGTGTGCTTCGTCCCGTCTACGTCTCTCATGCATTCGTAGCTACGCGGCGCCTCACTCTTCATTGCATCCGACGCCGCACGAAGGTAGGTAGGCAGTCGCACCTGAAGCCCGTCCGTTTTCTGCAAGAGAGTGGTAAATCCGAAACCAGAAGCTATGCTGAGCACGAAAAGCAAAACGATCGAGCCGTTGCGCAGCCGTTGACGGCCCGGTTGCTCGACGGCCACATACGACGCCCAGCCAGCTGCCACCGATCCTGCAATCAGGATCGCTGTCTGTCCCGGAGACGGATCACTGCCAACGCGTTCGCGGAAACCAAGCAGAATCGGCCAGTGCCAGAGATAAATCGAGTAGGAAACGGTGCCGAGGAACTGTAGTGGACGACACGACAGCAGGCGCGCGACAAAGCCTTCACCGGCATAGATAATCAGCGCCGTTCCCGCGACTGGGAGAATCGCCCGCCATCCCGGATATGGATCATCGCCATGCAGACCAAAGACCGCAAACATCAGCAGCGCTGCGCCGGCCAACGATAAGATGTTTGCCCCCAGCCGCTTCGGCCGCACAGCGACCAAAGCAGCCACAGATCCCGCCATGAACTCCCATGCGCGCCCCCATAGCAGATAGAACGAACTCGCCTGGTGTGCAGGCGTATGCATAACGCACCAGACCAGCGACGCCAGAGCAACGACGGAGAAGGCAATCCAGCCACCCACTTTGCGACGCGATCCCGAGCGCGGCCAGAACAGCGCACACGTCGCAGCAAACACGAGATAAAACTGAGATTCGACAGCAAGCGACCAGGTGTGCAGGAAAATGTTTGCCCGCGCGTCAGGCGCGAAATAACCGCCCGTGTCGCCGAGGAAGGCATAGTTCGAGCGGAAGAGCAGAGACGCCGTGCCATTGCGCACGAGCCTGATGAAGTCGTCCGGCAAATAGTAGCGCGACGCCCACACGCCGGACACGATAACCGTGACGAGTAGTGCGGGCAAGATCCGGCGCAGCCGATTCAGGAGGAACTGTACCGCCGAAAATTCGCCCACCTGTAACCGCCTATGCGCGATCGAGGTAAGCAAGAATCCCGAGATGACAAAGAACACGTCGACGCCGACGTATCCACCGCCAAAAAAACGGACCCCATAGTGAAAAAAGACGACCGCTATGACCGCAATCGCCCGCAGGCCGTTGATATCTCTTCTGAATTCCATTCGCGTTAGCACGCCGGTCAGCTCGCGCTGAGCGGATCATCCTCGTAGTGACGCAGTCGCGACAAGCCAACCCAGCCCATCGTCCGCTGGCAAAAACCCGACATTTTATCTGTTTCGGCACCAGGACCTGGAAGTGCGGGCGACGACGGTTTGCACTGCGCCCACACTTAACAGTGCCACGTCGGCCACGCACAGTCCCTTTGACGCTTTCATCCTCTCCGTCCCTGATAAAAAAAGCCGCGCTAGGCGCGGCTTGAAGGATTCTGGCATTCATCCGAGGGCCAGCCAGAACCTGAGAGACTTTGCTACTGACGCACTGCCTACGCCGCTAACTCTTTATGCAGGTGAAATGCCACAACGCGCTCGCTGCAAACACCGTCCCATAGTAGAAGCCAGCCGGACACACACCGTTCTGCCAGAAAGCGACACCCATGCACGGCACTTCGGTACTGGCCGGGTTATTAGGCTGATTGTTATTGCCGTTAATCGTGACACCGCCGCACGTCGTCCCCGAAGGCACAGCCGATGCCGACTGCCATCGCCCCCCGTTGCAGAACAGCGAACCGTTGCCGTCGCGACCGACAAGACCGTTAGTGTCGCAGGCCGCACCCGCTGACGCCCACCCCGGTTGCAGGTATTCGTCCACGAACATGCGACCCGTCGTTTCGAGCTGGCCATTGCCGCCACCGCCACCAACGATCACGCGATTCCCACCGAAGGGATTCAGGTAGAGGTTGTATCCGGCTGAAAGATACATCGTGTTCGGGTTGTAGACCGACGCGCCGTTCGTCCCCAGGGTGACACTACCGTAGGTAGTGATTGACCCATTTACCTGCTGGTTTCCGTTGATCTGCTGGCTGTTGAGAATTGTCGAGTTCCCATTGATCTGCTGACTGCCGTTCACCTGCTGGAAATTGCCCACGACCTGATTGCCGTCGACCTGATCGCTTCCACTGGCGTGCCGATTGCCCCACACCATCTGATCGCCGACTTCTGTTTGCGCTCCGGTAGTCATCGGCGCCCACGCGCTGCCGGCGACGTTCTGCACGTTCACCATCCCATTTGAACGGACATACAGATTCCCGTTGTTGTCAAGCAGCTGGGAACTGTTCAACGACACGGTTGCATTACCGCCCGCGGCGCTGGTGACGGCCACGCCAGAGGCCGCGACAAGCGAGGCGTTCGCGATGTTGTTCTGATTCATGTCCAGCGTGGTGGACATCTGATTGAGTTCGGGATGGCCGCTAACCTGATGCCGATACAGATAGTCGTTCGCCTGGGCTGCGTTCGCGAAAAATGCCGCTGCCGCAAGGTGTCCAGCCGTCGATCCACCTACGTTGGCAACCGGCATCGACCAACCCGCAGCCGCGTTCTGGACCACGCCCGGAGCCGCGTTCGATACGTATCCGCCCGCGCCCCCGAGCATTTTGGATATCCGGGTCAGGCTACCGTCCGGGATCGTTGCGCCGCCCGTCGTGAGCACCATCATGTCCAGCTGACCGCTTGGCTCCTTGTACACCCCCATTCTGTACGTCTGACCGTAAATGTTGGTCGCCGAGACGGCATTCGAAACCGAGCCCGACCATACGCCATAAGCGTATGTCGCTGTCGGGTTTGCAGCCGCAGCAACGGTCGCAGTGTTTGCATTGAGCCAGCTCTGCGCGCCTTGCAGGACCAGCGCCAGATTGTCGGCGGCGGCACGATCGTTCTTGAAATCAGCATCGTATTTGACCCATCCACCGATTCCGACGAGCGCCAGACCAACCAGCGCCGAGACGACTGCGGCTTCGATGGATATCACGCCTCGCTGCCGGCGCGTCGTATGTCGCTTGAGAATCATTTTTTCGCCGCCGTGGTCCACGCAGCCGCATTCGACTGCTGATCTAATTCCTGTTGCAATGCTGCGAACTTGCCCTCGCGGATCTTGCTCTGAACGCTGCTGTTCCCCTTCACTCGCAGCATCCTCGTCTGCGGGCGCTTCTTGTGTAGTCCTTCAATAACAACGGTATCAAGCGTTTGCCAAACGACCAATGCGACGCCATCTGCGAGAAGCTGAGCCGCGTTGCGCTCGTGTGTAGACGCAAGCGCATGAATTCGCTCCAGTCCTTCAACCGGCGAGCCGCCGTGCCCCGTCGACATCACGAGATGACCATCGATCCCAGCTCGGCAGGCCTCGGAGGCCGTGATACCGTCCCGAATCTCGCCGAGGAAGATCGACTCCGCACCACTTCGCATCCCGCGTCGCATCTGCTCGGGATACCCGCCCTTCTGCGGATCAGCCCAAACCTGCAACACATACCCCTTCCCTTGCGGCCCCTCGAGCTTCATCTCGGGCGGGTCTTCAACGGCCAGACCCAGCCCGCCATATACCTTGATGCGCTCCACAAAAACCGAGGCCGCAGTGCTCGTCTTGCCAACTGCTCGCTCGCCACACACCAGCACAAGCCCACGCAGGTTTTCCTGAAGCAACGCGCCAAGCACCTTATCGCCAATTCTCAGCTCGCTCGCTGGACGCGGCTCGTGGGTCTGACGCAGCGTAAAGACCGTGTCGTTGATGCTCTCCAGCGCAGTGACCCGGTACGAAACCTCGCCGAACATCAAATAAAACTCCGGGTTTCGCTTCGCGCGGTAGACGTGCTCGCACTTCGCACGAGCGGTGGCGATGTCGGCCAGCAGATAGTCCGGCGCAAGCTGGAGCGCCGGATTGCCATCCAAACCCGAAATCTGACTCATCGCTTCCCCTACGATGTAGAGGTCGACAAAACGGGTTGAATTTAAACGTTCCACTTCCTCGCCCCAGGAGTTAGTACGTGCTCGTGAGAGTGACTGAGTTGGTGGCCGAGTTGCACGCGGTCTGCGCTTGCGCTGCCGACATCGGACCTGAATAGGAGGTACCCGAGTTCACCACCGTGGTCGCATACTGCCCCCCCTGCGTTGCGCCGGCAACGATCTTCAGACAGTTCTTTTGGGGAATTGACGGGTCCGCGATGGTGAAGCCCTGCCCTGTGCTCGTCAGCGTGTACGTACCACCGAACTGGTTCGAAATGGCATTGCCATTCACCGCAATGTTCGACGGCAGCTTGCCACCCGCGACGACGACCGCCGACAGATCCGTACCCGCAGCACCGTACCCCACCGTCGTCTTCGTATCCTTGATGGCCGTGTAGATCGCGGTGATGTTCGACAGCTCTGCCGTGTTGTCATTCGACAGGAACGACACCGCTACGCGGCCCGCGACACCCAGCAGAATCAGTGCGACGATGCCGAGCACGATGATCATTTCGATCGACAGAACGCCTGCCTGACGCGCCAGACGGGCACCGCTCTTCAAAGCGTTTTTCTCAAGTTGCGTGGTCTTCATGGTTGAAAAGTTCCTACGTTGGAATTTGATTTAAATATATCACTATACCGAGATAGCAGACAACAAAAGTCTGCATTGCACTACCTAGTTCAACAGGCCGTTACTGAGCGCGTTGACGCCCTGGACGATAGCCATGATGAGCAAGCCGCCCATCAAGATCGCAATCTGCTTGAAGATCGCGGATGCTGCTGCCAGCCTGTCCACGCTTTCTTCGAGCCAGTCCTCGCCGAACTCTTTGAGCTGCGCCTCGCCGCCCTCCATGCTTCCGATCACACTCACATAAGCGATGGCGTCGCGACTGGGGAACTCGAAGCCGCTTTCACGCAGCGCCGGCCCAAGGTCCAGACCGTTCTTTACACCGAGCAAGGCACCCTCCAGCCGTTCCGCCATATAGGAATTTGCCCGCTCCAGCATCATCTCCAGAATTTCCTTCTTCGGCACATTCGCTTCCAGCAAGACACCTACGTTGTAGATGAAGATCGCGCCTTGCACGATCCGGTACATACCCCACGGAGGAATCATGTCCAGATAGAACCGGAACTTTCCAGTAAGTCGCGACATGCTAAAACCGATCCCGATCGCCGCGGCGATCATCACGGAAAGCATCACTCCACCGTCGTTTGCGACAAGTGAGGAAAGCCACGACAGCAGCTGGATACTCGCATCCATATGTTCCGGCTTGACGTTCACCAGAAGACGCGGCAGAACGTTCGTAGCGATGACATAGAATGCGACGCCAACGCTCAACATCAGGAAGGCCGGATAAGTGACCGCCCCGACCAGCGCTTTGCGCATCATCCCTTTGCGTTTGATAACTTCAGCTCCGCGCATGAGTGCGTCAGCCACCTTCCCGCCACGATCGCCGGTCGCAATGGTCGAATGTTCATCAAACGGCACCCACTGCTGCAGAACGACAGATAGAGCTCGACCGTTATCGACTCCCGCAATGCAATCCTGAAGCACGATCGCCTCGATACGGTCCGGCTTTTTCCCGTAGTCGCTATAAACCTCATAGGAGGTTACAAGTGCGCGCCGCAACGGCACGTTGTTGCGCAGAAGCGTGGCGAGGCTCTTGTATAGCTTCAACCGCTGCTTGGCGCCGAACCACAGCCCGTACCATGCCTGGTCAATTGATTCCTTCGATATCGAGAACATACAGACTCCTACGCGATGATGAGACTGTCTTCGTCAAGACCGCACACGGCCTCCTCACCCATGAACGGGTCAACCAGTCCCTCGTTGATCTTTTGAATGAGGTGTTGGCACTTCGTCATACCATCCATCTCGCGAACCCAGTACGAGCGCGCTGCCGACGAACCACCGTCGTCGCGGCGGTAGACGCTCAACAGATGCTGATTCGTCAGCACCGCTTCGGCCACCACCGTCCGGTCCACGATGCCCAATCCACCGCACGTGGTACAGCTCGCATCCTTACCCGCGATGAAAACGCCGGCCTGAACGCAAAAACGTTTGACCCGCTCCCGCAGATCCTCGGGAACCTCACTCTGGAATTTCGAGAACGGTCGCTTGCAATCCGGACACAGGACTGGAGCCAGTGACTGATTCACTACGCCAGTGAACAGACTCGCGTCCGTCAAACGCCGGATCGGCACGGCCAGATCGGCGAGGCGGTCGAAAGTCGCAAACGCGTCCTTCGCGTGTGTCGTTGTCCACATGCCGTGCCCGGTCATCGCGGCTTGAATCGCGGCCAGCGTAGAAGCGAGATCACGCAGCTCACCGACCATCAGGTAATCCGGGTCAAGACGCATGAGGTTTGCGATGGAACGCGCCCACTCCCGCGCCACCTGTTCGTCGTCGTCCAGATCACAAAGCAGCGGTGTCTGGACCGCTCCCTCGATCACGTATTCCAGCGGTTGCTCGACGGTCATCAGGTTGATCCGACCATCGTGCAAGTTCAGAAGCATCGACAACACAACCTGAAGTGCGGTTGATTTGCCTGAGCCGGTGACACCCGAAAAAATGTTCACGCCTTTTCGGCGGATCATCTGGTTAATCGCCGCAATCTGCCGTGCGTTGTAACCTAGTTCCTTCAGCGAGCGTCGCCTTTTGCTGCTGCCATAGAGAAGTCTCAGCTCGAAGAGATTGCCGTACTCCATCGGGCGTGTGGAAATACGTGCTCCATTCAGACCGGCGCTCTTGATCGTTTCCCGCGAAAGACGCGCATCCTGCGAGAGCCGGTCGTTGTAGTTACCATCGCCAACGTCGCACATGGAGCCGTACATACAGCGACAGAGAACCTGCCCTTCTTCCGCGTCGATCTCCCTATGAACGAAAAGCAGACCGTGAATGCGCAGCTTGATGATCGACTTCGCCTGATAGTTGAGAATGTGAATGTCGGTTGCATCCAGCTTCACAGCCTCTTTGATCAGGTTGATCGCCTTAATCTGGACATCGCTGATGTTTTCGGCACGGCGTGCGGCCGTTTTCGCGCCGGGTCCATCCAGCGCAGCACGCACTTCCTCCACTGGCACGAGACGCACTGTGAATCGGATGTCGTATCGTTCGAGCAGCTTCTGATACGCAAGCACCGCGTGATCCGATTTGTACGACTCCCAAACCAGTAACGTAAAGTCGGACAGAAGCGCCACCTTCCCCTTCGCGGCGTCCGGCACTGGGTACTTGTCAGACCGTAGCAGCACCGGCTTATCGGCCGCGCTGATGACGTGCTGCTGATCGCTCATGTCCATGACGTTTCCCCCTAGTGCGCGCCGGAATTGCCCGAGCCCGCGAGCGTCGGTGTGATATGAGGCACATTCGCCGGCATGGGCGGCTGCGGCTGCGGCGCACCCGCCATTGACGGATTCGGCGGCGGCAACACGATAAGTCCGTTCGATGCTGCGGGCTGCGGCGTCGTGCTCGGCGTCGCTGACAAGCCAGACAGTGAGGACACCGGCACGTCGAACACGTGCCCGTTCCGCGCCTTGAGCTGCACGACCGACGTATCCGGGTGGATTTTAAAAAGAACATATCCACCGGGAACGCGATCGCCCTCGCGGGCGTCGATCTTCCCGTTCGCGTAGGAAAGCGTCGCTTCGCTCACCCCGTTTGCCTCAACAATTCGAGTGAGTTGCGGCAAGTTCGAATCGGTCTGTGCGGCGGGGCCACCAGACTGACCTTCGCCGCTGTACTTTCGCAGATCGGCATATACCTGCTCTTTCGCGAGCTTCGCTTTGCCGAGCAGCGTGTCCGATTGGATCGAAGCCAAATCTCCGACCGTGGCGACCGCAGGCACGGTTTGCGCGCACGCTTCCGTCGCGATCAAGCTGCACACCACGATCGCGAGAAACAGATGATTATTTTTTCGCATAGATATTTCCTTCAACATGCCAAGTGAGCGTTGCGTCTTCGGCGTTGAGCTTTGTTGTGACAGCATCAATGCGAAGCCCCGGAATCCCGATGAGCGACACGGTCCCATCCCTGCCCACCGAGAAATGCGACACAGGTTGCGCAGGACCATCGAATGAGAAATGAAACTGCCGCCACGGTGCTATCGGCGCTTCCATTGGCGGCTGGCCAGCTGGAACCTTCGGCGGCTCGATCTTCACCGGACGCTCTTCCAGAGTCGGCGTCATGCCGATTTGCTGGAAGTGCGTCATGAAAATGCTCATGTCATCGTCGGGCGTCGCGACCACATCATCGCCACCTACAGGAGCAGACAGGCCGAGCGTAATCGTTGCCTCGTCGCCGCCATTGAAAACTGCCGGAACTCCAAACAGTTCTGGCGCGGCGAGACGCATGTCTTCAACCGTTCCGCCGTCGCGTGAGAAGTGAACGACGATTGCGCTACCGCTGCAATCTGCACTGCTGAAGGTCCATCCCTTTACACTGAGAGGGAGCGCGTTTGTCGTCTTCGCACACGCGTTGATGAAGTCAACGGCGTTGGGTTGAACTGCCCAGGGATGCGCCAGCGCCGCTTCCTCCAACTTTCGGCGCGCGGTTGCATTCAGCTGGTCCAGGCGAAGCTTCTCAGCCGCACGCTGGATTGCCAACTGCCGCTCTTTGGCCTCCTGCTCACGGGCATCCCACACCATATAACTACCGATCGCGCCAACAACAGCGAGAACCCCGACACCGACCGTCACAAGCTGACGCGTCGACATACCGAACGTCAGCTGCTTGAGCCGATTATCTTTCCTGATGGATTTCGCCGACAACACCTGATAGATGTCGCGATCCTGCGAGGCAAACTCCAGCTCAGGCGGCGCAAATATCGATTCTGCGTCGAACGAGTACGTGTTATGCGCATTCGTCAACATCTGCCTGGCTTCTTCTGCCGTTGTGCAGAGACGGTCCACGCCCGGACAGATGAGCATCTCGTGGACGGCCACCACAGCATATCGGCCATCCTTCAACCGGAAGGCGCCGAGCCACGAATCGCCAAGTACACTCGCCAGCGACGCGGCCAGACTGAACATTCCTTTCAGATTGCGCGAGCCACTATCGACAAATCCAGCCTGAATCCGCGTGCCGCGCCGGATCGCTACGATGTCCCATCCGTTCTGCTTGCCGAACGCCTTGGCTTCCGCCATGTAGCTGCGCGCGTTGTTAAGAGGTTGCCAGAACAGATTCGAGACAAAGCCGTGCCCGTTGATATCGACGTGTTGCAGATCCTGACGAACCGGAGCATCGTCGCGAACCTGCGTTTTAGACCGGTTACGGGAAGCTTTAAACACGATGGTTACTCCGCAGCCAGTACCGGCGTAATCAACACGACGAGCATCGTGTGCGAGCGCGTGACATTTACCCCGCCCCCAAGGAGAAAGAACTTGTCATTGCCAGCGCCATCGCGAGTGGAATTCTGGTCGTCGTAGTCCTGACCAGCCAGCATCACCGTATCGCCCGCATGAACCTTGATCGTGTTCGAGGTGTTCAGCGGCAGGAGGATGTCGGGCAGTTCGATGGTCGATCCACCGCTGGACACCGTGCGAGGCTGACCCTTCTGGCTCGACAGGTTGATGTTCATGCGCAGCAGAATGTCGTTGTTGTCCAGAACATTCGGCAGCATCGAGATGTTGAAGCCAGTGTTGATCGTTCCCGGTTGAAGCGTCGTGGTCGATCCGACCTGCGCTGTCTGCGTCTGCGATGAACTCGCGAGGTAGCTGGCCTGTTCGCCGGTCTGCGTAGCGACTGAGTTCAGGTTCATGGTCGGCAGTTGCGTGCTACGCAACAGCCGCGCCTTGCCCTGCTCGTTCAACGCGCTGATGATCGCCGACGTACCGCCCCAAGGTGAACCCGATGTGTTGAGAATCGAGAACGTCCCGTTGATTGCCGCCGCAGGAGCCGAGAAAGTGCTTGCCAGATTGATGCCGTACTTTCCCGTCAGCGTCTTATAGAGCGCGTTCCAGCTGATACCTGCTGCGTCCGTGTTCGTGACGGTCACAGAAAGCACCTGGACGTTGAAGGTAACGAACTTGTCGAAAACCTTGTTCTTTTCGTCCACGTAATGCGCAACAGCATCGAGCACTGACGGCGTGCCACGAACGGTAACGCCGCCCGTGGACGGCGAGATGCTGACGCGGTTAACCGGCCCCGGCGCGATTGCATTGAGGTCGTTCTGGATGTCGCTCCACAGCGAAGTCTTCAGCGACACTACGGTAGTCTGCAACGTGTTCGAGGAGCCGCTGCCGCTCCCGCTACTGCCGCCCCCGCTTGTCACACCCGTACCGGAACCCGAGACGCCATTCACCTGCGTCGTACCACTCTGAAACTCGGACTTCATGTCGGTGTCCGTAGCAATCAGGTGGATATTGAACATGCGCGTATCGACGCCGTATATAACGACGGCGCGACCGTTGTTCTCTGGCTTCCACGCGATGCCCTCGCGTACCGTGACCATGTCGAGCAGCCCGTTAAGGTCGCCGCTGTAGTTCACGTCGATCTTGTGATCGCCGGACAACGCGACGCTTCCCGGTGACTGCACACCCGGCATATTCAGAGCCGGGACCGGCAAGCCATTCACTACCGAGGGAGCAGCCTTCGTCTCGCCATTGCTCAGGTCACGGTTGTAGATCGCCGCCAAAGCGTCCGGTGTGACCCGGACCGGAATCTTGCACTTCTTGGTAATGACCTGACTGAACTCGAGAATCGAAACCGGTTCGTCAGTAACGATCTTCAGGCTGCAATTCAGTTGCGGCACGTCAGCCACGCGCGTGTCAGTGATCGGCGTAAGTGACACCCACTGCTTGTCGAGATATCGAACGGTCTGATCCGCCTGGCTCGGGTTATTGAGGGGACGCTTCAATGCTTCGCCGATCCTCGATCCGTCCGCGTCCGCGCCGTGCTCGATGTCACTGGCATGCTCGAAGGTCTGGCAACCGGACAGCATCAAAGCTACCGCAGCCATACACATTAAATAAAATGATTTTCGCATCATGATTTAACTGTATTTGAGATGTACGTACAGGAGCCGTTGCGACTGATTGATTTCGAGCGCCAACGGTTTCTTGGCATGCTCATACAGTCTGATGCAATCGCCTACCGCCTGATCGATCGGGCCTTGGAAATGGAGCGGCGCGACGATCGGATAGTTGACCGATTTGTCCACGCCATCGGGCGCGTCCCACACCAACGTCCAGCTGGCCTGATTCGCCCACTTCTGGATGGAATCCCTGAGCGTGGACCCTGCCGGCGCCGTCCACACCGGGACAATGCCCGCGTCGGGCACCGGCTGCACTGCGCCTGTAGAAGCAACTGGCGCGGCAATCGCCGGGGCGCTCACAACTGCCGGGGGAACCGCAACGATCGGGCTTGCCGGCATGCCCGTCGTTTGTGTGGCAGTCGATCCGTCGTCAACGAGCACCATTCCGGCCATCGCTACGGAGGGGACCAACAGCGCAGGTAACAATAGTCTTTTCATCGCTGTCCCTTCGAAACCCGATGCACTTCTGACGTCAGAAGGCACCGCCCTAGTGAGCCCGATAGCATCAAACCGCTATCAGGATATATTTATATCATTCTGATGCAGAAAAAGCACAGCGTCAAATCATTTTTCGCGCCACCGATCGCACGCGGGTATCCCCCGCTCCCTCACAAACCGGCCGATTTCCAACGTCAGAATCCCTACACGTCGAGACGCCCTTGCGGGTTCTCAACAAACTCGAAACGGAGCGAATACACAGCTCTCCCACGCTTGACCGGTTGCCACTGGATGACCAGATCGGCCTTCTCGTTCAACTCGTCGACCGCCATATCAATCACTCGTCGCTTGATATCCGCAAACCGATACGTCTCCGGGATTTCAAGCGTCTCCCGAAGATCATCGACCGTGATCAATAACGTCCCACGATCCTTTTCTCGCATGAGCAGTTCGAGCAGGCGCCACGAGTAGATCGACTGAAGGCCCTGCGCAAACTTCAGTTCATACGAAACGAAGCGCCTCTGGAGCAGAAAGATATGCGGTGTGAGGTCCGGCGAAAAACAGATTTGAGCCCATCCTTCGCCATCGTGATATTCGGCCTTCCATACCCAGCGCAGCTTGACGAGCTTTTTCCCGTCCATGTACGTCAGCTTCCGCTCGTACAAACTCGCGCAGGCCTCCTTCAGCCCCCGATACGCAGCAGCCGACTGCTTTTCGCCAGATCGCGCGGCAAGGTCAGCAACCGCGGCAAATTCATCGGCACGCACGCGCACGGAAACGTAGCCATCACTTTTTCCGTGCTGATATGGGGATTTCTTGCTGTCAATGCTGCGCAATGCAGTCATCATCAGGCGCTTTTCGTTTAACGACAGTCCCTGTTGCGCATTGACGAGCGCACGGCTCATGGCAACAGTGCCCTTCACGCGGCCATCGCCCTCAACGATGTCTTCATCCAGCTCTGGTATCTCGATCGCCGTCGATTCAACAATCTGGACATCCGCCCCGAGCGGTTCTACTTCCGCGCTACCCAGCCTGTCCTCTATCATTTCCTTGGTCACAAAACCCCCGCTCAGAGTGACGCCACACATCGGCGTCACTTATTATAAAAGGTGACGCCAACTTATCAAGTCACCAATGTGGATAACGGCCAGAATCCGTCACATCCAGACCACAATCTGTCCACGCCAGACCAGAAAACGTCACGCGCCGGCCACCAAACGTCACATTTCGCGTTTTTTAAAATCGCTGGAAGGCTTACAGGACGGGAGGTTTCGGGATTATCCACAACCGTTTACAAAAGGTGTTACTAAAGGTCTTACTATCTGTCTTACAAAGGGACAATCCTAGAGATATAGCGCCTAGAACAACCCCAAACCTCTCCCAATGCATGCCACACCGGCGTTGTGACGCGGTTTGCCATCCAGCATCCCAATAGAGCCGGTCGCAGGCGATGTAAGCGGCTTCATCGCGTACCAGTGACCAGGGTTGGAACCACCGAGCGCAAACTGCGCGGGCCACAAAACGTCACCTTTCGACCCAATTGGCATCGAGAGCCACGACTTCGACGCAGGCCACATTGCGTCACCATTCGAAATGGCAACGAGCAGCAGGCCACAAAACGTCACCTTTGGATACTGCGCAGGTCGTTCCGTCGCCCATAGTCGGGGCCAGTGCGGGCCACAATCCGTCACCTTTCCGGAAAAGTAGCCACCTCTGCCCGGTTATGCGGTACGAATACCGATCAATCGCGGGCCACAATCCGTCACTTTTCGCGACTCAATCTGCACGGAGCGGGCCACAAGACGTCACCTTTTGAGGTCTTCAGGGGGATAGATTCAGGCCACAATAAGTCACTGTTGGATGGACGCTATTGATTTAAAAAGGATTTTTGATAGTGCTTTTTTGCGAGCGTGCCAAAAGACAGGCGGGCCACGAAACGTCACCTTTCGCGCCAAGCGCCAGGGTACGCGGGCCAACGTCTGTCACATTTCGGACGCTTGTTAGCGGTCATCTATGGCGGCGCTCTAACGCGCGCCAATCCGGGTGCCAAAACGTCACCTTTTGGCTGATGCACGGTGTTCATGCGTTGCGAGCCCACACGATCGGAACGCCGAAAAGCCGGCCCCACGCCGCAGTCGCTTCATGTTGAATCCTTGCAATGCTGGTATCGCGAGCCCACCAGTCGTTGGCAGCGCCGACAATCAGCCGAGGACCGTGCATGAAGCTATGCAGAATCGGCCAGACCAGCAGCTGTTCGTAGCAAATGAGGGTTGCGATGCGAGTGCCGGCGAAATCATGAACACCCGAAGCAAACCAGAAAGCGTCCGCACCACCCGACGCCCACGGTTTCCACATGGAATACGGAACGGGTACGCGATCGACAAACGAGCGGTTCGCATCCGCGCCGACTGAAAACAGGGCATTAACGTAGTGTGAATTCCGGTCCAGGGGGGTGAGTGCGCCAACCAGCACTGTCTGGCCGCGCGAACGGAGAGCAGCACCCGTCCGTTGCCACCAGAGCGCATTCATGGACCAGTCGCCACCGACAAGCTCGGGCAGCACGAAAACCTTCGTATCAGGATGATCGGCAGCACTTTGCTCGACCTGATCCAGCAAAGTGTGCAGTCGGTCAAAGTCGTCGTCGGAGCCGTTCGATGCGCCAAGTTGAGTATCGAGAGCTTCCCATCGAGGCTCAGTGGGTTCGTGATAGAACGCGTTTGCGACGCCTGCGCCAAGCACAATAGCGGCGCAAGCAACACCAGGCCGCGAAGCATATGAAAGGGAGGCGAGGGCGGCAATGCAGGCCAGCAATCCCCACCATCCAGTACCAGGAAACAGAGCGCCAGCCGCGGTGATTGGGTTTGCCCAACCTATGACGCCAATCGGCGGTACGGAGATGAAGAGCAGGACAACGAGCAGCCGTATAGGTCGTTTGCAGTCACCCCAAAGTGCAGCCCACACGCTCGCCAGCACAACGCTTGGAATGGTCCAGATAAGGAAGCCGTAGACCCATGAGGGCAGGGCGGTACTATTGCCGAAGAACACCCCGGCGCCATGAAACAGCCCACGGCCAGCTGCCAGGTAATAAGTGAGCGCGACAAGGAAAGCGTCTCGACGCGATGATGCGCCACGCCAAAGATAGACGAGCAAGGGAAGGGCGCTTAATACAAGGAGATGGCCATTCCACGCGAAGACGCCCAGCAGCGCGGCCATCAACGGACCCGACAGCGCGCGTCCGCAGGTTCTTATCTTTTCCACCCCGAATCCACCCTATCTAATTGCGATCCAACCAATGCCTGGGCTCTGCCGACAAGCATCTGTATCTCGCGTTCCAACACACCCACGCGGCGCGGCAGCAGCGACTTGCTGACATCGTCCCCGTCGTCGGCCACCGAAAGCAGGCGTTCGAGTTCAGCGCACAAGGCCCGGATTTGCGCGGCTATCTGCTCGGCGCGTTCCTGCTCCGAACTGCGAGCGCTCGAGAATCCCTCGACCGCCACAATCACCACAGTGAGCGATCGATATAGGTCCGTGATCCTGTCGGCGCTTCTGTCCGGATCGGTATCGATTCGAAAGACCATGCGCTTCTGACGTTGGAAATCACGGACCTAAACCGGACCCATCAGGCGACTTTCACTAGCCGCAGACGGGGCTCATATCCCAACCGCTGAAGGTCCGCGAGCAGCGGAGCGCCATCGGCGGATGGCATGGCGATTTGTGCGGACAGGTATCGCTCGATCGCCTCGACCAGCTGCAAGGCGTCCGTCGCATGGTCCCCCCCCGATGCAGGCATGGAGGGCGACGAACGCCGCGGTGCGGACTGCGCGGTGGCAATTTCTGCCTCGATCGCGCGCAGTTGCGTGCGGAGTGAATTGTTGTCGTCGGTCAGTGCGCGGTTAGTGCTTTCGAGCTCTGCCGATCGCTCTTCAGCCATGTTGCATCGAACCGTCAACTGCTCGATGCGGTGGTGCGAATCGTCCAGCTCGCGGGTCGGCTCTGCGTCGCTGATCGTGTCCGGTGTTCCACTATGAGACGGAGCGGAAGCCAGATCCGGCTCATTCGCCAGCGGAGCCGACGCTGGGTGCATGCTCGCCTGGAGAGTGCTCGCGGGCATGTCGTCAGAGGTTGTCGTCACATCGACACTCACCAGCCTCGCAAGTAGCTTCGCCTCGACGTCCTTGTCCCGCGTCAGAACGCTGCAACGATGCCATCCTGCCTTCTGCACGACGTAGTTGATGTTGGTGAAGTGGTCGACGGCTTCTCCGTAGACGGTGATCAGCTCGCCTTCGTTTTCAACGACGAGGCGACATTCCGCGTGTGCCGCATCGTCGGCATCGAACACCCAACGCCCTTGGGCATGGGGATCTTCCCGATAACCGAATGTTTCAAGATACATGGACAGCTCGGCCACGCTACAGACCGTGCCTTCCAGCATCACTAGCTGAGCGACAGCAAATTCAGGTAAAAGCGACATTGCTAACTCCTTAAAATTAACCAGATAAGGTCATTTGATACGCCACCCGAAAGTGCGTCGGGTCGATTCGTCGTAAGGGATACAGTACGTTGCGCTGCCTTCCTTATGAGTCTGGTAGTTTGGCGCGCAGTCGAGCATGCCTTGCATATTGTTAAGTTGTGCAAAGGTCCTGGCTGCACGCCCATCGGGCGATTGCGCCCACGCAGCATCGAGCATGGCGCCAACAGCGCCTGAACGCTCCCCAGCCTTGTACGCACCCCAGGCAAGCGCCCCAGCTGCGGCGACCGAGAGAGCGAAGGCGCCAAGAACGGCAAAGATGAGTTTTCGCCGATGCTCATGCGAAGCAATGACTTTTCCGGCCTCAATGGCGCGGTCTGCCATGTCTCGCGTGGTCTTGGTCACGTTCTCGATCATGCTGCCGCGTACAGCGCGTTCCGCCGCTTCAGCCGCAGCCTCCAGCGAGAGCTTGTGATCGGCGAGCAGCTTCACGGTCTGCTCGGTGATTTTTCCGGGAATCTCCCCGTAAAGGATTTCGTAGTGGCCAAAGGCCAGCAACAGCGCCCAAACGCTGTCGTGCTCCGAAAAGCCACAGATTTCCTTGACCTTGTAGAACTGCGCGACTTCGTCGGGCGTCGGATCGCGCTTGATAAGTGTCTGAAGAGCTTGTTCGATGGGTTTCATGATTAGTCGGAATACAGAGCATCATCCAGCGCATCGATCATGTTGTCGCGCCACTCGCTAACAACGATCTTTGCGTACACGAAGTTGCTTTCTTCATCGCCTTCCTGCGTGATGAAGTCCGAGAACGAAAGATTCGATTCGCGCACTACCTGCATGATTCGAGGGTTCATAGCGGGCAGCAACAAAGCACGATCACTGTGTTCGGCCCCATACGCGTTGTCGAAGTGCTCGAACTCGCGCACCCTTCCAAAGTTAAGGTTCTTGACGGGCGTGACCGAGGGGAAGCTTTGAACCAGACGACCGAAGAAGTGCAGCCCATCAGGCAGCGGGTTCATTACGAACAGAACCCGCACGGTGTAGCCGTATGCCTGAACAAGCCGGATAAAGCGTTCGAAGAACAGCATCGCTCGATCGTTGATGCCGTCCGGTAGGTTGGTGACCACGTGGCCGCTCACGACCACCCCATCCTCATCTGCCGTACAAAGGAAGTCTGAAAAGGAAGGCCACCCGTTGGGATCGTGCAGATCAAACCGATGCGTCGGTAGGGCGTCAGAGAACACCGCCGCGACATCGGGCGTCCTTGTATCACCGTCCACCACAGTGACCGGATGCGACGAGTTTCGTAGCCATTCAACAAGACTCTTTGCCATGACGGACTTGCCACAGCCACCCTTGTTGCCGGCCACTAGCCAGACAACCCTATCCATCCTGATCCCCGGTTCTTCCCAATAATGACATAACTATATCATCCTGTATGTGACTGGGGAGGGCGCTCAACAAATGATAGATTGCGTCTTTCGCGTGGCGGCGCAAAGTTGCAGTGATCGATCCGGCATCGACAAAAGCATTGGCAACGCCCGCCGCGAGGCGGCTCAGCTCGCGCAGCAACGGCGAAAGCTCTTCCGTGATCGCTTGTTCGAAGGTCGGAAAGGTTCGATCAACAGCTACTGGCAACACGTTCCGTGTGTCGCCAACACGCAACGAATGACCGACTGCCCATGCGCGAGGGCCAGCCTGGACGTAGTCAAGTTGAACAAAAAATGTCCGGTCAGCACGGTACTGGATTGCCTCGCATACCGTGCGATCGAAAATCCCATCTTCGGAAGGAGCAGCAAACACCGTCCGATCGACATCAGAAAGGGGGATGGCCCACCCGCTATCGACATTGGGGATAGAGGACAGCACGCGATACGCGCCCATCTTGCCGCCGAAGTAGCACCGCTTCCCGGTTGCGCCTTTGAAGTACATGACGGCCTGACCACGTTTAAATCCGCGTGCCATCTCCCCCCCCTTTTTTCCAACGTCAGAAGAAGTGCGCGTTTAGAGCGTCAGCAGTCCCCGCAGCCCGTCGAGGGTCTTCTGATTCTCGGCCAACCACGTCACCAACTCCATGTTCTCGCTGGGTGTGAGCTTGTGCGGCGAGGTGTGCGCTTCTTTCACCGGCACCGCGGCGTGCGAGAACGGCATAACGTTGTCGTTGTCCGCGAACAACTTGTCGACCGTGCGTTCGTGCAACTCGGGCATCGTGATCGAGACGCCGCCCGACTGCTCGAACCGTTGTTTGGTCGTGCTCGACTCCCACCGGCTGAACTTGTCCGCTTCGCCGAAGAACAGGTTCTTGACCACAACCTTTCCAGTGAGCCCCGGCTCCATCACCTTCATGGCCTCGTTGAGCAGGTTCACGCTGTCGGGGAGCCGGTTGATGACCCAAAACATGACGAGCGGGCGTTCGAGCATCTTGATGGTTTGCAGGAATCGACCGCCTTCGCGCTTCAGTTCCTCGCCGATGCCAGCGGGCAGCGAAATCACGACGGCGCGCTCGGGGTGTTGCATCGTAAAGTCGACCAGGTCCATCCAGCCTTCATGAATGCGCAGGTTTGCTTGCGTCGTCGGCATCGAGTCCGCGAACATGCGCGACACGTCCGGGTTCCGAGTGTCGCCGTCCACGAGCGCAACGGGAATCTCGCGCTTGAGCATCCAGTCCACCAGGACGCATCCGTAGGTGCTCTTGCCGACGCCGCCCTTGTCACCATGCAGAACGATGACCGGCTTGCCAGCTGCTATCTTGATTTTTTCAGCCATTCCAAACTCCTTTAATTAAATGATTCGCCAGCGAATGAACGCTGCTTGTTCGTCAACGGAAAGCGTTTCGATGCTTCGACTATCTTGCTTGGCCCAGATCATTGAGCCATAAACGTCGCCCAGCTTGCTCGCATCGGACGGAAGGCAATTCGTTTCCGACGGTTGGCGCGCCAGGCAATGATTGATCGCAACCTCAAGGTCAGCAATCGTAAAAGTAGACATCACACCCTCGCTATGGAGCTCGGAGACTTCACTGGGCTTTGGTCGTGGGCAGTTGCACCGCAAGACTGCCGGTGCGAAATTCCCGCATCGACAGTAGCTGCGCGGGACCGGCTTCGCCGTTCGGGCCTGCGGGACCGCAAATCCGGGAAACTTCCGTGGTCAGCTTGTTTTCTGCATCGCGCGATGAACTTGCCAGGTAGCTAACGCAAATCGATCCGTCTGCGTTCCTGATAGTGGGCAAGGAAATGTCCACGTCGCCCTCGCGCAGTGTTTGAACAGAAATGACTTGCGGGGCGGCAGAGGACACAGGGGACGGCTGTTCTGCTAGTGCGGGCACGACCGCAAGAGCGGTAAGGAACGCCAGCGTCGCTTTTTTCATAGTGGACCTCATCAAGTTGGATACTGCCGTACTGTTAATTAATTGTGATATCAATATATCACAAGTACGCGCCATGCAAAGGTTATTTATAGGGGCTGCCGGTTGAGAACGTCACCCGGCTCAAGCATCGCATTTTCCCCTATGCGGTCAACGCTGCGCTTCTGTCAGCGTCAGTGTCGGGTGCTGGTCGGTCAGCAAAAGAAAAAGCTCCCAAGTTGCCTGAGGCATCTCGCGATGATTGTCGGTTCCCTTTTCTTTTTCCCACTTCTCCCACGTGCGCCGGGGCTGCTGGGAAGATGACACGAGAGCACCAGCCGATTGAGGCGTAAGGCCCGCACGCTCACGCGCAGCCCTCACTTCTTCCGGGCTAGGAACCGATACACGTTCTGCTATGGGCCGACTAATTGTCATGCGTGGACTTCCCTTCAATCTGTTGACTATTGAGCGTTACGACTACTCCTGATAGTGCGATGTTACATGACCGGCCATCACGAATGGCGGCACTCACTCGCCGCTCGCTCGGAGAACGGACACGATTGAAGCAGCACTGCGATTGTCGTCCGCTGCCGACGCCCCAAGGGATCGGCCATTTAGAAGCGTCTGAAAGTGATTTAAGACGGCCGCACCGCCGAACCCAATCGTCATGACAATACCTCCCCACTGCAACACAGCAGCGTCAGCCAAAGGCGTCAGGGAAGCGATGTTCGGGTAGATTCGAGTCCCGATGTCGGCTCCGAGCATTGCGAGGGCGAGGAATGCCCATGCCACAGCCAGCGGGCAGGCATACGTTGCGGCACTCCAGCGAACCGAGTGCATCAGGACGCAGCCAGCTGCAAGAAGCGCGGCAATGACCGCCCACAGCGGAAGCTCCCCGACCACGTGACGCATCCCTGTGCGCCACCCGGCGATCGCGACAGCGACGAACGAGATCGCGTACAGGATACCAAGTGAGTCAGTGAAGGGATTCGGCGCATTTGTGTCGCTTGCGACCGAAGCGAGGATTTTGGTTTGTTCCATTGCTACCTCCAAAAACTAGTAGTGCTGCTTCTGACGTTGGAAATCTGAGATTGCAGATTCAGTGGCGTACCCTGGCCGCTAGCGTGCACAACCGGGACAGGGAGGCCACGCCAGATGCTCCCGTGCGGGAGTAGTACTCAACCATCGATGAGAGCCATTCGGCGCACGCTTGCGCGTCGGGAAGCACATGCTCAAAGACGAATTCAGGAGTGAGCGCGGGCGAATACTTTGCGACGACTCGCGCCGTCGCTGCGCGGACGCGATCGTCTAACGGCATCGCCTTCATCGATACGGACGACAGCGTGATCACTTGGACTCCCCGATCGCGTACCAGCCGATTCCCATTTCGTTGGTGTGCATTGCGGAGATCCATTCGCGAGAGCCGTCGTCCATTTCGACTTCCCATTGCGTACCCCAACGGTTCGTCTGCTGGCATACGACAGTGCCAGTGCGGTGCTCGGGAAACTCACCGGGACCACACACAACGCCGACCCTGAGTCCAACGCGTACTTTCGTTGCCTTGTATTTGCCGCGGATCATAGATAGTGCTTTTTTAAAAGTTGAGCGAATGACGTCAGAACGTGAACGGCTCGATTCCGGCCGCAATAAGGTGTAGTGCGATTGCACGCAGCAGGTGTTCGACGAGTGCGCCGCGTGGCAGGTGGGCCAGTTCGACAAGTTCTTGTGCGAGCAGGGACATGGTGCAATCTCCGTATCGGTCACGATGCGCAGCGCTAGCGGGCGAAACGAGGCATGACGCTGTCGGTTCATGGTTGATTACGCGGCGCGATTCACTTAGACGCGCGACTCGAACTGAATAACGCTCGCAACGGCGAGCGTAATGACCAGGGCAAAGAGCAGTTCCATTTGGATTACCTTTTGAGATAGCTAGTGGTTAGTAGGTGATTGCGTTGCGGAGCGCCAAAGCTTCCATGAACGCGCCGTGTTTTGCGATGTATCGGCCAGCTGCAATATCGAGCTTGATGACCTTCAGCTTGCGCATGGTATTGAGAGCCTTAAAGCCTTCCTCACGGGTGCAGCCGGTGATTTCCTGCACGGTAGCGACGAAGTTCTCTGAGGCGTTCACCATGCGCTGAGCTACCTGTTTCGTGCCTTCCATCGTCGCTCTCCCTGAGCAAGTGAGGTTTTCAGGTGGCTCGCTTGCGAGGCGTGCCGTTCTTCGTGAGCGTTGCTTGAAACGCGAGTGCCTGCCGCAATTGCTCGGATTTCATCTCCGCACCGCAGCCCTTGCGCACGAGGTTGCCGGGCCTGTAATACGCTCCGTAGCCGCCCTCGCACTGGATCTTGACTTGCTGGTATTCGCCGTCGCCCGAGTAGCAACCTTGATCCTTGGCGCGACTTACCTCCACCGAGGTAATCCGCACGAATTTCGAGTGCGAGATGCCTTGGTACAAAATCAGATCGCCGACCTTGAACTGCTCAGCCGGAATCGAGCGCAGATCGCTCAGGAACTTCGCAGCTGCGGCACCGCGCTTCGTGTACTTCTTGCCGGTGCCGTTGCAACCGTAACAACGGGTGCCGTGGATCTGGTTGTAGCTGAAGTGGCCCGAACCGCCGCAACGCGAACACGTCATCGTTTCAAGTTGATCCATCGTCACTCCCCTTCGTGCTTGCGTGAGAGATGCCCGTGTAGAGCGGGCGTCGTGATGTTGTTACGCCATCAAAGCTTCGGCGTTCTCTTTCGCAACCCGCTTCGCGCCCAACACCGTATTCGCTTCGCCGATCGCGGTTGCCGTGTCTTGATCCGGACCGTCATAAACCCAGTACGTTTCCGTGTCGCCGTCCCACACGGCGTAGTACGCGACGCCCATATCAGGGAAGTCGAGAATCCTGAACGGAGTACCTTGTTGTTCCATCGCGTGCTCCCAGGTAGCGAAGAATTCATCAGGACATCAATGTGTTACCAGACTTCATTGTAGGACCCATTGGGTACATATGCAAGAGAAAAA
This sequence comes from Paraburkholderia sacchari, assembly GCF_000785435.2. Classification (GTDB taxonomy): domain Bacteria; phylum Pseudomonadota; class Gammaproteobacteria; order Burkholderiales; family Burkholderiaceae; genus Paraburkholderia; species Paraburkholderia sacchari. The sequence goes on along the minus strand of NZ_JTDB02000015.1, from coordinate 73,052 downwards.
TGATATAAAAATATCAAAAATAGCTTGTTCGTCATGTACCCATTGGGTACAATGTAGTCTCTAGGTTGATGATTAAGAAAGGGGGCGGAAATGATTGGTCAGGTTGCTCAGATCGGCTTTGATTTCGGTTCGAATGATTCGCAGTCCTTGGATATGGATCGCGGCGCATGGCTCGCGCCCTGCTGGGACGCGCCGCAATGGGTCCGTGCGATCGAGGAGGCGACTCGTCGCCTGCCGATGATCGACGCCCAGCTTTGCGACCTGTACCGCTCCGGTCTTGACATCGCCAAGGGCGAACTTGCGGATCTGATCGAGGAAGGCGCGGATGTCTCGTGGCGACTGTCCAGCATCAAGCTGACAAGCGAGGGTGAGACGGTCGAGAAGTTTATGCGCGCCTGCGAACAGTGGCAGAAAGCTCCTGCTCGCGGGATCGAAGTCAAGGTGCGCGAAAAGGTGCGCCTCAAGACCGCCGCTGTGTACATCGAAGGGGTTGGCACCATCATCGCCCTCCAGTGGTCGCAGGTGGATAGCGCGCATATCGTCTATCACCCCTGGAAGGACTCGTTTTTCCTGAGTAGTTTCGAGGACGACATGCCTATGGTGAAGGTGCCCTATGCAACCTGGAAAGGCGCTTACTGCGCGGACAAGCTCGCCATGTCAGGCAATGGTGTTGCGTCTGTCCCGACATTCAAGCTGAATGGCCGTGAATACGTCCAGACGGGTGGTATGTGCTACGGCGGTTTGGAGCAAGCGACGGCCTGGCGTATCTGCCCGATCGCCGACTGGAACGGCGAGACGTATTCCTATCGCTCGATTACCAAGGCATGGGACGAAGGAACTCGCGAGCGAGGCGATGAACGCGGGATGGTCGTGAAGGTGCGCGGCCAGCTGTGCGTGCTGGAGTCGGCAATCAACGTGTACGACGAGCGGCCTTCTACCGACACGATCGCGAGTCTTCTTGCCGCTCGCAACGCTGCCAACGAGAGCGACGAAGAAACGGACGAGGTTTTGGACGAGGACGAATACGACTACGAGGACGAAGCAGCGGAGCCAGCGTAAGGCTGGTAGCGGCCTCGCCGGGGTTGGTTCGAGCGCTCTGTCACGGCGCGTCAGCCAACCCCATCAAACCGGGTTTTACCTTCTCCTGAGTCAAACAACAACATGAACAGAAATATTCCAGCGTGGATCTCCCCGTATGCGAACGGGGAAAAGACCGGATGGGCGCAGGCCGTGATGGCATATGCGGACTACTACTGCGTGGACGGTTCAGCAGACGATGATTGGAGCATCGAGGAACGACTCGTGATGCACCGTCAGCCGATGGTCGCATACGCGAGCCATACGGGTACTCGCCGGAATCTCGCCGCGATGAAAGACGCTGGATGGCATCTGCTTCTCTCGCCGAAAGGCAACTCCCTGAAAACCGAAGGCATGCCCTACGCGCTGGACAACGGCGCGTGGACCGCATATCAGCAGGGTCAGGCTTTCGATGAGAATGCGTTCTTGGGTGCGGTCGACCTTGTAGGCGAAGGCGCAGAATGGATCGTTCTACCCGATGTCGTTCAAGGCGGTATGGCGTCCCTTGAATTCTCGCTTACGTGGATGGAGCGCCTGAAAGGCATCCCGACCAAGCTTCTTATTGCCGTTCAGGACGGGGTCCAGCTGGAGGACGTTGCCCCGTGGCTTTCTCCCGCAGTTGGAATATTTATTGGAGGTTCCACGGCGTGGAAGGAAGCCACCGCAGGCGCATGGGGCTCGCTTGCGCGACGCCGGAACTGCCACTTGCATGTGGGCCGGGTCAACACGGCACGCCGCATCAAGATATGCGCCGCCGCAGGAGCAAACAGCATTGACGGGACGAGCGTCAGCCGCTACGCGAAAACCCTTCCCATGCTTGACGCTGTCTCGCGTCAGGAAGATTTCTTTTCGACCGCCCACGAGAGCCTGCTCGACGCGCAGATGGCCAGCAACGACATCGATCTTTGCGAGTTGGTGCAGTAAGCACCCTCGCCCAGCTTTCCTACAGCTTGGTAGGCATCGCGACAAAGTCCTTGCTGGATCTTCCCTTGGTCGGCGCAATGATGCGCCCGACCGTGCGCAGGAGCCGGATCTGCCGTTGGGAAAGCAGGCCGTGGAACGGTTGCCCCGACACGTAGTACACCAACTCCCCTTCCCTTAGTTCCACGTCGTCAAGCAGCTCGGTTCGGTCTTCCGTTGCCCTGCTCGCTTCTTCAATGGCCGTCAGCGTCAAGGCCACCTCTCCTTCACTATTTTTCGCGGGCGTAGCCCGCGTTCGGTTTTCTGACGTTGGAATCGCAATTTCGGTTGACTTGTCCTCGGCGTTAGCCGCCCCCTCCCCTTCACTAATCATCCGCGCCGCTTCAAGAGCCGCAGGCTCTTGAAGCGGCGCGGCCGGCGAAGCCGGTCGCGCGATTTCAGCTTTCAAAATCCTTTTGGGTGGACGAGGTTCTTCCGGCCTTTGTGAGCTTGGGCGGCTTGCCGGTTCTAACTCGCCGGCGCCGAACGCATTGACGAATTGCGGCTTCGCCTGGGTCAGTCGGGCACGCTTCGCGGCAAGCTCGTTCCCATGCTCGGTGTGCAGCTCCAGCACCTTATTCTGGATAGCCGCACGGGTCTGCGCGATTTTCTTCGCATGACGGACGTTCTCCGCTGCCAGCTCGGCATCCGTCTTCAGCTCGAAGAAGTAGCTGCGCAACGTCTCAACCGGAAGGTCCAGGCCCGCCTGCTTGAGAATGTCCGCGATCTTCTCGAATGCCAATCCCCGCTCCCGTGCAGCGATCAACGTACTAAGCAACTGTTTGACCGCGTCACGTTTCAGAAAACGATCGTCAGGCAGTTCGCTATAGATTGCCTCCAGCAATCGTTGGCGAGCTACCTCGATATCGCCCTTTTCGAACTTCATTCTGGTCGCCATAGTTGTCCTCGCCGCACTTCCCTAATCCGTCCACTATCGAACTAATATAATATCACCACAATGATTGACGAAAAGGTGTGCGGGTAGCTACATCGCGGCACCCTACGGGTGCTGAACGGGAAGTTCGTCGTGGCAGGCCACGACGAACTCACCCCGATGGTCTGCGTGAGATTGCGCTGGAAGTTCCACGCAATCTTCTACGCAATGTTCCACTGCTCACCCCAACACCTTGAGGACAGGATGCCAGATGTGGCCACAACGCAAGCGTTGTTGCCACACCGGACGAAAGCACTCGGTGGCCTTCGGCCCCCTTCGCGCTTTCGTCCTTCTGGTTGAACTCAGGGCTTCGCCCCGAGACCCGTACTTCAAAGGAATAAAAAAGTGACTTTCAAGAAGGTAGCTAACGCGCGTTCCGAAGTGATAAAGCTCCGCGTCACGCCGGACGAGAAGAAGTGGATATCCAGCAGGGCGGAAGAGCGAAATCTCACGCTCTCGGAATTCGCTCTGCGCTCGATGCTGGGAAAGTCGATGCGAAGCACATCGGAGTTAGATGCTATCGAACAGCTGCGGTTTTGCTCCGCAGAGTTGCGCCGGCTGTATCACGCCCGGACGAGCCTGGCGCCCGAGACGCTACAAGCGGGACTGGACGCGGTCGTACAGAACCTGCTCACCGTATGGGAGCGGGGAGGAAAGCTATGATCGTCAAAGTTGCTCCGAATCGGCGCGATGGCCGGTCCTCATTTCAGCAGCTTGCCAAGTACGTGACGGAAGGCATTCAGCAATCCGGTGAGGCTCCGACCAAAACCAGTTGGGACCGTCTGACCCAATACATCACCGCCGAAAGCGTTCTGAATGCAATGGGCGAGAACGTCGAGAAGACCATCGGGGTTGAGATTGGCAATCTTGATTCGCTTGCCACGGCGCCCGTGGAAATGTCCGGCGTGGCCCGAAAGAATCGGCGTGTGCAGAATCCGGTGTATCACTACATCCTTTCGTGGCCAGAGCACGAGCGGCCGAACACTGAGGATATCTTTGCTGCTGCGCGCGAAACTCTGTCGGCGCTGGGACTTTCAGAGCATCAATACATCGTTGCGATTCACGCCAACACAGACAATATCCACGCGCACATTGAGGTGAATCGGGTCCACCCGACAACCTATAAATCGCAACATCTGGAGTTCGCCCACGCGACGCTCCATAAGGCCGCGCGAGAGATCGAAATCAAATATGGATGGCACCACGACAATGGGATCTATCAAGTCGTGGAGGTCAACGGTTCGAAGCAGATTATTCGCAACGACGACTACGCAGACCCGGATATCGTTCCGACGCGCCCCGGCGCAAAACAGGCCGAAGTCTGGTCGGGCGAGGAATCGCTGGAAACCTGGTGCAAGCGCGAACCAGCCGCCGAGCTAAAGCGCGTGCTCGCGGACACCAAGACAACAGGATGGAACGACGTTCATCGAGCGCTTGCCAAGTATGGGTTGGAGTTGCGCGATGCCGGCGGGGGAGGTTTGAAGGTCGTTGACGTGAGCGACGATCGGCCCGAAAAGCTCGGCAAGCCGATGGCCGTCAGTGCGTCCGCAGCGTTCCGGTTCCTGAAGCGTGGTGAACTGGAAGCCAAATGGGGCAAGTACGAGGCTCCGTCACCGGATCTGAAACTCGAAGAGCCGAAGCGCACCTACAAACGCGACCCGCATAAGCGGCTGGAGTCGCGACTCGCGCGGAAGGCAATTCGTGACGCGCTGTACGAACGGTACAAGCAGGCAGATCGGGAGGCACGTCAGCATCAAGACATTGCGCGTCAGGCTCTGCAACCATTCGTCGCCGAGGACAAACGCAGGTTCGCCGAATTGCGGGAAGAGTATCTCGCACGCCGCGCAGCCATACAGGCCGACGCAGCGCTTTCGCCAACGCAAAAGCAGCAGGCGTACATGGTCGCCAAGCTCACGATGACAAAGGCGCGGCAACAACTCGTGCAGCAGATCCGTGGAGAGCGCACGCTGAGGAACCAGTTGCTTCCACCCGTGCCGTCGTGGCGCGAATGGGTCGAGGCACAGGCGCAGCTGGGCGACGACGCCGCAATAAGTGCATTGCGAGGTATGGTTTATCAGGACGGACGTGATAGCAAAAAGAAGGAGGCTCGCGATGCACTTGCCGAGAAGGAGAACGCGATCGCCGCGGCGACTCCGGTGGACTCCGATCCGTCGATCCGTCCGCTGGGTAATCTGATGTGGAAGGTCGCGAAGAACGGCAACGTCAGCTACACCTTTGATGACGGCAAGCCCGCATTCCGCGACGAAGGCGCGCGCCTCACGTTCGGGCGAAAGGAGGTAGCCGACGACGCATTGGCTATGACTCTTCAATATGGCGCCGAGAAGTGGAAGGACGGGTTACGAATCGCGGGCGGCGACTTCGCCTTCAAAGAACGTGTGGTGCGCATGGCTGTCGAGCAAGGCATCACCATCCACAATTCTGAGCTTCGCGGACTTGAGCAGCAAATACGCGACGAGCTTTCGGCCAAGGCGCAACTTGCTCACATGCATATTCCAGAGCGCTTGGACAGGCGCGTCGCACCGCTCACGCCGAACGTGTCCGCGAATGCGCAAGACATAGAAGCGTTGGCTCGAAGCGTGGATCGCAAGGCTCAGTTCGAGAGCGCCGCAACGGACCGAGCAAGCTACACCGGTACCGTCATCGCGCAGAACGCACGGTACATCGCGCAAGACGTGGGACGGCATCGAGTGGTCATCCACGATCGGAGCGCTTTTGATTTGACGCCCGAGCAAGGAAAGCGGGTGACGATCAAGTATCGTGGCGGTAATGCCTCTGTCTCGCAACCCAAGGACCGAACTGGTCGGAGCGGCCGATAGGCGTTGGAAGCGCACTCGTGTGCGTTTTTCCAACGTCAGAAGTCTACGCGCAGCGGCACTACCGGGTCGGGCCGACCTAATCAAGCGCATTGACGACGCGCGAGAGGCACACGAGCGGCGCGTCGCAATGAGTCCGATGTTGTCCTCTGTCTGAGTCGTCCATCAGCATTGATGGCCCATGTGCGAGGGAAATGTGGTAGCGTCCTCCAAAAATCGACGACCTCGGGGATTGAAATGCTCGCCAAAGTGATGGTGATGGGTGTGTTCGCGGCAGCGACTGCCCACGCTTCAGCAATGTGTCTGGCAACGACGCCGGCAGACGTGGACGATGTATACGGGTACTACGTCGCGCTCACGAACGCGCTGCAGTCGGTGAAAACCGCGCGCGACGAAGCAAAGGCCGCGGGCTTGAAGGTTCAGCAGCATTTCAATGCAACCGAGCTGCTGACAGGGATGAAGTATGCGGAGGGCGACTATGAATGCGCTCGTCTGTACCTCAATGGCTACGATAAGTCGTCCAACAAGGGCATCACACTCTCGGCGATCGGAGTAATAAACGGCGTTTCGGTATTGCAGGGAGAGCAAGATCGAATGGCAAAAATGCTAGAGGCGTCCCTGAATGGTCAGCAGATGAAGGAAGGCGAGCAAGCTCAGGCGTTGTCGGATATCAATGTGCAAGTCGACAATGCGTGGCAGATGCTAATGGTTGGCGTGGTGTCATCGAGCCAAGCCTCACCGCACAACGATAGTTCTGGCCGTGTCGATGGGATCGTCCTTTCTCCGAAGCAGCGAGCGGACGTCATGAAGCGGCTGCGTGCCATTGATCCGGCCGTTGAACACAAGGGAGATAAGTTGCCGCTCGAAGCATCGGTTCAGATTCTCTTTGATTACTTGGGGGACAAGCGGTTGAAATCGTTCGGCCGCTGATTGCCGTTGCAGAATGAACCGAGCCCACTGATTGCGGGGCTTTTACGTTTGGCGCACGCCCCGCGTCGATTGCAAGCACGGCTGGATTCAAATGCAAGCACCGCTTGCGAGCGACTCGACTGTCCCTTGAGGGTCGGTTAGGGACATTCGGCGGTGGCGTCGGCACCCCGAGCGTCGTACGAGCGTTGCTTTTCGAAGCTACGCTACTCGCCGGTATGACCAAAGCCTAGCGCTGCCGGTCGGCTGTAATCTGGGTTCTTGATCTTGATCCAGTTGAGAGACCGTCCGCGGGTGTAAATCGATGACTTTCGCTTCGCAACCATACCCTCAAAGTCGTGGATTTTTACCTGCTCAAAAACGAGTTCGCCGACGCATTCGACGTCTGTGAGATAGACGAGCCGCTCTGTGTTGTCAAAGGCATCCCGCAGATGAGCCTTCCGCTCCGTAAGCTCCAGTTGGCGCAAATCGCGCTTGCCCGAAAGGAGCATGTCGAACACGAAAATCCGTGCTGGGTGTCGGCGAACGGCCGCCGGAATATTCCGCGGTGACGTCGTGCTTAAACGCTCCATCAGTTGCCCGAAAGCCGTCGCCCCGCGACCGTCACCGATTGCAAGCTCGCTGTCCCACACGAAATCTCCGGGGACGGCAGCAACCGCTTCCGCAATTTCGGGAAATGAATGGTTGAAGGGCTTTCCTTGCCGGCTGGTTATCGCTACTTTGTCGCCCCATTTATCGACAAGACATCTGAACCCGTCCACCTTCCATTCGTACAGCCAGTCGTCGTGGGAGAAGGGTCGCCGGCGCAGCGTCGCGTGCATCAGGTCGGAAGGTTTGATCGGCCGCTCCAGTTCCATGGAAGTCTCCCTAACGCCTTTGTCCGAGCGGCAAGGCATCACCCAAACGCAACACCCGTCAAATTCCAAAGGCAACACTCTTGCGATCCCGCCTTGTCAGGCAAGGCACTGAAAGGCAACGGTGATCCAGATGCACATAAGGAGCGCGATCGGTTCCCTGTTCCCATAGATAGTTACCATCAGGAGCCGTTGCGCGGTCGGCGTCGTGCTCGCCCTTCTGTCTCGCCCGCGTACAGCAGACCGCGTTGCCGCGGCGTCGGCGGATCAGTCAAACACGGCTCGCGATCCAGTTCGGCCTCGAACAGATCCCACATTTCGCCCACGGTGTTCGCCCTGCCTACGCGCGTGCCGATGGTTTGCCGGATTTGGTTCGCGCGGAGGATTGTCGAACGAAGTCGGTGAATCTCCCAAAGCAGACGAAGTACTATGGGCGTCGGATTCTCGTCGTAGATTTCAGCGAGGTCGGCTGCGGTCAGCGGCGGCAAGTGATGGTGCCCATTCCCCAATTTATGCCCTAACAAAAGTACTGTATATTTATACAGGCTAGCACACTAGGCAAGCGCACCGATAGGGAGACGAGTATGTGCGCGAACTACGCTGCCGCGCGCAGCGACCAGCTCTTCAAGCACTTCGGCATCGAGCCACCCGACAGCCCGTTGCGCGATGATGAGGTTTACAAGGACAATTCCGCGCCCAATGCCCATCAGAAAGGGTCATCCGATCAAGCGCTCAGTCTCGCGAGCTCGCTTCAACTCTTCGTCGTCAACGTATGTGAGCGTCGTGTTCATGTCGGCATGCCCGAGATTGCGGGACACGGTCATTACGCTCGCGCCGGCATCGACCAGGCTTTTCGCAAACGAGTGCCGTAGCCAGTGCGTAGACGCACGGCGCAAACGGTCTGCATCCACCGCGCTTCGAGCGTCCCAGTATGTGAGCGCGTCCCTGAAGATTCCCTTGATGAGCCGATACACGGAGGATCGATCGGTGACACCGTCGAATTCGCCCAAGTCCTGACGCACACCGCGCATACGCCAGTCGGGAATGGTCGCGTTGATCGTTGGCGTCCTTCGACGCGCCCCCAGGATCAGGGGCGTGGTTTCTCCCTCAATGGGCAACGACGGCAGGCCGTAGGCAATCCGGTATTCTTGCAGCTGCCCCATCACCGCGGCGAACGAGACTGTCCGGCGGTGGCCTCCCTTGCCGGCCGTCACATCGATGACCCAAACGCCAGTAGGCCCGTCCGGATCGCGCTCGCGCTCCGCTGAAGTGAACTGGGCGTAGCGAACTGAACCCATCGTCGCGCCAGTCGCTTCCGAGGTACGCAGCCCGACCTTCGCGAAGAGGTCGAGCACGAAAAGATCGCGGGCCTTCTTGGCGCGTTGGCGATCGGACGCACACGCGCGATCGGCGATCGCGGCTCGCGCCAGATCGAGCGCTGACTGGTCAACGAAGCGACTTTGCTTGGAGGTACGCGACCGTTTGCCCGCCAAGCCAAAGCCAGAGAAAGGATTGGCGCGCAGATACTGCATGTCGACCAGCCACTTGAACAGGCTTCCGGCGATGACCTGCGACTGACGCGCGGAGTCGGGCGACAATGCCTTCCGAAAAGGTGTCCATGCCGGGTCATTGCGCGATACGCGCAACTCGCAGATCGCCGCGCGGTCCGGTTCGAGCAGGAACGCGAGATAGTTGCCGGCGTCTTCGAGTGTCCATTCGGAGATCGGGCGCGCGATCCATCGCGCGTACCAGAACAAGCGGCGTGCTTCCACGACGTATTGCGCGAGCGTAGACTCGGCCAGCCTGCCGTCGCCGGTTGCTTTCGTCTTCAGCCATCGAATAACCGCGTCTTCGTCTGTCAAGCCGCTGGGCAGAATCGGACTTTCGCCGCGATTCCGCGGCGCGCGCGCTGGCATCTGTTCGAGAACGTATGACTCGATAATCGAAAATGCGTCGACCATCATTCGACGCCTGTCGCGTCTGCCGCGTTGTCCGAAATCTGGTGCCTGCGGGCTTCGAGCATCGGCAGAGTAACCGGCTCACGCGCGATGCCCCACGCTGCGAGCAGTCCATCGAAGGTCGGGCGACTATCCAGCATCCTTGGTGCGGGTAGTGCTATTCCGGTTGCTCGATACCGCACCCGCTCCCTCGCGCTCGCGCCCGCCCGAACAACGCGCTCAAGCGCGCCGTTTCTAACCGCATACTGGATCGCGTCAGAAGCTGTGCGCGACTTCATCAGTCCGGAAGCGACAACCTCGCTAACCGTCGCGCTCGCGCGCTCGCGAAACCATGCGAGCAGTGACTGAGCATTTGCGTGCGTGCTCATGTTCTGCGTTTTCCCCTCTCGAGTTTTCCGGTGCGTGAGGTGACAACGGTTCTCGCCGCATGCACGGAATACCAGACTGTATATTGCCGACTCGCTCCGGTCATTGCGCATTCTGCCGGGCCTGAACCATAGCCATGAACTCGGCAACGCTTTTAAGCCATCCCCGCTGCTCCTGGGTATAACTCTCATGCAGCTTCGTGGGCAGGACCAGTTGCAGATGCTTGGCGCGCATCTCGTTTGTTTGCGTCAGGGAGATGGCCGTTTCCAGCGTGAGCAGATGCTTATCGGGAATTCGGTCCGCTTCGGCCAATACCTGACGCCAGCGGTCCTTGCACGTTGATTTCACGCCAAGCATGGTGAGGCGCACCGGATCAAAAGCCGCGTCGTGATATTCCTTGCTGCCGGGAAACAGGAAATCGGGCTTTGACTTGTTCTCGGTCGCGGCAGTACGGGCATATCGGATATCGTTGGCCGCGAACAGCACTTCAAGATGGTTTTCGAGCGCCAGGCCAACCCGGCTCTTGCGTCGATTCTGCACCGAGAGGGAAAACGCGAGGAATCCGTCTACGTCCACCTTTTTTTCCGCGTCTGCCGCGAATCCGGCCGAGAGGCGGTCGGCGATCAGGTAGCGCTCCAGCGTACGGAACAGAATTTCTTCGCGCTCCATCCATGCCATGAGCACGGCATCGGGAACATCGCGGGCACTGAGGTCCGGCAACGTGGATCGCGCGTATTCGGAAAAAATGCGAGTCGTCGGAAACTTCCCTTCGAAGCGTTCGAGCATTTTTTCGAGGTACGTTTCCTCCGAAGTCTCGACCGCAATGCCGATGCTTTCCAGGATGAACCGCGACGCGAACTCGATGCGATCCTGTTCCGTCTCCAGCTCGGCCTTGACGGAAAACCCGGGGTGGGCGAGATCGTCAAATCCAAAAAGCCATTCGATCTGCCGCGCGATGCTCGACCCGTTCTCCGCAATGATGACGAGCAACCCGCCGTCCCGGCGTTTGGCGATGACAAGCAGATCATCGACCGCTGCATTCATGGAAACATTGGTCGTCGGAAAGTAGAGGCGATACTCCCAGCGCTGTACGTTGCGCTGTTCGCGGGCTCTCTGTCGCGCGTCGTACCACGTAAATACCGCGTCTTCCATGATCGGATCGTCGTCTTGATCCGACAGGTAAAGCAGCTTGGCGTCGTAGTGGACCTTGCCATCCGGTTCGCCAAGGATGCCCCTAAGCGCCTCCACGCCATTGAATTCATGCTGGTTCGAGTGGATGACGTCTGCCTCGACGGCGCGCAACCTTTTTGCCGCCACCCCCTCGAAGTATTCGGACAGATACCCGCGCTTCACACCCTGGTCTCCCATTTGTTCGAATCCGATTCCAGCCACGCGACAAGCGCGTCGGCGACTGCGGATGGCTCTCTGGCTTTGCCCTTGATCGCACATTCCCACACCACCGCCACCCGCCACCCGCTCGCGAGCAGTGCTTCGCGCACCTCCTGATCGCGGCCACGATTACGCCCGATCTTTTCCCGCCAGAATTCAGCTCGTGTTCCCGGCCACTTGAACAGCGCGCAGTCGTGCCCGTGCCAGAAACAGCCATGCACGAAAACGACCGCCCGAAAGCGCGGCAACACGATATCAGGTTTGCCTGGCAGGTCCGCGACATGCACACGGAACCGGTAACCACGCCGATGCAACAGGCTGCGTATCAGCAGCTCGGGGCGCGTGTTGCGCGCCCGGATGCCGGACATCATCCGGCTGCGGGTCGCGCTGTCAACAACGTCGATCACTCGACCCGCAGCGGAAGCCTTTGCTGTGACCCGTTGCGCGCCTGTTCAAGAAGCTCTTTCACAAACGGCGTCATGGCGCGGGCCACTTCCTGCATCACTGGAACCACGACACTGTTGCCAAACTGGCGATAGGCCTGCGTGTCGCTCACCGGGATCTCGAAGTCGTCAGGAAACCCCATCAGTCGCGCACACTCACGCGGTGTGAGGCGCCGTGGACGCTTTCCCTTGCCCTGTGACAGCAGGATTTCTGAACCGTCCTTGTAGTAACGGGCGGACAAGGTGCGGGTGACGCTGTCCGGCGTCACCAGTCCGAAACCGAAGCCATTTCCAGCTGCGCGATGCTTTTCGGCGTAGGCCTGCAGATACGCCCACAGCTTGGGGGTAAGTGTGTATTTGGACTGTACCTTGCCTGCGGCGTGATCGAAGAAACGGTCGCCATCATGCTCTAGCACGGGTTCGGTACCATCAATCTTGTGCAGGATCGACCCAAGGCGCGGTCCTTCAGCCGGGAGCCTCAAGTCATCAAAACTGAAGTCTGTTTTCTCCCTGAAGCCAACGATCACGATGCGCTCACGATGTTGCGGCGTGAAATGCTGCCCGTCGATGACCTTGAACTTGACGTCGTACTTAAGTTCGTCGCGCAACACAGTCAGGATCGTCTTGAAGGTGTTGCCCCGATCATGCGAGAGGAGGTTCTTCACGTTCTCAAGCAGGAACGCTGCGGGGCGCTTCGCCTCGATGATGCGAGCAACGTCATAAAACAGAGTGCCTTGGGTCGTACATTCGAAGCCGTGCGGACGGCCGAGCGAGTTCTTTTTGCTCACGCCGGCAATGCTGAACGGCTGGCAGGGAAATCCGGCAAGTAGCACATCGTGCGCTGGGACGGCGTGCTCCGAAAAGGACACGATGTCACCGATGAACTGGTGGCGGTCGTCGCTATCGCCGTAATTCTGCTGGTACGTCTTTTTCGAGAACTCGTTCCATTCACTCGTAAAGACGCATTGACCACCGAACGCTTCGAAACCACGCCGGATGCCGCCGATGCCCGCGAAAAGATCGATGAACCGGAATTCTGGCTCGCTCACGCTCCCGGGTTTCCGGGTCTTTGCGTCCAGCATCTCGCGTAAAGCGGCTTCTGCAATGACTGGACAGCGATCTTTGTCCGCCTCCCAGCGGCGGATTGTCCGTACGTTCTTTCCGATTCTTTCGGCGATTTCGCCTTGTGTGTATAGCTTCAGTGCCTGCGTGAGCAGGTCATGCGAATCGGCCATTGTCATGTTGCTTTTTCTCGCTGGGTATTTTGACGGACATTCTGGCCGCCATCCTTCCATCTGTCCAGCCCTTTTATGATGGCAGGAGTCTGCGTCCTCGGCTTAGCCAAAGACAAACGCGGGAGTTTGGTGAGGATTTTCGGGAGCCGTGAAAGGTATGTGGCCCCCGTAAAGCCTCACCTCATATGAACATCGCCGCATCCCATCTTCACAAGGCTCGCGGAGACGTCGGTAGGATAAAGAACAGCCGGAAGCCACAAACCAGCTGTGCATACATTGACCATTCAAACAATCAACGAATCCGAGAGGGCGCAATGACTGGGCGCGATTTCACGACGTTTTATCTTTCAACAACGATAGACCTCCCGGTTTTGCTTGAACCTCACAAGTTCTACGTATCGGAGGCCAGAAAGAGATTGCTGGCGCAGTTCAGTGATATCGAGCGCGAGGCGAGCGAAGCAGAGGCGCGGCATTTGGAAGCGTCCGGGCAGAATTTCGATCCGGATCGAGATGATCCTGCAGACGCCTATGAGCATGCGTATCAGGAAGGTGTGTCCCGTTGGATTGCGCTCAACGAAATGCACAACACGGTCACCCTTGCACTAACAGCCGGAATGTTTCATCAGTTCGATAAAACCTTGCGAGACAAGGCCGTTAGGGAGTTTAGTCACTGGCTTGATAGAGAGAAAATTGGCCCAGTTGTTTGGAATCTAGGCTTTCCCCGACTAATCGAGTTGCTCGAATGGCTCGGCATGGACATTATTGGAAAAGATTTTTTCGACAAGCTTGACGCTTGCCGACTGGTTGTGAACGTCTACAAGCACGGCGATGGAGATGCGCATTGCGAGTTGTCATCGAAGCATCCCGAATACTATGACCGTGGCGTTACTAGAGATTTACCGTGGCTCCGTGCCAATCATGAGGAGCTAACGGTGAGTGAAGCGCAGTTCGTCGAATTTGCTGAGGCCATTACTGCATTCTGGACAAATATCCCACAATACTCTTATGCGTCGCAGTTGAGAGAGGAGCCAACGTGGCTGGAGGCAGAATACAAAAAGCACGGAAAACGACTCCAGAAAGTAAACTCGACCGTGCCTGCGCCTGGCGGTCAAGCCAAATGATTCGTTGCTGGCTGGCTTAACGCACCCCGAAAATTCAGAGCTAAGTGCACAGGGTTCAGAGTTACTTGATTCGTGACATCTTCGAGCGACGGCTTGTGGCCGAACTGAGCCTAGCTGCGCCCTTACCCACACGAGCGAAGGCGCCTTTGTCGTCATTCGACACGTCGTTTCCAACGTCAGAAGCCCGCTAGGCGGACCTCACAGGCTACCTCCCATGCAAAGCGCGGAAATCAGACAAAACGCACCATTATCCGGGTAATGGTGCAAAGTAACCAAAACGCGTAAATAAAATGTACGGTTTTATTTACGCGGATGCGGCATCCGGCTAGACTGAACCGTCCGGTTTATCGCCCACAGAATTTCTGACGTTGGAAGTCCAGATGGCCCGCCCTCCCATCACCTTCACCGATACCGAGCTGCGCGGCATCCTTGCGGCGGCGGCTGACGCCGACGCGCACGCGCCCGCCTCCATGCACAACGCCGCGTTTCTCGACCGCTTCATCGCGGGCGTCGCGCGCGCGACCGGACGCCTGTACGGCCAGCCGGTCTACGTTAGGCTGCTCGATACCGCAGGCATACGCCGCCGCCCCTCCGCGCCCACGTGGTCCGCGGCGATTGCTCGCGCCCGGTCATCTCCCCTGCCCTCGCGGCAGCTTCTGGTGGCGTCGGCACCCGCACCCGATGTACATGAGGGCGCGGCGCCGGACAGCCTGACGGCGTTCGAGCGGGCACCGGCCTCGGCGCGGCCAGCAGGCGATGAGCGGGACGACGGCGAGATGACCGCGCTGAAAGTGCGTGCGCAGGTGGCCGAGGCGACGTTGCGTGATGCGTACCTGAAGGTCGGCCAGCTGGAAGCCGCGCGCGCCGACGCGCTGCAACGCGTCGCGACCGCCGAGGCTGCGGCACGCGCGGCAGAGCGCCGGCTTCAGGAAGTGATCGCAGAGAGGGAGGCGATGGCGGGCGCGTTGTCAGTCCGGATTGACGCCCTGGCGGCGGCGGAAGTCAGGCTTTCCGGCCTGGAGCGGCATCTGAAGCTTCAGACGGACCAGTTGAGGGTCGAGCTGTCCGCACAGGCGCACGACTACAAGGCGCGGCTGGACGCAGCTGAAAAGGCGCTGCAACGGGAGCGAAGCCAGACCGAGGCGCTTCGTCGGGTCTTGGGCGACCGGGGAAGCGTCGTTGAATAGGTGGGGAAAATTTCTCGTTTAGCCGAGTATCAGGTCTTCTTCAGGGCTTGCGCTTTCAGTGGTCGGCGCGTCTTCGGTCTGACGGCGGCGAGCAGATCGGCTTGCACGGTGGCATTTTCCGCGCGAAGGTTGGCCAGTTCAGTGCTCGCCTCGGTGCGCGTGTCCTTCAGTTCCTGGCGAACGCTGGTCAGTTCGGCATTCGCGTGCGTGAGTGCTTCCTCAGCCGCGGCCTGCGCCGCCTGCGCTCCTTCCAGCTTGGCTAACGCGACGGCGGACGACTGTTGCGCGTCTGTGCGCGCATCATGCTCCCGAGCAAGTTCCTGCCGAAGTTCATCAAGTTCTTTTTCCAGTCGCGGCATCGCTTCAAGCCGGAGCAGCGCTTTGGCCAGTTCGGTGCGCGCGGATTCGGCGGCTTGGCGTTCGGCAGACGCATCCTGTCGCGCCGCGTCGCGCTCGCCTTCGACTTCCCGCAGCTGGCCAGAAAGTCCAGCCTTTTCTGCGTGGACGGCTTCGAGCGACGCTGTCAAGTTCTCCACCGTCATCGCCAGCCGCTCGCATTCCCGAATCAGGTCTTCGTTTGCCTGATTTGCTAGGTCGATTTCAGCGCGAAGCTCGGCCCTTGTGCGTTCCACTTCGCTGGCAACAAACTCCACTAGCCCTCGTTGCAACCCCTGCGGCAACACAACGGGCGGCTCGGCCGGTTTGACCTGCGAGTCATCCCACGCCTTCATGAGTTTCAGGATGGTCGAGAACGAGCCTGTGCCAAGACGATCCCGGACTTCCCGCGCGGTCGGTTTCTTTCCTTCGAGTCTGATTGCCTCAGCCACACGGCTTACCTGGTCCTGGCTGATACTCGGTTCACGTGCCATAACGTTCTCCTGTTCTTGTTACGTTATGATACGTTACGTTATGCACGCGCGCAGCTATTACGTCATTCAAGCGTGTCCCGGAGTCGTTTCTCCGCTGAGTGGCGACGGCGAGTCTCGTCCGCATCGTTACGTCGCGATTCCTCAGCACGTTTCGCCGCGTCCACCATCCTTTCAGCCCGCATCAGGACCCACTGGCGCAGTGGCTTGTGTTTTGCCATCTGACGCTTGATAAACCTGCGGGCCTGCGAGTTCTCTCTCGCGCACCTGTCGAGTTCTTCCAGCCCATACGCAGTAAGCTCACTAAACATATATAGGCCGACAAGGATCGCTACTAGCACTGCGAGGCCACCCAGGATAATGAACGCCATACTTTTCCTTTTTTAGATTTCCAACGTCAGAAGCGGCCGCTTACCGCCCGAGGTTTTTTCCCGATCGGATCGTCGGTTCCCAGTCGGCGTTTCCGTAAAAATACTGCACCTTGTAGCGTTCGCCCGGATTCGGCTTGGCTTGGGCAGCGTCGATGCGATGGACGGCGACGGTATTGCGTCCGATGTCCTGGACCGCATAATCCCCGCTCACCATCAAAATCCTCCCGACGTACACGCCCTTGTCAGTGTTCATCTTTTGCGCGACGAGTCCCCGTGCGCGCAGTTCGTTCGCGATTTCGTCAGGAAAGTCAGCTGCTCCCCTGACCTGCGTTGCACCGTCGATCCGCTGTACTTCGGCCTGCAATACAGCGGTGATTCGCGGCGCAAGCTCAGGGTCCATCGCCATCGAGGCAAGCGCCTTGTCCAGTGCGGCTTCGCTGGAAGAAAGGTAGTCAGTCACCTTGCGAAAGTCCGACAGTGCGGCCGGTCCATATATACGCGACGTTTTGTCGATCGCTTCTTGCGGAATCTGGCCCCACTGATCGAGCATCATTGCGAGGTCGATGGCATCCCGATACATCACGCTGGCATCGCCCCAGCGATCCGAGTTCGCCAGCAGCTTCTCGGCATACAGATCGACACGTGATAGCGTCGGCACCGGAATGCCGGGTATGTATTGGCCGGTGAGCGGAATACGAGACTCCAGCACGAACTCCAACTTGATTGGACGTTCTCCCTCGCCGGCGCTGATGATGGTCGAAATCTTGTCTCGCTCTTTTCGGACATCGCGAAGAAGCGGAATCGGCTGCTTTGCTAATTTATTGATGTCAGTGTCAGAGACAAGACCACGGATCTGGCGGTAGCCATCAGGCGAGGCAATCAGGAAGTCGATATCGACCGATTCGCGATATTCGTTGGTGGCTAGTACGATTGCCGTGCCACCGCCGAAATAGCAACCTGCCCGCTCGAAAAGTTCGGCGTCGAGCTTTTGAAGGATGCCGATGATGTTCTGATGGTGTCTGTGGTTAAACATGAAGATGTCCGTGTCCCACTTCGTTGGTCAGCCGCTCAATCAGGGCGCGCTCGCGGCCATCGAGCGCTTTCTGGTCAACAAAGCGCCAGTTGCGCTCGTACAGGGCGAACGCGTCCTCATCGCTGAGCACATCGTCACCGGGGCGATTCCAAGCGATGAACCGGAGTTGCGGAAAATCTTTGATCCGAACCATCTTGACACTCATAGCAGAATGTGTTTTCCATAGTATGCCAAAAAGCACAGTTTCGGTCCAGGCGCCCAGGGATTCGGGTCTGATCATTCCGCATCTCCTGCGCGGCGGCGGCTCACCGAATGCGAACAGTGAACGGGAACCGTCCCGATTGCCGCTCGCCCAGTCCCAGTTAGGCAACGCCTTGCGCGTTGTCCAGAAATTCTCTGATGCCCCCCACATCGCCCACGGTGATCGCATCACCGTTACGCAACCCCAGTCGAATCGCACCGTTTTCGAGCGCGTGGGGGATGGCGTAAGCAATGCTTTCCAGGCCGATGTAGCTGGTGTGCGCTTCATAATTATCGGGAGAGCGCAATTCAACTTCGACGTGAGGCCCAAGCAGGTCCAGCAGCGTCGGGAGTGGCGCTGTGGTGAAAACATCTTCATGCTTGGGCGACCCGGCCGGCGTCAGCAACGTGATTCGTGTGGATGCATCCTTTCGCGGCGTGATACGGACAATTGTCCCTTTCACGACAAAAAGGTGTTTTTGCGGTGTGGTGTGGTTTGGTAGTTTCACCAGTTGCATCGGTTCTTCTCCAGGTTGTTTTTGCTGGCCATCCGGCCAGCGTCCGGGGCGCTTGCGCGCCAGTCTTTTTCACTTCCAACGTTGGAAGTCCATTTAAACGGTCGGGGCTCCCCGCGCAGGGAGCCATCCGACCATTGATGGTTTTAGCTTCATTGATCTGCGAACTCCAACCAGCTCGCGGCGACCTTTGCCGCAGCCAGACGCGCCGCGGCGAGCGTGTCGCCCCCGACCACCTTTTCAACAAGCGGCTCCTGCATCATGCCGCCTTCGGCAGCTACCTCGCCGTCGCCCGGTGCGAACGAAATGCCCGTCGCGATCAGCAGGCGCAAACAGTCGTCACTGTTGCCGATTACGTCCATGATTTCAGGCTTTACGCCATCCGGCAGACGACCCGCTTCGTCTCCAAATGCGGCCACAATTGCCCGCCGATTCAATTCTGTCTTGTCCATTTGTTTCCCTGCTTGTGAATAGACTGTGTCGACGGTATATCGGCATCCTGCCCTGTTGCATTAGCCGTGAACCGATACTCATCAGATTTCTAGTGTTGGCAGTGCGCTTCGTGCCGCGACTTCCATAACGCCGCGATCGCATCGCGGTTAGTCCCGAACGTATCGCCAAGCTCATAGCTGTCGCTGTCCGTGATCGCGTCATACGGCACGTTAATCGACGCACGCCACATTCCGGACGGAGCGCGCTCGTAACCTCCAATACACTCATAGCCGCCCGGAGTCGTAACGCCGACCTTGCACCGACGAAGAAGGAAACCGTTGGTCACTGCGGCATCGCCGTTGACATTGCGTTCGATGTAGAACACGCCGTCGTCAATCAGAATCAGTTGTTGGGCCATGTCAACCTTTCCTTTGGGCCGCGCCTGCCGGCGCAGCCCGGTATCCGTTGCTCAGCTGCCGGGACGCGTCTTCCGATGCACCTTTTCAAGATGCTCCAGCACTTCGATGCGCTTGTCCTCGATGCTTCGCTCTTTATCGAACATGCTGTCCTGGTTGCCGTAGATGTACCAGATTGCCTGTTCGTTCCACCTCTTCAGCTCCCGCTCATCAGGCGCTGAGCCGTGGTAAGACTCAAAGGCATTAACGCCACCCTGGACAATGCTCGCGGCAGACAATGATTTCGCGTTGTCCACGAACACATCCCTGCAAAAACTCTCCCGCCATTCGTTCACTTCGGTCACTCTCACACGGCTACCGGCCGTTTTCGGGGCGCTGACGCGCCGATGATTTGCGATCGCATGCAAGCGTTCGCTAACCCGTCACCAATCCGTATAGCGGAGTGCCGACGAGTGCCGTCAACGCGGCACCAGCCGCCAGAAACGGGCCGAACGGAATCAGGTGATCGTCACTGATCTTTCGCGACATCGCGAGCACACAGGCGTACAACCCGGCCAGGAGTACAGCAGCGGCAAGTATGTGCAGTAGTGGGCGAAAGCCGAGCCATGCGCCAATGGCGCAAGCGAGCTTGACATCGCCGAAGCCCATCCCCTCGCGCCTAGACACAACCCTGATTGACCAATATAGCGACCAGAACACTAGGAACCCGATTGCGGCCCCAAGCATGGCGTCATGTAGCGACGCGACCGTCGCCGAGGCATTCACCAGGAGCCCGACCACCACCAACGGGATCGTGATGACATCCGGCAGAAGCATGGTCGCAAGATCAATGACAGTGAGCACCACGAGGACGAGCAGGAGCACCGCCAACGCAACACCCTTCGCGGTACATCCCGCGATAGCCACCGATGCCGCCGAAAGTACCGCTGCGCCAGCCGCCGAGGCGAGCATCCACTTGCCGCGATACAGCCGTACAACGTCGGCGCACTCCGACTCGTTCGCACCGTCCGACAGGAGTGCAACTCGAGTCGCAGCTCGTGCGAGCGAAGGCACGTATCCGCCCGCACAGGCGCCTAGCACCGCAGCGCTGCCGAGCAATTGCGCCGAGGTCACTTTCGGCCCTGCCGTGCTTCAGGAGCCGGGAAAGCGGGCATTTCGTTTGCGGTGTCCCAAGTCCATGCTTCGAGCGTGCTTTCCTCCATCAGCTCGTGCAGTTGCTTGCGGTACTCGTCGGAAGACCCGTATGAGGTGATGTACATGGCGACCGGGTTGGCCGTGTCGGACAGGACCGCGCTGGCCAGCGGCGTGGTCGACGGCAGGTTATACCGCAGCCCCTTCACGAATCGCCGCTTCTGCGCGTTCAGAGCGTCCAGCAGCATCTTTTCATCGACACTTTCGTAGGGTAGCCAGTTCTCGTTGACGAGCATCAGCGACGCTTCTTCAAGCGATGCAACGCCGGCGCCGCTCACGCCGAACGTGCCGACCACTAGAAGATGCGACGACTCCGTGCCGCCCCAAAGCGCGAGCTCGTGCTCGAAGCGTTTGAGCATGCGCTTGTACAGGTCTTCGTTCATGAAGAAGTGCGCGTCGGGCAGATGCTTCAAAACCATCTTCTTTCCGAAGCGAGCGTCGCCGAGTTCCTTGACCTCGCCCACGACCATCATCAGCTTGCGCGTGCTCCCGTCTGCCTGCGCGAGCGGGTTGAAGATAGCCAGGCGGCGACGGGTTATTTCATCCTTCTTGTCTAACGAGAAGCTTTCCGGAATGTACAGAAGGTCAGCGACCGCCGCGCCCTTCGCGACCTTGTCGCTCGCAGCCTGAAGCAAGGCTTTGCGCACGACCCACCAGCTGCGCTTGTCGGCCATAGCCGGCGACCAGCGGGTCAGACCAGATTCGTCGTACAGGTAGTGCAGAAGACCACGCAGCGTCAGCTTTTTGCCATCGGTGCGCACGGTATCGTGCTCTGCCCCGCTGGGAGCTGGCGCGGCGCGCGAGCCGTTCTTGGAAAGCGCGAAATCGAATTTCAGCGTGGTCACGCCGTCCGCGAGGTTGGTCTGGATCGCCCCACCCATCACTTCGCCGAGGCCCGACAGTTCCGCGGGAGGCTCATAGGACTCGCAGGAAGTCGCGTGCTGCGCACCCGTGTGCGGCATGCGTTTGATGATGTACTGATGCCCGAGCTTCGCCACGTACATCTCGATGCCCGAGCCGCGACACATGCACAGCGGACGTCTGTCCGACCCGTAGACGGCGGCAAGCGCCTGATTCAGCCGCTGATCGTCAGGCCCGTAAGTATTCCCGGCTATTTGATACACGATTGACACTCCTTAGCTAAGTCGGGCACCCTTGTGCGCTGACTGATTTTTTTAAATCTCATCTGTCCTTGCAACCTGCCGCGCGAGTTGCTTGCCGAGCGTTACCGATGCGTGTTCCTCAGAATCTCTTCGATAAACGCCCGCGCCATGTCGGGCATCTTCCTGAAGCTACCGGAACCGTTGCCCGCGAGCCAGTTTTCGAGCGTCTTCCGACTGATGTGTAACCGGCTCGCAAACTCGTCATAAGTCATGCCCAGTGTCTTCATGGCATGGCGCAGAAACGCCTGTTGACTTCCTTCGTCCATAAACCTTCCGAGGCATCAACCGCTTGTTCAAATGCTTTCAGAAGGATTTTATGCGAGTCCCTTACCTGCGAATACCGCACGCCGTCAGATTTCCAACACAGCTACCATCGCAGGACCGACAAAAATGTCGGTCTTCAAAACCTTCGAGACGCCACGGTTCGCCACTGTCGGAACGAGTGCCAATCTCCTGTCCACGCTCGATCGCAAAGAATGTTGGCTCGCCGGCGCCACGACGGATAGCGTCGTGAATCGTTTCGGACCCGAAGGCATCGCGAAGCATATCGACCCACGCAGCCGTTTCAGGCATCGTCTCGCGCAGTGGCTTGGACATGGTCAGTTCCTGGCGTCAGCGCGGTGACGCCCCCCGCTTCGTCCACATGGCTTCAGCGAACGACCAGAGACTAAGGAATGCCGGGAACGCCACGAGCAGCCCAGCCGAACGGCCCATCAATTGCCAAAGCGGTTCGCTATAGAACGCGGAAAGTGCGACCTTGAGCAGCAATCCTCCGAGCGCGAGCCATACAACCCTGAGCGCAATGTCTTTTTTCATTACGATGGCCTCACAAGATACGGTTGATCCAGAACCCGCGTTTTCGCGGGCTATCATGATATAACTATATCACTAATCTGGAAATCTTCAATATGGCCGATAGTCCTCGCCCTTCGAGTAAATGTACTGCCAGTTGTTCAGATAAGCCCGGACGATGTCTAACTGCCCGGTAATCACGATCGCGTTCTCGGCGTTGTAGCGCGCGGCCGACGTTGTGTAGTTGTAGCTGCCCGTCTCGACAGTTTGGCCATCGATAACTGCGAATTTTGAGTGGCAAATCTGGAAAGCGCGCACGACGCGCGTTGGAATACCCGCGTTCACTAGCGCAGCAAGCGCCGCACGGCCCTTTCCTGACCGGTCTTCCTCAAGATTGCTCTTGTAGTCGACGGCTACCGCCACATCGACGCCACGCCGCTTGGCGGCAATTAGCGCCCGGACGATTTCGGGCGACGTGAACGAGTAGCCAATCAGTCTGATCGACTGCCGTGCAGATTCCAGCGTGTGCAACACGAGCGACTCCGCGCTGCCACCAGGCGAGAACCCCACCTGAATGTCGGGCGCGGCGAAAGCCGGCACGACCGGCGCGGCCATCGCAAGGGCCAGGGCGATTCGCAACAGGAGTGTTTTCATTCGAGCCTCGTTGGGTCAAGAAAGAAAATCGGGACGCTTGCGCATCCCGATTTCCAACGTCAGAAGTTAGCGTGTCAGAGACGTGTTCGGATCATTGACGCGAGCCAGAGCATGTCCAGCCTTGTAGCTCAACCGGATGTTGTCTCCGACCCTCACGGGATTCGTCTGAAGCACGTCGCCGCGATGATGAAGCAGCGCCTTGCCGTGACCGGCATCCTGCACAAGATAGTGCTCCGTCTGCGCGACAATCCGGCCTGCATACATGCCCGTATCGCGGTTCGGCATTTCCGGCGCGAGCCCCGCCGCACTCGCCTGCTGCTTTGCAGCCGCCGCAATCTGCACGACCGACTCCGCCGCATCCAGCATGTCGGCAGATGCGTACCGCTTTCCGGGCGCTGTCGCGACGGCGAGCGCCAGCTCACGATCGGACTTGATGCGCTCGATCAGACCGGCGTGTACCTCCTTGCCACCGTCCCACTCGAAAAGCCGGTCGTGGCCGCGATTGAAAAACTCGTCAGAGCGATGCGGCTCCTGCCGTCCACCGAGGTAATCTGCCGCGGCCTTGTCGATCGACTCGCGCACTTCGGCGCTGTATGCGGCCTCTCGGGCGGCACGTTCCGACGCCAGGGGATCGACGGACGCAAAGAGATCGCCGTCCTGCGCCGGCACCGATTCGATCGTCGCAGGCTCCCACGTGGAGACGTACTCGGGATCGTCCTGCATCTTGCGCAGCTCGACCATGACATCGGCATTGTTCTTCCGGAGCAGTTCGAGTTCGCGTTGCTGCGCGAACGGCTTGCCAAGCTGCTCCTTCACCTTCACCAGCTCGGCGCGATCGCGAGCAGCCTGCTCCTTTTGCTGTTCCACCACATCCTCGATAACCTCCAGGACGTTATCCATCCGCTGGACGAAACCGGTGACGCTGAATTTGTCGTCAACCGAATAGCGGAGATTGCTCGTGACGTACATTTCGGAGCCTTTCATCGCGAACTGGACATGGCGGTTGTCGGCGGTAGCGGTGACGACAAAGCCCCGATACTTGCCAATGTTCACGACCGCAGGCTTGTCGGCCCGATTCGTCGCGCGCCCTTCAATCGCGCGTTGCATACCACTGAGGACCGACTCCATGAGATGGTCCTTGCTCGACGCGTTGAACGTGTTCTGGCCCACCTTCATTTGCCACTCTTCCGTCGTGTTGGCATCACGCAGCGCAATGTCCGACTCGTAGGCGCTAACGCGCGCAGCGGCCCGGTCGTCGCCCTTCGCCAACCAATCAGCGCTCGATTCGAGCGCATGACGGTTACGTTTGTAGTTCGAGTGCAATGCTTCCAGTTTCTTTAAATCGGAACTCATCTGCACTTGCATGAAAATGAGCGGGTTGCCCGTTGCCGCGGCCTTCATTTCAGCCGCGTTCGCCGCTTCGCCGGCAACGTCCTCGATCACGCGCGAGATACCATCACCGCGTCTGAACTGCTCGATCGCGCCAGCCTTGTATTCGATGGTCTGCCACATGCGCGAATCGTAGGTCTGCTTGGTCGCGTAGCGAAGGATCTCAACCTCGAACCCGTCCGGGTCTTCCTTGTACAGTTCGTTGCCCTGCCGCACGATGCGTCCCTCGCGCTGCTCCAGATCGCGCGGACGCCACGGCGCATCGAGATGATGCTCGGCGACCAGGCGCGTCTGGACGTTTGTGCCGGCTCCCATCTTGGCGGTCGAACCGAGCAGGAAGCGGACATCGCCGCGCCGCACCTGCTCGAAAAGCTTGGCGCGCTGAAGGTCCGTCTTCGCCTCGTGGATGAAGCGGATTTCTTCGGCGGGAATGCCACGCGCGATCAGCTTCGCACGGATGTCGTCGTAGACGGAGAACTTCGCTGCTCCACGGCCCGCAAGCAACTCGTCCATCGACACTTCAGCTTCTTCCGTCCCAGGGCTATCCTGCTCATCATTTGCGCTGCCGCGATCCGCCGGAGCCGGCTGATTCGCAGTCGCCCCACGATCGAGCTTCGGCGTCGAGAGGTCACAGAAAACCAGCTGCGTGCCGCGCTTGTGGTCCCAGTGGTGGTAGATCCGCACCATCTCTTCGATCGCGGCGTTCGTCTTGCTTCCCTCGAAGTCAGGCGCGTCAGGATCGATCAGGCGGAAGTCCAGACCGGCCTTGCGCGCGTCGTTCGTGATCTTCAGCGGATTGTCCTTGCTCGGGTCTTTGGGCAGGTTCTCCATGCGATGGATGATCGAGCCTTCCGTCCAATTCGTGATGGTCGAACCGTCCGCACGGCGCACGGGCTTGCCTTCGCTATCGAGCACAGGCGTTTGTTCGCCCATGTATCGAGCCTGCAACGGCGAGCGCTCCACCACGATATTGGTTGGCTTTCCGCCCTTCACCTTCGGTACAGGGAAGCGCGTTCCGCGCTCTTCGGCCTGACGTTGCAGATCCTCCCTCGTGATAACGTCCGCAAACGAGCGATACAGGTTCGTCAGCTCCGGCACGTTCTGGAACTTCGAGAAGCGTGAGTTGAGGCGATAGTTCACGCCCGTCGCATCCAGCTCCCAACCCGTGACAACCTGACCGAACGTGCTGGCCCACGCATCGAAGTGATGGATGCCGCGCGACTTCAGCTCGTCGTACTGCATGTAACGCTGCATCGTGTAGATCTCGGCGATCGTATTGGCCACTGGCGTGCCAGTTGCGAAGTACACACCACGGCCATCATTCTGCTTTTGCATATAGCGGGCCTTGACGAACAGATCGAACGCCTTGTCGGAGCCCTGCAGGTTTCCGAGGCCCGAGATGCGCGATAGCGATGTCGTGATAAACAGGTTCTTGAATTCGTCGGCCTCGTCAACGAACATCGCATCAATACCCAGCTCGTCAAACGTCACAACGCGATCCTTCGCGCCGGTTTCCGCGGCGCGCTCCAGCTTTGCCTTCATCCTGTCGCGAGCCTTTTCCATCTCCTTGATCGTGACACGGTCGCCCCTCTCTGCTTTCATCGACAGGATTGCGTCCGTGAGGTCGTCAATCTGCTCGTTCAGAATGTCGTTAAGCATCTGCGGCGGCATGCCGATCTTCTTGAAGCTCGAATGACCGACCACCACTGCATCCCAGTCGCCAGTCGCAATGCGCGCAAACAGGCGCTCCCGATTTTCCTTCTGGAAGTCGGATTTTTCGGCAATAAGAACGTTCGCGTCGGGATACAGTTTGTAGATGTCGTCCTTCCATTGCAGCAGCAGATGGTTCGGCACGACGAACATGGCCTTTTTCGTCAGGCCCATGCGCTTGCTTTCCATCGCCGTCGCGATACAGGCGAACGTCTTGCCGGCACCTACAACGTGATCATACAGTTCGGTCCCGTCCTGAATGCCGCGCCAGATCGCATCCTTCTGATGTGGGCGAAGTTCGATCGCGCTCGATGCGCCGGGAAGCGTCAGATGCGAACCGTCATAGCGCGGAGCGACGTTCGTGTTGAAACGATCGTTGTACAGGCGCGCGAGTGTTTCACGGCGATCCTTGTCCTCCCATACCCAGTCCAGAAACGCCTGACGAATCTCGTCGCCTTTCTGGTTTGCGGCGGCAGTCTTCGCTTCGTTGGTTTTGCGAATCGGGTTCCTGTACTCGTCATAGCCGACGATGTCCTGAACCTCGATCGCCTTGTTCGTCAGGATCGACTCAACGATTTCGTTCGCAGGCGCGTCTTCCGTACCCCACGTCACGCGCATCGTCGTCTGATCACCAGCGCCCACCTTTGCGATCCACTTACCGAGCGGCGCCTGGTAGGTGACATTACGATGCACATTGCCGAGCAGATGCGTCACGAAGTCGTTGACCACGCGATCGGGCACCCACGTCGATCCCAGCTGGATCGAGATGTCGACCGGCTCGATGTCCTGGGGCTGTACGATCCTGAGTGCTTCGACGTTGCCCGCGTACCGGGCGTCAGCAAGTGCTGCCGTTTCTGCGACCTTCAGCTTCTCCTTCACGTTGCCCGTGAGGTAACGGTCGGCAGTCTCCCAGCGCTGCGATGCCGGATTTTGAAAGACGAGTCCTTGCAGCTCGCGCAGCAGCCCATCCTCGTCGCGGCCCGAAAGACGAACCATCAGGTCGAGGTCGACGCCGCCTGTCTCGTTCATCGACACGACCAGCGCGTCTTTGGCGCTCTCCACCTTCGTGACTTCACGACGCGGCGACATCACCCGCTTGGAGAAGATCGCGGCCTTCTCCGCGCTCGGCTCGCGCGGGTCCACGTTGTTTTTCTTCGCCAGATCTTTCGAGATGCCCTTGTCATAGTCTCGTTCGAGCGACTGGAGCAACGGATAGTCTGGGTCTTCGCTCATCGCCTGCCGATTGACGAGCGAGTTGACGTGCCCGTTTCGCTTCACGAACGCGTCGTAGACGACGTTGAGCTTGCCACGAAGCATCGCAAGGTCTTCTTCGCGCGCATCGTCACGCCGCTCCGCACGCATCAGGTCACGCAGAACGTTGCGGATATCCGTCATGCCTTTGATACGCTCAAGGGCTTTGTCGTTCTTGTCCGTAACAAGCTTTGCCTGAGGCACATCGAGCAGATCGTCAAGGCGCTGCGCAACCTTGCCTTTCTCCGTGACGAAGTACGCGCCGATTTTCACGGTTTCGGGCACTTCGATCGGCTCTTGTATCGCATCTGCGATCACGCGCTCTGTCTCGCGACCGACATAGACGCCCGCTGGCAATCGGATGATCGCCGCGGTTAGATCTGCTGCAAGGTCCTGCCCATCCGGTGCAATCAGCGCAGGCGTTCCGCCCGCATACATCGTGCCGGCGCGCTCCATATGCCCTAGCATCATTTCCGGCCGATCGACGTAGTACTGATTCAGCGGCATGTCATCGCCGCCGGCGATATCAGGAACGTCGACTACATCGACCCAGCTGCGGTCAGGAATTTCGCCGTCCTTCGCCTTCTTGAAGAAGACGATATCGGTTGTAACCTCTGTCAGTGCGTTCTTCTTGAACGCCGTATTGGGAAGGCGGATCGCACCGAGGAAATGAGCGCGATCAGCAATGTGCGATCGAGCGGACGAGTCGCGCGCATCGAGGAAATAGTTGGAGACGACGAACGCAGACACACCACCGTCGCGCAGCTTCTCAAGCGATTTCGCGATGAAATAGTTGTGAATCGAGAACTGCGAGATGTCGCGGTGATTGGCATCGTAGACCGACTGATTGCCAAAAGGAGGATTGCCAATGACGGCGTCGAAGTAGCCGCCAGGTATCGTGACTTCCTGAAAACCCTTGTTGATGACCGATGCAGAGGGATACAGATGCCGCGCGATCTGAGCCGTGACTGGGTCCAGCTCCACGCCAGTCACCTTCGAGTGCTCTCGAATTGCTTCCGGCATCAGCCCAACGAAATTGCCACTGCCGATCGAAGGTTCGAGAATACGCCCGCCGTCGAACCCGAAGCGCACCATCGCGCTGTGCACGGCTTCAACGACCGGCTGTGCGGTGTAGTGTGCATCCTGCGTCGAACGGCGCGCGGCTTCGTAGTCGTCCTTGCTCAGCAGCCCAGCAAGCTCTTCAAATTCAGCACGCCACTCCGTGTTGCGATGGTCGAACGCCTGCGGTATGCCGCCCCAGCCGACATACCGCACAAGGACGGCTTGCTCGTCGCGCGTCGCCGCCCTGCCTTCATCTTGCAGGGTCGCGAGCAGTCGAAGCGCGGCGATATTGTCCCGATACTTTGTTTTGGCGCCGCCTTCCCCAAGTCTGTCGGCATCGCTGATGACGTAGTCGGTCGCCGGCTCGTTCTCGATTACAGCCGGCGCAACTGACTGCGGTACGGTCGGTTCTAGCTCAGCTCGGTCGGGATGTTCGCCATCGCCAGTATTTCCGACTCGCTCACGCCCTGTGTCAGCATCTCCGACGCGTCCAGCAATGCCTCGTGTTCCAACGTCTGCTGGTCCAGCAACCGGCCCAGCAACACCACTTCGCCCTCCGTCTCCAGCGCCTTGAGTTGCTGCGGCGAGTTCAGCGCCCACCGGTCGAGGATCTTCCACGCCCGCAGATGATACGGGCCCTGGCGCACTGAAGAGATCGTATCCGGCTTCAGGACGCGTTTCGCGATGTCGAGGGGTTTCAGTTCGCCTTCCAGCATTTGGTGCTCCAGTCTGTTCGTCAATTGGGTCTGCCGCAGCATCTTCGTTGATGCGGGTTATCGCGGCAACCGTTTCGTTAAAAGTAAAGTCAAAACCAAGTTGGGCCTCATCGGCGCGTCTCTTCATTGTGGCCTTCCAACGTATGCAGAAAATTGCCCGCCTGCTACGCCGTGGCGCACACAGGTCAGATCGCGGCACAGGTGCGACCTGTACCCTTTTCCGGCAAACCAAAGCATGGTCGCCAGCCCCGTACTACATACGCGACATAATAATATAAATAAATGACGCGTGCCAAAAGTACGGGCGCTGCACCCATCACTTCCAACGTCAGAAGTCGTCAAACAGTTCCGGTCCAAGCGGTGCTAGATTCTCGCTCTTCACTAAGAACCGGCCTCGCCATCCATCCTGGCCGATCCCTTCCACCAACACACGCTGCCCTTCTCGCTTTTCCAGTACGTTCACCACGTAGCCGCGTTTCGTTTTGCTGTAGCGGCCGTTGTACCTCGCCAGTTCTCGGGTCTGTAGCTTCCGATTTCGCGATTCGATGCTGCTCATCGTTTATCCTTCGTCGTCGCGTGTACTCCGGTAACAATAGCGATTCAACAAGTAGAGCAAATGGTTCAAGGTTTCGATCTTCGAGCCACAACCCTATCACATCGGCCAGCGAAGGATTTAACTCGATCGCTGCGGCACATTGGAATCGCCTTACAGCCGATGCATGGTCGATCGGCGACAGGCGAAACCTTGTCAGCAACTCTAGACTGCTGACAAAAATGCTCGCGCCACGATCTTGCATATGCATTGCACCATCGGGTAACCGAAGCATCGCTGGAATCGATCCGTCATAGTCAAACCGTGCATTCACGACTGTAACCCAGATGGTGGCTCGCTCCGCGTGCCGATTAAATGATATATTTATATCATCATAGTTGCACTATACCCCCCCATTGAGGGGATGGC
The DNA here is from genome assembly GCF_000785435.2 of Paraburkholderia sacchari. Taxonomy (GTDB): domain Bacteria; phylum Pseudomonadota; class Gammaproteobacteria; order Burkholderiales; family Burkholderiaceae; genus Paraburkholderia; species Paraburkholderia sacchari. The sequence goes on along the minus strand of NZ_JTDB02000015.1, from coordinate 43,005 downwards.
AACCCGCGTGGGATAAAAAATGTGCGTCAGAGCCCAGCTGCAGGGAAGCGGAATTAGTGAGACTGGAGCGCTTTTCGTGAGACCCTAATAACGGAAATTGTGAGGCTGCGCTGATTGGGACGGACGGATGGATCTCAGTGCGGGTTGTGAGAATTAGACCTTCCGCCAACGGGTGGGACCGAACCGAAACGATCCTTGGAATTCCTCCTGCGTCGCAGCCTGGTGCGTCACTGACAAACCCGCCGCTTGAGCAACGATGCGGCCGAACCAGGCGGGATGCTCAGCACATCCGGTTTCGCGCCATTCGTCATCGAAACGACCGCGTTCGACTCGTCGTAAAAGAGCAAGCTCGTGAACCAAACGGTCTCGTTCTTGCAATCTACGATTGTCTTTGCCATTCCATACTTCGCGTGTTTCCCGTTGTCGAGCAGTTGCGGCTGATCGTATATGTTGCGAGTCCACACTGTGACCAAGCCGCCGTCTCGCTGCAAGCTCTGCGAGTTATAGGCTTGGGTTTCTCCGCGCGCACTGGAGTACGTGACCCATTCCTGCGCGAGTGCGTGATGTGAAGCGAGCAGTAGCACCACCGTCAGCATTTTCTTCATTGCACCCCCATCGTTCGTTTGCTTTGCGGATAATTACATGGCTACAGTCGCATGGGCATTTTCCTGAACCCGCTATACGCGATCGCCGGCAGCGGGTCGCCTTCGCCCGATGTAGGAGCCAGTCTAACGAATTCGCTTCACATATCCGCCCAGTCCAACCATTTCCATTTTCAACGTCGAGCCGTCTGCCTACGAATGACCGAGAACGCCGAACGCGATATACATCACGCCAACAGCGGAAAGACCTCCAACAAACTGCGCCGCAAGTCGCGCGAGCTGTTTGTTGACGCGTTTCTTCATACCGAAAAAGACAGCTGCGTATGCAAGTGTGAAGATTGTCATCGCGATAATGACCTTGAGCGCGGCGACCTCAACGGAGTGGACGACGGGTGATAAATCAATCATGTGCGTTGTTCTGTTGGGATGTTAGTCAAGTCGTAGAAAATGGGACGTCAAGGGCATAACTCTCATCGAGCGCGGCAATCGCTTCGCGCGTTTCCCGCGCGGAGACGCGGATAACCAAATCGAATAACACTCTGGTGAAAGGACTACCGACTATCCTTTTCCGTTGGAAGAACCAGTTGTCGCCCGCGCGCCGCAGCGATGGCCGCGCCCAAGTAAGTCATAGCGTGCACGTGCCGTCGTGAAGTGCGCAAGGCCCAAATTGCGGCTGGCAGCCAACCAACAACGGTCAGTTGCAGAGCCATAGAAATGCGTGCCTGCTTGATGCGGCCGATCGAAAGGAACGTGAACCACGGAAAAACCACCGCAGTGAGAAATCGCATTCAGGTCTCCCCAGCCGATGCAAGCGCATCGGATGCAGCAGACAATGGCTCCTTCACGACCGGCTCGATCACCGTGTAATAGTTCACCATCAAGGTGACGGTGCTTGTCCGCTCGCCTAGCCACATCTTGCCGCTGACTCTGAGCGGACCAGGGCCAGTGGGCAATGCGACTTTTGCCCGGTCAAATCCGACCATTACCCGCGCGTCGCGCGTTTCCAGCATCCCGAAAAGCCTGCAACCGGTCATCGGCTCCGCGTTCGGCGTGAAATACCCTTCAACGTCCTGAACGATCGGAAGCCTCTTGCCGACTCGCCTCAGAGCCGACAGCAATGGCGTCGGGCTCGAATAGTCCGGATTAGCGCGATCAGTGAAACTCAACTTCCAACTCCGAGAATTTTGCGTCCAATAAGCCGCTTCGCCGTGGCGAGCTTGCGCTCGCGCGCGATCTACTGCCAACCGAAACACGCGGTCCCGTCGTGAGTAGCGCAGGCACGGGCATGCCCGCGTTGCGGATCACAGTGCTGACATAGCCATTGCTAAATCCTTTCTCGAAATCACCCGTGTTGTACGCGGAGATTGCCGCCAACAAAGCGCTTTGCTGGTCGCGATACTGCTTCGATGCGTTCGTGTAGAAGTTCGAGAGTATCGTGCCGCCCGCCCACAGGTTCGTACAGGGGTCGAGCGCCTGCTCAACAGTCAATCCTAACCCGGCAAGATTGCGATTGTTCAGCTGGGTCAGTCCGATGTCGACCAGATGCCCGCGTGCGATCAGATCACGCGCAACGGACGCCGCTTCGGTTGCGGATTCGGGATAGATCGTGCGAAGCATAGTCTTGCGCACAGAGAAAGGCAGGTTCGCCGGCCCATTGTCCAACAGGGTGTACATGCGACCGCTCGATTCCGTTTTCACGATCGCGCTGAGCGTCGTCGGATGAACGTTTGGTGCACACCGTTGCATCATTGATGCCAGATCTTCAGCGTGCGCGTTCCCGCCCGCGAGGGCTAACGCGACGCCGCACAGTGAAAAGATGGACTTCAGCATAGCGCTGCCTCCCTCGTCTTGTAGAACCACAACAGATGCTTCGATAGCGCTGTCGCGATCGCAGACGCGCCTTTTCGATCCCAGCCGCACTCGATAAACCTCTCGCGCGACGATTTCCGCACGCTCTCTGGATCAATGACATCGGCACCTAGCGCCGGCGAAAGACCGCCCACCGACACGAGCAACGCAAACTCCTTTGGACACCGGCTATGAAGCCAATCGCAGATGTCCTTCCGATCACCGAGCCTCCCGTAGTGCAGCGTCAGAATTGCCTGAAATTCGCGCGCAATCCTGGCGCTCAAGGGCGCCACGTCAGGCACGTACTCGAAGCGCTCGAATTCAACCGGCGCGTCGACAGCCACCATTCGACGGCCAAACTGCCCGCCACAATTGGCAGTCACGAAGAGCACCAACAGTGCGCGCTCAACCGGCTTTATCGCAGGCCAATAGGTCGCCCAACGGCTGCGATATCCCTCAACGTTGGAAAGACACCAGTTGTAGCGCTGCAAGAGCCGAAACAGGTGAAGCGCCCCTTCGCGCGACATCTGAACGGGATCGTGTCCGGGCAGGACGCGCACACTGACGCCCCCGCGCGACGCCTGCTCATTGGGCCATTCGCAAAAGTTGATCAAGCGACAGCCCCCTTCTTGCCCGTATAGGTGACCGTGATCGTTTCTCCTACCTTGGCGCTCCGGTCCAGCTTGGCGATGCGATGTAGTGAAACCTGCTCGCGATCATGCAGCTTGTGAATGGCGATGTAGTGCTTCGTCACGAGCAACACCTTGCCCGAGTACTTGCCGCCCGCTACGACACGCTCCAGCGTCGGCTCTGTCGGCTTGCCTTCATCCGCCTCGAACTTGTGGAACCTCTCTCGCACTTGCCGCCGCGCTTCCCGCTCATAGACGGAAATGTCGCGATAGAACCCTGCCTGCGAAAACCGCTTGTACTCGGACGGGTCTTTGACGATGAAATGCAGCTCGAATGCTTCGGTCGGTTCAAACTCTGCGCAATCTCCAACCGGTTTCGCGACGAAACTCAGGTCATCGAGCGTGAGTGCCCGGTTGACTGCGCCTCCTGCGCCGTCGAATAGCCCGTACTCGAATTCCTGAACCGTCTCGCGTTCCAGGTGTTCCTGTTTGATCACGAGCGACACTTCAGGGAAGTCCGAATAGGTGTTGATCGTCACGTTGAGATTCTTGCTCCCCTCAACGCGCTGGACAGACACCATGAACCATTTGACGCCAACGCGCCTCTCTTCAGCGAACGTCATGCAGACCCGGCTGGGGCTCGCCATCGCAGCGCGCCGCTGGAACTCTGGCATTTCAAAGTAACGAAGCTTCTTCGCGCGGATCGGCGGATGTCCCGTGTTGAATACCAGCATCTCGTCGCGTGGCAGGCGGCTGGCCTCGTCGGCTGTGAGCAAGGGACGCTCAACAAGTTCTTCTGACACGCTCATCTGGCCGAGCATCGCGCCCAAACGCGTGCCACTGTAGGAAACGTTCTGCCGCTTGACAGTCGTGATACCCGTCATCTTCGAAATGTCTTCGGCTGTGTCAACCGTGTTGGGCGCATAGGCAATGCGCAGCTGGCAACCAGCAGTGATCGTTTCCTTATCGCCATACGCTTCGCGCAGCTGTATCCAGTCCTGGAAGAACAGGAAAGCGGTGATGCCATAGCCCGCCATATAGCTCAAAGCGTCCTGAAGCTGTTCCAGCTTTTTTAGCGACGCCAGCTCGTCAATGAGCATCAGCAATCGATGGCGATAATCCTTGACGCTGCGCCCCTCTTCAAACTCCATACTCGCCGTGAGGCGAAGAATCACAAACGTGATGAAGAGTCGGACAAGCGGGCGCAAGCGATTCTTGTCCGAAGGCGGAACCACGATGTAAAGACTGACCGGCTTTTCGTGATTCATCAGGTCGTTCACGCAGAAGTCCGACCGTGATGTATTACGTGCAACGATTGGCTCCGTGTACAGGCTCAGCTTGGTCTTTGCCGTAGAGAGAACGCTATTGCGCTCCTTCTCTTCCTTGTTCAGCATCGCGCGCGCAGCAATTGCCACTTGCGGGTGCGTCTTGGTCGGATTGCCTTCCGAGTCCATCCAGCCCATGACACCGTCCGGATCGTGCTCCGCATTCATCATGCGCGTGTACATCTGCTCGGGATCGGTAAAGCTCGGGTCGGCGAGGTAAGTCGAAACGCCGCTGAGTGATTTGTCCCGCTCGTAGTACTTCACGTGCAGGATCACGCCAACCAGCAACTCATACGACGTGCTGACCCAGTGGTCATCCATCCCCTCGCCGTTGGGGTCCGCGATGGCTTGCGACACATTCTGCGCATCCATCACGTCATACTCCGTGAACGTCCGGATTTCATCGAGGACGTTCCAATAGGCCGCCGCGTTGTAGCGCGATCGACCATCAATGCTCTTCTGATCAACGGAAGTCGGATCAAAGCGGATAACCAGTGAACCGGCTGAATGGCGGAAGCCGCTCGACAGCTCGTAGTTCTCACCCTTGATGTCGTTGACCGCGGTGCTATGGGGATATGAAAGAAGTGTGGTCAGCACCGGCCCGACGCCCTTACCGCTTCGTGACGGCGCAGCGCAGGCAAGGTGCGCAGGATCGCTATAGCGCAATACCTTGCGACCATCGCTCGTGTCGAATGCCCCAAGATAAGGCCCTGTGGCCTTGCGGTGGACGCGCTTACGGCGGAACAGCGGACCTTCCCAGCGCTCATACGTCATCAAGCCCATCTTCTCGATATCGCGCTCGGTCGCCCATCGGGCCGATCCGTGGAGATCATCGTGCGACTCAGTCTTGAGGCTGCGACGGTAATACAGATAGAAGCCAAAGAGCAGGCTCGCCAGAGCGCCACCGCACAGCACGAGAAGCATACGGGTCACGTATGTTTCCAGCTGGCCGGTTGCACGCATCCATTGCGCCGCCCAATCGACCCACGCGAATGGCTGATAGATGCGCACGGTCGAACCGACCTGCCAGACGTACTCCCCAAGCCCGTCCTGATATTGCACGGCATGGGCAAAGTATTGCGTTGCGGCCCATGACGACAACGCGAGTCCCAGCAGGAACACAACGATGATCGATGCGCTGAAGTGAACAGACCGGTTGCTCTGGCCAGCACGCATAATGACGCCCTATGGTGATTTATCTATATCACAATAGTACATTAAAACGATATCAAGTCATAGTGCCTAGCGTGTGCGGGCATGGGTCTTCAGTTGCTCGACATCTCGGCTCGCGACTTCGCCCCGACCGTTGCTATACACAATTTTCGCCGCGGCACCCACTTGCGGCACCCTGTCCAGTTTCCCCAGGTCGTGAGCGACTGCTGTCTTGCGACCGACATTCTGGACCGCATGCGAGGTCGTGTTTCCGACCACTGCCCCGACATATTGGCCATTGTCTTTCGCGTCATTGAGTACGACTCCCTCACCGATCGCTGCCCGCGCAACCTCTGCCGGCGTGCGCTCGGGCGCAATCGCCTGAGACTTGCCGATCATCGCCATGCCAATTTGTCGCCGCACGACAGCCATTCCTTCCCTGACTTGCAGATCGTTGAAATCGGTAGGCCGGCCGGCGAGCGACTCAAACACGGGAAATACCGCCATGCCGCCATGCGCCGCTACGGCAGCAAGTGCCTTTTCACGGCCAACATTCACAATCTTCACAGCAACCTTCTGACGCTTGTGGAGGAATTCGCCCACCACCCGCTGCACGCCTTCCGGGCTTTGCTCATAGGCCACCCGCAAGGTGCATTCTGGATTCGCGCGCAGTGCGCGCGCGACGCCGTCGATGATCACTTCATCGTCCGCAATTCCGCCCTTCAGTTGCAGCTTCGGTCTGGAGTAGTCGTTATTGGCGATCTGGTTGACTGTCCGCACGATCTTGTCGCGCGTGAGGACGTCGTCATCGCCACATACGATGAGTGACTTACCTTGCAGTCGCGGCGCGAGCTGCGCGAGCACCGGCTCGATGTTGCCACTGTCAAATACTTCGACCACAGGAAGTCTGGTCGCCATATGCAAGGACGCGCACGTCGCGTATCCCTCGCCGAACAGCACGGTTTTTCCTTCGTTAATGTCCCCGAGGATATGGAAGTTACCGGTTTTTTGCCCGCCCGACTCGTACAGCTTGCCGCCGCGAGCGTCGATGTACTGGAGGCTCCAGACCTTCCCGTCAGCGTCAGCTACCGGCGTTACGAGCCGATCGCCATCGAGCCGCAAGCCGAACACTCCAACCTGCTTCCTCTCGGCGTAGGGATGCGTAATCGCCGTCTGCAATGTCGCCCACTTCGCTGCCGCGCGCTGCGAAGCACGTTCGCGCTCCGCTGCCGTTTCATCTTCCCGCTGCCTGCGGTTCACTTCGAGGAGTTGCCGGTGCTTCTCCCGATCTTCGCTGGAATGAACCAGGCCTCGCGGAAACCACGGTTGCGAGTATCCCGTGTCCAAGTTGGAGATGTAGCCGTTCGGAGCGTCGCCGAACTGGACTTTGTAAGCCCCTTTCAGGGCCTTCTGATCCCGGCTGGTAGTTACCGTTGTCTGCGTCCATCCACCCTTTTCCTTCTTGCCCGGATAGACCAGGCCGGCTTCCCTGCAAGCCTGCGCAAACTGCTCGCGAAGATCCGCCTCGGTAAGCGCCATCGGCGGGTTGAACCAGCGTGCGAAAGGCGCGTCGTCTACACCGTGCGGTACAAACCATGCGAACTTCTTGCCGTCATACACCGCACCCAGCCCGTGCGCCTCTTTCCGCTGAAACTCGTCTTCTTTGGGGACGAAGATGTATCGACGCCCCTTGCGCTTTCCAGCGGCGTCAGGCGTCGTTTCTGACGTTGGAACTCCGCTTTCTTCGGTCACAGCATCAGGCGTCGGTACAGTCATTTAAAAATACCTCCAGATTTCAAAAAACACGTCGCGTTAGCGCGAAACGCCCTGGCTCCGTTGGCGCTCCTGCTTGGTATCGATCGCCGCCCGCCCCTTGCCATACTGGATACGAAGGCTGTCGCCCCGATCGATGCCCTTTTTCAGCTCCGCTGCATCGAAGTGCGCCTTATCGTGGATGACCGCCGCCTTCTTGCCCATGTCCTGCACGATGTGATGCTCCGTCTGGTGTATGACTTTCCCGGTATACAGGCCATTGGCCTTGTTGATGTCGAAAACAACAGAGCCAGCCTTGAGTGCGTACTCGACCGCCGCAGCTTTCGAGTCGGAAACGGCCTGCACCGACACCGCCGTACTCGGCGCATTCGGCATAGCAGCCGGCCCGCGACCCGCATTCTGTGCCGCTTCCAGCGTAGCGAGATCCTTCTCGGTCGGCTCATATCCCACGACTTCAAGGCCCGCCATGCGAGCGTGATGCCAAGCTTCTGCGCGGAATTTTTCAGTGCCAGTCACAAGGATCGCTTCCCACTCCTTGTGCTTCGCCAGCTCGATGGCGGCCTGGAATGCATCCATCTGCTTGTCAACAAAGCGGATCTTTTCGTTCTCGTCAACAAGGGCTACGCGCTTGCTTTCTTCTCCGTCCGCTACCCGAAAATACTCACCGTTATCGCGCCGAACGAAGCGCCCATTGAGCAGCGTCGGCGGTCCCTCTTTCTCGACCTGTGGAACCGCCTTCTGTTGATCCGACTCAGCAGCGTTGGCACGCGACGACTGGCCCGGACGTGGGGCGCGCGCAATGGCGTCTTCCTGAACCGTCGCTTGCGATCGAGGCGCACGACCGGGCGCGGCAGAAATGGAGTTTTCAACCTCTTCTTCCGGCTTCGCGCGGTCTTTGGATTCATCAGCTTCCTGCCCCACCGTTGCCTCGCCACTGACGACCGGAGCAACACCGGTCGACAACTCGCTTCCAGCATCGCGGAGGAATTCGGGCGCGCTGATGGTCTTCGGGCCGTACTGGCTCCAAAGTGCCTTGGCCGATTCCTTGTCGGTTACTGCAAGCGCCTCCAGCTCCTTCAACGCCTCCTGGACCTGTGCGGCACCGGCCATGCGAACCGTCGAATCGTCCGAGTAGGCGTAAAACCAATCAACCTTTGCAAACCGATCCTCGAATCCTGCGGGAAGGGTTGCCCGAGTTGCACGTGCGATTGCATTGTCCGCAGGCTCCACAACCTGCCCTTCAGATTGGCGAACGAACGCCTTGACCGCATTCCGATCCCGTTCAGAGACGCCAGCAAGGTGCGCGTCCAGTTGTTCAGCCGAATCGAACTGAATGGCGCCATCCAGTGACCCGGCCGAAGGCAGGAAGCCGACGCGCGAACTGCCGCTGCCGGCTGTGATGAAATATTCACCACCCGCCGTTTTCAGCTCTTTCCCTGCCGTATATGAGTACCCAGCCAGAGGGTCGTTTGCTACTTCTGAGACTGCGTCTTTTTTGTTGCGTTTCGCCATGATTGACTCCCGTGAATTATTAAATTCACTGAGCGCCAACTTGCGACGCTCAGCGCCCCACGCGTTCAGCGCGCCACGCCCTGATTCCGCTCTCGCTCGTGCGATTGCTCGTTCACCTGGGCCTTGCCCTGCTTGTAAGAAATCCGCGCGTTCTGCCCTGCCGCTGGCAGTTCTTCGAAGCTACGCGCACGGTGCAGCGTCACATGGTCCTTTCCGCTGTGTTGCAGCACGTAACGATCGTTGATCGCAAGCACCCGACCGCTGTACCCCTTCCCGTCCGCAGTGAATGCGTCATGCGTTTTCGGCGAATCGATAAGTTCCGCGGCAACTTCCATCATCTGGTCGCGGTCGGCGCGATCGGCTACAACCTCCTTGCGCATATCGTTGACAGCGCGAGCCACAAACGATTTAAGGTTTGCGTCCGTGACCCAAATCTTTTCGTCGCGCTTGAAATCCGCGCCGTCGATTCGCGCGATGCGATCAGCGAGCGCAGGGTTATAGTCGAACTCGATCCTGTACTGGCCACCCTCTTGCGTCACCTTCACGCCGTCGACGGATTTGCCCAGCGAGGCATCGAGCTTTTCTTCCACCGTCAGCAATTGCCCGACCTTCGCACGCCCCTTCTCGTCATAGGTGATGGAAACCTTGTCACCCTTCAGGACAGCCTCTGACAGATCGGCGAGCCGGTGCAGCGTCACAAACGCGACGCCATCGCGCCTGCCGTTTCCGGTCAGCTGCGCGGCATAGCGATCGTTCACGCTGATGATTTCACCCCGCAGCGCTTCGTCGCGCGGATGAAATTCGCTCAGACGCGGCTGCACTTCAGCCGTGTCCTGCCGCTCGCGCGCCGCTTGCTGCGCGAGCGACACAATGCCATCGTGTGCCGCGACATCGAGCAGGTACTCCTTGCGCATTGACGCAGACACTTCGGCCAATGCGTCGTACTGCGCCACCGGCACCCGCCAGGCATCGTTGCCGTCGAACGCCGCTCCCGGAATCGCACGAATTTGTGCGACGAGATCCGGGTTGTAGCCGAAGCGAACCGCGTAGCTCGAATTTCCGTCAAACGTGATCGACACACCATCCACATCGCCATCGAGCGGATTCAAACGCTGCCGCTTTACGTCGGGATCGACGGATCGACGGCTACGGTTTTTCCCGGTTTCTTGCGGCGCGACATCTCCAGTCACAGTTTCAGTCATGGCAGGCTCCAATTCTGATTACTTTTAATCAGTGTAATGCAGATAAACCGGTTCCTCGACAAAGCCCTGGTGCGACCAACCGGAGAAATCGCGCCAATCGACTAACGCGTGACGCCGCCGCGATCCTGCGTCTTCGTCCTATCCGAGACGACGCCCATACCCTTCGAATAGTCGATAGCGACGTTGCGCCCAACAGCCGGCGCCCGATCGAGCTTGGCAAGATCGTGGATAACGACGGCACTCCGACCAACCGCCTGCACGACGTGAAAATCCGTGCGGCCCACTATCTCGCCGACCGCTCGCCCGTTCGGATTCGGTGTCTGGATAAGCGTGTCATCGCCATACTGATCGCGCGCCGTCTTGACGGCGACCGCATAGCTGGCCTCGACAACAGCAACTGAGTCGGAGATGGAAGCGGAGCCGCCGCGTCGGACCTGTTCGAGAAGCGCTGTCTCGTTGCGCCTTTCCTCAGCTGTGCGGACCACCGTAAGAATCTGGTTGAGGCGTTGCTTGGAGATACCCGACGCTGCCGCAGCATCAATCGGTTTCATGTTCTCCACAAGCACCAGGCGAGCCGCATCGCGGTTCGTCTGGCTTAACTTCGTATCCCGGACTAGGTCCGCGAAATCCTGCTCGGTCATACCCGGTCCCGTGATTGTCGATTACACGGTAACTATATACCAACTCTTTACGTAGTGGCAGGGGCAACCAGCGGCGTCTCAATCTCGGACATCTCGCCGAACGCCGCAATGCCTGCGTCCCATGTCGCGGTGAGCCACTGCATATAGGTCGCAAGCTCAACCGAACCGTCTGCGTTCGTCGGAAACGGCAAAGGGCCGTCCGCAAAGACCTTCGCCAAAACTTCCGGAGCCACCACGCGCTCGGCGGGAGGCACATAGCCACCTTCCTCGGCGAAGACCCGCGACCCAAGTACCGAAAACGACGACGACGACGATTCCTTAAACATACAACCCCCAATGAGCAGAACTGGTCTATCCACACGTCACCTTCTTATTGAGTGACATGATACGCGAACTTTGCAGTAAGTAAAGAGCAATCGCTATTTACCGAAACGCGACTACTCTATACTTGGCCGCTTGCTCCCTTCTGACGTTGGAAGCGAGCGACGTTGCCCCACACAGCAACCGATTCACCACCTGAACAAACGACGCATTATGTTACGAACAAAACATTTTGTAACATTCAATTGGCATAAATATAGTGTTCCGTATCTGGTCGCACCTACAGACTGACCAAGGTCGCCCCTGTTGCCAGTTCGCCAATTCCCTTCATTTGAACGAGAACCCGACGATGCGGAATGATGGACTTGAGTGAAGCCTCGCTTACACCCAGTTTTCGGACCACGTAGGCATTATTGGTATGATCGAGCCCCAATAACAGTTTTGTGCCAAGATTACCAATGAGGATATCGGCAAAATCTGAGGGAGCTTGAGAGGCAAAGACCATACTAATTCCGAACTTCCGCCCTTCCCGCACCATGCGGTTGATCACATAGTCTTCAGAGCTATCCGAATACCAATGAGCCTCATCGAGCACGATCACGTCCAGAATCTCATCGGTAATGCCACGCTGGACGGCACGCGTAAAAATAGTTTCCAGCCTGGTGAGCGTGAACAGCTTCTTCTCGTCGCGGCTCAGTGACTTGATGATGTAACGCCAGACCCTGTTGCGGGTATCAAGCGGTGGCGGTGTACTGCGGTAGATACCGATCTGGTACAGATTTTCAAGACGGTCGATCACCGACTCAAGCGTTTCCTTCTGCCCTTCTGCGTCGAGTGCGTCCTCGAACTCATCTCCGGTATGCGCGGTCATCACCGCTTCGGTGAAGGCATCGATCGCCTTCTCTCGTGCAGACTGCAACTCGCGCTCGAGCTTCGCCAACGCTTCATCGTCAGCGCCCGGACGCGACAGCGCCTCTTCCTTGATGCGCTTCTGCTTTGCCGCGCGAAACACGTCCTGTAACGCATTCACCGCACGCTGATTGGACCCGGTAGCCACCACCTTGATCCGCTCCCTTCCATACTCGATTGCATCGAGCAACGTCGGATAGCGCTTCCCGTTCGCGGGGTCCGCGGCCCACGTCGTATGGTCCTCCATCACGAACCCTTCGCGACGGTACAAAGCTACGAGCAGCCGCGTCAACGCGCGCTCCTGGCGCGGTCCCAGCCTGACCGATGTCCGGTTTATCGCCATGATGAGCGACTGGATTCGCTTTCGGACGCCGCCGAACTCAGGATCAGCACTCAGCTCCAGCGGATTGAAGCCGAAATCGGACGATTCGTGAAACGTGACAGATGACGCATCGGGAATATCGACATCGCCGTGGCCGTCGAACACGTGAAAGCGCACGCGCGGATGACCGCTCTCTTTCATCGCGGCCACGATCCGACGCAGCATGGTGGTCTTACCCATACCGCTGTCGGCGAACACCCCGATGTGAGGGTTCGCAACGCGGCCCGGTTCCCATCCAACCTCTGCCCCGTTGACGACGTTAGCGCCCCATCTGATACGCAAGGTTTAATCCTTTTTTTAAATTACTTTGCGAATAAAAAAGACGGGCCTGAGCCCGTCCGTCGACCAAGTTAAGCGAGTTTGTTGATCGTTGAAGCCAGCACCGTCGCAAGCTGGCTGTCGTCTTCAGGCAACGTGCCGCCCATCGCCACGATCGATTGCTTCATTTCTTCGACGGGCAGCGAAAGAGCGACGGTATGGGTTTTGTCCGCTACGGCGCCGTGGTGCAGCATCATCTCAATCTGCTGAAGCGTAAGACGGGCTTCCCGCTTCTGCTGGGCCACGCCGCTGAGTACGCCCGTCCCCGCGGGGATGACGGGTTCCCCGCCCGTGTCCTTGATCCGATCGCGCGGCGCGGGTCCTGCTTTCGCCGCTGCACTTGGCCGATAGCTCTCGCCTTCCGGCGCCTGTTGATTGATCAACTCCTGCACCTTCTGCGCCAAAGCAGGATCGACCGTGACCGGCCCGGTCGGCTGCGGAGGTCCTTTCGCCCCTCCCTTGCCGGCCGCGCTCTTTGCCGCCCTGATGTCGCCCGACGTTAGCGCGCGGCCTTCTTCCCGCGCCTTCGTCTTCAGCTGCTCCTGAACCTCAGGCGGCAACGGGCGGAACTGCTCAAGCAAGGAAGCGTAAGTAATCATGCCCGAGTCCACGACATCGGACCACTTCGGGTCGAGCAGCGCGAGCACGCGAGAAATGTACTGGCTGCTCTTGTTCATCACCTTGGCCAGTTCCTGCTTTTGAAGGTCCGGATACTCTTCGAGCGTGTCCCTCAAGAAGAGCGCCGTCTCCAGATCAGTCAGGTCGTCACGCTGGAGGTTTTCAGACAACTGCACGAGTCGCAGTTTCGCCGCCGTAAGGTCCTGTCGAACGATCGCAGGAATTTCCTGCGAGTCGGGAAGGCCACGATCACGGTTGAGTCGAAACGCGCGCCAACGGCGCTCTCCAGCGATGATGCAGTAACGGCCATCGCCCACTTCGCGGACGATGATCGGCTGCGTGAGGCCGATTGCAGAAATGTCGTCGGCCAGCTCTTCGAGAGCCGTCTGCACTGACTGTTCAATCACGCCGTCGACCGGGCGGAACTTCGTGCGCGGCTGCTTCGCGTCAGGCTCAACCATATCAATGTCGATACTGATGACCTGCGCGGTCGGCGCGTCAATGCTGTTTAAAAAATCGAGCGTGCCCATTAGTTCAAATCCTTAAACAGTCACATCCAAAATACGGTTGGCGAAATCTTTCCAGTGCCGGCCAAGCTTCTTGTCGCGAGCGTGGCTCCAAACCGGTCGGAAGTTTTGGAGAGCGTCTGACACAGGCGTGCGCAACGAGAATTCCTCAACGATGGAACGTCCGAATTTTTGCTGAAGCGCCTCGCGAAACTCGCGCTGCGTCTTGGACGACTTCGTGAACAGGTTGACCACCATCTGCACATTCAGCGCCTTGTTGACCCTCTGGACGGCCCGGATCGTATCAAATGTGTCATCCAGGCCGGTTATCGAGGACAGCAACGGCTGCACGGTCAACAGCGCCGTATCCGACCACAGCAGCGGACTGGCGATGCGAGGCCCAAGGGCCGGTGGAGTGTCAAAAATCACATAGTCGAACGGCAAGGACCGCACCTTGGCCCGAATCTTGATCGCGACTTTCAGCAAGTCCTCTTTCTGTGTGTCCAGCTCTTCAAGGTACAGATGCCCATGAAGCACCTTTACGTTGTCCATCGGCGTATCGGTGTACGGCAGATCGACGCCGTCCGAGAACAGCATTTCGGCGCCACCGCGCCTCTTGTTGATTCGCAGATCCCGCGTCAGAAATTGTGAGGCATTCCCCTGCCCGCAAAAATCAACCACAAGCACCTGCCCGCCAGTCTCAGCAGCGGCATACGCGAGGTGAACCGCGAGCGTCGTCTTGCCGACGCCGCCCTTCTGGTTCGTTACCACGATCAACTTCGGCATGTTGGCTCTACCCGATGTAGTTCAGCCAGCTCGACGTTACGAACTGGCCTCTGGTTGTTTTCCTTGTGCTTGCCGGTGCAAGCGACTCAGCTTTTCAACAACGAGCGACGGCACGGAGATTCGCACGCGACGCGATCGAGCCAGCTCCACCGACTCTGAAAACAGGCGGTCATATACTGACATCGGAAGCCGGACCAAGACGGACTTCTTTTCAACGCTGCCCTCCACGGGCGACGCATCATCAATGGCAGTGATATCCGTATCTGTCTCGTCCGACAGCATCGCGACAATGAGCGACGGCACCGACATTCGCTTTCGTTGCTCTGAAGCCACCTCGACCGCTTGGGAAAACAACCAGTCCTGAATCGGGAGAGGGAGCCTGATCAGAACTGGCTGTTTCTGCTCTTTTGCATCGGTCATTTCTACCCCTCTATAGCTTGCTATGATGATATCAAGCTATCAATTCACGCGCAAGCACTGAATTATTTATATTAACCAACTTCCAAAAAGACCACGCGAGGCGGCTTTTCTGACGTAGGAAGCCGCGCCCCGAGCACGAGCGTTTCGAGACTTTCACGCCGATTGCGGGGCTGACTCGTGACAATAAAGATTAGAACGGGAGCCTCCAATCTTTGGGTGAATCGCGCCACTTGGTGGCTCACGATCGCGCAAACTTTGCTCGAAACCCTCGAACGACGGGGAAGATTTTCACAATGTTCAGCGCGCGCTTTTCCAATCTTTTTTGTCACGCGCTAGTGGCTGAACTTGAACCCACCATCTTCGCGGGCGGGTAGATGTACTGGACCCACCAGAAAATAGCGGTGTAACAAAGGCATGCGTTGGACACGCCGCACACCGACGCTACGTTCGTCACCCGCTCCTTCAGTTCAAGCGGCAACTGTATGTTGACTTGCGACCAGCCGGTCGCGCCGGCCATGCCCTTCGCGTAGGTCATTGCAGTCTTGGGCTTGCGCCAATGCAACCCGTGCTCCCACGGTTGCTCTTTCAGGAACCGGGTAATCATGTCCTCGAACATCGCCGTCAGCGACGGATACAAGAACGGCGTGATCCCTCGCAGATACGTGTAGATGTGCGACGGACAGCGGGTAGGCACCGCTTGAAGATTTTCGAAGCGGGTCTTTGGCCTGCCAATGCGCCCACCGCGCGTACTCCGAGGACGCGTGTCAGCCGCTACCAATTCCTGATCCTGCGCGACTCCCTTGCTGGAACTCGCGCGCTTGGGTGCTGCTGGAGCTTTCGTGACGCCCTGCCGAGACGATGCCGCCTTGACCTTCGGCGGCTGCTTCTTCGGCACCCGCTTTACTGCGGTCGCAGGCCGCGCGGCACTTTTGGCCCGTGACGGCCTTGCGATCGTGCTCTTCTTCGTAGTCATAGGGGAAAAGTCCTGCATTAAGCGTATCAGAAATTCTAAGGAATGATATATGACTATCTTATGTGACAACCGGGCGGTTTGACAAATCAAAAAATTACACGCCCGTAGTTAGCAGTCTCATAGCGGGGGCCGCTGTCCACAATATTGAACGAGGACGCAAGCGTTCACTGTGCGCCACGTCACTTTCTTCTGACGTTGGAAGTGCAAAAAAGGGCCGCATCATTTGCGGCCCTTCATTTCATTATTTTAAGTCACTGCGCTGCGCGAGTCGGATTCGGCACATAGGCGCTCGGGAATACGATGTCCTTCGTCGCCACAATGTTGAACCGGTAGCCTGGTGCGCGCGTAAGGGTCGGCTGGATATTCATCCCCTTCGTAATGTACGCCTCACCGGTCTGGCCCAGCTGCTGCCCCACCGCTTGCGTGACGGTTTGCGAGTTGCTGAGCGTCCCATACGCGTTAGTGCTCTGCTTCTGAGACAAAGAGATGCCCGCCGAAAATGCCGCCATGAGCAGCGCGCTACCAAACACCTTCGCATAGTGGTTGTTCACGTCCGCATCAAAGCCCGCGTTCCCGGCCTTGTCCTCACCCGGCATGCCCTGAATACTGATACTGCTCCCGTCCGGGAAAATCAGCCGGTTCCACACCACGAGAATCCTCTCCTGCCCGTAGGCGACCTGACTATCGTATGTACCGAGGATCTTCGTGCCTTGCGGAATCAGCAAGTAGCGTCCAGTCGCCGAGTCATATACGTTCTCGATCACCCGTGCGCAGGTCTGCCCTGGCAGATCGGAGTTAAGGCCGCACTCCAGCGCGGCCGGAATGATGCTGCCGCCCATCAGTTGGTAAGCTGACAGTGCCGGTTGCACAAGTTCCTTCAGAACGGTGTTGTCCTGACTGGCCTGGCTCGATTTCAGAAAGGATTCCTTGCGTACCTGTTTGTTCTGATCGTCCTGTGGCTGTCCGTAAGCCGCGACTGGATTGCCCGCGCCAGCTGCCTGTGCGGCTTGCGCGGCCTGCGCCGCAGCAGCTAGAGCGGAATTCAGCTGGTTATTCGCGCCGATCGCCGGTACGGCCGTGGCACCCATGCCGCCGAGCGATGCCAACCCGCCGTCCCCACCGCCCATTTCCATTCCAGCACCAATCGCCTTGTTGCGCTTGTCCACAAGTTCCTGCTTTGCCCTTGCCGCCGCAGCCTCTTCCGGCGTCTGATATTGCTCGCCCTGGGGACCAACATTGTGCTGGTTGGAAAGCTGTACTGCTGGAGTCTGCCCACCAGCAGGCGTGCTGCGCAATGGGGCATGCGCAGAATTCGGTGAGGATGCGAGCCCGTCAACGGGCGGTACACCGACACCACCCACGCCCCCAGCACCGCTCGCCCCCACGGCAACCGAGGGACCACCCAATCCAGCAGCATCAGACGCCGCGACTACACCAACCTGTCCGTCCCCGATGCCACGGAGATTGGGCGTCGCAGGTTCCACTGTCGGCGCAGCCTTTTTTTCTGCCGTCGTGTCCGGCTCGTCAGCGGCAGAGGTAGGCTTGTCGCCGCTATCCATCGTCATGATCGAGAAGAGAATGAACCCGACAATCGCCGTGATGGCGAGTAGCACGAGCGCTTTTGCCTTTCTCGAAAGCCGCGTGATACCGGTACTCTTACCCTTCAATTGAACGGTGTCCGGAGAATCGAACGAACTCGCCATCGTTAGTTCCCTCCCACACGCGACCAGAAGCTACGATTGTGCTTGTTCCACGTGATCGTGATCTTCTGTTCGTTGCCATCGGTCCCGACCACAAGCATTGCCTTGTCAAAGAGCTTGTCGACCTCGTACAGCGTCGGGGTCTTCGGGCGCCAGTTCACGATCGCCGGCTTGTTGTCCTTGTCGATCAGGAGCAGCACGGGCGCCTCTGCCATTGGGACGCCGTCCGGCAACTGGATGTAAGTCTTCAGACCGTCGTTATAAACGCGAAGGGGCTTGAACGCCGCGTCAGAGCCACCGTCAATCGAATAATCGAAGTCGAGCCGATCCGCAGCGCCAGCCGGCAGTTCAGCTGCCACCAGCTGATCGTGCGCCTTCTGTTCACGCGCTTTGAGCTTCGCCGATTCGTCCCATTCCGAAGTCATGTCTTCCGGATAGTAGAAGCCGATCATGTTCAGATAGTCCTTTTCATTGGGACTCGAATACAGCTCGATCTGATAGGTGCGGCGATCGGTTGTAATAATTAAATTAGTCTGAATATTGACATCGGTCGGTTTGACAATCACATGCGTAATCGCCTTATCACCCGTTCCAGAAACCTGCTTGCTCATCATCCAGCGCGCGGTATCCCCTGCCACCGGCTTTCCCGTCACGAGCTCGCCCGGTTCAAGCTGAATATCGCAGACCCGCATGAGCGTGCATGTCAGCTTGGGAAGGTACTGGCCGAACGGATACATGATCCGTCCATCGTCGGAAATGATGGGCTTTGCCTGGCCCGTTTGCTGCCACTTTTTCGCCTGCGCCACGGCGGCGTCTTCCAACGTCAGAAATCGTTGCCCCGCGACCGCGTTCGCACTGAGCGCAACGAATGCGAGCAATGTCACCCACTTTTTCATTCCCGAAAACTCCCTATTGGCTTTGTACATGCCGCTCAACCCAGCACCTTCGACCAGCTGAAATCAGTGATGAAAAAGCCGGGGCCATTCACTGCAATACCAGCTGCGGTATCGAGCGGAACAATCTTGTACGTGAAAATACCCTTCCAACGTTCCGTTCCAATTACGTCACCATTCGGTGCATGCAGCGTCTCATTCCATTCCATCTGGAAGGTGTTGTCGGATACTGGCAGGCAAAGCGTGACATGGGTATCGACCGTATGATCGGCTGCTGTCTGGAAAGGCTTGCGCTCGTCGTAGAAGCGGTCCAGCGCTTTCTTCGCCGCCGAACCTTCCTGTACTCGCGCATAGACCCATCTCTGGAAACGCTTGCCCGCAGCCTGATCACCGATGATCAGTCGCGAGTACTCCACCCAGTCGATCATTTGCTCACGAATGACGCGCTTGCTGTCGACCGCATTCACCCTGTCGGCAGGACCAACCGATATCTGGTAGCCGATCTTATCTACCGCGACGACGAACGGTACAAACTTGCTCGTCATCTGGTAATACCCATTGAATCCCACGGACATCGCGAGAATCGCATAGAGAATCCGCTTCTCGACACGGTCGTTGTGCCTCGCGACCGCAAGATTCATATAACGGTCGTCCTGTTCGCCGTTTTGATCACGCAGGAACGGCGACGAAGGCTTTTCGCTCTTCCCGGATTTCTGCGCTTTCGTGGAGTCGGCAGGTGTGAGTGCGCCGTCGTCTTCCACGCGCTTTTTGCGTTTAAACACTGTCAGTCGCTCCGATTGATTTAACTATATTAGTCTTGCGAGTGCTTCAGGTCGATATTGACGCTTGCTGCATGCGCGCTGTCTTGCGGTACATATCCTTGAAGATCCTGGATACGCTTATGCAACGGATCAGGACGCGAAGGCGTCGAAGGGTTCCCCGATTGACCGTTGCCGGAAAGTGACGCCGTCGAAGCATCCCCACCGGAGCCAGCCGAAGGACTTGCCGAGGTTGTCGGCGACGCAGCCGGTGAGCCCACCGATGAACCACTTCCAGTATCCGCTCCGGTATTCGCAGCCGAGGCTCCCGAGGAAGCTGACTGCGGCGCAGGAGCGCTTGCAGCATTGCTCGAACCGGACGACGACGCACTGCCCGCATTGCTGGGCGAAGCTGACGCGGGAGCGCTGGACGTTCCAGCGGATGGCGTAGCACCGCCGCTCGGTGCCGATGGCGCCGACGGCGCAGACGATGCAGACGATGCAGGCTGCGCAGACGATGGCGACGATCCTGAAGGCGCGGGCACATTCGGCGAGCTTTGCGCCGCATCTGCCGGCGAGCCACCACTAACCGGCGAAGCTCCCGATTCTGGCGAAACAGGTTGCCCACCGCTCTGTACCGCTTCGGCACCGGAGCCACTTGCGCCACCGCTCACGCCCTGAGAAGCGTTCGACGCATCTGCACCACCCAGCGGCGCACCAGCTGGACCACCCGCAGCCGGTTGCGGAGCAGGAACGCCGGCAACACTCCCCCCGCGCGTCGATTCGATACTTGATGCGATCTTTCCGCCCGTCGATTGATCGACGGCCTGTGCAAAGTTTGTCTTTGCGCCACCGACCGCATCACCAATCGCACCCTTGGCCATCCCAAGACCGTGAGCACCCATTTCACCTAGCGCGTGCGAAGCCAACGCTGTCCCGCTCTTACCGAGGTCCAGCCCAGAGTTCACGCCCGCGCTCAATGCCTTCGCGAGACCGGTTGCTCCAGCAGCTGCACCGCCTGCACCCTTCGCAGCACTCATCCCGCCCGCCGCAGCCGCCGCACCCGCGCCTGCCATCGCCGCGCCAGCCGTGATGGCTGCACCCATCATGCCGCCCGCCGTCATCGAGGGCGAACCCGACATCATGGCGCTCGCGATCGCAGGGATCTGTATCGCGAGGTAGGTGTAAATCAGTGCGCTTCCAGCGTTCGTGAGACAACTATTGATAAGGTTGTTAGGATCGATCGTAAGACCGCCGAAGAGCGCTTGCCCCGCGCCAACGATAAGGTAAAGAACCATCAATTTCAGACCGGTCGCCACGGCGTACTGCATGTACTTGGAGGCCATGTCCGTAGTCCATCGGGAGCCACCGAAGCCAAGCAGAATCACCCCGGCTCCGATACAGATGAACGACTCGATCTGCGTCACAAGCAGCTGCGCCGCGACGAAAAGGAACGCGAGAAAGATCAAGATCGCGAGAGCGCCAACCGGTATCACAACCGCTATAGCGTCAAGCGCTCCGAGGTCATGAATCGCCTGAAATGCGCCCAATGCGAGGTCATATCCTTTCCCCACAATGCCGTCAGGAGTTGTCGATGACGCTGACCCTCCCGCAGCCTGCCCAATCTGCGTAAAGGAATCAATGATCATCGGTATCCACTGATTCGAAAACTTCAACAACGCAAAGAAGAAGCAGAGTGTCATCATCTTGCGGACCAAACTGCCAAGCATGTCCGCTAGATCGTTCTTGTCCAGGACGTAAGTGATCGTCGTCCATCCGAAGTCAACGGCAGCAAGCGCCCAAAACAATCGCTGCGCATAACCGACAATCGCCGTGTACCACGAATGCTGAAGTGGCTGAAACTTGTTTGTAACGCTGCCCATGAACGTAAACGTATTGCTCGACTGAGCAAAAGCAGATAGCGACATGCTCGCGAGGGCCAACACTACGCCGATAATCGCGCAGACGCGGATCAGCCTGCGCGCATCGATCCATCGAGGCGGCACCAGCAGCATGAGAGATGGCGTTCGAGAATTCACTTGCTTTCCTTAATGCTGTTGCTATGGATATTTCCATAGACCTTGTCGAGTGCCTGCTGATGAGTCAGCGAAGCAGCCCGCGGCGAGGACGCCTCATTACCCGACGTTTGACCCGTTGCCGAATTCTCCTTGGAGCAACCGAACAGGGCCACTACTACGAAAGCAATCACGAAAGCGCGCATCTCTGTTTCCTATGAAGTCTGATTGGTTACTGCGCAGCTGGATTCAGGGGGAGAACGCTATTGCTCTTCACATTCCCGAACACACGCTCTGCGCCCGTATGTTTGGCATTTGCCTCGTCCTGCTGGCCCGCGATATACGCGCCCTGCTGCTGAATCTGCGCGGCTTGCAGCTGGCGAAGCTCCTGCATCTGCCCAATCATAGCAACACCGATGTCGTTGCCCGCCTGAAGAACTTGCATCTGCCCCTGTGCGGACTGCGAGCGCGTCTGAAGCTCCTTCACCATTGATTGCTCGTTAGAGAAGTTCGACGCATGCGCATTCATAAGCGTAAGCGCGTTCTGCACCGAATTCAGAGTGTTGTCGGACCAGTTGCGATATCCATTCTGGAAGTCGAAGGCCGATCCATAGCCCGGATGGATGTTGTGAAAGAGCTGGTCAGTGTTCTGCAGCGTGTAGGCAATCTTCTGCCCGCCCTGGACGATCGTACTCAGGTTCTTGAACACCTGTGTCATGTTGTTGTCGTTCCAGAGAACGCCCGCGGCCTGCCCCAACAACTCGCTCGGCGTCGCGTTCATCAGGTTGCGCAGCATCGTCTCGTACTGATTGATCTGCGTAACCGTCTGCTGAGCCTGCTGCGCATAGGACGCGGTCAACTGAATGTTATTCAGAATCTGCGTCGGTTCGGTCGCACCCGCGACAGCGCCGGCATTCGCGTTGACTGCGATCGACGCCAACATGGCGCCGACAAAGAGAGATTGGCCGATTAGTTTCATCAATGTCCTCCGCCCCCGAGTTCGGGCTGGCATACATAGGGATTGTCTTCCACGCCCGTGTTGACGTAGCCATACTTGCCCGCCTGCGTCATGTCTGACTGCATGAGCGTGCGGCGATAGTGATTGGGATCGACGGCGCCAACAGCCGCATTGACGTTGAGTGCCTTGGCTGCATTGATCGCGTTGATTGCAGCCTGCACCTGGTTCTCAGCCGCTGCCGACAGGGCACCATAGCCCACATACAGTTTCCAGCCGCCACCGGCCAACTGCGGAGGCAAAGGGACGAACAACTGCGTGTTGCTCAGCCCCGATACCAGCGAGTTCACGGGAAACAGCCCCCCTTGGTAGGCCATCCACGCCCCGTTGACGAAGAATGCCGCGCTGGACATCGACGGATCGTGCATGCCGATATACAGCAACCCCGGTCGGCCAACGTCGCCCGACATGATGGGCAGTGTTACTGAAGCAATGGGTTGCGTCCCCTGACAGATCACCTGAACGTTTTGAACGGCGATGTTCGAGTGGGTCGAAAGCTGCGCATTCACATCAGCAACGACACAACTCAAAGCCAGGGCAACGACAACAGCGAGACGGCGCATAGGAACCTCTAGGCGTGCGAGTGATGGAGAGCGCTCACGATTCGGTGAAACACCTTCCGCAGCAAGGCTTTCAGGAGAAGGAACAGACCGACCACAGGCAACGCGATAGCGAAACCCAGCACCTGGCCCAACAGCGCCACCACCGGGGTTGCCAGCACAAGCAACAGGATGAACACGGTCATGATCTACTCCTTCTTTTTTCACTGTGACTTTATTATAGCACAATGAAACGGATAAAAGATATCAAAATATCACCTTTATGCAGCTTGCTGAACCGCTTCGAGCCGGCGCTCGTGGTGCGCGATCCAGTCCGTAAGCTTGCCTTTCCCCCAGTCCTTGTTCAAATTGCAATGTCTCAACCACTCCACAGTCCAGCGATCGCCGTAGCGCTGAATCATCTGTCGGGCGATTGCAACATCATCCTTGCCCGACGCGCCAACGAACGCGAGGCATACCGGTCCCAGCCCGAGCTGATACTTTCTCCTGCCAAGGGGGGACATATAGTAGTAGTCCAGCTTTTTGGACATGCGACCGACGATGTCAATCTGTCGCTCGTTGAGCCCAATAGCACGGTACTGTTCGGCTGAACCTTCGTTCCCGCGGATTTCCGGGTTCGCGAGCAGGATCTTCGTCGGGCAGCTTTCATAGAGCACGTCCCTGATTGCGCTTTTTCCAACGTCAGAAACGGACTGCGTAGCAAAGAGCACGGCGCAATTCGCTTTCCGCAATACCTTTAGCCATTCCCGGATCTTCTCTTGAAACAGCGGGTGACTCAGCATCAGCCAGGCCTCATCAAGCACCAGCAGTGTCGGCGAACCATCCAAGCCTCTTTCGACACAACGGAACAGATACAGCAGGACAGGCACCGCCTTGCGGTCGCCCATCGCCATCAAATGCTCCATCTCGAACACCACGAAGCGCCCGAGACGCACGTCGTCGCTCTTCGCATCGAGCATCGCATTACCACCCTTCAGCGTGTACGGCTCCAACGCAGCACGCATGTCGTTGTCGTTGATCTTCTGCACAAAGTCCGTCATCGTCCGGCGATCCGGTGCGGCCTTGCCCAGCAGTTCGAGGGTCGCTCTGATCATCGACCGATGCGGCGCCAGCACAGCCATACCTTGAAACTTCAGCAACGTTTCGATGTAGTCCTCAGCCCACGCGCGCTCAGACGGCCGATCGACAGAGCCCAGCGGGCAGAAGTTGATTTCGGCGCTATGTTCACCGCCAATGTCGTAGTAAGAGCCTCGCAGCGCATTACACAACACAAACGACGAGTAGCCCTTTTCGAACTTGCGCACACGCGCGTTCGGGTAGCGCATGAACGCGGCTTCGATCAGCTCGAGGTGTGTCGATTTACCCGCACCTGTCGGTCCCATCATCAAGGTGTGCCCGACATCGTCCACGTGCATGTTGAACCGGAAAGGTGCATTGCCCGTCGTCTTCGCCATCAGCAACGGTGGACTATTCGGAGGAAAGAACGGACATGGATTTTTCGCGAGGCCGGGCCATGTCGCGGTCGTGGGAATCAGATGCGCAAGATTCAGCGAATGCAGGATCGGACGGCGCACGTTCTCGTAACCATGCCCCGGCAATGATCCAAGATACGCCTCCACCGCATTGAGTTCTTCAATCCGGACGGGAAAGCCCAGGTTACGGATAAGCGTGGCGCAGTCTTCGACGCTCTGTTTCAGCCGCCCAAGGTCTTCGTCCATCAAGACCACGACGCTGGTGTAATGCCCATACCGAACCAGACCCGAGCCAGCCTCGCTCATCGCCGTCTGCGCATCGTGCTCCATTTCCAGCGCATCGTGGTCGATCGCGCCAGTGCTGGTGTTTGCCGCCTGGTCCTTAATCCCTCGCACCTTTTGACGCCACTTCTTGCGAAGGCGATTCAGCACGCCCTTGCCCTCTTCGGGGTCCATGAAGATGAAGCGCGTATTCCAACGATAGGCGACTGGCAGTGAATTGAGCGCAGTCAGCATCCCCGGATAGCTTGCCGAGGGGAATCCCTCAATTGCGAGGCAACGAAGATGCTTGTTGCCCACCCGAGGATGATTGCCGCCTGTGAAATCCTGACTGCCGAGAATCGAGTCGTAGAAGACGCCGGCAGCGGGCTTCAGGATATGCTGATTCAAGCCGGTCACGCAGTAATGAATGTAGCTCGCCAGATGATCAATCGTAACCATCGAGCCATCAGCCGCGCTCTCGACGGTCTGCTCACCCATTCGCGTGATGCCCTCGAATATCGTCCCAAGCTGCGCTTGCAGTTCCGAGAGCGTATCTTTGTATCTCCCCAGCAGCTGGTCCTGGATCGACACCTTGCTCCTGCGCAGATCCTCACTCTTCTCGAACATCAGAGCCGTCGCCTGACTTTGCAACTGGATCGGCGGCAGATACGAGAAGATCATCGCGTACCCACTTTCGAAGTGTGCGCCTTCCTGGTTGTACTGGGCCGCGCGCTCTTCGTCCATCAGCTTGGCAACCGGCATGGGGAAATCGCCCTGCTCCGGATACCCAATCGCCCATGCACGGTTTGCGTCGATATGGACCATCCAGCCCGATCCCAAGCGCCGCAGCGCGTCATTGAGGCGCGCTGCTATCGCCTCCAGCTCGCCATTGCTGGCTGACTCCGTGTCTGTGCCGCGGTAGAAGAATCCGGCGATGAGTTCTCCACCCTTTCCGAGCATGATGCCTGGCTCGATCGGCCGCGCGTAGCGCAGCAGATCAGCGAGCCCTTGCGCTTCGTCCCGATACTCCTTCTGCATGCCCGCGCGACCGGACAGCAAGGCGTACCAGACGATGCCGATCACCATTGCCACTACGCAAATCCAAAAGCCATTCATACGGTCGCACCTTACTTAAAGTCTTTGTAGGTAGGCATCGGAGCGTTGAGCCGCCCACGCGCGGGATAGACTCCCCTGTATTTCCGATGTCGGCGAAGCACGTCCAGCCATTGAGGGTCCCAAACAGCAAGCCGTCGCATCAACGCTATCCAGAGCCCCCAAAACGTTACCGACATCGGAATGCCGTACCACGCCCCGTAGCGCATGCTGAGCATGAAGGCCAGATAAAGGCTGAACGCTGCCCCGCCTAACACGAGCCGGCGATCGCCGCCCAAGAAATTCAGGATGCGAACGCCGGACGCGTGGATGGTTACCTGCGTCAGCTCGCCGCGATGATCAGCGCTCATGCCGCCTCCGCTTTACGAGCCACAGGTCGACGAAGTGGCACCAGCTTTGACCGCGACCCAGCCAAGGAACGCTGCGCCGCCCACGGCAAGACAGACCGCCATCGTGATGTTCGTGACCTTCTTCAAGATGCCCGTCATTTCTTCGCCGAACACAAAACCGCCCGCTGCGGCACCGAAGGCGATCGTACCGATGGCAAGCATCGTCGGACCCTTGAACCAGCCCGCAACACCACACAGGCCCCCTTCCCACGGCGCAGCCGATTGCGCACATGCCAGACCGGCATATCCGCCCAAAACGAGCATGGTCCACACGCGCGGCAACGTCACCTGCTTTCGCCAGAAGGCCGGCGTGGCAACCATGCGAACGCCGCGCTTGAAATGCCCAGTGTTACGCGCGACGCGTGCGCGAACCGCCTTGAGCCCACGGTCAGCACCCGAAATCAACGACTTGATCGACATATCATTCTCCAAAAATTAAATTACAACTACACGTTACGGAGCACGTAGCGCCCCGAATTCTGGTCGTACTTCTCCACGATTGCCAGTTCGCGAACCTTTCGACCCGCCGCATGGTCTGCGTCTTTACCGATAAATACGCACAGGCCGATCGCCTCAGCGATAACGTGCCTGTTTGCACGGATGCCGGGATTTTCTTCGATCATTTGCTCCAGACGAATCAGCCCGCCGTAGCAGTCGTCCGCATGGACCGTAGCCAAGCCGCCCGGATGCCCGGTGTTCCACATCTTCAGAAGCGCCAGCGCCGCCTTGTCGCGCACCTCACCAACGATGATCCGATCAGGTCGAAGACGCAGCGATGCCTTCAGTAACCGCGTCATATCAACATCGGCAAGCTCAGTGTTCGTGCGCATCTGTACAAGATTTGGCGCAGCACACCTTACCTCGCGCGTGTCTTCAATGATGATGACCCGGTGCTCGGGCGTCATCGTCGCGATGGCATGGGAGATTGCATTAAGAATCGTCGTTTTGCCGGAAGCCGTACCGCCGATGATGAGGATGTTCTTTCGCAGTTTTACGGCAAGTTCGATGATTTCTCGATGGCTTTTGCCGCGTGCCTGCTCCGCAAACTCCTCGCGCTGGACCGTCTTGTGGTTATAGGGGTCGTTGACATCCGTCAGGATTCCGCGATCCTCGAAATCTTTCAGCGTCACGCCGAGGGCGTTAGGCACGCGAATCGAGAAGGAAGGCGCGTCGACAATCGGCCAAACCAAGCCCTCGAAGCGCCAACCGTTCAGAGGAAGCTCGCACTCCAGAATCGGCTTGCTCGCTCGGACCTCCGTTTCCAGCAGGCCTGCCAGACTGCCGAACAGGTGTTCGCCCTCGCTTGCGCTCATGCGCAAACCGGTGTCCGACATGCCCTGCCCCGCGACTTCGCGCCAAAGCCGCCCGTCAGGGTTGAGCATCAACTCCTGTAATAGCGGATTCTCGAACTCATCCATGCACACGCCGAAATCGCGGCGCAATCCATCGAGCATCCGCTCGTAGGACTGCTGCTGCATACTGAGTGGCTGACCTTCCGAGCCGCCGACTATTCCTAGCGCATTTTGCATATCCATTTCCACTCTTCAGGGCGATGCCTGTCGCATCGACACTCACCGTCCACGCCTAGCCAAATTTTCGCTATGACTTTAATGTACCAGAATGATATCATCATATCACGCTGTTTTTTTCAATTTGAACCTTTAGCGCTTCTGACGTCAGAAGTCCCCGACAGTTTTTTCTAGTGAGAAAGCTATGAAAATGAAACTGCGCTGCGCCGTCGCGATGATTGCGCTCGGCACCGCTGCAACCGCCAATGCCGCTTTCGTTGTGAACGATGACACGCCTTCCATCACCGCCGCCAACCCACAGGGACCGAAGCGCGATACGACATCCACGCTGTCGTTTTACGGCACGCGGCTCTCTCGCGCCGGCAAGACGACCTTGGACGGCATGACTTCCGATGTCTCCGTTGCTGACTCGATCAGCCTCAACGCCTATGCCAAGAACAGGGCTCTGATGGCCAACGCAAAGCGACGCGTGGCGACCGTGAAGGACTGGCTTGTCGCTCACGGCGTGCCGGAAGCCAAGATCGACACCTACACCGAGATCGACCCTGCGGACGATGCGAGCGACACCGACGTGCAGATCACGCTGCGATCGACCCCGCGCCCCGCGCCGGTCCTCGCCCGCACCGGCCCCGCAATTGCCGCCACGCTCGACGCCTCGAACGCCCCGCTATCGGTCCAACGGCAGCAATCCCAGTCGGCCCTTTCCGACCGTGAACGGATCGAGTTCGCACGCCGCGTCATGGCGATGGCCCAGGCAAAAATCATTTCAGGCGATGATGCTATCCGGCTCGTGAACGAGCTTCTGAATGGCCAGGGCACACCTTCGGCGGCCCCGCAGCAAGCTCCCACGATCGCACAGCAATCAGCACCCAGCGTGCCCGTTGTTGGCGATCCGATCGCCACCGCACAACCTGCCCAATACCCGCTTGGCCCGATCGCGGCGGTACAGCCGCAGATCATGCCGGCGTCCGATGTGTCCCGCACGTGGACGCTGACGGCCAATCGCTCGCTGCGCGAAAATCTCGAAGAGTGGGCACAACAGGCTGGGTACGCCAAGCCAACGTGGTCCGCCTCGATGCCCTATCAGATCACCTACACGTCGAACTACAACGGCACCTTCCTTCAGGTCCTCGCGCAGATCGCCCAGGCTGTACCGGGACTGGATTTCAATGTGTCGAAGGCGCAACACACCATCGCCGTCGTAGACGCGCGGCACTAACCCCGGAGCGTGCCATGCAGATGTTGGTGGTCCTTTTCATGATCGTGGGCATAGTGACCAGCGTTGCGAGCGCTGTCATGCAGAACGTCACCAAGTATCACGCGACGGCAGATGCGACAGCGGCCGGTGACAACATGCACGCCTACTACGGCTTCCTGAAAGTGTATGCAGCAGCCCACCCCACCTTTACGGGGAGTGTCAGCGACACGACCGTACCTGTTCCCACCTGGTTCTCGCACGGCCCAACGGTCCAGAACTACATCGCAGGTGGCAAAGCCTACGTCTACAACACCGCACCGCCTTCTGGACTTGTAGGCTACCTTGCGAACGGCACGATCTACTCCATGACCGTGGGCGTAAATACCAATGGAACCCTCATCGGACCGACGACATACGGGCAAGCTCCCATCACCCTGCCAGCCGGAATCCCTAACAACAGCGTCGTTGTAACAAACTGAATCTGGTAGTTGACAGCAGGACCCATTGGGTACATACTGGGCACGTAGCATAATGATTTATTTAAATTACTTTACGGAGTTATGGCATGTACAAGAACGCACTGAAAGCTATCCCTGCCCTCGTCGCCGCGCTCATCCTTGCCGCCTGTGGCGGCGGCGGTGGCGGCGACTCGTCCACTGCGAGCGCGACCCAACCGTCCGATCCCACAACCGTGCTCCCGTATCAAGTGCAAGGAACGGCTCCGGTTGTAACAGGCGTCGCTGGCAAGCTCGCCGTGCTGTTCACGCCGGCCACGCTCGGCGCGAACGGTCTAGCCCAAGGCGGCACCATGTACAGCACGTCCGACGCCCCGCTCTCTTCGTTCGCAACGTATGCCCAAACAGGAGGCTATACGACCATCGCCAGCTCGGACACGGCCTCCGTAACACTGAACAAGCCCGGTGTCATCGCTGATGTGAACGGCTACGGTGGTTTCGTCTCGATCGGCCGCTGGACCAAATCGAGCGATACGAGCGGCGGCACCTACAACGTGAACCAGGGCGCTCCCTACGCAATCGGCAATCCGCTGACGCTCACGGCAGGCACGGGCACGCTGAACTGCACCCGGTACTTCAACACCGCCCCGACCGCAGTGAACGGTAACGTCGGACAAGGCACGCTCAACTCGGCGACCGCGACGCTCGACCTGTCGACGCTGACCCTCTCCAATCTGGCGTTCAACGTCAGCATCGGTTCGGATCAATCCTACGCGTTCACGGGCGCGACTGCGTCGCTCAACGGAATGTCTTCGGGGAACGGCGCTACGTTCATCACACGCGTCATGGGTTCCGACGTGAACGCACCCCTCGTCGCCGTCGCATTCGGCACGAATGCACCGACCAGCGGCGGCATTAACGGGCTCGTCATCCTGTCCTGCACGAAACCCGTCTGATCACCCCAACGCAACTGCCGAACCGAGCCCCGCCGAATGCGGGGCTTTTTATTGCTGGTTGTATCCCGATTCGACCGAACTGCTAGTTCTTTGCGGGACCAATCCCCTGCCACGCTTCCTTGATTGCGCCCGAAAGAGACGGAGCAAGCATTGCGACTCCGTCCTGCGTCAGATGGTCCGTGTCCTTGTACAGACCATGACCGCCTTTTACTGTGAAGCACTCACTGTGATCGCACAGAGTGTCGAACGGATCGACCGTCGCAACGTTCCCAACCTGCTCAGCAATACGCGCAATCTGGTTGCCGTGTTCAACGATGTCTGCCTCACCCGACCGGGGAATGCTCATCTGCGGTAACTCGTGTCCGGCTGCGAACTGCCACCTCGCCCACTGCCGCGGAAGATCACCGCGAGGATTTGGTATCGACTTCACGAGCACCATTTTGCCGCCACGGGCAGCGAGCGCAGTAGCGATGTCCTTCAATACGCCACCCTCATAGTTTGGTTCATACCGTTGCCAGTCGCCAGCGACAACGACGAGCCTGATCGACGGCGTGCGCATGAAATAGTCGAACGCGAAATTCGCGTATCGCTCACAACCGGGAAACACTTCTGCACCCGATCCCGGAAACACCTTACCCCTGAATGGTGGACACCCGCCCAGCGTCGCTACGACACCTGGCACGTGCATCTCAGCCGACGTCTGATCAACGATTGGTTGAACCATGTTCGCGAAGGAATCGCCCCACAGCATCATCACTGGCTGATTGCCCGATGGCATGCCGCCCAGCCCGCAGAAGTCGCCCGGTGTGTGCTTCGTCCCGTCTACGTCTCTCATGCATTCGTAGCTACGCGGCGCCTCACTCTTCATTGCATCCGACGCCGCACGAAGGTAGGTAGGCAGTCGCACCTGAAGCCCGTCCGTTTTCTGCAAGAGAGTGGTAAATCCGAAACCAGAAGCTATGCTGAGCACGAAAAGCAAAACGATCGAGCCGTTGCGCAGCCGTTGACGGCCCGGTTGCTCGACGGCCACATACGACGCCCAGCCAGCTGCCACCGATCCTGCAATCAGGATCGCTGTCTGTCCCGGAGACGGATCACTGCCAACGCGTTCGCGGAAACCAAGCAGAATCGGCCAGTGCCAGAGATAAATCGAGTAGGAAACGGTGCCGAGGAACTGTAGTGGACGACACGACAGCAGGCGCGCGACAAAGCCTTCACCGGCATAGATAATCAGCGCCGTTCCCGCGACTGGGAGAATCGCCCGCCATCCCGGATATGGATCATCGCCATGCAGACCAAAGACCGCAAACATCAGCAGCGCTGCGCCGGCCAACGATAAGATGTTTGCCCCCAGCCGCTTCGGCCGCACAGCGACCAAAGCAGCCACAGATCCCGCCATGAACTCCCATGCGCGCCCCCATAGCAGATAGAACGAACTCGCCTGGTGTGCAGGCGTATGCATAACGCACCAGACCAGCGACGCCAGAGCAACGACGGAGAAGGCAATCCAGCCACCCACTTTGCGACGCGATCCCGAGCGCGGCCAGAACAGCGCACACGTCGCAGCAAACACGAGATAAAACTGAGATTCGACAGCAAGCGACCAGGTGTGCAGGAAAATGTTTGCCCGCGCGTCAGGCGCGAAATAACCGCCCGTGTCGCCGAGGAAGGCATAGTTCGAGCGGAAGAGCAGAGACGCCGTGCCATTGCGCACGAGCCTGATGAAGTCGTCCGGCAAATAGTAGCGCGACGCCCACACGCCGGACACGATAACCGTGACGAGTAGTGCGGGCAAGATCCGGCGCAGCCGATTCAGGAGGAACTGTACCGCCGAAAATTCGCCCACCTGTAACCGCCTATGCGCGATCGAGGTAAGCAAGAATCCCGAGATGACAAAGAACACGTCGACGCCGACGTATCCACCGCCAAAAAAACGGACCCCATAGTGAAAAAAGACGACCGCTATGACCGCAATCGCCCGCAGGCCGTTGATATCTCTTCTGAATTCCATTCGCGTTAGCACGCCGGTCAGCTCGCGCTGAGCGGATCATCCTCGTAGTGACGCAGTCGCGACAAGCCAACCCAGCCCATCGTCCGCTGGCAAAAACCCGACATTTTATCTGTTTCGGCACCAGGACCTGGAAGTGCGGGCGACGACGGTTTGCACTGCGCCCACACTTAACAGTGCCACGTCGGCCACGCACAGTCCCTTTGACGCTTTCATCCTCTCCGTCCCTGATAAAAAAAGCCGCGCTAGGCGCGGCTTGAAGGATTCTGGCATTCATCCGAGGGCCAGCCAGAACCTGAGAGACTTTGCTACTGACGCACTGCCTACGCCGCTAACTCTTTATGCAGGTGAAATGCCACAACGCGCTCGCTGCAAACACCGTCCCATAGTAGAAGCCAGCCGGACACACACCGTTCTGCCAGAAAGCGACACCCATGCACGGCACTTCGGTACTGGCCGGGTTATTAGGCTGATTGTTATTGCCGTTAATCGTGACACCGCCGCACGTCGTCCCCGAAGGCACAGCCGATGCCGACTGCCATCGCCCCCCGTTGCAGAACAGCGAACCGTTGCCGTCGCGACCGACAAGACCGTTAGTGTCGCAGGCCGCACCCGCTGACGCCCACCCCGGTTGCAGGTATTCGTCCACGAACATGCGACCCGTCGTTTCGAGCTGGCCATTGCCGCCACCGCCACCAACGATCACGCGATTCCCACCGAAGGGATTCAGGTAGAGGTTGTATCCGGCTGAAAGATACATCGTGTTCGGGTTGTAGACCGACGCGCCGTTCGTCCCCAGGGTGACACTACCGTAGGTAGTGATTGACCCATTTACCTGCTGGTTTCCGTTGATCTGCTGGCTGTTGAGAATTGTCGAGTTCCCATTGATCTGCTGACTGCCGTTCACCTGCTGGAAATTGCCCACGACCTGATTGCCGTCGACCTGATCGCTTCCACTGGCGTGCCGATTGCCCCACACCATCTGATCGCCGACTTCTGTTTGCGCTCCGGTAGTCATCGGCGCCCACGCGCTGCCGGCGACGTTCTGCACGTTCACCATCCCATTTGAACGGACATACAGATTCCCGTTGTTGTCAAGCAGCTGGGAACTGTTCAACGACACGGTTGCATTACCGCCCGCGGCGCTGGTGACGGCCACGCCAGAGGCCGCGACAAGCGAGGCGTTCGCGATGTTGTTCTGATTCATGTCCAGCGTGGTGGACATCTGATTGAGTTCGGGATGGCCGCTAACCTGATGCCGATACAGATAGTCGTTCGCCTGGGCTGCGTTCGCGAAAAATGCCGCTGCCGCAAGGTGTCCAGCCGTCGATCCACCTACGTTGGCAACCGGCATCGACCAACCCGCAGCCGCGTTCTGGACCACGCCCGGAGCCGCGTTCGATACGTATCCGCCCGCGCCCCCGAGCATTTTGGATATCCGGGTCAGGCTACCGTCCGGGATCGTTGCGCCGCCCGTCGTGAGCACCATCATGTCCAGCTGACCGCTTGGCTCCTTGTACACCCCCATTCTGTACGTCTGACCGTAAATGTTGGTCGCCGAGACGGCATTCGAAACCGAGCCCGACCATACGCCATAAGCGTATGTCGCTGTCGGGTTTGCAGCCGCAGCAACGGTCGCAGTGTTTGCATTGAGCCAGCTCTGCGCGCCTTGCAGGACCAGCGCCAGATTGTCGGCGGCGGCACGATCGTTCTTGAAATCAGCATCGTATTTGACCCATCCACCGATTCCGACGAGCGCCAGACCAACCAGCGCCGAGACGACTGCGGCTTCGATGGATATCACGCCTCGCTGCCGGCGCGTCGTATGTCGCTTGAGAATCATTTTTTCGCCGCCGTGGTCCACGCAGCCGCATTCGACTGCTGATCTAATTCCTGTTGCAATGCTGCGAACTTGCCCTCGCGGATCTTGCTCTGAACGCTGCTGTTCCCCTTCACTCGCAGCATCCTCGTCTGCGGGCGCTTCTTGTGTAGTCCTTCAATAACAACGGTATCAAGCGTTTGCCAAACGACCAATGCGACGCCATCTGCGAGAAGCTGAGCCGCGTTGCGCTCGTGTGTAGACGCAAGCGCATGAATTCGCTCCAGTCCTTCAACCGGCGAGCCGCCGTGCCCCGTCGACATCACGAGATGACCATCGATCCCAGCTCGGCAGGCCTCGGAGGCCGTGATACCGTCCCGAATCTCGCCGAGGAAGATCGACTCCGCACCACTTCGCATCCCGCGTCGCATCTGCTCGGGATACCCGCCCTTCTGCGGATCAGCCCAAACCTGCAACACATACCCCTTCCCTTGCGGCCCCTCGAGCTTCATCTCGGGCGGGTCTTCAACGGCCAGACCCAGCCCGCCATATACCTTGATGCGCTCCACAAAAACCGAGGCCGCAGTGCTCGTCTTGCCAACTGCTCGCTCGCCACACACCAGCACAAGCCCACGCAGGTTTTCCTGAAGCAACGCGCCAAGCACCTTATCGCCAATTCTCAGCTCGCTCGCTGGACGCGGCTCGTGGGTCTGACGCAGCGTAAAGACCGTGTCGTTGATGCTCTCCAGCGCAGTGACCCGGTACGAAACCTCGCCGAACATCAAATAAAACTCCGGGTTTCGCTTCGCGCGGTAGACGTGCTCGCACTTCGCACGAGCGGTGGCGATGTCGGCCAGCAGATAGTCCGGCGCAAGCTGGAGCGCCGGATTGCCATCCAAACCCGAAATCTGACTCATCGCTTCCCCTACGATGTAGAGGTCGACAAAACGGGTTGAATTTAAACGTTCCACTTCCTCGCCCCAGGAGTTAGTACGTGCTCGTGAGAGTGACTGAGTTGGTGGCCGAGTTGCACGCGGTCTGCGCTTGCGCTGCCGACATCGGACCTGAATAGGAGGTACCCGAGTTCACCACCGTGGTCGCATACTGCCCCCCCTGCGTTGCGCCGGCAACGATCTTCAGACAGTTCTTTTGGGGAATTGACGGGTCCGCGATGGTGAAGCCCTGCCCTGTGCTCGTCAGCGTGTACGTACCACCGAACTGGTTCGAAATGGCATTGCCATTCACCGCAATGTTCGACGGCAGCTTGCCACCCGCGACGACGACCGCCGACAGATCCGTACCCGCAGCACCGTACCCCACCGTCGTCTTCGTATCCTTGATGGCCGTGTAGATCGCGGTGATGTTCGACAGCTCTGCCGTGTTGTCATTCGACAGGAACGACACCGCTACGCGGCCCGCGACACCCAGCAGAATCAGTGCGACGATGCCGAGCACGATGATCATTTCGATCGACAGAACGCCTGCCTGACGCGCCAGACGGGCACCGCTCTTCAAAGCGTTTTTCTCAAGTTGCGTGGTCTTCATGGTTGAAAAGTTCCTACGTTGGAATTTGATTTAAATATATCACTATACCGAGATAGCAGACAACAAAAGTCTGCATTGCACTACCTAGTTCAACAGGCCGTTACTGAGCGCGTTGACGCCCTGGACGATAGCCATGATGAGCAAGCCGCCCATCAAGATCGCAATCTGCTTGAAGATCGCGGATGCTGCTGCCAGCCTGTCCACGCTTTCTTCGAGCCAGTCCTCGCCGAACTCTTTGAGCTGCGCCTCGCCGCCCTCCATGCTTCCGATCACACTCACATAAGCGATGGCGTCGCGACTGGGGAACTCGAAGCCGCTTTCACGCAGCGCCGGCCCAAGGTCCAGACCGTTCTTTACACCGAGCAAGGCACCCTCCAGCCGTTCCGCCATATAGGAATTTGCCCGCTCCAGCATCATCTCCAGAATTTCCTTCTTCGGCACATTCGCTTCCAGCAAGACACCTACGTTGTAGATGAAGATCGCGCCTTGCACGATCCGGTACATACCCCACGGAGGAATCATGTCCAGATAGAACCGGAACTTTCCAGTAAGTCGCGACATGCTAAAACCGATCCCGATCGCCGCGGCGATCATCACGGAAAGCATCACTCCACCGTCGTTTGCGACAAGTGAGGAAAGCCACGACAGCAGCTGGATACTCGCATCCATATGTTCCGGCTTGACGTTCACCAGAAGACGCGGCAGAACGTTCGTAGCGATGACATAGAATGCGACGCCAACGCTCAACATCAGGAAGGCCGGATAAGTGACCGCCCCGACCAGCGCTTTGCGCATCATCCCTTTGCGTTTGATAACTTCAGCTCCGCGCATGAGTGCGTCAGCCACCTTCCCGCCACGATCGCCGGTCGCAATGGTCGAATGTTCATCAAACGGCACCCACTGCTGCAGAACGACAGATAGAGCTCGACCGTTATCGACTCCCGCAATGCAATCCTGAAGCACGATCGCCTCGATACGGTCCGGCTTTTTCCCGTAGTCGCTATAAACCTCATAGGAGGTTACAAGTGCGCGCCGCAACGGCACGTTGTTGCGCAGAAGCGTGGCGAGGCTCTTGTATAGCTTCAACCGCTGCTTGGCGCCGAACCACAGCCCGTACCATGCCTGGTCAATTGATTCCTTCGATATCGAGAACATACAGACTCCTACGCGATGATGAGACTGTCTTCGTCAAGACCGCACACGGCCTCCTCACCCATGAACGGGTCAACCAGTCCCTCGTTGATCTTTTGAATGAGGTGTTGGCACTTCGTCATACCATCCATCTCGCGAACCCAGTACGAGCGCGCTGCCGACGAACCACCGTCGTCGCGGCGGTAGACGCTCAACAGATGCTGATTCGTCAGCACCGCTTCGGCCACCACCGTCCGGTCCACGATGCCCAATCCACCGCACGTGGTACAGCTCGCATCCTTACCCGCGATGAAAACGCCGGCCTGAACGCAAAAACGTTTGACCCGCTCCCGCAGATCCTCGGGAACCTCACTCTGGAATTTCGAGAACGGTCGCTTGCAATCCGGACACAGGACTGGAGCCAGTGACTGATTCACTACGCCAGTGAACAGACTCGCGTCCGTCAAACGCCGGATCGGCACGGCCAGATCGGCGAGGCGGTCGAAAGTCGCAAACGCGTCCTTCGCGTGTGTCGTTGTCCACATGCCGTGCCCGGTCATCGCGGCTTGAATCGCGGCCAGCGTAGAAGCGAGATCACGCAGCTCACCGACCATCAGGTAATCCGGGTCAAGACGCATGAGGTTTGCGATGGAACGCGCCCACTCCCGCGCCACCTGTTCGTCGTCGTCCAGATCACAAAGCAGCGGTGTCTGGACCGCTCCCTCGATCACGTATTCCAGCGGTTGCTCGACGGTCATCAGGTTGATCCGACCATCGTGCAAGTTCAGAAGCATCGACAACACAACCTGAAGTGCGGTTGATTTGCCTGAGCCGGTGACACCCGAAAAAATGTTCACGCCTTTTCGGCGGATCATCTGGTTAATCGCCGCAATCTGCCGTGCGTTGTAACCTAGTTCCTTCAGCGAGCGTCGCCTTTTGCTGCTGCCATAGAGAAGTCTCAGCTCGAAGAGATTGCCGTACTCCATCGGGCGTGTGGAAATACGTGCTCCATTCAGACCGGCGCTCTTGATCGTTTCCCGCGAAAGACGCGCATCCTGCGAGAGCCGGTCGTTGTAGTTACCATCGCCAACGTCGCACATGGAGCCGTACATACAGCGACAGAGAACCTGCCCTTCTTCCGCGTCGATCTCCCTATGAACGAAAAGCAGACCGTGAATGCGCAGCTTGATGATCGACTTCGCCTGATAGTTGAGAATGTGAATGTCGGTTGCATCCAGCTTCACAGCCTCTTTGATCAGGTTGATCGCCTTAATCTGGACATCGCTGATGTTTTCGGCACGGCGTGCGGCCGTTTTCGCGCCGGGTCCATCCAGCGCAGCACGCACTTCCTCCACTGGCACGAGACGCACTGTGAATCGGATGTCGTATCGTTCGAGCAGCTTCTGATACGCAAGCACCGCGTGATCCGATTTGTACGACTCCCAAACCAGTAACGTAAAGTCGGACAGAAGCGCCACCTTCCCCTTCGCGGCGTCCGGCACTGGGTACTTGTCAGACCGTAGCAGCACCGGCTTATCGGCCGCGCTGATGACGTGCTGCTGATCGCTCATGTCCATGACGTTTCCCCCTAGTGCGCGCCGGAATTGCCC
Source organism: Paraburkholderia sacchari (assembly GCF_000785435.2). GTDB lineage: Bacteria > Pseudomonadota > Gammaproteobacteria > Burkholderiales > Burkholderiaceae > Paraburkholderia > Paraburkholderia sacchari. The sequence continues at coordinate 4,661 of NZ_JTDB02000015.1, read as the reverse complement.
GAGCCCGCGAGCGTCGGTGTGATATGAGGCACATTCGCCGGCATGGGCGGCTGCGGCTGCGGCGCACCCGCCATTGACGGATTCGGCGGCGGCAACACGATAAGTCCGTTCGATGCTGCGGGCTGCGGCGTCGTGCTCGGCGTCGCTGACAAGCCAGACAGTGAGGACACCGGCACGTCGAACACGTGCCCGTTCCGCGCCTTGAGCTGCACGACCGACGTATCCGGGTGGATTTTAAAAAGAACATATCCACCGGGAACGCGATCGCCCTCGCGGGCGTCGATCTTCCCGTTCGCGTAGGAAAGCGTCGCTTCGCTCACCCCGTTTGCCTCAACAATTCGAGTGAGTTGCGGCAAGTTCGAATCGGTCTGTGCGGCGGGGCCACCAGACTGACCTTCGCCGCTGTACTTTCGCAGATCGGCATATACCTGCTCTTTCGCGAGCTTCGCTTTGCCGAGCAGCGTGTCCGATTGGATCGAAGCCAAATCTCCGACCGTGGCGACCGCAGGCACGGTTTGCGCGCACGCTTCCGTCGCGATCAAGCTGCACACCACGATCGCGAGAAACAGATGATTATTTTTTCGCATAGATATTTCCTTCAACATGCCAAGTGAGCGTTGCGTCTTCGGCGTTGAGCTTTGTTGTGACAGCATCAATGCGAAGCCCCGGAATCCCGATGAGCGACACGGTCCCATCCCTGCCCACCGAGAAATGCGACACAGGTTGCGCAGGACCATCGAATGAGAAATGAAACTGCCGCCACGGTGCTATCGGCGCTTCCATTGGCGGCTGGCCAGCTGGAACCTTCGGCGGCTCGATCTTCACCGGACGCTCTTCCAGAGTCGGCGTCATGCCGATTTGCTGGAAGTGCGTCATGAAAATGCTCATGTCATCGTCGGGCGTCGCGACCACATCATCGCCACCTACAGGAGCAGACAGGCCGAGCGTAATCGTTGCCTCGTCGCCGCCATTGAAAACTGCCGGAACTCCAAACAGTTCTGGCGCGGCGAGACGCATGTCTTCAACCGTTCCGCCGTCGCGTGAGAAGTGAACGACGATTGCGCTACCGCTGCAATCTGCACTGCTGAAGGTCCATCCCTTTACACTGAGAGGGAGCGCGTTTGTCGTCTTCGCACACGCGTTGATGAAGTCAACGGCGTTGGGTTGAACTGCCCAGGGATGCGCCAGCGCCGCTTCCTCCAACTTTCGGCGCGCGGTTGCATTCAGCTGGTCCAGGCGAAGCTTCTCAGCCGCACGCTGGATTGCCAACTGCCGCTCTTTGGCCTCCTGCTCACGGGCATCCCACACCATATAACTACCGATCGCGCCAACAACAGCGAGAACCCCGACACCGACCGTCACAAGCTGACGCGTCGACATACCGAACGTCAGCTGCTTGAGCCGATTATCTTTCCTGATGGATTTCGCCGACAACACCTGATAGATGTCGCGATCCTGCGAGGCAAACTCCAGCTCAGGCGGCGCAAATATCGATTCTGCGTCGAACGAGTACGTGTTATGCGCATTCGTCAACATCTGCCTGGCTTCTTCTGCCGTTGTGCAGAGACGGTCCACGCCCGGACAGATGAGCATCTCGTGGACGGCCACCACAGCATATCGGCCATCCTTCAACCGGAAGGCGCCGAGCCACGAATCGCCAAGTACACTCGCCAGCGACGCGGCCAGACTGAACATTCCTTTCAGATTGCGCGAGCCACTATCGACAAATCCAGCCTGAATCCGCGTGCCGCGCCGGATCGCTACGATGTCCCATCCGTTCTGCTTGCCGAACGCCTTGGCTTCCGCCATGTAGCTGCGCGCGTTGTTAAGAGGTTGCCAGAACAGATTCGAGACAAAGCCGTGCCCGTTGATATCGACGTGTTGCAGATCCTGACGAACCGGAGCATCGTCGCGAACCTGCGTTTTAGACCGGTTACGGGAAGCTTTAAACACGATGGTTACTCCGCAGCCAGTACCGGCGTAATCAACACGACGAGCATCGTGTGCGAGCGCGTGACATTTACCCCGCCCCCAAGGAGAAAGAACTTGTCATTGCCAGCGCCATCGCGAGTGGAATTCTGGTCGTCGTAGTCCTGACCAGCCAGCATCACCGTATCGCCCGCATGAACCTTGATCGTGTTCGAGGTGTTCAGCGGCAGGAGGATGTCGGGCAGTTCGATGGTCGATCCACCGCTGGACACCGTGCGAGGCTGACCCTTCTGGCTCGACAGGTTGATGTTCATGCGCAGCAGAATGTCGTTGTTGTCCAGAACATTCGGCAGCATCGAGATGTTGAAGCCAGTGTTGATCGTTCCCGGTTGAAGCGTCGTGGTCGATCCGACCTGCGCTGTCTGCGTCTGCGATGAACTCGCGAGGTAGCTGGCCTGTTCGCCGGTCTGCGTAGCGACTGAGTTCAGGTTCATGGTCGGCAGTTGCGTGCTACGCAACAGCCGCGCCTTGCCCTGCTCGTTCAACGCGCTGATGATCGCCGACGTACCGCCCCAAGGTGAACCCGATGTGTTGAGAATCGAGAACGTCCCGTTGATTGCCGCCGCAGGAGCCGAGAAAGTGCTTGCCAGATTGATGCCGTACTTTCCCGTCAGCGTCTTATAGAGCGCGTTCCAGCTGATACCTGCTGCGTCCGTGTTCGTGACGGTCACAGAAAGCACCTGGACGTTGAAGGTAACGAACTTGTCGAAAACCTTGTTCTTTTCGTCCACGTAATGCGCAACAGCATCGAGCACTGACGGCGTGCCACGAACGGTAACGCCGCCCGTGGACGGCGAGATGCTGACGCGGTTAACCGGCCCCGGCGCGATTGCATTGAGGTCGTTCTGGATGTCGCTCCACAGCGAAGTCTTCAGCGACACTACGGTAGTCTGCAACGTGTTCGAGGAGCCGCTGCCGCTCCCGCTACTGCCGCCCCCGCTTGTCACACCCGTACCGGAACCCGAGACGCCATTCACCTGCGTCGTACCACTCTGAAACTCGGACTTCATGTCGGTGTCCGTAGCAATCAGGTGGATATTGAACATGCGCGTATCGACGCCGTATATAACGACGGCGCGACCGTTGTTCTCTGGCTTCCACGCGATGCCCTCGCGTACCGTGACCATGTCGAGCAGCCCGTTAAGGTCGCCGCTGTAGTTCACGTCGATCTTGTGATCGCCGGACAACGCGACGCTTCCCGGTGACTGCACACCCGGCATATTCAGAGCCGGGACCGGCAAGCCATTCACTACCGAGGGAGCAGCCTTCGTCTCGCCATTGCTCAGGTCACGGTTGTAGATCGCCGCCAAAGCGTCCGGTGTGACCCGGACCGGAATCTTGCACTTCTTGGTAATGACCTGACTGAACTCGAGAATCGAAACCGGTTCGTCAGTAACGATCTTCAGGCTGCAATTCAGTTGCGGCACGTCAGCCACGCGCGTGTCAGTGATCGGCGTAAGTGACACCCACTGCTTGTCGAGATATCGAACGGTCTGATCCGCCTGGCTCGGGTTATTGAGGGGACGCTTCAATGCTTCGCCGATCCTCGATCCGTCCGCGTCCGCGCCGTGCTCGATGTCACTGGCATGCTCGAAGGTCTGGCAACCGGACAGCATCAAAGCTACCGCAGCCATACACATTAAATAAAATGATTTTCGCATCATGATTTAACTGTATTTGAGATGTACGTACAGGAGCCGTTGCGACTGATTGATTTCGAGCGCCAACGGTTTCTTGGCATGCTCATACAGTCTGATGCAATCGCCTACCGCCTGATCGATCGGGCCTTGGAAATGGAGCGGCGCGACGATCGGATAGTTGACCGATTTGTCCACGCCATCGGGCGCGTCCCACACCAACGTCCAGCTGGCCTGATTCGCCCACTTCTGGATGGAATCCCTGAGCGTGGACCCTGCCGGCGCCGTCCACACCGGGACAATGCCCGCGTCGGGCACCGGCTGCACTGCGCCTGTAGAAGCAACTGGCGCGGCAATCGCCGGGGCGCTCACAACTGCCGGGGGAACCGCAACGATCGGGCTTGCCGGCATGCCCGTCGTTTGTGTGGCAGTCGATCCGTCGTCAACGAGCACCATTCCGGCCATCGCTACGGAGGGGACCAACAGCGCAGGTAACAATAGTCTTTTCATCGCTGTCCCTTCGAAACCCGATGCACTTCTGACGTCAGAAGGCACCGCCCTAGTGAGCCCGATAGCATCAAACCGCTATCAGGATATATTTATATCATTCTGATGCAGAAAAAGCACAGCGTCAAATCATTTTTCGCGCCACCGATCGCACGCGGGTATCCCCCGCTCCCTCACAAACCGGCCGATTTCCAACGTCAGAATCCCTACACGTCGAGACGCCCTTGCGGGTTCTCAACAAACTCGAAACGGAGCGAATACACAGCTCTCCCACGCTTGACCGGTTGCCACTGGATGACCAGATCGGCCTTCTCGTTCAACTCGTCGACCGCCATATCAATCACTCGTCGCTTGATATCCGCAAACCGATACGTCTCCGGGATTTCAAGCGTCTCCCGAAGATCATCGACCGTGATCAATAACGTCCCACGATCCTTTTCTCGCATGAGCAGTTCGAGCAGGCGCCACGAGTAGATCGACTGAAGGCCCTGCGCAAACTTCAGTTCATACGAAACGAAGCGCCTCTGG
>NZ_JTDB02000005.1 GCF_000785435.2 Paraburkholderia sacchari | reverse complement strand
CTTCAACGACCGCCTCGATGACCTTGACCCGCTCGAGTTCGCGCATGCTTGCCGTGATCAGCTCACGTCCGTTCATGGTTCGCCCCTGGTCGACGCCTCGTGTGAGCGTGCACCTCAACCAGGGCAGGAATCGGACATTTCTAATGAGCCAGAATCGGACATTTCAAAAAAGCCATAACACAAAAAACTTCGATAATTTGCATTATGTTAAATGAATTGCTGTACGTGTACTCATGGGATCTGACCAAGATCCCGGTCAAATTGCGATCATAAGCCTGAGGGTTATGAAGCGACGGATCTCTATGCTCTGGCGGAATAAGGGACTTGGGCCGTGAATTCGTCCCTGGTCTATCGCGTCCGCGTGCGTCGTCGGCATGCAGACAGGTCAACGCGGTCAGCCAGAGCGGGACAATCGCGTTCTTAGCCGACTGGTCTGAATGGGCGGTCTCTTAGGCGGACAAAGTACAGATGTCGTACCCGGGCCCGATTTGAGGTGCAAGCTGGCGCGGTTTTCACGGATGCGTGGAGCCGCCAATGGCCTGTACCGGGATGATCACGATGAGCATGCGCGAGCTGGATCGCCTGAAGGTAATCGAGGCCGTCGCCGAGGCACGGCTGATGCCTTGGCGCGCCGCTGAACGTCTGGGCATCAGTCGTCGCCAGGTCGAGCGATTGGTGCTGCGATATCGCGAATCTGGTGCCGCCGGGCTGGTTTCCCGGCGGCGCGGCAATGCCAGCAACCACCAGTTGCCCGATGGGCTCGCACAGCGCGCTCTGAGCATTATTCGCGAGCGCTACGCCGATTTCGGCCCGACGCTGGCCGCCGAGAAGCTGGCCGAATGCCATGGCATGGCGTTGTCGAAGGAAACGCTCAGGAAGCTCATGACGGACGCCGGGCTATGGATTCCACGCGTGCAGCGCCCGCCGAAGGTCTACCAGCCACGCTCGCGCCGGGCGTGCCTGGGCGAGCTGATCCAGATCGACGGCAGCGACCACCGCTGGTTCGAGGAGCGCGCACCCGCCTGCACGCTGCTGGTGTACGTGGACGACGCCACGAGCCGCATCATGCACCTGCATTTCACGGCCACGGAGTCGACCTTCAGCTATTTCGAGGCCACGCGCGCGTACCTGGAGCGTCATGGCAAACCGGTGGCGCTGTACAGCGACCGCGCCAGCGTGTTTCGCAGCCCGACTGCCGGCAAGACCGGACGCAGCGTGACGCACTTCGGACGCGCGATGTACGAACTGAACATCGACACGTTCTGCGCGAACAGCAGTTCGGCCAAGGGCCGTGTGGAGCGGGCGCACCTGACGCTGCAGGACCGGCTGGTGAAGGAACTGCGTCTGCGCGGCATCAGCACGGTCGCCGACGCCAATGCATATGCGCCTGTGTTCATGCGCGCCTACAACGCGCGCTTTGCGAAGCCGCCGCGCAGTACGTTCGATGCGCACCGGCCGTTGCGTGAGGATGAGGATCTGGACGCCCTGCTCACCTGGCGCGAAACGCGGCGTGTGACGAAGTCGCTCACGGTGCAGTACGACCGCGTGATGTACCTGCTCGACGATACGCCGCAGAACCGGAAGCTGGTGCATCGCTATATCGAGGTCTGGGAGTATCCGGACGGGCGCATCGAGATCCGCGCTGAAGGTCGTGTGCTGCCGTATCGCGAGTATGACCGGCTCACCGAGGTGGACCAGGGCGCGGTGATCGAGCACAAGCGCCTGGCGCACGCACTGGAGGTGGCGCAGGCGCTGCAGGCGCAACGCGATGACCGGCGGGCGTCGGGCTCGCCTTCACGCACCAACCGCGGCATCGAGGTGCGCCAGGCTGAGCGCGTGCCGGGCACAAAGAAGACGCGCGAGGTCACGCAGGCAGACATGGAGGCCGTCATTGTGAAACTCGCGCAGCGCAAGACTGCAGCAGTTCAGTCAGCCAAACCTGGCCTGCGGTCTGCCAGGACCCGCTGAATGAACGCAAGCGCCCTGCTGCTTCAACCGCTGGCCTTCAGCAATGCAGGCGAACAGAACCATGAAAGAGATGCGACATCTGTAAATGGCTGGCAGTACGACATCTGTATCTGGCCGGGACATTTGATGGGGTGCGATGCTATAATTCGGCTTCGACTGGCCGGCCATCGGCCTTGCCGGCTACGTGCCGCCAACGGCTGAAGGTCGGCGGCGACGAGTTTTTCGTCGACTTGCTTTTCTACCATCTCAAGCTGCGTTGTTATGTCGTCGTCGAACTGAAAACGACGCCGTTTAAGCCCGAATATGCGGGCCAGCTGAGCTTCTACCGATCCGCAATCGATGCGCAGGTCAAGGCGCCTGAGGACCAGCCAACCATCGGCCTGCTGCTGTGCAAGGAAAAGAACCGGCTCGTGGTGGAATATGTGCTGCGTGGCGTGGCCAAGCCAATGGGTGTCGCTGAGTATCAACTGATGCGCAAGGTGCCGCCCTCGCTGAAGACTGGACTGCCGGCCATCGATCAGATCGAGGCCGAATTGCGGCCTGACCTGCCGGACAGCACCGTGTAAACATCGCCGGGCGACGCCCGCGCCACTTTCATCAACAGTTGCTAGCGCCGGAGACTGAAAAGCCGCAGCAGCTCGTCGCGCAACGCCGAGACGTCGATGACAAGCTGCGCGCCGGTGATCGCCACGTATTCCGACTCAGCCTTTTTAACAAGCTTGGATCTTCCGCTCCGCGTCCTATACTAAATACGAGCCGCGCGGAAGCCGGCCCTGAAGCGGTAACTGACGGGAAACTCCGTTCAGTGGGGGCGCGGTAGCGGGGCCACGGAAACGCCTGCGTGAACAACGTGGGCGTTTTCTTTGGTGCAATGCCGGCCGCGTGGCGCAGCGGGCGAACGACAAACGGGGCGAGTTGACCGTACCAGCCCGCTCACCCCGATGCCGGGCACGCGCGACAATTTCCACCGTGACAGGCTGGCGCGTTCTAACGCCGAAGGCTGAAAAGCCGCAGCAGCTCGTCGCGCAACGCCGAGATGTCGAGCACATGTTGTGCGCGAGTCACGGCTACATAAAGGAGGCGGATTTCATCGTCGTCCGGCATCGGGCTGCCGTCGGCACTGCGCAGGCGGAAATCGTTGGCCACCTTGACCCGCTTCCATTCGAGGCCCTTGGCACGGTGGACGGTCGAGATCACATAGTCGGCAGTGCCTTCCGGCGCCGAGCGCTGCGCCAGGGCCCGCAGATAGCCCGTACCCAGTTCGTCGACGATGCGCACGACAGGCAGCAGGTCCTGACCGAATGGACTGCGCGCAAACGCCTGTGCGTCGCTCCACGTCTCGAACAGCGAGAACGCCGCCGGGCTGAACGCGCGCTGGCCGGCCAGCAGCCGGTCCGCGCCGTCAGCGTAAGCGAGTATCTCTGCCGCACTCATCCGGATCGCCGGTCGATGCCCCGCCTCGAGTCCCGCGGCGAACTGCCAGATCGCGGTAACGTTCTTCCGGCACAGGATCGCGTCGACCGGCGGCGTCAGCGCGGGGTCCTCCACCATGATCGAGCCGATGGCTTCCTGCCCCCGGATGGGCGTATGCTCGCCGAGCAGTGCAAGCAGGCGGCTGGCGAGCGCCGCGAATGTGGCGCCAAAGCGGAACGACTCCGTGAGCGCGCATTCGGGCGCGTCGATCTGCGCCATCGCATTGATCGCGCCCCGCCACTCGTAGATCTGTTGATAAGGGTCACCGACGTAGATGATCTGCGCGTGGCGCTGCCGGCCAAGGACCGAAAGCATGACGCCGTCGCTATCCTGCGCCTCGTCGAACAGGAGGTAGTCGGCTTCAATGCGTGGCTCCGAGAACGCCCAGAGCTTCAGGAGCACGTCAGGCGAAATGGCGCTCGCCGCGCGCGCCGCAGCGCCCTCCTCCCACAGCCGCCCAACGTAAGGCAGCAGGTAGAGGCGAAGTTGCGCGGCGACGGCTTCGTCGATCTTTTCGTCAACGACGATATGCTGCGCTGCCGGCCGGATATCCGCGGACCGGCAGAACCTGTCCCGCCCGTCGGCGATCATGCGCCCGATCTCGAACGGGGCGATCTCGACGGGCTTGCCCGTTACCGTTCGCACTTCCAGCGGGCCAAGCCCGTAGCGTGTCGCAAGTTCGTGCGGTGGCTCGCCCTGAAGGCTCATCCGATTTCGCAGCGAAGGGCTGACGGACGCCCACGCCAGCGAATGCATCGTCCGTGCGCTCACGTGTGGTGGAAAGCGCAGCGCTGCGCTCGCCGCGATGTCCCGGTTGAACGCGAGGTACGTGCCGCGTCGCTTGCCGAAATGCTCGGCCACGAGTTGGAGCGTGGAGGTCTTGCCCGCGCCTGCGAAGGCCTTGACCTTCAGGTCGCCCGCGCCACACGCCGCCTCGATCACGGCCTGTTGCTCCTGCGTTGGAATAAAGCTCCTCTTCACGCGCTATCCGACCTCATGTGCGTTCGCTCCGGGCGATGTGGGATCGCTGATTTTCGCATGGTCCACAGCCGATCGACCGGCCCGGATCCGCACGCTTCATCAAAATACTCTCGCGCTTGACCACCGGGGAGAGCACATCCGGCGTTGCGTAAGCGAACAGCGCCCGTCACGTCTGAACAAGCTCGAGCCCGTTTTCGGCACACCATTGTCTCAGCGCGCTTTCGGCAGCATCGGCTTCAAACGAATACCAGCGATCGAGAACGCCTTCCCGCTCGAGCAAATCCTTGAAACGAGCATAAGCCCCTTGCCGCAGGAAAATCCTGCGACCTGGTCGTAACACGCAGGCAACGCCTGTGCGACAAAGCGCAAGGCGAGACGCCTCCCGAGATCGAGCTCGTTCCTGTGTGGTATCGCAAGGTAGCGGTCAGAAGTTGCGAGGTCCTCAGGCATCTCCTCGTCGAACGCGTCGCTGGAATCAGAAGTCGAATAAATCTTGCCCGTATCGAGCGAGACATACGCGTCATGCTCCGTGGGCGCCGCGTAGCTGACGAAGTCGAAGGCCAAAGAAAGATCATCGGGCTTGACTGCGACCATGGCTCTAGTCACCCACGTTGTACATGTCAGGTTGGCATGCCGGCCCGAGGCTGGGCTTTGCCGCCCGTTTCGCCGTGTCGTCGAAGCGACTCAAAGCTCTTCGCTCGGGTCAGCGATATCGAGCCGGAACTGCCATCCCTCCATGCTCATAAGCATTTGCCCAAGCTCGTTCCATGAGACCTCCGTGCCATCGACCACCACGAGTGGCAAGCGCCCCGCGTGCGACTCATCCCATTCGATGTGCCCGCGCCCCGTGCTGTCAATGATCCGGCGCTCACGGAAATCGATGTGCCTGACCGACAGCGCGCGACGCATCTTCTCAACGAGTCGCCCAAGCAGCACGAACACATCGTCGTCGGCTTCGCCGATCAGCTGGAACCGATAGCCGGCGCGAAGTTCTCCACGAAGCTCAAAGTTCCGCAGCGTGACCGCAAAGGCGACACGCCATCCATGATCGATGCGTTCGATGAGCTCGTTTCCGCACGACATCCGCGCACGAAAGCGGAACGTCCATGGGGGGAACCCCACCACTTCCGTATGCATCGCTGGAGTAGCATGAGTTACACAACTTGCTGCGCCAGGCCAACATGGTCACAAAATGTTCGCGCTGTCTTCCGCGTAGACGCGGTACAGGGTCCAGAGCTTAGAAGCCCAAATATGCAGGAATACGTATTAAAATACGATCATGCTAATTATGATAAACATAGGATACCTTGAAAATTATAGCTTTAGTGATGGGCGAGGTGATCGATTGATTAATCGCCTAATCATGGGCGGCTGCACTCGACGTTTAATTACATTAGTCCGATGCAATTGGGAAAAACTGGCACGCCGCACAGAGAAAGCAAGCGGCATAATATACGCTCGGTTAGCGGATATGACATCCGCGCGCAAAGTCAGGGAGCGGTGCCTCACTCCACGCCATGGACCACCATCACCGCTCATACCGTAACGCTTGCTGCGGACTGTTGCTCGCCTGGCTTGCCATGGCGGCCTCGTGTTCCGCCGACAACGCGGCCAGTCAGCCCGACAGGGCGCGCTTCCATGCAGTTGAATGCCCCCAACCGAACATCGCGGGCTTCCCTGACCTCGACTTTCCGGCGGGGGTTCAGTGCGGCACCGTCGACATGCCCGAGGATCACGCCAAGCCCGACGGGCACTGGATTCAGATTTTTGTCATGCGCGCTCCCGCTGTTTCGGCGACGCCCAGATCCGACCCGATCGTGTATCTATCGGGTGGCCCTGGGGGCGCCGGATCGTTCGAAATTGCATCGATGATCCGGCACGGCATCAATACCGACCGCGAGGTCATCTTCGTTGACCAACGTGGCACACACCGCGCGACGCCGCGTCTTGGCTGTCCAGATTGGGAGCGTTTCCTGTACGACGCGGTCAGCCTTCCGTTCACGGCCAATTCGACCACCGCCGACGATGCCGCAGCGATCAAGACATGCCACGACCAGTTGGCGGCCACCGGCGCTGACCTTACCGCCTACAACAGCACTCAGAATGCGGCCGACATCGCTGATTTGCGGGTAGCGCTGGGCATCGAACGCTGGAACGTCTACGGCGTGTCGTACGGCTCGAACCTGGCGTTGACCCTGCTGCGCAATCACCCGCAGGGCGTCCGCAGCGTGGTGCTCGATTCGGTATCTCCACCCTCGAACAACATCGCCGAAACGTGGTGGCAAGCGCCAGCCAGTTCATTCAGGGCGATCTTCGCCGCATGCTCCGCCCAGCCCTCCTGCGCGGAGCATTACCCGAACCTGGAGGAAACGTTCACGGCCACGGTGAACCATCTCGAACAAACTCCCGTGATCTGGCAGGTCACGCCAGCGTCCGGCCCACCGGTAACGGTGAACATCGACGGCTTTGCCTTCGTCTACACCCTGCTCATGCAAAGCGAACATGGCGATGCTTCCGCCATTCCAAAGCTGATTGCCGACATGGCGAAAGGCGATGCACAAGGCGTCGCCTCCGCCTACCTCGCGGCACGGGGGCCGGCGGATTTCATTGGTCTCGCCGGCGTAGGTTTGGCGATGGGCGTGTTCTGCGCGGAGAACACCAACCGCACCACCGAGGCCGCCGCACTGGCGACGGCCAAAGCCGAACTTCCCGATTTTCCCGATCGCGTGCTCCGGATTCAGCCCAAGCAGGGCAGACTTTTCACCGACTGCCCGATCTGGAACGTCGGCGTGGCCCCTCCGTCGGTCAGCACCCCGGTCGTGAGCGATGTGCCGGTGCTGATCCTCGAAGGCGCATTCGATGCCGCCACCGCGCCCGTGTGGGTGGACCTTGTCACCCCCTACCTCAGGAACGCCCAGACCGTGACATTTCCATTCACCGGGCACTCGGTACTCGGAAAGTCCACCTGCGCGCTGTCCATCATGGCCGACTTTCTGGATCACCCTGCCCAGCCTGTTGATCCATCCTGCGCTGCACAGATCGCGCTCACCTTCACTGCCCCCCCGCCACCATGACTTCTGCCCGCCCCCCCGCCAAGCCTCCACTGCTCTCCAGTCGTCGGCGTCGAGCCTTCCTCGGGCTGGGCCTGGCCGGACTGGCCGCCCCGCTGCTGCAGGCCTGCGGCGGCTCCAGCGGCGGCTCCAGCACGCCCTCCGATCCCGAATCCGTGCAGTGGCTGCGTCAGGGCATTCTTCAGGCGCTGGACGGAAGCGATGTCGACATGACCGCCGTGTCCGTGGCGATATTCGCGGGTCAAGACATCATCTGGCGCGAAGCTTTCGGTTACGCCAATCCCGACGCTCAACTGCCCGTCACCGTCGACACACGCTTCAACGTTGGCTCGGTCGCCAAGCTCTTTGCAACGCTCGCCGTGATGATTCTGCGTGACCGGGGAGCGCTGTCTCTCGACCAACCGGTGGTCCAGTTGCTGCCGTCCTTCAGCATGCTTTCGCCGGAGTACACCCAGGTCACGGTCCGCCATCTGGTCAACCATAGCTCGGGCTTTCCCGGCACCAACTATCGCAACGTCTTCAACTTCGCGCCTATCCCCGGCTATGCGCAGGACACGTTGAAGTCGCTGTCGTTATCGCGCTTGAAACACGATCCCGGCGAACTCTCGGTCTACTGCAACGATGGCTTCACGCTGCTGGAGCTGGTGGTGCCCGCACTCACCGGCCAAAGCTATACCGATTTCATCCAGCACGAACTGCTCGATCCCTTGGGCATGCCGCTGACCGGCTTTGCGCTGGCGCCAGCCACCGAAGGCACGTTCGTGCATCCGCGCTACCAGGGCAAGACCCAGCCGCAAGAGTTTGTGGCGGCCCTCGCCACGGGGGGGATCGTCAGCACGCCAACCGACATGATGAAAATAGCGCGCCTGCTTCTGGACGGCGGCATGTTCGAAGGTCAGCGCATCGTGTCCGCGGGCGCATTGCAGGACATGGCCGTCGAGCAGAGCGCCTATACGCGCATCGACCTCGGGAATTCACCGCTGCGCTATGGACTGGGCTGGGATAACGTGGTCCAGCCGGGCATGGAAGCTGGCGGATTACAGGCCTGGCACAAGAATGGTGGTACCGACTTTTTCCATAGCGATTTCATCGTCGTTCCCGGGGCACGTCTCGCCCTGATGATCACCGGCGCCAGCAGCGAATATGGCGGGCTGGCCCTGGCGGAGGGCGCGTTGCTTCGCACTGCCCAGGAGCGCGGCGTGATCACCGCCCTGCCCTCGGCCATCGTTCCCGTCGTACCGCCCGTGGCAGCGTCCGCAACGGATGTCTCGGCTCTGACTGGCATCTATGCCAACTACAACCTGCCGGTCGAGGTGCTACAGGCTGGCGACGGCTCGCTGACGCTGAACACCTGGCATGCCACGGGCTGGACCGTCCTGGCGGTTGGGCTGCGCCTGCGCACAGACGGTCGGTGGTGGGCCGACGGAACGGCCAACACCTGCTATGCATTCAAGGAGATGTCGGGCTATTTCTACCTGATCCAGCGCGTTCTTTCCTCCAACGCCTTGTACTGGACGGATACGCCTGCGGGCGAATGGCTGCCGGACGCGCCGGCACCGTTGCCGGCCGCCTGGCAGAACCGGCTGGGCAGCAATTGGCTGGACATCAACGACGCCCCGGAATCGTTTGAAGGCAAGCTCGCACCGCGAACCGGCGAGATCAGCCAGTTGGCCGAGCGGCCCGGTTACGTGCTCTGGAACAATGCACAGCTCCTGCGCGTGATCGACGACAACCAGGCCGGCATGACCGTGAAGATTCCAGCTGTGGCAGGGCGCGACCTCGTCGAGCTGAACATGGTCATGGAAGGGGATGGGGAATATCTGCACAGTGGAACCATGGTGTTCCGCCGAGTCTGAATTGGGGGGCGGCGTCGCGACGGGCGGAACAACGGGTTCTGTTGCAATAAGGCGATCCGCTATGATTTGCGGAACGACATGAACGGCTGAAAGCTTGATGACTACTTTGAATCCGGCGGTGGCCCGAGTGCTCGAGCGCCTGCATTACCCGCTCGACGTGATCCTGATGTGCGTGCGCTGGTACGTGGCCTACCCGCTGAGCCTGCGTCACATTGAAGAGATGGTCGTCTTGTGGAACAGGACCATCGCGCGATCAAGCGACGAACTCGGCCCATGCTGGGATTCAAAACCTTTCGCTGTGCCCGGATCCTTCTGGCCGGTATCGAGCTTATGCACATGATCGCCAAAGGACAGATGAAATGTGCTCGCCGAACCCATCCGTCCGCCGCTGATCAATTCTACGATCTGGAAACATAATCAGGTCTTTTCATATCGACCGACGTTACTCCGCGAGCCTTACTGCGACACCCATTAGCAGGCCGAAGTCAAGGCACGAAGTTAGCCATCGCTGGATTGCAGTGACGATAGCATTTTCATCGTCACTGCAATCCAGCGAAATTATTTCTGTTGCCTAGCCATGCTGTCTGCAGATCGTAATCGCATCCGTTTTCTCTGAACTGGTTGCGAACCGGATCGCACCAGACACCCATCTATAAGGACTTGCCCGGGCGGGTACGACCGAACGCGGTGACACGCACCGGCGTGGTGGGGGCGAGCCATTTTTCCACTTGATACCGCAATGACTGCGCATTTGTGTCTTTCATCTACTGCTCCCGCGCACCGGTACTTTCGCAGCCAGGTACAGCGAAAACGCCGCGCGAACCGGTAGCCCTCGATGTTCGACGCAATTTTCCGCACCGCATCGAGGACTTCAGAAACCACTTTAACTATAGCTCTAAAAATTCGTAGAGGTGTACGCTTTACTGCAATAGCAAAAAATAAGAGTAGCCTGGGAGCGTATATTCGCCGGCTATGGACAACGAATATTGGTGCGCTGCACCACAGAGTTGGTTGGCCTGCAGTGGCCAGCCTGGATGGGTCCCGAAAGGCGGATATCGTTTCTTACAGGGACGGCCTGTGCTCCAACCCCGCCAAAGTGTGGAACGGAACGAGTGGGAGGCAAAGATGGCACCAGTCGACTTCAGCACCTTCGAGCACCAAGGTTGGGAGCGGGTCGCGCAACCGTATCACACGTACTTCGGTGATTTGACCACCCAGTCGAACCCCGCAATGCTCGAGGCGCTTGGCGTGGGTCGTGGCACGCGTTTTCTCGACATCGCATCGGGGCCTGGCTACCTCGCTGCTGCGGCCGCGCGTCGCGGCGCGGACGTTGCTGGCGTGGATTTCTCGGTCGCGATGGTGGAAAAGGCACGACGCGTTTTTCCGGGACTCGAGTTTCGCGTAGGTGACGCAGAGGACTTGCCCTTTCCCGACGAAAGCTTCGATGCAATAGGCATCAGTTTCGGGATGGAGCATTTCCACCACCCTGAGCGTGCGCTCGCGGAGGCGTTCCGCGTGCTGCAGCCTGGCGGCAGAATTGCCTTTACGGTCAGCGCGACGCCGGCCAAGGCCGTCGGTCTCGGGATGGTGCTCAAGGCAATCGAGAAGCACGGGACGACCAATGTGCCGGTGCCGCCGGGACCGCCCTTCTTTCGCTTCAGCGACGCGCAGGAATCGAGACGCGCGTTGCTCGACGCCGGGTTCGTCGAACCGGAGATGCGGGAGGTGGAGCAGACCCTGATGCTTCGCGCGCCCGATACGCCGTTTCACGCGCTCATGCGCGGTGGCGTCCGAGTTGCCGCGATGCTAAGTGCCCAGACGCCGGCTGCGCTGGTGTTGATTGAACGGGCCGTCGCCCATGACGCCAAGGCGTATCGGAACGATGTCGGGGAACTTCAGATTCCCATGCCCTGCGTCTTGGCCTCCGCCCGCAAGGTTTAGGGTGCCATCGATCATCGGGTCCCGCTCAGCGGGCGAGCCCATCGAGGAATTGGCAGCCAGGAGGTCGCCGATCCGGGACGCGTTCCATTTGCCTGCGAGCGAACCTGACGCAGATGTCCCTTTGGCGCCCCAGAGAAATGCTCCACAAAAGCAAGATGCCGGCGTCCGGTTGACCTGTATGCCGGGATCGCACTGAATCATCATTTTTAACAAACTCGTCCCGGAGCAGCGATTCGACACGCAGTGCGTCGGATCACGCGAAATTCGGCATGTGGATCAAATGGGCGTCGGCGTCAACAAGCCTGTCAACTTTTCCTCGACCATGCCAGACGTCAAGTAACAGGGCTAACGCAGCGCCAAATGGGCCGCCTAGCACGTGATGTGCAGAATCGCGTTGGTGCCATTTTCCTGTTCCTTGAGCCTGGCGATGGCTTCCTTAGTTGGCACAACAAGCAGTTCGACCTTCCGGCGATCGGCCTCCTGCTTTACCTCGTCCATCACCGGCAAGGCTCCGGTGCCCGTGCCGATCACGAGGCGCCGGCAATTCCAGGGAATAGCCTCGGCCATCGATAGCGGTGTATGTCCGAACGCTTCGCGGAACGCCTTGGATGGCTTCTTCTTGCGTTTGCGAACCTGTCCGCGGTCGATCACCACATCATGCTGGTAAGTCACACCGTCTATGCGGATGGACCCGAAGGAAAACGCCTCAAAGTGCATAGTCGCCTCCACTGCTCCTGCACTGGCCGCCATTCGTTTCCGCAGGGCTCGATGAGGTCCTGCCAACTAGCATTATAGGTTCGAGGCCTCATCGTATGGCACGCACCATCACAGACGTCGGTTTCAACAACACGCCACGAATGACCGTGATGGATTCGCGCGCTCGCCAACCTCGCCGTGAGCCGCCATTCAAAACATTCGCCAAGCATCAGTGGCGGCTTTGTGATGTCATAGCTCAGTGGGTGAAACCGGCCATGACGCGTCAGTCGCCAGCACACCTTCTCGGACGTTCGGGCGTCGGTTCCACTTGAACAATCGGCCGTTCGACTCTGGTCGGCGAACGTTGCACATTCCGCCTTTGCATCATGTGCCAAGCCTCGCCGTGGAGCTCGGCGTCTCCTCAATCGAAGACGGAGTCACGCCACTGCCGACGCGTTCCCGCAAACCATAGATCAGCCGGAACCACAACTTGACTGGCGGTTAGCCGTACTTGCAGATTTCCAAAATGGCACTTGAGCGATCGACCACGATCGCCACACAGGATCAGGCAAGACAGACGGGATGTTCAGTCACGACGGAATCTGGGAGCCCGATCCGACGTTAAATGCGCACCAAGTAACCGGACCGCTTCGGGGGCGTCGTATCTGGAAATTGCCTCCAGCAACGCCCGATGCTCCTCGGCCAGTTCATCCACACGCGAGACGTCTACCGGACACGAAACGGTGGCCAAGATGAAGCGAAAACGCAGGCGATCGAACAGCTCGACAAGCAGGTCATTCCCGGTGAGCTTCATCAATTCACGATGAAACAGGCGATCCTGCTCCGCGGCTTCGAACGTATTGTTCGTGAGCAGGTTATCGCGCAGTGATTCGACGTGACCGGACAGCGTTGCCGGCAGCGTGGGGCGATTCTGGCAAATCACCCTGACCGCGTGACTTTCGAGCGCAAAGCGTGCGTCCATGAATTGGCGTAGTTCATCCACTGTCACGCCGCGCACACGGGCGCCACGACGCGGAAGAAGCTCGACAAAGCCATCGGCATACAGGCGGTGGAGCGCTTCGCGCACGGGGGTTCGGGAAACGCCAATCTCGTCGGAGATGGGCCCTTCCTCGATGAATTCCCCGCTGCGAAAGCTGCCGCGGAGAATCTGGTCCCGAACGTGCGCATAGGCACGGTCGCGTGCTGAGAGAGTGTTCCCGTGCGCGTCATCCATGGCGTTTCCTTAAATATACGCCGAGTATACATCAAATCGTCTAATTCTTCGGGCCGAAGGTATACCCGTATTGCGGGCGCGCTTATGCTTCTTCGACAATCTCTCGCATCCGTCGTGTATACGTGACAAATACACAATCGACGCTCGAGCACGTACTACCCTCTCACATCCATCTGACTATGACGCTTTCAACTCTCCATCTCGGGCTCTGGTTTTCGGGTCCAAATATCGCCACGGCCGAGATCGCCCATTGCATTGGTTTCAGGGTTGCCATTCTCGACATCGAGCACGGCACGTTCGACCTCGACGCGCTTGACCGCTTCATTCCGTTCCTCAAGGCGAAGCAGTTCGAGGTATTCGCGAAGGTGCTGGGCCCCACGCGCGAAGCCATCCAGCAGGCGCTGGATTTCGGCGCGGACGCCGTGATCATTCCGCATATCTCGGGCGTGGAAGAGGCGCGACGCGTTTGTGCGTATTCAAAGCTGCCGCCGCTTGGCGACCGCAGTCTGGCAGGGGGCCGCACTACGAACTTCATGTATCCGCCTGACAGCTGGATCGACGAGCAGGACAGGCGCACGCGCTGCTATCCCATGATCGAAGACGAAAATGCGCTGCGCGAGGTCGCAGGCATCCTTGATCTGCCGACGGTCGATGGCGTGTTCATTGGCCCGACCGATCTCTCCATTCGCCGTGGCCGGGGCATCTACAAGAAGCAAGACGGCGACTGGGACGACCTTCGCTCGATTGTCGCTGCGGCCAAGGCGGCGGGCAAGCCGTGGCTGTTTCCGGCATGGAGCCCGGAAGAAAGGGCCTTTGCGGTGAAGCACGGTGCGCACCGCATG
This sequence comes from Paraburkholderia sacchari, assembly GCF_000785435.2. Lineage (GTDB taxonomy): Bacteria > Pseudomonadota > Gammaproteobacteria > Burkholderiales > Burkholderiaceae > Paraburkholderia > Paraburkholderia sacchari. The sequence goes on along the minus strand of NZ_JTDB02000005.1, from coordinate 414,892 downwards.
TTCATCGCGATGGAGCAGGTCGCGCTCGCGCACGGTCTCCAGCAGATGTGGCAATCCACCGTCCAGCTTCTTGAAGCCCCCGTTTCGGCTTGAGGCTCGCCAACCCGCTCAAGGACCGCTTCACTTTCGGCTCATTCATCATGAAACCCACCTCGGCACCACCCGTCGCGTCTGGATCGCTTGCCGGCGCCTGGACGCTCACTGTTTTTCTTTGCATCGCGATGATCGTGTCGATTGTCGACCGGTTTGCGCTCGCGCTCGTCATCGACCCCATCAAGTTGCGATTCGCGCTTTCGAATACGCAAATCGGGCAATTGCAGGGGCTCGCGTTCGGGATGTTCTACGCCGTCCTCGGCATTCCTTGCGGCTGGCTTGCCGACCGGTGGTCGCGCAGATGGACCATTCTGCTCGGCCTGTTGATCTGGGGCGTCGCTACCGCAGCGTGCGGGCTCGCCACAAGCTTCCCGCAACTGCTGGTCGCACGCATGCTCGTTGGAGCAGGGGAAGCCGCGCTCGCGCCGGCCGGCTACGCCATCATTCACGAGCGCTTTCCGGCAGGCAAGCGCAACGCCGCGATCAGCCTCTTCCAGGTGGGCGCTGTAATAGGCTCGGGATCCGCATTCTATGTGGTCGGCGGTCTCTACGATCACCTGAAGTCACTCGGTGGCGTCAGCCTTCCCGTGGTCGGTGCGCTCGCTGCCTGGCAGGCAACCTTCATCTGCGTAGCGTTGCCAGCCATCGTGCTGCTGCCGCTGCTCGCCTATGCGCTTCGCGGTGAACGCACCGTATCACGCACAGCCGGTTCTTCGCCAGTCGATGGTTCGATGGCCACTGACGGGACGAGCCTGAAGTCGTTTCTTGCCAGCAACTGGGCATTTCTCGGCACGCTGTACGTCGGCATGTCCGGCCTGCTCACCTTGAACTACAGCCTGCTTTCGTGGATTCCGACCATTTTTGGGCGGGAATTTCACTGGACGCCGGGCGAAATCGGGCGCCCCTACGGCCTGATCGTGTTGATTTCCTGTGCGGCGAGCATGCTCGTTGCTGGCACGCTTGCCGATGCCATTCAAAAGAAGGCCAGTTACGCGGCCACGCTCAGAATTCCCGGTGTGGCGGCATTGATTGCGTTTCCCGTCCTCGGCCTTTTCTATATGGCCCAGACACCCGTGGCGGTGCTCGCGTCTACGGCGGTACTACACGCCCTTTGCACGTGCGCCGTTGGCGTGGCGCCGGCGCTCATCCAGAGTCAGACACCTGCTCAACTCCGCAGCCGGGTTTCAGCCATCTATGTGCTGCTCGTAAATATCTGTGGTCTGTCTATCGCCCCTTTGCTGGTTGGCTTCGCGGTTGATCAATTGCCTGCGGGGGGCGCGGCACTTCGCGTGGGGGTGACCCTGGTCGGTGTCCTCGCTCTCGCAATCTCGGCCGGACTGTTCAGCACATATCTGCTTCTCCAGTCCCGGCGCTCGCAGGCACCGCAAGCACTGGACGGGAACCTGTCGCAGTCCGATACACAATGAACGAACGAAAATGACTAGAACCCTGAAACTTTCTGCTTTTGCGCTGGCCACCCTCGGAGCGATCTGCCAGCAGCCTTGCTCCGCCTCTTCGATGACGTTGTACGGCACGCTCGACGATGGCATCGCCTATATCAACAACGTGGGCGGCAAATCGGTCGTCAAGGCCCAGAACGCTGGCTCGTGGTCCAACAACTTCGGCTTTCGCGGAGAGGAAGACCTGGGTGGCTCGACCCGGGTATTGTTCAACCTCAACAGCACGTTCAATCTGAACAATGGCGTGCTGAGCAACAATGGCGCGCTGTTCGGCAATAGCGCGTGGCTCGGTATCACAAATGACCAATATGGCACGCTCGCGCTCGGGCGGCAGTTCGATTTCACCGTCGACCTGCTGCTTTACTCGAGTGCGGCCAGTTCCACCCTTTTCTCGTTCCATCCCGGCAGCGTCGACCGGATCAACGGTGTGACGCTGAGCAATTCGGTACGCTACGAGTCTCCCAAATTTGCCGGCTTCTCCGGCAAGGCACTCTACAGCTTCGGAGATCCGAATGGCGGAACCAACAGCCGGCGCTCCAACAGTTTCGAGCTGACCTATTCGAACGGTGTACTTGACGGCATTGTGGTCTATTCGAGCATCGGCGGAACGAGCATTACGCCTTCCACGTCCATGGGCGTCAGCGAGTTCTTCGGCACGCCGCTGTCGCTCTCCACCGCCACACCGCTCGCGTTGCGCACCACCGACATCTACGCAGCTGCGGCCCGCTACCACATCGGCTCGGTGACGCTCAGGGCGCTCTACACCGACGTGGTGTTCACCTCGGCGAAAAACGGACGCACGGAAAAGCTACGCACGCCCGAGATCGGAGCCTCCTGGCAGATCACCACCTTTTCGCTCGTCACTGCGGGCTTCTGGCAGTCACGTCTTGACGACTCGCGGTGGAATACGCTGAACGTGAGCTACGACTATTTTCTCTCCAAGAGGACCGATGTGACGGTCGGCGGCAATTTCCAGCGCACGAGCGGCCCCGGCCAGGTTGCCAGCCTGTTTACGGCAGGGAATTCGTCCACGACCAGCCAGGTTGCACTCTATGCCGGGATTCGACACCGCTTCTAATTTTTTTCAGTTAACTTAGTACTACAAAGGACAAGCAATGAAAGTTACCGTAATTCAATCCAACGTGACGGATGACCAGCAACTCAATCTGGCAAAAATGCAGCGGCTGCTCGCCGAGGCCGTTGCCGCCGACTTACCGGATCTCGTGGTGTTCCCGGAAATGGTTGCCTGCATCAGCATCTCACCCTCGAAGATGCGCGAGTCCGCGGGCGCCTTTCCCGGCAGCGAACTGTTCGAGGCGTTTTCGGCCATGGCGTCTGCGCACAACGTCCTTCTCCACATTGGCAGCGCGATGGAGCTTGAGGATGACCGTGTGTACAACACCTCACTGCTCTTCGGCCGAACGGGCGAACTGCTCGGCAAATACCGGAAGATCCATCGTTTCGATGTTGTGCTTCCAGACGGCACGGAGATTAAGGAATCCAAGAACGTCGCGCGCGGCGAGCGCGTTGTATGTGTACCCGTTGAGAGCTTCAACCTCGGTATGACGATCTGCTATGACCTGCGTTTTCCGGAACTCTTTCGCGCGATCGCCGACAAGGGAGCAGACGTCATCGTTGTGCCCTCAGCCTTCACATTCCAGACGGGCGCAGATCATTGGGAACCGCTGCTGCGTGCCCGCGCGATAGAAACCCAGTGCTATATCGTCGCACCGGGTCAGACGGGAACCTTCGAGAACGGCAAGTTCATGAACTACGGACATTCGATGATCGTTGATCCGTGGGGGCAGGTTATTGCGCAGGCTTCCAATGGCGAAGGTTTTGCCACTACCCGGATCGACCGGAAATATATCGAGACTGTTCGCGCGCGCATTCCGCTCCGGCAGCATCGCATTCTCTGATCGGCAATTGAAAGAGGTTCATCTATGTTCATCATTAATGAAATGCCCGCGAAGGTCGAGCCTGCTACCGTCGAGCGTGCGAGCTTCGCCGAACCGGCGACGATCGGCCATTTCCGGCTCATGGGGTTTCCGCGGAAAACAATCCGGCCGCTGCACGATTGTGGCCGTCGTGTAGGAACCGCCGTCACCCTTGCCCTTCCGGGTGCCGATTCGACGCTGCTCCATCATGCCGTCGCGATGCTGCGCGAAGGCGATGTGCTGGTGATCGACCGGCTTGGTGACGATACCCATGCGTGCCTCGGCGGGGGCGTTGCCTACGCAATTGCGAAACGCGGCGTAGCGGCCGTAATCATCGACGGTCCGATCGCCGACCCTGGTGAAATTCGCGAGATTGGCTTGCCGGTGTGGGCAAGTGGTGTCAGCAGCGTCACAACGCGACTACTCGGTGCCGGCGGCGTCATGAACGCGCAGATCTCCTGTGGGGGCGCTGTTGTTCGTCCGGGTGATCTAGTCATTGCTGACGAAGGAGGTGTGGTCTTTCTCCCATGCAAGGAAGCCGATTCCGACATCGAACGGGCCGTGACGATGCAGGAGATGGAAAAGCGGGGACTTGGCTCGATGGGTCCGAATACTGCGCTGGGCGAACTGACGGGTGCGACTGCGTTGGTGCAAGCCAAACTCCAAGCCTGACGATTCACTTCAGCGTTCCTGTATCCGATGCCGCATTTCCCTCTGGAATGCGGCTTTCCACAGCGCACGCTTGGCGACCTCGCGGTAGTCCGGTACAGCGTTTTGCGCGGTCTACCCGCTCGATCCAACTACGTATCGGTGTCCGCTACACTCAGATACCTGCCCTTGCATTCCGGTTGCCCGACCGGCGGCTCAGGGTCGAGTAGCGACCACTGCTTCCACAGCGAGACGGCACACTGGATCTTCCTTCAACTGGAAGGAGATCATCATGGAAACGCAGAATGGTCGCGCAGGCAACCGTGTGCCGTGGAACAAGGGCAAACTCACCGGCCAGAAGCCGCCGTTGAAGCTTCCGGAAATCTGGGCGATTCGCACCCGGCTCCAGATGTCTTCGAACATTCGCGAGCTGGCTATGTTCAATCTCGCAATTGATAGCAAACTTCGGGCATGCGATCTGACTCGGCTGCAGATGCAGGACGTCTGCCAAGGCGCCCACGTCGGATCGCGGGCAATGGTAATGCAGCAGAAGACGCAACGGCCGGTTCAGTTCGAGATCACGGAGCAGACTCGTCAGAGCCTTGAGGCATGGATTCGGGCGCGGGGATTGAAGTCTACCGACTATCTATTCCCAAGCCGATTGCGTGCGTCGCCGCATCTGTCGACACGACAATATGCCCGAGTGGTTCATCGGTGGATCGCATCGATCGGACTCGACGATACGGCGTACGGCACCCACACCATGCGACGCACCAAGGCTTCGTTGATCTACCGGCGGACGAAGAACCTTCGTGCGGTGCAGCTACTGCTCGGACATACCAAGCTGGAAAGTACGGTGCGTTACCTCGGCATTGAAGTCGACGATGCCCTCGAGATGGCAGAGCAGACCGAGGTCTGACGGCAACGTGGCCGGCGAGCGGACACTTGCCGGCCAGAAAGCGACATCCGTCAGATTGTTTGTGCGGACGTTCAAGAGGCTGTTCATGAACAAGGATCCGCCATTCAATGCCTCATCATTGAATCTGCTCAGTATCTGTGTTGTGGGTTTGAAAGTCTCTGCGATTTCCGACCGGCACAGATGTCATGACGAGAGCGCTAATAATGGCCGCAGTCGCCGTTGTAATCGTCGCCAACAGGGCGAGCACTTCCCAGCCAGCATTGATTGCGACCATACCCGCGATGGCGGTACCAATCGCGCCTGCGACGTAGTAGAAAGTCAGATAAGCCGAGTTCAATGCGCCTGCGCGCGCTGGATGGATGGCAACGACGCAGGCCTGATTGGCGACTTGTGCGGCGAAGCAACCGGCATCGAATACGGCCAGCGCGGCTGCAGTCGCGACCGGGTGGCCAAGTGCGAAAGTCAGTGCACACGCGGAAAACGCCGCAAGAGCGAGGCCGCAGACTATCACGGCGCGGCTACCGAACCGGTCGGCCAAGCGCCCCGCGACACGCGTCACGACGAGACCCAGAAGTCCAGCGAGGCTGTACAGTCCGGTGGTCGCCGCATCCAGGTTATACGGCGGCGCCGCGAGACGCACCGCAAGGCCGACCCAGATCAGATTGAAAGCAAAAAACCACAACATCCCGGCGTAGATGCGCAAACGTAGCTGTCGAGATGCCCGTATCAAGGGCGGCATAGACCGCAACGTTAGAAAGTACTCGGTATGCCCGAGTGGGCGTTCGGCAGTCAGTAATGGAATAACGCAAACGGCTGAAACGGTCACGAAGGCCGCGAACGCCAACAGTGCGCCTCGCCATCCATACCACTGCGCCAGTACCCCACCCACGAATCGACTCAGCAGTATCCCTGCCGATATGCCGGCAGAGACCGTCCCCATGAGCTGGGCTCGGCTTTGTGGATCGGCGCATTTGCCAACGACGGCACTGCTCTGCGCAGCAACCGTCGTCGTGGCACCGACGAGAACGAAGCAAGCAATCAGCGCGTCCGGGCCTGGCGCCCACGCCGCAAGCACCAATGCAAACGCAAGCGCGAACATCTGCCCCGGAATCAAAGCGCGCGGACTTAGCTTGTCCACCAGCGGAACCAGTAGCACCAGGCCGAGCAGATAGCCGGTCATCGCGCCGGACGCTACGGCCGTAATCGGAGCGACGGGCACCCCAAAATCGGCGGCGATGAAAGATAGCGCCGGTTGTATGGCGTAGTTGTTCGCGATAGCACCACCGGCAGCGATCGAAAGCACCACTACCGCGCGGCCCGACAGCCGCGCGTTCTGCTCAGCCCCGGCCTTCACTTGCCGACCTTGACGGCAATGGCCTCGACCTCTGCGAGGATCGCGTCATCGACGAACGGCAGCGCATGCACGAGCGAAAAGGCCGGTCGAATGTCGCCATAGACCTCGCCGTGCGCGCGCGCCGCGTCTTCCCAGTGTTCAAAGTCCGCGACGACCAGACGGCTCTGGACCACATCCTGCAACTGAAAACCATTGTCGATGAGCACCTTCTCGACCGTGGCAAGTGCATCCCGGGTCTGCGTATAGACATCCGGACCTTTGCCGGCCGTACCTGAAATGTAGATCGTGTCGTTCACGATCACTGCCCGTGAGTAACCGACTTTGGGCTCCCACGGAGAGCCTGTGCTGACGAGTTGACGCATATGGATCGTCCTTTGATGACATGGTTTGCGAATAACTACTTGGGTAGTAGTTATGTGTGATCGTATACTACTGAGGTAGTTAGTCAACTACCTTCAAATAGAAAAGAGTCACATGACGGCAGATACAGAATTGATCGCTTCCATGACGCGGCTGGGCTTCACCCAGTACGAAGCGCAGGCATACACGGCCCTGGTGGGTCAGGCCGCGCTTACGGGAGCCGAAGTGGGCCGCAGAGCATCGATGCCCCCTTCGAAGGTGTATGAGACGCTGGCCCGTCTGGAAGCGCGGGGTGCCGTACTCGTCAACCGATCCGAGCCCGTGCGTTACGCGGCTGTTCCGCACACGGCACTGTTGGCCGAACTCCGCTCACGCTTCAATGCCGACCTTGAATCTGCAGCGTCCGCACTGGATCGCCTGCCGGTTCAACAGGAACCCGGGTTGGTCTGGTCGCTTAGCGGCACGGAGTCGATCGTCCAGGCTCTTGCGCGCGCGATTTCGAATGCGCAAACAAGTTTATTTGCCGGTATCTGGGACGAGGAGCTTGACGAGTTGGGGCCGCTGCTTGAATCGGCCAGCGCGCGGGGGGTCGACACCCATGTCGCCATCTATGGCAACAGGACGTTGAAAGGCCCTCATACATACGACATGGCCGAATGTGGGGCAAGCGCGAGACTGCGTCTTTCCGGTCGTCGCCTTGCTGTGGTGGTGGCAGACGAGGACGATGCGGTGGTGGCGGAGTTCGGCGACCACACTCCCGATCAGGCCACCGTCACCACCAATCCGGTCATCGCACTGCTGGCCGTCGAGTACATCAAGGCCGACGTCAGCGGTCGCCTTATGATCAATGCGATGTCTCCACCGGCATACAAGAAGTTACTGTCAACTCGGGCCATGCGGGCAATGCTCCGGCCTGTTGCAACTGACGCCGCAAAAAACGCTGACAGCGATTGATGGCAGAACCCCGTGCGAACACAGGAATGACTGTTGTACTTGGCTACGGCCAACTGCATCGGGCAGCAGGCGGCCATCAAGCGTCATTCACCCGCACCGGCTCTCTGACATTGGGACGTCAGCTACACCTAGAAAGCGGCCATCAGGTTTACGCATTCGAACGCTGCTTCATCGGCGATTCCCCGCGCGGTGGATAGCTTGCAGGTAGCTATAGCTGGTGAGTCTCCAACTCTCGACGATCTTTTTCGGTCTCGACCGCAACCCGTTTAAGCTCATTGAGCAGTGGCTCAAATTGAGAGAGGGAGCATACGATGACCTGGCTAAAGTACTTGTTCAGCAATCCCCACGAATAACCCTCGAGCAATTCGATACATTTTGCCGACGGCAAAAAGATGTCCTCGATACCGCCCTGCCGACGGATATTGTCCATCAAAGTAAGTTCCTCCGACTCAAGCAAGGGTTCTAGGTCCGAGCAGGTTTCCGCGCGATGACGTTGAAATTCGTGAGTCTGTTCGCAGAAGACAACCACCCAGGGGGCCAACGTTGCGAAGTCGTCAAGGCTCTCTGCCTGCTCCACCTTTTCGATAGTCGTTTCCGGTGAAGCGACGTATATCTCCGACGTGGTCAATAGAATGGGGCAGTACATGAACGGCCAGTTAATGTCGGAGCGGGAGAAGCTCCACTCGATGGAATCACTCAGCAGTCGCGGCAACGCGTATTGAAGCTGCAATAGTCCGCGCTTTATTTCCTTGTCGTAGACGTTATCGTTGCCTTGGTCGATCTCAATACCTTTCAGGCAGAAAGTCGATTTTGTGTCAAAGCTTGTGGAATATTGGTGGCTCAAGATGACAGGTGAAAAGTCATCCACCACACGTAACGTATGCCCTAGCGTAACCGACGAGAAGTCACCAAGGTTTGGGTCGGGGAAGAAAAGCCACTTGTTTTTCCGGTGGCGGTGTTTGCACTCAACCAGCAGTTGCAGTGTGGCCGTAATTTTGTCCGGATTGTTGAATGGCAGGTAAGCGGTTGCATGAAGATCGACTGAAAAATCGTTGGTTGTAGCCGCGTCATGTCGTTTATACGAGTAATCGGCTTCGGTCGAAAATCCGTGCTTCACCAAGAGCTTGGCTACCTCAAACTCCATCGGTACGCTGGAAGACAAGAGATTATTTTTCCACTTTGCCCCTTCGCTCATGGCCCTCACCGCTCATTTTTTGCCTGATTAGGATGGATCCTAGCACAGCACGAATGGGCAACTACGGCCTGTTGATTACCCGTTCGTTTATCCTCAAGCAGGTACAACGCCGCGCGCGCCTTTCGGGAGATAGCGACTGCCTTGAGGGCTGGGTACGGGTCGCATTCAGCCAGCCGCAGCAAATGGAGGCGTGCGTCGCTCCGTGCGAATAGCATGAGTCCGCGTCCGGGCCATGTACGGTCCCTTCTAATCGGCTCACGAATGGCTGCCCATGTTGGGCGAACGATCCTTTGTTTTTCGACTTTCATGCATTGATTTTCGTCTACCGACTAGACACTCTTGCCCTCCATGTAAGCATCGAAATCGGCAATCTCCTCGTCCGTCGGTGGCTCCGCGCTGAAATCCAGTTTGCGAATGCTGTCAGCAACATCGCGACGATTGATGTAACCCATACTGTACTTACCGTTCTCCAACTCGAAATCAAGCGAACCACACCAGTTATTGATCCGTGCGTATCCCGGCATCAGTGCGGCCTGTTTCGGATTGCCGCTGACTTCATGCTTGGCGAGCGATACTCGCACCCATTCCAGTCGGGTATACGGTATGTAGGTATGGCGGAGTTGCCTGTCGAGTTCGTTCGCAATTCCTTTGTCGGCGAGCGCTCGCTCGATCTGCCCGATCCGGATCTTTAATCCAAAGTGAAAGCCGGTTCTGTCTTTCTCGAGGAGGGATTGCAGTTTCTGTTCGAGTCCACCATTGTCGTGCCACTTAATAATGTCACTTGCGCGCTGCCGCCATGTTCGAAGTAGCTCGTAGGCAGCGAAAATCCACATTTGCGACTGCGCCAGAAGAAATTGAGTATCTGGGGGCGTGGTATCTGTCGCCATGAGCTCGTGCAGAACCCTATATTCGAGCGGCATCAGAAACTGATCGACAATACTCAAGTTGTATGCCTGTGAGCGTAAGTACATGTCGTCCGACAGGAACGTTAGCATTGAAAGCGCCTCGACGAGCGCCATCTCGGCGATCTTGTCTGGTTGCTCGTAACGGACATCGTCGTCCCCAACTTCAAACGCCTCGTGGTCCATGTCCATTCTCCATTCATCGCCAATATGTCGCCAATGCCGCATTCTGCACCCAACAATGAAGAATGAACCAGCCCCCCAGCCTTTAGACAAAAAGCGGCCTCGGATCGTCGTAGGCATGCTAGAAGCGTCGCGCAGCAAGGCTGCGACGACAGGTATGGAATGGCCGTTCCACTTAGATACCCGCCCTTGCGACTCCAACTGCCGGACTGGCGGCAACGGGTCGCGAAGCGCCTCTCGCTGATTGTCATCTGCTACCTGTTCGCCTGGTTCGACCGCATCAACGTCAGCTTCGCGAAGTTTCACATGCAGAGCGACCTTGAACTGAGCAATACCGCCTACGGACTCGGCGTAGCGCTCTTTGTGGTCGGATACGTCGCGTTCGAGGTCCCCGGAAACCTCTTCCTCTACCGCGTCGGACCGCGCAAGTGGATCGCCCGCATCCTCATTTCATGGGGTATTGCGACAGCCTGCATGGTGTTTGTCAGAACCGAAATGCAGTTCTATCTTGCGCGCTTCATCATCGGCGCAACGGAAGCGGGCTTTGCTCCGGGTGTGCTCTATTACCTCTCGACGTGGTTTCCCGCACAACATCGCGGACGGGTAAGTGGACTGCTCTTTCTCGCGCTCGCGTTCTCTGGCGTACTCGGTGCACCTTTGTCTGGTTTCATCCTTGGCCATTTCGACGGCGTAGCTGGCATTGCCGCGTGGCGCTGGATCTTCCTGATTGGCGGACTGCCGTGCGTTCTGCTGGGCATCGTCGTGCTCTTCCGGCTGGACGATCATGTCGAAGATGCCAAGTGGCTCACGCCCGAAGAGAAGGTCCTGTTACGCTCGAAGCTCGATGCGGATGCAAAGAAGGCCGAGAGTCATTCCCTTCTTGGAGCCGTGAAGTCTCCCGCATTCCTGATGCTTGCCTTCGTCTACTTCCTTGTCCAGATCGCGTCGTACGGAATGAACTTCTGGATGCCGCAACTGATCCGCTCGTCCGGGCTGCACGATCCGTCCACGATCGGCCTCCTGACGGCCGTCCCATACCTCTTCGGTGGAATCGGCATGCTGGTCGTAGGGAAGCTTGGTGACCGGAGTGGTAACCGCCGCATCACCTTTGCCGCTTGCATGCTTCTGACGATGGCTGGCTTTCTCGGCGCAGGGATCTTTGCTCATAGTCCCGTATTGCTGATCATGTCGCTTGTCCTGATCGGCACGGGAATGCTGACGACCATCCCGACGTTCTGGACCATGCCACCCAAGGTACTCACTGGAGTCGGTGCCGCTGGTGGTATCGCGCTGATCAACTCGATCGGCCAGTTGGGTGGGATCGTGAGCCCCCTCATGGTTGGGCGGATCGTCGACCTTACGGGAAGCACGACTCCTGCGCTTTACACAATCGTCGCCGTATGCCTCTTGTGCGCGGCGCTGGCGATCTGGGCGTTCCCGAGTCACCTTATAGCCAACGACATTTAAGGCAATGCTGATCAAGTCCACCATTCATGGTTGTCATGCGTTATTGCGTGGACATATGACGGTAAAAGCAAAAACGATGAAACAACTGACACTGGCGATGGCGGTCGATCAATGCGCGGGATTCGGAGCGCAGCGCAAACCTACGCGACGTGAGGCTTTTCTCGATGAGATGAACAGGCTCGTGCCGTGGGCCGAGCTGTGCGTGGTGGTCGAGCCGTATTACCCGAAACGCGGCAACGGTCGGCCGCCAATCGCGCTGGAGCGCATGTTGCGAATTCATTTTGTGCAGCACTGGTTCAACCTTGCCGACCTTGCGTGCGAAGAGGCGCTGTACGACAGCCTCAGCCTGCGCCGTTTTGTGGGCATTGACCTGGGCAGCGAAACCGTTCCGGACGCGACGACGCTGCTCAAATTCCGGCATCTGCTGGAAGAGCACAAGCTGGGCGAGCGAATCTTCGCCGAGGTCGGCCGGGTGTTGCAGGCACGGGGAGCCAAGCTCAAGAGCGGCACGATTGTGGATGCTACGCTGATCGGCGCGCCTTCTTCGACGAAGAACAGGGAGAAAGCACGGGACCCTGAAATGCATCAGACGCGTAAAGGACAGCAGTGGTATTTCTGCATGAAGATTCATGTCGGCGTGGATAGCCAGAGCGGACTGACGCATAGCGCGGTCGTCACGGCGGCCAATGTGCACGACAAACACCCGCTGCCACAGCTTCTGCATGGCCAGGAGCAGCGGGTCTATGGCGACAGCGCGTATGCGAGCCAGAAAGCGCTGATCCATGGCAAGGCCCCAAAAGCACGCGACTTCACGAATCAGCGCACACGCCGCAAGGACAGCGTCGATAAAGTGGCGCGTCGCAACAACCGCAACAAATCGAAGATTCGCGCCCGCGTCGAACATGTGTTCGCCGTGGTCAAACGGTTGTGGGGTTTCACGAAGGTGCGCTATCGGGGTCTGGCGAAAAACGCCAATCGCGCCTTCGTTGCACTCGCGCTGGCGAACCTTTACCTGTCGCGAGGCCGATTTACGGGAGAGGTCCGCCCGTAATGGGCCAAGCGCGGGCGAAAAGCCCGCACAGAGCGCCCGTGGCGCAATAAAACGATCCGCAATGACCATCTTCAGTGGTTCTTCGGAAAGTTTACGCATGATCAATCGCGATAAGTCGCGCTTACACGGCTTGATCAGCATTGCCCTAAGGCGCAGCGACGACGACTCCCGCACGATCTGGCGACGGACGTTGCATACCCGGAAACAATGAATTTATGTAAGCCGTTTGAAATACGCGGATAAGAAGATTACGGCCGTCGAGACCATAGGCAGAAAGATTCCCAGATTCTCCCAGGTCGTTTCCAGATAATCCGCGTCAGTGTTTCCGGCGCCCAAGATTGGAAGTTCATCATGGCCAACGCGTTCATGCCCGTTTTCACGGTCGTGTCAGTCCTCCCTCTTCACACTGCCAGATCCGCAGAGGACAACGATCCTTTGGCGCGTGAACTGGCGCGCAAAGCCATCGTTCAACTGCAGCAAGCGGACTACGAACGCGTCGATGGCGATTCGCGCAGTCCTGCGGACATCCACGTGAATCTGGCGAGCCTCGCGGCTCGACAGCAGGCGTTCAGCGGATCCAGCGCAGTGAAATTCGATTCATCGGTTTCCGGCGCAACGACCGCGTCACGCCTGGCCTCGTATCGTTCCATTTATCAAGAAAATTGATTGGATGTCGAAGCGCGCTATAGGCAAACCTTTCCAGTCTTATCGCGTCTTGCGTAACGCGACGCCGGTGTAGACCGTCGGACAGTGCTGTGCTTTCGTTAGCTGCATTGGCACGTCATGAAATTAGTGATCCTTCGCATCCATGCGGGAAATCGCCAGCCGCTGTGCGCCGGATCGCAATCATACCTGCTTCGTTGAATAGGAAAACTGCTGTGCGATTGAGGAGAGTGATACATTTTTTGGCAACTATCGCGGCATGCCTGAGCGGCAGTGCGCATGCGCATACGAGCGTCGGGGTAGTGGCAGGGGTACCGCCCCCGGTCATGATGGTGCCCGCGCCGATGTTCTACGCAGCGCCATCCCCCGTCGTCGTCCAGTCGATCCCACCATCTGCGACGACCGTCTATGTTGAAAAGGTGCAAGAAAGCCCGGCGGTGGGCTCTTGGTGGTATTGCCCGTCGTCAATTTGAAAGGCGCCGGGCCCAAGTGATCGCCTTTCTCGACCGGCGAATCGCGTAGCATCTGCCTCGGCCTGAAATGACGGCTTCGCATCGTGGCTTTGGAAATGCCACGGCACTGCGCTGTTTCGTCGCAACGCGTGACGGCGGGCAGCGCGAGCCCAACGACTTGGCGGCAGTCGGCCATGCGGAGCGCAGAAGTCCTGCTTGGGTTGTGGTTTTTGGTTGTTCTGCAATCCTTTTTATCTATCTGCCTTCCGACTGGCCCAGGCAACGGTCTTTCGGAGCGGCTTCCAGTCGAGGGCTCGCCCTGTCCCATTGTCGCTTGTATTGAGGCTCGCTGGAGAACGCGGCGGCAACGCCTTTGTAGCCCTTGGGCTACAAACATACCAACCCCCAGCCTTTTTGTAGCCCAAGGGACACAATCTCGCCTTGCCACCTTGTAGCTGACGGGCTACAATTTCCTCGTTTTCGGCCAACCGTGATGCCCCGGGGCTACAAGTGACGAATCTGGCAGACGTTGGAGAGATGCTCAAGCAGGCGCGCAGCGACGCGGGCCTCTCGCAAAAAGACCTTGCTGAACGCGCAGGCGTCGCTCGCACCACGCTCGCGCGCATGGAGACGCTCGCGCGTGGCGACATGAGTGTGGCGGTGCTCGTCCGGCTCCTCGAAGCGGCCGGCTACGACCTGCGGGTCGTCAAGCGCGGTCATGCCCGCACGCTCGACGACGTGCTCACAGAACAGAAACAGTCCGGAGCCTGAGCATGCGTCTTCACGTCTACGTCAAGGGCGAGCCCGTCGCGCAGTTGTACCGCCATCAAGACAATTATGCGATTCGGTATAGCACGGAAGCGTCACCCAAGGACTTCGTCAGCCTGACCATGCCTGTTCGCGAAGAGCCCTGGATGTGGCCCCGCGATTTGCACCCATTCTTTCGCCAGAACCTGCCCGAAGGATTCCTTCTTGAGGTCATTCGAGAGGAATTCGGCCCCCTCCTCGACGGAACGGACCTGTCGTTGCTCGCCGTCATAGGCGGCGCCGGCATTGGGCGCGTGACAGTGGCGCCTGAGGGCGGCCAGCCCGGTGGTGAGCTCGACCCGCTTGACCTCAAGACCCTGCTTCATCAGGACGTCTCGACTCAGCACTTCGCGGAGCTGGTGAGGTACTACGCGCGCGCCGCCATCTCGGGCGCGGTGCCGAAGTTCCTGGCGCCGGAGGTTTCCTCCGCGCAAACGCCAGTCGGCAAGCAGACGCTGCGCACCAGCCGGCACATCATCAAGGGTTCCGACAAGCAGACGCCCTACCTTGGGTTCAATGAGCATTACACAATGCGGGTGCTCGCAAGGCTCGACGTCGCTCGAGTGGCAAAAACAACCATGTCTGACGACGGGCGTGTGCTGGTCGTCGACCGCTTCGATGTCAATGAAAATGGCATGACTGCATACGGCGTCGAGGACGCATGCAGTCTCCTTGGTTTCCCACCGCATGAGAAGTATCGGCCCTCGACAGAGCAGGTGCTGAATGCAACGAAGCCCTACATCAGCAGCGCGAAATGGAGACAGCAGGCCGAACATTTTGGCTGGCTGATACTGACCAACTACGTTGTTCGCAACGCGGACTGCCACTCGAAGAACGTTGCTCTTCTCTACTCGAACATCGACGACGTCGTGTACACACCCGTGTACGACATCGTGACCACCCAGGCTTACCCTCGCTTTGCCAGCAATCCACCCGGGCTTAGCGTCGACGGGCGCAAGACATGGGCGCCGGGCAAAACGCTGGAGCGATTCTTCAACACGCGGCTGGGCATCCCGCCGCGGCGCTATCGCGAGATGGTCGAGGCGCTCTGCGATTCGGCCGTGTCAACAGGGAAAGAGGTCGTCGAAGCCGCGAAGAACGAACCCCGATGGCATTGGATAGCGAAGCAGATGCTGAACGCGTGGAACGAGGGCATGGCGACGGTGCGAAGCGCCAAGCCACAAGCAGAGCTCAAGGGCCTCACACCCATTCTTGAGGCGGCCGGATTCTCGGATTCAGACAAGCCGGAGAGCACGAGAGACGTGATTGGACGTTCCGAGCTTCTCGCTCCTTCGAGAAAGAGCTAACCCCTGCAGGTCCGGGTTCTGCACCGGGTTGCTTGTTTGACGCAGCACGCTCCCTGGCCGACGAAGAGGCCATCCGGCGCTACCCCGCGCAGTCGTTCGAAGCGGGCGACCCAGCGTCGTGCAAGGGGTAATCGTTCGAATCGTGCGAAATCTGGCGATGGCCAAGCGCGGAGCCTCACCCAGCAAGGCTCCGGCGGCTCGCTGTTCGTTTTTCTCAATGATGGCGCTAACTCATTGATAGATATAGATTTACGTGACAAAACCGCCAGAAATTTCACAAAAAGTACGATAAACCCAGGATGGAGCGCGGGCTCGGGCAGACACGCGCATCGCGCGACCATGCTATTGAACCGACTGATCCCACCATTGCGTCGATAGATGATTAGCATTCCTACTTGTCAAAGCCATTTTCAGATGTCCGCTTTCTGGCCAAGTTGAAATGTCCGCTTTTGCGGGGTTTAGGGTTTGTCTTTCATGGTTTGCTGCTCACGCAGTGTCGAAGAGCTGCTCATGAACGGGCATGCTGTGCACCTGAACCCGGATCGAAGCGACAACCAGGGCGTCGCCCCAAACCGCCATCGGGAGCAGAAGGCCGCCTGAAATTCAATCGTTGAGGCGACAACTAGCTTGAAAATTCCGGCTACGATGCTTGCTATTCGCGGGTAACCGATTTCATCCGGGCCTGGCGGCAAGGCGAAGGCAAGGCGGTGTCGAAGTCGGCGTTTGTGCCGTTGCAGTTCGAGCTGGGCGAAGCATTTCAGTTTGACTGGTCCGAAGAAGGACTGGTTATCGGCAGCATTTACCGCAAGCTGCAGGTGTCGCACATGAAGCTGTGCGCGTCCCGGGCGTTCTGGCTCGTGGCCTACCCGAGCCAGCTACCCGCCTTGGGGGGGTACCGGACAACCAGGCGCCCCTATGCTGAGCACCAACATAGAGAATCACGACGGGGCGTAACGTAAAGCGCCTCGCAATGCAAAAAGATGGAGACAACCATGGACGCCTTGAACGCCTTGGCCCAGCAGCCGTCGTTGCCCCCTCACCCGGCTGCCCTCCCGCCCTTGAACGCGTGAGCGGCTCCGCTGCCCGGCCCTGCGAGTCAGTTTCGCGAGCCTGCGCGGCGCATCCCCTGTAGCGAGCCAGACCACGAGCACGTCCATGTCCGCATCTACTGTCTGCCAGCCCAAGTCCGCTTGGACCGTCACGGTCCTGCTCACGGGCCTCACCATTCCACTCGTCACGCTGCACCGGGGCCGGCGCGCCAACTTCTTTCTTGCCGCGGTGGGCTGCGTCCGGTGCCTTCTGTGGCTGTTCTTCGGCCGCGAGAGCACGCCGCTCGACAAGTGGCAGCGGCCGGGAGCGCCAACCGGAGCGGCTCCCGTGTCGCCCGATCCTGACCGATGCCTCCGTCCTCTCCGTATTCCTGCTCGGGTTCGTGGCCTACTGGCTGCGCGGCCAGACCATCACGTGGCTGCCCGCCTACCTGCAAAATGGGCTGGGCTTCAGCAGTGTCGCTTCGGGACGTTGGTTCGCGCTGTTCATCGCGCTCGCCGCCATCGACCTCGGGCCACTGCCAAAGGTGCTCTGCTACGCAGCGGCCGGTGCGCTGCCCACCCTCTGCCTCTCGGTCGCGCCCGCCATGCTGGCGAGATGGTGCCTCCCGCCAAGCGCGGTTCGATCGTGGCGATCAACACTGCGGTCTCGAGCCTCGACGCGGCGATCGGCCCGGCGGTGGTCAGCCGGCTCATCCAGTCGCACGCCAATTCGGGCAGCCACGCGTACGAACTCGGCATCGAGACGACCGCCGTGCTGCTGAACCTCGCGGCGTCGTCGGGCTGCGCTGGCTGCATCGCGAGCGGTCGCTGCACTCGCTCAATCGGATGGCGCGCCCGCTGACCGCCTGAGAGGCCGGTCGCCCCACGTTTGCTTACTCTTCGTCGGCTCGGGCAGGTGCGTATCGGAAGAGTACCGCGCTGCAGCCGAAGGCCCCTATCAACCTGGAGAAGTCACATGGAAGCTACCGCTGGTGCACCGAATGGGCCCCCGGCCGCTAACCCGCCAACAGAAAGCTGGCCCTTCACCGTTACGCGCCACACCCCGACGATCGGCGCTGAGATCGGCGACATCGACCTGCGCGAGCGACTCGACGACGCCACCTGTCTCGCGCTGCGCCGCGCGTTGTTGAAATACAAGGTGCTGTTCTTCCGCGACCAGGACATTACGCCAGCCCAGCACGTTGCCATCGCGCGCCGCTTCGGAGAGCTGGAAGTGCACCCGGCATTTCCCCACCACCCCGACCATCCGGAACTTGTGATTCTCGGTCGCGGCGAATCGAAGGGCGGGCGCGAGAACCTCTACCACTCGGATGTGTCGTGGCGCGAGATTCCTTCGATGGGCTCGATGCTGCGCTGCATACAGTGCCCGGAGGTGGGCGGCGACACCATGTGGATCAACATGGTCGCCGCCTATGAGAACTTGCCCGACGACGTCAAAACGCTGATTGCCGACCTCACGGCCGCACACGAATTCCTCCCCCTGTTCGGCATCGCCGTGCCGGAGGAGCAGCACGATGAGATGCGCAAGCGCTTCCCGCCCGCCATCCACCCGGTCGTGCGAACGCACCCCGAGACGGGCGAGAAGGTCCTCTACGTGAACGAGGCCTTCACGACCCATCTGGCCAACTTCGGCCACAAGACCGTCGGGCGCTACCGGATTGGCTTCGACTTCAAGCTCGCGGAGATGGATCTGCTGCAGTACCTGTTCCGGCAGGCTCAGGCGCCCGAATACCAGGTGCGCCTCAAGTGGCGCCCCAACACGGTCGCGTTCTGGGACAACCGCTCGTGCCAGCACTATGCGATCCAGGACTACTTCCCGGCCGTACGCCAGATGATGCGTGCCACGATCATCGGCGATCGCCCGGTGTGACTACTTTGCCCACCTCGTGAGGGAATACAGCATGAAAACGTTGAACCGCTTTTATATCGACGGCAAATGGGTCGAGCCGTCTCCAGGGGCCACCCTGTTCGATATCGTCGATCCGGCTACGGAAAACGTAACCGGCAAGCTTTCGATGGGTACGACCGAGGACGCCGATCGTGCCGTCGCCGCTGCGCGCGCCGCCTTTGCCGGCTGGTCTGCCACGAGCCGCGAAGCGCGTATCGCGCTGCTCGAACGCATCGCCGAAATCTATCAGCGCCGCATGCCCGAGATCGCTCAGGCCGTGCGCGAGGAAATCGGCGCTCCGGTCACGCTCTGCAACGCCTTGCAGGCGCCGATCGGCCTTGCCCAACTGCGCGCGGCCATCGATACGCTGCGCGATTACCCGTTCGAAACGGAGAGTGGCAAGAGCTATGTGCGCCGCGAGGCGATCGGCGTGGCCGCGCTCATCACGCCTTGGAACTGGCCGCTGAACCAGATCGCGGCCAAGGTCGCGCCCGCTCTCGCGGCGGGCTGCACAGTCGTGCTCAAGCCTTCCGAGATCGCACCGCTCGACGCCATGATCTTCGCGGAGATCATGCACGAGGCCGGCACGCCGGCCGGTGTTTTCAACATGGTGTTCGGCGACGGACGCATTGTGGGGGCGCGCCTCTCCTCGCACCCTGAGGTCGACATGGTCTCCATCACGGGCTCCACACGAGCTGGCGTCGAGGTCGCGATCAGCGCGGCCCCTACGGTCAAGCGCGTGGCACAGGAGCTGGGCGGCAAATCCGCCCTGCTGATCCTCGACGACGCGGATCTGCAGACCGCCGTGACGAGCGGTATTGCGCAATGCATGGCGAACTCCGGCCAGACCTGCATCGCGCCCACGCGCATGCTGGTGCCACGCGAACGCTACGATGAGGCCGTCGCGATTGCCGCTGCCACCGCAAACGCGGTGGCGGTCGGCGATCCGGCCGATCCGGCCACGCGCATGGGGCCAATTTCAAATCGTATGCAGTACGAAAAGGTTCAGCTCATGATCGAGGCGGGAATCGCGGAAGGCGCGCGCGTGGCAGCAGGCGGCCTCGGCCGGCCCGAGGGGCTGACGCGCGGGTTCTACGCACGGCCGACCGTGTTCGCCGATGTGCACAACGACATGAAGATCGCCCGCGAGGAAATCTTCGGCCCCGTATTGACGATGATCCCGTACGACAGCGAAGAAGACGCCATCCGCATTGCGAACGACAGCATTTATGGACTTGCGGGCTACATCGCCTCCGGCGATCCGCAGCGCGCCCGCAAGGTGGCGGCTCGCTTGCGCGTGGGCTCGGTGCGCGTCAATGGCGCCATGCTCGACGTCACGGTGCCGTTCGGCGGCTACAAGACGTCTGGAAACGGGCGCGAATATGGCACGGAAGGTCTCGAGGAATTTCTGGAGTGCAAGTCGGTGACGATGTAACGGTGTGATCCGGGCAGCGGCTTCGGCACACGGGCGGCCGTGTTCGACACGTGCCGCACCTAACTTGCCAGCGGTGTACGATGATGGGCTTCGGCCTGAGCGAGCCTACGCCGACTACGCAACAATTTCCGCCGCCACCGACGCGGCGAAGGAAGCCACCCATCTCGGTGCGTCGTGTGCGCCACGCACAGGCCGAACATCGAACCCGTATTGCCGCCGCTGCGCACCGAAAGCGAATGGGTGCCACCGTTGTTGAGGTACTGCGCGAAAACATCCACGACTCCATGCAGCAACTGTCGAGCAACGACCCGAACAGGATGGAATTACCCGGAGTCAGAAGGCGGGATATGGTCTGCTCCGAAGTGCGGACCGAGACGCGGACGATTGGCAGCGCAGCCTCTGTAGCCACCCTTCGCGGGTGGCGCGATGGCTGCGCTTGAGACAGCAATATGGAGATAACAGAGCCGCATAGCGCGGCGGCATCCTTAGGAGCAACGCACTATGTCCGGGAACCCCACTGCAGCCGCGCCCCGACGGCTTGCGCATACGCGTCACATCATCTGCGTTGGATACGCTCGCGACGACGGCCTCTACGACATCGAAGCCACGATGACGGACACGCGCGGCTACGATTCGAGACTGCTGCTGACGACACTGCCGGCGGGCGACGCGCTCCACGACATGCGGTTCACGATCACGGTGAACAGCGCTCTCGTAATCCAGGCCGCCTGCGCGCATACCGGGGCTGCGCCAACGCCCTACTGCGACCGGATCAATGAGGCTTACGCAAAACTGGTGGGCATTGGGCTGGGCGGGGGCTTCATGAAGGAGGTCCGCGCGCGCGTCGGTGGCACACGCGGCTGTACGCACCTGACCGAACTGTTGGGGCCGATGGCCACCACGGCGTTTCAAACCGTCATGGGCCTGCGCAACCGGGTGAAGGCCGCCGCATCCGAGGATGCGGGAGGCGCGCCGCCCCTCTCCCTGCTAGGCACCTGTCACCCGTGGCGCGAGGGAGGCGAGGTCGTCCAGATCATGCGCCGGCGCGCGGGCATGCCGCCCTTGCACGACACGGCGCGGCCGACTCAAAACAGTGATGGATAATCATGGATGGAGACGGCTGCCCGCCGTCGGTCGGCCCGACATGCGCGGATTCTCGCCGCGCAACATCAAGTACATGCGCGCGCTGGCAATGCGGTCACCAACCTTGCAGAGCGATTGCCGCCACCGCAATCCGATCTCGCGCGCGACGTACTCAAGGGTCCCTATATCTTCGATTTCCTCGGCTTGACCGAAAACGCCCAGGCGCTCGACATCGAGCGCGCGCTCACCCAGCCCATCACCCGCTTCCTCCTCGAACTGGGCGCCGGCTTCGCGTTCGCCGGCCGCCAGTACCGGCTGGAGGTCGGCGGCGACGAGCTTTTCGCCGACCTCCTTTTCTACCACCTCAAGCTGCGTTGCTATGTCGTCGTCGAACTGAAAACGACGCCGTTCAAGCCCGAATGTGCCGGCCAGCTGAACTTCTACCTTTCCGCGATCGACGCACAGGTCAACGCGCCCGAAGACCAGCCGACCATTGGCCTGCTGCTGTGCAAGGAGAAAAACCGGCTCGTGGCGGAATATGTGCTGCGCGGGATGGCCGGACCGATGGGTGTCGCCGAATATCAGCTTTACGCCGTGTGCCCGAATCGCTGGAAAGCGGATTGCCATCGACCGACCAGATCGATGCAGAACTTCACACCGATTCCTCGAACAAGCAACGCGGCGAAAGCCCGGGTAATGGACTGCGAGAGGCGCTCCGCCGTTTGATAGACCAACAATAATATATATTTCAGTTTTTGATCGTTAACCCTGATTTCTGCATACATACGCGTTTCTGAATATAATCGGGCCCACATGCAGGAGAACCTTGTGGACATCACGCTCGAGAACGCAGACACCGGCGCATCGCGTACCATGGCCTCGGTGCTGGCGGACGCCATTCTTCAGGACATCGTCACGGGCGCGCTGCCGCCCGGGTCGAAACTCAAGATCCGCGAGCTGGCGGACCGCTACCAGGCGGGCGTCATTCCATTGCGCGAGGCCGTGTCGCGGCTCGCGATGAGCGGGTTCGTCGAGGCGGAAGACCAGCGCGGCTTCCGGGTCACGCAGGTCTCCCGGGAAGACCTCGAAGACGTGACTTCGGTGCGCCAATGCATCGAAACCAAAGCACTGCGAGACGCGATCGAAAGCGGCAATCTCGAATGGGAAGGCGCCGTGCTCTCGGCGTTCCATCAGGTGAACAGCCTGCCGACGGTGATCGGAGATCCGCCGCGCATGAACCCGGCGTGGGAGCGTGCTCACGACAACTTCCACAGCACGCTGCTCGCGGGGTGCCGCTCGAAGTGGCTCAAGCATTTCGCGGCCACGCTGCGGACCCAGACTGCGCGCTACCGTCACATGTCATTGCGCAGCGAGCACGCGGTCGAGCGCAACGTTGCCAGGGAGCACGAAGATATTGTAAAGGCCGTGCTCGCGCGCGACGCGGACCTTGCCTGCAGGCTGCTGAGCCAGCACTTCGCGACCACGACCCAACTGGTGCTCGCGCGCACGACCGAATCCGCTGCGGCGCGGAAGAACACGGCAGCTGCCGCCCGCAAACGCCGCACGACATCCTGAATCCCCGCATGACCGGGCGCCAGGACGCCTGAAGCTACCGTACCTGCCCCTTCCCTGCCCCCGGCGCTCGCCTGCGGCCTCCCTTTGCGCACGCGCGTTCGTTGCCCGGACGTGTGCGCATTCCCTCGCATCGTCTTTCATTGACCTCCATCGGCAAGCGAGGCGCAAGCCTTCGCTTGCGCCTCGCCGTGCACTTCGGCCGTCCTTCACCTGACGTGGTGCCTGACCCGCGTCGATCCAGGCATCTGCATACATCCCTATCACTTCAATAGTTTTTATCTTTTTGTATATTTTTATTTCTAACGTATATTCTTCGGCAGATCGGAGCCAACCTTCGGGAGGCTCCATCCACGCCAAAAAACATATGGAGGAAGACAATGCATCAAAGCTCGACATGGGCCAGGCGCGAGACCGCCGCATCCGCGCCAAAGCCTGCCGCTTGTGATGGCGAATATGATGTGATCGTGGTAGGCGCGGGCGGCGGCGGCCTGCCTGCCGCGCTTTTTGCCCGCTGGCTCGGGAACTCGGTGGTGATCGTGGAGAAAGCCGACGTTGTGGGCGGCACGGCGCGCAAAGCCGCGTTCTGGTACTGGGTACCGAACAACCGGCCCATGCGCGAAGCCGGCCTCATCGATGACAAGGACGACTGCCTGCGCTATATGGCTCGGCTCGCGCGTCCCGAACGCTACCAGCCCGACGCGCCGCTTCTCGGTCTCGAACCCTGGGAATACGAAGCCTTCGAAGCGATCTACGAAAGCGCCGCGCCGGCTGCGCAAGCGCTTCACGAGCGCGGCGCGCTGCGCTACCGGCATTGCGCCGATGTCACCGACTATTGGGCCGAGATGCCGGAAAACAAGGCGCCGCGCGGCCGCGTGCTGCTGCCAGCGGATGCGTGCGAGTCGATGTCAGACGGCGGGAAAGTCGCCGTCGAATCGATGCAAGCCGCGGCGCTACGCGACGGTGTGCAAATCATGACGGGCGTTCGCGTGCAGCGGGTCATGCGCAATGGCAAAGGCGAAGTTGCTGGCGTGCAAGCCACGCGTGCGAGCGGCGAGCAGGTCACGTTAGGCGCGCGCAAGGCCGTGATCTTTGCAACCGGCGGCTTCACGCACGATCCCGCCCTGCGGGCGAATTTCCTGCATGCGCCGTTCGTCGGCGGCTGCGCCGCGCGCAGCAATGAAGGCGACTTCGTGCGCATCGCAAGCGCCGCCGGGGCCCAGTTGCGCAACATGAACTACGCATGGATGTGCCCGGTTGCGCTCGAACGCGTGGCGGCCGGCGGCGACGACTTCACAGGCACCTTCTCGGTCGGCGGGGACTCGATGCTCTGGGTGAACAAGACCGGGCAGCGCGTCGTCAACGAAAAGCTCGCCTACAACGAAATCGCCCAGACGTTCTTCGAATGGGACCCGCAGCGCGCCGAGTATCCGAACTTCGTTCAGATCGCCATCTGGGATCAGCGCAGCCAGCAGCATTGCGCCAGCACAGAGTATGGCCGGCTGATCCGGCCATCGGCAGGCAACAAGGCGTTCGAGCTGCGCGGCGAAACGCTCGATGAGCTAACCGATGCGATTCGCGAGCGCTTGCACAAGTATGCTCATCTGACCGGGAACGCGCAGCTTGGCGACGATTTCACGACGAATCTGCGTGCGTCGATCGCGCGATTCAACACGTTTGCGCGTGAAGGCAAGGACCATGATTTCCGCCGCGGCGAGCGCCTGGTCGAACGCATGTTCAACGGCCCAACAGGCGAGCCGCTCGCACACGGTAACCCGACCCTGTACCCGCTCGCCGACACGGGGCCCTACTACGCGGCACTGGTGGCCGGCGGCACGCTGGACACGAAGGGCGGGCCGCTGACCAATGCCAGCGCGCAGGTCCTGAACGATCTTGGCGAGCCGATTCCAGGCCTGTACGGCGTTGGCAACTGCGTCGCGTCCGCCTCCGCACGCGCCTACTGGGCCGGCGGCGGCACGCTGGGACCGATCATCGCGTTCGCGTGGCGCGCGGCCCATGCGGCGCACGCCGAAGCCATCAAGCAAACCGCGCCGGCCGAAGCCACCCTTGGCTGAGCGCGAACCCGCATCAGGACACCTTCACACTGTTGATATCACCCCGCCGCAGCGGCAATTGCCATCCGCTGCGCATCCCAAGGAGACACCCATGCAGATCCAGTCAATGACCGATGAGCAACGCAAAGCTGTGGCACTCGAATACTTCAAGCGCATGGATCGCGGCGACGAGATCCTGAGCCTCTTCGACGAGCACGCCCAGGTGTATTTCCCGAAATGGGGCATCGCGAACGGCCGCAGCGAGATCGCCAGGCTGTTCGACGACCTGCTTGGCATTCTTGCGGAAATTGGCCATGACGTGACGTATGCCAATTTCATCCAGCAAGGCGATCTCGTCGTGGTCGAAGCGACCTCGCACGGCCGGCTCAAGAGCGGCGAAACGTGGCGCGCGGGCACTTCCCACGCGGGACGCTGGTGCGATGTGTTCGAAATCCGCGACTTCAAGATCCAGCGCTGCCACATCTATCTCGACCCGGACTATGCCGGCGCCGATACGGCACGCTATCCGTGGCTCGCGAAAGACAGCGCACGCCGCTACTGATGCACGCCCGGTCCCGGTGTTTTCACTTCAGACTAAAAAGCACGGAGCACCGCTGAAGCGCCACGGCACGCCCGACGAAGTTGCCGCACTGGTGGCTTTCCTGTCGAGCGACGATAGCGCGTTCATCACCGGGTCCGAGATCGCAATCGACGGCGGCTGGGCGATCTAACGGCGGCGCGCGGACACCTGCGCATCGCGCACCGGTGTCCGCCGCCGCGAACCGCGTGGCAAATCATCGTATGTAATTCGCACTCCATATATTTTATCCATTGACTTCTTGCAATTCGCGCAGACGAAGACGTAAGGGGGAGACATTTCATGCTGCAACATAGAACGCGCGCCCAGCGCATTGCCGGCTGGGCGGCAGGCCTGCTGATCTGTGGATCGGCGCACGCGCAGAGCCATGTCACGGTGTTTGGCATCATCGATGGCGGTATGCTTTACACGAACAAGACGCTCGACGCCACCACGGGTAGCAACGCCGGCAAGCAGTTTTCAATGATCGATGGTGGGTCGTCGTATTCGCAGTTCGGACTACTCGGCAGCGAGGATCTTGGCGGCGGACTGCAAGCCAAATTCAAGCTCGAAAGCGGGATCAGCATTGCCAACGGAGCACTCGCGCACTGTAACGGCAACCTGTTCGGCTGTGAGGCGTGGATCGCGCTCGACAGCCGCTACGGCGAAGTGAAGACCGGTCTGCAATTCTCGCCGTTCTTCCTTGCCCTGTACGCATCCGACCCGCGCAACATGTCGTTCTTCGGCAGCGGCGGCGTCAATCTCGTCGACAACTTTCTCGGCACGAGTATTTTCAGCGCGAGTTCGATCTCGTATACGAGCCCGGAGCTTTGGGGTCTGCAGACCAGTCTCCTGTATTCGTTCGGCGGCAAGCCCGGCGATTTCCGGGCGGGCCGGCAATACTCTGCCAGCGCCAAGTACGAGTACGCGGGCTTCATGATCAATGCAGCGATCTTCGATGGCAACAGCGGCGCCGCAAATCCCACGCCCACACCCACCAGCCTTGCTGCCGAGGGCCGCACGCTCGGCGCGGCATTCAAGTTCGGCGCAGTCACGGTAAAAGCATCGTTCGTCAACTACAAGGTCGCCGGCATGTTTAACAACAACGTCTACGGCGGCGGCCTGTCGTGGTACGTGACACCCGCGCTGGACCTCGACGGCGGAGTGTGGGTCACCAGCGACCGTAATCACACGGCCAACCATTCGCTGCTGGCCGCGCTCGGGGCAAGCTATTTCCTCTCGAAGCGGACCACACTCTACGCACAGGTCGCCTCCGTGAACAACCACGGAGCGATGAACACGGGCTTGTCGGTCAACGGTGCCCTATATGGCGTTTCCGGCACAACGGTGGGCGCGACGGTCGGCATACGTCACTCGTTCTGATCAGGGAGAAACTCATTGAAATCCACTTATTCGGCTATTTACCCAGTTGCGCTCTGCATGGCCTTTTTCACAGCGGCGAGCGCAATCGACGTGCATGCGCAAGCGGCAAACGGCAACTCGTTGCCAATGGCGTCGCAGTCCGTTGCGGTGAGCGATGCTCCGGCCACCACATATATGAAGGCCACGAAAGCCGAGAAGTCAGCCAACCGGGCGCTGCGTAAAGTTGTCATGCGCCAGCTTTCACGCACGCGTGGGCTCGATGTCGACGGCATCAACGTCACGGCCATCGACGGCGTCGTGACGCTGCTGGGCACCGTGCCCGACATCATCCAGATCGACCTCGCGGTCGATGTGGCGCGTGATGTCGCTGGCGTACGCGAGGTGCACAACGGCCTGACGTTGCAGGTGAACGGGAAGTGAGCCGGAGACTGCCGGCAACGCCGGGAGCACGCCTGCCGCCCTGGCGTGCAGCGCCACCGGCGCTTGCCCGCCCGGCCGCAGCGTTACAGCTTTGGCACGCCTTGCTGCTGGTCATACTGCTCCTGCTGCCGCGCACCCTCCTGCGGCGTCCTTGCCGTGAATTCTCCAGCGTTAGGCGCGTCGGCCGCGCCGGTGAACGACAGTGAGACGCCGCCTGGCCGTTGCCAACTCGCCTTGATGACCTGGTAGGTGCCGCGCATCCGGTCTTGCACGATGACGGAGCGTTTGACCTGGGGTTTGCCGAACTTGTACTCCAGGAATGCATAGTCATGTAGCTGCGTGTCGACTCCCGGCGTCAACAGGTAGACGCCGTGCACAATGCCCTCGATGAGACTGATGCGCAGGCTGGTGTACATCTCGGGACAATGGCCCACTGGGTACATGACGTCGAGCATCTCTGTACCGGCAGGAGCCGTGCCAATCAGCGAGCGGTCGGCGTGTTCAAAGCACGGGTGCGGGGTTTCGTCCGTGTAGGTGTTGTCGGTGCCCGGATAGCTGTTCGGCTTGAAGGGGCACTCTGGCATCGCGGTGAAGGGTTTGTACAGGGCTATGCCATAGATGGCCGTGCCGGCGGTCCCGCTCCCTGGCACGCTGGTATGGGCTGAAGCTGCGGATGCAGCAGCAAACGTGAACGCCGCGAGCAAACCACCCAGAGCGGATGGCCGAAAACGAAAGGTTTGCATGTGCTCTCCCCGGGTGTGCTGATAGCGCCCGACTTGCGCATTGACAGGCGGGTCTGTATTGGGTGTGAGCCGGATTCTGTTCGAATGCGCCAAGTCTGTATGTCTGTCAGCGAACGGGCGCTGCGAGCTTGGGCCACGCCTGCATGCCTGCCTCCATCACCGGAGTTTCTGCGGGAAGCTCAACCTCCCCCATGTAGACCACCTGCGTGATCGATACCGGTCACTGCGTCGCACAAGATGTGGGATGCCGGCTTCTGAAGTTGAGCGGAGCCGGCGCATGGCGCTGCCGGGATGTGAAACGTTTCCTCTGCACGGCGGACCGCCGTATGATGGCTGCATTCCGGGAATCCTGGCCGCCAGACGATGGCGATTTGCTGACGGCCCATCGTCGCAGTGCAAGCGAGGCCGCTATGAATGCGTCGTGCATCCCTATGACACCTCCGCAAGCGAAGCGAGCGACGACGTCGTGGTGGCCGGTGCTTCCGCCGGCGGCCTTCCCGCGTTGCTCAAACTCGCTACGGGTCTTGGCGAAGACTTCGTGCTGCCTAATGCGGCAGTACCTGCGTCGGCTATTGGCTGGGAACCGGCACGCGCTGACCGGCGGACAATTCGCACTTAGGTCACAAAAGGTTGGAACTTGCGATCCGCGTGGCCCCAATGCGGCGTCGTATGTCCCAGTGCTCCTCCCCCGAAGACGGAGTCAATCATGCTACAAAATGTACTGGCCGCCGCTCCTGCCATGATCCTGTGCCTGCTGCTCCAAGGGGTGGTGGTAGCCGTCTGCCTGCGCCGGTATGCGCGCTTCCGGCGCAACGTTAAGGGTCAAGATTTGCTGTGGGTGGACGTCCTGCTATTGATAACCGTGATGCTGCTGACCTTGCTCTGCAATTTCGCCCAAATGGCAGTCTGGGCGGCGCTGTTCATGTTCTTAGGCGAATTTTCCGATTTCGCCACTGCTCTGTACCACTCCGCGGTCAATTTCATCACCCTGGGCTACGGCGACATTGTCATGTCCAAGCAGTGGCGCATGCTCGGTCCAATTGAAGCTGCCAACGGCATCCTTATGTTCGGAGTCTCAACCTCGGTGATGACGGCTGCGGTAATGGATGTGATCAAGTACCACAATGCCCGGTTGCAGAGCGAGTAGCCACCGTAGCTCAGGGAGCAAATAGGCATCCAACAGGTTGCTGACTTTGACGTAGCTTTCGTGGCGGTTTTGTCGCGATAAGGTGCGACGAGGATCGGCAATCCTTAGAAAATAGGATTCCTTATTTGTTAAGCGAGTAAAATTGATTGGCAGGTGTCTGTTTCAAACCGTCGGTCTGCATTTGCCCCTTGACGATCATATGCATCAACTCTATGCCGCCGGGCAGAATGCGGGCACATCGGAAATCCTTGACGCCCATCATGGGTCGCGTTCGGCGTTTGATCGCCCGATGATCCTGTTCCACAATGTTGTTCACGTACTTCGCCTGACGTACCTTGATGGGCAGCTCCCGGCCGGCGTTAATACTCTCGAGCGCCGCCGGGTTGGCTCCGCTTTTGTCGATGGTTACCGTCCCGGGCTCGCCGTTGTGCCTGATCGCCTTCTCGAAGTATCGGCGCGCCGCGACCTTGTCACGATGAGCGCGCAGTAGGAAATCGACCGTGTTGCCGTCCTTGTCCACAGCCCGATACAGGTATCGCCACTAGCCGTTGATCTTGATGTAGGTCTCGTCCATTCTCCAGCTTTTGCTCACTGGGCGCTTGCGCTTCCGAAAAAGCTTCTCCATCACCGGCAGCAACTTCAACGCCCACCGGTGCACGGTTGAATGGTCGACCGACACTCCGCGCTCCGACATCATCTCTTCGAGATTTCGCAGGCTCAGCGGATAGGCCACGTACCAGCACACGCGCAGCAGCATCACGTCCAGCGGATAATGCAAGCGCTTGAGCACCCGCCTGAGCGCTGCGTTCATCCCGTTGATCATCGTCCCTGTCGCCTCCGCTTTCATGACCTCAGCATATCAGACCGTCTTGTTGCGACAGAACCCCTTTCGGTAACGTCGTTTCCGTACGCCAATGTAGACCCTGAAGACCGGGGTTCAACAGAAGAAACTGGTTTAATGTGTGGCAGGCCACGCAAGCCATTCGTAACGCATCCAGTGCAATGGCGAATGAAAAATACGCCATAATCTGTCGCTGGATAAAGCAGTCTTGTTTCGAATCATTGGTAACGCCAGCGTTTTCACCATAACGAATCATGGGTTATCGCGTTGCTTGCCGCGATAAAACTGGAGAAGCGAGTCACGGATGTCCAGACCCAATCCCTCGCTGCACCGCAGCCAGAAACCGCCCATGACCCGGGCGAAGCGGCGCCTTTTGATCGTCGGGACAATCGCTTT
Source organism: Paraburkholderia sacchari (assembly GCF_000785435.2). Taxonomy (GTDB): domain Bacteria; phylum Pseudomonadota; class Gammaproteobacteria; order Burkholderiales; family Burkholderiaceae; genus Paraburkholderia; species Paraburkholderia sacchari. The sequence goes on along the minus strand of NZ_JTDB02000005.1, from coordinate 384,549 downwards.
GTTAGCGGTGCTTGGCGGGATACTGACAATCGTGATCGCCCCTGCCTTCCAGCACACCATCGTCATCACCACCGGTGCGGACAACGGCATCTATCGCGGCTTTGCGGATCGTTATGCGCCCATCCTGAAGCATGCGGGCATCAAACTCGACATCCGCAGTTCATCCGGCTCGGTGGACAACTATGAGCGGCTGCGGGACCCGAACAGCGCCTATGAAGTCGGTTTCATCCAATCGGGCACGACCAGTCCGCAGGCATCGGACGGTCTGCAGACGATTGCCGCCGTGTCATATGAACCGATCTGGGTGTTCTATCGCGGCGACACCACGGTCGACCGGCTGACTCAACTGCGCGGCAAGAGAATTTCCATGGGCGTACCCGGCAGCGGCTTGCTCAACGTTGCGAAGGTACTGCTCGGTTATAGCGGCATCACGAGCGAGAATTCCACACTGCTGCAAATGGATGCGCCCGCGGCTTATCAGGGCCTCGAAAGCGGCCAGATCGACGCGGCGTTCTTCATTGGCAGACCCGACGCCCAAATGCAGCAAACACTGCTGAATGACAAGCAACTGAAGTTGATGAATTTCGCGCAGGCCGACGCGCTGGTTCAGAAATTCCCGTCGCTTTCAAAAATTGTCTTGCCGCGCGCGTCCACCAGTGTCGCAGAGGATCTGCCACGCACCGACGTCACGCTGCTCGCGGCAACGGCATTGCTCGTATCGAAAGACACGATGCATCCGGCGCTTGTCTATCTCCTGCTCGACGCGGCCCACACCATTCACGGCGGCGAAGATTACTTCACGCCGATCGGCACGTTTCCGAACCTGCGCACCGAAGAATTTCCGATCTCCGACGAAAGCACCCGCTATTTCAAATCCGGCCAGCCGTTTTTGTATCGCTATCTGCCCTTCTGGCTCGCGAGTCTGATCGAACGTCGGCTATTGATTCTCGTGCCGTTCGCGGCGCTCTTGATCGGCCTGCTTCAGGCATTGCCTCGCATGGTGGAAACGCGGATGAAAAAGCGGCTCGTGGTCTGGTACCGCGAAATCAAGGCGCTGGAAGATGAAGTGTGGAACAACCGCGAGCCGTCGCGCGCGCAGATTGCGCAATGGCGCGACGAGATCGAAAACATCGATGCAAATGCCAGCCGGATTCGGATTCCCTATCGCTACTTTCAGGACGTTTATGCACTGAAGCAGGCAATCGGTGTCGTGCGCGACCGCATCGCGCAGGTTGCGCAGAGAGCGAAGGAATAGGCAATAAGCCCTTGCGTAAAATTCCCGCTTACGGCTTATTGCCCGCTTTTTCCCCGAAGCAGCGATTCAGGATGGCGCTCCAGATAATCCGCCATGGCGTTGAAATACTGCAACGTGGGTGTGAGGCCCTGCAAGGTCCGATGCATCTCCACATGGAATGGCGAGTCTTGCTGCAAGAGCGCCCCCGCTCCAGCAAGCGACTTTTGGGCTGAGTCCAGGCTGCCGCTCAATGGCGGCAGGACCTCATTGCTGAAATGCGTAGTCGTCTGGTCTACGCCTTTCAATGACGTGTTCAGGTTCATGCCCATTTCATCGAGTGGAATCTTGTCGAGCTTTGCCACCATTTCGCCGGCCTGGCTTTGCAGCGCGAGGATCTTGCTTGGCACGGTCGGCAGTTCGATCGCGTCGTTATCGAAGTCTGCCTTGGCGGGCTTGGCCTCGGGGAAAACATTCAGCGCCACATAGAGCCGCCCCGTTAGCACGTTGGCGATGCGCAATTGTCCGCGCAAGCCGCGCGCGACCATGGCCTTTATCGCCGTTATACCCTCGAGCGAGCGCGTTTCAGGAAATTTGCCGTGCGAAAGGCGCCGCAGGCGTTGCGGGTACAAATTCATGCTCACCGGCATGATGAAAGCATGCTTGCGGCGATCGTAATCGACGCCGATGTGCGTCACCTCGCCGATCACGATTCCCTGAAAGTCCACCGGTGCGCCCACCGCGAGCCCGCGAAGCGACTGATCGAAATACATCACCACGCGCAGCGGCAAGCCGTCCGGCTCGCGCATTGCATCGACCTCGTTAGCCGCCAGAGCGAATGCCATGTTGTCGGGGGCTTCAGGCTGTGGCGGACTATCCGCCCGTGCTTCGAATGCGAGCCCTCCCGCAAGGATGCTTGCGAGCGACTGCGTGTCGATATTGATGCCGTTCGAGGCGATTTTCACCTTCACGCCACTCTCTCGCCACCATCGCGTGTTCGTCATCACATACTGGTCGAAGGGCGCCTTCACAAACACGTCGACGTTGACGCTCGCACCGTCCTCGCCAATCGAATAGCCGATCACCTGACCAACCCGATCTCTCCGGTAAAAAATGGGCGAGCCGACGTCAAGCGCGCCGAGCGTTTCGGCGCGCAGCCGGTAGCGATGGCCCTTTTCATCGATGGTCACGGCGGGCGGCGCCTCCAGGCCGACGAAATCGCTTGCCTGCTCGTTCGACCGGCCGGCGTCGGCTTCAATGTACGGGCCGTTCAGCAATGCCGAGAGCCCCGATACGCCACTTGCGCCAACTCTTGGGGCGACCACCCAGAAGCGGCTGTCCTTCGCCGTGAATTTGCCCGCCTCCCTGGTTAGCTCGACGGTAACCAGCACGCGCGAGAGGTCGTGAGAAAGCCTGATCGCGCGAACAATGCCGATGTCGACGGACTTGGATTTGATGCGGGTTTTGCCGCGCTCGAGCCCTCCGGCGGTAGCAAAGCTGATCGTGACAGTTGGGCCGCGCGAGTGCACTGACCAGACGATCAGCGCAACGCCAACCAAGGCAGCGACAAGCGGAATGGTCCAGACGAGCGAAGGCAGCCAGCGCGAGCGGGAGTGCGATGCGCCTTCCTTCATTTCGTCACCGGCTCGCGGCAATTTGGATCAATCAGATTAATGAGCCGCGCGGGAACCCGTTCGACACGCATGGAACCACTCCGTACGTTGGACAAACGACGATAGCTCGACATCGAATTGTGCGACTGCAATGTGCGCAATAGCCGTGAATTGTGGCGAGTCCGGCGAACACGATTCGGACGCACGCGAAACCGCACGAACGCACGCTTCTCCTCAGTGAAACCCCTGGGTCGGTCCGCAAAGTGGCCTGCGCTATCATCCGCTCACATTTTATAGAACGTCGTTCTGTTAGATAGAACGACAAGGCCGAAAAGCCATTATCCCTGCTCAGGAGACGCCCCCTATGTCCAGCCTGCCGCTCGACGCTGTCCACGAACCGCCCAGCGCCCACGCGCTTGCTGCCAGCGCCGCGCAAATCAACGCACGCATCGACCGCCTGCCCGCCACGCGCGCAATCTGGGCGCTCGTGTTGATGCTGTCACTGGGCGGCTGGTTCGAGTTCTACGATCTGTTCTTTACCGCCTACGTGGGCCCCGGTCTCGTGAAGAGCGGCCTTTACTCGACCACCACGGCCTCGTTCTTCGGCTTCTCCGGGCTCGGCGCATTCGTGGCCGCCTCGTTCGCGGGCCTGTTCATCGGCACGTTCTGCTTCACCCGTCTCGCCGATCGCTACGGCCGCCGCACGATGTTCACGGCGTCGTTGCTCTGGTACTCGGCCGCGACCTTCATCATGGCGCTGCAAACCAGCGCGCCCGCCATCAACGCATGGCGTCTGATCGCCGGCATCGGCGTGGGCGTCGAACTCGTCACCATCGATACGTACGTGAGCGAGCTCGTGCCGATGCACATGCGCGGCCGCGCGTTCGCCTTCGTCCATTTCGTGCAGTACACGGCAGTGCCGTCGGTGGCGCTGCTCGCGTGGTGGTTCGTGCCGCGCGCGCCGCTCGGCATCGACGGCTGGCGCTGGGTCGTGCTGCTCGGTGCGTGCGGTGCGCTCGTCGCCTGGGCGATTCGCCGCCGCGTGCCCGAGAGCGTTCGCTGGCTCGCACAGCGCGGACGCACCGAGGAAGCTGCGCGCGTGCTCGCGAAGCTCGAAGCCAAAGTCGAGGCGCAGTACGGCCGCCCGCTGCCCGACTGCGCTCGTGCGAATGCAAGCGCGAGTGCGCCGCAAACCCGAGCGCGATTCGCCGAGATCTGGCAGCCGCCGTATCGCCGCCGCACGCTCACGATGCTTGTCTTCAACCTGTTCCAGGCGATCGGTTTCTATGGCTTCGCCTCGTGGGTGCCCACGCTGCTCGTCTCCAAGGGGATCACGGTCACGCACAGCCTGCTCTATGCATTCGTGATCGCCGCTTCGAATCCGTTCGGCCCGCTCATCGGCATGACTTTCGCCGACCGCATCGAGCGCAAGACGCTCGTGGTGCTTGCGGCGCTCGCCATCGCCGTGTGCGGCGCGCTGTTCGCCATGCAGACCGCGCCCGCCATGCTGATGTTGTTCGGCATCCTCATCACGCTCGGCGGCACGCTGCTCTCGGTCGGCTATCACGCCTACCAGGTCGAGCTGTTTCCCACCCGCATGCGGGCGACTGCGGTGGGCTTCGTCTACTCGATGTCGCGGCTTTCGGCGATGTTTTCGGGCTTCATGATCGCGTTCGCGCTGCGCCACTTCGGCGTCCCCGGCGTGTTCGCGCTCATCACCGGCGCGATGGCGGTGGTCATGGCGGCAATCGGTTTCTTCGGCCCGCGCACCAACAATCGCGCGCTCGACGATATTTCCCATTGATCAAGAGGCTGGAAACACTGTGACTACGTTGCCTTTGGCTGGAGTGCGCGTTCTCGATCTGTCCAACGTGCTCGCAGGTCCGTTCTGCGCCTATCAACTTGCGCTGCTGGGCGCCGACGTCACCAAGGTCGAGCATCCCGAAGGCGGCGACCTCGCGCGGCGCCTCGGCGCCGACAAGGATGCCGCCGCGCGCAATATGGGTGCCTCGTTCGTGGCGGTGAACGCGGGCAAGCGTTCGATCACGCTGAACCTGAAAGACCCGCGCGGCAAGGAGATCCTGCTTGCACTCGTGAAAGACGCCGACGTGCTGGTCGAGAATTTCCGCCCCGGCGTGATGGATCGTCTGGAGCTTGGGTACGATCAGTTATCCGTAGCAAATCCGCGCCTCGTGTACTGTGCGATTTCCGGCTTTGGCGACAGCGGCGAGCTTTCGCCCCGCCCCGCCTACGATCAGATCATCCAGGGCATGGCGGGCGTGATGAGCGTGACCGGCGACTCGACGAGCGCGCCGCTGCGCGTGGGTTATCCGGTCTCGGACACGGTGGGCGGATTGACGGCGGCGTTCGGCATTTGCGCGGCGCTCGTCGATGCGCGCACGAGCGGGCGCGGCCGGCGTCTCGACGTTTCGATGCTCGAAGCCACGCTTGCGACAATGGGCTGGGTCGTGTCGAACTATCTGAACGCGGGAGTCGAGCCCACGCCGATGGGCAACGAGAATTTCACCGCCGCGCCCTCGGGCACGTTCAAGACCGGCGACGGGCTGCTGAACATCGCCGCGAACGAGACACGCCAGTTCGAGAGCCTGTGCGAGACGATCGGGCGTCCCGACCTGCCGCGCGACGAACGCTTCGCCGCGCGCCATGCACGCAAGCAATATCGCGCCGAATTGAAGGCCGAAATCGAAGCCGCGCTCGCGGGCGACAGCGCCGCGAACTGGGAGACGCGTCTGCTCGCGCGCGGCGTGCCGGTGGGCCGCGTGCTCTCGGTGCCGCAGATTCTCGCGCATCCGCATCTGGCCGAGCGGCGCTTCGTGCGCGAATTCTCACCTGCACAAGGCGAGGCGGCGCAGCGCGTGACGCGCGCGGGCCTGCGCCTCTCGGACGGCGACGCCGCGCCCGCCACCCCCGCGCCCACGCTGGGCGCACACACGCGCGAAACGCTCGCACAGCTCGGCTACGACGCCGCGAGCATCGACGCGCTGCATGCGCAAGGAGTCATCTGAACATGTCCACGACGAACGACGGGACGGCCAAGCCCGACGCCGCCACGCTATGCGCCGACTACTGGCGCACCGCGATCATCGACATTCATCCGGGCTCGATTGCCGTGCGCGGCTACCCGATCCAGGAACTCATCGGCCGCGTGAGCTTCCCGCAAATGATCTGGCTGATGCTGCGCGGCGAGTTGCCCAATGATGCGCAAGCGTCGCTGCTCGAAGCCGCGCTCGTGGCTTCGGTGGACCATGGTCCGCATGCGCCCTCGATTGCGATTTCGCGCATGGCGACGAGCTGCGGGCTGCCGCTCAATGGCGCGATGGCCTCGGCGCTCAACGCGCTCGACGACGTGCACGGCGGCGCGGGCCAGCAGGCGGTCGAGCTTTACGAGGCGATTGCCGCGCGCATCGACGCGGGCCATGGGCTCGACGAAGCGGTCGAAGCGGGCGTGGATGCGTTCATCGCCGAACAGGGAAAATATCTGCCTGGCTTCGGGCATCGCTTTCATCCTGTCGATCCGCGCGCGGGACGGCTGCTCGAACTCGTGGATGCGCGCGTGCAGGCGGGCGACATTGGCGGACGCTATGCGCACATCGCGCGCGGGATCGAAGCGCTGCTGAAAAAACGCAAAGACAAGCCGGTGCCGATGAACATCGACGGCGTAACCGCTGTGATCTACGCGGAGCTGGGCTTCGCGCCCGAACTCGCGCGCGGCGTGTTCTGCCTGTCGCGCGCGGTGGGCATCCTCGCGCATGCGTGGGAGCAGCGCGGACGCGGCGAGCGCAACAAAGGCCCGATGCCGCGGCAGATTCCTTATGCGTATGCGGGACCTGGCGAGCGCCACCTCGAAACCGGCGGCGCCTGAAAATAGCTGCTAAAACTCGCGCCGGGCTCAGGCGCCCGCATTCGCCGCGCGTGCGCGCTGTGCAGCGCGCAATGCGCGCGAGTCACCGCCCAGCGCATCGGTAGCGCGCGCTGCGCAGTCGAACAGCGCGTCGAGATGGGCTTCGATAAACGCACGGTCGATGCGCGAACTCGGCCCCGCTAACGTGAGCACGCCGCGCAATGCGCCGTTTACGCCGAACACCGGCATCGACACGCCAGCGGTTTCGCGCTCGCGCTCGCCAATCGACATGCAGTAAAAGTCCCGCCGCGTCTGCTCGAAAATCTCGCCCGGCTCGCCGCTGAACGCGAGCAGTGCGCGGCCGCCCGAACCCGTCTCCAGCGGCAACACATCGCCTTCGCGCACGTGATGGCGCACGACGTGTTTCGAATCGACGCGATGCAGGCACACGCGCACCGTATTCTCACGCACGTAGAACGAAACGCTCTCCCCGCTCGCCTCCATGAGTTCGCGCATCAGCGGCACGAGGATGTCCCCCAGATTCAGGCTGCGCTGATAAAGCGCGCCGAGCGCGAAGGTGGCCGGCCCGAGCTGATAGCGGCCATCTTCGAGACGCAGCAGCAGCCGGTGCTGGATCAGCGCGCCCGCGAGACGCAGCAGCGTGCTCTTGTAGAGGCCCGTGCGCGCCGCGAGTTCGGCGAGCGTGAGCGCGCCGTCGTCGGGGCGAAACGCGAACAGGATCGCGCACGCGCGGTCGATGACGGCAACGCCTTCTTCCTTCTTGAGCGGCTTTTCCGCGGGCATGAGTGTCAATGCGGGAATGAGAACGAAGCCGATTTTACGCGATGTCGTGCGCCATTCGGACCGCGCTGCATAAGCCGTCTCAACGCGCGTCGTAGTCGACTCGAGTTGCGCCTACGATGCTGCCATCGGGCGCTTGAACGAGTACTGCCGCTAGCTCGCCAGAAGGCACGCGATGATTGAGCGTCATCGAAGCGCCGTTCCATTCGCCAATGGACTCAATGGAGCGAACGATGTTCGACTCCTTGAGCGCACGGCCTGAGTTTTCACCGCGTCCAATCGCCGTGACGTGCTCGCGGTCGTAGCCGACGAGAAGAATCTTTGCGTGACCGGATCCGGCTCCCACAGCAATCGACAGGGTGTTGCCCGTGCGCGTGCCATTGACGGACACAGCGCTGGCGCCACTCGCTTGCGCAGCGAGGATCGCCTTCTCGCCCGCGGCGCGGTCCCAGCCAACGAAGCTCTTGCGGCCGTCCACGACCATCTCCGGCGTATAGGAGCTGCCGCCGAAATGCGAACTGTAGTCGGCCTGGCGTTGCGTGGCCACTTCCAGCGAATACGGGTCTTTCCAGCCAAGGCCGTCCCAGTACGTCACGTGAAAGGCCAGCGGGAGCACGTCCTGGCGGCCGCGCGAAAGATCGGACAAATAGGCGTCGGCGGGCGGGCAGGAAGAACATCCTTCCGATGTGAACAATTCGATCACGACAGGTCTGGCCGAGGCGGCAACAGGCATCGCGGCAAGCAAGGCGAAAGCGGCAAAAAGACGGGCGAACACGATGAACCTCGGAAGCGTGGGGTGCTCGCTTCTAGTTCGTCCTGGCTACCTGAAAAGTTACACCGTGGTGTATCCGCTTTTGCAGAACCGCCCATCGCCTCAATGCCGGCGCGGCGGCTCGTGCGAATCGTGCAATTCGAGCGCCGCGCCGGCAGACGTGCCGCGAATTACATCGAAGAACCCTGGCCCGAACCCTGAGCTGAACCCTTCACGCCAACCGACGCGCCGCCTTGCGCCGCAGCCGCGCCGTCGAGCGTTTCACCGGCCTTTGCCTTCGCGCCGCCCACGGCGTCTTCCGCGCTCGACGTGGCCTCCTTCGCCTGGTGCTTCGTCTTTGCGGCGACGTGCTTCGCGTGCTGCTTCGTCGAATGGGTTGCCGACTTCGCGGTGCCTTCGGCCGTATCGGCCGCTGCGCCCACGGTATTCGTTGCGCCGTTGGCCACGTTGCCAGCCGCTTCGCCTGCGCTGCCCACCGCCTTGCCGGCGCCGTTCACCGCGCCGCCAACGAGACCGCCCGCACCCGCTCCCGTGCCTGCGGCGTTGGCACCTGCGCCTGCCTGCGCACCTGCGCCAAGAGCAGGCGTCTGGACATTCGCGCCCACACCAGCCGAACCTTGCGCGCCCACCTGGTTGGTTTGCGCAAAAGCAGCCGTGGTAGCGAAAGCGGTGAATGCAGCGCCGAGCAACATCGTACGAATCGTGTTCATGGTTTTCTCCCTAAAGGCATCGATCAGGCTTTAAAAAACGGGCTTTGATGATCGCGGCCGAATCATGGTGGCCGGTCCATCTTGCCCGCCGCACCGTGCGGCAGGCAGGGCCACTTTAGCGAGCCTTGGACACGAAGTCGTCGATTTTCGCGGACTGTTACTCTCGAATTACATTGATACAAATCAAAGAATTGAAGTTTTAACCGCTCCGCAATTTAGGCAAAACCATGGGCCGAAGATCCCCTTTGGGTAAGGGCCCGCAAGAAATTGCGGAGCGCACTCATCGGCCAGCCGGGCGCTCGGTCAGGCTTTCAGCCAGGCGCTGTACGCTTCGCGCGGCAGGATAACAACGCCGCGCTTCTCTTTGCGCGGTGCGTGAAAGCGGTTCATCAGCGGATGCTCGTCGGCGTTTAGCGTGAGCATGGTGATCAGGCAGAGCTGCTGCTTTTTCCACGGGCCGCTGAAGCTGTGCTTCTCGCCGGGCGTCTCGCTGAGATATGGGACGAGTTTCCGGCGCCTCTCGTGCTAGAGCTGCTGTGGGAGATCCATCGTTTGCGCGCAACGATCCTGCGGGCCAACCAGGTGCGACGCAGGCTAACAGAGGGAAACAATAAGCCGTACCTGCCGGGCGGCATATGGGAGATTTTCGAGCGTGAACTCGATGCGGAGCCATGTCTGTACGACCCGCCAACACCACGGCAGGCCAACAGGTTTAATAGAGATGAAACGAATGGCCGGCGCAAGCGCCGCATGCGAAATGGGTGACGCGAGAAGTATGATGGGTGCACTGTCAGTTACGGGCTGTCAGGAGGGTCGAGAAATGAGAGTCGAACTAGACATCGATCTGGTCGCGATGCTTTTACGCGATCAGCCGCCCTGCACGTCAGCCGAAATCAGCAATATTGCAGCTGTATTTTTGGATGGCGATGCTCTTGCGTGGGCCGACCTCAATGAAGCCGGGCACGTAGAAAAGCGATTTGCGCTTACCCTTGACTAGTGGGACGATCTCTGCGCTTACGTTATGGATTGGCTCGAGGAACCTCGTTGCAAAGCACGACTGGAACTAATGGAATGAATAAAGACCGCGCGACGCAGCAGAAACGAGTATGGCGTTCTGCAGCGTGGATCGAAATAAATCGCCCCGCTTGAAGCGGGGCCATCGAATACGCGCAGGGCCTGTCAATTCTTCGTGGCCAATACGACGAACGCGTGATCGCGCTGCGACGTAACCCCCGCCGCCGCCAGTTGATTTCCATTTACGACCGCTTCGAAGGTCATCGATGCGCCGGCCCCCAATACGCATGCACCGTTGTTGAAAGTAATCTTGCCATCAAGCACATGCTTTCCGGTCGAACGCGGGGATACTGTGCCGCTGAATGTGCAGCCGCTGTTTGCACCGTTGAATGTGCCATCGGATTTCACCGTCAGCGTCACGGTCGATCCAGACGTCTGGCCAGTCCAGCTGCCTACCGCTTCTGCGATCGTGGCAGGCGAATCATAGAGTGAATTGTAATTCCCGTTGAACGTGGAGCTCATCGAGCCGCTGGGGAATGGCGACGATAGCGCTGCGTTCGCCGATACCGTGCCGGTCAGTGTCTTTTTGGCGCTGAATGATCCCGACAGCGTGCCCGCGACAGGCACATTTGATGCGGGATAGATGACTGCGGCTGGATCAGAGATATTGCCGTTGTTTCCGCTCATCATCCCTTCAACTAGTCCGATGCCGCTCGTTGAAGTGGGTACGATGAAATATTGACCGGTCTCGAGAACAAGCGTCGAAACTGCCAGACCATCGCTCGTGCCGCCACCCCAGATTCCCTCAGGAATTGAGGTGTCGACCTTCGGCGGCGTCGTGGAAGGTGTGCACGCAACCCACCCGGCGCTAGTCAACTGCTTGCACGGCCCATCACTTCCTCCGCCACATGCAGCAACAAACGGCAATACAGCAAGCGCAGCCCAAATTCCTCTTTTCATTTCCGATTTCCCCGGTTGGTAAAATTTGGCTTATGCAACCCGCATTGGTTTTCAAAATGAGGCTCGGTTAGCACGAGGATTATTGTTGGACGTTATTTTCTCCTCTGTGCGCATACCAACATTCGCGCCAACCGGGGAGAAGTAAAAGTAGTGTTTAAGACCGCTTTAGTTTTTACGGATTTGGTCCTGGCAAGATGCGCTTATGCGGTGGGAATACAGCGGAAGCGGACATGGCGCTTCGATGAGGCGACGCGGCATCGGATGGAAGCGGTAGTCCGCAATCTCCTACCGAATACATCAGGCGGTGCCGGGGTGTGCTTCGATCACTCGCGCGAGCACGTGATCTTGGCCGTTGGGAAACGCCGACTTGCCGATATGTGTGAGCAACGCGGCATGATTCCAGCCGAGCGGCATGTACGGGACCACGTCGCTGCCGTTCTTGAAGAGCACTACGTGCACATTGGCGAGCAGCCTGCGCACGCCGAGTCCCGTGCTCACGCGCGGCGGCTCGAAGCCGTACACAGAGACCGGAGCCCTGCCCGCTAGCGTCATCTCCACCGCCGACATAATGACGATCGCGGCGCCCAGCGAGTGACCAACCAAAGGCACCGGCTGCGCGCCGACCGCGGCCTCGACGGGCCCGCTGATCGCCTTCCACGCCTCCCAGAAGTCCCTATGGACGCCTTTAAGCAGCCGGCGCAACCGAAGCGCCCTCGATGCCATGGCGCGCAAGTGATTCAGCCACGAAGCCCGACGCCTTCATCGCCTCGACAAATTCGCCAAGCACCGCGGCCGCGCGCGGGCCACGCTGCTTCGCGACGCCCATCGCCTGGCGGATGACCATGAAGCGCTCGTCGAGCAGACGCAGCCCTGGCGTCTTGCGCGCATCCGCTTCGAGCTGCTGCTTCACGCCTGCCGCCACTTCGAGCCCCTGGTCGAGGAACGTCTGCACGACCGCTGGCGACGACGGCGCGCGCACGATTTGCGCGGCCTTCAACTCGCGCGTGAGAAAGAGATCGTATGCACTGCCCTTGCCGACCGCGACGCGGTTGTGCGGCTGGTCCACCTCGGCATTGGCGCGCACCGGCGAGTCGTCGCGCACCAGGTAGAAGCCTTCGATCAGCACATAAGGCGCGGTGAAGGCGATGGTCTCTCCGCGTTTGGGATCGACGGCGAAGAAACCGAAGTCGGCGCGCTCCTCGCTCACCGCTTCCACGGACTGCGCCGCCGTATCGAACAGGACGAGTTCAAGCGGTACGCCGAGTTGCTGCGCGAACGCCCGCGCAAGATCGACGGACACGCCGGACGCTTCGCCCGAAGCCGGGTCGCGCCCCGCGAGAATGGGATTGCCGAGATTGATGGAAGCGCGCAGCGTGCCGGTGGGCGCGAACGCGTCGACGATGGCGGAATCGATGTTCATGAGCGTGGCAAGGTGAGCGCCGCGCGCGTTGCGCGCGGCCTGGTGTGAAGGTGTGGAAATTCGGAGAGGCCGCCGGAACCCCGGCGAAGGCAATATTACACTGCGGCCGCCAGCCGTCGAAATCTGGCGTCGCGAGTCCCCGGACTTGCGTCGCGGCATGATGTTACGCCCACATGGAAGAAAGGCCCGTTAGCATTTGATCGTGCTAACAGGCCTTTCTTTTTTCACTACGACTGTCTGATTTTAGTTCTAACCTGGATCAACCACGTTCAGATCGCGCCATCGAACCAAACTTGGCATCCTGGGGTTCGAGCTTCAATACGTAGTACAACACGGTGAGCAGCACGAGCCAGGCGGGTCCCACGTAGAGCGCAATTCGCGTATCAGGGAAGTACGCCATCAGGCCAATGACAATTACCAGAAAAGCGAGAGCTATCCACGATCCATATGGATAGAAAGGCATCCTGAACTTCAGATTACGCTTCTCGTTTGCGCTGAGATTGGAGCGGAACTTCATTTGCGTAATGAGAATGATGACCCACGTCCAGATTGCACCGAAGGTGGAAATCGACGTCACCCACACGAATACCTTTTCCGGCACCAGGTAGTTGAGCAACACACCAGCAAGTAACGCAACCATCGAGACGAGAATGGCATTGCGCGGAACACCGGATGCTGTGGCAAGACCAAAAGCCTTCGGAGCCTGGCTTTGCAGGGCAAGGTTGTAGAGCATACGGCCAGTGCTGAAAATCCCGCCGTTGCACGACGACAGCGCAGCGGTCAACACAACGAAGTTGATGATGCCCGCAGCTGTCTTGATGCCGAGTCGTTCGAAGGTCATCACGAATGGGCTACCCTGCGTGCCGATCTCGTTCCACGGATAGATCGACAGGATAACGAACAGTGCGCCACCGTAGAAAATCAGAATGCGCCAGAACACCGAGTTGATTGCGCCTGGGATCGTCTTTTGGGGATTTTCAGCTTCGCCTGCCGTAAGGCCAACCATTTCGACGCCCAGATAGGCGAACATCACCATCTGCATCGACATAAGCACGCCCTGTGCGCCGTTCGGGGCAAAGCCACCGTGGGCCCACAGGTTGGAGATACCCAACGCGACGCCATGATTGCCCAATCCAAACACAATCATTCCCGCCCCGACAGCGATCATGACAACGATGGTGATGACCTTGATGAGCGCAAACCAGAACTCGAACTCACCGTATGCTTTCACGGTCAACAGGTTCACTGAGCCCATGATGGCCAATGCACTGAGTGCCCAGATCCAACGTGGGACATCTGGGAACCACACGTGCATGTAGATGCCGACTGCGGTGATCTCCGCAATGCAGGTGACAACCCACAGGAACCAGTAATTCCAGCCCGTGATATACCCGGCGAGAGGCCCCAAATAGTTGTTTGCGTAGCGGGCGAAAGAGCCTGCTACGGGATCGTGCACAGACATCTCACCAAGCGCGCGCATGATGATGAAAATCATTGCCCCGCCGATGAGATACGATAGAAGGATGGCAGGACCCGCCATCTTGATCGCACTGGCTGAGCCCAGGAACAGGCCGACGCCAATAGTTGAACCCAAGGCGATCAGACGCATCTGCCTCTGATTCAGGCCTCGATGTAGTTTCGTTTGATTACTGCTGGCCTGCATTGATATGTCTCCGTACAGCCTGTTTAAGTTTGTGTGAATACGCACGAGTCCTGGCCTGCCTTGTGGGCAAGCTACGTTCTGGGCTTCACGGGAAGATGCCGAACGTTGTTCTTCCTCATTGGATCGCGTCCGGTAATTTGTATTACGAAAGTGAATGAACACATGCTTCAGGTGGGCGTCTCCTGCATGTGTTGTAACTGCTCCTTTGTCAGAGTCTGGTGATCAGCGCCATCCTAAAGGGTGAATCCCAGCATATGTTCCTGTATTTTTGCAATATTCAGCAAAAAACAACTGCCGGCCATGCCGAGGCAGCGATGCGGGTGGTGAATTCCAAGGCGCAGAAATGTCGAAGCCCGGGACATCGATTTAGAAGCATGTCCCGGGCCGTCCCTTGTTCTCCCCTCCGGCCCCCTCGATCATGGGGCCCTTTCCTTGTGAGTTTCTTTTGGCACAGAACTCCAGGTCACTGCCGTGCGCTCATCCCGCCCATGCCGCGCATGCGCCGTGAAAAATGCGCGCGCTCGGCGTCGTCCATCAGCGCGAGAAACTGATCCGCATCCATGTGAATCAGCGCTTCGTGGTCGCCGGCTTCGAAGTAGACGTCCGGTTGCCCCGCGAGACTCGAATCGAGCCAGGTTTTCATGCCATAGGCCATGCACACCGGTGGCAAGGCGCCCGCATCGCAATCCTTGAACAATTCTCGCAACTCGACTTCCGTGGCGAGCGCGAGCCGGCGTCCGGTTTTGCTCCATAGCTCGGAGAATTGCACGGCGTGAGTCGAAGGCAGCACGGCGGCCACATAGCCGTGCTCATCTTCGAGCAGCACGGTTTTTGCTAGACGGTCACCGGGAATGTGCGCGGCGGCCGCCGTTTCCATGCTCGAATGGCTGTACGGGTGACGCACGATTTCGTAGCGGGAGCCCTTGCTGCGCAGGCACTCCTGCAAGGTGGGTGAGATCGACATGACACACCTCCTGTCGAGAACCGGAAAAGGAATTCTGGTGTCTCTTCAGGATAGGTCACCCGGTGCCAATACGCACGACCGCGCACGACCGCGCACGACCGCGCACGGCGGGCATGCTCGCCGCGAACACCGTTCAGCTTTTCACGCGCATCCCACGCGGATCGTACGGGGCGCTCAGATGCACTGTGGCCGGAATCAGCTCCCCGGCCACGTCGATCGCATAGCGCCCGCCAGCTAGCCACGCCGCGTCGACTGCGCCATCCTCGCGCCAGACGAAGCCCATTGCGACCGGGCAGCCAAGCGTATGACCGAACGCTGCCGAAGTGACGGACCCCACCGCCTCGCCATCGCGCAGAATGGCCTCGCCTCCCCACAGCATCTGCTCGCTCGCGCCCTCTGCGGTGAGCACGACGAGGCGGCGCTGCAAGGGCTGCTTGCGCAGCCGCAGGAGTGCTTCGCGGCCCCGGAACGGAATGTCCGTGTCGAGCTTGCACGCGAACGAGAGGCCGGCCTCGAACGGATTGCAGTCGGGCGAGAGTTCGCGGCCCCACGCGCGATAGCCTTTTTCGATGCGCAGCGAATCGATCGCGTAGTAACCGGCATTGACGAGCCCGAACACCTTGCCCGCCGCATGCAGGGTCTCGTACACTCCCACCGCGAATTCGACCGGCACATACAGTTCCCAGCCCAGCTCGCCTACGTAGGTGAGCCGCGTCGCGCGCACCGTCGCATAGCCGATGTCCACCTCGCGGCTTTGGCCGAACGGGAACGCTTCGGCGCTCCAGTCGGCCTTCGACACGCTTTGCAGCAACGCACGAGAATGCGGCCCCATGACGGCGAGCACCGCGTACTGGCTTGTCACGTCCACGAGCACGCAGTGGCTATCGGCGGGAATCGCTTTCTCCAGGTAGTCGAGATCGCGCGTCGCCTGGGCCGAGCCGGTCACCATCAGGTATTGGTCGTCGGCGAGACGCGTGAGCGTGAGGTCCGACTCGTAGGTGCCCCGCTCGTTTAGCAACCCTGAGTAAATGGTGGAGCCAACCGGCACCGCCACATCGTTTGCCACGATCGATTGCAGCACCGCCTCCGCATCGCGCCCCTTCACAAGCAGCTTCGCGAACGAGCTCATGTCGAACAGCGCAACGCCTTCGCGGCACGCGCGGTGCTCCGCACCGCTCCACGGCAGCCAGTTCTGCTGGCCGAACGCATAGTCGATGCGCGCCTCGTTCGGGCTCGGCGCGAAGAAGTTCGCGCGCTCCCAGCCCATCTTGCTGCCGAAGCACGCGCCATCCGCCGCGAGTTGCGCGTAGACCGGCGAGCGGCGGAACGGGCGCGCCGTGTCGAGCTCGCGGTTCGGCCAGGGCATCGCATAGTGCAGGCCGAGTGTTTCCTTCACGCGGTCGTGCAGCCAGGTGTCGTTGCCGTTGAAGCGCGCGAAGCGGCGAATGTCCACGGGCCACAGATCCATGGTCGGCTCGCCGGCGACGATCCACTCGGCCAGCGCCATGCCCGCTCCGCCCGCCGAGGCAATGCCCATCGAGTTGAAGCCCGCGCCCACGAAGAAGCGCCGCAACTCGGGCGCTTCGCCCACAATGAAATTGTTGTCGGGCGTGAACGATTCCGGCCCGTTGTAGAACTGCCGGATCTGCGCGGTTTCGAGCGCGGGCACGCGCTGAAGCGCGTTTTCCATCAGGATTTCGAACTGATCCCAGTCGTCGGGCAGCAGCTGGAACTCGAAATTCTCGGGGATGCCGTTCATGCCCCACGGTTTCGCATTGGGCTCGAAGCCGCCCATCACGAGCCCGCCCACTTCCTCCTTGAAGTAGATGAATCCGTCCGGGTCGCGCATGACCGGCAGATCGGGATGCACACCGGCGATGCGCTCGGTCACGATGTAGTAGTGCTCCGCCGAATGCAGCGGCACGGTCACGCCGCACATGCGGCCGACCGCCTTCGCCCATTGCCCCGCGCAATTGACGACGATTTCCGCGTGCAGCGTGCCCTCCTCGCCGTCCTTGTTGCGCCACGACACGCCGGTGGCCGCGCGGCCCGAGGGTGTCCCTTCCGTATGAACGGCCGTGATGCGCGTGTTCTCGACGATGCGCGCGCCGCGCTGGCGGGCGCCGCGCGCGAGCGACTGCGTGAGGTCGGTGGGGTTGGCCTTGCCGTCGCCGGGCAGCCAGACCGCGCCCAACAGGTCGTCGGTGCGCATCACGGGCCATAGCTCGCCGGCCTCGCGCGGGCCGATCACGTCGCACACCACGCCGTAGGCCCGCGCGGAGGCCGCGGTGCGCTTCAGTTGCGTCATGCGTTCCAGGGTGCGTGCGACCGAGAGCGAGCCGCACTGCTTCCACCCCGTGGCCAGCCCCGTCTCGGCCTCCAGCTCGGCGTAAAGCGCCGTCGAATAACGGATCAGCTTCGTCATGCTCTGCTGCGAACGCAACTGGCCGACGAGGCCCGCGGCGTGCCAGGTGGTGCCGCACGAGAGCGTGCCCTGCTCGAGCAGGACGACGTCGCGCCAGCCGAGCTTCGTGAGGTGATACGCAACCGAGCAACCGACAATGCCGCCGCCGACGATGACAACGCGAGCGTGCGAGGGAACAGGGGTGGACATGGACATTAGCCTCGTTGCAAAGAGAGAGGACATGACGGACCGATTTGATGTTGCTTTCGGATAAGCCAAAGAATGCAACATAAAGCAACAAAAAACAACATCAAAGCCACATGCCACGATCAACGGAATCGCGTGGCGCCAACGCCCCATCCGCCCTGGTCGGCAATGGCTTAACGCCCGCCACCTGGCGGTTTCAACAGTATTCCGCCGTCTCATTCGGCGCACAGCGCCACACGTCGCATCGAAGCGCGCGGCATTTTGTGGTATTTTGTGACTTCACCTGTTTCACCCGGGAACCGCACCATGGCCGATCACCACGCCGCTCCGCCCGCTGCATCCGTTGCACCGGCCACGCTGCTGAACCGGCGGCTCGCCGTGGGCCGCATCGACTACATCCTGCAAAGCCTCGACGCGAGCGGCTCGGTGAGCGTCGCGGACATGTCGGCCACGCTCGGGGTCTCGCGCGAAACCATCCGCCGCGACCTCAAGGCGCTGGCCGAGCAGGGCCGCCTGAATCTCGTGCACGGCGGGGCCGCGAAGCGCGCGCAAGACGAGCCGTCGCTCGCCACGCGCGAGGCGGCCAACGCCGTGGGCAAGGCGGCCATCGGCGCGGCGGCGGCGCGCCTCGTGACCGACGGCATGGTCGTGCTGATCGATTCGGGCTCGACCACGCTCGGGCTCGCGGCCTCGCTTGCGAACCATAGCGACCTCACAGTGATCACCAACAGCCTGCCGATCGCGCTGCTGCTGTGCCGCTCGCCGGGCGTGAAAGTCATCATGCTCGGCGGCGACATCGAGCCCAACGACGAGGCCGCGTTCGGCGTCGAGACCATGGCGGCGCTCGCGCATTTCCGCTGCGATCTGGTGTTTCTAGGCGTGGGCGGCATCTCGCCCGAAGGCGAGCTCACCGACTATTCGCGGCTCGCCGCCGAACAGCGCCACTGCATGATGAAGGCCGGCAAAGAGGTCTATGTGCTCGCGGACCACAGCAAGTTCGAGCACGGCACGCCCGTGCGGATCGCGCCGGTGCCGCACATCGCTGGGCTGATCGTCGACGCCGCGCCGCCCGCGCACATGGCGCGCGTGTTCGCGCAGAACCAGTGGAATGTGATCGTCGCCAGCGGCCAAAGCTGACGCGCTCCCTCGATTCATCCCCTTCCGGGCGGCCTGCGCCGCCCACTGCCTGCTCCCCCTGATCGACTGCCCCCTCGCCGGCCCCCGAAGGCGCGCCGCCATTGAGCGCTGGCGTGCCCGACGTCCAATCCGGCGCATCGGTATATCTCCTGGGTATGTGGCAATTTTTGGCGTATTGACTGTTTTTGTTGCACGGCCTACAGTGGCTTTAACAATGCAGTGACGCAGCGTCAGAACCGAACTTCACGGAGACACCTCATGACGGCTTCTTCCACGTCTTGCCCGCCCGCCACGTCCGAAACTGGCGATCCGCTGCTGCTCACCCCCGGTCCGCTCACGACCTCGCGCACCGTCAAGGCGGCGATGGTTCACGACTGGGGATCGCGCGACGCGAACTTCATCGAAATCAATCGCTCGGTGCTCGCGCGTCTCGCCAGCATCGCCAATGGCGCCGACGGCTGGGTGACGGTGCCGATGCAAGGCTCGGGCACGTTCGCCGTGGAGGCGATGCTCACCACCTTCGTGCCCGCGAACGGCGAGGTGCTGGTGCTGATAAACGGCGCTTACGGCAAGCGCGCAAAGCGCATTCTCGAGATTGCCGGGCGCAAGACCGTGGTTCATGAAACGCCCGAAGACACACCGCCCGACCTCGCCCAAGTGGAGGCCATGCTCGCGAGCACGCCGTCGATCACGCATGTGTTCACGATTCATTGCGAGACCACCTCGGGCATCCTGAACCCCGTTGCAAAGATCGGTGCGCTCGCACACAAATACGGCAAGGGCTTCCTCGTCGATTCGATGAGCGCGTTCGGCGCATTGCCGCTCGACGTGCAGACCATGCATATCGATGCGGTCGCCGCCTCGTCGAACAAGTGCATCGAAGGCGTGCCGGGACTCGGCTTCGTGATCTGCCGGCGCAAGGCGCTCGAGCAGACCCAGGGCAACGCCACCACGCTCGTGCTCGACCTGCACGAACAGTGGGTCAACATGGAGAAGACGAGCCAGTACCGCTTCACCCCGCCCACGCATGTGATCGTGGCGTTCCATCAGGCGCTCGACGAGTTCGACGCCGAAGGCGGCGTGGCCGGACGCGGCGCACGCTACCGCAGCAACTGCCGGATCCTGCTCGAAGGCATGCGCGCGCTCGGCTTCAAGCCGCTGCTGCCCGATGCCTTGCAGGCCCCCATCATCGTCACGTTCCACATGCCCGAGGACCCGCGCTTCGTATTCGCGCAGTTCTACGAAAGCCTCAAGGCGCGCGGCTACGTGATCTACCCGGGCAAGCTCACGGTGGCGGACTCGTTCCGCATCGGCTGCATCGGCCGCATTGGCGAGAAAGAAATGCGCGCCGCGCTTGCCGCGATAGGCGAGGTGCTCGACGAAATGGGCGCGGCCGGCGTAGGCGTGACGGGTCCGGTCGCTAAATCCGCTTGAAGGAAAACGCAATGAGCACGCTGAAATACAACGCACTGGCCGTGAATGGCCGCGAATACCGCTTCCCCACCGCGCCCGTGGTGGTGATCTGCCTCGATGGCTCCGAGCCCGCCTATATCGAAGAGGCCGTCAAGGCCGGGCGCGCGCCGAACCTCGGCAAGCTGCTGCGCACGGGCACGAGCCGCATCGCCCAGTGCGTGATTCCGAGCTTCACGAACCCGAACAATCTCTCGATTCTCACGGGCCGCCCGCCGAAGGTGCACGGCATCGCGGGCAACTACTTCTACGACCGCACGAGCGGCGAAGAAGTCATGATGAACGATGCCCGCTTCCTGCGCGCGCCCACGATCTTCGAATCCTTCTTCAAAGCGGGCGCGAAGGTGGCGGTCGTGACCGCCAAGGACAAGCTGCGCACGCTGCTGGGCAAGGGGCTCGATTTTTCGAGCGGCCGCGCGATCGGCTTCTCTGCCGAAAAAGCCGACCAGGCCACGCGCGAGGCCAATGGCATCGGCGACGTACTTGCCTTCGTGGGCAAGCCGCTGCCCGACGTCTACTCGGCAGACCTCTCCGAGTTCGTGTTCGCAGCGGGTGTGAAGCTGCTCGACAGCTTCCGCCCCGACCTCATGTACCTCTCGACCACCGACTACGTGCAGCACAAGGCCGCGCCGGGCTCGCCGAAGGCCAACGACTTCTACGCGATGTTCGACCGCTACGTGGGCCAGCTCGACGCGGCCGGCTGCGTGCTCGCGATCACCGCCGACCACGGCATGAACGACAAGCATCGCGCCGATGGCGAGCCCGACGTGCTCTATCTCCAGGACCTGTTCGACGAATGGACCGGCAAGGGCAGCGCGCGCGTGATCCTGCCGATCACCGACCCGTACGTGGCGCATCACGGCGCGCTCGGCTCGTTCGCGACCATCTATCTGCCCGAAGGCGCGGATGCGCCGGCGCTCCTCGAACGCCTGCGCAACACCGCGGGCGTCGAACTCGCGCTCGACAGCGCGGCGGCCTGCGAGCGCTTCGAGCTGCCGCCCGACCGCGTGGGCGACATCGTGGTGGTCGGCACGCGCAGCAAGGTCTTCGGCACCAGCGCCGCGCGCCACGACTTCTCTGGCCTCACCGAGCCGCTGCGCTCGCACGGCGGGCTCTCGGAGCAGGACGTGCCGCTGCTCGTGAACCGCAAGGTCGACTGGCCGCAGGGCCGCGCGCTGCGCAACTTCGACATCTTCGACGTCGCGCTGAACTGCGTGGTGCAAACCGCCGTCGCCTGATTTGCGCATGCAGGCCTGAGCACAGCCAACGAAAAAACTCACCGAAACCGAAACACGGAACGAGGTAGCGATGAACGTCATGACGAAACCCGCATTCAAGCAGGAGTCCATGCGCATCGCCGGCCGGCAGGTCGCGACCGACGAAGTGATCGAAGTCCTGAACCCGTACACCAACGAAGTCGTCGGCACCGTGCCGGCGGGTCGTCCCGAACATGTGCAGGAAGCCTTTGCCAAGGGGCATGCCTACAAGCCGACGCTCACGCGCTTCGAGCGCCAGCGCATTCTGCAGACCACGGCCGAGGCGCTGCGCGATCGCAAGGAAGACTTCGCGCGCCTCATCACCGCCGAATCTGGCCTGTGCTGGAAGGACTCGCTCTATGAAGCGAGCCGTGCCTACGATGTCTGGTCGTTCGCCGCACAACTCACGATCAAGGACGATGGCGAAGTCTACTCGTGCGACATCAGCCCGAATGGCAAGAACCGCAAGATCTTCACGACGCGCCTGCCGCTGCTCGGCGTGATCTCGGCGATCACGCCGTTCAATCACCCGCTGAACATGGTGAGCCACAAGCTCGCGCCGGCCATCGCCACCAATAACCGCGTCGTGCTCAAGCCCACCGAGCTCACGCCGCTCACCGCGCTCGCGCTCGCCGACGTGCTCTATGAGGCCGGCCTGCCGCCCGAGATGCTGAGCGTGGTCACCGGCAATCCGCGCACCATGGGCGACTCGATGATCACGGACCCGCACTGCGACCTGATCACCTTCACGGGCTCGGTGCGCGTAGGCAAGTACATCGCGCAGAACGCGGGCTACCGCCGCACGGTGCTCGAACTCGGCGGCAACGACCCGCTCATCGTGATGGAAGACGCCGATCTCGAACGCGCCGCGCAGCTCGCGGTAACGGGGGCGACCAAGAACTCGGGCCAGCGCTGCACGGCGGTCAAGCGCATTCTCGTGGTGGAGAGCGTGGCCGACGAATTCGTCGAACGCGTGCTTGTGCACGCAAAGAAGCTCAAGTGCGGCGACCCGATGGACCCGAGCGTGGACGTGGGCACCGTGATCAACGAGGCCGCCGCGCAGCTTTTCGAGCGCCGCGTGGCCGACGCCGAAACGCGCGGCGCGCGCGTGCTGTACGGCGCGCCGCGCCGCGGCGCCCTCTTCGCGCCCACCGTGGTCGATCACGTGCCTTACGACTGCGAACTCGTGCATGAAGAAACGTTCGGCCCGGTGATTCCGATCATCCGCGTGCCCAACAATCTCGACGAGGTGATCCGCATCTCCAACTCCACCGCCTATGGCCTGTCTTCGGGCATCTGCACGAACCGGCTCGACTATACGACGCGCTTCGTCAAGGACCTGGAAGTGGGCACGGTGAACGTCTGGGAAGTGCCGGGCTATCGCACCGAGATGTCGCCGTTCGGCGGCATCAAGGACTCGGGCAACGGCTACAAGGAAGGCATGGTCGAGGCCATGAAGAGCTATACGAACGTGAGAACGTGGTCGATGCCCTGGGAGTGAAACGCATAAAAACCCCTTGCGGCACGGCCTCTCGCGGGGCTCGAGGCACGGCCGCGCAGTAACCCTGGCTGGTCCCCAACAACTCGAACAGGCAACATTGTCACGCTGTTGTCACGCGGCAAAACTGCAGGCAGAACTGCAAGAACACACGAGGTTTTTCCAGCATCCAAACCCAACGCAAGGAAGGATGGATATGAAGACTCAACTGATCGCCGCGGTGACTTGTGCATTCGCGTTCGCAGCGGGCGCCGTCCACGCGCAATCCAATGTCGTGACCATCTATAGCGCAGACGGTCTTCACGACGGTTCGCCGAGCTGGTACGGCAACCAATTCGAAGCGTTCACGAAAGCCACGGGCATCAAGGTGCAATACATCGAGGCCGGTTCGAGCGGCGTGGTGGACCGCCTCGGCAAGGAGAAGTCGAATATTCAGGCTGACGTGCTCGTGACGCTGCCGCCGTTCATGCAGAAAGCCGCCGCCGACGGCCTGCTGCAAGCGTACACGCCGGCGGGCGCGGACAAGATCGATGCACGCGACAAGGACCCGAAGGGCATGTTTGTCGCGATGGTCGACAACTACCCCACCTTCATCTACAACTCGGCGGTGCTCAAGACCCCGCCCAAGGCCTACGCCGATCTGCTCGCGCCGCAGTACAAGCAGAAGGTGCAGTACTCCACGCCGGGCCAGGCCGGTGACGGCACCGCGCTCATGCTGCAAACCTTCCACGCGTTCGGCGGCAAGGATGGCGGCTTCGATTATCTGCGCAAGCTCCAGGTGAACAACCTCGGGCCATCGGCCTCCACAGGCAAGCTCACGGCGCTCGTGAACAAGGGCGAGCTCTACGTGGCGAACGGCGACCTGCAGATGAACCTCTCGCAGATGCGCGAGAACCCGAACATCCAGGTGTTCTTCCCCGCGGGTCCCGATGGCAAGCGCACGACGTTCTCGCTGCCCTACTACGTGGGTCTCGTGGCCGGTGCGCCGCATGCCGATAACGGCAAGAAGCTGATCGACTTCCTGCTGAGCGCTGAAGCCCAGCAAGAGGTCAGCAAGACCGCCTATGGCATGCCGGTGCGCACCGACGTGCATCCCACCGACGACAACTTCAAGACGCTCAACGCGATGATGCAGGGCGTCGACGTCTGGTCGCCCGACTGGAATCAGGTCATGCGCGACCTGAAGGCCGACGTGGCGAAGTACAACCACGCGATTTCCAGCAACTGATCGAGCGACTCATGGCCAATTCCCTCACCATGGAACGGGGGCAGCAGCAGGCCTCCCCGGTGCCGGCCGCTCTCGCGCAAGGCGCGAGCGGCATCGGTTTCGAGAATGTGTCGGTGGCATACGGCGGGCAGACGATTCTGGATTCGCTCACGCTCACCGTGAAGCCGGGCGAGATCGTCGCGCTCATCGGCCCTTCGGGCTCGGGCAAGACCACCGCGCTGCGGGCCGTCGCGGGCTTCGTGCAGCCGAGCGCGGGACGCATCGTGATCGGCAACAAGGACGTGACGCAACTGCCGCCCTACGCGCGCAATATCGGCATGGTGGTGCAGAACTACGCGCTGTTTCCGCACATGCGCGTGGAGGACAACGTCGCCTTCGGGCTGCGCGCGCGCGGCGCGCAAGCCGACGTGATCCGTGCACGCGTGCCCGAGTGCCTCGGGCTCGTGGGGATGTCCAAGTATGCGAAGCGCTACCCGCGCGAGCTTTCGGGCGGCCAGCAGCAGCGCGTCGCGATTGCCCGCGCGCTCGCGATCCGGCCGCAGGTGCTGCTGCTCGACGAGCCGCTCTCCGCCCTCGATGCGCAGATCCGCCGCTCGATGCTCGACGAACTCGCGAAGCTGCACCGCAGCCTGCCCTCGCTGACGGTGCTGTACGTGACGCACGACCAGACCGAGGCGCTCACGCTCGCGAATCACATCGGCATCATGCGCGACGGCAAGCTGGTGGCCTATGGCGACACTCAGGGGCTGTACCGGCACCCGCCGAACCGCTTCGCCGCCGAATTCCTCGGCCGCGCGAACGTGCTGCCGGCGCGCCAGCTGGAGCCGCTAGACGATGGCTTCGCACGCGTGCGTTGCGGCGATTTCGTGATCGAGGGACGCAACCATCACAACCTGGCCGCCAGCAGCGCGTGCTACGTATGCGTGCGGCCGCACGACCTGCACTTCGAGCCGCGCGGGCAGAAGTCCAACAGCGTGACGGGCATCGTGCGCAGCGTGCAATGGCTCGGCGAGCTGCATAGCGTGATGCTAGAAGTGGGCGACGAGATGCTGCGCCTCACGCGAGCGCCGCTGTCGAGCCCGCCCGAACCGGGTGCCGTGCTGCCCGTGCATTTCGATGCAGCGGACGTCACGCTCGTACCGGAGGGCGAAGGCCATGTCTGATATCGCCGATCTCGCGATAGCGCCGCCCCCGGCGCGCGCCGGCGCGGCCACGGCGCTCGCGCGCAACCTGTGGATCGCGCCGCCGCTCGTGGTGCTCGCGGCCATCTTCTTCTACCCGTTCGGGCTGATCGTGGCGCAGGCGCTGGGCGGAGACACGCACACGCTGTCGCTCGAGAATTTCACCACGGTGCTGCATTCGCGGCAGTTCCTGAGCGGCCTTTATCACACGATCGCGATTGCGGTGTGCGCGTCGGCGGGCTGTCTCGTGCTCGGCTTCGTGTTCTCGCTCGTGATCGCGTTCGTGCCGTTTCCGGGCGCGCGCTTCGTGGGCCGCCTGATCGACACCTTCATCGCGCTGCCGACTTTTCTGGTCGCGCTCGCGTTCACGTTCGTGTACGGATCGGCCGGGCTGCTGAATCAATCGCTGATGGCGATCTTCCATCTGAACCTGCCGCCCGTCGATTTTCTGTACTCGCAATGGGGCGTCGTGCTCTCGGAGATCACGGTCTATACGCCGTTCATCATGCGGCCGCTGCTCGCCTGCTTCTCGCAGATCGACAACGCGCAGATCGAAGTGGCGAGCAGCCTCGGCGCGAAGCCGCTGCGCATCATCAGGCAGATCATCCTGCCGGCGGCGCTGCCCGCGCTGCTTGCAGGCGGCAGCCTCTGCCTGCTGCTCACCGTGAACGAGTTCGGCATCGTGCTGTTCATCGGCGCCAAGGACGTGATCACGCTGCCGCTGCTCATCTACGGCAAGGCGATTCAGGAGTTCGACTACACCACCGCGTGCGTGATTGCCGTTATCAATATCGCGCTGTCGCTCGGGCTCTATGCCTGCTACCGCACTGTCCTGTCACTTTTCGGAGGCCGCCGTGCTGCTCTGGGCTAGATGGGCAAGAATGTCGACGTGGAGCGCCGCCGCGCTGCTGTTTTGCGCGATCTACGGCCTGCCGGTGGCGATGATCGCGCTCGCGAGCATAAGCGGGCAATGGAACGGCATCCTGCCGAGCCACTTCACGCTCTCGCACTACACGCGGGCGCTGCACGGCGACTCCGCCGAATTGCTGCGCGTGAGCGTGTTCACCGGCGCGCTGGCGAGCGCCGCCGCGCTCGTGAGCGGCACGTGGGCCGCGCTCGCGCTGCGGCGCATGAAGGGCATGCCCAAACGCGTGCTCGACGTGATCTTCTTCGTGCCGAGCGCGGTGCCCTCGGTCTCGATCGGCCTCGGGCTGCTGGTCGCCTTCAGCCAGCCGCCGGTGCTGCTCAACGGCACGGCCACGATCGTATTCCTCGCGCACTTCCTGCTGATCTCGGCGTTCACGTACGGCAACGTCTCCGCAGGGCTTGCGCGGGTCGCGCCCGAGTATGGCGAGGTGGCCGAAAGCCTTGGCGCGAGACCGTTCTACCAGCTCACGCGCGTGACGCTGCCGCTCGTCGCGCCTTATCTGCTCGCGTCGTTCAGCCTGAGCTTTGCGCTCTCGATGGGCGAACTGGGCGCCACGCTGATGATCTATCCGCCGGGATGGGTGACGCTGCCCGTGGGCATCTTCGCGCTCTCCGACCGCGGTGCGATCTTCGATGCATCGACGCTCACGATGGTCCTTGGCGCAGCCACGCTGCTCGTGCTGCTCGGGCTCTCGCGCATCTCGAACAAGGCTGCGGTGCGCTAGAACGCTAAGGATATCCAGGGAAATA
Organism: Paraburkholderia sacchari; assembly: GCF_000785435.2. Classification (GTDB taxonomy): domain Bacteria; phylum Pseudomonadota; class Gammaproteobacteria; order Burkholderiales; family Burkholderiaceae; genus Paraburkholderia; species Paraburkholderia sacchari. Next base: position 357,481 of record NZ_JTDB02000005.1, on the reverse strand, counting down.
ACGGGAAGGAAAGAGCGAGGACAATAAGCAAAAGGCCATACGCAAAGGGCAATCACAGCGGGCACGCAGGTTGCGCAGGCAAAAAAGCAAAAGGAGGAACCCGTGATTTTGATCGTCCTTCATCTCGCCGGCGGCGTCGCGTTGCTTACGTGGGGCCTGCACATGGTCGAATCGGGACTCATGCGCGCGTACGGCGCATCGCTCAAGCGCTTCATGGGGAAGAGCCTCGGTAACCGCTTCAATGCGTTTTTCGCGGGGCTCGCCATCACCGGCGCGCTGCAGAGCAGCACGGCGACCGGCATGATCGCGTCGTCGTTCGCCGCGCGCGGGCTGATGCGCCCCGTTACCGGGCTGGCCGTGATGCTCGGCGCGAACGTCGGTTCGACACTGATCGTGCAGGCTTTCTCGCTCGATCTGAGCTGGATCTCGCCTGCTTGCCTGCTGGTGGGCATGGCCATGTTCGAAAAAGGCAAGGGCTCGCGTAACCGCGACATTGGACGCGCCTTGATCGGTCTCGGCCTGATGCTGCTCGCGCTCACCCTGCTCGTTTCCACGGTGCAGCCGGCCGAGAGCGCGCCCGCGCTGCGCACCGTGCTGGGCGCGCTGGCCGGCGAACCCGTGCTCAACGCCGCGCTCGCCTGCCTGCTCACATGGGCTGCGCATTCGAGCATTCCTGTCGTGCTGTTCGTGATGTCGCTCGCGAACCTGCATTCGGTGCCCATGGACAGCGCCATCGCCATGGTGCTGGGCGCGAACGTGGGCAGCGCGCTCAACCCGTATTTCGAAGCCGCCAAAGGCGACGACCGCAGCCGCCGCCGGCTGCCCGCCGGCAACCTGCTTCTGCGCGGCGGCGTTTGCCTGCTGTTGCTCGGCCTGTGCGCGCCGCTCGCGCAACTGATCGACGGCATGTCCGGCGACGCGAGCCACGCAATCGCCAACTTCCACACCGGCGTGAACGTGGGCATCGCAGTGCTGTTCATCGGCTTGCTCGATCCGGTATCGCTGCTGCTGGAGCGGCTGTTGCCCGCGCCCGGCATCTCCGACGACTCCGACTCGCCGCGCTACCTCGACGTCGCCGCCTTGCAGACGCCCGCCCAGGCGCTCGCCTGCGCGGCGCGCGAAGTGATCCGGATGAGCGAGGTCGTGGAGGCCATGCTGAGCGCGAGCGTGCCGGTGCTGCTAGCCAACGACCGCCGCGCGGTGAGCGAACTGGCGGACCGCGACGACACTGTGGACATGCTGCACGATGCGATCAAGCGCTACGTCACCGACATCACACGCGAACCGTTGACAGACGAAGACCGGCGCTGGGCCTCGGCGATCATGACGGCGGTGATCAACCTCGAGCATATCGGCGACATCATCGACAAGAACCTGCTGGAAAGCGCGCAGAAAAAGATCAAGATGCAGTTGAGCTTTTCGCCCGAAGGCGCAGAGGAGCTGCGCATGATGCACCGCTCCGTAATCGGCAGTTTTCATCGCGCCCAGGCACTGCTGGTCTCGGGGCGCACCCAGACCGCCGCGCAACTCATCGCCGATAAACAGGCGTTGCGGCGGCTCGAACGCTCGGCGCGCGACCGTCACCTCGAACGGCTGCGCGATGGCCTGCCGGACAGCATTGCGTCGAGCTCGCTGCATCTGGACGTGCTGCGCGATCTCGTGCGGATTCAGTCGCATATTTGTGCGCTTGCGTATCCGCTGCTCGAGCGGGAGCGGGAGGAGGCGCAGGCACTGGAGGCGGCGGAGGTGGGGCTGCGCGATGTGAGTTGAGCGGTATTAGCGTACGAATTCAGGCGGCCTGTGCCTGCAATGTGAAGTCGACGTGAATCGCATCGTACGGAAAAATGACGCCGCCCTCCGCCGTACGTTCAAACACACCGGCTTTGAGCAGTGCGCTCACGTCTTCATGCACGCGCTTCACATCGCGCTCGACCCTGCGCGCCACTTCGCGAATCGACAACGCGCCAGCGCCGGTCATTACCTTGAGGATGTTCCAGCGCAGTTGCGTGAGCGTCTGAAACAACAGTTCGGGCGTCGCGAAACTGATGAACTGGCCTTGCGCCTGCCCACGCATTGCAGCCGCGAATCGCTTGCTCATTTCGGCGCGCCCTGCAACGCCCAGCGTTACCGTGTTCATGTTGAAGCCCTCCAGGTATCGACGTCAGACCAGAAGTCATGCAGAAATTGCCAAATCAATGCTGCCGCGAACGATTCCGCGTCGATCACAAACCATTCTTTGAGCAGGAGCTTCATGTTGGCGATTATGCCAACACATGCGCCTGGTTCGCCGCGGCAATCACCACAATGAATGCCACCACATTCACAAAATAAACTTCATCAATACCCTCATCAGCGCTAATCTAGCCCTACTCCCTCAAAGGCTAGCGAAGCGATGGCTGAACTCTTTCTGATCAGGCACGGCCAAGCGTCTCTCGGCGCCGACGACTACGACTGCCTCTCCACGACAGGCGAGCAGCAAGGCCGTTGGCTCGGCGAGCATTTCGCGCGCGACGGCATGCAGTTCGATCACGTCATGACTGGCACGCTGCGTCGCCACGCGCAAACGCTCAATGCGATCCGCCACGCGCTGCCCACCCTTCCCGCGCAGTGCGAAATCCACGCCGGTCTGGACGAATACGATTTTTACGCGCTCTTTGCTGCACTGCCCGACGAGCATCGCCACCTTGCCGATGCCATCAAGCACGGCTCGCGCGAGTTCTTCAAGGCGCTGCGCCAGATCCTGCACCTGTGGACCGAAGGCGCGCTCGACGAGCGCGCGCCCGAAACATGGAGCGCATTTCAGCAGCGCGTTGCCAACGCCCGCATCGCCATCCAGCAAAGCGGCGCGCAGCGCGTGCTGGTGGTCACTTCGGGCGGCGTGATTGGCGCATGCGTTCAGCAGATCCTGCAAGCCCCTGCTGCAACGGCCATCGCGCTGAATATGCAGATCCGCAATAGCAGCGTGACGCATTGCTACTTCAACCGCGAAGCGCTGCAACTGTCGAGCTTCAACGGCCTCGCCCATCTCGACGATCCGCAGCGCCACGCGTTTCGAACCTACGGCTAGGTCATTTGCCAAGATCAGCCAGAACACGTCAAGCATCGAACGATATGACCACTGAACTCTCCAGCCCGTCGCTCGACCTCGATCGGCTCACGCCCTATCTTGAGCGGCATCTCGCGGGTTTTCGCGGCCCCGCGAGCGCCACAAAATTTCCGGGCGGCCAGTCCAACCCGACCTGGCTGATCGAAGCGCCCAGCGGCCGTTACGTGCTGCGCCGCCAGCCGCCGGGGCAGTTGCTCAAATCCGCGCATGCCGTCGACCGAGAGTTTCGTGTGCTGAGCGCACTTGCCCAAACGCCGGTTCCGGTGGCGCGCGTCTGGCACCTCTGCGAGGACCGCGAGGTCATCGGCAGCCTGTTCTATCTGATGAGCTACGAGGACGGACGCATTTTCTGGAACCCGGCGCTGCCCGAGGTCGACCGCGACGCGCGACGCGACTATTACGCGGCGATCGTCACGACGCTCGCTGCACTACACGATGTCGATCCCGAACGCGTGGGCCTGAGCGATTACGGCCGCCCGGGCAACTATTTCCAGCGCCAGACCGAACTCTGGACCAAGCAATACCGCGCCGCCGAAACGGAGCGCATCGCGCCCATGGAGGCGCTGATCGAATGGCTGCCCGCGCATTGCCCGACCGACACGCAGCGCCCCGCGCTCGTGCACGGCGACTTCCGCATCGACAACTTGATCTTTGACCACGCTGCACCGCGCGTGCGCGCGATACTCGACTGGGAGCTATCGACGCTCGGCAATCCGCTCGCCGATCTCGCGTACTTCTGCATGTGTCTGCGCCTGCCGTCGAAGGGGCATATCACGGGGCTGCGCGGCCAGGACCGCGCCGCGCTGGGCATTCCCGAAGAGGAAGAAATGATTGCGCAGTACTGCAAACTGCGCGGCCTGCCCGGCATCGCCAACTGGAACTTCTATCTAGCGTTCAGCTTCTTTCGCCTCGCATCAATTGCCCAAGGCGTGAAAGCGCGCGCGCTGCAAGGCAATGCTTCGAGTGCGAACGCACACGAAGTCGGCAGCATGGTCGAACCGCTCGCGACCCTCGCAGCGGAACTGATTGCTTGACGCCTCACCCGCGTCGGAACACTGACACCGAATCAAGGAGACGAGATTGACCACGAACCTGTTTGACCTCTCGGGCCGGATCGCCCTCGTGACCGGCGCGAGCCGCGGCATCGGCGAGGCCATCGCGAGGCTGCTGGCCGAGCAAGGCGCCCATGTGATCGTGTCGAGCCGCAAGCTCGAAGACTGCAAAGCCGTTGCCGCCAGCATTCGCGAGAACGGCCACAGCGCCGAAGCGCTCGCGTGCCACGTCGGCCGCATGGAAGACATTACGGCCACGTTCGCGCATATCCGCGAGAAGCACGGGCGGCTCGACATTCTCGTCAACAATGCGGCGGCCAATCCGTATTTCGGCCATATCCTCGATACCGATCTGGCCGCCTACAACAAGACCGTCGAAGTGAACGTGCGCGGCTATTTCTTCATGTCGGTCGAAGCCGGCAAGATGATGAAGGCGCAAGGCCGCGGCGCCATCGTGAACACCGCTTCGGTCAATGCGCTGCAGCCCGGCGACCGCCAGGGCATTTATTCGATCACGAAAGCGGCCGTCGTCAACATGACCCGGGCGTTCGCCAAGGAGTGCGGCCCTCTCGGCATTCGCGTGAATGCGCTGCTACCCGGCCTCACGAAAACGAAGTTCGCGGGCGCGCTGTTCGAGAACAAGGACATCTACGATCGCTGGATGAACGAAATCCCGCTGCGCCGCCACGGCGAGCCGGAGGACATGGCCGGCACCGTGCTCTATCTGGTGTCCGACGCGGCGAGCTATACGAACGGCGAGTGCATCGTCGTCGATGGCGGACTGACGATCTAGGCCTGCTCACCTTAGGAGTCGATACATCATGAATTTCGGTTATAGCCCCAAGGTCGAAGACCTGATCCGCCGCGTGCGCAACTTCATGGACGAACATATCGTGCCGCGCCAGCGCCAATGGCACGAGGAAGTGCACGCGGGCCGCTACCCGGTTTCGTTCATGGAAGATCTCAAGGCGCTCGCCAAAGCCGAGGGCCTGTGGAATCTGTTCCTCCCGCATTTGCACGACGACGAGCCCGGTACCCGCCTCACGAACCTCGAATATGCGCCGCTCGCCGAAATCATGGGACGCGTTTCGTGGGCGCCCGAAGTCTTCAACTGCAATGCGCCCGACACCGGCAACATGGAGTTGCTGCACATGTTCGCAACGCCGGCGCAGCGCGAGCAGTGGCTCGTGCCGCTGCTCGAAGGCAAGATTCGCTCGGCGTTCGCCATGACGGAACCCGACGTGCCCTCCTCCGATGCAACGAATATCACGACCTCGATCCGCCGCGACGGCGACGACTACGTGATCAACGGCCGCAAATGGTTCATCACGAACGCCGCGCACCCGAATTGCAAGATCTTCATCGTGATGGGCAAGACCGATCCCGATGCCGAAACCCACCGCCAGCAAAGCATGATTCTCGTGCCGGCGGGAACGCCGGGCGTGAAGATCGTACGCAATATCACCGTCATGAACCACGTCTCGCCGGAAGGCCACTGCGAGATCACGTTCACCAATGTGCGCGTGCCCGCATCGAACCTGCTCGGCGAGGAAGGCAGCGGCTTCGCGCTCGCGCAGGCGCGTCTCGGGCCGGGGCGCATTCACCACTGCATGCGCTCGATCGGCGCGGCGGAACTCGCCCTTGAACTGATGATCGAGCGCGCGCAGGAGCGCAAGACCTTCGGCAAGTATCTGCATCAGCACGGCACCGTGGGCGAATGGATCGCGAAGTCGCGCATCGAAATCGATCAGGCCCGGCTGCTCGTGCTCAAGGCCGCGTGGCTGATCGACGAGGTGGGCGCCAAAGCGGCGCGCAAGGAGATCTCGATGATCAAGGCGCTGGTTCCGCAGGTTCATACTGCTGTTTGCGACCGCGCGATGCAGGTATTCGGCGCAATGGGTGTGAGCCCCGACACACCGCTGGCCGATCACTGGACCTGGGGGCGCGCGCTGCGCTACGCCGACGGCCCCGACGAAGTCCACCTCCAGGCCATTGCGAAAATGGAGCTTGCGAGCGGCAAGGAACGGCTCGGCGCGATGGCGGCCTACCTGAACGCACCGTTGCGCGACTGATCCCTCGCGCAGCGCAGCACAGCGAAAAACCAGAGCAAAGCGAACGCATCGTCACAGCACCTCTCGTTTATGATGACGGCAAACGGAGACTGTGAGATGCGTTCCCCCAAACTGGATCTGAATCTATTCGTCGTATTCGAATCGATCTACGAAAAGCGCAATCTGACTCGCGCAGCCGAGGCGCTCTTCATCACGCAACCCGCGGTCAGCAATGCACTGGCCCGCATGCGCAAGGCGTTCGACGATCCGCTTTTCGTGAGCACATCGGCCGGCATGGTGCCCACGCCGCTCACCGAGAACATCATTGGCCGCGTGCGCGAGGCGCTGCAACTGCTCGAAGCAAGCGCGACCGAAGGCGATGTGTTCGTGCCCGCCACTTCCGAGCGCACCTTCCGCCTGAGCATGCCCGACCTGAGCGAGGCCATGCTGCTGCCGGCGCTGGGCGAGGTGCTTCAGCAACAGGCGCCCGGCATGAGCATCGAATGCTATTTCACGCCGCGCAGCGAGATGTCCACTGCGCTGGCCACCGGCAAGATCGACTTTGCGATCGATGTGCCGCTCGTCGACGACCCGCAACTGCATCAGGCGCCGCTCGGCAACGACCACTATGCGTGCATGCTGCGTCACGATCACCCGTTTGCGGGCGAGACGCTGACCATGGACGATTATCTCGCGCTCGGCCATATCCAGGTGTCGAGCCGCCGCCAGGGGAGCGGCTTCGTCGACTCGGAATTGAAGAAGCTCGGCCGGCAGCGGCGCATCCAGATGCGCGTGCAGCACTACATGGTGGCGCCGCTCGTGGCGCTGCGCACCGATCTTGCGCTCACCGCGCCGGTCGAACTTCTGCAACGCCACGACGCGCGCATTTTCGAACTGCCGTTCGAGTTGCCCAATCTGGAATGGCATCTGTACTGGCATCGCAGCAGCGAGCAGGATCAGGCCAGTCTGTGGCTGCGCGCCAGGATACTTGAACTCATGCGCGGGTGAGCGGCATGAACGGCGCGCCCAGACCGCGTTGACGAAGCGCATGACGAAGCCCGCAACGAAGCGCACCGGCCACCAGCCGGCGCAACCTGCCCGCTCATAACGTCTGCACCTGCACCGGCGTGCCCAGCTTGCCCTCCACGAGCGGCGCCACCACGAGATAGCGGCGCTTGTCGCCGGACGCGCTCATGCCCGGCGTAACCAGCTGACGAATCTGCCCGAGCGCGTTGACGATCGCTGAACCCGCCGGGTTCGTCACGAAGTTCGCGAGCACCTGCACGTCGCCGCTGCCATCGGGACGATCGGCAAGCCCCAGTGCATAGGGCTGTTTCGGCTGCAAACCGGTTACGGCGGCCTGCAGAACCTGCACGAGCCCCTGGTCGAATAACGCAACCGTGGTGGGCGCATGCGCGGCGTCCGTTGCGTTGCCCGAAGCCGCTGAACCCACCGGCACCAGCGCGACGTGCGCGCTCTGCCCGGCGAGGCCCAGCGGTTGCAGGTTCTGCGTGCCATCACCTTGCGGCACGGCGTTCGGCACGTAGGTGACGGCCTGAGGCGCCTGGCCAATCGGCACCGTGGCGATCACTGTGTTCGTGAGCGTGTCGATGGCCATCATCGCATCGGCGTTTTCCAGGCCGACATAGATGCGGCTGCCGTCGCCCGACGGCCAAAGGCCGTGCGGCAGGCTGCCGACCGGAATCGCCGCGACCTGCGAGAAGTCGTCGGTCCGAAACACCTTCACGACGTTCAGGCCTCCTACCGTTACATAAGCGAACGTTCCCTTCGCGTTATGCACGATGTTCACGTGATTCGTGATCGGGCCCGTATCGATGGTCTTGAGCATGGCAAACGGCGGCTGGGCGTCGAACACCTGCACCTTGCCCACGTCCTTGAGCGTGAACCAGACTTGCTTGCCGTCCGGCGTGGCGGCAAGATCGGGGCAGAACGGACTGGCCTGCTTGACCGTGCCCACGATCTTGTGGTCGGCCACGGAAATTACTTCGGTCTGCGGATTGAATGACGAGCACACATAGCCATACTTTCCGTCGGGCGAGAAGATCTGCATGCCGGGGCCGGCTGGAACGGTAATGCGCGTTTTCTCCTCATACGTCGTTCCGTCGAGCACCGCTACATAGTTTTCGCCGCGCACGGTCACCCAGACCTCCTTGCCATCGGGCGTGAAAAACGCCTCGTGCGGCGAGCGGCCCACATAGGTGACGTGCTTGACGGCATTGGTCTGCGTGTCGATGAAAGAGACCGAGTTCGACCCAATCGACACCACCGCGATCGTGCGATGGTCCGGTGCGTAGCCCATGCCATGCACGAGCAATTGCCCCTTGTACAGCGGGCTGAAATTGCCCGGCGACGGATCGCCGAGACGGATCAGGCCCAGCAGCTTGTTATCGGCCGGGTCGATCACCGAGACCGTGTTCGAGAACTGCTCGGCGGCATAGACGCGATCGTGGTGGCTCACCGGAATGTCGGGGGAGGACAACAATCCGGGAGCCTGCCCGGCCCAGGCCAACTGCGCGGCTGCGAAAGCAGCCGCCGACATGGCGACGGCGCAAAACGATGTGCGTTTCATCGCGGCTCCTTCTGTGTGGAATTCGATGTTGAATTTGGCATGCGCATCTGCATGCCCTGGTGTGGCGAGGAATGAAGGTGGGCTGCGGGGCTGGAGGCCGGCCCCTGCTGCTGATCGGGCGTGCTTGCCGAAGGCGGTAAGGGTTGCCCGAGCGCGAGGCGCATGGCAACAATTTCCTGCTGTTGCTCGACCACGATCTCTTGTGCAATGCGGCGCAATTGTTCGTTGTGTCCGTGACGCAGCTCGGCCTGGGCCATGTCGATGGCGCCTTGATGGTGGGGGATCATCATCGCGACGAAATCGCGGTCGACGTCGCCGGTCGGTTTGACCGACATGCCGTCCATCATCCTTGTCATGGCGGCGTCGTTCTCGGCCTTGAAGGATGCTGCGTCGGAGGATGGGGCCTGCAAACCCGCCGCAAATGCAGCCGAGCCGCACAGCGCAAGAATGGCCATGCCGGCCGTGAAGGCGCGCTGGACTGTTCGCACGATGGTTCTCCCCTGCAAGTCATTGAGTCTTAATGGGGTGAACCAGCCGCACGCAGGATTATTCCGGGTGTGCCGGATATTTCTTTTCGAAAGCAGGCGGGGCGCTATTGCGCCGTGTTTGCTTTGGCGATGCTATCGGCTCGCATCGGCGTGCTCGTCGGGCACGTCCTGGCGCTTGCGAAATCTCACTCTGTCCCTCCCGCCGGCGGAACGTCTTGCGGCGAGAGGGACAATGCGCGGCGTGCTTACGCGCTCGCCGCCATGCGCACCGGGTTGCGGTATTCGCGCAGCAGTTGCTCGCGCTTGCTGGCCGCGGCGCGAATATTGTTCTCCTTCACATGGCCGAAACCGCGAATATCATCGGGAATGCCCGCCAGCTTGAGCGCCGCCGCAAGACGTTCGGCATCGAGCGTCGCGCAGAACTCCTCGACCAGCGCGAGGTAATCGGCAATCAACTGACGTTCGCCGCGCCGCTCCGCCGTGTGGCCGAACACGTCCAGCGCCGTGCCGCGCAGCCCCTTCATGCGCGCGAGCGCACGCAGGGCCGGGAGCACCCACGGGCCAAACTGCTTCTTCTTCAGGCGGCCCTGTTCATCGCGTTTCGCGAGCAACGGCGGCGCGAGGTGGAATTTCAGCTTGTAATCGCGGCCCGGCTCGCCTTCGAACTGCTCGCGCAGTTTCGCAAGGTAGGCGGGATCGGCATAGAGCCGTGCGACTTCGTATTCGTCCTTATACGCCATGAGCTTCGCGAGATTAACGGCAACGGAACGCGTGAGCGGCAGCTTCGTATTTCCGGTGGCTTGCATTTCCTTCGCACGAATCCGCTCGACAGCGTCGCGATAGCGCTGCGCATAAGCCGCATTCTGGTAAGCCGTCAACAATGCTTCGCGCGAGGCGATCACCGTGTCCAACGACTCGGGCATGCGCACGACAATCGCCTGCTGCGCGGGCTTTGCATGCGCCTGAATCGCGGCTTCGCCGTGATGCGCCACATGGCGGCCCCAGTTGAACGCAAGGCGATTCTTCTCGACCGCCACGCCATTGAGCTCGATCGCGCGCATCAGGCTCGCAAGCTGAAGCGGCAGCCAGCCCTTCTGCCACGCAAAGCCCAGCAGCAGCGGGTTGCTGTAGATGGTGTCGCCCAGCAACGTCAGCGCAAGTGCATTGGCATCGATGAACTCGCAGCCCTCGCCGATGCTCTCGCGCAGGCTCGCCTCCGTCTGCGCGCCAGGGAATGCCCACTTGGGATTGCGCACGAGGTCCGCCGTGGGCGTCGCGCCGCTATTGACCGCGGCCACCGTCACGCCATGCTGGGTGCGCGAAAGCACGTCGCTCGATGCGCTCACCAGCGCATCGCAACCGATCACGAGCCGAGCTTCACCCGTGGCGATGCGCGTCGCATGCAGCGCGTTGGGCGCGGATGCAATCTGCACATGGCTGAGCACGGCGCCGCCCTTCTGCGCGAGGCCGGCCATGTCGAGCACGGTCACGCCCTTGCTCTCGATATGCGCAGCCATGCCGATCAGCCCGCCGATGGTCACCACCCCGGTGCCGCCCACGCCCGTGACGAGAATGCCGTAAGGCCGTGCAAGCGCAGGCAGCGTGGGTACGGGCAGCGCGTCGAAGTCGGGCGCGGCTGTTCCACGCGCAGCCTGAGGCTTGCGCAGTTGCGCGCCTTCCGCCGTCACGAAGCTCGGGCAAAAGCCCTTCACGCACGAAAAATCCTTGTTGCACGACGACTGATTGATCTTGCGCTTGGTGCCAAGCGGCGTTTCAAGCGGCTCGACAGACAGGCAGTTCGATTGCACCGAGCAGTCGCCGCAGCCCTCGCACACCGCGTCGTTGATGAACGCGCGGCGAGCGGGATCGGGATACGTGCCGCGCTTGCGGCGGCGGCGCTTTTCCGTTGCGCAGGTCTGGTCGTAGATCAGCACCGTCGTGCCCGGCACTTCGCGCAGCGTGCGCTGCACGGTGTCCAGTTCGTCGCGGTGGAAAATATCCACGCCCGCCGGCAGCGCGATGCGCGAATCGTATTTTTCCGGCTCATCCGAAACGATCACGATGCGCTTCGCGCCTTCGGCATGAACCTGATGCACGATCTGCGAAACGGTCAACACGCCGTCGATAGGCTGGCCGCCCGTCATGGCGACCGCGTCGTTATAGAGAATCTTGTACGTGATGTTCGCGTTGGCCGCGATAGCCGCGCGAATCGCAAGCAGTCCGGAGTGAAAGTAGGTGCCGTCACCGAGATTCGCAAAAACGTGCTTGTCGCCGGCAAAGTGCATCTGCCCGATCCACGTCACGCCCTCGCCGCCCATCTGGCTGAAGGTCTCGGTCTTGCGGTCCATCCAGATCGACATGTAGTGGCAGCCAATGCCCGCGAGCGCGCGCGAGCCTTCGGGCACATTGGTCGAGGTGTTGTGCGGGCAGCCGGAGCAGAACCACGGCTTGCGCTCGACGCTAACCTGGGGCTTCGCGGCCTCACGCTCCTTCGCCTCGATAATGGCCACGCGGGCCAGCATGCGCGCCCGCACGTCGTCAGGCAGATCGGCGCGCGCGAGCCGCCGCGCGATGGCCTTCGCGATCAGCGCGGGCGAAAGTTCGTAATGCGCGGGCAAAAGCCAGTTGCCGCGCGGCACCGACCATTCGCCGCCTTCATTGTCGCGTTCATCGAACTTGCCATAGATCTTGGGGCGCACGTCCTCGCGCCAGTTGTATAGCTCTTCCTTCAGCGCGTATTCGAGAATCTGGCGCTTTTCTTCCACCACGAGAATCTCTTCGAGGCCGGTGGCGAATGCGCGCGCGTCCTGCGCATCGAGCGGCCACACGCAGCCCACCTTCATGACGCGCAAGCCGATCCGCGCGCAGGTTTGGTCGTCGAGACCGAGGTCGCTGAGCGCCTGGCGCACGTCGAGATAGGCCTTACCCGCGGTCATGATGCCAAAGCGCGGCTTCGGCGAATCGATCACCACGCGGTTCAGCTTGTTCGCGCGCACGTAGGCAAGCGCCGCATACCACTTCTCGTCGAGCAAGCGGGCTTCCTGCACGAGCGGCGTATCGGGCCAGCGGATATTGAGGCCGCCCGCGGGCATAGCATAGTCGTCGGGCGTGACGATCTCCACGCGGTCCGGATCGAGATCGATCGACGCCGTGGATTCGATCACGTCGGTCACGCACTTCATGGCCACCCACAGGCCCGAGTAGCGGCTCATCGCCCAGCCGTGCAAGCCGTAGTCGATGTATTCCTGCACATTGGACGGATAGAGCACGGGAATGCCCGCCGCGATGAACGCGTGCTCGGACTGATGTGCGACCGTGGAAGACTTCGCCGCGTGGTCGTCGCCCGCGAGCACGAGCACGCCGCCGTGCGCCGCGCTGCCCGCGGAGTTCGCATGCTTGAACACGTCGCCGGTGCGGTCGACGCCCGGACCCTTGCCGTACCACATGCCGAATACACCGTCACGCGTCGCGCCCGGCCACAGGTTGACCTGCTGCGAACCCCACACGGCGGTGGCGGCCAGATCCTCGTTCACGCCCGGCTGAAACACGATGTCGTTGTCGTGCAGATGCTTCTTGGCTTTCCACAGCGACTGATCGAGCGCCCCCAGCGGCGAGCCGCGATAGCCAGAAATGAAGCCCGCGGTGTTCAGGCCCGCCTTGCGGTCGCGCGCCTTTTGCAGCATCGGCAAGCGCACCAGCGCCTGCGTGCCGCTGATGTAAACCCGCCCGCGTTCGAGCGTGTACTTGTCGTCGAGCGAAACCGGGGTGGCCGGCGTGTCGATCGTTACGTCCTGTGCATTGTGTGCAATCGGGTCGCGCGCATTCATGGGTGGTTGTGTCTCCGATGGATGATCGTTTTCCGGCGAGTATAGGAAGCCATATTCGTATCGTAAAATCACAAATAGGCAAACCTGATATGCGAAAAACAGATGGCGTTCGATCTCACTCTGCGGCAGCTCCGCTACTTCGTGGCGGCGGCGCAAACGGGCCAGTTCTCGATGGCGGCGGCCAACGAGCACGTCTCGCAATCGGCGATAACCAATGCCGTGCTCGCGCTGGAAAGCGGGCTGGGCACACGGCTCTTCGAGCGCCTGCCCCATGGCGTGGTGCTTACGCCCGACGGTCAGGATTTCTACAATCACGCGCGCCGCGTGCTGGACGCCGCGCGTGATGCAGTGCACAAACCGCCGTTCCGGGCGTACGACATGCGCGGCACCGTGCGCATTGCCGCGACCTATACCCTGCTCGGCTACTTCCTGCCCGAATTGCTCGCGCGCTTTCGCGCGACTTACCCGTTCGTGGATTTCGACTTGCAGGACCGCGAGCGCCCCGATATCGAAACGGCCGTGCTGAACGGCGAGCTGGATCTGGGCGTGGTGCTCCTATCGAACGTCGACCGCCTGAACCGATTCGGCAGCCATGTGCTCAATCGCTCACGGCGGCAGTTGTGGATGGCGCCCTCGCACCCGCTTGCGCAAATCGACGCGCCGTCGCTGAAAGACATTGCCGCGCACCCGTATATTCTGATTACTGTGGACGAGGCCGAGCAGTCGACGCTGCGCTATTGGAAGAAGAAAAGCGCCAAGCCCAATATCGCGTTCCGCACCTCTTCGATGGAGGCGTTGCGCGGGCTGGTCGCGCACGGTTTTGGCGTGACGGTGTTATCGGATATGGTGTTTCGGCCGTGGTCGCTCGAAGGCAAGCGCATCGAGGCGCGCCCCGTGCTCGACGCGATTCCGCCGATGGAAGCCGGCATGCTTTGGCAGAAGAACGCGCAAATGAGCGGGCCCGCCGCCGCGCTGCAACAGTTTCTGATTCACGCGTGCGGCGCGTGACCCCGGCACGTCATGAGGTGGTTGCACACCGGCGCAAGTAAGACGCAGTTGCCCTTCCCCCATCCTGATGCTTCGCGATGCTTATCGTCTGGCTCGGAACCATCGACACCACGATGCCGCGCGCCTAGCGCACGCGCGCCACCGCGCGCAATAGAGCATCGCCACGCGGCGTCACGCGAGGCAGCGGAACGCCGAGTTCCGGCGGCCCGATGTCGATCAACTGAAGCTCGCGAAGCGCGCCAAGCTCGATCCGGTCCGGTTCGATCCCGTCGGGCGCACTCTTCACCAGCATCAGCGTAGCAAGCTCGTGGGGACTCAACATGTCACGACCTTCCACCCGTAAAGCGAAAAGAGCGTCGTCGTTTTTGCCGGGCCAAAACCATTGCAGGCGCAACGTGGCTGGCCAGGGCGAGCAGGACAGCCGCGCTGGATTCCGGCGTAGTGGCAAAAGACGTTCTTTCAGGAACAATCACGCATCGTCTCCCGTTTCGCATCAACTGGCTGGCCGTTGCCACAGCGGCCAATGGTCGGCATCACGGCAGCCAGTAACTGTGCTGCCTGCAGCACCCTCCTTGCGGGGGCGGAGCGAATCGGACCATAGGCGGACTGGCATTTCAATGCGCTTGACGCATTACTAGACGGCGTTATTGCGCCGGCACACTGAATAATATGCAGCCTGATTTCATGCGGGTTTAACACTATCAATCCATGGTTTGTCGGGCCGTTAGAAAAATGGGTAACGTGCATTCTCACGACCGAATCAACGGCACGACCTATCAGGAAATATTCCCCGATGTACACGCTCAGCTTCCGGCAAAAACTCTGGCTGCCGCTCGTAGTCAGCCTGACCGCATTGCTCCTTGTATCGATCGGCTCCGCATGGCTCTCCTATCAGACACGCATGGAGGAACGCCGCAATGATCTGAAGAATATCGCGCAGGTCGGACTCGGCATTGTCGAGGAATATGCCGCGCTCGCCCAAGGCGGCGCGCTCACACTGGCGCAGGCGCGCAAGGAAGCGCTGGAACGGCTGCGCGGCCTGCGCTATGGCAGCGACGGCTACCTGCTCGTGATCGATTCGACGCCCCGCATGATCATGCATCCGATCAAGCCCGGCACAGAGGGCAAGGACCTCTCTCAGGTGGTGGACGCCGATGGCAGGCGCCATTACCTGACGTTCGCGTCCGTCGCCCAGTCCCCGGCAGGCGGTTTCGTCGACTATGTGTTTCCGCACCCGAACGTCGTGCCTGCCAAGGCCGTCGACAAGCTTGGCTATGTCATTCGCTACGCGCCGTGGGACTGGATCATCTCGACAGGCGCCTACATCGACGACATCGAAGGCGCATTTATCCAGTCGCTCTATGTGTCGGGCGGCGTGTTCGCCGCGGTGGCCGCGCTGCTCGCGCTGATCGTCGTGTACACGAACCGCAGCATCGAGCACACGATCGGCGGCGATCCCCGCACGGCAGCGCAAGTGGCTGGCGCGATTGCCGCCGGTGACCTGGCGACACCTTTTGCCATTCGCGAAGAGGACCAGCGCAGCCTGATGTTCGCGATCAGGCAGATGCGCGACGCACTTGCGATGACTGTCGCGCAGATACGCGCAAGCGCCGGCAACGTCGCGGCCGCTGCTGGCGAAATCGCAAACGGCAA
The DNA here is from genome assembly GCF_000785435.2 of Paraburkholderia sacchari. GTDB lineage: Bacteria > Pseudomonadota > Gammaproteobacteria > Burkholderiales > Burkholderiaceae > Paraburkholderia > Paraburkholderia sacchari. Next base: position 341,706 of record NZ_JTDB02000005.1, on the reverse strand, counting down.
CATGGACTTGTCCGCGCGCACCGAAAGCCAGGCCGCTGCGTTGCAAGAAGCGGCGTCGAGCATGCATCAGTTGACCGGAATGGTCCGCAACACTTCGGAAAACGCGCGAGCCGCGAGCGAACTGGCCGGCAACGCCGCGCAAATCACGAACCGCGGAGGCGACATGGTCACGCGCGCCGTCGCTACCATGCAGGAGATTCGCGACGAATCGCGCAAGATGGTCGACATCATCGGCGTGATCGAGGGCATCGCGTTTCAAACCAACATTCTTGCGCTGAATGCCGCCGTGGAAGCGGCACGCGCCGGCGAGCAAGGCCGGGGCTTCGCCGTGGTGGCGGCCGAGGTGCGCACGCTCGCGCAGCGCAGCGCGAACGCGGCAAAGGAAATCCGCGCGTTGATTGGACAGGCGGTCGAGCGCGTGGGCAACGGTGCGGAACTCGTCGAGGCCACCGGCGCGACGATCAGCGAAGCACAAAGCGCGATCGGACGCGTGACCAGCATCGTTCACGAGATCGCGGCGGCGGCAGCGGACCAGAGCAACGGTCTGGAACAGATCAACGCCGCCGTCGCGCAGATGGACGACAAGACCCAGCAGAACGCGGCACTGGTCGAGCAAGCGGCTGCGGCCACGCAATCGCTCGAGGAACAGTCGCATCGTCTTCAGGAAGCGGTCGCGGTGTTCAGAACGGCAGCGGACGCGCGCGGCTAACCTTGCCTCGGAGAGGGTTTTGCAACTATGCCGATTTCTGCATCGGCAGAGTTTATTTCCCACAAGACCCAACAAGCTCCGGGTTCGTATATTGGTGACAGCCGACCGTAAGAACGGAACGCGAGGAGACATGTGCCTGCAAGGCTGTCGTGGGCGGGCACCAGCACGATTCACCATCGAGGAGCACAACAAGAATGTCGTTTCATCGCACTGCCCTTTCCGCCGCATGTATCCTGGGTTTTACCCTGGCAAGCGCTTCCAGCGCCTTTGCAGCCACGCCGGTCGACGTGAAGATCGGCTTCGCCGCGCCGCTCACGGGTGGCCAGGCGCACTACGGCGCCGACTTCCGCAGCGGCGTGGAACTCGCCATCGAGGACATGAACGCCACCAACCCGGTGATCGGCGGCAAGCCCGTGCATTTTGTCCTTGACGCCCAGGACGACCAGGCCGACCCGCGCACCGGCACGACGGTCGCGCAAAAACTCGTGGACGACGGCGTGGCCGCCGTGATCGGCCACTACAACTCGGGCACCAGCCTTCCGGCCGCGCCGATCTACGCGAAGGCGGGCATCCCCGAAATTGCCATGGCCACGGCTCCTACCTACACGCGTCTGGGCCTGCCCACCACGTTCCGTCTGCTGACTTCGGATACGCAGTTGGGCAGCGTGCTTGGCGACTACGCTGTGAAGGGTCTCAAATTCAAGCGCATTGCGATCGTTGACGACCGCACCGCCTACGGGCAAGGCGTGGCCGTGGAGTTCGCCAAGGCCGCCAAGGCAGCGGGCGCGACCATCGTCGAACAGGAATTCACGAACGACAAGGCCGTGGACTTCCGCTCGATTCTCACGAGGATCAAGTCGTCGAACGTGGATGCGGTGTTCTACGGCGGCGCCGACACCCAAGCCGCGCCGATGCTCAAGCAGATGCGCTCGCTGGCGATCAAATCGACGCTGATCGGGCCGGACATGGTGCAGTCGGAAAACCTGATCAAGATTGCGGGCGAGGCGGCTGAAGGCACGCTGGCCGCATCGGAAGGCAGCCCGCTCGACCAGATGCCGGGCGGCAAAGCTTTTGCCGAGCGTTATGAAAAGCGCTTCAATCACCCGGTGGAACTGTACGCGCCGTATGCGTACGACGGCACGATGGCGGTGTTCAACGCCATGAAGAAGGCGGACTCGACCGATCCGCACGTGTTCCTTACCGCGCTGAAGGCGACGAACATGAAGGGCGTTACCACCAGCGAGCTCTCGTACGATCAGTACGGAGACCTGAAGTATGGCGGCGTGACGGTGTACAAGGTCCAGGGGGGCAAGTGGGTGCCGTTGCAGACCGTGGGTACGAAGAAGTAACTGCTCAGGAAATTTGCGCGCCGCGCTCGTGGGTTTTGCGAGCGCGGCGCGTTTTCGTTTCAGTGAGCGTCTTGCGATGTGTTCTGGGCAGGCGTTCGATTCCCGCTGCTTTCAGTCGAACACGAGTTCGACGTCTCCGAGACACGGATATTCTTTTTTAAGCGCCGTCCAGACACCTACGCATCCACCGCAGGCCTCGTGCAGAGATGACTTGCCCGAACTCTTTCCACTGAACTTCACCGCCCCCCGAACCCGCATGGTCTTGAGGTTGATTACGGTCTGCTTCTTAGCCTCGTTGTTTGTACTCAGGTGCTCAAGGAAAGCACGCAACCGGTAAGCACAGATTTGCTCGACATGTACCTGGCCCCCTTTGGATTGGGAAGTATGAACCTGGTACTTCTTGGCCTTTTCAGGTAAAGAAACGTTGTAGGCAGTCGCGAAGATGTAGTCCGTTATGTAATCGGTCCGTTGGATAGTCCACGGGGGCGCATTGTGCTCCACCCAAGAGGTTACCGGCATAACAATCTTCAACCGCATGTAGCCGATGCAGATGCACCCTTCGACCTCTTTGTTGTCCTTGAGGAGCGACTTATCAAGCGACGGGAACGGACGGTCAATCTCGGGAACGTCACCGATCCGGGGAGCCTGATCGATCGCGGCAAACTGATCGATGAGGTTATCGGCACGGATTTTCTGGTTGTTAACAGGATCGCCTATCAGCACCAGATATTGCCCCACGCGCTCTGCGGACCACGGAATAGCATCCGGATTGGGAGCCTTTCCATCCTTCAACTGTTCTATACGATAGTGCCCGCCAACGTTATCGCCGATATCTGCGCCAAGAAACTCCATAGTTACGCCCCCGTCATATGCAAGCCACGATGGCTTGTGGTTTTATGCCGTATAACTAAACAGTTTGAATATGAATTAGACAGTTCAAGAATAGTATCAAGCTGTATTTATCGGTGAGCCAAATCGGCAAATATTTTCGCCATGGGCTCGCAGTCATTCGCCCGATCCTGCCAGCTCATCGGCATCCCTCCCCATTTCATATTGAATAGACAACTTTAGCCAGCCTTACGAGGCACGCTCCTACGACAAACCGCGCAAATTCGGCCCACAACGGCCTATGCGTAAACCCTCATATCCGCAAAGTTGTCTATACAATATGCTTCGAGCGTGGCAGTAATCCCTAGCTGCCTTAGCTTTCAATATTTCATGTGGAGGAAGTCCGTGACTTCGCGTTGCCAGGATACCCATCAAGTTACGGCGCTGTGCATCACCCCCGGAACGCTTACGCTCCCGCAGTTGCGCACCGTGCATCAGAACCCCGTGCGACTCTCGCTCGATACCAGCGCCAATGAGGCCATCGAGCGCAGCGTGGCCTGCGTCGAGCAGATCATCGCGGAAGACCGCACGGCCTATGGCATCAACACCGGCTTCGGTCTGCTCGCTTCGACGCGCATCGCGCGCGAAGACCTCGAAAATCTCCAGCGCTCGCTGGTGCTCTCGCACGCCGCGGGTGTGGGTGAAGCGCTAGACGACGCGCTCGTGCGCCTGATCATGGTGCTCAAGATCAACAGCCTCGCACGCGGGATCTCGGGCATCCGCCGCTCGGTAATCGATGCGCTCATCGCGCTCGTGAACGCCGAGGTGTATCCGCGCATTCCCGTGAAGGGTTCGGTGGGCGCATCGGGCGACCTCGCGCCGCTCGCGCACATGTCGCTCGTGCTGCTGGGCGAAGGCGAAGCGCGCCACGACGGCCGCTGGATGCCGGCGCGCGAAGCGCTCAAGATCGCCGGTCTCGAGCCGCTCAGCCTCGCCGCGAAGGAAGGCCTCGCGCTGCTGAATGGCACGCAAGCCTCGACCGCCTACGCGCTCAAGGGCCTGTTCCTCGCCGAAGACCTCTACGCCGCCGCGAGCGTGTGTGGCGCGTTGAGCGTGGAAGCCATGCTCGGCTCGCGCGCACCGTTCGATCCGCGCATTCACGCCGCGCGCGGCCAGCGCGGCCAGATCGACGCTGCTGCTGTGTATCGTCATCTGCTCGGCGCATCGAGCCAGGTGGGCGCATCGCACGAGAATTGCGAAAAGGTTCAGGACCCGTATTCGCTGCGCTGCCAGCCGCAGGTCATGGGCGCGTGCCTCACGCAGATCCGCAACGCAGCCGAAGTGCTCGAAGTGGAATCGAACGCCGTGTCGGACAACCCGCTCGTGTTCCCTGAGGAAGGCGACGTCATTTCGGGCGGCAACTTCCACGCCGAACCGGTTGCGATGGCCGCTGACAATCTCGCGCTCGCAATTGCTGAAATCGGCTCGCTCAGCGAACGCCGCATCTCGCTGATGATGGACAAGCATATGTCGCAATTGCCCGCGTTCCTCGTGGCGAACGGCGGCGTGAATTCGGGCTTCATGATCGCGCAGGTGACGGCCGCGGCGCTCGCCTCGGACAACAAGGCGCTCGCCCACCCCGCCAGCGTCGACAGCCTGCCGACCTCGGCCAATCAGGAAGACCATGTGTCGATGGCGCCCAATGCGGGCCGCCGTCTCTGGGAAATGGCCGACAACGTGAAGGGCATTCTCGCAATCGAATGGCTGGGCGCATGCCAGGGCCTGGACTTCCGCGAAGGCCTGAAGACCACCGACGCGCTGGAAACCGCGCGCCATATCCTGCGCAAGGATGTGCCGTTCTACGAGAAGGACCGCTACTTCGCGCCCGATATCGAAGCGGCGAGCGCGTTGATCGCCCAGCGCCACCTGAGCGCACTCGTGCCCGCCGCCACGCTGCCGAGCCTGTAAAGGCCCGCATCGCGTATCAAGCACGCACGGCCGTGAGGAATCCCGAGCAATGCCCGGCGATCCTCCGCGGCCGTGTCCAGGAGAAGACAAAGCGGGCCGGCGGTTAGCCCCGTTGGCGCCAGCCACCGGGGCCGGCCCGCTCAAGGAAAGAGACATTGGAAAATCTTCAGCGTAATCTCGGCGCCCGCCACATCCGGTTCCTCGCAATCGGTTCGGCCATTGGCACCGGGCTCTTCTACGGATCGGCATCGGCGATCCAGCTCGCAGGCCCGGCAGTCATCCTCGCGTATATCCTCGGCGGCGCAGCGGTCTATATGGTCATGCGCGCGCTCGGCGAAATGTCCGTGCGCAATCCGATCTCGGGTTCGTTCAGCCGCTACGCCGGCGACTATCTCGGCCCGCTCGCCGGCTTTCTCACCGGCTGGACCTATATCCTCGAAATGATCATCGTGGGTCTCGCGGACGTCACGGCCTTCGGCATCTATATGGCCTTCTGGTTTCCGCATGTGCCGCAATGGATCTGGGTGCTGGCGATCGTGTTGCTGATCTGCGGCCTCAATCTGTGCAACGTGAAGATCTTCGGCGAAATGGAGTTCTGGCTCGCACTCGCGAAGATCCTCGCCATTGGCGCGATGATCATTGGCGGCGCCGCCATTCTCGTGCTGGGCATCAGCATGAATGGCGAGCAGGCGCACGGGCTCTCGAATCTCTGGACGCACGGCGGTTTCGCGCCGCACGGCGTGGGCGGCCTGATTGCCTCGCTCGCGGTGGTGATGTTCGCGTATGGCGGAGTCGAGATCATCGGCATTACGAGCGGTGAGGCGAAGAACCCCGAAGTGGTTCTGCCGCGCGCGATCAACGCAGTGCCGGTGCGTATCCTGCTGTTCTACGTGCTCACCATGGTCGTGCTGATGGCCGTGTTCCCGTGGAGCAAGATCGACGGCCAGGGCAGCCCGTTCGTGCAGATCTTCTCGGGCCTCGGCATCAAGTCCGCGGCAACGATCCTGAACGTGGTCGTGATTTCCGCGGCGGTTTCGGCGATCAATAGCGACATCTTCGGCGCGTGCCGCATGATGTACGGCATGGCCGCGCAAGGACATGCGCCGCGCGTCTTCGCGATCACGTCGCGCGCCGGTGCGCCGTGGGTGACGGTGCTCGTGATGGGCGTGGCGCTGCTTGGCGGCGTGCTGCTCAACTATCTGATTCCGGACCAGATCTTTCTGATCATCGCTTCGATTGCGACGTTCGCCACGGTCTGGGTCTGGCTGATGATCCTGCTTTCGCAGGTCGCCATGCGCCGGCGTCTGTCCACGGACGAAGTGCGCGCGCTGAAGTTCAAGGTGCCGCTGTGGCCGGTCGGCCCCGCGGTGGCAATCGCGTTCATGATTTTCGTGATCGGCATTCTGGGCTATGAGCAGGACACGCGCATTGCGCTGTTCGTCGGCATCGGCTGGATCGCAGTGATGACGATGGGCTGGTGGGCATGCAGCAAGCTCAACGGCACGCCCGCTTCCAGCGAGGAACAGCGCGAGATGGCGAAGCAGAGCTGACGCGTTATTGCAGGCAGTATTGCAACGCGCCCCGTATCCGGCATGGCTGGATACGGGGCGCGTTTTTTATTGCTTTCGGCCCTCACTCGTCGCGCGACGGATCATACGGCATCACCTGCTCCTGTTCCTCCGGATAATTGCGCGCGACGATCGCCCTCGCGGGCGTCGTCGCGCTCAAATTGAATGGTTGATGTGGCACGCCGGGCGGAATGAACAGAAAATCGCCGGCCTCGGTAATCACCGACTGTCGCAACCCTGGGCCGTAGCGCGTCTCGACCCGCCCTTCGAGCACGTAAATGGCGGTTTCGTAGCCGCAATGACTATGCGGCTCGGCGTGCCCGCCGGGCGGGACGACAACGAGATGCATCGACAAGCCTTTCGCGCCCGCCGTAGCGGAGGAGATGCCGACGAAATAAGGCAAGCGCTGTGTCGTGTCGATTTCTCGTGCGGGATGAACGCTCACCAGCGCGGCCTCGGCGTCATTCGAATCGCGTTGCATGATCTACTCCCCTGCATCGTCCAGTACCAATTCTCCTGCGATTCGGCCTCGCCCGCTTTCCCGGCCACCTAATCTTCGTCCGCCAGTTCAGCAACGGGCCGCCAGGCCCATGCCTCGAACTGCTCGGGCGGCACGGGTTTCGAATAAAGGAACCCTTGGGCGAAATCGCATCCCACCGCTTTAAGAAACGCCTCTTGCTCCGCCGTCTCCACGCCCTCGGCAATCACCTGAATGCCGAGCTTGTGCGCGAGCACTACCATCGCCTCGCAAAGCGCCTGATTATCTTCGTTCACGCTCAGATTCTGCACAAACGACCGGTCGATCTTCAGATAATCGATTTCGAAGCGCTGAAGATAAGCCAGCGACGAATAACCCGTGCCGAAGTCGTCGATCGAAATGCAGATGCCGGCACGGCGCAAGGTCAGCAGTTTTTCATCGATATTCGACTCCGACTGCAATAAGAGGCCCTCGGTTATCTCCACGGCAACGCTGCCAGCCGCCATACCTTCGCGCGCGAGATATTCGGACCATCGCGCACATTGCATGCTGTCCTGGCGAACCTGCACCGGAGACATGTTCACGCTCACCTGAAACGTGCCGTGATACCGCTCGCGCCAGCGCCGCGCCTGCTGCATCGCCTGCCGGAATACCCAGTCGCCTATCGGCACGATCAATCCTGTGTCTTCGGCCAGCGGGATGAATTCGAGCGGACTGATCATGCCGCGCACCGGATGGAACCAGCGGATCAGCGCCTCGGCCTTGCAAACCGTGCCGCTCGCCAGTTCAATGATCGGTTGATAGAACAGTTGAAACTGACTTTCGGGCAAGGCGGCGCGCAGGTCGCTCGTGAGCCGCAAGCGCCTTTCGGCCTCCACGCGCATGGCGGGCGTGAAGTAGCAGAAGCGATTGCGCCCGGCGTTCTTGGACGCGTACATGGCCTGGTCGGCGTTCTTGAACAGCACGTCGAGTTCGTCGGCATCGCCGGGATAGAACGTAATGCCGATGCTCGCGGAAATGAATTCCTCGTCCGCGCCCAGCTTGAATGGCAACGCGAGGCCCGCATTGATCGTTCGCGCGATCCGTTCTACCTGCTCATCGTCGTCGAGCTCCGGAAGAATGACCGTGAACTCGTCGCCGCCCAGGCGCGCCACCGTATCCGTTTCGCGCACGCACGCACTGATGCGCCGGGCCGCTTGCACCAGCAGAACGTCGCCCGTGTCGTGGCCGAGCGAATCGTTGACTTCCTTGAAGCGGTCGAGGTCGATCAGCATCAGCGCCATGCGCCGGCCCGAGCGGCGTGCGCGCTGCGCTTCATGATCGAGACGCTCATGGAACATCTGGCGGTTCGGCAGGCCCGTGAGCGCGTCGAAATTGGCCTGCCGCCAGATCGTGGCCTCGAAGGCCATGCGGTCCGAAAGGTCGCGCCCGACGGCCAAAACCGAATTGACCTCGCCAAAGAGGTCGATTTCCGGCGTGATGCGAATATGGGAGCATTGCTCGGAGCCACCCTTGCCGATCCATCTCAGCTCGAATTGCGTGCTTTTTCCGCTGGCAAGGACCTCGCGGATTTTCCTTTCGTAAATCAGCGCGTTCGGGCCTCCAGGGAGTTCCGACGGCCGCTTGCCGAGCGCATCGGCGAGACTGCTCCCGGACGACGCGCAAAACGCAGGGTTCGCATAGATGCGGCGAACGTCGCGGTCATAGCGGGTAATGGTATCCGGCGAATTTTCGATCAAGGTGCGCGACTCGCGCTCGCGCGCCACGAGTTCGGCCGTACGCTCGACAATGGTCTGTTCGAGCGACGCGTTGATCTCGTTGATCTTCTGTATTTTCTGGCCGATCGCGCCGCGCATTCGCTCGAAGCGCAATTCGAGCCTCGCGAGTTCGTCCTGTCCTCGCGCCGCTGTTCCAGGCGGCGCGCCATGCTCGAACGGCACACCTGCATCGTCGCCGGTATCGTGCATCTTGCGCACCAGCTTGCTGAGCGGTTCCGAAATGCTGCGCGAAATGAAATACGCCAGAAACAGCGAAAGCAGAAAACCCGAGATGCCCACCAGCACGATCTGGTTGCGCACCGCTCGCGCCTCGGTCGTCAGGTTCGTTTCCGCAATCGTGCTCACCACGAGCCAACTGGTGCCGGGAACGCGTGTGTAGGCGGCGAGGTAGCGCTCGCCTCGCAATCCCGTCACGGTCAGGAAATGGCTCGTATCGCCTGCTGCCCCGTTGTGCCCGATGCTCCCGATCAGGTGGGACACCCATGGCTTGTCGCCGTGAGCCGCGGCATCGTCGGCGCGAATAATGGCGGCTTTGCTGCCCGCATCAAGAATGCAGATTTCCATTCCGCTTCGCGATGCCATGTTGCTGAAGATCGTCGAAAAATACTGCGGCCTCACCACCAGAACCAGATTGCCGATTTTCTGGTCGTTGCTCTTGTCGAAGATCCCGGCGACCATCCCCAGGTTCTGCTCGCCGACGCCGTTGTCGTAGCTGCCCCAGAAAGTGCGTTCGTGCTGGGCCTCGGCGCGCTCGACGAGGCTGGTGACGCCGCGCGTCAATTGCGCGAACGCCTGCGTATCGAGAATGCGATTGTTCTCGTCGAGCAGATATTTCTGGTTGATGAAATCCACCGACCCGAAATGTTCGAGCAGCAGCCGCGCCATGTCTTCGCGCGCCTCGTTGCCATGCCCGGTGGTCGCTGCACCGGCAAGCGCGCCTTGCAGCCGGCTCGACACCACAAGCAGCCTGCTCTCGGTCTCGATCTGCTCCATGCGCATGCGCACGTTCTTGGACACCTGCTCGACCACTTCGCGCGAAAAGACCTCCGCATTCTCCTTGATTGCCGCGACCGATTTCACGTACGAGATGCAGCCCGAGATGATCACGGGCAGCAGGCACAGCAGCACGAAAGCCGCCATGAGCCGGTGACGGATCTCGACGCGACGAAGCAGGTCCTGCGAGAGGTAGTCGAACGCGAGGCGCAGCGGGGCGGGAATCAAGTTCATTATTTGTAGTGCATTTTCGCTTCGTTCTTGACTGACTGATCCAGTCGCTTCGCGGCCTGTGCTGGCGTGATTTTGTGCAGCAGCACGTCCTGCATGAGCCCGTGCAGGTATTCGATGGTATTCGACGGCAGCGACGAATAATACGGACTCGCCGTGACCGGATAGCGGCGGACCGCGTTGGTGTAATCGACGATCATCGGGTCGCTCACCGCGGTGCCCGCGTTTTCGCGGAACGGCGAAATGTTATGCCGTTTCTTTTGCAGAATCAGAAAGCCCTTGCCCGCCATGAATTCCAGAAAGCGCAGTGCAGCAGCCTTGCGCGGCGTCTCGCATACGGCAAAACCCGTCTCACTGCCGAGCACCGGCACGACCTGCGCGCCGCGCGAATTCCATGGCGGCACGAATACTCCGGTCTGAAAGGCATTGCCGTGCAGCATCGAGCCGGCGGACCAACTGCCTTCGAAAGCCATCGCCACCTTGCCCTCCTTGAAGAGCCGGATGCCCTCGTCGTAGCCCGTCGTCATGAAGGCGGGTTGAACGTATCCGCGTTCGGGAATCAAAGCCATCCTGGCGAAGATGTCGGCCACTACCGGGGTGTCGAGATTCAGCGTGCCGTTGGCCATTTTGTTGCGCCAGTCCGCCTCGTTGGCTACTACGCCGTTAGCGAAACCCGAAGCAAAGGGCCCATTGCCGAGCAGATTCGGAAAACCGCCGCTCCACATGATGGGCGTGAAGCCCGCCCGCTTGAGCTGCGCGCAAACCCGCAGGAAAGCATCGAAGTCGGTCGGCACCTGGGTAATGCCGGCCTTTGCGAACATATCCCGGTTGTAATAGATCATGGTTGTCGCGACGCCGCCCGAAATGCCAAACCCCTTGCCCCGGCGGCTGGTCCAATCCGCCTTGAGGGGAGCCAGCATGTTATTCCACGCGGCGGTCTGCCGTAAATCGGCAAGAACGCCCTGGTCCGCGAGTGCGGCCGAGTAGGCGTTGGGATTGACGCTCACGAAATCGGGTAGCGTGCCCGCCGCCACGCGCGGTTTGATGTTTTCCTCAACCGAATTGCCGATCATGAACTGTACATCCACGCGCACGTCGGGATTGAGCTTGCTGAATTCGGCCGCGATCTGGAGCATTTCCTGCGGCCAGTCGGGCGCCCACACCAATGCGGTGATGGTGGTCCGCGCGGCCGGTGGAGTCGTTGGCGTGGCGTCGTTGTGCGCGTGGCAGCCGGACAGGAAAAGCAGGAAAGCCAGGCCGGTCAAACCGTATCGCCACCACCGGAAGAACTCGACTCGTCCCATGCAAGGCTCGCTTTTTCGGATTGAGATTGGCGTTTCATTGGGACTGATGCTCGCAATGATGCCTCATCTGCCTAACGGCGGGAAAAGTCGATCCTTTAATTCATCCCCGGCAATACTGGAAATTTCCATGCAACTGCATTCAAATCGCCTTCAAAGCACCTTTAAAGCGCGTTCAAGCGATTGAGAATGTCATCGAATGTTGGTCGCGTTTCGACGTGCTCGCTCAAACAATCCGCTATCAGCGAGTCGAACCCGGCCGCGCGGTCGGCTGAAACCTCGGCCACGCGTTGCGCAAGCTCTTCGAGCAGGCAGCCGAACGCACGCACTTCGATCCGCTCGAACGCCTGCGCGTGTACTGGGTCGCCCGCTTCATGAAACGACGCCGCGCCGAAGTCGCCAAGCAACGCATGACCCAAGCCATCGTGAAGAATGTTGTGTGCGTAAAGATCGCCGTGCATGATTCCGCGCTGGTGCAGATGCCGCGCCGCCGAAGCAATCCCTCGCGCAATCTGCAACGCGATTGGCCGCGAGAACAGCACATCGTTTGCATACACGTCGCGCGTGCATGACTCCAGGCTCGGCGGGCCCGCGAGATTGCCGAACGCCGGGTCGATCAGCGCCATCACGAGACCGTGCTCGTCGAGCGGATGCCCCGTGATCTTGCCCAGCACCGGAATCAGATTGGAATGCTGACCGGCCTGCAGGCACGCGGCCATTTCGAGGTCGGGCAAACCGTCGCTCGTCACTGCGCCCTTGAACAGCTTCACGGCGACCGCGCTTGACGGATGACCGTCCTGCAAAAGACGCGTCGCGCGATGAATCACACCCGATGCGCCCTCGCCCAGCGTCTGCCCGAGCGCGAGCGTATGCCAGTCGATATCGGGCACGGGCGCGTTGGTCAGCGCCGTGCGCTCGCGCGTGGCGTTAAACGGATTGCCGGCATAGGCGAGCCATGCGAGCTGCGGCAGGCGCAGCAGCCAATCCGGCAATGCGTCCAGTCGATTCGCGGAGATCCGCAGCAGTTCGAGGCGGCGCAATCCGGCCATGGTTTCGGGCAGCGTGCGCAGCCGGTTGCCGGCGAGCATCAGCTTCTGCAGATTCGCACGCTCGCCGATTTCCTCCGGCAGCGTGTCGATGGCATTATCGGTCAGAATCAGCCAACGCAGTTGCGGCGGCAGCGCGCTCGCCGGTACATGCCGGATCTGGTTCGCCTTGAAGCCGACCATGCTCAGCGAGGCGCAGTCGCCCAGCATGGCGGGCAATTCCGTGAACGGATTATTCGAGGCAAACAGAATGCGCAGCTTGCGCAGCCTCGGCAAATCGTCGGGCAGCGCGCTCAGTGCATTGCCGGAAAGGTCAAGCACTTCGAGCGTATCGGTAAGATCGAAAATCTCGCGCGGAAATTCGGTCAGCCCGCAAGCGAGCTTGAGCTGTCGTGCGCCGGCAAGCTGGCCCGCGCGCAGTTGTTCGAGGGTAGAGGTCTTCACGCGTGAACTGAACCGGCCATGATAAGGAATTCGGAAAGCGCCGGCGCGCAACGCGGCGCCGGTCGTGCGCAATTCTAACGGGAGCGCGCCGAAGCGCCGCCCTTCGCGCTGCTCGTCGTGCTACTTCATCGTGCTACTCATTGCGCCATTTCCAGATCCTTGATGACGGCAGCCAGAAAGCGCGCCGCCTCCCCGCCCGTGACCACCCGATGATCGAACGTCAGGCTCAGCGGCAAAATCCGGTGCACGGCGGGCGCGCCCTCGTGCGCCACGACCTGATCATGCAAGCGTCCCGCGCCGAGGATAGCCACCGTGGGCGGCACCACCACCGGCGCCGCATACTTGCCGGCAATCATGCCGAAGTTCGATAACGTGATCGTATTCCCACGCATTTCCTCGGGCGGAATCTTGCGTGCGCGGATATCGGCGCGCATGCGGTCGAGTCCGGCGCGCAAGTCCGCCGCGTCGCGCTGCGCGACGTCGCGCAGCACCGGCACGAACAGGCCTTCGGGCAAATCGACGGCAATGCCGAGATCGATTTTCGCGAGCACGTGGCGCCGCTCCATCTTCGCGTCAAACCAGGCGTTCAATGCCGGCTCCGTGCGGCATCCGGCCACCAGCGCGCGGACCAGGCGGATCGTGACGTCGGTGTGCGGCGGCCATGCATGGATGTCTGCATCGTCGATGACGGTGGCGGCCGCCACCTCGTTCTGGGCGCGCGCCATGTTCTGCGCCATCGCGCGCCGCACGCCGCGCAGCACTTCGGGCGGACCGAGTTCGGCGAGCAGCTTCGCCGCGCGTTGCACATCCGCGGCCGTGACGACACCTTCGGGGCCGGACGGCGTCACCATCGCCAGATCGACATCGAGCTTGCGCGCGAGCGCGCGCACCGCGGGCATCGCCTTGATCGCGCCTTGCCCTGCCCCCGTGACGCCGCCGAGCGCGGCGGGCGCTTCCTGCACCGTTTGCCGGCCCACCTCCATGTGGCCGACCACGGTGCCCGCATCGGCATCTTCAGCGCCCGCTCCGTCGCCTTCGAACGCGCACAGCGGCGCGCCCAGATGCACGATGTCGCCTGGCTTGCCGAACAGCTTCGCGACGCGCCCCGCTTGCGGCGACGGAATCTCGACAATCGCCTTGGCCGTCTCGACCGAGACGAGCGGCTGATCCGCGAGAATCTCGTCGCCGCTCTTGACGTGCCATTCGACGATTTCCGCTTCCTGAAGGCCCTCGCCCAGGTCGGGCAGCTTGAAGATTTTCATGGCTTCACTGCGCCTCCAGCGCTTGCCGCGCCGCCGCGACGATGCGCGTCGTGCCGGGCATATAGTGGCTTTCGAGCCTGTAAAGCGGCACCACCACGTCGTATCCCGTGACGCGCTGCACCGGCGCGAGCAGCGAATAAAGACCGCGCTCCGCAATGCCGGCAGCAATTTCCGCACCCACGCCGCCCGTGCGCGAACCTTCGTGCACGATCACGCAGCGGCCTGTTTTGGATACCGAAGCAAGAATGGCGTCCATGTCGAGCGGCTTGAGCGTGGCCACGTCGATCACTTCCGCGCTCACGCCCTCTTGCGCCAGCAAATCGGCGGCCGCCAGCGCTTCCTGCAGCGCGCCGCCCCAACCGACCAGCGTGATGTCCGTGCCGTCGCGCAGCACGTAGCAGCAGTCGAGCGGCAGCGCCTCGCCGTTGTCCTCCACCGACTGCCTGAAGAGCCGATAAAGACGCGTGGGTTCGAAGAAGATCACCGGGTCCGGGTCGCGAATCGCCGCGAGCAGCAGGCCATAAGCGCGCGCTGGCGACGAAGGGGTCACCACGCGCAAGCCCGGTATGTGCGCGAACAACGCTTCGGGGCTTTCGGAATGATGTTCGGGCGCATGAATGCCCGCGCCGCTCGGCGATCGCACCACGAGCGGACACGCAAGCCTGCCGCGCGTCCGATGCCGCAGACGCGACGCATGGTTGAGCACATGGTCGATCGCCGGATAGATGAAGCCGCTGAACTGAATCTCCGCGACGGGCTTCAAACCCATCGCGGCCATGCCGACCGCCGCGCCGCCGATCGCCGTTTCCGCAAGCGGCGTATCGACCACGCGCTGCGCGCCAAAGCGCGCCTGCAAGCCCGCCGTGGCGCGAAACACGCCTCCGTTCACGCCGATGTCCTCGCCGAGCAGCACGACGTCCGGGTCATGCTCGAGCGCCCAGGCGAGCGCGAGATTGATCGCCTCGACCATGTTCAGATCAGCCATGGCCGTTCTCCGTGTCCGGCACCGCCGCAGAAGCCATTGAAGCAAACCGCTGCGCCATCGCCAGCTGCTCATGCATGGCGCGCGGCAGCACATCGTAGAGATGGTCGAACATCGACGCCACCTCGGGCGGCGCAACCGCGAGATACGCCGCGACCGCCTGCTCGACCTGCTCATGACACGCCTTGCCGATCTGTTCGTCCTGCGCCTTGTCCAGCACGTTCATGCGCATGAGGTAAGCGCGCAGGCGGCGCAGCGGCTCGTGTTCCCATTGCTGGCTGAGCACCTCGGCGTCGCGATAGCGCGTGGCGTCGTCGGCGGTCGTGTGATCGCCGAGGCGATAGCTGAGCGCCTCGATCAATGTGGGCCCCTCTCCGCGCCGCGCCTTCGCGAGCGCCGCCCCCACGACCTGGTGCACGGCAATCACGTCGTTACCGTCGATCTGCACGCCGTCGATGCCAGCGGCGATGGCCTTTTGCGCAAGCGTTTGCGCGGCGCTCTGCTGGCTGCGCGGCAGCGAAATCGCCCACTGGTTGTTATTGATGACGAGCACGAGCGGCGCGCGCCACGCGCCCGCAAAATTCATCGCCTCGTAAAAATCGCCTTTGGAAGTGGCGCCGTCGCCGAAAACCGTCACGGCCACGCGCGGCTCTTTCCGCAGCAGGAAAGCATAAGCCGCGCCCACCGCATGACAGATCTGGGTGCCGATCGGCACGCAATTGGGGAAGTCGAAACGCGGCACGGCAAAGTCGCTGCCCCGCTCGTCGCCGCCCCAATACAGCAGACTTTCGGTCATCGTGACGCCGCGCAGCAATTGCGCCGCGTGGTCGCGATAGGAGGGAAACAGTACGTCTTCGGGCCGCATCGCGCTGGCCACGCCCACGCCAATCGCCTCCTGGCCCAACGACGAAGCAAAGGTGCCTAGCTGGCCCGTACGTTGCAGAGCCACGGCCTTGGTGTCGAACGCCCTGGTGAGCACCATGGCGCGATAGAGCGGCAAAAGCGCGGCGGGCTCGCTTGCGAAAGGCGGCAGCGGATGAACGGGCTCGCCGTCGGGCCCGAGGTACTGCGTGTAGCCGATTTGAAAACTGGCTGCCGTAGTCATGACGGCCTCCTTGGTATTTTCAAATATCGTAGGTCTTATCGCGCAGATGTGCTTGTGGCGAAGGTGTTTTACGCAGCGCTGAAAACCACGGCGCCTTGATGAGAGACCTCGGTGAAGGCTCTCACGAAGCGGTAAGTCTGTCCGCCAATGGTGAGTTCATTGAATCCCGAGTTTGTCAGGCCCAGCACCGCGCTCGCCACTGCATTGCGAATTTTCCCGTGCCGTGTCCACTCTTCCTCGGGCTCGCCCGCGTCGCCCAGGTACACGTCGCTGCTCTCTGCCTGGCTTCGAACCAGAATCAGGCTCTTGCCCTTGTCGAGCAGAAGCTCGAGATATTCGGCCAGCGTGGCCAATGCCTCGGCATTGGCGTCGTGAGATTCGCGAGAGGTTGAAATCATGAGGGCACCTGCGCTGATTGGAACTGCACGGCATTATGGCTTCTATCGTACACGGCCATGACGCAATTGCGCGCCGACTTGACATTTCATCCGCGCGATCGCCGAAAGAACGGCACGCCACTTCGCTGCAGCAGGCGTACCATCAACACTTACCCTGCGGCGAATACCGCTTGTTCAAAGGGGAGCCAACATGAGACGTCTATACTTCCTGGCACCTGACATACCCACGGCGAAGGCGGTCGTGGACGACCTGCTGCTGGCGCGGATTACGTGGCGGCATCTGCATGTTCTCGCGAATCACACCGTCCAGCTAGATCAATTGCCTGGCGCCTCGTTGCTGCAGAGCAGCGACGTCGTGCATGCGCTCGAACGCGGCGTGGCGCTAGGCGGCGCGGCCGGCGCCATTGTGGGTCTCGCTGCGCTGGTTTTTCCGCCTGCCGGACTCGTCATCGGCGGCGGCGCGGTGGTGACATTGACGTTGGCGGGCGCGAGCTTTGGCGCGTGGACCGCAGCCATGATCGGCGTGGACGAACCTAACGCCCGGCTCCAGCGCTTTCGCGAAGCGATCCGCGACGGGCAATTCCTGATCATGGCCGATGTGCCCGCCGCGCGCGAGGAGGAAATTGCGCAGACGGTTGCAAAGCATGTCCCGAGAGCCGATCCGGAGGGCGCCGAACCGACCACGCCGATATTCCCTTGAGCGCCTTTACGAAGCGCGGAATATCGGATTCCTGATTTTATGAATGATTCGGCTCACCCGCCTGGGCATATCGCCAGGCGGGGGGTGGCATCGTTGCGCTAAGTGGCACGCCGTTACATTCAGTCGTCGAATTTCCCGGCCTGTAGCGCCTCGTCGAAATCCGTGATCCACGGCGCGAAATGATCGGTGTCGTAAATCTCCGTCTTGCCGTTGGCGATGCGTGTGACCGAAACCTGCCGGACAGCTGCTTTCGCACCGCTGGCCGCGCCGTCGTCCTGATTCTTGTCCGTGATCCTGAACTCGCCGAGGTCGAATCCCCGGCTCGTGAGCACCGCCTTGACGTCCGCCTGCTCATCCCAGGAAAACTCGGCAAAGTCGTGGGCAGTCATGTTCATCTCCTCGGCGCGGCAAGCGCGAATGTCGTGGCACGGTGACAAGATGAATCCAATCTTAGCCGACACATTGCCATCGTTCGGCCAAAGTTGCCATCGGGTGTTCGCGGCAATATTCAGACGTTTGCCCATCTACCGTCCCACCGGCCAGGCGCCGTCTTTCGGTTACCGGGTCTATTGCGCGGGAGTCGGGTCGTTCAATATTTTGAAACGTTTAACAAGCCGCTAGGCGCGTAGTGGCTCTTGTCGCTTTAAACCGCCGACCTGCTCCCCGAGATTAGTACGCTGACAGTGTAGAGTCCGTTCCAACAATTTCGGCTCATGATGCGCGACCTGTATTCAAGTCACGCCGCTGCTCGCGAACAACGCGGGAAACTACGGCGGGAATGACCTCCCCCCTCTGAACCAGTCAACCAGACACAACGCGCGATGCTTGCCGTTTCGACAAACACCAGGCAAGGAGGCTAATCGGCATGGACAGAACGGCGACAGTGACGGGCGTGGTCGGCACGGGTCTGATGGGCGTCGGCATCGCGACGCAATGTGCGCTGCATGGCCTGCGCACGATCGTGCATGACGTCGATCCCGCCCGACTCGCGAGCGTGGCGTCGAAGGCCGCGGCCGTGCTCGACGAACTCATCGACGCCGGGCGCATCGATGCCGCCGCGCGTGCAGCCGCGCTCGCGCGCATCGAAACCACCGGTCAACCCGACGCCATGGCGCAGGCACAGTTCGTGTTCGAAGCGGTGCCCGAGGTGCTCGATCTCAAACACCGGCTCTACGCGCGCCTCGGCGCCGTGCTCGCCCCCGATGCGATTCTCGCGAGCAATACGAGCGGCTTCGAACCCGATTTGCTCGCCGGCCCCTTGCCCGCGCCCGAGCGCTTCGTGATCGCCCATTTCTGGAACCCGCCTCACATGATTCCGCTCGTGGAGGTGGTGCCGGGCCGTGCGACCGCGCCCGAGGTCACGGCGCGCACGGAGGCGCTCATGCGCGCGATCGGCATGGAACCCGTCGTGCTCGCAAGGTCGATTCCAGGCTTTGTTGGCAACCGGCTGCAATTCGCGGTGTTGCGCGAGGCGCTCAACATCGTACGTTCGGGCGCTGCGAGCCCCGACGTGGTCGATCGCGTGATGAAGGCGTCGCTCGGCCGCCGCTGGGGCATCGTCGGGCCGCTCGAAAGCGCGGACATGGGCGGCCTCGACACCTTCGTCGACATCGCTTCGCACCTCATGCCCGCGCTGGCGAAAGACGAAGACGTGATCGATCTGCTGCCCGAACAGGTGGCCGCGGGACGCGTTGGCGTGCGCAGCGGCGCGGGATTTTACGACTGGGATGACGCGCATCTCGCCAGCGTTAAGGCGGCGCGGCGCAAGCTGATCGCGGGCGGTTGAGCCGCGATTGCGTAGTCGATTGCGCCGCCAATCCGGCTCAATCGGCCAGCGTCAAGCCGCCTTGCGCGCGTCGGCAATGCGCGGCGGCGCTTCTGAGCGTGCATAGAGCCTCTCCAGATATGCCTGCAAGCGCGGAAAACGACCGAGCATCTGGAATTCGTTGGCCCAGTCCATCAGATAAACCGTCACGCAATCGGCCGCCGTGAGCCGGTCCCCCACGATGAATTCGCGCGTTTCCAGATGCTTTTCGAGCACCGCCGCCATGGTCGCGAATTCGGCGCGCGCCAACTCGATATCGGCAGACAGGCGCTTGTCCTGCGGATAAAGCATCGAGTGCTTCGTGATTCGCCACAGCGGCTGCTCGAGTTCCGTCACCGCGAACAGGATCCAGCGATAAGCCTGCGCCCGCTCGTCCAGGCCGGTGGGCATCAAGCCTTTCTCCGGATATTTGTCTGCGAGGTACAGCACGATCGCAGCCGACTCGGGAATGACGCGGTCGCCGTCGATCAGCACGGGGACCTTGCCGGCCGGATTGACGCGCAGAAATTCCGGCCGCTTGTGCTCGCCTTCGAGCAGATTGACCGATATGAACTCGAAATCGGCATCGACTTCCTTGAGACCCCATAGCGCGCGTTGCGAACGGGTTCCAGCAAATCCGTAAAGCTTCATCACGACTCTCCAAATAGCCAGTCAAAAAGCTCAGTCGAACAGCGCCTGCCCCGCCTGGCGGGGCTACACCCGCGGTTCAGCCGGGAGGAATCGGCAGCACCGGCATCACTTCGACTGCATCCCCGGGAAACTTCGTGAAATGCGGATGGCCTTCGAACAGCTTCGTTGCGTCGTCGATCGACGCAGCGCGCACAACGGTGAAGCCTGTTAGCGCATTGCTGGTGTCCTTGATGCCGTTCGGGCCAATGCTTTTGGTTTTGCCGAGCGGCCCGCCGAGTTCGACGATGTCCGCCTTGTGCTGCTCCACCCACGCCTTCCATGCCGCGATGCCCTCGCGCTCGCGGGCGTGCCGCTCGTCTTCGGGAAGTGCCCACCACGCCTGCGCGCGCGGGTTGTCGTGACTGCCGAGAAAAACGGCGAGAAACAATTTCTGGTCGCTCATGCGTCCTCCGTCTGCTGTTGAGAACAACGGGATGTTGTTCATCCGGCCTTGACAATATAGGTTGATATCAACATAATTGCAACATGTCACGCGCAAAGAAAATCCCTTTCGAAACCACGCTCATGGTGCGCGATTGCTGCCTGTGTCTGCACATGCAGCGCGCGGCGCGCAACCTCGCGCGCATCTTCGACGAAGCTTTGCGCCCGCTCGATCTCACGAACGGCCAGTTCTCGCTGCTGATGTCGCTCAACCGGCCGCATCCTCCGGCCATCAAGGATGTCTCCACGCTACTGGCCATGGACCGCACCACGCTCACGGCCGCGCTGAAACCTCTCGAGCGCCGCGGCCTCGTCAGCATCGAACAAGACCCGGACGACAAACGCAGCCGCCTGCTCAGCCTGACACCCGAGGGCGAACGACTGCTCGCCGAAGCGCTCCCTGTGTGGCAGCGCACGCACGCCGAAATCGAGCAACCATTCTCCTCCGCAGAGGTCGACCGTCTGCGCAAACAATTGCGTGCGCTTTCATAAATTCCATCTGCATTACTACGCAATTAGTTGTTAGCTCACCTTTATTTCACCTGAATCCCCCTCGTTAACCCGGAAACGCTTTCCGCAGACGTTATAATTCCGACCGAAGAAGTCGGTAGAAATTTACGTTTCCGACCCGGATTTTTATATTTCAAGTCGAAAAAACCGGCACGGCCAGCAAGATCTACCGTGCGCGGTCAAATGCGCGAGCTGCCGGCACGAATTACCTCTAATCCCCCAATTGATGTTCATGCAGAAAGATAGACTGAGCTCGCAATGCTGAAGCGGAGTATTTCCGCCAGAGAGATTGGGGGCGAACGGTGATCGAGGTGCGAAGAGCCATTGTTGCGGAGCGGCGCCGCTCGCTGCTGGTCTGTGCAAGCATCATTGCCGCCCTTCTCGCGAGCGCCGTGGCTTCTGCCTGGCAGGCAAGCACGGTTGTCGCCGATGCCCGTGTGCGAAATCGCGCGTCCTTGCTCGTGAGCACCAGCAACGCCCTGCTCAGCGGCATGAGAGACGCGGAGAGCGGGCAGCGCGGGTTCCTACTGACCGCCGACGAACAGTATCTTGAGCCCTATGTGCGCGGCAAGGCGCAGGCGCTCGACGCATTCGCCCGCCTCTCAGGTTTGCTCCATGGCTCCGGGCAGGTTGCCGCGCTGCGGGACGTCCGCCGCGACATGGACGAAAAGCTCGCTGAGCTGGCGCAGACCGTCCAGTTCGAGCGCAGCGGCCAGCATAAGCGCGCGCTCGCCGTGGTCAAGACCAATGCCGGCAAAGCGGCAATGGACCGCCTGCGCAAAAGCATCAGCGCGATCGTCGCCGATTGCGACGCCAAAAGCGCGGCGGCGCTGCGCGACGAAACCTTCCGCGTCGAGCGCACGGGCTACGCATTCGCCGGCTTGCTGCTGGGCATCCTCGCGCTGCTGGCGTTCGCTACCGTCATGCAAAGGAAGGCGTTCACCGGTGTCGTGCGCGGCGCCGAACGCATGACGCGCGCCGCGTTGCGCGACGCGCTCACCGGCTTGCCGAACCGCCGCGATCTGGAACTGCAGCTACGCGCGCTCGAACGCCACGCGGCGACGGCGCACGGCCCTGTCACCGCGCTGTTCATGGACCTCGATGGCTTCAAGCTCATCAACGACACCCAGGGACATGCCACCGGCGACGCGCTGCTGCGCCGCGTTTCGGAGCGGCTACGGCAAACGAAACGCTCCGGCGACCTGCTCGCGCGCGTGGGCGGCGACGAATTTGTGCTGATCGCACCGGGCCTTGCCAACCGCGCGGACGTCGATCAGCTTTGCGCACGGCTGATTGCAGCGGTAGGCCCGCTCGCGCGCGAGTTCGGCTTTGTGGGGCTGAGCATCGGCATTGCAATCCGTGAAGCGGCAAGCGAAACGCTTGCCGATCTCGTCGTACGTGCCGACCAGGCCATGTACGACGCCAAGCGTTCGGGCGGCGGTTACCGGTTCAGCCCGAAGGACCATGACATTGGTCCAACCGAGGCGCTTGCCTAGCTAGTCCCGCAAGCGCCTCCAGTCAGCAGACAACCTGCAAACCCTCGCGAGTCTTTTTCAAACTCGCGGCAACGCTCCGCGCATCATCCAGTTTAGTTTGATAAGGATAACTGATTGTGAAAGTGAAGAATCTCGTTGCCGGCATGATGACCGGCGTCGTCCTCAATATGTTTGCCGGCGCTGCCGGTGCTGCTTGCATTACCAACCCCGCCGCCCAGCCCGACGCCTCGTTTCCGGCCACACTCACTGGCAAGCTCGTCTATCACAGCTACGTGACATACGGCGACGGCACGAGCCAGATCTTTCTCTACGATTTTTCGGCGCGCTCGCTCACGCAGCTGAGCAAAGCCTCGTGGGGCATCAAGGACCCGATGAACGCCGTGTTCAGCCCCGACGGCAAGTGGATCGCCTTCATGGGCGTGACCAACAACGCGTGGAATGTGTTCATGTATCAGCTCGGCACCAGCAACCCGCCGGTGAACATGACGAACAGCACGGGCGCCACGCGCAATGAAGATCCGAAATTCAGCGCGGACGGCAAGACCCTCGTGTTCAAGCAGAACGGCGACGTCAAGCAGGCCACGCTTTCGTACACGAGCGCAGGCCCGGCCTTCACGTCGATCGTGAGCCTGACCAACGCCCCCTCGGGTGCCGAGTATTCGATGCCCTATCTCGCGCCCGACGCAAGCGCCGTGTACTACGCAACCGGAACGGGCGCGAACATGGGCCTCATGAAGCGCACGCTCGCCACCGGCGTCACGGCCGTATTCGATCATCCGGCTTCGCTGCAAACCTACTATCCGGTCGTGCGCGCGGACGGCAACGTGTTCTACGCGCGCTGGAAGGACACTGGCGGGCTCGACCAGATCTACGAGAAGACGGCGGACCCGGCTTCGACGCCGAACCAGTTGTCGCTCAACGACTGCGTCAGCAACAACTCCGACCCGGCTCCGGTGAACGGCACGAACTACCTGTTCTTCTCATCGACGACGGCGGGCGGCTACCAGCTCTACATGGCCGACGTGACCACGGGCCAGCGCTGGAGCCTCACGCAGTTCGGCGTGAATGCCGATGGCACCAAGGCCAAGCTAGGTTCGAACTATTATGGCGGTCCGGCCGCGAGCCAGACCGTGCTGCTTTCGCAGGGGCATCCCGCCGGCGCGTCGGCTAGCTACAACGCGTCGCTCACGCCCGACAAGGCCTTCGACGGCAATACGACCAGCACGCGCTGGGACTCGCCCGAAGGCACGGGCGTCGATCCGCAATGGATCTCCGTGGATCTCGGCGCGGCGAAGAACATCAGCAGCGTCGACCTGTACTGGGACGCGGGCGCCAGCGTCTACCAGATCCAGACCTCGAGCGATAACGTCAACTGGACGACGCTCTACTCGACGACCAACGGCGTCGCTTACGGCCACGTCAAGCTGTCGAACCTCAACGGCCACGGCCGCTATGTGCGGATGTACGGCACGAAGCGCGCAACGCAGTGGGGCTACTCGCTCGACGAAATGCAGGTGTGGGGGTCTTAAGTCACGCACCGCGCATTAGCGGGCCGTGAATGGCTGTCACTCATTCACGGCTCGTCCGACACTGCGCAAAGCGGCGCGGCCACGTGTTCCAGCGATTTGCGCTCGGCGTCCACGCCCCAGATCGCGGCAACCAGCGCCGCGCCCACCATCAGCGCGGAACCAACAAGGTAGCCAGTGAACACCGCGCCGCGCTGATGCGTATCGATCAGGTATCCGAAGAAAGCCGGCCCGACAATCCCGCCTAGCGCAGTGCCGAACGCATAGAACACCGCAATCGCCAGCGCGCGGATTTCGAGCGGGAACGATTCGCTCACGGTCAGATAGGCGGAGCTTGCCGCCGCCGATGCAAAAAAGAAAATCACCATCCACGCAATGGTTTGCGTCGTGACGGTCAACATGCCTTGCGCGAACAGATAGCCGCTTCCCGCCAGCAACAAGCCCGAGAGCGCATACGTCGTGGTAATCATCTTGCGGCGTCCGATCACGTCGAACAACCGCCCCAGCACGAGCGGCCCCAGGAAATTACCGAGCGCGAACGGCAGCAGGTAAAGGCCCACGTCGCCTCCCGGCACGTGGTAGAAGTCCGTGAGTACCAGCGCGTAGGTAAAGAAAATCGCGTTGTAGAAAAACGCCTGAGCCGTCATCAGCGAAAACCCGACCGCCGCGCGGCGGCGGTGCTGCACAAAAATCGCGTGCAGCACGGTCGAGAGCGGCGTACGGCTTTGCGCGCGCAGCCGCAACGGCTTTCCCGGAGGATCGCCGAGCACATGCCCCGCCTTGTGAAAGCGCACCTCGATGGTTTCGACGACGGCGCGTGCTTCGTCGTGCTCGCCATGCGTGAGCAGCCAGCGCGGGCTTTCGGGTACCCATGCGCGCATCGGCAGAATGGCGAGCGCGAGCACCGCGCCGATGAAAAAGCACACGCGCCAGCCCCAATCGGGCGGCAGCAGATGCGGCTCCAGCACGACCAGCGAGCCCGCCGCGCCAATTCCCGCGCCCACCCAGAATGTGCCGTTGATGGCGAGGTCAGTCCAGCCGCGCACGCGCGCGGGCGTGAATTCCTGAATGGTCGAATTGATCGCCGCGTATTCGCCGCCAATGCCCGCACCCGTGAGCGCGCGAAACACCACGAAGCTCGCGAAACTCCACGAAAACGCCGTGGCGGCGGTAGCAACCAGATAGACCGTAAGCGTGATGAAAAAGAGCTTGCGCCGCCCCAGCCGGTCCGTGAGCCAGCCGAAGCCCAACGCGCCGCACACCGCGCCGGCAATATAGGCGCTGCCGGCAATCCCGACCTGGGTGTTGTCGAAATGGAGCACCGGGCTCGTTTTTAGCGCACTCGCCACGGCGCCCGCGAGCGTCACTTCGAGCCCGTCCAGCAGCCAGGTGACGCCCAGCGCCACCACGATCAGCACATGAAAGCGGCCCCACGGCAGGCGGTCGAGGCGCGCGGGAAGGTTGGTTTCGACGATGGATTGCGTTTCGGTCGTATGCATCGCGCAGGCAGGTTTTGGGTAGCGGGTATCTCGCGCTCAATAATGGATCGCAAGCACATGGCATGCCCGCACGGCCAGGGAACGCGCGATGCGATCATGCTGGAAGCCCAATGGAGCAACCATGAAAACTTTCGATTTCGACCAGCGTCTCGAAGAGATCCAGATGTCACTGGCGAATCTCTTCGATTCGCCCAAGGCGTCGACCGTGAGCTGCCTCAAAGAAGGCGACACCGTCATCGTGCGTTTGAGCTGGGTGGTTGAGTCGCAGCGCGATTCCACACTCGATGCGCGCTGCGCGGCCACGATCTACGCGACACGTGCGCAGCTCGAACGCTACGCGGGTCTGGAGACCGCGCAACGGCGCACCATCCAGCAACGCATCCGCCAGCGTGTGCAAATGCAATTCGATGAACATCGGGACCCCACCCAGCCTGGCGGGGCCTGCACATTCGATGTGGTGCTGGACGATGCGATATTCCATGCCGACAGGGACGACTACTTCCCGAGCATCGAGTAAGCGCCGCGCATGGATACTGCAACACGCGCGCGTCAATGCGCCGCCGCGCTGCGGTGGCGCTTCGCCGTGCCGCTCAGCAGCAAGGCGGTCTTCACCACGGCCATATGCGTGAGCGCCTGCGGAAAGTTGCCCGCGAGGCGCCGCTCCTGGACATCGTATTCCTCGGCAAGCAGGCCCACATCGTTTGCCACGGCGAGCACGCGCTCGAACTGCCGGCACGCAGCGTCTTTGTCGCCGCGCAGGTACAGGCAGTCGGCCATCCAGCACGAGCACGCGAGAAACGCGCCTTCGTTCGGCGCTTCACCACCGCGTTTCCAGCGGCGGATCAGTCCGCCGTCGTCCAGTTCGGCGCGAATGGCATCGAGCGTCGTACACATGCGCGGGTCGTCGGCGCGCATGAAGCCCACCAGCGGCATGAGCAGCACGCTCGCGTCGAGTTCCGTGTCGGCATAGCCGCGCACGAAGACGCCGCGCCCGGCATGCCAGCCGTGCGTGCAGACTTCGTCGTGCAGCGCACGGCGCAGTGCGATCGCCTGTTGCATGAGGGCGTCGCCGCGGCCGGGTCCGGCATCGCGCCAGTGCGAGATGAAGCGGTCGAGCGCCACCCAGGCCATCACGCGCGAGATGGTGAAGTGGCACGGCGTGCTACGCGATTCCCAGATGCCCGAGCCCGGCCGGTTGCGATGATCGAGCAGCCAGCGGACGATGCGCGCTTCGAGCGCCGCCTCCCCCTCCACTGGCGGGATGCCCGCCTTGCGCGCGAGATAGAGGCAATCGAGCGCCTCGCCGAATACGTCGGGCTGATACTGCGTGGCCGCCGCATTGCCGATGCGCACCGGCTGCGCGCCGCGCCATCCCGTAAGTGCAGATACGTTGCGCTCGCGCGGCACGTGCCCGCCATCGACGCAATACACGATGTGGAACGTGTCCATAGTTTCGCCGAGCGAGTCCAGCAGCCAGTCGCGCCACGCCATCGCTTCGTCGTGAAAACCCGCTTCTATGAGCGCCTCCAGCGCGAAACTCGCGTCGCGCAGCCAGCAGTAGCGGTAATCCCAGTTCAGGCTGCCGCCCGGCGCCTCGGGCAGCGAGGTCGTGGGCGCGGCCACCATCGCGCCGCTCGGGCGGTAGATCAGCGCCTTCAAGGTAAGCAGCGAGCGGCGCACGGCCTGCG
The DNA here is from genome assembly GCF_000785435.2 of Paraburkholderia sacchari. Classification (GTDB taxonomy): domain Bacteria; phylum Pseudomonadota; class Gammaproteobacteria; order Burkholderiales; family Burkholderiaceae; genus Paraburkholderia; species Paraburkholderia sacchari. The sequence continues at coordinate 314,912 of NZ_JTDB02000005.1, read as the reverse complement.
GCCAATGCGTGCGGCTGTCGTCGAAGCCGTCGATCCAGCGGCGCCAATGGCGGCGCGTGTCTTGCAGCGCAAGCGCAGCCGCAGCCGTATCGACGCCCGGCTGCTCGCCGTGGCACAGCGTGACCACAGCACGCTTGCCCTCGCGCAGCGCGAACGAGGCCTCTAGCGCATGACGGTGCACGGCGGGCGGCACGTCTGCGCGCAGCGTCATTGCACCGCTCGCCGTGCGCACCGTCACGGCGCCGTGCTCGAATACGATCACGGGCGGCGGCGCGTCCGCATCGGCACGCGGATACAGAACCGAGCGCATGGCGACGCTGCCATGCAGCCCTTCGACCATGCGCACGATGCACGGCTCCTGGGGGTGGACCGCCATGAAATCGGTCAGCCGCACGCAGCCGCCGCGACACTCGAAATCGGTTTGCAGTACGAGCGTGTCCGCTTCGTAGCGGCGGCTGATGCTGTGCGCCGGCTCGGCGGGCGCCATACGCCAGTGGCCGTTTTCGGCTGTGCCGAGCATGGCTGCGAAGCACGGCTCGCTGTCGAAGCGCGGCCAGCAGAGCCACTCGATCGCGCCGTCACGGCTCGTCAGCGCGGCGCCACGGCCGTCCGCTAGCAGCGCGTAATCGTCGATGCGGCGGTTCATAGGCAGCGCTTCCCGCTCGGTCCGGGACTGGCATCAATGGTTCTTTCTGTCGTAGCCATATCGTCTTCGTCCCTTGTGTTACGGCCGCGCTTTACAGCGCTCGATTTACAGCGCTCGATTTACAGCGCCACCTGCACGCCGAGCTCCACCACGTGCCCGGCCTGCAACTGGTAGTACTCCGCGCTCGACGCCGAGTGAAACGACATGAACGCGAACAAGCGCTCGCGCCAGACGCTGATATCGCGGCGCGCATGCGGCCGCAGCTCTTCGTCGCGCGGCAGAAAGAACGTGGTATCGGCGGGATCGAAGCGCCACTCGCCGAGCTGGCCGCCCAGCTCCGCCAACAAGCGCGGAAGGTTGGGACGTTCGACAAAACCATGATGCGCGACGATCTCGTAGCAGCCGGCGCCAAGGTCGCGCACATCGACACGGGTCGCGTCGCTGGCCTGGGGAGCCGACTCTGATACGTTCGCGAACACGATCACCGTCCGATGCAGGACGTGGTTGTGCCGCACGTTGCTCGCGAGCGTCTCGGGCGTCTTGCCCGGCACACTGCCGGGGTAGACCGCCGTGCCCGGCACGCGCGCCGGAACGCACTCCCCATGCCGGCCGGTGCGCACGGTGCGCAGGAACACGTCCAGCGACGCTCCCTGCGATGCGTGCCTTGCGGCCAGTTCGCGGCCGCGGTTCCAGGTGGTCATGACGACGAGCAGCAGTGCGCCGGCCGTCACCGGAAACCAGCCGCCGGAAGGCATCTTGGGCAGATTCGCCGCCACCAGCAAAAGATCCACGAGCAGGAGCGGCACGCAGACGAGCGCCGTCGCGAAGCGCGACCAGCCCCATACCTTGTGGCAGACCGCCAGCATCTGCAGCGAGGTGGTAAGCATCGTAAGCCCCACTGCGAGACCATAGGCTGAAGTGAGCTTGCCGGAACTGCGAAAGAACAACACGAGGAACACCACGGCAATGCACAGGCCAAGATTCACGGCCGGCACATAGACCTGGCCGCGCTGCGCGTGCGAAGTCTCGATCGTGCGCATGCGTGGCAGGAAGCCGAGTTCAATCGCCTGGCTCGTCATCGAGAATGCGCCAGAAATTACGGCCTGCGAAGCAATCACGGTGGCGAGCATCGCAATACCCACGGCGGGAATCAACGCCCAATGCGGCACGGAGTGGAAGAACGGCTGGCTGGCGCTGTTGGGCTCGCTGAGGATGGTCGCCGCCTGGCCGAAATAGCCCAGCAGTATCGCCGGCAGTACGACCACAAAAAAAGCGACGCGGATCGCGCGCTTGCCGAAATGGCCGATATCCGCATAAAGCGCCTCGGCGCCCGTCAAGGCGAGAATCACGGCGGCCAGCACGCCGAACGCAAGACCCGGGTGACCGAGCGCGAGCCGCGCGGCCCACACAGGAGACGCGGCCGTCAGGATCTGCGGATAAAGCACGATCCGGTATATGCCCACGGCGGCGAGGCTAAGAAACCAGAGCGCCATGACCGGCCCGAACGTGCGGCCAACAACGGCGCTGCCGCTGCGCTGAAACAGGAATAGCGCGACGAGGATCCCGGTGGACAGCGGCAGGACCGCCGAGCCGAACGCGGGGTTGATCTCGTGCAGGCCCTCTACCGCCGAGAGCACCGAAATGGCCGGCGTGATCATCGAATCGCCGTAGAACATCGCGGCTCCAGCGAGACCCGCCAGCAGCAGTACGCGCGGCGCGCTGCGTCCCGTGCGCAAAAAGCCCGCGCGAACCAGCGCGGTAAGCGCGACGATACCGCCTTCGCCTTCGTTGTCGGCGCACATGACGAAGCACGCGTACTTGAGCACGACGACAATGATCACGGCCCAGAGAATCATCGAGAGCAGCCCCATGATCACGGACGGGGCGCTCGAATGCGACGTAAGCGCGGCCTCGCGCAACGCGTAGATGGGGCTCGTGCCGATGTCGCCGAACACCACCCCGAGCGCGCCGAGCACGAGTGCGTTGCTGCCGCCGTGGCGCTCCCGCGGGCCTCCGCCCGACGCGCTTGCGTGCTGCTTGTGTTGTTGCTTTTGCCTGTGAAAACCGAATTGTTCACGGAGCATGGCTACATGGCACCAATCAGGGCTTATTGCCCCAATTGAGCAAGGCGGATGCCTGGTCGTGAGCGCCCGGGATCAGCTCGCTACAAGCTGGGCCGCCAAAATGGCGCGCTACATTGTCCCGGTAGAAGTGGAACTGGCCGTCCGGCACGGCGGCGACGCGCAGGACACGCTCGCGTTCAGCGCGCTCTCGGGCGTGGCTTCCTGGCCGATGCCGTCACCCGCAATCGCGGCAATCCTGAACGTCTTACTTATTGTTTGCGTAACACGATACGCTAAATAGCACCCGGCATAACATGCCGAACAGGCCTTGAAAATAGTGTAAAGCTGCTGTTTCAGAGCCGATTTCCACATACGTCCAGGCCGCTCTGCCGCTAATATCGAGCGATCGCCAACTTCGCTCAACAGAGACGTTTCGCCATGTCAAATTCGCCGCTTATCGAAGCCGATCGCAAGCATCTGATTCACCCTGTGATCAATTACCGCGCGCATGAAGCGCGCGGCGCGACCGTACTCGAATCGGGCCAGGGCGCGTATCTACGCGATATCGACGGCAACGAACTGCTCGACGCCTTTTCCGGCCTCTGGTGCGTAAATGTCGGCTACGGCCAGCAAAGCATCGTCGAAGCCGCCACGCGCCAAATGACGCGTTTGCCGTATGCAACGACGTATTTCCACTTTTCGTCGGAACCGGCGATCGAGTTGGCGAAAAAGCTCGTCGAACTCACGCCCTCGTCGCTCCAGCATGTCTATTTCACGCTGGGTGGCTCGGATGCCGTCGACTCTGCCATCCGCTTTATCACGCACTATTTCAACGCCACGGGACGTCCCGCGAAGAAACAGATGATCGCGCTCGAACGCGGTTACCACGGCTCGTCATCGGTCGGCGCCGGCCTGACCGCCTTGCCCGCGTTTCATCGCAACTTCGATCTGCCGCTGCCTAATCAGCATCATCTGCCCTCGCCTTACGCGTACCGCCGCGAAGACGGCGACGACGATGCGGCGCTCATCGCCGCGTCGGTCGGCGCGCTCGAAGCGAAGGTCGCGCAACTCGGCGCCGACAACGTGGCCGCATTTTTCTGCGAGCCGATTCAAGGTTCCGGCGGCGTGATCGTGCCGCCGCCCGGCTGGCTCAGGGCGATGCGCGATGCGTGCCGCCGCCTCGATATCCTGTTCGTCGCCGACGAGGTCATTACCGGTTTTGGCCGCACAGGCCCGCTGTTCGCCTGCGAAGCCGAAGACGTGGAACCGGATTTGATGACGGTCGCGAAGGGCCTCACCTCCGGCTACGCGCCGATGGGCGCGGTGCTCATGTCCGACGCGGTCTATCAAGGCATCGCGGGCGACAAGGGCGATACGGCCATCGTCGGTCACGGCCAGACCTATTCGGCGCATCCCGTGAGCGCCGCGATCGGCCTCGAAGTTTTGCGCCTTTATCACGAAGGGGGCCTGCTCACCAATGCGCAGGCGCTCGCGCCGCGTTTTGCCGCCGGGCTCGATGCGTTGCTCGATCATCCGCTCGTCGGCGATTCGCGTCATCGCGGCGTGCTGGGCGCACTCGAACTCGTGGCCAACAAATCAACGCGTGCGCGCTTCGACGCGTCGCTCAAGCTCTCCGAGCGTATAGCCGCGGCGGCCTGGCGCAACCGTCTGGTGTTCCGTGCATTCGGCGACAATATTCTCGGCTTCGCGCCTGCGCTCTGCTATGGCGAAGCGGAATTCGAGCAGTTGTTCACGCGCTTGAAGCACACGCTGGACGACGTGCTCGAAGATCGCGAAGTGCGCGCGGCGCTCTCGTAAATTCGTCAAGCCATTCTGGTGTTTTTACGCAATTCACGCGCGCTTTCAAAATAGCGTGCGTGATAACATCGGTTTGTCTCCCGCCGCGAGATTCGCCCCGGATCTTGCGGCTTTTTTATGAGCGAACCGATCATGATGCTTCACGGCGACAGCAAACTCGACCGCATCGACTTGCGCATCCTTTCGCAATTGCAAAAGAAAGGCCGCATGACGAATGTCGAGTTGGCGGAAGCCGTGGGACTATCTCCCAGTCCGTGCCTCACGCGCGTGAAGAGACTGGAAAAAGCCGGATATATTGCGGGTTATGGTGCGCAAATCCAGATCGAGAAACTCGGCGACGTGCAGATCGTCTTTACCGAAGTCACGCTGGCCGATCATCGGCGCGAGGATTTTGCGAAATTCGAGGCCGCGATTCGTCCTGTCGACGAAATCGTCGAATGTCATCTTGCGAGCGGCGGCTACGATTATCTGCTTAAGTTCGTCACGCGCAGCGTGCATCACTATCAGAGCGTGATCGAAGGCCTGCTGGAACGCGATATCGGCATCGAGCGCTATTTCAGCTACGTCATCATGCGCACGCCATTCGTGAAGGATCGCTGGCCGCTCGAAGCGCTGTTCAGTTCGAAACCGGATTCAGGCGTCTGAGTCTGCCGGTGCGCCTGCATTGAGCCATTCGACCGGCGTACGCCCAAGCACACGCTTGAAATGACGGCACAAATGGCTTTGATCGAAGAAACCCACTTCTGCTGCCACAAGCGAAGGCGAGACGCCGCGACGCAGCAGACGTTGGGCATGGCGCACGCGCACGATACGCACATATTGCCGCGGCGATACGCCAACCTCTCCGCTAAAGCGCGCCGCGAAACGCGAAATGCTCAGGCCCGCCGCGTCTGCGAGATCGGCCAGCGTAATGGGTTCGGCAAAGCAGGCGTCGATGAAATCGAGCGCGCGTTGCACCGCGTGCGTCGTCGCTGTGGATGTTGCTTCATCGGTGCACCGCGCGACCGAAGGCATCGGAACGTGTAGCGTGGCGTGCATACGAATCAAGTGGTCGGAACCGATTGCGGCGCAGCTTGAGGGCCGCCTTCGGACGATTTAAACGCCGCAAACCGGCGAATATCGAACAGGTCGATTGGCGTGGAAGTCGCCCCCGTGTCGATCAATTCAGCCATCGTGTCGCCCACGCCTGGCCCGAGCTGAAAGCCGTGACCGCAGAAACCGAACGCATAGAACAGGCCGCTCGTGGTGCCGCTAGCACCCATGATCGGCCGATCGTCGGGCATATAGCCTTCCACGCCGCTCCAGACGCGAATGATATTGAGGCGCTTGAGCGCGGGCGCCACGCGCTGCGCCTGGCGAAATTGCAGCAGCGTGCTTTGCGGCAGCACTTTCGCGCGACGCGCGTCGAGAAATGCGGGCCCGCGCGCGCAGCCGCCAATCACGATATTGCCGCGCGCTACCTGACGGAAATACACCACCTCTGCGATCTGCGGCGACGAGACGCCCACCGCCGGCGCGATGCTGTACGGCACCGGCTCGGTAACGGCCATTTGCGGGCCATGCACGGCAATCGGCACCGGTTCGCCGAATTGCTCGCTCAATGTGCTGCCCCATGCGCCCGCGGTAATCAGCAAAACCGGCGCGTGAAACGTGCGACCGTCGGCGCTGGTCGCGCGAAATTCATTACCTTCTTTTTCGACCGAGACAATATCGGTGTTTTCGAATATCTGTGCGCCGAGTTTCGCAGCGGCACGCCCGAATGCGGGGGCGGCCAGACGTGGATTCGCATGACCGTCGATCGGCGCATACGACCCGGCCAGCACTTCGGGCCCGATAAACGGAAAGCGCTTGCGCAAGGCCTCTCCGTGCAGCATTTCCAGATCGAGATCGTATTGCTTCGCTTCGCGCGCATAGGTTTCGAACATATCGGCCTGCTCGGAGCGATAACACACGCGCAAATGCCCCGACATCAGAAGTTCGGCGTCGTGGCCAATCAGTTCGCGCATGCGCAGCCAGATTTCACGCGAACGATTGGCCAGCGGCAATTGCCCCAGCAGTCGTCCCTGGCGGCGGACGTTGCCGAAATTCGTGCCGCTCGCCTGCTGGCCGATCAACTGGCGTTCGAGCAATACCACCGATTTGCCGCGGCGACGCAGGAAAAACGCCGCGGCGGCGCCCATGAAGCCGCCACCCACGATCAATACATCGGCTTGCGCGCGTCTCACTCCGTATCCTCCACAGTCGCAATTGCCAGCGGCTTCACCGGCGCTTGACCGCGCAGACGGCCCACCTGCTCGAGCGGCACGCACGCGGCGGCCGCAATGATTTCCGCACCGGCGTGGCCGCAATAGCGCCCCTGGCACCGCCCCATGCCGACACGGCTCAGCGCCTTCGCACGGTTCGCTTCCTGCGCGCCCTCGTCGCGAATCACCCGGCGCAATTCGCCTGCCGTGATGCCTTCGCAGCGGCACACGACCGTTTCGTCCGGCAACTTCGCCGCTTGATCCGCGGGCCACACGAAGGCCTGTGCGAGCCCTTCGCGAAAGCGGTCCATGCGGCGCTGCGCCTTCTTGAGCGCCTCGAGCACATCCGCCTGAGGTTTGTGGCCCAGATCGATCAGCGCGGCGTACGCGGCAAGGCGACCGGCGTTTTCCGCGCCATCCGCGCCCAGCACACGCACGCCGTCGCCTGCCAGATAGACGCCGGGTTCGCTGCTGCGCCCAAGTTCGTCGATCTTCGGCAGCCATTGACGCGTCTGCGCATCGAAGTGGAACGCACAGCGCGCGAGATCGGCCAGTTGCGTTTCCGGTTTCAGGTGATAACCCATGCCGATGGCGTCGCACTCGATCTGCTCGATCGCGCCGCTCGCATTGCGAAAGCGCACGGCCTGCACACCTTCATCAGGCTTGCCAACAATCTCGACAGGCTCTATGCCGCTATGCATCTTGACGCGCGCACGTTTGAGCGATGCAACCAGCGCACTACCCTTGCGCAGTACGTCGAAGCGCGCTAACAGCTTCGGCAATGCGCGAATGCGCGCATTCGCCGCCGACGTATCGAGCACGGCCGCAACCTGCGCGCCCGCCTGCACGTATTGGCTTGCCACAAGATACAGCAGCGGCCCCGTGCCCATGAACACCACGCGCCGTCCGATCGAACAGGCCTGCGATTTCAGGGCGATCTGCGCCGCGCCCAGGCTATAGGTGCCCGCGAACTGCCAGCCCTTCACCGGCATCAGGCGATCGGTCGCGCCAGGACACAGGATCAGCGCATCGTAATCGAGGGCGCTCGCGTGAGCGTCGCGCACGATATGCAGCTTGCGGTCCCACACATTCCACGCCAGAGTCTGCGGCCGATAGTCGATCTGCACCCGCACACCTGCGAAAGTTTCGTGCAGATCCTGCGCGCGCGCCGCCTCGGTGCCGTAGAGCTTCGCATAGGGGCGCGTGAAGCCTTCCGGCTGACGTCGATAGATCTGGCCACCGTCGCGACGGCCTTCGTCGATCAGCGTAGGGCGGATACCCGCGGCCAGCAGCGTCTGCGCACAGCGCACACCCGCCGGACCCGCGCCGACGATCACAACACGAGGTCCGCCCATTGCGCCTCCGGTTGAGTGGTGAGGATGTGCATGCCGGGCTCGACGACGGTCGTGCACGCGCGCAGCCGTTCGCCCTCCTCGGTCGAGACCCAGCAGTCCTGGCACGCGCCCATGAGGCAATAGCCGGCGCGCTTCTCCTCGCCGAATTCCGACTGGCGCACGTGGCGCACGCTGCACAGCATCGCCGTGAGCAGCGTGTCGCCTTCGAGCGCCTCGACCGCCCGACCGTCGATCACAATCGCCACCTTGGAGCGCCCGGTTTCGCCGAGCCGCACGAATCGTCCCTTCATGCGGCCTCTCCCGCTGCGCCTTCCGGCGCGCTCTGCACTTCGCCGCGATTGCCCAGCACATGGCGCAGGAATTCACGCGTGCGTGCCTCGCGCGGCGCGCACAACACCTGCCGCGCACTGCCTTGTTCGATGATGTGGCCGCCGTGCAGGAAGCACACCCGGTCGGCGACTTCGCGCGCAAAACCCATTTCGTGCGTGACGACCAGCATCGTCATGCCTTCCTTCGCCAGCGTGCGCATCACATTGAGCACCTCGCCGACGAGTTCCGGATCGAGCGCCGAAGTCGGTTCATCGAAAAGAATCGCCTTGGGTTTCATCGCAAGCGAACGCGCAATCGCCACACGCTGCTGCTGCCCGCCCGAAAGCTGATGCGGATAGTAATGGAGCTTGTGCCCGAGCCCGACCTTGTTGAGCAGTTCCTCGGCGTCGCGCTTGGCCACGTGCAGCGGTTCCTTCTTGACATGCACTGGCCCTTCCATCACGTTTTCGAGCGCCGTGCGATGCGGGAACAGATTGAAGCGCTGGAACACCATGCCCACCTGCGTGCGCAGATGATTGATATGGCGCGAGCGCTGTTCGACACGCTGGTCGAGCAGCTTGATCTCGCCCGCATCGTAGGATTCGAGCGCGTTGATACAACGCAGCAGCGTCGATTTGCCGGACCCGGACGCGCCGATCAGGCACACCACCTCGCCCTGCTCGATCTTGAGCGAGATGCCGTTGAGCACGGGCGTCGCGCCGAAGGCCTTGTGAACATCGGTAATTTCGATCATCGCAACCTCACTTCTTCGCCTTGTGCTTGCCGAAACGGCGCTCGAGATGCTGCGCCATGCTCATAAGCGGCAGGCTCATCAGCAGATAGCCGATCGCCACGAGCGTGTAGACGGTGATGTTCTGGAACGTGGATGCCGCAATCAACTGGCCTTGCCGCGTCATTTCCGCGACCGTGATGGTCGAGGCGAGCGAGGAGTCCTTGAGCATCATCACTAGCGTATTGCTGTACGGCGGCAGCGCAACCTTGATCGCCTGCGGCAGGATCACGCGCACCATCGTTTTCACGCGGCTCATGCCGATCGATTGCGCCGCCTCATACTGGCCCGGATCGACGGCCTCGATGCCCGAGCGGATGATTTCCGCCACATAAGTCGAATAGCCGAAGCTCAAGCCGATGATACTCGCCTGCAAGGCAGAGACCTCGAGATGGAAATCCGGCAAGACGAAGTAGATATAGAACAGCAGGACGATCATCGGCAGGCCACGCACGACGTTGATCATCGCGCTGACCACCGTCACCACTGTCGGATAGCGCGACATCTTGAGCAGCGCCCACACGAGCCCCAGGGCCGTGCTCAGCAGCAGGCAGCCAATCGTAATGACGATGCTCATCACGGCGCCTTGCAGCAGGATCGGTACAAAATCGACTATGTCGTGCCAACGCATGGTGTGCCTTATGCTTTCGTTCGCGAACGCGAGAGCGCCCGCTGGTCATACGCCGCGCCGCAAAGGCGCGGCTGGCCCGGACCGCGGCGGCAGTGGGGAGGTGTCTGCCGTGCCGCGTCCGGTCGTTCAGTCTCGAATCAGCCCGCGAGGTGCCACTTCTTCAGGATCTTGTCGAGCGTGCCGTCGGCCTTCATCTTCGTGAGCGCATCGTTCACCTTGGCGAGCAGCGCCGTGTTGCCCTTCTTCACGCCCACTGCAATATCGAACTTCTCCATCGGCACGTAGTCGTCGTCCACGCGTGTGCCGGCCATCGCGCCCGCCGCTTCCTGGGCCTTGAGAATCGGATAGTCGTTGAATCCCGCGACGATGCGGCCGATCGCGACGTCGCGCGTCATGTCGGCGGGGCTGTCGTACATCTTCACTTCCTTGAAAATGCCGAGCTTGACGAGCTGGTCACCGTAATCGGTGCCCGTGGGCGCGCCCACTGACATGCCCTTCATGTCCTGCACCGACTTGTAGTTGGCCTTGTTCGACTCCTTCACGATAATGCCTTCGCCGAATGCCGTGACCGGCTGCGAGAAGTCCACCACTTCGGCGCGCTTGGGCGTGGGCGTCATGCCCGCGACGATGATGTCGATCTTGCCCGAAACCACGGCCGGGATCAGCGCCGAAAACGGCACGGCCTGATACGAGACGTCGAAGCCCTCGCGCTTGCCGATTTCGCGCACGACGTCGGGCATGATGCCTTCGATCTTTTGCGTCTTGACGTCGAGGAAGGTGGTCGGTGCGCTCGACGGCGGCGAACCCGCGGTCACGGTGGCGGTATCGGCGTGGGCCGCACCGCACAGCAGCGAGAAAGCGGCAGCGGCAACGGCGGCGGAAGCGAAGGGAAATTTGTTACGCGACATGGTCTGGGTTCCTTGGGGACTGTCTGGACTGTTTTTGCGCGTGCGCCGCGACTGCTGCGGCGCATGGCATCGGCTCAATGAAGCACATCCTGCAACCGGTAATACGCGCCGACGAGCGGCAGAAACCAAGCGCGCCCGAAATGTCCGGGAATCGCAGGCCATTCAAGCGTTCGCCACGGGTTGCGCGAGGCGGCGCCGAACATCACATCGGCCATCACGCGGCCCATGTGCACCGACATCTGCACACCGTGGCCGCTGTAGCCCATCGAATAGAACAAACCTTCGTGCTCGCCCGCGCGCGGCAGGCGGTCGGCCGTCATATCGACGAGACCGCCCCAGCAGTAATCGAGGCGCACGTCGGCGAGCTGCGGGAAATACTGGAGCATGCCGTCGCGCAGGATGCGGCCGCTCTTTGCGTCCGAACGCGGATTCGACATTGCAAAACGCGCGCGTCCGCCGAACAGCAAACGATCGTCATGCGTCGGCCGGAAGTAATTGCCGATCTGGCGCGTCGTCACATACGAGCGGCGCGTGGGCAGCAGCGAGTCGAGCCGGTCCTTGCCAAGCGGCTCCGTCACCACGATGAAACTGCCCACCGGCGCGATGCGGCGGCGGAACCATTGCAGCGGCCCGGTCTGCGAAGCGCCCGTAGCCAGCAGCACGCGATCCGCGCGCAGCGTGCCACGCGCGCTCTGCACCTCGTAGGCATGGCCGCCCAGCGGCTTCAGGCCCGTCACGGCGGTTTCCTCGAAGATCCGCGCACCGTAACGCGCAGCCGCTTCCGCCAGCCCCACGCCGAACTTGCCCATGTGCAACTGCATGCCGTTGCGCTGCACCAGGCCGCCATAAAAGCCATCGGATGCGATTTCGTCGCGAATACGGTCCCGCGAAATCAGTTCGACATCCTCATCGACATCGCGCTTCAGCGCTTCGAACGTCCTCGCGAGCGACTCGTAATGATGCGGCTTCGCAGCGAGCTTGATCTTGCCGCTCTTACGCAGATCGCAGGCGATCTGCTCTTCTTCGACGATCTGCGCCACCGATTTCACGGCTTCGGCATAGGCGCGATAGAACAGCGAGGCGCGTTCCCTGCCGAGCTTCGCGGACAGCGCCGCATAGTCCTGCGCGACGCCCGTGTTGCAATGGCCGCCGTTACGGCCCGAAGCCTGCCCCGCGATGCGCTCCGCCTCCAGCACGGTCACCGACATGCCGCGTTTTGCGAGCGCCAGCGCCGCCGAGAGCCCGGTAAAACCACCGCCCACCACGGCCACGTCCACGCGGCCGCCAAGCGGCCCCTGGGCGGGCTTCGTAAAGCGCGGCGCGGTATCGAGCCAGTACGAATCGAGCTTCATCGTGTTGCGTTCCTGATGACCGACGGTGGATGCGAGCGGGACGCTGTGCTTAAAGGCCGAGCTGTTCCGCGAGATGCGGCAGGCTCTTCACTTCGTTGACCTGGTAGTACGGCGTGAGCGGCTCGTGACCGCGGTTCACGAAGGCCTTGTGTTTGATGCCCATGTCGTAGGCCGTCATGAGGTCGTAGCGGAAGCTCGACGACACATGCAGCACGTCCTCCGGATTGCAGTCGAGCTGATCGAACATGTATTCGAAAGCCTTGCGCAGCGGCTTGTAGGCCTGCGCCTGCTGCGCCGTGTAGACCTTGTGGAACGGCGCGCCGAGCTTCGCCACGTTGCTGTCGATCTGTTCGTCGGCGGCATTCGAGAGAATCACCAGCTTGTATTTGCTGGCTAGACGCGAAAGACCTTCGGGCACGTCCGCATGCGGGCCCCACGTGGGCACCGCGTCGTAGATCTTCAGCGCGGTGGCTTCCTCGAACGGCACGCCCGTGCGCTCGCAAGTGCGGCGGATCGAATTCACCACCACGTCGCGATACGGCTTCCATGCGCCGAGAATTTCGTCGAGACGATAGCCGCGGAAGAACTCCACAAACTCATTCATCTTCACGGGATCGAGCTTGTCGCCATAAAGCTGGCGCGCGGTCTCGCCCATCTGGAAATTCGTCAGCGTGCCGTAGCAGTCGAAGGTGATGTACTTCGGCTCGAAATCGATCATGGTCTGCATCCTGTCGTCGTGGCGAACCTGTATTCAGGCTCTATTCAAGTGAGAACGGCGAGCTGCGCATGAGCGGCAACTATTCAGTCATGCCGACGAAATCGGCGCGGCCCGTAGTTTCGGTAAAGTTTCCTGCGATGTTTGCCTTAAAGCGCTGCGCGCAATCCGTGTTCATCCGAATGAACTCTGCGCGATTCGTGCGCCGATACGGCGAAGTGAAACGAAGCTCAGGCGGTGTCGAAGTCGATTAGCACGCTCTTGTGGCGCATGCTGGCCTCGAGCGCCTGGCGCCCGAGATCCTTGCCGATGCCCGATTGCTTGAAGCCGCCGGTCGGGATGATCATGTCGCCGCTGCGGCCATAGCGATTGATCCAGACCGTGCCCGCCGCGATGCGGCGCATCGCGCGCATCGCCTGGCCGATATCGCTGGTATGCACGCCCGCCGCAAGACCGTAAGTTGGGTGCGCGGCGAGCGCGATACCCTCCTCCTCGTCCTCGAAGGTCTGCACCGTGAGCACCGGCCCAAACAATTCCTCGCGCACCGCGGCCGTGTCTTCGGTCACGTTGCCGAGCAGCGTCGGGCGATGGAACCAGCCGCCTTCCGTTGCTTCGAAAAAGCCGCCGCCGCACAGCACTTCCGCGCCCTGCGCGCGGCTTTCCTCGATCAGCATTTCAATGCGCTTTGCCTGCGCGCCGCTGATGATCGGCGAATAGCGCGTTGCGCTCGACCACATCGCGCCGGGCGCAATGTCCTTGAGTTCGCGTTGCACCGCCTCGATCAGCGGCCCGGCGATCTGCTTGTGGACGATCAGTCGCGTGCCTGCCACGCAAGCCTGGCCGCCGTTTGCGGTAAAGCCGCGTGCCACGCAACGCGCCGTATGCGCGAGATCGGGCACTTGGGCGAACACGAGTTGCGGGCTCTTGCCGCCCAGTTCCAGCGTGACCGGCTTGGTGCCGTGAAACGCTGCTTCGCTCATGATCGCCGCGCCCGTGCGGGTCGATCCAGTGAAACTCACCTTCGAAATATCGGGGTGACGCGTGATGGCCGAACCCGTGGTCGCGCCGCGTCCGTTCACAACATTGAAAATGCCGGGCGGCATGCCGGCCTCGATCGCGAGTTCGGCAAGACGCAGCGTGGAAAACGGCGTCATCTCCGACGCCTTCAACACAACGGCATTGCCAGCCGCAAGCGCAGGACCGCATTTCCATGAACACATCGAGAGCGGGAAATTCCACGGCGTAATCGCGCCGATCACACCATACGGCTCAGAGGCGACGAAGCCGAGACTGCCTTGACGCGTCGCCGCGATATCGCCGCCCAGCTTGTCGGCAAGTTCGGCGAAAAAGCGGATCGCTTCGGCGGTGAACGGCACATCCGAGGCATAAGCCTCAGCAACGGGACGCGTGGAGCTGACCGCTTCGAGCTGCGCCAGCGCGACAACGTGTTCGTCGATCAGTTGCGCCCAGCGCGTGAGCACACGGGCGCGTTCGCGCGGCGAGCGCGTACCCCAGCCACTCGTTTTCCATGCCTGCAAAGCGTTGGACACTGCGTAATCGACCGTCTGCGCCGAGCCATCGGGCACGTAACCGAGCAGACGACCATCCGATGGACGATGCACTGCGATCGGCGCTTCATCGGTTTGATAGTACGCACCGCCGATGAAATGGCCTTGCGGCAGCGTGATGGTGGATGGATCGAAATCCAGAGACGGAGTAGTCATGCTCGGCCTGTTCGAAAACCCGATTACGTCGGTGCGGTAGCGCTCGTGATGCAGGTTGGGCGCTGCGTTGCCGCTTCAGCATGTGGTGGCTCGCTGCCTCGGAGGCAGAATGAACAACCACGCGATGAAGTTCATTATAGTGAATGCACGACGCCTGACTAGTGGTCAAAAATAAAATCCACGAAGCGCTTTTCATGCGTAGTGCTTACGCGAGAATCGAGCCAGGGCGAACCCGCATGACGCAAAAGGAGTGGAAAAACAAGCGGCGCGCGTTCATGCGCGCGGCGCGGTCGTGCTGAGGGCGCGAACGCTTTGCAGCGGAAGGAAACGGCAAGGAAACTACGGGAAAACAGCGAGGAAATTGGGCGAGAAGAAAACTGACGCGGCGCCGATGAAAGTTCAATCCAGGCGCCGCCTAAAGGCCTAAAGATGGATGACAGGCGGACGCGTATTCATGATCCACAGCAGCCGCGCCGTCTTGCTGCTTTCATTCTTTACGCTATGCGGCACCGTGCTCTTGAACTGGAAGCTGTCGCCCTCCCGCAATTCCGCACGCTGATCGCCCACATTCAGGATCACCGTGCCTTCCATGACGAGGCCGCACTTTTCGCCCACACCTACCAGCACTTCTTCAGACCCCGAGCCCGCCGGCAGCATGATCACCATCATCTGCAGATCGTGTTCGCCGTGCGGCGACAGCAGTTCCTTCCGCATGCCATTCTTCCCCACTTCGAACAGCGGGCGCTCAGTTGCGCGGCGCACGAAATCGCCGGTCAGCGGGTCGGACGGCGCATCGTCATCTTCCAGCAGCGCACTCAAAGGCACGTCGAGCGCCTGACGCAGGCGCTCGAGAATGCGCACGGACGGATTGGCCTTGTTGCGCTCGACCTGGCTCACGGTGCCGACCGATACGCCCGCGCGCAACGCGAGTTCATTGACGGACAAGCCGCGCGCGTTGCGCAGCGCGCGCAGTCGAGCGCCGACATCGGCACGGCTCGGCAGCACGGCAACTTTCTTGCTGGACTGGGTTCGCATGAGATTCCTGTTGAATACGGTGCCGGACGCGCGAAAACGGTTCGAGCCCCGTCGCCAGCGCACAATTCCGGTGCATGACGACAGTGCGGCGCGTCACGTGCGCAGCAGCGGATGCGCGCACGATGCGCAATCATTATATTGAAACTTGTCGAAATGCGATGAACAATATGAAAGCCGCGCGCTTGCCGTTCTGGCGGGCGCAAGACAGGAAGATCGTCCTATGAAGCCCGTGCAGCTCATGCGACAGTCGAATCCGAACCTGCCGTCCATATGCCGTTTTACAGGAGTCCGCTGTGTCCGAATCCGCCGTCAAGTCCGATCCTCGCTATCGTCGTTTCACCGCCGATGACATCGACGCCGCACATGGCCTCTCCGTCGCGGTGCGCTGGCCGCATCGCCCGGAAGACTGGCGCTTCGCAGTCGAGGCGGGCGCCGGTTTCGTAGCCGAGGAAAACCACACCGTGATCGGCACGGCGCTGTGCTGGAAGTTCGGCGCGGACCGCGCGACGCTCGGCATGGTGATCGTTTCGCCCGATCAGCAAGGGCGCGGCATCGGCCGCAAGCTGATGGAACTCGTGCTCGACGAGCTTGGCGATCGCGTCACCTTCCTGCACGCGACGCCCGCTGGCCAACCGCTCTATGAAAAGCTCGGATTCGCGGCTTCCAGCGGCCTCACGCAGCACCAGGGCACGGTCGAAGCCGCGCCCGCCGTCGTGCTGCCGCGAGGCGAAACACTGCGCGCCGTCACTCCCGCCGATCTACCCACGCTGATCGATCTCGCTTCGCGCGGCTGCGGTCTCGATCGCAGCGCGACGCTGCCCGCCCTGCTCGAAGTCGCACAAGGCGGCGTGGTGCTGGAGCGCGACGGCGAGATCACGGGCTTCGCACTCGCGCGCCGGTTTGGCCGTGGTTATTCGATCGGCCCGGTGGTTGCCGCGCCTTCCGACGGGCACGTGCGAGCGAAAGCGCTCGTTTCGCACTGGCTCGCGCAACATGTGGGCGACTTCGTGCGCATCGACGTGCCGGGCGGCGCGGGCATTGAATCATGGCTGCCGACCGTCGGCCTCATACCCGTGGACTCGGTCGTCAAGATGGTGCGCAACGCAAGCGCCGCCCAGCACAGCGGCGAGCCCGACGCGGCCTGGCGAGCCTACGGCATCATCAATCAGGCGATGGCCTGACGCTCCATGACCGTGCTCTACAAGGCCGATCCGGTGCGCGGCGCGCAATGGGCGGCGCTGTTCGCACAGCGCGCGCCGGACGTGCCGTTTCGCGTATGGCCCGACATCGGCGACCCGCATGCGATCCGCTATCTGGTCGCATGGAATCCGGGCGATCTCGTGCGCACGCTGCCCAATCTCGAAGCCGTGTTCTCGGCCGGCGCGGGCGTCGATCAACTCGATCTCGCGAACATGCCAGCGCATCTGCCTGTCGTGGGCATGATCGAGCCGGACATCGTCGAAGGCATGGTCGAGTACGTGAGCGAAGCCGTGCTCGCGATTCACCGCGACCTGTTCGATTACGCGCTCGCGCGCGGCCAGCTTCACGGCGCCGTGCTGGACGTGACGGATCCCGAGCCCTTGCCGCCCGAACATCCGTTGTGGACGCAACCACGTGTGCGCATCACGCCGCACATTGCCAGCGCGACACGCCCCGACACCGCCGTCGACAGCCTGATCGACAATCTGCGCCGCCATCGCGCGGGCAAGCCGATGATCGGACTGATCAATCGCCAGCCAGGTTACTAGTCATCCTAACCATCATCTTCAACCCGCTTTACACGACAGATCCCGCAAACATTCACACGGAAGCACGCCGCATGAGTTTCGACCTCGAAGCCTCTGCCCGCGCGTTGATTCGCACGGACAATTTCATCGGCGGCCAATGGGTCGCCGCGCAAAACGGCGAGCGCTTCGCCGTCACCGATCCCGCCACGGGCCACACCCTCGCCGAGGTCGCGCAGAGCGGCGCGGCCGATGCGCGCGCGGCCGCCGACGCCGCCTCGAATGCCTTCTCCGCTTGGCGCGCGACGCTGCCGAAGGAGCGTGCTGCGATCCTGCGTCGCTGGCACGCCGCCATCGTCGCGAACGAAGCGGCGCTGGGCGCGCTCATTTCGCTCGAACAGGGCAAGCCGTTGGCCGAAGCGCGCGGCGAAGTCGCCTATGGTGCTTCCTACGTCGCGTGGTTCGCCGACGAAGCCGCCCGAATCCATGGCGACGTGATTCCCACCCAGCAGCGCGGCAAGCGCATGAGCGCCGTGAAGGAGCCCGTGGGTGTCGTCGCCGCGATCACGCCGTGGAATTTCCCACTGGCAATGATCGCGCGCAAGATCGCGCCCGCCCTCGCGGCGGGATGCACGGTCGTCGCCAAGCCAGCCGAGGACACGCCGCTCACCGCCCTTGCCCTCGTGCAGCTCGCGCACGACGCGGGCGTGCCGCCCGGCGTGCTCAATGTCGTGACGGCCTCGCGCGAAGCGACGCCGCCCACCGCCGATGCATGGCTGGCCGATTCGCGCGTGCGCAAGATCACCTTCACGGGATCGACGCCGGTAGGCAAGCATCTCGCGCGCGAATCGGCGGGCACGCTCAAGAAGCTCTCGCTCGAACTCGGCGGCAATGCGCCATTCATCGTGTTCGACGACGCCGATCTCGACGCGGCCGTCGAAGGCTTGCTCGCCGCGAAGTTCCGCAACGGCGGACAGACCTGCGTGTGCCCGAATCGCGTCTATGTGCAGCGTGGCATCTACGAAGCCTTCGCCACGCGCTTGTGCGCACGCGTGGCCGAACTGCGGGTCGGGCCTGCAAGCGATCCTGCTTCGCAGATCGGGCCGATGATCAACGCACGCGCCGTCGACAAGATCGCGCGCCACGTGGACGATGCGCTCGAGCATGGCGCAACCGTGCTGGTGGGCGGCAAACGTCTCACTGCATTAGGTCCGCACTATTACGCACCGACCGTGCTCGGCCACGCATCTCACGAAATGGCGCTCTGCGGCGAAGAGACCTTCGGCCCGGTTGCGCCGCTGTTCGCGTTCGATCGCGAAGACGAAGCGATCGCCGCCGCCAACGATACGCCCTTCGGTCTGGCTGCCTATTTCTACAGCCAGGATCTGCGACGTATCGAGCGTGTGAGCAATGCGCTGGAAGCGGGCATCGTCGGCATCAACGAAGGTGCGCTCGCGTCCGAAGCCGCGCCGTTTGGCGGCGTCAAGGAATCGGGCTACGGCCGCGAAGGCTCGAAATACGGCCTCGACGATTACCTGTCGATCAAATACCTCTGCCAGGGAGGTCTTGCATGAGTATGGATGCCTATCCGATTGAAGTAGCCTTCCCCGATATTTCCACCCATGCCGAAGGCAATAGCGGCGTGGCCTATGTGCACACGTTCGATTCGGGCGTGGCGGGTCCGCATGTGATGGTCAACGCGCTCACCCATGGCAATGAAGTATGCGGCGCAATTGTCGTCGATGAATTGTTGCGCACACGACTTAATCCGCGACGTGGCCGCCTCACGCTGGGTTTCGCGAACGTCGACGCCTATGCGCGCTTCGACGCCGCGCAGCCCGACAAGGCGCGTTTCGTCGACCAGGATTTCAACCGTGTCTGGACGGCCGCCATGCTCGACGATACGTCGAAGCGCTCCACCGAACTCGATCGCGCGCGTGCGATGCGCCCCGTGATCGATAGCGTCGATCTGCTGCTCGATCTGCATTCGATGCATGAAAAGAGCGCGCCGTTGATTGTCGCCGGGCCGCTCGACAAAGGCATCGAGCTATCCGCGCAACTCGGCGTGCCCGCCACGGTGATCTGCGACGAAGGCCATCCCGAAGGCCGACGCATGCGCGATTACGAAGGCTTCGGCGATCCGTTCAGCGCAAAGAACGCGCTTCTGATCGAATGCGGCCAGCACTGGGAAAAGCGCGCCGTGGACGTCGCGCGCGACAGCACCGCGCGCTTTCTGCTGCATGCGGGCGTAGTCGACGCGAGCGATTTGCCCGCCGGTTGGCTCGCGCCCTTGCCCGCGCAGATGACGGTGGTGCGCGTGACGGAACCGGTCGTCGCGAGCAGCATGGATTTTCGTTTCGCTGGCGCTTACACAGGCCTCGAAACCTTCGACAAGGCAGGCACGGTGATCGGCTGGTCGAATGGCGAGCCAGTGCGCACACCCTACGACGACTGCATGCTCGTCATGCCGTCACTGCGTCAGTTGCGGCCCGGCGTGACCGTGGTCCGGCTGGGCCGCATCGAACAACGCCTCGATCACACCTCACGTCAACAGGAATACATGCGATGAAAGTGCAGCAGATCCAGCAATCCGTTCAACTCGCGGGGCTTGAAGATTGGGGCACGGCCGGCTTGCCCGGCACGGAGCCTGCCCGCGTCGCCGGCCGCCAGATTGTCATTCCGGGGGCCGAAGCCGTCGATACCGGTGTGTTCGAATGCTCGCCGGGCACCTATCGCCGCTCTGTGAAGGAGGCGGAAGTCATGCATTTTCTGGCCGGCTCGGGCAGCTTCACGCCCGATGGCGAAGAGACGATCCGTTTCAAGGGCGGCGACACGATGTTCTTCGAAGCCAACACCGAAGGTCTCTGGCAGATCGATGAAACGCTGCGCAAAATCTATGTGATTTTCTGATGTTGCGAAATGTTTGCGAAATCGTCGCTTTGTTCGTGGCTCGCCGGTCCGGCCACGCGCAATGAGTTGTAGAGGATCAGGGCGATCCTGCTGTCAGTAATCGCAACACCCAGGTCGCATGCCTAATCCAGCCCCTGAAGTTCGAACGCAAACGCCCCTCACATCTCGTCGCAGCGTTTGCCGAGCACATCCGGCTGACGCTGCCACTGCTGTGAGGGGCGCTGCAAACCTGCGCCACTGGCGCAGGCTAACTGGTTCGACGCGCTCAGCCCGAAATCTTCGCGATCTGGAGCAGGTTCGTCGTGCCCGACTCGCCGAACGGCAGGCCGGCTGCAATCGCCACGAGGTCGCCTTCGCGGCCGAAGCCCTCGGTCACCGCCGCGCGGCATGCGAGACCGATCATCTCGTCCACGTTGGACGCTTCCACGCGCGGCACGGCGTGCACGCCCCAGGTCAGCGCCAGACGGCGCGCAACCTGCTCGGAAGGCGTCAGCGCGACGATGCGCGACGGCGCGCGCTCGCGAGCCGCCCGCAGGCTCGTGAAGCCCGAGCTCGTATAAGTGACGGTGACAACCGGTTCGATCAGTTGCACGGCCTTGCGCAGCGCGCAGCAAATCGAGTCGGCGACAGTCGCTTCAGCGCGCGTGTGCGAAGCGTCGATTTGCTCGCGGTAGGCGGGATCGCCTTCCACGCGCTCGATGATGCGATTCATCGTGCTGACCGCTTCGAGCGGGAATTTTCCGCTCGCCGATTCGGCCGACAGCATCACCGCGTCAGCGCCTTCGTAAATCGCGCCAGCGACGTCCGAGGTTTCGGCGCGCGTGGGCACCGGCGAATTCGTCATCGATTCGAGCATCTGCGTTGCCACCACCACCACGCGGCCAACGCGGCGCGCTTCACGAATGATGCGGCGCTGCAGCTCCGGAATCTGCTCGGCCGGCAGCTCGACGCCGAGGTCCCCGCGCGCCACCATCACGCCGTCGCAGCGCTGGACGATACCTTCGAGGTGATCGATCGCCAGCGGCTTTTCGAGCTTCGCCATGATCCATGCGCGCTCGCCAATCAGTTCGCGCGCTTCATCGATATCTTCCACGCACTGCACGAACGAGAGCGCCACCCAGTCGATGCCGAGTTCCAGGCCGAATGCGAGGTCGGCGCGATCCTTCTTCGTGAGCGGCGAGATCGGCAGATGCGAGCTCGGCACGTTCACGCCCTTGCGGTCGGAAATGCGCCCGCCCACCAGCACGACGGTCTCGGCGAAATCGTCACCTGACGCTTCCACGCGCAGACGGACCTTGCCGTCGTCGAGCAGCAGTTCCGAGCCCGGCTTCACAGCCTTGAAAATCTCGGGATGCGGCAGCGGCGCGCGCACCTGGTTGCCCGGCGTCGTATCGAGGTCGAGACGGAAACGCGCGCCCACGGCGAGTTCCGCAAAACCCGTCTCGAACGTGCCGAGACGCAGCTTCGGTCCCTGGAGATCGAGCAGAATGCCGACCGGACGACCATATTCCTGTTCAAGGCGGCGGATTTCCGCATGACGCTGGGCATGATCGTCGTGCGTGCCGTGGCTGAAATTCAGTCGGAAGACATCGACGCCGGCCTCGAAAAGCGAACGGATAACCTTCGGGTCCGAACTGGCCGGCCCGAGTGTGGCGATAATCTTTGCATTACGGTTTCGCTTCATTTCCTCTCCGCGGACTGCGTGGCGCGCCGCCCCCACCAATGAGGGGCGCGCGAATCTCATGAACTGCCAATAGCTTATGGATCAATGCCCAATGAGGTTATCCCTCACGCGCAATACTGATTTCCCGCGAAAGGCATTCCAGGCGCGCGCGCAATCTCCTATGATCCCCGGCCATATAAATTGCCAAACTAAACATCTGCATAACCAGGCTGATATACCGGTCGGCAAAAAACGAGACTCGAACGTTCGTTTGATTGTTTCATTCATGAGACACAGTGGCCTGCCGGCGCCCCCTACCGGAAACCCCGCTCCGGTCCTATCTTCCATGCATGTCAACGAGGCCGTTGCGGCCGGAAGATAAGGATTCGCATCATGAAGAAGATCATCGGCAAGTACAGCAACCCTACCCAGCATTGGGTCGGCGACGGATTCCCGGTGCGCTCGCTGTTTTCGGACCGCACGGTGGGCCGCCAGCTGAGCCCGTTCCTGATGCTCGACTACGCGGGCCCCGCCCGATTCGATCCGACCACGCACCGGCGCGGCGTCGGCCAGCATCCGCATCGCGGCTTCGAAACCGTGACGATCGTGTATGAGGGCGAACTCGAACATCGCGACTCGTCGGGTGGCGGCGGCAAGATCGGCCCCGGCGACGTGCAGTGGATGACCGCGGGCGCAGGCATTCTTCACGAGGAGTTTCATTCGGGCGATTTCGCGAAGTCGGGCGGCACGCTGGAAATGGTGCAGCTTTGGGTCAACCTGCCCGCGAAGGACAAGATGACGCCCCCGCGCTATCAAACGCTGCTCGCGAGCGCGATTCCAACTGTTGAATTGCCCGGAAACGCCGGCACGGTGCGCGTGATTGCGGGCGAGTACGCGGGCCATGCGGGTCCGGCGCTCACGTTCACGCCCATGGATGTGTGGGACATGCGCGTGAAGGCCGGCCAAGGCACGCGCCTCGACTACCCCGCCGGGCGCTCGCTTGCGCTGATCGTGTCGCGCGGGCGCATCGTGGTGAACGGCAGCGAGCACGTGGGCGACGGCGAGATGGTGCTGTTCGAGCGCGCGGGCACCGGGGTGCAAATCGACGCGTCCAGCGACGCGACGATCCTGCTGCTCGGCGGCGAGCCGATCGACGAGCCCGTGGTGGCATATGGCCCGTTCGTGATGAACACGGCCGACGAAATCCGCGAGGCGGTGCAGGACTTCAATAGCGGCCGTTTTGGCCAGATCGCGAGAGAAGCGGCGGCGGGCGCGCGATAAAAACGTAATGGCCACGCGGCGGGTTGCTTCGGCAAGCCGCCGCGCACGCCATATCGATCAAAAGGGCGCCGATCAAAACCGTGCCGTGGCCTGCACCCCAACTGTCACGCTCGAGGTTGGAAAACCGCTGGGCTTGTAGATCGGCGTTCCGATAAACAAGTCGTAGCTGAAGCCCGCATATTTCGCGGGAAAGCCGCCCCGGATCCCGATAACCGCGCCCGCGAGCTGGGTGCCCGCGAGGAACTCGGTGGCGGGCCCGAATACCCGCCCGTAATCGATGCCGGCGTAAAGCGTCTGTCCGGTCTGGAACACCGGCCATTGCAACTCGTTGCGCCAGTAGAAGCCCTTCTCCGCGGCAAGCATCGTGTTGCCGTCGAAGCCGCGCACCGTGTAGCGGCTGCCGATCGTCAGATCGTCGATATAGAACAGCGCGTCGTTGGTGTACTGGCCGTGAAACGTGGTCACGTAAGCGAAACGCTGGTTCGCGATCGCAAACGGCACGGACAGATTCGCGTCGAGCACCGCCATCTGAAAGCGGTAAGTCGGACTGTTGAAGAAGGGCGTGCCATCGCTCTGCACCGGATCGGCGGTCGCGCCCAGGCCGCCGATGCCATGACGCCAGGCCAGCGAGCCGTCGAACTGCGAGGCGCCGATGTAATGCCGGTCGGTCAAGCCCGCCTCGATGAAGGTGTTGTTGCGAGCCTGCGCGGCAATACTCGTGTCTTCGATAAAGCTTTCGCCAAACCGCTTCGAGAGCTGGAAATAAGCCCCGAAAACATCGTTCTGGCTGCGTGCGAGGACCCGCGCGAGCCTGAGCGCCGCCGTCTGCGAATTGCCGCTCGAAACGAACGTCTGGTTCACGCCCGCGATGTTCTGGTAGTAGGTATTCGTATTACCCGAGAGCGTGGCGCTCCAGTAGCCCCAAGGCACCGAATACGAACCGTTGAAGCCGTGCGAGCCCAGCGACTTGTTGCCGAAGTACATGTCCTGGTTCGCGCCCACGGTGAAAATGTCGTTCAGCCCGAGCGGATTGTCGATGCCGAGACTGACGTTGCCCTGCCACTTGCCCGTGCCATCGTTACCCGAGTTATCGACCGATGCCACGAAGGTCCACGGTTTCGTGCGCGCCACGCTCACAACCACATCGCTTTCGCCGGGCAGGTCGGTGGGCTCGATCTTCATGTCGACATCCTGGCTCGCGACGCGCTTCATCTGCTCGAGGCCTTGTTCAAGCTCGCGCAGGTTCAGCAAGTCGCCGCCGGTCACCGGGAAGGCGCTCTTCCAGGTACCCCGCGTGGATGGATCGGCAAACCGCACCTGCCGCACCACGCCCGGCACGAGCGATAGCGCCAGCACGCCCGACGACAAATCCTGCGGCGGCACCAGCACACGCGTCGTGACATAGCCATGGCCCAGGATGGTCTGCTGCACGCCCTTCGTGAGCACGTCCACTCCCGCCTTGCCCACGCACTGGCCCTTGTAGTGGTCCAGCCATTCGCGCGCGAATGCAAACGGGTCCTGCGGCAGTGCCGACGCGCCCTTCGCCCGCGCCGTCTGCGGCAGCGCTGCCGGCACCTCGAGCACGAACGCGTTAATGGGCAGGCACGGCGTCTCGGCGGGCAGTTCCGGGTACGCCACTCGATTCGGCAAGGTCGAACGCACTGAAGGCGCCTGCACGGCCGCCTCGCGCTGCTGCGCGTCGTGCTGTTGCTGGAGTTGGCGATTCTGTTCGGCGTTCGCGCGGGCGGCCGCGGCTTCGTCAGCCGGGCCGGGTGCGTACTGCGCGTGCTGGGCGTGCGACGCGAGCGCAACCAGGGCTGTGAGCGGCAGCGCCGCCAGCCTCTTGTGAATTTTCATCGTGTTATTTGAAGCCGCTTGGTGGCCGCTTGTTGGTTATTCAGCGCTTTGTTTAAAGCTCGACAAAATTGCCGTAGCTGTCCGCGAGTATCGGCATTTCGAAACACGGGCTGTTCAAAATAGAAATGCCGTCGAGCAGCGCGCTTTTCAGTCCCATTTCACGCATCAATTCGGCCAGTTGCTGCGGATGCATAATAAGCGCCGCCGGCTTGCGCCCGTGATCGGCCATGTACTGGAGAATGCCGCTCTCAACGAGTTTCCAGACACCGCATGCGATTTTCTTCTGCGAAATATTAATCATGGCTTGCTTGGTCTTCCTGTTGTGTCAGGACGGCATCCGATTCGATATCGCCCCTTTTTTACCGCTCGATCATTGTTCCCGTACAGGCGATTTTCTTGCAGTTCGTATCTCGGAATGGACAAACTTTGTCAATCCGGCGTCAATTAGGGGATTTTTCGGAATTATCTGAAGCGAAATCACTCGTAACGCATAAATCGTGTCGCGCACAGGCGACGCAGGACGCCCGGCACATGCAGCGAGTCGATGGCACAATCGTCGCAACCGCCGCACTGCCACAAAAACCCTGCCCCGAGGAATCGACCATGCCGCTCGCCACCGCCACCGCCCGTCTTGCCGCCGATGCGCCCAATTACGTTGTCGCCCTCGAGGCCGGCCGCCATGCGCTCACCGGCGACGAAGGCCCGCACGAAGGCGGCGAGGATCGCGGCCCGGCGCCATTCGCGCTCGTGCTTTCGGGGCTTGCCGCCTGCACGGCCGCCACGCTGCGCATGTATATGCAGCGCAAGGCATGGCCGAACGCGGAGATCGACGTGGAAGTCAGCCTGCACGCCGACCAGGACGGCACGCAATACATCCGCCGCGGCGTCGCCGTGGCGGGCCCGCTCGAGGAGACGCAACGCGCGCGGCTTGCCGAGATCTGCGAGAAAACGCCTGTCACGCGCTTCATCAAGCGCGGCACGCGCATCGACACGACGCTGCGCATCGCCTGAGGTGCAGATAGCTATTGCGCTCCGGGCGCGTTAAGCGCCGCCCGATCATTTGCCATCCTTAGTATTTGGCACGTCACGAAATCATCTGCTCGCCCGGCTCGCGGGGATAGACGATCGTTCCGTCCGGCTGGACCACCGCGCCTTCGGTCAGCGTGGCGGGCGCGACGCGGCCCGGCGCCATGATGTGGAAAACAGTCTCGCCGTGCGCGATCAGATAGTCGGCAATGATGCGCCGATGGCAGCGCCACCACACGGCCTCGGAGCACATGACCGCGCAGCGCCGCGATCGCCCCAGCTCGATCAGATGATCGAGGCCAGCTTGAAATGGCGCGGTTATCGCGTAATCGGCGTAATGATGAAAGCTCTGGTTCGTCCAGAAGCCGTTGACGTCCTCCGCAACCGTGCGCGTCCTGCCGCGCAGGCCGCCAAGTGCAGCCTCGTGTTCGTACGCGATGCCGAACTCCGCCAGCGCATCGGGAAGCGTCGCCTCGTTGAACTGCGGATGGGTTCTCGACCTCGGCATTTTTCTCACGTCCGCGAGCAACGCGATCTGCGCGCCGCTCAATAAACCCATGAATTCGTCGAGGGTGCGATTCGAGTGGCCGATCGTAAAGAAGGGAAGCGCCACGGGCTGCCTCCGGTTCAAAGCCGTTGAAGAACGCGGCCGCGATGGGCGGCAATGTGATCGGACTTGTCGCTCTTGATCTCGTACTGCGGGTCGTCCGGCGACGCACGATGCGTGTGGCCCTTATAGTCGAAGTCCGCCGTATGCACCGCAACGACCGTGCCCGTGACCCAGCCCGCCTCGGAATTCCATCGGACCCGATCGCCGGGCTTGAACCTGTTCGTCATTGCATTCCTCCTGCGCGAGTGCTGGCGACGCGGCTTGCGGCCAGCCCAATCATATGCGCCGGCTTATTCGACGCATCGCGTTGCACGAATAGCCGGCTCCAATCTTATGCCGATCGTTGATTTTCGCGGCGAATCCGCGGTCTTGCCGTTAAAATCGCGCACTTTCCCGCGTTACCTGCGTTACGTGCATTTCCCACCGCATTCCTTTCAGTTGCCCTTTTGACCCTCTCGACCCGCTGGCCCTAGATGCAACCCGCTTCCACCGCTCAACGCACGTCCCACGGCGCCGCCGACGACGCCGACCTCGCCCGCGACCTCGTCTACGGCCCCGAAGATCGCCCCGCCCCCACGCTCGCCTTCGTGGCCGCCCTGCAGCACCTGCTGGCCATCATCGTGCCGATCGTCACGCCGGGCCTGCTGATCTGCCAGGCGCTGGGCGTCTCGAGCCGCGACACCACGCTGATCGTTTCGATGTCGCTCGTGATCTCCGGCATCGCCACCTTTCTCCAGTGCAAGCGCTTTGGGCCGCTGGGTGCGGGCCTGCTGATCGTGCAGGGCACGAGCTTCAACTTCGTCGGCCCACTGATCGCGGGCGGCAGCTTGATGGTCCATGAAGGCGCGTCCGTGACCACGGTGATGTCGGCCATCTTCGGCGTGGTCATCGCGGGATCGTTCGTCGAAATGGGCGTCTCGCGCATCCTGCCCTTCATCAAGCGGCTCATCACGCCGCTCGTCACGGGCGTCGTGGTGCTGCTGATCGGCCTCACGCTCATCAAGGTCGGCCTCATCAGCATGGGCGGCGGCTATGGCGCCATCGCCAGCCACACCTTCGCGAGCGCCGAAAACCTCACGCTTTCGTTTGTCGTGCTCGGCACCATCATCGTGCTCAACCGCGTGCCTATCGTCTGGGTGCGCAGCACGGCGCTCGTCATCGCGCTCGCGGTCGGCTATATCGTGGCCGGCCTCATGGGCCGCCTCGACTTCACGGGCGCACGCGAAGCCGCGCTGTTTCAGATTCCGACCCCGCTGCACTTCGGCCTGAGCTTCTCATGGTCGCTGTTCGTGCCGATGCTGATCATCTACCTCGTCACCTCGCTCGAAGCCATCGGCGACGTCACGGCCACCAGCAAGATCTCGAAGGAGCCCGTGGAAGGCCCCGTGTGGATGCGGCGCATCAAGGGCGGCGTGCTCGTGAACGGCGCCAACTCGCTGATCGCCGGCGTGTTCAACACCTTCCCGAGCTCGGTCTTCGCGCAGAACAACGGCGTGATCCAGATCACCGGCATCGCGAGCCGACACGTGGGCATCTGGATCGCGGCGATGCTCGTGGTGCTCGGGCTGTTCCCGCCGGTCGCGGGCGCGCTGCAAGCCGTGCCCGAGCCCGTGCTGGGCGGCGCGGCCATGGTGATGTTCGGCGCCGTGGCCGCTTCGGGCATCAACATCCTCGCGGGCATCCGGCTGGACCGCCGCGCGCTGCTCATCATCTCGGTTTCGCTGTCGCTGGGCCTCGGCGTCTCGCAGGTGCCGGAGATTCTTGCGAACCTGCCGCACGCACTCAAGAACGTGCTGGAATCGGGCGTGGCCACGGGCGGCATCTGCGCGCTCGTGATGAACTGGTTCTTGCCTGAAAAGGCTTGATGGTGTGTTTGGGGCGCCAGGGCAATGAAGCCTGGCGCCCTTGTTTTTATGTAATTGATAGACGGTCTTGTTCCGGTTTATACGCACCGGAACGGCCCGTTCACCTGCCTGGAAATAGCTCGACGTTCGCGTCGTAAGCCGCCTGCTGGCGCGCGTAGGCATCGTCGAGATGGTCACGCAGCGCGCGCTCGGCCGCGTCGGGATCGAGCTGCTCCAGCGCCTCAAGTATCTTTTGATGCTGCTTCAGCGTCAGGTCGGCGACCGCCGGGTCGCGCACCGTCACATGACGCACACGGTCGATCGGCGCGCGCGCGAACTCCACGAGCTGCTGCAAGCGCGGCAACGGCGCCGCCGCGCACACCGTCGCATGAAAAGCGTTGTCGCACGCGATCGACGCCACGGCGTTATTACGCTCGATGGCGCGCCGGTGCGCTTCCTGAATGTCGTGCAACTGTTCACCGCCACAGCATTCGACATCGACAAAAGATCTACGAGGACTCACCCCGTTCATGGCAACGCAAGCTTGCACCTCACCCTATCGCGGCGTGTTTCCGGTCATGCCGACCATCTTCACCGAAACCGGCGAACTCGATCTCGACGGCCAGCGCCGCTACACCGACTTCATGATCGATGCGGGCTCGAACGGCCTGTGCATTCTCGCGAACTTCTCCGAGCAGTTCTCGCTCACCGACGCCGAAGGCGACACGGTCATGCGCACCGTGCTCGAATACGTCGCGGGCCGGGTGCTCGTGAACGGCTTCGGCACCGGCGTGGAGGTCGGCCATGCGATGGTCCACGGCGGACCTTTCCCGGCGACTTCGGATGGCCGATCGACTTCGGTCGGCAGCCTCGCGATCACGCGCTTTTTACGGCCCGTGTGCTACCAGGACCTGCCCGATGCGCTATTGCCCGAGGCGCTGCGCGCCGGGAATCCAGCCGGTTTGCCGCGCAGCGTGGACGGCGTGCTGGCTTGAGGGCGTCAATTAAGGACATCAATCGCGACGTGAAATTTCGCGGGGCCAACTCCGCAAGTTTCAAGCGATCGACGTTCGAAAGATCGCTAGCATTCCACTCCATTTTGCCGCCGTATTGCAGCGAGAAACTACATGCACTTGAGACGTTCGGAAGTAACGCGGCAGCCACGCTAGTCATTGCAAAGAATATACCAATCGATATTGTCTGCATTTTTGAGCGCCATTTCGGGTTGGCTTTGCGCGAAGTGGCTGCGCTTGTCGCTCGAATAAAGCAGCCCCGCCGAAGCGGGGCAAGCATCAGTGACCATCGCAACAGTTACTTGGACAACCGGGACTAATTTCGACCGTTACCTCTCGGCTATCGCTGCTTGTTTTCCCGGATTTAGCAACAGGATAGACTTGCGCTTTGACCTGCAACGGTGCATTCACTAATCCATCTTCTAACGCCTCACGCGCGACGATCACGGCGCGCCTCATAGCTAGCGCCTTCGCTGTGGGCTCGCTCTCTGCCGCACTGCCAACGATCGTTGTCCAATTCTGAATCGCATATTTTGAATTGACCATGTCCACCCACTCACGAAGGCGCGTACGCTCAGACGCTGAAATCTGCGAACTACTAACCTCGAATGCAACATGAACCTGCTCTGACGGCATATTTTGGGAACCCTTGCACTCGGCTTTGGCTCCCATCCCATAGAGAAATGCCAGCGCCAGAATTGAGTATTTTAAATATTTTAATTTATCCATGATAGGTGAATTCAAACCGCAAAAAGTGGCTCGCCATATATAACATATCCCGTTAACGTATCGGCATTTCGCAGGGCTTGTTCGGGATTATTTCGCGCCCATTCTGCGGCCTTCGGATCTATACCGTATCTTGGATCGCCGCTGGCGAACGTATCCGCGAAGTGTGTCACTTCGTGAATTAGTGTCGATAGTCGCGAGTCGCCATACATATTCTGATCGCGCAAGACGTTGCAAAATTTCAAGGCGATACCTACGAGCCGTCGCTCGGTATTTGGCCCGCATACATGCGCGGCCTCTTGGTCAACGTTGATTAGATTCGGGACGCAGCCAAGCATCCTATCCAGCTTCGGGTCGCTTCTAACAAGACTAGCCGGAGTCAGGGACTTTAGCGCGGCCAGATGACGCGAAAATCCAGCCATCAGGTATTGGCGTGTGCCGTCGTCGCTGCGGTTAAACCAATACGTCATTCGCGCTTTTGTGGCGCTGTCGTAGCGATTCAAGTCCGCAATTCTTCGTTCAACAAGTGTGACCGCCCAGCCTAAAAGACGCTTCGCCATCACTCGAAACTCCCGGTCTGTCATATTTGGACAAATCGGAGTTGTGTCAATCGTCACATAGACCATCGATCCCGGATTCGTGTTGGTGACAGCAGAATCGTGGACGACGAACCATTCTTCGTCTTCGGTTAGTTTGAATCCATACTTATTGTCGTTGGAGAATTCATTCATAGGTGAAGACTCCTGACGTGTAGAGTGTGAGTCTTTCAGTTCCGTCCGTTGCGATACGCTCCGTCTCACCGCATCCGTTTGTCGTGCCACTGATAACGCGTCCGCGATCGGTGACGATTCGATAGCGTACGCCCGCGAGCGCTCGCCCGCTGCTGTCCCTGAGCGAAAATTGCTCGTCATAGATGGCGTGCGGCACGGATGCCGAGCGGATTGGCGCCGCGACAGCTAACTCGCCGCACTCGTAATCTTCATAAGTGCAGCAACGGGCGTACAGTGCAACAACGCGTGGGTGCCGTTCGCATTTGCAGAGCACGATGTCGCCGCTTACGGCTTCGAACGCTTTTAGCCGCTCCTCCCAGCCTCGGCGACTTTCTTTAATACCCGCGCCAGCGAGGATTGGTCCAAAACTCTTGCAAACGCCGCACCATGCTTCGTGGCCCAAGTGAGTTTGCTTGCGTGAACGCCCGTACTGATCCTCTATGAACGAATACTCCGAACCGCCAATAACGCGGCTATCGCTCCCGTTATCGAGTGGATCGCCTTCGACAATTGCGTAATAGATTCCGCTCATTTACACGCCCTCATGGACGAATGCCATATCGTGAACCTCGGTCATTCCGACTAGAGCAACGGGATTGCCACCGTATCCCATCGCGATTCCCGTACCATCGGCTATTACCGCCTGTCTTCCGTCTTCATACGTCAAAACGTCGCCAACGCACGCAACCGGAAGGCGGCCAATGCGAAAGTCCGAACCACCGCAAACGCAACCGCCGCGCTCGGTGCTTGCTCCAATCGTTGCCAACGCATACATGTTCCCTTTCCGCTCCTGCTGAGCCGACATTTTCATACCTCCGGGAAGTAGACGAGAACGGCCGGCCCGGTAGTGCGGCCGGTGAGCTAAACGGGCTTTCGGTTTGCCCATTTAGGCGATACTCGTGCGATGCTGGGGGAGCGGGATATAGGACTCGTCCGAAAGAAAGGAGCAAGCACGGGCGGGTAATTCATTACGCATCGCGCCAGCACATTGATTTGACGATCGATAAATCCAGCCTAATCTGGCGAATTATTTGTACGGTCTAATCCGTGCCGAATAATCGGAGCCTGGCGCGGCGCTGCAGCGTGCATCGGCTCATCGCGACCATCGAGGCTGATCTGGTCTAGCGCTTATGTGCATTGCGCACGCCACCGGCTTCGAGTATGAAATCCGTTAACGTGCCGCCTATGTCGATGCCGACGCGTGGCCGCGCCGGTACCGATACGGATGACAATTCGCATCCGCGCTCGACCTCCGAACTCAGATATTCTCTTTCCGGCCTTCATGAACTGACTGCCCACCGTGCAGACGCCTCAGCGCGGCCAAATCCATCCATCCACGCTCCGTGCCTGCCACGCTCTCCGGCAGCGGCTGCCGCGGGTCGCCCAGATGCGGCAGCACGCGCAGCGCACCGTCGAAGCACTGCGTTTCCGTATATGCATTCGTGGTGATCACAGCCGGAATACCCGCGGCGCGTGCCGCACGCAGGCCGTTTTCCGAATCTTCCAGCGCGAGGCATTCGGCCGCCGGCACGCCTATCTGCTGCAAGACCGCGTAATACACGTCGGGCGCCGGCTTTTTCACGGGTGCGCTCGATGCATCGCACACCGCCGCGAAGCGCTTGCGCCAGGCTGCACCCAGCGGCCCGCTGAGCAGCGCGTCGAGATTGGCCGTCGTGGTCGTGGTGGCAATCGCCAGCGGCAAGCCCGCCGCATTCGCCTCGTCGATCAGGCGCGCGATGCCTGGCCGCAGCGCCACCGCGCCGCCATGCACGCGTTCGGTGTAATAGCGCGTCTTGATGGCATGGATCGCGGCTATCGTCTCCTTCATGCGCTTGCCGTCGGTCTCTTCCGGCTCGACACAGCGCCAGTAGCGCTCGATGCGCTCCTTGCCCCCCGCCACGTTGAGCAGACGCGTGTACAAAGCTTCGTCCCAATGCCAGTCGAGCCGGACTTCGGCAAACGCGGCGTTGAACGCTTCGCGATGCACCGCCTCCGTGTCGGCCATGGTGCCGTCCACGTCGAATATGAGCGCCTGCATGGGTCGCCTCTCCTTGCTGTGTTGCGCCATGGCGCAATAACGTCTTGAGCGCCGTTCGCGAACCGGACACATCCGGTTCGCGCGCTTGAACACGGGCTTGAATACGGACTTGAAGCCGCGCTTAAATCCGAGCTTAAATCCGCGTTTAAATCCGCGCCTGAAGCCGCGCGTGTTCCGCGCGGCTGCGCAGCCCTTCGATCACGCTGCGGTAGTCCGGCGCGCCGAACACCGCTGAGCCCGCAACGAGCGTATCGGCGCCCGCCGCCGCCACCTGCGCCACGTTATCGAGCTTGATGCCGCCATCGACTTCGAGGCGCGGCCGATGACCGGTGCGCACCCCCATGTGATCGATGAGCGTGGCCACCGCGCGAATCTTGCCGAGCACCGACTCGATGAACTT
The DNA here is from genome assembly GCF_000785435.2 of Paraburkholderia sacchari. Taxonomy (GTDB): domain Bacteria; phylum Pseudomonadota; class Gammaproteobacteria; order Burkholderiales; family Burkholderiaceae; genus Paraburkholderia; species Paraburkholderia sacchari. Next base: position 281,461 of record NZ_JTDB02000005.1, on the reverse strand, counting down.
CTGCCCGCCAAAGCCGGGATTCACCGACATCAGCAGCACGAAGTCGAGGTCGCCCAGCACCTCGTCAAGCCACGCGAGCGGCGTGGCCGGATTGAGCGCGAGACCGGCGCGGCATCCGCGCTCCTTGATCTGATGGAGCGTGCGATGGACGTGATCGCTCGCCTCGGGATGAAAGCTGATCGAGTTCGCGCCGGCCTGCGCGAACTCCCCGACGAGCGCATCGACGGGCCGCACCATCAGATGCACGTCGATCGGCAACGACGTATGCGGGCGCAGCGCCGCGCACACCATGGGGCCCACCGTCAGGTTCGGCACGTAATGGTTGTCCATCACGTCGAAATGGAGCCAGTCGGCACCGGCCGCCTCGATCGCGCGGACCTCATCGCCCAGGCGCGCGAAATCGGCGGACAACAAGCTCGGTGCGATGAGCATGGGATTGAGCACGTCCATTGCGTCACCCCTTCGCGACGTAGCGTTCGGCCATCCGTTCGAGCGGCACTGGCTTGATGCGCGGGGCCGCACCAGCACAGCCGAATGCCTCGAAGCGGGCTGCGCAGATGCCGCGCGCAGCCTTTCTCGCCGCCGCGAATGCCTTGCGCGGATCGAATTCGGCGGGCTGCTCTGCGAACAGCTTGCGCATGGCGCCCGTCATCGCGAGCCGAATATCGGTGTCGATATTCACCTTGCGCACGCCGCTGCGAATGCCGCGCTGAATTTCCTCCACCGGTACGCCGTACGTCTCCTTGATGTCGCCGCCGTAGCGCCGGATGATTTCGAGCCATTCCTGCGGCACCGAAGACGAGCCGTGCATCACCAGGTGCGTATTGGGAATGCGTTCGTGGATCTGGGCGATGCGGTCGATGGCGAGAATGTCGCCGCTCGGCTTGCGCGTGAACTTGTAGGCGCCGTGCGACGTGCCGATCGCTATCGCGAGCGCGTCCACGCCAGTGCGTTCGACGAAGTCGCGCGCCTCGCCGGGGTCGGTCAGCAGCATGTCGTGCGAGAGCTTGCCCTGTGCGCCGACGCCGTCTTCCTCGCCGGCTTCGCCGGTCTCGAGAGAGCCGAGACAACCCAGTTCGCCTTCCACCGACACGCCTACCGCATGCGCCATCTCGCAGACGGTGCGCGTGACGCGCACGTTGTATTCGTAGCTCGCCGGCGTTTTCATGTCCTCCTCGAGCGAACCGTCCATCATCACGCTGGAAAAGCCGGAGCGGATCGCCATCTGACACACGGCGGGGCTGCCGCCGTGGTCCTGATGCAGCACGAGGGGAATGTCGGGATGCGCTTCGATGGCCGCGAGCACCATGTGGCGCAGGTAAGGCTCGCCCGCATACTTGCGCGCGCCGGCGGACGCCTGCAGGATCACCGGGCTTTGCGTTTCCTCGGCGGCTTCCATGATGGCCTGAATCTGCTCGAGATTGTTGACATTGAATGCCGGCGCGCCGTAACCATGCTCGGCGGCGTGATCGAGCAACTGGCGCAGTGAGATGAGTGCCATGAGAATCTCCTCTATAAAAACGGATGCGGCCCGAACCGCGAATCAGCCTGCGCGGCGCTGCAAGATATCGACGGCCGGCAGGACTTTGCCCTCCAGCACTTCGAGAAACGCGCCGCCGCCCGTGGAGATGTAACCCACGTCGGCGGCAATGCCGTATTTCGCAATCGCCGCCAGCGTGTCGCCGCCGCCCGCAAGCGAAAACGCGGGCGATGCGGCAATGGCGCGCGCGATCGTTTCGGTGCCGTGGCTGAACGCATCGAACTCGAATACGCCAACCGGTCCGTTCCAGACGATCGTGCCCGCCCGCGCAAGCCGCTCCGCCAGCATCGCTGCGGTCTTGGGGCCGATGTCGAGAATCAGTTCGTCCGCTTCGATATCCTTAACATCCTTCACGACAGCGGGCGCCGTAGCACAGAATGACTTCGCGCACACGACGTCGACCGGAATCGGCACCGACGCACCGCGCGCCGCCATCAAGTCCATGATCTCGCGTGCCTCACCCGCCAGATCTGGCTCGGCGAGCGACTTGCCTATCGGCAGCCCCGCTGCCAGCATGAAGGTGTTCGCAATGCCGCCGCCCACAATCAGCTGATCGACCTTCGCCGCGAGCGACTTGAGTATCGTGAGCTTGGTCGACACCTTCGAGCCTGCGACGATCGCAACCAGCGGGCGTGCCGGCGCACCGAGCGCCTTGCCGAGCGCATCGAGTTCGGCGATCAGCAGCGGCCCCGCGCAGGCGACGCCCGCGTATCGGGCAATGCCTGCGGTGGTGGCCTCCGCGCGATGCGCCGTGCCGAACGCATCGTTCACGTAGATGTCGCACAGGCGCGCCATTTTCAGCGCAAGCGCATCGTCGTTGGACTTCTCGCCCCGGTTCACGCGGTAGTTTTCGAGCAGCACGACTTCGCCCGGCTCGACGTTGAAGCCGCCCTCGGCCCAGTCTCGCACCAACCGCACCTCGCGGACGAGCAGTTCGGAAAGACGCGCGGCGACCGGCGCGAGCGAGTCCTGCTGCCTCAGTACGCCTTCATCCGGACGCCCGAGATGCGATGTCACCATCACCGCCGCCCCGGCTTGCGCGCACATGGCGATGGCCGGCAAGGACGCGCGAATGCGCGTGTCTTCGGCAATGCCGCCCCGTTCGTCGACCGGCACGTTCAGGTCGGCGCGGATGAAGACGCGCTTGCCGCGCAACGCGCCGCGCTCGGCCAGATCTTCGAGCCTCAACACCGATGCGTTCATTGCGGCGCCTCCATCCACGCGAGCGTCGTGTCGAGCATGCGGTTGCTGAAGCCCCATTCGTTGTCGTACCAGCTCAGCACCTTGACCAGCGTGCCGCCGATCACGCGCGTTTGCGTGGCGTCGAAAATCGACGAGCGCGGGTCGTGGTTGAAATCGACGGATACCAACGGCAAGTCGTTGTAGCCGAGAATGCCCTTCAACTCGCCATGCGCGGCATCGCGGACGATCTCGTTGACTTCCTCCACGCTCGTTGCACGTGCAGCCGTGAAGGTCAGGTCGACCACCGACACATTGATCGTGGGCACGCGTATCGCGAAGCCATCGAGGCGCCCATTCAGTTCGGGAATCACGAGGCCAACGGCGGCGGCCGCGCCCGTTTTGGTGGGGATCATCGAGTGCGTGGCCGAGCGCGCCCGGCGCAGGTCTTCGTGATAGACGTCGGTGAGCACCTGATCGTTCGTATACGAATGAATCGTCGTCATGAGGCCGTGCTCGATACCAAGCGCCGCATGCAGCGGCTTGACGAGCGGCGCCAGGCAATTGGTTGTGCATGACGCGTTCGAGACGACCGTGAACGACTGGCGCAGGACCGCATCGTTGACGCCATAGACGATGGTCGCGTCAACATCCTTGCCGCCCGGCGCGGAGATCATGACTTTGCGAGCGCCGGCGGCCAGATGCGCGGAGGCCTTCTCCTTGGTCGTGAAATGCCCCGTGCACTCGAACACCACGTCGACATCGAGCGCGCGCCACGGCAGTTGCGCCGGATCGCGCACGGACAGCACCTGGATGCGGTCGCCGTCGACTACGAGTGCGTCGCCGTCCACTTCGACGGTGCCCGCGAACTGGCCGTGCACGGTGTCGTAGCGCGTGAGATGCGCGTTGATGTGCGCATCGCCGATATCGTTGATCGCCACGATGCGGATTTCGCCGGTCCGCTTCGATTCATAAAGCGCGCGCAAGACATTGCGCCCGATGCGGCCATAACCGTTGATCGCTACGTTGACAGGCATGTTGTCTCCTTGATGTCGTGAATGGGCAGCTGATTCAGTTCGTATTCAGTTCGGATTCCATATGGCCCAAGCTCGATGGCAGCACGTAGTCCGCCATCTCCTCAATGGACGCGAACACGCGGTCCGGATGCGCCTGCGCAATGGGCACGCCGTGGTTGTAGCCGTAGGGCACGGCCCATGCAGCTACGCCCGCGCGGCGCGCCGACTGCACGTCGGTGCGCGAATCGCCCAAGTGCGCGGCCGCGGCCGTGGGAACCTCCAGGCGTTCCATGCAATAGAGAATCGGCGCAGGATGCGGCTTCTTGTCAGGAAGGCTGTCGCCGCCAAGCACGACGTCGAAATACGGCGCGAAGCCCGCGCGCTCGATCAGCCGCTGGGCGAAGCGGTGATCCTTGTTCGTGACCACGGCCATGCGCATGCCGGCGGCGCGCAGCCGCGCAAGCGCGGCCGGCACGCCCGGATAGGGCTTCGCCGTCGTGCCCGCCGTGGCGTCGTAATGCGCGTCGAATATGGGCATCATCTCGTCGAGCGTGACCTGTGCTTCGAAACCGTGGCGCACGAGCACCTGGCGCATCAGCTCTCGCGTGCCGTTGCCGATATAGCTGATCACGGTGTCGAGCGAGACCGGCGGCAGACCGTGGGCTTCGAGCGCGCGGTTGACCGCAAGCGAAATTTCGGGCGCCGTATCGAACAGCGTGCCGTCGAGATCGAAGGTGATGAGTTGTGTCTTCATGCCAGGCACGCCTCCACGATACGTTCCACGCTCAGGCCGAAGTGCGCGTACAGATCGGTTGCCGGCGCCGATTCGCCGAACGACGCGAGGCCGATCACCTTGCCGTCCGGGCCCACATACTTGTGCCAGAAGTCGCCGTGCGCGGCTTCCACCGCCACGCGGCGCACGCCCGCGGGCAGCACCGCCGCGCGCCATGCGGCGTCCTGCCGGTCGAACACGGAGGTCGACGGCATCGACACCACGCGTGCGCCCACGCCCAGTTGCGCGAGCCGGCTCTGCGCGTCTACCGCCATAGATACTTCGGATCCCGTAGCAATCAGAACAACGTCCGGCCTTCCGTCTGAGCAATCGTTCAGCACATAGCCGCCCTTGCGGATCTGTTCGATCCGGGCCTCGCCGGATGGCGTCTGTGGCAGGTTCTGGCGCGACAGCACGAGCGAAGTCGGCCCGTGCGCGCGCTCGATGGCCATCTGCCATGCAACCGCGGTTTCCACCGAATCGCACGGGCGCCACACATCGAGCCCCGGAATCAGGCGCAGGCTGGCAACGTGCTCGATCGGCTGATGGGTCGGCCCGTCCTCGCCAAGCCCGATCGAATCGTGCGTGAGCACATGGATCACGCGCAGCTTCATCAGCGCGCTCATGCGAATGGCGTTGCGCGCGTAGTCGGAGAACACGAGGAAGGTGCCTCCGTACGGAATGAAGCCGCCATGCAGCGCCATGCCGTTCATCATCGCCATCATCCCGAACTCGCGCACACCGTACGAGAGGTAGTTCGCACGCGGGTCGGGCGTGCCGCTAGGCACGAACGCCCGGGACGCCTTCACCGCGGTGAGATTGGAGCCGGTCAGGTCCGCCGAGCCGCCAAACAGCTCGGGCAAGGCGGGCACCAGCACTTCGAGCGCAAGCTGCGACGACTTGCGGGTGGCGCACGACGCGGTGGCGTCGCATGCCGCGCGAATCAGCTGCCCGGAAATACGCGGCCAGTCCTCAGGCAGCTCGCCGTTCGTACGACGCTCGAACTCCGCCGCCTCGTCCGGATACTCGATGCGATACGCTTCGAACAACGCTCGCCACTCGCGCACACGAGCCGCGCCGCGCTCGACCTCGCTCCAGCTTGCGCGGATCTCATCGGGGATCTCGAACGGCGCATGATCCCAGCCGAGCGCGCGGCGCGTCGCCGCGATTTCATCGGCGCCCAGCGGCGCGCCATGCACGTCGTGCGTGTCGGCCTTGTTCGGGGAACCCCAGCCGATCGTCGTGCGGCAGACGATCAGCGTCGGGCGCGCTGTATCGGCGTGCGCATCGCGTATCGCCGCCTCCACGGCCGCCGCGTCGTGGCCGTCGAGCGGCCCGACCACCTGCCAGCCATACGCGCGAAAGCGCGCTGCCGTGTCGTCGGTAAACCAGCCACTCACGTGGCCGTCGATCGAAATGCCGTTGTCGTCGTAGAAGGCGATCAGCTTGCCGAGCCCGAGCGTGCCCGCCAGCGAGCACGCTTCATGGCTCACGCCCTCCATCAGGCAGCCGTCCCCCAGAAACACGTAGGTATGGTGATCGACGACGGGATATCCAGGCCGATTGAAGCGCGCGGCCAGCAGTTGCTCCGCGAAGGCCATCCCCACGCTGTTCGCGAGCCCCTGGCCGAGCGGCCCCGTCGTCGTCTCGACGCCGGGCGTCAAACCATATTCAGGATGCCCAGGCGTCTTCGAATGCAGTTGCCGGAAGCGCTTGAGCTCGTCGAGCGGCAGATCGTAGCCCGAGAGGTGCAGCGCCGCGTACAGCAGCATCGAACCATGCCCGTTCGAGAGCGCGAAGCGATCGCGATTCGGCCAGGACGGATCGCGCGGGCTGTGCCGCAGATGTTCGCGCCACAGCACCTCGGCAATGTCGGCCATGCCCATCGGCATGCCCGGATGCCCAGACCTGGCGGCCTCCACGGCGTCGATGGCAAGAAAACGCAGCGCATTCGCGAGCTGGCGGCGGCTTGGCGGCGCCGCGCTCTCGCGGCCCGCAAGACTGGGGTGATTCATGAGGACACCTCTTTCGTGAGCGTGCGGTTACAGCAGCGCCTGCCGGCGGTTGCTCATCAAACGCAGGATCATCGGCGTGAAGATCAGCTGGATGGCGAGCCCCATCTTGCCGCCCGGACACACGATCGTGTTCGGCCGCGACATGTACGAGTCGTGCACCATCGAAAGCAGATAAGGAAAGTCGATGCCTTTCGGGTCCGCGAAGCGAATCACAAGCATGCTTTCGTCGAGCGAAGGAATGTCGCGCGCGATGAACGGATTCGACGTATCGACGACCGGCACGCGTTGCACGTTCACATGCGTGCGTGAGAACTGCGGGCAAATGTAGCTCACGTAGTCGGGCATGCGGCGCAGGATCGTGTCGACCACCGCTTCCTGCGAATAGCCGCGCAGGTTCTGGTCGCGATGCAGCTTCTGGATCCATTCGAGGTTGATCGTGGGCACCACGCCCACGAGCAGGTCCGCATGCTGCGCGACGTTCACGCGCTCGGTCACGACCGCACCGTGCAGCCCTTCATAGAACAGCAGGTCGGTGCCTTCCTGCAGATCGGTCCACGGCGTGAACGTGCCGGGCGCCTGGCCATACTCGGCACCTTCAGCTTCGTCGTGCAGATACTTGCGGCAGCGGCCCGTGCCGTTCTCGCCGTAAGCCTCGAACAACTGCGCGAGTTCCTCGAACAGGTTCCCGCTCGGCCCGAAATGGCTGAAGCTGTGCTCGCCGGAAGCCTCGGCCTCCTTGAGCTTCTGGCGCATCTGCAGGCGATCGTAGGCATGAAACGAATCGCCTTCGATGATCGCGGCGTTCACGCTCTCGCGCCGGAAAATGTGCTGGAACGCGCGTGTGATTGTCGTCGTGCCTGCGCCCGACGAACCCGTGATCACCACAATCGGATGTTTGGTCGACATGTCTCCTCCTGATGCTCGATCTCGTTGGCGCGCCTCAATGCGGCGCGCGAAACAGCGAACGCGTATTGAAAAGTGGTGAATCGAAGGGCTCGCCAGCGCCGCTGTCGAACTCGCGGTGATAGTGTTCGATGCGCTCGACCTCGCGCTGCGAGCCGAGAATGACCGGCACGCGCTGATGCAGCGCATCGGGCGGCACTTCGAGAATGCGGCCTCGCCCCGTCGACGCGCGGCCGCCCGCCTGCTCGACGAGCATCGCCATGGGGTTCGCCTCGTAGAGCAGCCTCAGCCGGCCCGGCTTCGCCGGATCCTTCTTGTCCTTCGGGTACATGAACACGCCGCCGCGCATGAGGATGCGGTGCACTTCGGCCACCAGCGACGCAATCCAGCGCATGTTGAAGTCGGTCTGGCGCACGCCGGCCTTGCCTTCGAGGCATTCGTCGACATAGCGCTGCACGGGCGGCTCCCAATAGCGCATGTTCGAGGCGTTGATGGCGAACTCGCGCGTTTCTTCGCAGATCCGCATATCGGGGTGCGTGAGGATGTACGCGCCAATCTCCGGATCGAGCGTGAAGCCGTGCACGCCGCGGCCGAGCGTCAGCACGATCATGTCGGCGGGCCCGAACAGCGCATAGCCCGCGCAAACCTGCGCCGTGCCCGGCTGCAAAAAGTCCTCCACCGTGGGCTCGGTCACGCCGGGAGGCGCCATGAGCACCGAGAAGATGGTGCCCACCGTCACGTTGACGTCGATGTTCGATGAGCCGTCGAGCGGGTCGAACAGCAACAGATAGCGCCCGCGCGGATACCCCGAGGGAATCTCGTAGGCGTGTTCGAGCTCCTCGGAAACCATGCCCGCGAGCTGGCCGCCCCACTCGCAGCACGAGAGCATAATCTCGTTGGAGATCACGTCGAGCTTCTGCTGCGTCTCGCCCTGCACGTTCTTCATGCCCGCCGCGCCTATCGCGCCATCGAGCGCGCCGCGCGCAACGCGCGCGCCGATGTACTTGCAGGCGGTCTGGATATCATTGACGAGCGCGGCAAGCTGCTCGTCCTGCGCCGGATGACGGCGGTGCTCCTCGATGATGAACTTCGAGAGCGTCGTTCGGCCATGTTGCATGGACGTCTCCTTTATCGATCTGTCTTTTCTGCGGTGTCGCCGAACACTCGGCTCGCGCGAATGTCGGCGGCCACGAGGGTTTCGAGCGCTTCCCGTGTCACCGCCTCGTTCGACGAGAACACGCGACTGGCCTGGCGCAGCCGTGCACGGTCGAGCGCATTGCGGATCGAGCGCGCATTCGCGAAGTTGGGTTGCGCCTTGCGCCGCGCAATGTAGTCGCGGAACGCCGCCTGCGCATCGTCGTCGAGCCGGTAATGCATGTCGTGCAGCATCCGTTCCGCAATCTCGAAGAGCTCCGTGTCGGTGTAGTCGGGAAAGTCGATGTGATGCGCAATACGCGACTTGAAACCCGGATTGCTCTGGAAAAACGTGTCCATGCGCTCCTTGTAGCCTGCGAGAATCACAACGAGGTCGTCACGCTGGTTCTCCATGATTTGCAACAGGATCTCGATCGCCTCCTGGCCGTAGTCGCGCTCGTTCTCGGGGCGATACAGGTAGTACGCCTCGTCGATGAAGAGCACGCCGCCCATCGCGCGCTTGAGCACCTCCTTCGTCTTGGGCGCGGTGTGGCCGATGTATTGGCCCACCAGATCGTCTCGGGTCACGGCCACCACGTGGCCTTTCCTGACGTAGCCGAGGCGATGCAGGATCTCGGCCATGCGCATCGCGACCGTGGTCTTACCCGTGCCTGGGTTGCCGGTGAAGCACATATGCAGCGAAGGCGCAGCGGTTGCCATGCCGAGCTCCTTGCGCGCGCGCTCGACCACGAGAAACGCGGCAATCTCGGCAATGCGTGTCTTCACGGGCCTCAGCCCGACCAGCTCGCGATCGAGGCGCTCGAGCACATCGTGAATCTGTGCGTCGCGCACGATGGCCTGCAGATCGATGGCGGTTTCAGTGCTCATGGCGTCCAGTCCCGTCAATAGTGAGGATTGCCTGGCGCGCGGCTTGCGCCGCGCGCCGCTCAGTTGTCACGATCGCTATCGCAATCGGCCAGGGTATCGACATCACCCCGCCGGGCGTGCCCGCATCACTCGTAGCGCTCGCCCGATGGCTTGTCGTCCGCATAGGGACGCACACTGTAGTGGAGCTTGCGCGCCGCGCCGTCGTCGCGTCCGAGGCGGAAGCCCGGCTCGTCGGCCGGCCGCGCGACGATGAACGACAGCCGTGTGGTTTCGAAGCCGAACGTGGAATCGAACGCGTTCACCTTTACGTAATGGCGCGGCTTCGCCTTGCGGCACGCATCCACTTCGAGCATCACGCCGGCCGCGTCCTTGAGATCGAACATCGGCAGGCCCCACATTTCCCAATACGCGTTGCGCGGGTGCGGATCGTCGGTGAACTCCACCGAGCAGGCCCAGCCCTCGCGCAGCGCATAGTCGATCTGCGCGCGGATCTCGGTGTCAGTGAGGTCCGGCAGGAAAGAAAAAGTCCCTTGAGTGAGTCGCATATCGTTCTCCTATCCTTTTCGCGTGATTTACGAGGCCGTTGCCGTGGTCACGAAGTCCGGCGTATCGGTGGACGCGTAGTTGAAGGTCACGTCGCGCCAGGTGTCGAGCGCCTGCTTGAGCGGCGTACACCAGCGGGCAGCCTCTTCGAGAATCTGCGGCCCCTCGGCGGCGATATCGCGCCCTTCGTTGCGGGCCTTCGTCATCGTTTCGAGCGCAACGCGATTCGCGGTCGCGCCGGCCTGAATGCCCATCGGGTGACCGATCGTGCCGCCGCCGAACTGCAGCACGACGTCGTCGCCGAACAGCGTGAGCAATTGATGCATCTGCCCCGCGTGGATGCCGCCTGAGGCAACCGGCAAGACCTTCTTCAGCGCCGCCCAGTCCTGTTCGAAGAACAGGCCGCGCTGCAGATCGACTTCGTTGCGCTCGTCGCGGCACACGTTGTAAAAGCCTTGCACGGTGAGCGGATCGCCTTCGAGCTTGCCAACCGCCGTGCCCGTGTGCAGGTGGTCGACGCCCGCGAGCCGAAGCCATTTCGCGATCACGCGGAACGACACGCCGTGAGACTTCTGCCGCGTATAGGTGCTGTGGCCCGCGCGGTGCATATGCAGGATCATGTCGTTCTTGCGCGCCCAGTTCGAGATCGACTGGATCGCGGTCCAGCCGATCACGAGGTCGACCATCACGATGCACGAACCCAGTTCCTTGGCGAATTCGCCGCGCTCGTACATGTCCTCCATCGTCGCGGCGGTAATGTTCATGTAATGTCCCTTGATCTCGCCGCTCATCGCCTCCGCGCGCTTGACCGCTTCCGTGCAGTACAGAAACCGGTCGCGCCAGTGCATGAAGGGCTGCGAGTTGATGTTCTCGTCGTCCTTCGTGAAGTCGAGGCCGCCGGCGAGCCCCTCGTAGACGACGCGCCCGTAGTTCTTGCCGGAGAGGCCGAGCTTGGGCTTCATCGTCGCGCCGAGCAGTGCACGGCCGAACTTGTCGAGCCGCTCGCGCTCCACGACGATGCCGGTCGGCGGCCCCTTGAAGGTCTTCACATAGGCAACCGGAATGCGCATGTCCTCCAGGCGCAATGCCTTCAAGGGCTTGAAGCCGAATACATTGCCGATGATCGACGCAGTGAGGTTCGCGATCGATCCTTCCTCGAACAGTTCGAGCTCGTAGGCGATATAGGCAAAGTACTGCTGCTCGGTGGACGTGCCAGGGCCGGTGTTGGGCACCGGGTCGACGCGGTACGCCTTCGCGCGATACTTGTCGCAGGCCGTGAGCCGGTCGGTCCACACTACAGTCCATGTCGCCGTCGACGACTCGCCCGCGACGGCCGCGGCCGCTTCGTCCGGATCCACACCCGCCTGAGGCGTGATGCGGAACAGGGCGATAACGTCCGTTTCCTTGGGTTCATAATCCGGCTGCCAGTACCCCATCTGCTTGTACTTGAGCACGCCGGCTGCATAACGTTGCTTGGCGTCCGTAATCACACCGCTTTCCACAGGCTTGGTCATCGTCTCGCTCCTTGGTGGCTGACCTCATGGACACCAAGGTTATGCGGCGGGATAATTCATGTACATTCACGAATTTCTTTTCGTCGATTAAGGATTTCTTAATGAGAGGCGTGACGCTCCGGCAAATACGTGTCTTCGTCGCAGTGGCACGCCATCTGAACTTCTCGCGCGCGGCCGAAATGCTGAGCCTTACGCCGCCTGCAGTCACCATGCAGATTCGCGAGCTCGAAACGCAGGTCGGCTTGCCGCTGTTCGACCGCGAAGGCAGGAATGTTTCGCTCACCATCACAGGTGAGTATTTCCTCGTCTACGCGCGCAAGATCCTTGCGACGCTGAAGGACGCCGAGGACATGGTGGCCCGCTTCAAGAAGGTCCAGACAGGCCGGCTCGTGATCGGGATGGTCAGTACCGCGCAATATTTCGTGCCGCCGCTGCTCGGGCGCTTTTGCAAGGATCACCCCGGTGTCGAAGTGAGTCTCACCGTCGGCAATCGTCAGACGCTGGTGGAGCAATTGCAGCGCAACGAAGTGGATCTGGCCGTGATGGGTCGCCCTTCCAGGGAGCTCGCCACGCGCGCGGAGCCGTTCGCGGCCCACCCGCTCGTGTTCGTCGCCGCACCGGACCATCCGCTGGTGCGGCTCGGCCACGTGCCGGCCCAGGCGCTCGCTACCTATAACTTCATCGTGCGCGAACCCGGCTCCGGCACCCGCGCGGTGCTGGAGGCCTACTTCGAGAAGCATGGCCTGACGCCGCACATCACCATGGAAATGTCGGGTAACGAAACGATCAAGCAGGCCGTGATGGCCAATATGGGCGTCAGCCTGCTGTCCCTGCACACGTTGGGGCTGGAGCTGAGCAGCGGACGCCTGGTGGTGGTGGACGTCGAAGACACACCGGTATGGCGCCGGTGGTACATGGTGAACCTGCTATCGAAGATATTGTCGCCGCCAGCCGAGGCGTTTCGCTATTTCATGCTCGAGCACGCGGAAGAGTATCTGTCACAGGAGTTCGGACAGACATGAAAAGCGTGGGCATAGCCGATATTTATAATCGGATTTGAACCGGCCATGCCACCGATACTTGAAATCGGATATGAAAAGACGAAACCGCCGTTGCCAAGGACTCGCGCAACGGCGCAAATTAGTTCGGATAACTCATGTACCTGCGCCTTCCGAAGCCGGTGTGGCCGCATTGGGGGCGTGGCCGATACCGCCTTCCTGCAGCCAGTAGCCGAGGCCCATGAAAACCGCGCCGCCGGCGATATTGCCCGCAGTCACGAAAACTTCGTTGTGGATCGCTCCGGCGAGCGTGATCGACGCAGGGTGATCGGCCATCAGCGCCAGCGCGAAGGCAAACATGTTGGCTACGCTGTGCTCGAAGCCGCAGGCCACGAACGCGAATATGGGCCAGAAGATGAGGCCGAGCTTTGCCGCGTCGTTCTTTGTGCGTGCGGCCATCCAGATCGCGAGGCACACCAGCCAGTTGCATAGCAGGCCCTTGGCGAAGAGCGCAAGGCCCGGGGCCGCCATCTTGGCCTCCACGGCCTTGAAGAATACCGCTGAGCCATCGGTCAACAGCACGCCGCCGCCGGCCGCGAGCAAGATGGCCGAGAGCACAATGGCGCCACACAGGTTGCCCACCCACGACGCTATCCACACCAGCAGCAGGCCGCCCACGCCAGTCTCCCCTCGCAATAGGGCCAGCGGCATATACATGGCCGTTCCCGTGAACAGATCGGAGCCGGCGAACACGACAATGGTGAGCGCGCAGGCGAACACCGCGCCCATCACGAGATGCACGAAAGCCGGATCGACATGCGCGCCCACCGTAAACATCAGAATGTCACCGAAGCCGATATAGGCGCCCGCCATGCCAGCACCAATCAGAAATGCCAGAGGCGCGTGATGCGCCGTCGACGCACGGTGGGCGCCTCTCTTCGCAAACAGGTCAATACTTTCCGCGTACATTGCTGCTCCCAGTAAGGATCGGTCTCCGCCGCCGGAGACGAGTCGGACCATGCGCCGCATGGCCCGATGTTCACCACCCCCCTCTTTCTCCTGCCCGCCATCGTTTTATGGAGTGCAAGGTTAGGTGGCGTCGCGATCCCTGTACATTCAGCTTTTTCTTGCCCGAGCTTAAGAAGTTTTTAATCGAGTGCAGCCGGTCCGCTTACATTGCTCACGCCGCCTGGATCGCCTTCGCAGGCGCCGATATCGTGCCCTGGTGCACCAGTTTTAGAAAAATCAACCCCACATTTTCCGATACTTCAAATCGCCCGCTTAACGGCGCTTAAAGCGGGCAATTCAAAGCCCGTCCGGTTCAATGCGATTGATCGGCCGCGCACGCCGGTGCCATAATCGCTTTACGGATGACCAACGAGCGGGAGTCGAATGTGAAACGCGAGCATGAGGGGCGGCGGCACCTTTTTCTGCACGACCTGAAGTGGACGGTCATTCTCTGGTGCGTCGGTTTCGGCGCAACCGCTTTACTTGTGCTGCCGTTTCACTTTCTCGTGATGGCCATGATGAAGAAGTAGCAGCGCACGCTTACGCCTGGCGCGCGCACGATGCCGCGAGTTTCCCGACCGTAATGACCGCCTGCTCGATTTCCGGCGACCATGGCGTGCTGTAATTGAGCCGGATGAAGTTGCGATAGTTGTCCGAGACGGAAAACATATAGCCCGGTCCGATCGTGATGCCGCGCGCCAGCGCGAGCTGGTAGAGCTTCATCGAATCCACCTGCGCCGGCAATTCGATCCAGAGCACGTACCCGCCCATCGGCGTCGACGTGCGCGTGCCCGCTGGAAAAAAACGCATAACCATCGACTTCATCAGATTGGCCTGCTGCGCGTAATTCTTGCGGATACGCCGCAAATGATGCTCATAGCCTTCGCGCTCGAGGTATTCGGCAATGGCCAATTGAGGAATGACCGAAGTCGTCAGAGTATTCAGAAACTTCAGCTTTTCCACCTCGTCGCGATAGCGGCCCGGCAGCGCCCAGCCGATGCGATACGCCGCTGTCAAACTCTTCGAAAACGACCCACAGTGCAACACGGTGCCATTTTTGTCATAGGATTTGAGCGTGGTGGGATGCGAGTCGCCGAAATACAGTTCGTTATAAACGCCGTTTTCGATCACCGGAATTCCCGCCTTGGCGAGCAGGTCGACGAGTGCGCGCTTGCGCTCGTCGGGCATCTGAAACCCGAGCGGATTTTGAAAATTCGGCATCACCATGCAAGCGGCGATTGGCCCCGCTTCAATGATCTTCGCCAGCGCGTCGATCTCGATGCCGTACTCGGGGTGCGTCGCCACCTCCATCACCTTCATTCCCGAGCGCTCGATGGCATGCAGCATGGCGTAGAACGTGGGCGATTCCACGGCAATCACGTCGCCCGGTTTGGCGACCGCCTGCAGGCACAGATTGATCGCCTCCGTCGCGCCAACCGTCACGATGATCTCGTTGGGGTCCACGGCCATGCCGTTCTCGAGGTAGCGCCGGGCGATCTGGCGAACCAGTTCCGGGGTGCCCGGCGGCAGCGCATTGGTTACACCCCATAGCGACCTTTTGCGGCCCACCGCCGACGCATAGCGGTTGAGCTTTTCATAAGGAAAAAGCTGCGGGTCCGGATAAGGCGAACCGAGCGGCACCGCGTCGTCAACGCCAATGGAGCGCAAAGTGGACAGCACGAGGCGGCTCACGTCCACCGTAGCCGACACCGCAATCGGCCGGCTCGTGCGCAGTTCATCCGAATGCGCGCCCGCTGCGCCCATGCGCGTACTCACGAAATAGCCGGACTGCGGACGGCTTTCCAGCACCCCGCGGCTTTCCAGCAGCAAGTACGCCCGAATCACGGTGGTAATGCTGATGCGGTGCTGCTGGCTCGCCTGGCGTACCGAAGGCACGCGGTCGCCGGGCCGGTAAACGCCTTTGCGAATCAGCGTTTCGATATCGTCCGCCAGCTTTTCGTAAAGTTTCACAGCGATCTCCCCCCGGTAGTCGCTTACAGCACAGTTCATGCAGTGTACTGCGCCGGGCGAAACTGTACTCGATATTACAAATGAATTCTGTCTGTCATGGAGACCGCTTTTTACACCTATGCTTGCGCCTATACCTTTCGCGACCGATAACTAATATCGGCTCGGCCACCGTTCACGGCAACACGTCGCGTCCCTAGAATTAGGTAAAAAAAATTCGCTATAACTGAATTCACGCTACAGATTCCCAGACCTGTGCGGTTCCGATGCAGCGAGGCACCGGCCTTGCGCTGCATGCATAGAAAACACAATGGAGTTTCCCATGACGAAACTACGTGATGTGCCCGGCGTCCATCCCTACACCGGTCCCGCGGGCGGTTGGGGCGCGCTCAAAGCAACCGCGCAGGCGATTCACGATCAAATGGAAAGCATCGAGGCGCCCATTACGCTGATGCGGACCAATCAACCCGACGGCTTCGATTGCCCCGGTTGCGCGTGGCCGGACAAAGAGCACCGTTCCACCTTCCAGTTCTGCGAGAACGGCGCGAAGGCCGTGACCTGGGAAGCCACCACGAAACGGGTGACACCGGAATTCTTCGCTGCGAACACCGTCTCCTCGCTGCTGCAAAAGTCGGACTATGAACTCGAAGACATGGGCCGGCTCACCCACCCGCTGGTCTACGACCGCGCAAGCGACAAGTTTCGCGCCGTCGAGTGGGAAGACGCGTTCGCACGCATCGGCGAAATTCTGCGCTCGCTCCCGCCGGATCAGGTCGAGTTCTATACGTCGGGGCGCGCGTCCAACGAAGCCGCGTTTCTGTATCAACTCTTCGCGCGCGAGTACGGCACGAACAATTTCCCCGATTGCTCGAACATGTGTCACGAGCCGACCAGCGTTGGCCTGCCGAAATCGATCGGCATCGGCAAAGGAACGGTCTCGCTCGAAGATTTCGACACGACCGAACTCATCATTTCCATTGGCCACAACCCGGGCACGAACCATCCGCGCATGATGGGCACCTTGCACGAAGCGTCGCGGCGCAACGTGCCCATCATCGTCTTCAATCCCCTGCGCGAGCGCGCGCTCGAACGCTTTGCCGACCCGCAAAGCATGATCGAAATGGCGACGTTCGGCTCGACCCGCATCGCGTCCACCTACTTCCAGCTGGACGCGGGCGGCGACGCGGCCGCGCTCAAGGGCATCATGAAGGTGCTGCTGCAAATGGAGGCGGAGCAAGGCGGCGTGCTCGACAAGGCATTCATCGCGCAGCATACCGAAGGCTTCGACGCGTTCGCGGCGGATCTCGAAGCGACCTCCTGGGAAGACATCGAAAAGGCCAGCGGCCTCACGCGCCCCGACCTCGAGCACGTGGCGATTGCGTACGCGAAGTCGAACGCGACCATCGTCACGTACGGCATGGGCGTCACCCAGCACAACAAGGGCACGGCCAACGTGCGCCTGATCGCCGATCTGCTGTTGCTGCGCGGCAATTTCGGCAAGCCTGGCGCCGGCATTTGTCCGCTGCGCGGCCATTCGAACGTGCAAGGCAATCGCACGGTTGGCATCACCGAAAAGCCATCGAAAGATTTCCTCAAGCTGATCGAGCAGGCCTGCGGATTCACGCCGCCCGACGGACACGGTCACGACGCGGTGCAAGCCATGCAGGCGATGATCGACGGCAAGGCCAAGGCGCTACTCTGCCTCGGCGGCAATTTCGCGGTTGCGCTGCCCGACTCCGAACAGTCGTTTCCGGCGATGGCGTCGCTCGACTTGAGCGTTCATATCGGCACGAAGCTCAATCGCACGCATCTGCTTGTTGCGAAGGAAACCTATGTATTTCCGTGCCTCGGGCGCACGGAACTCGACATGCAAAGCACCGGGCGTCAGTCCATCACGGTGGAAGATTCGATGTCCATGGTTCATGCGTCGGCCGGTAAGCTCACGCCCGCTTCCGAACACTTGCGCTCTGAGCCCGCCATCGTTGCAGGCATCGCGCGCGCCACGCTGCCCAATTCGAAAGTCGCGTGGATGGACCTCATTGCCGACTACGACAAGATCCGCGACCTGATCGAGCAGACCGTGCCCGGCTTCGAGGACTTCAACCGGCGCATTCGCATGCCGGGCGGATTCCGCTTGCCGCTGCCGCCGACCGAACGCCAGTGGCCCACGCCATCGGGCAAGGCCGAGTTCTCCGTCTATGGCGGCGTGAAAGAAGACGCCGACGTGCTGGGCGCGGAGAACGTGCTGCGGTTGATCACGATACGCAGCCACGACCAGTACAACACGACGATCTACGCGATGGACGACCGCTACCGCGGCGTGTTCGGCCGGCGCGATGTGCTCTTCATGAACGGCGACGACATGGCCGCCTACGGCATCGAGCACGGCGATCTCGTCGATATCGAAACGGTCACGTCGGGCCGCACGCTGCGCCTGAAAAACATTACCGCCATCGTGTACAGCATCGCACGCGGTTCCGTCGCGGCCTATTACCCGGAAGCCAACGTACTGGTTCCGCTCGACTATATCGACAAAGAGAGTGGCACGCCGTCGTACAAGTCCGTGCCCGTGCGCGTGGTGCGCGCGGCGGGGACCTAGTCTCGAGCCGTTGCGGCATTGCGGCCGGGCACGCTGCGTGGTTACGCTGTCCCGGCCGGAGTGCCCTGTCCTGTGAATGCACCTGTCACCTGGGAACACTAACGAATCATGGACATCTTCGACGCATTTCATCTCGCCAGGCTGCAGTTCGCATTTACAGTCTCGTTTCACATCGTCTTTCCGGCGATCAGCATCGGCATGGCGAGCTTTCTCGCCGTGCTCGAATGGCGCCTTCTGCTCACCGGCGATGCGGCATACAAGGACATGTACCGCTTCTGGTCGAAAATTTTCGCGGTGGGATTCGGCATGGGCGTGGTCTCGGGCGTCGTGATGGCTTACGAGTTCGGGACCAACTGGAGCGGATTCTCGACCATTGCTGGCAATATCACCGGGCCGCTGCTGACCTATGAAGTCTTGACCGCGTTCTTCCTGGAAGCGGGTTTTCTCGGCGTCATGCTGTTCGGCTGGAATCGCGTGAGCCCGAAAGCGCATTTCTTCGCCACGCTCATGGTTGCGGTGGGCACGCTCATTTCGACATTCTGGATTCTCTCGTCGAACAGCTTCATGCAAACGCCGCAGGGCTATGCGATTGAGAACGGCCGCATCGTGCCTGTGGACTGGTTCAAGGTGATCTTCAATCCCTCCTTCCCGTTCCGTCTCGCGCATATGACCATTGCGGCCTTTATCGTCGCCGCCTTTATCGTGGCCGCCTGCGGCGCGTGGCATTTGCTCCAGGGGCGGCGCGATGTGCCGGTCAAACGCAGTTTGTCGATGGCGCTGTGGATTCTGCTGTTTCTCGCGCCCATTCAGATTCTGGTAGGCGACGCGCACGGTCTCAACACGCGCGAGTATCAGCCGGCGAAAATCGCCGCCATTGAAGGACTCTGGGAAACCGAGCATGGCGGCACCGCGCTCAACCTGATCGGCTTTCCCGACATGGATGCGGAAGTGACGCGTTATGCGATCAAGGTGCCGCATCTCGGCAGCCTGATTCTCACCCATAGCTGGAACGGCGAAATTCGCGGACTCAAGGAGTTCCCGCCCGAGAACCGCCCGTACTCGCCCATCGTGTTCTGGACCTTCCGGATCATGGCGGGGCTCGGCATGCTGATGCTATTGACGGCCGTTGTCGGGCTGCTGCTTCGTCGCGGCGGCCGCCTTTACGAAGCACGCTGGTTCCAGTGGTTCGTAGTCTGCATGGGGCCGTCGGGCATCCTGGCCCTGCTCGCGGGCTGGATCACGACTGAAGTTGGCAGGCAGCCATGGACCGTGTATGGCGTCGTGCGCACCGTGAACTCGGTATCGCCCATCGGCGCGCAACAGGCCGGCGTGTCGCTGCTGATCTTCGTGATTGTCTATTTTCTCGTCTTCGGAACAGGCGTCTATTACATGCTCAAGATGATGAAGAAGGGACCGGCTACCGGCATCGAAAGTGTCGAATCGCTCAAGTATCCGGGACTGCATAACCGTGCACTCGACGCTGTGGTGGGGGACTGAGGCCATGCAAATCGATCTTCCTGTGATCTGGGCCGCCATCATCGGTCTCGGCGTTTTCATCTACGTGATGCTCGACGGGTTCGATCTGGGCATCGGCCTGCTGTTTCCGTTCTTCGAAGGAAAAGCCGAACGCGAGGTGATGCTCAATACCGTCGCGCCGGTTTGGGACGGCAACGAAACCTTCCTCGTGCTCGGCGGCGCGGGCCTTTATGGCGCCTTTCCGGTGGTCTACTCGACGCTGCTGCCCGCCAACTACATGCCGCTGATTCTCATGGTGGTGGGCCTGATCTTTCGCGGCGCGGCCTTCGAGTTGCGCGCGAAAGCCACGCGCACGCAGCATGCGTGGGATCTCGCGTTTATCGGCGGCTCCGCGCTCGCCGCGATGTGCCAGGGCATCACGCTCGGCTCGCTCCTGCAGGGCATCAAGATTGTCGACGACAAGTTCGCGGGCGATCCGTTCGACTGGTTCTCGCCATTCAGCGTGTTCTGCGGTTTCGGCGTGCTGCTCACCTATGCGACGCTCGGCTGCGGCTGGCTGATCCTGAAGACCGATGGCGAGTTGCAACGCAAGATGCGGCTGGTGATGCGTCCGCTCCTTGCCGTGCTGCTTCTGGCGATTGCCACCGTTAGCCTCTGGACCGTGCTCGGCCTGCCCGCCGTGCGGCAACGCTGGTTCCTCAGCGGCAATCTCGGCTGGTTCCTGCCGGTGCCGATTCTCGTGGTGCTGTGCGCACTGGGCATCTACCGTTCGCTGAACCGCAGCCACGAAGCGATGCCCTTCCTGCTCTCGCTGGCGATCTGCTTTCTCGGCTATACCGGGCTCGTCATCAGCATCTGGCCGTATATCATTCCGCCCTCGCTCACGATCTGGGACGCTTCTTCGAGCCATTCGAGCCAGCTCTTTGCGCTCGTGGGCACGGTCATCGTGCTGCCGGTCATTCTCGTCTACAACGCCATGCAATATCGCGTGTTCCGGGGCAAGGTGCGCGAAGGCGACCACGGCTATCACTGAAATTCAAGCACATGAGAATGAGTAAAAGGCCATCATGATCGTCAGGCCCCGGGAAAACTGGTTCCGTTTGCTGTTCGTCTGGAACGGATCGGTTCTGTCGTCAATCATTCCCCAACTGTGCTTCATGGCAGTGGTGAGTACGCTCGCGGTCTTCACGCACGGGCGCGTGTTTGGAGAAAAAATTCCGCTCAACACTGCGCCCTTCACGCTGTTCGGCGTTGCGCTGGCGATCTTCCTCGCGTTTCGGAACAACGCAAGTTATGAGCGCTTCAACGAAGCGCGGCATCTCTGGGGCGCTTTGCTAATCGCATCGCGCACGCTGACTTCGCAAATGCTTTGCTACCTTCCGGAACGCGCGGATACCTTGCGCATCGCGCACCAGGTTATCGGCTTCGCGTACGCGATCAAACACGAATTGCGCGGCACCGATCCCGCGATGGACCTGGAGCGTCTTCTTGGCCGCGAGCAGGCCGAGAAGCTGCGCAGCCAGATCTATCGACCGGTGTCCATTCTCAACGAAATACGATACGAACTCTCGAACCCGAAGCATCGCGCTCAACCATCCGATACGAAGCTGTGGATGCTCGACGCACAACTCGGCGAGATGGGCAAAGTGCTGGGTGGCTGCGAGCGGATTGCCTCCACGCCCATTCCGTTCGCGTATAACGTGTTGCTGCATCGCACTGTCTACGCTTATTGCGTATTGCTGCCGTTCGGGCTTGTCGATTCCACGGAGTTTTTTACGCCGCTACTGTGCGTGTTCATTGCCTATACGCTGATCGCGCTCGAAGCAATTGCTAGTGAAGTGGCCGAACCGTTCAGCGTGGCGCCCAATGCGCTCGCCCTCGACGCCATGTCGCGCAACATCGAGCGCTCCGTTCTCGAGCTATGCGGCTGTCCCGTTCCCGCGCCGGTTGAACCCATTCGCCCCTATCAGCTGACCTGAGCGCCAACTGTTATCTCTGCGCTCATGCAGCGCCCACTTCACTAAAACTGTACTCTATTTAATGAGCATGATTTGTGCGCTCAGCGCATGCGTGACCCCTCTTACTCTTACACCATCACCGCGTCGCCACTCAGGGGCGCGAAGCAAGAATTGGAGCTAACGATGCGAGGGATCTTATGTCAACGCCATTTGCTGAAGGACGCACCGCGAATATCGCCAGCCACAGTAAGGAACGTAATGTGAACTTGCTGGAAGCTATGCGGATTTACGTGAGGGTTGTCGAAAGGGGGAGCATTTCGGGCGCAGCAAGGGATCTGGACATCGGCCAGCCGGCCGTGAGCGAACGCATCGAGCGGCTCGAGAAGTTCCTCGGCTGCCGTCTGCTGCAACGCAACGCACGCGCTTTCAAATGCACGCCGGAAGGAACCATCTTCCACGAGCGCAGCAAGGCCGTGCTGGGCGCCGTGGAGCAAGCCGTGGCCGAGGTTTCGAACGACGAGCAGGCCGTGAAGGGCTCTATTCGTATTGCGGCGCCGCACTGCTTCGGGGAAACCCTTTTGCCGGAGGGCATCAAGCGCATCCGTGAAAGCTATCCGCTCATCGACATCGAACTCGTGCTCAACGACAAGATCGCCGATCTCGTCACCGAGGGCGTCGACATCTCGTTTCGTCTCGGGCAGTTGGCCGACGGTGCGTACATCGCCTGGCCGCTCGGGGATATCGAGCGCGTGCTCGTTGCTTCGCCCGATTATCTGAAGCGGCACGCCGCGATCGACGATCCGGCGGATCTCGCCGGACACAATCTGATTCGCGTGAAAGGATCCTTCGATGCGGACCTGCTGCCTGTCTCGCGAGATGGCGCGCTCATCGACAGCGTTCCGATTCGGACGGTCATCAAGACCACGCATTGGCGCCCGATGTATGAACTGGTTTCGTCGGGGCTAGGCCTTGGCGTGCTCGAAGCGCCGGCCGTCAAGGACGCGCTCGAAACGGGCCGCCTCGTGCGGGTGCTCCCGCAGTATGAGATGCCCGCGCTTGCGCTGAACCTGCTGATTCAGCCGCAACGTCCCATTCCTTTGCGGGTCCGCAAGGCTGTGGACACGCTCAGGAGTTATATCGCCGAGACCCTGTCGCTGTCCCGATAGCCAGCCCGGAACCATGCGATCGTTGTGATCGCATGGTTCACTCACACCAATCGACCGCACGATTCAATCACATCAATGGGCGCCCAGATCGCGCACGATCTGCTCGGCTTCCCGCGAGGATTCCACCCTGAAAAACCAGCGCTCGGCGTGCTCGCGAATGGCGACCCATGAGCGATCCTCACGGTTCTGCCTTATATGATTGACGAGTTTGCAGCCTCGCTCCAGACCGTCACGATTGGCCTCCTCCTCCGTCAACCATTCGGGCTGCACGGTGTCCGGGTTGCAGGTCGCGAACAGGCGGCCATCGTGACGGATCTCCACCTGCGCGATCCAGCCGCCCCGCTCGTTTTCGCGAGATTGCGCCGTTATCTGAAACCCGTCGCACGTCATACTTTCAGTTCGATCCATGCACAGTCTCCGCAATCATTTGGGTTGTGGGCGCGACTCTCCCGTCGCGGGCGGCTGTCCGGTCGCCGAGGTCCGCATCTCCAGTACCGCGCGATGGATGGCTTCCGTTAGCGCATTGTTGATTTCAATGAGCTTGCGCATTTCGTCCTGCAGTTTTAGAAGCGCCTCGGCGTCCTTGTAGGTTTGCAATGCCTGCTTATCCGATGCCGCAGCCGCCACCTTCTGACCGACCATGATGACCGACAGCAGGACAAGCTGCAAAAATGTCTGGGCGAGCCACGCAACGAGCGCCGAAACGCCGCTTTGAATCGCCGACGGCAAGCTCACAAGCGCAATAGCTGCAAACACATAGGCGCACCACATCGTTCCGACGACATTGGTGATCGCGACGGCAATCTTGCCGTTCAGACCGACATGTTCGTGCGCGGTGAGATGCGGCCCGGTTTTTTTGCGTTCCTCGACACGCGCACTCGCTTCGTTGTCAGTTTTCATCGTTGAATCCCGATCGAAAGAACCCATTGTTCAGCGCTACCGATAATACCGCTTACGGTGCATCTGTCTCCATGCGGGGGAAATCGTACCTCCAAACGCATGGGGCAAAATTCCACGTTTCCTTTTGTTCATCCGATATCTATTATCGAACAGGACGACCGGCCGGCAACCCGCCGATACAAAGTATCGGATGACCGCAGGTTCACACCGGTTGAGTCCGCCCATAGAATTCAATCGTCAATTTGTCCCTTCTGGTTTTCATCGCGCTCTCGTCCGATGGCCGGAGTGCTTGCCAACAGGAACTCCGATCATGCCTACACTCTGCGATATCTGCCACGCCCGCCCCGCTATCGCGCGCGTCGTCGTAACCGAAAACGGCGAGCGCAAATCGCTGTCGATCTGCGACTATCACTATCGGCAGTTGATGCGCCATCAAAGCATGCTTAATCCGTTCGACTCGCTGCTCGGCGGCGGCGGCGATCTTTCAGGTTTGCTCGGCGAATTCGGCGACGACTCCGCAATGAGCGCGAGCGTGCCGCGCGAGTCCGTCGACGCCACCGACGCGTTCAGCGAGCAAACCATGGAGCTGCTGCAACGCGCCGCCGAAAAGGCACACGAATTGCACCGCACCGAACTCGATACCGAGCATCTGCTTTACGTGCTCGCCGATACCGACGTGTGCGCGGCGCTGCTCAAGGAGTTGAAGCTCTCGCCCCAGGACATCAAGAGCTATATCGACGAACACGCGAAGCACGGCACGGCCAGCGATGACGACTCGCTCGAAAGAATGACCGTATCGCCGCGTTTGAAGAAGGCGTTTCAGTTCGCTTTCCAGGCGTCGCGCGATCTCGGGCATTCGTACGTGGGCCCCGAACACCTGCTGATCGGCCTTGCCGCTGTGCCGGAAAGCCTGGCGGGCACGCTGCTGAAAAAGTATGGCGTAACGCCCGAGGCGCTGCGCCAGAAAGTGGTCAAGGTGGTCGGCAAGGGCGCGGAAGACGGGCGCGTCGAAACGCCCACGGGTACGCCGAACCTCGACAAGTTCGGCCGCGACCTCACGGCGCTCGCGCGCCAGGGCAAGCTCGACCCGGTGCTTGGCCGCGCCCAGGAAATCGAAAGCACGATCGAGGTATTGGCGCGCCGCAAGAAGAACAACCCGGTGCTCATTGGCGAACCGGGTGTCGGCAAGACCGCAATTGTCGAAGGACTCGCGCAGCGCATGGTCAACGGCGATGTCCCCGAGGTGCTGCGCGGCAAACGCCTGGTCGAAGTCAACATCAACTCGATGGTCGCCGGCGCGAAGTACCGTGGCGAATTCGAAGAGCGCGCGAAGCAGTTGATCGACGAGGTGACGGCCAAGCAGGACGAACTCATTCTGTTTATCGATGAGTTGCATACGATCGTCGGCGCCGGGCAAGGCGGCGGCGAGGGCGGCCTCGATATCGCGAACGTGCTGAAACCCGCACTCGCGCGCGGCGAGCTGAGCCTCATCGGCGCTACGACACTAAACGAATATCAGAAGTACATCGAGAAGGACGCGGCGCTTGAACGTCGCTTCCAGCCCGTGCTCGTTCCCGAGCCGAGCGTCGAGCAAACCATCGTTATCCTGCGCGGTTTGCGCGACAAACTTGAAGCCCACCATCAGGTCACGTTTTCCGATGATGCATTCGTCGCCGCGGCGGAATTCGCCGACCGCTATATCACTTCGCGTTTTCTTCCGGACAAGGCCATCGACCTGATCGACCAGGCCGCCGCGCGCGTGCGCATCGGCGCCACTTCGCGGCCAGCCGACATTCAGGAACTGGAGGCGGAAGTGGCCCAGCTCAAGCGCGAACAGGACTATGCCTCCTCGCGCAAGCGTTACGACGAAGCGAAGGTGTTTGAAGAGCGCATCAACGAGAAGGAGAAGCGGCTCGAAGAGCAGATGGAGGCGTGGCAGCGCAAGACCGGCACGGAAACGCTGGAAGTGACGGTGGCGTCCGTTGCGGAGGTCGTCTCGCGCCTCACTGGCATTCCGGTTGCGGAGCTCACGCAGGAGGAGCGCAAAAAACTGCTGAAGATGGAAGACACGCTGCGAGCGCGCGTGGTCGGCCAGAACGATGCGGTTGTCGCGGTAAGCGACGCCGTGCGCCTGTCGCGCGCGGGCCTCGGCCAGCAACACCGGCCCATTGCGAATTTCCTGTTTCTCGGGCCAACGGGCGTTGGCAAGACCGAACTCGCGAAAGCGCTTGCGGAAAGCGTCTTTGGCGACGAACAGGCGATCATCCGCATCGACATGAGCGAGTACATGGAACGCCATGCCGTTGCGCGGCTGATCGGCGCGCCGCCGGGATACGTGGGCTACGACGAAGGCGGACAGCTCACCGAGCGCGTGCGGCGGCGTCCGTATAGCGTGATCCTCCTCGACGAGATCGAAAAGGCGCACCCCGATGTCTATAACGTGCTTCTGCAGGTGTTCGACGACGGGCGTCTTACCGACGGCAAGGGCCGCGTGGTCGATTTCAGCAATACGATCATCATCGCCACGAGCAATCTGGGCGCATCGATCATCATGGAGAACCTCGAACAGCCCGAGGCCAAGCGCAAGAGCGAAAAGGAAGTGCGCGAGGCGTTGATGAAGGTGCTCAAGGGTCACTTCCGGCCCGAGTTCCTCAACCGGATCGACGACATTATCGTGTTCCACTCGTTGTCGAAGGAGAATATCCGCTCGATCGTGCAGATTCAGCTCGATCGCGTCGTTCGAGCCGCAGCCGCGCAAGACATCACGCTGAAGCTCGGCGATTCGCTGGTCGACCACCTGGCCGACGTTGGCTATCAACCGGAATTCGGCGCTCGCGAACTGAAGCGGCAAATCCGCCAGGAAGTGGAAACGCGTCTTGCCAAGGAAATACTCGGCGACCTGCTCAAATCCGGCGATAGCGTGGAAGTCGACTATGACAAGAAAGACGACGAAGTGAAGTTCAACAAGATGCCGCCTTCCGCCGCGCCCGAACCGAAAAAAGGCAATGGTGCGGACTCCGGAACAGAAGCCGGCGAGACCGCGCCTTCAGCCGCAACGTCGGCCGCAACCGCTGCCGCAGCCACGAAGGGCCGCAAAAAGCGCAGCGAAAAAGAGTCTGGTCCTAACGCCGGCTAAGATGCGGCATGCGCATGGCCTGAATGGCGATATCAGCTAATCGCCCGGATTGCGGAGGCCGGCTGTGAATATTCTGGAGGCCATGCGCATTTACATTCTCGCAGTGGAACGGGGAAGCATCTCCGGTGCGGCAAGCGACGCCAATATCGGCCAGCCGGCGGCGAGCGAACGGATCGAGCGGCTCGAAAAGTATCTCGGTTGCCGCCTCCTGCTGCGCAACGCGCGCACCTTCAAGTGCACGCCGGAGGGCGAAGTTTTCTATGCGCACAGCAAGAAAATCCTCGCTGACGCCGAACAGGCCATTGCCGAAGTCCGAAGCGAGAAACGCACGCTCAGGGAAACCATTCGCATCGCTGCGCCGTATTGCATGGGCGAATTGCTCCTGCCCTGCGCGCTGCGATTCGTGCGCGAGGCTTGCCCACAGCTGGACATCGATCTCGCGCTAAATGATGGGAACATCGAACGCTTCGCAGAAGGCGTCGATCTTTGGCTTCATCAGGGGCCGGTGGACGATGGTCCGTTCCATGCGCTCCACTTCGGCCAGGTTCGACGCATTCTTGTTGCCTCGCCGGACTATCTCGCACAGCATGAGCCAATAAAGGAACCCGGCGACCTGGCCGGGCACGCGTTCATCCGCATCAAATCGATGTTCGGCACCAGTCACCTGCCGCTCGTCGATGAATCCGCCAGGCGCGATAATGTCCCTATCCGTACCTCCATCACGACGAATCACTGGAAGGTAATGTACCAAATGATCAAGGGCGGACTAGGAATTGGCGTGGTCGAGGCTTTTGCGTGCGCCGACGCAATCGCCCGCGGAGAGCTCGTGCCGCTGCTGCCGCAACACGTCGTTCCGTCCCAGCAGTTGCATCTGCTGATTCGTGTACAGCGGCCGGTCCCGATGCGCGTGCGCACAGTCGCGGATATCCTGAAACAGCGCATTCCAGACCTGCTGGGCGCACAGACCGGGGATAATCCCGATCGGACACTTTACAGCGCTGAATAAATTGGAGGAACACGCCATGAACGACGACGAACGCGCCATTCGGCAAGTCGTGGAAACCTGGATGGCCGCCAGCAAGCGCGGCGATACGGCAACCGTTCTCAGCCTGATGACGGACGACGTCATCTTCATGGTCCCGGGCCAGGAGCCATTCGGCAAGGAAGCGTTCGCTGCCGCCTCGAAGGGCATGGAAGGCGTGAAGTTCGATGGCGACAGCGAGATCGTCGAGCTGCAGGTCCTCGGCGACTGGGCGTTCATCCGCAATCACATCGACATTGCCATCACGCCGCCGGACGGCGCCACCGTGCGACGCGCGGGCTACACCCTCACGCTGCTGCGCAAGGGCAGTGACGGCCAGTGGCGTCTCGCGCGCGACGCCAATCTGCTGAGCGTACGCAGCTAATAGAAGTCGCGCACGCGGCCTCAGTTTGAAGCGGCCACGTACCGAAGCCGCTCAATGACGCCCGGCTCTGCCGGGCCCCAATCCACCATCACGCAGAACGCAGCGTATCCCCGAGCGGCAGCGCGCGAATGATCGCGCCCGTAGCGGCGGCCAGCGCGTTCGCCACCGCAGGCGCGGCCGGCGGCACGCCGGGCTCGCCAATGCCGGTAGGCGGCTCCATCGACGGCACGACATGCACCTCGACCACGGGCATGCCGCTCATGCGCAGGACCGGGTAGTCGTTGAAGTTGCCCTCCTTCACCTGCCCCTTGTCAAACGTGATGCCCGTGTGCAGGAACGAAAGGCCGAAGCCGATCCCGCCTTCCACCTGCGCCGCGACGATATCGGGATTGATCACCGTGCCGCAATCGACCGCACAGACCACGCGATCGACCGTGAACGTACCATCCTGCTGCACCGTCACTTCGGCTACCTGCGCGACATAGGTGCCGAACGCGAATTGCAGCGCAATGCCTCTGCCACGCTTCGTGCCCTGCGCGCCCGCCGCCAGCGGCGTCGACCAGCCGGCCTTTTGCGCCGCGAGATCGAGCACGCCGCGATGCCTTGGCTTGCTCGCCAGCAACGCGTGGCGGAATGCATAGGGATCCTTACCTGCCGCGCGAGCCACTTCGTCCATCATGGTTTCGCCTACGAAGGCGGCGTGCGTGTGCCCGACCGAGCGCAGCCACTGGGTCTGCACCGGTAGCTTGGGCGCGTGCTGCGTGGCCTTGAAGTTCGGGATGTCGTAGGGAATGTCGGCGGTGCCTTCGACCAGCACCGGATCGATCGAATCCGGCTTGGGCAGTTGGAGGAAGCTCTGCCCGACCACATCGTGATTCCACGACACCAGATTGCCGGCCTTGTCGATCGCGACCCGCACCTTGTGAACCGTGAGCGGCCGGTAATAGCCCGCGCGCATATCGTCTTCGCGCATCCATACGAGCTTGATGGGCGCGTCAATGCCTTGCGCGTGCGCCGCCCGCACGATGCGGCACGTCTCGCGCACATAGTCCGATTGCGGATTCGCGCGGCGGCCAAAGCTGCCGCCCGCATAGAGTTGATGAATGACGACCTGCTCGGGCTTGAGACCGAGTTCCTTCGCGGCCATTGCCTGATCGCCCGTGGCCCACTGCTCGCCGTTCCAGATCTCGCAGCGGCTGCCCTGCACATGCACGAGGCAGTTCAGCGGCTCCATGGGCGCGTGGGACAGATACGGCTGCTCATAGACGGCTTCCAGGTACTTGCCGCCCTCGGGCGCTGCGCCCAACACCGTGCCGCGCTTTTCCGCCACGACGCCGGGCTGGTCGGCCAGCGCGCGGAACTGCTTGTAGATGTCATCGGAACTCAGGGCGAACGCGTGGCTGTCGTCCCACCTGATCTGCAGCGCGTCGCGACCCTGGCGGGCGATCCAGGTGTTGCGGGCGAGCACCGCCACGCCGCCCTGCACTTCGCCGTCGCCGGGCACCTCGACCACGGCGACCACGCCCTTGATCGCCTTCGCCTTGCTCGCATCCACGTGCTGGACCTTGCCGCCCAGCCGCGGCGGATGCGCGATCACGGCCACCAGCATGCCCGGCACCTTGATGTCCTGCGTGTAAATCGCGGCACCGTTCACCTTCGCCGGCACGTCGACGCGGCGGGTTTTATCGCTGCCGATCAGCTTGAAGTCGGCGGGCTGTTTGAGCACCACCTGTGCCGGGACGCTTTCGCGCGCGGCGGCGGCAACGAACTGGCCATAGCCCGCGCGGCGGCCCGATGGCGCGTGCACGATCACGCCGTCTTCCACGCGCAGCGTGTTCGCATCGACCTTCCACGTTTTCGCGGCGGCGGCCACCAGCATCATGCGTGCGGCCGCGGCCGCTTCGCGCATCTGCTTCCATGCGCCGGCCATCGCCGTGCTGCCGCCCGTGGCCTGTATCGTCCAGCCAAACGATGCGAACATGGGGTTCGCATATTTCTTCACGTCGGCCTGCGCGGGGATGACCTTCACCTTGTCGAGCGGCACGTCGAGCTCGTCGGCGGCCAGCGTGGCCAGCCCCGTAAAGGTGCCCTGGCCCATCTCCAGATACTCGGAGACGACCGTGACCGTGCCGTCCGCATTCACGCGAATGAACGCATTCGGCTCGAACGGCAGCTTGGCGGGATCGAGCGATGCCGCCACCGCAAGGCCGCCATGAAAGCCGACTGCAAGCGTCAACGCCGACATGCCGGCGAGAAACTGGCGGCGCGTGAGCGTCGCGCGCGGTTGTGCGCCGCCCTGCGCGGCCTCATCACGAAGCATCGGATCACGCATGCTTGAGTTCCTCCGATGCATGATGAATCGCGGCGCGAATCCGCTGATAGGTCGCACAGCGGCAGATGTTGCCGCTCATCGCGTCATTGATATCGGCGTCGGTGGGATTGGGCTTGACAGCGAGCAGCGCAACAGCCGACATCACCTGGCCCGACTGGCAATAGCCGCATTGCGGCGCCTGCGCTTCGATCCACGCAGCCTGCACGGCGGCGCCGACCTTGTGTTCGTGAATCGCCTCGATGGTCGTGATGCTGCGGCCCTCCAGCGAGCCGACCGGCGTCACGCAGGCGCGCGTGGGCTGGCCGTCGAGATGCACCGTGCATGCGCCGCACAGCGCCATGCCGCAGCCGAACTTCGTGCCCGTGAGCCCGAGTTCGTCGCGCAGATACCAGAGCAAGGGCATGCCGGGATCGCCATCGAATTGATGGCGCTTTCCATTCACCACGATCTGTACCATGTTGTTCGACCTTTTCTGTTGTGAGGGTGGCGACGTCCGGCTCAGGCGCACGGACGGATAATTCGGCGAGTCTATGCACGGCGCACGCAACAGGCCATGCCAAAAAGTCTGCTTCTTTTGCCTGATCGTCTTGAAAGCATGCTGAACATGCGAACTGAATAGATGAATATGCATGCGTTCGACGCTACTCCATGCACATCACGCGCTGCGAATCGCCCTTTATATAGCAGTTATTATTTCCATCATGCAAATTTCGCATGATGCTATGTGCAATCAGCATTGGACTGCACCAGGTAAGTCGCACGAGTATCCGCCTTCGACATTTATTGCTGCCTGGCCGCACTCGGCCTTTCAAAGCGCATACAGGCATTGAAGGCGCAGCAAGAATGCTTATGACGAGGACAAGGATCGGACGAAAGTCGCGACAATTCCTTGCGATCCGGAGATAAGGAGACAATGTGAGTAGTTCTGTTAAGCGACATATCGGGCCGTTCGCGCTGATGTTCACCGGCCTCGGGTCGATCATCGGTTCGGGCTGGCTGTTCGGCGCGTGGAAGGCAGCCAAGATTGCCGGTCCCGCAGCCATTTGCGCCTGGATCATCGGCGCCGTGGTCATTCTGGCGATTGCGCTCACCTACGCCGAACTCGGCGCGATGTTCCCCGAGTCGGGCGGCATGGTCCGTTACGCGCGTTACTCGCACGGCGCGCTCGTAGGCTTTATCAGCGCCTGGGCCAACTGGATCGCCATCGTTTCGGTGATTCCGATCGAAGCCGAAGCCTCGATTCAATACATGAGCACCTGGCCCTACCCTTGGGCGCATGCGCTGTTCGTGAATGGTGAGCTAACCTATTCAGGGCTCATCCTCTCCGCGCTGCTCGTGATCGTTTACTTCATGCTCAACTACTGGGGCGTGAAGCTCTTCGCGCGCGCCAATAGCGCGATCACGATCTTCAAGTTCATCATTCCGGGTCTCACGATCGCGGGTTTGATGGCTGCCGGCTTCCACCACGAGAACTTCGGCCAGTCGACCGACTTCGCGCCTTATGGCTGGTCGGCGGTGTTCACGGCCGTGGCAACCAGCGGCATCGTGTTCGCGTTCAACGGCTTCCAGAGCCCGATCAACCTCGCCGGTGAAGCACGCAACCCTGCGAAGAGCGTGCCGTTCGCGGTGATCGGCTCGATCTTGCTGGCGCTCGTGATTTACGTGCTGCTGCAGGTTGCGTACATTGGCGCGGTTTCGCCGACGGACGTCATGAAAGGCTGGAACACGTTCAACTTCAAGTCGCCGTTCGCTGAACTCGCGATCGCGCTGAATCTGAACTGGCTCGCGATCCTGCTCTACGTGGACGCGTTCGTGAGCCCGAGCGGCACCGGCACGACTTATATGGCCACGACCTCGCGCATGATCTATGCGATGGAACGCAACAACACGATGCCGAAGATGTTCGGCAACGTGCATCCGTTCTACGGCGTGCCGCGTCAGGCAATGTGGTTCAACCTGCTCGTCTCGTTCATCTTCCTGTTCTTCTTCCGCGGCTGGAGTTCGCTCGCGGCGGTGATCTCGGTGGCGACCGTCATTTCGTACCTCACCGGCCCGATCAGCCTGATGGCGCTCCGACGCGCGGCAACCGACCTGGAGCGCCCGCTCTGCGTGCCGTTCATGAAGGTCATCGCGCCGTTCGCGTTCGTCTGCGCTTCGATGATCCTGTACTGGGCGAAGTGGCCGCTGACCGGCGAAATCATTCTGCTGATGGTCGTCGCATTGCCGGTGTACTTCTACTTCCAGGGCAAGACCGGCTTCGACGGCTGGGGCCAGGATTTGAAGGCCGCATGGTGGCTGTGCGCGTACCTTCCGGTGATGGCGGTCCTGTCGCTGATCGGGAGCAAGCAGTTCGGCGGTCTCGACTTCTTGCCCTATGGCTGGGACATGCTCGTGGTCGCGATCATCTCGCTCGGCTTTTACTACTGGGGCGTGAACTCGGGCTATCGCTCGCAGTACCTCGACGAACGCGAAAAGCTCGCTGAACTCGAAGCGCTGCCGGCAGTCTCCGAGGCCTGATAGAAGACCTCCCTCTGGCGGCCAGGGCGCGCAAGACGCGTGCACCCTGGCCGCATCGCGCATCTGGCGCCTGGGAAAATAGATAGCAGAAATGCTTCGTTGGTCGCCGCAAACGGGCTGATTACACTGCGATCCATCTTGTCATGACAAGTGGATCATGCCCAAAACGAATCTCCTCGCGCCCGCACCGCTGCCGCTCCACGCGCGCATCAAGGACACCCTGCGCACGCGCATTCTCGACGGCGCCTACGCGCCGAACAGCCGGATGCCCTCCGAACACGCGCTGTGCGCCATGTTCGGCGTGAGCCGCATTACCGTGCGCCAGGCTCTCGGCGACCTGCAGAACGAAGGCCTCGTGTTTCGATTGCACGGCAAGGGCACCTTCGTTTCGAAGCCCAAAGCATTCCAGAACGTGACCTCGCTGCAAGGCTTCGCGCAAGCGATGTCGTCGCTGGGGCATGAGATCGTCAATACGCTGCTGGCCTTTCGCATCGTCGAGGCCAATCGCTACATCGCCCAAAAACTCGCCCTTCCGGAAGGCGCGCGCGTAGCCGAAATCCACCGCGTGCGTCTGCTGGACCGCGAGCCCATCTCGCTCGAACTGACCTGGGTGCCGGAATCGCTCGGCAAGCGCCTCGCCAGCGCCGACCTTGCCACGCGCGATATTTTTCTGATCCTCGAAAACGACTGCGGCGTGCCGCTCGGCCACGCCGACGTGTCGATCGACGCCATGCTCGCCAACGACGAGATCGCTCACGCCTTGCGCGTGCAGGAAGGCACCCCGGTGCTGCGCATCGAGCGCACGACGCACGATGTGCACGGCACGCCGATCGACTTCGAATACCTCTACTTTCGCGGCGATGCGTTCCAGTACCGCTTGCGCGTCGATCGCGAGAAAGTCCCTGCCTGCGAAACTACGTAAGGAACATGCAATGAACACCGAAATACTCGAATACGACATTGTGGTGGTGGGCGGCGGCACGGCTGGGCCCATGGCCGCGATCAAGGCGAAAGAGCGCAATCCCGAACTGAAGGTGCTGCTGCTCGAAAAGGCCAACGTCAAGCGCAGCGGCGCGATTTCGATGGGCATGGACGGCCTGAACAACGCCGTGATTCCCGGCCACGCGACGCCCGAGCAATACACGCGAGAAATCACCATCGCGAACGACGGCATCGTCGATCAGGAGACCGTGTACGCCTACGCGCAGCACAGCTTCGCGACCATCGAGCAACTCGACCGCTGGGGCGTGAAGTTCGAAAAGGACGGCAACGGCGATTATGCGGTGAAGAAGGTCCATCACATGGGTGCCTATGTGCTGCCGATGCCCGAAGGCCACGACATCAAGAAAGTGCTCTACCGCCAACTCAAGCGCGCGCGCGTGGCCATCACCAACCGTATCGTGACCACGCGCGTGCTCACCGATGCGCAGGGCGCCGCGTGCGGCGTCATGGGCTTCGACTGCCGCACGGCGCAATGCGTGGTGGTGCGCGCGAAAGCCGTGATTCTGTGCTGCGGCGCGGCCGGACGCCTGGGCCTGCCCGCGTCGGGCTATCTGATGGGCACCTACGAGAATCCCACCAACGCGGGCGATGGCTATGCGATGGCGTATCACGCGGGCGCGGCGCTCACTAATCTGGAGTGCTTCCAGATCAATCCGCTCATCAAGGACTATAACGGCCCCGCCTGCGCCTACGTGACGGGGCCGCTGGGTGGCTTCACCGCGAACGGCAAGGGCGAACGCTTCATCGAATGCGATTACTGGAGCGGCCAGATGATGTGGGAGTTCTATCAGGAGCTGCAAAGCGGCAATGGCCCGGTGTTCCTGAAACTCGACCACCTGGCCGAGGAAACCATCCAGACCATCGAGCAGATCCTGCACACCAATGAGCGCCCGAGCCGTGGACGCTTTCATGCGGGACGCGGCAACGACTACCGCACGCAGATGATCGAGATGCACATTTCCGAAATCGGCTTTTGCAGCGGCCATAGCGCATCGGGCGTCTATGTGGACGCGCGCGCGCGAACCACGGTGCGCGGCCTCTACGCCGCGGGCGACATGGCCGCCGTGCCGCACAACTACATGCTTGGCGCGTTCACGTATGGCGGATTCGCGGGGCATGACGCCGCCGATTATGTGGCCGACCGCGAGCACGCGCAGCTAGATCACGCGCAAATCGACGCGGAGCGCACGCGCATTTATGCGCCGCTCGAACGCGAGCACGGCCTTGCTCCCGCACAGGTCGAATACAAGCTGCGGCGCATGGTGAACGACTATCTCCAGCCGCCCAAGGTCACGCGCAAGATGGAGATCGGCTTGCAGCGCTTCGACGAGATTGGCGAGGACATCGGCACGATCAAGGCGCATAACCCGCACGAACTCATGCGTGCCGCGGAAGTGCGCGCGATTCGCGATTGCGCGGAAATGGCCGCGCGCGCGTCGCTGTTTCGCACCGAGAGCCGCTGGGGGCTTTATCACCATCGCGTCGACTATCCGCAGCGTGACGACGCCAACTGGTTCTGCCATACCGATCTGCGCAAGGACGCCAGCGGCCGCATGACCTGCGAGAAGCGCGCCGTCGCGCCCTATGTCGTACCGGTCGACGCCGCCGATCTTGGCGTATACAGCCGCATGCGCATCCAGCGCGAGCGCGAAACCGAACCCGAACCGGCGGAAGCACTTTAATCCCCGCTTTTAACCCCGCTTTGAGCCCCGCTTTGAGCCCCGCTTTGGGCTCCATCACGAACGAACGCAGCGAGGAAAACATCATGAGTTACACGCCCCACGAAATCTTCCAGCGCAGCAGCGCGCCGGTCACGATCGACGAATCGCGCTGCATCGCCGACAAAGGCTGCACGGTATGCGTCGACGTATGCCCACTGGATCTGCTCGCCATCGACATGGCGAAGGGCAAGGCCTATATGCAATTCGACGAATGCTGGTACTGCATGCCCTGCGAGCGCGACTGCCCCACCGGCGCGGTGAAGGTCGAGATTCCGTATCTGCTGCGGTAGCAGCGGCGCGACTCCATTCGAACTCTGCCGCTCTCATTCGTTTCGGATTCCATATCGAAAAACAGCCATGACCGACTCTATTCAAATGCATGCGATGCCGCCCGAAGCGGCCGGCGCGCTCACCCGTCTCGCTGCCGCCGACGCCGCCGTGCGCCGCATCGCCGTGCTCGATCTCGCCGATCTGGAGGATAGTTCGCTGGTTGCGCCGCTTATCGCGGCGCTGCGCGACGACCCCTCACCCGAGGTTCGGCGCGAAGCCGCGTTCGTGCTTGCATCGTGGGAACAGGAAGACGTGGTGGAAGCGCTCTGCGCCACGCTGCTGGACGCCGACACGGGCGTGCGCGAAGCGGCCCAGCAAGCGCTCGCCGAACTCAAGGAGCCAGGCTCTGCGCGGGTGTTGCGCCGCTGGGCGGCGCGGCCCGAACCGTTCGCGCGGCGCGCGGCGTTGCGCGGCCTGCGCGAACTGCGCGACGCAGCGGCCTTCGAACCCGCACTCGCCGCGCTTGCCGACGCCGATGCCGACGTGCGCCTCGAAGCCGTTGCGGTGCTGGGCTGGCTCAAGGACCGGCGCGCTGTGGCTCCGCTTGCGGCGCTCGCCACCGCCGACGCGCATGGCGCAGTGCGGCGTGCTGCCGTGGGAGCGCTCGGCTTCGCTGCGGTGAACGAGACCGATGCGGGCGCAGCGCTGCTGAACGCGCTCGCCGATGCCGACTGGCAAGTCCGCGAAGAAGCCGCAACCACGCTGGGAAAACTGCGCCTGCCCGCGGCCCGCGACGCGCTCATCCACGCGCTCGACGACGATTACTGGCAGGTGCGCCTGCGCGCGGCGCGCGCGTTGGGGCGCGTCGGCGATGCACACGCAGCGCCCGCCGTGAGCGCGCTGCTTGCGCATCCGATCAGCAATCTGCGCAAGGAAGCCGCGCTTGCGCTAAGCGAACTGCCCTCGGCAACGAGTCTTGCGCCATTGCAAGCGGCACTCGACGACCGCGACCCGGAAGTACGCAAGGCCGTGCGGATCGCATTGCAACAACTCGCGGGGCGGCTCGGAGGCGGTGCGCCATGAACGTGCCCATCGAAATGCGTTACGAAACCGGCGCGCTCGTCCTCGTATGGCCGGGCGGCCTGCATCAGCGCCTCCCGCTCGCGAGCCTGCGGCGCGCATGTCCCTGCGCGGGCTGCCGCCGCGAACGCATGGATGAGAATGTGAGCGACTTCTCCGGAGACATCGCGCATGACAATCTCACGCTAACCGCCATTGCTCCAATGGGCTATGGCGTCCAACTCGCCTTCAGCGACGACCACGACCGCGGAATATTCCCGTGGGCATGGCTCGAACGCTTCGCTGCGCCCGCTCACGCGGTCGCGCCGGACCACACATCGACCCCAACGACGCGCACCGGAACGGGCGTTAGCGCGGCGCCCTCGCACGGTCCTTCGATGCAGTGACCGTTCTCGAAAGCAAACAGCGCGCTGTGATGGGCGCACATCAGCACTTTCGATCGGTACGTGCAGACCTCGCCCGGCTCGAAATCGAGCCGCACCGAGAAATGCGGGCAGCGATTGACGTAGGCCCACACCGATGCGCCGCGCCGCACGACGACAACCGCACCATCGCCTGGCGAGCCGTCCACGACGCGTGCGCCACCGTCCGGCACGTCGTCGACGCAGCATAGAAAGCGCCCGCTCATCGCTCAAACCCTCTGCTCAGGATTGCCAACATTCCAGTCCCACGGCCGGATCTCGACGCGCTCGAAAACGCCCGCCAACGAGTACGGATCGTCGCGCACGAAGCGCATCACGTCGTCGTAGCCTTCGGCCTCGACCACGAGCAGCGTGCCGTTGTGCCCATCGCAACGCGGCGCGAACGTCGATCCGCCAAGCCTCACGAATACACCGTGCTGCGGCGCCGAGCGCAGATAGGTGCGATGCACCGCACGGATGCGGTCGCGCACTTCGCGCATGCCTGGCTTGTCGGTGGCGAATACCGCGTAGTAGCGCGTCAACGGTCTCATGCGCGCTCCAGCACGAAGTCGTAGCAGGCCTCGCGAAAGCCGCCCTCGAAGCCGAACTGCCGGGCTTTCGCGTCATCGGCCGCGCGCTCGCTATAGTCAACCTGCAGCGACGGCTTCACGCCGAATACGGCGTCCGAGTCGAGATACGGGTCATGCTGGTTGAACAGATGCGTCACGAGCGTGCTGTGACCGGGCGCCGTGATCATGAAGTGCAGATGCGCGGGCCGCCACGGGTGCCGCCCCGTCGCCGCAAGCATGCGGCCCACCGGGCCGTCGCTCGGAATCGGGTAACACACAGGCACGATGGTGCGAATCGCGTAGCGGCCCTCGGCGTCGGTACGATAGCGGCCGCGCAGATTGCCGTGCGGCTGCTCGGTGTCCTGCCCCGAATACATGCCGTTTTCAGCGGTTTGCCACACGTCGAGCAGCGCGTTCGCCACGGGCTCGCCTTCAGTCGTCAGCACGCGGCCGTGCACGAGCGCGGGCACGCCCGGCGTGAACGCCATGTTCTCGCCGTAGGTGCGCTCGGGCATGCCTTCGATATAGAACGGGCCGAACACGGTGGTGTCGGTCGCGCCCGTCGCGAAGCGGTGGTTGATCGCGTCGACCAGCATCGACACACCCAGCGTGTCGGACAGCAGAATGAATTCCTGGCGCACGACGCCATCGCATATCTGGCCCGTCTCGGTCAGAAAGCGGATGGCCGCGAACCACTCCGTCTCGGTCAGTTCCACTTCGCTCACGAAAGCGTGCAGATGCCGCACGAGACTTTGCATCAGCGTGCGCAGGCGCGCGTCGGGCGTGTTCGCGAAGCGCGCCACGACCTGTTCCGTCAAGGCCTGCTCGGCCTCGGTTCCCTGCATCGACATGGTTGTCTCCTTTCGTTTTCTCGCGCTCCGCTCGCACAGCCGTGTCCGGCTGGTCCGGCTATTGCGGCGCTGCACCTTCCCATGCGCGCTGCAGCAACGCGCGAATCGCCTCGCGCTCCAGCGCGCGTGGGTTCGGATACGCATTAGTACACGCCAGATCGGCCGCTTCGTCGAGGCCCGTTTCGGGCATGCCGATGTCCTTGAGCGCCGTCGCAATACCCAGCGACGCGTTCAGTTCATGGATCCGAGGCCCCGCCTGCGCCGCATGCTCCGCGCCCAGCGCGCGTGCCACGCGTTCGAGCGCGCGTGGCGCGGCCGCGTGGTTGTAGTGCGCCGTATGCGGCAGCATGATTGCATGCGTTTGCGCGTGCGGAAGGTTGAACGTGCCGCCCAGCGTGTGGCAAAGCTTGTGATGCAGCGCCATGCCCACCGCGCCGAGGCAACTGCCCGCGAGCCATGCACCGTAGAGCGCGCGGCTGCGCATCGCCGCATCGTCTGGACGCTGCACGACGGCCGGCAGCGACTCGCCCAGGGCGCGAATCGATTCTTCGGCCATCAAACTAATCACGGGGTTGGCATCTTCCGCGTAGAGCGCTTCGACCGCATGCGCCATCGCATTGATGCCCGAGGCCGCCGAAATGCCCGCGGGCAGCGACACAGTGAGCGACGGATCGTAGATCACCGTGCGCGGCAGCACGCGAAAATCGCGACCGGTCTTCTTCAGGCGCCCTTCGGTGAGGCCATAGATCGGCGTCATCTCCGAGCCCGCATAGGTGGTGGGCACCGCGACGATAGGCAGCGACGATTCGAGCGCAATGGCCTTGCCGAGGCCTATGGTCGAACCGCCGCCCACCGCCACGCAGCATTGCGCGTCGAGCGCCGCCGCCTTTTCGCAGGCGGCCCGCGCGACCTCCACGGGCACGTGCATGACCGCCTCGGCGTGAATGCCCGCGGCGCGATCGCCAAGCAAACGGGCGACTTCCTCGGCAAGCGGACGCTGTTCGGGTGTCGAGAGAATCAGCGCGCGGCGCGCGCCGAGACGGTCCACTTCCTCGGGCAGTCGCGCAAGGTTGCCCCAGCCGAATACCACGCGCGACGGCAAACCTTGATAGACGAAGCGATCCATACGTACCTCAGCGCTTGAAGTGCGGCGGCACCTGGGCGTCCACGTTGACCCACACCGAGCGGGCCTCCGTGTAGTCGTGCATCGCCTCGAAGCCCATCTCGCGCCCGTAACCCGACTGACCGACGCCGCCGAACGGGCTGCCCGGGTTTACGCGCT
This sequence comes from Paraburkholderia sacchari, assembly GCF_000785435.2. GTDB lineage: Bacteria > Pseudomonadota > Gammaproteobacteria > Burkholderiales > Burkholderiaceae > Paraburkholderia > Paraburkholderia sacchari. The sequence continues at coordinate 241,317 of NZ_JTDB02000005.1, read as the reverse complement.
TGTAGCAATTAATCCAGCACATGCCGGCGTTAATCTTACCCGCGATGCTGTGCGCTCGCGAAAGATCGCGCGTCCACAGGCCGCTGCCGAGGCCGTAGTCGGTGCCGTTGGCAATGGCCAGCGCCTCTTCGTCGGACTTGAAACGCAGCACGGTCACGAACGGGCCGAAGACCTCTTCTTGGGCAATGCGATCTTTCGGCGTCTTCGCCTCGATCACCGTGGGGCGCACGTAGTAGCCGCTGGCGAGCGCCGGGTCCTGCGGTGCGCTGCCGCCCGTGAGCACGCGCCCGCCCTGCTCGCGCGCCAGGTCCACATAAGCCTTCACGCGCTCCAGATGCTGCAGCGACGTGAGCGGACCCATCTCCGTTTCGGGATCCAAAGGATTTCCCACGCGAATCGACGAAGCGAGGTCGACGAAGCGTTCGAGAAACTGATCGGCAATGCGCTCATGCAGCACGAGACGCGAGCCCGCGATGCAGGCCTGCCCCTGGTTGTGGAAGATCGCCCAGGCGGCGCCGTTGATGGCGGCGTCGAGATTGGCGTCGTCGAACACAATGTTCGCGCCCTTGCCGCCCAGTTCGAGCTGCACGCGCTTCAAGTTGCCCTGCGAGGCCTCGACAATGCGCCGCCCCGTTGCCGTCGATCCCGTGAATGCGATCTTGCCCACGCCGGGATGCTCAGCAAGCCGTTGTCCGGCCGTGTGGCCATAGCCCGGCACGATGTTGACCACGCCTGCCGGGAAGCCCACTTCCGCCATCAGCTCGACAATGCGCAGCGTGGAGAGCGGCGTGATTTCCGAAGGCTTCAGCACGACCGTATTGCCGGCCGCGAGCGCCGGACCCATCTTCCAGCTCGTGAACATCAGCGGGAAATTCCACGGCACGATCTGACCGACCACGCCAATGGGCGCGCGCTGCACGTAGTTGAGAAAACCCGTTTCGACTGGAATCACCGAGCCTTGCAGCTTGTCGGCCATGCCGCCGAAGTAGCGGAAGCACCCCGCCGTGCGCGGCACGTCGAGCGCGCGCGAGTCGCGAATCGGGTGGCCCGTGTCGAGCGATTCGAGTTGCGCGAGTTCTTCGGCGTTCGCCTCGATGGCGTCGGCCAGACGCAGCAGCAGGCGGCCGCGCTCGGCGGCGGGCAGCGCCGCCCACTTCGGGAACGCGCGCGTGGCGGCGGCCACGGCCAGATCGACATCGGCGGCGGTGGCTGCGGCGATCTTCGTGATCAGCGAGCCGTCGTGCGGATTGAGCACGTCGATGGTGCCGCCTTCAACGGCGTCAACGAAGCGGCCGTCGATGAACAATTGCGTCTGCATGATTAAATCCTTGATTGATGCTTTGGCATGCTGAATAGCTGCAACACTCGTGCGCAACTCGCGCACAATGCGTTCAGAACTCGACCGGATACGGCTTAAGATCGCCGCGCTCGTAACGCTTGGGCAAGTCGGCCGTGGCGTTCTCCCACACGAGCAGCATCGAGCGCTTGGTCGAGTAGCCCTGGTGGCGAATGTCGGCGGGCATCGCGCAGATATCGCCAGCGCGCATCGTGATGCGTGCGCGCGGCGCGCCCGTGTTCTTGTCGCCGATGTCCCAGACGATTTCGTCCGAGAGCTGCAGGAACCATTCGACGCGGTCGTTGCCGTGGAAAACCGGCAGGATGTACTCCTCGGTGGTCGGGCAGAACAGGCTCTGGCCGCACACCGATGTCACGGAAGGATTCCACGTGACGTCCGAACGCGAGAGGTACTTGAAGAGGTTGAACGCGTGCAGTTCGCCTTCGAAACCGGGCTCGACGTGCACTTCGGGGTTGTCCTGGGGAACATCGGCGAAAGCACGGTTCACGGGCAGGTCGTCGCGCAGCGGGGAATCGCCTTCGAGGCCCGGCATACGGCGCGTGGCGATGCGGGTGCGCTCGATGGCGGCGTCGTTTTCGCCGTGCTTGCGGCCGAACGCGGTGCCGGTTTCCTCGGGCGCGGCGAACGGGTCGAAACCTTCGTTGGTCCAGTCGTGCAGGATCGCCTTGAAGGTCGCCATGATGGTGGGCGTCTCGAAGGTCTCGATATAGTCCACGCCGGCTTCCTTCATGATGCCGTTGAACGAACCCGCGTACACGTCCACCTTGCCGTAGTGGTTGCGCGTGCCGAACACGTGGTCGAAATTCACCCAGCCGTAGAAGAAGCCCCAGGCCACGTCGCGCATCATGGCGCGCAGGAAGGCATCTGCGGGAATGGCGTGGGTGCGGGTCTGCCCTTTCGCCGGCCACAGCACTTTGACGAAATATTCGTCGCGCGTGAATTCAAAGGCGCCAAGCTTGAAGCGGCAATAGCCGGTCACGGCGTCGGGCTCGCTCGCGCATACGGTGTCGGCGGCAAAGCTTGCGGTGTGAGCGTGGTTCTCGAGGCTGGCCATGTCTGTGTCTCCTGGGGATGATCGGTTCGTGTGTGCGGGTTCAGTGCAGGCAGATATCCGCCCACTTCTGCACGGAGAGCGCGCCGACCATGGTCTGCACCAGCGCCACGCCATTCTTCTGCGCGCTGAAGCGATACGCGCAGCCGGCCGGCAGCAGGGCCTGGTGGCCACGGCGCAGCACCACATGGCCCATCTTGCGGCCCGCCGGCTCGTCGCCTGCCGCGACCGTCCCCGTGCCGTCCTCCGGCGGGTTATCGAGCTTGATGAAGTCGATGCGCATCTCGCCGTCCATCAGGATTGCGAACTCATCGTGAGCGCAGGCGAACCAGCGCGATTGACCTTCCGTGCGCAGCACCTCGATCACATATTCGAGGTTCTTGCCGACCACGACCTTCTCGTAAGGCGCCGACTGCGCGGCAACTTCGAAGACGTTCGAGAAAACATAGTGGCGGGCGTCGCCGCTCGTGATTTCGATCTCGCCTTTGCGGTATTGCTCGAGCGAGCCGAAGACGGTGTGGAATGACGTATCGGTCATGGCTGTCTCCTGTTTCGTGTTTTGGAAGGTGTCGTTGCAGTCAACTTTAGGAGCGCTGCGCACAGACCACAACCGGCGCCCGGGCGACTACGGCATTCGCGTTTCGCAAATAATCGCGAATGCGGCTAGCGCACCCAGCCGCGCTCCAGAAGCGGCACGTCCCACGCGGGCTCGGGGCCCAGATACTCGGCCAGAAATTCCACCAGCGCCTTCACCTTGAGCGCCTGGCGCTGAGTAGAGGGATAAACGGCCGCAAAGCTCAGCGAAGAAAGGTGGTAATCGGTGAGGATCGGCACCAACGAGCCCTCGAGCAGCGCGGCGCTTGCCACAAGCGTAGGCAGGCACACGACTCCGCCTCCCGTAAGCGCGTAATCGCGCAGCAAATGCACCGAATTCGAGCGAATCATGCCGGGCAACTCCAGCTCCACGACTTCATCGCCACGTGTCATCGTCCAGCGGTTGCGCGACGGATAGCCCGAATAAAGCGCCGTGGTGTGCTGCAGCAATTCACGCGGATGCTGAGGCGCGCCGTGCTCCGCCACATAGGCAGGCGTGGCAACAAAGAGCCGCCGCACCGTAAAAAGCCGCCGCTCGATCAGCGATTCGGAAATGGGCGGAAAGATCTGAAACGCAACATCGAAGCCTTCTTCGATCGGGTCGACCACCCGGTCGTTGACGATCACATCGAGCTGGATGCCCGGATAGCGCCGATTGAACTCGGCAAGCGGCGCACCAAAATGACCCAGCGCGAAACCCGGCAGTATCTGGATGCGCAGCCGCCCCGTGGGCGTGGCGCGCAGTTCGCGCATCTGGTCGGTCAGCTCGTTCACACGCCCCACCACCTCCGCGCATTCGCGATAAAACGCCTCTCCGACTTCGGAGAGGCGCACATGCCGCGTGCTGCGATGAAAGAGCGGCGCGTTGACGAACTTTTCCAGTTGCTGGATGCGGTTCGTCACCACCGAACTGGTCACGCCGATCTGCCGGGCCGCTTCCGCAAAACTACTCGTTTCCGCGACGCGTACAAACGCTTCGATACTCAGGAATCGGTCCATGCTCCTCTCTTCTTTTATGGATTCGGGCCATCCAAGTATAGGGCCGGCTCCATTGCAGCGCGGCGCAGCCTGGCCGGCGCCGTTTCCTTGAGCAGCAGGCTCACCAGCACACCCAGAACGACAGCACCAATGGGCAGCCACAAGATGTTCTGGATACCGAAATGTGCCGCCACGAAACCGGCCAGCGCGGGCGCCACGCCGCCGCCGAAGATTTCGCCCGCGCCCACCACGAGACCGATCGAGGTCGAGACCATGCCGAGCGGCGCGGCCTCGGTGGCAATCGGCCCGGAGAGCAGCGAAACGAGGCCCAGCGTAAAGAACGACGCTGCGAACAGCACTGCGAAGAGTTCCAGCGGTTGCGCGCCAAGGCCGCGAAACACGATCAGCATAACTGCCGTGCCTACGAAGCCAATGATGCTGGCGAGGCGCCGGCCCAGCAGATCGGAGAGCCCCGGCAGGCCGAACTGTCCGACGAAACCGCCAAAGCCGATGGCCGACGCCACCACGCCCATGTGCTGCGTGTCTAGCTTGAGGTACTGCGTGAGGTAGAGCGGCAACATCGCGCCGAGCACGAACACTCCCGTCATCGCGCAGAAAAGCGCCACCATCGCTACGGGAATGTTGCGGCTGCGGATCACGTCGCGCCAATTGCCACGTTCGGGCCCGCCAGCCTCAGACGTCGCGGCCGCCTTCGGTTCGCGAATCACGCGGTACATCAGCAGGCCAAGAATGAGCCCCGGCACCGAGACGAGTGCGAACACCCAGCGCCAGCTCATCACGCCCAGCAACTGCGTGGCGATGATCGGCGAGAGCGCGAGCCCGAACAAGGCGAAACCGCTTTGCTGCAGCCCGAGATTGAAGCCGCGGCGCTTGGGGTGCGAGGCATCGGCGGTGGCCGCGAAGCTCGTCGGGCAGAACGAGCCTTCGGCCACGCCCATCAGCGCGCGCACGGCCAGCAGGCTCACGAAGCTGCCCGCAAGGCCGGAAAAGCCCGAAAGCAGCGAGAACGCGATGATCGCCGGAATCAGCACCTTGCGGCGGCCCACCTTGTCGGACATGCCGCCCATGACCGCCGCGAACACGCCCCACGAAAGGCCGAGTATGCCGATGCAGTTGCCCACGTCCTGGGCGTTCAGGTTCAGGTCCAGCATGATCGACGGGAACAGCGGCGCGATCAGCCAGCGGTCGAGGCCCACGAGGCCGAAGCCTAGCGCCAGCAATGTCACGGCCTTGCGCTCGTAAGCCGTGTCCCATGTGTTTGGTTTCATCTCTGTCTCCTTGGGCCGGCCGGTGCCGCGCCATCAGTCATGTTCGAAAGCGGTGGCCGACGCCAGGTGTGCCCGAGGTGTGCCCGAGGTGTGCCATTACCCGGACGCCATCGGCATCGACGTCCCAAAGATAATCGCAAGCACCCCGTAATCAGTACCGGATAAGGCCCGAATACGTCATTCGCGAATCGCAAACAATCGGGCGCACCCAGCCGCCAGGCAAGGCAGCCGGGGCGCCGTGAGCGGAGCGCGCGGCCCGTGCGGGCACGGCGCGCCCACCCCAGGACAACTACGGGTAGACGTCCGCTTGCGCGCCTGGCGGTGGGCGGTCAGCGCATGAGATGAACCAGCCCGAGCGCCACGCCCGGCACGAGAATGACCACCACGAGCGCGACGATATTCGCGCAGAGAAACGGCACGGTGCCGCGAAAAATTGTGCGAATCGACAATTCCGGCAGCATGGTTTTCACCATGAACACGTTCATGCCCACGGGCGGATGAATCATGCCGATTTCCATCATCATCGCCACATAAATGCCGAACCAGATCATGTTCGCGCCAAGCGGCTGCACCACCGCCGCGAACACGGGAATCGTGAGCAGCATCATCGCCAGCGCTTCCATGAGCGAGCCGAGCACGATGTAGATGCAGGTGATGACCGCGATCACGCCAATGAGCGGCAAATGCAGCGCGTGAATCCAGGCGACCAGCGTGGCGGTGAGGCCCGAGAGCGTGATGAAGTTGGCGAACACCATGCCGCCGAAGGCAATGGCGAAGATCATCGCGGTGGTCTTGCCCGCCTCCACGAGCGACTCGAACAAGAGCGGCCAGCTCAGCTTGCGGCGCAGCCCTGCGAATACGAGCGCGCCGGTCGCGCCCACGCTCGACGCCTCCGTGGCCGTGAAAATGCCGCCATATAGCCCGCCCACCACGATCAGGAACAGCGCGAGCACGCCCCAGATCTTGCCGAGTTTGGCAAAGCGCGTAGGCCAGTCCACGCGCTCGCCGCGCGGGCCTTTGGCGGGATCGCGCCGCACCGTCCACCAGATCGAGAGCAGGAACAGCGAGCCCAGCAACAACCCCGGGCCGATCCCCGCGATAAACAGCTTGCCGATATCCTGATCGGTCAGGACACCGTATATAAGCAAGGGGAAGCTCGGCGGAATCAACGCGCCCAGCGTGCCGCCCGAACTCACGCAGCCCGCGGCGAGGCTGTCCGCGTAACGGTGGCGGCGCATGGGCGGCATCGCCACCTTGGTCATGGTGGCCGCCGTGGCGATCGAGCTGCCCGACATCGAGGCGAAGCCGGCGCAGGCCAGCACCGTGGCGTGCGCGAGGCCGCCCTTGAAGTGGCCGATCCACGCGTTGGCCGCGTCGTAAAGCTCCTCGGCCAGATCGGCCTTGTAGATGAACGTGCCCATCAGGATGAACATCGGCAGCACGGAGAGATTCTCGTTGGCCGCGAGGTCGGCGATCGTCATGCCGGCCATTGCAAGCGCGGGCTCCCAGCCGCGAATCAGCGCGAAGGCGCCCACGCCGATGCCGAGCATCGCAAAGCCGAGCGGCACGCCCACGAACGCGAACAGAAGAACGGCGGCGAAGCCTGAAAGTGCGAGTGTCATGGCGTTTCCTTGCGGCCGAGCGCGGCGAAGTGATCGACGGTGAGCGCGAGCAGCACGATCAGCGTGACGCCTGAAAGCGCGCTCATGTAGTAGCTGAGCGGCGCGAGCGGCCATTCCAGCACGGTCGTGGTGATGCGGTTGCGCGCGAGGTCGGCGCCATCGCTTGCGAGCTGCCAGGTCATGATGCCGACCGCAATCAAGCTCACGAGCAGCACGAACAGGTGTTGCAGCCAGCCGCCGAAGCGTCCGAAACGCCCGTGCAGCAGATTGACCGTGATGTGCTGCTGGCTCAGCGTGACGAGCGGAAACGCCGAGAAAATGAGGATCGCCATGGCAAAGCGCACGATCTCGGACGCACCGCGAATGGGCGCGGAGAACCAGTACCGCATGAACACGTCGCAGAACGTGAGGCCCATGATCGAGAGCAGCACGAGCGCAACGAGTGCGCCGAGTACGCGCTTCAGCCAGCGCGTGGCAAGCCCCTCGCGTGCGTCCGTGGCAATCGCGTCGCAAGGATGCAATGCATCGGAAGGTTGACTGACGCTCATCTTGCCTCCTGCTTTGCTTCATTGCGGTAATAGGCGAGCGCGGCTGCGCCGTCCACGTGCAGTTGATCCGCGCGGGCGATCCATTGCGCGTCCATGGGCAGTGCCAGCGCGCGAAGCGCGTCGACAAAATCCGGCGACGGCGAGATCAGTTTGAGCCCGTTCGCGACGGCCTCCTTGCGCGCAAGCGCATTGGACGCGTCGATCACGGCCATGCGGCGCGCGAACGCCTCGCCCGAAAGCGTGGTGATGGCCGCGCGGTCGGCCGGCGAGATCGACGCCCACACCTGCCGGTTCACGAACAGCGAAAAACTTGGCGCGGTGATGCCGCCCGGGACGGTCGTTTCGTAGCGCGCGTAGCGGACCACGTTAAAGCGCGCGGCGTCCATCTCGGGGATGCCGACAAAGCCGTCCACGGTGCCGCCCGCCACCAGCTCGCTCATTTTCGCGGCTGGGGTGGCGACCACGCCCGCGCCGCCGCGATCCATCAGCGTCGAGGCAACCCCTGGCAGTGCCCAGTATTTCACGCCATGGATCGCCTGAAGCGACGTGACGGGCCGCTTGAGGCTGTAGATTTCGCCCGCCGGAAACACCACGAGCGCGAGCAGATGCACGTCGCGATACTCGCCGGCCTGCTCGAAGTACTTTTCGTAGGTCCGCCAGAGCGCCACCGACATGCCCTCGGCGGACGAGGAGCCGAGCGGCAGATGCGCGAGCTGCACGAGGCTTGCCTTGTTCTGGATGAGACCGTTGAAAATATAGGCGCCATCCACGATGCGCTTGCGCACGACGTCCCACTGCTGTTGCGGCGAGCCGATGCTGGTTGGCGGAAAAACGATCTTCACGCGCCCCTGGGTCACGCGCTCGACGTCCTCGGCCCACGGCCTCATGACCTCGACGTTGAAGATATGCTGTGGCGGTAAAAAGGCGTTGACGACCAGCGTCGTGGCGGCATGCGCCATGGCCGGTAGCGCCACCGCCAACGCCACGAGATGGGCTGCAATGAGGCGATACATGATGTCTCCTGCATGTACGAATAGTTTTTACCTGCTTTACCGCTGAGTGGGGCGGAGCCCCTTCCTGCCGCTTTCCGCCGCTTTTCGAAGCTACCAGTCGCCGAGCAGAATGCCGCCCTTCTCGGACACTTCCGTCCAGCGCTCGACGAAGCGCGCGGGCGCGGTCTGCCGCAAGGTCCGGTGGCGCAGCCAGTCGAACAAGCGCTCGTGCATTTCGGCGCGCACGCCTGCGTGCTGCGCATCGCGGCCCAGATCGTTCAGTTCGTCGGGGTCTGTCGCAAGATCGAACAGTTGCGGTGCGAAGCCGTCGTAATGGATGTATTTCCAGCGGCCGTCGAACACCATGAAGCAGCGGCAGCCGTCGAGGCCGCGCCCCAGCAGCGTGCGCGTGCGCGAACGGAACGAATAGTCGAACTCGCTGAAAACTGCATCGCGCCACGTCACGCCGGTTGCGCCATGCAGCAGCGGCTGCAGCGAGCGCCCTTCGACGATATGGCCAGGAATCTCCACGCCCGCCGCATCGAGGAAGGTGGGCAGCAAGTCGATCGCCTCGACAAGCCGCCGCTCGACCGTTCCGCGCGTGGCTTCGGCCTCGGGGCGCGGATCGACGACGATGAGCGGCACCCGCGACGATGCATCGTGAAATAGCTCCTTCTCGCCGAGCCAGTGATCGCCCAGGTAATCGCCATGGTCGCTTGTGAACACGATCATGGTGTCCTGGTCGCGGCCGGTTTCGCGCAGGAACGCGAACAGGCGGCCGAGGTGGTCGTCGATCTGCTTCACGAGCCCCATGTAGGTGGGAATGACCGTCTCGCGCACCTCCTCGCGCGCGAAGCTCACGCTCTCGTCGTGCTGCATGAACGCGCCGAACACCGGATGCGGCTGCTCGCGCTCGTCCAGCGTGCGCGTGGCGGGCTTCACGTCCTCGGGGCCGTACATATCGTTGTAGGGCGCGGGCGCCATGTACGGCCAATGCGGCTTGATCAGACTCAGGTGCAAGCACCAGGGCGCGTCGCCCTGCTCGCGGATGAACGCCATCGCCCGGTCGATCATGTACGGCGTTTCCGAGTGCTCCTCGTTCACGCGCGCCGGCTTTGACGCATGACGCATCTTCCAGCCGCTCAGAATCTCGCCGTCCTCTCCTTGCGCAGAATTTGCATAGTCATGCCAGGGATTGTCGCCTTCGTAGCCTTTGCTGCGCAGATAATCGCAGTACGGCGTTTCAACGCGAGCACCGAAGAGGCCGGGGTGAATGCCGTCGTCGCGATCGAACGGCTCGAAGCCGCACTCTTCCACCAGCACCGCGCCCGGCGATTCATGGGTCATGCCGAGGCGCTGCATGCCGGCCTTGTCGGCGACCATATGCGTCTTGCCCGCCAGCGCGACACGCATGCCGCGCGTGCGCAGATAATCGCCGAGCGTCAGCTCGCCAACGGGCAGCGGCACGAAATTCCAGTAAGCGCGATGACTCGCCACGTAGCGGCCCGTGTAATACGACATGCGCGACGGCCCGCACACCGGGCTTTGCACGTACGCGCGCTCGAAGCGCACGCCGCGCCGCGCGAGCGCATCGATATGGGGCGTTTGCAGCGTCGGGTGGCCGTAGCAGGACAGGTAGTCCCAGCGCAACTGATCGCACATCACGAACAGGATGTTCTTGACTGTCTCCATCGCTTGTCTCCGCTTGTCTCCTTGAGTTGAGGCAAGCGTAGAACAGCCCCGATGCGCAACCCAGCAATTTCTGAGAAGATTTCACTCAGTGAAACGCAACGGATTCAGTCATGTGGTCCCCGAAAGTCAAGACTATCGACGCCCTCGAACGAGGACTCGTCACGCTCAAGACCCTGCAGGAATTGCGGGCCGCAAGCCTGCACGACCTGCATCTGCACACCGGCATTCCGAAAGCCACGCTGCTGCGCATTCTTCTGACGTTAGAACGGCAGGGGCTGATCTGGCAGCGGCTGGCCGACGGGCTGTTTCGCCCGAGCTATACGTTGCAGGCGCGCGCGCGGCGCATCGATAGCGTGGATCATCTGATCGAATGCGCAGCGCCGGAACTGGACCAGTTGCAGAGCCGCATTCTCTGGCCTTCGGATCTCGCTGTGCGGCGCGGCACGACGATGGCGCTGTGCGAGTCGAACCGCACGCGCTCGTACTTTCTCGTCAACCGGGACAAACTCGGATACGAGATCAATATATTGCGGTCGGCGGTCGGACGCGCGTATCTGGCGTTTTGCCCCGATGAAGAGCGCGAGTCGCTGCTCGAAGCATTGCGTTCAGGCCAGCGTCCAGGCGACGAGCGCGCGCACGACGGGCGTTATGTCCGGCAGTTGATCAATGAAACGCGGCGGCGTGGGTATGGATCGCGCGAGCGCAATTTTGGCGGTTCGTATAACCAGTCGCGAGCGCAGTACAACGATGGTTTGTCTGCGCTTGCCGTGCCGATCGAAGCACCCGATGGTTCGATTGCTGGCTGCGTCAATATCGTTTGGTTCGAGCGCCTTTTCAAGGTCGAGGACATGGCCGCTCGCCATCTGGATGATCTTCGGGCCACCGCCGCGCGGATCGGGGCGCGCTTGAGTCTCGAGTAGGCGGGTTCTGGCGGCTTTCTGGTGTTTCGCGGGCGTGGTGTTGTGCGAAATATCCCCTGGTTCAAAGCTTGGCCTGGCACAACGACATCATGCGCTGCACCATGGTCGACGCCTCGTTGAGCTCCATTTCATTCGTAAAAAGCACCGAGACGCTGGAAAGCCGCACGGCAATGCCCGCGCCAAGCAGGTCGCGGCTTGCAATCTTGATTGCTAGCTGCCCAAGGCGAACGCGATCGAGCCAATGCATCGTCAGGCCGCCTTTTTGCAGCCATTCGCGGCAGCACGAAACGACGTGATCGACGCGCCATTCCTGCGTCAACGCGTAAGACGCCGCGGCAATGGCCACAAGGTAGCAAAGCAGGTCCGGGCGGGCGCTGCTCGCTTCGACGAATTCCGTTTTCACTGGCTTGCTGTCCCTGTTTTCAGACATGGATTCCATACCTATGGCCGGACCCTGCCAAAAACAAGCATTCTGCATCGAAATGGCTCGCACCGGAGCATCGACTCGCCAACATTTCATCACGCGAAAAATTGGCGTAAACAAAATGCAATAAAAAATACGCCGCATGCCCATTGAATTAAATCCCATTAACGAGCGCGGAAAATACCCCACGTCCGGCGGCATCGTTGTCCTGGCTTCGCCTTCGGCCCTGGTACGCCAATTGCTCATGCGCCCCGTCACCGCCCAGATCAACTAAAGGAAGAAAAAGCCGTCAATTAAAACCGGTGACACGAATATTTAGAAACATGAGTCATTGCCGCTGATTTCGCCAAGCAACATGCATCGCGCATAGTCCAGCCGCAACCGGCAAGCCACGCCTCTCGACGATATTCGAGTTCGTTGTATCAGGAGTTTTTTCATGAACAAGAACAATAAGCATCTTTGCGCGCTGCTCTCGACCGCCATTTTCGCCACGTCCGCCGCCACGCTCGCGCCTGACGCGCAGGCGCAGCAATACACCACCGACTGGCTCGCCAACACCTACGGCACCCTCGCGGCACACGTGGGCAACGGCGCGCGCTCGATGTGGGTCGCGCCCGAAGGCGTGATCTACACGGCGTCGTTCTGGGACGAGAACGAAGGCGGCATGGCCATCTATCAGAACGGCAAGAGCATCGGCTCGATCGGCCTGCATAACGAATTCCAGGGCGGCGCGATCACCGGCAACGCCACCTCGATCTTCGCGGCCATGCAGGCCGGCACCGCCTTTGGCAGCGGCACGGTCGGCCGCTACAACCGCGCGAGCGGCCAGCGCGAACTCACCATCACCGTGAGCACATGGAAATCGGTCAGCCGCGCCGATGTCATCACAGGCCTCGCCACGCAGAACACGCTGCTCTACGCCAGCGATTTCCCCGGCAACCGCGTGCGCGTTTTCACGACCGATGGCGCATGGCAGCGCGATATCTCCATCGCAAGCCCGGGCGCGCTCGCGCTCGACAGCGCTGGCAACGTCTGGGTCGCGCAGATGAGCGCGGGAACGATCGTGGAATTCAGCCCCACGGGCGCGCAATTGCAGACGATCCAGATGCCTGCGGGCGCGCGCCCTTCCGCGCTCTACTTCGATGCATCCACAGGATTGCTGATGGTCGGCGACCAAGGCCCCGACATGAACATCAAGCTCTACAGCCTCGCGGGCACGCCCACGCTCGCGGGCACCTTCGGCGTGACGAGCGGCTACCTGGACGCCACGACCGGCACCAAGGGCCAGGTGGGCGCGAAGCGCTTCACACGCATCACCGGTATTGGCAAGGACACGGCCGGCAACCTCTACGTACTCAACAATCCGTGGGGCGGCGCGTGGGACCTCGGCCGCAACGGCGGCACCGACATTCACGCCTACGATCCCAACAGCAATCTGCTCTGGAAGCTCCAGGCGCTGAACTTCGAGGGCGTGGCCGCGCCCGATCCGGCCACCGACGCCGCACTGTTCTACAACGGCACGGCGATCTTCACGGGCACGGCGGGCGGCACCTTCGTCGCCAACACGGTGGATCCCTTCACCTACCCGAGCGACCCGCGCCTGAACATGAACGATACGCAACGCGACGAGCACTTCGGCCAGCTTGCCTCGGTGGGCGGCAACCGCATTCTCGTGGCGTCGGGGCAGAACCCCGCGATCTTCTACTTCTTCCACTTCAATCCCGCGAGCGGCTACATTGCGATTCCCGACGGCTCATTGCCTGGCACGCTGTTCAACACCACGATCTCCGTCACGGGGGGCTTCTGCATCGACAGCAAGGGCGACGTATGGGCCGGGCTCGACCGCACGAACCACATCTATCACTATCCGCTCACCGGTTTCGACGGCACCGGCAAACCTTCATGGGGGCCCGCCATCACCATTTCGACGCCCATGAGCGCGCGGCCGATCACACGCATCGTCTATCAGCCGGAAAGCGACACGATGATTCTCGCCCAAGGGCTGGCCGGAAACTGGGACTGGACCGCCATGAACGGCCATATCGAGGTGTATCACGGCTGGGGTGCGGGCAATCGCACGCCGGGACCGGTCATCAACCTCACCAGCGCCAATCCCAAGTCGATGGCGGCGGCGGGTAATTATCTGTTCGTCGGCTATGTGCATACCGTGCCGAATATCGACGTGTTCGATCTCACGACGGGCCAGCAGGTCACCACGCTGATCAATGCGAATCCAGGCGCCATGGATGGGGGCAACGACGTGGATTCGATGTATGGCGTGCGCGCATATTTGACTTCGACTGGCCAATACGTAATTACGAAGGACAATTACAACGGCAGCAGTGTCGTGGTGCATCGCTGGACGCCTTGAAACGCTTGGCGGCCATACGCGCGCGAGCGGCGCGGCTTGCCTCATGGTCCGCGTGGACGTGCGAGAATCCTGCGCATACGTCCTCCACTCCACCGGAAACGCCATGAAACAAGCGCTGCAAATCGATTTTGTCTCCGATATCGCCTGCCCCTGGTGCGCGATCGGCCTTTCCTCGCTGCTCCAGGCGCTGAAAAATCTGGGCGACGCCGTCGACGCCACGCTCGCCATCCATCCGTTCGAGCTGAATCCGGACATGGGGCCGGACGGCGAAACCATCGTCGATTATCTCGGCAAGAAATACGGCCGCACGCCGGAGCAGATCGCGCAAACGCAGGAAGCGATTCGCGAGCGCGGCGCGAGCGTGGGCTTCACGTTCGGGCCGCGCACGCGCATCTTCAACACCTTCGACGCGCATCGCCTGCTGCATTGGGCCAGCCTCAAGGGCAAGCAGTTGCCGCTCAAGCTCGCGCTGCTGCGTGCCTATCACGGCGAAGGCAAGGACACGAGCGACCACGACATGCTGGTTCAAGCCGCGCAATCGGTGGGACTGGATGCCGAAGAGTCGCGCACCGTGCTACAAAGCGGCGCCTATGCCGACGAAGTGCGCGCGGAAGAACAACACGCGCAGGCCATGGGCATTCAGTCGGTGCCGGCCATCATCCTCAACCAGAAGTATCTGGTGAGCGGCGGGCAACCCGTCGAGACATTCGAGAATGCCATCAAGCAAGTTCTAGCCGAGGGCTGAAGCCCCCTCGCCGCGCGGGCCGCGCGGAGGTCTTGCGCCTGCATCGCGCGGGGCTCATCAACGACGAGATGCTGCATACGATCGAGCGCGACCTCGATCTCGAAGAGGTAGGCGCGCAGCATTCGCGCGGGTGATCGACGCGGCGCCGGGCATCCGGTGTATGCGCTCAATCAGGCCTGCGTGCGGCGGGAATGCCGAGCTTGTTGCGCTTCTGATTGACAGCCCTTGTCGAGCGGCCAGTGAGCCGCGCCAATTCGGCATCGTCCAATACGCCGAGCAAGGCGAGATGCTCTGGTAGCCATGGGAAATGCGCGGGCATAGCAGAAGGAATGCCCAATTCCTGCCGCTTCTTTTGCACGGTCGAAAATGATATGCCGCCGATTCGCTCCGCCACCTGCGCGTCGGACACGGTCCCGAGCAGAGCAATCTCTTTCGCGGTCCACGTGCGAGTCAATTTTCGCTTGTGATGGTCGATGCTACCCGAGGGATCGTGCGGTTTGTCTGCGCTGGGCACGGTGCGTGCCGCGCACGGGGCATCAGTTTCGTAGTCGGTGCCCGATGAGGCGTGGTCGACCTG
This sequence comes from Paraburkholderia sacchari, assembly GCF_000785435.2. Classification (GTDB taxonomy): domain Bacteria; phylum Pseudomonadota; class Gammaproteobacteria; order Burkholderiales; family Burkholderiaceae; genus Paraburkholderia; species Paraburkholderia sacchari. The sequence continues at coordinate 226,157 of NZ_JTDB02000005.1, read as the reverse complement.
CGCGACGGGGAGTTTGAAGCGGTTCATCATTGCGACAATCCTGGGTTGGGATGCCAATGGCGCCTGGCATCATTGCGTTGTTTAAGCTCGTCTGGGCGCAGATAGTGGGGAGTTGTCCGGCGAATATCTTCTACAAGCTATGTTTAGCTCGCAACAAGAAAATTCCTAAATCCGGCGGGCGCCCTGATTCGCCGCGCATAAAGCCGCCAAAAGAATCCATCCCTTTGACCTTCCGCAAACGAAACGCGCTCCCGCGCGCATCGGCTAAAATTGCGCTACGCGCGATGCCGCCATCGCAGCCCGATCCATCCCCGCCGCGCCGCGCCCTCCGGGCGAACGCCGCGCCGCATCTGCCCCTCCGGGGGCGAGACCACGAATGACGAACACACCCACCGCCACGCCCTTCAGCGCGCTTGCGCTCGCGCCCGCCGCGCTCGAAAACCTCACGCGGCTCGGCTACGTCGAGATGACGCCCATTCAGGCCGCCAGCCTGCCAATCGCGCTCGCGGGCCACGACCTCATCGCCCAGGCCAAGACGGGCAGCGGCAAGACTGCCGCCTTCTCGCTCGCGCTGCTCGCGAAGCTCGATGCGCGCCGGCTCGACGTGCAGGCGATGATCCTCTGCCCCACCCGCGAGCTGGCCGATCAGGTCGCGCAGGAAATCCGCCGCCTCGCGCGCGCCGAAGAAAACATCAAGGTGCTCACGCTGTGCGGCGGCACGCCCATGAAGCCGCAGACGGCGAGCCTCGAACACGGCGCGCACATCATCGTCGGCACGCCGGGACGCATCATGGATCACCTCGAGCGCGGCATCCTCTCGCTCGACGCGCTCAACACGCTCGTGCTCGACGAAGCGGACCGCATGCTCGACATGGGTTTCTTCGACGATATCGCCAAGGTCGCGCGGCAATGCCCCAAGGAGCGCCAGACGCTGCTGTTCTCGGCCACCTACCCCGAGGGCATTGCGAAGCTGAGCCAGCAATTCCTTCGCAATCCCAAGGAAGTGAAGCTCGAAGAGCATCACGACAATAGCAAGATCCGCCAGCGCTTTTATGAAGTCGCCGACGACGAACGCCTGCACGCAGTGGGCATGCTGCTGAACCACTACCGGCCCGTGAGCACGATTGCGTTCTGCAACACCAAGCAGCAATGCCGCGATCTGCTCGACGTGCTGCGCGCGCAGGGTTTTCATGCGCTCGCGCTGCACGGTGAGCTCGATCAGCGCGAGCGCGACCAGGTGCTGATCCAGTTCGCGAACCGCAGTTGCTCCGTGCTCGTAGCGACCGACGTGGCCGCGCGCGGTCTGGACATTTCGCAACTCGAAGCCGTGATCAATGTCGATGTCACGCCCGACCCCGAGGTCTACGTGCACCGCATCGGCCGCACCGGACGCGCGGATCAGGACGGCTGGGCGCTGAGCCTTGCGAGCATGAACGAGATGGGCCGCGTGGGCGGCATCGAACAGGCGCTCAAGCGCGAAGTCGAATGGCAGCCGCTCGCGTCGCTTACGCCCGCCAGCGACGCGCCCTTGCTGCCGCCGATGGAAACCGTGCAGATTCTCGGCGGGCGTAAGGAGAAGATTCGTCCCGGCGACGTGCTGGGTGCGCTCACCGGCGAAGCGGGCTTTAGCGGCGCGCAGATCGGCAAGATCAACGTCACGGATTTTTCGACCTATGTGGCCGTGGAGCGCAGCATCGCGCGCAAGGCGGTGAGCAAGCTCAACGCCGGGAAGGTTAAGGGGAAGAAGGTGCGTGCGCGATTGATGGAGGAATAAGCGGGACGAATAAGCGGGAGAAGTCGGCGCGCCGCACGGAATCAGCGACACGCTCAGAGCGAACTCAAGCCCCGTTCGCCCGGTGACAATCGTCCGCGCCCCAGTAGGCGCGCACGCTCACGATCTTGCCTTGCGTATCGAACTCCATCACATCGGTCGCGTCGATATGCGCCGGGCCAGCCGGGCCCGCGATCAGCCGAAGACTTTCAAGTTGTCTACTGATCCGCCCCGGTCCGTTCTGGGAAAAACCGCTGGAATTGGTGAACATTCTGGACGTGGGCCTGCGCTCGGCCTACGTCGCAAGCTGGCACGCGGCACGCATGATGGCGGCGCAGCGCAACGGTCTGATCGCGTTCACCTCGTCGTAAATCCAGCCTCGTGCTCGTGGGTGCAATACTCGCGCGCAAGCGTCTGCATGACACAATGGTCGATCATCTGCGCGAGTTCATCGTCGAAGGGCAACTCGCGCCCGGCGTGACGCTGAATAAACGTACGCTCTGCGAGGTAGTGGGCATTTCGCGCACGCCGCTACGCCAAGCGCTCAAGGTGCTTGCCGCTGAAAGCCTCATCGAGATCTCGCCGAACCGGGGCGCAACCACAGAGCAATTGAGCGAAGCCGAGATACACGACATATTCGAACTCGCGAGCAGGCTCGAAGCGTTCGCGAGTTCGCATGCGAACGCATCAGCGAAACGGAGCTTGCGCAAGTCAAGACGCTGCATGCCGCCATGTAGCGGAGCCGTGCGCAGAACGACCTGTCCGGCTATTACGCGCGCAATCACGCAGTTCACGACCTCATCAATATCGCGGCGCGCAACGCGGCGCTGCGCCAGACCCACGCAAGTCAACACATAGTCAGATTTTTTCGCGCATTCGCACGACCGCATTGAATTCGCGTATCCGGGCGCTCCAACTGCTCCTTCGATGCCCACGCAATAGCGTGAACAGGCTAACCGACTTTGCCGCCTCCAAACTCTTAACAATAACAACACGCAATCCTCAATAAATAACGGTTTCTTGTCCTCACTCATTGACCTGATTTCCGCGCGTCTCCTAGACTCCGGTGCGAGCAAATTCGGCAGAACAATTCTTGCAACCGCAATCGTTCTCAAATATTTAGTTCTCGCGAATACTTTACTAAGGTATTTATATGCGATCCCGTTATTTATCGATAATCATGGCATGCGCACTCAGCGCTACGCTAATCCTGAATGGATGTGGAGGCAGCAGCGGTCCGTCGGTGCAGGGCAATGCGACCCCCGTACCAGGCACCGACGTCAATCCCGCACCCGACACTGGAGGAACCTCAACGACCACCAACACGCCGCCAGATGCCAACGATACGCCCACAAACGGCGGCAATACGCCCGCACCGGTGCGCCGCTTCGTTGGCGTCGCACCCGCCACGACCGACAGTCCCAAATATGCCATTTCCCCTGCTATTCAGTATCAACTCGGCGCAGTGGTGACCAGTCCGATCGACCAGGTCCAAAAATTCGACAGCAATGGCAACCCGGTCCTGGACAAGAACGGGCAACCGGTCTTCGTCAAACTCGGTGTCAACGTGATTCCCGTGCAGGGCTGGCTGCGCTATCCAGTAGCGGCCGCCTCGGCGAATGCGCAAAGCACCCGCTATCCGATCGTGGTGTTCCTGCATGGCCAGCACCGGGCCGACGAGCCGAGCTATCAGGGCTACGATTATCTCGCCACGGATCTGGCCCGGCAGGGCTATGTCGTTCTCTCGATCGACGCCAACTGGATTAACGGCATCGGCAGCGGCGACCCGTCGAGTGAGTCGCGCGCGCAGTTGATCCTCGGCACCCTCGACCGGATGCGCCAAATTGATGCGAACGGTGGTCCTGGCGTGCTGAGCGCATTGCGCGGCAAGCTCGACTTCGACCGCATCGGCATCATGGGCCATTCGCGCGGCGGCCAGGGCGTGTCTTATACCATCAAGTACAACTTGACCCGCAAGGGCGTGAGCGAACAGGCGTTCGTGCGCGCAATCGCGCGTAACCCGGAAAATTTCGCAAACTTCCCGGACCTCGTCGCGGCGGTGGGAGACGGCAAGGCTGCAAATCGCGCGGCGCTTGACGCCGCCATGACCAAGTACAACATCTTCTATGCCGCGGGCGGCGAGTCCACTCCACCGTACAACATTCGCGCCGGAATCATGCTCGCGCCCACCGACTTCAATTTGAACGTTGGCGTTAGCAATGTCCCGCTGGCCACCGTGGTTTCCGCATGCGACGGCGATGTCGCAAGCATGGACGGCGCTCACGCGTTCGACATCAACCGCTTTGGAACCCAATACGATAGCGCACCGCGCTACCAGGTTGTGGTGCAAGGAGCGAACCACAACTACTTCAACACCACGTGGGTACTCGATGACGTGGAGTCCATGAAGAGCGATCTGAACCCGAACTACGCTAAGTACTGCTCGTTCCGTTCTGGCGGCCCGCGCCTTTCGGCCAGCGATCAGCGCCGCAGCGGCGTGTTCCTGATCAATTCGTTCATGCGCTACTTTGTCGGCAGCGAAACGCAGTTTGCGGATTACTGGAACGGCATCAATCAGCTTCCCCCGGAAGCCTGCCCGGCCGGCTCCACGACCTGCGACGAACGGGCGTTGCTGACGATACAAAAGGATAGTTCGCAATCCCGACTTATTCAACGCTTCATGGATTCGGGATCGCTCGCGAGCAATGCGTTGGGTGGAGGCCTCGTGCTGGCCGGCTTCGACCAGATATCCGCCTGCTCGATCCCGTACGCTCCCACGCCCTGGTATACGCCGGCCTGCAACCCTGCATCGCCCAAGGAATTCACTATCCAGGACCATCTCACTTCGAACTCATATTTCGGAGGTGGCGGTTACGTCTCCATTGCGGATGCGGTTCGCCTGACGTGGTCGAGCTCGAATGCGAAAATCAGCACCGATCTGCGCGGCATGTCCGCGACGGCCTACGACTCGCTGACATTCCGGGTTGCAATCGTTCGCCCGATGGGGCAAGAAGTCGTCGTTACGATGACCGACTCCAAGGGCCAGTCGGCTAGCGTTAACGCGAGCGATTTTAGCGATGCGCTGTACCTCGCACCGAAGCCCAAGGGTGCCGGGCGCCCACTGGACGACGATCCGGAAGACGCCCAGTTCGCGAGCACGGGTGCGCCTACCCAATTGCTCAACATGGTGTCGATACCACTGGCCGCATTTACTGGAGTGGACAAAACGAGTCTCGCCAAGGTTGAATTCGCGCTTCCCAAGGCTTCGGGCATGATCGCATTCACGGACCTCGAGTTCCAGAACTTCGGCCGCGGGACACGATGAACTCGCTCATAGCGGATCAAATCCGCGCGCTCAGCTAAAGTCAATCTCCAGCGTCGGGTGCCTCCACCCGGCGCGCAATGCGGAGATGACCGGCACAATCCCCACGCAGGCAACTACGCTGAGTGGGGATTTTTTCGTGCGACGAAATGCGACGAAATGCGATGAAATGACTGGAAAATAATATCGCGGCATGGATGCGTATTGTTTGCCATCCTGAACAGATCCAGGCGTGCGCAATTCACGCACCGGGCTCCTGCCTTGGGTATCTGGCGTCGAAGCGAGCGACTGACCATGGATGAAGGACACGAGCACGGGAAATCCACAACGTCACGCCCGACCCCGAGGTCTACGTGCACCGCATCGGCCGCACTGGAAGCGCGGATCAGGACGGCTGGGCGCTGAGCCTCGCGAGCATGAACTAGATGGGCCGCGTGGGCGGCATCGAACAGGCGCTCAAGCGCGAAGTCGAATGGCAGCCGCTCGCGTCGCTTACGCCCGCCAGCGACGCGCCCTTGCTGCCGCCGATGGAAACCGTGCAGATTCTCGGCGGGCGCAAGGAGAAGATCCGTCCCGGCGACGTGCTGGGCGCGCTCACCGGCGAAGCGGGCTTCAGCGGCGCGCAGATCGGCAAGATCAACGTTACGGATTTTTCGACCTACGTGGCCGTGGAGCGCAGCATCGCGCGCAAGGCGGTGAGCAAGCTCACGCAGGCGGATGTAGCACAGCGCGTCGGCTTGGGTCAGAACCGCATATCGCACCTCGAAAGGAACCCGGATGAGCTCAGCTTCAAGCAGTTGCTCAGCTGGTGTTCGGCCATCGGGCTTGAGTTGCGCCTCGGGGAACGGGACGCGGACGAGTCGAAAAATGTCTTGGAGTGGTGAGCATGGGCCGCCGCTCGCACAGCCAAACCCTTTCCCTTTGGGCCAACGGCGTTTTCGTCGGGCGCTGGACCATCAATGCCAATGGGGAATCCGAGCTGCAGTACGACACGGCTTGGCGCGCATCAGCGCGTGGGCGCCCAATATCCCTGTCGCTGCCATTCAACCTCCACAACGAGCCGCTGAAGGGAGACCGTGTTTCCTACTACTTCGATGGTCTGCTGCCGGATAGCGAGACTATTCGAAAGCGGGTAGCGGCGCGGTTCAAGACGGGTTCCATCGAAGCATTCGACCTCCTGGCCGCCATTGGTCGCGACTGCGTAGGGGCCTTACAGCTTTTGCCGGACGAGGCTGTACCGGAAAGGACGGACAAGGTCGAGGATATCGTCGTTGACGAAGAGGCGATCGAGAAGCACCTGCTCGAAGTCGTCAGTCCGGACCGTTTCCCGGCGGCAAGGGACCCCGATGACGACTTCCGCATCTCGCTGGCCGGCGCGCAAGAGAAGGACGCCTTTCTGTGGTGGGACGGGCAATGGATGAAGCCGCGCGGCACGGCGCCTACGACGCACATCTTCAAGCTGCCTATCGGCATGGTGGGCGGGCGCAAGGCCGACTTCACCACCTCGGTCGACAACGAATGGCTGTGCCTGCGGCTGCTCAAGGAGTACGGGCTGCCCACGGCAGAGGCGCGCATTGAGACGTTTGGCTCACAACGGGTGCTCGTCGTCGAGCGTTTCGACCGGGTCCTCTCGCGCAGTGGAAACCAGCTGTTTCGACTCATCCAGGAATACTTCTGCCAGGCAACCGGCACATCACCCCTGGTCAAGTACGAGAATGAGGGTGGCCCGGGCCTCCAGAAGATGTTCACGCTTTTGCAGCAATCGCAGCAGGCGGCAGAGGACATGCGCACGCTCATGGCTTCGCAAATCATTTTCTGGATGATGCGGGCACCGGACGGTCATGCCAAGAACTTCAGTATCCAGTTGCTTGCCGGTGACGCAGGACGCTTCAAGCTGACCCCGATCTATGACGTGATGTCCGCCTACCCGATCATCGGCGAGGGGCCGAGTCAGTGGGCAGACCAGGAAATCAAACTGGCGATGGCCTTGCTCGAAAAGAATAAGCACTACCAGGTTCATAAAATCGAGCGGCGGCATTTCAACACCACGGCCAGGAAGGTCGGCTATGGCGACAATGCGGAGCCCCTCCTGCAGGAGATTATCGCCCGCACCCCCGAGGTCGTAGAGAAAGTCCGCGCCGAACTGCCCGCAGGGTTCTCCGAGCGGGTGGCGGAAAAGGTATTGGGTGGCGTACTGGCGGCGGCGCGCGTGCTGGAGAGCATGCCCGCAAGCTAGAACAAATCAGACCGCAGCGCGGCATCGCAGCCGCCATCGGCGAACCTGCGCCGGATTGCGGTTGTTGGGGGCCAACTCGATACGCGCCCATCGCCGTGTTTCCGTGAAGGCCAGCTTTGAACGATCAATGCTCCGCCGACTGACGCGCCATCGCCAGGATGTCACGCTCGCCGATCGTGCGGATGACCTTTTCCTCGGCCGCGAGATCGAGCGAACGGCTGAGCACGTAATACGTTGCCCCCGCAACGATAAGACCGACGAGCCAGGCCAGATCGATGCCGCTCATCTGATGCGCGAAGTAGCCCACGAAGATCTCCTTGCCCGACTCGTTGTCGACGATGGAGAAGAACGGGATCATCGCCGCGAAGCCCACCAGGTACGCTGCAATCCCGCGCGCCTGCCACGCGCCGTAAATGCCGTTCGGCGTGAAGAAGTGCGTGATCGCGTAGCGGCCCTTGCGCACGAAGAAATAGTCGACCAGATTCACGGCGGTCCAGGGCACGAGGAAATACAGCATCAGCACGAGGAACGTGTTGAGCAGCGCCACGCCATTGCCCGGGATCGAGAGCGTGCACACGAGCACGATCGCGCTGATCGCGAGCACCGCGCCAACGCGCGCGCGGCGCGTCGGCTGGATCTTGCGGAACGAGTCCACGCCGGTCAGGAGCGTCAGCATCGCGCTATAGGTGTTAAGCGCGATGATGGGCAGGAAGCCCGCCACCGACACCACCACGAGAATCGCGCCGCAGCCCGGGAACAGCTTCGCGCCCACCTGGTTGAGCGCGACGAGCGCATCCGTGGCCTGCAGTTGCTGGGCAAGCCAAGCGCCAAGACCAATCATCCACGCGCCCGAGAGCGACGCGCCCAGAAAAATCGCCGAGATCAGCTTCGCACGGCTCGTGTGCTTCGGCAGATAGCGCGAGTAATCGGACACATAAGGCGCATACGAGATGTTGTAGCTCGCGCCAATGGCGAACTGGGTGATGAACGCCACCCAGTTGAAGCCAGCATGCGCGCCGGCGGCGCTCACCGCGCTTGCTGCGCTAGCCGCGCCTGCGCCGCCCTTGCCCACGCCGAACAGCAGCGCAAGCGTGACGAGCGCATAGAGCGGCAGCGTCGCGATCAGCGCCCACTTGAACGCCTTGTGCATGACGTCGTGCCCAAAGACCGCGAGCAGCCCGCCCGCAACCGCCGCAACGACCGCCACCAGCGCCGGGCTCAACCCGAACACTTCTTTCAGCCCGCTCATGATCAGCGAGACATTGACCACGTTAAAGCCCACGAACACGAAAAGCGTCGCGAGCAGCGCGAGCGCCACGCCGCGATAGCCGAACTGCGCGCGCGACTGGATCATCTGCGGCAGGCCCATTTCCGGCCCCTGCGAGCCGTGAAACGCCATGAAGATGGTGCCGAACATGATGCCGAGCGCGCCGCCAAGCGTGGTCCAACCCGCCGACAGCCCCATGCTCGGGCCCACGAAACCGATCGAGATCGTGAAGAAGTGAAAGTTGCCAAGGAACCAGAACGGCCCCTGGCTACTGAGTTTCGCGTGACGTTCGCTTTCGGGAATGTAATCGATCGAATGGCTTTCGATTTCGATGCCATCGGCCCCTGCCGCCGCAATGCCGGCGTGCTCGTGTGGTGTCATACAACAAGTCTCCTGATGATTCTGCTCTTCTGCTGCTTCGCTGCTTCGCCCCTGGCGCCCGCTCACGCGCGGCGCTTCACGCCCGGCAGCACGCAAAGCATTTCGAACGCGAGGTTCGCACCCAGCAGCGCCGTGGTGCCGAACGGGTCGTACGGCGGCGCGACTTCCACGAGGTCAGCGCCCACGATGTCGATGCCCCAGGTGCCGCGAATGATTTCGAGCGCTTGCGGAACGGTCAGGCCCGCGATTTCGGGCGTGCCGGTGCCGGGCGCATAGGCCGGGTCGATGCCGTCGATATCGAAGCTCAGGTACACCGGGCCACCCTGCACGCGCGCGCGCACTTCTTCCATCAGCGGTTCGAGCGACTGGTTCCAGCACTCCTCGGCCTGCACGACGCGGAAGCCCTGCTGACGGCACCAGTCGAAGTCCTCGGCCTCGTAGCCCGTGCCGCGCAGACCGATCTGAACGACCCGGTTGCAATCGAGCAGCCCTTCTTCGACGGCGCGGCGAAACGGCGTGCCGTGGGCGATCTTCTCGCCGAACATCGTGTCGTTCACGTCGGCGTGCGCATCGACGTGAATCAGACCCACGGGGCCATGCTTGCGATGGATCGCGCGCAGGATCGGCAGCGTGATGGTGTGGTCGCCGCCGAGCGTGACCGGCCGGCAATCGTGTTCGAGAATCGCGTCGTACGCGTGTTCGATACGCGTGATCGAATCGGCGAGGTTATAGGGATTGATTGCCACGTCGCCGATGTCGGCCACTTGCAGCGAGTCGAACGGCGCCGCGCGCGTCGCCATGTTGTAGGGGCGCAGCAGCACCGATTCGGTGCGGACCTGGCGCGGGCCGAAGCGCGCGCCCGTGCGGTTCGAGGTGCCCAGATCGAACGGCACGCCCACGAAGCAGGCGTCGAGACTCTTGGCGTTCTCGACCTGGGGCAGGCGCATCATCGTCGCGATACCGCCGCAGCGCGGCATGACGTTGCCCCCGAGGGGTTGGAAATATTGTTCAGACATATCTGCGCTCCACGTTCTCATTGGCTCTTCCGTATCATGCGAATCGGCTACAGGCGCAGTTTCAAGCATCCGTCAAGCAAAGATAAATAACGATTCCACACTGTTCACATTGATAAACTGCTATGTATCGATGAAACCCTCGGAGACGCCATGCTCGGCAACCTGACCGACCTCGACCTGCGCCTGCTGCGCGTTTTTGTGGCCGTGGTGGAGGCCGGCGGCGTGAGCGTCGCGCAAACGACGCTCAACGTGAGCCAGCCCACCATCAGCGCGCAGCTCTCGACGCTCGAGACGCGCCTCGGCTACCGGCTGTGTGAGCGCGGCCGCAGTGGCTTCCGGCTGACCGAAAAGGGCGAGCGCATGTACGAGCTGGCCATCACACTGCTCGCCGCCGCCGAGGAATTCGCGCTCAAGGCGCGGCACCTCGACCGCAAGCTGGTCGGCACGCTGGCGATCGGCCTGATCGGCCACGCGCCGATTGGCGAGAACGCGCGCATCAGCGAGGCCATCGCCTCGTTCAAGCAGCGCGACGAAGCGGTCCGCTTTTCGATCTCCGTGAAATCGCCAGGCGAGCTTGAAGAGCAATTGCTCAATGGCGACATTCAGGTCGCCGTGGGCTATTTCTGGCATCGCGTGCCCACGCTCGAATACACGCCGCTCTTTATCGAGCGGCAGATCGCCTATTGCGGGCGCGGTCATCCGCTATTCGAACGCGCAGGCAAGCTCTCCCCGGCCGAAGCCGCCCATCACGAATGGGTCTGGCGCACTTACCCGACGCCGGAGGCGCAGCATTCGACGAGCGCGAGCAAGGTCACCGCGCAGGCCGACAACATGGAAGCCGTGTCGCTGCTGATTCTCTCGGGTCACCATCTGGGCTACCTGCCGCAGCAATTCGCTGCCCCGCTCGTGCGCAGCGGGCGGCTCGCGGCGCTCAATCCCGCGAAGCTCGCCTACGAGGTGACGTTTCATATGGTCACCCAGAAGCGCAGCAGTCACGATCCCATCGTGCAAGCCTTCCTCGAAGATTTGAGGAACGCGCACCCGCGCGAGCCGATCGTCGAATCGTGAATTCGCGGAAACGCAGCAACGGCTGAATGTTGCAAAAATTCGTCGCGCTGTGAATTGTGCTGGTACGCCCTGTTGCGTGATAACGCTTATGCGTAACCGTGCCGTAATGTTATCGAATCAGTCTCAGCCACGCGCTCGATTGCGCAGCGGGTACGCTTGAAAAGGCCCGCAGCAAGTCCTGCAAAGCGCGCCGGCGAACGTTGCAGTTGCACGCAAACATCTCCGTACAAGATTTGTCAGCTAATCGAATATCGATGAAATACGCGCCGCGTTCAATAGAAAGCCTCCGCCGAAAACGTGATCGTTACTATAAAAAAGATTTAATTTCCCTCCGTCTCCCTCGTCCGTAGAGTCGCCTCTCGGTAATCGTCAGTAACTCGCGGTAATACAGATGGACGCCGGCCCACCGGCGCGCTTCTCGTCACATTCATTCGCAGTACAAATAAATAGCAGACTCGGAGACAACCGCATGAAACCGTTCAATCGCCTACTTGTAGGTGAGGGCCTTCTTTTGCTTGCCGGTTTGACGATCGATGGCGGCAGCGCCAGCGCCCAGGCACTGCCCGACTCGCAGGCGCAGGAAATTCAGACGCTTCGCCAGGAGGTCGCTGCCTTGAGCAAGCGCCTCGACCAGTTGACCGCAAATCAGCCCAAACCCGGCGCGCAGAATCTCAAGACCTCCTCGGCTCAAAGCGTCAGCGCCTCGCAGATGCCCGCATCGGCCGGCGTTGTTTATGCGCAGGCACCCGGCGCAACGTCGGGGGCGCCCGCCGACTCGGGCGGGTCGAGCTGGAGCAACGGCATGCCTGAGGGCGTCAAGAAAGTCCTGGCCGCGCTCGGCAACATGGAGTTCTACGGCGACTTGAATCTCTCCGTCGACTACGCGACCAAAGGTCTGCAAAGCTCCTACCTGCGCCCCGATGGAACCCGCGTCTATCCGCTCGGAAACATGAGTTGGCAACCCGATATTTCGTCGAATCTTTCGTACCTCGGCGTGCGCGGCAAGCACACCTTCGGCTCGCCCCAGTTCGCCTTCGTCTACCAGTTGGAAACGCAGATCGATGTGTCCGCAACTGCCGGCACGGCGAACTCGAATTCCGCTCAGGATTCGACGGTCAAGGGCGCGCTCACGTCGAGAAACAGCTTCGTCGGGTTGACCGGGCAGTCCTGGGGCGCGTTGAAGATCGGCAAGACCGATGCTCCCTACAAGACTTCAACGCAGCGCATGAACCCGTTCTCCGGCACGCCCGGCGATTATGCGAGCATCATGGGCAATACGGGCGGCGACAATCGCGTGGAATTCGGCACGCGTCTAGATCATGCGATCTGGTATGAATCGCCGAATTTCCATGGCTTCACGTTCAATGCGCTCGTTTCGCCGGGCCAGAATCGCGGCTATGAAAACTCAACCCAAGCCGCCGGCGAATCCGATTGCACGGGCGGCAACATCCCCGGCAGCGGCGGCGGCCCGGTGGCCTGTAACGACGGCAGCTACGGCACGGCGTACAGCGCGAACCTCGCTTACACACAGGGCCCGCTTTATTTGACGGCAGCGTATGAACTGCACCGCAACGTGAACCGCTCGGGCGATGTCACCAACACGCCGGCGGCGGCGGCCTCCGCGGACGGCACCGATCCCAACGACGTCGGCAACGAATGGGCGCTCAATACACGTTCTCGACCGGCACCACGGTCAGCGGCATCTACGAATGGATGCGGCGCCAGATTCCCAATTATCTCGAGTCGCAGAACGAACGTAGCCGCAACGGCTACTGGCTCTCGCTGACCCAGGTGATCACGCCGGCGGACATTGCGAGCATTGGCTGGGCGCACGCAGGCGGCACGCCGGGCGACCCTGGCCAGCACAACACGGCGCCGGCCGATCCGAACGCCATCGGCATTTCCAATCCGCCGAATGCCGCGAACATGTTCGCGTTTCTCTACCGGCACGTGTTCGACAAGAACCTCTCGGTCTACTTTAACTACGCGTACATGATCAATCAGGCGAACGCGCACTATGCGCTCGGCGCAGGCGGCCGCAGCGTCACCTACGATTGCCACGACGGCAGTTCCATCTCGCAAGGCGCGCCGTATTGCTATGCGGGCGGACACCCGATGGCGGTCTCCGTGGGCGTGAACTACAAGTTCTAACCTCACATGCGGCAAGCGCCGGCCCATTGCGCCGGCGCTTGCCGTTTTCCACACGCTGCAGTCGACGTGCGAGAGCGGCCCACGCCCAGGCTATGGCGGGTACAAACGCAAGATGGGCGTGTTACCTGAGCCAACGCGCCGCCAGGGGATCATCAAGCATGAGTTGCAACTTCTTCGGCGCGCCACACATATTAAGCAACGCTTCGATCTGCTCTAAAGCGGACAGAAAATTGCCTTGCTTGGCAAGCGAACGGGCCATCACTGTATGAGCCCATAAGTACGGTTGTCTTGGGATGATCTCCTCAAGGAGATCGATAAATAGCAAGATATCGGCGTGCAGGGGCTCTCGCCCATCCGGAAGAACATGTAGGTGAAGAACTCTGCTGCGAAGGGTCGCAACTAGTACGAGACAATCGCCGTTCTCCATTGGTCCGCGAAAGCCGTTCATTGCAAGATTTCCAGGAATCCGACCGTACTGTTATTCAAAAACGCCCCATAACAATAGTACAGTTCCCGCTGGGACAAGGCTGTCCGGAAGGTTCCGGTTCCGGACAAGGACAGTCGCCAGGAAGTATCAAGACGGCCGATGCTGCGATCCCGGCGACGTCGTGGGCGTTTGGCTCGAACACGGCAGCAGCGCGTGGGCGTGATTCGCGCGCTGGCCACCGACCCGCCCGTGCTGCTCATGGACGAGCCGTTTGGCGCGGTCGATCCGATCAACCGCGAAACCAGCTCGTGCAATACGATCACTCCGACACGCTGCTCGCACGCCCGCGCGACGAATTCGTCGCGCAGTTCGTGGGCCAGGACAGCACGCTCAAGCGCCTGTTGCTCGTGAAGGCCGGCGATGCCGCCACGCACCCCGAAACGGCCCGCATGGACACGCCGCTCGCGCACGCCTTCGCGGTCATGGACGAAACCGATTGCCGCTACCTGACCGTGCTCGACAATGCGGGCCATGCGCTCGGCTACGTAACGCGGCGCGCGGCGGCGACGGCGCATGCGGCGAGCGCGTGACGCCGTTCCCGGCCAGCGTCTCGGTGGACGACAACCTGCGCATCGTGCTCTCGAAGGCACTGCCGCACTCGACCACGTCGCCTTGCTGCTGATTTCCTCAGATGAAACCATGCCATTCGCTTCGCTGCGCATCGACCGTGTGGCGGGGCGTTCATTCGCATCGGAAGCGGAAGCGTTGATGGGGGGCTACGGCGTGGGCTGCAGCATCGTCGACAAACTCGTCGACGACGCCGAGTGGACGATGGTGAACATCGCCAACGGCGCACTTTAATTTGGATACCTGAAATACTACCGCGCCATGGCGTTCACCGCGGCGAATGCGTTTTGATCGTGTCGAGCGTTGCACGCCGTTCGATCCAGCGCACCGCGAACACCGTTGCAACCGTGATCCCGACCACGCCCAGGCGAAACTCCGGCGTCGCAAACGACATCTCCGGCACGCGCAGCACCACGATCGCAACGAACACGGCAGCTTGAATAAACATCGTCACCAGTGCGATGACAAACAAATCTGCACGCAATTGCGCAAAAAACGTTGCAGACGTCGGCGGCTTCATGGCAAGACTCACTCCAGAGCGCAGGGGCTTTACGATGTTAGCGACGCCTGGCTGAAGAGAAGCTTAAGCGCATGACGGACTCACAATGTACGAGCGACCTTCATGCCGCAATGAAAGCCGCTTGTCAGCGCAACGTTCTCAACCTGCAAGAAACCGCTGTGCGAGCCGGACCCATGCCGCCGCGCCAAGCGGCAACACCTGGTCGTTGAAGTCGTAGCCGGGGTTGTGCACCATGCAGCCGCCGAATTCGCCCTCGCCGTTGCCGAGCAGCACGTAGCAGCCCGGCACCGCGTTGAGCATCCACGCAAAATCCTCGCTGCCGTTCAGGCCCTTGGGCGCCTGCACGACGACATTGTCTTCACCCACCAGTTCCGTGCAAACCTGTTGCGCAAGCAACGTTTCATCGGGCGTATTGACCATTGGCGGCGTGAGTTGCCGGTAGTCGATCTGCGCGTGCACGCCGTGCGCCTGCGCCGTGGCCGCCACGATCTCGCGCACGCGCTGCTCCACCAGTTCGCGCGTTTCGGGACGCGCTGCGCGCACGTTAATGCCCAGCGTCACGGTTTCCGGTATCACGTTGTGAGTCGCGCCGCCCTTGATGAAGCCCACCGAGACCACAGCAGTGTCGTCGGGCGCGACGTTGCGCGCAACAATCGTTTGCAGCGCCGTGATCAGCGCAGCAGCCGCCACGACTGGATCTTTCACTCGGTGCGGCATCGCCCCATGACCGCCCACGCCTTTGAGCGTGACGTCGGCCACATCGGACGAAAGGCTCACCGGACCCGGGAGCACGCGGAACGTACCGGCCGGCACGCCCGGCATGTTGTGCAGCGCGTAAACCGCATCGCACGGAAAGCGCTCGAACAATCCGTCGTCGATCATCGCCTTCGCGCCGCACAGGTTTTCTTCATCGGGCTGGAAGATGAGATTGAGCGTGCCGTTGAAGTCGCGCCGCTGCGCAAGCGTTTTGGCCGCCGCGAGCAGGATGGCCGTGTGCCCGTCGTGGCCGCATGCATGCATCTTGCCCACGTTCTGGCTCGCATAGGGCAGCCCTGTATTCTCGACGATGGGCAGCGCATCCATGTCGGCGCGAATGCCCAGGCGCCGCTTGCCGTCGCCCACTTTTAATTGCCCCACCACCCCGCTGCGTCCGATGCCCGTGTGGACCTCGTAGCCCCACTTTTCGAGCAGCATCGCCACAAGCTTCGCCGTCGCGCCCACCTCGAAACCAAGTTCGGGCTGCGAATGAATCTGCCGGCGAATATCAACGAACGTTTCCGCATCGATTTCGATCTCGGGCAGCAGCGTCGGCAACAATTGAAACGGCGTGAGCGTGGGTTCGCGCTTCATGAGAATGGGGTCCTTGTGGTGTTCCAGTGGTTCCAGCAAATCAATCGACGCGGCGCTCGCGAATGCTCCAGACCGCGAGCAGCGTGACGAGCCCGCAGGCAACCATGTAGAGCGCCGGCGCAAGCGGGTTGCCGGTCTTCGCGATGAGCCAGGTGACGACGAACTGCGAACTGCCGCCGAACACCGTCACGCCCACGCTGTAGATCACCGAGAGCCCGCTCGCGCGCACTCCGGCCGGCAGCATTTCCATGAGCACGAGCAGCATGGGCGTCGAGCCGAGATTCGCGGCCGCCGTCAGCAGCACCGAAAGCGCCAGCACGAGCGGCACGCTGGGAAAGCGCGTCATAAGCCAGAACGCGGGCACCACCGCGATCAGGTTGAAGGCGATCGCGCCCATAACGAGCGGCTTGCGGCGCGCGAGACGGTCGGCGAGCCGTCCCGAGACGAGCGAGGCGACGAGCATCGTGATGCCCGTAGCGCAGCCCGAGAGCAGCGAAAGCGATGGCGGCATTTTCAACACGCGAATCATGTAGGTGGGCATGAAGAACACCACGAGATACATGCCGACCGTGCCCGCCGTGACCGAGAGAATGCCCTGAAGCACCTTGCCGCCGTGCTCGCGCATGAGTGTGCCGAGCGGGCTGGGGGCATCGGGCGCGGCCTCGTGCGTCTCGTCGAGCTTCGCGCGGATATAGAGGCCCACCGGCGCGATCGCGAGGCCGATGAGAAACGGCACGCGCCAGCCCCAGCTTTCGAGCGCATGGCGTGTAAGCGTTGCGTAAAGCACGGCGCCCGTGAATGCGCCAAGCAGTGCCGAGATACCCTGGCTGCCCAACTGCCAACTCACGCGAAAACCGCGCTGCCCCACCGAGCCAGATTCCATCAGCATCGACGTGGCCGCGCCAACCTCGCCGCCAAGCGAAAAGCCTTGCAACAACCGTCCCGCGAGCAACACGAGCGAACCGTACACACCCGCTTGTGCGTAAGTGGGTGCCAACGCGATGCACAAGGTGCCCGCCACCATAAGCGCGATGGTGAGCGTCATGGCCGCCTTGCGTCCGCGCCGGTCGGCATAGCTGCCGATCACGAGGCCGCCGAGCGGACGCATCACGAAGCCAATGCCGAAGGTGGCCACCGCGAGCAGCAGCGAGCCAAACGGACTCTCCGACGGGAAGAAGAGCCGGCCAATCAGGAGCGCGAAGAAGCTGTAGACCGTGAAGTCGTAAATTTCGAGCGCATTGCCGATCGAGCATGCGGCAATGAGGCGGAACTGGCTCTGGCGCACTGGCGCGTGAGCGGGAGCGGCGGCACTCGCGATAGCGAGCGTGGCGTCATTCATGGCGGATCTCCGCAGGCGGGGTTGAACGTCGCGTTCGTG
Organism: Paraburkholderia sacchari; assembly: GCF_000785435.2. Classification (GTDB taxonomy): domain Bacteria; phylum Pseudomonadota; class Gammaproteobacteria; order Burkholderiales; family Burkholderiaceae; genus Paraburkholderia; species Paraburkholderia sacchari. The sequence continues at coordinate 208,643 of NZ_JTDB02000005.1, read as the reverse complement.
GCATTCGTCGTGCGCCGCGAGCGGAAGCCGGCAAGCGCGCATCGATATTCAGGCAAGGTTCACTTTTGAAAAAAGTGAGAAATTTTCATCGTGATAACCAGATAGAATCACCGTCATAACTATCGGTCAGCGGACATCGGGACAAATACCGACGCTCGCGTGCATCCCGCCCCCGGGTGCGAAGCGCTGGAGACAATCATCGGATGAAACTGCACCAATTGCGCGTGCTGCTCGCGCTCGCGCAGCACGGCAGCATGCACGAGGCATCGCGCAGCCTGCACGTCTCGCAACCCGCGCTTTCCAAGGCGATTGCCGAACTGGAACGCGAATTGGGCGTAACGCTCATTTCGCGCTCGGTGCGCGGGGTGAGCCTGACGAATTACGGGCGCGCGCTGGTCAAGCGCGCGAGCGTGGTCGAGCATGAATTGCGTCACGCGCTCGAAGACATCGAATCGATGCGAGGCCATGCCGAGGCGCAACTCAATATCGGTTTCTCGGCGGTCGCTTCGAGCGGGCCTTTGCCGGAGGCCATCGCCGCTTTTCGCGCGCGTTTTCCCGCAGTGGCTATTCGCGCCTACGAGATGCGCCCACAGCAGATTCTCGAAGGCTTGCGCGAAGGTCATCTCGATCTGGCGCTCATCTCCACGAACAGCGGCCCCGGCACCAGCGCGTTTCAATGGGAGCCGCTTTTTTCGGTCGGTATGCTGGTGGCTGCGCGGCCCGGGCATCCGCTCGCGCGCGCGACGCGCATCCGTTCGCTAGTCGATGCGCAGTGGCTCACGCTCGACCCGCTCGACGACCCGGGCAGCCCGCTCGCGAGCCTGATGCGCCTGCACCGGCTGGAGATGCCCCGCAATGTCGTGCAGAGCAGCTCGAACCTGCTCGGTCTGCAACTGGCCACATGCACGGACCTCATCAGCGTATGGTCCGACTTCGTGTTTTACGGCCGTTCGGGCCCGCTCGTGCTGAACCCCGATGCGCTCAAGCCCCTGCCGATTCGCGACGAACTGCCCGACTATCACGTGTTCATGGTGTACCGCTCGCCCGATCTGATGACGCAGACCTGCCTGGAATTCAGCAAGGAAGTGCGCCATCGCGGGCGCAAGATGGTGTCGCCGCGGGTGGCGGCACAAGCGGCACAGGCGGCGAATGCAAGGCAAACGGCAGCGCGAACGCGCAAAGGCGCAGACACGGCGAAGTGAACCACGTGCTCGACTCATCGTGTTTCGTTTCGCGGCCGCCTCATTTCCACAACTCTTGAAATATAGAAATATAGCGTGTACGCTCACGACCATGGATTCCAACCTTGCCGTACGCGCCCTCGGCGCGCTTGCTCATGATTCGCGTCTTGCGATCTTCCGCGCGCTCGTGGTTGCCGGAGAAAATGGCATGGCGGCTGGCGAAATCGCACAACAACTGGGTCTCGCACCTTCGAGCCTCTCGTTCCATCTCAAGGATCTGTCCCATGCGAATCTCGTGAAGTCGCGCCAGGAAGGACGCTTTGTCATCTACACAGCGAACTTCGATGCAATGACCGATCTGCTGGGCTTTCTCACGGAGAACTGCTGCGCCGGCGCGGCGTGCGCTGTGAATGCGCTTCCGCAAGCCTGCGGCAGCAATTTCAAATCCTCGCGATGACCACCAACGTACTCATTCTGTGCACCCACAACTCCGCGCGCAGCGTGCTTGCCGAAGGCATGCTGAACCACTGGGCGCCCAAGCTCGGCAAGGACGTGCGGGCCCATAGCGCAGGCAGCGCCCCGAGCGGACGCATCAACCGGTTCGCGCTGGAGGCGCTTGCGAACGCGGGAATTGACACGCAGGGCTATCGCAGCAAAAGCTGGGACGAATTCGCAGCAAGCGGTGCCCAGCCAATGCGCGTGGTCATAACCGTGTGCGACAGCGCAGCGGCGGAGCCATGCCCGTACTGGCCAGGCAGTCCGGTCAAGGTGCATTGGGGATACCCCGACCCATCGCATGCCGCAGGCGGCGACGAAGGCAAGCGGCAGGCGTTCGAACTCACGCGCCAGGCCATTGGCTATCGCATGCTTCAGCTGCTCGCCATTCCTCTGGATGACTTATCAAACGCCGATCTCCAGCACGCGCTGAATGGCATCCTGCACAGCTAACACGCTCCACAATCCCAATGAATACGCCCAATGCGGCCGCCGCTGCGAATGCCGCGCTCAAGCCCGCCATCAGCTTCTTCGAGCGCTACCTGACCATCTGGGTCGCGCTGTGCATTATTGCGGGCATCGCGCTGGGTCAGGTTTTTCCGGGCGCTTTCCAATCCATCGGCCGCATGGAATACGCACAGGTCAACCTGCCGGTCGGCCTGCTCATCTGGGTAATGATCGTTCCGATGCTCGTCAAGGTCGACTTCCGCTCGCTCCATGAAGTCCGCCAGCACATCAAGGGCATCGGTGTCACGCTCGTGGTGAACTGGCTCGTCAAGCCGTTTTCCATGGCGTTGCTGGGCTGGTTGTTTATCAAGCACGTGTTCGCGCCGCTGCTGCCTGCCGCGCAACTCGACAGTTACGTAGCCGGCTTGATCCTGCTGGCCGCCGCGCCATGCACGGCCATGGTGTTCGTCTGGAGCCGGCTGACCGGCGGCGATCCGCTTTTCACGCTGTCCCAGGTCGCCTTGAATGACAGCATCATGGTGGTCGCGTTTGCGCCGCTGGTCGGCCTGCTGCTCGGCATTTCCGCCATTACGGTGCCGTGGGCGACACTGCTCACTTCGGTCGTGCTCTATATCGTCATTCCGGTAATGCTCGCGCAGCTCCTGCGAAAGCTGCTGCTCGCCAACGGACAAACGGCATTCGACGCAATCATGGCGAAGATCGGCCCCTGGTCAATCACCGCGCTGCTGGCAACGCTTATCCTGCTGTTCGCCTTTCAGGGGCGGGCGATTATCGAGCAACCGCTCGTGATATTTTTATTGGCAGTCCCTATTCTTATTCAGGTCTTTTTCAACGCGGCGCTGGCCTATGGGCTCAATCGCGCTGTCGGCGAAAAGCACAATATTGCCTGCCCGTCCGCGTTGATTGGCGCGTCCAACTTCTTCGAGCTGGCCGTGGCCACCGCGATCGGCCTGTTCGGCTTTCACTCGGGCGCAGCCCTCGCAACCGTAGTTGGCGTGCTGATCGAGGTGCCGGTCATGCTGCTCGTCGTGCGCATCGTCAATCGCTCTAAAGACTGGTACGAATGCGCGTGACCGACATGCCCGACATCGGGCCTTATCTGGTGGGCCGGTATAGCGAACGCCATCCCACGAACCTTGGCTCAGGACGCGCGCTCGTCATTCAATACGAGCCGCGCTTCCAGCCCGCCTCCCGGACGGTTGTGCAACGAAAGCCGCGCCCCCATTGCACTAGCCAGTTGACGCGCAATCGCGAGACCCAGCCCGGTGCCGCCCGTCCCGCGATTGCGCGAGGTTTCGAGCCGGTGGAACGGTTCGAACACCGCTTCCAGCGCATTCTCTGGAATGCCCGGCCCCCGGTCTAGCACCGCGATCGTGACCTGCGCCTCACCCGGCCCCTCGATCAAGGCGATCTCCGCCGCGCCCGCGAATTTCAGCGCATTGTCGACGAAATTGCCAACAATGCGCTTGAGCGCCTGCGCGCGCGTCACCACCGCGAGCGGCACGCGCGTTTCGTAGCGCACATCGCGGCCGGCATCGGTGTAATCGCACACGAGACTGTCGAGCAGCGCGTCAAGATCCACGCGCACCGGCGTCTCGGCGGTGCCATGCAGCGTGCGCGCGTAGGCCACGCCCTCTTTCACGAGTTGCTCCATCTCCTGGAGATCCTGCCTGAGCTTCGCGCCCTGTACGTCGTCGTCCATGGTGTCCACGCGCAGGCGCATGCGCGTGATCGGCGTTTGCAGGTCGTGCGAAATGGACGCCAGAATCTGCATGCGTTCGGTCATATAGCCCGCGATGCGCGTCTGCATCGCGTTGAATGCGCGCGCGGCGCGCGCGACTTCGGAGGGGCCGCCCTCGTCCAGATGCTCCGCCCTGAGGTCGGGGCCTAGCGCGTCGGCGGCGCGCGCGAGCGCATCGAGCGGACGCGTCGCGATGCGCACCGCGAGCCAGCAGCACACGGCGAGCACGACGAGTTGCAGAATCAGCACGAGCGGCAGCCAGCGCGAAAGCGGCAGCGCCGTTTGCGGGCGCACGTCGACGGTGAGCGGCGAGCCGTCGGTCAGCCGCAAATGCACTTGCAGATGCTCGCGTTCGCCGGGAATCGCATTGGCCGTGAGCGCATAGTGCTTGCCGATGCCCTTCGCGATAGCCGACTCGTAGCGCCGCGAAAGCTGCGCGTCGGGCGCGACGCCGGGCATGCCCGGGTCAAGCATGAAGGTATAGCTGCGCCGCGCAAGCTTCGGCAGCCAGGCGGCGCGCTGCGCGGGCGGCAGATTGTCGAGCAAGGCCACCGAACTGGCCACTTCGCGCTCGACATAATCCATCATCATATTGGCCGTAGTTTCGTCGCGCTCGGTGAGCGTGAGCCAGACCGAGAGCGTCTGCGCCAGCGCGAGACCGACGCACAGTATCAACGCGAGCCGTGCAAACAGCGTGCGCGGCCAGTGCAACAGCGGGCGGCGCGGAGCCTCAGCAGCGGACGCATCGCGCTGCGCGTCGTGACTCGCGCTGCTCATTGCGGCCCTTCGATCACGTTCACGGCGGACGAGAACACGTAGCCCTCGTTGCGCAGCGTCTTGATGTAGCGAGGCTCGCGCGCGCCGTCGCGCAGGCGCTGTCGCAAGCGGCTCACGAGCAGATCGATCGAGCGGTCGAACGCGTCCGCCTGGCGACCTTGCGTGAGGTTCAGCAGCTGATCGCGCGTCAGCACGCGCTGCGGGTTGTCGAGAAACACGCGCAGCAGCCGGTATTCCGCACCGGACAGCGCGACGAGCGTGCCTTCCTCGTCGAGCAGATGGCGCGCCGTGGTGTCGAGCCGCCATTCGCCGAAGCCGAGCATCGACGCCGTTTCGCTCACCTGCATGCCGGGCGGCAGCATGCGCGTGCGGCGCAACACCGAGCGGATGCGCGCGAGCAGCTCGCGCACGGCAAACGGCTTCGCGAGGTAATCGTCGGCGCCCATTTCAAGGCCGACGATGCGGTCCGTTTCCTCGCCGCGCGCCGTGAGCATGAGCACCGGCACCGCGCGAAAGCGGCTCGCGCGCAAGTCGCGGCACAGCACGAGACCGTCTTCGCCGGGCATCATGAGATCGAGCACGATGAGGTCGGGCGCGCCGTTCTCGAGCACCGCGCGCATCTCGCGCCCGTTCGCGGCAAGCGACACGCGCATGCCGTTCTTTTCCAGGTACCCGGCAATCAGCTCGCGAATACCGCGATCGTCATCGACGATCAGAATGTGGTCGGCTTTTTCCATGTGCCGATCATACTCTGCGCGGGGCCGCCTTGCGCCGGCCATTGGGCACGATGTTCTCGCGGGGCGTGGACGTCGCGAGCGAGCACGTAAGCGGACGCACGGCCTCGTTCGCCAGCCCGCCCGCCAGCAGCGCGAGCACCGCAACGAGCCGTTTCATGCGTCCTCCACCACCGAAAGACTGGCGCCGTCGTTCAGGCCGGCTTCCAGCGCGTAGGGGTCCACGCCGTCGAGACAACCGAGATTCACGCGCCATAGAGCGGAGTCCTTGCGTGTCTGATGAAACGGGTAAATGCCGCAGTGCTTGCAAAAGTAGTGCTTCGCCACGCGCGTATTGAATTGATAGAGCGTGAGCGCGTCTGTGCCGCTCACGAGGGTCAACTCGCTCGCGGCGAACAATGGCGACATCAGCGCGCCCTTGCGGCGGCACAGGCTGCAATTGCAGCGCGAAGCGGGCGTGAGCGCGGTGCGGACCTCGAAGCGCACGGCCCCGCAATGACACGATCCGTGCAGCGTTTCCTCATTCATGGAGCATTCTCCTCGTTGCGTCGATAGCGATGGATGCTTTATAGCGCAGCGCGCACTTCGGCATGTATCCCAATGTATCCGCGCGAGTGGCCGATACAAAACATTGCACATGCACGCCGGCATCGTCGAGAATGAACACGTGCTCCTACCCATTGCCATGCCATGAAAATCGCTGCAATCTCGGACATTCACGGCAATCTCGCCGCGCTGGACGCCGTCCTGCACCACATCCGCTCGCAGGGCGCGGACCTGATCGTCAATCTCGGCGACATCGTGTCGGGATCGCTCTTGCCGGCCGAGACGGCCGGCCGGCTGATGGCGCTCGATCTGCCCACCATTCGCGGCAACCACGAACGCCAACTGCTGGCCAGCGACGTCGAGCACATGAGACAGTCCGACCGCTTCGCGCGTGCTGCGCTGCGCGCAGATCAACTCGACTGGATCGCGCGGCTGCCCGCAACGCTGCGCCTCGCTGACGACGTGCTCATGGTCCACGCCACGCCCGAAAACGATCTCGACTATTTTCTCGAGACCGTGACTGAAGCGGGATGCCGCGCCGCCACCCAGCAGGAAGTCGAGCGCCGCGCGGGCCACGGCGCCGAGCGCCTGATTCTGTGCGGACATACGCATATGCCGCGCAGCATGAGGCTCGGCGATGGGCGGCTTGTGGTGAATCCTGGCAGCGTGGGGCTTCAAGCTTATGACGATGACCTGCCGTGGCCGCATCACATCGAAACGGGGTCGCCGCACGCGCGCTATGCGACGGTCACGCGCACAAAGTCAGGCTGGGAGGTCGAGTTTCACGCGGTGGAGTACGACTGGGATGCGGCCGCGGATCTGGCCCGCGCCAATGGGCGGCCCGAGTGGGAACGGGCGTTGCGTGAAGGGCGGTGTTGAGGGGGAAGTGCGGGTCAGCACGTCAATGAACGGAACGTTCTTTTCCCCAAGCCGCATTTGCTCGCCACCAAGATGCTCAATTTTCCCCGCTCTCTCGCCATTGAAAAGGCATTGAATGTGTCTGCGAGACGCATTTCGGGCAATCGCGTCAATCCGGTTCCCGTCACGCGATCTTCAAAACACCGTGGCAAGGCGCCCCTCGAGTAAGCAGGCTCGTTTCCGACGTCGTGCGCGACATGGCAACAAACGGTGAGAAGATCCCCGAGCCTATCGCAGATCGTGCATATAGGGGGGAGTTCAAGGTTCGGATTCCTCCGCAGGCCCATCGTGCTCTCGTGATTCAAGCCGCCGAACAAGGTGTCAGCCTGAATTGCCTCGCAAGCGCAAAGCCAGCACGGCTGGCAGGAACCTTGAAGCATACCGTTGAATTCGAAAAGCGCCATGAATCGGCTCCGTTGCAGTTGAGTTCGCTGAGCGTGTGGCCAGTCGGAATGGGAGCAGCCAAGCCGCGCCATTCTCTCTCACGTTCACATCGAAATGGCAACCTTCGTACGCTCGCACAAGAATACTTCCGGCATGACCTCCGTGGCGGCCCCTGCTTGCGGCCCGAAATTGAACCACAAGAACCGGATATCCCTCGCCCACCTCCCGTCGCTAGACTCGATCCCATAGCCTGCGAGCCGCGCCAACCAATCAGCATTCTTCGAAGATTCAATTTAAAAGCACTACCAGGTAAATCAACCTGCCATCGGAAACCACACCATGAGCAATCCTCACGCGCAATCGGTGGTCAACCGTCTCGCTCACGCGAGCCTCGCCGCGCAATTCAGCGAACAGATATCCATCGCCGTGATTCCGATAGCCGCTGTCGTGGCGTTCAATGCCACGGCACAGCAAACCGCCGCGTTGCAAGCGGTCAACACGCTGCCGTTCCTGCTGCTCTCGCTTCCCGCCGGCCTCGCTGCCGACCGCGTGCGCCGCAAAAATCTCATGGTGGCGACGGAGCTCATGCGCGCCGCCGCCCTCTTCGTGCTGTTAGCGCTGTTCTGGCTCCACGCGCTCACGCTCGTCACACTGGCCGCGCTCGGGTTCGCCATCGCCACCGGCACCGTGGTGTTCAGCGTGGCCGCGCCCTCGCTCGTTGCCGCGCTGGTCGATGCCGGCAGCCTGCTGGCCGCCAACCGTCGGCTCGAAATCGCTCGCAGCATCGCCTATACGGCTGGGCCTTCGGTGGGCGGCATTCTTGCCGGCTGGGGTAACGGCGTACTCGCTTTTCTCGTCGCATTCGCACTCTCGATCGCGAGCGCGTGCTTTATGGGGCGTCTGCCCCATGAGGCGCGCCGTGCGCCCTCGGGCCGGCATGTCGCGCAGGAACTCATGGATGGCCTGCGTTTCATCGGCGGCAACCCTTGGCTGCGCCCCATCGTCGCGACCGCTTTTGTGTTCAATACGTCGTGGTTTCTTCTGCTCTCCGTGTTCGCGTGGTATGCGATTCATCGGCTTGCGTTCGGTGCGTCGGAGGTGGGCTTCGCTCTGGGTGTCTATGGGCTCGGCATGATCGCTGGGGCGTTTCTCTACAACGGTCTCGCGCGCCGGCTCGCATTCGGCCAGCAGATTCTGCTCGGTCCTTCGTGTGCCGCCGTGGCCGCGGTGCTCATGGCGAGCAGCAGCGTGGTGCACGCAAAGGCACCGGTATTCGCTGCGTTTTTTCTGTTCGGCTTCGGGCCTATCGTGTGGACCATCTCCACCACCTCGCTACGCCAGCTCGTGACGCCCGGCCCGCTCGTTGCGCGCGTATCTTCGGTGATCATGATGGCGACAGCGGGCGCCCGGCCACTGGGGGCTATGCTGGGCGCGTGGCTGGCCATGCGATTTGGGACGGGCAGTTGTCTCGTGGGGGTACTGATTGGATTCGGTGCGCAGTTGGTGATCATCGCGTTTTCGCAGCCGGTGCGCTTGCGGTCAATCGCGGCGCTGAGTGACGCGCCGGAGGCTGTCGCGAGTTGAACGATCACTGGGCAACTAGTTTGGCATTCTAATTAATTTGCGTGGTTTCGCGCTTTTTGGTCGCCTTTCCGTCGCGTTTCCTTGTGTTCTAAAACTCCAAATTTGCGAAAAATCTCCACGTGGAGATTTTTATAGGGCTGGATCGGCAGCCAACGAGACAGCACGCCGACAAGTTCAACCGAGGTTAGAGTCGCGGGTCTCAGCAACCTCAAAAATAAAAGTTCAATCGACGTCGAAAAATCATGATCTGCGTTCAGCACTTTCATCTTCAGTGGAAAATTTCATTTACTCGTACCCTATAACCACCTTTCCGGAATAAATAATCGGCACACTGAAATCGTCACTTGCAATGCAAGCTGACACATCGTCGGACTCGAATCGCATCAGAGTCATTGAGGATGTGCATTTCATCTAAATTTCCAGCATCTTTAAAGGATTAGTTATGCCGAGCAATATTTCTCCGGCTGGCAACAATTACGTGGAACCAACCATTCGTGAGATTCCCGGATCTGATGGGTGGTATAAGGAAGTCACCCAACCGCTGGATAACAATAACACTGGGCAATTTTTTATAAACCCCTCAAATCATATTCTTTGGAGCCACGTATTTTCCAAAAACGGGGGAACAGCCGGCGGTTCCGAATTCGATCCGAATACGGGCAAGCTTACAAGCCTTATGACGAACAAACCGGACGGCACTACGGTAGCAAATACCTATGACAAGGAGGGCAACCTCTCCAAGTCGGTGACTACAACTCCGTCTGCCGACGGTCTCGGTGTGGCGGAAGAAGACGTATACCAGCCTCACGGCGATTCCACCTACACAAGCTATCACGGCAGTTTACCCAGCCAGACAGTTACGATCGGCGCGAATGGGAGATTAAAAGAGACTCAGGATTTCGACGCAAGAACAGGTTTGCCAACCAAAACCATGATCGACGGCGAAAACGGCAACTACACCGTCAACACGTTCGATGCTGAGGGCAAGCAGGTGTCGTCACAGAGCTACGACTATTACGATCAGCCCATCAAGGATGGGCAAGCTGGCGCCGGCACGCCGGCGGGTGGTGGGACAGGCCAGTCCGACGGTGCAGGTCAGTCAGGCGACGCGGGCGGCGCAGGCACGTCTCCTGCCAACGTCGAAGAGGCCGGCGGCTCCAACCCCGGTGAAAAGACGGAGCAAATCGAAGAACCCAGCTCGGCGCCCTCCGGCGATGAGGGCTGATAAAAACGCGGCCAGGCGTTGACCTGCACGCAACCCAGACGATAGCCAACGGCCGGCCGCCCACGAGCCAATGCTCAGGCGGCAGGCCGTGTTGCGCACCAACCGGCGCGCAGCTACCGCATCACGCGTGCTCGATTCACTCGAACAATTTCATCACATCGTCGTAAAGCGCCTGCGGAATGCGCACGCCATCGCGTTCGCTGCGCTCGCGCGCCTCGAAGCGCCGCTGCGAGGGCAAGCGCGCGCCCTGCCCCACCACGGCGGCAAAAAGCCGTTCGGCTCTTTCCTGTCCGGCAGCGTAATCGGCACCGAGGAACCGGCGCGGATCAATCGCGATCACCAGTTCACCATGGCAAGGGCTTGCGCCCGCGCCGTCGTCGAAGGCTTGCGATTCCATGCTTGTAAGATCGCCGATCAGCGCGCCCGCGAGCAGTTCCACCATGGCCGCCAGCGCCGATCCCTTGTGGCCGCCAAACGTCTGCATCGCGCCTTCCAGCGCGGCGCGCGCGTCGGTGGTCGGTTTGCCTTCGCTGTCGATCGCCCAATGGTCGGGAATGGGTTTGCCCTCGCGCGCGTGCAGTTCGATATCGCCGCGCGCAATCGCGCTGGTCGCGAAGTCGAACACGAACGGATGCCCGTGCTCGCGCGGCCACGCAAACGCAATCGGATTGGTGCCGAACACGCCACGCGTGCCGCCGGCCGGAGCGACCCAGCTATGGCTCGGGTTCATCGCGAGGCCGACCAGGCCCTGCGCCGCTATCGCCTCAACCTCGGGCCATAGCGCCGAAAAATGGAAGCAGCGATTGATCGCCATTGCCGCGATGCCTTGCGTACGGGCCTTTTCCGCGAGCACCGGCAAGCCTCGCTCGAAGGCGAGCAGCGAAAAACCGTAATGCGCATCCACGGCGAGCACGCCCGGCGATACATCGCGCAAGGTGGGCTCCGCACCCGGATCGACCTTGCCGCTGCGCACGGAACGCACGCAGCCGAGCAAGCGGTAAATGCCGTGCGAATGGCATTCGTCGCGCTGGCCCTGGGTGATGACATGCGCGATCGCCTCCGCGTGCGCGATCGACAGGCCATGGTGCACAAGCGCCTTGCGCGCCAAAGCAAAAAGTTCGTCGAGCGAAAGCACGACGCCGGACTGTTGGCGTTGCGATTGATTAGTCATCCTCACGCACCTCGCGATCGATCACGCCGTCCACGCGACGCGTAAGTCCGAGCGGATTGGCCGCGCGCAGCGCTGCAGGCAGCAACTCGTCGGGCAGGTCCTGATACGAAACGGGGCGCTGGAAGCGCTCGATGGCGCGGCTGCCCACCGAGGTCGTGCGCGCGTCGCTGGTCGCCGGAAATGGACCGCCGTGCACCATCGCATGGCCGACTTCCACGCCCGTGCCAAAGCCGTTCGCGAGGATTCGCCCCGCCTTGCGCTCGAGCGTCGGCAAAAGCGCGCGGCAAGCCTCACGGTCGCTGGCGTCCAGATGCACGGCTACCGTCAACTGGCCTTCCAGCGCCTTGAGCACGTCATGCAGTTCGTTCAGATCCTTGCAGCGCACGATTAGCGAAGCCGGTCCGAACACTTCGTCGCGCAGTTCGGGTTGGGAAAGAAATGCATCGGCAGTGGTCGCGAAGAGCGCCGCCTGGGCGTCGAAGCGTCCGCCTGCCGCGCCGCTTGCGAGCCGCTCCACACTCGGGTTAGCCGCGAGACGCTCGACGCCCATGCAGTAGTTCGCGTGAATGCCGGGCGTAAGCATCGTCGCTGCGCTCGTATTCGCAACCGCCGCGCTCGCGGCCTGCTCGAATGCGTGCAGGGGTTCGCCTCGCACGGCGAGCACGAGGCCAGGATTGGTGCAGAACTGCCCCGCGCCCTGCATGAGCGAAACCGTGAACGGCTGCGCAATCGCCGCGCCGCGCGCTGCCAGCGCGCCCGGCAGCAACACGACCGGATTGATCGCGCTCATTTCCGCATAGACGGGAATCGGCTCGGGGCGCGCGTTCGCAATCTTCAAGAGCGCCACGCCCGCTGCGCGCGAGCCCGTGAAGCCTACCGCCTTGATACGGTGATCGGCCACCAGCGCCTGGCCGATGGCGAGCCCGCTGTCGAACAGCATCGAGAACACGCCTTCGGGCAGACCACAGATTTGCACGGCGCGCTGGATCGCGCGCCCGACGAGTTCGGACGTGCCCGGATGTGCGCCGTGCGCCTTCACAATCACGGGGCAGCCAGCCGCCAGCGCCGAGGCCGTATCGCCGCCCGCCACCGAAAACGCCAGCGGGAAATTGGACGCACCGAACACCGCCACGGGCCCCAGCGCGATATTGCGCAGCCGCAGATCCACGCGCGGCAGCGGCTTGCGCTCGGGCTGCGCCGGGTCGATGCGCGCGTCGACGCAATCGCCATTGCGCAGCACCGCTGCAAAGAGCCGGAGCTGCGTGATCGTGCGCCCACGCTCGCCCTCGATGCGCGCGCGCGGCAAGCCGGTCTCGGCCATGCAGCGTTCGATCAGCGCATCGCCGATGGCATTGATCTGCTCTCCTATCGTTTCGAGGAAGACCGCGCGCGCTTCCAGTTCCGTCTCGCGATAAATGTCGAAAGCGGCTTCCGCAAGCGCGCATGCGCGCTCCAGGTCCTGCTGGGTCGCGCCGCCGAATGCGGGTTCGAGCGCCTCGCCCGTGCGGGCGTCGATGCCGTGAAATGCGCCGTTCGTGCCTGGCACGCTTGCCGCGCCGATCAGCGACTGGCCGGTGATAGTCATAATGCCCCTGCAAAAATGCAAACCGGGCCAGTAAGGCCCGATTTCAAAACGAATGGAAAGATCGCGTTCAACAACGCCAGGTTTTAGAGGCCCACGTCGGGCAGTTTCGGACGCGTTGCAAGCGCCTTCTCCATCACGGCCTTAACGTGCGCGAGCGCTTCGCCTTCCAGCGCGAGGCGCGGCGCGCGCGTGAGCGCGCTGCCGCGGCCCACGAGTTCTTCGCACAGCTTGATGCACTGCACGAGGTCGGGGCGCGCATCGAGGTGCAGCAGCGGCATGAACCAGCGGTAGAGCGCGAGCGCTTCGTCGAAGCGCTTTTGCTTCGCGAGCCGGAACAGCGTCTCGCCTTCCTTCGGGAACACGTTCGACATGCCCGAGACCCAGCCCTCGGCGCCCACGGCAATGCTCTCGACCACCACGTCGTCGAGGCCCGCGAACAGCACGAAGCGGTCGCCCACGGCATTGCGCAGATCGATGAAGCGGCTCGTGTCGCCCGACGAATCCTTGAAGCAGACGATGTTCTCGCAATCCTGAATGGCGATCAGCACATCGGGCGTGACATCGTTCTTGTAGATCGGCGGGTTGTTGTAGACCATCACCGGCAGGTCGGTGCTCGACGCCACTGCGCGGAAGTGCGCAGCCGTCTCGTGCGGCTTGGCCGAGTACACGAGCGCCGGCATCACCATCACGCCGTCCACGCCCACGCGCTGCGCTTCGCGCACGGTCTGGCGTGCGAACTCGGTGGTGAACTCGGCCACGCCCGCGATCACCGGCACCTTGCCGCCCGCGGCGTCGCGCGCCGCTTCGATCACGGCCAGCTTCTCGCTGGTGTTCAGCGAAGTGTTCTCGCCCACGGTGCCGCACACCACGAGGCCCGACACGCCGTCCTTGACGAGGTTGCTCACCACCCGGTGGGTTGCCTCGATGTCGACCGAGAAGTCCGGCTTGAACTGGGTGCTGACGGCGGGAAACACCCCGCTCCATTGGATAGCGTTACGGCTCACGGTGACAATCTCCTTCGGTGAATGGGTCCGCCAACATGTGGTGTGGCGATGGGAGAAGTATCGCTATCCGGCGTGTTTAAATCTTGAGAGCTTTCGCGACTCAAAAAGACGAAATCGGCACAGTCGGAGACTCGGGCGCTTGCCGGTGCCGTTTTATCCGGGACAACCCCAGGAGAGCCGCGAGCCCGCGCGCCTACGCGCCGGCGGCATCGGCGTCGCCGGGTTGCGAATGCAGCAGCGCGCGGTACTGGCTCGGCGTGAGCCCCACCGTGGCCTTGAATTGCCGCGTGAACGCGCTGTGATCGTTATAGCCGCAGCGCGTGGCCACGTCGGTGATGCTGAGGTCGCCGGCGAGCAGTTCCGAGGCCGCGTCCAGCCGCGTCTTCAGCAGCATCTGGCGCGGCGTGAGGTGGAAGATCTTGTGGAAATAGCGCTCGATCTGCGCGACCGACATGTCGATGAGCGTGGACAGGTGCGAGAGCTTGAGCGGCTGTGCATAGTTGTCCTGGATGTACTTCGCGGCGACGGCAAGGCGCTGATACGCGGGATGCGTGCCTTCCGCGGCCTGCAGGTCGCGCGAGATGCCGGCCACGCCCAGCACGCGCCCTTGCGCGTCCTGCAGCGGCACCTTCGAGGTCAGGCACCAGCCCGGCTGGCGCCCCGGATACAGATGCAATTCGAGCTGGTCGATGAGCCGGCTGTTCAGGCGCACGACGGCCTGGTCCTGTTCGGTGTAGATGCGGCCGAAGCGCCTCGGAAAGACCTCCTCCGCGGTCTTGCCGAGCAGCGCGCGCTTGTCCTTGAAACCACAGCGCGCCGCGAGCGTGAGGTTGGCGATCACATAGCGCGCCTCGTGGTCCTTCACGAAGAAGACCACATCGGGCATGGCGTCGAAGAGCGGTTCGAGCAGGGAGAAGTGCGCCACCATCTGCGGGAGCGTCGTGTTTTCCAGGGCGGCGGGCAGAACCAGTGCGGACATTGCGCGGCGTATCGAGTCGGGATCCGCTCGATTATGCCCTTGCCTTGCGGGCTTGGGCATCCGCGACAAAAATCGGGCGGCCGGAGTTATGCCTCGCTGCTCGCTTCGAGCAAGGTGCCGATGCGCGCCGGCGAAAACGGCGGTCGCTGGCCGTTCTGTCCAGTGCGCGGCCAGCCGAAGCAAAAGGCCGCCGCTTCGCCGCAGATCTTGCCCTGGCAAGGGCCCATGCCGCAGCGCGTCTGCAGCTTGGCGTCGCGCCAGGAGCGATGCTGCGCGGCGTCGCCGAAGCGCACGTCTTCGCAACGGCACAGCACCGTGTCGGGATCGGCGAGCGTGCGCAGTTGCGGATCGAGCGCGAACGCTGCATGCATGCGCGCGGCAAAGCGCCGATAGCGTGCGCGTTGCGCGAATAGCGCCCGTGCCTGATCGGCTTCGCCAAGCGCCGCGTGCGCCGCGATGCGGCCTTCCACAGCCGCCAGTTCCATGCCGCCCACGCCCGTGCATTCGCCGGCCGCAAAGACATCGGGCAGCGACGTGGCCTGCAGGTCATCCACGGCAATCGCGGCCATGCCCTGCGTTTCCTCGACCCTGCACCCGAGCGCCGCGCCCACGAGCGTATTCGGCACGAGTCCATAAGCGCAGGCAAGGCGATCGCAATCGATGCTCAAGTCCCCAACGCTCCTGCGAATGCGCACGTGCGTGAGCTGCGCCTCGCCGCCCGCGGCCACCACATGCGCGCCGCACAGGTACGGCGTGGCGCGCAGATCGAAGCGCATGCGCGCCGCCTGCACGAGCTTCGCGGGCGTCGCCACGAGCCCGGCTGCGAATTGGCGCACGGCATCGGGCTGCGCCTGCTCGACGATGGCCGCCACCTGCGCGCCATGTTCGCGCGCCGTGACGGCGGCGGCCCACAACAGCGGTCCGGTCCCCGCGATCACGATGCGTTCGCCGCGCACCGGCATGCCGCCCTTCACGAGCGCCTGGAGGCCGCCCGCGCCCGTGACGCCAGGCAGCGTCCAGCCCGGATACGGCAAGAAACGTTCGCGCGCGCCCGTCGCCACGATGAGCTTGCCGTAGTCGACCGTGAAGCCGCGCGTGGCGTCTTCAAGCAGCAGTTTCCGCGTGCCGGTGGCCTGCACGACGCGTGTGCCGCTCATGCGCCGGACGTTGGGAAGCTTTTCGAGCGCCTCGATGGCCTCTCTCGCGCGGCCCGCCGGCGGATGCTCGGGACCCTGACGCCAGATCTGGCCGCCGGGCAAAGCGTTGTCGTCGACAATGCCGATCTGCGCGCCCGCATGCGCCGCCACGCGGGCCGCGTTCAGACCCGCCGGGCCCGCGCCAATAATCAGGATGTCGAACTTCATGCGGCGGCTCTCCCCGTAACCACTTCCATGCCGTCCGCGCAGAGCGTCTGGCAAGCGAGCCGATGCCGCACCCCGTCGATCGTCACGCGGCACTCCTGGCATACGCCCATGCCGCACAGCGGCCCGCGCAGCGCACCACTCACGGAACGGCGCGTAATCACCGCCGAAGCATCCGTTCGCCCCTTAAGCATTCCCGCCGCAAGCGCCACGGCCGCCACGACCGAACTGCCTCGCGCCACGCTGACACGCTGGCCATCCACGTTGAGCGTGATCGTCTCAGCCATGCGCGGCTCCTGTCGTTGCAGCTTGTGCCGTTGCCGTCGCCCCGAAGCGTGCGGGCAAATACGGCGTGGCATCGATTTTCGACACCTCCGGCATGCCAAGCATCTGCGCGGCGATCAGCTTCGCGGTAGCCAGCGCCGTGGTCACGCCCAGGCCTTCGTGCCCGGTGGCGAGCCATGTCGAAGGATGGCGCGAGTCGTCAGAAAACTGCGCTGCCGGGCCGATGAGCGGCAGGCCGTCGGTGGTCGCGGGCCGGAAGCCGGTCCACGCGCGAATCGCGTTGAGCGACGGCAGCCCCGGCAGATACTCGGCGGCGCGGCGCAGCATGCGTGCGAGGATTGCGGCTTCTACGGCAGCGTCGAGGCTGTCGAACTGGCGCGACGAGCCGATCAGCAATTGCCCCGTGGGGCGCGGCTGCACGTTGAACGCCACCGAGGTGCCGGTGGCGTTATGCGCGCTTTTGATGTAGCCGAGTTCGAGAATCTGGTGGCGCACCGTGCCCGGGTAACGGTCCGTGATGAGCAGATGCCCCTTCTTTGCCTGCATTGGCAGGCCAGGCAGCAGTTCGACGGCTTGCAGCCCATTGGCGATCAGTACCGCGCCGGCCGCCAGCGTCTCGCCATCGGCCAGTGCCACGCCCGCGCGGTCCACGCGCGCGACGCTCGCGCCCAGCCGGCACGTAACACGCCCCTTCACCGGCTGCGCGAGCAGCCACGCAGAAACAGCGGGCGCGTAGACCACAGCGTCGTCGGGAATCACCATGCCGCCTTGCAAATCCTTGCGCAATGCGGGCTCCGCTTCGCGCACCTGCTGCGCGTCGAGCATCGAGCACGCCACGCCCTGGCTCGCGAGCGCCTGCTGACGCGATTGCGCGAGTGCGTATTCTTCGTCGTCGGCGGCGACCCACAGCGTGCCGCAGCGCACGAACGCCTCGCGCGCGGTCAGGCGCGGCGCGAGATCGAGCCACAGTTCGCGCGACCATGCGGAAAGCGCGAACTCCGCAGGCGAATCGTCCATCACCACGAGGTGCCCCATGCCCGCAGCCGTCACGCCGCCGCCCACGCCCGCGCGATCGAGCACGAGCACATCGGCGCCCTGCTGCGCAAGCTCGTGCGCGCACGCCGCGCCCACGATGCCCGCGCCCACCACGATCACATCGGGACAGGAACCCATCGGCTTGGTCACGCGCGAATGCCCCACGCGAAGGGATCGTCGTCGCTGAAGATCAGCTTCGCTTCCGCGCTGATGTGCGCGGTGCCGCGAATGCTCGGGCGCACGTAGCCGGGTGCGAGATCCGCGGCGTTTTCATACTGCGCCTCGAACACGCTGCCCACGATGCTCTCCTGGCGCCAGCGCGCGCCCGGCGCGAGCACGCCGTCGGCGGCGAGGCACGCAATTTTCGCGCTCGTGCCGGTGCCGCACGGCGAGCGGTCGTAGGCCTTGCCGGGGCACAGCACGAAATTGCGGCTGTCGATGCCGGCCTGGTCGGAGTGCGCGAACAGCTCGATATGGTCGATCTGCGCCCCACCCTCGCCCGTGATGCCGTTGGCTTCGAGCGCCTGGCGGATGGCCCACGAGACTTCCGTGAGCGATTCGACATTGGCGAATTCAAGTTGCTGGCCGTGATCCGAGACGAGGAAGAACCAGTTGCCGCCCCAGGCGATATCGCCATGGATGCGGCCGAGGCCCGGCACGTCGAGCGGCACGCCCTGGCGGTAGCGGTAGGCAGGCACATTGCGCACCGTCACGCTGCGGTCCGCGTGCAATTCGGCCTCGACCACGCCCACCGGCGTTTCGATGCGGTGCACGCCCGGCGCGATGCGCCCCAGATGAGCGAGCGAAACGATCAGGCCGATCGTGCCGTGGCCGCACATGCCGAGAAAACCCACGTTGTTGAAGAAGATCACGCCGGCCGAGCAAGTGGGGTCGTGCGGTTCGCACAGCAGCGCACCGACCATCACGTCCGAGCCGCGCGGCTCGTTGACGATGCCGGCGCGCACGCGGTCGAAGTCGCGGCGGAAAATTTCGAGCCGCTCCTTGAGCGGTCCGCGGCCCAGCTCGGGGCCGCCTTCGGTCACGAGCCGCGTGGGCTCGCCGCCGGTATGGGAGTCGATTACGGTGAGGGTTTTCATGGCGACAATCGTAGGTGTCGCCCGCGCGGCCGTCTTGCTCGAACGGCGCAATGGCAATGACGATTTCGGCATAGCGAGCCCGGCGTCATGCCAGCTACAGCGGGCGCCCGATGAGTCAGGACCGATGAGTCAGGAACTATGAGTCAGGCCACGCCCTTCAAAAACCTGCGCCGCCCTCCACGCGGGCGCCGCGCACGAATAGCTGGCGCAGCCACGCCTCGCCGTTCACGATCAAAAGGCCCGTGAGCACGAGCGCCGAGCCCACGAGAAACGCCACATCGACATGCTCGCCCAGCAGCACCACGCCCATCGCCACGCCGAACAGCGGCGTCATGAACGAGAGCACGCCAAGACGCGCCGCAAAATAGCGGCGCAGCAGCCAGAACCAGGTCAGATAGCTCACGAAGGCCACCGCGACGGACTGGAACACAAGGCTCGCGAGCGCGAGCGGCGCGCTGCGAAACGTGGTCTGGCCGATGGCGAAAGCGAACGGCAACAGCAGGAAGAAGGCGCACGCGAGCTGGTAGAAGAGCGTCTGCGTGGGGGGCGCCTCGCTCAGGCGCGTGGTGCGCACGACGACCGTGGACATGCCCCACGCCACGCCGCCGCACAGCGCCATGAAGTCGCCGAGCAGCCAGTTGGGGCCCGCCACGTGGCCCTCGCCCAGCAGCGTTGGCCCGAGAAACGCCACGGCGATGCCCGCGAACGCGAGGCCGATACCGCCCCATTGAAGTCCGGCGAGGCGTTCATCGGGCAGCTTCAGATGCAGGCCGATGGCTGCGAACATGGGCGCGGTGTAGAGCAGCACGGCCACGTGCGAGGCGTGGGTCCAGCGCAGCGCCTCGGCAACGAACAGGAATTCGAGCGCGAACAGCACACCCACCGCGAGCCCCGAGCGCAGCGCGACGCCGGGCACCCAGCGCTCGCGCGTCACGAAGCGGTTGAACAGCCAGACGAGCACGGCCGCGACGCCGGAGCGCACGCCCACCTGCATCATGGGCGCGATGTCGCCGGCCACCGCCTTGATGGCCACCTGCTGGAAGCCCCAGATCAGGCACAGCGTCACCATGATGGCCATTGCCGCGCCATCCACATGCTTTCTCATTACCGCCCCGCCGAGTTTCGTTCTTGATTGGCGTAGTATTCCCGCGTCGGGATCAAGTCATATAGCGCAAAAACGACAACCGATAGCGGCAGACCGCCAGTGCCGCGACTGTGCGTTGCCGCATACATTCGAACAGCACTCCGCGTCAGGCTGACTAGAATGTCTGAATGCAAGCCAGGCGTTAAAGGCAGTCAGTTCGGACCCAACGTTTCGGTTGGCGTGTGACGTTTCCATTCTTTCAAAGGAGGCATGTCCATGACGTGCCTGAACGAAAGGATTGCCGGCGCGGTATGCCTCCTGCTGAGCGGGTACGCGTTCGCGGACGGCACATTCGCGAGTCCGCCCGAGGAAATGACGGTCGCCAGCATCGCGCCGTTGCCCATAGAAGTCATGTCGTCCATTCCGGGGCCGCAGACCTGGCTGCATCGCTTTGAGTTCCAGTATCAGGCAGCGCAACGCGCGCCCTTCGACGCGCAACTGCCCGACTTCTACAGCGTGAAGATCGACCATGATTTCCGGCTCGGCGGCGAGAGCGCCAGCCCGGAGACTGGGGTGGCGCAGCCCCAGCAGCAGCGGCCAACCGCGTATCTTCAGATGGGGCGTTCGACGGCGCCCGCCCTCACGCTCACCGAAATCCCCAACGCCACGCTGTCGATCGGCGCGCAACCGCAGCGGCGGCTGTCGCTGACCGTCAACGACTGGGTGTTCTCCGGCACGGCGCGCGTCGCGATCCTGCATTCGCGCAGCACCGGCGCAACGCTGACGGTACGGCACGGTTTTTGAGCCCTTTTGAGCGTGGTCGCTCAAAAATCGATCTTCGCGTTCAGGCTCACCGTGCGCGGGTCGCCCGGCGCGATGTAATTGTCGTACTGGAACATCCAGTAACGCCGGTTCGTGAGATTGTCGATGGCCGCGCGCAGCGTCACGTCGTGGCCGCCGATGCGCGTCATATAGTTGGCCCCAACGTTTACGATCATGTAACCGCCCGTCTCCAGGTTGCCGGCCGGACGCACTTCGGTGTTGCCCGTGTACTTGGCGTCGGCGCCCAGGCGCAGGCCCGGCACGAACGGCACGTCGTAAGTCACGCGCGCCGCCGCGACGAACTGCGGTGCGCCGGCCACGCGATTGCCGTTGTACTGCTGCCCCTTCGCGTACCACGTATCGAGCAGCATGAGATCGCCCGCCACCTCCCAGCTACGCCCGAGACGCACACTGCCGCCCGCCTCGATGCCCTCGTAGATCGAATTGCCGTCCTGCGTGAGCACGTTCTGGGCGTTCGCGTAACTCGCGCCGCGCTCGATGCGGAACAGCGCCGCATTCGCGCTCCAGCGCGCATGCTCGCTCTTGATGCCCACCTCGTACTGGCGCGAGCGCAGCGGGTTCAGCACCGATCCGCCATTTGCATAGATATCCGAAACGACTTGACCGGGCTCCAGCGATTCCACATAGCTCGCGTAGAGGGTGGTTTGCGGTTCGAGCTTGTACATGAGCGCGAAGGTCGGCGTAATCACGCCGTTCTGCCCATACGACGCAGTCGTCGCGCCCGATTCGGCGAAGGACTCCTGATCGTAATTCGTGTAGCGCACGCCCGCGAGCAGCGACCAGCGGCTCGTCAGATCGACGGTGTCGCTCACGAACAGCGACTTCTGGTTGATCTCGCTGGCGCGGTATTTTTGCAGGCCGCTACCCGAGTAATGGCGGAATGGATTGGGCTCGTAGAGATTGCCCTCGCCGAGCGTCTGGATGACAGTGCCCGCCGCCGTGCCATAGTCGTTGGTCTGATGCTGGACCGCTGCGCCCAGCACCAGATGATGCGTGAGCGGCCCGGTCTTCACCTTGCCTTCGAACGCGCCCTGCCAGTAGATGTCCTGGTGGCCTTCGTCGCCGTTCCAGCGGCTGTCGGTGTAATTGCCCGCCTGGTCGAGCAGCGTGAGCGTGCTTTCGTTGCGGTCGCGCGCGGACTTGCTATAGCTCGCCGAAGTATTGAAGGTCCAGTCCGGCGCGATCTGATATTTGACACCGGCCGTGTAGAGCTGCAGGTTGGTGTTCAGGTGCTGGTCGGTGCCCGCGAGCCAGTTGGTGCCGCCGCTGATCGTCGCGGGCAGGCTCGAAGCGGTGTAGCTGCCCGTGTAGATGGCCGGCGTCTGGCCGCTCGAACGGCTTTGCTGATAGATCGCGTTGAAATAGACCTGCAGGTCGCGCGTGAGCTGCCCATCGAGCGCGAGCGCCAGCGCGTTGCGGTTGATGTCGCCCGCGTTGTAGGTCTTGCCGGCCTCGTGCGAGTAGTTGATGCGCGCGCCGAACATGCCATCGGGGCCGAAGCGGCGGCTCAAATCGACGTGCTGGGTAAGCACGCCGTCCATGCGATAGCCGAGGTCGAGGCTCGTGACCGGGTCCTGGCCCGGCTTCTTCGTGACGTAGTTGACGACGCCGCCAGGCTGCGCGAAGCCGTACATGAAACCGCCGAGCCCCTTGAGCAACTCCACGCGCTCGAGATTCTCGTAGGGCATGGTGATGCCGTACGAAATGAACGGATTGCCGTCGATGCGAAAACCGTTCTGCCAGTCGATGGGCAGGCCGCGAATCGTAATGTAGGTCGCCCACGCGCTATAGGCGTTGCTGTTGTCGGTGACCGATGCGTCGCCGGCGAACACATCGCCGAGCTTGTAGACCTGGCGGTCGGCGAGATCTTCGCCCGTGACCACCGTGGTGGAGAACGGAGTATCGAGCTGCGAGCGCGTGCCGAGCGCGCCATTCGACACCGGCGTGTCCAGATGCAGCGGCGAGTCGGTCACGGCGGCGGCGCTCACCTTCACGGCGGGCAGCGACTGCTCGGCGGCGGGCGGGGCGGTGCCGGGCGTCGCTACGCCTGGGGCGGCCCCATCAGGCGCCGCGGCGTTCGCGCCGCTTGCGGCATGTGCCGGCCCGGCAGCACCCCCGGCCGCTGCGGATTGTGCGAAAGCGGACTGTGCCGCGGCGGCGAACGTCAGCCAGGCGGCAATCCGCACTGGGCGAGGGAGCCCGCTGCCCGTACGGCGTGTGATTCGTTGATTGTTCATATCGGCCATAGTTGCGGAGCCTTCTGCGCCGGACGATTTCCGAAACACAAATACGACTCATTCTCATTACATATCGGCCGGGATAGTAGCAAAGCCTTATGCGTTTTGAAAGCCTCTGGTGAAAATTCGTCAGTTTGCGCGGCGCAGTCCGGGTGCGCGCTCGCGGGTCCGGCGTTTAATCCCCGTTTAAGGTTGCGTCCGCATAGTTTTCGCCGACTCCCTCAGGGAGTTGCATGAGTCTTTCGTGTTGATTCGAGCACTATCGATCGAAGGAGGTACGGAAATGCGATTACGTTCGTATTTGGCGTTGGGAGCGCTGACGCTCGCTCCGATGCTTGCTCTGGCTGGTGAGGCGAGCGCCCCAATGGATGCGCAGCGCGCCGCGCAGCCGATGTTCGTCAACGTCAACGGCCAGGCGGTGCCGGTGAAGGCCGAAACCCACGTCGTCCAAACGGCGATGGGGCCGATGAAGGTCAGTACGTGGAGTTGGCACAGCCCGGGCGGCAGCGCCAGCTATGAAATACAGACGAGCGCGGGCGGCGCGCCGTCCGCCGCAGCGCTGCGGCAGATGCAGGCCGCCCAGGCGCAAATGGTGGCAATGCAGCAGCAAATGATGGCCATGCAACAGCAGATGCTGGCGTTCCAGCATGCCGCATTCGGTGGATTCGCGGTGCCGGCGCCACGGAACGTGGTTTTCGCGGTGCCGCTGTGGGCCATGCCAGACCCTGTGGTGATCGTGGAGCCGGCGCAGCGCGCACCTGCGCCCGCTGTGGCGCCGCAGAATCCGCTGCCGGGCGCGCCTGCGCGGGCGCCGGGGATCAGGGCGTAGGGACGTTTCCGGCCACTTGTCGGCGCGCTGCCGGGTGCGCGAAGCGCCGGAGTGGCATCTCGCTACGGCTCTGGCTTTGATAACATCGGGAGAGTGGTCACAAACCTTTAAACACCTCTCCCGATTAAATGATCGACGCTCGCCAACTCAGATACTTCACCGCCGTGGTCGAGGAATTGCATTTCGCGCGCGCAGCGGATCGCCTCGATATCGCGCAATCGGCGCTGAGCGCCCAGATTCAGCGTCTCGAACAAGACCTCGGCGTGCGTCTGCTGAACCGCAACAAGCGCCAGCCCGTCACGCTCACCGATGCCGGGCGGCTCTTTCATGCCGAAGCCGTGGCGGCATTACGGCACATCGAGCGCGCGGATCAAATCGGCCGTCTGGCGGCCCGAGGTCTGGCGGGCATCGTGCGGATCGGCTACGTGGCGTCGGGCGTGTCCAGCGGCGCGCTCTCCGCGATGCTGCGCGACTTCCGTCTCTCGCATCCGAACGTGCGCATCGACGTCGTGCCCATGGAAACGCCGCGCCAGTTCGAAGCGCTGGACGGCGGCGAAATCGATATCGGTATCGCGCGGCCGAGGCGCCAATATCCGCCCGGCATCGTGGCCACGATCGTCCATACCGAGCGCCTCATGGTGGCGATGGCCGACACGCATCCGCTCGCGACGCGCCGCAAGCTGATGGCGCGCGACCTGAAGGACCAGAGCTTCATTTCGCCTCAATTCGACGAGGACGAAGGATTTGGCGAGGTGCTGTCCGCACTGGGCGCAGCGGGCGGTTTCTCGGCTTTCCTAGACTATCGCGTGCGCGACTTCATCTCCGGGCTCAGCCTCGCATCGGCCGGCTATGGCGTCGCCGTGGTGCCCGAATCGATGTCCCATTTCACGCAGCCCGGCCTTTGCTACAAGCCGATTGCGGATTTCGAGTATCCGGTTCACCTCGCGCTGGCAAGCCGGCGTCGGGAACTCTCCCCCGCCGTGCGCGCGTTCGTCGGCGCATCGCTCGCGCGCTCAGGCGGGACTCCTGCCTGAGCGCGCGCCGCGTTAGTTGAGCGCGTGCCGCTTCAGGGCACCAGCACCGTCGAACCGATAGTCTTGCGCGATTCAAGCGCGCGATGCGCGTCGGCGGCCTCCTCCAGCGCAAAGGTCTGGCCGGGCTCGCTCTTGATCTTGCCCGCCAGCACGAGATCGAACAGTTCGCGGGCCATCTCCAGCATGTGGGCGCGCGGCGTTGCGTAGTGCACCATCGCGGGTCGCGTCACCCAGATCGATCCCTTGCGCGCCAGCACGCGCGTATCGATTTGCACGGGGCCCGAGCTCGTGCCGTTGCTTACCAGCGCGCCGCGGACCTGCAGGCTGTCCAGCGACGCCTCCAGCGTGTCCTTGCCCACCGAGTCGAACACCACCGGCACGCCCTTGCCATCGGTGAGCTCGCGCACGCGCTCGGCAATGTTCTCGCGCGAAGTCACGATGGTGTGCGTGCAGCCATTCGCCTTCGCGACTTCGGCCTTCTCGTCGGTGCTGACCGTGCCGATCATCGTGACGCCGAGCGCGCGCGCCCACTGGCAGGCGATCAGCCCCACGCCGCCCGCGGCCGCGTGGTACAGGATGGTCTCGCCGCCATTGAGCGGATAGACCTGGCGAAACAGGTACTGCGCGGTCATGCCCTTCATGATCAGCGTGGATGCGGTCTTGTCGCTCACGCCGTCGGGCAGCGGGATCAGCACGTCGGCCGGCATCACGCGCACGTCCGAATAGGCGCCCTGCGGCCCCAGCAGGTAACCGACACGGTCGCCGGCCTTGATGTCGGTTACGCCCTCGCCAACGGCTTCGACCACGCCCACCGCATCCGAGCCGAGACCATTGGGCAATGCGAGCGGGTATTGGCCCGTGCGAAAGTAGATGTCGATGAAGTTCACGGCCACATAGGTGTGCCGCACGCGCGCCTGGCCGGGGCCGGGCTCGCCGACATCGACCGTTTCCAGCCGCAGCACTTCCGGCCCGCCCACTTCATGAAAACGAATAGCCTTTGCCATATTGAGGATTCCTCGATGAAAGTTCGAATGCACTGCGCAGACTTCAATGCGCAAGTTTCACTGCGCATCGACACGCGCGAGATCGCGCGCGTAACTGCGTTTGCCGATGAAGAACGCCGTGGCCGAAATCACGCTGACGAACGGCATGTACTGCAAGGCGCCCTGCAGGCCGATGCGGTCCGCGAGGAAGCCGGTGAAGTACGGCCCTGGCGCGGTGCCGAGCAGGTTATAAGTGATCGCCAGCAGCGCGAACGCCGATGCGTGGATGGCGCGCGGCGTGAGATTCGCCACCATGGCGCCGCCCGGGCCATTGGTGCCCGACGTGATGAACATCGCCACGCCGATCAGCACGAGTTGCAGTGCGCCCGGCGCGAGACGGAACGCAATCGCGAGCAACGCAAACACCGTCAGGCAATAGAGAAACGCCGCATCCCACTTTCGCGCCGGCCGCGTTTTGCTGATCCGGTCGGCGATCAGGCCGCATGTGATCATGCCGACGCCGGAGAGCATCACGAACCCGGCTGCCGTGAGCGCGGCGCGGCCCGTTGCCATGCCGTAGTAACGGTTCAGATAGCTCGGCATCCACGCCCATAGCGACGCCGTGCAGAACAACTGCAAGCCGCTGCCGAGATACGCGCAACCGAGCGAGGGTGACGAAGCAATGCCGCCAATCAGGCTGCGCAACGTCGCCCGCGCGCCCAATGCGGCCGGTGCGCCACCCGCGCGCCCCCCGTTCCCCGACTGGTAGCGCGACACCCGCGCTTCGGTCACGACGACGCGAAACACGATCACCAGCACCATGCCGAAGATCCCCATCGACGCGAACGACCAGGGCCATCCCAAATGGGCCGCGATAGCGCCGCCGAACGCCAGGCCGAGCACCGAGCCGAACGAGGCGCCCGCTGTGAAGGCCGCGAAAAGCACGGCGCGCATGGAAATGGGAAAGACGCTCAAGAGGAGCGCGGGCGCCACCGCGCCGTAAGCCGCCTCGCCAATGCCGACCAACGCTCGCGCGGCGAGCATTTCGCCATAGTTCGTGGAGACGGCGCAGCCCAGCGTGGCGAGGCTCCACAATGCCGCCATGATGAAGATGCTCTTGACATGCCCCCAGCGCGCGGCCAGCAGCGAAAGCGGCAGCGTGAGCGTGCCCACCAGCAGCGCCACCACGCTGTTGAGCGAACCGAGCTGCGTGTCCGACAAATGCCACGCCGCCTTGATCAGCGGGAACACGGCCGTGAGCACCTGCCTCGACATGTAGTCGGACATCACGAGGCCCAGGGTCAGCGCAAATACGACCCACGGATACAGTGGCAGCTTTTCTCGCCCGGCAGCGGCGATCTTCGGCCCGGCCTCCATGTCGTGCATCCTCATTCGTGTCTCCTTTCTTGTTTCGTCTTTGGGCCGCTTCGTCAAACGACGCCAGCGGCCTGCAGTTGCGCGATCCGCTCATCGGAGAGCCCGAGCAGCCCATGCAGCACGTCCGCCGTGCCTTCGCCGAGCTGCGGCGGCGCGCGCCGCACGGGAGGGCGCACGCCGTCGAGGCGGTACGGTGGCGCCAGCACGCTCGCGCGGCCGCCCTCCGGGTGTTCGTGCGTCGCCACGAGCCCGGCGTCGGTCGCCCGCTTCGAGGTGAGCGCCTCATGCACGCCCAGCACTTCGCCGCATGGAATGCCGGCGCCTCTCAGGCGCTCCAGCAAATCCTGACGCTTGCGCCGGCCCAGTTCGCGATCGATTTCCGGCAGCAGCGCCGCGCGGTGTTCGGCGCGGCCGAGATTGGTCCTGAAGCGCTCGTCGTCGGCGAGATCGGGGCGTTCGATCACCTCGCGGCAGAAGCGCTCGTACTGCCCGTTGTTGCCGACCGTGATGACGAGCGGCCCGTCTTGCGCATCGAACACGCCATACGGCACGATCGACGGATGGGCGTTGCCGACGCGCAGCGGGTCTTCTCCCTTCATCAGCGCTTCGAGACCGTAGTACGACGTGATCATCAGGCCGCAATCGAACAGCGCCATCTCGATGTGGCGCCCCTTGCCGGTGAGCTGGCGCTCGAACAGCGCCGCGAGGATGGCCTGGGCCGAGTACATGCCGGTAAACAGATCGACGGCGGCCACGCCGAACTTCAGTGGCGGCTGGCTGGCTTCGCCGTTCAGCGCCATCAGCCCGGCCTCGCCCTGCACCACGAGGTCGTAGCCGGGCCGCGTTGCTTCCGGGCCGGTGCGGTCGTAGCCGGAGATCGAGCAGTAGATCAGGTCCTCGCGCACCTGTTTCAGCTGCTCATAGCCGAGCCCCATCTTTTCCACGCCGCCGTACTTGAAGTTCTGGATCACGACGTCGCTTTGGCGCGCGAGATCGCGCACGATCTGCTGGCCTTCGGCCGTCTGCAAATCGACCGTCACCGAGCGCTTGTTGCGGTTCGCGCTGTTGAAATAAGACGTCTGGGTCGAACCGACGCGCAGCCCCCAGTCGCGCGTGTCGTCGCCGCGCCGTGGATGTTCGATCTTGATGACTTCCGCACCGAGATCGCCCAGCACCGTCGCGCACCAGGGGCCCGCCAGCACGCGGGAAAGATCGAGAACGCGCACGCCCGCGAGCGGCAGCGAGGAATTCAGATTCGACATGACAAGTCCGGAGAAGCAGGGAGAATCAGGGTTAAGCGCAGCAGTGGCGCGCGCCGTGCGAGCGTCTTTCAGTAGATTTCGAAAAGGGCGGCGGCGCCCATGCCGCCCGAGATGCACATCGTGACGACCGCGTACTTCACGCCCCGGCGACGGCCTTCGAGCAGCACGTGCCCCGCGAGACGCGCGCCGGTCATGCCGAACGGATGACCGACGGCAATCGCGCCGCCGTTCACATTCAAGCGTTCGTCCGGAATGCCCAGGCGCTGCTGGCAGTAGATCGCTTGCGAGGCGAACGCCTCGTTGAGTTCCCAGAGGCCGATGTCGTCCATCGTGAGGCCGTGGCGCGCGAGCAGCCTGGGCACCGCGAACACGGGGCCGATGCCCATCTCATCGGGCTCGCAGCCGGCCATCGCGAGGCCGCGGAACGCGCCGAGCGGCGCGAGGTTGCGGCGCCCCGCTTCATTCGCTTCCATCATTACGCACGCCGAAGCACCGTCCGAAAGCTGCGATGCGTTGCCCGCCGTGACGAACTTCTCCGGCCCCTTGACGGGCGCCAGCTTCGCGAGCGCATCGTAGGTCGTGCCACGGCGATTGCAGGTGTCGACATCGATCGTGACCTCGCGCTGGCTCACCTCGCCGGTTTGCTTGTCGGTGACGGCCATCGTCGTGGTGACCGGGACGATCTCGTCGGCAAAGCGGCCCGCGCTTTGTGCGGCTTCTGTCTTGAGCTGACTGGCCACCGCAAAGCGGTCCTGCGCTTCCCGGCTGATCCCGTAGCGCTGCGCGACGATATCGGCGGTGTCGATCATTTCCATGTAAAGCGCCGGCTTATGCTCGACGAGCCACGGGTCCAGGTCGCTCGCGCGATGCAGGTCGCGGCGGATGCCCGAGATGCTTTCGACGCCGCCAGCAATCATGGCCGGCGCACCATCGACGACGATGCGGCCTGCGGCAATCGCAATCGCCTGCAAACCCGAAGCGCAAAAGCGGTTGACGGTCGTTCCGGCAATCGACAGCGGCAAGCCGGCCCGGATCACGGCCTGGCGCGCGACGTTGCGGCCGGTGATGCCCTCGGGATAGCCGCATCCGAGAATCGCGTCTTCGATCGATTCGGGATCGATGCCCGAGCGCTCCACGGCGGCGCGCACCGCGAACGACGCGAGCGCCGGGCCGGGCGTGACGTTGAATTCGCCGCGGTGCGCCTTGGTCAGCGGTGTGCGTGCAGTGGAGACAATGACGGCTTCGCGCATGAGCAGGAATCCTGAATGAAAATAGGAATGGGGAATCAGGCGGAGCGAGCCAAGCCCACGCTCGACGGCGTCGGCCGCCGCGACTGCGGAGCGGCGTTTCTGAATACGCGGTCCATCGTCTCGTCTCCATGTACTGATCGATCTTTCAGCACATTGTCGAGCGATAGTTATTGCTTGACAATCACAGTACCGATTGACGGACTGTTAACAGGGAATTGACAGCGGTGCGATATGAAAGGCAATGACACGATGCTGGCCGCACCGGTCATGTCCAGCTTCGGGCAAGCTCGAGAATCTGGCCGTGCAGAAAGTCGATCAGCGCTTGCGTGGCCGGCGACGGATAGCGGTTGGGCAACGTGACGATATACAGCGTGCTTTGCCGGCCCACGACGCGCCAGGGCTGCAGAACCGGCAGCAAATCCCGGTTCGCCTGCAGGTGGATTACATAGTCCGGCAGCACGCCAATCCCCATGCCCTCGCGCACCGCTTCCGCAAGGAACGGATAATCCGACGACTCCAACGCGGGCGGGACCGTGATTGTATGGGTGTCCGCGGCATCCTCGCGGTGCAGGAGTTCGATCGGCACGCGCCGGCCGCCATAAGGCGCGCAGATGAGCGCGTGCTGTTCGAGGTCCGCCGGGCGCTCGATCGGACCATGTTCGCGCAGATACTCGGCCGACGCGCACAGGCCCCATTCGAACGAGCAGATCTTGCGCGCGACGCAATCGAGCGGCGGCGTCGAGGTAATCCTGAGCGCGACATCCACTTCGGCCGCAATCAGGTCCTCGATCCAGTTGTTGAACGTGACCGTAAGCGCAATGCCCGGGTTCGCACGCGCGAATTCGAGCAGCTTCGCGCCGGCGAACAGCCGGCCGAAACCGGTCGGCACGCTGATGCGCACCCGGCCGCGCAGCGTGTTGCCGAGGCTGTCGATCGACGCGCGAGCCGTGCCCAGTTCTTCCACGATGCGCCTGCCGCAGTCGTACAACGTGCTGCCCGCCTGCGTCAGTTCAAAGCTGCGCGTCGACCGGCGCAGCAGTTGCGCCCCGGTTTCGCGTTCCAGCAATTTCAGCCGCTGGCTCACGTTCGCACGCGTCATGCCGAGCTTTCGCGCCGCTGCGCTGAGACTGCGCGCTTCCACGATTTCGACGAACAGGCCGATCAGGTTCAGGTCCATGGCTAGATTTCGGGCTTTCTCATTCGTATTCCAGCGCGACATCTTACGCGCCTGGCCCGCCAGCATGACCGTGGCTTGCGCCGTGTGCGCGTTTGTCAAATTGTGACGCGTTCGGTCAAGCGCGCCGTTGGCATCGCGCCCACAATCGCAAGCAGATACGAGCCCACAACAATATCCATGTCTACGGAGACGTCACCATGAAGATCAAACCCCTCACCTGTTCGATTGGCGCCGAACTCAGGGATGTGAGTATCGCCGACGTGGCGAAAGACGATGCCCTGTTTGCCGAAATCAAGACGTTGCTGTTGAAGCATCGGGTGCTGTTTTTCCGCGACCAGGACATTACGCGCGCCGACCATGTCGCGTTCGCGAGCCGCTTCGGCGATCTGGAAGATCACCCCGTTGCGAACACGGTGCCGGGCTACCCCGGCCTGATCGAGATCTACAAGAGCGAGAAGCGGGACCACTTCGAGAACACCTACCACAGCGATGCGTCGTGGCGGGCCAATCCGCCCAAGGGCGCGGTGCTGCGCTGCATTTCGTGCCCGGAAGTGGGCGGCGACACCATCTGGGTGAACATGGTGGAGGCGTACAAGAATCTGCCCGACGACATCAAGGCCAAGATCGAAGGCTTGCGCGCCAAGCATGGGATCGAGCATTCGTTCGGCGCTGTCATGACCAACGAAGAGCGTGAAGAGCTGGTGCGCAAATACCCGCTGGTCGATCATCCGGTGGTGCGCACGCACCCGGAAACCGGTGAGAAGATCCTTTACGTGGGCCCGTTCTCGACGCACTTCATCAACTACCATACGCCCGAGAACGTACGCTTCGGACAGGACAAGACGCCGGGCGCGAGCCTGCTGCTGAACTACCTGATCAGCCAGGCGGCCATTCCCGAGTACCAGGTGCGCTTCAAATGGGAACCGGGCAGCGTCGCGATCTGGGACAACATCGCCACGCAGCACTACGCGGTGAGCGACTACTGGCCCGCGCCGCGCCGGATGGAACGCGCGACCATCATGGGCGACCGGCCGTTCTGATAGCCTTTCGCGTGGCACCACGCCACGCGGATCCCCTTCATGCAACACGTCGACAAGCTGATACGCAGCGCCAGCCTGAACGGCTACATCGAACTGGTGGAGTCGCTCGGGCGCGATCCCTATGCGTTCCTGCGCGCGGCGGGCATCTCGGCGCGCGTGCTCGACAACCCCGAGGCGCTGATTCCCAGCCACGCCGTGCGCGAACTGCTGGAAGTCGCCGCACGCGAGACCGGCGTGGAGGATTTCGCGCTGCGGCTCGCGGCGCGGCGCACGCTCTCCAACCTCGGGCCGATCTGGCTGGTGCTCAAGGACGAGCCCACCCCGCGGCAGGCGCTCGATACCTTGTGCCGCTACGAAAAGCTGCTGAGCGCCGCGCTGGTCACGCGCATCGAAGATGCCGGCCAGTCCGTGGTGATCCGGGAAGCGCTGCTGCCGAAACCCGGGCTCTCCACGCGCCAGGCGATGGAACTCGCGGTGGCAATAAAACTGCGCATTCTGCGCGAACTGATCGGCCCGCAGTGGCGTCCGCAGCAAGTTTGCTTCACGCATCGCCCGCCGGTCGACATGACGCCCTACCGGGTCTTCTTCGGCCGCAATCCTCAGTTCAATCAGCCGTTCAACGGTCTCGTCTGCGCGGCGGCCGACCTGTCGATGCCGCGCACGCGCGAAGACCCGGGGGCCGCGTATTTCGCGCGGGACTATCTGGAAACGGCGCTGCGCCGCCACGGCGAAGGTATGCGCGAAGCCTGCCGGGAAATGATCCTGGCGCTGCTCCCTGGAGGGCGATGCACGGCGCAACTGGTGGCGCGGCATCTGCATGTGGACCGGCGCACGCTGCACCGCCACCTCAGCGACGAAGGGCTGACGTTTTCGGCGATGCTCAATCAGATGCGCGAGGAACTGGCGGTGCGCCACTTGCTGGAAAGCGACCTGCCGGTTGGCGAGGTCGCGGTGCTGCTGGGCTTTTCCGCGCACAGCGGTTTCAGCCACTGGTTCCGGAGCGCCTTCGGTTGCAGCGTCTCGCAGTGGCGCAAGCAAGCGGATGAACAATCGGCCAGTCAGAATGCACCGGCCGATTGACTCACTCCAACGCTTCAACGCTTCAACGCTTCGGCAATCAGGCGGTCTTGCGCAGGAAGCCCTGATTGCCGCCGTTGCGGTTAGGCGCAAAGCCATTCGCATGCAGCGATTCCTCCACCGTGTCGTAGAACACGCCGATCTTGCTGATCTCGCGCGCCTCTTTCGCGGTGGCGATCGGCCGACCGAACTCGCGCGAGATGCGCACGAGCTGCTCGATCTGCTTCACGGTGCTCTGCTTTTCGGTGCGCGACTGGTTCCACAGGCAGTCTTCCGTGCCGCAGCGCACGTGCAGGCCCATCGCAATGCCCATCATGTTGACCGGCAGCACGTTGCGCACGTTGCTCTCCACCGTCACCACCGCGCCATCGGGCACCGCGCGGATGAAGTTGGCGAGGCTGTACACGTTTGGCGTATCCATGCCACCCGCGATCGCCACCCAGTTCATCACCAGCGGGCCCTTGTAGAAGCCGCGGCGCATCAGGCGCTCCACCGACTCGAAGCTGTTGAGGTTGTAGCACTGGAACGCGCTCTGGATGCCCTTGGCCGTCAGGCGGCGCACATGCTCCTCCACCCAGCCCGGCTGCGCGGGCACCGTCATCTCCTTGTAGGCATTGAAGAGCGTCGGGTTTTCGCGCGAAGTGCCCCGGAAGTCGTCGTCCTCGGCCTGGTCGGTGACGTTCATCTGCGAGGTGTTGACCGTGACCGTGACCTGGTCCGGCGTAGGCTCGAGCTCGGCCAGCATGTGGCGGGTGTCGTCGGAGAGCCACTTGGCCGCTTGCCCTTCGTTTTCGGGGGCGAACGAGATCGAGCCGCCCACCTGGATGATCATCTCCGGCACCGCTTTGCGCACCCCGGCGATCAGCTCGTTGAACTTCGACAGACGCTTGCTGCCCTTGCCGTCGAGTTCGCGCACGTGCAGGTGCAGCACCGTCGCGCCCGCGTTGTAGCAGTCCACCGCCTTCTGGATCTGTTCCTCCATCGTGACCGGAATGTCCTCCGGAAAGTCGCTGGGCAACCAGCCCGGCGCATAAGGCGCGGCCGTGATGATCAGGGGCTGCTGATTCTCAGGAAACAGATGGCCGTCGAGAAAATTCATGATGCGTCTCCAGGGGAAATGGCTGCTGCTGGCTTGAGCAGGAGCGGTCGTCGACGAGGCCGGAGCGCGGTATTTAGCGGCGCGTCCGGCTTCGATCCATGATGACGAGTATCCGGCGCGGCCATTTTTTCCGCTTGCTTATCGGGGACAATCGTTTGCTTTGTTGGGACGGGAACGCTGGCAATCCGCGCGGTCACGCGTGACGCTCGCGTATCGAACACGATGACTTCGCTGTCGCCAAGGTGAGCACAAGGTGAGCACAAGGTGAGCAATAAATAGCAGGTTACGGCGCGTATCCAGGCTCGCATAGTCGAGCCGTGTCGTGCGCCCGGGGAGCGGAATATCCGCGACGTGCTTCAATGGCAGACTGCCGAGGGAGAGATCGTCTGCCGCGGCGCCGGTCATTTGGATAACAGCGCCCGCCACTACCAGCACAGCTGACATTGCAACGACCACGAGAAGGTGGAAACGCCAGTTTCGGATGTGTTTCATAAATTCATCCTGCGACAGGTCGTGGATGCCCCTATGGATTTGGTCCTTCGTCCGGTTTGATGTGGCGAAAAGCGACGAGCAGTGAAAGGTCATATGCGATCTTCAGCGCACCGCATGCGACAAGCGGCGCGCCGAGCCATCCAAGGCTGAACAGGCCGCCAGCCAATGTCGGTGCAATCGCCGCCGCGAGGCTACGTGGCACGGACGTGAAGCTTGCGGCTGTCGGGCGCTCTGCTGGCGTGACGACGGCCATTACGTATGCAGTGCGGGTCGGCACATCCATCTGCGACATCGCGCTGCGCATGAGCAGGAGCGTCAACGTCACCGGCAGCGACGGCGCCAGCGCCGCACCGATCAGGCAGGCGCTCGAGGGAATGTGCGTGAAGACCATGGTGTTGAGCAGGCCGATCTTGCGTGACAGTGGCGCCGCGGCGAGTTGAGAGCCTGCGGCCAGCAGTCCGGTGCAGAAAAAGAACTGGCCAGCCGCGCTGACGGAAAACCCAAAGCGCTGCATCAGCCAGAGCGACAGCAGCGAGTTGACGACGAGGCCACCCGCAAATGCGTCGACGCTGAACAGCAGCGCAAGCCGCATAACGATGTGCCGCGATGGCCCGAGCGGAGGTGCGGCTGCCGTCGCGTGCGACCCTGTACGCGGCGATCTGATGTACAGCACGCACACCGCGAGGCCGGTCGCCGCATAAACGAGAAACATCGCGCGCATCGCCGCCAGCAGCGAAATCCCGGCATGTGAAGCGAGCCAAAGCGGCAGGCCTGCGGCGAGCGATCCCAATGCCGCCGACACGGCGCCGACCAGGCTGTAGCGGGCAAACAGCGCGGTCCGCGCGTTGCCGGTCGCCGCTTCGGCCAGACGCGCCTGCTCGAGCGGCAAGAAGAGACTGACGTCGCCGGAACTCGGGTTGAGCGTGCCGACAAAGGCCACGACTAGCAGCGGCCACATGGTCGATAAGCTGGCGAAACCGATACCAGTGGCGGCCATCAGGATTGCCGCGAGGGTCAGCATGCGACGGTGTGGGAAGCGGCTTGCCACGATGCCGACGGCGATTGTCGCGACAGCCGAACCCATCAACGTCGCGGTGCTGACCAGTCCGACATCAATTTGCGTGAAGCCGAGGGACAGCAAGTATGCGGGGAGCAGCACCGCGATGAAGCCGTCGCAGAACCCGCGCAGACTTCGGCTCACGAGGATAATCCACGCAGCATGCCCGACGCCGTCCGGAAGGAGCCGGCGCGAAAAACGGATCGCGCACGAGACGGCCCCGCGGCCGCTAGGCACGTGCATCGCGCCGACACCACGCGTAGAGCGCGTCGTACATCACCATCCCGTGCCGTAGCTGCTCGTGATCGTCGGCGAAGTTACTGGAAAGGCCGCTCGAGATTGCATTCGGCCGTTCACGCGTAATCCATTTCATGGCGTTTCTCCTGTCCGAACGATCAGTCTTTCGGACAGGCCCGGCAGCTTGCCCGGATCGCAGGACAATGCTTTCATCTGGTACGTCACGATCGTCTCCCGGCAATGTGAATCAATGGTGGAGCAACGGATAGGCCACCAACCCGAAAAGTGCTGCCGCAATGACGATTACTGGCTCCTGCAGCTTCTTGAAGCGCCACAACAGCGCAATCGTCGCGAGGGCGACGAGCGCTGTCGGGAGGTCGACGATCGAGCGCTTCGCAATGACGAGCACCGAGCCCGTGATTGCGCCCACGGCCGCCGCCGTGATGCCGTTGACGAACGCCTTGACGTCGGGCCGGTGGCCGTACTTCTTCACGTAAGGCGCGGGGACGATGGTGAACAGATAGCACGGCAGGAAAGTGCCGAGCGCGGCAACGAGCGCCCCCGGAAAACCCGCCACGAGATAGCCGATGAAGCCGACCGTGATCACGACTGGCCCCGGCGTGATCATCGCGACCGCAACCGCGTCGACGAACTGCTTGTCGTTCAGCCAGTGGTGCTCGGTCACGACGCCGCCGTATAAAAACGGCACGATCGCGAGTCCTGATCCAAACACGAACGCGCCCGCTTTGGCGAAAAACACGCCAATCTGCGCGAGTTGCGGCAGATCGATGCCGCTCAGCAGGCCGCTTGCCGCCGGCAGGTTGGCTCCAGCGAGTGCGTTCAACCCGCTCTTGTGCAGCCATTTGGGTGGCGCTCGCCACAACCAGCCGATCAGACCGGCGACGATGAAGAGCCACGCGATTTCCGATTCAGTGATGAACGTCACCGCCGCGAGCGTCAGAAAGATCGCCCAGAGCAGCTTGTCGTTGCCAACGGTCTTCGTCGTGAGCTTGTACGCACTCATTGCGATGATGCCGACCACTGCGGCGCCGACACCATAGAACACGGCCTGCATCCACGACAGACCACCGAAGTGCGCGTACGCGAAGCCGAGCGCGACGACCATCAGGAACGACGGCAGCACGAAAGCGAATCCGACGAGCGTCGCGCCGAGGATCCGGTAATGGACGAAGCCGAGATAAATCGCGAGCTGGGCCGCCATCGGCCCCGGCGCGAGCTGCGCCAGCGTGAGTCCTTCCTTGTAGTCGGCTTCCGTGATCCAGCCGTGCTTCTCGACCAGATCGCGACGCATATAGCCGGCGAGCGCGACCGGGCCACCGAAGCCGAACGCCCCGAGCCGCAGCATGTATCGGACCAGTTGTCCCAACGAGTAGGTTGGCGCGTTTGTCGCCACCGAAGTAGTCATGACCGTCCCCCCGATTCGCTCTTCCCGTTCGATGCGAAGTGCGCATAGAGAGAGTCAAGCACCGCACCCATCTGTTCCAGCAACTGGTCGTCGTTTTCCACGCGTTGGCGCGTGCCCGCCATCACGGCCTCGAAGCCGACCGTTTCGGCCGCGGCGGGCCCGCCCACGTCGAGCGCATGCACGATCTCGCCAAGCCGCAACAACGCAGGATCCGTGTCGAGCCCGAAACTCGCGAGCAAAACCTCGAACGTCACGCGCTCGCCCACGTGGGTGAACGCGGCACCGTCGAAATCGAAGCCGAGCGCGTCAGGTGGACAGTCCGCCGGCGAGGCGAGCCAGATGAAGCGCGCACGCGCGTCGATGAAGCGGCGAATCAGCCAGGCACTGGCGACGCGATCGACCCACATTCGCTGACGCGTTGCCCAGGTACGCCCTTGATACTCGCCGATGGCAAGCCGGCGGATCGCGCGCTCTGCCGCGTGCGGCTCACCCGGCGACAGTATGGTGTCGACGAGCGCGATGAAATCCTGCAACGCGACTTCTGCGCGAGTGGCCACGTCGCCCGGAAAGTAGTCGATCCCACGGATGGTGTCGAAATCCTTGCGCTGCCGGCGCAGCAGACGCGCCAGTTCCGTGGCCGACTGCCCAGCCAGCGTTTTGCGGGCCTGCGCGAGCGCCCTGGTGAAGGCGGCGTATTCCTCGCTGCGATCGAATAGCGCGCGGAATTCCAGTTCCTGCGACGCGTCGAGACTTGGCGCGCGTAGCAGATGGGCGGTGCCGCCGCTGTCGGCGATCGCACCTGCGAGCTCGCGCAGCATTGCCTCGCGCTCCTCCGTGTAGGGCAGCAGGTAGATGCCGTCGCGCAACACCGCGCAGCCCTTTGCCTTGAGCGCGCGCCAAAAGCGCATGCGGGCCGTCGCGTTTTCCGTAGGCAGGGTCAGGACGAAGAGCGACCACGTCGAAATAGCATTCATGTAGCGAATACTACTCACGCGTTATGATGTCTACAAGTTAACTTTTTACGTCTGACCGTCGCGGGCGAGCGATCGCGGAGAACCGTCAAGGCGGTTCGGTGACTTCGTGGCTCCGATCGATGATCGACCTCGACGCGAAGCTGACCCAGTCGAACGCGAGCATCGCCGAAAAAGTCATCCAACACTCATCTTTGCGCTATTGCCGGTTGGCGAATGCGATTCAGACTGGGTGGCGCAGAAACTTGGGGGGGCACCGGAAGACGCCCTATCGGCGCCTTGCCGAGCACGGCCATACCTGGTCATCGCTCGTGGATGAAGTACGGGCCGAGCTGGTGACCCGCTATATCGAGTCCGATGAGCGCCCCTTCACCGGCGTGGCGAGGCTGTTGGGGTTCTCGTCGCTGAGCGCGTTTTCGAGGTGGTTCACGGCTCGCTACAGATAGTCCTGCTTCGTCGTGGAGGCAGGGCCGATCGCACTAGCCACGCTTTATCCACTAGCGCTAGCCGTAGGCCGCAATTAATTTGACACTACCCGTCCCCAGTAACGACGTGCCAAAGCGCGACCCTGGTGACGTTTTTATTTACCTTTGAATCGCAATAAAAGCGTCAATTCGCACAAGTCCGCATTAAATTCGTCACTTCACCTCCTCGACTTCGAATCCCGTCCGTAAGGTTCTGATCTTATGGAGCATTCCCTGAAAATCCCGGAGCCGGTTGCGCTCGCTCGGCCTCGTGGCGCTCGCCGTCTTGAGGCATTCAGCCCGAAACTCGCGCGGCGAGTGACGTTTTTCCGTCGCGCCCTGCTGGATCAGTGGATTCTGCTTGAGGCGGACCCTGCCGTGATCACCTTCTGCGAACGCCTGGGCTACGTTATCGTTGATGACGAGAGACGGCTCGCAGATTTCCGGGTTCGTTTTTCTGGTCGCCATGAATTAGTAATCCTTAGTGATGAGGATGATGAAAGTGTGCCTGATGAATCGTGGCACGATCTCGACGCCGCTGCCTTGCCGATCCGGGAAGTGGTGCCTGCAGAGATCGCGGCAGCGCGGGCATGGATCGACAACTGGCAGCGCATGTTGCCGTATATCGTCGCGAACCGGGATCTCCCTTCCGCAGCGTTGTCCCGTGCGATCGAGCGCTTTCTCGCGCACCCGCACAGACTGCTTGATGTCGAGCGGGAGTTCGCGACTGGCGACCCCGTACTGGTGCGTACTGCTCTATTCGGGCTGTTGCACGCCGGCAAGGTCAATGCGCCGGAACTGCGCACGCAACCGCTGTCGCTGCTCACGACCTTTCTGGTTGAAGGGGCGCAGCCCTGAATTGCCGCAAACCGGAATTGCAGGGGATTGATGTCGCGGTGTGGCCGACCGTCGCTCACACTGAGTTCGATGATGATACACGACGTGTTTTCGAAGCACGGATGCAGGCGGTTCTGGGTTACGTCCGAGGAGACTCGCTTGGACAGATCGAGCAGTCAACGGGAGTTGACCGACGGCAGCTTTATCGTCTGCTCGGACGGGCCCTGTCTCCCCATCCCGATGGCAGACCATTTGGCTTTCGTGCGCTGGTCAGGTATGTAAGGATCGCCGACTACGTCAGGCTGCGTGCTGTTGTGGTGCGCGGTGAACGCGGCAGTCGCGGCGCGGCCGGCGCACTTTCCCAGCTTTTTGAGCGTCATCCGGCGCTCGCCGCGTGGCTGCTGCTGCAGGTGAAACAGCGCAGGGTACTGCTCGAACAGATCCACACGGATGGAAACTTGCGCACGCGTCTTCGCGGCCTGCAGACGATGCATGACGAGTTCCTGCGCCAGTGTCGCGCGGTGGGCCTGACTGCTGCCGATTACCCGTTCAACACCGCGGGGCACGCGATCCGCTCCCTGTCGTCCCGGCTGAAGGCGGAAATGCTTCGTAGCTTCGGCACCGCCGCGCGCGCAGCCGGTGCATCGCACCTGAAGGGGCTGCCGCGCTTCGATGATGACGAGAAGGTGAGGTTCCCTCGGTTTTTCGCCTTCCAGAGGCCTCGGGTTACGCGGCCGCATCCTTGGTCTGCTGAGCTTTGATCCGGTCTTGCAGGAACTGAACCGGCGATACAAAGCCGAGCGACGAATGACGACGACTGCGGTTATAAAACACTTCGATGTATTCGAACAGGTCCGCCATCGCTTCCTGATGGGTACGGTATCGCGTAGCATGCACCCGTTCGTTCTTCAGGCTGTTGAAGAAGCTCTCCGTGGGGGCGTTGTCCCAACAATTTCCTTTTCGGGTCATCGAGCAGCGCATGCCGTATTGCGCCAGCTTGCGCTGGAAATCGTCGCTGGCATATTGGCTACCCCTGTCCGAATGGTGCAGCGTGCCGGGCTCGGGCCGGCGTCGGAACCATGCCGTCGTCAGCGCATCGGTCACGATGTCAGCCGTCATGCGCGGCTTGATCGACCAGCCGACGACTTCCCGATTGAACAGGCCCGATAGCCATTCAGACTGACCGACAGGACCCCACACAACGCCGACAGCGGATAGTGCCAGCGATGCGAATCAATCCAGGCGTACTTCACAGGAGGTCCTTCGCGAAGAACGCCGCCGCTAATAGGATGGTCCGCCCCCCCCCCGCAGTCGCATAATCGGCCTTGACCCAGTTGCGCAGCGACTGGTGTGAAATCCCCAGTTCACGAGCAACATCTCGCGCGCTTTGCCCGCCCTTCACTCGCTGTACCGCGAGCGTCCTGAACTCAGCGGTGTACGCCTGCTTCGGTATTTTGAACATCGATTCTTTCCTTCCTTCGGGTCGAATTTACACATGACCTACTGGAAGGTGAAATTTCGGGGGAAGCTCAAAGGGGGCATGACGCGTTTCGCGAAATGGCAGTTTCAGTAAAAAATGCTGGACTATCGATAACAAGGGTTAGCGACAGGGCTCCGTTTTCGGGCGTCCGCACCTCCGCTTGTCGACACGCAATGCGAGGCTAATTCGGAACAACGCTGCCTTCGAACCTGCGAATTCAGACTCAACAAAAGTGATTCACAACGACTGAGCGCTGGACGGCGTACGTCCTGCACCGAGAAATCAGCTCTTACCATATTGCTATCTCTTTACAGCCTACATGCTTGATAGGTTTCTCTCAAAAAAAATCAGCGGTCTAATCGCTGGGTTTCTAACGTTTTTGCGTGAGTGAGTTTCAATCTGATATTCGTCTATAGCTTTCAGAGAACCTCTGTCAGCTGTTGCGAAAAACGCCACTTCGCAGCGGGTAATAGCGCTCCCCCCGGAAGGGCGCTGATCTCGTGCGCAAAGGCACAATTAACCTATTGGAGACAACAAGATGACGGCGATCAAGGTCGGCCTCGTCGGTATCGGGGCGCAGATGAAAGAGAATTTGCTTCCCTCGCTACTGCAAATGCCCGATGTCCGCATCATTGCTGCATGCGATACGGATCGGGCTCGCGTCACTGAGATTCATCGCTTCGTGCCGGGGATTCCGGTGAAAGACAGCGTTGTCGATTTGCTTAAAGACATACACGTGGATGCGCTAGTAATGGCCGGCCCGCCGCAGATGCATCGGGAGGCTGCTCTGCTTGCGATGCAACGGGGTGTGGCTGCCTTCGTCGAAAAGCCGCCATGTTCCACGCTCGCGGAGCTAGAGGAGCTCGTCGACGTTGCGAATCGTCACGGAGTCGTTACTGGCGTCGGTATGAACTTCAAGTTTGCGAAACCAATACGCCAGTTGCGCGAGATGACGACGTCACGTGAGTTCGGTGATACGTTGTTTGTCCAGATCAACCACTATGCAAACAAGCCGCGCACGCCATTGTGGGGTCTCGACTCATCGTTGCGATCATTCTTACTGGCTCAGGCGATTCACACGATTGATCTCGCGGTAACGTTTGGTCGCGGAGAATTGATTGATGTGCGACCGCGTGTTCAGCGCCACAGCGATGGGTTAATTGTTAACGGTGATCTGACATTTTCTTCTGGTGTGACAGCGAGCTTGCTCTCGGGCACCACTTTCCCTTATTTTGAATTCCAGATGAAGGTTGTGAGTTCAACTTCGACGATGGTGGAACTCGACAATCTCTGGAACATGACTGTCCATGAACCCGAGCACGGGACGAACGTAACGGGTGTAGCAAAGCGCTGGCGTGGCACTTGGCAACCGGGCCCGCTGGACTCGGGTTATGAGCGCAGTGGCTACTATGGTGAACTGCTCGCCTTCTTTGATGCAGTGAGAGCACGCGGCTGCTTCGAGGCGGATTACGCGAGTCTTTTGCCGACGTATCGCG
The DNA here is from genome assembly GCF_000785435.2 of Paraburkholderia sacchari. Lineage (GTDB taxonomy): Bacteria > Pseudomonadota > Gammaproteobacteria > Burkholderiales > Burkholderiaceae > Paraburkholderia > Paraburkholderia sacchari. The sequence continues at coordinate 166,321 of NZ_JTDB02000005.1, read as the reverse complement.
TCATCGAAGCCATCTGCCAAGAAGAAACGGAGAGCGCGTTTGAGGGCCTTTCGTTACGCAGTCAATCGCGCTCGGAGCACACGGCCATTGCTCTTTAATGGCGGCCAAGCCCCACCGAAATAACTTCCATGATCAGAGGAACCCGCTTCATGAGCACCGTTCGCAAATCGGCCGCCCGCAGCAACCGCATGATTATTTCAGATAAATATCGTCCGACGTACGGCGATGACCTTCCCACCCTCAAGAAGACATTGAGTTGCTCATTATCAGGAACCAGTGACGTTGTCGGTGCTTACGAACGTGCGTTAGCCGAGTGGTTCGGTGCGAGCGAGGCTATTGCCGTGTCGTCGGGCGGAGCGGCACTGAGTGTCGCGCTATTCGCCGTCGGAGTGCAAGCGGGCGACGACGTACTGCTTACCCCAAGCTGCCCACTCTGTACAGCCTACCCCGTCATCGCGGCGGGGGCGAACCCCGTATTTGTTGACACACGGGTGCACGGCTTTGGCGCTGATCCGAATGCTGTGCGCGCCGCCATAACTGCACGAACAAAGGCAATCATTGACATCCCAATGTGGGGCTATCCCACCGAAGTCGACGAACTGCACACGCTGGCGCGGGCGAACGGAATCAAGCTCGTCCTTGATTTAGCTCATTCACATGGCACCACGCTCCATGGCCGGTCGCTTTCACATTATGGGGATCTCTCATGCTTCAGTACGCACGAGCGAAAGCCCCTTGCAACGGGCGAAGGTGGATTCATTCTGACTGACAATGCTGGCCTGGCACAGCGTTGTCGAGACTATAGCCGGTTCGGAAATCTAAACGGAAAGGATTTCGGCTTGAATTACAAGCTCGCGGCGCTGCCGGCTGCCTTGGGTCACAGTCGTCTTTCCGCTCTTGCACCGCAGATCGAAAAGCGCCGCCAGAACGTGCAGTACTTCATGTCAAAACTTGAAAATCACAAGGTACGGGAAAAGAAAATTATTAGCGGTGGCGTGCCAAATTACTACTTCCTGAATCTCGAACTGCTTTTCGAGAAAAATGGCGCGTTCATCGACTATCTGGACGAGTCGGGAATTCCATCTGACATCAAGCGATACGGCTGCAAGGCGCTATATGAATTCCCCGTGTTTGAAAAATATCGGCGTAGTTGTCCGAACGCAGAAGGACTGCTGGCGTCAATGACTACTATCCCCGTGCATCCTGACATCACCAATGAAGAGCTGGACTACATGGCCGATCATATTAACGCTTATCACGGTGCCTGATGAATAGCGAAGCAGCGGGGCGGTCGCTCCTTGAAAAACACTTCACCGCCTCGGCTTTTGTTCTTAATCCGCGGCGTGAAGTGTTGCTTGTTCATCACCGAAAACTTGATGTCTGGTTGTACCCAGGTGGTCATATTGAACATGGCGAAACCCCTGATGACGCGGTGCGACGTGAGGTACAGGAGGAGACAGGCCTGCCCGTCGATTTCATCGACGGGCGCGACATCTCATTGGGCGACCACGCTGCGGACGTGCAAGTTCTTCACCGTCCATATCAAGTACTTTGCGAGTTCATCGAAAGCAAGCAATCGCCGCACTACCACATTGACCTCATCTATTTGTGTTCAACTGCCGCGCGAGTCTTGCCGGCTCAACGCGAGGTCCGGGACGCTGGCTTCTACACCCGTAGTCAGGCGGCGGAGCTGAAGATGTTCCCGAATTTCGGGCGCATGCTCGATCGGTTATTCGACGACGAGTCGGTGTGGCGGGTCGTCATGGAGCGGCAGGCATAAAATTCATGATTGAACATCGCACAATAGCGGACTTAGGCTCGCACGATTCGCCTGATGATGTGAACGAGCTGACGCGCGCGCTCGCATCTGGATTTTCCGGTACGTCGGGGATCGTCGCTGAATACGAAGCAGCAATCGCATCACTGTATGGTGTGGAACATGCGATAGCGGTCTCGTCTGGGGCCGCGGCTGTTGCTGCCGCGCTCTCGGGTATCGACCACGACCCGGGAGACGAGATCATCGTGTCGCCCGCGTGTCCCATCTGTACCGTGCTGCCGATTCTCGCGTTTGGCTTGAAACCAATTTTCTGCGATGTTGCTCCAGATGGATTCGGGCTGGATCAGCAGGATCTCGTTCGGTGCATCACCGCGCGAACCCGCGCGGTGATCGAAGTGCCAATGTGGGGCTACCCGATTCGCTCGGATGAAACGGCAGCCCTTGTTGCAAAGCACGGTATCCCGCTAATCCAAGATCTCGCTCACGCACATCTAACCCGACTCAACGGAGACTGGATCGGACGGCATGGAAGTATCGCCTGTTTCAGCAGTCACGACTGCAAGTTCATGTCAACGGGCGAAGGGGGCTTCGTCACAACCGATGACAGCCTGCGTGCCGAGCGCATCCGGTCATATACCCGCTTTGGCAATCTGACCGGTGAGTCAGTTGGCGTCAACCTGAAGCTCGGTGGTCTGCTAGCTGCATTGGGACTTGCACGCTCGCGCCACCTGCTCGCGCACAGAGAGCGCCGGTTGCGCAACCGCGCGCGGTTGCTTGCCCTGCTGAATAACCACGCATTTCGAGAACTACCTGTGGTCACCGGCGGCGAAGTAAACGGCTATGCCTTGCTGCTTCAATCCGCCGGCCATGATGGACGCGATCTTGTGCGGTATCAGCAGGCCCATGGCATCCCGTCGGATGTCGGCAAATATGACAACAAGCCGCTGTTTTTGCTGCCATTGCTTACAGCGTACGAACGGCCCTGTCCAAATGCAACGCGTCTGTTGCGCTCGCTGACTACTGTGCCGTTGCATCCGGATCTTTCTGACGATGATATCGACTACATTGCGAAGGTGCTAAATGGATACGCTCCCACCCGCTGATCAACGCGCCAACCACGCGATTGTAATCGGAGCAAGCGTTGCTGGTTGTCTGACCGCTGCTGTTCTCGCGCGACGCTTCCAGCACGTGACGCTAGTTGAGAAAGGTGACTTCTACGACGAGTCCGCGCCACGTCGGAGCCTTCCGCAGGAACATCACGTTCATCTACTTCTTTCCCGCGGCAAGCAGGTGATTGAGAGGATTTTCCCCGGCTTTCTCGCTGAACTCGAGACCCACGGTGCAGAGGTCGCGGACCTCGGTCACGATGTGAAGTGGTATCAGGGGGGCTTGTGGAAGAACCGGTATCGCAGTGGTATTCGTGCGCATTACTGTAGCCGTCGCCTGATTGACAACCTCCTGAGACGCCGTATCACGCGCGAGGCCCGTATCCAAGTCTTGTCGGGCGCACGTGTGGAGAGTTGTGAGTTCGACGACAGCGATTCAGATCGGAAGATAACCGGTGTGCTGGTGGATGACGGCGGTGGGCGCAGACGCCTGCCTGCGCAGTTCGTTGTCGATGCGAGTGGTCGTGGAACCCGGCTGCCGGACTGGCTAGAGCAAGCGCAGTTCGGCACCGTAGAACGGACCGTTGTCCAAACCGATTTGGGTTATGCCTCGCGAATTTATCGCAGGATGCCTGAATTCGCCTCGAATTGGCGAGTTTTGCTCGTACTGCCTGAAGCACCAGCGCAACGTTCAATGGGTGTCATCAGCCCGATTGAGGATGACCGTTGGTTGGTTACGACAGGGGGGTGGTTCGGAAATTTTCCAGGGAGTGATCCTGACGAGTTCCTGGAAGCGCTCGCCAATTTGCCGGTTCCTGATATTTACGATGTGGTTAAGAGGGCTCAGCCGCTGTCGGACATCTCGACGTTTCGCATGCCGGGCAGCCAGCGCCGCCACTATGAACGCTTGCCGACGTGGCCGAGAGGTTTGCTCGCGGTGGGCGACGCACTGACGAGCATGAACCCACTGTATAGCCAAGGAATGACGCTCTGCGCGCTCGAAGCCGAGTGCATCGATATCCATGTCGACGCAGCGCTGCGCGGGGAATTGTCTTATCAATCACTGCAGCGACAGTTGTCGGACGTCGTCGAGTCCGCATGGCAAATGGCGACAACCGAGGATCAGCGCTTCCCTGAAACACGGGGTAAACGCAGCGTGAGTATCCGCTTTCATCACTGGTACGGCGCGCGCCTCGCGCGCGTGTCCGGCTATAACCGCCGCGCACTGGAAACGCAGATAGGTGTGGCAAATTTGGTTGTCGATCCGGACAGACTGTTCGCGCCCGGGATCGTAGCGCGCGTTCTGCGTGAATCCGTCTTTTCCACGAAGGGGCGATGATGACGTTAAGCCCTGGTTTGCTGCGCGGCGCAGAGCATATCGTGTTCGACTGGAATGGGACGTTAATCGATGATCTCTGGCTTGCCGTCAGGGGAGTGAACCATTGCGCCGAACGCTACGGCGTGAAACCGGTTACTCATGCGAGTTACCGGGAAGCGTTCTCTTTTCCCATTTCCGATTTTTACGCGCGCCTCGGTTTCGACCTGAAGCGCGTACCGTTCACGGAAATCGTGAACTTTTATCTTGAGTACTTTGATAAAAACGTCGCCGAATGTCCTTTGCACGATGGCGTTCACGAGTCAATCGCCGCTGCGGAACGCGCAGGCATGAGTGTCTCTATCCTGTCGGCATCACACAATGCAATTCTGATACAGACCCTTCGCGCAAAGTGCTTGCTTGAGCGTTTTACGTATGTTGTTGGTCTGACCGACAACCTTGCGATAGACAAGCGCGCCGCGGCGATTCGGCTGCAGAAGCAGTTAGGTGGAAATCCTGAACGGACGATTTACGTCGGCGACACGCTGCATGACTTCGAGGTTGCGAATGCCGTTGGCTGGACACCTGTTCTGGTTGCGACAGGTCACCAATCGGCAGAGCGGCTATTGGCAAGCAAAGCGACGGTGATCAAGAGACTCGGAGATCTGGCAAGGGCGCTGACGCTGGAAACCGACGTGGTGTCATTTGGCGAAAGGAGTGTATCGTGAGCGACGGATTATTCATTTCATTCGTAAGCGTGGTCGCAGCGAGTTTTATGATGCGTGCCAGCGTCGCGTTCTACTATCGTGACGGCGCTCGTATCTTGCGCCTGCTTCGTCTTATTCCGCGTGGGCCGGGTCGTCCTGAAGCATATTACCGCCCGTTTGACGCATGGTTAGCGCCTTTGCCCTTTATCTGGACATGGCTTGACATCGTAGCAGGTGTTTTATTCGGTTCGATGTTGCATTCACCGCTTGCGTGGATCGGAGTGGTGATATGGAGCGGTGGCAGAATGCGCGCGCTACAGGAATTTGGCCACAATGCAGTGCATTTCGCACTGTGCCGATCGCATGCGTGGCAATGGTGGCTGAGTGATGTTTTCTATCAGTTTCCAGTGTTCAAACGTGACATGCACAGTCGACACAAGGCTCACACGCTGGAACATCACCGCCACCCAAACGATTCGGTACGGGACCCCAATCGCGCACGAGTGGTAGCGGGAGGATATGTTGCCGGGCTGACGCATTGGGCATTCTATGCAAGACTTTTCTATCCACTAACGCCTGTCGGTGCGTACGGCAACATCGCGACGATGGTCCGCAGCAGCCTGCTGAACCACTCGTGCGCCACGAAGTTTGCCCGCTGTACTTCGCTGCTCGCAACGGCTGGCTTGATGTATTTGGCAGGTGGCTGGCAAGGGATCGTGTTTGGCTGGCTCCTTCCTTTGCTAACCACGTATCCGCTGTTTGCCTGGATCTCCTTGCTGACGGAACACCGTTGGATGATCGATGGCCAGCCCGAAGATCGCCTGGAACTCGAATTTTTGGTTGGCCGGCCAACCGACTACTTCGGAATCTCGGGATGGCTGGTGCGCGTATTTGTTGCGCCCACTTCCGACGCATATCATCTTGCGCATTCGCTTTATCCTGGTGTGCGATGGAACTATCTGCCACTGATAGACCGGCATCTCAAGGTTCATGAGCCACGCTATGTTTCTAACGCGAGTGAGGGACTTATTGCACGCCGTGGCAACGCACCTTCAGCACTATCAGAACTTTATGAACGCCTCGTCATGGGCGAGAGCGGTGATCCAGTTTTTCAAACGAGAGGTCCAGTGTGACAAAAGCCGAATCGAATGAATCGATGCCACGCATCGGCATTATTGGCGGAAGTGGTTTTCAGCAACTACTAGGGTTGGACGGGAGCGAAGTGGTTGAGTGCGAGACGGCTTTCGGTAAGCCGTCGTCGCCACTGACGCTGGGTAAGATCGACGGCGTGCCGGTGGCATTCTTGCAGCGGCACGGCGTAGGCCACGTGATACCTCCTGCGGCTATCAACGCTCGGGCGAATATCGCTGCACTTCGTCAGGCGGGATGCACGCAAGTACTTTCCATGAGTGCGGTAGGGAGCCTCGCGGAGGATGTGCCTCCGGGGCACTTCGTACTCGTTGACCAGTTTATTGATCGAACGCTGATGCGCGACAAGACGTTCTTCGGCCCGGGGCTGGTCGGCCATGTTCCGTTCGGCGAGCCTATCTGTGCTCGTATGCGCGCAACACTGATGGACAGTGCGGCTGTGGTCGATGTGTCTGCTCGCAATGGCGGCACGTACGTCGTCATGGAGGGGCCACAGTTTTCCACGCGTGCGGAATCGCACTTGTACCGGATGTGGGGGGGCACAGTAGTCGGAATGACGGCCATGCCGGAAGCAAAGCTCGCCCGCGAGGCCGAGCTTTGCTATGCGCTTGTTGCGGTCCCGACGGATTTTGATTGTTGGCACGACGCGCATGAAGATGTCAATGCGCAGATCGTTGGCGAGCAAATGAAGCATATCGGTGAATCAGCCATGCGCCTGTTAGGGGAGGCGGTGAGGCAACTCGGGGCGCATCACGGGGCGTGCCCATGTGGTTGCGACCGCGCGCTGGACACCGCGGTGATGACCACGCCCGCATTGCGTGATCCCGAGATGTTTTGCCGCTTGCTGAAGGTCGCGCCAAACGCGAGCCGACTGTCGTCCCATGGAGAGTAAATCAATGCCTGCCGTAACGAGTACACACGCGCGTGTACGAATCAAGTCGACTGAGCTCTTGTCCGACAATTGGTATGTCTTACGCAAGACGATATTCGATTTTCAGCGAAAAGATGGAAGCTGGCAGACGTTAAGCCGTGAAACATATGATAGAGGGAACGGCGCGACTATCCTGTTGTACAACGTCGAAAAGAAGACTGTCGTGCTTACGCGGCAGTTTCGATTTCCAGCGTTCGTCAACGAGCATGACGGCATGTTGATAGAAGCATGCGCCGGCCTGCTTGATCGCGACGACCCGGAAACATGCATTCGCAAGGAGACCGAAGAAGAAACCGGCTATCGGATCGAGAACGTTCGCAAGGTTTTCGAAGCTTTCATGAGTCCAGGCTCTGTCACTGAACGGCTCTATTTCTTCGTCGGTGAATACTTCGACAACGACAAGGTCGGCGATGGTGGTGGAGTAGAGGCAGACGGCGAGGAAATTGAAGTGCTCGAGATGACGCTGGACGAAGCGCTGGCGTGTGTCGAAAGTGGAGCCATCATGGATGGCAAGACCATCATGCTTTTGCAATATGCAAAGCTTCGCCGGCTTGCAGAGTGAACTGGAGCGCTGAGTCGTGAACGATATTTCCTTATACCCAAAGGTGCTGTTCCGAAGGGACGCGCCGACATGGTTTCTCTATCTGGTGCTGACAATTTTTGGTTTCCAGCAGTCGGTGCTGGGTTCCACATTACCGTTCCTGAGTAGTGAATTTCACTATGACACGGTACAGGTAGGATGGCACTTTACGTTTTACGCGATCGGACTTGTTGCCTCCGGGTTTTTGAGCAGTGCGCTGCTTAAGCGCATGCAGATCAACACATTGATTCGGATCTCTGCGGTTGCGATGGTAACGGCGGTGCTCGCAATCACGCAGGTGAGCGGCTTGACGGGTATGCTCCTCGTTGCGGTTGCAATGGGATTGACCGGGGGATGTGTACAGGCGGCCGTGCAAGCTGGCATTGCGTGGCACCACGCCGAGAATCGCGATATGGCGATGGTGGAGGCTTTTGTCTGTGCGGGAGTAGGCGTGTTCGTTGGACCTTTGTTGATCGGTCAGGTCTCGGCAGCAGGGTTCTCATGGCGTTTCGCTTTGCTAGTCTGCGCAGTTGCGCTGGCCATCGTCTTTGCGACGCTTCCCGGCCCGAGTATGCCGGCTGACGGCGCGGCGCCACTTCTTGCACCGGATGATGATGCAGGCGCGCGTTTGAGCAGGGTTCCATTTTCCGTGGTGTTGAGTTGGTTGATGGTTATGCTCGGCATCGGAGCGGAGTGGGGAGTCGGCTTCTGGGGAGCACAGTACCTTGAAATCCGCCTCTCACTTAGCCCTGCGGAAGCCGTGAGTATGATGGCGTTCTTTTTCGGTGGCACCGTCCTCGGTCGCCTGGTGTCGAGCCGTCTCCTGGCGGTGCTCGACGGTCGCATTATGCTTCCGGCCGTTATTCTGCTTGGCGGTATCGCCATCTTTACCCTATGGATCAGCGAACTGCGCTTGGGAACACTCGCCTCACTCGTAACGGCGGGTATGTGCCTCGGCAATTTTTTCCCGTTGATTATCAGTAACGCCATTCGGCTTGCACCAACACGCGTAACACTGATTTCTGTTGGTGCCACACAAGCCGTTGGTGTTTCGCTGCTCATCGTGCCAATTGCGCTTGGCTATCTGGGCCAGTCGATTGGGCTGGTCAACGCAGTCGGCATTCTTGCGGTGTTACCCGCGCTTATGGTAGTTGCCAATTTCTGCGCGTCTTCGTGCACCCGATCGAGCGCTCGCGGCGTCTAGTACCTGAAGGAATACTGAAATGCAGCCCTTTACGCTTCTTTTTGATTTGGACGGAACACTCGTCAATACCGACGAGTTGCATTTCGCCGCCTATCAGACGCTCCTCGCGGACTTTGGGCGTAGCATTACGCCAGAGATATACCGAACGCGGATAATGGGCGCGCCGAACGACGCCATCATGCGGGAACTGTTCCCTAACGAGCCTGAGAACCGGCATCGGCAACTCGCTGACCGCAAGGAGGAGCTGTTCCGGTCGGCGGTAAAGCACCTGGAGCCTACCCGTGGCGCTATCGATGTCTTCGACTGGGCAGCCCGGAATGATGTCGGTGTCGCAATAGTGACGAACGCTCCACGGCAGAATGCCGAGTTAATGCTGAACGGGCTCGGTTTGACGGAGTGCGTCGATTTACTGGTGATCGGTGACGAGTTGGCGCGTGGCAAGCCGGATCCGCTTCCCTATCTGACTGGCCTCGAACGCCTGGGTGGTACAGCACGGCAAGCGATTGCATTCGAAGATTCGCTCTCTGGTATTCGATCCGCGACGGGTGCAGGCATATATACGCTCGGGATAAGCACCGGTTTGCCAGCCGACGCATTACGTGGCGCTGGTGCGGCTGACGTGATCGACGACTTTACCGCCAGTGCAGTGTGGGACATCCTTGACCGGGTCACCAGAGAGGGAACGGCATTCGGGGGTAAATATGAGTAACCCATATAGAGGAAGCAATCTGCCTGCTGACGCAGTGCGGATAGAAGCCGCAACCGGTACCGGGTCAGAGGGGCGTTTGCGTGCGGTCAGTTCGTTTGAACCGTACGAACTTGTCGATTATCTTGCTGCACTCAAATTGCATCTGCCCGGCGTGGCAATCGATCTCTGGCGCATGCCAACAGCGACGCTGACCGAGTATCTGCTGTCGGGGGCGCAATGCGACTTGATTCTCGGTTGGGCTGAAACGGCTGCTAAAACGCCCGGGATCGCAGAGCGTATCCTTTGTTCCAACGCTGCGGCAGTGCGCTCCGAGATCGACGGATTCTGCCGTCCGACGGCATTCTCGACCGCATTCGTTGTCGATCCGTCGCTACTCAGGCAACGCGGATTAGCCGTGCCTGCCTCTTGGTCCGCTCTGGCCGATCCAATGCTCGCAGGGGGAATCGTGTTTCCCGATCCGCGTCGTTCAGGGGCTGGCTACCTGGCGTTGTCTACACTGATACAGTGCTTTGGCGATCGTGATGGCTGGCAATTGATGCACGACATTGATCGCAACGTAATCGACTATCCTGGTTCTGCATGGGAGCCTGCCCAAAGAGTTGGGACTGGAGGCATCGCGGTAGGCGTTACTGTTCAGATTGCCGCGGCGCAGCGCCGGCAGGCGGGCACAGGAGTGGAAATCGCATTGCCGTCAGAAGCGACAGGAATGGAATCAGAGGTATATGGGATGTTACGCGGCACGGTTCACCAGCAGGCATGCGAACGCGTCCTTGCGTGGCTCACGTCAGCCGCCGCAATACCCTACTTTGAGAGCCACGCCAAGATCGTGCGTCACCAGGCGAAGACGCAAACGTATTTCGAGTTGGATGCCGAACGTGCCGGGCGCGAACGTGACATCGTATTGCGTCAGTTCGGCATGCTGATCAACTCGCGGGATGATGGCGCACGACGTTTCGCGGGAGAGAGGCAATGATTGAACGGTCGACTTTCGGTGTGCTACCCGATGGTGAACGGATTGAGCGTATAACACTGTCGCTGGAGAGCGGCTTCTCGATAGACGTGATCTCCCTGGGAGCGGCGTTGCAGGGTCTGTGGGCACCTGACATCGAAGGCCAGTTTGCGTCGGTAGTACTCGGCTATCCGACGCTCGAGGATTACGTTTCAGCACCGGGCCGTATGGGGGCGACGATGGGGCGGTATGCGAATCGTATCGCGCGCGGGTGCTTCGATCTCGATGGCGTTGAATACCGGATCGAACGCAACGAAGGTCAGCATTCCATTCACGGGGGGCCACGGGGATTTGATCGCCGGCCTTGGCGCGTAGCGAACGTGGTCGACCAGGCGGGTAGCCCGAAGGTTCGTCTGGAACTGGACAGTCCATGCGGCGATCAAGGATTTCCGGGGGCGTTGGCCATCGCCGTGACATATACGCTCGCCGCGCCGGGTGATGTCATCATCGACTTTGAAGCCCAAACCGACGCTCCCACTGTATTCAACACGACCAATCACGCGTACTTCAACCTGGCGGGTGACGGCAGTGGCAGCGCGCTTCACCATGAGGTAGCGATATTCGCCGATCATTATTTGCCGGTGGACGAAGAATTGATACCAATCGGTCAGTTGCACGGCGTCGCGGGCACTGTTTTCGATTTTCGGAAAGCAAAGCCGCTCGGGCGTGATATTCGATCCGATGATCCGCAGATTCGCCTCGGACGCGGTTACGACCACTGCTTCGTACTGTCGAGCGCTGAGCACTCATTGCAACCACAGTTGGCCGCCTGGGTGAGCGAGGGCTCGCGTGGACGCACCCTCGAGGTTCTGACTACGGAACCCGGTTTGCAACTGCATAGTGGCAACGTGCTAAACGGACGCTATAGCGGATTGTCGGGACGGGCTTACCGGCAATCAGATGGCTTCTGTCTGGAAGCTCAGCATTTTCCGAATTCACCGAATGTGCCGGCTTTTCCAAGCACGGTGCTGCGGCCCGGTGACATTTTTCGTTCGACGACGATTTATCGAGTCGGACTTCTGGGCGGCTATGGGAAGAACGACGGACTATGGGATCCAGCGCAGGGAGGTCAAATATGATCGCGGTGCGGGGGAAGTTGTCGCAGGAAGTCGCCCACGCTGGCCGCCGACGGTTCGACGGCGGTCAAGGCCAGTCGCTCCAGTTGCCGATTGAGTTCGCGGCGAAGTGACACTTTTATTGTCACAACGGTGACAAATTCATTACGGTCTACGCTAGCGCTCGAACTCCGTCCCCCGCACCGCCTCGATCAAATAATCCACAAACGAGGCAATGCGCGCCGAAATCGCGGTATTTCGGTAGTACACCGCATTAATCGGCTGCCGGACCTCCTGGGTCTGGCGCGCGAACAGCGGCACGAGCGCGCCGTCGCGCCGGTCGCGCGCCGTCATGAAGTCGGATAGACAGACAATGCCGGCGCCGGCCAGCGCAAGCTGGCGCAGCGTCTCGCCGCTCGAGGACCAGATGGCCGGCGCGATCCGGTACGGCTCGTTGTCGGGTCCGAGAATCGGCCAGACGTTGAGCGTCTCGGGCTGATTGAACCCCAGCAGCGCGTGCTTCGCGAGGTCTTCCACGCGCTTCGGGTGGCCATGCGCCTCCAGATACGCGGGGCTCGCGAGTATGCGCACGCGGCTGCAGCCCACGAGCTTGCTGTGCAGCGTGGAATCCTTGAGCGCGCCAATGCGAATCGCCACATCGGTGCGCCGCTCCAGCAGATCGATGAACTCCTCATTGCTATTGAGCTCCAGTTCCACCTGCGGGTAGCGCTCGCGGTAGCCCTGCACCCGGGGCACGATCACATGAAGCATGAACGGCGTGGCCGCGTCCACGCGCAGCCGGCCCGACGGGCGCTCGCGGCGCGCGGCCATCTGTTCCTCCGCGCCCTCCACCGAAGCGATGATCGCCCGCGCATCGTTCAGAAACGCGCGCCCTTCTTCGGTCAACTCCAGACGCCGCGTCGTACGGCGCAGCAGCGTGGTCTTGAGCTTCTCCTCCAGCCGCCCGAGCGTGCGGCTCGTGGCCGAGATCGTGAGGCCGAGTTGCTGCGCGGCAGCCGTGATCGATCCGCTGTCGACCACGCTGACAAAGGCTTGCAGCTCATCGAGGGTGATTTTCATTGTTGATTTCAAATCAAAACATATTCATTTATAAACCGGTTTTTCTGCAAAAGTAAAGGGTGCACACTACGCCCCATCTTCTTCGAATCCAGGAACGGATCCCATGTCTCTCGCTCTCGCCCCCGCACTCCCCCCGTTTGCGGGCAAGACTTTCGAAGTCCGCTACGACGGACTTACCGCCATCAACGCCTATGCGCCGGATGGCATCCATATGCGCTACGAAATCACCGAAGGCGATTTCACGGGCGCGCAGGGCGAAGTCGCCTACACGTGGCAGCACGTTGCCGGCGAAACCTACGCAATCTCGTGGCAGGAAGCCAACCGCGCCACCGTCGTGCATATCGACGACTTCGCGGCGGGCACGTCGCGCTCGTTCTTCACCGCGCCGTCACTCGACTTCTTCAGGCTCGAAGGCAGCCTGCGCGCGCTGTGAACGTGAACGCACCTTCCACGAAACGTAACGGAGCATCGAGCATGGACGTGAATGCACCTGAAAAGACCGCGCTGCTTCAACAGGCGGGCGCGGAGAAAAGCGAACAAGGAAGCGCGTGGCTTTCGTTGCTGGCGCTCGCCATGGGCGCGTTCAGCATCGGCACCACGGAGTTTTCGCCGATGGGGCTGCTGCCCGTGATTGCCGACGGCGTGCACGTATCGATTCCGACCGCCGGCATGCTGATCACCGCCTACGCGATTGGCGTGATGGTCGGCGCGCCGCTGATGACGCTCGCGTTTTCGCGCTGGTCGCGCAGAACGGCGCTCATTGCGCTCATGAGCCTGTTCGTGATCGGCAATCTGCTTTCGGCTGTGTCGTCGAACTACACCACGCTGCTGATCGCGCGACTCGTCACGAGTCTCAACCACGGTGCGTTCTTCGGGCTTGGCTCGCTCGTCGCGGCAAGCGTCGTGCCGCGTCACAAGCAGGCCAGCGCCGTCGCCACCATGTTCATGGGCCTGACCATCGCCAACATCGGCGGCGTACCTGCTGCAACATGGCTCGGCCAGACGATCGGCTGGCGCATGTCGTTCGCGGCCACCGCCGCACTGGGCGTGCTCACGATGCTGATTCTGCGCATGGCGCTGCCCAAGGGCGAAGCCGGAAAAGTGCCGCACGTTCGCGGCGAATTGAAGGTGCTCACCCGTCCCGTCGTGTTGATGGCCATGGGCACCACGGTGCTGGGCGCCGGTGCGATGTTCACGCTCTACACCTATATTGCGCCGACACTCGAACATCTTTCCGGTGCATCACCCTCGTTCGTGACGGTCATGCTAGTGCTCGTGGGCGTGGGCTTCTCGATCGGCAACGTGGCCGGCGGCCGGCTCGCGGACCGCTCGCTCAATGGCAGCCTGATCGTGTTCCTGAGCCTGCTGGTGGCCATCATGCTGGCGTTCCCGCTGCTGGCGAGGAATCACATCGGCACCGCGATTGCGGTGGTCATCTGGGGCATCGCCACCTTCGCGGTCGTGCCGCCCTTGCAGATGCGCGTCATGCGCGCCGCTTCGGAAGCGCCGGGGCTGGCCTCATCGGTCAATGTGGGCGCGTTCAACCTCGGCAATGCGGTGGGTGCGGCTGCGGGCGGCGCGGCGATTTCAGCGGGCTTCAGCTATGCCGCCGTGCCCATCGTGGGCGCCGTGATCGCCGCGTCGGGCCTCGCGCTGGTGTTCGTGCAGATGTACCTGCAGCGCAACCAGCCCAACGGCGGCTCGCACAGTTCGGCGCGCGATCTCCCGTCGACTCATATCTGATTTTTTCTCATACACCAACGGAGAACCTCATGAGCAACATTCCCGCATTCGGTCTTGGAACCTTCCGACTGCAAGGCCAGGTGGTCATCGACTCGGTGCGCAACGGCCTTGAACTCGGCTACCGCACCATCGACACCGCGCAGATCTACGGCAACGAAGCCGAAGTGGGCGAAGCGATTGCCGCCTCGGGCGTCGCGCGCAAGGACCTGTTCCTCACGACGAAGATCTGGGTCGACAACTACTCGCGCGAAAAGCTCGTGCCGAGCCTCAAGGACAGCCTCAAGAAACTGCGCACCGACGAAGTCGATCTCACGCTGATCCACTGGCCCGCGCCCAACAACGGCGTCTCGCTCGAAGAATTCATGAGCGCACTCGCCGAGGCCAAGTCGCAAGGTCTCACGAAGCAAATCGGTGTTTCGAACTTCAACATCGAGCTCACGAAGCAGGCCATCGCCGTCGTGGGCAAAGAGAACATTGCGACCAACCAGATCGAATTGAGCCCGTATCTGCAAGGCCGCAAGCTCGTGGGCTTCCTCCAGCAGGAAGGCATTCACGTGACGTCGTACATGACGCTCGCTTACGGAAAGGTGCTCGGCGACCCGGTCATTCGCACGATTGCCGAACGCCGCCACGCCACGCCGGCCCAGGTGGCGCTCGCCTGGGCGCTGCGTCTCGGCTACTCGGTGATTCCTTCGTCGACGAAGCGCGAAAACCTCGCGAGCAACCTGCTCGCGCAAACGCTGCAACTGGGCGACGAAGACATGGCGGAAATCGCGGCGCTTGAGCGCAATGGCCGCGAGGTGAGCCCCGAAGGTCTCGCGGCGCAGTGGGATTAATCAGCGGCGTTAAGGCACCGCAGTCCCTTTTGAATGTTCGCTGCGCGTGCGCCGCGAACTAGAACAGGAAATACATCGTGAAGCATGATCCGCTGTTCCAGCCTCTCCAACTCGGCGCGCTGACGCTGCCCAACCGCATCGTGATGCCGCCGATGACGCGCTCACGCGCGAGCCAGCCCGGCGACGAAGCCAATGCGCTGATGGCCGAGTACTACGCGCAGCGTGCCGACGCCGGACTCATCGTGAGCGAAGGCACGTACATCGCGCCGCTCGGCAAGGGCTATGCGTGGACGCCCGGCATTCACACGGCCGGGCAAATCGAAGGATGGCGCAAGGTAACGGATGCGGTTCATGCCAAAGGCGGCCACATCTTCGCGCAGCTCTGGCACGTGGGCCGGCTGAGCCACACGAGCCTGCTCGGCGACGAGCAGCCGGTATCGTCGTCGGCACTTCAGGCGAAGGGCGTGAACGTGTTCATCGCCAGTGGCGACGACGGCGTTCCCGGTTTTGTTCAGGCATCCGAACCACGCGCATTGAGCGTCGATGAAATTCGCGAGATCGTGGACCAGTACCGCAAGGCGGCGCGCAATGCGATCGAAGCCGGTTTCGACGGCGTCGAGCTGCATGCCGCGAACGGCTATCTCGTGAACCAGTTCATCGACTCGAACGCGAACGCGCGCACCGACGAATACGGCGGCTCGCTCGACAACCGTCTGCGCTTTCTCGGCGAAGTGGCGCGTGCGCTCGTCGAAGGCACCGGCGACGCGCAGCGCGTCGGCATCCGCCTCGCGCCGCTCACGACGCTCAACGGCTGTGAGGACGCCGATCCGGCAACCACTTATCTCGGCGCGGCCAAACTGCTCGGCGAGATTGGCGTGGCCTACATCCATATCGCCGAAGCCGACTGGGACGACGCGCCCCATATGCCGCTCGAATTCAAGCGCCAACTGCGCGCCGTGTATCCCGGCGTGCTGATCTACGCGGGTCGCTACACGGGCGAGCGAGCACGCGACGCCATCGACGCTGGTTGGGCCGATCTGATCGCGTTTGGCCGGCCGTTCGTCGCCAATCCCGATCTCGTGCAGCGTCTGCGCGTTGGCGCGCCGCTCGCGCAGCATCAGCGCGAAACGCTGTTCGGCGGCGGCTCCAAGGGTCTTACGGACTATCCCGCGCTCAACGACGAGGCCGCGGCGGTTGCGTGAGCGCAGCGCCTGAGCCCCTTGGGTCGAACGCGATTCAAGCAGGCCTGCCAGGGACTGGAGGCTCAAGCCTCCAGTTGCTCCAGCACCTTGCCCTTGGTCTCGATGCCGAGGAAATGCACGGTGATGGCCGCGAGGAACGGCACGGCGGCGAGAATATAGAAGGCTACATCCAGATTGCCGCCGATCATCGTCTTCGAAACGATGGTGGGCGCGAAGATGGCCGCCACCTTGAGCCATGCGCCGCCCATGCCGCAACCCATCGCGCGGATGCTGGTGGGATAGAGCTCCGGCGTGTAGACGTAGGCGGTAATGAAGCCGCAGGCGAGCAACCCGAGCGACAGCGCGCAGAACGTCGCCACCACGTAGACCGACATCGCGTGGCAAATGCCGGCCAGCGCGAGCGACACCGCGCACAGCACGAACGAGACGTTGATGATGGGCTTGCGGCCCACCTTGTCCACCAGCAGCGCGCAGGTGAGCGAACCCAGCACGCCGAGCACCGACGCAGCCACCGCGAGATTGAGCGCGAGTTGCAGCGGCGCGTGATAGATGTTGCGGTAAATCGTGGGCAGCCATGTGGAGAGCCCGTACTGAATGAAGCCGCAGGTCATCCACAGCATAGCCACGGCGAGCGAGCGCTTGAGATACGCGGGGCCGAACAGATCCTTCACGCTGCGCTTTGGATGGCGCTTCACGAGGGCATCGAAATCGGCGGCGTTCGTGACCGGGGCGAGCGGCCCCTTGGCGGTGCGCTCGAATGCATGCACGGCATCGTCGGCCTCCTCCAGGCGGCCGCGTTCGGCCAGCCAGCGCGGCGACTCGGGCACGAGCTTGCGCAGCACGAAGAACAGCACCAGCGGCATCGCGCCAATAAAGTACATCGCCTGCCAGCCGAAGCGCGGCACGATCCAGGCGCCCAGCGCATTCGACGCCAGCAGGCCAACCGGGAACACGATCTCGTAGAGAAGAACGAAACGTCCGCGGCCATGAGCGCGGCTGACCTCGTTGATATAGGTTGCGGCCACCGGCAACTCGCCGCCCAGCCCCAAGCCCTGGATTACGCGCAGCGCGGCGAACGCCATGAACGACGGCGCGAAGCCGCAGGCAATGCTCGTCACGCCGATGATGCCCGAACTCCACGCAATCGCACGAACGCGGCCCTGGCGTTCCGCGAACCAGGGAAACAGGAACGCGCCGATCAATTGGCCCACCGAGCCCGAGGCGATCAGAAAACCGATCTCCCACGGCGTGAGATGCCACTTCTGGATCAGGATCGGCAGCGTCGCGGCAATCGCAATCACATCGAAACCGTCGAAGAAAGTCGCGAGGCCAATCAGCAGACGCGCGCGCACCTGCATGGCATTGGCCGGCAGCCGCTCGAGCCGCGCAATGATCGACCCTCGCGTGAGCGGTCCGCTGTAAGGCTCGGCGAGCGTGGCGCCGCCGCTATGGCCGAGGGTAGTGTCGAAAGTTGTCATGCCTGTCGTCCCGTCTCCGTGTTGTCTCGTATGTGCCGCCTTAGTGCTGCCTTACTGTTGCCTCAGGCGAGGGCCTTGCTGGTGTCCGTGAGTGCCGCGATATCGACCGCGCGCCCCTGGCTCATCCATTTGCGCGCGAGCTTGAGGTCGCGCGCCGAATTGATCGCGATGACGCCGCGCAAATGCCCGTCCTCGACGAAAAAGAGCGTCCCGCGCTTTTCTCCGAGACTGCCGCGCAGCGCCGGCGCGACGCCAGCCGGAATATCGCCGAGGATCTGCAGATTCACGTCGTACTGATCGGACCAGAACCACGGAATTTCCGCATAGGGCGCTTTCACGCCCAGCACGGCCTTGGCCACGGCAATCGCCTGATTCTGGGCATTGGCCCACGACTCCAGCCGCACGCGGCGCTTGAGCCATGCGTTCGGATGGTTGGCCACATCGCCGCACGCGAATATGCAGGGATCCGAAGTTTCACCGAATTCATCCACGGCGATGCCGTCTTCCACGGCCAGCCCCGCTGCCTCGGCCAGCGCGGTATGCGGCGCAAGGCCGATGCCGGCGACGGCGAAGTCCGCGTCGAGCGTGCTGCCGTCGGCGAAGGTCGCGCGTACGCCGCCCTCCGCGCTGTCTTCTAGCGAGAGCAGCGCCGCGTTCAGACGCACATCAACGCCGTTCGCACGATGCAGATCGAGCAGGAAGTCCGAGACGTCCTGCGGCAGCGAACGCGCGCACAGACGCGGCGCGCCCTCCACCACGGTGGCCGCCACGCCGAGCTTGCGCGCCGTGGCGGCCACTTCGAGCCCGATCCAGCCGCCGCCCACCACCAGCACGCGCTGGCTGCGGCGCAGCCGCTCGCCCAGCGCCATCGCCTCGTCGAGCGTGCGCAGATACGTCACGTGCGCGCTCTTCGCCACGCTCGCGGGCAGCTTGCGCGCCGCGCCGCCCGTGGCGATCACGAGGCGGTCGTACTTCACTTCACGCCCCGAGCGCGCGGTCACCACACGCGCCGCGCGGTCGATAGCCGTTGCGCAGTCGGGCTGCCACGCTTCGACATTGAGCGCGGCGAATTCGTCGGGCTTCGCAATGCGCACCGTTTCGATATCGGCTTCGCCCGCGAGCACGGCCTTCGAAAGCGGCGGACGCTCGTAGGGCAGATGCACTTCGTCGGCGATCATCACGAGACGGCCCGCGTAGCCTTCCTTGCGCAGCGTCTTCACGACCCAGCCCGCCGCCTGGCCGCCGCCGATCACGACAACCGTGCTCGGCGCATCCTGTGCGCTGCTTTCCACGCCGCTTTCCGCGCTGTTTTGCTGTGCGTCGCTCATTGCTTACGCTCCGTCATGAACTTGCCTTGCGGCGCCTCGGCGTTCTTCTGGCGACGCGTATTGCCGTCGAGGCCGCCGTCGATGGCCCACTCGGCGAACACGGTCGGGCCCGGCTCGAACTCGCGCGGCTGCCATTCGGGCGTGAGCACGTCTTCATCGGCGTAATACTCGATCAGGCCGCCCGCCGGGTTCTTGAAGTACCAGAAGTACGCCGACGAAACCGGATGCCGGCCTGGACCGAGTTGCGTGGTCCAACCGCAACGGCTGATATGCAGGCCGCCGCCGAACACCTCGTGGATGTCGCGCACCGTGAACGCCACATGGTTGAGGCCCTTCTTGCCGTCGGGCAGCGCGAGCAGGAACAAGTCGTGATGGCCGCCGTGCGGCGCGCAGCGCATGAACGCGCCGCGGTCCGGATAGCGGTCCGAGGTCTCGAAGCCGAGCAGTTCGTGATAGAACTTTTCCTGTTCCGCGAGGCAGTTCGTGAAGAACACCACGTGGCCCACTTCAACCGGCTCCGCGCGTTCGTAGATAGGCGACGGCGTATCCACGCGCAACGTCTGGCCCCACACGTTCGAGGGCGAGCCCTTCAGGTCGATCTCGCGGCGGCGCGTGACTTCCACGCGAATCGCCATGCCGGCCGGGTCGAAACAGCCCACCGCGTCGGCGTCGCTGTAATAGCCGGGCTGGCCCTTCAGGCGCTCGCGCAGCGCGTCGAGTTCTTTGCGCGTGGCCACGCCCCACGTCACCTCGCGCAGCGTCGGCCCCGCTTCGAATGCAGCGGGAAGCGCAGCATCGTTCGCGTCGGCCACGAGCACGGTGCAGCCGTTGAGCGTTTCGAAGCGCGCGCGCGTTTCGCCGTGCGACGTTTCCTTCAAACCCCAATCCGCGAAAAAGCGGCGGCAGGTTTCGAGGTCGGTCACGCCGTAGGTAATCTGTTCGATGCCGAGAATCGTCATGTTCATTGCTCCGTTGCGCGCGCTCAGGCGTTGGCCCAGGGCAGCGGCGCGTCGTTCAAGCCCCAGTAGAGGCTCTTTTGCTGCATATATTCGCGAATGCCGAGCCGCCCTTTCTCGCGGCCCATGCCGCTCTCCTTCCAGCCCGAGAACGGCGTGGAGATCGAGAACAGCTTGTAGGTATTGATCCAGACCGTGCCCGCTTCGAGCTTGCGGGCCACGCGCCACGCGCGCTTGTAGTCGCGCGTCCAGATGCCGGCGGCAAGTCCAAAGACGCTGTTGTTCGCTTCTTCGATCAGCGCGGCTTCGTCGTCGAACGGCATCGCCACCAGCACTGGCCCGAAGATTTCTTCCTGGCAGATGCGCGCACTGTTCTGGAGTCCTTCCAGAATGGTCGGCTGATAAAAGAAACCGCTTTCACGGCCATCGCCCACGGGACGCTCGCCGCCGCACAGCAGTCGGCCGCCCTCCTCCAGACCGATCGCCACGTAGCGCTCCACCGACTCGCGATGCTTCGCGGTGATGAGCGGCCCCATCTGCGTGTTTTCGCGCGACGGGTCGCCCACGCGCAGCTTGCGCGCGCCTTCCACGAGCCGCTGCATGAACGCGTCGTAAATCGAGCGCTGCACGAAGAGGCGCGATCCCGCAATGCACGCCTCGCCCGATGAGCTGAAGATGCCGTACAGCACGCCGTTCACGGCATGGTCGAGATCGGCGTCTTCGAACACGATGGTGGGCGACTTGCCGCCCAGTTCGAGCGACACGGGCATGAGCTTTTCCGCCGCAATGCGCGCGATGCCGCGGCCCACTTCTGTGCCGCCCGTGAACGAAACCTTCTTCACGAGCGGATGGCGCACCAGCACGTCGCCGATCACCGAGCCCTTGCCCGGCAGCACGCTCAAGATGCCCTTGGGTACGCCCGCTTCTTCGCAGATGCGCGCCAGCGCGAGCGAAACGAGCGGCGTGACTTCGGCGGGCTTGAGCACCACCGCGTTGCCGGCCGCGAGCGCGGGCGCGAGCTTCTGCGCATCCGAGGCGATCGGCGAATTCCACGGCGTGATCGCGGCGACCACCCCAATCGGCTCGTGCACGCTCATGGTCATATAGTCGCCGCGCGGCGGCGTGAGGTCGTCGTCGAGCGTTTCGAGGCAGGCCGCGAAGTAGCGGAACGTGTTGGCGGCGCTCGCCACCAGCACGCGCGTTTCGCCGATCGGCTTGCCGTTGTCGCGGCGCTGTAACTGGGCGAGCGCTTCGTGGCGCTGCATGATGAGGTCCGCGATGCGGTAGAGCACGAGCGCGCGCAGATGCGGCTTCATGCCGGCCCACTCGCTGTTCTTCCACGCCGCGTGCGCTTTCTCGACCGCCTCGCTGGCGTCTTCGGCGCTTGCCGTCGAGACCTCCATGTTCACCGACTGGTCGGCGGGATAGAGGCTCGCGAAGGGCGCGGCGCGGCCCTGGCGCCACTCGCCGCCGATCAGGATATCGCCGGTCGGTACGAGGCTGGTATCGAATGGAGTCATGTCAGAGGTCTCTTCGTTCGTCAAATCACGCAGCGCGCGGCCCGGTTGCGCAGCGCGCGAATCGCGCTGTACGCTGTGAGCGCCGAGGTTTTCGGGTTGTCGGGCAGCGGCTTGCCGCACATTTCCAGCGACATCTCGCCGAACATGCCGCGCGCGACGATACGGTGCACGTTGCGCTCGACCGCCGGATCGGCAATCAGGCGCACCTTCGTCTGGTCGAGCCCGAGGCCCGCCAGCGCGACGGTGGCCGCTACGTTCGCGTTCTTCGGAAAGAGCCGCGCGGCTTCGCGCGCGCTGCCTTCGAAGATCACCTGCTCTTTCGCTAGCGTGCGCAGATCGCAGACCTTTTCCGCCGGCGTATCGAGCCAGCCGAGCGGCGGCTTGCGGCCCGTGTACAGCACTTCGTCCAGACCGCCGAGCTTCGCCGCCGAAAGCGCGTCGATGCCGCCAATCGCGCCGGAGAGCAGCGTGACGGTGGCGCCGCCTTCATCGGCGGCGAGCGAGAGGCGTTCGAGCAAGTCGACGTCGGAGAGCGCGCCAATCGAGTTCACTGCGCAATCGGTGCCGCTTTGCAGCAGCGGCACGACGTGATCGATCAGCGCCGCGTGGCCCGCGCATTCGAGCGCGAATTGCGGCTGCGTGGAAAGCGCCCGCACCGACGACACCACTTCCACGGCGCCGTCCACCTGCTCGCGCACGACGGCGGCATGCTGCTCGGGCACGATCACATGCGAGACGTGCACGAGCGGGTCCGCCGCGACTGCGCGATACACCGTCTGCCCGATCGCACCGAAGCCGATCATCGCGATATCGATGGGCG
The DNA here is from genome assembly GCF_000785435.2 of Paraburkholderia sacchari. Taxonomy (GTDB): domain Bacteria; phylum Pseudomonadota; class Gammaproteobacteria; order Burkholderiales; family Burkholderiaceae; genus Paraburkholderia; species Paraburkholderia sacchari. The sequence goes on along the minus strand of NZ_JTDB02000005.1, from coordinate 143,816 downwards.
CATGGGCGGCATGGCCGTTATGCATGTTGCGGCTCCTCTTTGCGCACCGGCGGGCCTGCGAACACGGTCTCGAAGCTGCCCACCGACTTCATGTCCACTTCGAGCAGCACGGGGCCGTCGAACGCCATGCCTTCCGCGATCACGCTGTCCGCATTGTCGAGCGACGACAAGCGGAAGTGCTTCAAACCCAGGCTCGCGCAGAACTGCGAGAACTCCGGCTGATGCAGATCGACGAACATGCGGCGGCCGCCGTACTGCGCGTCCTGAATGTTGCGAATCACGCCGTAGCACTGATCGTTCATCAGCACGATCATCACGTTGGCCTTTTCCTGCACGGCCGTGGCGAGTTCGCCCACGTTCACCATCAGGCCGCCGTCGCCCACGAGGCACACGGTCTTCGCAGCGGCATTCGCGAGTGCCGCGCCAATCGCCATCTGCATGCCCTGGCCGATGCCGCCGCCGAGCGCATGCACGCCCGCGCGCGGCGAGAAGATCTTCAGCAGGCGGTTGCCCCACGTGCTGTTCGAGATGGTGACGTCGCGCACCCAGTTGTAATCGCGGCCCACGGCGCGCTGCAACGACTCCACGAGGCGGCGATACGGGCCGAGACCCTTCGCGGTATCCGACACGGCGACCTCGCGCGCTTCGGCCAGATCGGCGGCGAACTGCGGATCGACTTTGATGCGGTTTTCCAGGCGCGTGGCGAGCGCATCGAGCACGCGCGCGGCGTCGCCGTGCACGAACAGCGCGTTGCGATAGCCGCGGTTGTCGGCGAGGGCGTCGGCATCGATGCGATAAAGCGGTTTCGGCAGGCCGAGCTTGTACTTGAGCGTTTCGTTGCCGCGCAGGCGCGAGCCCACCACGAGCATCGCGTCGCAGGTTTTGTAGAAGCGCTCGACTGAGGGGCTCACGTTGAACGCGCCCAGTGTGGCCGGATGATCTTCGGGCAGCACGCCGCGGCCCTGCACGCTCGTCACCACGCCAAAGCCCAGCGCCACGAGACGCTCGACCGCCGCGCGCGCGTGGCGCGTGCCGCCGCCGAGCCACAGCAGCGGACGCTTCGCTTTCGCGAGTTCGTTCGCCAGTTGCTCCACGCGCGCTTCGTCGTGCGTGAGCGTCGTGAGATGCGGGGCGCTCAGGTCGGCGGGCCATTCAGTCAGTGCTGCCTGGATGTCGATGGGAATCTCCACGCTCACCGGACCGCTAGGCGCGCTTTGCGCGATGCGCACGGCTTCGCGAATGGTCGGCAGCGCGGTCTCGACCGAGCGCACGCGGAACGCGGCCTTCGAGATCGACTGAAGCATCGCGAGCTGGTCCGGCGCCTCGTGAATATAGGCGAGGTCCTGATCGAGGTATTCGGTTTCGATCTGGCCGGTGATGTGCAGCACCGCCGTGCCTGCCGTGAGCGCTTCGACCATCGCGCCCGCCGCGTTGCCCGCCGCCGTGCCGGTGCTCGTGAACGCCACGCCGAGGCCGCCCGAAACGCGCGCAAGGCCGTCCGCCATGTTGACCGCGCCCGCTTCGCCGCGTGCGCCCACATAGCGGATATTGCCGCGACGGCCGATGGCGTCGAGAATCGGCATGTTATGAATCGAGATCACGCCGAAAGCGGTTTGGACTCCGCATTGTTCGAGGAAGGCGGCGATCAGTTCGCCGACGGTGGTTTGATTAGACATGACGTGCAACGCCTCCAGATACATCGATATGACTGCCCGTCGTATAGGACGACAGGGACGTGGCCAGATAAAACAGCGCCTGGGCCGCTTCTTCGGGACGGCCGAAGCGGCCGAGCGGAATATGTTTCTTGCGTGCGAGCTCGCGGGTCCAGTCTTCCCAGCTCTGGCCTGCGGCCTGCGCCTCGCCGTCGGCTTCGTAGCGGCGGCGCCATTGGCCCGACTCCACGATGCCGATCAGAATCGAGTTCACGCGAATATGCTCGGGCGCGAGTTCCACCGCGAGCGACTTGATGAGACTGAGCACACCCGCGCGCGCCGACGAGGTCGCCACCATGTGCGGCTCGGGCTGCAGGGCGAGCAGCGAGTTCACGCAGACGATCGCGGCGTTGCCCGTGCCGTTGTCCTGCTTCGCGGCGTGGCGCAGCATCGGCAAGAACGCGCGCGTCGGGCGGATGATGCTGAAGTACTTGAGGTCCAGTTCTTCGCGCCACGCTTCGTCGGTGGTATTGGCGAAGGTGGAGACGCGGCCCTGGCCCGCGTTGTTCACGAGCATGTCGGCGCGGCCGAAGCGCTTTTCGACTTCGCTCGCGAACGCGGCCACATCGGCAGCGTCGAGCACGTCGCAGCGCACGGCCAGCAGTTGCGCCTGCGGATGCCGCTCGCGCAGTTCGCGCTCGGCGCGCGCGAGGCGGTCGCTGTCGCGGCCGCAGATCGCGACCGATGCGCCCGCGCGCAAAAAGAGTTCGGCGGTGGCGAGGCCGATGCCGGACGAGCCGCCCGTCACCACTGCAACCTGACCAGTCAAGTCGAGTTGAATCATTTGATCCCCAATGCCTTCATAAAAGGTGAACTCTTGCCCTTCGACATCTGCGGGCGATAGTTCAAACGCTTCGAAAGTTCGTCGGCGGTGTGGCGCACCTTGTCGATCAGGCCGTTGTCGAGCAGTTCGGTGTCGATGCCGGGGCGCGGAATGGTCGTCGTCACCACGGCCGCGATGCGGCCCGTCTCGTTGCGCACCGGCGCGGAAACCACCGAAATGCCGCGCTCGAACGACGACTCGCTCACGGCGTAGCCGCGCTGCGCGTCCTCGCGAATGCGCTCGTAGAGCGCTTCGACCGTTTCCGGCGTGGAGGGCGTGAAGCGTTCGAGCTGGGGCTCCGGATAGATCTCGCGCAGTTCGTCGAGCGTGAGATCGCCCATCAGCACTTGTCCATGCGTGGTCGCGTGCGCGGGCAGGCGCGTGCCCACATTGACCTTCACCGAGCTGAAAATAGGCGCGTGGCTTTGCGCCTTGGCGACGAACACGATGTCGCGTCCGTCACGAATCACGATATGCGAGGTGAGCCCCGTGGCGTCGCGCAGCGTCTCGATCAGCGGCAGGCCGAGGTCGGTCAGTTCGAGCGAACTCAGATATTCGAAACCGAGCCGCAGCACGGCCACGCCGAGGCGATAGTTGCGGTCGCGGTCGGCGCGCTCCAGAAAGCCGAGCGATTCGAGTGTCTGCAACAGGCGAAACACCGTGGTGCGCGGAATGCCGAGGCGGCGCGACAGTTCGGGCGCGCCGAGCACCGGCTCGCGCGGCGAGAATTCGGTCAGAATGCGCAGGCCCCGCTCCAGACCCGGCACGCGGTAACTCGTGTCGTTGCGGTCTGCGTCGGCGTCGGGGGACGCGTTGGCGACGTCGGGTGTCATGCCTTCAAGCTCCGTAGTATTTAATGTTAAGCACAGAACATATCGATCAGCGCGCTGTATGCGTCGGGCTGCTCGATATAGCCTGCGTGGCCCGCGCGCGGCACGCTCTGGAACGGTGCTTGCGCGATACGCGCAAGCCGCTCGCAAGCCGGCGGCGGGGTAATCGTGTCTTGCGCGCCCACGGCAACCGCGATGGGCAGTTTGCCCGCGCAGCGCGCGAGGTCGGCGGCCAGATCGGCGTTCGCGAGCAGATGCGTGGCCTGCGCATAGCCGTGCGGCGCGACTCGCGCCATGTTCCAGCGCACCCATGCGCGCGAGTCGGCGCTCGCATGCGGCGAAAGCATGTTGGCGCTGCGCTTCTCCGCAAGGCCCTGGGGGCCGAGTTCGGCCAGCATCGCGAGGCGCGCGTCGCGCTTTTCTTCGCGCACGGCCGCATCGGCTGCGCCGTAGCCAGCGGCTGGAGAAATCAGCAACAGGCCCGCCACGCGTTCGGGATGCGCGGCCGCAAATGCGCCCGCGATGATCGCCCCGAGAGAATGCCCCACCAGCACGCAGCGCTTGATGGCGAGCGTATCGAGCCAACCCGCCAGCACACGCGCATAGTCGGCGGCAACGGGAGACGCGTTCGCGACCGGCGTGGAAGCGCCGTAACCCGGCGCATCCCACGCAAGCACGCGGCGCGGATTTGCAGCCGCCTCGCCCAGCGCTTCGAACTGCTGCACCCACGAAGCCGCGCCGGAGCCAATGCCATGCAGGAGCACGAGCGGCAGCGCCGCTTTGGCGTGCTCGCCACCTGCCTCGCGATAGCTCACGCGCGCCTCGCCCACCCGCGCGTCGCGCAGCGCAAAGCGTGCGAGACGCGTTTCGAGCGCGGCGGTTGCCGGGTTGGCTGATGAGGCTTCCGTGTGCATCGCTTCGTTCATGGCTATGGTGTCCGTTGCTGCCTGGTGAGTGACGGGCTTGACGCTGCGGCTTTACTTCGCTTCGCGCTTGATCTTCGCAAGCGGCGAATCCGGCGGGTACGTCGGCGTGATGGGCTTGGCCGAACCGAGCATCACGCACATCAGCGCGTCTTCTTCGCCGATATTGATTTCCGTGCGATACACGCCAGGCGGCACCGAGATCAGATCGCGCTCGCCAAGCACGGCTTCCCAGGTCTCGCCGTCCTTCTCGCAGATCACCTTCATCTTGCCGCGCAGCACGAAGAAGATTTCTTCCACGTCCATATGAATGTGGCTCGGGCCGATGTTGCCGGCCGGAATCACCATAGTCGAGAACGTGAAGTTTCCTGCCGGCACGGTGTTCACGTCCTTCGCGACGCCCGTGCCGCCCGTGCCCACATAGCGCATTTGCGCGCGGCGGTACTTCGGGTCGTAATCGGCCTGAAACTTCAGGGCATCCCAGTCGTAGCGGCGCGTTTCGTAGCGCGCCACGCGGCTGTTCATCCAGTCGTCAAAACTGGCATCGGCGGGACGGTCCCACGACTTGCTCTCGATCTCGACATCGGCCATTGCTTTCTCCTTGGGTTCTTTCGAACTCGTCTTCAGTTCTACGAAATCAATTCATCACGAAGCCGCCGTTCACCGGCAGCAGTTGTCCGGTCACGAAGCGTGCCGCGTCGGACAACAGGAACAACACCGGGCCCGAGACGTCCTCGGGCACCTGGGCGCGCTGCAACGCGCGCCCTTCGAGGTAGTACGCGTGACGCTCGGCCGGCACATAGGCCGTGGCCTCCACTTCGGTCAAGCCCGGCGCGATGGCGTTGACGGTGATGCCGTCCGCGCCGAACTCACGCGCGAGCGAATGTGTCATCGCAATCACGGCGCCCTTGCTCGCCACGTAGGCGAGAAGCTTCGGCGCGCCCCATAGTGCGGTATCCGAAGCAATATTGACGATGGCGCCGCGGCCCGACTCGCGCAGCCAGCGCTGCGCCGCCGCGCACATGAGCCAGGTGCCGCGCACGTTCACGTCCATCACGGCGTCCCACGTGGCCACGCTGATCTCGTACGCGAACTTGCCGCCCGAGTTCGTAATGGCCGCGTTGTTGATTAGTGCGTCCACGCCGCCCATGCGGCGCGCGGCGCCATCGACGAATGCCGTAATGCTTTCGGGCTGCGCGAGGTCGAGCGGTGCGAACGCCACATCATGGCCGCTGGACGCCAGCGACTGCGCCAGCGCCTCGCCGGCTTCGTGCAGTACGTCGCCAAAGGTCACGCCTGCGCCAGCTTGAGCGAGCGCGGTGACGAACGCCGCGCCAAGTCCTCGCGCGCCGCCCGTGACGATCACGCGGCGGCCGGCAAGCGAGGCTTGCGCCGCATGCTTTGCGTCATGCATGGCTATGCCCTGCTTCTTGCGTGGCGCTGGCTTGCTGGGTGCGCAGCGCTTCGAGTTCGGCAAAGTGCTGCTGGGCGCGCTGGCGCAGCATCCGGCGCACGCGCGTCATACCCACGTCGTGCTGGTAAAGGAATTCGTGATCGCGCGCGTTCGGCGCCATGCTTTCCAGCACGTAGCGGTCTTGTTCGAGCACGTCCCAGTGCAGGCCTTCGAGGCGATTGCGATAGAGGAAGCGCCACGCGTCGCGCTGCCAGCCCTGCACCTTGCGCGTGCGCCAGAAGTAGACCTGGCAGTTGTCGCCATCGACCGGCACCGCGAAGCCGATGATGCCGAAGTTGCCGCCCGGCCCGAACTTCTTCTTGTACGGGATCGCGAGGCGCATCCACAGGCAGCCCGTTTCGCCGAGTTCCACCCAGTCGAAGTTCACGTCGCGCTGGCCGACCTTCTCGAACATCAGGCCCGACTCGGTCTTGCGCACGCGCATGTCGGCCTGCTTGTCGCCTTCGGCCATCGAATGCGAGGTCGCGTGCAGATACGCTCCGTGCATCGGGTCCATCACGTTGTCGATCGCGTACTGGTAATTGCACTTCCAGTTGGACATGCAAAGGAAGCTCGCGTAATCATCGCCCACGAGTTCCTCGGGCAATTGCAGCGGAGCCGGTTCCTTGTGCGCTTCGTCGCCGAACCACAGGAAGACCGCGCCGGCATGCTCTTGCGCCGGATACGACTTCACGCACTTCGTGCCTTCGAGCGGGCAGGCCGAAACGGCGGGCACGTTCTGCACGGTGCCGCTGCCATCGACTTCGACGCCGTGATACCAGCACGCCACACGGTTGCCGAGGTTCCAGCCGAGCGAGAGGCGCGCGCCGCGGTGCGGGCAGCGGTCTTCGAGTGCGTGGACCGAGCCGTCCTGATCGCGCCACAGCACGATCTGCTCGCCAAGGCGCGTAATGCCGATGGGCGCGTTGCCCACTTGCCAGCTGGGCGCAACGGGATACCAGTAGTTCTTGATGCCGCGGTCGAGATAGGCGCGAATCGGGTCGGCGCCGCCGGCGGCTTCAGGCGTGGGGGACGTCATGTGGGGTCTCCGTGTTCAGTGTGTCCGTGTTTCCGGGCGCTGGCTCATTCGGCGAGCAGGCGGAATTCGGCGGCGAGGCGCTCGGCGGTCCATGCCGCGCCTTCAGGCGTGCGAAAGCCGATGCGGTTCAGGCCCGCGACCACTTCATCGAGTTCGGCGGCGCCCGCTTCGAACACCTGTTCGAGCGCATCGCCAAAGTCGTTTTCGTATTGCGTGGGCTCGGCCTTGCGCGTTTGCCAGACCATGTTTTCGGCCTGGCCCGGCTGCTCGATCACGCCCTTGCCTGCGACGTTGTTCGGTTGCGGCGCGAGCCAGGGCTTGAGCCACGGATTGAATTTCACGGGGACTTCTCGCATGTCATTCCACCTTGATCTGAATTTCTTCACCGGCGAGTCGCACCGCGTACGTCTTCAGATCGCGGCCGCCGGGCTCCTTGAGGCACTTCCCGGTTGGGATATGGAACACGGCTTCGTGCAGCGGACATTCGACGGTGTCGCCATCGACGAAGCCCTGCGTCAGCAACGCGTATGCATGGGGGCAGACGTTTTCGAGCGCATAGAGCGCGTCGCCCACCTTGTAGATGCCGATTTCCGTGCCGTCGAGCTTGTACTCGAGCGGCGCATCTTCGGACAGATCGCCGGCATGTCCGGCGCAACGCCATTCTTCAGCCATTTCTCACCTTTCCCGATCAGCTATGTTCCACATACGGAACATCAGTTCGTGTATGGTCAATTATAGGAACGTTCAGGCGGCGAGAAAATAGAAATTCATGGCTCCTGGGGAAAACACTGAGCACATCTCCAAAAAGGACGTGATCAACGTTGCGCAAGGTCCCGCTCAAGTTGCCAAAATGCTTACAGTGCAGGCACTTACGCGCGTATTGCGCCAATATCGGCGAGCCCGCACCTGGGGGAACTACCGTCCCAAAAAAGTATTTTGGCGCCGCGCGGAAGTTACTATACTGCCCAAAACGTTCCACTCAAAGTACATCAAACCATAGGCGGAACAAATAATAAAACGTGCGGAACGGTGCAGGAAGCACGCCGCACCAAGTCCGAGAAAATTGGGTCTGCCGGGCGATCAACCCGGCTTTTCGTCATACGATCAGGAGTCCAAACTTGAAACACTTCATTGCCGCGGGGTTGACGGGCATCTGCGCCGTCTCGTCTGCATGGGCGCAGAGCAGCGTCACGCTATATGGCAGTCTGGATGCGGGCGTGGCCTACATCAGCAACGTGGGCGGCCATTCGAAGTGGATGATGGAACAGGGCAATACGCAGCCCGACCGCTGGGGCCTGCGCGGCCAGGAAGACCTGGGCGGCGGCCTCAAGGCGATCTTCCAGTTGGAGAACGGCTTTTACACGAACACGGGCGCGATGGCGAAGGCCAACACGCTGTTCAACCGCCAGGCGTACGTGGGTCTCACTTCAGACAAGTTCGGCTCGCTCACGCTCGGCCATCAAACACCGTTTTCATTCGATGTGCTCAGCCCGTTCAGCACGGCGTATCTGGGGCAGAGCTGGTATGCCTTCCATCCGGGCAATATCGATCAGCTCGCGGATACCGGCGTGGTGCCCTATGACAACTCGGTGAAATACCGTTCGCCCAACTGGTACGGGTTCACGGCGGGCGCGATATTCGGCTTCGGCAACACCACGAACTTCTCGACTGGCCGCACGATGGGCTTTTCGCTTAGTTATGCGAATGGCCCGTTCAAGGCAGGGGCCACATGGTCGAACGAGCACGACCGCTCGGTGGCGATAGCCACCACGGGCATCCTCCCGACATTCCAGGGCCAGCCTTCCGCCACATATATGGCCGACAAGGTGGAGAACATGGGTGCCGGCGTGTCGTATTCGTTCGGCAAACTGCTCGTGCACGGTCTCTATACGCGCACGAAGCTGGAATCCAACGGCCACTCGGACACGTTCCAGAGCTACGACGCCGGTGCGAACTACCAGTTCACGGCGTTCAACAGCGTCGTTCTGGGCGGGGCCACCTCGACGCTGGACGGGCGCCGCTGGAACCAGGTGATGATCGGCGACGTATACGCGCTTTCGAAGCGCACGCAGGTCTACGTGAACGCGCTCTACGAACACACCAACTCGGAAGCGCACGCCGCCTTCTTCACCGCAGGCGTATCGAGCGGGCGCAATCAGGCCATCGTGCTCGCCGGCCTCCACCATTCGTTCTGATAGCCGGGCGTTGGCGCGCAGCGCGCGCGCCGAGCCCCATCAAGGCGCGTGCACGCCCCGGCTGCGCGCCGCGGCGGCTGGCGCCTGAGTGGCCAGGGCCGCCTGGGCCGCGGTGGGGTCGTTGGGCGCGGGCCGGTAATTGAGCCGCGTCGACAAATCCAGCGCCGCCGCGCACACCGCGGCCACGAGCGGCGCGCGCTCGGCCTCGCCGATGTCCGAGCGCGGCACGGTCGCCGTGAGCGCGGCCACGATGCGGCCCGACTGGTCGCGCACCGGCGCGCTCACCACCGAAATGCCGGTCTCGAACGAGGCTTCGCTCACCGCATAGCCCTGCTGGGCGAACTCGCGCACGCGCGCGTACAAGTCGGCCACGGTTGCGGGCGTGAGGTCCGTATAGCGTTCGAGCTGCTTCTCGGGATAGAGCGCGCGCAAGTCGGCGAGCGTGAGGTCACCCATCAGCACCTGGCCGTGCACGGTCGCATGCGCGGGCAGGCGCGTGCCCACATGGACCTTCACCGAGCTGAACATCGGCTCGCGCGTTTGCGCCTTCGCCACGAACACCACATCGCGCTCGTCGCGTATCAGCAGATGGGTGGAGAGGCCGGTCGCGTCGCGCAGGCGCTCCAGCACCGGCGTGCCGAAGTCGGTGAGTTCGAGCGAGCTCAGATATTCGAAGCCGAGGCGCAGCACCGCCACGCTCAGCCGGTACTGTCGGTCGCCGTTGGCGCGTTCGATGAAGCCGAGCGCTTCGAGCGTCTGCAAGAGACGAAACGTGGTCGTGCGCGGAATGCCGATGCGCCGCGACAGTTCAGGCGCGCCCAGCACGGGCTCGCGCGCCGAAAATTCGGCGAGGATGCGCAGCCCGCGCTCGAGGCCCGGCACGAGATAGGTGGACGTCAGCGCGCCCTCCGCATCGGCGTTCGCGTCGGCGCTGTTGTCTGCGCTGTTGTCCGCATCGGCGCTTGCCTGGGCGGCGTCGGCGTCGTCGCGCATCTCCTCGGGTGGCGGCGCGGCGCGCTTGCCAGTCGTTTTCTTTGTGGCCATGGTTGGCTTGGATCGGCTCAATATTCGGCTTGAACCGGGCGCCCTCCGGCGAACCCGCTTCAAGCATTCGGTAATGGAAGCAATGATAGCGCGAAGCGCCCTTCCCTCAGCCGTCACGCCATCAGGTTCCAGTACCGCGCCAATCGAACTCAGGCGCAGCGCGTGCACTACAATTGCCCACTTGCGCCCGCATCAGACCGCACAACGCGGGCCGCCTCTCCAACGAAATCGCCCCGCATGCGCCTCCTTCACACCTCAGACTGGCATCTGGGCCAGAACTTCATGGGCAAAAGCCGCCAGGCCGAACATCAGCAGCTCATCGACTGGCTGATGGAGCAAGTCGACGCGCACGCTGTCGATGCGGTCCTGATTGCCGGCGACATCTTCGACACCGGCACACCGCCGAGTTACGCGCGCGAGCTTTATAGCCAGCTTGTCGTGCGCCTGCACGCGGCCGGCGTGGCGCTGTTGCTGCTTGGCGGCAATCACGACTCGGTGGCGACGCTGCGCGAAAGCAGCGCGTTGCTGGAGCAGCTCTCGGCGCGCGTGGTTCCGGCCGCCGATGCGCCCGCGAACCAGGTGCGCGTGTTGCCGCTGCGTTCATCGCGCGGGGTCAGCGGCGCGGGATCGGCGCCAGGCTGCGTGGTTTGCGCGGTGCCCTTCATTCGCGCACGCGACGTCATGCAGAGCGAATATGGCCAGAGCGCCGAGCAAAAGCAGCAAACGCTGCAACTCGCGATCCAGGCTTACTATCAGGCCGTCCACGCGCAAGCGGAGAGCAAGCGCACACAATTGAGCGCGCAGCTTGGCCGCAATGTCCCGCTCATCGCCACGGGACATCTCACCACGGTGGGCGCGAGCGCGAGCGAATCGGTGCGCGAGATCTATGTGGGCGCGCTCGATGCGTTCCCCACCAGCGCTTTCCCGAACGTGGACTATCTCGCGCTCGGGCATATTCACCGGCCCCAGAAGGTGGGCGGGCTCGAGCATATCCGCTACAGCGGCTCCCCCATCGCGCTGAGCTTCGACGAAGCCGCGCAGCAAAAGGAAGTCTTGCTCGTCGACCTGGGCGAGACGGGCCTCGAAGCCGTCACGCCTCTGCCGGTGCCGGTATTTCAGCCGCTCGTCGCGCTGCGGGGCAATCTGAAGTCGCTGCCCGGCGCGTTCGCGCAGGTCGTACAGAATGCAAGCGGCGCCACGCCGGAGCGGCCCGTCTGGCTCGAAGTGACCGTGGCCGAAGACGACTATCTGGCCGACCTGCCCGCGCGCATCCAGACGATGGCCGAGGGCCTGCCGCTCGAAGTGCTGCGCATTCGCCGCGAACGCGGCAACGCCGTGGCGCAGTGGTCGGGCGACGCGGGCGTCACGCTCGACGAGCTCGATCCGCTCGACGTGTTCGCGCAGCGTCTCGCACACGAAACGCTGGAAGCCGACGTGCGCGACGCGCTCACCGAGCGTTACAAGAGCGTGCTCGCCGCCACCGTGGAGGGCGAATGAAGATCCGCAGCCTGCGCCTGAAGAACCTGAACTCGCTCAAGGGCGAGTGGCATATCGACTTCACCCAGCCGCCGTTCGCCGATAACAGTCTCTTCGCCATCACCGGGCCCACCGGGGCCGGCAAGTCCACGCTGCTCGACGCGATCTGCCTCGCGCTCTATCACGAAACGCCGCGCTTGAAGACGGTGTCCGCGTCGGCGAACGAAATCATGACGCGCCATACCGCGGACTGCCTCGCGGAAGTGGTCTTCGAAGTGAAGGGCGGCGTGTATCGCGCGTTCTGGAGCCAGCGCCGAGCGCGCGACAAGGTCGACGGCGCATTGCAGGCGCCGCGCGTGGAGTTGGCGAGCGTGTCGCCCGGCGGCGAAGGCGGCGACACGATCCTCACGAGTCACATCAACGAAAAGCTCAAGCGCGTAACGGAAATCACGCGGCTCGATTTTCCTCGCTTCACGCGCTCGATGCTGCTCGCGCAAGGCGGCTTTGCGGTGTTCCTCAACGCCACCGCGAACGACCGCGCTGAATTGCTCGAAGAGCTCACCGGCACCGAAATCTACGGCGAAATTTCGCGCAAGGTATTCGAGCGCGCTGCCGAGGCGCGCGACGCACTCAAGCAACTGCGCGCCAAAGCGGAAGGCATGGAACTGCTGAGCACCGAACAGCGCGCGGCGATGGAGCAGGAGATCGGCACGCTCACGGGCCAGTTGAGCGCGCTTGCCACGCAGACGAAAACGCTGCATGCCCAGCGCCAGTGGCGCCGCGAACTCGCTCAGGCCGAAACCGATGCGAATTCGGCGCAGGCGCGCCTGGCCGCGGCAGTGAGCGCGCTTGAAGCCGCCGCGCCCGAACTCGCGCGGCTTGCGGCAAGCGAGCCAGCGGAGGCGCTGCGCCCCGCGTTTCAGGGCGTGCAGCAAGCGGATGCCGCATGCGGGCAATCGAGCGCCGACCTCGTTGCGTTGCGCCGCGAACGCACGGAGCGGCTTGCGGCGCAGCGGCGCGAGTACGAAAAGACCGCAGCGCTCGCCTCGCGCCTCGCGCGCGGCGCACGAGCGGAACTCGAAACGCTCGAAGCGCAGAAGCAGCAGCTCGATGCCTTTTGCAGCGCCAATGAAAATCTCGCGCAGCTTGGCGAGCGGATCGGCGCATGGCGTCAGCAGTTCGAACAGCGCCGTCGCATGCAAGCCGATGTTGCCGCGCGGGAAAAACTGCGCGCCGATCTGAAGCGGCAACAAGCTGAACAGCGCGCACAACGCGAAAAGCATGCCGCAACGCTCACCACCGCCGAGTACGCCAAAGCCGAGTCCGACGCGAACGTGCAAACGCTGCACGCCGCGCAGGAACAGCGGCTTGCGGGCCAGACGCTCGCGCAACTGCGTGACGCCTGGCAGGCGGGACAAGCAACGTTCGCCCGCTGGCAACAACTGGAAGCCGTGGCGGAGCGCCGCCGTGCGCTCGCCGAGGAAGAGCGCGCGCTTGCGACCAACCTGGCGCGCGTGGAGCAAGAGATCGGCGCTCAAGACGCCAGGCTCAAGACGTTGCAGCAAACGCATGCGCAATGCCAGGCTCGCGAGGCCGACAAACAGAAGCTGCTCGAACAAGAGCAAATCATCCGCAGCCTCGCGCAGCACCGCGAGCAATTGCGGCCCGGCGAGGCCTGCCCGCTCTGCGGCTCGCACGAGCACCCGGCAATCGAGGCGTATCGCGCACTCGATGTATCGGCGACACAAACCGCATTGGTGGCAATTCGTGCGGAGTTGCAGGCGTCTGAGCGGAACCTGCGCGAAGGCTCGGAGGGCTTGTCGGCGCTGCGCGCGACTCAGGCGCAGCAGCGTGCGCAGCACGAGCGGCTCGCCGCGCGCGTCGATCAGGGTCGCGAGGAATGGGACGCGATTGTCGCGATGCTTCCCGCCCGGCCCGCGATGGGCGCGATGGGCGCGACGGGCTGGCAAGCTGCGGAAGGCATTGCAGCGTCGCGCGAATCAGCAGGGAAAACCTCGCAGCAACTCAAGCAGCATCTGGACGCCGCCGAGCAGGCAGAGGAAGCGCTCACCCGCGCACGCGAGGCAAACAACCGTTGCTCGGATGCATTGCAGGCAGCGCGCGCTCATGCCGCGTTGCTGGAGCAGTCGCTCCATACCATGCAGGAGCGGCTTGCCGAGATCGGAAATGAACGCGATACACTGCAAGCCGACCTCGAACGCGAGGCCAACACTTTGCTCGAAGCGGTGCGCGCGGGTGGCTACGCGCTCAATGCCGTTCCCGAAGACAGCGCCGTGTGGCTCCAGGCGCGCGACGCCGAATGGCGCACGTGGCAAGACACCCAGCGCCGCCTGCAAGCGCTCGAACAGGCGATCGTGCGCCAGCGCGTGCAGTGCGACGCGGCGCAGGCTCAACTCCAGGCGTGGCGCGAGCGTTGCAAGGTCATCGGAATAGAAATTTCGACATCCGAATCAATTGATACGGCACACCGCCAGCAGACGGCCTCCCTGTTTGACGATATCGATTATGACAACGGCGACGGCAATGAAGACGCCTCGCCGGAGGCGTTCGAAGCCGGCGTGGCGCGCGCCGATGCGCTCACACGCGAACTGGCCACGCTCGACGGCCAGCTCGCGCATCTCGAACGCACGCTCGCGCTACAGCGTGCCGCGCTCGATGAAGCCACGCAAACATGGCAAGCGGCACTCGCCAACAGCCCGTTTGCCGATCAAGCCGCGTTCCTCGCGGCGCTCTTGCCTGCCGAGACGCGCAAGCAGCTTCAGACGCTCAAGCAGCAACGCGAGCAGGAGCACCAGACAGCAGGCGCGCTGCTGCAAGGCGTGCGCGAAAAGCTCGTGCGCCTGCAAGCGCAAGCGCTCACCGAGGCAAGCGCCGACGCGCTGGAAGCACAACTCGAAGCCGTGGAAAGGGACAGCGCCGCGTTCACCGAACGCCTGGGCGAACAACGCGGGCTGCTCGCGCGCGATGCGCAGCAGCGCGATAGCCAGCGCGCGCTGTTCGAGCGAATCGAAGCACAGACCCAGGATGCCGATCTCTGGCAACGGCTCGACGCGCTGATCGGCTCCGCGAAGGGCGACAAGTTCCGCCGCTTCGCCCAAGGCCTTACGCTCGACCATCTGCTCGCGCTCGCGAACCGCCATCTCGACCGCCTGCACGCGCGCTACCTGCTGCGCCGCAAGTCCACTGGCGAACTCGAACTGGAGATCGTCGACAGCTGGCAGGCCGACGCCACGCGCGACACGCGCACGCTCTCGGGCGGCGAGAGCTTCCTCGTGAGCCTCGCGCTGGCGCTCGCGCTTTCGGACCTCGTGAGCCACAAAACCTCGATCGATTCGCTGTTCCTCGACGAGGGCTTCGGCACACTCGACGGCGATACGCTGGAAATCGCGCTCGACGCACTCGACACGCTCAACGCGAGCGGCAAGATGATCGGCGTGATCAGCCACGTGGACAGTCTCAAGGAGCGCATCGCCACGCAAATCCGCGTGGACAAGGGCGGCGGGATCGGCCATTCGCGGCTGTCGATTCACGCGCGCTAAGGCCGAATCGCGCGGCGCGCTTCAGCCCTGCTCGGCCTTGCGCGCGGCAATTTCGAGCATCTGCAAGCCCAGGTCCTCGTGGCCGCGCGCCACCAGCGCATCGCCCGCGCCGTGTATGTCGCGCGCCTCCTTGTTCTGGCCGAGCTTGCGCTTGCCCACGAGACGCGTGATCTCGATCTCCAGGCCCACAATGGCCTTGAGCATGGTGTCGAGATAGTCCTGCGGCGCGTCGCCCATTTTCCAGGGCGTGGCCTCGTTCGCCTCGTGGGTGCGCGTGAGGCGCGCCACCACGCCACGCACGAATTTTTCGTCGTCGCGAATGCGGATGCGGCCGTGCGCGTGCACCACGACATAGTTCCAGGTGGGCACCTGGCGGTGCGTCTCGTGTTTGCTCGGGTACCAGGTGGGCGAAACATAGGCGTCGCCGGCGCGGAAGATGGCGAGCACTTCGCCGCCATCGGCCACCTCCTGCCAGAGCGGATTCGCACGCGCGACGTGCGCGTGCAGCGTGCCGAGCGCGCCTTCATTGCCAAGGAGTTCGAATGGAATGTGATTGGCGTCCAGGCCGTTTGCGCCGTGCGTGACGAGCGTGCCGAACGGATGCTGCGCGATGAGCGCGTGCAGGACATCGGTGCGGGACTCGTCGAAATGGGCTGGGACGTACATGGCGGCTCCACGGGTAGGCGGGCGCTAACGGTGTGCTGGCCGCGCGCCCTATGAGAATGATCTGTTTATTGTCGCGCCAAACCGGCCCGCGCTGTAGAGCCAGCGAGGGCGGTTGGCGGGGGACCAGCGGCGCGCCGCATCGCGCAGCGATCCGAGGTCTGTGTCTGGCTGGTGTTATAGCGCCGCCGCGTCCCGGTCGATCAATTGCTTAGACGTCGCCAGACGGGGGGCCTGCTGGCCGGAATGATCCGGTGTTGTCTGGGTGCCGGGGTCCGAGGGCGCATACGCCGATTGCTCTGATGCGCCGCCCGCGTTCGCCGGCTCCGGCGAGGCGCTTTCATTCTCTTGCGAAGAGTGCAAGTCGCTGGCGGTATCCGGTGGCTGCTCGGGCGAATTTTCAGGAGCCTCCGCGGGCTCTTTGGACGCCCCGCCCTGCAAGCCGGCGTCGACCGGAGGCGAAGCGTCCTGTCCTTTGTCCGCGGAAACTTCAGGCGCATTACCCGCGTTCTCGTGCGAGGCAGCAGCCAGCGGCTCCACCTGAGGCTGCTGCCGTTGCGCCTCGGGCGACGAGACGTCCTGCTGTTTGCCGCCATCGCCCGACGCTCCACCCGGGTTCGCCGATTGATTCTGTGCCGGCGGCTGGGACGGCGTGCCGGCTTGCTGCGCTCCCCCTAAGGTGTACTCAGGCCCACGATTGCCGTCCTTGACGTCGACCGAATAGCTGCCATCCGGTCCGTAGCGGTAGGTCGCCGTCGAGAGAAACGTGCCGTCGGCGGACACCTTCTGCGATGACTGAATCTTGCCGTTCTCGAACCTCTGCGTGTCGACGTTTCCGGAGGGCCACCACTCTGTCATGGACGTGATGTCGCCTTTGTCGTCGCCGGAGAAACTCACGAGCGGAGAGGCGCCGGGCTCTGGCGCCGGCGCACCGCTGGCCGATCCGTAATAAGCGTAATAGGTCTTGCCCGGCGCCGTGCTGGGATTGCCGTTGACGTAGTCGTTCATCCCTAGCGTGATCAACTGGTTGCGATCCTGATCGTCCGACTTTCCGGCAATAACGTCGGCGGCGTGTTGATCGTCGAAGCGCTTTTGGGTGTTTTGATCGGCTACTTCGAAAGCAATCCGGGTTCCGGGGTTGTCGGGCGTAGCGGTTCCCCCGAGAACTTCTTGCCGCGCTTTCCAGTTGTTGTATACCGCCTCGCCTTCGCCATGCGCTCCAATCAACGCGGCTACGTTATAGGCGTAAGGATCGTGTACGTTGACCTGATAGCGGGATGCGAACGCCTGATCGTTGTTCTGGTTTTCAAAATGACCGAGTTCGTGCGACATGGCCCCTACGAAAACTGTGTCTGACTGGGTGGTGTCGGGACCGAACACGATATTATTCCCCGCATCGAAGTAGGTGCCGGGGGCTTTACCCGTCGAAAATGGCTGCAACTTTCCCGAGTTCACTGCTGCGCTGTAATCCGCCAGTTGGGATTGCAATGTGGGGCTCGAGTTAATGAGCTTGATTTGTTCTGGAGTGGGCCTCACGTTACCCCAGTAGGATTCCTGACCAGTTGTGGGTTGCGTATTTCTTTTAATGCTTGATGCCATCTTTTCTTGTCCTTTGCGGAATAAGGCGTGCGTTGCTGGTTGACTGCCTGTCTATGGTTGCGCTCCGCGCAAGCGCGGAGACCAGTCTGTCGATACGGAACCTGATTCGGTGGTAACAGGTCACTCGATGTTTTGATATTGCGGCGCCCAGGGAAAACCCTCTGCCGCGCCCGACGCCTTCACCGAAAGCCATCCACCAATTGCATATGCAACTACTCTGCGAAGCCTGACCGCAGACAACGCATATAAGGTCATTTCCAATTTCGAAATGGACTGATGCGCGAATCGGAACGGCCTTGGCGTATACCCCGAAGATCCGGGGCGGCAGGCGATTTCCCTTTGCGAATCAACGGGAATTCAACGACTCGGCAACGATACGAGGCCTTACACAAAGCACGAATCATTGCTGCGCCAATATTTTCATGTTGCCTGGCCTTGACCACGATCCTAGAATCGGACGGACTCGGGTAGCGCTCGCGAGCCTCCCGCAAAAAAGCTCGACGCCAATCCAGGGGAGAAACACATGGACGACATGCTGACCGCTTCGGCGCAAGCGGTGCTCGCCAGCCTCTGCACACCGCAATTCGTGCGCGGCGTGGAGGCGGCGCACAACCGCCGCGCGGGTCGCGAACTCTGGCGGCAACTCGAAACACTGGGACTCCTGGACGCGCTCGTGCCCAAAGCGCAAGGCGGCGCCGACTTGCCGCTCGCCGAGGCAGCGGGCGTGCTGTTCGCGTTCGGCCAGCACGCTTTGCCGTTGCCCGCCGCGCACACGATGCTCGCGCGCCATCTGCTGGCCGCCGCACGGGTGGAAGCGCCACGCGGCCCTATCGCGCTGGCGATTGCCGACTCCACGCAACGCATGGCCTTCGTGCCTTATGGACAGGTGGCCGATGCAATCGTGGTCGAGACCGTGGCAGGGGTGTACCTTGTCTCGCTCGATACGGCCTGCGTGGAGAAACACGGCGACGGACTGGACGCCACCGTGCGCTTCGACCCGCGCACGGCACGCGCGCTGCCCGCGCGCGGCATCGCCGAGTTGGGCGCGCTTGTGACGGCAGCCACAATGGCAGGCGCGATGCAGCGCGTGCTCGATATCACGATCGATTATGTCAATGGGCGCGAACGGGTTGATGAATCATCCGGGAAATCCGGCAAAGTCGAAGCGGTGCGGCAGCAACTGAGCGCGATGGCCGAGCAAGTTGCCGCCACGCGCACGTCTGCGCAGATGGGCTGCGCCGCGCATCGCAGCGGGCAGCAGCGTCTTGCCACCGCAATTGCAAAGGCGCGCGCAAGCCGTGCAGCACCGCTGGTCGCGAACGGCGCGCATGGACTCGTGGGCGCGACGAACGGTACGGCGAAGTCCGATCTCCAGCTTTATACGCGGCGCCTGCATGCACAGCGTCTGCAATATGGTTCGGAATCCTTCTGGGATGAGATTGTTAGCGCGCAGGCGATTGACCAAGGTGGCGATGTTTCGGGTATTTTCGATGCGCTCGATGAAGCGGCTACGCCTTTGGCGCACTCGCTGACGCTTTCGACGAATCAGCCGCGGCAGGGTCTGTCCATGCGCTAGTCATACGGATCTGGTCAGCGGCGCTGCGTGGGCACTTGTGGAATCGTGGGACTCCTTGACGTCAGACACGGCCCATCGCCGATGGTCGACCGCCCGCAGACATGCTAGGCTTTCCTTCAAACAACTCCGGAGACTGCGATGCCGTTCATCTGTGAAAACGTTGAATGTCGTGCCGTGCTGGCTCGTGGGCAGGTCCGACTCAGTCGTGACGAAGAGGCGTGGTGGTTCTACTGCCCGGACTGTAACGCGAGGAACGAGTTAAATAATATCGGGGCACCCGGCGGTCCTGTACAGTTGATTCAGCCGGAAAGACCCGGCCTTCCGCACAAGGTGATTGCGACAGCACGACCATTGGAGGACGGCAGGTACGCGGCGCAATTGCGCGTTCAGAGAGCACTCGGCATCAAGGGAACTTACGCGGTCGAAGAGCACTGGGAGCAGCTAGGTGTATTCCTCAACGCGCAAGAGGCCGTAGCGCACGCAAATTCTTTCGCGGCTGAGTTGCTGAAGGCATAGGCGGCTTTGGCTAGCTGCATTAAAGCGTAAATTCGATGCACGGGATCGACGATCGTCGATCCCGTGGTGCTATATGGCTGCCTGCGGACGGGAATGATTAACGGTGTATGGACACTTGCGGCCCCTCATCCAAACGTTGCGCAGTCGTTGTAACGTCGGTTCGAGCGCGCGGTCGCGACGATGCAATAGTCAAGCTTGCTAGACGCCTTGACGACTATCCCTGTCGTCACCCCTTCTTTGTTTGCGCCAGCCACTGGTCGAGACTGATGCGGCCGATTCGTGCGTCGCCGAGCGGGACTAGCGATTGTTCATCGACGTGACCGCCGTAATAGCGCGCATCACGATCCGTCTCCACTGGACGAGCATCGCCCACCGACTTCAGATAACGCGAAACGATCTCCGCGAACGGCGCGCGGTCTGGGCCGGCGATATCGACCGTGCTGTTCAGCGGCGCCCCGAGAGCGACCTGCGCGAGGGTCGCAGCGACGTCATCCGCGGCAATCGGTTGAAACAGTCCGTCCCCAACGCGTACCGTCCCGCCTTCGGTGCCGTAGTCGGCGATGGCGCCGATGAATTCCATGAACTGCGTCGCGCGCACAATCGTGTATGGCACGCCCGCGGCCTCGATCGCCTCTTCCTGCGCGACCTTGGCAACGAAGTACGCGTTCTCTGGCGTGCGCTCGCAGCCGACGATGGACAGAGCGACATGATGGCGTACGCCTGCCGCCACTTCGGCCTTGCCGAGGTTGCGCGCCGAGGTGCGGAAGAAGTCGAGCACCGCCTGAGGTTCCCACGAAGGTGCATTCGCCACATCCACTACGACATCTGCGCCTGCTAGCGCGTTGCTCAAGCCTTCGCCCGTCACGGCGTTCACACCGTTGCGCGGCGACGCAGCGAGTGGCTCATGGCCCGCCTCGCGAAGCAGCGTGACGAGGCGCGAGCCGATCAAACCGGTACCACCGATTACGACGATCTTCATGACACATTCTCCAGATGAGGGGCAGTGAACGCGAAAGCATGGCGGGTTAAGCATCGAATTAAAGGGGTCGCCGCCGTCGCATTGCGTAAGGCTATTGTGAGAAGATCATGGGCTATCGAAAAGTGCCAAGAATTGTCGTTTCGACCAGGACAAGTCATTGCCGCCCCCTGGCCGCTTGCCGGCAGGACGCTCATCACCATGCCCCCCACCGCATTCACCATAGATATCGACCGGCAGCAGCACGTGCCGATTTATCAGCAGATTTGCGAGCGGTTCAGAACGGCGATCGCCGCGGGGCACCTGCGCCCCGGCGATCGCGTGCCTGCGTTGCGCAGCCTCGCCACGCAACTGAATACGGCGCGCGGCACGGTCGAACTGGCCTATACAATCCTCGTGGACGAGGGCTACCTCCAGATGCGCGGTGCGGCTGGCACGTTCGTGTCGCCCTCGCTGCCGGCATCGATGACGCGCTCATTGCGTGCGCGTAGCGCTAGCGATGCGAACGGCAGGCAAAGCACCAAGGGCCCGGCCACTCCGCAAGCGCCGGGCGAAGCGCTCGGCGCTCGACCGGCGCCGCGTCAGCTCGCCATAGCCGCCGCCATGAGCGGCGAGCCGCGGCCGCTGCAACCTGGGCTGCCCGCGCTCGACGCATTCCCGGTCAAGCTGTGGAACCGACTCGTTTCCAATCGCGCGCGCAGCGGCGAGCTTGCGATGCTCGCATACCCGGATCCTGCCGGCTACCGGCCGCTGCGCGAGCACATCGCCACGTATCTTGGGCTGTCGCGCGGCGTGACCTGCCTGCCGGAACAGGTGTTCGTGACCGGCGGCTACCGTGCGACGCTCGAGCTCGTGTTGCGCAGTCTCGCCCGCCCGAACGACAGCGTGTGGTACGAAGATCCAGGCTATCTGCTCGCGCGCGGTTTTCTCGCCGAAACCGGCGTGCAACTCGTCGCGGTGCCGGTGGACGCAGAAGGAATCGACGTCGAACGCGGTATACAGCTAGAACCGCAGGCGCGCTTCGCGCTGGTCACGCCGTCGCACCAGAGCCCGCTCGGGCATACGCTATCGCTCGCCCGGCGCATGGCGCTGCTGGACTGGGCAGAGCAAGCATCGAGCTGGATCATCGAGGACGATTACGACAGCGAGTTCCGTTATCTGGGACGGCCATTGCCGGCTTTAAAGAGCCTCGACCGGCACGATCACGTGATCTACTGCGGCACATTCAGCAAGGTGATGATCCCCGGCTTGCGGCTCGCGTATACGGTGGTGCCGGAACGGGCCGTGGAGCGCGTCGGGCGAGTGACGCACAGCATGAACGCCGGATCGCCAACCCTTTTGCAGGCCGCATTGGCGGACTTTATCGAACAGGGGCATTTTGCGCGGCATCTGAAGCGCATGCGCGCGTTATATGCCGAGCGGCGCGTGCTGATCGTGCGTGCGCTGGAGCAAGCGTTCGGCGAACGGCTGGTCGTTGAATTGCCGCCAGGGGGAATCCAGTTCGCAGCGCAATTCGTCGAAGGCCCTGATGATGGCCCGATCGACGACGTTGCGGTTGCCGCGCGCGCACGCGAGGCGGGGCTCGCCGTGCTGCCGCTTTCGATCTGGTATGCCAATGCCCGCACGCGTCGCACGCCGCGTGGCCTTGTGATGGGCTTCGCGAACATCGCCAGTGCCGCAGAAGCGAGCCGCCTCGCGAGGACGTTGCGCGCGTGTCTGGGCGGCTAGCGAGCGGGTAAGGTTCAGGTTTCTGCGACTCGTAACGCCGTGTAACCACGTGCTCGCGAAGCGCGAAGCTCGGACGAATCGAGGAAGAAGTTCCGGTTGCCGGCCATGCGCTCAACCATGAAGTCGATGAAGGTCCTCACGCGCAGCGACTGTTCGGTTCGATGTCCGTGGGACTGTTGAACGTCACGCGTGACGAACATGAGTGGCGCACCTGAGTGACGAAAGCGGCGGCCAGGCGTTGGTTGGACCGTTGTAACCTGGATGTCGTCGTTTGGTGCCCGACGACGGGAAGTTCCGCAACGAGTCGCGTTCTGCCGATCGCTGCGGACCGAGGCGCGGGGGAGATTGAAAAAACAACGGCCAAATCGGCCTGACGCCTGAAGCGACTTGAGCAAGGTGCAACGGGGCCCGGACAGAAGCATGGTCTTAGGCGAGCCCGCTAGCCGGTCGAATGCTGGCTCGCCGCCTGGTGACGTTTCGTCGGATGCGCGTTCTCCGATTGAAACCATTTCAGACGAATGGCGCAAGTGAGTTTACTGCGCGGGCTCGCGCTTGCCGAACATGCTGCGATTGATGCCGTGAAGCATCACGACGTTCAGGTTTCCTTTGCACACCTAGTCGAGGGGAACGGTGAGTCGGTCGATCACGGCTGCCGTTTGCGGACGCACGCCGCGCCACCATGCAAACGCTTCGGCGGCCTGCTCGACCAGCATGCCCACGCCGTCGGCGACGCCATGCACGCCTGCATTGCGCGCGAGCCGCATGAACGGTGTGAGCCGCTTGCCGTACGCCAACTCATACGCGGTGCCATCGGGACTGAACACGCTCGGCGGGACGGGCGGCAACTCACCCGTCAGGCTCGCGGAAGTCGCGTTGACCACGAGATCGAAACGGCCCATCGCAGGCAGATCACCATAGCCGCGAGCACGCAACGCGGCGCCACGCGACCCGACCTGGCCCGCCAATGCCTCGCCTTTGGACACGTCGCGGTTGGCGATGACCAGTTCGGCGGGACCTGCGTCTAGAAACGGCAGCAACGCGCCACGCGCCGCGCCGCCGGCGCCGAGCATCAACACACGTTTGCCAGCGAGCGGTACGCCGAGATTGACCTCGATATCACGCAGCAGGCCAATACCGTCGAAATTCTCGGCGATGATCCGGCCATTCTCGAACTTGAGCGCATTGGCCGCGCCCGCCAACGCCGCGCGCTCACTGCGTTCGTCGGCAAGCGCAATGGCCTTCAGCTTGAACGGCGCGGTGACGTTCATGCCTTTGCCGCCCTCGTCGGCGAACTGGCGCACGACTCTCGCGAAGCCATCGCCGGAATCAAGAGGACCTTCTATCGCGACGTACTGCATCGCCTGTTGCTCCGCCTCGGCAAACAGGCCATGAATGAACGGAGATTTCGTGTGTCCGATCGGATTGCCGATCACTGCATACTGGTCAGTCATGGTGTCTCACTTCGAGTAGAGAACGCCTTCGCTTTGCATCGCGTCGATCTCGGCGCCGGAAAAGCCGAGCGATTGCGCGACCTCCGTGTTGTGCTGCCCCAGATCGGGCGCGACGTCGCGAATGGTCGTATCGCAATGAGAAAAGCGGAACGGCAGATTTGGCAAACGCAGCTTTCCGTAACGCAGATGATGCTGCTCGACCACCATGCCGCGCGCCTGGATCTGCGGATCGTCGAGCACCTCATCGATGCGCTGCACCTTCGCGCAAGGCACATCGATCCCATCCAGCAGTTCAAGCACCTGCGCGACGGGCCGCGCGGAGACCCACGGCTGCACAACGGACAGAATCGCCTGCCGATGCGTGTTGCGGCCCACGCTATCGTGAAAGCGCGCATCGCTGCCGAATCGGGCAGGCCCGCCATGCGCTTCGATCAGTGCGGCGAGGCGCTTCCATGCGTCGTCCACTTGCGCCGCGATCACGAGGTCGCCGTCAGCGGCGCGAAACACGCCATAGAGTGTCGAGGTCGGCATGTCGTGCCCTGTCTGCTCCGGCAGTACGCCTCGTAGCGTGTAGCACTGCACTGCGTACTCGTGCATCGAGACGAGCGTGTCGTACAGCGCCATGTCGATGTGCTGGCCGCGGCCGCTCTTCACGCGCCCGAGCAGCGCCGCGTTGATCGCCGCCACCGCGTGAATGCCCGTGTACATGTCGCCGAGCGAAATGCGCAGCAGCGGCGGCGGCTCGCCCGGCGTGCCCACCATCTGCATGATGCCGCTCTTCGCTTCCGCGATCAGGCCAAAGCCTGCACGATGAGCGTCGGGGCCCGTATGGCCATATGCCGAGATCGAGCAGTAGACGAGGCCCGGATTGCGCGCCGATAGCGCCTCATAGCCCAGCCCGAGTTTATCCAGTGCGCCGGGGCGGTAGTTCTCGACAAACACATCTGCCGAGTCGCACAGGCGGCGCATGAACTCCTTGCCACGCGCGTCTTTCATGTTGACGCTGACGCCGCGCTTGCCCATGTTCAGTTGCAGGAAATAGCCGCTTTGCTGGTCGTCGAGCACGGTGGCGTGCTGGCGTCCCGCGTCGCCGCTGCCCGGCCGCTCGACCTTGATGACTTCGGCGCCGAGCGCCGCAAGGCAGCGGCCCACATAGGGACCGGCAAGGAAGTGGCTATAGTCGACAACGCGTATGCCTTCGAGGGGACGTGCCTGCATCAAAACGCTCCCGGCCTGCGCGGCACCATCAGGCGATGCTCGCCGCGTTGAACTACCTGGTCATCCTGATTGATCAGCTCAGATGGAAGCACGACGATACCCCAACCCGGACGGCTGTTGCTGGGCCGCATGGCGCCGACGCGAAACTTCACGTGCAGCACATCGTTGACCTTGACAGGCAGCAGGAAATCCCACGTCCACCCGAGCGACATGCCGGGCAGGAAGCGATAGTCGCTCTGGGTCTTGAGGCCATCGGCAATCGAGAGCCCGAACAGCCCATGCGCTACGAGACAGCCAAAGTGGCTCGCGTTGGCATACGCCTCGTCCACGTGCACGGGCGTATGGTCGCCCGTGAGGTCGGCGTACGCGAGGATGCGTTCCTTGGTCACGGTGTAATTCGGACTTACGCACTCGTCGCCTTCGCGTGCATCGTCCCAGTACTTGTCGATGATCGTCATGCTCACGTCTCCGCGCGCGGGTTGATGCTCAGCGCCTGCGCGACACACGACGCGGGCCTGGCCTGAATCAGTTCGACGGCGAGGCCGTCGGGCAGGCGCAGCCAGTTGCGCCCTTGCGGCATTTCGCTAACGCCATAGGCTTGGGCCGCAGCCAATGCCGCCTCCAGGTCTTCACACATCACGCCAAGATGCGCGAGGCGCCCTTCGGGACCTTCGTGTTGCGGCGCATGAATGAACTGCAGGCCACCGAGCGTCCAGTACTGGCGCGGCGCGTCGACGCTGCCGTCGACTTCGCGCATGCTCATGCCGAGCACGTCTTCGAAAAATCGGATATGCCACCGGATATCCTTCACCCAGATCGCGACATGCTCCAGATAAGCCTTCGAGCCGCTCATGCCGTCGTCTCCTTGCGCTGCTCATCGGCCATCGCGCGTTCGATGCCCTTGATGCATGCCACCAGCGTCGCGTTGACGGGCGTCGGCACGCCGAGCCGTTGTCCCCAGCGCACCACCGAGCCGTTGATGAAATCGATCTCCGTGACCGAGCCTTTTTCGAGGCTTTGCAGCATCGAGGTCTTGAACGCGGGAGAGAGACCTTCGGCCGCGAGTGTCCAGGCCTGCTCGGGGTTCGTCATCGACAAGGTGATGCCGGCCGCCTGTGCTGCCGCCATTGCTTCTCCGATAGCCGCGAGCGCCGTTGCCTTCAACAAGGGCTCCTCATAAAGCTGACCGTAGGTGAGTCGGGTGATACCGGTGATCGCGCCCGTGGCGACGTTCACGAGCAGTTTGTCCCACATCGTGCCCATGATGTTGTCGCTGACCGTGGTCATCAGGCCGGCGGCGTTGAAGGCCTCGGCAATCGCCTGCACGCGCGGTGTGATCTGGCCATCTAGTTCACCGATATAGGTCGCCTTGCCAGTAACGCCCGACTGGATATGCCCCGGACCGCGCAACACGCCGCCGACATACGTCTTGCCAGCCAGCACGCGTTCGCGGCCCACGATATCGGCGAGCACGTCTTCGTGACCGAGTCCGTTTTGAAGCGACAGCACGAGTGTTTCGGGCCCGATCAGCGCGAGTGCGCCGCGCATCGCAGCGTCCGTGTGGAAGGACTTGACCAGCACGATCACCACGTCGGCCTCGCCGATTTCGCTCGCCTGCGTCGCGGCGCGCACCGCAATGCGCCGCGTGCCGTTTTCGTCGTCGACCCGCAGACCGTCGCGACGCATCGTGTCGACATGGGCGGGCGAACGGTCCAGCAGCCAGGTTTCGTGGCCGCCTTCCGTGAGGGTGGCGCCGATCGCGCAGCCTAGTGCGCCGGCGCCGAGAATCGCAATCTTCACTGAGCTTCTCCTTGACGTGTAGGCACACGATAGGCGTTGCCGCCTATATCGGCAATTCAATGACTACAATGGCGTCATTGCAATAGACAATAATGGCCGTCACCATGATGCCGCCCGATTTACCCGACCTGAAGCTGCTGCAACTCTTCGACCTGCTCTACGACACGCGCAGCGTCACGCGCGTCGCGGAGCAACTGGGGCAGAGCCAGCCCACCATCAGCATCTGGCTCGGGCGGCTGCGCGAGCATTTGCAGGACCCGCTTTTCATTCGCACGCCCGGCGGCATGGCGCCCACACCGCAGGCCGACGCGCTGATCGGGCCTTGCCGCGAAATTCTCGAGTCGCTCAGGCGCTTTGTCGCGTGGGAGATCGCGTTCGATCCAGCCACCGCGCAGCGGCGTTTTCGCATCTGCATGACCGATGCGAGCCATATCACGCTGCTGCCGCGCCTGCTCGCGCACGTGCGCGCACAGGCGCCCGGCATCCGGCTCGAAGCGGCGGGAATCGACGGCAACACGGAACGGGCGCTGGAATCGGGCGAAGCCGACCTCGCGATCGGCTATGTGCCGTGGCTTAGCGGTGGCATCTACCAGCAGCAGCTTTATCTACAGGACTGGGTGTGCCTGACGAACCGGCATCACCCGCGCGTTCGCGGGCGACTCGGTTTGAAGCAGTACCGTTCCGAGGGGCACGTCGCCATCGAATCGGGCACTGGTGCGCAACTGCTCGAACAGGCGCTGGCGCGCGAGCGGATCGAGCGCGACGTCGCGCTGCAACTGCCGGGTTTTCTGGGGCTCGGAACGATCGTCCAGACCACTGACCTGATCGCCACGCTTCCACGTCACATCGGGGAAACGCTCGCGCAGGCCAACGATCTGGCCGTTCATTCGTGCCCGGTTCCCGTGGATGGGTTTGCCGTGAGGCAACACTGGCATGCGCGGTATCACCAGGAGGCTGGGAATCGCTGGTTGCGCGGCGTGGTCGCTCAGTTGTTCGGCGTTTCACCGTGAGAATGAACCTAAGGCGCGCCGCGCGCAACGTCAGGGCGTACCGGGCGTTTGATATTCAGCTGCAGCCAGAATTTTTAATATGGCGCCCGCCGGCCACCCTCACGCAAGCACGTCACTCGTAACCTCCTCCACCGAACGCGCCCCAAGCATCGCCATGTTCCTGTCCACCTCGTCGCGCAGGAGCCCGATTGCATGCCGCACGCCCGCCTCGCCGCCCACCGCCGCCGCATACATGAACGGGCGCCCGACGAAGACGAACCGCGCGCCGAGCGCGAGCGCCTTCAGCACATCCGCGCCGCGCCGGACGCCGCTATCCATCATCACGACCAGATCGTCGCCGACGGCTTCGCAAATCTCCGGCAGCACCTGCAACGGCTCGACCGCGCCGTCGAGCTGGCGTCCGCCGTGGTTCGAGACGATGATGCCGTCCGCGCCGATGCTCGCCGCGCGCCGCGCATCGTCGGCATGCAGGATGCCCTTGATCACAAGGTTGCCGCTCCAGCGCGCGCGGATCCGTGCGATGTCCTCCCACGACAGATGATCGCGTCCTGTGGTGTCGCGAATCGCCGACGCGGACAGCATCGGCGCGCCGCGCGTCGCGAACGAGTTTTCGAAGTGAGGCATGCCGTGCTGGATCAAGGTCCGCAGGAACGTGCCGCAGAGCCAGCGGGGCCGTGTGAGGCCGTCCATCGCGAGACGCAGCGACGGGCGCAGCGGCATCGAAAAGCCAGTGCGGACATTGTTCTCGCGGTTCGCCCACACGGGAATGTCGACCGTGACGACGAGCGTCGCGAAGCCCGCGGCCTGGACCCGGTCGATCAGCGCATCGCGGCGCGCGGCGTCGCCAGGGAGATAGGCCTGAAACCAGGTGCCCGGAGCGGCGGCATGAACGGTCTCCATCGGGATCAGCGAGGTGCCGCTCATGATCGCGGGAATCTGCTCGCCCTGCGCCGCCTGAGCCAGCGCGACGTCGCCGCGATACGCGGAAATCGCGCTGATGCCAACCGGTGCAATCCCGAACGGCGACGCGTACGTGCGGCCGAAGATCGTGGTGGCCTGCGAGCGGCGCGCGACGTCCACCAGCACCTTCGGCCGGAATTTCAGGCGCTCGAATGCGCTGCGGTTCGCGGCGAGCGACAGCTCGTCCTCGGCGGCGCCGGAAATGTAGCCGTACAGCGGGCGCGGCAGGAAGCCCCGCGCCGCCGTCTCGAAGTCGGCCAGTGAAAGGATCTTGCGAAGCCGCGCCGGAACATCGTGCTTCACGCCGTATGCGGCCTGGCTTTTCTGCGGGGCAAGCGGGAGCGGCTGGACGTCCGCGGCGCCGAGGTGATCTTCCATCTGTCTCTCCACAATCTGCTTCTTCAAACACTTCAAAAGGCTCGACGCCCGATCCAGATTGCGCAGGCGCCCTGCCGGACCGGGCGAGTGCCGCATCATTGCGCGAACGTGCCCCGCTGACGCATCAGCTCGCGAAAGAGCGCCTCGTTCTTTTCGAACGGCGCGCGGCCGTGAACATAGAAGTAGTTGTTCAGGACAACCAGGTCCCCCTCCGGCAGCGCGACTTCCTTCGTGCCCCGCGAAGCTTCCATCGATGCCGAAAGGTCATGCAGATAAGCGGCCTCTTCGCGATTGGCCGGCTGCACGAACTGATCGATGAACGACAGCGACAAGCCGAATTCGCTCTGAAAAAACACGGGCCGCTCGACCCGCTCGCTCACGTTCTTGGAGCCAGGCGCTTTGTACAGGAACGGCCGGGTCGCGAACTTGTGGTTCACGAAGCGCTCGCACTCGTCCCAGTCGTCGAGGTGCAGGAAGCGCGACTCGCCGCCCACCGCGTTCTGCTCGGCGAATTTCATCATCAGCAGCCAGTCGGTGGCCTCGGTGACGAACGTGCCGTCGGTATGCATCGTGAACAGACGATAGGCCTGGCGCAGGTAGGAGTCGCTGTCGTCGGTATGCCTGACCACGAAGCGTGCGTAGTAGGTGCCCGACATGGAATCGTGGTTGCTCGGCCCGAGGATATGGCCGATTGCCGTACCGAACTTGACGTAGTCCGAACTATCCTGCGACAGCCCTTGAAGGCCGATGGTGAAGCCGCCGTGGTTGCGGTCCTTGACGAGGTCGACCAGAGTGCGCGCGAACGCATTGCCGAGGCGCTTGATCAGCAGGTCGGCCAGGTGGTAGCGCATGAACGGCACGTACTCGAGATTCTGGACATCGATCTCGCGGACATCTTCCAGGAACTGTTCGAGCGCATCGCGCCCGGCGCTCACGTGAACGATCCGGTGATGGTGCGGATGCGGCGACAGACGAAACGACGACGTGTGCGAAGTGGCAAGCGAGTCGGCAAGCATGAGTTCCATGGAGTTCTCCGTTGAGACGAATGACTCCATTTGAGCGCGCTTTTTTGATATCAACCAGCGGCTAAACAAGAATATTTATTCGTAACTCACGATTAAAAGCAGGCCGTTTTCTCGCGTAAACCCCTAGCTCACGAACCAAGGACATTCATTCGTTTGCACGTTGCGATATATCAACATGTGGATTTAGTATTTGTGTTTTGCATGCTCGAAGGTTAAGAATGCTTAAATCGCATGCAACGGGGTCTTCCCGCTATCACTGACTTATGGAACTTCGCCAGCTCGAAGCCTTCGCTGCCGTGATGACCACGGGCAGCATCACTGCGGCCGGCCGACTGCTCGGGCGGTCGCAGCCCGCCATCACGCGGCTGATCCAGGAACTGGAAGCAGAGATCGGCTATGCGCTGTTTGCGCGTAACGGCCCGCGTGTCTCGCCTACCGAGCAGGGTTTCCTGCTGTACGAAGACGTCGAGCGGATGCTCGCCGGCATGAAGCAGGTCCGCGACCGCGCGGGCGAGATCGCGCGCGGCGACGCACGGCCGCTGCATATCGCGGCCACCTCGGCGCTCGCGGCCGGTCTCCTGCCCGCGGCGCTCGCGCTGCCCGGTCCCGCGCACGACACGCCGAAGATCCAGCTGCGCAGCATGTCGCCCGAGCAGGTCGTTCACGAGGTGCTCACGGGCGCCGCCGAGATCGGCGTGACCAGCCTGCCGCTCGAACATCGCGGGCTGGTCGTGCATTGGATCGGCGAGTCCGCGTGCGTTGCCGTGCTGCGCCACGACGATCCGCTCGCCGCGCATGCGCGCCTGCCGCTGGCCGCGTGCGCGGGCCGGCGCATCGTCACGATGCAGAATCCGTACCGTCTGCGACGCCGGCTCGATCATGCGTTCGCGAGCGCAGGCATCGCGCCGGCCGCGCTGATCGAAACCAACTCGTCGCTCAATGCGCTGGCCGCCGTGCGCGCCGGGCTCGGCCTCTCGGTGCTCGAACCCGTGACCGCGTATGGGCTGCCGCTGCCCGACGTCGCCGTGCGCCCGATCGACACCGGAATTCCGTTCTTCTTCGGGGTCGTCACGCGCGACGCAAAAGTGCTGTCTGCTGTCGCGGCGGCGTTCGTCGAAGCGCTCGCCAGCGCCGCGCGTGCGCTGCTCCCCGATTTTGTCCAGCATGCGCCCAGCGAGCATGCCCAAGTCCTGCAGTCGCTCTACGGCGACCTGCCCGATCCGAAGGAAACCCCGTCACCATGAACCCGCCGACCGCTCGTCCCCCAGGCATCGCGGCGCTCGAAGCGCGCCTGCGCGAGGACCTCGCCTGGCTCGAACTGCCGGCCAGATCGTGGGTGCCGCCGCGCACGCACGAAGGCCGGCCCGTTGTCAGTGTCGCGATCATCGGCGGCGGCATGGCGGGGCTCGCCGCTGCGGCGTCGCTCACGCATCTCGGCGTCGATGCGGTGATCTTCGATCAATCGCCGCGAGGCTTCGAAGGCCCGTGGGCGACCACCGCGCGCATGGAGACGCTGCGCTCGCCCAAGCAGTTGACCGGCCCGGCGCTCGGCCTGCCCGCGCTCACGTTTCGCGCATGGTTCGAGGCGCAGTTCGGCCGCGACGCGTGGGCCGCGCTCGACAAGATCCCGCGTCTGCAATGGATGGACTACCTGCGCTGGTATCGCGAGGTGCTCGGGCTCGATGTGCGCAACGACCACCGTGTCACATCGATCGTGCCGCTTGACGATGGCGATGGCGTGGTCGCGCTGTCGATCTCGCATGCGGGCCGCGACGAGTTGGTGTACGCGCGCCACGTCGTGCTCGCGACTGGACGCGACGGCCTCGGCGGCCCGAGCGTGCCCGCTTTCGCGAAGGCGCTGCCCAAGCGCTTCTGGGCGCACTCGTCGGACGAGATGGATTACGGCACGCTGCGCGGCAAGCGCGTGGGCGTGATCGGCGCGGGCGCGTCGGCCATGGACAGCGCCGCCACGGCGCTCGAAGCCGGCGCTGCGTCGGTCGACCTGCTGATCCGCCGCGCGGACATTCCGCGCGTGAACAAGGGCAAGGGCGCGGGCAACCCGGGGCTCACGCACGGCCATGCCGCGCTGCCCGACGCGTGGAAATGGCGCATCCGCCATTACATCAACGCGCAGCAGGTGCCGCCGCCGCGCGGCAGCACGCTGCGCGTGTCGCGTCATGAGAACGCGCGCTTCAACCTCGGCTCGCCGATACTCGACGTGACCGTGGCCGGCGACGCGCTGCACGTTCGCACGCCTAACGGTCTGTTCGAGCTGGATTTCCTCGTGTTCGCGACCGGCTTCAGCATCGATCCGGCCAGCCGCCCCGAATTCGCGGCGTTTGCACGCCACATCCGCACCTGGAGCGACCGCTACACGCCGCCCGCCGGCGACGAAGACCGCGAGCTCGCCGATTCGCCCGACCTGGGCCAGGCGTTCGAATTCCTCGAAAAGACCCCGGGCGCGTGCCCCGGCCTTGATCGCATCCACTGCTTCTGCGCACCGGCGACGCTCTCGCATGGCGCGCTCTCCGGCGACATTCCTGCCGTGAGCGACGGCGCCAAGCGTCTGTCGCTCGCGCTCGCGGCCGTGCTCTATCGCGAAGACATCGATCTGCACTACGCGAATCTCGAAGCGTTCGAAGAACCCGAGGTGTTCGGCGACGAATGGACGCCGGCTGGCCCGCCCACCACATCCGCCGTTCAACCCGAGCCGGAGCCGCAGCGATGAGCGCATGGATCCTGCGCCGCATCTTGCAGGCGGTCGTCGTGCTGTGGCTGATGACGGTCGTCGTGTTCGTGGGCCTGCACGCGATCGGCAATCCTGTAGACATCCTGATCGGAGAGGACGTCGACCAGATCGACCGCGCGCGCATCATCGCGCGGCTCGGCCTCGATCAGCCGCTGTGGCGCCAGTACCTCGCCTTCGTGAACGGCGCGCTGCACGGCGACCTTGGCAACAGCTTCGTCTACAACGTGCCCGCGATCCGGCTGATTCTCGAACGGCTGCCCGCCACGCTCGAACTGGCGTGCGCGGCACTGCTGCTCGCAATCGCGATCGGCATTCCGCTCGGGCTCTTTGCAGGACTGAAGCCGAACCATCCGCTCGCGCGGCTATTGACGGCGGGCAGCATCGTCGGCTTCTCGCTGCCGACCTTCTGGGTCGGGCTGATGCTCATCATGACCTTCTCGGTTCATCTGGGCTGGCTGCCAGCCAGCGGCCGCGGCGCGACGGTGCCGGTGTTCGGCGTGGCGTGGTCGTTCCTCACGCTCGACGGGTTGCGCCATCTGATCCTGCCCGCGTTCAACCTCGCACTGTTCAATATCTCACTCGTGCTGCGCCTCACGCGCGCGGGCGTGGTCGAAGTGCTGCCGCAGGATTTCGTGCGCTTCGCGCGCGCCAAGGGACTCTCGCCGCTGCGCCTCGTACTCGTGCATGTGCTGCGCAATACGCTGATTCCGCTCGTCACCGTGCTGGGCATCGAGTTCGGCGCGACCATCGCGTTCTCGGTCGTCACCGAAAGCGTGTTTTCGTGGCCGGGCGCCGGCAAGCTGATTCTCGACAGCATCAACGCGCTCGACCGGCCTGTGATCGTTGCGTATCTGATTGTGGTCGTGTGCCTGTTCGTGACGCTAAACCTGATCGTGGATCTGCTGTACCGCTGGCTCGATCCGCGTGTTCGCCTGGAGGCTGCCGCATGAACGCGCCCGCTCCCCAATCTACGGTGCGTGCGCTCGCCGCCCCGGCGCGGCGCGAATCGCCGTGGCGCCAGGCCATGCGCGACTTCGCGCGTTCGAAAAGCGCGCTGATCGGCTTCGTGGTGCTTGTGGCGCTGATCGCCGCCGCGCTCGCCGCGCCGTGGATCACGCCGCAAAATCCCTACGACCTGATGCAGCTCGACGTGCTGGACGCGCGGCTGCCGCCGGGCTCCGCGAACGGCGCCGCCACCTTCACGTACTGGCTCGGCACCGACGGCCAGGGCCGCGACCTGCTCTCGGCCATCGTCTACGGGCTGCGCATCAGCCTGGGCGTAGGCGTGGGCTCGGCGCTCGCGGCCGGCATTATCGGCACGCTGCTCGGGCTCATTGCCGCGTATGCGGGCGGCAAGGTCGACGCGCTCCTGATGCGCATGGTCGATCTGCTGCTGTCGTTCCCGTCGATCTTCGTCGCGATGATGATCCTTGCCTACATCGGCAAGGGCATCGGCAACGTCGTGCTCACGCTGATCGTGCTCGAGTGGGCCTATTTCGCGCGCACTGCGCGCGGCCAGGCGCTCGTGGAGGCGCGCCGCGAATATGTGGAGGCCGCGCGCTGCCAGGCGATTCCGGGCTGGCGCATCGTGGTGGGCCACATCTTGCCGAACTGCCTGCCGCCGCTCGTCGTGGTGGGCTCGCTACAGGTCGCGCGCGCGATCACGCTGGAAGCGACGCTGTCGTTCCTCGGCCTCGGCGTGCCGGTGACCGAGCCGTCGCTCGGCCTGCTGATCGCGAACGGCTACCAGACCATGCTCTCCGGCCAGTACTGGATCAGCCTCTATCCGGGTCTCGCGCTGCTCGTGACCATCGTCGCGATCAATCTCGTTGGCGACCGCCTGCGCGACCTGTTCAACCCGCGGAGCCAGAAATGAACGTGCCGCAGCACGCATCGCAGCCCTCCTTGCATTCCGCAACGCCGGCACTCGAGATCCGCAATCTGCGTACGCAATTCGACACGCGCGCCGGCGTGATCAATGCGGTCGACGACGTGTCGTTCACGCTCGCGCCGGGCCGCATCATGGGGCTCGTTGGAGAATCGGGCTCGGGCAAGTCGGTCACGGGCTTCTCGATCATGGGCCTCGTGGACGCGCCGGGCCGCATCGCCGGCGGCGAAATCCTGTTCCAGGGCCGCGACATCGTGCGGCTGCCCGCGGGCGAGCGACGGCATCTGCAGGGCAACCGCATCGCGATGATCTTCCAGGATCCGATGATGACGCTAAACCCGGTGCTGCGCATCGACGCGCAGATGACAGAGGCCGTGCGCGCGCATCGCCGCGTGTCGGCCGCCCAGGCGCGAGAGCTTGCGCGCGACGCGCTGGCCGCGATGGGCATTCCGAGCCCGGACGAGCGGCTGCGCGCGTATCCGCATCAACTCTCGGGCGGGATGCGGCAGCGCGTGGCGATTGCGATCGCGATGCTGCACCAGCCCGACCTCATCATCGCCGACGAACCAACCACCGCGCTCGACGTGACGATTCAGGCGCAGATCCTCTGTGAGGTGCAGAAGCTCGTGCGCGAGCAACGCACCGCGCTGATCTGGATCACGCACGACTTGTCGGTCGTCGCCGGACTCGCCGATGAACTCGCGGTGATGTACGCGGGGCGGATCGTCGAGCACGGCTCGGTCGATGCGGTGCTCGACGATCCGCAGCACCCGTACACGGTCGGCTTGATCGCGAGCCTGCCGAGCCTGAACCGGCGCGGCGAGCGGCTGCGCCAGATTCCCGGGATGACGCCGAACCTGCTTTCGATGCCAGCCGGCTGCGCGTTCGCGCCGCGCTGCGCGCATGCGAGCGCGGCTTGCAACGTGCGCCCCGAATTGACCGAAACGCAGCCTGGCCGGCTGGTCCGCTGCTTCCATCCAGGCGCCGCGCGAATCGCCAGGGAGGCTGCATGAGCACGCCCCACGACCATCCCGGCGCGACCCTTGCCGCCTCCGCGCCTGCCGTGCCTGCGTGGCCGGTCGACCACGCCGCCGATGCCCTGGATGCATCGGCGCCGCTCGTCGCGCTGAACCGCGTCAGCAAGCGCTTCGGCGAGCGCCGCACGAGCCCTGTCACGCGCCTGCTCGAACGCGCGCGGCTGGCACACCCGCCCGCCGTCGTGCACGCGATCGACGAGGTCGATTTCGCGGTGCGGCGCGGCGAAGTGGTGGGCCTCGTGGGCGAATCGGGCTGCGGAAAATCGACGCTCGGCCGGCTGCTCGCGGGCCTGCTCGCGCCCTCGTCGGGCGAGGTCCGGCTGGACGGCCGACTCGCCGACTCGCTGTCCGCCGCCGAGCGCCGCGCCGCGCGCCTGAAAACGCAGATGATCTTTCAGGATCCCTATGCGAGTCTCAACCCGCGCCTGCGCATCGACCGCATCGTCGGCGAAGGCGCGCGCGTGCACGGCCTCACCGACCGCGCGGGCTTCGACGACTATGTGAGCGCGCAACTCGAACGCGCCGGGCTCGATCCCGCGCTGCGCGAGCGCTATCCGCACCAGTTCAGCGGCGGGCAGCGGCAGCGCATCGGCATCGCCCGCGCGCTCGCGGTGCAGCCCGATCTGCTCGTGTGCGACGAAGCCGTGGCCGCGCTTGACGTGTCGATCCAGGCGCAGATCCTGAACCTCTTCATGGACCTGCGCGAGCAGCTCAATCTCACCTACGTCTTCATCAGCCACGATCTCGGCGTGGTCGAGCATCTGTCCGATCGCGTCGTCATCATGTATCTCGGGCGCGTCGTCGAGAGCGCACCCGCCGACGAGATTTTTCGTCATCCAAATCATCCATACACGCGGGCGCTGCTCGCCGAGATCCCGCGCATCGACGCGCGGCACAAGACCTTCGCCGCGTTGCGAGGCGAATTGCCGAGCCCGCTCGCGCCGCCCAGCGGCTGCCATTTCCACCCGCGTTGCCCGCACGCGCTGCCGCGCTGCAAGACCGAAGCGCCGGCGCTGCGCGGCATCGCGGTCCGCCACCTGAGCGCGTGCCACCTGAACGATGCGGCATGAACTCCTCTTTCGACTAACCGGCACACCACTTTCACAGGATCTTCCGACATGAAACGTCTCCTGCTGTCTTCCGTAGCCGCCGTGCTGCTGTCGGCCAGTATTGCCGCCGATGCGCAAACGCTGCGCATCGCGTTCGCCGATCCGCTGTCGTCGCTCGACCCGCAGCTCAACAACCACGCGGGCGACCGCTCGGACGACCTGCACTTCTGGGATCTGCTGGTCGAGAACAAGTGGAACAAGCTGCAGCCGGGCCTCGCGGTGAGCTGGAAGCCGCTCGACGCGACCACCTGGGAGTTCAAGCTGCGCCCGAACGTGAAGTGGCAGGACGGCACGCCGTTCACGGCCGCCGACGTGATCTTCTCCTACCAGCGCGCGCGCAACGTGCCGGGCAGCGTCGCGACGTTCGCCGGCTATCTGCGCACCATCGACTCGGTCAGCGCGCCCGATCCGCTCACGCTCGTCATCAAGACCAAGGCGCCGAACCCGGATCTGCCGCTGAACCTCGCTTCGGTGCACATCGTCAGCAAGCACATCGGCGAAAAGTCCTCGACCGATGACTACAACTCGGGCCGCGCGATGGTCGGCACCGGGCCGTACAAGTTCGTCTCGTACACGCCGGGCGACCGCGTCGAGATGACCCGCAACGACCAGTACTGGGCCGGCAAGCCGCTCTGGGAAAAGGTCGATTACCGCTTCGTCAACAACGGCGCGGCGCGCACGGCCGCGCTGCTCGCGGGCGACGTCGACGTGATCGACAAGGTCTCGGCCTCGGATATTCCGCGCCTCAAGCAAGCGCCCAACGTGACCGTCTATCCGTATCCGGGCCTGCGCGTGATGTTGCTGCAGCCGAGCTTCCATGAAGGCCCGAATCAATACATCACCGACAACGACGGCAAGCCGCTGCCGAAGAACCCGCTGCTCGACGTGCGCGTGCGCCGCGCGCTGTCGCTCGCGATCAACCGCGACGCCATCGTCACGCGCATCATGCAAGGCACCGCGAGCGTCGCGAACCAGTGGATGCCGAAGAACACCTTCGGCTACGACCCGGCTGTGAAGGACATCCCGTTCGACGCGACCCAAGCCAAGAAACTGCTTGCCGAAGCGGGCTATCCGAACGGCTTCAAGATCACGATGCACGTGCCGAACGACCGCTATCCGCAAGGGCCGGAAACTGCTCAGGCGGTTGCACAGTTCTGGACCCGCATTGGCGTGAAGACGCAGGTGGAAGTGGTGCCCTGGTCGATCTACGCGAGCCGCGCGGGCAAAAACGAGTATGCGATGTCGATGCTCGCGTGGGGTAATGGCACCGGCGAAGCCAGCTACGCGCTCGTGAACGTGCTCGCGACCGTCGACGCGAAGAAGGGGCTTGGCGCGTCGAACTGGGGGCATTACAGCAATCCGGCCGTCGATCAGGCGCTCGATGCGGCCACCGCGGAGTTCGACGAAGGCAAGCGCGAAGCGATTCTGCGCCACTCGGTCGAGATCGTGTCGAACGATGTGGGCGTGATTCCGCTCTTTCACTATCAGAACGTATGGGCCGCGCGCAAAGGCCTGAAGGTGTTGCCGTACACGAGCGACCGCACCGTCGCGATGCAGGTCACGCAGGTCGGCAAATGAGCGGTACGCAAACGCTCTCATTGACCGTTCTGCCCGCCGACGCGTTGATCGACGTGCCGCGCCGCATCGTGCTGCACGGCGCGCCGGCCGGCGCGCGCGTGGCGATCGCAAGCCGCACCGAGCGCGCCCACGGCGCGCCCTGGAGCGCCGATGCAGCGTTTGTCGCCGACGCGGACGGCATCGTCGATCTATCACGAGACGCGCCCGTGTCGGGCAGCTACGCGGGCATCTCGGCGCTCGGCCTCGTGTGGTCGCAGACGCCCGTCGACGGCACGAGCCGCGATGTGTTCCCCACGCCGCTCAGTGCCCTGGTTACTGCGCCGCTCGTGACGACGCTGACCGCGAGCGTCAGCGACGCTTCGGTGTCCGCAAGATTCACTCAGCGGCTCGCAACCGAGGGCGTGACGCGCCGCGAGATCCGCGAGCAGGGTCTGGTCGGCACGCTCTATCTACCGCCCGGCGAGGGGCCGCATCCGGCCGTGATGGTGCTGAACGGCTCGGGGGGCGGCATCAACGAACCGCGCGCGGCGCTCTACGCCTCGCGCGGCTACGCGGCCTTCGCGCTCGGCTATTTCAAGGCGCCGGGCCTGCCGGACTACATCTCGAACACGCCGCTCGAATACTTCGAGCGCGGCCTGCGCTGGCTGCGCGACACGGTGCGTCCCGCGCACGATTTCGTCGCGCTGTCCGGACAATCGCGCGGCGGCGAGCTTGTGCTGCTGCTCGGCGCGACTTTTCCGGAGCTGGTGTCGGCGGTAATCGGCTACGTGCCGAGCGCGCTCGTGCACAGCGCGCAGAACGCCGCCGATCCGGCAACGGGCCGCGAAGGCCCGACCTGGCTGCTGAACGGCGAGCCGCTGCCGCACATCTGGGAGAACAACCGCACCGCGAGCTGGGCGCCCTACGACGAAGGCCCCCCGCCGCACCGGCACGCGCATGCCATGCTCACCGCGCTCGACGATCCCGACGCGGTCGAACGCGCGCGCATCCGCGTCGAGCGCATTCGCGGGCCGGTCATGCTGCTCTCCGCTGAAGACGACGGGTCGTGGCCGTCGAGCCGCTATTCGCGCATGGTCGCCGAGCGGCTCGAGGCGCACGGGCATCCGCATGCGGTCGAGCATCTGGACTTCGAGCGCGCGGGGCATGCGATCGTGTTTCCGTATGTGCCGACCACCCAGGTCGTCTACGCGCATCCCGTGTCGGGCCGGGTCAGCACCGGCGGCGGCGAACC
This sequence comes from Paraburkholderia sacchari, assembly GCF_000785435.2. Taxonomy (GTDB): domain Bacteria; phylum Pseudomonadota; class Gammaproteobacteria; order Burkholderiales; family Burkholderiaceae; genus Paraburkholderia; species Paraburkholderia sacchari. The sequence continues at coordinate 104,269 of NZ_JTDB02000005.1, read as the reverse complement.
CGCCGCGAACGCGCACGCCGACGAGCGCTCATGGGCCGCCGTGCAGGCATTTCTTGCACGCGCTATAGAGGCGCGCGCAACGCAAGCAGGCAGCGTGGCCGCTTCCGACTCATCTTCCGAGGATTCTCATGACACAGACCGTTGATGACGCAACGACTGATCTCATCGATCGCCTTGTCGGGCTCGCGCCGGGCTCGGCCACGCAAGCGCTACGGCGTCGGCGCGACAAGGTCGCGGTGGCGACCCAGCAGAGCTACGACGCGCTATTCGACCCCGCGCTCGAAGGGCTGACGCTTGCTGAACGGCTGCTCGTCGCGTGCTACGCGAGCCGGCTGACGCCGTCGGCCACGCTGTTCGCGCACTACCGGGAGGCGCTCGAACAGCATGGCGTGGACCCGGTGGCGCGCGCGGCAGTGCAGACCGGCACGCCCGACGATCTCGCGGATGCGAGGCTGCGCGCGATCCTCGCCTTTACGCGCACGCTGATCGAGAACCCGGTGGCCGGCGACAAAGCCGCGCTGGCAACGCTGCCCGCCGCCGGGCTGACGACGCCCGCCGTTGTCACGCTCGCGCAACTGATTGCCTTTCTCTCGTACCAGACGCGCGTGGTCGCGGGCCTGCAGGCACTGAAACAACTGGAGACGTCGACATGACCGACCTGATCCGCTCTCACGGTTTCACCAACGAAACGCTCGACTGGGACGCCTGGCTCGACGTGGTCGACCTCGAACACGCGACGCCGGAGCAGATCGCGGTGCTGGGAGAAAGCCACCCGAAGGCGAAAGTCTCGGACTACTACCTGTTCCTCGTGCATCAGCCCGAGATTCTCAGGCAGCGCTCGGCGGCCTTCAACGCGATCATGTACGCGCCCGGCGGCCTGCCGCGCGCGGAGCGCGAACTGTCGACCACGGTGGTCTCGCGCATCAACGGGTGTGTGTACTGCGCCTCAGTGCACGCGCAGCGTTTCGAGCAGCTCGCCAAGCGCAACGACGTGATCCGCCAGGTGTTCGACGAGCCGCGCAGCGCCGGCACGACCGAACGCGAGCGCGCGATTGCGCAGTTCTCGATCGCCCTGACCGAGCGGCCCGATGCGGTGGACGCCGCGCAGCTTCGCGCGCTGCGCGAGGCCGGTCTCGACGACGCGGAGATTCTCGACCTGATTCACTCGGTGTCGATCTTCGCATGGGCGAACCGGCTGATGCTCAATCTCGGCGAGCCGGTTTTCCCCTGACGCGGAGTAAACGACACGGGCGGCTCGTGGCCGCCCCGATCGCGCCGGCACATGCCGGCGCCATGCCGTAACCGGCGTCAGCAATCAGGCAATCTTGCGCAGATGCCCTTGTTGTCTGCCGGCGCGGTTCGGCGCGAAGCCGTTGGCGTCCAGGGTTTCTTCCACCGTGTCGTAGAACACGCCGATCTTGCTGATCTCGCGCGCCTCTTTAGCGGTGGCGATCGGCCGGCCGAATTCGCGCGAAATGCGCACCAGCTGTTCGATTTGCGCGGGCGTGCCGATCTTGGCCGTGCGCGACTGATTCCACAGGTTGTCCTCGGTGCCCGTGCGCACGTGCAGACCCATCGCGATGCCCATCATGTTCACCGGCAGCACATTGAGCACGGAGCTTTCCACCGTCACCACCGCGCCATCGGGCACCGCACGCATGAAGTTGGCCAGGCTGTAGATGTTGGGCGCGTCCATGCCGCCGCCAATGGCGACCCAGTTCATCACCAGCGGGCCCTTGTAGATGCCGCGGCGCATCAGTCGCTCCACCGACTCGAAGCTGTTGATGTTGTAGCACTGGAACGCGCTTTGAATGCCGGCGGCCGAAAGGCGGCGAATATGCTCCTCGGCCCAGCCCGGTTGCGCCGGCACCGTCATTTCCTTGTACGCGTTGAACACCGCCGGGTCTTCCATCGAGGTGCCCTGGATATCGCGCGCATCGAATTGCTCCAGGATATTCATCTGCGAGGTGTTGATCGTCACCGTCACCTGGTCGGGCTTGGGGTCCAGCTCGGCCAGCATGTGGCGCGTGTCGTCGGAAAGCCACTTGGCGGCCGCGCCCTCGGTTTCCGGCGCGAAGCTGATGGAGCCGCCCACCTGGATGATCATCTCCGGCACGCGCGCACGCACCCCTGCAATCAGCTCGTTGAACTTCGACAGACGCTTGCTGCCCTTGCCGTCCAGCTCGCGCACATGCAGATGCAGCACCGTTGCGCCCGCGTTGTAGCAGTCCACCGCCTTCTGGATCTGCTCCTCCATCGTGACGGGAATTTCCTCGGGGAAGTCCGATGGCAGCCACGACGGCGCGTAGGGCGCGGCAGTAATGATCAGCGGCTGCTGGTTTTCGGGGAACAGGTGTCCGTCGAGGAAATTCATGGCGTGCCTCCTGGCTAAGCATCTAATGGATAGTGAGTAGAAGGATATCGCCCTCAAATCGACTGCGATGTATTATTTGGGACATTCGATGTCGAAATTGGGACACCCCCATGAAGCGATTCATGCTCACGATCCGCAGCGCCAGCCTCACGGGCTATACCGATCTCGCCCGTCATGTGGGGCTGGATCCCGCGCGCATGTTGCGCAAGGTCGGCTTGAATGCCCGCGATCTCGTGAACCCCGATACACCCATCAGCACCTATGCGGTCCGGGAACTGCTGGAAAACAGTGCCGCGGCAGCGAACGTGGAAGATTTCGGCTTGCAACTGGCGATGCGCCGCCGGCTGTCCAATCTCGGACCGATCAGCGCCGTCATGAGCGAAGCGCCCACGGTGCGCGATGCGCTCGAGAGCCTGTGCCGTTACATACGCCTGCTTAATGCGTCGCTGCTGACCCGCATTGAGGATCATGGCGATGCCGTCTTGATTCGCGAGAACATTCTGGTAAGCGACAAGAATTCGGTGCGGCAGTCCATTGAAATGGCGGTCGGCGTGCTTTATCGGAGCATGGAGGAACTGCTCGGGCCGAGTTGGCGGCCGCGCAGCGTCTGCTTCGAGCACCGTCCACCGGATGGCGCGACATGCCACAAAACCTTCTTCAGATCGGCAGTCGAATTCAATTCGAGTTTCAACGGCATTGTGTGCAACGCGAAGGACCTGGCTGCCTGTCGGCTTGGCGGCGGGTCTGGCGGTGGCCCTGGCGGCGATTCGCAGATGGCGCTCTATGCCCGGCGCTTTCTGGATCAGGCCTTATCGGGCGCCAACGAAAGCACCACGCATACCATTCGCCAGGTGATCGTTGCGATGTTGCCCAACGGCCGGTGCACGGCGGACCAGGTGGCGAGGCACCTGGGCGTGGACCGGCGGACTTTGCAACGGCGTTTGGCCGCCGAGGAGACGAGCTTTTCGTCGCTGCTTCAGACGGTTCGCTGCGAACTCGCCTCTCGGCAAATCCGCGATAGCGATCGCTCGCTCGCGGAACTCGCGGATCTACTCGGTTTTTCCAGTTCGAGCGCGTTTGCTTTCTGGTTCCGAAAGCACTTCGGCATGACGGTTTCGAACTGGAGGGCGGCTCAATAGGTTGCGAAGGCGCGTGCACCGCCTTCGCTACACGGCCGTTGCGGGGCTCGGGGCGCGGCCCGTGCGCGTGACGCGCGCCAGCACATTGGCCACGCCGATTCCGATCAGCGCCATCGCGGTCATCGACCCAAACACATAGTGATAGCCCGTCACCCCAGGATACGCATCCAGCATCGCGCCGTAGATCATGAATGCAAACATCCCCGGCGCGTAACCGATGAGGCAGGCAACACCAAAGGCGGCACCGCTGATTTCATTGGGAATCCCGGCCTCCTCCATCGGCGCCCAGAACACGCCGCGCATCGTGAAGACGATCAGTGAAAATCCCAGCGTGGCAATCATCCCGGCGATCATGTATTCGGGTTTTCCAGGCAGACACAGAATCACCGCCATCATCGGAATCAGCGCAAAAAATGCCGCACGTATATAGCTGATCGCGCTGCCGAATTTCTTGTCGGACAAATAGCCGCCCAGCGGGCCACCCACAATTTTCAAGCCATACTGATTGATAATGCCGTAGGCGCCCACGAGGCCAACCGGCAAACCGTACACGTACTTGAGATACGGAATGAAATAGGTCAATCCGCAATACACCACGTACACCATAAAGACGTTCAGACTGACGAGCCACAGTTTCGGCAGACGTATCGCCATTTTCAACGCCGCCAGACCCGATACTTGCGAAGCATCACGCTCGGCGGGCGAGTGCTTGTCGGCTCCACTGAGCAGGAAGAACGTAAGCACGCCAACCAGGATGTCGATCACCGAGTACATCAGGATCGCCGCCTTGAACCCGCCTGGGCCCGAGCCCATCACGACGAACAGTCCGAGCGCGGAAAATGCCACCAGCGTATCGATCACCCCGCGGCCGCCTTCCAGGAAGCCGAACATGCGCCCTTGCTCATCGCTGTTGCCAAGATTGCGAATCGCCTTGAGCAGCGCGGGCCAAAACAGGCAGTCGGAGCAGACCGCCAGCGCAGCGAACAGGACGAGCAACTGGTTGTAGCCCGGGAACGTGCTCAGATAAATGCCGATGACGCCCGCACCGACCATCCCCAACGAAATGGTCCGGCGCGCCTGGAATCGATCGGACAAGTAGCCCCCGACCACGAACAGTGCGGTCGCAAACAACGAGTTGACGCTCAACAGCACGCCGATCTGCGCGTTGGTCAAACCCAGGTACTGCTGCATCGGCACATAAAACGCATCCTTGAGGTTCGCCAGCTTGTAGACTGTCCCGCCTCCCATCACAAGCACTACGAACTTAAGCCATTTCATCCTGTCAATCGACTTCATTGTCTTCTCCATGGGGTCGTTTTATTTCAGCAGCCGGATGCGGTCCCGGCCATCTGCAGGCGCAAATCTGCAAGCTCGCGCAGACGCAGCAGCAGCGAGCGCACGTACCGGATCTGATTGAAGGCCCAGCGAGGCTCCTGCTCGAGCAGCGTCTCCTTGCTGAGGCCGCCGGGAATGCCCGTTTCGCTCATTTCCCGGTACGGTATAAATGGATCGTCTGCTTCGCTCATCCGGCGAAACATCGGTGCGTAGTAGTGATTTTCCTGTTCGAGTGCGAACGCAACGATTTGCGGCTTCGATTCGCCAAGCATCAGCAGTTCGAACAGCATCCGTGCGCCGGGAAGATCGTCGTCCGCACTGCCCTGCAATACGCCGCGATGGCCGAAGCCGTCGCCTTCCTTCAGAATCCGCACACCCTTCATGTGAACCTGGCCAATGTATGGCGCCAGCTGGCGCAATGCGCTCATCGGCGACTCGCATGCGTTGATCATGTTGCCGAAGTCGAACAATGCATGCAGGCGCGGGTGCCCGACCGTGCGCAACAGATCCACGATCTCTGCACTCTTCAGTTCCTCGTGCTGCTCGAAATAAAAATGCAGACTGTGGCGGTCGGCGAGTTCCGCGAGGTAGCGCAGGTCGGCTTCCACACGCTTCATTACCTCGGACAGCAAGCCCTCGTAACGCGAATACACGCGAATGTGTTCGACCGCCATGATCCGCGCGATGCGCACGACTTCGTCCACGTCCGGACGCCGGGTGCTACTGATCTCGAGATGCACGTCCAGGCCGAGCCGGCTCGCGTGAGCCGCCACCTCGCGCAGTTGCGAATCGGACATTTGCCCGAGGCTGCGCTCCTCGCCGTCGAGCAAATGAATGCAGATGCCGTCCAGTTCGTGCCGATACGCGTGATCGAGCAGATCGCAAGGATGAAAGCTGCCGTAGGTGAAATTGCCCAGCATGGTGTACGCGTGCGCGAACAGGCGTACGCTGTCGATACGCTCGATCAGCTTGCGCGCCAGCGCCGGGGTGAGTTCGGGAATATGCGCAGATTCCTCGGCATCGAGCTTCTGGCCGATCAGCGTCGCGAATCGGGACTGGACGAATGGCATTCGAACTCCTGTTGAGGAAGGATGCATGAGAGGAGCGCATCCAGAATGCCGTCATTAGATCACCATAGCGGACCGGTCGTTAGAGCCATTAAATAGCGTCCCGACATGTCCATTTTGAGCCGCCGCGCAACTCCTGCAGGGCACGTTCGTTACGCCACGCCCAGTTGCTTCAACGCATCGGCCATGCGCGCCACCGCTCGCCGCATATTGGCCTCGGCCGTGCCCGCAAAGCCGATGAGCAATGCGGAGCGCTGCGTCTGCTGCAGGCAGTATTCCTGAAGTGCATACGTGTAGACGCCGCGTTGTGCGAGCGCGCGGGCGACGTGCAGGTCGTCGACATCCTCGCCCAGCCAGCCAAGCACATGCATGCCGGCATCGACCGGCCCGGCGCTCAGGCAATGCCCGAGTTGGCCGCCAAGCTCCGTCAGCAGCGCACCTTGCCGCCGTTGATACAGCCCGCGCGTGTGCCGGATATGAGCCTGCAGATGGCCTTCGCGGATGAAATCGGCAGCAACCGCCTGCATGAGCGTGGACGGGCTGCGCCCGATCACCGTGCACACCGCGGCGAATGGGGCGACGAGATCCCGCGGCAACACCACGTAGCCTAGCCGAAGCGACGGAAACATCACCTTGCTTAGGGTTCCGACATAAATGACATGCTCGTTCCGGTCGAGGCCAAACAGGGCCGGCAGGAGCGGCCCGCGATAACGCAGTTCGCTGTCGCAATCATCTTCGATGATCCAGCTCTGCGAATCGCGTGCCCAGTCGATCCACTCCATGCGCCGCCCCAAACTCATGGTCATGCCGAGCGGATGCTGCCGCGAAGGCGTGACGAACGCCAGACGCGCGCGAGGGTGACGGGCAATGCCAAACGACACGTCGGCACCCTGTTCGTCGAGCGCGATTCCGCAGAGCCGGCAGCCTTGCGCCTGAAACGCGAGGCGGGCCGCAATATGGCCGGGATCCTCGACCCATACCGCATCGTCCGGATCGAGCAGCAACATGGCGAGCACGTTGAACGCCTGCTGGGCGCCCGACGAAATGGCGATCTGATCGACCTCGCAGTCGAGCCCACGGACATCGTTCAGGTAATCGGCAATCGCCTCGCGCAGGGGCCGGTAACCGAGCGGATCGCCATAGCCGAGCAAATCGATGTCGCGCCGCGCGCCGTGGCGCGACAGCAGACGCTTCCAGACGCGCACGGGAAATTCCTCGAACGCGCCCTGACTGGAGATGAACGATTCCGGCTCGTCCGGCGACCACGATCGCGGGGCCCGGCTGAACAGGTCGCCTCGCGCGGAAATGGTCGCGGCGCCCCGCGCGGAAAGATGCGGCCGTTCGCGCGAAGGTTGCGGCCGATGCGGCGCGCTCCACTCGCCGGCAACATAGGTGCCGGCGCCAATGCGCGAGGTTAAAAACCCTTCCGCGCCCAATTGCTCGAACGCGTTGACGATCGTGATGCGAGAAACGCCGAGTTCGCGAATCAATGTGCGCGTGGAAGGCAAGCGCGTACCGCCGGTCAGCCGGCCACTCAGGATTTGCCTGCGAATCTGCAGGTAGAGTTGCCGATGCAATGGAACGTCGCTCGTGCGGTCCAGCGCAATGTCGGCTAGCAATACACCTCCCGACACTTTCACTTTTCAATCCCATCGCGTTGCCTGCTGGGCGGCAGCCAGTGCAGCACTTGCCAGCCGCGCTCCATGGCGATTGCGCGTAACGTCGCATCCGGATTCACCGCGTGACCATGATCGACCGCCGCGAGCATCGATACATCGTTGAACGAATCGCTGTAGCCGTAGCTTCCGTCGAGACTTTCGCCCTCTGCATTGAGCCAGGCGCGTATACGGGACACCTTGCCTTCGCGATAGCTGAGTTCCCCATGGGTATCGCCGGTATAGCACCCGTTTCGCGTTTCCACGACAATCCCGATGGAGTCTTTCACGCCGAGCCGATCGGCAATCGCGCTGACGAGGTGCTCGCCCGTAGCCGACACAATGAGCAGCCGGTCCCCCCGAGCGCGATGCCATTCGAGCTGACGCAAAGCTTCCGGAAAAATACGGGGCAAAACGATGCCTTCGACGAACTCCGCCATCCAGGCCGCAACGACTTCCCGCGTCAGCCCGCGTATCGGCTCCAGTGCGAAACGCACGTACTCGCGCATGTCGACACGGCCTTCGCGATAGGCCTGCAACAGGGCCTCCTCGCGCGGCAGCATCGCGCTCGGGGCGCGGCCTCGCTCCACGAGATAGTGCAGCCACAGGTTCGCGCTGTCGCCGTCGACGAGCGTATCGTCCATATCGAATATGCCGAGCGCCATGTCAGTGCACCTCTCGCATCTGCTGCGGGTCGACCGTCAGCGCGACGAGCGTTCCGGGCGCAAAGAGCTGGTCCTCGCGCTGATTGAGCCGGTCGACACGAAGCATCACGCCTGACGATTCCACCTGATAGCGAATCACGTTGCCGAGCAACTGGCGATGCCGGACCGTTCCCGTAAGCGGTGCCAGCTGCGTCTCGCCCACGACATCCGCGAGCGAAGCAACCTGAATGGCCTCCGGCCGAATCGCCAGATGCCCATCGATGGTCATGTCGAATAGCGCATTCGCGTCGCCCGGCGAGAGCATGTTGTAGTTGCCGATGAAGCGTGCAACGAATTCCGAAGCCGGCCGCGCGTAGATGGTCTCCGCTTCCCCTTCCTGCACGATGCGCCCCTGATCCATCACGAAGATGCGATCGGAAAGCGTCAACGCCTCCTCCTGATCGTGGGTCACGAAGATCGTCGTGACGCCAAGGCGCGACTGGATGTCACGAATTTGCTCGCGCAGCGAGCGGCGAATGCGTGCGTCGAGCGCGGACAGCGGTTCGTCGAGCAGCAGTATGCGCGGCTCTACCACGAGCGCACGCGCGAGCGCGACGCGCTGGCGCTGCCCGCCCGAGAGTTCATGCGGATACTGATGCTCCTTGCCGCCCAGCGAGACGAGACGAATCGCATCCACGACTTTGCGCGCGCGCTCGTCTGCTGCCATCTTCTTGAGCTTGAGGCCGAACTCGATGTTTTGCGCAACCGTCATGTTCGGAAACAGCGCGTAGCTTTGAAACACCATGCCGATCCCGCGCTTTTGCGGTGCGACGCGCGTGATGTCCTCGCCATCGACGCGGATAGTGCCCGCGTCCACATCGGTCAGTCCCGCGAGACTGCGCAGCAGTGTCGACTTCCCGCAGCCACTCGGCCCGAGCAGCGTGACGAATTCGCCTTTGCGCAACGAGAAGCTGATATCGCGAAAGACCGGCGTCGTGCCGTATTGCTTGGTCAAGCCGTTCGCTTCGACGTAGTTCATGGTGGTCGTCCTATTTGCTGAATCGCGCGGTAAGCCAGGTCAGAATCAACGCGGTGAAAAAGTAGCTCATGACGATGGCGCTGGTGAAGTGGCCACTCGTCTGGCGCACGTTGTACAGATAGACTTGCAGCGTTTCGTAATGAGATCCCGCGAGCAGATTCGCAAAGACAAAGTCGCCAAGCAAAAACGCAAATGACAGGAACAACGAGGCCATCAGCGCCTTGCTCAAGTTCGGCAGAATGATCTTCACGAAAGCAAGCGATGTGCTCGCGCCAAGCAGATGAGCGGCATCCATCAGGTCGCGGATATTCATGCTTGCCATGCTGTTCGCCAGCGCGCGGTACATGAACGGCAAAGCGATGGTGAAATAGCAGCCGAGCAAAATCCACGGCGTGCCGTTGATCGCGATCGGCCCGTCTGCGTAGATATTGAGCAGACCTACCGACGTCACGACCGGCGGCACCGCGAATGGAATCAGGATCAGCGCGCTCATCACCTTGTCCAGGCGCGGAAACCGGTAAAAGACCACGAAGGCCGTGGGGACGATGATCAACGCGCTGAGCGCGAGCGCGCCGAGGCACACGGCCATCGAGCGACCGAATGCAGCCATGAACGCCTTGTCATGCAAGAGTTGCCAATACCAGCTCAGCGAAAGGTCGTCCGGCAGGATCGTGGCGCCCCAGTGCCTGGACAACGAATACAGCAGGGTGGCGAGTATCGGCGCGGCCAGGATGGTCACGAGCACGCCAACCACGGCGCGATGGTAAAGGTCAGCGCGCATGACGAGTCCTCCTGTTCAGCAGCCACTGATTGGCGACGGTCACGGCCAGCAGGAGCAGCATCAGCAGTACCGAAAGCGCGGCCGCCATGTTGGGATCGAGGAACAAATCCCCCGATACGAGTCCAGCGATGCGCACGGTAATCAGATTGAAGTTCCCCTGGGTTAGCGCATAGGCGCTGGCATACGCGCCGATCGCATTCGCGAACAGCAGGATGAACGTGCCGAAGATCGCGGGCGCCAGCACCGGCAGACCGACATGGCGCCAGTATTGCCAGAGCTTCGCGCCGAGCAAGGATGCGGCGGCCTGCCAGTCGTCGTCGAGCGCGTCGAATGCCGGGTACAGCAGCAAGATGCCAAGCGGAATCTGGAAGTACGTGTAGATCAGAATCAGTCCGTTGATCGAATAAAGATCGAAGTGCTTTGCCAGCCCCCACGCCTCGAAGAGCAGCGTCAGCGATCCGTTGGTGCCGACGAGGATGATGAATGCGAACGCCAGCGGCACGCCGGTCAGATTGCTCGTCATGTTCGTGACCGACACGACCAGCCGCCGCAGCCTGCCCGGCACGCGCCTCAACGAGGCGGCGCCGAAAATTGCGATCACGAGGCCAATCGCGCTCGACCACAGCGATATGCGAAGGCTGTTCCCGAACGCCTGCCGATAGAAAGGCGACGACAGAATTTCCGCGTAATTCGCGAGCGTGAAGCCTTGCGTGGATTGCACGCTGTTGGCGATCACCCATACCATCGGCGCGAGACAGAACAGCGTGAAGACGACGGCAAATGGAACCAGCCAGATGGCGGCTATGCCGGACCGCCATCGAATGCGCGCGCGTGCGCGTTCGGCATGCTCGCCGGCGACTAAAAGTGAGGGGGTTTTCATCACAAAGGAAACTCCGGTTCACGAAGTTGGACAAGCGAGCGTTCGACCGGACCGGCGCCCGAACGCATGTTTCGGGCGTCGGCCGGCGGCGCGCTTGCGTTACTGCATGTTCACCATCACCACGTCCTGCCACTGGCGCGGCAGCTTTTTGACCGACTCATCCCACGCGGCAAAATCCTGAATCGGCTTCACCGACTTGTACTCGCTCGCGGGGAGCAGCTTCGCCTGCACGTCGGGCGGGAATTTCACGGACGTGCGAATCGGGCGCGCATAACCGCGCGCGAGATTCAACTGCCCCGCATCGCTCAGCACGTATTCGCGGACGAGCTTCGCGGCGTTCGGATGCTTCGCATACTTGTTGATGATAAGCGTATAGCCGGTTGTCACCGACCCGTCCGAAGGAACGTTGACCGCGAAGCGGGACGGGTCGATCCGGTCGCGATAGCCAAGCGCCGTGAAGTCCCAAAGAATGCCGACCTCGATTTCGCCCTTTTCCAGATTGGCCAGACTCGGATCCACGAGCGACAGCCGCCCCTGCTTCGCCAGTTCGGCAAACAGCTTGAGGCCCGGCATCAGGTTTTTCTCGCTCCCCCCCTGCGCAAGCGCAGCGGCCAGAACCGCGCTGTTCGCGCGTGCCGCCACGCCGACGGCTCCGAGCGTCACCTTGTACTTGCCGGAGAGCAGATCGGCCCAGGACTTCGGCGGATTTTTCACCAGCCGCGTGTTGGTGATGAACGCGATCGTGCCTGTGTAATCGACGATACAGTTCCCGTCCTGGCTCTTCGCCCAGTCCGGAATATCGTTCCAGGTACCCGGCTTATAGGGTTGCGTCACCCCGCGCTGCACCGCAAGCGGACAGAAGCTCTGGCCGACGTCGCCTATGTCGGCTGTCGCATTACTTTTCTCCGCGTCGAACTTGGCAATTTCTTCCGCCGAACTCAGGTCTGTGTCATGGTGGTCCAGTCCATATTTATGCGTCAGTTGAGCCCAAGTGTCCTTCCAGTTCGCCCAGTCGTCAGGCATGCCGACGCTATAGACCGCGCCCTCTTTCTTCGCTGCCTGCGTAAGCGCATTCAAATCCTCCGCCCCGGCCTGTGCCGCGCTGGCGCAAACCACAACCCCAATGACACCCACGAGTGTTTTCGCTTTCATGACGCCTCCCATCTGGTCCAGTCCAGTTTCGCCATGCGCAGAACATATCCGGTGGTAATATCAGTGTCAATGGCTTTTCGCATCTCACCGGAGAACCCAGGCAGAGATGCGAAAAATCATTTCATGTCATTGATTTTTAATAATTTTGTGAAACACAGGCAAACGCATCTGTGGCGTCGTCTGCCCACCGGGACGAGCGCCTGAACTGGCGATTTCCTCAGACGAAACGTTGACCATTGCACCAAAATTTGGAGTAGTCCAATTGGCAGAATCTGAGCGCAGTACCACTCTAGCGGCCCATATCAGGCAGTCCATCGAGATGCAGATCGACGGCAAGTTGCTGCTGCCGGGCGCGAAACTGCCGTCCGAACGAGAGCTTTCGGAACTGTTCGGCACCACGCGCACGACGGTGAAGGAAGCGCTGGTGGCCATGGAGGCGGAAGGACGGATCTATTGCGAGGACCGGAGAGGCTGGTTCGTTGCGCCACCGAGGTTGATTTACAACCCGCTCTATCGCTCGCCGTTCCATCAGATCGTCACCGATCAGAAGCGCTGCCTCGAAACGCGGGTGCTGCTGTCGCGCACGATCGTGGCGACGCCTGCGATCTGCCAAAACCTCGAGTTGCCAACCCTGTCGCGCGTGCACGAAATCCATCGGCTGCGCAAACTGGACGGCCGTGTCGTGATGCTGGCAAAGCACTATCTCAAGCCAGAGAAGTTTCCGCGGATATTCGAACATGACTTGAGCCAGTCGCTGACGACGCTGTACCAACAGAGCTACGGCATCCGCTATGGCCGCTCGCGGTTCGAGATCACTCCGACTGCCGCGTGGGGCGAAGTCGCCCAGGCGTTGATGTTGACGGAAGGCAGCCAGATTCTGATGATTTCGAGCATCATCTACGATCAGAACGATGAAATCGTCGAGTTTGAAATCGAGCACTGGCGGCACGACGCGGTTCGCATCATCGTCGACAGCCTGGAACTCGAACGCATCAAGGCGCAAGCGCAGCAATGACCGGCGCCACAAACGCCCTGCGTGTGTGAACGCTTTGCCGGCATCGCCAAGGCTTAATGCTCGACGTGTCATGCGTTTGCGGCTCGAACGAGCACCCAGGCTTTCTGGTAATGTCACGCACATGCAAACGATCCTCTCCGTCGAGAATCTCTCGAAAACCTATGCGTCGGGATTCCGCGCGCTCAAGCACGTCAACCTGAACATCCAGCGCGGCGAGATTTTCGCGCTGCTGGGGCCGAACGGTGCGGGCAAGACGACGCTCATCAGCATCGTCTGCGGCATCGTGAATGCGAGTGAAGGGAGTGTGCGCGTCGCGGGTCACGATATCGTCGCCGACTATCGCGCCGCGCGCTCGCTGATCGGCCTCGTGCCCCAGGAGCTCACGACCGATTCGTTCGAAACGGTCTGGGCCACGGTCTCGTTCAGCCGCGGCCTGTTCGGCAAGCCGCCCAACCCCGCGCATATCGAGCGCGTGCTGCGCGACCTCTCGCTGTGGGACAAGCGCAACAACAAGATCATCACGTTGTCGGGCGGCATGAAGCGCCGCGTGCTGATCGCGAAGGCGCTCGCGCACGAGCCGCAAGTCCTGTTTCTGGACGAGCCCACCGCGGGCGTGGACGTCGAATTGCGCCGCGACATGTGGGAACTCGTGCGCGGGCTCAAGGCCAGCGGCGTGACGATCATCCTCACCACCCATTACATCGACGAAGCCGAAGAAATGGCCGACCGGATCGGCGTCATCAACCGCGGCGAAATCATGCTCGTCGAACACAAGGACGCGCTGATGCGCAAGCTTGGCCGCAAGCAGCTGACGTTGCAGCTCGAAGCGCCGTTGAGCGCCATTCCGGCGAGCCTTGCCAACTGGGGACTGGAACTCGCCAATGGCGGCGGCGCGCTCATCTACACCTACGACGCCGAGCACGAACGCAACGACATCCTCACGCTGCTCAAGAACCTGAGCGAGGCCGGCATCGGCTTCACGGACCTGCAAACGAGCCAGAGTTCGCTGGAGGAGATTTTCGTGAGTCTTGTCCACAAAGACCCTGCGGCCGTGGACTCGGCCGTTGCGGATAGCAACAAAGCACAGGTGAGCTCCCGATGAATCTTCACGCCATTCGCGCCATCTACCGTTTCGAAATGGCGCGCACCCGGCGCACGCTGATGCAAAGCATCGTCGCGCCGGTGATATCCACTTCGCTTTACTTCATCGTGTTCGGTTCCGCGATTGGCTCGCGCATCCAGGAAGTGAACGGCGTCAGCTATGGCGCGTTCATCGTGCCGGGCCTCATCATGCTGTCCCTGCTGTCGCAAAGCATTTCCAACGCGTCGTTCGGCATCTACTTCCCGCGCTTCACGGGCACGATTTACGAGCTACTCTCCGCGCCGGTGTCGTATCTGGAAATCGTGATCAGCTATGTGGGTGCGGCCGCAACCAAATCGGTGCTGCTGGGCGTGATCATCCTCGCCACCGCTGCGCTGTTCGTGCCGATCCAGATCCAGCATCCGTTCTGGATGGTGCTGTTCCTGCTGCTCACGGCGGTGACGTTCAGCCTGCTCGGCTTCATCATCGGCATCTGGGCCGACAACTTCGAGAAGCTGCAAATCGTGCCGCTCTTGATCATCACGCCGCTGACCTTCCTCGGCGGCAGCTTCTACTCGGTCGACATGCTGCCGCCGGCGTGGAAGGTGGTCACGCTGTTCAACCCGATCGTCTATCTGATCAGCGGTTTTCGCTGGAGCTTTTACGGGCTCGCCGACGTCGACGTCAGCGTGAGCCTCGCCATGACGGCCGCGTTTCTCGCGGTGTTCCTCGCGATCACCGCCTGGATCTTCAAGACCGGTTACCGCCTGAAAAGCTAAGCAGCACGCTCATCAGGCCGGCAGCGGCCCCGGCGAGTCGTCCTGCGGCGCGGCCTCGCGCTTGCCGTCCAGGATAGTCAGCTTTTCGGTCAGGTCCGGAAATGCGTGACCCGCCGCGCGAAGCTCGCCCACGAGCCGATGCGCGGCCGCCCTGCAGTGCGCCAGCGTTTCGTGCAAGCGCGGCTCCGCCTGCAGACCGGCCACCGCCTTCTCCAGTTCCGCCGGGGGCTCGCTCAGCAGCGCGGGCACCACTTCATCGGCGGGGATCAGCGAGCCGTGACTCAATAGCTGGCCGGTCCAGTCGCAGCCGTACAGCAGCGCGCGCCGCTCGGCTTTGCGCGCCTCGTCCTGGTCGAGCGCGGCGAGGCTGTTGCGGTTCTTCTGAATCTCGGCGCGCCAGGTCGCCAGAATGTCGGCGCGCAGCGCCGCGACCGCGTCGCCGAGCGGCGCGTTCTGCCCGCCTGCCACGAGGCGGCGCTCGTCGAGCCGGTCCACCTGTTCGCGGTAGTTTTCGAGGTACGACTGCCAGTTCAACGGCAGCGACGGCTTTTCGAAGAACGCGCGGCGCACTTCGTTGAGTTCGTTGCGGATATCCTGGAGCGCCTGGTTGTCGGCGATGCGTGCTTCGTGCACGTCATGGGCCGTCACCATCTGCCGATGCAGCGGGAATAGCGGATTGCCGTGGCGACGCTGCAGATGCCGTTCGGCGGCGCCCGGGCGGACACTCCATTTCCAGTTCGGCAGCAGTTTCGCGTCGAATTCGACGGCCTCGATCATTGGCCGGAACAGCGCCAAAGCTTCGTCGGTAGCGTGGCGGAAGCAGTCCGCGAGCTTGTAGTCATTGCCTTGCAGCGACGCGCCCGCATCTCCCGCATAAGGGGACTCGGGCATGAGCCTTAGCGCGCCCGTGGCCAGAAAGAACTCCATCGGCAATTCCACGGCCTGGCCTTCCTGGCTGAAGGTGCGCTGTTCGGCGGAGATGGTTTCGACGGAACGCGCGAGGCGGCTTTCGAGGTCGAGCAGCGCGTCGATGGCGTCGCCCGACGCCGGCTGCGCGGCATCGGCAAGCAGGCAGAACGTTTCGCGTGCCATGCGCGCCGCGATGGCGCCGTGCTTGCCGGCGAACAGCCAGAACCAGAGGGCGAGCTGATAGCCCTTGACGGCGTTTCGGGCTGTCGCTTCGACATTGGGTGCGAATGCGATGCCGGGCGCGGCCCAGTTCGCGAACGGCGGGGTTCCGGCGCCCTGGTACATGCCCAGCAGCTGCCGAATCGATTCATGCGTACCGGTGGGCCAATGGTGCGCCTCGGCCTCTTCGTGGCGCTTCTCAGCCTTCCAAAACCTCCAGTCCATCCCGTACCTCGCAAGAAGAGCAAGCGTATTCGTGCTACGCGGTGCGCGCGATACTTGCATAATCCGCCGGAGGCGTAAACCAATGTTGCGCTTCGTTACCTCGTTATCGCGGCGTGCAAGGGTCTGTTCATGAACAGACCCTGGGGATACTCCCAAGTTTGCGCGAAATGACCGCCGTGCCACTCTATCTCTCAGTGCCATTCCCTACGGAGGCAGGCATGCAAGCTGAGACGCGCAAGAATGCAAGGGTCGCCGCTTTTCTGAACCGGTCGGCGTTGTGTCTGCTGATGTTGCCAGTTGCGTGTCTTGCCTGGGCGCTCCAGACGTACCCGCCTCATCACGCGTATTTGCTCACCTTCTCGCTGGGCACTTGGGTCTGGACGTTCGCCGGCGTCCTCTTTGTGGTCTCGGCGGCCTTCCACGTCGACACTCCCGATCAGCACATCGAACACGACACCGGATTCCGGGAAGCGCACGGGCACTGAGTTGCCCGTGTATGGTGCAAGCGGGTGGTCATCACGCACGTGACGGCCACCTCGTCTTGACGCCCGGTGAGGGCGCGTAGTCACGCCCTCAATATCCGAGCGCGCATCCGTCTTTTCGATGATCGGATGCGCCCGTCAGCACGCCTCGCTCCCAATCGATGCGGATCGCCTGCGAGCCGCCAATCGGTCCGGCGCTGGGCAGGAGCGCGAAGCCTCGGTCCGCGAGTACCGCGCGCGTGGCTTCGGGCAGCGTCGATTCGATTTCCACCGTGGCCGTGCCCGGGCGTGGAAACACGCGCGGCAGATCCATCGCCGTCTGCATGTCCAGCCCGTAATGCAGCACCTTCGACAGAAAATGCGCGTGCCCCATCGCCTGATAGTGGCCGCCCATCACGCCGAAGCTCATCTGCACGCGGCCATCGCGCGCCACCATGCCGGGGATGATGGTGTGCAGCGGGCGCTTGTGCGGGGAGATTGCGTTCGGATGCCCCGGCTCGACCGAAAAACCCATCCCGCGATTGTGCAGCATCACGCCCGATTCCTTGCCCATCAATCCGCTGCCGAATGCATAGAACAACGAATTGATGAAGCTCACGCAGTTGCGGTCTCGATCGACAACGGTGATATAGACCGTATCGCGATGCTCGACCGAAGCGAGCGCGGCGGCCGGGTCCAGCACGCTCTCGAGATCGATGCGGCTACGCAGCGCGTCGACGTACGCGTCGGATAGCAGGCGCTCCACATCGACGCCCTGCTTGCGCGGGTCGCCCAGCACCGCATCGCGCACCGCGTAGGCGAGCTTGGCCGCTTCGATCTCGCGATGCAGGCGGTCGGGGTCGAGCGGTCCGCCTTCGGCATCGTACTTGTCGAGCAGCCTCAGCATCAGCAGCGCGATCATGCCCTGCCCCGCCGGCGGACATTCGATCACGTCGTAGCCGCGGAACTTCGCGCGGATCGGCGTAACGTACTCGCCGCTGAACGCCGCGAAATCGTCGAGCGTGTGCAAGCCGCCGTGCTCCTGCAACTTGGCCACGAGATCGGCGGCCACCGCGCCGCGATAGAATGCGTCGCGGCCCGTCTCCGCAATTGCGCGCAGCGTGTTCGCGAGGCGCGGCTGCCGGTGGATTTCGCCCGCGCGCAGCGCGGCGCCGTCGACGAGCATGGCCTTGGCCGCCACTGCGTCGCGCGCGAGCGTCTCCACTTCGGCGGCCCAGTCGCGCGCGGTGCGCGGCGCGACGGCGTAGCCTTCTTCCGCGAAACGGATGGCCGGCGCGAGCACGTCGCGCAGCGGCAGACGGCCGTGATCGCGATGGAGCGTCGTCCATGCATCCACGGCGCCCGGCACAGTCACTGCGTGCGGCGAATGACGCGCAATCGCTGTGACGCCCATCGCGCGCAAACGCTCCGCGCTCGCGGCGGCGGGCGCCCAGCCCGAGCCGTCATAGGCGATTACGTCGTCGCTGCCGCCGCGCGAATAGAGCGCGAAGCAGTCGCCGCCGATGCCCGTGGAACCGGGTTCGACCACGCATTGCACTGCGCACGCGGCAATCGCGGCGTCCATGGCGTTGCCGCCCGCAGCCAGTATCTGGATGGCGGTAAGCGTGGCGCTCGGGTGCGAAGTCGCGGCCATGCCGTTGCGGGCCATGACGAGCGAGCGGCCCGGCGTTTCGAAGTTACGCATCAGCGTACTCTCCTTTATTTGGTGTCCTGATGATGGATCATGGAAGGCGGCGCTGCCGCCTTCGGTATGGATTACGCGGGCGCGGCGGTGCGCAAGGTGCGCCGCAGGAAAGTCTGCGTGCGCGGGTGCGAAGGCGCGGTAAAAATGCGCTCTGGCGGCCCTTCCTCGATCAGCTCGCCCTGGTCGAGCACGACCACGCGGTCGGCCACCTCGCGGGCGAAGCCCATCTCGTGCGTGACGACCACCATCGTCATGCCGTCTTCCGCAAGCTCCTTCATGACCTGCAGCACCTCGCCCACAGTTTCGGGGTCAAGCGCACTCGTGGGCTCGTCGAACAGCAGCACCTTGGGCTGCATCGCGAGCGCACGCGCGATGGCAATGCGCTGCTGCTGCCCGCCGGAAAGCTGCGACGGATAGTGGTCGGCGCGATCCGCGAGTCCCACGCGCGCGATCAGCGCCTTCGCTTGCTTGACGGCTTCTTCGCGCGGCATTTTCAGCACGTGAATGGGCGCCTCGATCACGTTCTCCAGCGCGGTCATGTGCGGAAACAGATTGAAGCGCTGAAACACCATGCCGATGTCGCGGCGCTGCCTTGCGAGCGTGCGTGCCGAATCGCGCACAAGCGTGCCGTTCGGACGCTCGACAAAGCCGAGCAGCTTGCCGTTCACGCGCACGCGCCCGCTGTCGTACGACTCCAGCAAGTTCAGACAGCGGATGAAGGTGGTCTTGCCCGATCCCGAGGAGCCGATCAGCACCACCACCTCCCCCTTCGCGACGCTCAGCGAGATGCCGTTGAGCACCTTGGTCGAGCCGAAGGACTTGTGAATGTCCGACGCCTCGATCACGATTTCCCGAGCTTCGTTCATATCAGCGCCCCCGCAGCAGCTTCATCGTTTGCGCGCCGAACAGGCGCGTGTTCGCAGCCGGCTTCGCCTCGCCGCGGCCGAAGTGCGCTTCCAGCTTCCGCTGCACGAAGCCCCAGAGCGTGGTGAGCGCGAGGAAGTAAATGCCGAGCACGAGATAGAGCTCGAACACGCGGAAGTTCACCGAGGTGATCATCTGCGTGCTGAGCAGCAGTTCCGGCACGCCGATCACGCTCACGAGCGTGGTGTTTTTCAGCATCACGTTGAACTCGTTGCCGAGCGGCGGCACGATCACGCGCAGCGCCTGCGGCAGCACGACCCGGCGCATCAGCAGCACCGAGGTCATACCGAGCGAGCGCGAAGCTTCGTACTGCCCACGATCGACCGAACTCAGTCCCGCCCGAATGATCTCCGCCTGATAGGCAGCCGAGTTCATGCCGAGTGCGAGCACGGCGGCCTGGATATTGCCCGGCAGCGTGACGATGCCGAAGTCGAGATCGTGAAAATGAAAGATGTTCGCGGCGGCGAACGCCGTGTACAGAAACACGATCTGCATGAGCAGCGGCGTGCCGCGCATGACCCAGATGTAGCCGCGCGCGAGCGACTGCACCGGCAGGCTCGGCGAAAGCCGCATGAGCGCAACGACGAGGCCAAGCGTTGCGCCAAGCACGACCGCGCACGCGCTGATCGAGAATGTGAGCCACAGCCCGCGCAGATACGCAGGGCTGGGCTCCAGCAAGAACTTCCGGAAAATTTCCCAGCTGAAATTCATGGCTTCACCCCACGCTCAATAGCGGTCGTTCTCGAGCTTCCAGGTCGCGAGCATCTTGCCGTAGCGGTCGCTCTTCACGAGGTCGGCCACGACCTTCGCCACTGCCGGCGAAAGCGGCTCGCCCTTGCGTGCGCCAATGCCGGTTGCGATGCGGTTGAAGCCCGGCACCGCTTCCTCGAACATGTCGCCCGATGCCTGGCGGAAGTGTGCGGCGCTCTCCGAGGTGGTGCCGTAGGCGTCGACCTGTTGCAGGCGGAACGCCTGAAATGCATCGGCGTCCGAACTATAGACAACGATGTTCATCGGCGCCTTGCCTGCCGCGGCGAGCTTCTGATTTTCCTTTTCGAGCAGCGAGCTGATGGTCGTGCCGTTGAGCACGCCGACTTTCAGGCCCGATAGATCGTCGAGCGAGCGCACGTGGCGCGGGTTGCCTCGCGGCACCATGATCGACTGGCTCGAATACATGTAGTCGACGATGTCGATGATCTGGCGCCGCTCGGGCTTGTCGAACAACTGGCCGATCACGAGATCGCATTGACGCGCCTGCAGCGCCGGAATCTGTCCGCTGAACGACATCACCTTCCACTCGACCTTGAGATTGCCGAGTTGCTTCGCCACGTCGTGCGCAACATCGACGGAGAAGCCGCGCGGCTGCTGATTCTCGTCGTAGGACGCGAGCGGCGGCGCATCCATGCTCGAACAGTAAGTCAGCGTGCCGCTTTTCACGAGGCCCAGATCAGCCGCGTGCGCCGTGGCGGCGCCGGCAAGCTGCGCCAGCACCACGACGCCGGCGCAGGCGGCAAGACGAAAACGCTTGAACTCTTTTGCTGACATCGGGAGGCTCCTGGCTGAGTGTGGTGACAACGTGTGGGCACAACGTGAAACACAACGAGTGGGGCACAACGACAAAATGGGCAAACCAGCGCGTCATTCCCGCGACGGCGGCGATTCGAGGAATGCGATGATCTGCGGCACCGTCGATTCGATGTGCGCGCGCAGCGCCTGCTCGGCCTGCGCGGGGTCGCGCGTGCGCAGCGCGTCGATCAGGATCTGGTGGGCGTCGCGCGCGCGCTTGCGCCTGAAGGTCGCCTGCTCGATCCACAGGCGCATGGGGCCTTCGATCAGCGTATAGAGCGAGAGAATCTGCTGATACAGGCGAGTGCGGCCGCTGATTTCGCACAGGTATTCGTGAAAAGCGCAGTGGCGCTGCACCCATGTGTCGGTGTCGCCGACGCAGGCGTCCATGTCTTCAAGCAGGCGTTCGAGTTTCGCGAGGTGCGCTTCGGTGCAGCGCGGCGCGGCCACGCGCATCGCGAGCCCCTCGAGCGCGATGCGCATGTCGAAGATGTCCTGGATCTCGTCGACGGAAAGACCGCGAACGATCGCGCCGCGGTTCGGCCGCTGGATCACCAGCCCCTCGCTGTGCAGGCGTCGCAGCGCGGCGCGCACGGGCATGCGGCTCATCGAAAGCGCTTCGGCCACGGTCTCCGCGACGATGCGCTGGCCCGCCGCATAGCGGCCTTCGATGATCGCCTCCAGCAAGAAACGATAGGCCTCCTCCTCGGCGGATAACGCCAGACCGGCAGTGCTGCGAACGTTGGTGGCATGCATGGTGCAATGCGGCATGACGCCGCGTCCGGTTGTGCGATGTCAAGGAGATTACCCCAGCTGGATTTTTGGATCCAGTCTTTCAAAAAAGAGATTTCGCCGTCTGGCGGATTCGGGCTGAGTGGGGAATGAGCGCCAATATCCCGGCATGGACCCCACCGCCGACTCGCCCAGCGTCTGACCGACCGTCAGTGCGCCGCCATTTTCGCGCCGGCCATCATGGTGGCGAGCTTGGGCGAGCGCGCCGAAGACGTCATCGCATGGATTCGCGCGGCCCGCTCCAAATAGTTTGCATTCCAAATTTATTAGCACCTATGCGGGTGATGTCCCCGCTGCGCGCTCGCGCTATCGAATTTCATCCCTCAATCGCCGGGAAAAAGCGGGATCCCGGCAAATTCTTTATGCCGAATCACGCCGTTATCAAGTGCGCATGGATTGGCCCTTGACGCCCATTCATCGACAAACGAGACTCTGCGCGCCGTATTGGACTCAAGTGGTTGACTTTGGAGACAACATGCAGGTATCGAACGACGCTAAATTAAGCAATGGACTCAAGCAGCGGCACGTCACGATGATGTCGATCGGCGGCGTGATTGGCGCGGGGTTGTTCGTGGGCTCGGGCCACGCGATTGCGGAGGCCGGTCCGGCCGCACTGCTTGCCTACATCTTCACCGGCGTGCTCGTCGTGCTTGTCATGAGAATGCTGGGCGAAATGGCCACGGCGCAACCCGACAGCGGCTCGTTCTCCACCTACGCCGACCAGGCCATCGGCCACTGGGCCGGCTTCACGATCGGCTGGCTGTACTGGTGGTTCTGGGTGCTTGTCATCCCCATCGAAGCCACGGCCGCCGCCACCATCCTCAACGCATGGTTTCCCTCGATTGCAACGTGGGTCTATGCTCTCGGGATCACCTTCATCCTGACCGTCACGAATCTTCTCTCGGTCAAGAACTACGGCGAATTCGAGTTCTGGTTCGCGCTGGTCAAGGTGGTCGCCATTATCGTGTTTCTCTGCATCGGCGGCGCGGCGATCTTCGGCGTGCTGCCGCATTCGGGCGTGTCTGGCGCTTCGCGGCTCGTCGATAACGGCGGCTTCATGCCCAACGGGATCGGCGCGGTTCTCGCGGCCATGCTCACCACCATGTTCTCGTTCATGGGCACGGAAATCGTCACCATCGCCGCAGCCGAATCGCGCAACCCGCGCCAGCAGATCGTGCGCGCCACCCGCTCGGTCATCTGGCGCATCTCGCTGTTCTATTTCGGCTCGATCTTCGTCGTCACCGCCATCGTGCCGTGGACCGATCCCGGCCTGACTTCGCAGGGCTCATATCAGCGCGCGATGGAACTGATCGGCGTGCCGCACGCGAAGGCCATCATCGATATGGTCGTGCTGCTGGCCGTGGCGAGCTGCCTGAACTCTGCGCTTTACACCGCTTCGCGCATGCTCTTTTCGCTCTCGGTGCGCAGCGACGCGCCGCCCCTGCTGCGCACGACCGACAATGCGGGCACGCCGCGTGCGGCGGTGCTCGCCTCCACCGCGTTCGGCTTTCTCACGGTGGTCGCGAACTACCTCGTGCCCGAGCGCGTATTCAGCTTTTTGCTGGCGACGTCGGGCGCCATCGCGCTGCTCGTTTATCTCGTCATTGCCGTTTCGCAGTTGCGGATGCGCGGAAAACTAAACATGGTCAAGGACGACCTTCAGCTGAAGATGTGGTGTTTTCCTTGGCTGACGTGGGTGGTGATTGCGTTTATCTGCGGCGTGCTGGTCGTGATGCTGATGGGCGAAGATCACCGGACCGAGGCCGCGGCAACGGGCGCGCTGGCGATTTGCGTGGTGGTGGCGTCGTGGCTGAACCAGCGCCATCAGCAGCGCCAGAAGCAGGCTCACGCTCAGCACGCTTCCACGCGCGTCCACTGAAGGCGCCTGCGGCTGCCCGATCGAATAATCTCCCCGGATGGGCTGGACATCGCCGCCGCGAGCCGGGAAACTGGAGCCCGCCGGGCACGCAAGCGACGCGTCACGAAAATTGAAAACGCCCGGCCTGAAACAGGAGATCGAACGGTGAACGAGTTTCCGGCCATATTTCACGACCCGGGCGTCGAAAAGCTGCGCGCGGATCTCGCGCTTGCACTGCGCGCAGCCGCGCATTACGGTCTCGGCGAAGGCGTCTGCAATCACTTCAGCGTCGCGCTTCCCGGCGAACACGGGCTCTTCCTGCTGAACCCGCGCGGCCTGATGTGGAGCGAGGTCGGCGGCGACGACATCGTGATCGTGGATGAGGCCGGCGCCGTGGTCGCGGGCCGGCACGAAGTGGAGCCAACGGCCATGTTCATCCACGCCGCGATCCATGGCATCGCTGGCAAGACCTGCGTTCTGCACACTCATATGCCCTATGCCACGGCGCTCACGCTGACCGAGGACTGCGGGCTCGACACAACCCTCTCGCAGAACGCCATGCGCTACCACGGCCGCATCGCGCTCGATCGCGAATACAACGGTCTCGCGCTCGGCCCCGAGGAAGGCGAGCGCATCGCGCACGCGCTGGCCGGCAAGGACATCGGCTTTCTCGGCAATCATGGCGTGGTGGTATGCGGCGAGCGCATCGATTACGCGTTCGACGATCTCTACTACCTGGAGCGTGCATGCGCGGCGCAGGTGCTCGCGCGCTCGACCGGGCGTGCGCTGCGGCCCGTGGCCGCCGATCTCGCGCAACGAGTCGCGAGCCAGGTGCAAGGCGAGCGACTGCAATCGGAGCTGTTTTTCGCGGCCTTGCGCAGAACGCTGCCCAGCGCGTAACGGCGCGCCCGTTCACGCCATGCCGAAATCCCGCCCTCCGGCCGCCACGAGCGCACGCAAAGTGCTGCAGCACGTGAGCCCGCCGCCGTTCGCGGACACGCTGCCCGTGCCGGTCTATTTCCGCACCGAGCACCTGCCATCGCACGCGCGCTATCCCACGATGCGGCATCCGTGGGGCGAGTTCGTCTATTCGTTCAGCGGCATCACCGAAGTCACGGCCGGCGAGGAATACTTCCTCGCACCGCCGCACATGGGCCTGTGGATTGCGCCCGGCACCGAGCACGTGGGCTTCAATCATGCGGAGACCGTGCACTGCTCGGTCTACATCAGCCGCGAGCTGTGCGGCGCGATGCCGGCGCACACCTGCGCGATGATGGTCTCGCCGCTCGTGCGCAGCATGCTCGACCATTTGCGCGCGCTGCCGCCGGCCGGACACGACGGCAGCGAGTCGCCTGCGCGCGCACGCCTCTTGCGCGTGCTGGTGGACCTGCTCTCGACCTGCGCCACCACCGGCAGCTACCTCCCGCACGCGGACAACCCCGAGTTGAACGCCGTGCTGCAAGTCTTCCATGGCAATCCCGCCGACAACCGCCCGCTCGCCGAACTCGCCACTGCGTTCCATATGAGCGAGCGCACGCTGATGCGCCACGCGCAGCGCGAACTGGGGATGTCGCTGACCGAGTGGCGCGCGCGCCTGCGTCTCGTGAGCGCGTTGCCGCTGCTGCAAGCGGGGCGCAGTGTGGAATCGGTGGCGCTCGATCTCGGTTATGCGACTTCGTCGGCGTTCATCGCCATGTTTCGCCGGCTCACGGGCACGAGTCCAGGCAAGTTCGTGGCCCGTCCGGCCAATCATCAGGCATCCGAATGAAATCGCGCGTGGGCTGCGAGCGGGCATAACGCCGTCGAAGCGCCTGACGCGCAGGGCACCACGCGTTACGCGGAGGCACCGGCAGTGCTCACATGGCTCGCAACGCCTCCGAAGGCCGCATGCCGAACATGCGCCGATAATCCGCCGCGAACTGGCTCAAATGCCCGAAGCCCCAAGCGGCGGCCACGTCCTGCACCGATCCAGCCGCGCGCCCGCACAGGTCGCGGCGCGCGCCGTTCAACCGCAGCGCGCGCAGATAGGTCGCGGGAGCCATCCCCAGCACGTCCTGGAAGCAGTACTGCAAGGTGCGGCGGCTCACGTGCAATTGCTCGCAAAGTTCCGGCACACCCACCGGGCGCGAGCGATGCACGAGCACGTAGTCGCGTGCCTGCGCAACGATCCAGCGGCGCCGCGAGGCTTGATCGACGCCCGGCTCCGCCGTCTCGGCTCCATCAGCCACGCAAGCGTCGAACAGCGCCGCCAGCAACTCGGCCTGCAGATCGTTGCGCTCGAAGTCCGTGAGCGGCGCAGGAGCCCGCCGGCCCACGCCGTCCGCCGCATCGTCCGCATCGTTCAGGCGCTGCGCCAGCAACCCACACAGATACGCGAGGCGCCCCGCACCTGCCTGCACGATGGGCATATCCGGCTGCCATGCGTCGAGCGGCATGCGCTCGACGGTCTCGGCATAGTGGCGCAGCACTTCTGCGCGCACCACCACACCGTAAATCGAAAACTGCGCGGGCGTGAGCAACTCGAATTCGACGTTGCCTGGCCGCACCGCAAAGGTCTGGGCGCCAAACGGCTGAGTGTCGATGCGCGCCTGCTGGTCGCGCGCGGCGGGAATGCCGAACCAGTACGCGTCGCCGCGCACCTCGCACGCCTGGCGCAGCGTGTGGCTCGTGGTTTCGCAGAAGATCTTCATGGTGTCGAGCGAAATCTCGGTGAGCGTGCCGACAAAGCTCCCTGCCGCAAGCTGATCGTAGGTCTGCCGCCAGCCGACCAGGTTGCGAGCCTGTTCATCGGCATCGTGTGCGACGCTCACCACCGCGCGTCCGGCCAGCGCGTGTGCACCCTGCGCGCCAAGGTGCGTGTCTTCGGCCGTCTGCTCGAACGGCTTGGCCGTGTGCTCCATGGAGTGCCTCCTTGTGCAACCAGTCTATCGAAACGATCGGCGCAGGAGACGCAAAATCCGTGCCATGTCGCGCAGCCATGCGAGGAGGCTCATGGCACGCGCGTGCGGCATATTGCGCGTTCCGCGTCGTGCGGAGGGTGCGCAACGGGTGTGCAACCGTGGCGCACTGCGCTCGCTTCGGTGTTCAACAATTGCGCACTATCGGTGCAGCCCCGCGCTCCCACCCATGCGGTACAACCATTGGTCGACGCGCGATTGTGGCGCAAATGAGGGGTGCGAACCTGTGCGCGCGACGCACGGCGCATTACGCCATGAAATCATGGATCGCAGGAGCTTGCCATATTGGCTTTATACAGCGTCGTGGGAAGACGCAATCCGCCCCATTTTCTGCCGCTCCTCGGGCAGGAGCGCATCGCTATCGTCCTTGAGGCCCACCCCAGTAAGTCCGAGCCGCCGCGCGTGCGTGAGCAGATAGTGCAGCTTGTGCGCGGCACCATCGTAGGGAAGGCCCTCGGGCCGCACGTTCGAGATGCAGTTGCGCATCGCATCATGGCAGCCCACCTTCGGCGCCCAGGTCAAATACACGCCCAGGCTATCGGGCGAACTCAGGCCTGGCCGTTCGCCGATGAGCATCGCCACAAGCTTCGCGCCCAGAAGTTCGCCGATCTCGTCGCCGAGCGCGACGCGCGCCTGGCGCGCCACCACCACAGGCCCGACGCGCCAGCCGTGGCCCGCCGCGGCGTCTGCCTTCAGCCGCTCGCGCACAGCTTGCAGAAGCGGCAAGGCCTGCTTTGCGGCGGCAAACGCGGACAGACCGTCACCCACCACGAACACAATGTCGGGGCCCGCATTGCTCTCGTTACCCTCGCGGATTGCGCGACCCGCATCGCCCAGCGCCGCACGGCTCTCGTCCGAGAGCCGCCGCCCGAGGTCGGGGCGACGCAGGTAATGATCGCGGTCCGGCGCGGCGCTCTGTGCCGCGAGCGCCGTGAAGCCCGACTCTTCCAGTTCGCGCAGCAACGCCTCGGCGTCGAGCGGCTGATGCACGGCGTCGCGCGCCTGCGCATGCGAGAGATTGAACGCGAGCAGCGGCGCAGTCGGCAGGCCGTTGCCCGCGCGGCCCAGCGCGATGCGCGCATTCGTGAACGCCTTCAGGCCGGCCCAAGGATTTTTTTCGACGGCGTCGCTCATGTGCCCACTCCCATCCCGCTTCCCATCCATTCATCCACGCCCGCGAGCAGCGGCACGCGTGGCGAGGCAGGCAGCAGCGCGCCTTTCGCGTCGGCAATCTCCATCGTCTCCAGCCACTCCTCGAACTCTGGCGCGCGCCGCAGGCCCAGCAAGTCGCGCACGTACAGCGCGTCGTGAAACGAGGTGCTCTGGTAGTTGAGCATCACGTCGTCGGCGCCCGGAATGCCCATGATGAAGTTGATGCCCGCCGCGCCCAGCAACGTGAGCAGCGTGTCCATGTCGTCCTGGTCGGCTTCGGCGTGATTCGTGTAGCAGATGTCACAACCCATCGGCACACCTAATAACTTGCCGCAGAAATGATCTTCCAGACCCGCGCGAATGATCTGCTTGCCGTCGTAGAGATATTCCGGCCCGATGAAGCCCACCACGGTATTAACGAGGAACGGCTCGAAGCGGCGCGCGACGGCATAGGCGCGCACCTCGCAGGTCTGCTGATCGACGCCATGATGCGCATTGGCCGAAAGCGCGCTGCCCTGTCCCGTCTCGAAGTACATGAGGTTGTTGCCCACGGTGCCGCGCTTGAGCGAGAGGGCAGCCTCGCGCGCCTCGCCCAGCAGCGCGAGCGAGATGCCGAAACTCGCGTTGGCCTTCTCCGTACCTGCGATCGACTGGAACACGAGGTCGACGGGCGCGCCTTTCTCGACGGCCGCAATCGTGTTGGTGACGTGCGTGAGCACGCACGCTTGCGTCGGTACGCGATAACGCTCGCGAAAGCCGTCGATCATCGTGAGCAGCTTGACGATGGCTGCCAGGCTGTCGGTGGCCGGATTAATGCCGATCATCGCGTCGCCGCAGCCGTACATGAGGCCGTCGAGCATCGAGGCGGCGATGCCTTTCACGTCGTCGGTGGGATGATTCGGCTGCAAGCGCACCGACATGCGTCCGGGCAGCCCCACCGTGTTGCGAAAGCGCGTGACCACGGGGCGCTTTTTCGCCACCGCGATAAGGTCCTGGTTGCGCATGAGCTTCGAGACCGCCGCCGCCATCTCCGGCGTGATGCCCGGCCCCACGCGCTCGAGCGTGGCGCTGTCCGCCCCGGGCGAGAGCAGCCAGTTGCGGAAATCCCCCACGGTGAGATGCGAGACCGGCGCGAACGCATCCTTGTCATGCGTATCGACGATCAGGCGCGTCACTTCGTCTTCTTCATAAGGCACCAGCGCCTCATTCAGGAAGATCTTGAGCGGCACGTTGGCGAGCGCCATTTTGGCTGCCACGCGCTCCTCCTCGCTCGCCGCCGCCACGCCCGCGAGCTGGTCGCCGCTGCGCAGCGGACTCGCCTTGGCAAGCAAGGTTTTGAGGTCCGCGAAACGGTACGTGCGCAGACCGATCGTCTCCGTATAGGACATCGCTTCAACTCCTGCTGACTTGCATATCGCTCGCGCTCATTCCTCGAGCAGCACGCCGGGGGATTCGATCGGCGCATCCGTCTCGTGGTCCGGATGCGCGCCCGAGGCTGCGTCGCGCTGTGCCCGGGTCGCCAGAAAATAAGCATAGCCCAGTGCGAGAAACACCACGAAGATCAGGGCTACGAGCGTGTTGTAATAGAACATCGTGCCAAGGCATACGAGCGCGGCAACGAGCGCGAAGGCCGGAAACAACGGATAGAGCGGCGCGCGGAACGGCCGCTCCATATTGGGCCGGGTGCGGCGCAGCTTGAATAGCGCCGCCATGCTGACGATGTACATGACGATGGCGCCGAACACCGACATCGTCACGATGTTCGCGGTGAGCGTCTGGCCGCCGAACTGGATGAGTTCGTCGCTATAGATAGCCGCGATACCGACCACGCCGCCGGCCAGGATCGCGCGATAAGGCGTCTTGAAGCGCGGATGCACTTTGGCGAGCCACGCGGGCAGATAGCCTTCGCGGGCAAGCGCGAAGATCTGGCGCGAGTACCCGAGAATGATGCCGTGAAACGATGCGACGAGGCCGAACAGCCCCAGCCACACGAGCATATGCATCCAGCCGCTGTGCTCGCCCACGATGTACTTCATGGCCTGCGGCAGCGGGTCGTTGATGTTGGCGAGCCGCGACCAGTCGCCCGCGCCGCCCGCGAACACCATCACGCCCACCGCGAGCGCCACCAGCGTGAGAATGCCGGTCACGTAGGCAATCGGAATCGAGCGCTTGGGGTTCTTGGCTTCTTCGGCGGCCATGGCCACGCCTTCGATGGCGAGGAAAAACCAGATCGCGAAAGGAATAGCCGCGAACATGCCATGGACGGCGCCCAACGAGAAATGATCGTTGCCCGACCAGCCGCCCTTGAGGAAGTGCGACCATGCGAAGCCCGGGGACACGACGCCCATGAACACGAGCAGCTCGAAGATCGCGAACAGCGTGACCACGAGCTCGAACGTGGCGGCAATCTGCACGCCCACGATATTGAGCGCCATGAACACCAGATACGCGCCCACGGCGGCGTGTCTGGGCTCGAGCGCCGGAAACTGCACGTGCAGATACGCACCGATGGCAAGCGCGATGGCCGGCGGCGCGAACACGAACTCCACCAGCGTGGCGACACCCGCGAGGTAGCCGCCGGCCGGGCCGAACGCGCGGCGCGCATACGCGAACGGGCCGCCAGCGTGTGGAATCGACGTGGTGAGTTCGGTGAAGCTAAAAATGAAGGTGGTATACA
Source organism: Paraburkholderia sacchari (assembly GCF_000785435.2). GTDB lineage: Bacteria > Pseudomonadota > Gammaproteobacteria > Burkholderiales > Burkholderiaceae > Paraburkholderia > Paraburkholderia sacchari. The sequence continues at coordinate 73,883 of NZ_JTDB02000005.1, read as the reverse complement.
TCGCCGCCACGAACAGCGCCGTGACAACGAAGCCGAGCGTGCCGGCCGTGGCCCAGCCATAGCTCCAGCCGAAGTATTCGCCGGAAATCACAAGCCCGACGGCAATGCCCCATAGCTGCCACGTACCGAGCGTTTGCTTGAGCGCTGGCGCGGCGCCACGGCCTTTAGACTCTGCCTGCATGGTGTTTTATCCTCCTGGGTGGCCCGCGCGGTCGGCGCCGGATTGGGTGTTGGGACCATGCTAGACAGTCATTAATCGAGGCGTTATCGAAAATCGGCAATTGCGCGTTCCTTACGTTTTGCCTGCGAAGCAAAATACGGCACCCGATCCCACCCTTAAGCAGCACATAAGCGTTTTCCCGGCAGACTGCGCTGCAGTCCACCGAGCGCATTTCAGCGCGGTGTTTTTTTCTCGTGCAGATGCCGCTCGTGCTGCTGCCGGCGCTGCTGCGCTCCTGCAAGCACGGCGCGGCACGCCACGGGGAAGCTGAAGCATAAGGAGACGAGGAGGGCTGTGCCATGCGCGCAACTGAGCGACAATTGCAGGCCGAAGAAGCAACCTGGAGCAACACGATGCGTCTCTTGCTCGTCGAAGACGACGAAATGATTGCCGAGCCCGTGCTCGACGCGCTGCGCCGCGAAGGCTACGCCGTCGACTGGGCCAAGGACGGGCGCGAGGCCGAGCTCTCGCTCGCCAACGACGTTTACGACCTCGTGCTGCTCGACCTGGGCCTGCCGAAGAAGGACGGCGTGAGCGTGCTGGCCTCCTACCGCCGGCGCGGCGGCGAAGCGCCGATCCTGATCATCACCGCGCGCGACAGCGTGACCGACCGCGTGAGCGGGCTCGACGCGGGCGCCGACGACTACCTCGTCAAGCCCTTCGATCTCGACGAACTCGCGGCGCGCGCCCGCGCGCTGCTGCGGCGGCGCACGGGCCGCAAGCAGCCGGTCTACGAACACGGCGACCTCGCGCTCGACCCGGCCGCGCACGAAGTCACCCAGGGCGGCGAAACGGTCTCGCTCGTGCCGCGCGAGTTCGCGCTGCTGCACGTGCTGATCGAGGAGCCCGCGCGCGTGTTCACCAAGGCCGAACTCGAAGAACGGCTCTACGGCTGGGGCGAGGAAGTGGGCAGCAACACGATCGAAGTGCATGTGCATAGCCTGCGCCGCAAGATCGGCGCGGACCAGATCGTGACGGTGCGCGGCGTGGGGTATCGGCTCAAGAGGGCCGAATGAAATCGATCCGCCGCCGGCTGCTGGGCTGGCTGATCTGCGGGTTCGCGGCCGGCTCGGCTGTGGCGGGCTTCGGCATCTTTCACACCGCGCACGACGAGGCGAACGAGCTGTTCGACTACGAACTGCGCGCCGTGGCGCTCTCGCTGCCGTCTAACCTCACCGCAGGCCACACGGCGCACGCGGCGCCCGATCTGCAGGGCATTGCCGACGACCGCATCCTCATCGAGATCTGGGACGCCAGCGGCACGCCGATCTATCACACCTCGCACGATGCGCCGCTGCCGCGCAATCCTGAAGGATTCCATACGATCGAGCAGTCGGAAACGCACTGGCGCACTTTCGGCGTGCAGCAAACCGGGCGCTTCGTGCAAGTCGCCCAGCCGATCTCCGTGCGCGAAACGCTGGCGCTGCGGCTCGCGCTGCATACGCTCTGGCCGCTCGCGCTGTTCGTGCCGGTGGCCATCGTGCTCGTGCTGCTCGTGGTGGCGCGCGGGCTCGCTCCGGTCGGCGCCCTTTCGGCGCTGCTGGCAGCGCGCTCGCACAATGCACTGGAGCCGATCAAACTGGACCGGTCGGCGCCCATCGAACTGCGCCCGCTGGTGGAGGCGCTCAACGGCCTGTTGCAGCGCCTGAACGCCGCTTCGCAGGCGCAGCGCACCTTCGTCGCCGACGCCGCGCACGAGCTGCGCTCGCCGCTCGCGGCGCTCAAGCTGCAATTGCAGGCCGCGCTGCGCGACGGCACGCTCACCGGCGAGCCGCACACGACCGGGCGCATCGAAACCCGCCTGAACCGCTTGATCCGGCTCGTGCAGCAGTTGCTCACGCTGGCGCGCGAGGACGCGCAGCCCGCGCTGCCCGTCGCCGTGGTGAGTCTGCGGCGGCTCGGCGAACAGGCGATCGGCGACTTTTCGCTGCTCGCCGAAGAAAAGGACATCGACCTCGGCCTCGAAATGCGCGCGCCCGTGACCGAAGGCGATGCCTGCAACGTGGCCGCCGACCCGCACGGGCTCAACACGCTGCTGAACAATCTGCTCGACAACGCAATCCGCTATACGCCGCGCGGCGGCAAGGTCGATCTCGTGCTCACGCGCACGGGCGAACAGCTGGGCTTCGAAGTCGTCGACAACGGGCCCGGCATTCCCGAGGAGGATCTGGACCGCGTGCTCGACCGCTTCTATCGCGCGAGCCATGTGCAAGGCACCGGCAGCGGTCTCGGCCTCTCGATTGCGATGCGCATCGCGCAGCGTCACGATCTGCAACTCGTGCTGCGCAACAATGCGGACGGGCATGGGTTGACCGCTGCGGTTAGCGGGTTGCGCCCGCGCGTTGAAGCTCGGGCGGACGCGCAGGCTTGAGTCTGCGCTTTGTGTTCAATATACGCGTCAAAGCTCGCTGTGCTTTCTCGCGTTGCCCCTCGCCTTGTTGGCCGGATAGCGGGTCTCGTTCAGCCTCACCTTGTCCGCCGCGGCCTTCACCAGGTCGAAACCGGCCGTATGCGCGACGAGCAGCAGATAGATGAATACATCGGCGCATTCCTGCTCCAGATGCGCACGGCCCTGCGGGTCGGCCACCAGCGCGGCGATCTGCGCGTCGTCCTTCCACTGGATCGTTTCGAGCAGCTCGCCGGCCTCGATGCTCGTCGACACGATCAGGTTGCGCAGCGTGTGAAATTGCTGCCAGTCGCGCGCGTCGCGGAAGGCGAGGACTTGCTCCATGAGACGGTCGAGCGGCGTGGGCGGGGTCGGATTTGGCGAGGATTCGGTCATGGTAGTGAGGAACGGAAAGATCGAACAGGGTGAACGCCCAGGCACCGGAGTTGCGGCGTCAAATGGCAGGAGACCGGCAAGGAATGCGCTGGACAGCACAGTTGCGAGCACGCAACGCAAATTGCGAGAACTGAGCGGTTTACCTCGCTTTGCTCATGAATTCGTCCCACGAATTGCGGCCGTAGACTAGTCTTGCATTCAAACAACGATGGTTTGATGGGGGAACAAAATGAACGTGACCAACTGGATCGTAGTGCTCGACTGCGCGTACATGGAATATTCGAGCTGGCTCGGCAGGAACATCTACCGGCGCACGGTCGCATACGACCGCGTCGTGTGGTGCTGAACGGCTCAAGGGCCGCTTCAGGGAGTTGATTCCAGCCACTGCGGATTCCAGGCGACTTCCCAGAGATGCCCATCGGGGTCCTGGAAATAGCCTGCGTAACCGCCCCAAAATGTGTCGTGCGCGGGTTTGACAATGCGCGCGCCAGCCGAAGCCGCTTGTGCCATGGCGGCATCCACTTCGGCCTTCGAAGCAACGTTGTGACCGAGGCTTAGCTCGGTTGGGCTGGCCGGCCCCACCGCCAGCCCCGTGTCGTGGGCCATGCTCGCGCGCGGCCAGAGCGCCAGACGGAGGCCGGGCTGGAGGTCGATGAACACCACGGCCCCGTGCTCGAATTCCTTGCCTACGATGCCTTCGGTTGGAAACCCCAGACCATCGCGGTAAAAGCGCAGTGAAGCGTCAAGATCGTCGACGCCAAGCGTAATGACGGTGATGCGGGGTTTCATGCGATGGACTCCCTATCGGTAACGGTAAGGCGGTTAGGCGTGACGCCGATGCAGCCAACAGGCTGCCCAGCGTACGCTTACCGTGCAATGAAGTCCAATCGCCGGGCCGGTTCCGCGTTCGAATGTGTCAGCTCATGCCTCAGCCCACCACGGGCAGCGTCTCGACCTCATACGCATGCCGCAGCGTCCGCCCGAGCACGGGGTCTTCGAGCACGACCTCGAACGCCTGCGCCGCGCGGATGCCGCCAATCGCCGCCAGCGTGCCGCACAGCATCGCGGTGCCGTCCTCGAACTGGCCGCCCCGGCTCGCGAACTGCGCGAGCAGATCTTGCGGGCTGCGCATCGCCGTGACCTTGCCTTCCTGATACAGCACGCGCTCGCCGTCGATCGTCGCATACGAGCGCAGCAGCAGGTCGTCCCAATGACCGGCCACGTCGCTCAGGCGCCACAGCGTGTCCGCGCAGGGCTTCTCGCACATCTGCTTGGAAACCGTGATCCCATAGGTTTCCACCTGGCGGTCGGTGTGATCGGAGGCAATGCCCACGAAGGTCTCGCCGCCGTCCTTCACCAGCACGAACTCGGCCTCGCCGCTGCTTTCCTCGCCCGTGACCTGAATGGCAGGCGCGGCGCCGATGCGATCCGCCGCCACGCGATAGAAGACCGGCGTATACGCGGGGCGCTTCACCCCGAGTGCTTCGAGTTCGCGAATATGCTTTTCCATGGCGACCGTGTCGCGGCCGGTCCAGCCGGCGATGACCAGGTGGTTGATGGCGATCGCGCGCTCGGTGTATCGGCCCGCGCCCTCTTCGATCCTGAATTTGATGACCTTCACGATATCTTCCTTCCTTTAACGGGTTTGGCGCACGACGTTCTCGACGTCCATGCCAATCGCGAGCACGCGCCGGTCGCTCATGTGCCGGCCCATCAGCATGAGTCCGACCGGTTCGTCTCCCGGCGCGTGGCAAGGGATCGAAACGGCGCACAGGTCGAGCATGTTGGCGATGGCGGGGTTGCGCAGCAGCAGGCGGTTCGTCGCGGTGTATTCGGCCTCTTCAGCAAGATCGGCGATGCGCGGCGCGACGATGGGCACGGTGGGGCAAACCACGGCGTCGTAAGGCTGAAGCTCGTCGTCGGCGCGCAGGCAGAGTTCCGAGCGCAACGCCTTCATGCGCACGTATTCCGCAATGCTGTTCTGGCTGCCGAGGCGAATGCGCGCCAGCACGCGCGGGTCATACTCGCCCGCCTGCTCCTTGATCAAGCCGACGTGCCACGACCAGGCCTCCATCGCAACCAGGCCGCCGTGCTCGCCAAGCGCGCCAAGACGCTGCCAGCTGTCGAACGCCACTTGCTTGACGATTGCGCCCGCAGCGCTCAACCGCGCAATCGCCCGCTCGAACGCAGCCGCGACTTGCGCATCGAGACCTTCCATCACGATGGCCGACGGCACGGCCAGGCGCAGTCCGGCGAGCGCTTGCGCCTCATGGGGCTGGATCTCCAGGTCCCCCGCCATGATCGAATCGAGCGCCGCGCAACACGCCACGCTCGGCGCCATCGAGCCCACCGAGTCGTAGCTCGTCGAGAGCGGCACCGCGCCTTGCAGTGGAATACGCGCGGCAGTCGGCTTGAAGCCCGCGACGCCGCATAGCGCAGCGGGAATCCGGCACGAGCCGCCGGTGTCCGAGCCGATGCCCGCGGCGGCCATGCCGTCGGTGACCGACACCGCCGCGCCCGACGACGAGCCGCCGGGAATGCGCCCCGCGGCCCGGTCGAACGGATTCGCCGGCGTGCCGTAGTGCGGATTGATGCCAAGCCCCGAATAGGCGAACTCGGTCATGTTGGTTCTGCCAACCAATATGGCCCCCGCCGCGCGCAGCCGGCCAATCGCCACGGCGTCGCGGGCAGCCGGCGCGCCGGACAGCGCCCGGCTGCCGGCCCGCGTGATTTCGCCCTGAACGTCGAACAGGTCCTTGACCGAAACCGGAATGCCCGCGAGCGGCCCGGCCACGCCGAAGCGGCGCATCGCATCGCTGGCTTCGGCTTGCGCCATGGCGGAAGGACTCGCCCCATGGGGGAACACGCGCCGCCCTTCGCCGGCGCTATCCTCGATTCGCGCCACGCACGATGCGACCACTTCCGCCGCATCGATCTGGCGATCCGCGAGCCGGGCTCGCAATGTGTCGAGCGTTGGCAGCATGATCAAGCCGGATCGTAGTAGTGGATTTCCAGCAGCACGCAGCCGTCGTTCGACTTGAACGGGCCGTGCCACGCGCCGGGCGGGCGCACCGCATAGGTGTAGCCCTTGAAGGGCTTGCCGCCCTGACCGTGCTCGTCGTTGCCCACGGTCAGGTCGCCCTCGACGAGGAATACCTCTTCCCAGTAGTCGTGCACGAACGGCTTCTTCGTAAAGAGCCCTGCGGGCAGGCGCAGCAGGCGCGTGCGGCTGCCGCGCTTGTTATCCGTGTCGAGTTCGCCGGAAAGAATCAATTCCTGCGCGCCGGATTCGGGATCGTAGCCTTCGGGAAGGCGCCAGCCGTTGATCATGTCCAGGCCATGAAACTCGTCATGGAGCTTATTGATTGCCATGTGTCTCTCCTTGATGGAATGTGAATTGAATCGACGTTGCGCTCAGGCCGCGCGCGGCGTCCTCGCCAGTTCCTGGTCGAGCGAATAGCTCGACAGCAGGTCGTCGACGAGGCCCGTGGCCTTGCGCCAGTCATAGGTGCGATAGGCGTGACCCTTGGTCACGAACGATGCGCCGGCGTAGAACAGCTCGTACTGGTTGTGGCGCGACGCGAATTCCGAGCCCACTGCGTCCCACGCGAGCTTGAAGAACTTGACGCGCTCTTCGGAGCTGCAAACCGGCGACTTCTGGGTCTTTTCGATGATGCGCAGCAGTTCTGGATTTTCGAAGTCCTGAATACTGGACGGCAGCATGATCATCCCGCCGCCCGCAAGTTCGCGCAGCGTGTTGAGAATCTTCGAGTAAAGCTGCTGCGTGAGCACCTGCGAGCTGTACAGCATGTTGCGGTCGGGCACGTAGTAGCCGTTGACCACGGTGCCCTTTGCTTCCATGCCGTACACATAGGCCTCGACCATGGACGCTTCCGCCGAAAGCTGCCCGAGCGCCTCGCGTACCTGCGGGAAGCTGTTGGTGCCGTTCACTTCCGAAATTTTGAGGCCGAGCCCGACCAGGAAACGCAGCTTCGTCATCAGACGAACCTGGCACTGGTAGTTTTGATAGACGTGCGCCGGCGTGGCGTGAAACTGCTTCGCACACAACGACACGTCGCCGGCCACGAAAATGCGCTCCCACGGCACCTTGACGTCGTCGAAGTACAGCACCGCGTCGTTTTCGTCGTAACGGCTCGAGAGCGGGTTGTCGAACACCGAGGTCGCGTTTTCCTCATAGGACTTGCGCGAAATTACCTTCATGCCCTTCGCGTTCATTGGCACCACGAACGACAACGCGTACATCTCGTCGCCTTCGCGCAGCGGCTGGATGCAGCTACAGAACACTTCGTTCGCCATGATGCCGCTCGTCGCCAGCATCTTCGCTCCGCGCACGGTGATGCCTTCCGCGTCCTGGTCCACGATGCCCACAGCCAGATACTTGTCCTGCTGCTCGTGCGCCGACTGGGCCTGGTTCGCCTGCGGGTTGACGATCACATAGGTCAGGAACAGATCGTTGTCGCGCGCATATTTGTAGTAGTCGCGCAGCGCGCCGGCACGCGCTGGATCGGCTTGCTCGAAGACGTCGATGCCCATGTACATGCCGGCAATACAGGACGCAACGTGGTCCGGCGAGCGGCCCATGAAGCCGAAATGCTGTTCCGTCCAGGCTTCGAGGGCGGCGCGGCGTTCGACCAGCTGCTCGTAGGACGTGGGCAGTTCCCAGATCCGGCTCACGCGGCGGCCCGTGTCCGGGGACGCGAACGTCATTTTCTCGACGTTTTCCGGACGCGCCTGGTAATCGTAGAGATTCGCGTAGCTGCGAATCGAATTGCGAAACGCGGGATGCGTTGTCACATCGCCTACCAGCTTGCCGTTGAGGAACACCTCGCGCCCGTCGCGCAGCGATGCAATATGTTGAGTTCCGTTCTTGATCACGTTCTTCTCCAGAGTGAATTCTTCTGCGGTATTACGCCGATGCGGTTTGAACAGCGTCGAGGGAGCAGTAGCGCCCGCCAAAGAAAATCAGGGGACGGCCATGGGGGCGCGCCTGATGGCGCGTGACGCGGCCCACGAAAATCACGTGATCGCCGCCGTCGTATTGCGCATAGGGTTCGCATTCGAAGGTCGCGAGCGCGTCGGGCAGGAGCACGGCGGCGTCGCGCTCGCTCGCCTCGCTGTCGCGCCAGCTCCATTTGTCGCCATTGGCCTTGGCGAAACGGTTCGACATGTCCTGCTGGGTCTCGTCGAGCACATTGACCGCGTAACCGGACGCGCTGCATAGATCGGCGAGGCTCAGACTGCGACGGTCGACCGAGAACAGAATCAGTGGCGGATCCAGCGACACCGCATTGAACGAGGCCACCGTGATGCCGATTGGATGCCCTTCGCGCCGCGGCGCGGTGATGACCGCCACACCCGTGGCGAACATCGACAAAGCCGCCCGGAACTGCCGCTGGACGTCGACGTTGCCGTCGGTCGGTACTGTTGTGCTGCCCATCTCGCTCTCCTTGCTTTGCCGCCTTGCGCATCCGTTTCGCACGGCCACAATGCGAGTTAATTTAGCTTTGTTACATAGCAATTATTAAAGTCAAAACAAAAGAGCTGCTCAAGCTATGGTTTACCACTACAAGAAAGCTTTGTTTAAAAGACAACCCTACTGGCGGGATGGATGTTGGCGGGTTCGGGAAAGGGGCCGCGCTACACTTCGTCCCGCGAGTTCGCCCTCGCGTGGCACGTTGCATGGCACACACCGCATCAGGAGCACGATTGATGGAATCCAGGACCGATTCACGCCCGATCTACATGGACTACAGCGCGACCACCCCGGTCGACCGGCGCGTGGTCGAGAAGATGGTGCCCTTCCTTCACGAGGATTTCGGCAATCCCGCATCGCGCAGTCACAGTTACGGCTGGACCGCCGAAGCTGCCGTCGAAACCGCGCGCCAGCAGGTTGCCGATCTGCTGCATGCCGATTCGCGCGAGATCATCTGGACCTCGGGCGCCACGGAAGGCAACAATCTCGCGATCAAGGGCGCGGCAAACTTCTACAAGGGCCGTGGCCGTCATCTCGTCACGGTGAAAACCGAGCACAAGGCGGTGCTGGACACGTGCCGCGAACTGGAGCGGCAGGGTTTTGAAGTCACGTACCTGGACGTGGGCGCGGACGGGCTGCTCGACCTCGACTCGCTGCGCGCGGCGCTGCGCGACGACACCATTCTCGTTTCGGTCATGATGGTGAACAACGAGACCGGCGTCATTCAACCGGTTGCCGAAATCGGCGCGATGTGCCGTGCCAAAGGCATCGTTTTTCACTGCGACGCGGTGCAGGCCGCGGGCAAGATCGTTATCGACGTGAACTCGCTCGGCGTCGATCTGCTTACGGTCACGGCGCACAAGCTCTATGGCCCGAAGGGCATCGGCGCGCTTTATGTGCGCCGAAAGCCGCGCGTGCGCATCGAGGCGCAGATGCATGGCGGCGGCCATGAGCGCGGCATGCGCTCGGGCACGCTGCCCACGCATCAGATCGTCGGCATGGGCGAGGCGTTCAGGCTTGCGAAGGAAGAGATGGAAGCGGAAAGCGCGCGAGTGGGCGCGCTGCGCGACCGGCTGCTGGCCGGCCTGACGAAACTGGATGAAGTCTACGTCAACGGACACCTCGCGCAGCGCATTCCCCACAACCTGAATGTCAGCTTCAACTTCGTGGAGGGCGAGTCCTTGATCATGGGCATCAAAGGTGTGGCGGTATCGTCGGGGTCGGCGTGCACGTCAGCGTCGCTGGAGCCGTCGTACGTGCTGCGCGCGCTCGGGCGCAGCGACGAGCTTGCGCATAGCTCGATCCGCTTCACGATGGGCCGCTTCACGACCGAGGCCGAAGTGGACGAAGTCATCCGGCAGGTGACCGATACCGTGGCGAAGCTTCGTGCGCTGAGCCCGCTATGGGACATGCATCTCGAAGGCGTGGACCTCGCAACGATTCAATGGGCGGCGCATTGAAGGCGGCGCGCCATGGTGATCGATAATGACCGTCGCCACGGAAATTGCGCTCAGGGCTTTTCCTGGCGAGCGATCATATGCGAAAGGTCCAGCGTCGCGCGGTCGCCGTTGCCCACCAGCCGGTCCACGACCGAGCACAGCGCCTTGAATTCCGCCTTCGTCACGCCTTCGAAGAGGACGTTGTTGATGCGCTGCTGGTTCTCCGCAAGCGCGCGCAGCAGTTTCCATCCGGCCGTGGTCACGGTCAGGCGCATCTTGCGCTTGTCGTCGGGATCCGAGCGCTTGTCGATCAGGCCGAGCTTCTTGAGCTTGCCGGTTTCGAGCGTGACGAACGCGCCGCTCAGGTGCAGATGGTCCGCCAGCCGGTTGACCGTCACGATCTCGTCGTCCGACAAATGAGAGATCGACACGAGCAGCGAATACTGAATGCCGCTCAGGCCGATCAGCGCGCCGAATCCGTCGCGGATCGACAGCAGCCGCGCCGCGAACGGCAGCAGTCCATTGATCAGATGCCGAAATTCCCGGTCGCTGCCATCGACGAGGCAGGCCGGATTGGTTACCGTCAAGACGGACTGATCCTGTTGTTTCGCCATGCTCTTTACACTCCCCGGTTGCTTGCGCGGTTACCTTTGTAAGCTAATTATACTGCAAAGCCTCGGTCCTCCCGCACCGCCAAGGTGCATACGTGCGGGCGTCCGCGCTCAGGATTCACGACATGACCTCACTTTCCCTCTCATCCGCACGGTCTCTGCTCGAATGCTATCTGCATGCGAAGGACCAGAACCGGCCCGAACTGATCGCGCAATGCTTTGCCGCCGAAGCCACGCTGACGTTCTCGATAGCCACCGATTCGATCGATTTTCCGCGCAGCGTGACGGGTACGGACGCGATTGCGAAAACGCTGGTGTCCGATTTTGGCGAGCGTTTCGATCGATGCCGAACGTATTACGTATGCGTGGAGCCGAGCCTGGATGCGGACGGCGTCTGCATCATGCCGTGGCTCGTGGTGATGCGCGAGAAGGAAACCGAAACGCTGCGGCTCGGCAAGGGCGCGTATCGCTGGAGAATGGGCCGCGCGACTGGCGGCGCGGAGAGAATCGTCGGGCTGCATATCCATATCGAACGCATGGATACGATCGCTGACTCGGGTTCGGTCAAGCTGGGCGCATTGCAGGACGCGCTGACCTACCCGTGGATGCCGACCGCGATGCTGATGCGGGGTATTCAGGCGTTTGAGAAAACGTGTGCGAATTCAGCGTTTGTCGCGGCGTTTCGGGAGCCGTCATCGACCGACGCGGTGCGCGGCTAAAAGCCGTTCACCGCTGTGCGCCGGGCGAATGCCATTTCTTTGGCACTCGCCCGGCGCACCGCCGTCCCGTCACTCGCAGGTCGGCACGAGCGCGGCATCGTCATCGAGCCGCCGCAGCTTTGCATAGAGCACGAACGCCAGCACGCACAGCGCGATGGCCACCTCGAGCGCCGCGCGCGTGCCCGACGCCTCCAGCAATTCGCCGCCAGCGATGGAGCCCACGCCGAAGCCGAGCGCGAGAAAGCCGGGCGAGAGCGCGGCGAAGCGGCCGACGAAATCGTACTGAGGGATCGTCGCGAAGATCAGCAGCGCGCCGCCGGTCCAGCAGACGATGAACACCACGGCGCCAATCGCGAACGACAACGGCGAGGGCGGCAGCGCGAGCGACGCCGCGGCCAGCACGCAGCCCGCGAGATTGAACAGCGTCCAGCGCCGCAGGCCGCTGCCCACGCCGAGCCTCGGCATGAGCACGCAGGCGGCCAGGCTCACCAGATTGGCGACCGCCAGGACGCCGGAGATGTATCCACCGCTCAGGCCCGCATCGGCGCCGATCTTCTCCAGAAAGGTCCACACCACGCCCACGCCGCCGTACAGCGCAAACAGCGCAACGAGCGAAAGCAGCGCGCCGCCTTTATCGACGTGTCCTTGCATGGCTTGCTGCGGCGTAGCCAAAGTTTCGTCGCGCCCTAACTGCCACGCGGTGCAGGCAAACGGCACGGACAGCGCCGCCACGAACGTGAATACGCCAGGCGCGCCCCATGTAGCGCCCAGCCATGGAATCACCACCGCGAGCAGCGCCATGCCCCAGAACACCTGCCCCATCACCAGCATGCCGAGATGGCGCTCCGGCGTGCCCGTGTACGAGAGGTAGCGCATGGCGATGCCGTTGAGCGCCCCCGCTCCGATGCCCGCCAGCCAGCGCCACAGCGCGAACGCCACGAATCCGTGCACGCCAGGCGTCGCGAGATTCGCGCCGGCCGCCAGCACCGCTGCGGCAAGCAATACGTGCCGGACCGGCTGGCGTCCCAGCCCGAATGCCACGAGCAGCGAACCGCACGACATGCCGAGCACTTCGACAAACACCGCGACGCCCAGCGTCGCATCGCCAAACGCCCAATGCTGCGCGACCTGTCCGACCACGGCGGGCAGCCCCATGAACACCGTCGGCGCGAACACGCCGAGCGCCACCATTGCCGCGACGAAAGCCTTCTCCGATCGTCGCGCGCCGTCTTCTCCATTTGCTCTATTCATTGCACCATCCTGTCTTGCGCCCGGGCATCGCGGCCCGGGCTGTCTCCTCCAACACGCGCGGCGCGCCTTGCACCACGCGGCCCGCGCCTTACCGGTCCAGCGCCTCGCGCGCGAAATCGCCCTGCGCATGGGTGAGTTCGCCGTTCATCATCGTGAGGCCCACGTCGACCTTGCCGATCTCGTACTTGCCCACTTCGAACAAATCGCGCTCGAGCACGATGAGGTCCGCGCGCTTGCCCACGCTCAGCGAGCCGATTTCTTTCTCCATGCCAAGCTGATAAGCGCCGTGGATCGTGTAGGCGGCAATCAACTGCGGGATGCTCAAGCGTTCGTTGATGTCGGGGAACACCGCTGCATCGGGCTCGCCGGCCAACTGGCGCGTCAGGCCCGACTCGATGTGCTCGACGGGCCGGTGCTGGCAGCGGCACTGGCATGCGAGCCCATCCATGCCGATCGACACCGTCACGCCCTCCTCGATGAAGGTGCGGAACTTGTACATGCTGCTCCAGCGCTTCTCGCCGTAGAACTCGCGAATGGCCTTCGTATACGTGTCGACCACGCCCCATTGCAACTGCGTATTCGCAAGCACACCCAGCCGGCGGAAACGTGGAATGTCCGCGGGATGCGTGAGAAACGCGTGCGTGATCACATGACGGCGGTCGCGCGGCGGATTGAGCGTGTTGGCGCGCTCGATCGCGTCGAGCGCGCCGCGCACGGCCGCGTCGCCCACGCAGTGCACCATCACGTCGACGCCATGGCGGTCAGCTTCCAGCACGAAGCGATTGAAGTCCTCGATCGGCGTATTCGGCTCACCGCAGTAGTGCGGCCGGTCCTCGTACGGCTCCAGCAGGTAAGCCGTGTGATTCATCTCGGTGCCGTCGAGAAACAGCTTGAGCGTGCGCGCCTTCACGAGCGGCGACTGATAGCGCGCGCGATATTCGAGAATCGTCTCCACCGGGTCGCGCGTCGCTTCGATAGCGGCATAGCTGCCTACCACGCGCAATTTGAGCGCGCGGTCGCGCTCCATGCGCATGAGCGTTTCGTAGAGCCAGGTTTGATCGCCGCTCGGGTCGATGAAGCCGGCGTCGAATACGGTCGTGATGCCCGCGGCCACGAGCTTCTTTTGCCACTTCAGGAACGAGTCGTAATAGAGCTCGCCCCACGGCGGCAGAAAGCCGGCTTCGGAGAGGCGGCGCATGAGCAGCGAATACGCTGCGCCGTCGACGATCACGCCCGTGGGTTCGCCCGTCACCGGATCTTTTTCGAACCAGCTTGCGCCTTCCTCGACCGGCGGTGTGGATGCATCGATGCCGCCGACCTCGAGCGCCTTCGAATTGACCCACATGGTGTGGAAATCGGTCGAAAGCAGGCAGACCGGACGGTCGGCGCAAATCGTGTCGAGCGTCGCGCGATTGAGCAGTTCGGCAGGCATGGCCGCCTGCACCCAGCCCATGCCAATGATGCTTTTCTCGTGCGGATGCGCCTCTACGTAGGTGCGCAGCGCATCCAGCACCAGTTGCGGGTCTTCGAAATTGATGAACGCCTGCGCGGCGAATGCCGTGGTGGAGAAATGCCAGTGCGACTCGACGAAGCCCGGCAGCATCAGCCGGCCACCCACGTCGATCGTGCGCGTATGCGCGCCGGCAAAGCGCTGCGCGCCCAGCGTATCGCCCACGAAGACGATCCTGCCTTCGCGCACCGCGACCGCGCTCGCCCAGGGGCAATGGGGATCGACCGTATAAGCCCGTGCATTCGTGAGAATGACGTCGGCCGGGGTCTCCTTGTATTGGTTCTGTAAATTCATGGCGGGATTCAATGAGGGAATTCAAGTGCCGTCAATCGATGGCTGGCGACAAAGGTATCGGGTAGCTTCATCGAGGTATGCCCTACTTCGAGGAGGGCAAGACAGCATTTCCCACATGGCGCGCGTTTCATGAATTTACCGATTCTGGCGACTGCGGCTTTCTGATAAGGTTCCGCGCACGATCGACCAGAGGACCAACCCGCGGACTGACGAGGGTGACACCATGCTATTGAACGTCGACCCATTCAACCAAGGCAGCCAATACCTCAATGTGCCGATCAAGCCGATGGGCGAGGTCGTCCAGGCCGTGGGCCAGCCGCATTTCGTGCACCGGCTCACGCTGTTCCTGAACGACCTCGTGCCGCTGGACTTCGTGCACGTCGAGCGTTCTCGCCTCGACAGCCGCTCGCCGCTCGGTTACCGCTGCGAGTGGCTCGGCAGCGGCGCCGTGAACGAAGCCCAGTCCGTTGTCGACGACGTCATGGCGCTCTACTACGAGCGCTTCCAGGCGGCCGATCCGCTGTTCGCGGGCATCCGCACCACGGTGGGCACGCATCTCGTGGTGCGCGACATGAGCCAGGTGCCCGCCGGGGAGTTTCGCGAGCGCATTTTCGAAAGCCGCGAGATCGCCCATGAATGCGTGCTGACGAAAAGCGCTCCGCGCACGCAGTGTTCGCTCGCAATCGTGCGCCGCGATCGCCTGCCGCCGTTTTCGCTCGCGGACCTGAATTATTTGAGGCACCTGGGCGAGCTGCTTTTTCCGCTGGTGGAATTGCATGCGTCCACGGCCGCGATCAAGCGAACCGCCAACGCGGTAACCGATACCGACCCGCTCGTGCTATTCGACGCGCGCATCGAGCGTGACGGCATCCGGCTTTCGAAGCGCGAATATGAAACGTGCAGGCATTTGATCCGGGGGCACACGGTGCCCGAGATCGCGGAGTTGCTGGGCGTGCTGCAAACCTCGGCCAAATCGTACGTGCAGCGCGCGTTCGCCAAGCTCGGCGTGCGGACCCGGCGCGAACTGGCGCAATGGGCGCTGGGGCAGACCGCGCAAAACGAGGGACATGCCGGCCCACGGTAACGCCCAGCCTCTACAATGCCTCACGCGATCGCAATCTGAATGGAGCCCCCATGTACATCGTCTCGCTGACCTACACCGCCTCGCTCGAACGCATCGACGACGCCCTGCCGGCCCATCGGGACTACCTCGACGCGCAGTTCGCCGCCGGCAACTTCGTGGCTGCGGGGCCGAAAGTGCCGCGCGACGGCGGCGTGATCCTCGCCTCGAATATGGAGCGTGCGCGGCTCGACGCCATTCTCGCCGCCGATCCGTTCGCGGAGCAGGGGCTCGCCGCCTATGTGGTCACGGAGTTCAGGGCCACGCGTCTGGCGCCGAACCTCAACCTGCCGCTGCCCGAGGCGCCATGAGCGCGCAGCGCGGCCAGGCGGATCGTTGCGTGGTTATTTCGGGCTGCTCGGGCGGCGGCAAATCCACGTTGCAGGACAGTTCAAACGCGCGCGGCGAAGACGCGGACGCCCGGTAACGCCGCCTTCACTGCGCCTGTATCATCCCCGACCACACGATCTCCAGTTCCACGCCGATCGAGCGCGCGAGCCCGTCTAGTCCGGGAAACAGCGAAGCGTTCGTGATGTTCATGCGGTAGAGCCACTTCATCGCGTCCATGCGAATGCGCGCGGGCAGCACGATCTGATGCAGCAATTCCTCGTTGCTCTCGTAGCCGTCGAGAATGCTCTGCAAGGGCCTGTCGATCACGCCAGGCACGACGAAAGTGCCCGACTGGGCCACGAGCCGGTCGTCCATCTCGGTAGGCTCGCCCGACCACAGCACCTCATTGGTATTGCAGAAAAAATACCGTTCGAAGTGTCCCGGCACGCGCGGGTCGATCACGTCGCGCGTGAGCACCGGGTCGGCTTTAGGGCGCGCGCGATTGTTCCAGAGCGCGGGCGTGTTCAGCGCATAGACGACGGCGTCCCCAGTTGCGCGCTCGAGCGCGAAAAAGGCCGCCACGAACGGGCTCTTGGTGAAGTCCAGCAACCGCGTGGGCGCGCCGTGGTGCTGCATGAGCGCGAGACAGCGCAAATCGTCGGCGAGTATGCCGGGATGCGCGAGAAAGTTGTGCGCCTTGCGACGAAATACACGAATCGCGCGCTCCTCGCGCGCGCGCCATTGGCTGCGGTCGCCCACGAAATCGCGCATATACCGCGAAAGCGAGCTCTCCAGCCGCCATTGGGCGTTCTGCTGCCCGCGAAATGCCCAGCCGTCGAGCTGCGTCGTCAGCTCCATGAACTGGTTCCAGTTGGCGAGTTCGGTGGTCTGCATGGGGATGTCCGTGAGTAACCTGTGGCCGCGCAAGTGCCAAACACGCTACCACACCAGCGATTACACCGCGAAGTCAGTGCATCCGTTGCGTACGCAACCACTTTGCGTAAGTCACGATTTCCGGCGCCACGTCCACACTGTCGATACGGGTCCAGCTCACATAGGTATCCGGCGCGCCCGGCACCGGCTGCGGAGCCGCGAACTCCACGTTTGCCATGCCTGGCCGGTACGCTTCGTTGGGCCAGAACACCGGCATGATGCGGCGCCCTTCCATTTCCTCGCGCAACGCGGCGGGCCCGCCCTCGTCGGTCACGACCTCGCATTGCGCCGCCCAGTCGCGCGCGTCCCACGCGAGAAATACGCCCGCCTTGCCCGCTGCATCGAAGGTGAGCACCGCGTTCTGTTCGGGCCGCCAATAATATTCGACGATGCGCTCGCGCAGCACGAGCGCATCCAGCGCCTCGGCCACGCCGCGTTCCGCATAGGCCGCGCCCACGCCGTGCACGCCAATATGCCCATGCCCCGCGCAGAATTTGCGCTGCGCATTGGCAAGCGCCTGCGCGAGCTTGCGCGCCATGCCTGGGTCGGATTTCTTCAGGTAGAAGTGGATGAGCCCCGCGTTGAACGCATCCACCGCGTGCGATTCGTCGGCGGTGCCGGTAAGCAAGATGCGCGTGCAGTTCGCGTCCTGCATTGCATCTTTCACCGAGGCGAGAAATTCGAGCCCATCCTGCCCGGGCATGTCGTAGTCCACCACAATGGCCGCGACTTGCGAAAAGCGCCTGGTGTCGGCCAGCGCGTCCTTGCCCAGCGCATTGCCGCCCCGCTTCTCGAACTCCGACCATAGCTCGCCCGAGGTCGGGCTGTGGCCCGCGCCGCGCGCGCCCTGCGCCTCGATGAACGCGCGCGCCTCGGGCTGCGAGGTGAAGAAATGATGCGTGAATGCATTCGGGAAGAAGCCGCGCAGCGCATGGAGAAAATCCGCACTGTCGTCGAGAAAAATCACGGATACGGGGTAAAAAACCGGCTGTCTGACGATGGAACTCATGTAATGGCCTCGGTGCTCGCTACAGACCCACGGCGCGAATCGATGCTGCTCATTGCGGGTGGCGCGCCGCCGGCTGCCAGATTATGCGGCCTTGCGAGCGCGCGCGGCAACCGTTGCGCTCCCCGCCGATGATCTTCATAGGGCGTTCGGACCTGCGTAATCGTTTGCGCCCGCGTTTGCCTGCGCGCTTGCCTGCGCGTTTGCATACGACTATCGCCACCAGGCAAGCTCAGCGCCTGGAAGATCCTGGCGACTATGTGCTCAAGGCGGTTTTGGCGGCAAGGGAACGCGCAGAGAATTGGCGCATGTCTTCAAACATCGAGGACATGCGTGGCCGCCGCCGGCGGCCAATTCGAACTGGAGTTTTGAAATGAATGCCCGTGAATCGATCCCCGCCGTGCTCTCCCGTGGCGTCAACGGCTTTAGCCCGGAAATCATGGAAGCCACCCCGAGCAAGACCTTCCATCACGTCATCGACATTTACCTCAAGGACTCGAATGCCTTCATGAATACATATTTCGCCCGCTATTTCGAATGGCAGGGCATTTGCCGCGAGCGCTGGTTTCACGAATGCATCCACAATAATCTGCTCGCGGCGGGCGGCGTCTTCGTCACGAAGCGCGCGCACCAGGAATATGTGCAAGAGACGTTTCCGTTTCAGCGCGTCGATTGCTATCTGAACACATTCCAGGTGCGCCAATGCTCCGCCTATCTGGTGTTTCGCTTTTGCGTGGACGGGCGTCCCGTTTCGCTCGGTTACCAGCAGATTCTTTTTGCCGGCACCGACAAGCGGATTCGCCGTTTCCCGCCGGGGATTATCGAGCGCGTCAAGGAGTATGAACTCGTCCTGCCCGCAGGGACGAATTAAGACGTGAATTGATTCAGCCAATGTAGTCCTGCCCCGCCGTCCAGCGGCGGGGCTTGCCTGCCGGATCGTGAAGCGCGCGGTCGCCGGCTGACCCCGGTTCGGGCAGTTGCAGCGTAAACGTGGTCGCCACGTCGGCCTCGGACGCGCAGGCGATCGTGCCGCCCAGCGCCTGGGCCACGCGCCAGCAAAACGCGAGCCCCATGCCCGCTCCCTTGCCGTGAGACTTGGTGGAATAGAACGGCTCGAAAATATGCGGGAGCACGTCGGGTGCAATGCCGGGGCCGTTGTCGGTGAAGCGCAGCACGCAATAGCCGTCCTCGCTCGACGCCGAGATTTGCACACTGCCACTGCCTCTGCCGCTCGAGTGAATCGCAAAGAGCGCATTCTTGAGCAGATTGAAAAGCACGAACACGATCAGCGAATCGGAGCCCGAAAACTCCAGTTGCGGATCGATCGGCAACACATTGACCAGTTCGCGCTCGCCCGGACGAAACGGAAAGCGCTCGAGCGCCGCGTTCACGCAGGAGCGGATGGAGTAGGCCTCGAAGCTGCGGCGGTCGAGCCGGTCGAGCGTGAACGATGCCAGCGACATCTCGACGACGGTGCTCGTGCTGTCCACCTGCCGCTGTATCGAGGAAGCCAGCGACGAAAGACGCTCCGACTGCCCCGGATACAGGCCATCCACGCATAGCTGGTGCTGCACGGCCAACTGGTAGCCGCGCATAAGTTCGGGCAGCACGTTGCCGATCTCCTCGGCATGCATGCCGATGGCCGCCAGCGGCGTAGCCACTTCGTGCGCGACCGTTGCCGCGAGCAAGTACGGCCGCATGAGGCCATAGCGCACGATGGTCACCGCGAGAATGCCAAGACTCAAGGCGATGAACACGGCGCCCACTGGATAGAACGCCACGCCGTAATTGACCGCATAGTCGGAAGCGGCGAGCCCATAGAGACACAGACTCAGCAAGCACAGATCGAGCAGCTTGCGGCGGTCGTGCGAATGGGTCTGGCGCCGCGCGGCGAACAGCAGCCAGGCGCTGCGCGCCGCGAGCAGCACCGTTTGCGCGACGTGCACCGGATGCAGCAGCCCCGCGCGCGGATACTTGCCGAAGAAGAAACTGCCGTAGCCCGAGACCACCTCGTCGCTCACCGCGAGCGCCATCGCGAGCACGATGCACAAACCGTACGAGGCGAACAGCAGCGGCCGCTCGCTGCGCCGCGTGGCAACTTCGATCACGAAGTGATAAAAGGTCGTGGGCAAAAACAGAATGAACAGGTAGCCAAACTTGACGAGCGCCCCGGCGAGGCCCGGCTCGGAAATCTGGAACAGAAACGCCCAGGTGCCTTGCCAGACGAAGGTGGTTCCGCACATCGCCGCAAACGGCAGCGAGAGGCGCGTCACACCTTCCGTGAGCAGTACGTAGACGCCAAACCCGAGAAACAAGGCGGATACGAACGCGGGCAAGATCGAATACATAAATGGTCGCGTGATTCTTGTTTTCTTCGCACGGTGCGTGGCGCGGGCGCGCGAGGCAGTGTTGAGTGCGGCGTTGAAAGGCGTCCCCGTGCAGCCTATTTCCGTTTGCCTGCCAGCCGCCACGCGCAACAAGTTCATCGTTGCGATTATCGCTTGAATCGACGATTTTTTCGTGAAATTCCCCATGACTTCGCACAATAATGCGTAATGAATTATCAATGCGCGGCGGGGTGGCATCTCTCACGCGGATTGGATGGGAGAAGATGAATTTGCGCGATGCTATGCTTCGCGCATTAGTCGAATAATGCGCCGGCCAGTACGCCAGCGCGCATCCACACATTGCGAGGCCGGGGACACCATGCAGCACAGCGCGAAACGCACATCAGGCCACACCCGGCCCGACCGTTTCTCCAGCATCGTCATGAAACGGCCGCTTCTCGTGGTGACGCTGTGCTTTGTGGGCGCCATGGCGCTCGTGACGCTCGTCGGGCTGCGCCAGCTTTACACCATCGCGCGCTCCGACCTGCAAAACCGCCAGCGCGACCTCGAAGTGCGCGCCGTCGGCGTGGATGCGCTCATCGACGCCGAGCGCCGCCACCTCGTGGCCCTGCGCAACTATGCCGAACACGTGCTGGCCGCAGGGGAGCAGCAGCGCATCGGCTTGGAAAGCCCCGCCGTGCGGCCTGCGCTGGCGCATACATCGCAGCCGGTCTGGCAGGTTCCCGGGTTGCTCGGCGGCCCCGCCGTGTTCGGCACGAACGCAGCGGGCCTCGCGGACCTCGATGGCTTTCATCGCGACGACGCCGCGCTGCCTGGCGACATCGCGCTCGCGCGCGCGCTCAGCCCGCTCGTGGAAATCAGCCACCAGGCAGACGCCATGCGCGGCGCGGTGGCGTTCGTCTCGCCGAATGGCATGTTCGTGAGCGCCCCGGAGCATCATGGCATGAGCACGCCCGAGCTGCTGCGCCATTTCAGCACCATGTATTACTACCGGGGCCAGCTGCCCGAGCACAATCCACGTCGCGACGTGCTCTGGACGCCGGTCTATACCGGGCTGCAGGACGGTGAGGCAGTTTCGACCTTGAGCGCCCCCGTCTATCTCGGCAACCAGTTCCGTGGCGTAGTGGTGATGGACATCACGCAGTCGCGCCTGCTTTCGCTGCGGCTCTCCACCGGCAACATCGAGGACAATGAAGATCCCCTCGATTTCGGTCTCCTGAATACCAATGGGAGCGTCGTGTACTTCCGCAACGGCGCGGTAATCGCACAGCGTCCGGCACGCTTTAGCCCCAGACTGCTGCAAACGGCGGCGAACTCGGTCGATACGTGGATGCGGCAAGGTTCGGGCTATATCGAGCGCAACGGCCAGTACCTGCTCTACCGGCGTATCGGCCAGTCGCACTGGATTTTGCTCGCGGCCACCGACAACGCGGAACTCACCATCGCCACGGCGCGGCGCGTGCTGGGCAGCCCGCTGATTGCCGCATGGATCGTGCTCGGCCTGCTGCTGATCGGCACGCTGCGCATCGTGACCAATATATTCGGCCACTACATGGAGGCGAGCGAGCGGCTCGAAACGCTCGCCCGCAGTGACCCGCTCACGGGGCTCGCGAACCGCCGCCGCTTTCAGGAAGTCTTCGCCGAAGCACACGAACGCGCGAACCGCGCGCCGCAGCAGCCAGCATCGTTGGCAGTGCTGATGCTCGACATCGACTTCTTCAAGCGCGTTAACGACCGCTTC
This sequence comes from Paraburkholderia sacchari, assembly GCF_000785435.2. Classification (GTDB taxonomy): domain Bacteria; phylum Pseudomonadota; class Gammaproteobacteria; order Burkholderiales; family Burkholderiaceae; genus Paraburkholderia; species Paraburkholderia sacchari. The sequence continues at coordinate 52,085 of NZ_JTDB02000005.1, read as the reverse complement.
GGCCACGCGGCCGGCGACCGCGTGTTGACGATCCTCGCCGATATCCTGCGCGCCACCCTGCGTGGCGTCGACCTGCCCGCGCGCATGGGCGGCGAGGAATTCGCGGCCCTGCTGCCCGACACCGATCTTGCTGCCGTCACCGCCGTGGCCGAGCGCGTGCGCCACGCGATCGAAAGCCACGCGCGCGACGCCACCGTGCCCGCCAGCACCGAACATCCCGAAGCCATCGCGTTCACGGTGTCCATCGGCGTGGCCGCGAGCCCTGTGGACGGCCCCATCGACTATGAGGCGCTCATGCACGTGGCCGACGCACGGCTCTACCTGGCGAAGCAGGGCGGGCGCAACCGCGTCGTGCATGCCAGCGCGCCGATGCCGGACGTCAAGGCGTGACACCGGCCTCGGGCATCAGTGGGATAATGCGCACTGACCGACCGCATGGAGAACGGCAATGGCGCACACGGAGCACAAATACACGGTAACGGTGCAATGGACCGGCAATCGTGGCACTGGCACTTCAGGCTATCGCGACTACGGCCGCGACCACGTGATCGAAGCGGCGGGCAAGCCCGCCATCGCTGGTTCGTCGGACCCCGCGTTTCGCGGCGACCGCGCGCGCTGGAACCCCGAGGAACTGCTCGTGGCCTCAGTGAGCGCGTGCCACAAGCTCTGGTATCTGCACCTGTGCGCCGATGCGGGCATCGCCGTGCTCGCCTATGTGGACGAGGCGCAAGGCACCATGATCGACGGCGGCCACGAACCGGGGCGCTTTAGCGAAGTCGTGCTGCACCCGCGCGTGACGATCCGCGCGGGCGACGATGCGGGCGTTGCCACGCAACTCCATCATGCTGCACACGAGAAGTGCTACGTCGCGAACTCGGTGAATTTCCCTGTCCGCTGCGAACCGCTTATCGAGGTCGCGAGCGCGGCCTCGTAACGCAATCCGCCTCAGCCGCGCGCGCTCGCGATGTACGCCTCCAGACCACCCGCGAGCGCATCGAACACCGCCTTGCAACGGCGGTTGCTGCGCAGGTCTTCATGCATCGTGACCCACGTTTGCAGCTTGAAGCCGCACACGCGCGGCAGCACGCGCCGCAAGCGGGCATCGCGCCGCGCGACGCCGGTCTGGCACATGCCGATGCCGCAGCCCGCGCGTATCATCGCCAATTGCGCGACGTCGCTATCGGTGCGCAGCGCAAACGCCTCGCGTTTCAAGTACGGCAGCTTGCGCATGGCCTCGCGCAAGAACGGCGTGACGGTGTCGAAGCCGATCAGGGTGTGCTGCGCGAGTTCGGCGAGCGTTTTCGGCGTGCCGCGCTCGGCGAGATAGTCGTCGCGCGCGTGCATCCCGACCTCGATTTCGCCGATGCGCCGCGCAATCAGCATCTCCTGTTGCGGCTGCGTCATGCGCACGGCGATATCCACTTCACGCTGCAACAGATCCTGCACCCGGTTGGACGGCACCAGCTCCACCACCAGCTCCGGATGGGCGCGACCTAGCTGCGCGAGCACCGGCGGCAGCACTTCCACGCTCACGACCTCGCTCGCCGATACGCGCACCACGCCGCGCATGGCATTGCCCTGCCCCGACGCGGCGCGTTCGAGCGCCGCCGCCGTGCTGCGCATGGATTCGGCGTAGCCGCGCAGCATGCGCGCCGCTTCGGTGGGCAGGAAGCCCGCGGGCGAGCGCGTGAAGAGCGGCTGGCCGAACGCGACTTCGAGCGCCGCCACGTGCCGCCCCGCCGTGGGCTGCGTGATGCCGAGCGCGCGCGCCGCGCCCGAGAGCGAGCCCTCCGTGAGCACCGCGAGAAAGGTCCGGTAGAGTTCCCAGTTCAGATTCGAGGCCATGCATAAATGTATAGTGGCTGTGCGATTCCAGGCAATTTTTTATTACTCACGAGACGCGCAGAATCACGCCATCGACACCTCTCAAACGGAGCACGGACATGGCAACGCACTCTCTCGAAACGCGCCGCACGGCGCTCGTGCTGGGCGTAACGGGCGGCATCGGCGGCGAAGTCGCGCGGCAGTTGATGGGTGCGGGCTGGCACGTGCGCGCGCTGCAACGCGGGACCCGCGCGATCACGACCACGCGCGCCGGCCACGGCATCGAACAGGTGCAAGGCGACGCCATGGACCGCGATGCCGTGTTGCGCGCCGCGCAGGGCTGCGAGGTGATCGTGCACGCGGTCAACCCGCCGGGCTACAAGCGCTGGGCCGAACTCGTGCTGCCGATGATCGACAACACCATCGCCGCCGCCCAGGCCGTGGGCGCGACCGTGGTGCTGCCGGGCACCGTCTATAACTTCGGGCCGAAGGTGCTGCCGCTCGTGGGCGAAGACGCGCCGCAGCAGCCGCGCACCCGCAAAGGCGCGATTCGCGTCGCGCTGGAGCAGCGCCTTGAAACGGCTGTGGCGCATGGCGTGCGCTCGATCATCGTGCGCGCCGGCGATTTTTTCGGCCCGCGCGTGGGCAATAGCTGGCTTGCGCAGGGTTTCGTGAAAGCGGGGCAGCCCGTGCGCACGGTCCGCGAACCCGGCGTGCCCGGTGTGGGCCACGCGTGGGCCTACGTGCCCGATGCCGCTCGCACGATATGCGAGCTGATCGAGATGCGCGCGACACTCGCGCCGTTCGCCCGTTTTCACATGGCCGGGCATTGGGACGCCGACGGCACGCAAATGGCCGCCGCGATCTGCCGCATTGCGCAACGCCATGGCTTGCACGCGCAGCGCAAGCCGTTCCCGTGGCCGCTGATTTATGCCGCCGCGCCATTTGCCACCACGCCTCGCGAAATGCTGGAGATGCGGTATCTGTGGCGCGAAACGCTTGAACTCGATAACGCCAGGCTGGTAGCTACGCTGGGTAGCGAGCCGCATACGCCGCTCGATGTCGCCGTCGAGGCAACGCTGGCCGGGCTGGGTTGTCTCGGCGATCGTGTGGGCGCGCTGGCCGGCGCGCCATGAGCGGCGTGGCGGGGCGCCGGGAGCCGCCCACCTGCCCAACCATGGCCCAGACTTTTTGCTCGCGCTAAAATGCCGCCCGTTCTTGCATGCATCTGCGAATTACGGAGAAGTCTGATGATTATCGAACCGCGCGTTCGCGGCTTCATTTGCGTGACGGCCCATCCCGTGGGATGTGAAGCCAACGTCGCGCAGCAAATCGAATACGTCGATGCGCACGGTCCCATTGCCAATGGTCCTAAGCGCGTGCTCGTGCTGGGCGCGTCCACGGGCTACGGGCTCGCCGCGCGCATCTCTACGGCGTTCGGCTCGGGCGCGGCCACGCTCGGCGTCGCTTTCGAGCGCGCCGGCACCGAGACCCGCCCCGCCACCGCCGGCTGGTACAACACCGCCGCGTTCGAGAAGTTCGCCGCGCAGAAGGGGCTCTACGCGAAAACCATCAACGGCGACGCGTTCTCGAACGCCGTGAAGCGCGAGGCCATCGACATCATCAAGCGCGATCTCGGCCAGGTCGACCTCGTGGTGTACAGCCTTGCCGCGCCGCGCCGCACGCATCCGGTGACGGGCGCAGTGCACACCTCCACGCTCAAGCCGGTGGGCAAGACGCTGCGCATGCGCGGCATCGACACCGACAAGGAGATCATCAAGGAAACCGTGCTGGAAGCGGCCACGCAGAGCGAAATCGACGCCACGGCGGCCGTGATGGGCGGCGAGGACTGGCAGATGTGGATCGACGCGCTGCTCGAAGCGGGCGTGCTGGCCGATGGCGCGAAGACCACGGCGTTCACCTATCTCGGCGCGGAGATCACTCACGACATTTACTGGAACGGCTCCATTGGCGCGGCCAAGAAAGACCTCGACCAGAAGGTGCTGGGCATCCGCGCGAAGCTCGCGGCGCGCGGCGGCGACGCGCGCGTTGCCGTGCTCAAGGCGGTGGTCACGCAAGCGAGTTCCGCCATTCCCATCATGCCGCTCTATCTCGCGCTGCTCTTCAAGGCGATGAAGGAACACGGCACGCACGAGGGGTGCATCGAGCAAGTCTACGGACTCCTGCGCGATTCGCTCTACAGCGCCACACCGGTGCTCGACGACGAAGGCCGCCTGCGCGCCGACTACAAGGAACTCGATCCTGCGATTCAGGCGCGCGTGAAAACCGCATGGGACCACGTCACCGACGAGAACCTTTACGCCACCACCGACTTTGCGGGCTACAAGGCGGAATTCCTGCGTCTGTTCGGCTTCGGCATCGAAGGTGTCGACTACGGCGCCGACGTCGATCCGAATGTGGCGATTCCCGGTATCGTCGAGAAATAAGCTTCGGGTCTCGCGCCCCGACGCGGCACGGCACGGCGCTAACGCTGCGCGCCGATCAGCAACATCATCGGCCGCTCGGCTACTTCTAGCGCTTCCAGATCGGCGCGACGCCATGCGATAGACGCGTGTTGCGGCAACGATTGCGCCATCGCCTGTGTCATCGCTCGTGCGCGCTCCAGCATGCGCACCGAGACGTCCACGCCTTCCACCGCCGCCGCGGCCTGCTGCGCCGCCCAGCGGCAAAACCAGCCATAGCCGCAGCCGAGATCGAGCACCCGCATACCCTTCACGTCCGGCAGCAATGCGCACAGCGCGGGCCATTCGGGCGCGCCGTCGAGCCCCTGCACCGAGCGGTTCAGGCGGCTGTAGCCTTCGAAGAAGGCGGGGTCGTCGTAGATGTTCTGGGTCATGCGCGACAGTGTCTCACGAGGCGCGTTTGCGTGTTCCGCCGTCTTCAATGCGAATGCCTCGGCACCTCCGCACCCCGGCAGCCCACGAGGAAATCGAAATCGCATCCCTCGTCGGCCTGCAACACGTGCTCGACGTAAAGCTTGCGATAGCCGCTGCCGTCCGCCGGCTCGGGCTGTTGCGCGGCGGCCCACGCAGCGAGCCGTGCGTGGATCTCTTCATCGCTGATATCCACGCGCAGCGTGCCCTTTTCGCAATCGAGCTCGATCCAGTCGCCGTTGCGCACGATCGCAAGCGGGCCGCCCGCGCGCGCCTCGGGCGCAACGTGCAGCACCACGGTGCCATAGGCCGTGCCGCTCATGCGCGCGTCGGACACGCGCACCATGTCGGTCACGCCCTGCGCGAGCAGCTTGGGCGGCAAGCCCATGTTGCCCACCTCGGCCATGCCAGGGTAGCCGCGCGGCCCACAGTTCTTCATCACGAGCACCGAGTCGGGTGTGACGTCGAGCGCGGGGTCGGCAATGCGCGCCTTGTAGTCGTCGAAGTTCTCGAACACCACGGCGGGGCCGCGATGCTTGAGCAGCGTCTGCGTGGCCGCCGACGGCTTGAGCACCGCGCCATTCGGCGCGAGATTGCCGCGCAGCACGCACAAGCCGCCGTCCTGCACGAGCGGGTTGGCGAGCGGGCGGATCACCTCGTCGTTATAGCTCGGCGCCTCGCGCACGTTCTCCCATAACGTGTGACCGTTCGCGGTGAGCGCGTCGGGATGCGGCAACAGCTTCGCTTCGCCGAGCCGCCGCAGCACCGCCGGCAGACCACCCGCGTAATAGAACTCTTCCATCAGGAAACGGCCCGAGGGCTGCAAGTCGACAAGCGTGGGCGTGTGACGGCCAATGCGCGTCCAGTCGTCGAGATCGAGCTTCACGCCAATGCGCCCCGCGATCGCCTTCAGGTGAATCGCCGCATTGGTCGACCCGCCAATCGCGGCATTCACGCGGATGGCGTTCTCGAAAGCCGCGCGCGTGAGCAGCTTCGAAAGGCGCAGATCTTCGAACGCCATCTCGACAATTCGGATTCCCGATAAATGTGCCATCACGTAGCGGCGCGCATCCACGGCGGGAATGGCTGCATTGTGCGGCAAGCTCACGCCCAGCGCCTCGGCCATGCACGCCATTGTGGAGGCTGTGCCCATGGTGTTGCAGGTGCCCGCCGAGCGCGACATGCCCGCTTCCGCCGCCATGAATTCGTGCATCGAAATCTTGCCCGCCTTCACCTGCTCGCTCAACTGCCACACCACCGTGCCCGAGCCGATGTCGCGTCCTTCATGCTTGCCGTTGAGCATCGGTCCGCCGGTCACGACGATGGCCGGCACATCGCAGCTTGCCGCGCCCATCAGCAGCGCGGGCGTAGTCTTGTCGCAGCCGCACAGCAGCACGACCGCGTCCACGGGATTGCCGCGAATGGCTTCCTCCACGTCCATCGATGCGAGATTGCGCGTGAACATCGCCGTGGGCCGCAGGTTCGACTCGCCGTTGGAAAACACCGGGAATTCCACGGGAAAGCCGCCCGCTTCGTACACGCCGCGCTTCACGTGCTCGGCGAGCTTGCGGAAGTGCGCGTTGCACGGCGTGAGCTCCGACCACGTGTTGCAGATGCCGATGATCGGCTTGCCCGCGAACTCGTGATCGGGAATGCCCTGATTCTTCATCCAGCTCCGGTACATGAAGCCGTTCTTGTCCGTCGCGCCGAACCACGCGGCCGAACGGAGCCGGATTTTGCGAGCGTTCATGGCTTTACCCACTAAGTGAGAGAATCCCATAAATAGCATGACTATATAGCCCGAAAAGATCGGGAAAACGCGGATTTAAACCGCCAGATCAGTTGAATATAGTTTGCCTATTGAGGCTTGCAAGGCAGATGGCCGGTATTGAGTCACAGCGACTCCGCACCGGCCCGGGATGGCGCGATTGACTCGTGACACTGTCTGGCCGTGAGGACGCGAGTACAGGTAGCGCCGAATTCAAGAAATAGAAAGCTACGTTGGAGACACGCATGACACTGGCTACTCGCATGGCAAGCGGCCTCATTGCCGCCGCTGCGGCTTTTTCGTTCGCGGCGGGCGTCGCGCACGCCGATGACAAGCAGATCACACTGGGCTTCGCGCAAGTGGGTGCGGAAAGTGCCTGGCGCACTGCCAATACCGTCTCGGTCAAGGCCGCCGCCAAGGAAGCCGGCATCAACCTCAAGTTCTCGGACGCCCAGCAAAAGCAGGAAAACCAGATCAAGGCGATCCGCTCGTATATCGCGCAGAAGGTGGACGTAATCGCGTTCTCGCCGGTGGTGGAATCGGGCTGGGAGCCGGTGCTCCAGGAAGCGAAGCGCGCGAAGATTCCCGTGATTCTCACCGACCGCAACATCGACGTGAAAGACCAGTCGCTCTATGTGACGATGATCGGTTCGGACTTCATCGAGGAAGGCCGCCGCGCAGGCAAGTGGCTCGAAGACCACTACAAGGACAATCCGGGCCCCATCAATATCGTCGAGTTGCAGGGTACGGTGGGCTCCGCGCCCGCGAACGACCGTCACGCGGGCCTCATCGAGGTGATCAAGAACGATCCGAAGTTCAAGATCATTGCGTCGCAAAGCGGCGACTTCACGCTTGCGGGCGGCAAGCAGGTGATGGAAGCGTTCGCGAAGACCTACGGCAACAAGATCAACGTGGTCTACGCGCATAACGACGACATGGCGCTCGGCGCAATTCAAGCCATGGAAGAAGCCGGCATGAAGCCGGGCAAGGACGTGAGCGTGGTGTCGTTCGACGCCACCAAGGGCGGCTTCCAGGCAATGATCGCCGGCAAGATGAACGTGGATGTCGAATGCAGCCCGCTGCTCGGGCCGCAGCTCATGAGCGCCGTGAAGGACGTGGTGGCGGGCAAGCAGTTGCCCAAGCGCATCGTCACGAACGAGACGGTGTTCCCCGAGAGCGTGGCGGCGCAGGTGCTGCCGTCGCGCAAGTACTGACCGCCTCTAATCGCAAGCTCACCTCAGGCACGCATGAACCCCACGCCGCTGCTGGAAACCGTTGGCCTGACGCGCACGTTCCCCGGCGTGCGCGCGCTCGACGGCGTCGACTTCCGCCTCTTTCCCGGCGAGATCCATACGCTGATGGGCCAGAACGGCGCGGGCAAGTCCACGCTCATCAACGTGCTCACGGGCGTGCACGAGCCCGAGGCCGGCGAGATCCGTCTCGCCGGCCAGCCCGTGCGCTTCGCGACGCCTCAGGAAGCGGAGGCCGCGGGCATTCAGACGCTCTACCAGGAAGTCAATCTCTGCCCGAATCTCTCGGTGGCGGAGAATATTTTCGCGGGCCGCCAGCCGCGCAAGCGCGGCCTGATCGACTGGAAGACGATCCACCGGCGCGCCGCCGAGGCGCTCGCCGCGCTCAATCTCTCGCTCGACGTCACGCAGTCGCTCGACACCTACCCCATCGCGATGCAGCAGATGGTGGCGATCGCGCGCGCCGTTTCGGTCGATGCGCGCATTCTCATTCTGGACGAGCCCACTTCGAGTCTCGACGAAGGCGAAGTCGCGCGCCTCTTCGACGTGCTGCGCAAGCTGAAGGCGTCAGGCATCGCCATTTTGTTCGTCACGCACTTTCTCGAGCAGACCTATGCGATCTCCGACCGCATCACCGTGATGCGCAATGGCGAGCGCGAGGGCGAGTATCCCGCCGCCGAACTGCCGGTGCAAACGCTGGTGGCCAAGATGGTGGGCGTGAATCACGCCGATGAGCGGCTCGCGCACGGTTCGCAACAAGCGCCCGCGCCCGAAAGCGATGCGCAGACAGACGCGCCCTACCTCGCCGCGCAAGGCATCGCGCGCCGGGGCGTGCTCAATGCGCTCGATCTCGAAGTGCGGCCCGGCCAGATTCTCGGCCTCGCCGGCCTGCTGGGCTCGGGGCGCACGGAAACGGCGCGTCTCCTGTTCGGCGCCGACCGGGCCGACGCGGGCGCCATGCGCATCAACGGCGAGACCGTGAAGCTCGCCTCGCCGCGCGACGCGGTCCGCCACGGCATGGCGTATTGCCCCGAAGACCGCAAGAAGGAAGGCATCGTGGCGGAGCTTTCGATCCGCGAGAACATCGTGCTCGCGCTGCAGGCGCGGCGCGGCTGGTGGCGCATGATCTCTCGCGCGCGCCAGCGCGATCTTGCCAATGCGTATATCGCGCAGCTCGGCATCAAGGCGCGCGACGCGGAGCAGCCCATCGGCCTGCTTTCGGGCGGCAATCAGCAGAAGGTGCTGCTCGCGCGCTGGCTCGCGACCGAGCCGCGTCTCCTGATTCTCGACGAACCCACGCGCGGCATCGACGTGGCCGCCAAGTTCGAAATCATGGACCGCGTGCGCGCGCTCTGCGCGAAGGGGCTCGGCATTCTTTTCATCTCCTCGGAAATCAGCGAAGTGGTGCGCGTGAGCGACCGCATCGCGGTGCTGCGCGACCGACGCAAGGTGGCCGAGCTTGAGGGCGCGGCGCGCTCGGAGCACGAGGTCTATGGCCTCATTGCCGGAGATCGCAAATGAATGCACGCGAGAATTCGAGGCCTGGTTCGGGCCTGCCCGCGTGGCTCGCGCTGGTGCTCAAGCATCCGCTCGTGTGGCCCGCGCTCACGCTCGTGGCGCTGTTCGCCGTGGACGTCGCGCATCGTGCGAACTTTCTCTCCATCACTCTGCTCGGCGGCCATCTGTTCGGCGCGCCCGTCGACATCCTCATGCGCGCCGCGCCGCTCGTCGTGGTCTCGCTCGGCATGACGCTCGTAATCGCCACGCGCGGCATCGACATTTCGGTGGGCGCCGTGGTGGCGATCGCGGGCGCAGCCGCCGCCACGGTGCTCGCCGACGACCCCTCGCGCGTGGGCGCCGCGTTCGGCGCGGCGCTTGCCGTGGGCCTGCTCGCGGGCATGTGGAACGGCTTGCTCGTGGCCTTCGTCGGCATGCAGCCGATCATCGCCACGCTGATCCTCATGGTGGCCGGGCGCGGCGTCGCGCAACTGCTCACCGGCGGCCAGATCATCCCCATCGGCGCGCAAGGGTATTTGTACGCGGGCGGCGGCTATTTCGCGCTCGCGCCCTGCGCCGTATGGATCGCCATTGCCGTGACGGTGCTCACGGTGCTAATCGTGAATCGCACCGCGCTCGGGCTCTTCATTCGCTCGATTGGCGTGAATCCCGTGGCCGCGCGGCTCGCGGGTCTGTCTTCGCAGGCCGTGGTGTTCGGCACCTACGCGTTCTGCGGCGTGACTGCGGCCATCGCCGGCATTCTGATCAGCTCGAACGTGCGCAGCGCCGACGGCAACAACGCGGGCCTGCTGCTCGAACTCGATGCGATTCTCGCCGTGACGCTCGGCGGCACCTCGCTCTCGGGCGGGCGCTTCAGCCTTGCCGGCACGGTGCTGGGCGCGCTCATCATCCAGACGCTCACCTACACCACCTACTCGATCGGCGTGCCGCCCGAGGCCACGCTCGTGGTCAAGGCCGTGGTCGTGCTGTGCGTGAGCGTGATCCAGTCGCCCGCCGCGCGCGCATTCGCGGCCCAGCAGCTCAGGCGCATCGCGCTCGCACGGCGCGCGCGGGCCTGACAATAAAGACTTCGGGGAATCCGGGCATGAACCGCATGAACCACCCAACGCAAGCTCACGACAACTCCGCTTCGAGCACGCTTGCCGCGTTGCGCCGCAGCGTCTCGCGCTTCGTCGATCCGCGCGTGCTGCCCCTCGTGGTCACCGTGCTGCTGTTCCTCGCGTTGTTCGGCTTCGGCTCGGTAATGTACACCGGGTTCTTCTCGCTACAGGTTTTGTTTGGACTCCTCGTCGACAATGCGTTCCTGCTGATCGTGGCCATCGGCATGACGTTCGTGATCATTTCGGGCGGCATCGATCTTTCTGTGGGCGCCGTGGTCGCCCTCACCACGATCCTGTGCGCCGTGGGCACCGAAAAGCTGCACTGGCCGGTGGCAGTGGTCGTGCCGCTCGTGCTGCTGTTCGGCGCGCTGTATGGCGCGGCCATGGGCACGTTGATTCACTTCTTCCGGCTTCAGCCCTTCATCATCACGCTCGCCGGCATGTTCCTCGCGCGCGGCACCTGCTTTCTCATCACCACCGAATCCATTCAGATCAACGACCGCGGCTTTCACGCGCTTTCCGAGTTCAACATTGCCGTAGGCAGCGGCTCGCTCACCACGGGTTCGCTCACCGCGCTCGCCATGCTCGCGGCGGGCATCGTGATCGCGCATTTCACGCGCTTCGGGCGCAACGTCTACGCGGTTGGCGGCAACGAGCGTTCCGCGCTGCTCATGGGCCTGCCCGTCGCGCGCACCAAGATCGCCGTCTATGCGCTCTCGGGTTTTTGCTCCGCGCTCGGCGGCGTGGTGTTCACGCTCTACGTGCTCTCGGGCTACGGCCTCCAGGCCCAGGGCATGGAACTCGACGCCATCGCCGCAACCGTGATCGGCGGCACGCTGCTCACAGGCGGCGTGGGCTATGTGATCGGCTCGGTGTTCGGGGTGGGCATTCTCGGCACGATCCAGACGCTCATCACTTTCGACGGCACGCTCAGTTCGTGGTGGACGCGCATCGTGATTGGCGCCCTGCTGTGCGCGTTCTGCCTGCTGCAGCGCGCCACCGAGCGCCATGCCGCGCGCCGCAAATCCACCGGCGGCGGCAAGGGCTCCGCGCGCGCATCGCGCGCCCGCACGCAGCCCGCCGCGCCGCTCGAACAAACGAAGCTCGTTGCCGCGCCGCCGCCGCGCGAGGCGTGAAGCGTGAGGTACGAGGCATGAAGCGCCGCCAGCGGTATTATCAGCATCATCGCAACGCCCGATTACCGGTGCTGTCCCGCATCTGCACGCGATCGACTCAACGTCGACCACATCGACCCACGAAGAAGAGAGACGGAGGACGACATGGCACAGCAGCACGATGACGACCAGCAACACGAACAGGAACGTGATGGCAACCGTTTCAGCGCCGCGCGGCGGGGGCTGATGCAGGGCGCGGGGCTGGGCGCCGCGCTCTCGTTCATGAGCGCGCTCGGCGGCGGCGCGGGCGGGCTGATTTCGCAGGCGCAAGCGGCGGAAGCGGCCTTTCCCTCGCACAAGAAGTGGAAGATCGTGTTCGTCAATCATGTGACCACGAACCCGTTTTTTGTGCCCACGCAATACGGCATTCAGGATGCCTGCGCATTGCTCGGCATGGACTATCAGTGGACCGGCTCGGCCACCTCCGACGCGGGCGAAATGGTGCGCGCCGTGAATTCGGCGATCGCGGCGAAGGCCGACGCCATTGCCGTGCCCATCGTCGATCCGAGCGCCTTCGACAAGCCCATCCAGGCCGCGCTCGACGCCGGCATCCCGGTGTTCGCCTACAACGCCGATGCGCCGCGCGGCAAGCACAATCCACGCCTCGCCTATATCGGCCAGGACCTGTATCTCTCGGGCTACCAGATGGGCGAGCGCATCGTGAGCCTGATCGACAGCGGCATGGTCGCGCTCTTCATTGCCACGCCAGGACAACTCAATATCCAGCCGCGTCTCGATGGCGCGAGCGACGCCATCAAGAAGTCCGGCAAGAAGATCGACATTCAAACCGTGGCCACGGGCGCAACCGTCAACGAAGAGCTCTCGAAGATCAAGTCGTTCTATCTGGGCCATCAGGACCTGAAGGGCATGTTCGCCGTGGATGCGGGCAGCACCCAGGGCGTGGCGCAGGTGATGAAGGATTCGAACCTCACTGCGAAGGGCGTGCACGGCGGCGGCTTCGACCTGCTGCCCACCACGATCCAGCTCATCCACGAAGGCTTTCTCGACTTCACCATCGATCAGCAGCCCTACGTACAGGGTTTTTATACGGTGATGGAGTCGTTCGTGTTCCTCGCCTCGGGCGGGCTGGTCGGTCCGGCCGACATCAACACGGGCCTGAAATTCGTGACTAAGGCGACGGTGGAGCCGTACCTCAACACGTCGACGCGCTATGAAGGCAAGACCACCAAGCCGCAAATCGTGCCGATGAATGGCGCAATCAAGTCGTGATGGGCACAGTGAACGAATCCGGCCATGTCGAAACCGCTCGCGCGCAACAGCGCGCGGGCGTTTCATTCGCCTCGCGATGGGCGCCCGAGTTGCGCATCCTGCTCGTGGCCGTGCTGCTGGCTGCGTATTTCGAATTCGCGAACCACGATTTCCTGCTTACCAACGCCAGCCTCGTCAATCTCTCGCAGTTCATCGCGCCGGTGGCGATCATCGCGTTCGGCGAAATCATGCTGATGATCGGCGGCGATATCGATCTATCGGCGGGCATGGTGTTCGCGTTCGCGCCGTTCATGATGGTGTTCGCGAGCGACGCGGGCGCGCCCATGTGGCTGGCCGTGAGCGCGGGGCTCGCGGCTGCCGCGCTGATCGGCTTCGCCAACGGCGCGGTGACGGTGTGGCTGCGGCTGCCCTCGTTCGTCACCACGCTCGGCACGCTCTTTCTCATCAACGGCGTCACGCTCACGGTCTCGCGCGGCACGCCCGCCGCCACGCCGGGCTCGCCCGCGTTCGCCGGCTTCATGGGCGCGTGGGGCTACAGCGAAATTCTCTGGACGCTGGTCATCGCGTTCGCGATGCACGTGCTGCTGCGGCACACGCGCTGGGGCCTGCATACGCAGGCCGCGGGCGCGAACCCGCTGGGCGCGAGCGAGGCCGGCATTCACGTGAACCGGCTGCGGCTCGGCAATTTCATTCTGGCCGCCGTGCTCGCGGGTTTCACCGGCATGCTCGAAGCGTTTCGCATCACCTCCATCGATCCGCAGGCGGGCGGCAACCAGATCATGTTCCTCGCCGTGGCCGCCGCCGTGATCGGCGGCACGCCGCTCACGGGCGGCTCGGGCACCATCGTGGGCGGGCTCATTGGCGCAGCGGTGCTCGGCATTCTCAACGACGGCTTCACGCTCATCGGCATCAACGCATTCACGTTCAATATCATCCTGGGCGCCGCGATTCTGGCCGCGATGGTATTCAACATCCACATAGGACGTATTCGCCGCAAGGGAGGCCGCTGATGGACGAATCGCAAGCAGCCGCCTCGTCCGAGGCGAATGCCGCGCCGCTCGCGCTGCGCGGCGAGCGTCTCGTGAAGCGCTTTGGCGCGGTCACGGCGCTCGACGGCGTCTCGTTTACGCTCGGCCAGGGCGAGATCCTGGGCATCCTCGGCGACAACGGCGCGGGCAAATCCACGCTCGTGAAAATACTCACGGGCTTTCATCAGCCAACCGATGGCACGCTGCATATCGATGGCCAGCAGACGCTGCTGCGCTCGGTCGACCACGCGCGCTCGCTCGGCATCGAATGCGTGTATCAGGACCTCGCGCTCGCGAATTCGCTGAGCATTTACCACAACATGTTCCTGAACCGCGAGATCGTGCGGCGAGGTCCACTCGGGCCGTTGCGGCTGCTCGACCACAAGCAGATGCGCGAACTCGCGGCGCGCTGCCTCGACGACATCGGCGTGCATGTGCCTTCCGTGGATATTCCTGTCGAACGGCTTTCGGGCGGCCAGCGTCAGGCCATTGCGGTCGCGCGCGCCGTGCATTCGAACGCGAAGATCCTGCTGCTCGACGAACCGCTCGCAGCCATGGGCGCGCGCGAGGCCGGGCTCATCATCGACCTCGTCATGCGGTTGAAGGAAAAAGGCGGCCTATCCATTATCATGATCATGCACAATTACGCGCAGACGCTCGATATCGCCGATCGCATCATGCTAATGCAGCGGGGCCGCGTGACCTACGAACAGCAAAGTGCGCTCACCTCGGTGACGGAGCTCATGGAGATCGTGCGCAGGGAATATCGGGCCATGCGTGCCAGCTCGGCATATTGAGCCGCGCTGAGCCAAACTGAGCCGCATCGAGCGCACCGGACATTTACAACAGGGGGTGTCCGAACGGGCCGCCGGACCAAAGGTTCGGGACGCCCCGGCAGGACAGACATGGATTACCGCCATCTAGACAAACGCAAGAGCATGCATGGGCGCATCGTGCAGGAGCTCGGCATGCAGATCGTGAGCGGCAAGCTCGCACCCGGCCAGCGCCTGCCCACCGAGCCCACCTTGTGCGAGACCTACGGCGTGAGCCGTCCCGTGCTGCGCGAGGCTACGCGCGTGCTGGTGGCCAAGGGCCTCGTGGTGTCCAAGCCGCGCGTGGGCAGCGTGGTGCGGCCGCGCGAACAGTGGCACATGCTCGACCCCGACGTGCTGTACTGGACCGTGAACAGCATTCCCGAAGGCGAGTTCTTCCGTTCGCTGATGGTGGTGCGCCAGATCATCGAGCCCGCGGCTGCCGCGCTCGCCGCCATTTCCGCCAGCGACCAGGACCTCGCGCGCATTACCGCTGCTTACGCGCGCATGGAGCAGGCCAAAACGGCGGCCGATCTGCTCGAGCCCGATCTGGAGTTTCATCGCGCGATCATGGCGGCCACGCACAACGACATGCTCGCGTATATCGGCAACATGCTGTCGCTCGCGCTCAGCGAGTCGATCAAGCTCACGAGCCGTCATCCGAATACGCACGCGCTTTCGCTGCCGCGGCACAAGGCGATACTCACGGCGATCGAGAATCGCGATGCGTTGGCGGCACGGCAGGCGAGCGTCGTGCAGCTCGATAACGCGCGCGCCGACGCCAATACCATTCTGGGCGGCGCGGCGCTGGAAACCTGATACGGACCCGGCCACACAGCGAGCGTTGCTCATGAGCGCAGCGCTCAAACTGCCCGCTTGCTGCGCCGGAACTGGTCGAACAGCACGGCCAGCAGCAGAATGCCGCCGCGAATCAGGTACTGATAGAACGTGGGCACGTTCATGAGGCTCATGGCGTCCTGCACGGCGCCCATGATGAGCACGCCCACCAGCACGCCCGAAATCGTCGCCACGCCGCCCGTGAGCGAAACGCCGCCCAGCACGCACGCCGAGATCACGCCCAGCTCCAGCCCCACCGAAGTCTTCGGGTCGCCCAGACTCATGCGCGAAGCCAGCATCACGCCCGCGAAGCCCGTTACGAGCCCTTGCAGCACGAACACCGTGATCTTGATGCGAGTGACCGGCAGGCCCGCGAGCCGCGCCGCTTCGCCATTGCCGCCCACCGCGAGCACGTTCTTGCCGAACACGGTTTTCTTCAACAGAAAGCCGAACACCGCGAAGCCGATGATGTTGCTCCAGATCGGATACGAAATGCCGAGGAACGCGCCGCCGCCCAGATCGAAGAAACGCTCTTCGGAGATCATCACGGCGTCACCGTTCGAAGTGAGGAAGGCGAGGCCACGCACGGCTTCCATCATCGCAAGCGTGGCGATCAGCGAATTGATCTTGAAGCGCGCAATCAGCACGCCGTTCACGAGGCCCACGGCGCCGCCAGCGAGCACGCCCGCCGCGATGCCCAGCACCACGCTATGCGACTGTGTGATGACCGTGGAAGCCACCACGCCCGAGAACGCCACGATGGACGCGACGGAAAGATCGACCTCGCCCAGTGCGAGCACGAACATCATGGTGACGGCAATCGAGCCGATCAGCGTCACGGAAAGCAGCAGACCCTGAATATTGCGGGTCGTGAGGAAGTCGGGCACCATGGCGGAAAGCACCGCGAACAGCACCACGAACACCACCACGATGCCCGACTTGTTGATCATGTCCCACGCGCGCGCACGCGAAGGCGTGATGGGCGCGGCGGCTTTCGCAGTGGCTTCCGCAGTGGCGTCGTTAACGGTTGGCGTGCCTTGAGGTTGCATGGCTTGACTCATCTTGGGTTTCTCTTCGCGGGTTTTCAGCGCGGCAGCGCCATCTTGATCAATTCGTCGGGCGTGGCTTCGGTCTTCGGCACGCTGCCGACGATGCGCCCTTCGCGCATCACGACGATGCGGTCGGCCACGCCAATCACCTCGGCCAGGTCGCTCGACACCATGATGACCGTGCGTCCCGCTTCGGCGAGTTCGTAAAGCAGGTTGTAGATTTCGGCGCGTGCGCCCACGTCGATGCCGCGCGTGGGTTCGTCCATCAGGAACACTTCGATGCGCTCGGCCAGCCAGCGCGAAAGAATCACCTTCTGCTGATTGCCGCCCGAGAGCGTGCCGATGGCCGTGTCGCCGTTGCGCGTCTTGATCGCGAGTTTCTGGATGTAATCGTGCGCGAGCGCGCGTTCGCGTTTTGCGTCGAGCAGGAAGCGCGCGGGGCTGAAGTGACGCCGCGCGCTGATATTGAGGTTATCCGCCACCGAAGCAATCGCGACGATGCCTTCCTGCTTGCGGTCCTCGGGACACAGCGCGATGCCTGCGCGCACGGCGTCGCGCGGGCTCGCGAAATTCATGCGCTGCCCATTGAGCTCGATATGGCCCGCGCTCGCGCGCGTGGCGCCGTAGATCAGCTTCATGAGTTCGGAGCGGCCCGCGCCCACGAGCCCGAAAAAGCCGACGATCTCGCCGCGCCGCGCTGTGAACGAAACCGGCTCGGCCAGCCCCGGCCCCGTCAGCGCCTTCGCTTCGAGCAGCACGTCGCCGGCCGCGCGCGCGCGATAGCCGTAGACGTCCGAGATCGAGCGGCCCACCATCGCGGCAATCAGCCGGTTGCGATCGAGATCGGCCACCGACTCGAAGGTCTCGATGCGCTTGCCGTCGCGGAACACCGTCACGCGGTCGCATAGCGCGTCCACTTCGTCCATGCGGTGCGTGACGTAGATGATCGCGCGGCCCTCCGCGCGCAGCGCGTTGATGATGCGAAAGAGGTTCTCCGTCTCGCGCGCCGAGAGCGAACTCGTGGGCTCGTCGAAGGCGATCACACGCGCGTCGCGCATGAGCGCCTTGCCGATTTCGATCATCTGGCGCTGGCCGATGGAGAGGTGCTTCACCGGCGTGCGCGGATCGATGCGCTCGCCGAGGCGCTGCAACTCCTCCATCGCGCGCTGCACGAGCGTGCGCTCGTCGAGCACGCCGAGGCGGTTGGGCAATTGCCCGAGCATCAGGTTGTCGGCCACGGTGAGCTCGGGCACGAGATGCAGTTCCTGATAGATGATGGCGATGCCCGCATCGAGCGCCGCGCGAGTGGTCGCGAAGCGCTGCTCCACGCCGTTGAGCTTCAGCGTACCTTCCTGCGGCTGGTTCACGCCTGAGAGCACCTTGAGCAGCGTGGACTTGCCCGCGCCGTTCTCGCCCATCAAGCCGTGCACTTCGCCCGCGCGCACGGCGAGCGAAACGCGGTCGAGCGCGCGCACGCCCGGAAAGCTCACGGTGATGCCGTCGAGTTCCAGATACGCGCGCGGCTCGTGTTGCGCCTGCGTTACCTGCCGCCCCTGTTGATCCGCCCGAATCATGGTTTCAGTCATTGCATGCCTGCCCTTGCTCTTGTGCGTCGTGCCTTAAATGCCCAGCTCGGTGCGCACGGCCTGCCAGTTGTCGCGCGTCATCAGCTTGCCGGTGGTCTGCGTATCGGCGGGCGGCTGCTTGCCGTTGCGGATCCAGTCGACGAGGTTCTGCGCGCTGTCCTTGCCGTGATTCGTCGAGCTCACCGCGATGGTCCCGTAAAAGCCCGTGGGCTGCTTCTTCTGGAACTCGGCGAACGCCTCACCCGCGCCATTGATGCCCACGCCGATCACGTCAGCCGAAGGGATGTGCAGTTGCTCGGTCGCGCGCACGGCGCCCAGTACGCTTTCTTCGTTGAGCGCGAACACCACCCACTTCTTGATGTTCGGATGCTGCGCGAGCACCGGCGAGGCCGCGTTGAAGCCGCCTTCGTCGTCGGTGGTCTTCTGCGGCGCGTCGAAGATGTTTTCCTTCTTGAAGCCGTTGGCGAGCAGCGTTTGCGTCGCGCCGTCGGTGCGCAGCTTCGCGGTGGGCAGTTCGTTATCGGTGACGCGCAGCGCGCCCACTTCCTCGGGCTTCCAGCCACGGCGCTTCATCTCGTCGGAGATCGCCTGGCCCACCTGGTTGCCGATCTTGAACGCCGACATGCCCAGGTGCGGCACGTTCGCGAGCGGTTTGCCCGACGAATCGACCAACTGGTCGTCCACCGTCACGAACTTCATGTTGTAGCGCTTCGCACGCGCCTGAATAGCCGGTCCCAGACGCACATCGGGCGCGCAGATCACGAAGCCTTGCGCGCCCTGCGCGCCGAGGTTGTCGATCGCAGCCAGCACCTTCTCGCCATCGGGCGTGCCGATATTGACGACCGAGAATTGCTCTTTCTGGCCGAGCGCCGTGGCGGCCTTCTGCTCGTTGATGAACCATGCCTGCTCGGGCATCTTCACGAGAAAGCCGATCTTGGTGGGCGCATCGGCGTGCGCGGCCACGTTCATGCCGAGCGGCGCGATGCACATGGCCGCGAATACGGCGCGCAGGGTGAAGCGGCGGATCTTGCTGGTCATGCTGTTGTCTCCTCTGGTTTGTCTCTGATCTGGTTGCTACAACTCAAGGGCCGAACTCAATGTTCGAACTCAATGCCCGAACGCTTCCACTTCGACGTGCCGGCCGAGCAGAAACGCGTCGGCCACGAGCCGCAGCGGACGCACGTCCACGTCTTCTGCCCCATGCGAAATGAGCCAGTGAAAGCGCTCGTAAAGCGCGGCGTATTCGCGCTCCGCATCCAGTTCGACCGGCTCGCCAGCGACGACGAGGCGCTTGCCGCCTTCGGCGATGGAGAGCAGGCCGTCCGTGGTTTCCACGTCGATTTCCCATTGCTCGACGGGGCCATGGCGCCAGTCGAATTCGGCGCGCACCGGCACGCCATCGGTATCGATGCAGTCGAGCTCCGCGGCGATGGGCGTGGCGCAATCGCTGGGCATATGGAGCGTCGCGCCGCGCAGCACCACCTCGCGCGGCAGGATGCGCGTAACGATGGAAAGCGCGTTGATGCCC
Source organism: Paraburkholderia sacchari (assembly GCF_000785435.2). GTDB lineage: Bacteria > Pseudomonadota > Gammaproteobacteria > Burkholderiales > Burkholderiaceae > Paraburkholderia > Paraburkholderia sacchari. Next base: position 32,486 of record NZ_JTDB02000005.1, on the reverse strand, counting down.
GGATCGAACACGCCGAGGCCGCCCGGCTCCCAGATCCACTGCTGGCCCGGGTGCCAGCGCCGCACGTCCTCTTTCCAGCGCACGTGCACCGCGCGAATCGTCCGATTCGTGAGCCACGCGCGCGCCGGTTCGACGGCGCTCGCGTAACGCGAATGCCATGTGGCGAACAGCGTGCGGTTGTGCTCGCGCGCCAGTTCGCGCAGCGCTTCCACTTCGCTTATGCTCGCGCCGGGCGGCTTTTCGAGCATCACGTGCTTGCCCGCTTCTAGCGCCGCGCGCGCCTGCGCGTAGCGCACTTGCGGAGGCGCGCAGAGCGAGACCGCGTCGAGCCCGGATTCGGCGGCCAGCAGCGCGTCGATATCGGTGTAGTTGCTCACGTTCTCGACCTGCGCGTTGCGGCTCGCGCTCGCCACGAGTTCGAAGCCGGGGTTGCTCGCGATGGCGGGCAAATGCTGATCGCGCGCGATCTTGCCCACGCCCGCGATGGCCAACGTATACGACGCGTTCATAAAAGCCTTCTTGTCGAAATCATCCATGCCGTTGATCTGCATGCCGAAGCAATTATTTTCCCCAGCGCAGCACGAGCGGATCGAGCCGGCGCGCAATGTCGATCAATTCGGCGCGCGTTTCCGGATGCATCGCAGGCAGCGGGTGGCGCGGCAGCTCGCAGGCGATCACGCCGCCCTCCTTCATGAGCGCCTTGCAGGCGAGCAAGCCCGCCTGGCGGTTCTCGTGATTGATGAGCGGCAGCCACTTCTGATAAAGCGAGAAAGCTTCATCCAGACGGCCGGCGCGATGCGCCTCGATGATCGGACGGATGCCATCGGGGAATCCGCCGCCCGTCATCGAGCCCGTTGCGCCGGCATTGAGGTCCGCCAGCAGCGTGATGGCTTCTTCGCCATCCCATGGGCCCTCGGCGGCGTCGCCCGCGAGGCGGATCAGCTCGCGCAGCTTGTTCGCCGCGCCCGGCGTCTCGATCTTGAAGTACGCGACCTGCTCGATCTCGCGCGCCATGCGTGCGAGAAACGGCGCGGAAAGCACGGTGCCGCTCGCGGGCGCGTCCTGAATCATGATGGGAATGTCGATGGCGTCCGACACGCGCGCGTAGAACTCGTAGATCTGCTGCTCGGGCACGCGAAAGGTCGCGCCATGATACGGCGGCATCACCATCACCATTGCCGCACCCTGCTCCTGCGCACGTCTGCTGCGCGCCGTGCACACGTTGCTGCCGTAGTGCGTGGTGGTGACGATCACCGGCACGCGGCCCGCCACATGGTCGAGCACGGTGCGCGTGATGATTTCGCGTTCGTCATCGGAGAGCGAGAACTGCTCGGAGAAGTTCGCCAGGATGCACAGGCCGTCCGAGCCCGCGTCGATCATGAAGTCGACGGCACGCTTCTGGCTGTCCAGATCCAGTTCGCCGGTCTCGGTGAAGGTGGTGGGAACCACCGGGAAAATGCCGCGGTAGCGCGGGGAAGTATTCGTGTTCGGACTCGTGTTCATATCGTCAGTCTTGCCAATAAAAGTGCATGGGGCCGCGTGCTCACGACTCGCAAGCAACAGCGCCTTCGCTGCGCGGAGCCGGGCGCAATGCCGCGCGCACCGCGAACGTCACGAGCGCCGCGAACACCAGCGTGGCCGCGAGAAAGTACAGGCCGGCCGAGAGGCTGCCCGTTGCATCCTTGATGAGCCCAATGCCATAGGGCCCGAAGTACCCGCCGAGATTCGCGAGCGAGTTGATCGTCGCGATGCCGACTGCGGCGCTGGCGCCGGTCAGGAACTCGCCGGGCAGCGCCCACACCACGGCCTGGATCGAGTAGATCGAGAATGCCGTCAAGCAGATGAACAGCAATTGCAGCGCCGGCGCACGGAACCACGCGCTCGCGGCCATCGTGAGCGCCGCCGCGCACGACACCACCACGATGTGGCCATAACGCTCGCGGCGCTTGTCCGAGTGGCGCGGCACGATCAACAGCCCCACCACCGCGAACAGATACGGCACGGCGGAAAGCAGGCCCGCCGTGGCATCGCTCACGCCGAACGCCTTGATGATGGTCGGCAACCAGAGCGACAAACCATAGATGCACAGCGGAAACGGCAGAAACAGCAGCGCGAGCAGCAGCACGCGACGGTCCTTGAGCGCGCCGAACGGATTGCGGTGCGCTTCGAGCCGGAACGTGCGCCGGTCGGCGGCAAGCTCGCGCTCGATCCAGTGGCGCTCGTGGTCGTCGAGCCAGCGCGCGTGGGCGGGCGATTCAGGCAGCAACCGCAGCGTGGGCACGCACAGCAGCACGGCGGGCAGGCCGCTCACGACGAACAGCATCTGCCAGTTCGAAAGGCCGAACAGGCCGTGCGTTTCGAGCAGCGCGCCCGCGATGGGCCCGGTGACGATGCCCGCGATGGGCTGCGCGAGCACCAGCAGGCCAATCACGCGCGCGCGATGGCGCATCGGGAACCATTGCGTGAGGAAATACAGAATGCCGGGATAAAGGCCCGCTTCGGCCGCGCCCAGCAAGAATCGCAGCGTGTAAAAACTCTTCGGACCACTGACAAGCGCCATCGCCATCGTAATAGCGCCCCACGTGAAGAGAATGCGCGCGAACCATACGCGCGCGCCGAAGCGCGCGAGCGCAAGATTGCTGGGCACCTCGCACAGGAAGTAGCCGATAAAGAACAGGCCCGCACCGAGACCATAGGCGGCATCGCTCAGGCCCACGGCGGCGTTCATATGCAGCTTCGCGAAGCCCACCACGGTGCGGTCCACGTAGGCCACCACGTAAATCAATGCGAGAAACGGCACCAGTCGGCGCGCGATATGCCCGACGATGTGCTTTTCTTCCTCGTTCCCGGCACTCGCGTGCGCTCCGGTGTTGCTGGCATTCGGCGCCTGCAAAGTCGTCATCCTGTCTCCTTGGTTCTTTTACGGCGGTATGCGTTCTAGTTGCGTCGCGGTATCCTGGCCGCCGCGTCAGACGGCTTCGGGCTTGCCCGCGAAACGCCGCTTCACGTGCAGTGGATTCGCGTCGCGCAACGCGTCTGGCAACCAGCCATCGGCGAGATTCTGGTAGCAGACCGGGCGCAGGAAACGCTCGATCGCCGCCGTGCCCACCGAGGTGCTGCGGCCGTCCGCGGTGGCCGGGAACGGGCCGCCATGCACCATCGCATCGCAGACTTCGACGCCGGTCGGGAAGCCGTTGGCCAGCAAACGGCCCGCCTTGCGCTCGATAAGCGGCAGCAGCGCGCGCACGAGATTGCCGTCGGCGGCGTCCGCGTGCAGCGTGATCGTCAACTGGCCTTCGATGAAGCGCAGCACGGCGCGCAATTCGGCCTCGTCCGCGCATTCGACCAGCATGCTGCATGGACCGAACACTTCCTCGCCGAGCGCCGCGTCAGCCAGCAGATCGCTCGCGCGCACGCGCAGCAGCGCCGCTTGCGCGCGCCCGGGCGCGGCCGCGCCGCGTGCGAGCGTCGTGACCTTCGGATGCTCGACGAGACGGCCGATGCCTTGCTCATAGGCCCGCAGGATGCCCGGCGTGAGCATCACGCCCGCCGGCGCCGCGCTGAACTCGCGCGCGGCGCTGGCGGCGAAGGCGTCGAAATCCTCGCCCGCGAGGCCGAGCATCAAACCGGGATTGGTGCAGAACTGGCCACAGCCGAGCGTGGCCGATGCCGCGAAGTCACGCGCCAGCGTCTCGCCGCGCGCGGCGAGTGCGGCGGGCAGCAGCAGGTTCGGATTCACGCTGCTCATTTCAGCATAGACGGGAATCGGCTCGGTGCGCGCCGCAGCCAGCTTGACGAGCGCGAGGCCGCCGGTGCGCGAACCGGTGAAGCCGACCGCGCGAATCGCCGGATGCTGCACGAGCGCGCTGCCGACTTCGTGGCCCGCGTCGAACAGCAGCGAGAACACGCCCGCGGGCAGGCCCGCCGCCGCAACCGCCTGCTGGATAGCACGACCGACAAGTTCCGAGGTGCCTGGATGCGCCGGATGCGACTTGACGACCACGGGGCAGCCGGCGGCCAGTGCCGACGCCGTGTCGCCGCCCGCCACGGAAAACGCCAGTGGGAAATTGCTCGCGCCGAACACCGCGACAGGGCCCACGCCAATGCGCCAGAAGCGCAGGTCGGTGCGCGGCGGCTGACGTTCGGGTAGCGCCGGTTCGATGCGCACGTCGAGCGCGTCGCCGCTGCGCACGAGCGTGGCGAACATGCGCAATTGATTGGCCGTGCGTGCGCGTTCGCCTTCGAGGCGCGCGCGCGGCAGGCCGCTTTCGGCCATCGCGCGTTCGATCAGTTGATCGCCGAGCGCTTCGATGCGGGCCGCGCAGTCGTCGAGGAATTGAGCGCGCTTGTCGGCCGACAGCGTGCGGTAGGTGTCGAACGCGGCGTCCGCTAGTTCGCAGGCCTGATCGACGTCGCCTTGCTGCGCGCTGTGGAAAACCGGTTGCGCGATGGGCGCGTTGCTCGCGGCGTCGATCGCCTGGAACGCCGCGCCTTCGCCGCGTATCGCGCGCGCCCCGATCAGCAGCTCACCGGTAAGAGTCGTCGTCATGATGGTCGTCCTCGTGCTTGCATCAGTGCGAGTGGCGCGGCACGGCCGAGCCGCGCTGGCCGACGAGGAAGTCGAGGTCGCAGCCTTCGTCGGCTTGCAGGACGTGATCGACGTACAGGCGCGCATAGCCGCCCTTGCCCAGCTGCTCCGCCACGCCAGGCGCCGCCGCGGGATCGACGTCGCTCAATCGGCGTTTCAGTTCGTCCTCGCTGATGTCCAGATGCAGACGGCCGTTCTCGCAGTCCAGCTCGATCCAGTCGCCGTTGCGCACCGCCGCCAGCGGCCCGCCCGCCGCCGCCTCGGGCGCCACGTGCAGCACCACCGTGCCGTAAGCCGTGCCGCTCATGCGCGCGTCCGAGATGCGCACCATGTCCTTCACGCCCTCGCGCAAGAGCTTGGGCGGCAGGCCCATGTTGCCGACCTCGGCCATGCCGGGATAACCGCGCGGCCCGCAGTTCTTCATTACGAGCACCGAGTCTTTGTCGACGTCGAGCGACTCGTCGGCTATCGTCGCCTTGTAGTGATCGAAGTTCTCGAACACCACCGCGCGCCCGCGATGCTTGAGCAATTCCGGCGTGGCCGCCGAGGGCTTGAGCACCGCGCCGCGCGGCGCGAGATTGCCGCGCAGGATGCAGATGCCGCCGTCGTCGATTAACGGATTGTCGAGCGGGCGAATCACCTCGTCGTTGAAGTTGGGCGCTTCGCGCACGTTGTCCCACAGCGATTTGCCGTTGACCGTGAGCGCATCTGGATGCGGCAGCAGATTCGCTTCGCCGAGGCGCCGCAGCACCGCCGGCAGGCCGCCCGCGTAATAGAACTCCTCCATCAGGAAGCGGCCCGAGGGCTGCAAGTCGACGATGGTGGGCGTATTGCGGCCAATGCGCATCCAGTCTTCGAGTTCGAGCGCCACGCCAATGCGTCCCGCAATCGCCTTCAGGTGGATCACGGCGTTGGTCGAGCCGCCAATCGCCGCGTTGGTGCGAATCGCGTTCTCGAACGCCTCGCGCGTAAGCACCTTTGAGAGCCGGAGGTCCTCCAGCGCCATCTGCACGATGCGCATGCCCGACATGTGCGCGAGCACGTAGCGGCGTGCGTCCACGGCGGGAATCGCTGCGTTGTGCGGCAGCGAGACGCCCAGCGCCTCGGCCATGCAGGCCATCGTTGAAGCCGTGCCCATCGTGTTGCAGGTGCCCGCCGAGCGCGACATGCCCGCCTCGGCAGACAGGAAATGATGAAGGTCGATCTCGCCCGCCTTCAGCGATTCGTGCAAACGCCAGACCGCCGTGCCCGAGCCGATGTCCTTGCCTTCGAGCTTGCCGTTGAGCATCGGTCCGCCGGTCACGACAATCGCCGGCACATCGCAGCTTGCAGCGCCCATCAGCAGCGCGGGCGTGGTCTTGTCGCAGCCGCACAGCAGCACGACCGCGTCGATGGGATTGCCGCGAATGGCTTCTTCCACATCCATCGACGCGAGATTGCGCGTAAGCATCGCCGAGGGGCGCAGGTTCGATTCGCCGTTCGAGAACACCGGGAACTCGACCGGGAAGCCGCCCGCCTCGTAAATGCCGCGCTTCACATGCTCAGCAAGCTTGCGAAAGTGCGCGTTGCACGGCGTAAGCTCAGACCAGGTATTGCAAATGCCGATGATCGGGCGGCCGTCGAATTCGTGATCGGGAATGCCCTGATTCTTCATCCAGCTCCGGTACATGAAGCCATTTTTGTCAGTGGTGCCGAACCACTGTTGCGAGCGCAGTTTGGGTTTTGTTGCCGACATCGTCCGGGTCCGAGTAATGAAACATTGAAGCTAGTCTAAAAAGAACTCTGATAACCTTCTAATGAAATATCGGATGCTTTCGATATCGATTTCGGCATTGGTATAAACACTAAATACTATTTGGGACGGCAGGCGAAACATGCTCGATTCGAGCCCCTGGTATGTGCGTACGCGGCTCAAGACGCGTCAATTGCTGCTGGTCGTCGCGCTTGCGGAAGAAGGCAATATCCATCGCGCGGCGGCGGCGCTGAACATGACGCAGCCCGCGGCGTCGAAGTTGCTGCGCGAGCTTGAAGAGATGCTGGGCGCGGTGCTGTTCGAGCGCCTGCCGCGCGGCATGCGGCCCACGCTTTACGGCGACGCGTTGATCCGCCATGCGCGCGCCGTGCTCGGCAGCCTCGACCAGGCTCAAGAGGAACTTTTGGCGCTCAAGGCGGGGCGGCTCGGCCATGTGGCCGTGGGTGCGATCACCTCGCCGGGCGTGCGCGTGCTGCCCGCCGCCGTGGCGGCGGTCAAGCGCGCGCATGCGAATATGCGCGTCTCGGTGGAAATCGATGCGAGCAACGCGCTGCTCGAACATCTCGCGCAGGACAAACTCGATGTCGTGCTCGGGCGGCTTTCCGCCGAGCACGACAAGCTTCAGCTACGCTACGAGCCGCTCACGGGCGAGCCGGTGTGCGCCGTGGTGCGGCCCGGGCATCCGCTGCTGGAGCCCGCGCATTCGCCGTTGTCTGGGGGCACGCCGGATGACGCGCAAGCACGGACGACCGCTCACGCGCCGCTCGCCCTCGCCGACGTGGCGCGCGCCGCCTGGGTCGTGCCGCCCGTGGGCAGCGTATTGCGCCATCGTTTCGAACTGATGTTCCAGCGCGCGAGCCTCGCGCCGCCCTCGAACGTGGTGGAGACGCCCGCGCTGCTGTTCATCACGCGCGTGCTGGAGCAAAGCGACATGATCGCCGTGCTGACCGAGGACGTGGCGCGCTACTACGCAGCGCACGGCATGGTCGCGGTGTTGCCGCTGCCGATGGATTGCCAGATGGACGACTTCGGCATCATCACGCGCGCGGACCGCCTGCTCTCGCCCGCGGCGCAGATCATGATCGACGTGTTGCGCGAGGTGAGCGCGGAAATTTATGGCGTGCGCGGCCCGGCGTGAGGCCGGTCCAGCATCCGCGCCTTATCGAACAGGAGAACGAATATGCAAGACCCGAAGACGGCCGCTCCCGATTCCAGCGCCATTCGCGTCGCGCTCTGGCGTGCGCTGCACCTGGAAGTCGATGCCGAACCGCACGTACTCGACGATGCAATCGGCATGCAGCTCACGGCGCCCGACGCTGACTGGCGCAATCGCCCCGACATGCATCCGCAAGGCACGCGCGGCTATCGCGCGTCGATTGTCGGGCGGGCGCGCTTTATCGAAGATCTCGTGGCCGCGCAAGCCGATGCGGGCGTCGGGCAGTATGTGATCCTGGGCGCGGGCCTGGACACCTTCGCGCAGCGCCGGCCGGAAATTGCGTCACGGCTTCACGTGTATGAAGTGGACCAGCCGGGCACGCAGGCGTGGAAGCGGCAGCGGTTAAGCGAGCTCGGCTATCGCGACAAGGCGTGGCTGCGTTTCGTGCCGGTCGACTTCGAGGCCGGCGAGTCGTGGTGGACGCTGCTCGCACGCGCGGGGTTCGATGCGAAGGCGCGCGCCGTGGTGGCGTCCACGGGCGTGTCGATGTACCTCACGCGCGAGGCCAATCTCGCTACGCTGCGCCAGATCGCGCAGCTTGCGCCGGGATCGACGCTTGCCATGACTTTCACGCTGCCGCTCGATCTCGTCGATCCTGCGGAGCGCGCGCAGCACGAAGCGGTTTATGAACGGGCGCGCGCGGCAGGCACGCCGTTTCTCAGCTTCTTTCGCCCCGAGGATATGCTCGCGCTCGCGCAAGAGGCCGGTTTTTCAAAGGCCGAGCATGTGAGCACCGCCGATATCGTCGCCCGATATTTCGCAGGACGCAGCGATGGCTTGCGGCCTTCCACGGGCGAGTCGTTTTTGATTGCGACCGTTTAAATCACCCCCTGCGCCAGCATCGCATCGGCCACCTTCACGAAGCCGGCCACGTTGGCGCCGTTCACATAGCTCACCGAGCCATCGGCGCGCCGGCCGTGCTGCAGGCAAACCTCGTGAATGCTGCGCATGATGTCGTGCAAGCGCGCATCGACTTCCTCGCGCGGCCAGGAAATGCGCATGGCGTTCTGGCTCATTTCGAGGCCCGACGTGGCCACGCCGCCCGCGTTGCTGGCCTTGCCCGGTGCGTACAGAATGCCGTTCTTTTCGAAGTACCTGGCGGCTGCATTGGTCGACGGCATATTGGCGCCTTCCGCCACACAAATCACGCCGTTCTTGACCAGCATGCCCGCATCGTCGGCGTCCAGTTCGTTTTGCGTGGCGCACGGCAGCGCGACGTCGACAGGAACGTGCCACGGGCGCTGGCCCGCCAGGAACGTGAGTCCGGTACGTTTTGCGTAATCGCTCACGCGGCCGTAGTAATGGTTCTTCACGTCCATCAACTCGGCGAGTTTTTCGGTAGTGAAGCCGTCTTCGTCGACCACCGTGCCGCTGGAATCCGAAACCGTCACCACCTTCGCGCCCAGCGCCATGGCTTTTTCGACTGCGTATTGCGCCACGTTGCCCGAGCCCGAAACGCTCACGCGCAGTCCGTCGAAGCCGCGGCCAATCTGCTTGAGCATTTCCTCGGCGAAGTACACCGTGCCGTAGCCGGTCGCTTCGGGGCGAATCAGCGATCCGCCGAATGAGAGCCCCTTGCCCGTGAACACGCAATCGGCGCGATTGGACAGCTTCTTCATCATGCCCGCCATGAAGCCCACTTCGCGGCCGCCCACGCCGATGTCGCCGGCCGGCACGTCGGTGTCGCTGCCGACATGGCGGAACAGCTCGCTCACGAACGCCTGGCAGAAGCGCATGACTTCGCCGGGGCTCTTGCCCTTCGGATCGAAATCGGAGCCGCCCTTGCCGCCGCCCATGGGCAGGGTCGTCAGCGCGTTCTTGAAGGTCTGCTCGAACGCGAGGAACTTGAGAATCGAAAGATTGACCGACGGGTGGAAACGCAGGCCGCCCTTATAAGGGCCAATGGCCGAGCTATGCTGAATGCGATAGCCGCGATTGACCTGGACGTCGCCGTGATCGTCGACCCACGACACGCGGAACATCACCGTGCGCTCCGGCTCGACCAGGCGGTCAAGCAAGCCGTGTTCGGCGTATTTGCGGTGCTCCGATATATACGGCCACAGGCTTTCCATCACCTCCGTGACCGCTTGCAGGAACTCCGGTTGACCAGGATTGCGCTCGGCGGTGGCGCCCAGAAAGTCTTCAAGTGATTGATATTTCATTGCGAACGCCCATCGAGGTTGCGGATTCTTGTGCGGGACAAGCATTTTGCACCAATCGGCGCCGTTGCATGTAATTAAAATGAAATAGACAGTAATGCACTCGACAGGTCACGCAAACCAGGTTCGGCTGCTACAAACGCGCGTGACCGGGCGTATTTGCCCTAATTCCCGAATTGGCCCTGCTATGCCGAAATGCGCATAGGATGTGTCGCGAAAGTTCAAGACGGAGCGATATTGGCTTCCTATAGTCGCTTTCGGCATTTCGCCACGCGTTCCCCATTCGCAGCGGTTCGATCGATACTACAAAGGAAACAACATGCGTTTCGCGAAGACTCTCACCCCTCTCGCCGTTGCAGTTGGAGCACTTCTCGCTGTTGCACCGCTCGCCTCTCATGCGGACACCGTCGTCAAGATCGGCTTTGCCGCGCCGCTCACCGGACCGAATGCCAATTACGGCAAAGATCTGGAGAACGGCGTCAAGATGGCGCTCGACGACGCCAAGGCGCAAGGCGTGAAGATCAACGGCCAGCCCGTCACGTTCCAGTTGGTCGCCGAGGACGATCAGGCCGACCCGCGCGTCGGTGTGCAAGTCGCGCAAAAGCTCGTGGACGAAGGCGTTTCCGTGGTCGTCGGCCACTTCAATTCGGGCACGACCATCCCCGCTTCCGAGCTCTACGAAAAGGCCAGCCTGCCCGTCATCGATCCGGCCGCCACCAACCCGGTCATCAGCGGCCGTGGCTATAAGAACGTCTTCATGGTGATTTCGAGCGACGCGCAAAACGCCGGCACCGCGGGCGCCTATGCGGTCACGACCACGAAGGCCAAGCGCATCGCCGTGATCGACGACCGCACGGCGTTCGGCCAGGGCGAAGCCGATGAATTCGTGAAGGCGGTCAAGGCGCACGGCGGCGACATCATCGATCGCGAGTACACGACCAACCAGGCGACCGACTTCAAGACGCAGCTCACGAACATCAAGAGCAAGAACCCCGATCTGATTTTCGTGGGCGCGCTCAATCCGCAAGCCGCCGGCATCATGAAGCAGATGGCGCAGCTCGGCATCAAGGCACAGTACGTGGGCGGCGGCGGCGTGAAGGACATCGACTTCATCAAGCTCGCGGGCGACGTGTCCGAAGGCGCGATGGCGTGGGAGTACGGCCGTCCGCTCGACAGCACGCCAGTAGGCTCGAAGTTCGCCGAGCGCTTCAAGCAGAAGTTCGGTATGGAGGTGCTTTCGTATGCGCCGTTCGGTTATGACGCGGCGTGGACCGCCATCAAGGCGATGCAGGCAGCCAACTCGACGAAGCCCGCCGACTATCGCGCGAAGCTGCAGAACATCAACTTCGACGGCATCACCGGCCAGATCGAGTTCAACACGAACGGATCGCTCAAGACCGGCTCATCCACCGTTTATCAGGTGAAGAACGGCCAGTGGGTGACGGTCAAGACGGTCAGCGGCCTCTGATGGTTCACACGGTCGAGCCGGGGGATTCCGCGTCCCCCGGCTCGACCTGGCTTGGGCGATTGCCCGCGATGCTCCGGATTCGAGTGTGCCTGCCGATATAATTGGCGGGCCATTCAACGAGGACATCGCATGAAATCACTGATTGCCGTACTGGCCACCGCCACCATCGCCTCGACGGCGTTCGCCGCCAACACCATCGACAAGCTGCCTTCGGGCGTCGTGGTCGAACATATCAAGCAAGGCACCGGCGCGCAGCCGACCGCCAATGACGTTGTGCGCGTGAGCTATCGCGGCACGCTTGCCAACGGCACCGAATTCGACAGCTCCGACAAGCACGGCGGCCCCGCCGAGTTCCCGCTTGGCCGGGTGATTCCGTGCTGGACACAAGGGTTGCAGAAAATGAAGGTGGGCGGCAAAGCCAAGCTGACCTGCCCGGCGGCAACCGCTTACGGCGATCGCGGCGTCGGCCCGATTCCGCCGAACAGCGACCTCACGTTCGAAGTCGAACTGATCGGCATCGGCAAGTAATTCAGCAAGTAATGAAATGTTGAAAGCGCGAAACCCCGAGCGGTTTCGGGATTACGCGCTTTCTGTCAACGCCGGGCCCAATACTCAATAAACGCCCGGCATGCCCGGCGGACGATTCTTGAAGCGGCGGTGCACCCAGTAATACTGCTCGGGAAACTTGCGGATCTGCGTTTCGAGAAATTCGTTGGTGCGCCGCGCATCGAGCGTATCGCTCTCCGAGGGATAGTCGGCGAACGGCTCGAACACGGTGAGCTTGTATCCGCGGTAATCGGGCAGCACTTCGGTCACGAACGGCACGACGCGGGCACGGGCAAGCCGGGCAAGACGCGAAACCGAAGTGAGCGTGCACGCGGGCACGCCAAAAAACGGCACAAAAACCGAGTTGTGGATGCCGTGGTCCATGTCCGCCGCCAGCATGACAGGGACGCCCGAACGCAGCAGCCCGATGATCTTCTTGGCGCTGGTCGAGCGTTCCACCATCTCGGCGCCGAATCTGCCGCGTTGCCGCTTGGCCAGTTCCCCCAGACGCTCGTTCGACATGCGCGTATAGAGCGAAGCGGCCGGCGACCGCGTGGAATACAGAATGCAGCCGACTTCAATGCTGACGAAGTGAAAACCCAAAAAGATCGTGGGCGGCGCGTCCTTGTCTTCCAGATCGATTTTGCTTTCGATCTGCACCAGTTTCCGGATTGCCTTTTCGCTGCCGAACCATTGAACGCCTCGTTCGACATAGCTTCGGATTACGTGGCGAAAATGCTTTCGCGCGAGCTCGTCGTACTCGGCGTCGGACTTGCCCGGAAAGCACAAACGCAGGTTGACGTGAACAATACGCTTCCGGGAGCTTGGCAGTGCGTACAAAAACGTGCCGAGCGCGCTGCCAAACCTCGCGACCAGGCCATAAGGAAGGATCGAGAAGAGGCGCAATAACGCCACCATGGCAAAAAAACCTAGTCGCTCCAAGTGAGTCTCCTGCTTGCAAAAGTCATCCATTGCCTTTCGAAAAGGCAACGAATTCCTGCGCTAGCGATATGTGCTGAATGGGATGCCGTGGGGAGGCGAGGAGCAGAAAGTCCAGAATCGCGCCACCGTCGCATTGATTGTGTTCATGGCGCGGCAATTGGCGACAAGTATCGCATGCGCCACTTTGCGGCAGGCGGGTGATATAGGCGGTATAGGGTTTCTACCAAGTGAGTCCCATTGCGGGAATCACTGCGCATATGCGCTAACCCGGTTCGCAAACGTCAATGCGCGTCGAAGCCGCCGATGTCTTCGTACTCGAAGTGAGCGGGCTCGACGCGGCCGAGCGCGTCGAGCAGCGAGCGGCCCGCCATCGTGAGCGACGGCAGCCGGCGGCCTTCGGCGCGCTGTTCGAGCGCAACGAGCTGGCGTTCAAGCAGGATGTCGAGTTCGTGGCGGTTCATGTCGATCTGCTCCGGCGCGTGGCGGATCAGCATCAGCGTTGCAAACTCGTGAGGGCTCAGCACTTCGTGTCTCCGGGCAATGCCGCAACCAGAGGGCAGAGGGGATAGGCCGCATATCTTGACCTCCCAATGTGACGCCCGCATGACTTGTCACACTCCCGCATTCGCCTGCTTGTGCGCGAGCTCCTTCGGCTCGGCCGCGAGCGCCACGCCGCACTCCTCCACGAGGTCGCGCAGCGTTGCGGCGAGGTGCGTACCGGCATCCTCGGCAATGCTCGGGCCCTCTTCGCGGCGCACCGCCCGCACGCCCACGATGATCGGCAAGGCCGGCGCGCGCTCGCGCACGCGGCGCACGAGGTTGCGCAGGTACGGCGGCGACTCGGCGGCATCGAGCGACGCCACGCAGACCACGCGCGTCGACTGCATCAAGTGCGCTGCTTGTGGAGATTGTGTCGATGGCATCGCGTGCATCGACTGCAAGGTTTGCATGTCCATCATTCCCGTGCGCGTGGCGCGCACTTCGTCGTAGGTCGTTGCGAGGCATGGAATGCCCGCGCGCGCGAGCAGCTGGCACACGATCGCCACCACCACTTCGTCGAAAGCGCCGCGCCCCGGCACACATAGCACCGCTCGGCCGTCGCCGGGAATCTGCGGCAGCGCGTCGTCTTCGCTGCTGGCGGCGTGGCGCGCGTCGTTCACCGACTCCAGGTCTTCCACGATGTCGAGCAGCGCCTGATTGATGCGCGCAAGCTGCTCGGCGGGCAGCACGCCGCGCAGCACGTCGTTGCGCGCGAAGCGCAGGCCTTCGAACACCACCCGTTCGTAATAGTCGATGAGCGGCATCTCCGTGAGCAGGCGGTCGGCCTGCAGCAGCGCCTCGTGCGGGTCGTCGGCGAGCAGGCGCTGGTAGCAGGTCTGCGCGGGCGTGAGCGCGGGCTGGTCGCCGAGCAGGATGGTCAGGAAGTTCAGGCGGTCAACGTAGCGGCCGAGCGTGACGATGCACAGCGTGAGCGGCGTGGACAGCACGAGCCCGACCGGGCCCCAGAGCCACGCCCAGAAGATCGCCGCCACCACCACCGCGAGCGGCGACAGGCCCGCGCGGCGGCCGTACAGCATCGGCTCGGCAAACTGCCCCGCCACCACGTCGACGACGATGAAGAAGATCAGCGTGGAGACCGCCATGGTCCACTGCGGCTGGATGGCCGCGCCCAGCAGCGTCGCGAGGATCGCGGCGATCCAGATGCCGATGTAGGGCACGAAGCGCAGCAGCGCCGAGAGCGCCCCGAACATCAGCGCGCCCGGCACTCCGATGCCCGCGAGCCCGATGGCGATCACGCCGCCCACCGAGACGTTTACGCCCAGTTGCGTGACGAAGTAGCGCGAGAGCCGCTCGGAGGCGTCGTTGATGGCCGTCGTGGTGCGATGCAGGTCGTCGGAGCCGAATACGCTGATGAAGCGGTCGCGCAGGTCCTCGCGCTGCAGCAGGATGAAGATCGTCACCACGAGCACGATAAAGGCGGTTTCGAGCGGGGCGATGGCCGGCGCGAACGCTTTACGCACCAACTGGAGCGGCGTGGGCGCGGGCGTGTGGACCTCGACCTGCATCGGCGGCTGCGGCTGGTTGCGCGCGGCACGCCCGCGCGGCTGCGGCGGCGCGGGCGGCGGCGTGGGTGTGATGCGCTGCAGCGCGGCGGCGGCGCGCGTCATCAGCGAGTCGGCGCGGCCCACGGTCTTTTCCTGCACCGTTTCCGCCTTCTCCATGATGGCTTCCTGGTACTGCGGCAAGGAGGCCGCGAGCTGCACGACCTGCGAGGTGATCAGCGCGCCCACGCCCGCCAGTGCCAGCACCGTGGCGAGCACCGCGATCAGGATCGCGATGAACTGCGGGATGTGCAACCGGCGCAGCGCGTTCACGAGCGGCGCGAGCAGGAAGCTCAGCAGCACGGAGAGCGTGATCGGGACGAGCATCGCGCGCCCGAAGTAGAGGCCGCACACCACCACCACGCCCGTGACGAGCGCGGCGAGCGTGTGCAGCGTGGGCGTGCTCGATGCAAAGACGCGGTTGCGGTGGCCCTGCGGCTGTCCCGACGAACCATTCGGCGGCTCGGAATAAGGTCTCTCGGGCGGGCTCTGGAAATTCATGGCGAAGCGTTGGCTGGTCGGGCGGTCGGGTGAGGTGCGCAACGGGCGCGCCTGAGTTCAGGGTAGTGCGTGCAGCGCGCGTCAGGCGGCACGCCGGCGACAAATAAGCGTGAAATATCGCAAACGGGCGAGAAGCGTAACCCAGGCGCGCGCTAGATAAAAGGGTTCACGGGCACGCGAGCACGTAAGCCCGCGTTCAGTGCCTGGCCGCCTCCAGTTCCTGGTTACGCGAGGTGAGGAACTGGACCAGCCCATCCACGCCCGATTGCTGGATCTTCTCGTTGAACTGCACGCGATAGGTCTGGATCAGCCAGGCGCCCAGCACGTTCAGGTCGTAGAGCCGCCAGCCCTCGGGCGTCTTGTACAAACGGTAGTCGATCTCCACGGGATTGCTGCTGGTCTGCGCGAGCGTGCGCACGACCACGTCGGTGTCGCCGGGCGCGTTGCGCATGGGCGGATATTCGATCTGCTGGTCGGGCTTGAGCTGCGCGAGCGCGCCCGCGTAAAGATGGATCAGCAGCAATTGGAACTGCTGGGCGATCTGTTGCTGCTGCGCGGGCGTGGCGGTGCGCCAGTGCCGGCCCATCGCCAGCTGCGTGGTGCGGCGGAAATCGACATAAGGGAGGATGTCCCGGTTGACGATGTCGCGGATGCGCGCCATGTCGTCCGGCGCGATGGCCTTCGTGCGCACTTCGTCCAGCACCTGCTGCGTAACCGTCTTGATGAGCGCCTGGGGATCCGACTGGTCGACGCCCTGCGCGTACGCGCTCGCGCCGAATACGAACGACGCAATGAACCACGCGAGCCCCGCGCTCAGGAAAAAGAGCTTCTTCATGCGTTTGTTGTCCGTGTCGATCGATGGAATGCGGTGCCGCCGTGCCGAGCCTCGGACTTGAACGGCCAGTGCAGAGGGTTGGTTCGCCAGCGTAACCGAACGCGGCGCGGCGCGCCGCCACAGCGACGCAGGGTTACAAATGCAGCGGCTTTGTTACACCGACGTTTTCGGATGCGAGCCTCGGTGTGAGCCCGGTGTGAGCCATTGGCGGACCTCCGCCGATCAAACCCCAAATGGCAAGTATCAGCGGCAATACGTCACGGGATATATCACGTTGCGATACAATCTCGATCTCAAAAATCGCGGGCATCCCGGCGGGGACGCCGCATTACCCCTTTCGCTTCGCCCCTTTTTCCGCTATTTCGACCGTGTCACGCTTCAGAATTCTTCGCTGGCTCACGCGCTTCGCCCCCTCCCCCGTCACCCTGCGCTGGCGCGAGCGCCTGCGTTCGAGCGGGGGCGCGCTGGTGGGCATTGCCGTCACCGGCGCCGTTTCGCACTACCTGCTCGGCAATGCCTCGACCATCCCGTATCTGATCGCGCCGATGGGCGCCTCGGCGGTGTTACTGTTTGGCGTGCCCGCGAGTCCGCTCGCGCAGCCATGGTCGATCGTCGGCGGCAATCTGGTGTCGGCCACCGTCGGCGTGACCTGCGCGATGTTCATTCACGATCCGGTGGAGGCCGCAGCCGTCGCCATCGCCGCGGCGGTCTGCGCGATGTTCACGCTGCGCTGCGTGCACCCGCCCTCAGGCGCCGTGGCGCTCACCGCCGTGCTCGGCGGTCCCGCCGTGCACGCGCTCGGCTATGAGTTCGTGTTCGAACCAGTGGCGCTGCAATCGTTCACGCTGCTCATTTCCGCGCTCGTCTATCACACGGCCACCGGCCACCGCTATCCGCACGCGGTGCGCCCGGCAAAGACCGCCCAGCCCGCAACGACACCGGGCGGCTTCTCGCGCACCGACCTTGAAGCCGTGCTGCGCGAGCGCGACGAACTGCTCGACATCGACACCGACGACCTCGAATCGCTGCTGCGCGAAACGGAGATTCGCGCTTATGCGCGCAGCTTCGGCGAACTGAATTGCGCCGATGTCATGACGCGCGACGTGGTCAGCATCACGCCGGCGACCACCGTGGGCGAAGCGCGCACGCTGCTCAAGCGGCACGACATCAAGGCGCTGCCGGTCGTGGATGAAAAGCGCCACGTCAAGGGCATCGTCACGCGCGCCGACCTCGCCGAAGAAAGCCTCGGCCGCCACGCGCTGCGCGCGCTGCTGCATTCGCTCCGAAGCGGCATCGCCGCGCATCCCGCCGACGGCGTGCGCGTGAGCACGATCATGAGCGCGCACGTCCGCACTATTTCGGGCGAAACCCCTATCGTGCAGTTGCTCGGCATCTTCGCGGGACGCGGCCACCATCATGTGCCCGTGGTGGACGGCGAGCGCCGCCTCGTGGGCATCGTCACGCAGGCGGACCTGATTTCGGGCCTCTACCGGCAGGCCCAGCCGCTGCAAAGCCAGAGCGCCTGAACCTCATGCATTCCTGAACCTGTCGCGGATTGCGCGTTGCGCAACCGCATTGGGATGCCCTCGGCCATACATATCATGTTGTGATATATTCGCATTTCGAATCGTACCAATTTGAATTCCCAATGAAGAACACTACGCGCGGTCTGACGAAGGCCGATTTCGAGCAGTTGTCCGAGTTCCGCTATCAAATGCGCCGCTTCGAGCGCTTTTCGGAGCAGGCGGCCCAAGGCGAGGGCATCACGCCACTGCAATATTTGCTGCTGCTGCACGTGAAGGGCTATCCGGGCCGCGAATGGGCGACCATCGGCGAAATTGCCGAGCGTCTGCAAGCGCAGCACCACGGCGTCGTGGCGCTCGTCTCGCGCTGCGAAGCGCTCGATCTGGTCGAGCGGCGCGTGAGCGAACGCGATCGCCGCCAGGTGGAAGTGCATCTGCTCGAGGGCGGCGAAAAGCTGCTCGCGCGCCTCGCCGAACTCCATCGCGCGGAACTGCAATCGCTCGACGGAACCTTCACCGTTCCGCAAATCGATCTCTGACGACCATGCATCACGACGACTCCCACAAGCGCGACTTCTCGGCCAACGCGCGCCTGCCCGGCATCAGCGCGCTGGCCGCCGTCATTGGCGCGCTGGCCACACTCGCCGCGTTCGTGCTTCTGAGCCTCATCCACTGGTTCACGAACCTGTTCTTCTATGGCCGCTTCTCGTTCGAGGACCACTCGCCCGCGCTGAACACGCTCGGGGCCTGGGTCATTCTCGTACCGGCGGTGGGCGGGCTGATCGTCGGATTGATGGCTCGCTACGGCTCCGACAAGATTCGCGGCCACGGCATTCCCGAAGCCATCGAGGCCATCCTGTTCGGCAAGAGCAAGATGTCGCCGAAAGTGGCCGTGCTCAAGCCGCTCTCTTCGGGCATCGTGATCGGCAGCGGCGGGCCGTTCGGCGCGGAAGGCCCGATCATCATGACGGGCGGCGCGATCGGCTCGCTGCTCGCGCAGTGTGTGCGGCTCACCTCCGCCGAGCGCAAGACGCTGCTCGTGGCCGGCGCCGCCGCGGGCATGACGGCCGTGTTCGGCACGCCGGTGGCCGCCGTGCTGCTCGCGGTCGAACTGCTGCTGTTCGAATGGCGCCCGCGCAGCTTCCTGCCGGTCGCGCTCGCCTGCGCCGTGGCGGGTTTCGCGCGCGCCGCCTTCTTCGGCACCGAGCCGCTCTTCGCGATGCAGACCCCCACGCCGCACGCGCTCGCGCTGTTTTCGTGCGTGATCGCGGGACTGCTTTCGGGCGCGCTCGCTTCCGGGCTTTCGGCTGCGCTCTACAAGGTCGAGGACCTGTTCGCGCATCTTCCACTGCATTGGTCCTGGTGGCCCGCGATCGGCGGCCTCGTGGTGGGTATCGGCGGCTTCATCGAGCCGCGCGCGCTCGGCGTGGGCTACGACGTGATCGGCGACCTGCTCCATCAGCACATCGTCTTGCAGGTGGCCGTCGCCATCCTCGTGGTGAAGGCCGTGATCTGGGTTGTGGCGCTCGGCTCGGGCACCTCGGGCGGCGTGCTCGCCCCGCTGCTCATGCTGGGCGCGGGCCTCGGCTGCGTGCTGAGCCACGCGCTGCCCGGCAGCGACCCCGCGCTCTGGCCGCTCGTGTGCATGGCGGCCACGCTGGGCGCCACGCTCGGCGCGCCGCTCACGGCCATCGTGTTCGCCTTCGGCCTCACCCACGACACCAACGCGCTGCTGCCGCTGCTCACGGCCACGCTGGTCGCGCACGGCTTCGCCACGGTCGTCATGAAGCGCTCGATCATGACCGAGAAAATCGCGCGGCGCGGCTATCACATCTATCGCGAGTACGGCGTCGATCCGCTCGAACGCCATCACGTGGAAGAAGTGATGACGCGCAACGTCGAAACCATCGACTCAAACATGAGCGTGCGCGATGCGCTGTCGCAATACTTCGGCCCCGACCAGAAACGCCGCGCCTGGCCCGTGGTGCGCGGCGGCGTCGTGCTTGGCATGGTGGACCGCGCGCTTCTGGAGAACGTGCGCGCGAGCGGCGCCAGCGAGGTGCTCGATCAGCCGCTCGGCACGCTGCTCGCGCTGCGCTCGCCCGACGTGGCGGTGCCCGAGGAAACCTGTCGCCAGATTGCCGCGCGTCTTGCGGTGCATGGGCTCGAGCGGCTGCCCGTGGTGTCCGATCGCCAGTCGATGCGGCTCATCGGCATTTTGTCGAGCGCCGACCTCGTGAAGGTCTCGCTTTCGCACTTCGAGGAAGAAACCAAGAAGGAGCGCTTCCGCCGCATCGGCATCAGTAATTTCAGGCGGCGTTTTCCGCCGGTTCGTAAAGCGGGGTGATATTTAGAGGTAAGGGATTTCGATGCGCGCTGGTTATGCCGGCGCGTTTTTTTCGCCGTCGCACGGCTGGCTTGGCCTCAATGCGGCACGGGCGCGAAGGCCGTGTTCTCCGTTGTGCTTACTGTTTGAAGTTGTGCGGCGGGATAGGCTGTTAGTTGCAAATCATGCTGCGCTAGTTAAGTGCGGTGATCCGCGCCACGCACTGCCGCGGTGCACCATCCCTCCTTCCCTGCGCTTCCATGTGCAACCGCAGCAGGCAGCCAGCCCCATTCTCGTGCGCCGCGGCAACTGGCACATACCTTGCTTGAATGTCGCATGTCCTGCTTCGGCGCACCGCGCTCCTGGAAGCTCCACCTGCCGCCGACCACTGAAACACCATGCTGCGCGTCCTGCTCGTAACCGACACCGACAAGCCCATCGGCGATCTGCGCCAGGCGCTCGCGCGGCTCGGCTACGAAATGCTCGCCGAGCCAGCCACGCCGCAGGCGCTGCATCGCGCCGTCGAGCGTGAGCGGCCCGACGTCATCATCATCGACACCGAATCGCCTTCGCGCGACACGCTTGAACAACTTGCCGTGATGAACGCCACGGCGCCGCGCCCGGTGCTGATGTTCAGCAACGACGCCAACCAGCAGTTGATCCGCTCGGCCGTGCACGCGGGCGTGACGGCGTATCTGGTCGAAGGACTCGCCGGCGAGCGCATCGCGCCGATTCTCGAAGTCGCGCTCGCGCGCTTTGCCCAGGAGGCGCAACTGCGCGAGCGACTCACCCACGCCGAGAACGAACTGGCCGAGCGCAAGCTGATCGACCGCGCGAAGCGCATCGTGATGGAGCAGCAGAAGATGTCCGAGCCCGCCGCCTACGCGACGCTGCGCAAGCGCGCCATGGATCAGAGCCTGAAGCTTGCCGAGGTGGCCCGCCAGATCGTCGCGGCATGCGGGCCGCAGGAGCAGCGCAAATGAACGCGCCGGCCCACGAATGAGGATGAACGAAGCGCACATCATGAACACCACCACCCTGCACGCCGCGCCGGAAAAGACGCATCTGAAGATAGGCTTCGTGCCCCTCGCCGACGCCGCGCCGCTCGTCGCCGCGAAGCTGCTCGAGTTCGGCCACGCGCACGGCCTCACGCTGGAGCTTTCGCGCCAGCCGTCCTGGGCCGCGCTGCGCGACAAGCTGCTGACAGGCGAGCTCGACGCCGCGCATACGCTCTACGGTCTCGCGTACGGGGTGCAGCTTGGCATTGGCGGCCCGCAGCAAGATATGGCCGTGCTGATGGTGCTCAACCGCAACGGCCAGGCGATCACGCTGTCGAACCGTCTCGCCGACGCGCTGGCCGAACACGGCACCCTGCCCCGCGCGCTCGCGACGCTCGAGCGCAAGCCCGTGTTCGCGCAGACCTTCCCGACCGGCACGCACGCGATGTGGCTCAATTACTGGCTCGCCGCGCAGGGCGTGCATCCGCTTCGCGATATCGAGAGCGTGGCGATTCCGCCGCCCCAGATGGTGGCGGCGCTAACCGAAGAGCGGCTCGACGGCTTTTGCGCGGGCGAGCCGTGGCCCGCGCTTGCGCAGCAGCGCGGCATGGGGCGCACGGTCATCCGCAGCGGCGAAATCTGGCCCGATCATCCTGAGAAGGTGTTGGCGTGCCGGCGCGATTTCGTCGGGCGCTTTCCGAATACGGCGCGCGCGCTCGTGCAGACTATGCTGGAAGCGTGTCGATGGCTCGACGGCGCGGGACATCGCCAGGAAATCGCGCAATGGCTGGCGCGGCCGGACATGCTGGGCGTGGACGCGGCGCTGATTGCGGGACAGCTCGAAGGCATCGGCGCTTTCGATCCGTTGCGCATGAAGTTCTTCGAGGACGGCGCGGTGAACGATCCGTTGGAGTCCGAAGGAATCTGGTTCATGACGCAATTCGAACGCTGGGGGATGACGACGCGGCGCGACGATTATCGGGAGATTGCGCAAGCGGTGAATCAAACCGCGTTGTATCGCGAGGCGGCGCTGGCGGCGGGTGTTTCAGTGCCGGCGGCGGCGGGCAAGCCGGTTTTTGTCGACGGACGGGTTTGGGATGATGCGGATGCTGGGGACTACCTGGAGGGGTTCAGGGTGAGAGCTTGAGTGGATAAGGCGCTCATGGGTGAGCGCCTGGTCCTTCGATCAGTTCGCCATTTTCCCGCAGCTTACTTCACCACCACTTGCGTATGCCCCACGACCGGCGGCTTCTCGAAGTACGGTCCCACGAGGCCGCGCCACGTCTGGAAGTCGGCGGATTCGCGGAAGTGGATCATATGGTCTTCCAGCGTGTCCCATTGCACGACGAGCACGTACTGGTTCGGCTCCTCCACACTGCGCTGCAGTTCCACTGCGGTACAGCCGCGCGCGCGGTGGAATAGCGGCAAGGCCTGCGCCACGGCTGCTTCGAATTCGGCATTCTTGCCGGCCTGCACGGAGATATGCGCCATTTCGTAGACCACGTTCTGCTCCTTTCTCTTCGCTTTTTTCGTCATTCATGAATGCGCGCGCAATTGCGGCGCGGGCCTAACGTTACCATGCCGGCGCATTCGATCGCGAAGCCCGCCGGGTTATGACAGCTTCACGGCATCATCCGCACGACCTCCTGCTCCGGCGGGCAGACCTGGTTGCGTTGCGCGGCGATCGGCCCGGGCAGCTTTTTCTTGTCGGCGGCCACATTGGTGTAGTACCTGAGTTCGGTGTTCGGCTACGTGCAGACGGCCTGGCCGCTGCGCCACAAGCCGAGCGCGCTGCCCGACGATCCCGCCGACTGGCCGAGCGTCGACATCTACATTCCGACCTACAACGAGCCGCTTTCGGTCGTGCGCCCAACGGTATTCGCGGCCAGCGCGATTGACTGGCCGCGCGAGAAGCTGCGCGTCTATCTGCTCGACGACGGCGACCGCGACGAATTCCGCGATTTCGCCGCGCAGGCAGGCATCGGCTATATCCGCCGCGAAGAGCACACCCACGCGAAGGCCGGCAACATCAATCACGCGCTGCCGCTCACCCAGGGCGATCTGATCGCGATCTTCGACTGCGATCACATTCCCACGCGCTCGTTCCTGCAAACCACGGTGGGCACCTTCCTCGCCGATCCGAAATGCGCGGTGGTGCAAACGCCGCACCACTTCTTCTCGCCCGATCCGTTCGAGCGCAACTTCGACACGTTCCATCGCGTGCCCAACGAAGGCAGCCTGTTCTACGGCCTGATCCAGGACGGCAACGACTTCTGGGACGCCACCTTCTTCTGCGGCTCGTGCGCGATCATCAAGCGCAATCCGCTCGAGTCGATCGGCGGGATTGCTGTGGAGACCGTGACCGAGGACGCGCACACCTCGCTGCGCCTGCACCGCGCGGGCTACACCTCGGCGTACCTGCGCACCGTGCAGGCCGCGGGCCTCGCAACCGAGAGCCTCGCGGGCCATATCGGCCAGCGCATCCGCTGGGCGCGCGGCATGACGCAGATCTTCCGCGTCGACAATCCGTGGCTCGGCAAAGGGCTCTCGTTCTTCCAGCGCCTGTGCTACAGCAACGCGATGCTGCACTTCTGCTACGGCATCCCGCGCCTGATCTTCCTCGTGATGCCGTGCTCGTTCCTGTTCTTCGGGCTGCACGTGATCAATACGCCGGCGCCGGTCATCCTCGCCTACGTGCTGCCGTATCTCGTGATCGCGGCTATCGCCAACTCGCGCATCCAGGGCCACTACCGTCATTCGTTCTGGGCCGAAGCCTACGAGAGCGTGCTCGCCTGGTATATCGCGCTGCCCACCACGATGGCGTTCATCAACCCGAAGCTCGGCAAGTTCAACGTGACCGCCAAGGGCGGCCACATCGAACGCGACTATCTCGACTGGACCATTTCCACGCCGTATCTCGTGCTGCTCGGCATCAACGTGCTCGCCGTGCTGGCCGGCATCGGGCGGCTCACGATCTGGCAAAGCGACGAACCCGCCACCGTGTTCATGAATCTGTTCTGGGCCTTCGTGAACCTCACGGTGCTGGGCCTCGCGGTAGGTGTGGCGAAGGAAGCGCGCCAGGTGCGCGTCGCGCACCGCATCCCGCTGCGCGTGCCCGCCATGCTCACGCTGCCTGACGGCCGCACGCTCGCCTGCAAGACCGAGAACTATTCGATGGGGGGCCTCGGCCTCGTGCTGCCCGCCGAAGCCCAAGCGGAAAAACTCGCGGCCGGCGAGCGCGTGAACGTGTGCCTTTCGCGCGGCACGCTCGAGCATGATTTCCCGGCGGTGGTCGCGCGTCTGTCTGGCGGGCATCTGGGCGTGCGCTTCGAGAACCTGAGCGTGGAGCGCGAGCGGCGCCTCGTCGAGTGCACCTTCGGCCGCGCCGACGCCTGGCTCGACTCGGAAGACGTGCCGCGCGAGGACGCGCCGCTCAACGGGCTCGTCGAACTCATCACACTGAGCTGGCAGGGCTATCTGCGTCTCGCCGATGCGTTCTTCGACGCGCTCGAGAACTTCTTCATGCGACGCCGGCCCGAGCGGAACAAGCCGGCTCGCCAGCCATAACCGCCATTACGACACGGAATTCACGCGGGAACGCGACCGAACATGGGCCTCTGGAATCTCTACTTCATCGCCAAGCTGTACCTCTACTCGCTCGGCAAGCTCAAAGCGGACTGGCTGCTGAACATCCTGTTCGTCATTGCGCTCTTGCTGCCGGTAAAAAAGCGCGGGCCGCGCATCGCGCGCAACCTGCTCACGGTGATCACGGGCATCGCGCTCGCCTATCACGAATCGGACATGCCGCCCATCGGCCGCGCGATTTCGCAGCTCCCCGTGCTGCTCACGTTCACCCCGGAGTACATGCTGGAGCTGACCGGGCGCTTCGTCTCGCTCTCGATGGCGGTAAGCGCCGTGCTCGCGCTGCTGCTTTACTTCATCATCAACCGTTGGGTTCGCGTGACGACGTTCGTGCTGATCGCGCTCGTTGCGGTGCCGCTGTGACAGGGCGCGGGCACGCTGATCGCAAACGCCACCGGTACGCTCGCCCAGAACGGCAACGACAGCGACAACGCGAACGTCTCCAACGGCGACGAGCCGCGCAACGACCAGGTCGGCAACTACGACCAGCAGCTCGCGGCGTTCCGCGCCAACGAGGAAGGCCGCCATGTGAACTTCACGCCGCTCACGACCGATGCGAACGCACAGTTCGACATCATCGTCGTGCATATCTGCTCGCTTTCGTGGGACGACATGGACGTCGCGAAAATGCGCAACAACCCGCTCTTTTCGCGCTTCGACTACGTCTTCACGAACTTCAGCTCCGGTGCGAGCTATAGCGGCCCGGTTGCGCTTTACTACAACACGGTGACGCTGCACGACGGCAACCGCATGCCCGGCGCCAACGCGAAACTCACCAGCCTGCAGTCCTATCCAATCCGCCTGCAATCGCTGCTCGGCGACGTCGACAAGCTGATCGATCTCGTCGCGCAGTCGGGCCGCAAGGCCGTGATCGTGTTCGTGCCCGAGCACGGCGCGGCGCTGCGCGGCGAAGACAACCAGATCGCGGGCATGCGCGAAATCCCCACGCCGAACATCGTGCACGTGCCGGTGGGCGTGAAAGTCGTGGGTCTGCCCGCGGGCACGGAGCACGCGGGCGGAGCGGTCACGATCGACACGCCCACGAGCTTCCTCGCGCTCGCGCAACTGCTCTCGAACCTCGTCGCGAGCAGTCCGTTCCTGCCCGGCGCGCAGCCGCTCGCACAGTACGCGACGAACCTGCCGCAAACGCGCATGGTGGGCGAGAACGAGGCCACCGTGATGATGACCACGCCCACGGGCTACGTGATCCATACGCCGGACGGCGTGTGGGTACCGGGAGGCAAGTAAATGGCGCTACGAGGCTGGCTGAACAGGCGGCGTGCGCGCAGCAATGCGGCGCTGCCTGGCGATATCGAAGCGCTCGCGCGGCTCGTCGAGGGCGTGAACGCCGAACGCTATTTCGACGTGCAAGCCGAGGACGCCTGGCAGGAAGCGGCCGGACGCTGGCCGCTCGTCGCGCAACTGCTCGAACTCAAAGCGGAGCCACGGGGATAGCGCGGCACTGCGTTGCGTTTTGCGCGCCGGAGCAGCTAGACGCGCTCGGCGCAGACCGTGCGCTCGATCGGCATGCAGGTGAGCGGGCGGCTGGTGGACACGATGTAGCGGCGTGCAAGTTCGTCCGGCTCGGGCTGTTCGATGACACGCCAGCCATAGGCCGCGAGAAACGCGCGCACCGCTTCGGGATCGAGGCCGAAGCGCCAGATCGCCTGCGGCGACACGAAGCGGCGATAAAGCGCCTCTTGCCCCTGCGGCACGTTTCCTTCGAGAAAATCCCTGCGCACATAGGTGAACGCGAGGCGGCTGCCAGGCGCGGCTCGCGCAAGCATTTCAAGCGTGGCCCGCACGGTGGCCTCATCGAGATATTGCGTGACGCCTTCCCACACGAAAAACGTGCGCCGGTTGCGCGTATAGCCTTGCGCGGCCAGCACGGCGTCGAGCGCGAGATGCTCGAAATCGACCGCCACTAGCGTCGCGAACGACGGTATCGCGCCAAAGCGCTTCGCGAGGCGCTTTCGTTTGGCTGCGATATTGACGGCCTGATCCAGTTCCCACGCATGCACGCCGCTGTCGTGCAGCAGCCGGTAGGCGCGCGTGTCGAAACCCGCGCCCAGATTCACGAACGCTTCCACCTGAGGAAGCGCTTCGAGCAGCTTTTCGTCGATATAGCGCTTGCGGCACAGCATGCCGCCCCACAGGCCCGGATACTTGCGCTCGGCCATTACGGCCATGCGCGCCGCCGTGCGCGAGCCCATCAACGCGATGAGCAGGCGCGCGGGCGCGGGCAGCAGCGCGGCGGCGAGATCATCGTCGACGATGCGCAGATGTGGCGCGAGCCGCTGCTCGATCGCCACCAGCGCCATGGGGCCTACGCCGGTTTGCGCGGCCTCTTGCGTCATCGTGACGTTCCGGCCGCTCGGGGTGTGGTGTGCGATCTATGCAGGCGGTGCGATCGCTCAGGCATTCATTCCGCCCTGTGCGCGCCGCCGCCCCTGCACGCGCGCGACCGAATCGAACAGTGCCTGCGCGCGCGCCAGTTCGTCGAGCGCGAGGTCGAGACGAGACTGGGCCTCGCCGCACGCGAGTGTCGGAGCCGAGTCGTCTGCATCGTCATGCACAGCGCGCATCGCACGAAATGCCTGATCGACGTTGCGGCTGGCCTCAAGAAAGCGTCGGGCGGCCTCGGCCTCGCTTGAATGGGTGTTGATCGCCATATAGTTCCATAGTCAATTGCGTCCAGTCGGCGCCACGCAACAAATCGACTTGCGTCCCGCAGGACGTCTCTTTAGCCGCAGCCCCGAAGGTGGCGCCCCTGACGCGGGGGCCAGCGCCTCCCTTCACAGACGCCGTGCACTCCGCCGGGACGATATCGAAAAGATCGCGCGCGAAGAGATCGCGCGTGACGCCGCGCGCGAGCAACGCCGACGTCTCGCTGCGACGGCTGTGCGACATTTCCGCGCAAGCGTCGAAATCGGTGTCGCGCGCAATCGAACGCACAGCGCCCAAATCGCGCGCCTTCGCCAGCAAATCGAAGAGATCGCTAGTAACACCGCGCGCATGCTCGGCGGGCGCTGCACTGCGCAGACGCTTCGTGAGTTCCAGCCAGGTATTGAAATCGCCATTGCGCACGGCTTCGTGGAGTGCCGCCATATCGCGCGCCTTCACGCGCGTGGGTTGCGCAAGACGCACGAAATACGGCGCCTCGAGCTCCACGCCAAACGCGACCGGATAACCCGCAGCGCCGAATTCCGCGCCCGCCCTTGGCGCCGCGCGCTCGACGCGGTCCACCACGACCGTGCCCTGCGAAGCACACGGCGCCTTCGCCGTGCTCACGCTGCGCAGTCGCTCGGGCTGCACGCGCAGGCTGCTGCCGATGCTGAGTTCCGTAGGCGATGCGCACACGAGCGCGTAGTGATGATCGCGCGGCTTGCCCGAAGGAAAGCGCGTGCGGCTCGTGACGAACACGTGCGGCGGCAGCGGACGCACCTGGCCGCTCGCGTCCACCCATGCATTCCAGACGAGCGCGTCCTCGCGCTTGACGTCTGCAACCCGTGCGCGGCTTGCCGCCGGCGAAAACAGTGCGAGCAGCGAGCCCGTGCGCAGTGCGGCAACCTGCGCGCTGTTGCCGAGGGACTGATTGATGCCCCACAGAAACCGCCCGCCGCCCAGACGCCGCTCCCACTCCTTGCGAAGGACGATCGTGGGGAGATCTTCTCCCGTCTCCGATCCAATCCTGGACCAGCAAAACGTGGGCGGTAGGTGTTTCAGTGCCATCGACTTCCTCGGAATGCAGCGCGCCCACCAATCTGGCGAGCAATTCAATAAACGTTACTGTATAGGTATAATGCATGACATGGAAGCCCCAGACACCGATTTTCCCGTTCAGGAATTGCTGCGCCAGCTATCGGCCGACGAGCGCTCGGCCAGCGAAATTGCGCGCCTTTCTGGAGTCAGCCAGCCCACGGTCTCGCGGCTGCGGCTGTCGAACGGCCGCAGGCTGCGCCGGAGTGCGTCATTCAATAAGCTATGCAGTTTCTATGGCGTGAAGCCCGCGTCGCGGCATGCGGCCGCCTATAACGAATTGCTGCGCAACGCCATCGTCGATGTGTGGGACGGCTCGGAGGAGCACGGCCGCGCGCTGCTCGTCGTGATCAAGGGCTTGAAGGATCTGCGGGAACGGCCCGGCTAGTCACCATCGCCGCGCATGGCAATGCATCAGGTAACCGGATTTGGGAATTGGCGCGAAGCGATGGTGCCCGGTTGGTGAACATCAACAACAAAAAGACGTACCAAAGGGGCCAGGAATGGCTTCCAGTGGCCTTGCTGCGTGGTCGCGGCGTGCGGCAAACCTGGATAACAGGGCAAAAAACCCATATATGGTTACCTTTCGCCATGCACCGGCCATTGCGCAGCGAGACGCTGCTTTTCACGACGCTCGCCTATAAACAAGACGACAATGCGCGACACATCGCATCGGTAACGTTTCGTTGGCTTCCAGGTCCCCATGAATGCAACGTCGGCTGACAACGCCCGCACCACACTGCGCGGCCAGTGCCTGTGCGGCGCGGTGCGCTATCGCGTCGATGACGCATTCGGCTACGCCTTCAATTGCCATTGCTCGCAATGCCGGCGCGCCACCGGATCAGCCTTCAAGCCGTTCGCCGGCATCGAGCGCACGCGCCTGCGCCTCGAGCAAGGCGAAACCGATCTGCTCATTCACGGCAACCCGGGCGCGGCACACGACGTTCATTGCCGCCATTGCGGCTCGCTACTCTATTCAGTGGTGCGCGAAGGGGCGTTCGCCCATGTGACGATGGGCACGCTCGTCGACACGCCTTCCATCCGTCCCCAAGGGCACATCTTTGTCGGCTCGAGGGCGCCATGGCACGAGATCGCCGATACGCTGCCGCGGTACGACAAATTTCCGCCATAACGCGTGCTCGAAAGCGTGGTCGTCAACGTAAACACGTAGCCGCACGTTATTCTTGATATTGTTGTGCGCTGCAATCGACATAATGGGGATCGATTGTGGCGGGGGCATTTCGCAGGTGCGATAAAACCTGCGAACCATCGTGCGGAAACCTTGTCTAACCGGGCGCGTGGAAAGCCGCGAAGCCCGCAAAACACCATTTTGACGACCTTTCAAATTCGTTCCGACCCCGGACAAACCTGTCTGGTGCGCCAACACGACGATTACGGTTGCCTCACGTGGCGTAACGCACTACCATACGCGATCTTTCTGCATTGCACGAAAATCCAGGCCGCCTCGCCATTGTGCGTTTGGCGCTCGCTCGGCGGGATCGGCACGCGCCCCCGCCCACTCCCCTGCAATTTTTCGTCATCACCAGGACGCCACGCCGCTGGCGCGTGACCCTTTTTGCCCACGCTGGGCAATTCCTTTCGAGGAGATTGTATTGACAAGCCATGACCGGGAAGACGCGCTGGCCCCGTCTGCCCGCCCCGCCCGCCGCGCAGCCAAGGACAAGACCGGCGAGACGACTCAGATGGACGGCGGCTCGCAACTCGAAAAGCGTCAGCATCAAATGCGCGCGCTCATCAAGCTCGGCCGCGAACGCGGTTACCTGACCCACGCCGACATCAACGACCACCTGCCCGACAACTTCGCGCAGACGGCCGCGCTGGAAACCATCGTCGCCACGTTCAATGACATGGGCGTGCAGGTCTACGAGCAGGCGCCCGACGCCGACACGCTGCTGCTCAACGAAGACACGCGTGCGGACTCGCAGGCCGACGACGAAGCCGATGAGGAAGTCGAAGTCGCGCTCTCGACGGTCGACTCGGAATTCGGCCGAACGACCGATCCTGTGCGCATGTACATGCGCGAAATGGGTTCGAGCGAGCTGCTCACGCGCGCTGGCGAAATCGAAGTCGCCAAGCGCATCGAAGACGGCCTCCAGGAAATGATCCAGGCGATCGCGGCTTGCCCGTCGATCGTCGCGACGATTCTCGCCGACTCGGACCGCGTCGCGGCCGACGAAATGCGCATCGACGAACTCGTCGACGGCATCGGCAGCGATGAAGCCGCGCAGGAACCCGCAGCGGCCGACGCCGACGCGGACGAAGAAGTCGAAGCCCAGGCATCGGACGAAGACGATTCGGACAACGAGGACGGCGACGACGAAGATGCTGACAACAGCAAGGCCAACGAAGCCCTGCTCGCGCAGCTGAAGGCCGACAGCCTGGTGATCTTTGCACGCGTGCGCGCACTGTTCGAACAGATGGCTTGCACGACGGATGCCAACGCGCGCGCGTCGGCCGCCGAAATGCAGATCTGCGCGGACATTCAGCGCGAGCTCGCCCCCATTCGCTTCACGGCCCGCACCATCGACCGTCTGTGCACGCTGCTGCACGAGCAGGTCGCGCAGATCCGCGCGATCGAGCGTAATGTGCTGGCAATCGTCGTGGACCGCTGCGGTATGCCGCGCGAGGCCTTCATCGAGCAGTTCCCGGGTCACGAAACCGACCTCGAATGGGGCGTGCGTGCTGCCGCTGCATCGAGCAAGTACGGCCCCGCCATCGAGCGCAGCCTGCCGGCCATCCAGGCCGAACAGCGCAAGCTCGCTGAGATCGAAGCGGCCGCATCGCTGTCGCTTCAGCAGATCAAGGGCATCAACCGCCGCATGACCGCCGCCGAAGCCAAGATGCGTCAGGCGAAGGGCGAGATGGTCAAGGCCAACCTGCGTCTCGTGATCTCGATCGCGAAGAAGTACGTGAACCGCGGCATGCAGTTCCTCGACCTGATCCAGGAAGGCAACATCGGCCTGATGAAGGCGGTGGACAAGTTCGAATATCGCCGCGGCTGGAAGTTCTCGACGTACGCCACGTGGTGGGTGCGTCAGGCCGTGACGCGCGCGCTCGCCGACCAGGCGCGCACGATCCGCGTGCCGGTGCACATGATCGAGACGATCAACAAGCTGAACCGCATCTCGCGCGAAATCCTGCAGCAGACGGGCATGGAAGCGCATCCGGCCGATCTGGCCGCGCGCATGGGCATGACCGAAGAGAAGGTGCGCGGCATCCTCAAGATCGCCAAGCAGCCGGTCTCGCTCGAAAGCCCGGTGGGCGACGACGGCGACGCAACGCTCGGCGACATGATTGAGGACGCAGGTTCGGCTTCGCCGGCTGATGCAGCGATCCACGCGAACATGCGCGCTGCGATCGACGAGGCGCTGAAGGCGCTTTCGCCGCGCGAGGCGAAGGTGCTGCGCATGCGTTACGGCATCGACACAACGTCCGATCACACGCTCGAAGAAGTGGGCAAGCAGTTCGATGTCACGCGTGAGCGCATCCGCCAGATCGAAAGCAAGGCGATGCGCAAGCTGATGCACCCGAGCCGCGCTGACAAGCTGCGTCCGTTCCTGGAGCGGTAAGCGGTTTAATCGCTGCGGTTGTTCCGCGATGAAATGAAAAAAGCCCGTCACGCGAGTGACGGGCTTTTTGTTTGGCGGTGAGGCGAGGGACTTGTCGACGCCCTTGAGGACGCGTACAAACATATCGGTACATATCCTGTGAGCGGCTCCGCCGATCTGCTCACGAACTCGATATCCCGGACCAGCTCACCTGGGCGCTGACGCGCTATCCCTATATCGTGTTCTATTTAACCGAAACAATCACATCGATGTGCTCCGGGTGTTGCATTACGCTCGGGATATTCCCGCGTGGTCACCGACACCCGGACCTTGATAGTTTTCTGATTCTGAGTTGATTCGCGCGCGTAAACGCCAGAACCCCGGCGCTCATGGTGAGCCACCGGGGTTCTGGACATACTGCATAAGGAGCCTGACGATTACCTACTTTCACACGGGCAATCCGCACTATCATCGGCGTGGAGCTGTTTCACGGTCCTGTTCGGGATGGGAAGGGGTGGGACCAGCTCGCTATGGTCATCAGGCATGACGGGTTGCTGCG
>NZ_JTDB02000010.1 GCF_000785435.2 Paraburkholderia sacchari | reverse complement strand
GGCCACTTCCCGAATGACGAGGCAGCCATCAAGCTGCTCTGGCTGGCGCTACGCAATGTCCTGGCAAAGTCCGTTCGTGCCGCCTTCGACTGGAAGTCGGCGATGAACCAGTTTGCTATCCTGTTTGGCGACCGATTCACGCAGGCGCGCGGGTAACGATTCCTTTAACCGCCTCGCCCACAAAAATGCGGACAGGTTCGGGGGCGTAAAGATTTGCCCGCATCGGCAAGATAAAGCTACTTATCGCTATAGCTCGGTAGGACTCAGTGAGAGTCGAACTCCCTAGCACGCACCTCGGCGCGAGCCTGCGGCCGCCTTGATCAGCGCCGCTACGCCGATAGCGCCGCCCGTTACACTAAAAAGACCGTGAACGCCGATTGCATCTCGTATTGGCATCGTCATGAATGGGCTCACGAAGTCGCCCAGATAGATTGCCGTGTAGAAAAGACCCATCGCGCGCCCCCGTACCTCTGGTGCAGCTTTGCGCAGCAAAAGTGACGCCGCATACGGCATGAATAGGCCAAACCCGATGCCGGTTACGACTGCGCCGGCGGAGGTCCACACGACACCCGGTCTCATGCCGATTGCTAGCAATCCTGCTGACCACAAAACCAATGCAATGATTGATGCAAAACCATGTCCAATCTTCGAGCCGAGGATGCTAAACGCCCACGATCCTGCCGCAGTGCCGATAGCGCTACCAGCGAGAACTCTGGAGATGATCGCAACACTCGTTACACCATCAACCGTAAGAAGGAAGCCGAGCTGAACGCTGGGCATGAAGGACGCGCAGAAGATTAGCGTGTAGAGAAAATACAACGGCCAAAGTCCCAGCAACAACTGTGAGGACGGAGCGTCAGTAGATTTCCTCGGCGCCTTAGTCAATCTCAATGGCATCGCGGCCACCGCCATGCCGAGAACAATCGCCGCACCGAGATACAAAGCAAAATTGGCTTTTATCCCGAAACCCTCAGCGATTTCCCCAGCGAGCAATACTCCAACGATACCAAACAGGCTGCCGACTGCGCCTTGGTAGCCCAGGATCTTGGCACGTTCACCCTCTTCAAATTCAGCGCCCAGGACAGCCATCGAGGCGGTGGCCACAGCCACGGCACCGAGCCCTGCGACAAAGCGGGCTGGAAGAAGGATATGTGGCTCTAGGGTGATCATCCCGATCCCACCGGCAACAATGTACGATGCCAGCCCATAGGTCATTACGCGTCTCGGCCCGAATCGCTCTACGAGCCAACCGGTCAGAGGACCTCCGAGCATGATGCCGGCGCTCGGAACGGTGAGCAGTAGCTGTGCTATCCAGGCAGCTTTCGCATCACCCCCATATTCGTGCGCGAGCATGGGGAGGATAGGGGCGACACCGACAATAATGAGGCCCATTAGCGGACCGGAGCTTATGAGTACCGCAACCAGCATTGCACGCCGATAGCGGCTCAATTCAGCAATCGCATTTGGGCCGTGACCGGCAACATTATCGTTCATCTATCGGGTACTCCGAGTTGCTGATGGACTTGCTCCACACAGCGGGATGCTTGGCACCCCCCTTAGGAGCATGTTTACATACGAAAAACGGGCGATGCCCTCATCGATGTAAAGGAGCTAAAATCGTCCTTTACGTCGCGGCGTAGTGGCAATTATTCCGGATACGCGGTCTTGTCCGCGTGCCATTTGGTCCAGATGTGAGAATTCGGCATTTGGAACGCATTTGCATCACGATCTATCGCGATTTGCACCAAGGCAGGCTTTCCCGACTCAAACGCCCGGCGTATCGCGGGAGCTATTTGGTCAGTCGATTCGCAGAATTCTCCGTGTGCACCGAGCGTGCGGGCAAGATCGTCAAGTCGGACGAAATTGTGATCGACCTCGAAGGTTCGGCCGCAAACATGCATATAGTACGGCACCTCGAGCGACCAACCGGCATCGTATCCAACGACAATGACCATCGGAAGCTTGTATCGAACTGCGGTCTCTAGCTCCATCGCATAGAAGCCGAATGAGCCGTCTCCCGTCACCAGACAGACCGGCCTCCCTCTGGTTTGCTCCGCCAATGCGACGCCAATTGCGTACGGAACGCCGGTCCCCAAATTGCCTTGTTTGCCCGCTTTGATATATCCGCCAATGTCGTGATGCAGATAGTTCTGGAGCCAGATGCTGAAGGCGCCGCCGTCTCGTACGACGATGGTCTCGGCGGGGAGGACGGACTGAAGCTCAGCAATTGCGCGCCCAGGATGTATGGGCTTAGTGTCCGGGGCGTTGGCATTAAGCCCGCGATAGTAGTCCCTTCGCTGCTTACTCCAGTGATCGAGTTCAGGCGTTCGGTGAATGGTTCGTTTTTCAAGTGCTTGAACGAGGCGAGGCAGGATTGCACGCATATCGCCGGGCAACGCAACGTCGACAGGCCGATTCCGTCCGATGGTCGACGGGTCCAGATCGAGCTGGATCCACTTCTGCTCGCCGGCCTTGCCAAAATAGTTCGGAAAATTCTCTTGCTCACTGGTGTAAGCGTTCCCGCCATAAGCGAATTTTTCACCAATAGGAGACCCGATCACCAGAATTAGGTCAGCGTTGCGTGTGAGCGTGGCTCCCGGTTCGATTCCGTAGTCGAAGACTTGCGGATGCGTGTCGGGCAATACGCCACGAGCGCTGAATGTAAGAAGCGTTGGGCAACCGACCGTTTCGACCAGCTTCCTAAACACGGCTTGCGAAGCGGCATTTCGAATCCCTGCTCCACCGATGATAAGCGGGCGCTTCGCCTTTGCGAGAAGATCAGCAACCTTTTCGATCTCGGCATCACTGACCGTTTCGGTAAAACTCGCGGGACGATAGCGTTGTGGCGGAACTGGATTGGGAAACTCCCGTTGTTCGAGCAGGAGGTCAAACGGCAGACCGATGTAGACGGGACCGGGCGTGCCTTGCCGCAGCTGTCGGAATGCTTCCTGGAACAAGTCGTCGGCCTGTAGCGGATCTTCCAGGACCGCAGAAAACTTTGTGATCGGCTTTACTACATCACAATTGGGGGGGCACTGAAATTTTC
This sequence comes from Paraburkholderia sacchari, assembly GCF_000785435.2. Lineage (GTDB taxonomy): Bacteria > Pseudomonadota > Gammaproteobacteria > Burkholderiales > Burkholderiaceae > Paraburkholderia > Paraburkholderia sacchari. The sequence goes on along the minus strand of NZ_JTDB02000010.1, from coordinate 183,180 downwards.
CGCTTCGTGGCGAGTTTCTGGCGAGCGTACTACGTTCAGATCCAAGGTAGAGTATCGGAAGATTTTCCGACCATGAGTTCGCAATCGCTGGGTAGAGGTTCATTACCCCGGGGCCGCAGGCGCCACCGGCGACGGCAATTCCGCCAGTGAACGCGGCGTAGGCTTCGGCAATGTAGGCTGAAGCTGTCTCGTGGTGGCCTGCGATTAGCGGTACACCACGATCGTGAAGTGCATGATGGAGCTTGCCGAAAGTCACCTCCGGCAATGAGAAAAATTTGTCGACTCCTTCGGCGACCAATAGGTCAGCAATACGTTCACCTAATGATTGAAGCGGCATGATAGTTTCCTCGGTTTCTAAATTTCGTAGGGTCAGTCGATAGTGACCATTACTTTTATGGCTTCCGGTGAGCCTTGGACTTCGAAAGCTTCCGTGATGTGTTCGAGAGTTAGGCGATGGGAAATCAAACGCTTCCTATCAAGTTCGCCGGACGCCATCAGGTCTAACGCCTTCTCTAGATCGGCTGGAGAGTAGCCCATCGAACCGTAGATGGCGATTTCCTTGTGAATAACTGGCATGAAATCAATGGGAAATTTGTCCTCATAGGCGCCGAAGCACACAATTCTTCCGCCTTTAGGGCGCAGAAGGTGGAGGGCCTGCTGCAGTGGTGGTGGGCCATCCATATGTTTGAGGAACCCGGCGCAATCGATGACAGCCGCGACGTCAGGCGGATTCATGGGTGGGAATTCGGTCGGGACGGTTCCACAGATCTGACCGATTCGCGCAATGGGTTCGTCGACGCGCGGATTGACTACCGCCGTTGCGCCGACTTCGACTGCCATGGCAAGCCTCGAATCTGACACGTCGACCGCAATGATCTGCTTTGCGCGGACGTTCATCGCCTTGAGCGCCTGGATCACACCCAGCCCAATAATTCCCACGCCATAGACGACGACGTTTTCGCCGGGTTGTACGTTGGCCTTGCGTACCATTTGCAGCCCATCAGCCAGCGGTTCGGTCGTGGCTGCCTCGGCGAACGATACGGCGTCTGGTACACGCACGAGCTGAAAGGGATTCACGGGTACGCGCACGTATTCTGCGAAACCGCCGCCGCCCGTTACACCTACGACTCGCTCTCCGATATGCCAGTCAGTGATGTTGCTCCCTGTCCCTACGATCGTTCCGCTATATTCGTGGCCGGGCACTTCGTAGCCTTCGGGGCTGGTCCACAGTAGGCTTGGTCCGCGATGGGCATTGGTACGGTAGAGGTGGAGGTCGCTGCCGCAGATACCGCAAGCGGAGACTTTGACGATGACTTCGTTCGGGCCGGGTTCGGGCGCACGGAGGTCGGTGCGCATTTCCAGTTGTCCGGGGTCGTGAAAGACGGCTGCCTTCATGAGTGCGGAGTCCTTTTTTGAGGGCTGACAAACACCTGCGACGTTGCGACCGCTGCTGCCGTCACTGGTAACCTTAGGCGCGCCGACAGCAGATCCGGCTCGTGCACGGCTGAATTAATTTATGTATTATCGTAAATAGTTTCTAAATTTTCTTTCAGGGTTAACGATGCCTAAGAAGCTCACTAAAGAGACCGCGCAGACGGCCGTAGCGGGAGGTCCACGTCCTCGCGGTCGGCCGGCGACGCTTTCGCATCAGATCATCATCGACGCGACGCTCGAAGTCTTGCGCAACCGAAATACGGACGAGCTGGCGATGTCGGAGGTCGCGTCCATGCTGGGCGTCGCGACGATGTCGCTGTACAAGTATTTCCCGAATCGCGAAGGACTCTTGACGGCGGTTGCTGACTACGCGTTTTCCTTTCTTGAACTGCCGGGCGGCGGAGATTGGCGGGGCTACCTACACGCCTGGCTGTGGGCTGTGCAGAGGCACGCGGACGGGTATCCCGTTGTGCGGAAGGTAATGGCGTGGTCTGGGCGTGTGCCGAACGCCTGGGTACGCATTTGCGCGCCTGTGTTGGTCCTTCTAGAAAGCCAGGGGCTCAAAGGAAATGAGCTCGCGTTCGCCTACAACTGGTTTCTTTCGAGCGCGACTGGACTGATGATGGTGGAGTCCGTAGCCCCGAGCTACCGGAGTTCGCTTTCGATCAGTCAGTTAGAGGGGCTGTCAGCTGACGAGCAACGTGCGTATCTATCTGTGTTCCCTGTGCTGCAGAGCGACCGCGAGGCGATTCTCGAATTCGGGTTCGAGCAGATCATCAGCGGAATCGACGCACTTCTGTCACGCAGTTCGAAATGAAGTGCTCGTAGGCGGGCTTCAGGTGTCGTCGCGAGAGCGAAACAACTACAGTCTCTCGAGCTCTCTATCGAGGGCTACGATAAGGCGTGAATCATCTGCAGTCACATCAGGCGCAAAGCGTTCGACCACCGCACCGTCGCGAGAAATAAGAAATTTCTCAAAGTTCCAAAGAATGTCGTCCGGCCGACTCGGAGATATACCATAGCCCTCCAGCAACGACATGAATGGCCCTTCCCCCGTCCGCACCGGGCGCAACGCCGTTAGTTCCGCATAGAGCGGATGGCGATTCGGACCCACGACAGATATCTTGGAGAAAATCGGGAAGCTGACACCATAATTCGTAGTGCAGAATTCAAAGATCTCTTGGTTCGTGCCAGGCTCTTGCTCCTTAAAGTCATTGGCGGGAAACGCAAGTACCTCAAATCCCTGGGACTTCTTCAGTCTATAGAGGGTCTCCAAAGCGCTGTATTGGGGCGTTAAACCACAGCGCGACGCGACATTCACCAATAGCAGAACCTTCCCTCGGTACGCGGCGAGGGTAGTATGCGAACCACCCATGGTAGTGAATGAGATGTCATGAAGTGCGGTTGCCACGAGTTTCCCTCACGTTTGTCCGCCACAAAGAACTGTGAGTGTCTCACATTGGCACAAGCTCAACGGACTAGTGGATTCGAGCGTATCGATGACGATGCTTGTGCGCATCGTCTACTTGGACTACATCGAGGGTGCGATCAGCTGCGCTCCACACCTCGCGCTGCGGCGCGAACTGAACGTTCGACCGAATCGCGGATCAATGCCGCAGCGCGAGGCTGCGAGCAATACGCATAGTCCAAGTGGACTAGTTTCACCGCTGGTCTCTCGCACACAAGAGTGGCGCAAGTCACCTCTCGCCGATAACGTCCAAGTCAACTTTTACACATTGGCTTACCAAAGCGTCTGCATATGGTGAATGCGTAGTCTTATTGGACGATGACCGTGCGAATAAAGGCGGCGACCATTTCGACCAGCCCCAGATCGTTCCGCTCTTCTGCGCTGCGATCTGATTCGATGAGCGGCAAGACGCGATGTCTGGAGACGACTCGCATATCAAAAGCCGATGATTTAGCGATCAAATCGACAGACCGGCTACCACTCGGTGAGGGGTAGTAATAGCGGCACAGCGTCGCTATGCGACGTTGACATTATACGGAGGAGACATGCAGAAGCTGGTAGGGATTGCGATCTCGGCGATTGTCGTGGCCGCAGCGGTGTTTGCGTTTTCGCATCGTCCCGCACCTTCGTTTCCGGAAAGCCGGATTGGCCCGGCCGGTCTCATCATGACGGGAATCGACCTCGCTGGATCGCGGCAGGTGGCAGTCGGAGACCTCGGCCATATCTTCATAAGCGATGACGGTGGGAAAAGTTGGAGCGACGCGGTGGTCACGCCTCAACACCATTCCGCGCTCACGCAAGTCAAATTCGTAGACCAACAGCTCGGATATGCTGTGGGGCAAGACCGGACGATCCTGAAGACAGTCGATGGCGGACTTCATTGGCGTACCGTCAACTATGCAGCGAACGATCCCGAACCGCTGTTCGACGTGACCTCCCCGGAGAAAGGCAAGGTGCTTGCGATAGGCAGCTTTGGTGCCTTCCTCGTCTCGACAGACGGCGGAGAGACTTGGCAGAAGAAGGATGCCGGTCTCGCGGATGCGCACCTCTATGCGATCGCGGGATCGGGAGAAAAACTAACCATTGCCGGCGAACAGGGATTGGTGGCGACGTCCACGGACGGTGGCGAACACTGGCAAAAGAAGCCGTCTTTCTATGACGGTACTTTTTTTGGTGCCATGCAGCTTTCCAACAATGATTGGCTAGTTTATGGAATGCGTGGCCACGTCTACGTCTCACATGACGACGGACAGTCGTGGAAGCAAGCCAATACTGCGGTTAATGTGGCGTTCTTCGGAGGTACCGTTCTTCGAAGTGGTGAAATTGTGCTAGTAGGTCAGGGCGGCGCGGTGATCGAGTCAACGGATGGCGGATCGACCTTCAGGACATTGCAAGCTGGAGGCCGAACCAGCTTCACCCAAGTGCGAGAGGGAGCACCGCAGCAACTTACGCTTGCCGGAGAGAGCGGTCTGATGGTTGAGTCGTTGAGCAGTCTTCAGTAGGAACTTCCAATATGAAATCCAATACGCCGAAAATCGTGACGCGATGTGCGGATCTGTTGATCTCCAGTCGTCGCGTGCTACTGGTTATCTTTCTTGCCGTTACGGCAGCGCTTATTGCGAGCTCGCTGAGGATCAAGTTGGACCCGGGGTTTTATAAAATGATCCCGCTTGAGCATCCGTACATGAAGACGTTCCTCAAATACGCGGACGTATTCCCAGGCGGAAATCGCATTCTGGTCAATTTGCGATGGAATGGTTCAGGTGATATTTACAATAACGAATTCTTGCATGCATTGAGAGGTGCCACGGATGAAGTGTTCTTCATCCCCGGCGTTGACCGGCCGCGCGTGACGTCGCTCTTTACGCCGAACGTTCGATTCATTGAAGTGACGGAGAAAGGCTTTTATGGGGACGTTGTTGTTCCCGCTAAGTTCAGCGGCCAACCCGAAGAGCTGGCAACCGTACGCCGGAACACCGCAAGATCCGGCGAGATCGGACGACTCGTGCAGAACGACCTTAAGGGGGCGATGATTCGTAGCGACCTCCAGGAGATCGACCCCCAGACGGGGAAAAAGGTTGACTATATTGCCGTTGCTAAGAAACTAGAGAAAATCAGGAGGGAGTTCACGACAAAGGACCTAAGCGTCCAGATCAGCGGCTTCCCAACTCTCATTGGTGACATTGTCAACGGACTTATGGGTGTCATCCTCTTTTTTGGATGTGCATTTGTAATTACTGGTGCGTTGCTCTTTGCCTATTGTCGGTCACTTAAGATGACCATGTTGGCATTGACTATCGCGATCTTGCCTGTTACGTGGCTGCTGGGCCTGTTGCCCCTTCTGGGCTACGGCATAGATCCGTTGTCCATTCTTGTTCCGTTCCTGATCTTTTCCATCGGAGTCTCGCACGCAGTCCAGATGACGAATGCATGGAAGCAGGAGGTCGTGAGAGGACTGAGCCCGATGTGGGCCTCGCACGCGGCATTCACAAAGCTCTTCATACCTGGTAGCGTCGCGCTTCTCACGAACGCGTTGGGCTTTATGGTGATCATGAGAATCGATATCCCGAGCGTCCGTGAACTTGGAGTAACGGCGTGTCTGGGCGTTCTGCTGATGATCCTGACCAACAAGTTATTGTTGCCTGTGCTTCTTTCGTACATGACGCTAGAAGCCTCTGCCCATAGGGCGCAGCGCGCAGCTGATTCGGATCGTCATCCCCTTTGGTGGCGACTGTCCGCTGCGGCTCAGCGGCCTGTAGCACTTGCCGTGTTTGCTGCGATGCTTGTTTTGCTGGTTGGCGGCGTATCAGAGTCCAGAAAATTGACCATTGGCGACATCGGAAGCGGCGCGCCGGAGTTTCGTGAAAACGCACAATATAACCGGGACAATGCAGCAATCATAAGCAGCTATCACACCGGCATTGACGTGCTTAGTGTGATTGCTGAAACCCGAGGCTATAGCGACGACGCCTGCCTGAAATACCCAGTGATGCACGCGATAGATCAGTTTGAGAGCCAAATGCGCGGCGTATATGGTGTTCGGTCAGTCGTCAGCGTACCCGACCTCGCCAAGACTGCAATTGCAGCGAACAATGAAGGAAACCCGCGTTGGGCAGCTCTGCCTCGATCAAGCCGGGGTCTCAGTCAGGGTGCGGACGGCTGGAATCCCGACCTCGGATTCAACACGGATGGTTGTACAGCCGTTCAGGTCTTGATTTACACGAAGGACCATCAAGGGGCGACGATCGATCACATCGTATCGGAGATCAAGCGCTTCGCCGAAGAGAACAATTCCGAAAATATCAATTTCCGTCTCGCTGCTGGAAACGTTGGAGTAATCGCCGCGACAAACGAGGCTGTAAAAGCGGCCGAAGTTACGATGCTGCTCTCCATTTTCGGGGCGATCAGCCTGTTGTGCTTCGTGACCTTCAGGTCTTGGCGCGCCGTACTTTGCATAATCGTGCCGCTCATAATTGTTTCGATTCTCTGCAACGCTTTGATGGCGATGCTCGGCATCGGTCTTAAGGTTGCAACCTTGCCGGTCATTGCTTTGGGCGTGGGCGTAGGTGTCGACTACGGAATCTATCTGTTTGAGCGCGTACAGCACCACATGCACTACGAGGGTCACTCGTTTCACGATGCTTTCTACGAAGCGATGTGTCAACGTGGTACGGCTGCTGTTTTCACTGCGATAACGATGGCGTTCGGTGTCGGAACGTGGGCGTTTTCTTCACTGAAATTTCAGTCCGATATGGGCATCCTGTTGGCATTCATGTTCCTGGTAAATTTGCTGGGTGCCGTGCTCCTTCTTCCAGCATTGGCCGTTTGGCTCGGCGTTGGTGAGGAGCGAAAGGGACGGCGTGCAAGCGCGGAATACGCTCAGGTCGGGGAGTCATCGTGATTCTCTAGGTTTGAGCGCCTAGGTGGAGACACCTAGTCCGATAGGTCGATGCGCGGATAAGTTCGGAGTACGAATCTATTCATAACGCTACTAGAACTATTCATGTGGCGGATTTTAAGTTCTCTAATAAAAGTAAATATTATTGCTGGAGCGGAGATGATGCTGGAGGAGAAACACTCGAAGAAGTACCGCGCGCTCGCATCCGACGCGGGAATAGCATCGAAGCTACGTCCGCTTGCGGTCGTCGGTATGATGCTAGCGAGCACGGGAGCTCACGCTTGGAGCTATGACTTCGCCGATGGGACGTCGATCGACTATCGCTTGACGGCGACCTACGGTGCCGGGATGCGTATTACCGGCGCTGCAGATGCGCTGGTCAACGGACCAATCGGCCCGAATGGCTTGCCAGGGCAGATCAACGCAGACGACGGAGATAGAAATTTCAGAAAATGGGGCTTGATCAACAATCGCCTGAGCACTCTGTTTGAGGCAAATCTCAAACATGGCGATTTCGGCTTCAATTTTAGCGCTGATGCATTTTACGATCAGGTCTATCGCAGTAGAAATGACAATAACTCTCCGGGAACAGTAAATAAAACTGGACCGTTTGACCAATTCACGGATGCCGCGAGTTATTTCAACGGCTTGCGTGCCAGATTTCTGAACGCGTATGCGTACGGCGGCTGGAGATTGGGAGACGCGCAACGAATCGATTTCCGCCTGGGTAATCAGGTGGTTGCCTGGGGTGAAAGTATGTTCTTCTCGGGCGTGGCCAGCGCTCAAGGCCCCGCCGATGCGACCAAGGCTAACGTTCCCGGTGCCGAGGTAAAGGACATTCTTTTGCCAGTACCGCAGCTTTCGCTGCAATTGCAGGCGACACCGAGACTCAGCTTCCAAGGGTACTATCAGTTCAACTACAAGGAAAACGAGCTGTCTCCTGTTGGTTCGTACTTTTCGACCACAGATATTCTTGGGCCTGGAGCCGAGTTTTTGTTTGCCGCACCCGGGGTAACGCTACCTCTTCTTGGGGAAATTCGTCCGCGCAACTCTGGTCAGGGCGGTATCGGGATGCACTACCTCCTGACGCAGAAGACGGACCTCGGTCTTTACTGGTTGAATTACGATGACAAGAATCCAAATGTTGTAGTTCAGACCACGCCGACACCTGGGTATTACGTAAAGTACTTCTCCAACATCAAGATGGCGGCGGCGAGCATTTCGACGCGTCTTGGCGACAACCAGGTTTCTAGCGAAATTAGCTATCGACAGGGCGCGGCCATCTTGGTCAACACGCCGGCTGGTGCGAGCGCGACACGTGGCGACGCTCTCCAGGTTTTGGTCTCGGGTATTCGCACTTTTGGTCACAATTGGCTTGCCGACGAAATCGCCATCGCGGGGGAAATCGGTTACGTTCACGCGACGCACGTCGATCCGTACGCGATGGGCGGTGCTAACTACTCGGATTTGTACAATAGCCGCGATTCTGCCGCCTATGCGCTAACGGCCACCTTGTCGTACCCGAACGTGTTTAACGGTTGGGATCTCTCTGTACCTATCACATGGCAGCACGCCCTCGCCGGGAATTCTTCGATTGCTGGCGCGTTTGGCTCGCTATATGGGGTCGGCGACAAGTTGCTCAGTGTCGGGGCTAACTTCACCTATCTCAACAACCTTGAGGTTGGTATGGCGGTCAACCTGTATCTCTCATCCGCCAATGCTAGAACACATCCGCTAGCAGATCGCGATTATCTGACACTGCACGCGAAGTATACGTTTTGACGTGGTATGAACCCGGAAAGTAAGGAGGCGTCTGTGAGTCCGTTTAACATGAAGGGAGCGGTGATTAGCTGCTCAATCGCGCTGTTTAGCGTATGTTCAATTCAATCAGCATTCGCGAAGGTTGAGCCGAGCGAGGCGGCTGAGTTGGGAGCAAGTTTGACCTGTCTTGGCGCACAAAAGGCAGCCAGCAAAGACGGAAAGATTCCTGCGTTCGGTGGTCAGTGGAAGGGGGTACCGCCGGGCGTCACGTACAACGGTCCGGGCTCGCCGCTTCCCAATCCGTACGCGAATGAGAAGCCTACAATAGTAATTACTGCGGCTAATATGGACCAGTACGCAGATCATCTGTCGGACGGCCTGAAGGATTTGCTGAAAAAGTATCCCGATACGATGAAAGTCCCTGTGTACGCGACGCACCGCGATTTCGCTTATCCGTCATGGTTCTGTGAGAACGCGAAGCAAAACGCGCTGAATTCCGAGCTCGCCAATGACGGTGAGGGCATTGTCGCGACGACGGGAACGGTACCTTTTCCAATTCCGAAGTCGGGTCTTGAGCTTTACTGGAATATGAATAATCCATGGGGACCTTGGACGAGATCCGATACCATCGACCAAGCCGTGGTCTATTCAAACGGTAATATCGTCTGGGGGCGTGCGCAAGAAAAATGTTTGGTTCCGCGTACTGATCCTAAGCAGCGTGTGTCGACTGTTGGCGGCGTAAACGCGTACTGCTACGGTGAAACAGACAAACCGGAGCGCGACCAAGGAACGGCGATTGTTTCCACGGACTACTTCAATTACGTGACTCAACCGCGTGACGCCTATCAGTACAGTCCGGGAACGCGCCGAGTCCGCCAGCTCCCTTCATTTGGCTTTGACATGCCGCAAGGACCGGGTGGGTTCCGCACGGTAGACGATGATCAGTTGTTTAATGGGTCCCCGGAGCGCTACAACTGGAAAATCGTCGGCAAGAAGGCGCTCTACATCCCTTACAACAACTACCTGATCAGCGATCCGAAAATGAAGTATGACGATCTGCTGAAAACTCGGGGCGTGCCGAATCCGGATTATATGCGCTACGAATTGCATCGAGTCTGGGTACTCGAGGCGACGCTGAAGCAGGGGTACCGCCATCAATATGCCAAGCGAGTCCTCTATATCGATGAGGACAACTGGACCGCAGTGATGTCTGACGAATATGACAACCGTGGCAGCTTGTGGCGCGTTGCGATGGTTAATTGGGTAAACGCGTTCATCAACAATAAGAACCTGGCGTCTGCGCAGATTTATATGGATCTTCAAGCAGGCTCTTATTTGGTTGACGGACTCTTTGCGCAGCAGCGGAAGGCACCGATCATTGATCAAGGCGGCATGACCGCCGACATGTTCACTCCCGACGCGCTTCGCCGCATGGGACAGTAATACTTAGGCAATAGAGTTCACCTCGAACTCTCGCTGGCGACATTAGGGCGGATAGCATCGTAGGATGGTGTCCGCCCTGAGAAGTAGATACCCGTAACGCCGCACGGTTGTACAGCAAGAACTTTAGGGAGCGGGTTCCCCGAGGTCCGCGTCTGCAACGTTCCTTGCGACGCCAACTGGGTGTAAGCATGCATGCCCCATTCACATTTCGTCGAAGCCTTGGCACCGGCGCCCTTGCTAGCTCCTTCCCCAGCTTTACCACTGCTATTGCCGCTTGTCGATAGCGGCCTCTGAACCGTTCCGACAACTTATTTCAATAGCGGCGTCAGATAAGAAGAAGAGGCAACATAGGTGTCGATCCCTCGAACGGTTGGCAGCGATAAAACAGCGATACAGGAGAGATCAGTTGAGTCAAGAGAAGCGTTATGCATTGCCGTCAACGGGCGTGATTGTCACCGGCGCGGCATCGGGGATTGGTTTAGCTACGGCTCGAGAACTTGCGGCGGCCGGGAGGTCTGTAGCGCTGTGGGACATAAATCATGACGAGGTCAAGAGGAACGCGCAGGCCATCACTGAAGAGTACGGTGTGGCGACTGCCGGAGTGTGCCTCGATCTCCGCAAGCCGGAGGAAATAGAGGAGGCTGCCGCTGTTACGCGTCGGCAGATTGGCGAGATTGGTGGTCTTGTGCACTCCGCCGGCACCGTTGCAGCGACGGGGCTAGAGGGCGTCACGGTGGAAAACTGGGACGCCGGGCTCAACGTACACCTTCGACCGCTAGTGCTAATTACGCAGGCGATTCTCACTGACCTCAAGCGAAACGACGGGTCGGCGATCGTTGCGATATCGTCGATGAACGCGACACTCGGGAATGGTTTGATCCCAATCTACACTGCCGCGAAGGGTGGTGTCCTGTCATTGGTGAGATCGATGGCGGATGAACTCGGGCGCGATGGGATCCGCGTGAATTCGGTTTCGCCCGGGATGATCGATACGCCGATGCTGTCGGGTGGTGGCGGTGCAAGTGTGCCAGAGTCACTTGCGGAAAAGTGGCGCGAACGGATTTTGCTTGGGCGCCTCGGTTCCGCCGACGAGGTGGCGCGCGTGGTTCGCTTTTTGATGTCAGACGAGGCGAGTTATATCACCGCAGCTGAGATCGTCGTGGACGGCGGAAATATATCGTCGCAGAGGTTTTAGAGTTCAATCGTTTTGAGAAGGTGAAGTTCTGGACTAGCGCAGGAAATTCTTTTGGCCTGGTGTCCGATCACTGGCCCATCCCAGCTCGTGGGGACAAAAGATCACGAGCGCCGACCAATCCGCCGTCGAAACGTAAGGTCGAACGCAACGTAGCCGAATTGGTGTGCATTCTCAATCCAGAGAGTGTATTTGGTGTTCGTTATTGATTGTCAGGAACGTAGATCATGTTTGCGATATTGAGCGGAGATTTTATTTTTTGGCCACGCGTTCATGCGTACCGCGTCCGGCGCATTGTCTTCGCAGCGGCGATTTTGATCTTGGGTTCGCTAACGGGACAGTGTTACAGCGCCGATTCGCCCTTTTGGCCGACACCAATTCAAACGGTTGACGAGCCGCGAGGGGGAGCACTCACTGCAGACGAAATCGCAAGTGTGGTGAGCGAGCGTTTCCATATAGGACTGCCCGATGCGTTGGATATTAGTTATGCGGTTCTCAACGCAGCCAGACGCTACACAATGTCGCCGTTGTTATTGCTTGCGGTGATAGCGGTCGAATCTAGTTTTGATCGGTTCGCAGTCAGTGTGGTTGGTGCCAGGGGACTCATGCAAGTGCTTCCGTCTCAGCATAGAGACCGCGTCCTTCGCAGTTCCGATTTGACTGACGCACGTACGAACGTCCGTATCGGATCTGCAATTCTACAAGATTACATTCGAGCGTCAGATGGCAACCTCGAAGACGCATTATATCGCTATAGCGGGGGCGCTAAGGGCTATGCGCGGCGCGTAGTTGATCACATGAGCATGATGAAAGCGGAATTCGGTTTGTAGGTTCCGTTGCTTGAATTAGCTGGTAATGTCCAAGAATCTCGGGCTGGCCATTAACCTGTAGTTAAGTGAAGGGGTAGTCCGCGAACCATGGAGGTGTGTTGGCGCAGCGTGAAGTTGTTGTTTTGGGCGTGGCTCGATCGGCGATCGGCACGTTCGGTGGCGCTTTGAAAGATGTTCCTATGCGTCAACTCGGGACGGCCGTCGTGCGCGCTTCTCTTGTGCGATCCGGTGTCGCAGCGGATGATATAGGGCACGTTGTTGTGGGAAACGTCGTTCCCACCGAACCAGCTGATGCCTACCTAAGTCGTGTCGTTGCAGTCGACTCAGGTATCCCGGAGAAGGCACCAGCCTTCAATGTAAACCGCCTGTGTGGAGCAGACCTACAAGCAATCATTTCGGCGTCGCAGACTATCCTGCTTGGTGACACGGATTTCGCAATTGGCGGCGGTGCAGAGTCGATGAGTCTCGGCACATACCTTGTCCCGGCGGCGCGCTGGGGGCAGCGCATGGGAGATGCAGCGCTCATCGATTACATGAGCGGGATTCTTCATGATCCGTGGCGGCGCGTTCATATGGGTGTCACAGCAGAGAACGTGGCAGAGCGCTTTCAGATCTCGCGGGAAATGCAGGACGAGTTGGCGCTGAAGAGCCAGCAGCGCGCGTCACGTGCGGTAGCCGATGGGTTGTTCAAGGATGAAATTGTCCCGATCGAGATTGAAACGCGAAAGGGTAAGGTTGTTTTTGACACCGACGAGCACGTGAGAGCAGACGTTACCCTGGATGCTCTATCTCGAATGAAGCCGGTCTTCAAGCGCGACGGTGGAACGGTAACGGCAGGCAACGCTTCAGGTATTAACGATGGGGCGGCGGCTGTCGTACTTGGAGATATGCAACGTGCGACGGAGCAAGGATTGATGCCGCTTGCGCGCTTGGTGGGCTACGCACACGTCGGGGTCTCTCCAGAGTATATGGGTGTCGGCCCTGTTGCATCTACCCGGCCATTAATGGAACGGACGGGGCTGAAACTTGCCGACATCGAAGTCGTCGAGGCGGATGAGGCGTTTGCTGCACAGGCGTGCGCCGTCATGCAACAACTTGACCTCGATCCGGAGAGGGTCAACATGCATGGATCAGGTATCTCGCTGGGTTATTCGGTAGGGGCCACGGGCGCAATTCTCGTGGTCGAGGCAGTCTCGGAACTCCAGCGTACGGGTGCGCGATATGCGCTTGTGACTATGTGTATCGGGGGCGGGCAGGGAATTTCTGCTGTCTTCGAACGACTTTGAACTCAACCTAAGCTGTCGTCAGTATCAGTGCATTGGTTGTCTTCGGATGACATAAAGCGACGTACGGGAAACCCTGGTGAGGCACTCGCCCGCATTCTCCTTTCTCCATCGGTGACGTCTCGCGCAATCGAGGAAGGTACTATGAATGCGGGCGATATCTCGGGTGCGCAACTGAAGATGCACCGTTGTCGGCGGGTCAGATGCCGAGGGGTCTGCCAGCAACAGCACCGCCATCTACGACCAGTGCATGTCCGACCACATAAGAAGCGGCGTCGGACGCGAGGAAGAGTACGCCTTCGGCCATTTCTGTGAGGTCACCGGGGCGTCCGATAGGTTGCAGCCTGTCCAGCCGTTTGATCGTTTCAGCGGGCAGTCCGTCTGTCATGCCCGTAAGCATCACTCCGGGACATATGCAGTTCACACGGACACCCGATGGCGCCAACTCGACCGCTGTCGCTTGGGTGAGGGTAACCACCGCTGCTTTTGTCGCGCAGTATGCCGCGATTTCGGCAGTTGGGAGAACCCCACCAATAGACGCAGTATTGATAATCACGCCTTGCCCCTTTGGCGTCATTACCCGTGCGGCCGCACGGACACCGTAGAAGACTCCAGCGAGGTTGACGCTGACCAGCTGGTCAAAGTCTTCGTTGCTCATCTCGGACACGGGCGCGGCAGGCCCACGGACGCCAGCGTTGTTAAACATCACATCGAGCGTGCCGTATTCTTTGACGGCGACGTCTACGAGATGGTCAACGGCGCCCGAGTCACGCACATCCGTCTCGACAAAGATGCCGCCGATGTCTTCGGCAAACCGGTGTCCGGCAGGACCTTGTACATCGGCTACCACAATTTTTGCACCTTCCAGAGCGAATCGGGTTGCAGTTGCCTTGCCCAACCCTGACGCGCCCCCCGTTACGATTACCACTTTGTTCGCAAATCTGCTCATTGATGGCCTCTCCCAAAGGGGGTCTGCGCACGCGCGCGATTAGCGACGCGAATCTCGCTCGGTGCGGAGGTACTTCTGCATATCGACGCTGCCGTCGTTCCAATTGCGATTACCCCACCATTGATTTCGACCGAGCAGGTCCTCCATGACAGGGCCGTACTTTGCGATCAGACCTTCGCTATCGGGACCGTAGTCTTCCAGCGGTCGATAGGCAAGACGACAGTACGTGGCGTGAAGCATGACGCGCTCACCTTCGCGCGTGCGGGGATAATTTGCGTGCCAAAGGCGACCATCCCACATGCCTACAGAACCTCGCGGACTGACGAGCGGGACCGCGCCTTCCGAGGCTTGTACTTCGTCGGGATTCGGATGGCGCATCTTCCGGTGTGACCCCGGCACGACCTTGGTTGCACCGGAAGCCTCGTCGAGCGTGTCGTCGCAATACCAGCACGCGGTCATCAGCGCATTGTGCTCAGGGAACGGCGCCGGCAACCAAGACTGATCGCAATGCAGGCCCATCGCATTTGCTCCCTCGTATCGTACGCTGCCGCTTACCTGACTTATTTGTGCGCCGCGCCCACACATATACTCGATCATCGTCAGGATCTTCGGATTGATCGTTGCCTCCGCAATGGTCGAGTCTCGGGTAAGGAGCATATCGCTGGAAATGCCTTTACGGGTCATCCCGAAGTATTGGCCTTTGTCTTCGAGACAACAGTTCATGATTGCACTACGCAGACTCGCGAAGAAGTCCGACGAGGCGACATCTTTCACGACCGTGTAGCCGTGCTCCTCCATGTCCCTAATATTTTGTTCGAGGCCGTATTCGCGAATCCGCGTGGCGAGCTCAGGCGAAACAGCAAACATCGGCAGTGATTCGTGGTCTTTGAGGTTCAATACTTGCATGGCAGTGTCTCCTATGTATGCCTTAGAATTAAGTCGTGTCGACGGTAAAAAGGACGGTATCTTTTCCGGACGATACGGACTAAATGTAGCCTGCGGATCGTAACCCAATCGTTACACAGACGATCACGGATAGCTACCGCGATGATCACTTGAGGACCTACGATGGGTGTGCGAGAGAAGGGCAGGATGGAGGAGGTGCAGCACGCGCTGAGAACCCGCTTGCTTACGGAGTTTCGCAAAAGTGGTCTATTCGTAGGGAGCAACCCACGAACTGAATTCGCGGATCTCTATCGGTCGGTTGCGGATCATCTCTGCGAACAGGTCTCGCGCGACAACGGCTATCCGCCTATGACGAAGCAGGAAGTGGACATGATGTGCCGGTGCACAATAACTTGCCAGACGCTTGAGCAAGCAATTTTCTGTGCACGGGACTTCTGCTTAATGCTTCAACCACGTGCAGCGGGGCTTTGCCTTGAGGTTAGCGCCGATGTAGCGACGTTTAGCATGAAGACGGTCCGCCGGCAGAGTTCGTCCGCCGGATGCCTTCTTGATCTAACCGGACTCCTTTGCTTCATGCATTTGTTTGGGTGGCTGATTGGACGCCCTCTTCGTCCGAAAAGCGTATTCCTGGCACATCCACGCAGAGACGATGCCGGGCCGTTTGTTGGACTTTTCGGCGCCTTTGTTCAATTTGGCGCGTTCGCGTCGGGATTCACTTTTGATGCCGCTTTGCTTAGCCGTCGCGTGGTTCGCCAGCCCGTCGAACTCGGGAAATTTTTGGAGGATTTGCCGTTCGGATTGGTTACTCGGTCATCCGGTAGCAGCTCGGTGACCGAAAAGATTACTGGCGCGATCGAGGCTTCGATATCGAATGGCGACCCGTTGCCCGGTCTAGCGGAGCTAGCCGTGATGTTCGATATGAGTTCTGTGACTCTGCGTCGGAGGCTGGCAAGCGAAGGAACGAGCTATAACGAATTGCGAAGCCGTTGCCTCGGAGAAGCCGCAAAGCACTATCTAAGGAATACGAAGTGGACGATTGACGAGATATCAGGACGGCTTGGATTCAGTAGCGCGGCAGCTTTTCGACGCGCCTTTGCTTGTTGGGGTAACTGCTCGCCGACCGAGTACCGCCGAACCTTCGAGGCGGAGTAGTGCGGATGGTGTGCCAACTTGTAGCGCGGGCTGGAGTACGCAGCTCGCAGAGGCGCATCAACCGCACAAAGCGGTGTGCGATAACGACGCTCCGTCGGGGTGGAGGAGTGCCTTGCTACACGAAATCATGTCGAACAACGCCGAGACGGTCCGCTCCAGATTCGGCTCTGTAGGGAACGCTCTGGGTAATGCGACCAGCGAACGGAGCAGTCCGATGAATATGTGTTGCAGCATTGACGCGGCGAAATCGATATCGAACTTCTCAGGCAACTTGCCGATTTTTCGAGCACGCTCCAGAGTAAGTCTCATATCAGAGAAGATTTGCGATATCTGGGCGAGGTGGGATATATCGATGCACTCCTGTCGTTCCATTGGTGCAGGCTGGTTCCACAGCAATGCGAGTACGCGACGAACTCGTTCATTGCTTGCTACGAGACGCACGCATTCCACAAGCGATTCACGAAATTCAAGGAGTGGGTCCGAGCTATTGTGAATTTCGAATTTTTGAATCAGTGCTGCGAGTGGTGATAGCGAACGCTCAAGTATGGCTCGGAATAGTTCACTTTTGTTCTTGAAATGTGTGTATACACCGCCACGTGTGACTCCAGCATCTTGTGCAATTTGTGTGAGCGTGGTGTAGGCAAAACCAAATTCGGAAAATCGTCGCTCGGCGCTGTCGAGGACTTTATTCCGCGTTTTCAGGGATTCTTGTTTTGATTTTCGCGGCATTTGGTTTTGCCCATTCTGTAGTCGAGCTTGCGCGATCTCCGTACGACGCATGCATGCATTTGTCGCTGGGCTATCTATTTGACGTAGTGGTACGTCGGGAAAGAAACGCGTCGGCGCCGTGCATTGAACTATATTGCATTGAGGCGCGGCGCCCAGCCGGAGGGAATACGCACCACGAGCCGTCGTCATGGCGAAAGAAGACGACGGAAAATGCGCCAGTGATACGCTGCGTCTCGACACAAACGTAACGCCACTGTTTCGTCCGGCTATGGCTAAAGCGCGTGATTCTGCGATTGCTTGAGCTAGCGTCGCCTAACCACTTGTCAACGAGCACCCTTAGTGACCTTTCCCGGTTCGTCATTTCAATCTCCTGATCGAACGTGATATCGAAAGTCAAAAATTCACGTGGCTCCTTGCAGAAGCTTCTGGACTACAAGTCGACAGTCCCCGCAAGCTCGGGTACAACATTGAACAAATCGCCCACGAGGCCGTAATCGGCCACGCTGAAGATCGGTGCTTCTTCGTCCTTGTTGATCGCGACGATGACCTTCGAGTCCTTCATGCCGGCCAGATGCTGGATCGCGCCCGAGATGCCGACGGCCACGTACAGTTGTGGTGCGACGATCTTGCCTGTCTGGCCGACCTGGTAGTCGTTCGGCACGTAGCCGGCGTCGACTGCCGCGCGCGATGCGCCGAGTGCTGCGTTGAGCTTGTCGGCGAGCGGCTCCAGAACCTTCGTGTAGTTCTCGCCGCTGCCGAGACCTCGACCACCCGAGACGATGATCTTCGCGCTCGTGAGTTCCGGACGGTCGAGCTTCGTGACTTTACGGCCAACGAACTGCGTGAGACCGCTGTCGGCTGCCGCTTCGAGCTTCTCGACCGCTGCGCCGCCGCCTTCGGCCGCAACCGCATCGAATGCCGTCGTACGAACGGTGATGACTTTGATCGGGTCGACCGATTGCACCGTCGCGATCGCGTTGCCCGCGTAGATCGGACGCTCGAACGTGTCCGGCGAACCCACAGCGGTGATGTCGCTGATCTGCGCGACGTCGAGCTTCGCTGCGATACGCGGCGTGACGTTCTTGCCCGCTGCCGTGGCCGGAGCCAGAATGTGCGAGTAGTTCTTTGCAATGCTCAGGACCGTCGCCTCGACGTTCTCGGCAAGGCCTTGTTGGAGTTGCGGCGCATCGGCCAGCATCACCTTCGCAACGCCTGCGATCTTCGCGGCTGCGTCCGCAGCCGCTTGTGCATTGTGGCCCGCGACCAGCACGTGCACATCGCCACCGATTTTCTGTGCTGCGGCGACGGTGTTCAGCGTCGCGGCCTTGATCGAGTGATTGTCGTGTTCAGCTATTACCAGATTCACCAGATTCGTCATTTTCGTCTCGCTCCTTACAGCACCTTGGCTTCCGTCTTCAGCTTCTCGACCAGCGTCTTCACGTCCGGCACCTTCACCCCTGCGCTACGCTTGGGCGGCTCGGCAACCTTCAGCGTCTTCAGACGCGGCGTGACATCGACACCGAGGTCCTCGGGCTTGAGCGTCTCCAGCGGCTTCTTCTTCGCCTTCATGATGTTCGGCAGCGTGACGTAGCGCGGCTCGTTCAGGCGCAGGTCCGTCGTGACCACGGCGGGCAGTGTCAGCGACAGCGTTTCGGCGCCGCCATCGACTTCACGCGCGACCGTGGCCTTGCCGTCGGCGACCGTGAGCTTCGAAGCGAACGTCGCTTGCGGCAGGTTCGCCAGCGCGGCGAGCATCTGGCCGGTCTGGTTCGAATCGTCGTCGATGGCCTGCTTGCCGAGGATCACGAGCTGCGGCTGCTCCTTGTCGACGAGCGCCTTGAGCAGCTTCGCGACAGCCAGCGGCTGCAGGTCTTCGTTCGATTCGATGAGGATCGCGCGGTCCGCGCCGATCGCGAGCGCCGTGCGCAGCGTTTCCTGCGCCTGCGCGACACCGGCCGAAACGGCGATGACTTCCGTCGCCACGCCCGCTTCCTTCAGACGCACCGCCTCTTCCACGGCGATTTCGTCGAACGGGTTCATCGACATCTTCACGTTCGCGATGTCTACGTCGGTACGGTCAGATTTAACTCCAACTTTGACGTTCGCATCGACTACCCGCTTTACTGCGACGATTACCTTCACTTCTACTCCTTCGTATTCGAGTTTCGCTTGGAGAGCTGCTCTGCTCGTCGGCGGTGGTTATTGCGAGTGAGCGCTCGTGCGCATTTGATACTTGATTTTTGCACCGACCGATCTTCGTCAAACGGTCCACGTATAGCCAGCGCTGCACGCATTAGTTCGCCTGGTCAGCGCGAATCGTGCTGCCGACAGCGCCAGGTCGAAGCCAACGCTTCGTTCAACCGGGGTCGAACTGCTAATGCACCATTTTCGATTTGAGTCTAGCTTTGCGGCGACCGCTCCGCATCGTCCTGACGGACTAGCTTAAAAAGCTACGCGCACCGATACACGAGGAGAATCCAGGGTCACTAATTGGCATATCAATCGGGTGACTTTGGTGAAAATCATCCGGCATGCAAATGCCCGGTTTTAGAGGGGTTTTCTACTTCAAATGGACGATGTCGATCGGGCGAAAGCGGTATGCAATTCCCCATGGCACGCTTTCAGGAAAAACACGAGGAGACAGCCAATGGTGCGCAACGGAAGGGCGCAAAAAGGTAGGCTTGGGGTTACGTTTGTCCTCGTGGCGGCGCCATCGTTAATTACCTTAATTCCGATGGCTACGTCGTCTGCAATGCCTAGTATCGCAAGCCGTTTTGGAGGTAGTGAAGACGGGATATTCCTCGCTCAATTTGTGATGACCTGTCCCGCGCTGATGTTGGCGATCGGCGCGGTTGCATTCGGTTACCTTTCCGAGAAGTTTGGCCGGCGTCGATGCCTGTTGAGCCTGCTAGTCGCGTTCGCGGTCTTTGGCGTCGCGGGGGCGGTCGCGCCGGACGCAGTGATACTGATCGCTACTCGACTAGTTCTTGGGGGCGTCGGTGGCGGAATTTTGACGGTCAGCATGGCCCTCGCAGGCCAGTACCGTCGCGGTGGCGAACGCGAGCAACTCCTGGGCATGGTTGGCGCGGGTGAGGCAAGCTTGGCCATGGTCGCACTTGTCATGGCCGGCGTCTTGGTTGATTGCGGCGGCTGGCGCGCGCCATTCACCTTGTATCTCAGTGCTCTAGTCGTCTGGGTGGTGGCAATTTGCGCACTGGATGAAGACGACGTTCGTGACCACGTAGAGCACAAACCTACCCGGCCGTTCGAGCCTCAAATTATTCTGTATGTACTTACTGGTGGGCTCGGGATTGCCTTGTTTGTTCCCGGAGTCCAGGGGCCGTTTCTCTTAGAAGATCTTGGTATTTCAAGCGCTACGTCAAGGAGCGTGATTGTTGCGAGTTCCTCGCTTGCTGCAGCAATCGCAGGGATTTTGTACTCGCGGGTGCGCTGCCTCGTTGACCCGCTGCCATTACTCGCTGTCGCCGCATTGATGCTTGGCGGCGGTACAGCCGCCATGGGGATGGCCCCATCGGCGGGGCTGGCAACCGGCGGCGCTCTCGTTGTCGGCTTTGGAGCCGGTCTCGTTGGACCGGTTGCGAGCACGATTGTACTTGGGCGTGCCGGCGAAGCACATCTTGGCCGCGCGGCAGGATACCTAATCGGTTCCGTATTCTTGGGCGAATTCTTCAATCCGCTCTTTCTTGGGCCGCTGCGGGGCAAATATGGTGCGCCAGATATGTTCGTGATTGTGGGAACGAGCTTCGTCATGCTGGCGTTGATCATGGTCATGTATTCGGGGCGACCTACTGACCAGGCCCCTGGTTAAGGTGCGCCTGAGCACGTGATGTTTTAGCTGCCAGGGCTGATGCGCGGCGGGGAGCGAAACCACTTAGTCCGGTTGGACGATGTGTTGTGATAGTGCGGGTACTACTCTCCTATCCAATTAAAACGGGGCCTATCGTCGACAAACGATGCGCGATGAGGGCTCTCTCGAGAATTATTTTCTCGGTAGGAGACGAGTGGCGCAAGAAGCTTGCGCTGCTATGGAGACTAAGATGGAACAACCGGTCAACGAGTGCTTTCTTTTCAAGGCTCTTACTGTCATCGGCGTATCGGGGGCATTGTTCCTCTGGTGGTTGTCGTATGCGGATATTGATCCTCTTCTCGCGCTGACTCTGTCGATGATCGCGAACGTCCTGGTGGTGCTCGGAATGAGTGGCTCATTTGGTTGGGCATCTACGCGATTGTTCCGCCGGTCGGAGGTTTCGGGAGGTGAGCTCGCAGCCTTCATTGGAGCGATCTTGGGATGCATTGCGATGTTCACGCTGGGTACGCAGGTTTAAATAGAGTAGATTGCACTGGCACGTTATACGTTGTTAGGCGCGGATATCGATACGCAATTCATCGATGCGCAAGTGGCGTCTCGAGCGGAACCTGTCCGCATTTTTGTGGGCGAGGCGGTTGAACAGCACGTTATCCGCGCGCCTGCATAAATCGGTCTCCGAACAGGATAGCAAACTGGTTCATCGCCGATTTCCAGTCGAAGGCGGACCGCACAGTCTTGGCCAGCACATTGCGCAGCGCCAGCCAGAGCAGCTTGATCGCCGCCTCGTCATTCGGGAAGTGGCCGCGCGTCTTGATGATCTTGCGCAACTGCATGTTCAGACTTTCTATGGCGTTTGTCGTATATACGACCCGTCTAATCTCCGGCGGGAACACGTAGAACGGCACGACGTGCTCCCACGCGCGTTGCCATGATTGCACGATCGTTGGGTACTTCGCGCCCCAAGGTCCGTCGGCAAAGTCTTGCAGCGCCTGCCTTGCCGCCTCCTCGCTGACAGCCGCGTAGATCGGGCGCAGCGCGGCGGCAAGCACCTTACGGTCCTTGTAGCTGGCGTACTCCAGACTGTTGCGGATCAGATGCACGATGCAGGTCTGAACGATGGTCCGCGGATAGGCCGCGCTGATGGCCTCGGTCAACCCCTTCAAGCCGTCCACCACGACGATCAGGATGTCCTGACAGCCGCGCGTCTTCAGTTCGTTGAACACCTTGAGCCAGAACTTGGCGCCCTCGGTCTGCTCGATCCAAAGGCCCAGCACGTCGCGCTGGCCGTCGGCCCCAGCGCCAGATAGACGGCCTTGTTGCTGACCACGCCATCGTGGCGGATCTTGACCCGCAGCGCATCGAAGAACACCACCGGATACATCGTCTCGAGCGGGCGGCTCTGCCAGCTCAGCGCTTCGGCCATCACCTCGTCGGTGACCGAGCTGATGAAGTCGGGCGAGACCTCGGTGCCATAGTGCTCGGCCAGAAATCCTTGGATCTCGCGCACACTCATGCCGCGGGCGTACATCGCGATGATCCGTTCGTCGAAGCCGGTGAAACGGCGCTCGTGCTTGGGGATCAGGATCGGCTCGAAGCTGCCGTCACGGTCACGAGGCACGTCGCCCCGGACTGGGCCACGATCGGTGATGACCGTCTTGCCGCTGGCGCCGTTGCGCTCGTTGGCCTGACCGGGCGGCTTGGACTGACCCGGCGGGTAGCCCAGATGCAGATTCATCTCGGCGCCCATTGCCCGTTCGATGACCGCCTTGTTGAACGCCAGCATCAGATCCTGCACCTCGGTCGGCGTCATCGGCCCCTTGACCAACTGGTCCAGCAGTTCCTTGGGCAGTTCAGGCAGCGGCCCTCGGGCCGCTGCCTGACGCGCTACGGTTTGTCTTTTCTTTTTCATCGGCATATCCATGGCCTTTACACCTCATGATATGCCTCGCCCACGAAATCACGGATAGGTCCCTCGAGCGAGAAGTAAAGGCTTCTTTGCAGGCTGGTCAATCTGCTTTCGGTTGTCTGAAGGATTTATTCCTCGTCTAAGCGAAAATCTCCCGCGCGCGGGCCAACAAGAAGTCGACTTTGTACGACCCATCTATCGCTGACTCTGCCGAATGCAGCTACGATATAACTGGACTCTCGCGCGGCCGCATCGCAGCCCCCGTCAAAGCCGAGTCGTCTGCCAAAAAGACAATCGTCGCCAACATAGACCTGATCGTTGCGTCACCGGTGCTGACAGCTCAGCCAGAGTACGCGTCGTTCGCGTCGGATCGAATCCTCCTCCTAATGCAGTGGTCGCCTTGATCTAGGCGACCACTGCAGTGCCGCGTCAAAAACTACGAACTGCGGTACGTGCGGTAGTCCTTATGGACGATGATTCAGGAAGGCAAGGGAGCGAATATACCGTAGCACTCTGCGCGCACGCCGCAGTCAATACACAACGCATGAGGGAAATCACATGAGGGAAGCAGTCATCGTCGCAACGGCCAGAACCCCGATTGGAAAGGCTTACCGGGGGGCGTTTAACGATACTGAGGCTCCATGGCTCGGTGCTCAAGTTGCGCAGGCTGTCATTGACCGCGCCGGTGTCGAATCGAGTCTGATCGATGACGTCGTTCTTGGCGTTGCGGCCCAGCAGGGTACGCAAGGATATAACTTGGGCCGCCTTACCGCGCGCGCGGCGGGACTGCCGGAGTCAGTGCCGGGTGCATCGGTTGATCGGATGTGTTCATCGGGCCTAATGGCGATCTCGATGGTCGCAAAAGGCATTATGTGTAATGAAATCGACATCGCAATTGCCGGCGGTGTCGAGTCCGTGTCCCTCACGCAAAACAAATACAAAAATAGCCACCGTGCGCGGTCCGATGCGGTGATCGAACAGGATCCCTACGCCTATATTCCGATGATCGAGACGGCGGAGATTGTCTCTCGCCGCTACGAAATCTCGCGTGTTGCTCAAGATGAGTATGCATTCCTTAGTCAACAGCGCGTCGCGAATGCGCAGCGCGCTGGACTATTCGCAGACGAGGTGATTCCGGTTACGGCCGAGAAGGTACTGTTTGACCGGGAAGGTCAGCCGAGCGGGCGTTCGACAGTTACATTGGAGATGGACGAGGGCAATCGTCCGGACACCACCCTGGAGAGTCTTAGCGGTCTGAAGCCAGTTTGGAAGGACGGTCAATGGGTTAAGAACGGGGAGTTCATTACCGCAGGCAATGCGAGCCAACTCTCTGATGGTGCGTCCGCTTGCTTGTTGATGAGCAAAGATGAGGCAGAGCATCGTGGCCTCAAGCCGCTTGGTACCTATCGCGGATTCGCTGTCGCGGGATGCAAATCTGAGGAGATGGGCATTGGCCCCGTATTCGCTATCCCAAAACTTCTTCGACGTCACGGTCTCAGCGTTTCCGATATCGGCCTTTGGGAGATCAATGAAGCGTTTGCATGCCAGGTCATCTACTGCCGTGACACGCTTGGTATACCTGAGTCTCATTTGAACGTGAACGGCGGCGCTATTGCAATCGGTCACCCGTTTGGGATGACTGGAAGCCGCCTGACGGGGCACGCGTTGCTTGAGGGGCGTCGCCGAGGTGTCAGGTTCGTAGTTGTTTCGATGTGCGTTGGCGGCGGTATGGGCGCGGCAGCGCTCTTCGAACTCAATTAACAGCCTGTGGTGATGGATATTAATGACGGCTGGGAGAGCCAGGCCCGAGCGATGGTCGGACAAGAATTTGGTCCGGTCTATGGTCCTGATCGCGTCAATCGAGCGATGGTGAGGCACTGGTGCGAAGCGCTCGGATTTCCTTGCGATCTAGCGGTTTCGACAAGTTCCGGTTCAGAGTCCGGAGAGTCTCTGCCTGTTCCGTCATCGATGATGCAGGTATGGACGATGATGGGCAATAGGGGCGAGGCCGCGCTCCCCGGAGGAGCTACCGATGATGCGTGGAAGGTACTCCGACTCTTTGCAGATGGAGGCTATTCGTCGATCGTCGGAACTAGCTCCGATCAGCATTACGCCAGGACAATTCGAGAGGGGGAGCGAATCGCGTATATGTCGCATGTAAGTGCTATCAGCTCATTGAAGAAGACCGGACTTGGGTCCGGCTATTTCATTACAGTGCGCTATACCTTTCTGTCTGAAGGACGCGATCTGGTCGGAACAATGGACTTCTGCATGCTCGCACATCGAAAGGAACAGTTTGAACAGGTGGCGCAATGACCGGCCTTGAGCAAACACGGAAATTTGAGGATGTCGCTATCGGCGACGATCTTCCCGAGTTGAATGTTCCTGTCTCGGTGACGAGTATTGTCGCCTCTGCGATTGCCACACGCGACTTTCATCCTGTCCACCATGATGTTGACTACGCCCGCGCCGCTGGATCTAAAAGCATCTTCATGAACATCCTCACTACAAACGGGTATGTAGAGCGTTACGTGCGTGAGTGGGGCGGCCCTGGCTCAAGGCCGCTGTCAATTCAAATACGACTTGGTGAGCCTAACTACCCCGGCGACGTAATGAAATTGACCGGTTCGGTTACGGCACGTTCTGAGGGTGATGAACGATGGGTTGATGTTGCGGTGCGCGGTGCCAACTCTCGTGGTGCACATGTTCTCGGTAGCGTTCGAATCGCACTCGAATGAGGAAAGGAATGGACAACAATCCGAACGCTGCTGGCCCTGAGGAAGTCCTATACGAAGAGAATGGAGCGGTTGCAACGATCACGCTCAATCGACCCGAAAGGTTGAATTCCCTCAATGCAGATCTTGCTCGAATGCTGCTTGGTGCGATCAATCTCGCAACCATGAGCGATGAAGTGCGACTGATCGTTCTGAAAGGTTCCGGAACCTGCTTTATGGCGGGAGGAGATCTCTACGAGTTCTCCACGGCGCTGGAAACGTCACAGCAAGCGCAAGAGCATTGGTTTGGCAACTTAATTGACGACGCGCACGCTGCGATTCGTGCAATTAAGGAATCGCCAAAACCATTCATCGCGTGTATTCGGGGTCCTGTGGCAGGATTTGGCATTGGCTTGGTCGCCGCGTGTGACTTGGCACTAGCGTCCGACGGCGCAAGCTTCAAACTAGCATACAGTTTGATCAACGCCACCCCGGATGGTGGCGCTACATACGCGTTACCTCGTCTGCTCGGTATTAAGCGCGCACTTGAGCTAACTTGGATGTCGGCTCCCATCGGGGCCGGAGAGGCTGCGTCACTGGGGATCATCAATCGAGCGGTACGCGATGATGAATTGGAGTTTGAGTTGCAGTCGCTCATCCTGGGCTTGCTGAAGGTCTCCCCATCTGTGATCGCCAGGACCAAGTTTTTGATCAGAGATAGCTATGAAGCGAATCTTCCTGATCAGTTGGAGGCGGAGAAGTTTGCATTCATTGAATGCGCCAAAAGAGTGGAGTTTGCGCAGTCTGTGCGCGACTTTTTGGCGCGGAAAACGTTCTTCGGATCGAAGCGATAACCGCTGGTGGGGGCGCCACAGAATTCTCCGGACTGAGCGCCAACAAGTCATCGTTTGTCCGTTAAGTCAAAGAGAGATGGTCGTATAAAAGTAGTAGTACGAATAAAATATAATAACGAAATGTTAGTCTGTGTGGACGATGTAATCTCCTTCGGACGGCAATAAGCTTACGTGAAGCGTAGAGCAAGTCACGCCAGAAAGCTACCTCTTTGCGATAGAGGGGTACAGGTTATCAAAGATCGCTTTGGCATCTTAATCACAGGGGAGACGCCCTTGCACATCGGAATACCAAAAGAAAGCAGCGCGACGGAAACTAGGGTTGCGGCGACTCCAGAAACCGTGAAAAAACTCGTGGGACAGGGTCACCAGGTTGTCGTCGGTCAAAGCGCAGGTCTGGCGTCGAGTTTTACGGATGACATGTATGCAACTGCGGGTGCACGGATTTCCGACGACGCCGATGCGCTCGGCGCGGAGATCGTTCTCAAGGTTCATTCGCCGACTGCACTCGAACTCGGCAAGATGAAATCGGGTTCGGTGCTTGTTGGGATGCTGGATCCGTTCAACATCGCCAATTCTGCGCGACTCGCGAGTGCCGGCATTACGGCGTTTTCGCTCGAGGCAGCTCCCCGCACAACTCGCGCGCAAAGCCTGGACGTGCTTTCATCACAAGCAAACATCGCAGGATACAAGGCTGTGCTAGTGGCCGCGAATCTCTATCCTCGCTTCATGCCGATGCTGATGACTGCCGCTGGTACAGTCAAGGCAGCGCGGGTCCTGATTCTCGGAGCCGGCGTTGCTGGTCTTCAGGCGATTGCTACTGCGAAGCGCCTGGGCGCGGTGACTGAAGCCTCGGATGTGCGGCCTGCCGTGAAGGAGCAAATCGAATCGCTAGGGGCTAAGTTTCTGGAGGTGCCCTACGAGACTGACGAGGAACGAGACGCAGCTCAGGGTGTAGGTGGTTATGCTCGTCCCATGCCGGCATCGTGGCTTCACAGGCAGTCTGCTTTGGTTCACGAGCGCGCAAAGCAGGCGGACATCATCATCACGACGGCATTGATTCCCGGTCGTGATGCGCCCACGCTGCTGTCAGCGGAAACCGTTCGAGCGATGAAGCCCGGTTCGGTGGTAGTCGACCTCGCAGCTGGGCGCGGCCCGGTTGTCGATGCTAATACCGGTCGTCGTGGCGGTAACTGTCCGCTCACGGAGCCCGACCGAGTTGTGAGCTGCAACGGTGTGCAGGTCTGCGGGTACACCAGCCTCGCGGCAATGGTTGCGGCAGACGCGTCGTCCCTCTACGCGCGAAACCTTTTCGACTTCCTTAAGCTCATCGTAACGAAGGAAGGCACACTCAACATTGATCCCGCAGACGACATTGTCGCGGCCACATTGCTGGCACGCGACGGCGAAATCACGCGTAAGGCTGCATAAAAAGAGGCTGGCAATGGAAATCATCAACCATACGATGATCAACCTGATCATCTTTGTGCTGGCAATCTATGTTGGCTACCACGTGGTCTGGAATGTTACCCCGGCTCTGCATACACCGCTTATGGCAGTGACGAACGCAATATCGGCGATTGTCATTGTCGGCGCGATGTTGGCGACGACGCTTACGGTCGGTGGCGCGGGAAAATTTTTCGGCACGCTCGCGGTGATGCTGGCGGCGGTCAATGTGTTTGGCGGGTTCCTCGTTACGCGCCGAATGCTTGAGATGTTCCGTAAGAAAGAGTCTAAAAAAGCGATCGTGAAGGGGGGCGCATGATGGGAATGAGCTTCGTGAGCATGAACGTCGTGACGCTTCTATATCTCGTTGCGTCAGTCTGCTTTATTCAAGCGCTAAAGGGACTCTCGAATCCGAAAAGAGCACGCGCTGGTAACGCGTTCGGTATGGTCGGGATGGCGGTCGCGATACTAACGACCACCGCCCTCATTCTTAAGGAAGCGGCAATCTTGGGGGCCGATTTGGGTGTGGGTTTGGCGTTGTTGTTTGCGGCTGTAGTGGTCGGTGGCGGACTTGGCGCACTCGTTGCGTCGCGCGTCGAGATGACCAAGATGCCCGAACTGGTCGCGGCTATGCACTCTCTGATTGGTCTCGCGGCGGTTTGCATTGCCTACGCGGTAGTGTCTGAGCCGGCAGCGTTCGGGTTGGTAACAGAGGGTGCACCGTATCCGGGTTTCATTCCGTATGGCAACCGCGTCGAACTTTTCATCGGCACATTCGTCGGCGCAATCACGTTCAGCGGTTCGGTGATCGCGTTCGGAAAGCTCTCAGGCAAGTATAAATTCCGCCTCTTCCAAGGGGCACCTGTGGTCTACCGAGGCCAGCATCTCATCAACCTGATGCTCGCGCTCGGCATGATCGGCTTCGGCATCCTGTTCTTCATTACGCAGTCGTGGCTGCCGTTCATCATCATGACGCTGATCGCGTTCGCGCTGGGCGTGCTCATCATCATCCCGATCGGCGGCGCGGATATGCCCGTGGTCGTCTCGATGCTGAACTCGTACTCGGGCTGGGCGGCGGCGGGCATCGGCTTCTCGCTGAACAACGCCATGCTGATCATCGCGGGCTCGCTGGTGGGCTCGTCGGGTGCGATTCTGTCGTACATCATGTGCCACGCAATGAATCGCTCATTCTTGAACGTTCTGCTCGGTGGCTTTGGCGCAGAGGCGGGTGCTTTGGCTTCGGGCGGTGCGCAGGAGCAGCGGCCGGTGAAGTCGGGCTCGGCGGACGATGCATCATTCTTGCTTGGCAACGCGGAATCGGTTGTTATCGTGCCGGGATACGGGCTCGCAGTCGCGCGGGCGCAGCACGCGCTTAAGGAACTCACGGACAAGCTTGTCGAAAGGGGGGTGGACGTCCGCTACGCGATCCACCCCGTGGCGGGCCGCATGCCGGGCCACATGAACGTGCTGCTCGCCGAAGCCGAAGTGCCCTATGACCTCGTGTTCGAGATGGAAGACATCAACAACGAGTTCGGGCAGACCGATGTGGTGCTCGTGCTCGGCGCGAACGACGTGGTGAATCCGGCGGCGAAGAACGATCCGAAGTCGCCGATCGCAGGCATGCCGATCATCGAGGCGTACAAGGCGCGCACGATCATCGTGAACAAGCGTTCGATGGCGGCGGGCTACGCCGGGCTCGACAACGAGCTGTTCTACATGGACAAAACGATGATGGTGTTCGGCGACGCCAAGAAGGTCATCGAAGACATGGTCAAGGCGGCAGCCTAGGAGGATGCAATGACCGACAAGGCGTTATCGAAGTGGAGCAAGGATTCTGATGGGCAATCTGCATTGCGGCGGGAAGAAGGTTCGGGTGCCGCTGGAGGACGTTTGAGCGGCGGCACTTTGCAGACGGACCACCGATCGCAGCCACGCCAGTTGTGGGCTTGGTCACCTTGTATTCCGGATTTCGACTGGATGGATTGGCATAGTCCTTTCAATTTAGCTGAATAGGTCGTGCGACGCATTGTTTCCGGCAGCGCGATTGTGCTCATTCAGCGACTCTTGGTTTGGGTGTGACTGAAGAGTTTCGAGGGCGGTGTCGCTTTTTGGGATTTCACGTTGGGAGGGGCAATGGTCGATGTAAATGGTAAGGCGAACCGGGTTGTTTTGGTCACCGGTGGCGGGAAAGGGGTGGGGCGCGGAATCTCAGAGAGCTTCCTCCGAAGTGGCGCGGAGGTGGTCATTTGTGGTCGTACTGAGCCGGAGTCACTGCCTGAGGTTAGCGGCAGAAGCGCGACGTTCATTCCTGCCGATGTGCGGGATCTCGATGCTGTCGAACGTCTGTTCTCGAACGTGCGGGAAAGACATGGTCGTCTTGACGTGCTCGTTAATAACGTCGGTGGTACTCCTTTCGCTATGGCTGCTGACGCCTCGACCCGCTATCACGAGTCAATTCTGGCGTTGAACCTGACCGCGCCGCTATGCGCAGCGTTGAAGGCGAACGCGATTATGCAATCTCAGCCGAACGGGGGCGTAATCGTCTTCATCGGTAGCATTAGCGCAGTGACGGCGCGCCCTGGCAGCGCAACTTACGCAGCAGCCAAGGCGGCTATTCTCAGCCTTACGAAATCGTTGGCCGTTGAGTGGGCGCCGAAGGTACGAGTGGTCAGCGTCAGCCCCGGGCTCATACAGACGGAGCAGTCGCACCTACACTACGGCGACAGTGACGGCATCGAAGCGGTAGCCCGCACAATTCCCCTTGGCAGAATGGGTATGCCGCAAGACATTGGCGACGCGTGCGTGTTTATGGCCTCGGAACAGGCGGCGTATGTGAGCGGTGTCGATCTGCTGGTTCACGGCGGAGGAGAGCGGCCTGCCTTTCTTGAAGCCGCAAATGTCAATCAGCAACGCGCCTAGTGCGACCATCATCGCCCGCCGCCAGTAAATGTTCTGGCCCGGGCGCGCTCTAGTCCTTCCGGACTAGGACAAACAGGCAACGTGGCAGTATTCTGGAAGCAGCTTTTCACGGCACGCTCCCGCCCAGTCAGTTGACACTCGATGGCACGAGAACGCTGAAGGCTTTGAGGAGACATGGAGCGCGCACGCGGTCTGCTGACCGCATTCCACCAGAGAACATATAGACAGAGACATCCGATGAGCAAGCATCTTCAACCTGCCGAAGAATTGATTACGCAAGACGACGCCGTCATTGAAAGGATGCTAGCCGATGCGAGCATTCCAACACTCATGATGTCAATTGTCCATCTCACCGGCGATACCAGCATCCTGAAGGGTGCGATTCGACCCAAAACGCCGGTGATGGGCGAAGTCCAGGGCGGACTCTCGGAGGATGAGCGTGCCCCTATTCGTGCGTTGGCGCTCGAGGCCTTGAAAAAGTACCGAGACGGTGGTTGCAAACTGCCTGCGCCGCCGTCGGCGGAGACGATTCGGGAGATGATGAACTTTATCGTCGGTATGGACGTGCCGGCGGACTATCTTCCGTTGGTACTTGAAGAGCTTGCGTTGGACGGCGAAGACGCTCGTGTGGCGAAATGGTCGAAATCGGTTTCTGCTGAGGATAAAGCAAAGCATCATGCCGTTATCATCGGGGCCGGTATGTCGGGGTTGCTTACCGCATATAAACTGAAGGAAGCCGGAATCCCGTTCACCGTCTTTGAAAAGAATGATTCGGTCGGCGGGACGTGGTACGAGAATCGATATCCCGGATGCCGTGTCGACATCCCGAACCACTTCTACTCCTATTCTTTCCACCCGAATCACGATTGGACGGAATATTTCTCTCGCCAGAACGAGCTTCATCGTTATTTCCTGGATTTCGCCAGAAAACACGGGTTGCTCGAATATATTCAATTTAATGTTGAAGTCGAGTCGGCAAAATTCGACGACGAAGACGGGAAGTGGGTCGTTTCCATTAGGGACAAGAAGGGGGATCGGCGCAGCGTAACGGCCAACTCAATCATCAGTGCCGTGGGACAACTGAATCGCCCGATGATTCCTAAGATCGACGGCCAAGACCGCTTCAAAGGAATGCAGGTCCATACTGCGCAGTGGGACGCTGAGATCGACGTCGTCGGCAAGCGCGTGGCGGTGGTCGGGACCGGCGCTAGCGCATTTCAAGTTGTGCCTGAGTTGGCGAAGCAGGCCAGCGAGTTGACCGTCTTTCAGCGCTCGCCAATCTGGATGTTCCCTAACCCGGACTACCATGCGGAAGTTGGGGAAAGCAAAAAGTGGCTTCTAAAGCATGTTCCCTACTACGCGCGCTGGTACCGTTTCTTGGTCTTCTGGCCTGGCAGCGGAATGGCGCTAAGCAATTGGCGAATTGATCCGGCATGGCCGCATCCGGAGCGTGCGGTCAACGCGGCAAATGACGAAGAGCGCGTCAAACTCACGGCATGGATCGCCAATCAGGTCGGTGACAACCCAGATCTGCTGAAGAAGGTTATCCCGCAGTACCCAGTCGGCGGAAAGCGGATGCTCCAAGATAACGGCAGTTGGCTGCGCGCGCTGAAGCAGCCGAACGTCGAGCTCGTCACTCAGGCGCCGAGCCGCATCGATGAGACTGGCATCTATGATCAAGACGGGCGACATTATCCGGTCGACCTGATCGTCTACGCCACGGGATTCCATGCGAACAAGTTCCTCTGGCCGATGGAGGTTGTAGGCCGCGATGGCATTCGCCTCAACGACTTTTGGGGCGATGAGCCTCGCGGCTATCTTGGGATCACGGTGCCCGGCTTCCCGAACCTGTTTACTCTTTACGGTCCGGGTACAAATCTCGCGCACGCGGGCAGCATCATTTTCCACTCCGAGTGTCAGGTTCAATACGTAATCGGCGCCATCAAATTGATGGTAGAGAACGGCTATAAAGCGATTGACGTCAAGACGGAGGTCTACGATGAATTCAATGAGCGCTTGGTAGCGGAACTTGATCAACTCGTATGGTCCCATCCGTCTGTCAACAACTGGTACAAGAACAGCCGTGGGCGAGTCGTGAATACGTCGCCCTGGTCACTGGCAGACTACTGGAAATGGACGCGTGAGCCGGCCGTAGCCGACTACCACCTTCTGTAGCGACATGTTCACGCCCGGGAATCCCGGGCGTGCTTAAATCTGCCTATGCAAATTTCACGCTCGTTGACAGAACGAGGCGATTGACGCGCTGCTGTCGCTGTCTGTTCCGGCCTCCTCAGGCTGAACCACAAGTGCCTACATGGGTACCGTCTTGATGCTCGTCGGCGTATCCCACATGGCATTTGACGCCGGTACTTGAATGCGATGGGTATTTTTCTGAGAGAGGAACGTTCGCTGAATCCTGGAGGAATTTCTCACCTCGGACTAGCTAGCGGCCGAACGGCTGGCCATCCAGGTCCTCAGCCGTGCAGAAATCGTTCAGGTGAAAGCGGCTGTGGTTCAACAGTGGCTCGCGGTCGCCCAAGCGGTCGGTGGTGTCTCAAGCGAATCACAGTCGCGGCTTAACGAGGCGATTGATGGAAACGCCCTGTGCGCTTGGTGGGACGGTCGGTGGCTGCGATCAGGAATTAGCCAAACGGAATCCCCAACGCCAATCACGTTGGGGAGACCTTTGCTCTCTATTCAAAAGCCGCGCGCAGCCGTTCTGCCGAGAGGTGGAGGGCGGCGTCTGCAGCGTCGATTATGCCGAGCATGCTGGCAAATCCGTGAATCTGACCCGGGTAGCGCTGCAAGGTAACGCGCACGCCGGCCGCGTCCAGCGCGTGCGCGTACGCTTCCCCTTCATCTCGCAAAGGATCGTACTCGGCTGTGACAATCGTTGCGCTTGCGAGGCCTGCGAGATCGGAATGGCGCAGCGGGGAGGCGAGTGGATTGCTTCCCGCGTCCATGTCGGGTAGGTATTGACGCCAGAACCAGCGCATCATTTCGGTCGTCAAGAAGTAGCCTTGGCCGTTTTCCCGATAGGACGTTGTTTCGAACCGACTATCGGTAACCGGATAGAGAAGCAACTGATGCTTGATGGGTACTTCGTTGTCTCTCGCCTTTTGTGCGACCACGGCGGCAAGATTACCTCCCGCACTATCGCCGCCCACTGCGACTCTAGACGCATCGATGCCGAGTTCATTCGCGCTTGTGCGGACCCATTGGAGCGCGGACCACCCGTCATCGACGGCTGCGGGAAACTTGGCTTCCGGAGCGAGCCGATAATCCACCGACACGACGACGACCCGGGCGCGGTTGGCAATGCATCGGCAGACGTTGTCGTGCTCGGGGGGGGTGCCGAATACAAAACCACCACCGTGGAAGTACACGAGAGCCGGTGTCGGCGTCACACGATTCAGTGGCCAATAGATACGCAGGCCCATCGCACCGCCTGGGCCGACGATTGAGCGGTCTTCGATACGTTCAACGTCATCGCCAGGTGCGAACGGTGATTCTCCCGCTTGAACGGCGGCTCGCTCAGCGCGAACCTCCGATCCACTCTTGCTGAAATCGATTGGTGGCACCATGGCTAGCATTTCAAGGGCGGTTTTAGCTTGCGGATCGAGGCTCATATCGAGAATTCCTGGCGGCAATCGGCTAGTGGATGAAAATAGATAAGAGTAGTGAGACGCTCGACGAGCGATGGACCAGGCTTCAGGCGTTCGCGAGGATATCAGCCGTCCGCGATTTGACAGCTTCGTGGACATCGTCATGAATGAGAATCCAGAATTTCCCCTGCTGAACCTCGTCCATGACACGATCAGCAAACGCGTCCGGGTCGGTTCCTTCGGAAATCATCTTTGTGAGTGCTGTGTCCATCGATTCGCAGGGGCTTTCTCCGGACGAGGCGTCCAGCGAGTCGGCGATGCCGGTGCGGACCGCACTTGGACAAACAACGGATATGCGAATCGGAATGCCTTCAGC
This sequence comes from Paraburkholderia sacchari, assembly GCF_000785435.2. Lineage (GTDB taxonomy): Bacteria > Pseudomonadota > Gammaproteobacteria > Burkholderiales > Burkholderiaceae > Paraburkholderia > Paraburkholderia sacchari. The sequence goes on along the minus strand of NZ_JTDB02000010.1, from coordinate 148,489 downwards.
TTCGAGTTCAGCCGAAAGGCACTCGCTGAAGGCAACGACGCCATACTTCGTAACGCAGTAAGGGGCAAGCCATGGTCCGGCTGCAAGCCCGCCCATCGAGGCGACATTGACTATCCGGCCGCCCGATTTGGCCATGCACGGCACAAATGCCCGGGATGAGTTGACTGCACTCCAAAGATTGATATTCGCCACCCGTTGCCACGCCTCGGGCTCGATTTCCCAGCTGCGGCCCGAGGTCAAAATGCCCGCGTTATTGACGACCAGATCTAGCTTCCCAAAGCGGCTCAGAATATGGTCTCGAAGACGGTTGAAGGCACCTGGATCGGCGACATCCTGCACAACGGTGAATACTTGAACCCCGAGTGATTCGAGCTCGGACTGAAGACTACCCAAAGCGACGGCGTCGATATCGACAATGACGACGGCATATCCTCTTCGCGCGAGCGAGCGTGCGAAGCCGCGTCCTATTCCGCGTGCGGCACCCGTGACCACGGCGACGCTCTGTTCGTCTTTTTTCATGGGTTAACCCCTATTCGCGTATATCGAACGCATTGTCTCCAGACGGGAGAACGCTAATACATGATGTGACCTCGAATTTCGGGACGTTCGCGCAAATGTCTGCAGTTAGCATCGTCCAACTGGACTATCGGAGGCCGGCATCGTCAACGGTCGATTTTGAACGCCGTTTCGTCGCATCCCAGTTCAGTAACGCGGAAGAAGATGGTGACTTCGAGGGAGTTCGAGAATCAATCGATTAAAAAGACCATGTAGAACTTTCCGCCATTGGTATTTTTCTTAGTCTTTTTGGACGATGCTGGAATGTGCGGTCAGTGCAACCATCCGTTTCAGCGCGGAGCTCACAAGCCCGCATTTCCATTCAAGCAATGACATTGGAGACACGAGATGTCCACTCAGGCCGCGACGAAGAGCGTTATTGTTACCGAGGCGGAACTCGTTCAGCGCGCACGCGATATGGTGCCGAAGTTGATTGAGCGCGCGGAATGGGCTGAACTGGATGCAAAGGTGCCTGACGAGACGATCCGCGAGATGACCGACGCCGGCTTCTTCAGAGTCCTGCAGCCGAGGAGTCACGGTGGCTTCGAGATGTCCCCGCGCACCTTCTACGCGGTGCAGATGACGTTGGCCGAAGGTTGCATGTCCACCGCCTGGGTTTACGGCGTGCTCGGCGTGCATCCGTGGCAGCTCGCGCTTTTCGATCCCAAAGCGCAATCTGACGTCTGGGGCAAGGATGCCGACACGCTCGTCGCTTCGACCTATATGCCAGTCGCGAAAGTTACGCCGGAAGCTGGCGGCTTCCGGATTAGCGGGCGCTGGAGCTTTTCGAGCGGCTGTGAGCACGCAAGCTGGATTTTCTTGGGCGGGATGGTTCCCCCGCAAGCCGAAGGTGGTGCACCCGAATATCGGACCTTCCTGCTGCCTCGAAAAGACTATGAGATCGTCCGCAACTGGAACACGTTCGGTCTCAAAGGGACTGGTAGCCACGACATCGTCGTCGCAGATGTATTCGTGCCAGAATACCGGACGCATCGAACCCGCGACGATTCGCCAGCGGCGCGACCCGGCGCCGGACTCAATAGCGGTCCGCTCTATCGACTGCCTTTCGCACAGGTGTTTACGCGCGCCGTTTCGACTTCGTGTATCGGTGGCCTTCAGGGCGCACTGAACGCGTTTCGCCGTACTGCGGCGAGTCAAGTCAGCCGCAATTTCCTTGGTGCGACTGCCAACGATCCGACGGCGCAACTTGTTGCGGCCGAGGCCGCGTCGGCCGTCGACCAATTGAAGACAACCTTGTTCCGAAATTTCGAAGCGATGATGGATGCCGCCGAAGCGGGCGAGCAGGCAACCGTGGACGATCGCCTGCTCTATCGATTCCAGTCTTCACAGGCGCCGGAAATCTGCGCCCATCATGTCAGCCGTCTTCTGAAATCGTGTGGTGGGTCGGGCATCTACTCGGGACACCCCGTATTGCGATATTTCCTGGACATTCATGCAGGTCGCGCCCACGTAGCCAATTACGCCGACCCGGTCGGGCGCAACTACGGTGGGTTCCTCTGCGGCCTCGAGAACAAAGACATGACGGTGTGACGCGCCAAGCCATGACTGGAAACTTTAACCACGATTACGACGTTGTCATAGTTGGCTCGGGCGCCGGGGCGATGATGACGGCTTGCCGCGCACGCGACAATGGACTATCCGTCCTCATCGTCGAGAAGACCGGACTCTACGGGGGAACGTCGGCCGTATCAGGTGGTGGCATCTGGATACCGAATAACGATCACGTCGCAGCAGGTGGGGGGCAAGACAGTCGGGAGGAGGCGCTGGCCTATTTGCGGGCTGCGACTCTCGGTGAAGTGGATGAGGCACGCCTTGCTGCATACGTCGACGAGGCGCCGAAGATGCTGCGCTACGCGGAGGCCTCGACGCACGTGAAGTACACCGCGAACCCGTACTACGCAGACTACTATCAGAATCTCCCAGGGGCGAAGTTGGGATTCCGTTCGCTCGATGTCTCGACTTTCGACGGACGACGACTGGGCGACGACATCCTGAAGATGCGTGAGACGTCACCGACCATGTTGGCGTTGGGCCGCGTCAGTATGAGTACCCCGGAAGCGATCGTGCTGCTCTCACGCGCGCCAGGCTGGAAGAAGGAAGCGCTTCGCCTGTTCAAGCGCTATGCGCTGGATCTGCCATGGCGGTTGCGCAGTCGCCGAGACCGGCGTCTGAACATGGGGGCTGCGCTGATCGGTGCGCTGCGTCTGTCGATGATGGATCGCAACATTCCGCTTTGGCTGAATGCGCCGATGCGCTCGCTGATTAGCACTGCGAGCGGGGTAGCCGGGATCGTAGTGCAGCGAGAAGGCAGAGACGTTCGCATTCGCGCAAGAAAGGCAGTCGTTCTGGCATCGGGGGGATTCGAGCGCAATCAGCAGATGCGTGAAAAGTATCTCCCGCAGCCGACCCAGAGCGAGTGGACCGGCGCTCCACCATGTAATACCGGCGATGCGATTATTGCCGGCATGGATATTGGCGCTGCCGTTGGCAACATGCAGCACGCATGGTGGACTCCGACGGTGCGGGTTCCGGGCGAGGAGAAGCAGCGCGGACTGTTTTCCGAGCGCGCATTGCCAGGCTGCATTGTCGTGAACCGGCTCGGGAAGCGATTCGCCAACGAGGCTCAGGATTATCTGGACTTTGTTCTCGCGATGTACGAGGACCATAAGAACACCGGTGCAAACCTGCCTGCCTGGATGATCTTCGACGCCCGATTCCGTCGCAAATACAACGCCGGACCGCTGGTGTCGAGCTCGGTGATGCCCGACATCTGCCATCCGCGCAGTTGGCGCAACAAGGTCTATTTTCGGGGCGATACGCTGGAAGCTCTGGCGGAGCAGATTAATGTCGACGCGGCGACACTGGTGCAGACGGTTCAGCGTTTCAACGGCTACGCCTCCACGGGAATCGATCTCGAATTCAACAAGGGTGGAAACGCCTACGACACCTTTTACGGCGATCCTTCGGTCAAGCCGAATCCGTGTCTCGGCCCGCTGAGTCAAGGACCGTATTACGCGTTGCCGCTCGACGCGGGGGATATCGGTACTAAGGGCGGACTGTTGACCGACGGCCAGGCGAGGGTACTGGACGAGCGCGGTGAGCCCATCCGTGGGATGTACGCGATCGGTAACACCACGGCGTCGGTCACGGGGCCGTCGTATCCGGGCGCAGGTGCAACACTCGGGCCGGCGATGACCTTCGGGTTTATCGCTGCAAATCACATAGCGGGGATTTGAAATGCTGACGGGACGCGTATGTGTAGTTACCGGTGCGAGCCGGGGTGTAGGGCGTGGCGTAGCACTGGGATTAGGCCGGGCGGGTGCGACGGTTTACGTGACAGGCCGTACCGCCAACCATGGTGGAAATCCGTTGCCTGGTACCGTCTATGAGACAGCGGAGGCGGTGACGCTCGCAGGCGGGAAGGGCATTCCAGTTCTCTGCGATCACGGCGACGACGAACAGGTACGTGCGTTGTTCGATCGTGTCGCAAGTGAATCTGGCCGCCTCGACGTGCTTGTCAATTGCGCCATCGCTATACCGGATGGACTGACCGATGTCGCGCCATTCTGGAAAAAGTCGTTGAAGATGACCGACCTGTTTGGTGTCGGCATGCGTTCGACGTATGTGGCGAGCTATTACGGCGCTCCTCTCATGGTGAAGTCTGGCGGCGGCCTGATCGTGAACATCTCGTCGGCTGGCGGCCGCTGCTATATGCATGGCCCCGCTTATGGTGCGGCGAAGGCCGCCACGGACAAGATGTCGTTCGATATGGCCCACGATTTGCGTACTAGCAATGTGGCAGTTGTGGCGTTGTGGCCTGGTCTCGTGAAGACGGAGCGGACAATGGCAGTCTGCACCGCAGAACCGGAAAAGTACGGCGCTTGGCTCGAGCACGGTGAATCTCCGGAGTTCCAGGGGCGCGTGATTGCCGCCTTGTTTGCCGATGCAGAACGTATGGTGCGTTCCGGCAACGTGTTCTACGGCGCAGAGCTCGCGCTCGAGTACGATGTCAGGGACGTAGACGGGCGCACGCCGCCTTCGCACCGGCCGATGCTCGGAGACCCGCCGGTGTTTTCATCGGCCGTCGTCGAATAGCTTTCGGGCTTGATCGCGACGCAGGCCGTCGACCGATGATTGGCGGTGAACAGAATATTAAGGAGACAGCCAGAATGGATCGGGTAGTGGGCAAAGTGGTGTTTATCACCGGCGCTGCTAGCGGAGTCGGGCGCGAGACCGCCCGCAAGGTGGTGGAGAACGGCGGCAAAGCGGTTGTCGCTGATGTCAATGAGGAGGCTGGCCGTGCGGTCGCTGAAGAGCTTGGAGCGGCGGCTCACTTCGTCAAGCTTGACGTCTCAGACGACGCAAATTGGCAAACGGCACTGGCGGCAGCTGTTGATCATTTTGGGCGCATTGACGGCCTCGTGAACAACGCAGGCATCTGCCGAACGGAATCGATCGAAGACACGACGCTTGAACTGTTTCGCAAGACCATGCAGATCAACGCTGAGGGGACGTTTCTCGGCTGCAAATATGGTATTGCGCACATGAAGCAGACGGGTGGCGGCGCCATCGTGAATCTGTCTTCCACCGCTGCGTTGGTTGGGCACAGTGGCATGGCCGCCTATACGGCATCGAAGGGTGCGGTGACGGCGTTAACGCGCAACGTCGCGACGAATTGTCGCCAAAAGGGGTACCGGATTCGCTGTAATTCCGTTCATCCAGCGGGCATTCGGACGCCGATGACGGTCGACATTTTCGGCGACATCGATCCGACGCTCACCAACCTCGACGATAACCCCCAGTCGAGCATTTGCGAACCGGGCGACGTTGCGAGCGTCATCCTTTTCCTGCTTTCCGACGAGTCGCGTTTTATCAACGGCGCCGAGCTGCGGGTAGACAACGCCTTTTTGATTTCCATCGCTTGAGTACGTTTTGTGATGAATGCTTCGGCTTACCATTCGTTGCGCGTAAGCGCAGTCGTTGAGGAAACTCCGGACGCTAAATCGTTCGTGCTGGAAGTTCCGGCAGAGAAATCAACTGCGTTCCAGTATCGCATGGGGCAATTTCTCACGTTGCGATTGCCTATCGACGACCGCAATGTACTGCGTTGCTATTCCTTGGCAAGTTCGCCTCTTGAGGACGAACCGTTACGGATTACAGTAAAGCGCGTAGCGGGCGGCCGTGCATCTAACTGGCTGTGCGATAACGTGCGCGCCGGCGACCAACTCAACGTAATGAAACCGGCGGGCATCTTTTCGCCAAAATCGCTTGAGGGCGACTTTTTGATGTTCGGCGGCGGAAGCGGTATCACACCCCTGATGTCGATCGTACGTTCCGTGTTGAGTGCGGGCAACGGCAGAATCTGCTTGCTCTACGCGAACCGCGACGAACGGTCGATTATCTTCCGCGAAGAGTTGCAGTCGTTGGCGCGACGATATCCGTCACGGCTTCAAGTCGTGCATTGGCTTGATTCGGTGCAAGGGATCCCTGCTGTAGAGCAGCTCGCGAATATTGCGCAACCGTGGCGACGCGCCAACTGCTTCATTTGCGGCCCAGCTTCTTTTATGGACGCGGCGGTTCAAGCCATGGAGTCGATCGACGCTGACCCTGCGCGCGTCCATGTGGAGCGCTTCGTTTCGCTGCCAGATGAGACATCGGAAGAGCAGGCAGCCAGCGTAGTCTCCGACGACGCGGCATCACTAGAGGTCAAAGTGCATCTCGACGGCGTCGCTTACACAGTGGCCTGTGGCAGTGACGAGACGATTCTTGATGCGATGTTGCGCGGTGGGGTCGATGCGCCATATTCGTGCCGATCAGGCGCCTGTGCGACCTGCATGTGCGTGGTCGCGAGCGGAGCAGTGCGTATGAAACGCAACGAGGTGCTCGACGACCGCGAGATCGAGCAAGGTTGGACATTGGCCTGTCAGGCCGTGGCGGAAAGCGAAGACGTCGTAGTACGTTTTCCGGAATAAGTCATACAGAATTGCCTTAGGATCGATACGAGAATGACCAGTCTTCCGCCCATCATCACGATTCCGCGCCTCCTGGCGTCAACGGCCAGTCGTTATCCCGATCGCATTGCGATCAAGGAGAATGAAATAAGCGTAACGTATGAAGCGCTGCACCAGCAGGCGCTCACGGCGTGTCGCGCGTTGATGGCAAGCGGAGTAGAAAAAGGCGATCGGGTAGCGATCTGGGCCCCGAACACCTCGACGTGGATCGTCGCGGCGCTGGCTATTCACTGTGCAGGCGGCGCGCTTGTGCCGCTCAATACGCGGATGCGCGGTTCGGAAGCGGGTTATGTTCTTGCCTCGAGCGGCGCGCGTGTTCTGTTTAGTGTGGGAAATTTCCTCGGCAGCTACTATCCAAGTCTGCTCAAAGGGCACGAGCCAGAAACTCTTGAGCGAATCGTCGTGCTCGACGAAGCTCGAGAAGAGGACGTCAGTTGGCAGCGTTTCCTTGAGTCGGCCGAGCGGGTGTCGATTGGTGAGGCGACTGCACGTGCGGAAGCGGTATTGCCGGATGACCTGTCGGACATCATGTTTACGTCGGGCACCACGGGACACCCTAAAGGGGTAATGACAGGGCACTCGCAGAATTTGCGTGCCATCGCCGGCTGGGCCGACGCAATGGAACTCACGGAAAGCGACCGCTACCTGATCGTCAATCCGTTCTTCCATGCGATGGGCTACAAGGCGGGCTGGCTCGCAGCTTTGATGCGAGGGGCCACGATTCTTCCACAACAGGTGTTCGATACGTCCAAAGTGCTGGAAACAATCGAGCAGGAACGGATTACGGTGTTTCCCGGGCCGCCGACCATTTTCCATAGCTTGCTCGCCGATCCGCGCTTGTCCAACATCGATTTGTCGAGCTTGCGTGCCACGATTACCGGATCCACGACCATTCCACCGACGTTGATCGAGCGGATGCGAAGCGAACTCGGATTTTCTATCGTGTTGACAGGATATGGCTTGACAGAGTCGTGCGGATTCGCGACCTTGAGCCAATCAACGGATCCACCCGAGACAGTGGCGAGCACGTGCGGGCGCGTTATGCCGGGTATGGAACTCAAACTTGTCGATGCACTTGGAAATGTCGTGCCTCCAGGCTCGGAGGGCGAGGTGTGTCTACGAGGCTACAACGTAATGAAGGGGTATCAGAACAACACGACTGCTACGGCTGAAGCGGTCGATGACGAGGGATGGCTGCATACGGGCGACGTTGGTATCCTCGACGAGCGGGGTTACTTGAGGATCACGGATCGCCTGAAGGACATGTTTATCGTCGGCGGATTCAATTGTTATCCGGCTGAGATCGAGAGGATCGCTTCTTCGCATCCGGCGATTTCTCAGATTGCAATTGTCGGCGTTCCGGATGAAAGAATGGGCGAGGTCGGCCGCGCGTTCGTCGTATTGCGACCTGAAAATGACGTGTCCGCCACGGAATTCATCGCTTGGTGCAGGGACAACATGGCCAATTACAAAGTCCCGCGCCACGTTTCATTTGTTGATGCCCTGCCAACCAATCCATCGGGGAAGGTTCTTAAACGCGATTTAAGATTGCTTCCGCTGACTAGCTAGCACTAATTGGGGTAGGTACTCATCACTCCGCCTGTGATGGGCTGTCCTCATTCAAGCGAGAAGCCTTCGCGCCCGCTACGCGGGTTGCTATGTTGTGTGTCGAACGGACGTTGCGTTGCAAAAGCTAGGGTATTCCCGTGGCTTAGTCCTGCCATTTCACCAGTAGGTAGCGTCCCGCCCTAGTCCAAAGTGACGATGCTGGATTGGCCGAGCCAGCGAACAATTCCTTGCGTGTAGATGACGGACGCTCGCAGCGCCGCATGGCGTCAAAGAGGAGCGGCGCTGAGCCCGTTGTCGCCCAGCCCGCGCCGGCGGGCGCCAAACACAAGACCAACGCAAGGAGCGACTCATGACAGCTGTGCATCAACTCGAGAAGTTGCCACTTCAAAAGATTAAGGCTGGCCCGTTGCCGGACCGGTATGCGCGAGGCTGGCACTGCCTCGGATTGGCGAAGCAATACGCCGACGGAAAGGTTCATTCGATCAAGGCGTTCGGGACGAAGCTAATTGCCTTCCGAGGCGAGGACGGGAAAATCAGCGTGCTGGACGGCTATTGCCCTCATATGGGGGCGGATCTCAGTCTCGGCTGCGTAGAGGGCAACACCGTCACGTGTGCGTTTCACCACTGGAAGTGGGCCAGTGATGGCGCGTGCACCGAAATTCCGTACGCCAAACGCATTCCGCCCAAAGCGCGCCTCAAGGTTTGGCCGGTATTGGAGCAGAACCAGCTCCTGTTCGTGTGGAACGACCCAGAAGGTAATCCGCCGGACCCGCGCGTCGAGATTCCTCGCATTAACGCGTGCTTCTCCGACCAATGGACTGACTGGAAAATCGTGAACTGGCGGATCGCCACGAATGTCCGGGAACTCGTCGACAACCTGGCTGACATGGCGCACTTCGGCCCGGTTCACGGCCAGAAAATCGATTATTTTGCAAATGTATTTGACGGCCACGTCGGCTACCAGATGGCGCGGGGCGGTCATGAAACGTTGTCCGACGGTGAGCTTGTGGCCGATGATGCGTATTTTGGCCCTGCGTATCACATCACCCGGATGAGCGCGAACGTCGGCGGCAACGTGCTCAACTCGATTCTGCTGAACTGTCACGTCCCCATCGACCAGAATAATTTCGAACTACGATTTGGCGTCATCGTCGAGAAGAATCCCGATCTCAGCGACGAGGAAAACGAAAAGATCGCAGACGGATATATCGAGCTAACTCAAAACGCGTTTCGACAGGATGTCGAGATTTGGGATAGCAAGACGCGTGTCGATAATCCGCTCCTGTGCGATGGAGACGGACCGGTGTATCAATTGCGTGAATGGTATTCGCAGTTTTACACGGACGTTGAAAATGTGAAGCCCGTTCCCCGGAAAATCTTCGAATGGCGTCGCAGCGAAGGTGTATGGCGGCAACGCGAAGATATGCCGCCGGAAGCAGAAAGCCAACTCTACCAGATCTGAGAGCGCCTTACTGCCGCCGCCGTAGCCGGCGGCGGGCAAGGGTGCGTCCTAACCTCATCTTGCTGTACACCGGTAGTCTCATTGGACGATGTGGTACACCACCGGGCGGCAGATAATGGATTCAACCAAAGATTTAGCTGGGGAAGGCGAATGATTGATATTCGAGGGCTGGCCTATATCGTTGTAGAAGCATCGGACACCGATAAGTGGAAGCATTTTGGCGAACAGGTCATGGGATGCATGGCAACTGATGCGCCTGATCGCGGGCTATATCTAAAAATGGATGCCCGGCCTTATCGGTATTTGATTGTACACGGACAACACGACAAATACCTCGCATCGGGTTGGGAGGTTTTAACTCAATGTGCGTTCGATGAAGCGGTGGTCGAACTGAATCGTGCCGGAGTCGAAATCATGCCAGCCTCGCCGGAGGAACTCGCCGCACGTAAATTTCAGAACATGGTGTGGTTTTTCGACCCGTCGGGGAACCGCCACGAAATCGTTTGGGGATGTCAATCGGATTTCGTTCGATTCGATTCACCTGTCGGCGTCCCAGAGTTTGTCACTGGCGAACTCGGATTGGGTCATACCGTTCTGTCCGCGCCGAAGTTCGATGAAACGTGGACTTTTTTTCGAGATGTCATGGGATTCGGGCTTTCGGATATCTATCGACACCAAGCCGGCGCCGACAAAGAAGTCCAGCGCCTCCACTTCACACACTGCAATAACGGGCGGCAACACAGCCTCGCATTATTTGAGGCACCGCATCCGCCAAGCGGTTGTGTGCATGTGATGGCCGAGGTCAGTTCGATGACAGAAGTTGGTCGTGCGCTCGATCGCTGTGCGCGTCACGGCGTCAAGCTCATGGCGAGTCTTGGGCAGCACGTTAACGATGAAGTGATTTCATTCTACGTGCTCACACCTGGCGGATTCGCTCTGGAGTATGGCTACGGTGGCTTGGTCGTCGATTGGGAGAAGCACTCTGTGTTTGAGGCGACCTCTATTAGCCACTGGGGCCACGATTGGAGCCTCGGTCTCGCAGATTCCGCTCACTAACCCGACGTATCCAACATGAACAAGCAGATTTCAGCAGAGCAGGTTGTCGCGCAGTTGTGCGATGGGATGACTATCGGTATTGGCGGCTGGGGCCCGCGCCGCAAGCCGATGTCGCTGGTACGCGAAATCCTACGCTCCGATCTCCGCGATCTGAAGATTGTGTCGTACGGCGGTCCGGAAGTAGGGATGCTGTGTGCCGCACGTAAGGTGCGCGAACTCGTGTACGGCTTCGTCACAATGGATGCAATTCCACTCGAACCTTATTTCCGGAAGGCGCGTGAAGCTGGCGAAATCAAAGTCACGGAATATGACGAAGGTATGTTCGAGTGGGGGCTGCGTGCGGCCGGGATGAGAATGTCGTTCCTTCCGACGCGTTGTGGATTGGCGACCGACGTTATTGCGCGAAACGTGGAGTTGAAAACAATCAGGTCTCCATATGAAGACGGTGAAGTATACGTCGCGATGCCAGCGCTAAAGCTCGACGTTGCTCTGTTGCACGTCAACGAATCAGACCGTCTTGGAAATACCCTGATCAATAGTGCTGACCCGCTCTTTGACCATCTGTTCGCGCGGGCCGCAGACCAGTGCTTCATCAGCACGGATATTCTCCACGATCGCCTGGAGTTGGACGAGGATTCGGCGCGACGCAACTTCTTCGAGCGGTATCTGGTGAAAGGTGTTGTGCATGCGCAGTACGGCGCGCACCCCACTTACAGCGGTCCTGACTATGGCTGGGACATCGCGCACCTTAAACGCTACAGTGCGTCCGCCTCGGAATCTGGTGGATGGGATGCCTATCGCGGCGAGTACATTGAATGTGGCGAAGCGGAATACCTGAAGAAAGTCGGCGGAGCAGAAAAGATCGCTCAGTTGCCGCTTCCGATCTTTTAAGCGAGACGCACTAATGACACCAATCGAATCACAAACGGACGCGGTCGTGGATTGCGCATTTTCGCTCGCGGAACTGCTAATTGTCGCAGCGTCCGAGGCATGGCGCGAAAACGGCGAGGTCCTCGCCTCCGGAATCGGGGTCATTCCGAGACTCGGTGCAAGTTTGGCGAAGGTGACTCACAGCCCAGAACTGTTGATGACTGACAGTGAGACATTTCTGGTTGAAGAGCCGATTCCACTCGGGCCGCGTGGTGACTATCGAGCCAAATATTCGGGCTATATGTCGTTCGAGCGTGTCTTCGAATGCGTTTGGGGAGGGCGTCGACACGCCATGATTGGTCCTACCCAGATCGACCGTTACGGCCAGACCAATTTGTCTGCGGTTGGCGACTATGACAAGCCGAAAAGTGCGATTCTCGGAATGCGTGGATTGCCGGGAAACAGCATTAACCACGCCAATTCGTTCTTTATTCCTAATCACAACCCACGGGTGTTCGTCTCGGACGAAGTGGACGTGGTATGTGGAGTTGGCTACAACAAGGAACGTTGGCCAGTGGGCGTCAGAAGCGATTTTGTCGACCTCAAGTTCATCGTGACGGATCTCTGCGTAATGGACTTCCTCGGACCGGAACATGGAATCAGGGTGAAGTCCCTGCACCCGGGCGTGAAATTTGAGGACGTGGAATCTGCGACTGGATTCCCGGTTCTTCGGGCAGGAGATTGCATGGAGACCCCAGCCCCCACATCAGAGCAACTCGATATTATCCGACGCCTTGACCCCCACAATCTTCGTGCGACGGCAATCAAGGGTAATCCGGCAGGAATTCGCGCGTAAGCGCGGAAGCGTAATTCACTTCAAAATTTCGGACTGTACGTTATGACGATTCAGCAAATTGACGACGTGGTGTTGTACGAGACGAAGGACGGCATCGCGACGATAACGATGCATCGTCCGGAGTTTCATAACGCCCAAAACTCCCGCATGACTTATGCGCTTGATCAGGCATTTAAGCAGGCCGCCTATGACGATGAAGTGAAGGTGATCGTCCTGCGGGGTTCCGGAAAACACTTTTCGGCCGGGCACGATATCGGTACCCCGGGACGCGATGTCGGGATCAGCTTCGAGCGTGAATCGCTTTGGTACGACCATGTGGGCAAACCGGGCGGTGAATTCCTGTACGCGCGTGAGCAAGAGGTCTATCTCGGTATGTGTCGCCGCTGGCGAGAGTTGCCGAAGCCGACCATTGCGATGGTTCACGGGGCCTGTATTGCCGGCGGCCTCATGCTCGCATGGGTGTGCGATTTGATCGTCGCTTCGGACGACGCATACTTCGCGGATCCCGTCGTTCGCATGGGCATCCCAGGTGTCGAGTACTTCGCGCATCCCTTCGAAATGCACTCGCGTATCGCAAAAGAGTTCCTGTTTCTCGGCGAGCGCATGGGGGCGCAGCGTGGGTATGAGGTCGGAATGGTAAACCGAGTGGTCCCGCGTGAACGCCTCGAAGACGAAACGTATGCCATCGCGGGACGCATCGGAAAGATGCCGCGTTTGGGTCTGGCGCTAACGAAACAGGCCGTCAACCATACCGAAGATCTGCGCGGAAAGCGGACAGCGATGGATGCCGTATTCGCCTGGCACCACTTCGCACACGCACATAACGAATTGGTTTCCGGCGACAAGCTCGGTGGATATGACGCTAAAGCGATGGCCAATTCGCAGCGAGACAAAAAAGTGGTTGAAAAATGAGTCCTGCGATGCGTACGCCGCTGTGTGACAAGCTTGGTTGCCGGTTTCCCATTGTTCAGACGGCGATGGGTTGGGTGGCGGACGCGAATCTCGTCGCTGCGACTTGCAACGCAGGAGGTTTTGGCTTTCTCGCCGCCGCCACGATTCCCTCCGCACGGCTTGAATCAGAAATACAGAAAGTTCTTCTGCAAACAGATCAACCGTTTGGCTTGAACTTTCATATGTTTCAACCGAACGCAGCTGAGGTCGTGGAGCTTGCCATTCGGTACAAGGTGCGAGCGGTTAGCTACGGACGGGGCCCTGATAGGGCAACGATTGAGCGGTTCAAAGCTGCGGGCATCGTCTGTATGCCGACTGTCGGCGGTGTAAGACATGCCATCAAGGCGGTTGAGTTGGGAGCCGACGTCGTGACGGTTCAGGGCGCGGAAGGCGGTGGCCATACGGGAGGCGTCCCCACGACCATCCTGCTCCCGCAGGTGCTGGATGCAGTGGCCGTACCAGTGGTTGCAGCAGGTGGCTATTGTGATGGTAGGGGGCTGGCATCGGCACTTGCCGCTGGTGCGGTTGGTGTTGCTATGGGCACACGGTTCCTCATGACCGAAGAGTCACCGGTTCCACCTGCGACGCTTGGCCGCTATCTCGCGGTAAGCGACGCAGCAAGCATTCGCGTGTCACGGGCGATAGACGGGTTACCCCAGCGCGTCATCGAAAATCCGCTGCTACTCGAGCTGGAGCGCAAGAACAGAATTATGGGAGTTTGGCACGCCATCGAAAGTTCGGTTCGGTGGAAAGTTCGAGGCGGTTTAACGTGGCGTGAATGGATATCCGTTGCGTCTGAAGCATTGCGTGCAACGAGGCGTGGGGAGATTTCAATAAATGAGGCGCTGCAAGCAGCGAACGCCGTGCAGCTGATCCAAAAAGCCATGGTAGACGGAATGCCTGAGGCAGGAGTCCTACCCAGCGGGCAAGTTGCGTCCCGGATAGAAAGCTTGCCAAGTTGCTCTGACCTTGTGAACGAGATTATTGAAGAGGCATGTGAGTGCCTTAATCGGATGTTGGAGAGAACCTCATGGCGATGCGAGGCGAGGGAGGCCGTGTGTTAGGTAAAACTGGCAAGCCGTTTGAGATTGCGGTTATCGACGGGGTCGCTGAATTGACAATCTGCAACCCGCCGGTGAATGCACTCAATAGTGAAGGGTGGGCAAGCCTTGCTCTTGCTATTGAGGCTTTGGGTTCGGACGTAGATGTGAACGTAATCATAGTCCGAGCTGAGGGAAAAGGCTTTTGCGCCGGAGTCGATATCAAAGAACTGGCGGCCGATTCCTCGCTGATTCAGAAGGTCAACGCTGGCAACTACGCGACATTTCGTGCAGTTCACCGGTGCCCGGTGCCGGTCATTGCGGCGGTACACGGGTTCGTATTGGGTGGAGGCATTGGAATCGCCGGAGCAGCTGACATTGTAGTTGCGTCGGAATGCGCAACGTTTGGTGTGCCGGAAGTTGATCGTGGTGCTATGGGTGGCGGTGCACATCTGCAACGCCTCTTTCCAGTGCAGAAGGTGCGCTACATGTACTTTACCGGCGATTCCATTAACGCGGCCGAAGCTTGGCGTCTTGGCGCGGTGGAAAAGGTTGTGCCGATATCGGAGCTCAGGGATACGGCACTTGCCATTGCCCGAAAGATTGCGAAGAAGAGTCCGGCGATGATCCGAATCGCGAAGGAATCTCTCAACGGTGTCGAAGATGGCAATCTCGAGGATAAGTACCGATGGGAACAGGGGTTCACCTTGCAGGCGTATATGAGTCCGGACTCGGATGAGACGAGGAAGGCGTTTGTCGAAAAGCGCGATGCAAGTTTCAGCGCCGCTGAGGAACGTTGACTGTACGGTGAGGGCAGAATGAAACTTGAGTATACCGATAAGCAAAAATCCTTCCGGCTCGAGGTGCGCCAGTGGCTGAAGGAGCACGTGCCGACTGAGCCGTTGGAGAGCTTCGATACTGAGAAGGGGTTCCAGCAACACAGGCAATGGGAACGTCGGCTCAACACCGGCCGATGGAGCAGCGTGACATGGCCGGTGGAATTGGGAGGCCGTGGCTGTGACCTCGTCGAATGGCTGATCTTCGAGGAGGAATATTGGCGTGCTGGGGCACCGATGCGTGTGAACCAGAATGGGGTGTTTCTTCTCGGTCCGACACTGATGGAATTTGGGTCCGAAGCGCAGAAGAAGCGCTTTCTCCCCGGCATGGCGTCCGGTGAAGAGATTTGGGCGCAAGGTTGGTCAGAACCGGGTGCGGGTTCGGACATGGCGGCTATCCGGACGACCGCGACGCGCGTGGGAGACCACTATTTAATAAACGGGCAGAAGACCTGGTCAACGCGTGCCGTATGGGCCGACTGGCTATTCGGCTTGTTTCGTAGCGAACCAGAATCGCAGCGCCATCACGGTTTGACGTTCCTGTTGGTACCGCTCAGGACGCCCGGCATCACGGTCCGACCGATTCGACAACTCAACGGCTTGCCAGGTTTCGCCGAGATATTTTTCGATGACGTACGCGTTCCCGTCGAAAACCGAATCGGGAATGATGGCGCCGGCTGGCAGGTCGCAATGTCGACGGCTGGATTCGAACGAGGGCTCATGTTGCGTTCTCCTGCGCGCTTTCAGGCGACGGCAAAGGCGCTTGTGAACCTCTATAAGCAAAATCGAGCGGAAGCGGATCGAGATCCGGCGATTCGAGACGCGGTTTTGCGCGCGTGGATGGAGGCGGAAGCCTACACGCTTTCGACGTACAAGACGGCATCCAGTCTGATGAACGGTGGACATATCGGCGCCGAGTCGAGTACGAACAAGATTTTCTGGTCCGAACTTGATCAGAGAATGCACGACACGGCACTCCAGATTCTTGGCGCCCGAGCGGAATTGCTCCCGGATTCGCCGAATGCGGGCGCAGTG
Organism: Paraburkholderia sacchari; assembly: GCF_000785435.2. Classification (GTDB taxonomy): domain Bacteria; phylum Pseudomonadota; class Gammaproteobacteria; order Burkholderiales; family Burkholderiaceae; genus Paraburkholderia; species Paraburkholderia sacchari. Next base: position 132,227 of record NZ_JTDB02000010.1, on the reverse strand, counting down.
GGTCATTGGCTCGACGGATATCTGTTTTCACTGGCTGGCTCAATCTACGCGGGCACGAATGAGATTCAGCGGAACATCATCGCCGAGCGGATGCTCGGAATGCCGCGTTCGTGAGGAGATAAAAATGGATTTCACGTTCACACGCGACCAGACGGCATTCCGCGACGCAATGCGAAGCTTCTTTTTGGTCGAAGCCGCACCTGAGTTGCTGCGAGAGATGTGGGACACGGATGGGAGCGCGCCCGAGCTGACCGCAAAATGTGCTCAACAAGGCATTACTGGTTTGTCAGTGGGTGAGAGCTTCGGGGGGCTGGGTCTTGGCGACGTTGATTGGGTGCTCATCCTTGAAGAGTTGGGATACTTCGCTATTCCGGACTCGCTGTGCGATACGGCATATATCGCGGCCGGGTTGATCTCCGCGCTCCCTGAGCATGAGTCCTTTAAGGCCGAGTGGCTGCCTCGCATCGCCGAGGGTTCGGCTCGAATTGCAGTAGGCCACCCCGAAAACCGTTTGGTAGCCGACGCTCATCTGGCCGATCTACTTCTATTGGGTCATCAAAACGAGGTCCACGCGGTTCGACGAGACGAAGTCACGCTCGTGGCAAATACGAGCGTTGATCCTTCGCGTCGCCTCTATGGCGTTGACTGGATCCCGAAGTCGTCGACTTGTTTAGCAAATTCGACGATTGGTGGCGACCTATGGCTCGCTGCACTTGACAGGGGAACGCTGGCGACAGCGGCTCAACTCGTGGGTTTGGCCAGCCGCATGCTGGATCTCGCGATTGACTATACCGCTCAGAGAAAGCAGTTCGGCAAGCCAATCGGGTCGTTTCAGGCAATCAAACACTTGCTTGCCGATGTCGCAGTCAAGATCGAGTTCGCTAAACCTCACGTGTTTCGAGCTGCGCATGCTCTAGCTCATGGACACGCTGAACGGGGTACGTATCTGTCGTCCGCGAAGCTGGCAGCATCGGAGGCTGCCTCGCTCGCGTCCCGAAACGGAATTCAGGTTCACGGTGCGATGGGTTACACCTGGGAACTCGACCTGCAAATGTACATGAAGCGTGCATTGGCACTCAGCGCGTCTTGGGGCGATCGCGCCTTCCATAAAAATCGCGTGGCCGAATTTGTGTTCCGCGAGTCGGCGCCCCTTGGCCCTGGTAACACTTTCAACTTTAACGACTGAGGTAACAATGCCGGAAGCGTATATCGTAGACGCATTGCGCACCCCGACGGGAAAACGCGGCGGTAGCCTGTCGCAAGTTCACCCTGCCGACCTGGGTGCACATGTTCTGAAGACCCTGGTTGAGCGGAATTCGATTCCGGCCGAAGACTACGACGACGTAGTGTTTGGTTGCGTCGATGCTGTCGGGCCAAACGCCGGGGTTATCAGTCGATCGTCGTGGCTTGCTGCGGGCTTGCCGGTCCATGTGCCCGGTACGGTGATTGATCGCGCGTGTGGGTCGTCGCAGCAGGCGCTACATTTCGCAGCCCAGGCTGTGATGAGCGGGACGCAGGACGTCGTCGCCGTTGGCGGCGTGCAGAACATGAGCCTTGTCCCGATCGCCTATGCGATGACGGCAGCACAGCCGCTTGGCTTCACTGATCCGTTCTCGGGCAGTCAGGGTTGGAAAGCACGTTTTGGCGATCAACCGGTGAATCAGTTCTACGCCGCTCAGATCATTGCCGACAAGTGGGAGTTGTCTCGCTCTGACATGGAGGCGTTCGCGCTCGAAAGTCATCGGCGCGCGCTGCAAGCGATTGACGAAGGACGCTTTGATCGCGAGATCTCTCCTATCGCCGGCCTTTCGAAGGATGAGACGCCACGCCAGACCACGCTTGAAAAAATGGCGACGCTTCAGCCGGTGGCGCCAGAATTTAGCAAGATCACTGCTGCAGTATCGAGCCAAACGTGCGATGCAGCGTCGGCAGTGTTGATCGTGTCAGAGGCGGCGCTCAAGCGCTATGACCTCAAGCCCCGCGCGCGAATCAGGCACATGAGTGTCCTCGCGGATGACCCGATTTGGCATCTTACTGCGCCGATTCCCGCGACAGCGGCTGCGCTCAAGAAGGCGGGGCTTAGCCTGCAGGACATTGACCTCGTGGAGATCAATGAAGCTTTTGCGTCAGTCGTTCAGGCTTGGTTGAAAGAGACCGGCTTCCCCCATGAAAAGACGAATGTCAACGGTGGTGCCATCGCACTTGGTCATCCGTTGGGCGCGACTGGCGCGAAGCTGATGACGACGTTGCTCCACGAACTCGAGCGGACCGGCGGGCGCTACGGCATGCAGACGATGTGCGAAGGCGGCGGCCAAGCCAATGTAACCATTATCGAACGCCTTGGGTGAGGGTAAGAATTATGGCAATTTGTGAACAGCGGACTGTGATTATTACGGGTTCCGGTGGCGGCTTGGGACGGGCATATGCGTTGGCTCTTGCAGAAGCGGGCGCCAAGGTTGTTGTCAACGACATCCGAAGCGACGCGGCGGACTCCGTGGTGAACGAGATTAGCGCGCGTGGAGGTGTAGCGATCGCCAACTCGGACGACATTACGAGTATCGCGGGTGCCGATCGAATCGTGAACGAAGCTGTGGAGAAATTCGGCGAAGTCCACGCGCTCGTGAACAACGCGGGTAACCTTCGGGACCGGATGTTCGTCAGCCTCTCGGAAGACGACTGGGACGAGGTAATGCGTGTACACCTTAAGGGCCACTTCTGCCTCTCTAATGTGCTCGCCCGCAGGTGGCGCGACCTCTCCAAAGCGGGGCATCAGGTCGATGCTCGACTGATTAACACGAGCTCTGGGGCCGGTCTGCAAGGATCCATTGGTCAATCAAACTATTCGACGGCCAAGGCAGGCATTTGCGCACTGACTCTCGTTCAGTCCGCAGAGCTGGGGCGATATGGAATCACTTCCAACGCTGTTGCTCCAGCTGCGCGCACCTCGATGACGGAAAGCGCGATGCCGGATGTTGTCAAAAAGCCCGAAGACGGCAGTTTTGACTTCTGGGATCCGGCCAACGTTGCGCCGCTCGTCGTGTGGCTGGCGAGCTCGTTGTCGAAGCACGTGACAGGTCGTGTCTTTGAGGCGTCGGGCGGCAAAATCTCGGTCGCCGACGGATGGCGTACGGGGCCAGTCGAGGACAAGCGAGCTCGCTGGACGCCGGAAGAGCTGAACGCTGTGGTCAGCACGCTCGTCGACCGTTCGGTCCCCGCGCAAAAGGTTTATGGCACATGAATACCAGAGCTGATTTCGCGCTGACTGCCGACCAGCAGATGGTACGTGATGCTGCTGAGGCGTATCTGACGGAACGTTGCACGTCGGAAGCGGTTCGCAAGGCATTGGAGACCGCGAATGGATACGACGAATCGATCTGGAAGGCAATCGCGGCTGAACTCGGGTGGGCGGCGACGCACGTGCCGGAAGCAAACGGCGGTATCGGGCTCGGATGGATCGAACTGACGCTCATCCTTGAACAAATGGGGCGCCGGCTTTTGTGCTCACCATTCTTCAGCACCGCTGTGATGGGGGCGACAACACTCATTGAGTGTGGCAGCCCGCAAGCGAAGGATTCGTATCTGCCAAGGATCGCGTCTGGGGAGCTAACGGTTACCGTTGGGCTCGGTGGATCTGGCATTGAATGGGATCCGGCTCGGGTGACTGCGATTGCGTCAGGCAATGCTAGCGGATACAGCATCAAGGGCAGCTTTCGTCATGTGCCAGATGGCGCCTCAGCGTCGTTACTGCTCCTTGTTGCGCGCCTTGGTGGCGAACTCGCCCTGTTCGCTGTTCCTCGCGATCGACAAGGACTCCGTGCCACTGAGCACGATTCGATCGACCGTACGCGGCGTGTAGCGCAAGTTGATCTCGATGACGTGCCCGTGCCCGCCGATGCACTGATCGCAGTCGGCGCCGATCTCGAGCAGTCGTTGTCGCGTGTCCATGCGCTCTGTGCGATTGCATTGGCGGCGGAGCAGCTTGGGGTTGCGCAGCAGTGTCTCGATTTGACGCTGACGTACGCATCCGAGCGAGTTCAGTTCGGTCGGACCATCAACGCTTTCCAGGCTGTGAAGCACCGTTGTGCGGAAATGATGGTGAAAATCGAAGCAACTCGCTCCGCTGTCTTCGGTGCTTCGCGTGCCGCTGCCGAGAGTATTGCGACCGACGACTTGCTTATGGAGGCCGCGTGCGTAAAGACGTTTGCGTCCGACACCGCATACTTTTGCGCGCAGGAGGCCATTCAGCTGCACGGCGGCGTAGGCTTTACTTGGGAATACGACCCGCATCTGTATTTCAAACGGGCGCAAGCCTCGTCTCATTGGTTCGGCTCGCCGGATCGATGGAGGCAGAGGGTTGCCGATACGCTGCTGGGCGTCAACTGACTCTGGCGCATACCTGATGCTCGGGTGATATTCACAGGAACAGTCATGCAAATCGGAATCACAGATCAGGACCACGTGTTCAGAACGGAGGTCGCCGAATGGATGCGCGAGCATTTGACGGGTAAATTCGAATGCTTGCGCCATCGTGGTGGTGCGGGCGATGAGGACGCATATCCGGAACTGCGCAAGGAGTGGGAGCAGGAACTCGCGCGCGGGAACTGGACATGCGTGGGATGGCCGCAGGAATACGGCGGCAGGGGCTTGACGGTCGCCCAGCAGATCATCTTTCACGAGGAGTACGCGCGTGCCGGTGGCCCGGGCCACATCGGGCATCTTGGGGAGACGTTGCTTGGTCCTACGCTCATCGCGTACGGAACAGAGGAACAAAAGAAGCGTTTTCTCCCAGGAATCGTTAACGGATCGGAATACTGGTGCCAAGGTTATTCTGAACCTGGCGCCGGCTCAGATCTCGCTAACGTTCAGACGAGGGCGCGCCAAGATCCCTCCACCGGCGATTGGATTATCGACGGCCAGAAGGTCTGGACATCGCTCGCACACGAGTCGCAATGGATTTTTGTTGTCGCGCGCTGTGAACCTGGCTCAAAGGGGCACCACGGTCTCATTTTCCTGCTGGTCGATCTCAATCAGGACGGGGTCGAAGTGCGTCCGATCCGGCAAATGACCGGTACCAGCGAATTTAATGAGGTGTTTTTCAACGGCGCGCGAGCACCTGCGAAAAACGTCGTCGGGCAACCCGGTGAGGGTTGGAAGGTCGCGATGGCGCTGCTCGGATTTGAGCGCGGGTTGTCCTGGATCGGCATGCAGATGCATTTTGAACACCAGCTCGAGTTGGTCTGCAAGGCAGCGCGAGAGACGGGTTCTGATCGAGACCCGTCGATTCGCACGCGCATCGCACAGGCGTGGATGGGCCTGAAGGTTATGCATTACAACACGCTGCGCACACTGTCCGGCGGAGCTGATGGCAGCCTCTCGAGGGAGGGCTACATCATCAAGTATTACTGGTCAAACTGGCATCGCGACCTCGGAAAGCTTGCGATGGATGCGCTCGGACCGGAGGGCGACATCCTGATTGACGATTTCTCGCGAACGCGGCTGCAGCAGGTTTTCCTGTTCAGTCGATCAGACACGATTGTCGCAGGTACCAACGAAGTGCAACTGAACATTATCTCGGAACGCGCGCTGGGTATGCCCAAGGAGCCGCGCCCGTCCCGTTAAGCAAGGTGGAGAGTGCAATATGAATGCCAGTTCGATTCCGGCTTATGTCTCTGGTCACAATTTGCTGCAAGGAAAGTCCGCGCTGGTAACGGCCGCAGCGGGTGGCGGTATTGGATATGCAACCGCGAGGCGCTTCGCAGAGGAAGGCGTGCGGGCGCTATTTTTGTCGGATGTCCATGCACGTCGGTTGGACGAGGCTGCCGGTCGCTTGCGAGAGGAAACGGGTTTTGACCGTATCTACACCCTGGTATGCGACGTGACGCAGGAGGATCAGGTGCAGGCCTTGGTGAACGAAGCGGAGGAGAAACTGGGTGGAACGGATATTCTCTTCAATAACGCGGGCCTGGGTGGGCAGAAGCGTGTGACCGAGATGAGCGACGAGGAGTGGCTCAAGGTGATCGACGTTTCGCTTAACGGCACCTTCCGGATGACGAGAGCCATGCTGAAGTTGATGCAGCCTCGCGGCAAGGGAGCCATTATTAATAATGCGTCTGTTCTCGGGTGGCGTGCACAAAGGGAACAGGCGCACTACGCGGCGGCCAAGGCTGGGGTCATGGCGCTCACAAGGTGCAGTGCACTCGAAGCGGCGGAATATGGAATTCGGATAAATGCCATCTCCCCAAGCATCGCTATGCACGCGTTCCTGAAGAAGACCGCAGACGAGCAGCTGCTTTCGGCATTGGCCTCCAACGAGGCATTCGGGCGACCCGCCGAAGTGTGGGAAATGGCGAATATTGCGGTGTTTCTCGCCAGCGACTACGCATCTTATCTTGTCGGTGAAGTGATCTCGGCAAGCAGTCAACGGGCTTGAGGAGTCAGTGATATGACTATGGTTTTCCATTCTGCTGACGAAATTGTCGAGGCGGTTGGCAAGGACCTTGGCGTGACGGCGTGGCTCGAGATGGAGCAAGGCCGTGTCACCGAGTTCGCGGGAGCCACAAACGATCATCAGTGGATACACGTGGACCCAGAGCGTGCAGCTGAAGGACCGTTCGGAGGATGTATCGCGCACGGTTACCTTACCCTTTCGTTGGCAGGCAGCTATTTCCTTTCCCAACTGGTCGACGTCCGTATGCGCATGGGGATCAATTACGGTTGCGACCGTGTGCGCTTTCCGGCCGCTGTGCCGGTCGGTGCGCGAGTGCGTGCACGGGGCGAAATTACACGCGCCGAGCGATTTGATGGCGGCGTCCAGGCAACTATCCGTGTGACGATCGAAATCGAGGGGAATGAACGGCCAGCCTGCGTTGCAGATACCATCAGCCGATACTATTTCGATTGAAGCGCGGCGGTTCCAAAGCGCTATTTCCCTTCCTGCTGGATACCACGTCGGTATCCGCCGTCGGCCCACCATGGTGGGCCTCGGCAAATCACCATGCATTGTAGATCCGAGTCCGTGTTTACCCGATAACGGTATTCAACCGCAACCCCCGGATCACGTTCAAATTCAGTCGCTAAAGGGTCGCGCGGTTCCTGGAGGCAGCGACGGCCGTGCTATCCGACTGCTCGGGGGGCACTCCATAGGCATCGATGCCGACGTTCGACACTCACTTTTAGCTCGTGACAAAAAGCGCCGTTCATAGTCCGGTCGGACGATGAGCTAATAGCAACTATCTCGTAACTTACCCATAAGCGACAAATGTTTGTGATGTGCATGTGTCCTTCAGGGAACTGTATGTCGTCGTCAAATGGTTGATATACGCCGGGCTCGATGGGAATTCGAGAATCGAGGAAATGGCATTAACTTGAACAAGGATTAGTTATGCTAATTGAGAGCGAAAAGGTCATCGGTGAGCCGGAGCCGTCGCGAAGCAAAGAATCAGAGACGACTACGCTCACCCACCTGCAACGCCTCGAGGCCGAAGCGATTGATATTATGCGCGAGGCGGTATCGGATTCCGAGAATCCCGTGATGCTTTACTCGATCGGCAAGGATAGCTCTGTGCTCCTTCATTTGGCGATGAAGGCGTTCTATCCATCCAAGCCACCGTTCCGCCTGCTGCATGTCGATACTACCTGGAAGTTTCAGGAGATGTACAAGTTCCGGGACGAGATGGTTTCGAAGCATGGCCTCGATCTCCTGACGTATCAGAATCCCGAGGCTGTGGCGAAGGGTATCAATCCGTTCGATCATGGATCAGCGGTGCATACCGATATCTGGAAGACCCAAGGTCTGAAGCAAGCGTTGGACAAATACGGCTTCGACACCGCCTTCGGCGGAGCCCGCCGGGACGAGGAAAAATCGCGCGCGAAAGAACGAATTTTTTCGTTTCGCTCTGCACAACATCGTTGGGACCCGAAGATGCAACGCCCCGAACTCTGGCGCCTCTATAACGCGCGCAAGAGCAAAGGCGAGAGCATGCGAGTGTTCCCCATCTCGAACTGGACGGAACTCGATATCTGGCAATACATCTACCTCGAGAAAATTCCGCTCGTACCACTTTATTATGCAGCGGAGCGTCCCGTGGTCGAGCGAGACGGCATGCTCATCATGGTCGACGACGAACGCATGCCGCTGCGTGCCGGTGAAAAGCCAATGATGAAGAGTGTCCGTTTCCGGACTTTGGGATGCTATCCCCTCACAGGCGCGGTGGAAAGCGAGGCTACGACACTGACCCAGATCATTCAGGAGATGCTTCTGACGAAGACTTCAGAGCGGCAGGGTCGTCTGATCGATCACGATTCTAGTGGCTCGATGGAAAAGAAGAAGCAGGAGGGATACTTCTAATGGCACACGTTTCTGACCTCATTTCCGAGGATATTGAGCAGTATCTCAAAGCTCACCAGCACAAGAGCCTGCTGCGTTTCATTACGTGCGGCAGTGTCGACGATGGCAAGAGTACCCTCATCGGCCGTCTGCTATACGAGTCGAAGATGTTGTTCGAGGACCAGCTCGCGGCGCTCGAGTCGGATTCGAAGAAAGTGGGAACGCAAGGCGGAGAGCTCGATTTTGCGCTTCTCGTGGACGGACTTGCTGCCGAACGCGAGCAGGGTATTACGATCGACGTCGCTTATCGTTTCTTCTCGACTGATCGGCGAAAATTCATCGTGGCGGATACGCCGGGCCACGAGCAGTACACGCGCAATATGGTTACCGGCGCTTCGACCGCAGACGTGGCGATTCTTATGATTGACGCCCGAAAGGGCGTGCTTACGCAGACCTGTCGACACAGCTACCTGGTTTCCTTGATTGGAATCCGTCAGGTTGTCCTGGCAATTAACAAGCTGGACATGGTTGGATACTCGAAGGAAGTCTTTGACCGTATCGTTGAAGAGTATCGAGCGTTCGCCAAGCAAATCGGAATCGAGCAGTTTGTAGCAATTCCCATGTCGGCGCTAAAAGGCGATAACATTACCGCACCAAGTGAGAATACGCCGTGGTATCACGGTCCGACGCTCATGGGATTTCTGGAGACGGTCGAAATCGACAATGACGTCGTTCAGCGTGGTGCGTTCCGAATGCCCGTGCAGTGGGTGAATCGTCCTAACCTGGATTTCCGGGGCTTTTCGGGTCGCGTTGTGGGCGGCAGCATCAAACCGGGACAGCGGATCCGTGTGCTGCCCTCGGGCAGGGAGAGTACGGTCGATCGCATTGTAACGTTCGACGGCGACCTCGATAAAGCTGTGGCCGGGCAGTCGATCACGATCACGCTGCGCGACGAGATTGACATCAGTCGCGGTGATGTTCTGAGCACATCGGAGGAGCCGGCACCTGTCGCCGACCAGTTCGAAGCGAACATCGTCTGGATGAGCGATGAGCCGATGCTGCCCGGTCGTCCCTATCTGATGAAGCTCGGGGCGAGGACCGTTGGCTTGACCGTTTCAGCTCCGAAGTACAAAGTCAATGTCAACACGATGGAGCATTTGGCAGCCAAGACGCTCGAACTCAACGAAATCGGCGTCTGCAATCTGCATCTCGATCAGGCGGTTGCATTTGACCCCTACGAGGCGAATCGTGATACAGGTGGATTTGTCGTCATCGACCGCCTGACGAACGCGACGGTTGGCGCAGGGATGCTTCACTTTGCACTGCGTCGCTCGCAGAACATCCATTGGCAGGCAATCGAGGTCAACCGGGACGCGCACGCGAGTCTCAAGGGCCAGAAGCCGGCAGTCCTTTGGTTCACGGGGCTCTCTGGTGCAGGCAAATCGACGATCGCCAATCTTGTCGAGAAAAAGCTGCACACGCTTGGGCGTCACACGTATCTGCTCGATGGCGACAATGTTCGCCACGGGCTGAACAAGGATCTGGGCTTCACCGAAGCAGACCGCGTCGAAAACATTCGTCGCGTCGGCGAGGTGTCGCGTTTGATGGTCGATGCAGGTCTCATTACGCTCGTGTCATTCATTTCCCCCTTCCGTGCGGAACGGGAAATGGCTCGCAGTCTGGTTGGCTCCGGCGAGTTTATTGAGGTGTTCGTTGATACGCCGTTGGGCGTGGCGGAGAAGCGCGATCCGAAGGGGCTCTACAAGAAGGCGCGACGTGGTGATCTGAAGAACTTCACCGGTATCGACTCGCCTTATGAGGCCCCGGACAACCCTGAACTGCGGATCGATACGACGGCAGTAACCGCTGCTGACGCAGCGGAACAGATTGTCGAGTACCTCCGCGCGAACGGGATTCTTGAAGTGTTGTGACGCAGTAGTGTGGCGCCGGGGCGAAGCGACTTCGATAAATGCAGTTCATGTGTCGCTTCGCCCCAACGCGCCAGGTACGAGCCTATTCAGGGCGAACCCTGATAGACGGATTTGATTTCGATGAAGGAAGTGGGGCGCGAACGCGAGGCTAGAATCCGCGAGGCCTGTGTCCGTAATCTGGACGTGTCGGCGAACAATGCGCGAAGTATGATGGCTAGGTTGATTGCTGGTGAAGCGTCGTCGGCAGAGTCGCGCCAACTTCCCGCTTCGGAGGGCCCGCACTTATATCACGTTGCATACAGCCGCGTGGGAAGAGGAGAGCATACGGGTTGATGCAGCGGCACCGGAGCCGATTTCGGCGGAATAACGTCGCGACATCTGGATGGCCACGGTTGGGAATGGCGCGCACTTCGGATGATCCTGTGGCGTTCCCCCCGGCGAGAGTACCGGCGCGGGCTTGTTCCCAAGCTCGCAAGTGGCGAGCGTTACCACCGATCGCACTATGCTGTGCCGATCGGTACTCAATAACTGACTAGTATAACGAGACGAGACATGGAGCGATTCAAGAATAAGGTTGCACTTGTAACTGGTGCTGCTTCCGGTATTGGGCGAGCTACTGCGCAGCGTCTGGCGAAGGAAGGGGCGCGTTTGTTGCTGGCCGATATCAATCTGGAAGCGCTCCAGGTACTCGGTGAAGAGCTTAAGACTGGCTTTGGTACGTCATATGCCTGCTTCAAGTTTGACGCCACAAGCATGTCTGACAGTCGGGAAATGGTTCGCCGTGCGGTCGCCCACTTTGGCAAACTCGATGTTCTTTGCAATATCGCAGGCATCGCAGGTGGATGGCATACGCATGAGATGCCCGAAGCGGACTATCGGCGGATGATGGCTATCAACGTCGACAGCGTCTTCGCCGTTTCTCAAGAGGCCATTCCGCATCTGATCGAGACTCGAGGGAACATCATTAATATGTCGTCTGCTTCTGCGAAGCAGGGGCAACCTTATACCGCCGCGTATTCCGCGAGCAAGGCAGCCGTCGTCGCGTTCACGCGATGTTTTGCTGTTGAGTACGCCAACAACGGCGTTCGAGCAAACGCAATCTGCCCTGGCGGTGTCAATACCAATATCCACCAGACCATCCAGTTTCCAAAGGACATCGATCCGAAGCTGATGGATAAACTGTACCCGCTGTTTCCAATTGCTGAGCCAGAAGAGATCGCCGCAGCGGTCGCGTATCTGGCATCAGATGAAGCGCGATACGTCACCGGCATCGATTTCTCGATCGACGGCGGTCAGACCGTCTCCTGAGTGACTTTTTCTTAATCACTGCGCTTTCGGAATAAGTTGGTATGACGACATCATTCAATCATTTGCTTGCGCCGGGTCAAATCGGGTCGATGAAGCTCAGGAATCGCATCCTGATGTCGCCCATGGGGTCAAACCTGGCAGAACCCGACGGCTATTGCGGCGAGCGGATCGCGCGCTACTACGCGGCCCGCGCGAAAGGCGGGGCCGCGATGGTGATCATGGGCTCCGTTGGTGTTGCTTATCCTCGCGGGTCCGGGAATCAGATGCAGGTCGCTGCGTCTGACGACAAATTTATTCCAGGGCTGAAACTCGTTGCCGACGCGGTGCATGAGCACGGCTGCAAGATCGCACTGCAACTTCAGCATGCCGGCGCAATTGCTGTGAATGAGCCGCTACGCGGCCTTCCGCTTCTGGTTCCGTCTGTCCCGACGCAAAAGGAGATGGACTGGACCGCTGACTTGACGCCTCAAGAAAACAAGGACATGTTTGAGGCGTTCTTCAAGCCTGGCGTCAAGATCGAGTATCAGGTCGCTGACGAGGAGCAGCTTGAATGGCTCATCGATAGTTTTGCAAAAGCAGCGGTACGTGCGAAGCAAGCGGGAATTGACGGCGTTGAGATCCACGCAGGTCATGGCTATATCGTGTCTGCTTTCTTGTCGCCGTCGAGCAACAAGCGAGCGGACCGGTGGGGCGGCACGCTGGAGAACCGTGCCCGGCTCCTGGTCGAGATCGTCAAGCGCGTACGTGCTGCTGTAGGGCCGGACTATCCGGTGTGGTTCCGGATCGATGGCATCGAGCATCTAAAGAACGATGGCATCACTGTCGAGGATGCGATCGAGGCGACGAAGCTCGGCGTAGCGGCCGGAGCCGACGCGGTCCATGTGACGATGTACGCGGATGCAAGTAAAGGGATCAGCTTCACCGAGGCACACACGGTTCAGCAACCCTGCAAATATGTGCCGTACGCAGCCGCGATTAAGGCCGCTATTTCTGTACCGGTCATTACGGTCGGTCGTGTTGAACCTGATCAGGCGGACCGATTTATTGCAGAAGGGAAGTTCGACTTTTTGGCGATGGCTAGAAAGTTGCTGGCGGACGACGAACTACCGAACAAGCTCATGGCTGGACGGCCTGATCTTATCCGTCCGTGTATCTATTGCTACACATGCATCAGCCAGATTTTCCTTGGCACGCACTCCCGGTGCGCGGTCAACGCCCGTACCGGTTTTGAGCTCACGACTGCTGTGGAGCCGACGAGCCGACGGAAGAAGGTCTTGGTGGTGGGCGGTGGTCCTGCAGGAATGGAGGCGGCCCGGGTAGCCGCTCTGCGCGGCCACGAGGTGAATCTGTACGATGCGTCGGATCGGTTGGGTGGCACGGCCTTTTTCTCGTCGATCGTTTATCCGGAAAACGGGCGTCTTATCGACTACCTGAAAGCTCAACTGGGCGAGTTGCGTGTCAATTGCCATTTGAATGCAAAGGTTACGCCCGAATTGGTCCAGAAGCTGAAGCCGGATACCGTCGTGGTAGCGACCGGAGCGAGCCGCGCACTGGTGAAGGTACCTGGATACGAATTGCCTCACGTGTTTAGCGGCGACGAAATGCGCGAGATGATCACCGGTCGGATGAGCTCGTCATTGAAGCGCAAGCTCCCAGCACACTGGCGGATGATGATTCACGCCGGAAAATGTTCCGGGATGCTGAATGACAATAAACGAATTAACCGTTTGAGCAAACGCTTTCTCCCGCTCGGTCAAAGCGTTGTAATTTACGGCGGTGGCCTCGTCGGTGTAGAGCTTGCCGAGTTCCTGGCGGAGCGCCAGCGTAAGGTCGTACTGATTGAACCGGGGCCCGCTTTCGGGAAGGATCTGATGCTGGTTCGTCGATGGAGAATCATGGATCATCTGAGAAAGCTTGGTGTGCGGCTTTTGAAGGAGACGGATCTGGTGGAGATCAAGCCGGATCGAGTTGCATATCGCACGTCCACAGGGCAGGTTCAAGCCATTAAGGCTGACTCGGTCATCATGGCGCTCGGCGCGGCGCCGAACGGCGCAGAGCTTTCAGACCGCATCAAGCAAGTGTGTGACGAAGTGTATTGCATCGGCGATGCGAACGAACTTGGGTACATCGAAGGGGCTATCCGGAGCGGTCACCGCGTCGGGCGCGAAATCTAGTAAGAAAATTGCATGGACGAGGACAGCGAGATGGCGCAGGACGTACGGAACATAAACAAGGCCGCATTTGGGCGTGCGCTCAAGCATCTGGGTCGCAAGGAATTCGACGAGTTCGAAGCGTGCCTCGCGGAGGATATCTTTCAGGATTGGCCTTACCTTCCGATCCCCAATATGCCTGGAACGATCACCGGGCGTAGAGAGTTGCGCGAGTTCATTGAAGCCGGAACGCAACCCTTCGATCCGTATTCGTATCAAATCAGCGAGTTTTACGACATGCTCGATGAGAACGCGCTGGTTGTCGAGTACAGCTCTAACACCGTGTATCACCCTACAGGCCAACCGTATTCAAACAAGTACCTCGGCATTCTGCGATTTAAGGATGGGAAGATTGTCTACTGGCGGGAGTATTTGAACCCGCTCATCGTCAAGGAGTCGCTCCTCGGCGACTTCGACAAAGCGATTGACCAGCGCTGATGTTCCTTGAGCTATGGTGACCGTTTATTCCATCGACGGCGTTACGCCAATAGTACACCCCGAGGCGTATGTCCATCCGTCAGCAGTGTTGATTGGTGACGTTGAAATCGGGGCGCACTGCTATATTGGTCCTGCTGCCTGCTTAAGAGGTGATTTCGGGCGCCTGATCGTCGAAACCGGGGCAAATATTCAAGACACTTGTGTTTTGCACGGCTATCCGGAAATCGATACTGTGGTGGAAGTGGATGGACACATTGGCCATGGGGCGGTCTTGCACGGTTGCAGGGTTGGGCGTAATGCTCTCGTTGGAATGAACTCCGTCGTTATGGATGGAGCCGTGCTTGGTGAATCGAGTATCGTTGCAGCGATGAGCCTTGTAAAGGAAGGGGTTGTCGTTCCGCCCCGGACGCTGGTAGCAGGGATGCCGGCGAGGATCGTGCGCGAGCTTTCCGATGATGAAGTGTCATGGAAAGCGACCGGCTCGACGCACTACCGGGACCTTGCTGAGCTGTCGATAAGTACTTTGAAGACGACCGAAGCACTGACGGAACGTGAGCCGGGTAGGCGGCGCGTCACCGTCGGTAACGCCGTTCCGCTTCACCTTATCCGGGCGATGCGAAGAAGCGGGGAGTCGTTTTGAAGACGATTGCGGTTATCGGGAGCGGTTTCAGCGGAACAGCTACCGTGCTTCAGCTCCTGCGTCGACCAGCACCGAATGGCCTGCATGTCATTCTGATCAATCGCTCGGGTCGCATGGCTAGAGGGGTTGCATACGGAACGCGCAGCAATAGGCATATCCTCAACGTTCCTGCCGGGAATATGAGCGTTTTTCCCGAGGATGTTGACCATTTCGTGCGCTTTTGTCGCTGGCATAATCCGCTCGTTACGCCCTCGTCATTCGTATCCAGACATCTCTATGGGCGCTATCTCGACTACTTGCTAGAGCAAGCTGAAGAAGAGAGCGGTGAGAAAAAACGGCTAACTAGAGTCGATGCCGAGGTGATCGGAATTGACTTCGGTGGGCTCTCGGACGATGCCTCCTCAAACGTGACGATTCAGATGCGCGGCGGTGCGGCCATCATTGCTGATCGCGCTGTCCTTGCATTCGGACATTTTTCGCCGCTTGACCCGGCGGTGCCCGGTAGCTTGTCGTTTTCGGAAAACCGTTACATTCGCGATCCTTGGGCGCCTGGAGCATTGGACCAGATTGGGGGGAGCGAACGCGTTCTACTGATAGGGTCAGGCCTAACGGCGATCGACGTCGCAGCGACGCTTGCCGTGAATAATCCCGAACGGCAATGTATCGCTGTTTCGAGGCGCGGGCTATTGCCGCAGCCGCATCGTTGCACTCGCACGGAGCAGCCGACCCACATCGATGTCCGTGGCATTCTGGACCAAATGGGACGTAACGTACGAAGGTATGTTCGTGTGCTGCGGAGGTGCGCGCGTAGTCAAGCGGAGGCGGGAAAAGATTGGCGAGACGTAATCTCCTTACTCCGCCCTCATATTCCAGAACTCTGGCGGCGCCTGAATCAGCGTGAGCGCCGGCGCTTTCTGCGACATATTCAGCCCTACTGGGACGTCCACCGTCACCGGCTGGCCCCTGAGGCGAATTTGTATCTTCACGGCCTCCTAAGCGCAGGGACACTTCAGATTCTCGCTGGCAGGCTTGTCGCGCTTCGCACGAGCGATGCCATCGAGGTGGACGTGCGTAAGCGGAGCGCCGATGAGATCACGACGCTCGAAGTTGATCGTGTAGTCAACTGTACCGGCCCAGGGGCAAACCTTCATCGAGTAAACGAAGTGTTCCCCCGGCGCCTTCTGGAAGAGGGAATGTTACGCGTGGATCCGCTCGGACTCGGAATCGAAGTGGACGCACAATATCGGGTGGTTGACGGGGCGGGGCGTGCTAATGAATCGCTACGATACATTGGCCCCTTGCTTCGTGCGACGTATTGGGAAGCCACTGCGGTGCCTGAGCTTCGAGTACACGCGCGCAAACTGGCGGAATTCCTACTACCGTAAAATGCCCTACCGCCCGATTTTTACAACGCCGTGGTCGAGCGTTGAAGCGGATTTCGATTGCGCGGTGCGTCGATGCAACGATAGCACGCCAACACGCGGATCGCGACGAGTTCGCGTCAGCGATGGCGCTCTCTGAGGTAGGCGACGTTCTACGGTGGGCTGGCGTTCGAGGCGATACGCCCCGAACGCTATTTCGAGAAGCAAGTGAAACTGTTGGTGGCTACGCTTCGGTCGCTCGCAGCCCAAGCACCTCGCGGCTACCGACTTCGTGCGTAACGGTCATCGTCCAGTCAGTGACTCGCCATCCCGCTGGCCCTTGAAGCCAAACGCTCTCATAACGTCCAAATGCTTCGTATGATTTCGGAGATGCGCTATCCCGTTCTAGATGATGAGCACGGATGTAACAGCGCGCGTTGGCTCGTTCGCCTTGGATATTAATATCGAGATTGCCAATCAAATGTTGCGTGGGCCCGCAGTGGTCCAGAAAGCTGCGTATGCTCCTCACAATCGCTTCGCGGCCGCTAAGGTCGATTCCCGGGCCGTAGTGCGCCTGCGCTGATTCGTCAAAGACCGCGTCGAGCTGCGCCCAGTCACGAGTGTCAAGGGCGTACGCGTAGCCGTAATGGGCTCGAGCAATCTCGCGCTCGGCAGACGATGAGTCTTGTGTCACTGTGTCCCTCCTGTTTGGTATGGCAAGTTGATCTTGCCGGCACATTCGTTCCTCTATCGATTATGCGCGATTCCACGGATGCGCAAAACCAGGGTCGGTCTTTGCAATCAGCGTCTTGAGGAGATGCTTAAGCGCGAATGATTCGTTCGCACCGAGCTTGCTCTCAATATCGATCTCCAACGCCTTTGCTGCAGACAACACGCGAAGGGTCACCTCACGTCCCGCATCGGTGAGGCCGTATTCTACGTTTGAGTCCCGTTCATGCGCGGCCAACAGCCCGCGCTGCTGGAGATCGGTTGCCATCGCCCTTGTGATGTGATAGCCCGTGTATGAGAACAGTGCGCTTACTTCCTCGATAGTTTGCGTATCTCGCATCGCGAGGATAGTCAGGAGGAAATATTCCGAATCAGTCAGACCGTAGGCGGCCGCATGCTGCATCACCTGCGCGTAGAACTGGAAGTGGGCGCGTGCCAAAAGATAGCCGATGAAGTCTTCCCCGAACGTAAGCTCGGGCTCATCATGCTGCATTGACGTAAACGACACAGGCTTGCCTTTGCTTGCTGCAAGAGCGTACTGTCCCGCGTGAAAGGCGAGCGGCGGCAGTTCGGAACGATCGAACTCGAGGACTTCTCCGACGAAGATGATATGGTCACCTCCCTCATAGCGGAAGATGGTCTTGCACTGAAGGCGCGCGCAGCAATCACTCAGGAGGGGAATGTCGCCGGCGCCGTCCTCGACGTCCACGCCGAGAAATTTATCCTCACCACTTTTTGCGAACCGGTTTGACAGACCTTCCTGATGAGCAGAGAGAATATGCACACCCCAATGAGAGTTGGATTCGAAGGCCCGCAAGCTTCGCGAATTCTTCGCCAGACTCCAGAGAACCAGTGGGGGGGTCAGGGAGACGGAGTTGAAGCTGTTCGCCGTTACTCCAACCGGCTCTCCTTCAGCCGAACGCGTAGTGATGATCGTAACGCCGGTTGTGAAACTCCCCAGAGCTCGGCGAAATTCGGACGGGTCGATGTTATTTGGCGTTGCCACAATATTTCCTCTTTCTACTGCCCGTTAAGCGGTTACTCTTCCGTTCTCGGGATGGACCGCGTAGTTTGACGTTGGCACGCTTAAAAGCATAAGGGTAGAAAGTGCGCGCTACATCGTCCGATGAGACTAACGCTATTGTGGATCACCTAACGAAAGCGATCGGGTTCTTTCTGCGTCCATCAGGTGTCGCTAGGCAACAGTACCACGGTCGAAGAAAACGCGGACGCGTACAATCTTGCCGGTGTGGTCGAACGCAAAATTGTGTATTAGACGTACGTGAGCGGGCTCGGAATCGGGCAGCCCCCAACTCCCGGCAGTGAGCGAAATTGCTTCGTCTCCGCAAACAATGATTTGTTCAGGGTGCATATGAATGATCCAGCCGGACTCCAACGTCGACTTGAAGAAATCTAGGATAGCGGCCTTGCCGACGTAGGGGGGAGCTCCCACGGGGTCCTCGAAAACGGCATCGCTCGCGAACAGTTCGGCGCGCGGCAAAATCTCCTCGACCTGCGCTGCGGGATAGGTCGAAAAGAAGCTTCGAACGGAGTCTACGATATGGGCGCGCGTGACATGTGTGGGGACAGCGTCGATCTGCGCAACTGCAGCCTCTTTAGACATGGTCGATTTCCGTCCTTGCTTAGTGATCGGTTGGGCCGAAAACTGCTTCGATTCGATCTCGATGCTCATACATATCGTAGTAGAGTTCGGCCACTTTTCCCGGGTCACCGTCGGTGCCGTGTGCGATAAATGCATTGATCGACACGGTACCAACGTAAACGCCACTGGACGCGAGATCTTCGTGGAGGCAGTAGGCGTAGTTGCGAAGACCTGAATTCGCGATGCCGAGTGAAGCAATGAACGACAGCGGCTTGATTGCAGAATACCCAGTTGTGAAGAGCAGGGCACCATTCTTTTTTTCTAGCATATCTGGCAGGACTTGCTGAACGCACGAAATTGCGCCCTTAACGAGGAGATTGAGATCGTCCTGCGCAGTTTCTGCGGTGAGCGCTACTGCCTTGCCATTCTTCTCCTTACTACCCTTGCCCCAATCAGTCGGACTAAACTCCAGTACGTCGACGGTGCCGAAAGCCAGTCTGATATCAGAAAACGCCTTCGAGAGTTGCTGCGGATTTGTAAGATCTGCGGGAAAGGCGCGGGCTTCTACACCTGCAGCCGTCAATTGTTCCACGAGGGCATCAAGCTTTTCTTTGCGCCTTGAAATCAAGGCGACGCGAAATCCTTTCTTCCCAAAGTGCTTGGCGATGGATAAACCTACCAACGGACCCGCGCCAGCCACTACAAGAGTACCTTTTCTGTCGATTTGAGACATGATTTTCAGTGTGAATGGATATGGATCGGAAATATTGTTGTTAACAAATACTAAATAAATATATTTAATAATTTATATGTATAAATACATAGCAGTTCCGTACAAAGTGCCAACGATTAGATACAAGGAGGCGATATAACCTTCGCACGGTCTGCGTTCTTCGCGAATCGAGAGTAGATGTCCGCCCGAAGGTGCACATCGTCCGGTTAGACTAAGGGTGTTCTACTAGGGTGGAGGCTGTTCGTGTTTGTCGCTGCGAGGCGGTGTAAGGAGGGGCGCCAATACGGCGTTCTTCTTCACCTTTCGACTTACCGTCATCGCTTGTGGAACAAAAAGTGAAGGTATTAGAAGATCAACCATGGGCACCATGGCCGCATTTACTCCCCTTGCAATGGCGAATCTTGCGACGAAGGGTATGCGCGTGCGTCTTTGTGCGCCTGTCGCCTGATTAATCTCGAGCAAAATGGCAGTGCGATCGTGTGGTAGACGACCTTAGTCCAAAAGGACGATGAGAATAGCGCGTCCCCTTTGTATTGTTGTACTCGCTGACAAACAGGGGAAATACGCCAAATGCTACTTAAGGACAAGGTTGTTGTGATCTCGGGGATCGGCCCGGGGCTTGGGATCAAGCTCGCATTGCTTGCGGCGGAAGAGGGGGCAAAGGGTGTCGTCTTAGCCGCTCGTGGTGCGGAGAAGCTGGATCAGGCCGAGCAAGCCATCCGAGAGCGAGTACGTGCGGCGGAGGTGCTCAAGGTACCGACGGACATCTCGAAACCGGATCAGTGCGAGAATTTGATTTCCCAAACCGTGGAACGCTTTGGTCGAGTCGACGCACTGATCAATAGCGCCTACACACCTGGTGATGTCGCTGAGACTTTCGAGGAGGCTAACCTGCCTGGTTGGCGCAGCGTGTTTGATACCAATGTCCTCGGGACGCTGCAGTTGACGCAAGCGGCGGTGCCTCATATGAAACAGCAGGGCGGCGGTTCAATTGTCATGATCAGTTCGATGGTGACGCGAAAGCCCTGGGGTAACGCGAGCTATGCGTCTTCCAAGGGGGCGATTGCCGTTGCCGCGAAGCATCTTGCTGCGGAACTGGGTAAGTACGGCATTCGCGTGAATACAGCGGCGATGGGGTGGATGTGGGGGACGCCTACCGAGAGCTGGATGAAGCAGTACTCGAAAGAGCAAGGTGTGCCGCTTGAGACACTGATCAACAATGTCGCTGCCAATATTCCTGTTAGGCGAATTCCGACAGACGATGATTGTGCTAAGGCCGCGTTGTTCTTGGCGTCGGACTACTCGATGGCGGTCACGGGAGCACTGCTCGACGTGAACGGCGGCGAATTCATGGCGCCATAAGACGGGCGCCGCACCCTGAGTTGATCTCGATAGAGGTTCTTCTTTGCTTGCGCTGGAGAATCTCTACTGCGAAGTGGTTTGGAGTCTCTGATGAACGAGAATACCCCGATTCCGAAGGGGAAGTATGTGCGAACCCCGAGTGGGCTTGATATCCACTATCAAGATAGTGGCGTGGGCGAAACGGTGGTATTCATCCATGGCAGCGGGCCGGGCGCGAGCGGCTACAGTAATTTCAAAGGAAATTACCCGGTATTTGCGAACGAGGGATTTCGCGTGCTCGTCCCTGACCTACCGGGTTACGGACTGTCATCCAAGCCAGACGATGTTGAGTACGTTCTAGACTACTTCGTCGGTGTATTGCGTGAGTTCCTCGATGCATTGGACGTTACACGGTGTGTTTTGGTCGGGAACTCACTTGGGGGAGCCATCGCACTGAAGTACGCGTTGGATCGGCCAGAAGCGGTTCAGCGACTAATTCTGATGGGACCTGGTGGACTGGAAGAACGCGAAGTCTATTTCCAAATGGAGGGCATCCAGCGAATGATGTCGGACTTCGCAACGGGTGTCCTCGATCGGGAAGGGATGCGTCGACTGCTCTCAATTCTGGTGTATGACCCGGTCCATGTTACCGACGAACTCCTCGACGAGCGGGTTCCCGTATGCGAGATGCAACCGAAGAGCGTACTGGCCACAATGCGCGTGCCGAATCTTGTGGAGAGACTCCATGAAATTCGATGTCCGGTACTAGGATTCTGGGGCAGTGACGACAAGTTTTGCCCTGCGAGTGGTGCGCTGAAAGTTCTGGAGCGCTGCGCCGATACGAGGTTCGTGATCACGAACCGCTGCGGGCACTGGGTCATGGTGGAACACCGCGACCTTTTCAACAAGACGTGTATCGAATTTCTCACTACCGCGTGACGGGGCCGACATGGAACTCAATCTAATACGCAGCCTCGGAGATGAGCTGTTTCATGCGCTTCGCAACCGCTCGACAGTTAGTCCACTCAGTCAGCGGTACCCCGACATGACCATCGAGGACGCGTATCACGTATCCGCCCATCTGCTGGAACTTAGGAGAGGTGCGAGCGAACTGGTTGTCGGGAAGAAGATTGGCGTGACGAGCGAGGCGGTTCAGAAGATGCTGAACGTGCATCAGCCGGACTTCGGCTTTCTCACGGATGCGATGCGATTCGAGAACGGCGCCGAAATCAGCTTTTCCAAGACGGGTCTCATACAGCCTCGTGCCGAGGGCGAGATTGCCTTCGTGTTAAAGGAAGATTTGATTAGCCGAAATATCACGCGCGAGGATGTGCTGGACGCGACGGAGGCCGTGCTTCCTTGTTTTGAGATCGTCGATTCCCGTATCGACGACTGGAAGATCAAGATCCAGGACACTGTCGCAGACAACGCGTCGTGTGGTGTCTTCGTGCTCGGCGTGGACCGCGTCGATCCTCGAAGTGTCGATTTGCCGAATGTCAATCTCGAGATGTACAGAAATGGGGAGCGCGTGGCTTCCGGTCTCGGGAGTGCAGTACAGGGGCACCCAGCCGAAGCGGTAGCTTGGCTGGCCAATACACTCGGACAGTTCGGTATCCCATTTCTTGCAGGAGAGACGATTCTATCGGGTTCCCTTGTGCCATTGATCCCGGCTCAAGTTGGCGATCGATTCGAGTTGACGATTTCTGGCATCGGCTCAGCCTCGGTGGCCTTCGTCGACTAAAGAACGGGAGCGAGCTCTTGGAGTTTCACGAAGGCAGATAGGAGATTGAAGCGTGCGAAAGATCAAATGTGCCCTTATCGGGCCTGGAAACATTGGGACTGACCTACTTTATAAGCTGCGGCGTAGTGAGTGGCTTGAGCCGGTCTGGATGGTGGGTATCGACGCTGCGTCAGAGGGGCTGGCGCGCGCGAGAGAGCTTGGGTTAAAAACCACATCTGACGGCGTTGACGGACTGTTGCCGCATGTTGCGGCGGACGAAATCCAGATTGCATTCGATGCGACGTCGGCCTACGTGCACGCGGAAAATACGCGCAAGCTAAACGCGCTGGGCGTCATGATGATTGACCTCACCCCTGCTGCGATTGGGCCATTCTGCGTGCCGCCTGTTAACTTGAAGGCGCACCTCGGTACCGGCGAGATGAACGTGAACATGGTGACTTGTGGCGGCCAAGCAACCATCCCGATGGTTGCGGCCGTCTCGCGGGTACAGCCCGTTTCTTATGGGGAAATTGTCGCCACAGTCTCGTCTCGGTCGGTTGGACCGGGGACTCGAAAGAATATCGATGAGTTCACGCGTACAACCGCTAGCGCGGTCTCGAGCGTTGGCGGCGCGAAGGAGGGGAAGGCAATCATCGTCATTAACCCGGCCGAGCCGCCGCTGATTATGCGAGACACAATTCACTGCCTGACGGAGTCGGAGCCTGATCAGGCGGCGATCACTCGATCGGTGCAGGAGATGGTCACGGAAGTCCAGAAATATGTGCCGGGTTATCGGTTGAAGAACGGACCGATCTTCGATGGAAAGCGCGTATCCATCTATATGGAAGTCGAGGGGCTGGGGGACTATTTGCCGAAGTACGCCGGCAATCTCGACATCATGACCGCAGCCGCCGCCAGGACGGCCGAGATGTTTGCCGAAGAGATCGTCAAGGGTTCCCTGACTCTTGAAGCCGTCGCGAACTAGTCTGACCGGAGATACAGATGAACCTCAAGGGAAAGAAGATCACGTTGCACGACAACACGCTGCGTGACGGGATGCATCCAAAACGGCATCAGATTACGCTTGCGCAGATGCAGGCAGTAGCCAACGGCCTGGACGAAGCCGGAATGCCGCTGCTGGAAGTGACCCATGGCGACGGTTTGGGCGGCTCGTCGGTTAACTACGGGTTTCCGCTTCATACGGATGAGGAATACCTCAAGGCCGTGGTGCCGACCTTAAAGCGCGCGAAGGCGTCGGCCCTCCTGCTTCCTGGCATCGGCACAGTTGACCACCTGCGAATGGCGAAGGATCTTGGCGTACACACGATCCGTATCGCGACGCATTGCACTGAGGCCGACGTATCTGAGCAGCACATCAATCTTGCTCGAAAGCTAGAAATGGATACGGTCGGGTTTCTCATGATGGCGCACATGATCCCGGCAAAGAAGCTTGTCGAGCAAGCGCTTCTGATGGAATCGTACGGTGCGAATTGTGTCTATGTCACGGACTCCGCCGGTTACATGCTGCCTGACGATGTTACGGAAAGAATCGCGGCACTCCGGGGCGCATTGAAGAGTGATACGGAGATTGGTTTTCACGGCCATCATAATATGGCAATGGGGATTGCCAACTCGTTGGCCGCTGTGGAAGCGGGGGCGACCCGTATCGATGGATCCACCAACGGCCTTGGCGCCGGAGCTGGAAACACGCCGCTTGAGGTATTCGTCGCGGTCTGCAACCGGATGGAGATCGAGACTGGCGTTGATCTATATCGAATTATGGATGTCGCGGAAGACATCGTTCTCCCGATGATGGATCACATGGTCAGGATTGACCGTGATGCCCTTACTTTGGGATATGCGGGGGTCTATTCCTCGTTCCTGCTTTTCGCGAAACGCGCGGAAGCAAAGTACAAGGTGCCGGCACGCGACATCCTGATGGAGCTGGGCCGTAAGGGGATGGTAGGCGGGCAGGAGGACATGATCGAGGACACGGCTCTCGATATGGCCCGCGCGCGCGGTACTGCGTTGAACGCAGAGTCTCAGCCAGCGGTCACGACTGCCTGATGTTTGCATCGCTGCTTTGATTGCGGCGAATTCATAGTCCGAAGAGACGATGAATTCGCCGATGCCCGGTCGTAAGCTGTCTTATCGAAAAACTTCGCCGGGAGAGCGCCGCATGTCGACGGTTCATCAAGATTCGCCTGAGCTTGATCGTGTCTGGGAGCAATTCTGCGACACGCTCAAGCGTGCCGGAAATCAAATTCTAAGGTCAGAGGCACCAGATAATCTATTCGATCGCGCGGAAGGTTATCGTTACCTCAGCCGGCTAACGCGTATCGCTCTTGAAATGCAGGTGGAGAGCGGTGACGCTGACTTTCCGACCTTCATGGTGCCCTCCCATGAGACCGCGAAGATTGGCGCCGACAACCCCGACAACTTTTATCAGGTTGCGTTGATTAGCGGGAGAAATGAGTATCGCGTCACAGGTTCACTGAACGACGCGAAGAACATCAACTTTAGTACGAAGCGCGGCGGATACGACACCAACGGGCGACTCGTAGCGAGCGGGTTAATCGAAGCACGAAACATGACCATCGAGTCGGATGGCAGTTTTGAGCTGATCCTCTCGAAGGAGGAACGCCATGGCAACTGGCTTAAGCTTGACGAAGATACTTCGCAACTGCTGATCCGACAGTATCTTCCCCGACGGCGTCAGCAACAGCCCGCGCAAATCCGTATTGAACGGATTGGGGCGACGGAGGCAAGGCCTAAGCCGCTAAATCCCGCGATCTTTGCAGAAAAGCTCCTGCGTGCCGGCACGTTTGTCGAGAATACATCGAGGATGTTTTGCGATTGGGCGGAGAGCTATCTCAGCCGGCCAAACACACTTCCGGCAGCGGACCAAAAGCTCTGTCAGGCGGTGGGTGGTGACCCCAACATTTTTTACTACCACGCGTACTGGGAACTCAAAGACGGCGAGGCACTGGTCGTGAAAGTTCCGCGTATTCCAAAATGTGACTATTGGAATTTTGTTATTCAGAATTACTGGCTCGAGTCACTCGATTTCAGGTATTTCGACATCTGCATCAACAAAGAGACTGCAGTCTACGACGAGAACGGTGGTGTGACCCTAGTGCTGGCGAACGAGAATCCGGGAGCGGCAAATTGGCTGGAAACGGCGGGTCACCGGCGGGGAACGATGTGTTTTCGGTGGATTGGCGCAAATGAGCACGTTCAACCGGAGACAGAGGTTGTCGCGCTGCAAACATTGAAATTGGGAAACTAATATGACAGTTCCGCTCGAATCCGAGGCGTTGCTCGCCGCTGCTAGCAAGCGCCGCGATGGCTTGACCGACTTTGGCGATAAGAGCTTCCTTCCGGCCCTCGAAGCACTGTTGGCGTCGATCAATAAAGAAGGAAAGCTCTCGGGGCTGGGCAAGAGTCTCTTCAGTGAGAGACTCGTAGAGAGCCTGGCATCGCGGCTGACGCTCGAACAATATGTGAGTCGGTATCCAGAGATTCTTCAAGAATCGATCGAGCAGCCCGTGTTTATCGTTGGCTTGCCACGCACCGGTACGACCATGCTGCATCGAGTGTTGGCTCAGGACCCACGCTTCTATACGCCAAAGTGGTGGGAAGTCCGATTTCCTGCTCCGTTTGACGATACAGGGGCCGAGGCTGGCGAGGACCCGCGCATTCCGGCAGCTCGGGCGGAAGTGAAAATGATGGTCGAGGCCATGCCGGACTTGTTGACGATGCATCCGCTCGACGCTGAGTTGGCCGACGAGGAAGTTGTATTGATGGAGCACTCCTTCCTCAGCGCGATGTATGCATACGCCAATGTTCCGGGTTACACCGCGTGGTTGGGCGAGCAGGATCAGACTCCGGCGTACACATACCTCAAACGGCAGCTTCAATTTCTGCAATGGCAGAAGCGTCGCCGAGGTGAGGTGGCGCAGCGCTGGATTCTCAAGGCACCGCACCACACACACGCAATGGATGTCCTGTTCAAAGTGTTTCCGGACGCGAAGATTATCCAAACGCACCGGGATCCGTTGGAGACGATTCCCTCGATGAGTAGCTTCGCTTACACGATCTGGTGTGTGTATAGCGATGATGCCAATCCAGCGGAAGCTGCTGCGCTGTGGAGTGCGAAATTTTCACGAGGATTGAAGGACGCAATTCGAGTTCGTGATGAGTTGTCGGACTCGCTCTTCCTCGATGTTTGGTATCTGGACGCGGTGGCACGCCCGATGGAAGTCATTGAGCGAATCTATCCGTTCCTTGGCGTAGAACTCGACGATGAGGCCCGGGGGAGGATGCAGAAGTGGATTGGATTGAGCAGCCGCGACAAGCGCGCGCCGCACGACTATTCGCTGGAGAAAATGGCCTTGACGAAATCGAAGCTTGAGTCTGACTTCGCTTCGTACCGCGAGCGCTACATCCTGCCCAGGCTTTCAGCCGCGAAAAAGGCTGAAGCCGTGTGAACGGTTTTAATAGCTGGTGACGTTCGGTAGGGACGCAAACAAATCCATCAAAAGTTGAGAGCACATTGGAGGTGACACGATGAGCAAAGCGCAGAATATCGTGACGTCGGTTCGGGTTGAAATTGATGCGCCGGCGTCGGTGGTTTGGGATGTGCTGGTTGATCTGCCGCGTTACAAGGAATGGAATCCGTACACGGTGCGAATCGAATCGACGCTTAAGCTTGGCGAACCGGTCCATATTTACATCCCCGATCCGGCCCAACCTGGGTCGGAGATTCACGTCTTTGAGCATCTCGTTGCTTACGAGCCGGGCCAATTGCTCGCTTGGGAACAACGGCCCACTGCCGAGTCCAAGGATGCCGCGCGACGCGATCAGTATATCGAGGCATTGGGGGACGAGCGCTCGGCGTATTTCACGACAGACCTCTTTTTGGGCGTCAATGCGGACTCGATCATGCAAAGTTTTGGTCCTTGGGTCAAACAAGGATTTGACGGCATCGCGCGTGGCGTGAAGGCGCAAGCAGAGCGCATTTATGCGTCATCGCGCTCGCTTTGAGCCAGAGTTCGAGTGGTGGGGCGGCAATGTAGATGAAGGGCAGAGGGTGAAAATTGAAGAAAATTTATGCTTTTAACGGAGACGCTGATGGTCTCTGTGCGCTTCAGCAACTGCGGCTTGCGTCGGGACCAGAGCAAGCCGAGTTTGTCACGGGCGTCAAGCGCGACATCAAACTGCTGGAGCGAGTACGCGCTGCCGCAGGCGATAGCGTAACGGCGCTTGATATCTCAATGGACTCGAACCGGGCCGGTCTGCTGAGACTCCTCGACGTGGGTGCAAAGGTAACTTATTTTGATCACCATCACGCTGGTGAGATTCCGGTCCACGATGGGTTGACATCTCACATCGATTTATCGGTAGACGTCTGCACGAGCATCCTCGTCGACCGGTTTTTGGGTGGAAGATTCAGTGCCTGGGCAGTGACAGCGGCATTTGGCGATGGTCTGCCGGCGGTGGGGCGTGCGATGGGCACTGCTGCTGGGTTCGAGGATGCTAAGCTCGCGTCTCTAGAGACACTTGGCATTTGCCTAAACTACAACGCATACGGCGAATCGGTTAGCGATCTCCACTTCGATCCAGCTGAGCTTGCCGAACAGATTCGTCCGTACGACGACCCGTTGGACTTTGTGGTGGATTCCTCGGCATACGAGAGATTGGTGCAAGGGTACCGAGCCGACATGGAAAGTGCGCGAGGGGTAGGCGTGACGCGCGAGGCACCGGGTGCCATGATCGTCATTCTCCCGGATGAAGCGTGGGCCCGTCGAGCAATAGGCGTGCTGGCGAACGAACTGATGCATGGGTCTCCGGAGAGCGCAATTTCAATCCTCTCGGTCAAATCCGGAGGCGGCTACACCGCGAGTGTTCGGGTACCGCGTCGGAGTGCGGTAGGCGCGGACGAATTTTGTCGCGAGTTCCCGACGGGCGGCGGCCGTCGCGGGGCGGGTGGCATCAACCATCTGCCCGAGAGCGACTTCGACCGCTTCGCCGCGCGATTTGAGACGACGTTCTCGGTTCGATAGCGTAGTAGAAGACGCGCCGTGCAGGCGCGTCTTTCAGTCTATCGGTGTAAAGCTTCCGAGGAGCAGCCGTACAAGCGAAGTTTGCCGAGTTACACCGGTCTTTGAGAAAATCGACCGCAGATGCGCCCGGGCCGTGTTTTTGCGGATTGATAGTTCTTCCGCCGCTTCGTCCAAGGTGATGCCTTCCGCAAGCAACAGCGCCAAAGAAGCTTCGGCAGGTGTAAGGTCGAAGAGTTGTTGGACGAGGTCACGCGAGGCTTGGGATTGTTGTTCTGGATCTCGGATGAAGATTGTCACAACTGGGCGATGTCGGCCCTCTGACCACTCGTTTAATGGATTGGTGCGGACTGCCAGCCCGTACTTTGCGCGCCCAGACGGACGAGACACCGACATCGCTTGTCCGAATTGATGAACTGTCTGGGGCGCGCCGAGCAACGCGTTGCGGACCAGAGACTGCAAGTTACGATTGTCGCCGGAATAGGCGGCCTCAATGTGACCGTTCGCCAGTCTGAGACCATCGTTGCCGTGTAAGATCCGCTCCGCGACGCCGTTCGTTCTCAAAATTTGACCCGTCTCGTCCAAAACAACTGTACCCAGCAGCATTCGATCGACGGTATTGGCATAGAGGGTCCGCTCCGACTCGATCATGTCGAGTCTGGAGTGAAGCTCGATGGCTCGCTTGAGATGCGGCAGCAATACCTGACAAACTGCTTTGTCCTGTTCGGAATAGTTCCCGGCGCTCTCTGGGCGGCAGATCCGCAGTCGGCATTCAGAGCCATCAGCCGTGACGAGATCGGCGCCGATCATAAAGCGGATGTCGTACGGCTCTACAAACTGCTTATAGAAGTCGCTGGACATCCAGGCATCGGTACCGACGAAGTCATCAACAGAAATAATGCGCTCGGGCGGGAGTCCATTAAACGGATCCAGTATAAACGCCGTGTGCGTCGCAAACTTCCCACGCTCAACAAATGCGCCGTCTGGCCCAGCGTTCACAATCACCGCTTGAATCTTGTCCGACGCGGGGCGCAGGATGAGTGTCACCCAATTTGCACGGAGTAGTGTGCGCAAGCTAATCAACAGGCCTGACCAAGGTACTGCCTGGAGGGGCCCTTCGTAAATTAAGCCGGCCAGCTCGTCGAACTTTTCGAAGGGGAGTTTCGCCTGTGAAAAGTCTTCGACGCTGCCATGGACGTACGGCGATTCCGACGAGGAGTTACGGAAATCCTCCGGAACGTGGGGTGCGTCTGCTCTTGCAGACATTACGGGTGCACCCATCTTGTGTCTCCTATCTCTTAGCCAATCGCTCAGCTCGGCGACCTTTGGCGAAAATCGTACACCAACTTACCGGGAGAGTAACCTCGGGCTTCCACGATGTGTTGTATCTGCTTCGAACATTCGCTGCTGTGGGGCCTTGATACATTCGCTACCGACTTCCGGCTAAACGAGGGCGTCTGATCAGGGCGATTGTTGCGATGCAGCATCTGATGAGGCCAAGCGCCGCAGGTTGTCACCAACTCTGAGGCTTCTGTTCTTCGGCCTGTGCAAGTTCCTGGAGAAGATGTGCCGAAAGGTCGCCGATAAGGTCGTTTGCGATGCGACGCTCGGCGAATCGCCATTTACCCTCGGATTTGACGAACCGATCGAGATAGTCGCCGGTAATGATTGGCTGGAGCGGCAAGGCGGCGGTCTGCTGGACCACGAGTACATAGCAGTGCGTTCGTGCCTCCTCCGGACCGACTTCCTCAATCGTCAGATTGGTAATGACGTGATGCGTCTTGGGCGTTCCATTAGCATACAACCGCACATATTGTCGCCACAAATCTTCAAGCTTTTCAGGGTCGCGGTGAACCGCGAGTTCCCCCGCAATATAGACGTCTGCATCTGCGAACAAATCGCCCAGTTCTTTCCATCGGCCAGAGTCGATGAGATATGCGTATCGGTGTACGAGGTTCTGGATCTGGATGTAGTCGTCTGCGGTCATGAGTGTCTCCAGGTGACGCGGGAGTTCGCGTCGATGCGGTTCGTCATATGGTAAGCGCGGCACAATCGGCGCATGGTCGCGTCACAGTTCCAAACGAGGTAAACGTATCCTCATTGCCGGGGTGATCTTGGTGTCGGCTGTCGGACAGTGCATCGTCCAAGTGGACTAGCGGTATCTATTCATCGGAATATTGTGGAAAGCCGTGCTTTTTTTGACGCCCACGATCATGGTCTACTACAAATGGACGTTGTTCTGATCTATTGAGGCGAGTGAAATCGACCTATCACGATCGACTTTCAAGTGCGGTGCGGAATGGGTATGCACGTTTGCCGTGCGCCCGGTGAGAGCGGACCCAGAGGCATTAGCCGCTTGGTTGCCACTGCCCTGGTAGCCAGGGGGCGCCCGGACCCACAAAATGTCTCGGCGACGGATCTTCCAACGCGGGACTACATATAAGAGTAAGGAGACGCGTTGTGAGTATGGGTTCCACGTCAGATGGGCTCGGTGAGAACAATTGGGCAAAGAGTATTGTCCTGGTGTCCGGACCGGCCTTGGTTACATTGGTTCCAATGGCGGCCGCGCCCGCCATGCCAGCGATGGCAGCGCATTTTGCGCATGGGACCGACGGTGCGCTTTTCGCGCAACTTGTAATGACCGTGCCGGCAGTAGCGCTGATTCTTTGTGCGCCACTCGCCGGAATTGTTGCCGAAATCGTAGGGCGTCGGTTGGTCATGATGGTCGGACTGTTGAGCTTCGTGCTCGCCGGCACAGCGGTGCTCTTCCTTGATAGTCCGACAGCTCTGATCGTCTCGCGACTACTGCTGGGTGCGGCGGGTGGGGCAATACAGACGTGTTGTCTCTCCCTGGTTGGCGATTACCCTACCGGCGGCCACCGCGAAAGATTGCTCGGGTTCATGGTGGCGGCCTCTTCCGCTACAGCGATGGTTGCGCTGATGGCTGGCGGTCATCTTGTTGATCGCGCGGGCTGGCGCACTCCATTTGCTCTCTATGCGTTTGGCGTTCCGTTTCTGTTGATGGCACCGTTCTGCATAAAAGCACACAAACACATCGCTACGTCAGAGCACAATATATTTTCACCGTTTCGGACGATGTGGCCGATCTATCTACTCGCGTCGGCCCTGACTATTGGCATGTTCATGCCGAGCATTCAGGGGCCGTTCTTGCTTCAAGAGCAGGGAGTGGGCAGTGCAGAGGTGCAGGGCACGGTCACCGCTGCCTGTGCGTTGGTCGCTGCCCTTGCAGCCGCGAGTTTTGGTTTTATCGGGCGTTTCCTCGGGTCGCGGGGCGTACTCATGCTTACCACCGTGTGCTTCGGGGTTGGAGCCTTGGGAATGTCGTTGGCTCACGGGGCGTTTTTGATCGGCTGTGCGAGTGCGGTTATGGGTATCGGTGCAGGGCTAGTTGAGGCAACTTGTGCGACGATGATCATGAGCCGAGCCCCCCTTTCAATGCGGTCTAGGGCTACCGGGTTGCTACTCAGTGCAATATTCTTGGGGCAGTTTCTCAATCCTTGGGTCGTTGGCCCGATCCGAGTTCTGTGTGGCATCGACAAGGCTTTCATGGTTGTCGGAATTCTCTTCCTATGCTTGGCCGGGATGATCCTGATGGGACGTACATTTTGGGGGCCGTGGCGCGGCGAGAGAGCGGTGCGAGCGTAAGTTCGAAGTATCGGGTCTCGCGCGATTCAACGGTCGAAACAAAGCTAGTCTAAACGGACGATGCCACCTTTGCGGAATTTAAGGTTTAATTTTCCGGAAATTGGGCCTCAAAACATTCCGCCGTTTCGGCTTGATTCGAGGTTATTTATTCTTGTTGAATACGGGAATTGTGGCTTGACGATATTTTCGGGCCATGTTTCATGTATTGAACGATTTTTTGATTTTCAAATATAAAATGGCCAAATATCCTGATTTGACTGGCAAAGTCGCATTGGTAACCGGTGCAGCAAGCGGTATCGGTCGCGCAACGGCGGAGGCATTTGTTCGGGCTGGTGCTCACGTTGTTCTCGCTGACGTCAGTCGTCAGGCTGGACAATCACTGGCGGAGGAGCTAGGCCGGCAAGGAGGGAAGGCTTCCTTTGTGTCGGTTGATGTGTCGGATCCCGAGCAGTGTCATGCCATGGTTGCTGAGATTCGGAACACGATCGGACGGTTGGATATTGCGTTCAACAACGCAGGCGTTGCGGATAACGACAACCCACCTCCGAGCCATGAGGTAGGCGTAGCACAGTGGAAGCGGATCATTGATATCGATCTCTCCGGGGTTTTTTACTGTATCCAGGCGGAAATCCCTCTAATGCTTGAAAACGGTGGCGGTGTCATCATTAATACAGCCTCGTTGCAAAGTTTCATTAGTTTTCCTCGTACTGCAGCATACACGGCTGCAAAGCATGGGGTATTGGGAATAACACGGGCAATCGCTACCGAATATGGTCGACAAGGAATTCGTTGTAATGCGGTTGCACCGGGCATCGTTGCAACCGAAATGACACGCACGATTCTTGATGCTCCTCAATGGCGGACGTCCTTGGAGCAGCAGATTCCGCTTGGTCGCGTTGCTCAACCAGTTGACATCGCACGCGCCGTGATTTGGCTGAGCGCTGAAGATGCGCAGTACGTCAATGGCGCCTGTCTGCCGATCGACGGGGGATTTCTGGTCTAGCTTGTAGCCACAACTGCGACTTTGGGTAGTCGGTAGGGCATGCGGGTTTCTGCTTAGTCCACTTAGACCATGAGACCGGCTGTGGACGAATGCTAGCTTACGCAGTGGAGACGCACTCTGGAATTTCGCCCCGAGTGCAAGATCAAATCGACTGGCGGAGAGTTAGCGATGAAAATAAGAAGCAGGAAATTCCGTGTGCTATCTGTTACTGCAATCACTCTAATCGCAATTGGCTTCGGTGTACGAGCGCAGTTCGCGGACGACTGCGATCTTGATCAGAGTCCCTTTGCTCTGGCAGGTTCCTTGGACGGGAATGCGTGCCAAACCGGATGTTTGCTGGTTGACAGATCGCACGTTGCGTTTGGTGCGTTGGGCGGTCGGATGTAGATTCAGTTGCTCGAGTAGAAATTCGTTCGGGCTCGTCGACTGACATGGTATGCCGGTGAAAGCGCACTCGCACAGCGTGAGCGTAAGTGCGAAATGCGCAGCGGTCGGTCATGAAGGAAAGCGCGTCATGCAGAAGCAATTCATCGGGCGTTGCGGTGCCGCGAGCGTTGTAATATGACGACATTACCATCCAATTAACGCGACGCAAGTGCCGATGGCAGGCGTGACGCTTTCAGCGGCTCAGTTCCATTTTGTTCCGCCACTCAGCAGGGGTAGATCTGGGGGTAACCGTCCATCGCCACATTGCCAATCCCTTACGGGGCGGCCCTGAGCGGCCACAATGAGAGTCCACCCGGCCCATCATATTCCTAAGCGTTCCATTGCATTCCCAAACGTTCTGTTTTTCTCACCCTCAGTCCAGATTGGATAGGGGCGCCGGTCTTCCCGGACGTCCTTGGGTAGCTGCTTCATTCCGGTGACTGCTACCGACCGTTGGGGGTAGTTTTTGGCGTAGATCGCAGGCCGTGAAGCAAGATATCCCCAGTGCCCCCGCCCGCGAATGCGTCGGCCTTCAGTGGCGAGACGGGCGTTCGCCAAAGCGCGGTACATCTGATTTCGGCTTATTCGCCGGCTGACCTCTCGATCCAGGTGCCTGCTATCCATCGTCGTTTGCCGCTCCTTGGTCAGCGCACGGTACTAACCTTGATTCAAGGCACAGCGCCGATTCGGCGCCGTGAAGACGTCGTACCAATCGAAAGACCATTCGGCGTAGGTTTTGGCGTGACTTTCGACAGGAAGGCTTTCTGGAAAAGGGCACTTCACTACTTCGAAGAAAACGAGTAGTCAGGATTGACATTCGGATGAATGCCGGTCTCGGCGTTTAGATGGCTGAAAAATAAGCGTTTTCTAGAATTTCGTAGCGGGATGGTAGCCGCCTCTTCGCATATCCGAAAAAATAATGAACGAATGAAAGAAAAGTAATATCCGGATTGGTGAGGAGCGGTCAGATTTGCCGGATTTAGATATAAGTAACTGATTTAAAACGAGTTTATGTTGAGTGCAAGCGCTGGGTTGATTAGCCTCCGTTCATCTTTTTCTGTGTGAGTCGGCGATGCTGGCGTAGGTTTTTCCCCTGTTGGGAGCGAACCTACGCCATGTGTCTCCCCGCGAAAAACCTACGCCGGGAATCGACAACCCTTCGCGCACCGCCGCGATGTCAACGGCCCGAAAGAGCGATCTGATCGCCACGCTTCTCGGCATGGACCAGTTCAATGAACTCGCGTTGCGCTTGAGTTTGACTTTAACCACCTGGCGCTATGCAAATGCGCTCGCGCACCACCGGCCTGACGCTTTAAGGGTGTTTGCACAGGCTTTTGCTTCCGGAAGCGCATTTCGATTCCATGTCGGCCGCAATCATTTGCACGTTTGCATGGGTCAAGCGGAGAAATGGCGCTCTATAACGATAGGAATACTTATCTTCACGGTCGCGTCGTGTGGCGATTTCTGGAGAAAACGCGAGCACGTCGCGCCATCTCCAGGGGTGACCGCATTCTCTGTCCGCGTCTCTTCCCGTCAACTGGCAAACTGCTTCCGGCGTCACCGGATTTTTTTAATCTTGAACGTGTGAAAGCGGGGAAATTGCGACTAGAATCAGTGCGGTTTCTGAACCAACGGCCCGGGTTGCTGCGGCAAATCAAGTTAGGCAAACGAAACATAACTGCGAGCGCGTTATCGTTCCGCATGGATACATGCCCACAGGGCGGCCTTGAACGCGCAAAGGAATCCGGGCGTATCGTGCGAAGCATTCAACGCGTCGACGAATGCGAGTCGTACGCACCGCAGGATGAATGCATGGTTAGAGGCGATCATGTGCATAATCTCGATGCCGACCAGAAGGATCCGTGCACAGCGAAATGTTTGCTGAAATCCCATCCAGGCTTGCCGCACGGCATGCCGACCACACAGGCAGAGCAGATCAACGCCGACTTGCTGGCGTTCATCAAGGCCTGAGCGGAGTTCGATGCGGGGCCGCGCCTGGGCTTTTGCTCGGGCGCGTTATTGCCTCACGCCACTGAGCCGACCATGCGCAACGTGCCCGCTGGCAAAGAGCGCGTGCCGCTCGAAAATGGTGCAGATCTCGCCCGCGGCAAGAAGTTTTTCCAGCCCGTAGGCGCGAGCCGGCGCGAATAGATGGTATTTCACATCGGCGCCTTCGAATTGAATTTCGATGAGCGATTTGTCGACCAGTTCGCCAATGCAATCCATCACGGCTTCATTGGAGAGTGTGGCGTCGCGGGCGACCTCGGATGCGGCCTGCACCGTGAAGGCGCGGTTAAAGACGCTCAGGCGCCTGAACACCGTCTGCTCGGCGGCATCGAGCATGTCGAAACTCCAGTCGAATGCGGCGCGCAAAGACTGATGTCTGGGCTGGGCCGTGCGATAACCGCCGGCAACATAGAGCAGGGGTTCGTCGAGCCTTTCGCGAATGCCTTCCAGCCCCAGCAGGGAAGCGCGCCCGGCCGCGAGTTCGAGCGCGAGCGGTATGCCTGCGAGCCGGCGGCAAATCTCCTCGGCCATCCGCAACCGCTCGTCGCTCATCTCGGCGCTCACGCCGTTCGAGCGCAGCCGCCGCAGGAAAAGAGCGATCGCGGGCGACCGAAGCATGGCATCGCGGTCTTCGCCGGCGTGCGGGAGCGCGAGCGGGCCGACACGATAGACCGATTCGAGAGACACGCGCAGGCGCGAGCGGCTGGTGACGAGAATCGTCATCTGGGGATTGGCGCGGCTTGTCAGGTCGACGATTTCGGCCACGTGCTCCACGACGTGTTCGGCATTGTCGATGACGAGCAGGCCGGGCAGGCCGGCCAGCCCATTCGCCACGATGCGCGCATCGGGCTCCTTCCCGTTGAATGGCGCGCCGCAGACGTCCGCGAACGCCTGGACGACCGCCGCGCGCGTGGCGTGCGCGGCCAGTTCGACGAGCCGCACGTCGAGCGCCTGTTCCGCAGCGAGCCGGTGCGCGATCTCGCGGGCGATTCTCGTCTTGCCGATGCCGCCCGCGCCGACGAGCGTCACGATGCGCGCCGAGGACATCAGCGAGAGAATCTCGGCGATTGCGGTGTCGCGCCCGATCACGGCTTCGCCCGCGCGCAGTTCATTGGGCGCGCGCGCCGGGCCGGCTTCATGGCGAGGCATCGGCACGATGCGCGTTTCGGGGGCCGCCGCCAGTTGGTACCCGCGCCCCGGCACCGTCAGGATCAGCGCGCGGTCCGCGCCCAGCGCCTTGCGGATCGCCGACAGCTGCACGTGGATATTGTTTTCTTCGACGATCGTATCGGGCCAGACTGCCTCCATGAGTTCGTCCTTGGAGACAACGCGTCCTGCCGCGAGCGCGATGGTGGCGAGCACATCGAACGCACGGGAACCGAGTTCCACCGTCTTGCCGCCGCGGCGCAGCGCCCGCAAGTCGAGATCCAGCTCGCATTCGCCGACCTGAATGACCGGCGCGTGCGCAGCGAACGATGGAGAGAGTGCTGTCGCGTGATTCATGTCTGGTTTGCTCGGCGTGGCTCTGGCAAGGGACTGGGCGCACTGCAACCCGCCCGGCTTATGCCACTCGCCAAAGGCACGCCGACAGGGTGAGCAGGTTGATTGCGCGTGGACCGTATCGAAATGATAAGCGACGCGTCTTTTCCACACTGTGATCCGCAGATTAACTTTTGTTAATCTCTTGCAGAGCGCGTGCGCCAGGTGCGCAACGATACATTAACTAAATTTAATGACACGCCGGAAATCGAAATATCGGCGCTGGACCGATAATTGGGGGTGAGGTGGCACAAGCAAGGAAGATCGTGCTTTGCACGGAGCGCGGCGCGGCGCCGCGACTATGCACGGCGGCTGCCCGGAACCGCGAGTGGCTGGAATGAAGATCTTGTTAGTGGAAGACAATCTGCAGGTAGCCGGTTTTCTGAGGAAGGGGCTTGAGGAAGCGGGGCACGTGATCGACTTCGCCGACAACGGGCGGGACGGCGCGTTTCTCGCCATGAGCGGCGCGTACGACGCCATCATTCTCGATCGCATGCTGCCGGGCGGTGCGGACGGACTCGGCATCGTCGCGGCGCTGCGGGCAACCGGCAGCAAGGTGCCGGTGCTGATCCTGAGCGCGCTCGACGCCGTGGACGAGCGCATTCGCGGCCTGAAGGCGGGCGGCGACGACTACGTGGTCAAGCCCTTCGCGTTCGCAGAGGTGCTGGCGAGGCTCGAGGTGCTCATGCGCCGCTCGCAGAGCGACGTGCTCGAAACGACGCTGAAGGTGGGCGACCTGTGCATCGATCTGCTTTCGCGAAGAGTCATGCGGGCGGGCAAGGCGATCACACTGAAGCCGCGTGAATTCAAGCTGCTCGAATACATGATGCGGCACGCCGACCAGGTCGTGACGCGCACCATGCTGCTGGAGAATATCTGGGAATATCACTTCGATCCGCAGACCAACGTGATCGACGTGCACGTCAGCAAGCTTCGGCAAAAGATCGATGCGGGATTCGAGAGTTCGCTTCTGCGCACCGTGCGAAATTCCGGGTACATGCTTTCGGCCGCCACATGAAATTCAGCCCCCTATGAAGCCGCGCACCCATGCGGCAGCCGTCACGAATCCAGAAGACCGGGTCGTTCAAACGTTGTGGGATGACGGCATGCTTGTGCTCTCGCGCGTCAAAACGCGCGGCGCCGCGAAAACGCGGCTTGCCGTGCGGCCGTCGGCCACCCAGCCTTCGGCTGAAGCGCTCTCGTTGCTGGAAAACGCCTATGGGCTGCGCACGCGGCTCGACAGCCCGCGCTTCACGCAGCCGCACGCGCTGTTGCGCGAGAGCCGGCGCACGATACTCTTTCTCGAAGACCCGGGCGGCGGCGATCTCGCTTCCATGCAGCCGCACCTCATGTCGCACGGCCAGGTGCTTGCGATCGCGTCGAACGCGGCGGCCGCGCTCGATGCATTGCATGCGCGCGGGCTCATCCATCACGACATCCGGCCCGCCAATCTGCTCGTCAACGCAAAAACCGGCGCGGTAGCGCTCACCGGCTTCGGCCTGTCTTCCGATGCCGATGCCGATGCCGACGCCGCAGGCAGCGACATCCCTCAGCCGCTCCTCTTCGCGCATGCGCTGCCGTATGTCGCGCCCGAGCGCACGGGACTGGTCAACCGGCGACCCGATACGCGTTCCGACCTTTATTCGCTAGGGGTCGTGATCTACTGGATGTTCACTGGCCGGTTCCCGTATGTGGCCCACTCGGGCGCAGAGTGGCTGCATTGCCATACCGCGAGAAAGCCGCTCTCGCTCAAGGAATACGCGCCGCAGGTGTCCGATTTCGCCGCCGCCATCGTCGATCGACTGCTCGCAAAAGCCGCGGAAGACCGCTATCAGAGTGCGCGAGGCGCGGCGCACGACTTGCGGCTGTGCGCCGCGCAATGGGAGCGCGGCGCGCACGAGCCGTTCGCATTGGGCGCTGCCGACTCGAACAGCCGCTTGTTGATGCCCGGGCGCTTGTACGGGCGCGAAGCGGACTTGCGCTCCCTCGTTGCGGCCTTCGAGCGCGTCGCGCGCGACGGCGCGCCGGAATGCGTTCTGGTGTCCGGCTACTCGGGAATCGGCAAGTCGTCGCTGGTCGAGGAATTCCATCAGGTGATGTCCGGGTCGGGCAGCCTGTTCGCTTCCGGCAAATTCGACCAGTACAAGCGGAATATTCCATACGCAACGCTTGCGCAGTGCATGGCGGCGCTCGTGCAGCAGATTCTCGACGAAGACGAAGCGCAGATCGGCGCATGGCGGCAGCGCATTCAAAACGCGCTGGGGTCTCACGGCCAACTGATCGTCGACCTGATTCCCGCGCTCGAACAGTTGGTCGGCCCGCAGCCGCAGGTTGCCGAACTCCCGCCGCAGGACGCCCAGACGCGCTTCGTCGCGGCGCTCACGCGATTCATAGGCGCGTTTGCGTTTCCCGGGCGTCCGCTGGTGCTCTTTCTGGACGATCTCCAGTGGCTCGACGCGGGCACGATCTCGGTACTCGAGGCGTTGGGAAAAAGTCAGGACATCGGCGACCTGCTGCTCATCGGCGCGTATCGCGACAACGAAGTCGGGCCGATGCACCCGCTCACGCGGGCCGTCGATGCGATGCACGCGGGGCAGGTTCGCGTTCATGACCTCTTGCTGGCCCCGCTCGGCGTGAACGACATTGATCGCCTCGTGGGCGATGCGATGCACGGCAACAAGCAAAGCACGCAGCAAGTCGCGCAGGTGATGTTCGACAAGACCGGCGGGAATCCCTTTTTTGCCGTGCAATTCCTGCAGGCGCTGGCGGACGAAGGCTTTCTCACGTTCGACAAGGCGCGCCGCGAATGGGCGTGCAACGCGGATCAGATTGCGCGCAGAAGCTTTCCGAACAGCGTCGTGGACCTGATGATCGGCAAGCTTGGCCGCATGCCCGATGCGACTCGCAGCGTGCTGGTGGATTTCGCGTGCCTGGGCGCCAGTGTCTCGTCTGCGGTTCTCGCACGCGTGAGCGG
The DNA here is from genome assembly GCF_000785435.2 of Paraburkholderia sacchari. Lineage (GTDB taxonomy): Bacteria > Pseudomonadota > Gammaproteobacteria > Burkholderiales > Burkholderiaceae > Paraburkholderia > Paraburkholderia sacchari. Next base: position 92,210 of record NZ_JTDB02000010.1, on the reverse strand, counting down.
TCAGTCGAGCGAGGCGGTCGACGCAGCGCTTGCTCAAGCGGTCGCCCAGGGCGTCGTGTATCGGCGGGCCGATGGCTACGCGTTCGTTCACGACCGGATTCAGGAAGCCGCGTACGCCTTGCTGGCCGAGGCGGATCGCGCACCTGCGCACCTGCGCATCGGGACTCTGCTGGACAGCGAGGATGGTCAGGATGTCGAACTGAATATCTTCGAGATCGTCAACCAGTACAACCGGGCGATTCATGTGGTCGAGGACTACGGCGTGCGTGCGCGCGTGGCCGGTCTGAACCTGCGCGCCGGCCGGCGCGCGAGGGGCTCCGCGGCCTATGGCTCTGCGCTCGCGTATCTCACGCTCGGAAGCGAACTTCTCGGCAGTGACGCGTGGCGCACGCACTACGACGAGAAGTTCTCGTTCGAACTGCTGCGCGCCGAATGCGAATTTCTCACGGGCGGCGCCGCGCTGGCCGAGGAACGCCTGCGCGATCTCGCCGCCGCAGCGAGGAACGTGCCGCACAAGGCCGCCGTCGCGTTTCTTCGCGTAACGCTCCACACGGCGCTCGATCAGATGCAGGCCGCGGTCGAAATTTGTCTCGGCTATCTGCGCGAGGTCGGCATGGACTGGGTTGCGCATCCCGATCGCGCGGCGGCCGTGGCGGAGTACGCGGCGCTGCGCGATCAGATCGGAGAACGAACGATCGCCTCGCTCATCGAGCTTCCGCTGCTGCACGACGAAACGCTGGAGGCCACGCTCAACGTGCTGACCGCGGTGCTTCCGCCGGCTTTCTTCACGGACGAGAACCTGGTGTGTCTGGTGTTGTCGCGCATGGCGAATCTGAGCATCCGGCATGGCAATACCGACGCGTCCTCGCTGGGTTTCGCCTACCTCGGCATGGTGGCCGGCCCGATTTTTGGCGACTACCGCGCGGGTTTCGAGTTCGGCAGGCTTGGACTGTCACTCGTGGACGAGCGCGGGCTGGGACGGTTCCGGGCGCGCGTGTACATGTGTTTCGCCTATCACGTGACGCCATGGACGCAGCCCATGCGCGCGGGGCTGCCGCTATTGCGGCGGGCGTTCGAAGCGGCAACGCACAGCGGCGACCTCACCTACGTAGGCTTTAGCAGTTGCTGTCTCGTCACGAGCCTGCTGGCTGCGGGCCATCCGCTCGCAGACGTCGAAGACGAAGGGGGCGAGCGTTTGCGTATCGTTCGCGCCGCGGGGTTCGGGCTGATCGTCGACATCATGAACGCGCAGTTGTCGCTGATTCGCGGACTGCGGGGGCTCGCGCCCTGGCTCGGGTCTGCCCATGCGGACCATGCGGATGAGGCCGCTTTCGAGCGGCATCTGGAAGGCAATCCCGCGCTCGCCATTGCGGCATGCTGGTACTGGATTCGGCAGTTGCAGGCGCGCTTTTTCGCTGGCGACATGGTCGGCGCACTCGAGGCGCAAAAGCGCGCGGCGCCGTTGTTGTGGACCACGTCGGGCCACTTCGAACTCGCGGAATATCACTTCTTCGGTGCGTTGGCGCGCCTGAAGTGGCATGACAGTCTCGCGCCCGCGGACCAGGCTGAAAACGAGGCCGCGCTGGCGGAAGACGTAGAGAAACTGCGCGGCTGGGCGCAGCACTCGCCGGCGAACTTCGCCTCGCGCCTCGCGTTGGTCGAGGCCGAACTCGCGCGCGTGCAAAAGCGCGAGTTCGAAGCGATGCGCCACTATGAGCAGGCAGTTGTCGGGGCACGCGAGCAACGTCTGTTGCATGTCGAGGGCCTCGCCAATGAGATCGCGGGCCGGTTCTATGCGGACAGCGGATTCGCGGCCATCAGCGTCGTGTATCTGCGCAACGCGCGGCTCGCCTATCTGAACTGGGGGGCGATGGCGAAAGTCCGGGCGCTCGAGGCGCGCCACCCGGGCCTCGTGTCGGAGGAGACGTCGAGCGTGTCGAGCGGGCCGGTGACGAATCCCATGGCGATGGAGACGGTCGTCAAGGCGTCGCAGGCGATCTCCAGCGAGCGCGTGCTGGAGCGGCTCATGCACACGCTGATGACGATCGTGCTCGAGCACGCGGGCGCCCGGCGCGCGCTATTGATCCTGCCGCACGCGGAACAGCTTTGGATCGAGGCGGACGCCAGCGCGCTGGGCGAGGGCAACACGGTCAACGTGGGCCGGCGCGCGGCTTCGTCCGACGCCGTGCCGCTCGCGATGCTCCACCATAGTCTTCGCACGCACGAGCCGGTGCTGGTAGATGACGCTTCGATGGAGAACCCCTTCGGCGCCGACGAATACTTCATGAGCGGCACCGCACGCTCCGTGCTGTCCTTGCCGCTCGTCAAGCAGGACCGGGTGATCGGCGCCCTGTATCTCGAAAATGAACTTGCACCGGGCGTGTTCACGCTCTCGCGGCTGGCGGTGCTCAGGCTGCTCGCGTCGCAGGCCGCGATATCGATCGAGAACGCGAGTCTCGAAGAGGTCGAGGCGCTTCTCGAAGAAAAAGACGCCTTGCTGCACGAGGTGCATCACCGGGTCAAAAACAACCTGCAGTTGATCAGTAGCCTGCTCAATCTCCAGGCGGCGCGCGCCGAAGACAAGTCGACGGCGGAACGCTTCCTCGACAGCCGAAACCGCGTGCGCTCGATGGCGATGGTTCACGAGAATCTGTATCGAGCGGGGAATTTCGCGCGCATCGACATGGCGTCTCACATCCGCAACCTGTGCGCGCATCTTTCCCGCGTTTATGAATTGAGCCAACTGAACGTGTCCCTCGACGTGCTGGTGGACGACGTGCAACTCGACATGAATCGGGCGGTGGCTTGCGGCATGATCGTGAACGAACTTGTTTCGAACGCGCTCAAACATGCGTTTCCGCAGGGGCGGCACGGGAATCTGCGGGTCGAGCTGATGTCGGACGACGAACGCCGGTGCAGGCTGAGCGTGTCCGACGACGGCATTGGATTGCCGGCCGATTTCTGCGTCGAAGAGGCGGACTCACTCGGCCTGCAACTCGTTTCCGACCTGGCTCACCAACTGCATGCCACGGTCCGACGGGACAACGGTGCGGGGACGAGCTTTGTCATTCACTTCACACTCTAAGGACTCAACGGGCTTCGTCATGGCATCCGCGCGCATACTCATCGTGGAAGACGATCGTGTGGTGGCACGCGATATCGCTCAGCAACTGGTGCGATGCGGGCATGTCATCGCGGGCAGTGTCGCGAGCGGCGAGGACGCGATCGCCGTGGCGGCGCAGGCGCCGCTGGACCTCGTGCTCATGGACGTGCGTCTGGAAGGCGAACTGGACGGCATCGATACGGCCACGCGGCTGCGCGAAGCGCACGGCCTGCCCATCGTATTTCTCACCGCCTACGCGGACGAAGAGACGGTTCGGCGCGCGACCGTCACCGAACCGTTCGGCTACGTGCTGAAGCCGTTCGAAGACCAGCAGTTGCGCACCGTCGTGGAAATGGCGCTGTACAAGCATCGCGCGGAGCGCCGGCTGCGCGACAGCGAGCATCGCTATGCGGTCACGCTCGCCAGCATCGGCGACGGCGTGATTGCTACGGACTGCGAATCGCGCATCACGCTGATCAATCCCGTGGCCGAGGCGTTGACGGGATGGTCGAGCGAGGAGGCCGCCGCCCAGCCGCTTGCAGCGGTGCTCGCGCTGATCGACGAGGACACGAATGCGCCGCTGGACGACATCGGCGCCGCGGTTCTGCGCAGGCAGGCCCCAGTTGACTTGCCGCTCAAGACGCGGCTGGTCGGCAGGCATGGGCGCGAAGTTCCGGTCGAAGCCCGAGGCACGCCGATTGTCGATGACGTGGGGCAGGTGGTCGGCGCGGTGCTCGCCATTCGCGACGTGACGCAAACGCGGCGCGCGGCGCAAGCGGAGATACTGCGCGCCACCAACGAGCGCCTCGGCGCGGCCATGCAGGGCTCGAACGTCGGCGTATGGGATCTCGAACTCCATGGCGAAGACGAGCGCCACTGGGTACTGCGCGGCTGGAACACGCACGAGTGGCTTGGTTATGGCGAGCATGCCGACGCTTCCCGCTTCGAGCGGTTCATGGGACTCGTTCATCCCGACGACCTCGACCGCTTTCGCGAGGCGTTCAGGAAAGAGGCCAAAAGCGGCGCAGCGCTGGCGATCGAGCATCGCCTGTTGCACCGTGACGGCTCATACCGATGGGTTCTCACGCGCGGCGCGCCGCGCAGTCCAGCCGGAGGCATGGCTGTCTGTCTGAGCGGCACGGTGATCGACATTACCGCACTGAAGCGCGCGGAACAGGCCGTGCGCGCCAGTGAAGAGCGCTTTCGCGGCACGTTCGAAAATGCCGCGGTCGGCATCGCGCACTGCGATTCGGACGGGCGTTTTCTGCGCGTGAATCAACGCTACTGCGAGATCGTCGGCTACGCGCGTGATGCATTGCTCGACATGACCTTCAAGGACGTCACGGACGCATCGTATTTGCCTGCCAGCGTCTCGCGCTTCGAACTGCTGTTCGAAAAGAAAATCTTTCACTACGCCGAAGACAAGCTGCTCATTCGGGGCGACGGCTCGCGCGTGTGGGTCAATGATTGTGTTGCCCTGCAATGGGAGCCCGGCGAGCAGATCTACCATACGATCGCGGTCCTGCAGGACATTTCCGAGCGTAAAGCGCTCGAAGCAACGGTGCGCGTGGCGCGAGACGAGGCGCAGGCCGCCAATCAAGCCAAAGATGAATTCCTTGCCAACATCAGCCACGAGCTGCGCACGCCGCTGAACGGCATCCTCGGCTATGCGCAGGTCCTGCGCCACGACGACACGCTCGCGCCGCGCCAAAGGTCGCACGTCGCGGTCATCGAGCAAAGCGGAACGCATTTGCTGACGCTGATAAACGATTTGCTCGAATTTGCGCGTATCGGCGCGGGGCGAACCGAACTGCAGCTAGCCGATGTGCTGCTCGCGCCATTTCTGGAAATGCTTGCGGATATGGTCGATGTGCGCGCGAAGGAGAAGGGCCTCACGCAAACCCGCGTGATCGGGCGTTGCCTGCCAGCCGTGATTCGGGTCGACGAAAAGCGCCTACGCCAGGTGCTGCTGAACCTGCTTTCGAATGCGGTGAAATTCACGGACAAAGGCGAGGTCACCTTCACGGTAAGACAGATCAGTCCCGGCCTCCTGCGCTTCGAGGTGGCGGACACGGGCGTGGGGATCACGCGTGACCAGCTCGAGCGCGTGTTCAGCCCGTTCGAGCAGGCGGGCGATACCGAGCAGCGCAGCGCGGGCGTCGGTCTTGGCCTCTCCATCAGTCAACAGCTCGTGCGGCTCATGGGCAGCGAGATTCGTGTGGAGAGCGAACCAGGTCGAGGCAGCCGCTTCTGGTTCGATCTCGCGGTGCAGGTTCCGGGCCATTCGGCCTGTGCGGCGTGCGGCGCGAATGACACGGCGAATCAGGATATCGACGCAGCGGCGCACGAGCCGGCGCCTCGCGCTCGCACGCCTTTGCTGTCCGTTGCGGGCGAGTTCGGCGCGGGCGCGCCGCTGGCCGTCCCCTTGCACGAGGACATGGAAATTTTGCATCGTCTGGCGTTGCGAGGGCAGATGCGCGATGTCATGCGTCACGTCAATGCGCTACTGGAAAGCGACGAACGCTACCGGGCATTCGTGCTGCGTGTGCGCGGGCTCGCGGAAAATTTCGAATCGAGAGCGCTGCTCGCATTCATCGAGCAGCATTGGAATGGAAGAGAGCCCGCATGACAGAGGAATTCAACAGCATCGCGCCGCTCGTTCTGGTGGTCGACGATACGGCGGCGAATCTGGGCCTCGTGGTCGACTTTCTCGAAAGCAATGACCTGCGTGTGTCGATTGCCCGCGACGGCGAAGAAGCGCTCAGTCGCGCGGATCTCGTGCGGCCGGACCTGATACTGCTCGACGTGATGATGCCAGGCCTCGATGGTTTCGAGGTGTGCCGCAGGCTCAAGGAGAACCCGCGCACGAGCGCGGTGCCCGTCATTTTCATGACCTCGCTGTCGCAAACGGAAGACAAGACGGCCGGCTTTCAAGTCGGCGCAGTCGACTACGTGACCAAGCCGCTGCAAATGGCGGAACTGCTCGCGCGGGTCAAGACGCATCTGAATCTGGGGCGCTTGCAGAAAGCCTTGAAGGAGCAGAACGCACGGCTTCAGGAAGAGGTGCGCTGCCGCGAGGCCGCGCAGGAGGCGTTGATCGAAATGATCAACAGCGTGCGCAATACGTCGAACGCCATCGCTCACGATCTCCGAACGCCGCTCACCGAACTGCGCTTCAAAATGGAGGCGATGGTCCTCGACCTCAAGAAGAAAGTCGACGGCGATACGCTCGAACGGCTGGAAGGCGCGTTGGGCGACATCGACCGCGTCATCGGGATTTTCAACGCGCTCTTGCGGCTCGCGGAAATCGATGCGGGCGTGCGCAAGTCGGGGTTCGTGCACAGCGACGTCGCTCACATCGTGGGCGAGGCGGTGGAGTTTTATCAGCCGCTAGCGGAGCTGCGCGGCCTCGCGCTCACGCAGAGCGGCCCGGACAGCTTGCCTGCGCTGGTCGATCCCTTGCTGCTCGCGCAGGCTATCGGCAATCTCATCGACAATGCGCTGAAGTTTGCGAGCACGCGTGTGGATGTCCGCCTGAGCCGCGCCGGCGGCTCGATTGAACTCGTGGTTGCCGACGATGGTCCCGGTGTTGCGGACGCCGAGAAACTCAGGGTGACCGAACGGTTCTATCGCGGCGACGCGAGCCGCGGAACGCCCGGGGTCGGTCTCGGACTCGCGCTCGTCAAAGGGGTGGCGACCTTGCACAGCGGCATGCTGCGGCTCGAGGACAACACGCCGGGTCTGATCGTGAAGCTGGCCCTGGCCGGCGAGGCGCGACATTGAAACGCAACGCGAATCTATCGCACGAGGCGCGGCTCATTCTGGCGCTCCTTGAGCGCGTGGGCGGCGCGCGAGGCGCATGGTTGCCCGATAACGCCTTGCTGCGCGACTTCGATACGCTGATCGACCATCTTCTCGCGCAAGGCAATCCGCAATGCGCGAGCCTCGGCGCGCTGATGCGCGACGCGCTCGCGGCGACGCATGCGGGCACACGAGGGGTCTTGCACGGCCTCTTGATGGCGAGCGCCGCGTGCACCGACGGTACGGATCATCTGGCATTGCTGCTCGATGCTCGCGGCGCGGGGCTCAGTGCGGCGCAACGGCTGCATGCCCTTGGCTGGATCGCCGGTTCGCCCGCGCAGCGCCTCACGCCCTCCGCGCTTGCCCAGGCGCTGGGCATGTCGCGTCAGAACCTTGTGCGAGCGATCAACGGCGAAACGGGCGAGACGCCCAAACGATGGCTGCTTCGCATTCGAATCAAACGCGCGAGAAACCTGCTGACCGATCCCGGCCTCGCACTGAACGATATTGCCCTGATGTGCGGTTTCAGCAGCCACGCGCATTTTTCGCGCACGTTCCGCGATATCACGGGCATGACGCCGCAACGCTGGCGCAAGTGGCGAGGTGGGCCGGTTGCGGCGCGCAGGCGGGATTTATCCGGATCGTGAATACGCCTCGCCGTGTGCGAGCGAAGCGAGATAGCGCGCGTTGCGTTGCGCGAGCGTGGTTGCATCGTCGTCGCTTCGCAAGCGTTCGAGCGCGTAGGTGCGCAGCGTTTGACCCAGGCGATAGGTCACGAGCGGGCTCTCGCATTCAACGGTAATCATCGATTTCGCGGCGAGTTCGCTTATGCCTGCCATCGCGCACGCGTCTTTCAGTGTCTCGTCGCAGGCAACCGCGCGCACGGCGTCGAGCGTGAACGCGTTGTTGAATACGGCCAGGCGGTGAAACAGTCTGCGCGTCGGTGCGCTGAGCAGGTGGTAACTCCAGTCGAGGTTCGCCCGCAGTGTCCGATGACGCGGCAACGCCGTGCGATAGCCCGACGTGAGCAGATCCATGCGCTCGTCGAGCCGCCGGTTCAACTCCACCACGCCGAACAGCGGCGCGCGCGCGGCGGCCAGCTCGATTTCGAGCGGATTGCCGTCCAGCCGTCGGCAAATTTCGGCGGCGTGATGGACGAGGCACTTTTCGATGCGAATCGCCTTGTCGACCGACTGCGCCCGTGCGAGAAAGAGCTGGACGGCGGCCGTGTCGAGCGCCTGCTCAACAGACGCCGCAGACGACGGCACCTCGAGCCCGGCGAGACGCATCACACGCTCGTATGTGCCGTAAAGTCGCTCGCGGCTCGTCACGAGCACGCGCACCAGCGGGTTGTCGGCGACGATGCGCGCGACGAAGGCGCCGACCTCGTCGATCAGGTGCTCCGCCGTGTCGAGCACGAGCAGGCTGCGCCGTCGGGCTAGCGCGCGACGGATGCGCTCGATTGGCGTTGTGCCTTCCGGCGCGCCCTCGTCGATTCCCGCACCGCATTGGTTTGCGATCGCGGCGTGCAACTCCTGCTCACACTTCAACATCGAAAGTTCGACGAAGCAGGTATCGAACGCCGCGACAATCCCAAGCCGGTGCGCGAGAGTCAGCGCCAACGCCGTTTTGCCGATACCCGCCGGTCCCGTGATCGTGAGCGTCTGTGCGCCCCTTAACGCGGCGAGCGCGGCCTCGATCTCGGCGTGCCGCCCGATCAGCGGCGCTTCGAACGAAGGGTAAGGGGGCGTCGCAATGGGTGCCGAAGGCAGGCGACGCCGCGCGGCCTCCGAATGGACGAACCGATAGCCACGGCCGTCGACGGTGACAATGCACGCGCGAGCGTCGCCCAATGCCCGGCGCAACGACGATAGCTGAACGTGCAGATTGTTTTCCTCGACGACTCTCGCGGGCCACACGCCGCGCTTCAATGCTTCCTTGGTGACGATCTCGCCACCGGCTCGAACCAGCGTGGCGAGCACGTCGAACGCGCGTGCCCCGAGCGGCTGCGGCGCGCCGTTTTTGCGCAGCTCGCGCATGTCGAGATCGATTTCGTATTCCGCAATTCGAATCATGCCAATTGAATGCCACACGCAATTTCCTGCGGGGCATTCTAGGCAGGCGTGTGCGAGACCGTCTTGCCACTTTTTGTCGTGTTTTACACGAACGAATAGCCGCACGAGGGACCCGGCGCGGAATGCGCCTTCCCACCCGAATTAAATTTAATTAATCCGGCTTCCTGGGGAAACAGGCTATCTTGACGAGCCATAGACGATGGATGTTTGGCCCACGTTCGCCAGACACCGGACGATAAAGCCATGAATGCGCAATACGCTGGCAATGCCGCGGCCTATTTTCATCTTCCTGAAGCGCGCATTCTGCGGAGCACGTCGTTACAGAACGAGGACATCACGATCACGCGGCTAACGGCCACGAAGAACACGGTCAACCTCACTGATCCGATCCCGCCCGCGAACGCTTTCGTCTTGTCGCTGCAACTCCAGCCATTGCCCAGACACGAATTGTGGCTCGACGGAAAACGCGAACCGGTAACGCCCTACGGGTGCGGCGCGATCTCCGTCGTCGACCTCGCGGCGCGCCCAACGGCCTTTCTTCCTACCGCCTTCGACTGCATCCAGTTCTACTTGCCGCAGGCGACACTCGATCAGTTGGCGGCGGCCGAAGACCGCGCACCCATTCGCGAACTGGCCGTGCCGCACGGGGCGCACGACCCGTTCGTCGAATCGATCGGCAAGCTGTTGCTGCCTGCGCTTTCCGAAGCGCGGGCGCCGCGGCTCTTCGTGGATGGCATCATCGTCGCGCTGCATCATCATCTGGCGGCGCGCTATACGGGCGCTCGCGTGCGCGAACCGCAGGGTCCGGGGCGTCTCGCGGTCTGGCAGGTCGAAAGGGTGAAAGCGATGATCGACGCGCACCTCGACGAGAGCCTCTCCATGCCGCAACTCGCCGCGGCGTGCGAACTCTCGCCGTCGTACTTTTGCCGGGCCTTTCGGCTGACGACCGGCATCGCGCCTTATCAGTGGCTCCTGCGTCGCCGTATGGAAAAGGCGCAGGAGATGCTGGCGAAGACGGACACGTCGATCGCGGAGATCGCGTTCCGATGCGGCTTTTCGGATCAAAGCCATTTCACGCGCACGTTTTCGCGCATGACCGGCGTGCCGCCAGGAGCATGGCGGCGGCCGCGGTGATGAGAGGCGCGGCTAGTGCGCTCCCGGCGACACTGTTAGACGAATCGAATCCGTCACGGCGCGGTCACCGCGCTCAGCTTGCCGCGCAGGTGGGCCAGGCGCTGGATATCGAGCGCAGGCGAGTTCATGTCGAGGACACCGTCGAATTGCGCTAGCAGCGCCACGGCCCGCGCGGCGTCGTCTCGTTCGAAATGATGCGTGGCGAGGTCGAGCGCGGCGCGCAATTTCAAGATCACGGCGCCGTGTTCGCTCGCGAGCGTCATCGCGGCATTCAGGAAGTGCCGCGCCTGTGTTTCGCACTGTGCGCGCGCCTCACGCGCTGCGCCGTCGAGCGCGCGCGCTTGCCGAAGCGCCACGCAGCCCCTGGCGCGCAGCAGTTCGGGCAGGAAGTAATGCTCGCCGTGGGTTTCGCTGCGCTTGATCGCGTCGTCGAGCCTTGCTGCGGCTTCCGCGAAACGCAGCGCGCCTGCAAGCGCCTCGGCGCTCGACACGATAAACGGCGTGACGACGCGCCGGAACCCGCGTGCAAGGAGGCGCTGAAGCGCGGGCTCGAGCCTTTCGAGCGCCGACGCTTCGTCGCCCGACTGCAAATCTATCTGGACGGAGAGGCATTCCGCGAAATCTTCCCAGACGGTAAAGCGGTGAGTCGCCACCTGGGATCGCAACAGGGCGAGATAGCGCGCCGCGGCCTGCACGTCGCCACACTGAAGCGCGACCGGCACCGCCACGGTGGCGAGCACGTGGCTTAGCGATGGCTCCAGCTTGTCGCGGCGCACCGGGTTCAGCGACTTTTGCACCAGTTGCATCGCCTGCTCCGGCTTGCCCTGAAACCAGGCAATGCGTGCGAGCGTCCCATTGCAGAAGATGAACGGGTCCACGCCCAGCGTGCCGCACGATGCGTCCGCCGGGTCCAGTCTGCTGAGCGAGGCAACGGCCGAATCGAGGCGCTCGCGGGCCTGCTCGTGCTCGGCGAAGCAGTGGAGCGAAACGGCGAGCATGGCGCCGGCCAGCAGAATGCCACGCGAATCGCCGCGTTCCGCGGCTTGCTGCAGGCGTGTGGCGTAGCGGATCGACGCCTGAATGTCGGCGATCGTCAGCGTGGAGTTCCACAAGCCCCACAGGGCGCGCGTCATGAACGCCTGGTCGCGCGCCGCCTGTGCGAGCTGCAAGACGCGTTGCCACATCGATATCGCCACCTCGACGTCGTCGCCCACGGAGATGAGCGTGGAGGCATAGGCGGCGCACAGCCGCATTTCGCAGACAACGTCGACCGAGCCTTCGGGCAGCGTGTCGAGCACTTCCAGCGCATGCCGCGCCCGTTCGCAGCATTCGTGCACGAGCGAGGCTTCGAGCAGCGTGCCGACGAGCGCTCCCGCGAGCGCGACGCCCTGGGCGGGATCGCCGTTCTCGGAGAACGCCCAGTCGTAGGCGATGCGCGCGTCGTCGAGAGAAAGTCGCGTGTTGAGATCCGTGCCGGGCCGGCCGCCTTCCGCGTGCGCAAGGCCGATTTCTTCGATGCGCTTTTTCATGTAGCGCATGTGCCGGGACGCGATGGCGTGCAGTTCGCCTTCGTCGCGCTGTTTCTCGAGCGCGTAGGCGCGCGTGCTCTTGGTCAGCCGGTAGGTTGCGATCGGACCGTCGAACTCCACGTTCAAGAGCGACTTCGTCGCAAGTTCGCCGAGACTCGATACGACCACTGCGATCGACATGCCGGGCTCGGTGGCGACCGCGCAAACCGCATCGAACGCGAAGGACCCCGTAAAGCAGCCGATGCGGCGAAAGAGAATGCGCGAAGGCGTGTCGAGCAGCGCATAGCTCCACTCGAACGTCGCGCGCAAGGTCTGGTGCCTCGGCAGTGCCGAACGCAAGCCGCCCGTGAGCAGGTCGAGCTGCTGGTCGAGCCGCGAGGCCACGCCTTCCACGCCGAGCGTGGCCACGCGCGCCGCGGCGAGTTCGATGGCAAGCGGCAGGCCGTCGAGGCGCCTGCAGATGTCGGCGGCGAGCGCGATGCTCCGCTTGTCGGTGGCGCAGTCGGTTGCGAGCGAGCGCGCGCGGCGCAGAAACAGTTCGACCGCGGGCGAGGCGAGCAGCGCCTCGGTTTCCAGCCCGGCCTCGGGCACGGCGAGCGGCTCAAGGCGCAGCACGGATTCGGCGCGGATGTGCAGGGCTTCCCGGCTCGTCACGAGCACGCGCACCGATGCGCTGCGCGCGACCAGCGCCTCCACGAGGCACGCCGCGACGTCGATCACATGCTCGGCGTTGTCGAGCACGAGAAGGCACCCCGAAGCGGCGATGGCATCGTACAGCGCGTCGGTGCGGCGCCGGCCGTCCTCCGTGGAGAGCCTGAAGGTTTCGGCGAGGATATCGAGCACTGCCTCGCTCGAGGATGCCCGGGCAAGCTCCACGAAGCACACGGCTCGACCGCTGCGGCCATGCATGGCATTCGCGGCGTGAAGCGCGAGCGTCGTCTTGCCGATGCCGCCCGCGCCGACGACGGTCGTGACCGGTCCGCGATCGAGCTGATCGAGCAGTTGCTCGATCTCGGCGGCGCGCCCAATGAGCGGCGAGACGAGCGGGGGCAGTGCGGGGAATGCCTGCGCGGGCCCGGCAACGGGGCGCGACTCGGCCGCCTGCACGCCTCTTGCCACCAGCAGATAGCCGCGGCCCGCCACGGTCTTGATCAGATCGCGGTGGGCACCGAGCAACTTGCGCAACGCCGCGATATGCACCTGAAGGCGATTTTCTTCCACGATCTGGCCGGGCCAGACCGCATCCATGATGTCGTCTTTCGACAGAATGGCGCCATTGGCACGATAGAGCGCTTCGAGAATATCGAAAGCGCGCGCGCCGATTCGCTGCGAAAGGCCATTCTGCTGAATGCTTCGCTGATCGAAATTGACCTGCAACGATCCTATTTGAATCATGGTCGTCTCCGGCCGGCGGGATCGTGACTATCCCGGCGGCGCGCATCTGATCGAGCGTTGGCGATAAAACGGTGTGAGGCCATCATTCCCAAGCCGGTTTGGCGTTCCGGCCCTGCTGGAACGCGGTCGAGCGCAGCCGGTTTGCGTTCAATCCGGCAATTTTGCGCAAACCGAAGTGTAAACAAAGCGAAAAGGAGCGTCTTGAACAAAAATGCTCTGCGCCTGGCAAAAAAAAGATGTCTTCGCATGCCTGCGAGCGCGAGCCGCCGCGGCGTTCATCGAGTGGCATGTATGAATGTCACGTCGATTGGGAAAATTGTGGGACGTGCATTTGTCTGTCAAATGCCGATTCGTGCATTTACCGCCGGCGCTGCGCTCACTGCAAGTTGGCCGCCTCGCTGACAAGCTCGATGAAGGCGCGGATACGTCTCGATCCACGCTGGTTCGGCAGATAAAGCGCGGTGACCGCGGACCGGGCGTTGTTCGGATTGACCTCGTAACTTTCGAACAACCGCGTCAGGCGTTCGTTTTGCACGTCGCCGGCCACGAGCCAGCTTGGCAGCAGCGCGATACCGGCGCCGCTTAGCGCCGCTTCGCGAAGAATGTCCGAGTTGTTGCTCTTCAGTCTGCCCGTGACCACGACTTCGGACTGCACGCCATCCCTGGAAAATGCCCAGACCTGCCGCTCGGCGCCATAGGAAAAGCGCAGGGTTTGATGCGCGGTCAGTTCCTCGGGTTGCGCCGGCGCGCCGAATGCGTGCAGATAAGCACGGCTCGCCACGACGTACCGGCTGAAGTTGCCGATGTGCCGGCTGATCACGGCGGCGTCCGGCGGCGGCGTGCCCAGCCGGATTGCGAGGTCGATGCGCTCGGAAACCAGGTCGGCAACCGTGTCGGTCAGCGTGATGTCGAGGTCGATCCTGGGATAGCGCGAAAGGAACGCGCCGAGGTGCGGACTGATGCACTGGCGGGCAAACTCCACCGGCACCGATACCCGCAGCGGACCGGAGGCCTCATCGCCGCGATCCGTGACGGCGGCGTCGGCTTCGGCGATGTCTTCGAGAATGCGCTGCGCGCGCAGGTAGTACGCTTTGCCCGCATCGGACAGCGTGACCTGGCGCGTCGTTCTGTTGAGCAGCGCGGTGCCGAGCGATGCTTCCAGCGCGTCGAGCGCGCGCGTGACAGACGAGGTCGCGAGGTCGAGCTTGCGCGCCGCGCTCGAAAACCCGCCGCTCTGTGCCACTGCGACGAAAGCGCGTAGCGCCTGAAGTTTGTCCATCGCCTGGCCTCCGGTGCAGCGCTAGTGCCCGTATCCGAGGCCCGAGTACAAGCGAATATCGAGTCCTTCGGAAGCCTCCAGTACGCAGGCGAGAATCGAGTGGTTGGCATTGGCCGGCCACGTGCCGCGCCGATAAGGGCGGTAGACGGCGTCGCCGCGGTTCACGGTCCTGCCCGTTACAGTGCAGACCGTTTTGCGGCGCGAGTGGGTGCGCTTCCAGATCTGATCTGCGTAATGGCCGAACGTGGCGTCATGCCAGCAAAGCGAGACGACCGTGCTCGAAAGGCGCTCGAGCACGCGGATGCGGCCTGAAAAGACGGTATGGGATGCCGATCGCGACGCACGCTGCGGCGAACATGCGCGAGTTGCCTTGCGCTTCACGCCTTCCTGATCCGCTTCGGCGTCCGCGCTCGAGCGCGAAGCGCGCTCGAGCAAGAGGATGGTCTGTTTCCACGGTTCGTCGTTTGCATAGGGTTCCATTGGGCAGCTCCATTGCGCATGCATGCGATCGGGTCCTGGCTCGCCGGCGTGGGCACGTTGCCGTTGCGGGCGTCGCGCGGGAGGACATCGCATCGAGGCCGCGCGGGAGATTCCATTGTGAATCGTGGCAGCTGAAAGGTCCTTAGCCGGCGGATGAAATCTCCTGAAATCTCGATGGCGCGGTATGCACGGCGCGAAGCTCGGCGGGACTCGGTTTGCGCAGGCGGGCGGCAGCCCCGGCGGCCCCGCGTGCATGCAGTCAGTCCGATGCGCGCGCGAAGGCCGGATAGTCAATATAGCCGCTCGCGTCGCCGCCGAAGAACGTGCTCGGGTCGGCCTCGTTCAGGGGCAGGGCGCCGCGCAAACGAGCGGGGAGGTCCGGATTGGCAATGAAAGGACGGCCGAACGCGATGAGATCGGCGCGGCCGCTTTCGATCGCCTTTATCGCGGTTTCCAGCGTGTACCCGCCCGCGAGCATCAATACGCCGTTGAATCGCTGCCGCATGAGCTGGATGATGGCGTCCCAGCGGGGATCGTACTTTTCGTCCTTCACCGTGCCGACGATAGCGGGCTCGACGAGGTGCAGATACGCCAGATTCCGCTCGTTCAGGTGCTCGGCGATATGCCCGAAGGTGGCCTCGGGCGTGTCGTCGCCCATGCCCATGAAGCGGCCCATGGGCGTGAGTCGCACGCCGACGTTGACTGCGCCCACTTCGGCGCTGACCGCATCGACGACTTCGAAGAGCAGACGCGTGCGGTTCTCGATGCTGCCGCCATAGGCGTCGGTGCGGCGATTGCTGTTGCTATTGATGAACTGGTCGATCAGGTAGCCGTTGCCGGCATGAATCTCGACTCCGTCCATACCGGCTTGCATGGCGTGGCGCGCGGCGACGCGAAAGTCCTGCACGATCTGCGCGATCCCTTCGATGGTCAATGCCTGGGGCACCGGAACATCGGCCCAGACGCCGTTGCCATTGCTGTCGACGATAAACGTCTTGCCCGGCACGGGCATCGCAGTGGGAGCGACAGGCAAACCTGCGTCCGGCTGGAAGACCGGGTGCGAGACGCGCCCCACGTGCCAGAGCTGCAGGAAGATCTTGCCGCCTTCGGCATGGACAGCCTCGCTTACGGCGCGCCATCCCTCGATTTGCCCGGGGCTATGAATGCCGGGCGTCCAGGCATAGCCTTGCCCCTGCTGCGATATTTGCGTGGCCTCGGTGACGATCAGCGCCGCCGCCGCGCGTTGCCGGTAATACTCGGCGTTCATGGGCGTCGGCACATTGCCCGGCTGGCCCGCGCGCGAACGCGTGAGCGGCGCCATGGCGACGCGATGGGCGAGTGTATGGCGGCCGAGGCGGATCGGTTCAAAGAGAGCGTCAGACATTGAAATCTCCGTGCAGGAAAAGGGAGCGGGATGTCCGCAACCTTATCGGCGATGGCGACCACGGAGAATCCGTCTCATGCGCTAAGCAGTTTTGCGCGGGACGCAAGCCATCGGAACGGCGGGCGATGCGCTTCGAGATCGAGCGTGCGTAGGGAGGAGGGGGCGAGTTTGCAGGGCACGCAATGCCATGTTGCGTTCAGCCTGGATTCCGGATGGCGTCCGTCATGCCTACTCTGTCGACGTGGCCTCGGGGCCGAACTGAAGGAGCAACGACATGACTGATCAAACATCGCGTCGCGCAGTGATCATTGGCGGTTCGCTGGGCGGGCTTTTCACCGCTGCGTCTTTGCGGGCCGTCGGCTGGACGGTCGATGTGTACGAGCGCTCGATCAGCGAACTTGACAGCCGTGGCGGCGGCCTCGTCATGCAGCCCGATTTGCTCGAGGCATTCCGGTTCGCCGGTATCGCACACGCACCGCAGCTTGGCGTGCCCTCGCGGGACCGGCAGTATCTCGACGCGAGCGGCGCGGTGCTGTTGCGCCAGCGTATGCCGCAGGCGCAGACCGCCTGGAGCGTGCTGTACAACACCTTGAGGACCTCAGCGTGCACACGATGTCATGATGCGCGCCTGAAGCCGCATCACGCCCGGCGGCGCCACGCGCCCGGCGGCACGCCGACGATCCTGAGAAAGACGCGGCTCAAGTGGCTTTGATCCGCGAAGCCGCAGGATGCCGCGATTTCCGAAAGCGTCATGTCCGTGGCGTCCATGAGGCCTCGCGCCTGCTCCGTGCGCTTTTCGAGGACCCATTGATACGGCGTTTGCCCCGTTTCCTTCGCGAATGCGCGAATGAAATAGCCGCGTGACAGGCCGCATTCGCGCGCGACATCGGCAATCGAGAGGCCGTCGCGGGAACACTCGAGCAGCATCTCCTTCGCGCGGGCCGCGCAGGCGCGCGACAGCGCACCCTTGACGCGTTCGTCGGCGGCCCGCAGATTGCCGTATTGCCGCGCGAGATGCGTGCCGATGGCAACGCCGATCTGCTCGATGAGCAGCGTGTTGACCGGGCCGGATGTTTCGAGGCTGGCGGCAAGCGCACGCGCGAGATGGCCGAGCACGGCGTCTTCCTGCTCGAGTGCGCAAGTTAGCCCCTGCACGGGAGGTACGTTATGCTCGTCGGCCAGGTGATTCAGGAAAGCGTGAGACAACTCGACCAGCAGAAAGTCGAAATTGCCGTATAGATCCGCGCGGTAATGCTCGGAAAAGTCGCGGATATAAATCGAGTTGTCGCCAAAGCGGCGATCGATTGTCTGCGCTGCGCGGAAAATCTTGCGCCGGTGACCGCTTCGCAACGAGACGCCCACGAGAAAGCCACGCTCGCATCCGGGCATCGCAATGCGTTCCAGCTCCGGCGTGTCCATGCACTTGCGAAAGAACGTGATGCCGCCGGTCGCGACTTGCACGTCCCGGCGCAGATTGGTGCTCACGCACCCGAGCGAGTCTTTCGAACCGGTTGAGCTATTCGGCATGAACGGTGATGAAATCATCGGTGTGATCCGTACGCATTGATATGCCCGGCAATGTCATTGTAATGCGTCGTAATTATGGCGCAGAACGCAAGCGCGCGCTGGCCGTGCGGGGCGCAGCGCCGAACTCGCGCGCGGCCGGCGTCTGAATCGGCCATTAAGCATATTTAAGCACCGGAAAAGGACCTTTTAATTTGGCGTCGCTAAGCTCTTTTCCCGATGCGGGGCGTAGCCTCTTTGCATCGTGGACAACAGCAACACGCAGACTCATCACGCGCCACCCCGCGTATGGGTCGGCAACGACGGAGAATAACGATGACCTTGCAAGAAAACGCGGATGCGCCGTCGCCCACGCGACGCAGAATGCTTTCGGCCAGCGCAGGCGTGGCCGGGGCGCTCGCCATGTCGGGTCTGCCCTCGGCGGCGTCGGCCGCCGGCGGCACGGCCGCGCACGGCGGCGGCGAGCATCAGCGCCACGGCAGCTTCGTGAAGGCGAAAGACGGCACCGAGATCTTTTTCAAGGACTGGGGCACGGGCATCCCGGTGGTCTTCTCGCACGGCTGGCCGCTTTCGGCGGATGCGTGGGATGCGCAAATGCTCTTTCTCGTGAACCAGGGCTATCGCGTGATCGCGCACGACCGTCGCGGCCACGGGCGCTCGGGCCAGCCGTCCGCCGGAAACGATATGGATATCTATGCAGACGATCTGGCCGCTGTGCTCGACGCGCTCGACGTGCGCAACGCCATGCTCGTCGGCCACTCGACGGGCGGCGGCGAGGTGGCGCACTACATCGGCAGGCATGGCTCGAAGCGGGTGGCAAAGGCGGTGCTGATCGGCGCCGTGCCGCCGCAGATGGTCAAGTCGGCGACCAACCCCGGCGGCCTGCCGATGTCCGTGTTCGACGGCATTCGCGACGGCGTGGCGGCCAACCGCTCGCAGTTCTATCTCGACCTCGCAACGCCGTTCTATGGCTTTAACCGCCCGAACGCGAAGGTTTCGCAGGGTCTCGTTCAGGACTTCTGGCGGCAGGGCATGCAGGGCTCGATCAAAGGCCAGTACGAGTGCATCAAGCAGTTCTCCGAGGTCGACTACACGGAAGACCTGAAGAAGATGGACATGCCGACGCTCATTTTGCACGGCGACGATGACCAGATCGTGCCGATCGACGATTCGGCGCGCCTCTCGGCGAAGCTCGTCAAGCACGCTACGCTCAAGGTGTATCCCGGCGCGCCGCATGGCATGTGCAGCACGCACGTTGCCGAAGTGAATGCGGATCTGCTGGCGTTCCTGAAGGCGTAAGGCCGATTGCCGGCGTAAGCACGGAGCGCGTCATGAAGCCTGAACCAGCAGCAACTCCGGACGAAGTGGCGGGCGTGCTTATTCCGCGCACCGCGCTCGCGGCTCTCGCTTTCGAGAACGCGTGCGCGGCGCTCGATCCCGTGCTGATCGGACACGCGCATCGCGTGTTCGTGTTCGCCGCGCTCGCCGCGCGTCGCGCGCGTGAAGCCTGTGACGCGGAAACACTCTACGTGAGCGCGATGTACGCGAATATGGGCCTGAGCCCGGCCTATGCACACTCGAAGCTGCGCTACGAGGTGGACAGCGCCGATGCGGCGCGCGCGCTGCTCGCGCGCGTGTCCCCCCGCGTGGCGGAGGACGTGTGGCGGGCAATCGCCCTGCACACCACGCCGGGCATTCCGGAGCATGTTTCGCCGCTCGCGCGTCTGCTGGCGCAAGCGGCGTGGACCGATCTCGTCGGCGAGCATTACGACGCCTATACGCGTGCCGAGCGCGGGGCCATTCTGGCGGCCTATCCGCGCGAAGCCACGTTCTGCGAAGACGTGATCCGGGCGATCGGCAGAGGCGTCGCCCATCGCCCGCACACGACGAGCGGCACGTGGAGCGCGGACATTCTTGCCCGCATCGATCCCGACTACTGCCGGCTGAATTTTTGCGGGCTCATTCTGGGCTCGCGCTGGACTCAGCCGGACAAGAACTTACTTTCCCACTCAAGAAGACTAAAACGATGAAGCAACGTTTCATTCCGATGCTGGCCGCGCTCGCATTGACGGGCGTTCACGCCCTGGCCGCCGATGCGGCAACGTCCTATTCGCCGCCCGTCGCGACGCACGCGCCGAACGCCACTTCGGGCGCGGCACAGGAGAAAGCGGCGCGCAAAGCGGCCCACAAGGCCGCGAAAGCCGCCGATCGCAAACTGGCCGCAAACGTGCGCAAGGCGGTGACGAAGGCAGGCGATGTGCCGATGGCAAACGTCGTCGTGCTCGCGAAATCGGGCGTGGTCACGCTCACCGGAACGGTTCCTGAGACCGCCCAGATCGCGGTCGCGGAGCAGCATGCGCAAGACGTGGAAGGCGTGAGCCAGGTCGTCAACCGGTTGTCGGTGCGCACGCCCGGCAACTAAGCGGCCAAGCGGTTGAGCGAAACGATAAGCCGGCATTACGCCGGCTTATCGTTGCTTGCGCCGCTCGTGCCGCCACTGCTTGAGCGTGTGCGGCACGCCATCGAGGAAGGCGTCGATATCGCCGGGCGCTATACCTCGATGAGTTTTCTCAGCGTGTCGCCCGCCAGCGGCATTTCGCGCACCCGTTTGCCGGTCGCGTCGAAGATCGCATTGCCGAGTGCGCCCGCAGCGGGCCCCATCGAGGCCTCCGCCGTGCCGAGGAACGGTGCGCCGGGCCGGTCGATCAGGTGCACGTCGATGCGCTTTGGCGCCGAATCGAAACGCAGGATCGGGTACGTTCCCCAGTCGAAGCTGCGAATGCGGCTCGTGTCGTAGCGCAGTTCCTCGTGCAGCGTCCAACTGGCCGATTGCACGATGCCGCCTTCGATCTGGTTGCGCACGCCGTCGGGATTCACGACCTGGCCGCAATCCACGGCGACTTGCGCCTCTTCCAGCCGCACGAGACCCGTCTCGGGCTCGACGGAGATTTCCACGGCGATGGCCACATACGCCATCAAATTCTTGTACCTCGCGAACGCGAAACCCACACCGCGACTGCGCGCGCGCGGCGGCCGCGGCCAGCCGAACCGCTTCGCCGCAAGCTGGATCACATCGCGCGCACGCGCATCGTCCATGTGGCGCAGCCGGAACTCGACGGGATCGATACCGGCCATATGCGCGAGATCGTCCATGGTGCTCTCGATCGAGAACACGTTGGTGTGCGCGCCGAGCGAGCGCATTGCCGAAGTCTGCAGCGGCATGGTCGGCGAGAAGTTGTTCATCACCTCGATGTTCGGCAGCGTGTAGAGCGGGATGCCGTTGCGGTCGCCGCCGCCTTCGGGTTGCAGCATCGGCGTAGAAGGCGCGGAAACAAAGGGCTTTTCCAGCATGCGCGCGGGCAGCAGCCGCCCGGCGTTGACGATGCGCTCGTTGTGCGAGCTGCTCCAGAGCGCGTATTGCCAGTCCACGATGCGCCCGCTCGCGTCGATCGACGCCTTCACCTCAGTCACCATCGCGGGCGTGAAGTGGTCCCATGTGTGTTCCTGTTCGCGCATCCACTGCACGCGCACCGGATGCCCCGGCATGGCCGCGGCGATCAGCGCGGCATGCGCGGCGGCATCGTCTGCGCCGTTGTGGCCATAGCAGCCGGAGCCTTCGGTGTGGACGCAGCGCACGCTTTCCTTCGGCATGGAAAGCATTTCGGCCAGCGCGTCGCGCAGCGGATAAACGCCTTGCGAATGGGTCCAGACGGTGAGCTGGCCCGCGTCGAGATGCGCGACGGCGCACGAAGGCCCGATCGAGCCGTGCATCAAATAGCGCTTGATGAAGCGCGCTTCCAGCGTTTTCACGGCGGGCGCGGCGGGCGCATGGTGATCCGCGATCTTGATCTGCTGCGTGCAGAGCGGCTTGAGGTCGCGATGCACGGTGGCCGGATCGGGCAGCGCGCGCCCCGGCGACCATTGGCAACTCGCCGCGAGGGCGCGTTGCGCCGCAATCGCTTGCCATTCGCCTTGCGCCACCACGGCCAACATGCTGCCGTTGCGCACGATCCTCACGACACCGGGCATCTTCGCGATGGCGGTTTCGTCGAATGTGAGGAGTTTCGCGTCGTACACGGGCGGCATGACAATGCGTGCGTGCAGCATGCCCGGCAACTGCATGTCCTGCACATAGCTCGCACCGCCCGTGACCTTCGACGGAATATCGAGGCGCGGCAACGGCGTGCCGATGACGCGGAACGTCTTCGGGTCCTTGAGCGGCGAAGTGGGCGTGGCGTTGCGATGCAGGTCCACGAGGCCGACGGCTTCGCTGTAGTGCATCGTGCGGCCGTCTTGCGTGCGAATGACGGCATCGCTCGCGCTGAGCGTGCCCGCATCGACGCTGAAGTGCTTCGCGGCGGCGCCGACCAGCAGGCCGCGCACCTGCGCGGCGGCATTGAGCAGCGCACTGCCGCTGTCGGCCATGGTGTGGCTGCCCGCCGTGAGGCCTTCGTCGGGCGAGGCGCCCGTGTCGGCGGTGAGGAACGTGATGAGCGAGGGCGCCATGTTCAGCTCTTCGGCGGCGACCTGAAGCAGCGCCGTGCGCACGCCCGTGCCGAGTTCGACCTTGCCCGTAAAGACCGTGACCTTGCCGGCGGGCGTGATCTTGATCCACGCATCGAGCAGCGGGTTGGTTTTGAGGCTCCCGGCAAGTGCCTGGGTCTCCTTCGCAATGTGCACGGCCGCGCCTTCGTCGGCGATGACTTCCTGAGCGAGCACGTTCGCGCCCTTGACCATGCTGAACGCGACGAAAAGCGCGCCGGAAATCATGAAATGCCGGCGGCGTTCGTCGATGGGCGCGTCGATGGAATCGTCGTCGTGGTGGCTCATGATGTGGTCTTCGCGGCAGTGACGGAATGGGTGGGCGGGGCGCTCACGCCCGCGACGTCGCCGATGGCGGCGAGAATGCGCATGTGCGTGCCGCAGCGGCACAGGTTCGGCGCCATGTGCGCGCGTATTTCCTGCTCCGTGGGATGCGGGTTGCGATCAAGCAGCGCCTGCGCGCGCATGATCATGCCCGCGATGCAGTAGCCGCACTGCGCCGCCTGGTGCTTGATGAACGACTGCTGCAACGCGCCCGGATGCGCCGCGCTGCCGAGGCTTTCGAGCGTGCGAACCGGCCGCTCGCCGATCGCGCTCACGGGCACGAGGCAGGAGAAGGTCGCTTCGCCGTCCACGATGACGGTGCACGCGCCGCATTGACCGAGTCCGCAGCCGAACTTCGCGCCATGCAGCTTGAGATCGTTGCGCAGCGCATAGAGCAACGGCGTGGCGGGGTCGATGTCGAGCGCGTGCTGCACGCCGTTGACGTTCAGTGAAATCATCGCGCACTATCCTCCTTTCTGAGCTGGGCGACGAGCGGTTCGGCGTCGGGCCACGCGGGTCGGGTCGAGTAGGCGCCACGCACGTAGGCGACGATGTCGGCGATCTGCCGGTCGTCGTAGACGCCCATAAACGCGGGCATATAGTTCATCGCGTCCGCGCCTTTCCAGTTGATGCCGTTCAGGATCATCTGCACGGCGTTGCGCGGCGTGCCCGAGTTGACCGCCGTGCTGAACGCGAGCGTCGGACGCTCGCCGATCGTTTGCATCGGCGAGCCCGGGCCGTGGCATTGCGCGCACGAGGCGTTGAAGAGGACCGCGCCGCGCTGTTCGGCGGGCGTGGCTTCGTGTGCCGCGACGCGTACTGCGGGCGTCGCATCGCCTGGCGCGCCCTTCTGCAGCGAGAGGAAGTAGGTGGCGATCGCCTCGACGTCTTCCACCGGCACGGTCGCGAGGTCGCGCGTGACCGGCAGCATCGGGCCCGCGGCGGCGCCGTGCTCCGAGGCGCGGCCGGTGCGCAGGTAGGTGACGAGCTGCGTCGTCGTCCACGGCTTCGCCGCGCTCTCAAGCGCATTGAGCGGGGGCGCTTCCCAGCCGTCCACCACGCCGCCGTCGAAGGCGCGGCCGGCCTTCTCGCCGCCGATCGCGTTCAGCGGCGAATGGCACGAGGCACAGTGGCCGAGGCCGTCTACGAGCAGCTTGCCGCGGTTCCACTGGGCGTCCTGCGAAGCGTCCGCTTCGCGCGAACCCGCGCGCAGAAAGAGCAGGTTCCAGAAGGCCACCGGCGGCCTGAAATTCAGCGGAAAGATCAGTTCGTTGGCCGGCGCGCTCGCATGAACCGGTTCGCGGCTCATCAGGTAGGCGTAGGCGGCGGCAATGTCGTGGTCGGACATGCGCGTGAAATGCACGTACGGAAACGCGGGATAGAGCAGATGCCCGTCCCGCGAGACGCCGTGCCGCACCGCCCGCGCAAAGGCCGCCTCCGACCACGCGCCGATGCCCGTTTGCGGCTCCGGCGTGATGTTGGTCGCGTAGATCGTGCCGAACGGCGTGGCGAGCGGCAAGCCGCCCGCGAACGGACGGCCGCCTTTCGCCGTGTGGCAGACGATACAGTCGCCGAGCGCGACCACGCGCGCGCCCTCGCGCTTGAGCTGCGCATCGAAGCTGTCCGGCGACGGCGGCGCAATGGGCGCGATGGGCGGCCTGTACATGATGGCCGCGGCGGCCGCGATGGCCACGACGATGCTTGCGGCCGCACCGATCCAGAGTCCTCTGCGCTTCATGATCGCTCCCGTTGCGCGACGGCATGCGCCGCCAGGCTCGTTGCGCGCGCATGCGGGCGGCCCACGAGCAGAAAATGCACGAAAGCGACGAGCGGGAACGCCAGCGCAACGCCCGCGACGAGCGTCCAGCCGCCGCGTTCATACAGCGTGCTCGCGAGCGCCGAGCCGATCGCGCCGCCAGCGAAGATGCTCGTCATGTAGAGCGCATTGAGGCGGCCGCGGCTTGGCGCGTGAAGCGCGTAGATTTCGCGCTGCCCGAGGACCATGTTCATCTGCACGGCGAAGTCCAGCACGATGCCCGTGACGACGAGACCGTACACGCCGAACGCCGGATGAATCAGCGCGGGCGTATAGGCTAGTGCGGCAGCGATCAAGGCGATGAACGTGGCGCGCACGGAGTGGCCCGCATCGGCGAGGCGACCGGCGAGCGGCGCGGACGTCGCACCGATGGCGCCGACCAGCGCGAACACCGCGATCGCGGACTGCGAGAGGCCATAATGGCGCGTGAGTTCGATGGGCACGGCGGTCCAGAACAGGCTGAACGAGGCGAACATCAACCCTTGATAGAACGCGCGGTGGCGCAGCACCGGCATGGTGCGTACAAGATGAAGCAGCGAACCGATGAGCGCGAAATAGGATGTTTGATGCTCTGGCTGGCGGCGCGGAATGGTCAGCGCGAGGACGGCCGTGACGAGCGCCATGAGCACAGCGGCGGCGGCGAACACGAAACGCCAGCCGAAATGGTCGGCGACGACGCTCGAGAGCGGGCGCGCGAGCAGGATGCCGAGCAGCAGGCCGCTCATGATCGTGCCGACAATGCGGCCGCGCGCGTGATCGGGCGCGAGGTGCGCCGCGAGCGGAATGAGGATCTGCACCGCGACGGAGCTGAAGCCGATCAGCAGCGAGAGGGCGAGGAACCAGCCTGGAGAGTGCGCGAGCGAAGCGGCCCCGAGGCTCGCGATCGACACGAGGGCCGTCGTGATCATGAGCTTGCGGTTTTCGAGCAAGTCACCGAGCGGCACGATGAAGAACAGGCCGAGTGCGTAGCCGATCTGCGTGAGCGACACGATCAGGCTCGCCGCACCGGCCGACATATGCAGCGACGGCCCGATCAGTTCGGTGATCGGCTGCGCGTAGTACAGATTGGCGACGATCGCACCGCAACTGAATGCGAAGAGCGCAATGAGTCCCTGGGTGAGCTTGATTGCCTGCGTTTTGTGGCCAAGCGTGCTCGACGGCGTGGGCATGATGGTTCCTTGTACGATGAAGTCACTGTGGCGGGGGGCGATTCGGTTGCGTCAAGGTTAGACATTTGGCGGCGGCATCGGAATACACCCGCGGCGCAAACGCCCATTGCGTCGTGCGCAACGAAAGGCTCGGGTCCTCGTGACGGTGCAAGCGTGTCACGATGCGCCTGAAAAGTCCTGAATCCGGCAGTTAAATGTTGCGCGCGCGCCCTGGCGAATGGGTGCCGAAGACGCGTCAAAGGCGCAATCGCGCTGGCATAATCGCTGTCATGGACAAGCTACTCGCACTGAACACGCTGCTCGAAGTCGCCGATGCGGGCGGCTTCGCGAAGGCCGCTCAACGTCTTGGCGTGGCTACGTCGTCGGTCACGCGGCTGATGGACGCCCTCGAAGCCGCGCTCGGCACGGCGCTGCTCACGCGAACGCCGCGCCGCGTGAGTCTGACCGAAGCGGGCACGGCGTACGTGGAGCAGGTCTCGAGGATCCTCGACGACCTCGCCGAAGCCGACGAAAGCGTGCTCGACACAGGCGCGGCGCCGGCCGGCGCGCTGCGCATCACCGTACCGTCCGTGTACAACCGCGTGGTGCTTGCACCGCATCTCGCGGCATATCTGCGCGAGTATCCCCGCGTCGCGCTCGACGTGGTGGTCGCGGATAATTTCGTAGACCTTGCTATCGAGCGTATCGACGTCGCGGTGAGGATCGGGCTGCCGTCGGCAGATCCCAATCTCATCGTGAAGACGCTGGCCGGGAACCCGCGTATGGTCGTCGCGAGCCACGCGTATCTCGAACGCGCTGGCACGCCGCGGCATCCCGGCGAAATCGCGGAGCACGAATGCGTGCGCGTGGCCTATGGCGGCAGTTACCGCGCGCGCCAGGTCTGGACTTTCACGCGCGGCGACGTGGAGGAGAAGGCGAATGTGCGCGGGCGGCTCATCTCCAACAATCTCGACATGCTGCTGGAAGCGGCGCTGGCCGGCCAGGGACTGGCCCTTCTTCCCGCGTGGCTCGTGAACGAGCATGTCCGCGCGGGCCGCCTGCTGCACTGCTTCGCCGACTGGCGCGTGAGCCCGCACAACGGCGACGCGCTCACGTACGCCGCATATCTTCCCAACCGGCGCCACTCCACCAAGGTGCGCGCGTTGCTGCAATTTCTCGAGGCGCGGGTGGGGCAGGAAGCCGGTTAAGGCGCGCGCAGCGCGTCCTGCACGCGTATTCAGAGCATGTCTGCGACGGTCGCTTCCACGCGAAAGCGGCGCAGCGTGGCTCGCGCGTTCAGAACGTTTCAGTCCGGCTTAATGTCTGCCCGTGCGAAAAATGCCACGATGAGGGGACACGATACAGGCAATTGATTGCCTGAGCGCGAGGCAAAACCCATATGATCGACGCAGACGACGCAAGTACAAGCACGAGCCAGGACTCACCCGACTCCGAGCATCCGTTTTCCTCGCTGGAACATCGCAGGCACCAGATGTTTCCCCGCCTTTCCAGCGCAGAGATCCATAGCGCGAGCCGCTTCGCACGCCGCAAGGCGTTCAAGGCCGGGGAGCTGATCTTCGAGACCGGACGCGAGGCCGAAGGGTTGCATATCCTGCTGAGCGGCCGTGTGCGCATCGAATCGCGTGACGCACAGGGGCGCACGACGCTCGTCACCGAACACCACGATGGGCATTTCATGGGCGAGATGGTGCAACTCACCGGCAAGCCGTCCCTCGTCGACGCCATCGCGCTCACCGACTGCGACACGCTCGTGCTCAAGCCGGAGCAATTGCGCGCGCTTATCGTCGCGGACGCCCAGCTTGGTGAACACATCATGCGCGCGTTGATCCTGAGGCGTCTCGGGCTCATCGAGCAGGGACTCGGGCCCATCATTGTCGGCTATGCCGATGACGCGCGTCTCGTCCGGCTGCAGGGTTTCCTGCGGCGCAACGCGTATCCCGCCGCCGTGATCGATGCGCGAAACGATTCGGAGGCCGTACGGTTTCTTGCGGGACTCACTTCGAATCCCGATGACTTTCCGCTCGTTTTTTGCCCGGACGGGACGGTCCTGCGCGCGCCAGATGAGGTGGAACTTGCCACGCGGCTTGGCCTCGTGCCGACCTTCTGTGCTTCGCAGTGCTACGACATTGCGATTGTCGGCGCCGGTCCAGCGGGCCTCGCGGCGGCAGTGTACGCCGCATCGGAAGGGCTCTCGGTGGTGGTGTTCGACCGGCGTGCGCCGGGTGGGCAGGCTGGCGCGAGCGCACGTATCGAAAACTACCTGGGCTTTCCAACGGGGATCACGGGGCAGGCGCTCGCAGCGCGCGCATTCCAGCAAGCGCTGAAGTTCGGCGCTCATGTTGCGATTCCGACTGTTGTCGAGTGCATCGAACGCACGTCCGCCACGTTCACCCTCGCGCTTTCCGATCGACAGAGCGTTCGGGCGCGATCTGTCGTGGTGGCAAGCGGCGCGGCGTACCGCAGACCTTGCGTGCCGGGCTTCGAGCACTTCGAAGGCCGAGGCGTCTATTACTGGGCGTCTCCCATCGAGGCGCGTCTCGTGAGAGGCCAGGACATCGTGCTGATCGGCGGGGGGAATTCCGCGGGGCAGGCTATCGTGTTTCTCGCCAACTTCGCAAGAAGCGTGCGCGTGCTGATTCGGCGGCAGAATCTCGAAGCCACGATGTCGCGCTACCTGATCGACCGAATTAGCGCGCTGCAAAATGTTTTGATCTGCGCGGGCTGCGCGCTCGAATCGCTGGAGGCGAGCCATGGAAGTCTCGAGCGCATTCAGGTCCGGCATCAGGATGCGGGCAGCGAGACTATCGAGACCCGGCACCTTTTCCTCTTCATCGGCGCCGACCCGAAAACCGACTGGTTGACATCGACCGGGGTACAACTCGACGAGCACGGATTTGTCGTGACCGGGCCGTCCGACGCGAGCAACGGCGCGGGCTGCCTGCCGCTCGAGACGAACGTGCCAGGCCTCTTCGCCATCGGCGACGTGCGCTCGGGCGCGGCGAAGCGCGTAGCCTCGGCGGTAGGCGACGGCGCGGCGGTGGTCGGGCAGATTCATGCCTGGCTCGCCCGGTGCGAGTCACGAAGCTGCGAATCCTGAGCCAGTCGTAGCGGGCCGGCGCAAGCGAAGCCGCGCGATCCGCGCAACGCGTTACGGTTCGAGCAGACGCTGCAGGCGCAACTCCTCGAGATCGAGTTCGGACTCGATGCGATGCAGAACCCCATCGTCCACTTTTCCCACGCGGTGCAGGTCGAGCAGCGTCGCGCGCGACACGCCGACAAGCTCGAGTTCGACGCGCAGAAAGCGCGCGCGGTCCTCGACGCGCTCGACGCCTGAAGTGTGCGCATCCTGGTTCGCGCTCACGCGGATCCGGTACTCGGCGCGCAGACGCTCGAGCGTTGCGCGTTCGAGGCCGGACGCGCGCTTGCCGATCTGCTCGAGTGCGGCAAGGGACGCGCCGAACGTTTGTGCGCGCGCCTCGTGCTCGGACATGGTTTGGCGCGCGGCCGCACGCAGCTTCAGCAGGCGGATGAGAGGCGCAAGACTGGCGCCCTGCACGACGAGCGTCGCGATGATCAGCAAGAAGGTGCTGAACACGATCAGATCGCGGCCCGGGAAATTGCCCGGCAACGCAATCGCGGCGGCAAGACTCACGACGCCTCGCATGCCGGCCCATCCGAGCACGACGGCCTCCGCGAACGACCAGGGCTGAGCGCCCGCGCGCCTCGCTCGCAACCGGCTCGGCAGCCACACCGCGGCGAACACCCACACGAGGCGCGCGACAATTGCCGCCGCCGTCGCGGGCAACGCGACGCGCAACCCGGCTGCCAGCACGGCGCCTTCGTGATGCACGCCCGCGAGAATGCCGTGTAGCGCGAGGCCGATAAGGATGAAGACGAGCGCATCGAGCACGAACACGATCGCCTCCCAGGTCGCCTTGGCCTTGATGCGCATGTCGGCGTCGAACACGCGGTGCTGGCGCACGCCGAGCACGAGGCCGCACGTCACCACCGAAAGGACGCCCGAGCCGTGCACGGCCTCGGCGATGCCATAACTGGCCCACGCCATCACGAAAGTCACGACGATGCCAAGCATCGGGTCGCGCAGGCGCGGCAGCACCCAGCACATGGCCTGGCCGCAGGCGAGGCCGACCGCGACGCCGATCAGTGTCAGCGCGAAGAACAGCCCCGTCGCGCTCGCGACGGTGATCGTGGCCGCGAGCGCGGCGGAAACCGCCATCTGATAGAGCAGCAGTCCCGAAGCGTCGTTCACGAGGCTTTCGCCTTCGAGCACCGCTACGAGCCTGCCGGGCAGCGGATGGCGCTGGAGGATCGCCTTGGCGGCGACCGCATCGGGCGGCGAGACGATCGCGCCGAGCGTGAAGCACGCGGCCCACGGCAGGTCCGGATTGAACGCGCGCACCGCGAAGGCAACGGCGACGGTCGTGAACGTGACCGCACCGAGCACGAGCGAGGTAATGGTGGCGAGTTCCTGCCGGAATTCCTTCCATGCCGTATAGAACGAACTCGACATCAGCAGCGGCGGCAGCACGGCCGCGAGCAGCAAGTCGGGGTCCATGTCGGGCACGCGTTTGCCGGCCACTGCGATGACGCAGCCGCCCAGCAAAAGCACGACGGCAGGCGGGATCGAGACACGCTCGGCGAGCCAGGTCAGCGCGCCTGCGCCACAAATCAGCAGCAGGAGATAGTGAAAAAGCTCGACGTTATTCATTCATTTGTCAGCGGTTCAAGCAGTGCAGAGCGGGCGCGCGGCGGTACATCATGATGGTTGACGGTCTTTTGCCGCGGCATCCGAAACTTGAGCGCCGGGCAGCGAGCCGAACATGTGCTGGCCGCACTTGGCGTCGCGCCATGCTGTGCGCGGCTTGTCGCCCGAAAGCATGCGGCGCGCAAGCGGAAGGATCTGCTCGCCTGCCAGCATGCCGAGCAGTCCAATCAACGCGATGATGGGCGGGGCGGGCGACTGCACGCTGATCGCGGAGTAGACGACACCGATAAGCACGCCGGCCAGCAGCGAAAGAATATAGGGTTTCATGATACGAATCTCAGTGGAAAACCGGCTCATAAAGAGGCCTTGCGCGGCACTTTTCTCGAAAGGGTATCGGGTTTTCAGAGGCGGGAGAAGGCGCGTTCAGATTAATTAAGGGTTAATTTTCTGGAATTGGATTAATTCGTTTTTTTTAGTTGTTGAACGTCTGCTTTAGCGTGTCAAATAACCGCAGCTGGCCGGACAATCTCGCCAGTGCAATGCATCCCGGTCGCCTCGCGGCCATGCCCGCAAGGTAGCGTCTCCTCTCCCCGGTTCAAAGGAAACTAGTGTAATGAGCAATCCTAAGCTTGAAGTCCTGACCCCGCAGAACAGCCAGTTGATCATCATCGATCAGCAACCGCAAATGGCCTTCGGCGTGCAGTCGATCGACCGCCAGGTCTTGAAGAACAACGTCGTTGCGCTGGCCAAATCGGCCAAGGTGTTCAACGTGCCGACCACGATCACGACGGTCGAATCAGAAAGCTTCTCGGGCTATACATATCCCGAACTGCTCGACGTGTTTCCCGATCACAAGCTGCTCGAGCGTACGTCCATGAATTCGTGGGACGACCAGAAGGTTCGCGACGCGCTCAAGGCGAACGGCCGCAAGAAGGTGGTCGTGGCCGGCCTGTGGACGGAAGTCTGCAACACGACGTTCGCGCTGTGCGCCATGCTCGAAGGCGGCTACGAAATCTACATGGTGGCCGACGCCTCGGGCGGTACGTCCAAGGATGCGCACGACTTCGCCATGCAGCGCATGGTTCAAGCGGGCGTAGTGCCCGTGACGTGGCAACAGGTCATGCTCGAGTGGCAGCGCGACTGGGCTCGCCGCGAAACGTACGACGCGGTCATGGCGATCGCGAAGGAGCATTCGGGCGCGTACGGCATGGGCGTCGACTACGCCTACACGATGGTCCACAAGGCCGCCCAACGCACGGCTGTGCCGCACGAGTTGCTGGCGGCGGTGCCGGCGAAGTAATCGCGCGCGCCGCGTCAGCGCAGGCTGGCGCGGCGCGTTCCATGCGCCAGGCGCTGGTTCAGTGAATTGATCGATCAGGATAACTGAATGGAATCGTATCTCGTGTCGCTCGGTGCTGGCGCGCTCGCCGGTGTGATCTACAGCGCCATCAAGGTCCGCTCGCCCGCGCCGCCGCTGGTCGCGCTCGTCGGCTTGCTGGGCATGGTGATCGGCGCTCAGGCTATTCCAACCCTCAAGCCGTTGTTCGGCTTTTAATCGCAGTACGTGAAGCGAGGAACCGCACATGTGTGCAACCGCTACCCATCCCGATCTCATTTTGCATAACGGCCGGTTCACCACGCTCGACCGTTCGAACCCGCGCGCCACCGCCGTGGCGATCGTCGATGGCCGCTTCGTGGCGGTGGGCAGCGATGCCGAGGTGATGCCGCTCGCGGGCAGCGCGACCCGAGTCGTCGATCTCGGCGGCCGGCCCGCACTCCCCGGCTTGATCGACAATCACCTGCACCTGATTCGCGGCGGCCTCAACTACAACATGGAATTGCGCTGGGACGGCGTTCGCTCGCTCGCCATTGCCATGGAAATGCTCAGGCAGCAGGTCGCAATCACGCCCGCGCCGCAATGGGTGCGTGTGGTCGGCGGCTTCACCGAGCATCAGTTCGAA
The DNA here is from genome assembly GCF_000785435.2 of Paraburkholderia sacchari. GTDB lineage: Bacteria > Pseudomonadota > Gammaproteobacteria > Burkholderiales > Burkholderiaceae > Paraburkholderia > Paraburkholderia sacchari. The sequence continues at coordinate 59,968 of NZ_JTDB02000010.1, read as the reverse complement.
GAGAAGCGGCTGCCGACCATCGAAGAACTGAACGCCGTGGCGCCCGATACGCCCGTGTTCATTCTGCATTTGTACGACCGCGCGCTGCTCAACGCAGCAGCCCTGCGCGTAGTGGGCTATACGAAGGAAACACCCGAGCCGCCTGGCGGCACGATCCTGCGCGACGGTGCAGGCAACCCAACCGGCCTGTTACTCGCGAATCCGAATGCGTCGATTCTCTACGCGACGCTCGCGAATGGTCCGAAGCTGCCGATCGAGTATCAGTACAACTCGACGCGCCATTTCATGCGCGAACTCAATCGCCTTGGCGTGACCGGCGCAATCGACGCAGGCGGCGGCTCGCAGAATTATCCCGACGATTACGAGGTCATCCGCAAGCTCCATGAGGCGGGCGAGATGACGGTGCGCATCGCGTACAACCTTTTCACGCAAAAGCCGAACGCCGAAAAAGAAGATTTCGTGAACTGGACAGGCTCGGTCAAGTATCACGATGGTTCGGACTACTTCCGGCATAACGGCGCGGGCGAAATGCTCGTGTTCTCGGCGGCCGACTTCGAGGATTTCCGTGTCGCGCGCCCCGAACTGCCGCCCGGAATGGAGGGCGAACTCGAAGGCGTGGTGCGCGTGCTGGCGCAGAACCGCTGGCCGTGGCGGCTGCACGCCACGTACGACGAAACCATCAGCCGTGCCCTCGATGTGTTCGAGAAGGTCAACCAGGATATTCCGCTCGAGGGCATCAACTGGTTTTTCGATCACGCGGAGACCGTTTCCGAGCGCTCGATGGATCGTATCGCCGCGCTCGGCGGCGGCATCGCCGTGCAGCATCGCATGGCTTACCAGGGCGAGTATTTCGTCGAGCGTTACGGCGCGCAGGCGGCTGAAGCCACGCCGCCCGTCGCGAAGATGCTTGCGAAGGGCATCAAGGTGTCGGCGGGTACCGACGCCACGCGCGTCGCGTCGTACAACCCGTGGGTGTCGCTCGCGTGGCTCGTGACCGGAAAGACGGTGGGCGGTCTGCGGTTGTATCCGCAGCGCAATCTGCTCGATCGTGAAACCGCGCTGCGCATGTGGACGGAATACGTCACCTGGTTCTCGAACGAAGAAGGCCGCAAAGGCCGCATCGCGGTCGGGCAACTCGCCGACCTGATGGTGCCGGACCGCGACTTCTTCGCGTGCGCCGAGGACGATATCGCCACGACGACGGCGTTGCTCACGGTCGTGGGCGGCAGGATCGTGTGGGGCGCGGGCCCGTTCTCGCAATACGACGCGCCGATCCCGCCCGCCATGCCGGACTGGTCGCCCGTGCGCCAGTACGGCGGCTATGGCGGCTGGGGACGCGGGTACGCAAACCAGCAGCGCGAAGGTGCGCCGCTGCAGCGTGCGGCGGCAGCAGCGATGTGCGCCTGCGCGAGCGCTTGCGACGTGCACGGTCACGGCCACGCGAACGCATGGGGCAGCACGTTGCCGACCTCGGACGCCAAGGGCTTCTGGGGCGCGCTAGGCTGCTCCTGCTGGGCGATCTGACATGACAGCGCTGAACGGCAGCCGCAACCCCGCATGGGTGCGTGCGCTGCTTTCGCCGTGGTGGGTCGCGGCGCTCGTGCGCCTCGCGCTCGTCTCCGCGTATTTGATCGGCGGCGTCAACAAGGCGCTGCACTTCGACGGCGCCATCGCGGAGCAGGCCCATTTCGGCCTGCATCCGCCCGCGCTGTGGGCGGCGCTTGCGGTCGCGGTCGAGATCGGCGGATCGCTGTGCATCGTGCTGCGCCGCTTCGTCTGGATTGGCGCGGGAGGACTCGGTGTGCTCACGGTCGTGGCGATGCTCGTCGCCAACGACTTCTGGAATCAGACCGGCACCGCGCGCTTCATGGCGCTCAACAGCTTTTTCGAGCATTTGGGGATGATCGCGGCGCTCGTGCTCGCGACGATGCTCGTCGATACGCAACCCGCATCCGGCAACAGCCGGGCATGATGGGGCGGCAAAATGAAACATCAAGGAAATCCCGTTATGAAAGCCATTCGCTCTGTACTCGCCGCCGTGATGATCGCGGGCGGTCTCGTCGTCGCGCCCGTGTCGTTCGCGAAGCCACCGGTGCTTCCGGCGCAGGCGCCGTGGGTCGCGGTCGGTCCGCAGTACGACACGACTCACGTGTACGTTGCGCCCGAAGATTTCGACCGCTTCACGGACAGCTTCGTGGCGACATTCGGCGGCAGCAAGTCGAAGCAGGGCGTGTTCCAGGTCACGCCGACACCGAGCCAGACGATGTCGCAGCTCGTCTTCACGCCGGTGGGCACGATCTCCGTGTTCGGCTTCAAGACGCCCACTCCCTGGCCGTTCGGCGCCGAGCGCACGGGCTACCTCGTGACCGACATGGACGCGGCGGTGAAATCGGCGCGCGCGCTCGGCGCGGACGTGATCGTCGATACGTTCCCGGACCCGATCGGCCGCGACGCGGTGCTCACGTGGCCGGGCGGCGTCAACACGCAGCTCTACTGGCATACCCAGGCGCCGCACTACGACGCGCTGCAGACCGTGCCCGAGAATCGCGTGTACGTGTCGCCGCAAAGCTTGCACAGGCTCGTGCATGCCTATGTCAACTTCTCGCACGGCAAGGTGGTGTCCGACGAAGCCAACGCACCGGGCGTCGAAATCGGACGGCCGAACGACACGTATCGCCGCGTGCGCATTGACTCGGGCTTCGGGAAGATGACCGTGCTCGCGACCGACGGCCATCTGCCTTATCCGTTCGGGCGCGAAATGACGGGCTACGAAGTGGCGAATCTCGCCGAGACGCTGGAGAAGGCCAAGGCCGCGGGCGTGAACGTGCTCGTTGCGCCGTTCACTTCCGAAGGACGCACCGCTGCGATCGTCCAGTTCCCGGGCGGCTATATCGCCGAGATTCACGCCAACGCGGCGCAATGAAACACGAAGACACGATACTCGCCGCCATCGCCGGATTCGTCGACACGCTGAGCTTCGTGGCGCTGTACGGGTTGTTCACCGCGCACGTCACGGGCAACTTCGTGCTGATCGGCGCCGGCGTTGCAGGCTCCGGCAACGGCGTCTTGCTCAAGCTGATCGTATTTCCGGCATTCGTCGGCGGGGTTGTTTTGAGCAGCCTGCTGGTGCGCTCGCTTCCTGAGACGTATTCGCGTCAGGGCGCGCGCCTGCTTCATTGGGTGCAGGCCGTGCTCATGGTCGGCTTTTGCCTCGCGGGCGTCTGGGCGACGCCGGTCAGCCGGCCCGACAGCCTGGCGGTCATCGTGGCCGGTGTGGTCGGCGCGTTTGCGATGGGCGTGCAGAACGCGCATCCGCGCTTGATCCAGCGTGCTGGCGTGCCGAATACCGTCATGACGGGCAACGTCACGCAGGCCATTCTCGACGCAGTCGACATGCTGTGCGCGAGCACGGCCGAAAGCGCACGCGAGGCCGCACGTGCGCGCTTCGCGAAGATGATGCCGGCCATCGCGGCATTTGCGATCGGCGCGGTGGCGGGCGCGCTTGCGTTGCGCTACGTGGGCTTTTGGGCGCTGCTCGCGCCGGCGTGCGCGCTTGCGGGACTCGCGTTGACCACCGGCGAATACGAGCGCGCGGCGCAGCCGGGGCATACGTAAGCCCATGCGAGCCGGTAGGACACATCCAATCACAAGCCGTCAACGGCAAGGAAACTCATGGTATCGAGCACGATGCGCGGGCGGCGGTTCGAAAAGGCCGCCAGCGTGACGGTCATCGCAGGGCTGCTGCTAACGGCCGCCGACGCGGCCTTCGCGCAAACCGCCACGCAATCCGCAGCAGCGGTCAATCTCGCAGCCGACGCGGCGGATGCGGCAACTACGGCCGGCAACACTGCAGCGCAAACGGATGACATCCAGGCGGTCGGCACGTGCGACGTCAAACGTCCCGCCGTGATGTTCAATCGCTGGCAGGAAGACTGGTCCGTGCTCGCCAATCCGTGCGTTGCGCGCAAGCCGCTCGACGGCCTCAAGTACATTCCGCTCGGCGGCGACCCCTCGTCGTATCTTTCGCTCGGCGCGAATCTGCGCGAGCGGATCGAAAGCAACAACGCGCCGCTGTTCGGCATCGGCTCCGCGCAGTCGGACACGTACCTGATCCAGCGCGTGCAAGTGCACGCCGACGCGCATCTCGCACAGCACTGGCAGTTCTTCGTGCAATTCGTGGACGCCCGTCCATTCGGCAAGAACTCGGTGACGCCCGTGGACAAGAATCCGCTCGATGTCGAGCAGGCATTCGTGACCTATACCGGCGCGCTCGGCGGCGGCACGCTCAAGGTTCGCATTGGCCGCCAGGAAATGGCGTTCGACTTGCAGCGTTTCATTGCCGTGCGTGATGGCCCGAATGTGCGCCAGTCGTTCGACGCAGTCTGGGCCGACTACGAATATCGGAAGTGGCGCTTCATCGCGTACGCGACGCAGCCCGTGCAGTACCGCGACGCGACCGTGTTCGACGACGTGTCGAATCGCGATCTCACGTTCAGCGGCGTGCGTTTCGAGCGCCAGTCGGTGGGGCCGGGCGATCTGTCGGGCTACTGGTCCCGCTATAACCGCAGCAACGCGCGATATCTCGATGCGAGCGGCGTCGAGCGTCGTGACGTATGGGACTTGCGTTACACCGGCACGCAAGGGCGCTACGACTGGGACGCCGAAGGCATGATGCAGACGGGTACGGTCGGCAACAGCACGATCGGCGCGTGGGCGATCGGCACGATTACGGGCTACAAGCTCGACATGCCATGGTCGCCGCGTATCGGTCTGCAAGTGGATGCGGCTTCGGGCGACCGTCATCCGAAAGACGGCCGGATCGGAACCTTCAACCCGCTGTTTCCTAACGGCTATTACTTCACGCTCGCCGGCTATACCGGCTATTCAAACCTGATTCACGTGAAGCCTTCCATCACGCTCAAGCCGAGTGCGAATCTCGCGCTACTCGGTGCGCTGGGATTCCAGTGGCGCGCGACGACCGGCGACGCCGTGTATCAGCAGGGCAGTCAGGTCGTGCCTGGCACGGCAGGCAAGGGCAGTCTGTGGACCGGCATGTATGTGCAGTTGCGCGCGGACTGGACGATCGCCGCGAACCTCATCGGTTCGATCGAAGCCGTGCACTTTCAGGTGGGCAACACGATACGCGAGGCGGGCGGCCGCAATGCCGACTACACCGGTGTCGAACTCAAATACGGGTGGTAACGAGGGGTGATAGCCGCTTGGCGATGCGTTCGGTGGCGTGGCGACCCTGCTCGATGATGATGTTTGGTCGCTCTCAACTGGCCTGTGTCCTGGTGCGGCGCAAGCCATCGGTCCTCTGGCCACCTACTGTCACTAGGGGACTGGCGCGACTGCCGTCCCATGACATTTGAACCGCGAGGGTCTCCGCTAAGCGTCATTAAAGCTCGAAAAGATCTGTCTGCCCGGCAGCGCACGGCTGCTGGCTCGCTTCGTTTCTCCCGGATCCGCCGAATTGCACGGCGTTGCGCAGCGCCTGGTTGCAGAAACACTGCGCGAGGTCGACACAACGTACACGATATTCAGCGTGGCAAACTGGAGAAAACGCCGGATGGCGGAGGTTGTTTGGGAGATGGCTGAAATTAGGAGGTTTGAGTGGCACCAGAATCTGTTCCGGCATCTTCCGCCGGAATCCTGAAACCCGCGTTGGCGTTAGGCCGCGCGGGTTTTTGTTTCCAGGGTGGTCTGGGTTTGAACATGGACAGCCGGTGAAATCGGGTGGTATTTCTGGTGGTACCAGCGCGCACACAGAATGATGATCTAGCGATCGAAGTGTCGACCACCGAACAATTCGTCAAAACTCTTCAGCTTACTCATCGGGCGGCCATCGGTTCGTTCAGTCCCGCACCTTGACCGATTTCACGTCGCCATTTGTAGCAGAACCGCCGCGGCGACGGTGAGCTTTTCCGAGACGGATTCGGTCGACAGGCGCGCGCGCTCAGCCATCGTCGCGCTCTCCGTCCTCTGACTCGAGCGGCGGCTCGGGCGGCGCCCGCGGCCGCAGCCACGGCAGGCCGATCTGGGCGAGTGCCGTGCCCCCGCTTGGGCCGTGATAACACCGAGCCAGATCGCGCGCAGAAACGCGAACGCCACGCGCGTATCGCGCAGCGCTTCAGCGAGACAGGCATTTTCCGAACGGAAGGCCGTCACGTCGAGATCCGTCTCGGGCAGCGCGCCGAACATCACGCGCTGTACCCGTGCCACGGCCCTTTGGTCGGCGATGAAGTCGAGCATGTGACAGCCTGTCCTATACTACTTGGCAAATCAGGACATGACCTTGAGAATTTGGGACGGAACATGCTGCGCAACCCGACGCGAAGTGCCAGCCTCAGCGACTATGAACCGCTTGCCCGCTCAGTCGGGCTGGACCCTCTGCGCATGGTGCGTCTCGCCAAGCTGCCGGTGAGGGCGCTCAACGATCCGAATCTGATGATTGATGTCACTTCGGTAGTCTGGTTGCTGGAAGAATCGGCTCGCCTGTCTGGTCAGGAGGCGTTCGGACTGCTGCTCGCAGAAAGGAGAAACCTGGCTAACTTCGGCATGCTGGCCCTGATGCTTCGCGAGGAGCCGACGCTGCGTGCCGCCATGCAGTCCATGGTCCGCTATATGCGACTCCACAACGCTGGCGTGCAATTGCAACTCGAGGACGCAGGCGACCTGGTGCTACTGCACGTCAGGATGGATACGCAACGCCACGGGAGCTGGCGCCAGGCCGTGGAAACGTCCACCGGCATCGGGTTGCGGACCCTCAGGATATTGAGTGGCAATACCTTTCGGCCGGCCAGTATCCGTTTCACCCATGCTCCCCCTGCGAGCCTCGAAGTCCATCACCGCGTGCTTGGAACGTCAATCGAATTTTCGCAGGAATCCAATGCCATTGTTTGCCGTAGCCGCGACCTGGATTTGCCGATTCCTGCCGCAGATCCGGAATTGAAACGCGAGGTGGAGCGATGGCTTGATATGCAACTGGCCGACTTCTCGGAAGAGCCGGTTCAGCGTACGCGCCAGATCGTCAAGATGCTGCTGCCAACAGGCCTTTGTTCCGTCGACCGGATCGCACAGCATCTTGGGATGCATCGACGCACCCTCAACCGACACCTTGCGACTGACGGCGAGAGCGTCACCACGATTGTCGACGCGGTACGCGCGGAGCTTGCCGAGGAGTACCTGTCCAACAGCAAGCGCAAGCTGTACGAGGTCGCCGAGCTCCTTGGGTTTTCCTGTGCGGGCGATTTTTCGCGATGGTTCCGTGCCCGCTTTGGTAGGCCACCTTCCGATTGGGTGGCCCACTATCTGAAAGCCCACGCGGCCGCTCAACCGGTTTCGCACCGAAAGCGCGGCGCGCAACGAGGCCTCTGATCCGCTACATTCAAGTCCGCCGTACTGGCTGCCTGGGGCAACCGGCCCGGCTTCTGCCGTGTGTCCACTTTCTCTTCCGTCTCGGGGTGCGTGAGCACGACCGGATGCTCGACGTCGGGGTCTTCGCGGCCGTGGCGTCGCGCTGCTCAGTGGGCTGCTGGGCCGCGAAGGTTGTTTCCAGACTGTGCTGGCATATGCGGCATTGAACGGGCAGCCTCGGTGATGATCGCGGCATCGCGGGCGTCTGTCCTGGCTTCACCGGCATGCAAGTCGGCAATGCAGCGCATCGCCATTCCGGGCAGACAGGCAACCAGAACGCCGGCGTTGTCAACTTGATGGCAGCCGGCGGTGCTAGATGGAGAACGAATCGGGATCCTTATCAATGTGCGAACTTGGCAGCATTGATCACGGTCCAACGATTCCACGCTGCAAGACGCGCCTTGAGTTTGGAGCGATGGGACTGCGCCGTCATGCGGTGGCGGGGCAATGCAAAGTGTTGACGGATCGGACCGAAGCTGGATAGAAACACCTGCGTGCGAAGCGGATCGCGAAACCCGTTCATGGCGCGCTCACGGCGGCGTGTAGGTTGGTGACTGTTCTCGGCGCGGTTATTCACCCGTGCAGCCGCCTTCACGAACGCGTGCTTGACGCCCGCGAGTTCTGCGATGTCTGCCTTCGCCGCAGGGTAACTGCGCAGTTGGTCGGTGACGATTTTCCGGGGCACGGGATTCGATCGCAGCACATGTTTGAAGAAGCGTTTTGCTGCGGCCTTGTCCCGACGCTTCTGCAGAAGCACATCCAGCTCGGTGCCGCATTCGTCCACGGCCCTCCACAGCACGTAGGGCTCGCCGCGCAACTTCACGAATACTTCGTCCAGATGCCACGTGCTGCCGGGCTTGCGTCGCACCGCCTTTGCGCGTCCTGCGAAGGCGGCTCCGAACTTGTCGCACCAGCAACGGATTGTCTCGTAGGTCACCACCACGCCGCGCTCGAGCAGCAACTCCTCGATATCGCGCAGGCTCAGGTTGAAGCGGAAATACCAGCGAACGGCGCAGCTGATGACGCTCGCGGGGAAGCGGTGACCGTGGTAAAGCGACTTCGTCTTCTTCATCGCCGCATTTTAACGCTCCGCGCTTGCTAACCTGACAACGCCGCCTCCGCTCATCTTTCTCTGTGTGAATCGGCGATGCTGGCGTAGGTTTTTCCCCTGTTGGGAGTGAACCTACGCCATGTGTCTTTCTCCGCGATAAACCTACGCCGGGAATCGACAACCCTTCGCGCACCGCCGCGATGTCAACGGCCCGAAAGAGCGATCTGATCGCCACGCTTCTCGGCATGGACCAGTTCAATGAACTCGCGTCGCGCTTGAGTTTGACTTTAGCCACCTGGCGCTTTGCAAATGCGCTTGCGCACCACCGGCCTGACGTTTTTAGTGTGTTTGCACAGGCTTGTGCTTCCGGAGGCGCTTTTCGATTCCGTTTCGGCCGCAATCACTTGTACGTTTGCATGGGTCAAGCGGCGAAATAGCGCTCTATAAGAATAGGAATACTTATCTTTACTCATGGCATCGGTGTCGTGATGTCGCCAGTCACCGAGAAGTCGACCGTAGGCTTGCATTTCTCCTATCTGCGTGATATTCCTCCCGTGTCCAACGGTGGCCCGGATCCTCTACGTTTCACCGCTCTATTTGCGTGCGGAGTCCGGGCAGTTGAGGCACTCGGTGTCGGTCGTTCCGTTGATTAGAAATGGTAAGAGGGAATTTTAAGGTTCATCGCAGCGAATCGTGGATCACATCAGTCGGTTAGTAGTGCGGCGCATCAGTTTCCCCAGAGTGGTGGGCTCATGGTGGTGTCATAGTCGCTAAACATGATGTTGAAGCTGACGCTCACGCGCGCGTGCGCGCTCGTGTTCGCCGACACCGAATGCGGCAGCCAGGCTGGAAACACCAGCAATGTGCCTTCGCTGACTGGCAATACCACCTGATCCGTGTTGTAAGCCGTCAGCTCAGTGACGGGTGGACGAATGACGGTTGTCTGTGGGCGCGGATCATGAAAATTGATCGTGTCGGCACCCGCTTGAGAGCGCAGGTAATACACGCCGCTCAGGTAATTGTTGGGATGGCTGTGCATCGCGTGGGTCCCGCCTGGATCCAGTACATTGACCCAGCACCCTGTAATGTGAAACGGGGCATCAGCGACCTTGAGGAACGCGAGTACGTCGCGTGCAGCCCGCTCGATATGCGCGATCAGCACGGAAAACTCCGGCCTGTCATGTTGCCGGTGGGCGGATTGCCACGCGGATCCGGTACGGGTGCCGCAGCCGCTGCGGATCAAGGTGTCGACATACGCCATCAGATCCCGATCAAGCGGTTCGTAGCACGCCTGTTCGAGTCGACGACACCATACGAAAGTCGGGAAAAGTCGGACGATATCCGGGGTGGAGACTTTCATTGCCGGTTGCACAAGGCGCTTGTCGGGACGCTCATCGATCACTATAGACCCGGAAGCTGCGCGCATGGGTGCAACGCATGAAGGCTGCACGACAGCAGTCCTGCCAGATGGCTTGTTCGGCCCGGTGCTGCTGCGCATCGGGACGCGGCCGGTCTGCGCGCCGGACTCGACCGGATGCGCGCGGATATTCGCGCACGCAAGATTCCGCCCGAAGAGATGCGCGGCAACACGATCACGTTGTCGAACTTCGGGCTCGTACACGCGCTGTCGACACGGCCGGAGCTGGAAGTGCCAAGGCCGGATAGGGAGGAAAAGGGAAGTAATGGCGCTGTTTTGCATTGCATCGCAGCACGAGACTCTCCATTCGCGCGATCCGTATATGGGGCGCGCTTCCCCCTTGCGCTTTCTTGCACGATGCAGAGGAGAGGACTACCTTTGCTTTAGAGCCGCTTACAACGCTAAGCGAAGCGGTCTTGGCAGAAGTGCCGGCGCAAACAGTACGAAGTAGGGCCAGGCGGCACAACTACGCCAGGAGCTTTTGTTAGCGGCTCCAGCGAGTGACGCGCTGTGAGGTGGCCTATGGCGCTTGCGATTGCCCTGAGCCTGATCATCGTATTGGCGGTAGGGTTTCACTTTGCCAGTCCCTGGTGGATCACACCGATCGCCTCGAACTGGGTGCGCATGGACGACATGCTGACGATCACGCTCGTCATTACCGGCGCGCTTTTTATCGCGATCAACCTGTTCATCGTGATCGCACTGATGCGTTACCGCCACCGCACGGGTCATCGCGCTGCCTACGAGCCGCACCACAAGCGGCTGGAATGGTGGCTGATCGGCCTGACCTCTGTCGGCGTTGCAGCGTTGCTGGCACCGGGGCTCTTCGTCTACGCGGACTTCGTACGGCCGCCGCCCAACGTGCTGCGGATGGAAGTGCTCGGCCAGCAATGGCAATGGCGCTTCCGCTTCGCCGGCCCCGGTGGCAAGCTGGGTACGACGGACGTGCGCTACATCAGCAACGACAACCCCTTCGGTCTGAACCCCGCCGACCCCAACGGCCGCGACAACTACCTGATCGAGACGCCCGAGGTGCACCTGCCGCTCAACCGGCCGATCCAGGTCCTGACACGGTCGCGCGACGTCCTGCACGACTTCTACGTACCGCCGTTCCGTGCGCGCATGAACATGGTGCCCGGCATGGTGACCACCTTCTGGTTCACGCCGACCAAGGCAGGGCGTTACGACATCCTGTGCGCGCAGCTTTGCGGTATCGGGCACTCCAGCATGCGCGGCGTCGTGGTGGTGGAAGACGAAGCATCGTTCTCGCGCTGGCTGGCGAAGCAGAGCACGTTCGCGCAGCGGCAGCAGGCCAGGGTGCAGGCCGCAACCGCCGTTGCAGGCGGCAGCGCCCAGGTGCTTGCTGTCCAGGGCAAGACGCTAGCAGAGGCCAAGGGCTGTTTCGCCTGCCATACCGTGGACGGCAGTCCGCGCGTGGGTCCCACCTGGAAGGGCCTGTACGGCAAGACCGAAACGATGGCCGACGGCAGTACCGCGAAGGTGGACGAAGCCTATCTGCGCGCCTTTATCCGCAACCCGAAGGCCCGCGTCGTGAAGGGCTTTGCGCCCATCATGCCGACCTTCGACCTGAGCGAGCAGGAGCTGACCGCGCTGGTGGCCTACATCGAATCGCAAGGCGGCCCGGCCGCCGTCAGCGCAGCCAAACCCTAGCGGAGCAGACGCAATGACCTACGCTCACACTGAACACGGCCCGCAAAGCTTCTGGACCCGCTATGTCTGGAGCCAGGACCACAAGGTCATTGCCGTGCAGTATTCGCTGACGGCCATCGCCATCGGCCTGGTCGGCATGGTGTTGTCGGACCTGATGCGGCTGCAGCTCGGCTTTCCGGGCAAATTCAGTTTCATCGACGCCAGCCACTACTACCAGTTCGTCACCATGCACGGGATGATCATGGTGATCTACCTGCTGACGGCGCTGTTTCTGGGCGGCTTCGGCAACTACCTGATCCCGCTGATGCTGGGTGCGCGCGACATGGTGTTCCCGTTCCTCAACATGTTGAGCTACTGGGTCTACCTGCTGGCCGTGCTGGTGCTGGTGGCGAGCTTTTTCGTGCCAGGCGGGCCGACCGGCGCGGGCTGGACGCTGTATCCACCCCAGGCCATCCTGCCCGGCACGCCGGGCGTGGAATGGGGCATTGTGTTGATGCTGGTGTCGCTGGCGATCTTCATTGTCGCGGCAACGATGGGCGGCTTGAATTACGTCACCACCACGCTGCAGGCGCGCACGCGTGGCATGACGCTCATGCGCATGCCGCTCACGGTGTGGGGCATCTTCATCGCGACCATCCTGGCACTGCTGGCGTTTCCGGCGCTGTTCGTGTCGGCGGTGATGATGCTACTCGACAGGACACTCGGCACCAGTTTCTTCATACCAGCCGTGGTGTCAATGGGGCAGACGCTCAAGCATGCTGGCGGCAGCCCGCTGCTGTTCCAGCACCTGTTCTGGTTCTTCGGGCATCCGGAGGTCTACATCGTCGCGCTGCCGGCCTTTGGCATTGCATCGGACCTCATCAGCACGCACGCGCGCAAGAGCATCTTCGGCTACAAGATGATGGTGTGGGCCATCGTCGCCATCGGTGCGCTGAGCTTCGTGGTCTGGGCGCACCACATGTTCATCGCCGGCATGAATCCGTACTTCGGCTTCTTCTTTGCCACCACCACGCTCATCATCGCCATCCCGACCGCCCTCAAGGTCTACAACTGGTTGCTGACGCTGTGGCGCGGCGATATCCACCTGACCGTGCCGATGCTGTTTGCCATCGGATTCATCAGCACCTTCGTCCTGGGTGGGCTGACGGGGCTCTATCTCGGCAACGTGAGCGTGGACATTCCGCTGTCGAACACGTACTTCGTGGTGGCGCACTTCCATATGGTGATGGCCGTGTCGCCGATCCTGGTGGTGTTTGGCGGCATCTACCACTGGTATCCGAAGGTGACGGGTCGCATGCTCAACGACACGCTCGGGCGCGTGCACTTCTGGGTCACCTTCCTCGGCACCTATGCGATTTACTTCCCGATGCATTATCTCGGCATCCTGGGCATGCCGCGGCGGTATTACGCGTATGAGGGCTTCAGCTTCATTCCATCCTCGGCGCAGACGCTCAACACGTTCATCACCGTCGTTGCGCTCGTCGTTGCCGTGGCGCAGTTGCTGTTCCTGTACAACCTGGCGTGGAGCCTGGTGCGCGGCAAGCGTGCCGACAGCAACCCTTGGCGGGCCACCACGCTGGAATGGCAGACGCCGCAAACACCGCCAGTGCATGGCAACTGGGGCGCCGCGCTGCCAGTCGTTTATCGCTGGGCCTACGAATACAGCCCACCGGGGCAGGAGGAAGACTTCGTCCCGCAAAACCAGCCGCCTGCAACGGCGCCTGAACCGGCCGCCCACCCGACGCTTCACCCCGGAGAGGCACGCGAATGACCACACTGCCCCGATCCTTCGTTCCTGACGCGCCACCTGTCTCGCCGAATGCGAGCCGCATCGGCCTGATCGTCTTCATGGCGGTGGCAACGACATTGTTTTCACTGCTGCTGTTCGCCTACGGAATGCGTATGCGCGAGCCCGACTGGCAGCCCATCCCGCATCCAGCGCTGCTATGGTGGAACACCGGCGCGCTGGTGCTGGCAAGTATTGCCATGCAGCGTGCCCGGCAGATTACCTTGCGCCGCGCGGCGTGGCTGGTGTCAGGCGGTGTGCTGGCGGCCGTGTTCGTGATCGGACAACTGGCCGCCTGGCGCATGCTGTCGGCGGCCGGGCAGACCGTCACCGTCAATCCATCCAATAGCTTCCTCTACCTGCTCACCGGCCTGCACGGGTTGCATGTCCTGGGCGGGCTGGTGGCCTGGGCCGTGACGATCATGCTTCTTCAACGAGCGGATCCCTTCCGGGCCCACCGCGCCATCGCGCTTTGCGCCATCTACTGGCATTTCCTGCTGGCTGTCTGGCTCGTGCTGCTGGCGGCGATGTGGTGGATCACCCCTGGGCTCGTCGCCGCCATCTGCGGGCCGCTGTATGGAGCCGCGCCGTGACCACGCCCACGCTCCCCACCGAATCCGCTGCCACCGCGCCCACCGACGCCGTGCCCGACGGCTGGCGTGGCATCGTCACGGACTGGTCGGCCGACCGCGAAGCCTTCAAGGTGCCGTGGGGCAAGGCGATGATGTGGATCTTCCTGCTGTCGGACACCTTCGTCTTCAGCAGCTTCCTGATCGGCTACATGACGGTGCGGATGTCGACCACGGTGCCGTGGCCTGACACTTCCAAAGTGTTCGGGCTCACTGTGGGCGGCGTGGATGTGCCTTTGCTGCTGATCGCCATCATGACATTCATCCTGATCAGCAGCAGCGGCACCATGGCGATGGCGGTCAACTTTGGCTACCGGCGTAACGCAAACCGCGCCGCCGCACTGTTGCTCGCGACCGCGCTGCTGGGCGCGACCTTCGTGTCGATGCAGGCCTTCGAATGGACCAAGCTGATCGTCCATGAAGGTATCCGCCCCTGGGGCAACCCGGTTGGCGCGGCGCAGTTTGGCGCGTGCTTCTTCATGATCACCGGGTTCCACGGCTTTCACGTGAGTTGCGGTGTGATCTACCTGCTGCTGATCGCACGCAAAATCCTGCAGCCGGGGTTCACCGGGCATGGCAACTTCCAGATCGTGGAGATTGCCGGCTTGTATTGGCACTTTGTCGACCTGGTGTGGGTGTTCATCTTTGCGCTGTTCTATTTGTGGTGAGGCAGACCATGGATCACACCGATCCCGCCCAGCGACCCGAGGCCGCGCACGGCCAGCAGCATCCGATCGGCATCTACCTGAAAATCTGGGGCCTGCTGTTCATACTGAGCACGATGTCGTACATGGTGGATTACTTTCACGTGCAGGGCCTGCTGCGCTGGACGCTGATCGTCGTGCTCATGATCGCCAAGGCCGGGCTGATCGTGTCGATTTTCATGCACATGATGTGGGAGCGGCTGGCGCTGGTGTACGCGATCCTGATGCCGCCCTTGGGCCTGCTGGTGCTGATGATTCTCATGGCTGCCGAAGCGCATCACACCTTCGGCATGCGGGAACTCTTCTTCCACTGATCCCCGCGCCGACCGTTCCTCAGGCAAGTGCCTGGAACGCACCGCTCTGAATACAAAACGACCCGACAAATGCCGGGCCGTCTTTGTTTCCTGGCTCTCTGAAAATCCTGGCGAAAAACACCTTCAAATCAGGCGTGCTTCTCACTGAATTCGTTGAGCGGCTCAGGCGGCTTGAGCGGATCGAAGTCGGCCCACCGCCCTTGTTGCCAGCGGCCGGTCGCGCGTTCGATCGCCGCACCTCCCGCCTCGCGCAGCACCCGCGCGGCGTCCAACTGGCTGTCCGGACACACGTGTACGGCTACCAGCACGCCGGAATCACGGGATTCTTCGTTGCTGTCTTCACGCGTGCGCATCATCGCGCCGACCAATGAACCGACATATGCGCTCACCCCGGCCGCGATCAGCGACACGATAAGCGGCGCCGAAAACGCTGCGAAGATCCCGACGCCGACCACGGCGCCAACCGCTGCGCCAATCGTGATGCCCATCTCGGCACCCTTCGGCGTCTCCCTCGCGTTTGTGTCGGCGCTGACATCGCCGCCGGGCCGAAAACGTGCGTGCTGGCCGATCGGATTGACGAAAAACAGTGTGACGTCCTCCTCGACAAAACCGGCATTGACGAGCCGTTGCACCGCGTCTTCAGCGGCAGGGAATGTGGTGAAGCGTGCTGCGACGATGAGTGACATGTGGCCTCCTTCCATCGTTGACTAGCGGTTGCAGACCATGCCGCCCCACCTCACCCGCGCCGAGACAGAGGTGCATGCGGTGGCACGCGCCGGGACTATGCCGTGGTGCCGCGATCGGGTTCCATCCCGTCCACTCGGACCAGTCCGCTATGTAACACTACTCCTTTGCTGGCGTTCTGGTCGATCGCTTCCGCGCAAGCCGCACGGACAGAATTGCGGCCGTTTTCGAAAGCAACCATTAAGGCGGATTCCAGAGCGGAATGAGCGCCGAAATGCTCTTCGAGCGCCTCGGCGGCAATTGCCGCACTCAACCGGCTCGCCGTCGACTCACGCCGAACGCGCACTGTCGGATTCGCGCCGTTGAAGACCGGCTGGTCACACAGAAGCGCGCGAAAAGCGACGCGCCGTTTGCCGGGCGGGCAAGTTCTTTAGTTGCCCTATCAGTCGCGCGAGCTGGACTAGAATGAATTATTCGAATCGATCGGGAGACAAACGTGCAACTTCATATGGATTCCCATCATTTCACACACGGCCACCTCGACTGGCGGGCAGCCGTGCTGGCAGGCGTCATTGCGGGCGTTGTGTTCCTGGCGTTAGGGGTCGTCCTGATGGCACTGATGACGGGCGCAAGTCTGCTGGAACCCCCACGCATGGTCGCCGCGATCATTCTGGGACGAGGCGCATTGCAATCGCCGCAAGCATTCTCGATTGGCATCGTGCTCGCGGCTTTTGTGGTGCATTTTGCCCTTGCCATCGTATTCACGCTTGTCCTTGGTCTGATCATGGCGTCATTCAACCTTGACTCGAGCATGGGGATGGCTTCACTGGCGGGTGGCGCTTTTGCTGTAGCCGTTTACCTGATTAATTTCTACGGCATGACACAGCTTTTTCCGTGGTTCGCAGAAGCGCGCAACTGGGCCAGCCTGTTTGTTCACATCGTCTTCGGTATCGTGGCGGCGAACCTGTACATGAGGCTGGAGCGCACCACGTTCCGCAGGATCAAGGCGGACGTGGGCGGCCCGTCGTAGTCCTTTGCCATGCTGATCGAGTCGCGAGCGAAACGGTGACATTACAAGCGGCGTGCACGTGGCAATCGGGGGGCAGCCCGCCAGCACTAACTTCGCGCAACTGGCGACGCTCAGGGCAACTGGTGTGCCGCGGCGTGGCGGTGCAAGCCGCCGCGCTCAGCCGCATTCCCGGGGCGTTGGCCGACCGGATCGCCTCGTCGGTCGTCACGCGCTGACAAGTTGGGAATGCCGGTACATTCCGTCATTCGACGAGGAGCGGCGCCTCGAGCGTGTGATATGGCGTCCCCGACGCGGGACTTTCCATCATGTACGCATCCTTCAGGCGGTCGTATGGACCTGACCCGTTCGACGGCGGGGGAGCGGGGCCGAGCCGCGAGTGGCGCATCAAGCGCAACTGCTCCCTCACGCCGCGGCAGTCGCTCGCCGCGACCGTGTTCCTCATGGCGCTGGTCCTCGCAATCGGCGTGGCAGCGGCATTCGCGTTCGGCGAGTGGCTGGCGCTGCCATTCTCAATGCTTTGCACCGTGGCCGTCGGCATCGCCTTTATCGCCTACTGCAGGCACGCGACGGACGGCGAGGTGCTGACGTTCGCTCCGCCGTTCGTGATCGTCGAAGTACACGAGTGCGGACGCCGCACGATCCATTGGATGAGTGCGGCCCGCCTGGCTGTGTCTCTCGGCGACAACGATGGCGCCGTCTATCTTTGCGACGGCTGGCAGCGTATTCCCGTCGGACGGCAACTGCCTGCCGCCGCCCGCGCGGAGTTCGTGCGTCAATTGCGCCGCTTTATCGTGGCCGACTGTTGACATGCCGGCCGATGATCGCCCGGCATGCCTGCTCGGCATCACCGCAACACGCCGAGCGCCCCGACGATGCCGCAGGAGTTGGGCTTTGAGTTGTGCACGCGTGACCGCAAAGGGGCAGATGAAAGACAACGGCGCGCGACAGACTTTCGCCGAGAAATTCTTTGTCCACGATAACCTCGCAGGTCGAGCAAATCCTGATATGAGTAGGACTACTTATGCGAATAATGAAAATAGATGTACTCCCTCGGCCGGCGGCCTGTGCGACACAGGCGGTAGAGACGCCCATCGTCGGATTCACCCAGGCCTCTCGTCAACAAGACGACGTCTGGGACCATGCCGCCTGCACCTCGGCAATCAGTTCCCCCGAGCGTCCTTCGTAACGCGGTGAAAAGTGGAACGGCACAACCGCCCGGGCTCCGATCCGGCGCGCGATCAGACCGGCCTGGCGGGCGGTCAGGTGATTCTTGCGCAGTCCGTGTGCCTTGTCTTCGTCAAGAAAGACGCCCTCGATAAAAAGCTGGTCCACGTCGTGCATCAACTGAAAAAGCGTCTCCACGTTCGATTCCGTGTAGCGCAAGTCCGTTACATAGCCAATGCGCCGCCCAGGAACAATGGCGAGAATCAGATGCCGTAGTTCCGCGACCTGTCGAGTCATCGCGTGATCGCCATGCCGGTCGCGCCACAGCACCTGAATGGGTGCCTCCTCAGGTGCGCCCGTCAGCACCGCATGTTGCAGTTCGCGGAGCCACGCGCCCGCGGACACGCCGAGCGCCGCGAGCTGGTCCTTCGCGACCTTGACGCGGGCCTTCTCCTCGATCACGTACGCAACGCACGGGATGTCATGATCGACAAAGCGGCCACGTACGCGAAAGGTCGCTTCGTCGTGCACCACGTCGTCGGATCGCTCGAAAACCGCGTCTGCTTCGCGGGCAAACCGATTTCGACTTGAGAAAAGCGCGCGCCGTCCGCCACCGCCCGCTCCGATTTCACGCGCGTCGATCACCAGCTCGACCTCGTAACGGTGCACCACGTTCCACGTATAGGCGCGCAGCTTGTGTTCGACCTGTTCAAGGAAATCGGGGCCGCCGAACAGGACAATGCCAGCCTTGCGCCCGAGCGTTACACGCAAGAGATAATCGAAGCCGCAAAAATGGTCCATGTGCGTGTGGGTAACAAAGACATGCGATAAACGCATCAGTTGGCCAGGCAGCAAACTGCTGATATCGCCGAGATCGAAAAGGAGAGCCCGGCGTTCGTCGCGAAAGTCCACATACAGACCTGGATCGCCGAACGCGTCGTTGACAAGCCGGGGTTCGAAAAGGGCGTGCATGGATCGGTCCCGCACCGTCACACCCTACCGGACAAGCAATATTCAACGAGCGCGTTGCCCTCGGTCATGGGTGCAGCGCACGTGCGATTCCGGCACACGTATGCCGCGGCCCGGCCGTCGACCGGGTGACACTCCCGGCCGATCGGCACGTCTTCTGCAAACGCCAGCACGCGCGCAGGGAGGTAGGCGCGGTGAACGCCCGTTGCAAGCTCTGCGGCTGAAACTTTCTCGCCTGCAAAGACGATCCCGAGCGGGCCGCGCTGCATGAAGTCCCTCGCGGCCATGAGGTGCGCGAAAGCGGATGGTACTTTGCCTGCTGTGGTTTCGTATCTCCGGAATTCGTGTTCGGCGCGGTCAAGGTAGAGATCGCTCCCGGTGAGTGCATGCAGACGCACGAAGGCAAATGCGGTTGATGAGATGCCCGACGGTGAGGCGCTGTCGTATGGGGCACGGGGCCTGTGGACCAAGGGCTCGCCATCGCACGGTGTGAAAAACAGCCCCTCCTCCCAGAACTTGTCGAGGATGAGGGTCGCGAGCTCGATCGCGCGATCGAGGTAGTGCCTGTCGAAGCATGACTCGTAGAGGTCGAGCAGCGCATTACAGAGAAAGGCGTAGTCCTCGAGGAACCCCGGTACCTTGGCTACGTCGTCCTTCCAGACCCGGAATACGCCGCCGTCGGCAAGTGTCAGTTTCTTCTCGATAAAACTGGCGGCACGCTTTGCCGCGCTGAGATACCCGGGGACACCTGTCGCCTGGAAAGCGGCACAGAGCCCCGCGATCATCAGACCGTTCCAACCGGTGAGAATGTTGTCGTCCCGGGCCGGGCGCACACGTCGGGCGCGCGCGGCCAGCAACCGCTCGCGCCAGCCAGCGAGCTGCGTTTCCTCCAGCGCGTCCAGCTCGGCCGCACGGTGGAGTACCGAGGCACCGTGCTCGAAATTGCCGCGTTCTGTCACACCGTAGGCGCGGCAGGCCAGTGCGCCTTCTGACTCGCCAAGGACTGCCTTAATCTCGGCGGGCTTCCAGCAATAGAATTTGCCTTCCTCGCCTTCGCTGTCGGCATCTTCGCTGGCGTAGAAACCGCCTTCGGGGTGGGTCATGTCGCGCAGAACATAGGCGAGGGACTCCTCGAAGATGCAGCGCCATGTTCGCTTGCCAGTCAGGCGATAAGCATCTGCATACAGCTTCACAAGCTGGCCATTGTCATAAAGCATTTTCTCGAAGTGCGGTACGGCCCAATGCGCGTCGACGCTATAGCGGGCGAACCCGCCACCGAGCTGGTCATAGATGCCGCCCGCCGCCATGCGGTCGAGTGTGCGTTCCAATGCGTCAAGCAGCGTGGGTTCGCGGCTTCGTTCATAGACGCGCAGCATGAGGTCGTAACAGCTCGGATTGGGGAACTTGGGCGCGCCGCCAAGCCCCCCATGAGCCGGGTCAGTCGCCCGTGCCAAGGCGCGTGCTGCCTGTGCAGGCAGGTCTTCGACAGCGGCGGTTGAACCGCCCTGGTGTGCCTGATCAAGCTGCCGGAAGCCCTGCTGGATCTGCACAATGGTGTCCTGCAATTGATCCTGCCGATGCCGCCAGGCTTCACTCAGGGCTATCAACAGGTGCGCGAACCCGGGGCGGCCGTAGCGATCGTCCGGCGGGAAATAGGTGCCGCCGAAGAACGGCTCTCCCTGCGGCGTGAGAAACACGGTAAGCGGCCAGCCGCCTCCTTGTCCCATCATCTGGCTGACCTGCTGGTAGATTTCATCGATGTCGGGACGCTCCTGCCGATCGACCTTGATGTTGACATAGCGCTCATTCATCTCGGTGGCAATGCGCGGATTCTCGAAGGACTCGTGCGCCATGACGTGGCACCAGTGGCACGCCGCGTAGCCCACTGAGAGAAGGATCGGCCTGTTTTCCTCGCGTGCACGGCGAAACGCCTCGTCGCTCCACGGATACCAGTCCACCGGATTGTCCGCATGCTGGCGAAGGTAAGGCGAGGATTCTGCAGCGAGCCGGTTTGCCATGTCGGCCTCCATCGGGGCGCACCCACTAGCGCTCTTGACCAATTTGGGCAGGGTCACGTGCCCTGCAACTGCACGGCCAACTGCGCCGCGCTCATCGGACCGTCTGGTTCATCGACCACTATGGTGCCAGGTCGGATGTAGCCGTCATTAGAGGAGAAGGCAATCGGAATTGCGCTTCGAAAGCTCCAGCCTCACGTCGACATCCCGGATGTGCGGACGGCCGTGTCGTCGATGTCGCTAATCCGTCGCAACTCGGCGCGAACGGTGGCGTCATCAAGCTCGTCTAGCGGTAGCTGGACGAACGCCTCGACCCTGCGTCGAATCTGCTGGAAAACCTGTTCGAATGCAGCACGTTTGCTTTCATCCTCGGCCTCCACGGCCGCGGGGTCGGACAAGCTCCAGTGTGCTGATGCAGGATGGCCGGGCCACAACGGACATACCGCGCCAGCGGCTTGATCGCACACGGTGATAACGATGTCCATCTGGGGCGCACTCGGTTCGGAGATGGCGAACTCGTCCCACGATTTGCTGCGCAGATTCGCCAGGTCGTACCCAGTCTTGCGCACCTGTTCGATGGCGAAAGGATTGATTTTGCCGATAGGATTGCTTCCTGCGCTGTACGTGCGAAATCGACCTTTCCCCAACGTGGCGAGTAGCGCCTCTGCCATCACCCTGCGCGCCGAGTTGCCGGTGCAAAGAAAGAGCACGTTATACGTCCTGTCATTCATGAACGGCTCCCTGATGAAACGGTCGAGAACGTCGCGCCAGAGGGGCGGTCGGCGTATCGGTCTATCAGTCTAATCCCGCCAGGTGCGCTGCGGGGAACATGGGAGTGGCGACCTTGTGTTCCGACTGTGTATTCCTTCACGCAGCGGACCGTCACAGTTGACCGTCGAACGGCAGGAAAGGCCGAACCGCTGCCTCCTGGAATGCCGGCGGGTTGTCGAATCAGGAAAAGCGGCTCACGCTAACGCCATACGCCGCGCACTGACCCGTGCCGACGAGCGACACTGACGAAGGGGCTAAGACATGGGCCCGGTCGATATTCAGCTAATGGAAGTGGCAGGCGGCAAGGCCGTGAAAATGTGGACCCAGGGCGTCGCGATTGAGGAGGCGGCTCGGCGGCAACTGAGAAACACGGCCCGCATGCCGTTCGTGTTCAGGCACGTTGCCGTAATGCCGGACGCGCACGTGGGCAAAGGATCGACGATCGGCAGCGTGATTCCGACACAAGGGGCGATCATCCCGGCGGCGGTGGGCGTCGATATCGGCTGCGGGATGATGGCGGTTCGCACGACGCTCACGGCCGCGGACCTGCCCGATTCGCTTTCCGGCGTGCGCGGCGCGATCGAGCGCGCGGTTCCGCATGGCGGTGCGCCGGGGCGGCGCGACCCGGGTGCATGGTCGCGTCCGCCGCCGGCCGTCGACGACGCCTGGCAGCTGCTGGCGCCCGGTTTTCAGCGCATCGTCGACAAGTATCCTTCCCTCGCGCGCACGAACAACCACGCGCACGTGGGCACGCTCGGCACCGGCAATCACTTCATCGAAGTATGTCTTGACGAAGGTGACGGCGTCTGGTTCATGCTGCATAGCGGATCGCGTGGTGTAGGCAACGCAATCGGGAGCCTGTTCATCACACTGGCCCAGGCCGACATGCGTCAACACCTTGCGAATCTTCCGGACAAGGATCTCGCGTACTTCAAGGAAGGCAGTCGGCACTTCGATGACTACGTGGAGGCGGTCGGCTGGGCACAGCGCTACGCGCGCAGCAACCGTGAGGTCATGATGAATGCCGTGATCGACGCGGTGCGCGCGACTATCGGCAAACCCTTCGCGATCGATGAGCACGTGGTGAACTGCCACCACAATTACGTGCAGAAGGAACGGCACTTCGGCGCCGACATCTTCGTAACGCGTAAAGGGGCGCTGTCGGCGCGAGCGGGCGAGTTCGGCATCGTTCCCGGATCCATGGGGGCGAAGAGCTTTATCGTTCGCGGACTCGGCAATGAAGAGAGCTTCTGCTCATGCAGTCACGGCGCCGGGCGCTCGATGAGCCGGAAGGAGGCCAAACGGCGCTTCACGGTCGAGGATCAGATCAGCGCGACGCTGCATGTCGAATGCCGAAAGGATGCAGGGGTCATTGATGAAATTCCGATGGCCTATAAGGACATCGACGCGGTAATGGCCGCGCAGCGGAGCCTGGTTGAGGTGGTACATACGCTGCGGCAGGTGGTTTGTGTGAAGGGTTAGGCCCTGATCGGCTTTTCCTGCTGCCAGAAAGACTGTATCCGGTAGGTACCAGGCTCGAAGCGCGGCGAGAGGATGTGTGCCTGCCTGCGGGTCGTAATTCGGAGCGGTGCGCAGCCTGCTGCTTCGGCGTCGCGCTCTCAATTTGCGCGAGATCCGGATTTACAAGCTCGGCAGCCGGTTGAATTCATCGAAGCGGGCGAACGGCGGTGGCACTTCTGTCACCTCAAATTCTTCGACGAGCGCTGCGGGCATTCCTTCTCTGAGCCACGCGCACATTTCGGCAAGTTGCCTACGGGAGCCCTGAATCATCGCCTCGACGGAGCCGTCCATGCGGTTGCGCACCCAGCCAGTGACAGCCAGGGCTCTGGCGCGGCACACACAGGCTTCGCGGTATCCGATGCCTTGTACCTGGCCGTGCACCCGCACCAGCCAGGTCTCGAGCATTCCGACGTCTGAGTTCATAGAAGGTCTTCTGAGTCGCTGGTAGAACTTTGCCGCGTCGATGTGTGGCTCCCCGGGGCGGCCGGTTCAAACCTCGCCACGTCAGGCTTCGGTAGCGTTATCCGTCGCGCCGGATCACGATATGGGCCGTGTTATGAAACCACTCAGCCCGGAATCTGGCGCGATATATCATTTCGCACAACTGCGCGACCAGAATTCGCTTTCTACGACGTACCTGGAGGGGCGTGTCAAGGCGGCGGCCGTCTATATCGGCGGCCTCGTCCGACGAACCGAATAGTGTGCTGGTCGAGCGGGTCGCGGCGGACACCCGCCACAGGCCCGCAATGGTGCAACGCCTAAAGCTGCCCGATGCCGGCGACACCGACACATGCCGCTCAATCAATTGTCGTCGGATCGGCTCGGAAGGTGCTCGTGCGGCACGGGCTCGGCAGCATCGGCGTCAGGTAGATCGTCTTTCGCGGATTTTACCGGTGCGTGGGAACCAGTCTTGGGCTGCGCGCCGGGCGGAGACTGTGCGGGGTCGAGATGCTCGGCTGTCGGCTCAGCGGATGGATTGGAAGGCATGGTGTGCTCCTGCGCCGATGAATACTATCTAAACCATGATAGATCGCATTGAGGTTAATTGCGCGACTAAGCAGGTTCCCTTGCAGGTGTTTTGCGGCTGTGTGCAAATGGCGCGTGTCCAGTTCCACATGACGGGCGATACGCATTGAAGCGTGCACGGTTCCAGCGCGGCGCAACACGCGCGTCTCGAGCCATCGCTGCCGCCCGACAGGCGCGGCGGCAATACCAGGAGCCGCGAAGGAACGCACGGCGGCGACTCAAACCCAGTTGCCTCGCCATGAGGGGCCAAGCCGGTTCGCAGTCCGGTACGGGCTTCAGGCCCTTTGCAGTATGTCAATTGCCTCTTCGGCATCGTCAAACGAATCGAACGCGATATAAGCAATGAACTGCGTGCCAAGTACAGCGGCCGAGACGCCGCGGAGGTTGATCCCCCCATCCGCCAACATCTGGGTTAATTGTGCAATGATGCCCAGTTGGTCCAGACCCATTACGCGGATGGAGTGAAGGCTCGGGGTGGCGGTGAACCCCACCTGCGTGGCGGCACGGATCGCACTATCTCCCTGTAGTGGAGCGACAAACACGACCCCCTTGCCCGATGCCTCCGGCGCGCGACGTGCCACGACAAACTGCAAGTCGACACCAGCATCCCGTAAGACGCTCAACACCTTCGCTAGGCCACCCGGTTTATCGTCGATGGTAGCCGCCCAAACATCGACGCGTTCTACGCTCAGTTCCATGGCAGTCCCTCCCACCTCGGATCTCATCAGAAGAATCTACTTCACGAACGGCACGCGGGCAAAGCAGGCAGCGTGACGCAACGACCCACGCCTTCTTTTTTATCGCAGCAGCTTCAATCTACTTGCACTGTGAGCAGGTCAAACGGGCTCGCAAGGTGAGTCGGGGGTGCGTGTTACTTCTGGAATGTGCCGACCAGTTCGGTGTGTGCCACGACGTGGCCTTCCATTGCCTTTTCCAACGCTGCCTTTGTGGGCTTGTGAAGATCGGGCAGCACAGTGTCGAGTGCGTAAAGCTTGTGGAAATACCGATGACGGCCAGCGGGCGGGCATGGGCCACCATACGTGGTGCGATGAAAGTCGTTAGTGCCCTCAAGCGTGCCTGCCGGAAGCACACCGGGAGGGACACCCTCCTGAACACCTGGAGCCGTCGCCGGGATGTTGTAAAGCACCCAGTGGACCCATGTCGTTCGTGGTGCGGCCGGGTCGGGCGCGTCCGGGTCGTCGACGATCAGCACGAGGCTTTTCGCATTGGCCGGTACCCCCGACCACACGAGCGGCGGCGAGACGTCTGCGCCCTTGCAGGTGTAGCGCCGAGGAATCTCTCCCCCTTCGTGGAAAGCTTGCGAGGCAAGGGCGAAGGCCATGGTGCGCTCCTCGGTGTCAGCCTGCCCGGCCGGTTAGTGCTTGCGATGCATCCAGCTCGTATGTTGCATGTCGAGCAACTGGCTCAGGCTCTCTCCTGGGGCATCGCGCCTGTAGCGACCAGGACCCGGGCCATGGCGACCACAATGAGAACCACAAGGCCAACCAAATAAGCCGATCGTTAACTGAGTCATGGCAGCCTCCTTGGGGAATGCCACCATGCCTGAATTCTAGTCATTGTGGGCAAGCTCAGACTGGCTTAACGCAAGAACAGTGGTGACATCCCGACCGACTCCCATCGACGGTCCGTCCTGAGCGCGGCTTCAGCGGCATGCATTGCCATGGCTAAATTAGGGCGCAGATTGGCGCAATGGAAGGTGGCCGTCGGCGGAGCAATCATTGGCGAGCGTCTTGCCTGCGAGTCTGCGCATCAACTTCATGGACACTTCCACGTATTCCAAATCAAACCTTGGGAAGTGCGCCGGATCTTTTTCTATCATTCCGGTGTGAGGGCGGTCTGTTGCCAGCCTTGCGAATGGAGGAGGTATGCGTGTCCGGGAGGGTTTTGTTGGGTGCGTGGGCGACACGCCACTTATGCGGCTCGCGCGGCTAAGCGAGGAGACCGGCTGCGAGATTCTCGGTAAAGCCGAGTTCATGAACCCGGGTGGTTCGGTCAAGGACCGAGCCGCGCTGTACATCATTCAGGACGCCGAGCAGCGAGGCGAACTCAGGCCCGGCGGCACGGTGGTGGAGGGGACCGCGGGTAATACCGGCATTGGCCTTGCCCATATTTGCGCTGCTCGCGGTTATCGCTGCGTAATCGTCATACCGCAGACGCAGTCTCCCGCGAAAATGGAACTGTTGCGTGTCCTCGGTGCCGAAGTCCACCCGGTACCCGCAGCCCCATACAAGGATCCAAACAACTACCAGAAGATCGCAGGACGGCTCGCGCAGGAACTAGACGGCGCGATCTGGGCGAACCAGTTCGACAACCTTGCCAATCGCAGGGCTCACTACGAGACCACCGGGCCTGAAATCTGGCGTGATACCGCTGGCACGGTCGATGCGTTTGTCTGCGCCACCGGTACCGGCGGCACACTGGCCGGAGTGGCCCGCTTCCTGAAGGAGAAGAACAGCGACGTGCGGATTGTTCTCGCCGACCCGCACGGTAGCGGTTTGTACAGCTTCGTGAAGACGGGCGAGATTCAGACAGAAGGCAATTCGATTACCGAGGGTATTGGCTCCAGCCGCGTTACCGCAAACCTCGACGGCACGCCGATTGACGACGCTTACCAGATCGATGACCAGTCATGCGTCGCAATGGTATACCGATTGCTGCGCGAAGAAGGCCTCTATGTGGGCGGTTCGACAGGCATCAACGTCGCGGCCGCTGTACGGCTAGCCCGGGAGATGGGCCCGGGGCATACGATCGTCACGCTGCTGTGCGATGGTGGCGAACTGTACCGATCTCGCCTTTTCAATCTGGACTGGTTGAAGCAAAGGGGGCTGGTTCCGGCCTTGGGATCCAGTCAAGCCTGTGAACATTTACGACCTGCCGCCCGAGAAAGCGAAGAACGTCCGCGAGGTGCCGGGTTCGCTCGATGAATCGCTAAAAGCGCTCTCTCGCCCAGCGAGCGGCGAATGCAGCGAAGGAAATCAAGGTGCTGGTGCGCAACTCGGTGGAGTCCATCTCGGGTGGCGCCGCACATGCGGACCAGGTAGCGCAAGCCATGGGGGACGTGCGGCGTGCGGTTCAGCGCGTGGTCGAAATCAACGACAGCATCTTCGAAGCTTCGCAAGCGCAGCGCAGCGGGATCGGCCAGGTCAACGAGGCGGTGAGCCGCATGGATCAGGTGATCCGCAATAATGCCGCCGTGGTCGAGCAGGCAGCGCAAGCGGCGTTCTCGCTGGGGGAGCAGGTTGCCGCCCAGCGGCACGCGATTGCGGTCTTCGAGGTCCATTCGCCGGCAAGCGAGACAACGAACTGTGTGTTGCGCTTGGGTGGGTGTGTCGCAACTGCGAGACGCTGAAACAGGGGCCGGTGCCGATACCTGTTCACGCCATCGACAAGGGCAGGGCACTTCGACCGCAGACCTGCTGCGTGCCCGGGAGCGCACCATATCGAATAGCGGACGCTGTCCAGTAAAGTCCACTGGGGTCGACTTTTGCGGCGTAAGTTTTGGCGTAGGTTTCAGGAGGGCAGTTCGCTGGACAAGGCCGCGCGACTACTTCGAAGAGAATGAGTAGTCAGGATTGACATTCGGATGAATGCCGGACTCGGCGTTTGGATGGCTGAAAAATAAGCGTTTTCTAGAATTTCGTAGCGGGATGGTATCCGCCTCTTCGCATATCCGAAAAAATAATGAACGAATGAAAGAAAAGTAATATTCGGATTGGTGAGGAGCGGTCAGATTTGCTGGGTTTAGATCTAAGTAACGGATTTAAAACGGCGTTCTGTTGGGTGCAAGCGCTGGGTTGATTAGCCTCCGCTCATCTTTCTCTGTGTGAATCGGCGATGCTGGCGTAGGTTTTTCCCCCTGTTGGGAGCGAACCTGCGCCATGTGTCTTTCTCCGCGAAACACCTACGCCGGGAATCGACAACCCTTCGCGCACCGCCGCGATGTCAATGGCACGAAAGAACGATCTGATCGCCACGCTTCTCGGCATGGACCAGTTCAATGAACTCGCGTTGCGCTTGAGTTTGACTTTAACCAGCTGGCGCTATGCAAATGCGCTCGCGCACCACCGGCCTGACGCTTTTAGTGTGTTGCACAGCCTTTTGCTTCCGGAAGCGCTTTTCGATTCCATGTCGGCCGCAATCACTTGCACGTTTGCATGGGTAAAGCGGAGAAATAGCGCTCTATAACGATAGGAATACTTATCGTAACAGGCATGTGGAACGGCATATTTTCAGGAAAAACGTGCGCTCACGCAACTAAATTTGTTAATAGTTTTCAACTAATGTTGTTAATGCATTGACGGCACAGTGACGTTCAACCAGCCGCTCGCGTCCAGTGGAAGGATTCAGGTGTTCTACGCCCCGGTCGCACGTCATATTTCGGCATAGAAACGAAAGCTTCGCGTTCATTGTTTAACAAAAATTAGTCGAAATCGCGCAGTAGCTAACAAAATTTATTGAAATTTTCATCCTGATGTTAACAAAACAAAATCTGCGGAAACGGTTGTCCGGTAAGGGATTGCGGAAATCGTTCAGTTGGCAGGGTGTTAAGAACTTTGCTTGTGCAAGCGTAACTCCTGAACGATTTGGTTGAGAAATGCGTCCGAGCATCACTGCGAGGCCACCGACGGTCACGATTCATGAAGGCCTCGGCCCGGATCAATAACCGCGCCGAGAACAGCCGCCAGCCGACGCGCCGGCGTGAGCGTCAGATGCAGGGTTCCCGTGACCCGCGGCGCACGCAGCGCTTTCTGTCGAACTTCGGCCCGATTCGTCAGCACTTCGTGCTGCCCCGGCACAGGATGAGTAAAGTTGACCATCGCGCACAACTGCGAGCACGCCTGGCCAGCTGGTTCCGGTGGACCGTCGCTGAGCCGAGTGGCATCGCTCAATAATCAACAGGAATCCTACTCATATCGCGTTGGTACGCGACCACGTCGTCAACTTGACAATGCCGTTTGGTGCCGAGAATGTCGATTTCCATGATGAACCTCCACACGTCAGGTTGACGTCCGTCAGTGTTCCCAGAAGGGAGGCACCAGGTCCATCTCATTACAACCTGCAAGACGGCCGCGGCTAATCGGTCGGTCGTTTCAATGGGCAAGGAATTCGGTGTACTGAGGAGCGACGTTCTTCTCGAAACTCACCGGCACCGACTGGATGCGCCCAATGGAGTTTAGCACCTTGGCTGTGTTGACGAGTGTCTTGTAGGTTGGCGAGCTCGTTACGCCGGTGCCTCGGCCCATGACCTTCGGCGTTGTCTGGTCGGCACCTGAGAACAGCTCGTAGCCGGCCAGCTCGCTCTGCGCGACAGGCACAGTCACACCCATGACGCGAGCCATGTCGGCAACCGCCTTGTCACGCTCCTTCATCGTCATCTGATAGCCCTGATCCATGGCGGCCACAAAGCCGCGCACCAGCGCCGGATGTGCCTTGGCCCAGCCGGCGTTGGCGATGCACACGTTATAGCTTGAGGCTTCGCGCGGCAGGTCGCCGTCGTTCTTGATCACCTTCCCGCCGGCCTCCCGCAGAGTAGTGAACACCGGGTCCCAGACGATCGCTGCGTCGATAGCGCCAGTCACCCACGAGGTACGCATCTGCGGCGGCGCCATGTTGATCTGTGTGACCGACGAATATGGTACGTGCGCCTCGGCCAGGAAAGTGGCCAGTTCGAAGGAGGCTTGCGAGCCCGCGACAATTGCAATCTTCTTGCCCTGCAGCGCGGAGACGTCCTTGATGCCGCTTTCAGGTTTGACGACGATACCGGCCGCGTCAATGTAGCGCTCCTGGTTGTACACGATGGTCATCGGCAGACCCTGCGCGATTGCCGTGACGACGGGTGGAATGCCGATGACGCACATGAATGACAGGCTGTTCGACGCCAGCGCGGCCATTGCCGCCGGGCCCGAGCTGAACATCTTGTACTGCACGTCGGCGTTCATGTTACGCTCGAACATGTGCTCGGCCATCGACACCATGAACGGATCGATGGCCTCCTCATAGCCGATAATGACATGCGGTTTTTCCTCGGCTTGAGTTACGCCCGAGGTAAAATAACTTGCAGCAAAGAGTGTCAGGAGAGCAGTAAGCGCCGATTGCGTCCTTTTCATTTTCCATCTCCTCCGATTGAATTCGCCCAGTTGTAGGTCGAAGAAGTATTGCATCGCATGTCTCCTCGGGAAAAAAACACATAAAGAGGCCGACCACCTTTCCGGCCATAGGGTGTCGTCACGATCGATGGCGGCACAGGGACCGGTCGCCCAATTACCTGCGCCGCTTGATGCTATCCGCCAGGACGCAGAGTATTTCGAACATCAGCGTGGCGCCGACGAGAGCGGTGTTGCCGCTCGGATCGAATGGCGGTGACACTTCCACCACGTCGCCGCCGACCAGGTGCAGGCCGCGCAACCCCCGAATCATGCGTTGTGCTTCGAGTGTTGTCAGTCCGCCGATTTCCGGAGTACCCGTGCCGGGCGCATAGACTGGGTCCAGCGCATCTACGTCGAACGTCACGTAGGTCGGAGCATCGCCCACAACGCGGCGAGCCTCATCAATGACCGCGTCGACACCCATGGCCTGGAATTCGTCGATGTCGATCACCCGAATGCCCTGGCGTTCGCCCCAGTCGTTTTCGCTGTCGTTGTAGAGCGCTCCACGGATACCGATTTGCACGGTGCGCTTCGGGTCCAGCAAACCTTCCTCGATGGCGCGTCGGAACGGCGTGCCGTGTGTATAAGGGTTATCACCGAAATACCGATTCCAGGTATCCGTGTGCGCATCGAAGTGCACCATCCCGAGCGGCCGGCCCTTGGCCAACGCACGCATGATCGGCAGCGTCACCAAATGATCTCCGCCCACCGACAGAGGCACTATGCCGGCCCTGCAGACCTCGGTGTAGAACGCGGTAATGCGGTTGAGCGAATCATTCAGGTCGACCGGATTGACGGGCGTATCGCCGAGGTCCGCGCAATTGCACAGCTCGAACGGATTGATACCGCTCGCGCGGTTGATGTTGCGAACCATGGTGGACACGTCGCGCAACTGGCGCGGCCCGTGGCGTGCGCCGGGGCGGTTGGTCGTCCCACCGTCCCATGGCACGCCGATGAGGCCGATTTCCACGTCCCTGATACGCTCGTCCGTCAGAGGCGTATATGGCAGCCGCATCAACGTGGCCACGCCGGCGTAACGAGGCATCACGGTACCAGTAATGGGCGCGAATCGGTTTTCACTCATGGCAACTCCTTTTGGGCAGTACGTGGGTTGTGTCGCGTTATGATCAGTCTGGCAAGTCCGCATCGTCGGTTGAATCCCGATCTTTCAAACCTTAGTTTTGGGTTTGCCGAACCTTCACCGCTGCCGCTTCTTCTATTCGAGACGCCGAGGAGCTTGTCCTGTGATCCAGGTAACCGACTTCGATTTGCGCCTGTTGCGCATTTTCAAAACCGTGACGGACTGTGGAGGCTTTTCCGCGGCCGAATCCGCGCTCAACATGAATCTGTCGACCATCAGCACGCACATGTCGGACCTTGAGGCGCGGTTGGGGATCCGACTGTGCGAGCGAGGGCGGCGCGGCTTCCAGTTGACCGACGGTGGGCGTTCGCTGTACCAACTGGCCGAGAAACTTCTGGATTCAGTCGAGGATTTCCGCGCCGGGATTGGCACGTTGCAGCATCGGATCAGTGGCGAACTGACCATCGGTGTCGTCGACAATACGACAACTGATCCACATTCCCGCATTGGGGCGGCCATTCTGGCTGTCAAGCAACGGGGAGGCGACCTGCATGTCAAGCTAGAAATCAGATCGCCCCGGGAAATCGAAGATGCAGTGCAGGAACGCAAGCTACATGTCGGCATCGGCCCGTTTCGAAACAAGCTGCCCGGTTTAGCCTACGAACGGCTTTATAGCGAGCAACTTTTCCTGTATTGCGGGGAGGGCCATCCGCTTTTTGAATCCGCTCCGCTGCAGGTTGAGGTCGACGACCTACGCGGATTGGACTACGTGTCGCGCGGCTACATGCGCGAAGCGAGGGAACTGACCGCGACGGTCGACTTCCGAATTGCGGCGACGGTCTATCACATGGAGGCTGTCGCGATCCTTGTGCAATCGGGCAAATTCATAGGCTATCTGCCGCAGCACTACGCGGCGCAATGGGTCGATCAGGGGCGAATGCGTCCGCTGCGCCCCGACTTGCTGAACCAACGTGCCGAGTTCAGTCTTGTCATTCGCAAGGATCGCGAGCCGACCATCGCGACTCAAGTGTTCCTTGACGCACTACGAGCCGGCAAGTCGTCCGATATTGATGGCTCTCTGACGTAGACCAAATTAAAGGGTAGTGTCGCGATAGCAGGGACGAAATGGGGTTTCCCCGATATAGAAAGGATTGCTATATACTCATCGAGTAGAATCGATCAGCAGTAGTTTTGGCAATGCCATTGTCATGCATCTGCCCTTTGTGGATCATATGCATGACTTCGATGCCGCCGAGAATAATGCGCGCACACCGGAACTCCTGAAACCCATCATCGGTCTGATTATGCGTTTGATGGCACGGTGATCCTGCTCGAAGATGTTGTTCAGGTACTTGTTCTGTCGGATCTTGATCGGGGTGGCCCGCTCGGCATTGAGCGCTTCGAGTGCCGCCAGATTGGCGCCGCCCTTGTCCACGGTAACCGTTTCGGGCTCGCCATTCTGGTCGATCGCCTTCCTGAAATAGCGAAAGGCAGCCGCCTTGTCTCGATGGGCTCGCAGCAGGAAGTCAACCGTGTTGCCATCCTTGTCGACTGCGCGGTGCAAATATTTGCATTGGCCTTTGACCTTGACGTAGAGTGTCTTGCGCGGCGTTTTCGTCTTTGCCATCATGCTCGTCAGGCTGTGCGGTCTCCGGATTCTACTCCACCCCGTTATTGCGACACAGCCCCCTTTCTCCTTGAGCACCTGGAAGGTCGTCTCGTCAGCGGGGATCACCGCTGACTCAAGCAGCGCGTCGCGCATCAGGTTGATCACCGGCTGCGTTGCGAGGCCGACCTTGACCATGCTGGCCGCAATCGTGTTGGACGAGATATCACCACCGAAGCGGCGAAGCAGACCAGCCTGACGATACAGCGGCATGCCAAACTGGAATTTGCCCGCCGCAATCCAGGCAAGTGCAGATTCAGTCAGGAGTCCTCGTGGGATGAGACGCGGTGGCGCCGGCGTGACCTTGATGCCAAGATCACAGCACGGGCATGCATACTTGACCCGCTGATGCTGGATCACGCGTAGCTGCTCAGGAATTACGTCGAGTTATTCGCTGATTTCCACGCCAAACTCGACCAGAGCATGGCCGTCGTTCCTA
Organism: Paraburkholderia sacchari; assembly: GCF_000785435.2. Classification (GTDB taxonomy): domain Bacteria; phylum Pseudomonadota; class Gammaproteobacteria; order Burkholderiales; family Burkholderiaceae; genus Paraburkholderia; species Paraburkholderia sacchari. Next base: position 26,447 of record NZ_JTDB02000010.1, on the reverse strand, counting down.
CAGAAACGCTCGGCCTCCGGAAGTTCGTGCCGGCGGATCACGCGGGGCAGACCGGGATCGAGCGGCTTGCGGTGGCCGCGCTTTTTGCATGTATGCGCACCGACCTTCGTTTCGGGCGTATCTTCCTGGGCGGGTGCCGCATTCGCGCCAAGCGCCTCAGCTTCGTTGAACAGCCCGAACTGCTCCGAATCCCGTGCTTCGCTCTTTGCGCCAAACATCTCACGCCGGTAGGCACGCAGCCGTTCCTCGGCCAGGTCGCGCTCCGCGCTATATGGGATGTCAATGGAAGACGCTGCCGATCGACAGGAATGCTCAAGGCCTGCCCGAAATTCACTACACACGGGTCTACCGGATATTTCGTCGCTGGCAGGCCATGAGTTGTATTGATGCCATCTTTGCCGCCTCGGTTCGCAGGCTTCATGATGACCGGTTGCTTGATCTGACGGTCATTCACGGCGATGGCACGACGACAGCGGCGAAGAAAGGCGGCGATAACCTCGGCTATAGCGGCCACAAACATCTCAAGGGTGACAAGGTGGTGGCTTTGTGCGACCGCCACTGCAACGTCATCGCGCCGTTCGTCACTGCTGCCGGCAATCGCAATGAATCGCCCCTGCTGCGTGATGCGCTGCCCCGGCTCAGCCAGATGGCGCGCGCTATTGGCATGAATCTGAAAGGCTCCATCGTCAGTCTGGATGGCGTCTACGACTGCCGGGTCAACCGTAAGGCGATTTACAATCGTGGCATGGTTCCGAACATTCCCGAGAACCCACGCGCACGCAAAACCTCGAAGTGCGGTCGCAAGCGCTGCTTCAATCCGGCAATCTTCGAAGAGCGCTTTCGCACCATTGAGCGCGTGTTCGCCTGGGAAGACAAGTTTCGTCGCCTGCTGCTGCGCTTTGAACGCATCAGTGAGGTGCACTACGCCTTCAAGACGCTCGGCTATACGATGATCAATCTGCGCCACCACTGCTGAGCGTCAGATCATGGCATGCAGTTCATTCATGGCGCAGTGCGCCATGAACAGTCACGTCAATTCGATTCGTATTGCTGATGATAATGCCGATTGAACAGTCCGATAGTCGCCATTTCCATCAACTATCTATCCTGCTTCGCAGCTTCGTGAATGTCACCGGCATCCTCCAATGCCGAGCAGCCACGAAACTGGCAACCAGTTGACTGGATAGAAGAGGGTACAGAAGCAACATTACTTTCTGAGCATCGAACCCTTTCAGTGCCGCGGTGCTGTACCACGACCGATTGAGGCGGTTTGTGGCGCGCATGGCGAGCCACTTTTTGAATGCCGTCGTGCCGGTAATGCCGTTAAGGTCCTTTTTCAGGTATCGAACGGTATAGCGTTGAGGGCGAGATTTGACGACCCGGTCGCATGCGCGGCCGGGTCGTTTTTCAATGGGCAACGCCTTGAGACGTTCCCGCAGTCGCTGAAGGCATGCGGGCAGCTTGGCAAAGGCCGGTGTGACGGCGGCCCACATCATCTCGTGCTGGATGGTGTGGACGGCCCGCACAAAGCTGATATCCGTCGGTGCGAGCTTGGCTTCGAAGGCGGCATTGGCGATTTCGCGACGAATCAGGTTGTAGGCAATCAACGCCCCCCAGATTTCCTGATACACCCCTTCGACCGTGCGGCTGCGCAGGGCCAACTCCATCCCCAGCATCGACTGTTTGAGCTCACGGTAGCTGGTTTCAATTTGCCAGCGGCGCTCGTAGCAGGCAACGATATCGGCCGGCTTGGAGCGTCGGCGATCGCTCAGTGAAGTCAGCAGCACGCGTTCGCACCCGCGCGCATCGATGACGCGTATCGCCCGCGCCTGCCAGAATTCAGGCAGTGCGGGACACTTCTTGCGTGCCGGCGCGGAGACACACATGCGCACCGTCGCGTCCTCAGCGGTGCCCGCAATGAGATCCCGGCGAGTATTGGACTTGGCCGGAATCAGAAAGTGACGATTCCGGCCGTTCATCGTCAGGCCGCACAGGATCTCAGCGGCCAGAAACCCCTTGTCAAACACCGTGAGCGAATCGTCCGGCACCTGCGGCAGCAGGCTTTTCGCGTACACCATTTCGTTGGTGTCGTAGCAGCCAAAGTTAATGTCGGCAACCAGATGCGTCGGAATGGCCGTCAGCGTGACCGCTCGGGCCTGCGGATAGCTGGCCACCTTGCCACTGGCATAGCGTTGCGCGCCAAAGTGCTCACGGTTGGCGGGGCTGTCGGGGACGCGCAGCGTGGTGCCATCCATCGCCCACAAACTCAATCCTTTGAACCCGTGGTGCGCCGCGTCCTGCGTGCTCCAGGCGCGTGCCGTTCGTTCAAACAGCCATGCGAGCGGCGCCTCGCCAATGCGCTGGCGCGCCTGCGCGACCGCGCTCTTGCTCACAAACGGCGCCGTGTGGTCGGGCAGCGCCAAATCCAGGTTATCCAGGACCTCGCTGATCGACCAGTGTCGGTACATCGCCAGGGCGATCACGAGCCAGACCACTTGTTCCGTCGGCAGCCGTCGGCGCCGGATGCTTGCTACCCCTGCGGCCTGAACCGCCCGCTCGATCCACTCATACGGCAGATGCTCGGCCAGTCGACTCAGATCGGCCGGCTGCTGCGCTTCAAGCAGAAAAGTCAGGTGGCTGGAGAGCATCGCGCCGCCAAGTTAACAGCTTGGCGTGCCGTTTACAACCACTTCTTACTGCACAAACAAAAATGCCGTTCAGGCTTAACTGAACGGCATTACCACTGATTCCGGTGTTTACGCCGTCGCCCAAAGGCGGGCGACGCCGGACGGTGGACGACCGCGCGGCATTGAACGGCATCCTGTATGTCCTGCAGACAGGCATTCCATGGGAATACTTGCCGAAAGAACTGGGTTTCGGCAGCGGCATGACCTGTTGGCGAAGGCTGCGCGACTGGCAAGCCGCAGGCGTGTGGGAGAAACTGCATCTGGCGATGCTTCGCCGATTGCGTGAGCATGACCAGATTGATTGGGAACGGGCAAGTCTTGATGCGGCCAGTGTTTCCAGCCCCCGGGGGGGCCAGGAAACCGGCCCCACAAGCTCGGGTCGAAACGGCACATCGTCGTAGATGCGCGCGGCGTTCCGTTGGCCATCACGGTCACGGGTGCCAACCGACACGATTCGATGGCATTCGAGCCCACGCTTGATGCCATTCCTGCGGTGCCGGGCCTGAACGGACAGCCACGCAAACGCCCGGGCAAGGTGCATGCGGACAAAGGTTATGACTTTGCACGCTGCCGTCGTTACCTGAGGCAGCGCGGCATCACGGCCCGCATTGCTCGCCGTGGAGTGGAAAGTAAGGAGCGGCTTGGCCGACATCGCTGGGTAGTCGAGCGCACGCATGCCTGGTTTGCCGGTTTCGGCAAACTGCGCATTCGTTTCGAGCGTCGTCTCGACATTCATGTTGCGTTGCTGTCCCTGGCTGCCGCCGTTATCTGTTCGCGCTTCGTTGATGACTTGTGTTAGCCGCTCTTATGCACCGTTCGCCTATGACTGTGCATGGGTCGCCATCGATGCGATGAAACGCGCCGATCCGGAGTAGTTCGTCAGGTTGGGGGGGACTTCGAGTTATTGATCGCCGCCGCGTTATAGCTTGGCGCCGGCACGACAGTGGAGTGGAAGCCGCCGGAGAAGCCCCCGCTGCGCAAGGCGCAACTCAAGGGGATCACGGGCAAGATTTCGTTCAATCAGCATGGCGATCTTTTGAAGCCGAGTTTTACGCTCTACCAGGTCAGAGGCGCAAAGTGGGTGCCGGTAACAAACGCGAAACCGAAGTCCGAACTTTCGTTGTCAGCATGATTGCAATAGCCAGTCGCGAAATGCGACGAGCGAGGGCAGCGCCTTCGGCACGAGGCCAATTCCCATGCCAGCGCGAACCGCCTGTATCAGATGCAATGTCAATTCAAAGCTCGGGCCAATCCGCATCTGGCGATGATCGAGGTGGTAGTGCGAGAACTATTCTGCCCAAGCTTGCTGGTTGCTTGTGACGCCCAATAGCGTCTGCTGCGTCGCCCGTCAACGGATCCGGTAAGCGAGGCAGGGCTGGCAACGGCAATGAGGAACTCGTTGTAGAGGCGGTGCGCCGTTAGCCCGGGGCTCCTACCGTGATCGCCGCGTCGATGTCGTCACCATGAAAATCGACCGTGCCGATTCGCGAATGAACGTGGATGTTCACGCCCGGGTGCGCGGCACAGAACTCGTGCAAATGTGGAAGCAGCCATTTGGAACCGAATGTGGGCAAGGTCGCCAACCGCAGCACGTACCGGCACCTGCCTGTTGGGACATCGGCTGCAAGGTCGCGCCGCGAATGCGCCCCAGCGCACCGCTCAACTCGGCGAAGTACCGTCGGCCCACTTCAGTCATTTTGACGGAGCGCCCCTCACGACGAAAGAGCGCCACGCCGAACTGGTCTTCGAGCGTTTGAACCTGTCTGCTGATCGCGCTCTGACTTTGCGACAGTTCACCGGCCGCGCGTACATAGCTCTCGAGACGCGCTGCAGCGGTTCGTATGGACCGCGACTGCCGATTCAATTCTCCAAAAAGTGGCTCGGCTATGCAAAGTTGTTTCCGGGACGGAACACACTAGGTGCCTGATCGAACGCCCTGCGATTGCGCCTCCAAGATCCGCCCCTATTGTGACCTCCCGCGCTAACGGGGCAGTCGCGTCGCGGCTTGTGACGCAATGGCTTGCGCGGGCGCAGCCTGGGCCGCGCGGCAACTAGCCGGCCGGTCGGCATCATCATCTCGAATAGCGACGATGATCAGCAACGTATCGCATAGTGCCACGGTAGTCCCAGCGCTCATTATCGGCCGTCGCGAGCGCCGACCGCAATTGACGGGAAGCGGGCGATCCACACTGGCGCAGCCATGTGCTCCGTGAATTTCCATTACGACAAGTCGGCATCGGCAGGATATGGGCCGATGGTCCTATAGAGAAAGCACGCGCGGCGCTGCACCATTCAGTTCGTACAAACGTAATCGTCTGCGGCTTGGCGCAGCGCCGTAACGAATCTGTCACACGCGTCTGCCAGTGTCTACATGGAAAGCATCCATGTTCGCCTTTGCCACTATGCGCGTGACTGTTCAGATTATTCGCAAGCATTCCTTTCATTCAATCGAGGCAGCGGATGTGTTTTTTTCACTCGTTCGCGGACAAAAAGGTGATGCCATGACCGACCTGGCCAATCAATATGCGCGTTCTCAGGAAATCGGCGGCAAAGTCGCCCGGCTCTTCGCAAGGCGATCGGAATTAGCGCAGACTCAATTCAGTCAGCGTTTAGCGGACGCGGCCCGGCGGCTGGGCGAGAGCGACAAACCCGCTTCGCCCAGCCCCGCATGGGCAACCGCGCTGGACCCCTGGGCCGGCTACCGCTACGCGATGGATGTCGCCGAGCGTTCCGTGCTCTTCTGGGACACCCTGCGTCAGCGCGGAAACGGCTTCGTCGAGCAGGCGCGCAACGGTCTTCAACCCGTCCTCCATTTCGACCACGAACTCGTGATCGACGGCCGCACGCTGGCTCGGCCAGTCAACTACGCGCTCGTGCGGCTGCTGCCGCCGGACGGCGTGGTAGTCGACGTTAGCAAGCGTCCTTATGTGATCATCGACCCGCGTGCGGGCCACGGTCCCGGCATCGGCGGATTCAAGGACGACTCGCAGGCTGGTGTCGCGCTCAGAGCCGGCCACCCCGTGTATTTCGTCATTTTCTTTCGCGACCCGGAGCCCGGCCAGACGCTGCTCGATGTCTGCGAGGCCGAGCAGCAATTCATCAGAAAGGTCGGCGAACTGCATCCGGACAGCGAGAAACCAGCGATCGTCGGCAACTGCCAGGGCGGCTGGGCCGCCATGATGCTGGCGAGTTCCGACCCGGACCACACCGGCCCGCTCGTCATCAACGGTGCGCCGATGTCTTACTGGAGCGGCGCGTGGAGCGAAGGCGAGGGCGACAATCCGATGCGCTACTCGGGCGGCATGCTGGGCGGCACATGGCTCGCGTCGCTGACCGCGGATCTGGGCAACGGCAAGTTCGACGGCGCCCATCTCGTGCAGAACTTCGAAAACCTCAACCCCGCCAACAGCCTGTGGGACAAGTACTATCACCTGTTCGACAACGTCGATACCGAGCCGCCGCGCTTCCTCGATTTCGAGCGCTGGTGGGGCGGCTACTACCTGATGAACCGCGAGGAGATCGAGTGGATCACGAGCAACCTGTTCGTCGGCAACAAGCTTTGGTCGGGCGAAGTGCGGGGTCTCGGCGGCACGGCCTTCGACCTGCGGGCAATCAAGTCGCCGATCATCCTGTTCGCCTCGCTTGGCGATAACATCACGCCGCCTCAGCAAGCCTTCAACTGGGTCGCCGATATCTACGCCAGCACGGAGGAGATCAAGGCGCGCGGTCAGGTGATCGTCGGGCTCGTGCACCAGTCCATCGGCCATCTCGGCATCTTCGTGTCGGGCAAGGTGGCGAGGAAGGAACACCAGCAGATCGCCTCCGTGCTCGAAGCGATCGAAGCTTTCCCGCCCGGCCTGTACGGCATGGAGATTGCCGAGCAGCGCGGCGCGGACGGCAAACTGGAATACGACGTGTCGTTCAGGGAGTATCGCCTCGAAGACGTCGCCGCGCGCCTGAACCGGTTCGAGCGCGCCGACGAACAGCCGTTCGAGGCCGTCAAGCGCGTATCGGAATTGAATCAGCGTGCGTACGAGCTTTTCCTGCAACCGTGGGTGCAGGCGCTGTCGAACGAAACGACGGCGAACCTGCAGCGGCAGTTCCATCCGTTGCGCGCGCAACGGTGGGCGTTTTCGGATTTGAATCCGTGGCTTGCATGGCTTGGGCCTGCCGCCGAGGCGGTCAAGGCGAAACGGCATGCCGGAGCCCCGGAGGAAACCAGCATCAGGGCGGTCGAACATTATGGCTCGGAAATGATCAGTGCGTCGCTCGACCTCTATCGAGCGATGCGCGACGCCATGACGGAGAGCGCGTTCTTTTCCTTCTACGGAAACATGTACTCCGTCGAACAAGGTGATGAGGCGCAAGCCAGACCCGCTGCAGCGGCCGGGGATCACCGCGATCTGCCCTACGTGAGGGATGCGCTGGCGTCGATGACCGAAGGCGGCTACACCGAGGCGCTTGCTCGCGCGGCTTGTCTGCTCGCGCGCCGGGGCGAGCCGCTTCCGCTCGCGCGGCTTGCCCTGCGCAGCGAACTCGCGAAGGACTACGCGGCGTATGTGCCCCAGCTTGCTAGCGACCAGTGGAGGCGCGTGCGGGGCGAGCAGGAAATCATCGTGCATTACGAGCCGGAACTGGCGCTCGCCACGCTGCCGCAACTGCTGGAAGACCCGAAAGACCGGGAAAAGCTGCTTGATCTGGCCGAAAAATTGCTGGCCGACCAGCGCGTCCAGGAGGCCGGGCCGACCGCAGCCCAGCTCAGCATGCTCGACAGGATCCGTGCGTCCCTGCCGCTTGAACGTGCGCAGGCGGCACGGTCCATCGCAACGCTGCGTCAGGTGCCGGAGGCGCCGCCCAAGCGCGTGGCACCCAATCTCAAGGAGGCGTCGTGAATCGTGAACACGAAAAGTATGACCGGCTGATTGCCATTTGCCGGTCTCTGCCGCCACTGGCCACCGCAGTGGCGCATCCCTGCGATCGAAGTGCTCTCGAAGGCGCGTTGCAGGCGAAGGAACTCGGCCTGATTGCGCCGGTTCTCGTGGGGCCGCGCGGACGCATCGAAGAGGTTGCAGAAAGAGAGAACCTCGATATCACGGGCTGCGCGATCGAGGATGCGCCGCACAGTCACGCCGCCGCGGCACGGGCGGTCGAACTGGTGCACGAAGGGCGCGTAGAAGCGGTGATGAAGGGCAGCCTGCACACCGACGAACTCATGGGCGCGGTAGTGAGTCGCGAAGGCGGACTAAGAACGGAGCGCCGCGTGAGCCATTGCTTCGTGATGGATGTGCCGCGGCACGAGAGCGCGCTGATCATCACCGACGCGGCGATCAACATCGCGCCCACGCTGGCCGAGAAGGCCGACATTCTGCAGAACGCCATCGATCTGGGTCACGCGCTGCGCTTTCCGGAAGTGCGGGTGGCGCTCCTCTCGGCGATGGAGACGGTCAATCCCAAGGTGCCCTCCACGATCGAAGCCGCTGCGCTGTGCAAGATGGTCGACCGTGGCCAGATCACCGGCGCGCTGGTGGACGGTCCGCTGGCGCTCGACAATGCCATCGATCCCGAGGCCGCGCGCATCAAGGGTATCGATTCGCCGGTGGCGGGACGCGCGAATGTGCTCATGGTGCCCGACCTGGAGGCCGGCAACATGCTTGCCAAGAGTCTGTCGTTCCTGGCCGGCGCGGATGCCGCAGGCATCGTGCTCGGAGCGCGGGTGCCTGTGATCCTGACAAGCCGCGCGGATTCCATCGTCACGCGGCTTGCCTCGTGCGCGGTGGCATCGCTCGCGGCCGAGAAGCGCAGGGAAGATGCGCGGATGAGGGGGTAGCGCAATGGCCGACGTCATCCTCGTTCTCAACGCCGGTTCGTCAAGCATCAAGTTCAGCGCTTTCAATGCGCAGCCGGACGATCTGCCGCTCGTCATGCGCGGCCAGATCGAAGGGCTGCTTTCGGCGCCACGTTTCGTCGCGTTCGATGGAAAAGGCGAGCAGACCGGAAAGCATGATTGGGGTAATGAGCCCCTCAGGCATGAAGAGGCGGTCGCTCACATCGCCCAGTTCCTGCGCAGCCATCGCGACGGCAACCGCCTGGTCGCCGTCGGGCATCGCGTGGTGCATGGCGGCCAAGGATTCTCGAAGCCCGTGGCCGTCACACCCGGTGTGCTGGACGAACTCGACAAGCTCACGCCGCTCGCTCCGCTGCATCAGCCTCACAACCTGAAGCCGATTCGTGTCATCGCGGAGCGCAACCCGGAGCTGCCGCAGGTTGCGTGTTTCGACACGGCGTTTCATGCGACGCAGCCTGCGCTTGCCTCGACGTTTGCGCTGCCGGCAGCGTTGACCGAACAAGGCGTGCGGCGATATGGATTCCACGGCCTGTCCTATGAGTACATCGCGCGTATGCTGCCCGATGTCGCTCCTGACGCAGCGAAAGGCCGCACTGTCGTCGCCCATCTCGGCAATGGCGCGAGCATGTGCGCGCTGGAGGCGGGCAGGAGCGTGGCGAGCACGATGGGCTTCACCGCACTCGATGGGCTGCCGATGGGCACGCGCAGCGGCAATCTCGATCCTGGCGTCATCCTTTATCTGCAGGATGAACTGAAAATGGATACGCGTGGCGTCGAGGAACTGCTGTACCGTCGCTCGGGGCTGCTGGGGGTATCGGGTATTTCCGGCGACATGCGTACGCTGCTGGCGAGCGACGACGCGCGCGCGGCCTTTGCCATCGACTTGTACGCGTATCGCATTGGACGCGAACTGGGATCGCTCGCCGCCGCCCTGCGGGGGCTCGACGCGCTGGTTTTCACGGCGGGCATCGGCGAGCACTCGCCGGAGATTCGGCGGCGAGCCTGCGAACAGGCTCGCTGGTGCGGGTTGGAAATCGACACCAGGGCAAATGAAGCGGGCGGCCCCTGTATCAGCACGGCGTCGAGCAGGGTCTCGGTCTGGGTCATCCCGACCAACGAAGAACTCATGATCGCCCGCCATACGCGTGAAGCGGCGGGCATTGCGTGAATCTATCCGATTGCCAGGGAGAAGTCTGATGAGCCAGAGCGTTCAACATCCGGTGCTGAGCGGGAAGAAGGCGTTGGTGACGGGTATTGCCAACGAGCATTCGATTGCATACGGATGCGCGAAGGCGTTCCATGAAGTGGGCGCCGATCTCGCGATCACCTATGCCGACGAGAAAGCGAGGTCATACGTGGAGCCGCTGGCGAAAGACCTCGAGGCGCCTATCTTTATGCCGTTCAACGTCTCGAAGCAGGAGGAACTGGAGGCGGTATTCGAGCGGATTGCGAGTGTATGGGGCGAACTCGACATCCTCGTGCATTCCGTCGCGTGGGCGCCAAAGAGCGATTTGCAGGGCGGGCTGCTCAACTGCTCCGCTGAGGGCTTTGCAGCGGCCATGGACATTTCATGCCATTCATTCGTGCGGATGGCCCGGCTCGCCGCGCCACTGATGAAGCAGGGCGGCTCCATGTTCGCGATGAGCTATCACGGCGCGAACAAGGTGGTCCCCAACTACAACGTCATGGGTCCGGTGAAGGCGGCGCTGGAGGCGTGCGCACGCTATCTGGCGTATGAACTGGGTCCGCAGCAGATCCGTGTGCACGCCGTTTCGCCCGGGCCCCTGAAAACACGCGCTGCATCCGGCTTGAAGGACTTCGACGTGCTTCTCACCCAGGCGGCGGAACGTGCACCGCTTGGCGAACTGGTCGACATCATGGACGTCGGCTTCACCTGCGCGTACCTCGCGACGCCCTATGCGCGGCGTTTGTCAGGCGAAACACTTTACGTGGACGGTGGTGTTCACATCATGGCGTAGGCGTACGACGACGCGAGCAACTTGGTACTTTTGCCTGCCGTCTTCCAGCTCGCATACCCTGATCGGTTCCATTTTCGGTGTCGGCCTGATGAACTAGCTGATGCGCGGACCTTCGGGTTCCAGTGGCGTCGACTGGTCCCAGGCGCTCGGGGTTGGTAAATCGCTGCTATTCTCGCCGATCGTCGGCTTCGTGTTCGCGGGCTTACTCCTGCTGGTGCTGAAGGCGGTAGTCCGTGTTCCTGCGCTCTACGCAGAACCGGTCGGCAACAAGCCTCCTCCGCTCTGGATTCGGAGCCTGCTGATCCTCACCGGCACGGGAGTTTCTTTCGCGCATGGGTCAAACGACGGGCAGAAGGGGATGGGGCTGATCCTGATCGGGACGGTGCCGACCACCTACGTCCTGAACAAGGCGGTAACACCAAAACAGACGCACACCTTCGTGGCGGTTGCTCATCAGGCTTCGGCAGTGCTAGGCAGATACGCTGGTGGCACGCCCGCCCCCACCGATCCTCGTGCGAATGTCGAAGCATACGTGCGAAGCCGCCAGCTTACGCCAGCCACACTGCGCGCAATTCAGCAACTCACCGATACCCTCGCCCAGCAGGTCGCATCGGCAGGATCGATAGGCGCCGTGCCACCAGACCTGGTCGACAATGTCCACAACAACATGTATCTGGTTTCTGAAGCAATCCGTCTGATGGAGAAGTCCGGACAGCCCGACTTCACGGCAGACGATCAGACCATCATCGACGGCTATATGCAGCAGGTCAATCACGCGACCAAGTTTTACTGGCTTTTCAGAAACCTGTTCTGATCGGCGATGATCAGGTATTCGCCGGGCGGCCGGTCTTGACCGTTTCCAGCGCCTTGATTGCCTCGACAAGGCGCTTATCGGGCGCGGCCTCCAGCATCGTGAGCGCGGCGCGCAGCAGTTCGCTCTTCTTCACGCGCACGCCGTTATCCTGGCACTTCTGCTTGAGTGTGGCGATTTTCGCGTAGTCCGACTTAGGCATCGTGAAGCTGTCGCGCACGACCTTTTCCTTCTTCGCGCGCTTGGGTTTCGACTCGGGCGTCGCCTGGTTCCTGGCGGCGTTGTCCGCTGCGGCCATCTCTACCGCGGGCGTTTTCGCGGCTTCTTTCCCTGCGTTCTTCGGCGTCTTGGCCGGCGCTGCCGACGCCTTTGTCCGGGCCTTGGTCCTGGGCGTGGCCGAAGCATTCGATCGCGTCGTCTTGCTGGCCTTTCCGTCCGACTTTGCGGGCGCCTGCACCACGTCGGCGTTGCTCTTCGGGGGCGGCACGTTGACTTCTGGTGTGGTCATTGGTTCTCTCCTGTCGCGTGGAGAAAATAGTATATACGGTTTATCGAAGTGCGGGCCGTACGGACCAGCTTCGCAATCGAAAGCGCAAATGCCTTGCTTTTCTCCGGGACAAGCGCCCGTCCTGCAGGCTTTCTAGACGCTTGCCGACCGAAACTGTGGACAAGCACGCACGGATCCGGGCCCCTACTTTTGCGTAGCAAAAGGCGGTCGGGAATTGCTTACCATGTTCTGCCCAGGTGTCGTCCGTTGAATTTCGCGTGGAGTCAGTACATTGACCCTCGGCGTGCCGCTCGTTGCGCCTTGCAACCGACCTTCAGAAAGCCGCAGGACACACAATTTGATGAGCTTCAACCGGTTTCGCGCGCCAGGCGTTGACGATCACGCGCTTTCGGCAACAAGGCCTGAGGCTCTTCTGAAACAGATGAAGTCTCGCACGCATGCGGTCCAGTCAGCGAGGCTGCTCTCCGAACCGTCTGCGCGTTCTCACCGGATGTGGCGCTGATCCACATCTGCGTTCCCGGATGGATGGTATCGAACCAGGTGCACGGCTTCCTGATAAAATTTCGATTCCCAGGTAATTACCAAGCACGGCGAGAGATCAACCCCGCGCCAGGAAAAAGTCATCAACGCCGATTCCAAGGCGGCTGCCCCGAATGAGAAGTGGCTCACTGACATCACCGAGTTCCCGATTTCGGCTGGTGAGGTGTATCAGTCGCCCATAATCGACTGTTTCGATGGGCTGGTAACCAGTTGGTCAATAGGCACGCGTCCGGTTGCCGAGCTTGTGAACATCATGTTGGATGCGGCTATCAAGACGGTGCCCGATTGCGACGAACGGCCTGTCGTCCACTTCTATCGCAGTGCTCACGATCGCTGGACGGGGTGGCTCTCACGTATGCGCGACGCGAAGCTAATTCGCTCGATGTCGCGCAAAGGGTGTACGCCCGACAATGCGACCGGCGAAGGCTTCTTTTGCCGACTGACAACGGAGCGTGTTCGAACGCATCGGTGTGCCACAGCGGGTGCTTAATCCTCGAAAAGCTGGAATAATCCGATGTCGCTTTTGGAGCACGAAAATGGATGATTCTTCAGTAGTGTGGAATACGGAACTGAAGCTTTCGCAACCGACGCTCGCAGACGGCGAGATACACTTTTCAGCGTTCGGGCCCGGCTGGGGGTTTTGCTCTTATGCCGTGCCAGCGGGCGTGGCCATGCAGTGTCTCGGCGCCAAGGATCGGTCTGCGTCGCAACTTCGCCTTGCGTTTCAACTGAACCGGGAGCGCATTATTGCGACAGTCGCGGAAGGCAGCGTCCGGGATCCAGGTAGGCGCGTGATTCTTTCAAACGTCTAAGTACAGCGTCTTTAGTTTTGCTTCACCAAGTGCCGCCGATCGTTCGGATGACCGAACGCTATCCCTTGGCGGAATATTGGCAGGGTGTCGAGCATTAAGGTCGATGATCGGGCTACTTCCTGATCCGTTGACTCATAAGTTTCACGATATCGGTCGTCGGCCCGCTGGTCATGAGACGTGGGATGTCGTCGAGGTGAAACCAGCGACACCTGGCTATTTCATTACTTGGGCGAGCCTTGGCGCGATTTGGGATTTCGCATGTGAACACGTGATGGTGCTTCTGCTTGCCACGGAAATCGAAAAGGTGCTTGGCTGACTTCCCGGATAACCGCGTTTCTTCCTTGAGTTCCCGAAGCGCGGCGTCCGTGCGATGTTCCCCACGTTTGAGGATCCCGCCCGGCAATGCCCACTTCGATTGACTACGTGCAACCAGGAGGATCCGCTTGCCTCTGCGACAGATCACGGTGGCGCGTTTCTTCAAACCGACCTCCTGCTTATGCCCTAGGTTTTTTCGAGGCACACGATGCGCCATCGTATCCGGCCGTGCTTAATATAGACCGGTATCCTAATACAGAACCGCAGAACGTCGGCAATGTTGTGAGGTGAAAGCGGCATTTGCGCAACACCTCAAAAGCGCTTCATCAAATGATCACAAAGATCGGGGCGCGCGATGTTCCATATGGTATGGTCTCGGCCAAATGTGTCTTTTGTACGACGCGAGGCTCCAATGGATATGGATGGTGACTGGCCCTTGCCGCGGCCAAACACGCTCTTCAAAATCGACCAGCGGCCGGTCGATTCATCACTCTCGAAAACGAGCTCCATTGCCAGTACCTTCTCATCACTGGCGACGCCGGTGGTGGCCGAAGCAGTGCAAAGAGTAAAAGAGCTGTCCACCCAGAGCGATGCTGAGGGGTTTCATCAGCTTCGGGTCGCCTTCAGAAAGCTTCGTGCCCTGTACTGGGCGTACTCCCCCTATCTCGGCAAAGAAGCAACCGCGCAAGCCACCGAAGAATTCAAACGTCTTGCTGCGCTGGCAGGCGGAACGCGTGACTGGGACATCGCAGGCGATCTTCTGGAAGCCGCCCAGGAGTCACGCGCATCGATCGCGCTGCTCGTGGCCGCGGCGCGCGAGAAGCGCGCACAGGCGGTACTGCACAGCCAGACGATGATCAAAAGCGACGATGTCGAGGCGTTCCTCAACGATGTCCTGCTTCGCGCGCAAACCACGCTGCAGTCGAGTTGCGACGATCTTCCCGTGCGGGCGTTCGCCGAGGAGCGCGTTCGTCTTGCTCAGCGCGCACTTCAAAAGCGTAGCCGGCGCGCAGCACGCAGTGAGACGGCCCAAGAGGAAAATCAGACCGCCCACGAGGAAAATCTTCACGATGTTCGAAAGGCGGGCAAAAAGCTGCGCTACCTGCTCGAGTTTTTTCAACCCGTTATCAAAGGCGGGCACGATCGTACAATCAAGGACCTGACGTCCGTGCAGAACATGCTGGGACAGTTCAATGACATTGCCGCAAGCGAGACACTCATTCGCGGCGCGTCATTCAACGAGATTCCGGCCGAGATCGTGCAGGAATCGCTGCAGTGGCTGGAGAAGCAGAAGGGCCGAAGAATGCGTGCGGCATCACGGCGGGTTCGAGCGCTCGCCAGCTGAATCGGCGGCGTTTCAGCGAAGTGGGCCAAGTCCGGAGCTATAGAGTTGCCACGCGACATAGGCGTGTGCTTGATCCCAACGTCGAGAACTGCGTTCAGCCCTGAAAACAAGGACTAAAGTTTAGATACTTCAGCTCCGTTAGTTGATCCCCCGTTGCGCGTACAACATATCCGGGCGCTCGATAGCTTGGCAACCCGCGCTGATATAGGGTCGACATGCTCATCAGCACGATTTTGGGCGCTAGCGGAAATTGCGGAAACGAAACGGCGCTTGTTCGTCACCCTGCGTGGCGAACCATACCTGTTGTGGCGTGCGGTGGACGAGCATGGCGCCGAACTCGACATCCTGCGGCAAAAGCGGCTATCGTGATGGCACTAGGAGGTGCAGGCGCCACGGGGACGGGAGCTCCTACCAATCCGGCGGCAAAAGCCGAGGTCCTTGAACTTGCGAATGTGAAGCACGTGTTCGTCAAAGCGGCAGCCCGGCTGAACAACCGTGCAGAGAGCAGCCATCAACCGACGCGAGAGCGCGAACGGCGCATGCGGGGCTTTCGCAACCCGAAACGTACACAGAGATTTCTCTCATGCTTCGGGCCGATCCGGCAACATTTCGCACTCGAGCGCCATTTGCTGCGCGCTTCACTCTATCGCAAACAACTTGCAGCCCGGTTCGTCACATGGAGCAAATTCATGGAAGTCACCGAAAATCCGTCGACTGCTTTTTGACCACTCCTCGCTCTTGACCTCTTGCCGTCTCACTCTCGGCAAGTTGACAACGCCAGTCATGCAGAAGATCACGGGTGCGCTGGCTGATCGCCATCGCATTCGGCGGGTATGCTGCCCTTCTTCAGTGTCAGCGTGAGTCGACTTCCCCTGTTCGCGGTGATGATCTGACCGTAACTGACGGTCGGGATGAATTGAATATCCGGCGCAACGGCTACGGGAGGGTTCCTCGCGCCGTCTACGGTCAAATCGAGCTCCACGGTGATCGAGTCGACAACAACGCCTCGGTCCTGTCCACGGGCCGCCTCATCTTTCTTGAATTTGCATAGCCCTTCCAAGACATTTTGCAAAGCGGTAGGAATGTCGACTGGCTTCCCCGGTGGAATTGGCGGCGTATTGCAGCCGGCCACCACAAAAGGCAAGGCAATCAGGAATGGACGGAGAAGGGCACGCATCCAGTTCTCCTGCAGGATCTCGTACGTTGGCCATTCTGAGTCTAGGACACTCACACAAAAGGAACAACGTCTCGCCCGCGGATCGGCCACGCTGCCAACGGATAAGACCAAGGTCCGATTTCGTGCCGACACTTTCTGTGGTCACGTCATGGCAGTTTGGATCCGTCGAATGGCCGTTCAAGGCATCTGAGCACCCGGTGGATTACTAAGGAAAGCAAGAACCCTCATCCGCCTGATGGGCCATTCCCGACCGACCATCGGGGCGCTACATCCGAGCGGGTGCAATGACAGCAGGCTTTGCGATGGTCGTGCTCGGCGTTTCCTGACGATGGTCATCATTGCGCTGGGCGGGTAATCGAGGTAGACCGCCGGCTGAGCGGACATCATGGCATGTTGTTGCCGCTGTGTGTGGCAACAACATGCACTGTGGTCTTATGCCTTGCGGGCGCGGAGAAATTTAAAGAACTCCACGCCTTCTTGCAGGCGCCGTCTCATCATCTCCCAGCTGATCAGCATCTCGCGGACAATTTCCCAGATCTTCGACGGTCTGAAATAGAAGCGCTTGTAGAACTCCTCTACGCCACGGTAGATCTCTTCGCGCGACAGGTGCGGATAGCCGATGGCTGCCGCCTGGGTGCCGGCGTCATTAATGAGGGTGATGACCTTGCCGTTATTCAGCCATCCATTCTCGACCGCCTGCTTATGAAGGACCGTACCCGGATAGGGCGCCGCGAGTGACACCTGGATCGTATGCGGGTTGATCTCTTTCGCGTACTGGATCGTCTTCTGGATCGTTTCGTGCGTCTCGCCCGGAAGTCCAAGAATGAACGTGCCGTGAATCTTGATGCCAAGCTTGCGGCAATCTTCGCTAAACTGCCGTGCCATATCGGTCCGCAGCCCCTTTTTGACGTTCACGAGGATCTGGTCGTCGCCGGACTCGTAGCCGACCAGCAACAGCCGCAACCCGTTTTCCTTCATCACCTTTAGGGTTGAATAAGGCACATTCGCTTTCGCGTTACACGACCACGTCACTCCCAGCTTTCCAAGGCCGCGGGCGATCTCTTCGGCTCTCGGTCTGAGGTCGGTAAAGGTATCGTCATCGAACATGATCTCCTTGACTTCGGGCATGTTGTCCCTGATCCATTTCACTTCTTCGAGGACGTTCTCGACCGAGCGTGTGCGATAGCGATGGCCCCCGACCGTGTGCGGCCAGAGACAAAACGTGCACCTGGATTTGCAACCTCGGCCCGTGTAGAGCGATACATAGGGATGCTTGAGGTAGCCGCTGAAATAATTTTTCGACGTCAGGTCGCGTTTGTAGACGGGCGCAACGAACGGCAACTGGTCCATGTCTTCGAGAATCGGCCGGGCGTCGTTGTGCTTGATTGTGCCGTCGGGCAGACGATAACTGAGGCCGAGAATCGACTCGAACGGGAGGCCCTGTGCGATCTCGCGACAAGTGAAGTCGAATTCTTCCCGGCACACGAAATCGAGCGTATCGCTCGCGGTCAGTGAGCCGTGAGCATCGACGGCTACCTTTGCACCGATCATCCCGATGAGGATCGAAGGTTTGCGCCGTTTCAAATGTTCCGCGAATTGAACGTCACTTGGGAAGGACGGAGAGCTCGTATGAATGATGACCAGTTCGTAAGCCTGGGCAATGTCGAGAGTCGTTTCCAGAGATAGACCATCTGCGGGAGCATCCACGAGGCGGCTACCCTCGACTAGTGCTGCGGGCTGGGCGAGCCACGTTGGATACCAGAACGATTTAATCTCGCGCTTCGTCTGGAACCGTGAGCCCGCTCCACCATCAAAACCGTCATAGGAAGGTGCCTGCAGAAACAGCGTTTTCATGAATGCCCTCGAAAAAAGTCAGCTCGACCGAGATCAGTGACTTGCAGGAACTCGCGTTGCATCGGTGATGTTCGCGAGTTGTTTCAATGCCTTCAAAAAATTGACACGTGCTGCATAGCTGCTGTGGACGCCGTCCTCTCCTTTGGGTCTGTCGGGACAGACAAGCGGGGCAGTGAGGCTGTGGCTATCACCGGGAATTGAGGACCGGTCAAGGATACTACGTCTTGCGGCTTCGACATTGCAAAAAATTGGCTTTTCAACCGGGCAATAACTACAAATGTATTACATTGGCCGGTGGTGGTCGCATCGGTCATAATCAAGCAGATGGTCCGCTTGCCCTGACAGGCATTTAAGCAAGCACCACAGAGAGATCGTACGCAGCGGCCATTTTCAACAGCGATTCATCCTGTACTATATTTGCGACGAATCCGAAGCAGCGTTCATCACGCTCGGTACGAGCGTGCGATCGACGCGCTCGAACTCGGCTACTGGGGAAACCGAAGCGGAACGACCGGCGGCGGTCACGACACGTATCCGTGCGTTCACAGCGCTCAATGCTGCACAGCGGGAGGCGATGTATGGCGCTAGATCACAGCAATGCGAACGGTGTGCCTGTTGGCGATGGCCAGCACATCAGCCCGACAGAATTTTTGCTGATGGCGGGCTTTCTTGCATACCGGGCGCCGCGAGCGACGGTCGACGCGCGAGCGGCGGCCCGACGCGTTCTGGATGCTGTTCTCGGGGTAGCGGCAGCTCACGGGTTTGCGCATTCGGACGCTCTCGAGTCGATGATGGCGAGCGCCGAAAAGTCCAGGCGCGTGTGGAAGCTCGCGGCACAGGCTACCGCTGCCGTGGGCGATACGGTCGCTTACCTGCAAGTGATTCGCGATGCTGGCGTAATGCTCGAGGTGGACCCTTGAATCGAGCCACTGGAGTGGGTTGGCCTTGTAGAAGGCGGGTCCTCAGTAACCTCCACGCTTGTCTCAGTCTGCTCGCACCTTTACATATCGGTCTGGTGTCACGGATCGCCATTATGGAGCCACCCGATGATCGGCGCATAGGCGCAAGTTGGGTTGTGTCGCGGTAAGATGCATTCTGTCCGGCATCGAAGCGATGCACATGATTCGCAAATGGCAAACGATGGACCGGCACCTCGCCGGGACAGTGCATACGATCAAGGGATCGAGCGATGCGATCCAGTGCGCTTCTATCCAGATAGCCGAAGGCAGCGCGGATTTGTCTTCCGGCGCGAGACGACAAGCAGAGTTGCTCGAGGAAACCGCGGCGAGCCTGAGTGAGCTCATCATGTCGGTTCAACACAATGCAGATCATGTCCGCCAAGCCGCGGAGCTTGCCAATGCGACGTCACTCGCGGCCGATACGAGCGTGATGGCCGTCGAGCGGATGCGCGGCACGATGGGCGTGATTTCAGCGAGCTCTGCGAAGATCGTGGAAATCACGGCAGTGATCGAAGGGATCGCGTTTCAAACCAATATCCTCGCGCTGAATGCCGCTGTCGAGGCAGCGCGTGCCGGCGAGCACGGCCGCGGGTTCGCCGTCGTCGCCGGGGAGGTGCGCAGTCTCGCCCAGCGAGCGGCGAGCGCAGCGAAGGAAATCAAGGTGCTGGTGCGCAACTCGGTGGAGTCCATCTCGGGTGGCGCCGCACATGCGGACCAGGCAGCGCAAGCCATGGGCGACGTGCGGCGTGCGGTTCAGAGCGTGGTCGAAATCAACGATGGCATCTTCGAAGCTTCGCAAGCGCAGCGCAGCGCAGCGGGATCGGGCAGGTCAACGAGGCGGTTAGCCGTATGGATCAGGTGATCCGCAACAATGCCGCCGTGGTCGAGCAGGCAGCGCAAGCGGCGTTCTCGCTGGGGGAGCAGGTTGCCGCCCAGCGGCACGCGATTGCGGTTTTCGAGGTCCATTCGCCGGCAAGCGAGACAACAAACTGAGCGTTGCGCTTGGGCGGGGTGTGTCGCAACTGCGAGACACTGAAACAGGGGTCGGCGCCTATACTTGTTCACGCCATCGACAAGGGCAGGGCACTTCGACTGCGGACCTGCTGCCTGCGCCGGGAGCGCACCATGTCGAATAGTGGACGCTGTCCAGTAAAGTCCACTGGGTTCGATTTTTGCGGCATAAGTTTTGGCGTAGGTTTCAGGAATTCGGACCGCTGGACAAAGCCGCGCCACTACTTCGAAGAAAACGAATAGTCAGATCGATATTTGGATGAATTCCCGGGGTTGGCGTTTAAATGGTTGAAAAATAAGCGTTTTCCAGAATTTCGTAGCGGGATGGTATCCGCCTCTTCGCATATCCGAAAAAATAATGAACGAATGAAAGAAAAGTAATATTCGGATTGGTGAGGGGCGGTCGGAATTGCTGAATTTAGATCTAGGCAGCTGATTTAAAACGATATTCTGTTGGGCGCGAGCGCTGGGTTGATTAGCCTCCGCTCACCTTTCTCTGTGTGAGTCGGCGATGCTGGCGTAGGTTTTTCCCCTGTTGGGAGCGAACCTACGCCATGTGTCTTTCTCCGCGAAAGACCTACGCCGGGAATCGACAACCCTTCGCGCACCGCCGCGATGCCACCGGCCCGAAAGAGCGATCTGATCGTCACGCTTCTCGGCATGGACCAGTTCAATGAACTCGCGTCGCGCTTGAGTTTGACCTTAACCACTCGGCGCCGAGGAAAATCCACTTGCGTAGGCACTCCACTGGCCTGCTGGTTTTAGTGTTTTTTGCACGGATTTGTGTTTCCGCAGGGCGGAGGTGTCGATTTCATATCGGCCGCACTCACTCGCACATTTACATGGGTCACGCGGCGAAAAGGCGCTCTATAAAGGTAGGAATACTTAGTGTGTCGCGAACGCAGGCGAGAGCCTGCGGTGCTGTACTGAAGATGGGAGCAGGCCTCCCGAAGTCTGCTTTGAGGAGCAGGCTTCAAACCGCCCGGTGCTGCTGCGTGCCATGAGCGTCGCTCAGTCGCTGTTCGGAACAGAAGCGTGGTTGCACGGAAAGGGGCATCGGTAACACGCCGCATGCGCGTAAGGTCCGTCGCATCGCCGATCAAGAAACAGTCGCACAGCCTGCGCCATCTCGATCTGCGTGGCGTTGCCGTGCTTCACGAGCCAACGATAATATGCTGAAATCCAACCGGCCACATTTTTCGGTCAAGCCGATTTCCCGATGACAATGCCCCTGTTCAGGCAGTCGCCACCGTCAAAGACACGTGACGGTATGCATGATCTGCGCGTTATGCGGTACGGCTTCCTGCTGCTTGAGAATTTCTCTCTAATCGCGCTGAGCTCAGCCATCGACCCGCTCCGGATAGCCAATATGGTCGTCGGGCGGCGCGTGTACGACTACACGCTGATTGGTCCGGGCAACGGCTTTGTTCCATCGAGTGACGGCATTCGGGTGGTTCCCGACGTCTCGATGTCGGACCGCGAGCCTTTCGACGTGGTGTTCGTCGTCGGGCCGAATCCCATTCCGCGAAAGGGAATTGGCGGCGTTATCGACTGGCTGCGCCGGCAGGCGGGGAAGGGAGCGTCCCTCGGCGGTCTCGATACAGGGAGCTACTTTCTGGCGCGTGCGGGATTGCTGAACGGATATCGCTGCACGATTCATTGGGAAGACCGGGACGTATTGACGGAGCAGTTCCCCAAACTGACTGTTTCCGCGCGGCTCTTCGAAATCGACCGGGATCGCTATACCTGTAGCGGTGGGGTGGCGCCGCTCGATCTGATGGTGCATCTGCTGGCGAATCCGCCGGGCAGCCAGGCACTGGCGGCACGGGTTCTGGAATTGCTGGTTGCGGAGCCGCGCAGCCGCGAATATCGTCAGCCGACTTCGTTGCGCCAATATATCGGCGCGGAGCATGCCAAGCTGGACGAGGCATTGCAACTCATGGAAAGCAACGTCGAAGAGCCGCTTGCCGTGCCGGAGATCGCATCCCATTTGCGGGTTTCGCAAAGACAGCTCCAGCGCTGGTTTCTCGAGCGCCTCGGCAAGACACCGGCCGAAGCGTACCTTGAGATCCGCCTTCTGCGGGCCCGGCAGCTTTTGTATCGCACGGCAAACTCGCTCGAGGAGGTGTGCGTGCGCACTGGTTTCACGTCCACGACGCACTTCTCCACGCGCTACAAGGCGCAGTTCCAGATCTCGCCAATCGCGGACCGGCGTCGCTACCAGAACGCACTCTAGGGTCTGCTTCGGCGGGGATCTCGCCTCCAGCGCCTTTCCCGAATACCTTGAGCCACCCTCGGCGCATGCTGCGCTGGGGCGCGTGCACGCACGTGCAGACAAAGCGACGAAGGCTTTCATGGTTTACCCGATTTGGCCAATTCGCAAATTACATTGTCCATATTGGAAATTCTTCAAAATACCGAACTTCTACCATCTGCTCACACCCACCACGCTTTTTCACCCAGGAGCGAGCACATGAAGATGGAAAGCCTGATTCGGATCGAGAACGGCGAGAAGGTGAAGCACACCTTTTCCGATGAAGAGTACGCAAGCCGTCAGCGCAAGCTGCGTGAGCTGATGGCACGAGAGAATATCGACGCGGTGCTTTTCACGTCCTATCACAACATCAACTATTACTCGGACTTTCTCTACTGCTCGTTCGGCAGAAAGTACGGTCTCGTGGTCACGCCGTCGAAGGTCGTCTCGATCTCGGCCAACATCGACGGCGGTCAACCGTGGCGACGTACGGTCGGCGACTACAACGTGGTCTACACGGACTGGCAGCGCGATAACTTCTTCCGCGCCGTGCAGGGTGAGATCGACAACAAGGGCCGCGTGGGCATCGAGTTCGATCATGTGCCCATCGAAGTGCTGTCGAAGCTGAAGGCGGCCCTGCCGTCGGTCGAATGGGTCGACATCGGCGCGCCGACGATGCGCATGCGAATGATCAAGTCCGATGAGGAGATCGCGCTCATCAAGCATGGTGCGAACGTGTGCGATATCGGCGGCGCGGCGCTGGCGGCCGCCGTGCACGAAGGCGTGCCCGAGCACGAGGTTGCGCTCGCCTCCACGCAGGCGATGGTGCGCGAAATCGCGCGTCGTTTTCCCGATTCGGAATTGATGGACACGTGGACGTGGTTCCAGTCGGGCATCAATACCGATGGCGCACACAACCCGGTCACGACGCGGAAGGTACAGAAGGGCGACATTCTGAGCCTGAACTGCTTTTCGATGATCGCTGGCTACTACACCGCGCTCGAACGCACGATGTTCTTCGACCATTGCGCCGATGAGCACCTGCGTCTCTGGAAGATCAATGTCGAAGTGCATGAAGCCGGCCTGAAACTGATCAAGCCGGGCGTGCGCTGCGGCGATATCGCGCTCGAGCTCAACAAGATCTACGCGGAATACGGACTGCTGCAGAACCGGACATTCGGCTATGGCCACTCGTTCGGTGTGCTGTCCCACTACTACGGCCGCGAGGCGGGGCTCGAACTGCGCGAGGATATCGATACCGTGCTGGAGCCGAACATGGTTGTTTCGATGGAGCCGATGATCATGCTCCCCGTGGGGCTGCCGGGGGCCGGTGGTTATCGCGAGCACGACATCCTCGTGGTCGGTGAACAAGGCGCCACCAACATCACCGCATTCCCGTACGGTCCGGAGCACAACATCATCAAGGCCTGATCCGGGTATCGCCGCCCCGCGGCGTGTGCCGCGGGCATTTTTTCGCTGTAGCAGGAGAGGCTACCGTGTTTTCCAGGGAACAAACGATTGCCGGATTCGATCCGGATCTCGCGGAGGCAATGCGCCTCGAGCGCGCGCGCCAGGAAGCGCATATCGAACTGATTGCATCGGAGAACTACGCGAGCCCGCGCGTGCTGGAGGCGCAGGGATCCGTACTCACTAACAAGTATGCGGAGGGCTATCCAGGCAAGCGATACTACGGCGGCTGTGAGCACGTCGATGTGGTCGAGCGGCTGGCGATTGCGCGCGCCAAAGCGCTGTTTGGAGCCGATTTCGCCAACGTCCAGCCGCATAGCGGGTCGCAGGCCAACGCGGCGGTGTACCTCGCCTTGCTGTCGCCGGGCGACACCATTCTCGGCATGAGTCTCGCGCACGGCGGGCATCTGACGCACGGCGCGAAGGTTTCTTTCTCTGGAAAGATCTTCAACGCGGTGCAGTACGGCGTGGATACGCAGACCGGCCTCATCGACTACGACGAGGTCGCGCGCCTGGCGATCGAACACCGTCCACGCATGATCGTGGCAGGTTTCTCGGCCTACTCGCGGGTGCTGGATTTCGCCCGCTTCCGGGCCATTGCCGACAAGGTCGGGGCATGGCTCTTCGTGGACATGGCGCATGTGGCGGGACTGGTCGCTGCGGGCCTGTATCCGAATCCGGTGCCGTTCGCCGACGTCGTGACAACGACGACGCATAAGACGTTGCGCGGCCCGCGCGGCGGTCTGATTCTCGCCCGGGCGAACGAGGAGATCGAGAAGAAGCTCAACGCCATGGTGTTCCCGGGCACGCAGGGCGGTCCGTTAATGCACGTGATTGCCGCCAAGGCGGTCGCGTTCAGGGAGGCGCAGAGCCAGGAATTCAGGGCGTACCAGCAAAGCACGCTTGCGAATGCGCGCGCCATGGTAGAGGTCTTCACCGCGCGCGGCTACGACGTCGTCTCCGGGGGCACGGACGACCATTTGTTCCTCGTGAGTCTCGTGACGAAGGGCATGACCGGAAAGGATGCGGACGCCGCGCTCGACCGGGTTCACATCACCGTGAACAAGAATGCCGTGCCCAACGATCCGCAATCGCCATTCGTCACGAGCGGCATCCGCATCGGCACGCCTGCCATCACGACACGCGGCTTCGGCAAGGACGATGCAGCCCTGACCGCAAGGCTGATCTGCGACGTGCTCGATCATCCGGGCGACGCAAAGGTGGAAGCCCGCGTGCGCGATGAAGTTGCGCGGCTCTGCGCCCGCTACCCCGTCTACCAGGATCTGTGAGGAAGCCATGAACGTCAGCGCGTTCGATTTGTTCAAGATCGGGATTGGTCCCTCCAGTTCGCACACCGTGGGACCCATGATTGCAGCGTGCAGGTTTTCCGGTCATCTGCGCGAACATCCGCTGTTCGAACGCGCAGGCGCGATCCGCGTCGAGTTGTATGGCTCGCTTGGCGCGACCGGCAAGGGCCACGGCACCGACAAGGCCGTGCTGCTCGGTCTGGAGGGCAATCTGCCTGACACGATTGATCCCGACTATGCGGAGCAGCGGCTCGCGGCCATCCGCGCGACGAAGGAGCTCGAACTCGCGGGTCTGCGCCGGATCGCATTCGACGAGCGGACGCAACTGGCGTTTCTGCGGCGCGAGACATTGCCCCTGCATCCCAATGGCATGCGCTTTACGGCGCTCGATGCGAACGGCGCCGTGCTGAAGGCTCAGATCTATTATTCGGTGGGCGGAGGGTTCGTGGTCAATGATGCCGGCGAGCGCCTGAACGGTCTGCCGGGGGAGAAGGAGGTGCCGTATCCGTTCAGGACCGGCGTGGATCTCCTGCGACTGTGCGGCGAGAGCGGTCTGTCGATTGCCGATGTGATGCTGGCCAACGAGGCCACGTGGCGTACGCCCGAAGCGGTGCGTGCGGGCCTGCTCACGATTCGTGACGTGATGGCGGCATCGATTGCGCGCGGCTGCTCGATCGAGGGCACGCTGCCTGGTCCGCTGAAGGTACGGCGGCGCGCTTCCGCCGTCTTTCAGCAGTTGAAGGCGCAATCGGAAGAGTGCCTGCGCGATCCGCTGTCGATGATTGACTGGATCAATCTGTACGCGATGGCCGTCAACGAGGAAAACGCGGCGGGCGGGCGAATCGTCACTGCGCCCACCAACGGTGCGGCGGGGATCATCCCCGCCGTTCTTCAGTACTACACGAAGTTCGTACCGGGCTCTGACGATAGCGGCGCCGTAACGTTTCTTCTGACCGCCGCTGCAATCGGCCTGCTTTACAAGGAGAACGCGTCCATCTCCGGTGCGGAAGTAGGCTGCCAAGGGGAGGTGGGAGTGGCCTGCTCGATGGCGGCAGGTGCGCTCGCAGCGGTATTGGGTGGCACGCCCGAGCAGGTGGAGAACGCCGCCGAGATCGGCATGGAGCACAACCTCGGCATGACCTGCGACCCGGTGGGCGGCCTCGTGCAGATTCCGTGCATCGAGCGCAACGCGATGGGCGCGGTAAAGGCCGTCAACGCGGCCCGCATGGCGCTCAGGGGCAACGGCAAGCATTACGTTTCTCTCGACAAGGTCATCAAGACAATGCGTGAAACGGGTGCCGACATGAAAACGAAATACAAGGAAACATCGCGCGGGGGCCTCGCGGTCAACGTGATCGAATGCTGAGGGAGGACACCATGAGCCACTATTCGATATTCAGTCTGTTCCGCAACGGGTTGTCGTATCACGAGAACTGGGAGCGGCAGTGGAGGAGCCCCGAGCCGAAGAAGGAGTACGACGTCGTGATCGTCGGCGGCGGCGGGCATGGTCTTGCCACCGCGTACTACCTCGCGAAAGAGCACGGCGTGAAGAACGTCGCGATTCTGGAGAAGGGCT
>NZ_JTDB02000006.1 GCF_000785435.2 Paraburkholderia sacchari | reverse complement strand
TTTCGCTACTCCCGGCCATTCCCGAAAGAATCACCAGGTCGCGAAACCCATCAAGCGCCCACACTTATCGGCTGTAAATTTTTAAAGATCGCGTCGCACAAGGCACCGGAACAACTTCGAACCACCCGGCGCTTTCTGCGTTGCTGCGTCAGCAGCAGAGAAACGAGATTATGCAGACTCTCTGGCGTTTCGTCAACATCTTTTTTAACGTCACCGTTTAAAAACTGAAGACTTTCCCGCCCCCCCGCCGTTTCTCGCGGCGGGCTTCGCTGGCATACATCGGCTAGCGAAGGGGGCGAATCTTAGCGCGCCTCCCCTCGCATGCGCAAGCGGGAAATGCATTCCGGCACGTCGCTTGCGATGTAAGTCCATCGATCCTCCCACGAGGCACTGCGGTAATCGCAGCGATTCGACCATGAGACAAGCGATTTCCCTGGCTATCGTGCTATCGCTCATTGCCCCGCCTACCGTTCGTGCAGACGACAGCGCAAGCCCCTGTGCCGCACTCAAGCGCATTGTCGCGGCGGCGCCGCAGCACTTTTCGTCCCTGAGTCCCGAAGACGGTCGAGCCGTTGCCCAGCCATACGGAGACGACGCCCGGTGCGCGACAAATCGAGGCACCTATCAATGTACGTGGAGCACGCGCGACGCCCAGGCCGGTTCGGGCACGGACGCACTGGAGGGCGTAGGCGCCGATATCGCCTCCTGTTTGCCCAACGCTACCCACGACGAGAATTCGCCGGGCCGCCAACACTTCTATCTAGGCGAACGCGGCAGCCGCACCGAGATCACCGCGCAAGCCGCCGGCGCGAATCGTGTGAAGCTGACCGTCTCACAACAATAGACGGTCCACTGCGCACGGCCGCACCCCACCCTCAATAATGTCCCCGATATCCGTCCATGCCGCACGGACGTACGATTCGTGTGCGGAATTCACGGCACAAAAATCGCAAGCCATTCCGGACGCACCGCCCGTACACGCACACACGCGCCCGCGCAACGCCAGGAGACACCTCATGAGCCGCAGTTCAGCCGTCGACGTCCAGACGTTCATCAACGAGCATCCGTTCTCGCCATTTCAGTGGTTCATTTTTCTGATGTGCTTCGCGATCGTCCTGCTCGACGGATTCGACACGGCGGCCATCGGTTTCATCGCGCCTTCGCTGCTCGGCGAGTGGGGGCTCACCAAACCCGCGCTCGCGCCGGTACTGAGCGCCGCGCTCTTCGGCCTCGCCTGCGGCGCGCTCGTTTCGGGTCCGCTTTCCGATCGACTGGGCCGCCGCACCATGCTGCTTGGCGCGGTGCTGGTGTTTGGCGCGGCCTGCCTCGCCTCGGCGTTCGCCTCGAGCATCGAACACCTGACCTGGCTGCGCTTCATCACCGGCGTGGGTCTGGGCGCCGCCATGCCGAACGCCGTCACGATGATGGGCGAATACTGCCCCGACGCCCGTCGCGCAACGATCATCAATCTGATGTTCTGCGGTTTTCCGCTGGGTGCAGCACTCGGCGGCTTTCTCGCCGCGTGGATGATTCCGCATCTCGGCTGGCGCAGCGTACTCCTGCTCGGCGGTCTCACGCCGCTCGTGCTCGCCGTTCCGCTTGCGCTGAGACTGCCTGAATCGGTGCGTTACATGGTGGCGAACCAGCGGCCCGCCGAGCGTATCCGCGCGGCGCTCGCACGCATTTCCGCCGATGCGCAATCCGCGCAGTCGTTCACCATGACCGAGAACGCGCCGCACGCCGATGGCAAGGGCCTCGGCGTGGTGCTTTCGCCGCGCTATGCGGTCGGTTCGGTGATGCTGTGGATCGCCTACTTCATGGGGCTCGTGATCTTCTACGCGTCGATCAACTGGATGCCGCTGCTGCTCAAGGACGCCGGCCTGCCGCCCGCACGCGCGACCCTGATCTCGGCGCTGTTCCCGCTCGGCGGCATCGGGGCCGTGCTGTGCGGCGTGCTGATGGACCGCTTCAACGCGAACCGCATCATCGCCGTATGCTATGCGCTGACTGCGCTTTCCGTGTGGCTCATCGGCCAGGCCGTGGGCAATGTGGGCGCGCTCGTGCTGGCCGTGTTCGCGGCGGGCGTGCTCATGAATACCGCGCAGTCGTCAATGCCCGCGCTCGCAGCGGCCTTTTACCCGACTCAAGGCCGCGGCACCGGCGTTGCATGGATGCTCGGGATAGGTCGCTTCGGCGGGATCGCGGGGTCATTTCTCGTGGCCGAACTCACGCGCCGGCACTTCTCGTTCGCGGGGATCTTCGCGACGATTGCAGTGGCCGGTCTCGTGGCCTGCGTGGCATTGCTCGTGAAGCAAGCCGCGCGGCCACACACGCAAGCGGTGACGGGCGCGGAGAAGGAGTCGTTTGGACACTGAGCGAAGCACTGAGCGCTGCCGCGTGACGGCGCGTTGGATGTACCCAGGCCACGCGCCGCACAACCGCGCGGCGCAGCATTCAAGTGCTGCTCAGCCGCCAAGCGCGGCAAGATTGAGCGTATGCGATTGGCCGATCCATACAGCGGCATCGCGATGATCGCGCAATGCATCGGCGGTATTGGGATGCACGAATACGTCGAGTGCGCCGTGATTGAGCACGAGCCACGCAAACACCGTGGTGAATCGTTCGCCCGGGATCGCGAGTTGATACGACCACATCGGATGCGGCCCGACCGGGCGTTCGTGAAAACGGCCGATCTCCACTGCGTCGCCTAGTTGCGCAGCGATGGTTTCGCGCAACGCCCAAGCGACGTCACGCGTGCTGGCATCGAAATAAATATGGGCGTGCCAGCCGGAAATATTGGCGGAATCGGGATGATGATTCATGGCGGTGTGTCTGAAGTGCGGGAAATCGGCGAGGCTCGAATCGACATTGTGCCGCGAAATCCGCCCCACGATGGGCGCGTCGCATCCCATGTGCCCGCTAGCGTCAGTGCGCTCCGTTCGCGTAGGTGTCGTCTACCATCAGCCGCACGATTTCATCGCCGTTCGTATGCCTGGTTTCGCGCTCGCCGGCCACCACTCCCCTGCGCAGGACGACGATGCGGTCGGACACCGCAAAAATATCGTGCAAGTCGTGTGAAATGGGCACAATCGCCACGCCCTGCGCCTTGAGCGTGCCAATCAGCGCCATCACCTTGCGCTGCTCCGGCACGCCGAGCGCAGCCGTGGGTTCGTCCATGATGAGCACGCGCGCATTCCAGTAAATAGCGCGGCCAATGGCAATGGCCTGGCGCTGGCCGCCCGAAAGCATCTTCACGGGGCCGCCAAGCTTGCGCGGAGGAATCACGATGTCGAGCCGTTCCAGCACTTCCCGCGCTACTTGCGCCATACGCGGGCGGTCGATCACCTGAAACCCCAGTTTTCGGCGCGTAGGTTCGCTGCCAAGAAAAATGTTGCTGCCTACGTCGAGATTGTCGGCAAGCGCGAGGTCCTGATAGATCGTTTCGATGCCTTGGGCGCGCGCGTCCTGCGGATCGCGCATCTGCATCGTGCGGCCATCGAAGCGCAGCTCGCCGGCATCGGCATGGTAGACGCCCGAAAGAATCTTGATGAGCGTGGATTTGCCCGCGCCGTTATCTCCCGCAAGCGCCAGCATCTCACCGGACATTACGTGCAGCGACACGCGCTTGAGCGCCTCGACGCCGCCAAAGCGGATTGAAATGTCGCGTGCTTCGAGCACTGGCGTCACGCCCCTTTCGCTCATTGCGCGCTCCCGAGCCGCTCCTTGTACTGGTCAATCAGCACCGACACGATGATCACGATCCCCACCACGATGAACTACCAGAATGCGTTGACGTCGATAAAAACAAGGCCGAATTCGAAAACGGCAATGATGAGCGCGCCAATCAACGTGCCAATCACGGTACCCGTGCCGCCAAACAGGCTCGCGCCGCCGATCACGACCGCCGCGATCGAATCGAGCAGAATCGGCTCGCCCGCGTTGGCGGCGCCGGCCGCGAAACGCGCGGTATAAACGATGCCGCCAATCGCGGCGAATGCAGCCGCGATCAGATAGATCGCCAACAGATGGCGACGGACATTGATGCCTGCGCGCGCGGCCGATTGCGGGTTGCCGCCGATTGCATAGGTGTACTTGCCAAATTTCGTTTGCGAGAGCACGAAGTGCATGAATGCCATTGACGAGGCCCGGAATCAGGCAAACGAGAATCGTGAGCGGAATCGACAACAGCAACACCCACAGCGAGCCGCTGCCCGGAATCGTGAACTGCGCAACGCACACGGCGGCGAGACCCATGACGAATCCCACCGAGAGATCGATGCCCGCGGTCACGATTACGAAGGTCTGACCAATGGCGAGCAGCAGTGGCGCGCTGGCCGCGAAACCGATCGACTGCAGGTTATAGGCGTTGAAGATGAACGAGCGATGCGTGGCGATGCGCGCCCACACTTCGAAGAATACGAGCAGCGCGCCGAGGAACAGCCACGGCCAGACCTTGCTGACGAACGCGAGGCGATCGAGCCGCTTGTCGTTCATGGCGCGCGGTCGTTCTGCGCGATCAGTTCGAGTAGATGTAGACCTTCATCTCCGGCATGTCGACGTTCGACTTATCGAGCACCACGAAGCCGGTGCTCTGGTAGACGGGAACCTTCTTGCCACGAATCGCGTCGGCAGCGAACTTCACCGCGTAGTAGCCCATATTAGAATCGGCACCTGCTCAGTCGTGTTCCAGGCCTTCGGGACCTGGAACAGCAACTGCACGCGCGTTTCCTTCGCCGCGCGCTCGGCGCCGCGTTGCATGGTGAAGTAGAAGGGATCCGCCGTACCCGGCAACAAGGCGACCACAGGATGTGCGGCATCGGCATGGGCCGCGCCTGTTAGCGCAGGAAGCGCACCCATTGCAATCGCGGAAGAAACTATTAAACGGCGAAGAGCGGTGCGCAACATGTTTGTCATTCTCCAGGTGAGTCCAACGCGCGGGGCCCATTCTTCCTGAGGCGACAACGCCCGGTAGCAGTGGCTCAGGATACTGACGCGCACTCCCGCCGGGCCTGGTGTTTTCCAGCAGTCTTATCGCACCGGATTCGGTGCGCGTCTCTGTTCGAACCGCACAGATGATTGCAGACGCATCATTGCAGGAACAACCGGTAAGCCGGATTCTGCGTCTCTTCCCAATGCGGGTATCCGAGCGTGGCGAGAAAGCGGCGGAACTCCGCGTCTTCGGCCGCCGGCACCTGAATGCCCACGAGAATCGAGCTGTAATCCGCGCCCTGGTTGCGGTAGTGGAACAGGCTGATGTTCCAGTTCGGGGCCATCGACGAGAGAAAGCGCATCAGCGCGCCCGGACGCTCCGGGAACTCGAAGCGGAACAGCCGCTCGTCGTGCGCGAGCGGCGAGCGCCCGCCCACCATGTAGCGGATGTGCTGCTTCGAGAGCTCGTCGCCGGTAAGGTCCACGCACGGGAAATCGTGATCGACGAAGGCCTGCGCGATCTGCTGCGACTCGCCGCGATTGCGGATCTGCACGCCCACGAAGATGTGCGCGCGCTCGGCGTCGTCGATGCGGTAGTTGAACTCGGTCACGCTGCGCGTGCCCACGAGTTCACAGAAACGCTTGAAGCTGCCGCGCTCCTCGGGGATCGTCACCGCGAACACCGCCTCGCGCGCCTCGCCCACCTCCGCGCGCTCGGCCACGAAGCGCATGCGGTCGAAGTTCATGTTCGCGCCCGAGGTCACCGCCACCAGCGTCTGGCCCGTGACGCCCTCGCGCTCCGCGTACTGCTTCGCACCCGCCACGGCCAGCGCGCCCGCCGGCTCCAGCACGCTGCGCGTGTCCTGGAAGACGTCCTTGATGGCCGCGCACAGTGCGTCGGTGTCCACCGTGAGCACTTCGTCCAGATACTGCTGGCACAGCCGGAAGGTTTCCTCGCCCACGAGCTTGACCGCCGTGCCGTCCGAGAACAGGCCGACTTCGCTCAGCCCCACGCGCTTGCCCGCCTTCATCGACTGCGCCATCGCGCACGAATCGTCCGTCTGCACGCCGATCACGCGGATCTCGGGGCGCACCGCCTTTACATATGCGGCCATGCCCGCCGCAAGTCCGCCGCCGCCGATCGGCACGAAGATCGCGTGAATCGGGGCCTGATGCTTGCTGAGCACCTCCATCGCCACGGTGCCCTGGCCGGCGATCACATGCGGATCGTCGAACGGATGCACGAAGGTCAGGCCGCGTTCTTCCTGCAGGCGCACGGCGTGCGCGTAGGCGTCGCTATACGATTCGCCGGCCTGCACGACTTCGACGGTGGGACCGCCGTGGGCGCGCACCGCGTCGACCTTGACCTGGGGGGTGGTGACCGGCACGCAGATCACGGCCTTCACGCCGAGCCGCGCGGCGGAAAGCGCCACGCCCTGGGCATGATTGCCGGCCGAGGCGGTGATCACGCCGCGTTCGAGTTGCGCGGGCGTGAGGTGCGCCATCTTGTTGTAGGCGCCGCGCAGCTTGAAAGAGAACACGGGCTGGTTGTCCTCGCGCTTGAGCAGGACGGTGTTGCGCAGGCGCGCCGAGAGGTTCGGCGCGCGCTCCAGTTCGGTCTCGCGGGCCACGTCGTAGACGCGGGCGGTGAGGATCAGACGAAGATAATCCGTTTGCTGCGCGGTACTGGCGGTGCTTTTGACCGTAGCGGCCTCGGTTGTGTCGGCTTCGACTACGGCTTGGCTCGATTCGACCTGCATGACGACTCCTGTGCTGTCTCTTGATATCTGTTGTTGCCAGGAGGCGGAAACAAAAAACCCGCCTCGTGGGGCGGGTTGTTGTCGCTATTGCCAGACGCACGCTAACCCACCATTCGATGAATGGTGCGAATAATCAGCGTAATCGGGCAATGGCGGGAATTCATTTAAACAAGCATGACGGAGGCGGTGGCAATTGTCAATCCAGCAAGCGCTTTGGCGAAATGTCTCGATAACTACAAATTACATTTCAAATAATACGCCTCAAGCTTTGAAGCGATCATGACCTTGGCGGGGACGCCACAGCCGCCTTCTTACCTTCAATGAAACACGTCTAGCCGTGAAACACTCTAGGAATTCGCGTATATCTTATTGATTAAAAAGGGGAATGCCCGGCATGGTGATTCTCAGGCCGTGTTTCACGGTTTCGACCCCAGCCAAGTTTATTTGGCTATCCGATCTCTGCCGGGTCCTTAAAAAACAAAGGGCAGCTGCCCTTCCGGCCCTGCCCTCTCCATCATTCACACATTCGGTTTTCAGCTTGCCTCAGCCGTATCCATCTCAACTGCATCTATCCCGGCAGCCCATTCATCAATCACAGCCTTCATCCGTTCGGCCAAGCGCTGCTGATCTGCCGCAGCAATGCCTTTCAGGCTCAACTCGGCGCGGCCATCGCCGAAAAGCTTGAGTTCGCCGAGCGCCACGCCATCCGGGCGATTGAACTGCACGCGCGATTGATAATGCGTGCGGCGCGGCCCGATACGCCGCGCACCGGCCTCCGCCGACGCCGCTGCTTCGAGTTTGCGCACGCTCGCCTTGCCTTCGATGACCTGCCCGAGCCAGTGCTCGGCGACGCTCACGCCAGCACGGTCGAAGATCAGCTTGATGTTGTAAGCATGTCCAAGGCCGATGTCCTTGCGATGCTGGGCCATGCGCTGCAAAAGATAGGATGGTAACGACGTGAGTGAAATCACCTTGCTGATGTGCTTCGGGTCTTCCCCAACCGCGACACCCAGTTCAACCTGGTCGACGTAGACGCCATCATCCAGCAACTTCTTCCAGGCAAGTGCGTCGTCAAAAACCGTCTGCTCCTCTCGCTCCTTGTTGGCGTGATAGGCGCGCAGATAAAGATTCTGGTTGTCGAGGCCATCGCGAACATCGGCATCGATATGCTTGTCGCCGCGCGAGCGAGCCGCACGGATACGGCGCTCGCCGTCGACAATCACATACTTGCCGGGAAACTCCGGCAGCCGTGTAACGAGAATCGGCGTGATTTGGCCTTGCGCGGCAAAACTCTCCGCGAGCTCGTCGATTGTCTCCGCGCTGTAAAAGGCGCGCGGATTGTACGGATTGGAGACAACGTCCTCGACCGGAATTCTCGTGACCGCATGAACCGCGATTGCAGACGACTCCACCGGTGCGACCTCGATCCGCGCGGCAGACACCGCGTCACGCTGTGCGATACCCACGATGTCGCCGTCGGCAAGGCGCTCGCCCGCGGACGCGCGCTCAACGGCCATGCCAGCCCGAACCTTGCTGGTGAAGTTGAGCTTAGTTGCCATCGAGGGCCTCCTCTTCTTCCTGAACAAGCGCAATGATTTCGTTGTAAACCGCGGTGATTTCGTCCTTGGCGACCTTTGTGCCACGCACGCCCTTTACGTCGAATACCGTTCTTCCAAGCGCCGCCGTCTGTCGATACAGTTCGCGTTGCTTGACCGTGGCAGCAAGCACATGGACATTGCTCTCGGCGAGAATCGCGCTCATCTGCGTGTGCAAGAGCGTCTTCGAATTAGCCTTATTCAGCAAAATTGCGAATTTACCGGCAGGATTGGCCACTCGTGTACGTTCGACCAACTCCATCATCCCTTCGCTACTCCAGATGTCGATCGGAGAGGCGTCGGTCGGGATGATGGTCGCATCGGCAACAGCAAGAACGCGCGCAGTGGTTAGATCGTTGATATTCGGCGGACAGTCGACAATGACAACGTCGTAGTCGTTCGCCAGTGCGGCGATCTCCGGGCCGATCATCTTGTCGAGCTTGTTGATGCTACCGACGCGAAATGGTAGCGGCGTTTCTGGACCGGAAGCCGCGCACCAACTCATGCACGATTGCTGACCGTCGGCATCGGCGACGTAGACCTTGTAGCCTTCGGATCGAAAAGCACCCGCCAGATTCATGCTGGTCGTGGTTTTGCCCACCCCGCCCTTTTGGTTCGCTACCGCAATGACCAGTCCCATACAGTTCTCCATGCAATGTTCAACGCTTGTGCCGCTCACGCCAATCTCCACGTGGAGATTCTCCAGCGAGTCAGTTGGCAGTCTAGCGGCAAGTTAAAGTAAATTCTAGCTTCAGCGCTGGAATCGTTGCCAGATCACAACCAAACGGCCCATTCGGACAAGAGGTGCGGCGAAGCGAAGATTTTTTAGCTTGAGACGCGAAGATTTTCGATCAGGTGACTGTGGCGCCGCTGTGAGATCTCCACGTGGAGACTCTAAGAAGCTAGGGCGAGGGTTGCTTCACTTTACGGAATCGCTGAGATGAGCTTTGAACCAAAGCTTGGCGTCGAGGGGATGTCCATCAAAGTCGAACATCGGCAGAACCTCAAAGGACGCTCTGTCGGGAAAGCGTTCATTTGCCTGCGCCTAGACACCACAGTCTGCACGTGGAGACTGTGTGCTTCCCTCCGCACCGACTGCATTCGAATTGGAATTCGCTTCCACAACAGGCCATTACGATGGTGTGGTGTTTATCTCCACGTGGAGATTCTTGGAATGTTGAAAAGACGAAATATCGATCCCAAGCGGGTCAGGATGGCAAGTGCTCCAGAGGCAAACTGTCATGCAAGTTGCCAGAAGAGTTGCCTTACGAGCTTCGTCCTCGATGAGTTGAGAAGGCTACGCCGACAATCTTCATAACAACCTGTTCGTTTCAAAGGACAATGCCGCTCAGATAACATGCGAAAATCAGGCAAACCGATGCGTGCTGAAAGTGACATTCCTATGATTTGCAAATCTGGCAATCCGCCTGCGCGATTTGCACACGCGATTGCCTGATCTCCACGTGGAGATCAGGACGCGACAAAAAGGAGTGATCGGGACCACCCAAGGGCAGCAGGCAACAGAGAGAGCGAAGACATCGTAGGCATTACCAAACAGCGAGTGCTTGGCACCGCCGCGATGTATAAGAAAAATGAGGGGGTGAAATTTACTTATG
Organism: Paraburkholderia sacchari; assembly: GCF_000785435.2. Lineage (GTDB taxonomy): Bacteria > Pseudomonadota > Gammaproteobacteria > Burkholderiales > Burkholderiaceae > Paraburkholderia > Paraburkholderia sacchari. The sequence continues at coordinate 410,797 of NZ_JTDB02000006.1, read as the reverse complement.
TTTTTATAATGGGTAAATTTGCATAATCCCACGCCAACAACAGTTACTCGGATCCTGCCTTCAACGTAAGGTCGATATCGCCCATGGCTTGAAGATCCGCAGCAGCCGGCGCCTGCTGCCCACTCAACAGAAATTCGAGCAAATCAGCGGCAGTCGGTTGACCCCAGGTATCGAGAACCACCCAACGGAAGAAGTTCGTCGAGGCCATCTTGCTCGGCACCTTGACCATCGAAACCTTGAGCTTGTCCATGCCGACCGTTTCGTTATAGCGCTTGATAAGCGCAGTCTGATCGTCGTGCTCGAGTTCGTTGAAATAGGCCCGCGCTTCGGCAATCTTCGCGGCAATATAACGATCCTTCACCTGATCCTGGCTCTCGCGCGCCTTGGGCGAATCGGCACTCGCGCCGCTTGCAGCATTGGCCCCTGGCAGTTGATAACCCTGCATCAGCGCCTTGCGGAAATACGCAGCCACATTGGCGAGCGGTGCCGCATTCTTCTGCGCGACGCGCGCGGCCGTATAGGCCACAGCCGTGCGAATCTTTTCCTCGCCGTATTGCTTAAAGAGACGCCGCGCCTCCGAGACCGGAACATTGAATTTCGACATCTCGCCAACGAGTACGGTCTCATTCGCCCGAAGCTCCTGAGATGGATCCGTCTCCGGTTTGCGGGTCACACGAAATTGCAGGGCGACGACCGAGCGACCTACCTTGTGCTCGATGAGTTCGAAGTTGTGGTCCGAGATCTCGTTGACTTCCTTGATGCACGGCACCAGCACGCGACTCTTGAACTGCTTGTAGAGCTTGTACGACTGCGCCGAGGTATCCTGGCCAAGAATGAGATCGCGCAGTGTCGCAAGCGGAAAACGCGCCGTCATCCCGACGGCTTCGTAGCGCACGACGTTTTCCCAGAGGGCAAGCGAATGCGCTTTCCTGAATTGCCGCGTGATCCGCATGTCGATCATCGCGTAAATTTCGGGATTCAAAAGCTCGCCGCGAATCTGCTCGGAAAAGGTGTAGCGCAGCACCGAGCGCTCGAGTTCCGCGCCCGCAAGCAAACCCGAGGCCTTCCAGATGCTGCGTTTGTCCTGCGTGAGATAGTCCCAGTTGACGACCGTGCTGATCAGCGAATTAATCGTCTCCTTGACGTACTCTGTATTGTTGCTGTTCAGATCGACGTCCTGCGAGAGGGCGGAAATCGTGATCTCGAACGAAGAACGTCCGGATTCGAGAGAGTCCTGGCGGATCGCGTTCTTGATCAACGAGCTGAACATCTTGCGCTGCTGAAGGCTGATCGACCCGGATTTCGGTGCGATGTGAATCGCGGGAACCGCCTTGCGGAAGAGATCAGGCGGCTGGCCTTGCTGGAATACGAGTGCACCTTGCTTGTCGGCGTCGCCGGCATCGGCCTTTTTTCTTGCCATATGATCCACGTTAAAAGGGAACCTGGTCGGTTGGTAACTGTATACCAACCGACCAGGTGACTCAAGGCCACGAGCCTACCTGTGCGGGAGCACGACACCACGTGTCGGAAAAGTTGACAGATGCCGCGAGGTCGCCGCGCCAGGTAATAGGACAAGCATCGAAGTGCGTTGCAGCCAACCCAAAGCGATCCCATATCCGGTAACCATTTGGGCGTGCCGCTCTCAATTTGCTCCCATAACCAGCTACCTTGCAGCCCCCTGGTGAGTGCTTACTTCGGATGTGGCTATTCACAGGTATCCGCTTATGGGAACTCGCAGCAACCGGCCCACCATGGCATTCCGGCAAGCAGCATCCGAAAAATCTCCCACAGGAGGTGACCTGTTGGTTACCCCATAAATGAGGACCTAAAGCAGCCGGGGCCCAAGTCGTCCTGGAAAGGCCTCCATGCGTTCGGCACCATAGCTGGCTACCTTTGACTCCTCCCATAAACCGCTACCTGTTATTGGCCCTGTGACTGCACCGCAAGTCCCAGCGGCACGACCTCTCAATTCCTCGACAATCACATTCTGACCGCCCTGGCGTAGGTTCCCAGAACTGGTTACCTTAAGTTTTTCCCATAACTGGGGACTTTCACGGCAACCGAAAGGACAAACAGACAGGCCAGCCCATGTGGCCAGGTCCCACGGATGGGTACCTTCTCACGCTCCCATAAATGGTAACCTCAGCCACTTCCGGCAATTTTTCCCATCCGGGGCAACCTTTTCCCCATATCCACAGACCCCAATCCCCATCCAAGGCTACCGAACCCCCATATCCACAACCCCGGAATCCCATAGCCAGTACCCAGCTCCCCATAAGTTGCAACCAAATCGGCCGCAAAGCCTTACCAGATAAGGCTTTGCGCTGCCTAAAGGTTTACTAAAGGTTCTAAAGCGTAATAGTAAACACTGAAACTCGCGTCCGATAAGAGAGACGTTTCCCAAAACCGGGACCCTATGGAAATGTAAGTGGTTACCAACCTATATCGTCCCAAATCCGGTGACCTTCCAGCAGAGGGACACCTGAATAGCTCCCAAAACTTGAGACCTATGAGCCGAAATTTAAGAATACCCTTTAGATATGTCTCCTAACCCATTGATTCAAAACAATCGCTGCGCTTATGGTGTCGCAATATGGGGAGACTTCATCACTGAAGGTAGCTGATTATGGGATCGATTTACGCCTGAGAAGCTCGTCGCACCATGAGACACCTAGCGTTCGGAAAACCAGAATCTGTCTGTTCCGCCAGTTTTTACGTCTCAACCCAGACACCAGGTCCCGAAAGTGCTACCAAAGGTCCCCACCTCCCATATCGTGTTACCTACCTGAGGTCACCAAATATGGGAGAACCTCGACTGCGTTTCCGATAGATGTCCAGTCGACGCCTCAAGGTGCACTGCAACCTGCTTTGCAGGGAACCTTGGTCCGTAGTCGCGATCGCCGCTCAGCCCGAACCTGTGATCCGCGGTTCCGAATGCCGCCGCGCGCTACCGAATCAAAAAACTGACAACCACGAGTGAACCGCCGCTACAGCACGTGCGGGGAAAGGAACCTTACTCCTCTTCACATAGTTGGCGTGAGGAATGTGAGATGTGAGGGATGACCCTGGTGAACTGGGTGGTAGGCCGGGGCGCCCTCGCGTGCGAGGTGCTGAATGCTCAGGCATCGCCACGAAGCTCGACGTCGGCGCCGCGCGGCCGGGTCCGTGCATACCGTGAGGCGCGCGGGACAGTTGGCACCGGGTTGCAGCATGCTCGCTCTTTCGCTGAGGTGTGCGGTGTGCGCGGCGCGAGTGTGTTCCGGGTGGGGTTCAGATGAGGCATCGTGGCCCATTATGTGAACCTTTTGCCGCCAATGAGACGTAGCACTGCGACGAGCCGTGGGTGATGTGCCCGCGAGCAGACTCGCAAAAGCCGACGCGTCAATTAATTCGTAATCCTATGAATGTAGAGGATTAACAAAGTCAAGCCGCACATTCCTGGCGGTCGCGCTTCCCGGTGTCGTGGTTGAACGGAGCAGAGGTTTTGCCGCACTCGCAACACAAAGGTAACCGTTTGTGGGATTTCAGGTCGCAGACGCGGAAGCAAGCGTGTACCTGTCGCACCAAAACAGATCTGGCACTGGCGTGGCGCGCGGTTCCCGGGAACGCCACCAAAGGCTGCACGGCAGGCGTAGCAAGGCGTCAGCGCGCGCGGCAAGCGTGATTCGCTTACGCGACAGTGCCGTCCTGTTCAATCTGCATACATATCTTCGATGCGACGAATCCACCATCGGGCGCTACCTGATCGACCGCCGTGGTATCGGCAGGTTAGCGTGTGTGCCGGGGCGCAGTCCGGCACCGAGATGATAGTTAGGTTGACTAAATTAATGAAATGTGGAAATACGAGTCGATATCCATTAGGCCTTTAACCGCGCCCGGGCACGAAGGCGGCTAACGACAGGGGAACGTACCCATCAGCGCCTTGTAAATGACCGCGCCCGTGGGTTCGAGAATGTACTGAAGGTGTCCTTTCATCCAAACCAGGATTGCGCCAAGTTGTTCCTTGCGTCCAACATTGGGCGGGACGCAATAGCGCTGCGGCTGCTTGTCGATCAGGGTCTGGACCAGCGCGCCGTTCGTATAGCCCGAGAGATACATGACGCAGGCGTCGAGATTCTCGGGCTTTTGGCAAACATTCAGAAAGCCATCGGCCTGATCAATCGATGGCGTTGGCGTGGCAGAGGGCGTTTGCGTGGTTTGCGCGGCGGCGTTGCCAGCACAGAGCGCAGCAACCAGTGCCAGCCCGGCAAGGAGAGGTTTTTTCATGTGCGGGTGGATGGAACAGTTCGTCGGAGAGAACTCGGGTGCCGGAAGCGCACTCCGCGATGCATCATAGATGCTGGCCGCAAGCCTAGCGGCTGGACGGGTCTTGTAAATTGCTTTGCATCAAACGGGCAATGTCGCCCCGCGCCCTTAGTCCTGTAGCTGATTTGAATCGGAAAACTCCATCGTTCTGATTTGGCTGGGCGCTTCGTAGAATCGGTCGAACTTTCTCTTACGACCGTCAATACATATCCCATGAGCACACGCCGCGCATTTCTCAAACTTTCGCTGGGTGCGGCTGCTGCCGCGCTGCCCGCCCTGAGCACGCCCCGGGCCTTTGGGGCGAACGCCGCACGCACCCTGCGCATCGGCAACCAAAAGGGCGCGCTGAGCATCCTGAAAGGCCGAGGCACGCTCGAGCAGCGTCTAGCGCCGCTGGGCGTCAAGGTCACGTGGACGGAGTTCAATGCGGGCCCTGTGCAACTGGAGGCACTCAACGTCGGTTCGATCGATTTCGGCGACGTGGGCGAGGCGCCGCCCATCTTCGCGCAGGCCGCGGGCGCGCCGCTCGTGTACGTAGCGGCTACGCCGCCGCGCCCGCAATCGGAGGCGGTGCTCGTGCCGCACGACTCGCCGCTGCGGGAGGTTGCCGATCTCAAAGGCAAGCGTGTCGCGTTCAACCGGGGCAGCAACGTCCACTATTTCCTCGTGCAACTGCTGCGCAAACATGGGCTCGATTATCGCGACGTGAATCCCGTCTTCCTCGCGCCGCCCGATGCGCGCGCGGCTTTCGAGCATGGCTCCATCGACGCCTGGGTCATCTGGGACCCGTTCTTTGCGTCGGCGCAGGCGAGCTTCGGTGCGCGCGTGCTCGCCGATGCGACCGACGTGGTGGTCAATCGTGGTTTTTACTTTTCCTCGCGCAATTACGCGCGCGATAACCCGGACGTGATCCGTGTGCTGATCGACGAGGTCGCCAAAACGGACGAATGGGGCAAGAACAATCGCGCGGCGTACGCGGCCGAACTCGCGAAGCTTTGGGGGCTGCCCACGCCCGTGGTCGCGCGTGCGGTCGATCGCACGGCGTTCGGCACGGTGCAGATCACGAAGACCATGATCGGCGAGCAGCAGAAGATCGCCGATACCTTCCTCGATCTCGGCCTCGTGCCCAAACACGTGGATGTATTGCAGGCGGCGCTGCCGGGACTTGCCTGAGCGCCGCCGCCATTCATCGCCGGACCTAGGCGATCACTTGCGCGACTTGGCCAGCGTGACCGTCTCGAAGAGCTCGTAGTTCGGCGTGGGCGTCTGGTCGGCGCCCGGCGCGTGATAGTAGTTCATCGTGATGGTGGTCTTGCCGCCGTGCTCGCCCGGGTCCACGTCGAATACGGCGATCCCATAACCGGTATCCGTATCGCGCTGCGCGGACCAGATGGCATCTTCGAGCGCGTCAGCGCCCGCGCGTACCCATGTCCCCGGCGTCGCGCCCGGCACGGGCCGGTTGGGCTTCGTGAACACCTTCGCCTGCGGATTGCCGTTGCCGGCATCCACGCCGTAGACGTCGAGCGGCGCGCTCGTGCCGCCGCCGCCGAGTATCAGGTGGATCGTGCCGTGGCTCGTGTCGAACGTGTTGGCACCCGCTTGCGCGTTCGTCGCGGGCTTGGGTTGCAGCGTGTCGACGGGCGTGCCCGTCGCGGCATCCACGCCCGCATGATGATTGCAGCCGCGTACCGGATAGCTGCGCTCGTAGTCGTGGTCGTGGCCGCACACCACGAGGTCCACGCCATAGCGGTCGAAGAGCGGCAGCCAGGCCTCGCGGATGCCCTTGTCCGAGCCGTTGCCCGTCTTCGACGAACTGAGCGCGTCCTGATGCATCTGCACGACGATCCAGTCGATGTCGTCGTCGTGCGAGGCGTGGCGCAGCGTTTTTTCGAGCCAGCGCGTCTGCTCGCCGTTGCTGTAGCCGCGCACATAAAACGACGAGCCCGCTGCGATAGGCGGATTGCCCGTGCTTGCCGCGGGCACGAGCGGCGCAGGGCCGGCCACGAACGCGGCGGCGTCCTGGTACACCACATCGTCGGCGTCGAGCGAGACAAACAATACGTTGCTCACGCGGAAGCTGTACCAACGGCCCGGAAAGCGCGTGCCGTTCTCGGGCAGCGTGTAGCGCGTGAGATACGATTCGAGCCCTTGCGGACCGTTGTGGAACTCGATTTCATGATTGCCGGGGCAGGGCATCCACGGACGGTTCGACGACGAACTCTGGTTGTTGTTCGCGAAGTCGCGCCATACCTCGGTCTGGTGCGCGGGGTTCAGGTTCGCGTAACAGAGGTCGCCGTTGAGCAGGTGAAAGAGCGGTTGAAAGCGTTCGACGGCCTCCACCGCGAAGCGGCTTTGCGGCGACGAGAGCACCCAGCCTGTGTTGGGCGTGGCGAGGTCGCCATAGCTCGTGAAGCGAAACGGCTGGCGTCCGCGCGGCGCGGTGGTGAAGCTCGCGGCAAACGGGCTGCCGGCATGGCTGTCGTTATCGGCGGTGACTTCGTAGCGATAGGTTGTGCCCGCGTGCAGGCCGGAGAGGCGCGCGTGATAGGTGAACACGACGACGCCCGTGAGGCCGTCCGTGTAGGTGCGCTGGACCGCGTTCACGACTTCGCGGCGGCCACGGTCCGTGGCATACGTCACGCGCGGATGCGTGGCGGCCGCGAGCGAGGCCCACGACACCACGACTTCACTTGCCGGGTCCGCGCCCCAGGTGAGGTGGATCTGCTCGGGCGTGCCGTCGGGCGTGGCGGCATTGGCTTTCGCAACGCCAGCGAGCGTGGCCGCGGCGCCGGCGGCGCTCGCGAAACCGGATGCGCCGGCGAGCTTGAGGAATCCGCGTCGCGAGACGTTGGCGGCAGCTTCGGCGGAGGATGCGTCGGGGGTGTTCTTTTTCGTCATGGCTTGGTGCGAGGCAAGTGTTGCAGGGTAGGTGTAACCGAAACGATGGCTTCATTACGTGACCTCGCGATGACACCGATCGAGCGCGTCTGGCCGCAGGAGTGACGCTGTCGCAGTTCGCGGCCTTTCTGGAAAAGCAGGAATGCGAAATAAAACCCAGAGACTGGAAATGCCCCGCGCATAAGCATTCACCGGGAGCATGCCAATAAACATGCATACAGAATGAATTATATATAAGCGAAAAATTCTCAATTGTTGTTATTCGGAGCGTCTCGGTAACCTCAACCCAAGCAATTCGCCTGAGGCGCCGCGCGAGACTTGCCGCAAGGGCTCGCGCGGCGTGGAGCCCACCCCAGACGCACCGACGCCCATGCCTCGCATCGCACTCAACGACTGGCTGACGAACTTCATTCCGCATCCTGGCGCGCCCGAGTGGCGCGAGCGGGTGCGCCGCGCCGGAGGCGCATTACTCGGCATCGCATTCACGGGGATCGCGACGCATTTGCTGTTCGGCAGCGCGGGCGATATTCCGATGCTGGTCGCGCCCATGGGAGCCTCGGCGGTATTGCTGTTCGGTGCTTGCGAAAGCCCGCTTGCGCAGCCGTGGTCCATCGTGGGAGGCAACCTCGTCTCGGCGCTCGTCGGCGTGGCCTGCGCTCAATGGATCGCGCCCCCGGTTCTTTCTGCCGCCGTGGCCGTTGCGCTTGCCATCAGCGCGATGTTTCTGTGCCGCTGCGTGCATCCGCCGTCAGGCGCTGTTGCGCTGACCGCCGTGCTCGGCGGTCCGGCCGTGCATGCGCTAGGCTTTCGCTTCGTGGTCACGCCCATTCTGTTTCAGTCGATTGCCTTGCTGAGCGCCGCGCTGGTCTATCACGCGCTTACAGGCCACCGGTATCCGCGCGCCGTCTGGCGTGCGACGGCTCCCGCAAATGCGCCGGCGAGCACCGTGGGGACGCCGGCGCCGGCCGCGCAGGAGGCCAGCGCGTTTGCCGACCCGCAGCGCCTGTCGTTCGACGAGCTCACCTGCGAGGAATTCATGACGAGCGCGGACCATGCCGTGCCGCTCACGATGGGCAGGCTTGCCGCTTTGGAGACACTGCGCCGCCATGGCGTCCATGCATTGCCGGTCGTGGACGACGCCCATCGGCTCGTGGGCACGGTAACGCATCACGATCTGGCGCATGGGCGTCCGGAGGGATTCGCGCGCAGGTTATGGCGCGCGCTGCGGCGCACGACCCTGCAGGTAGAGGAGACGGTCGAAGCCGTCATGGCATCGGGGGTTCAAGCGGTGCACCGCGCCACGCCGCTGGCCCATCTTGCGTCGATCTTCGCGGATCACTCGTGCTATGAGGTGCCGGTTTTCGACGATGCACGGCGCCTGCTTGGCGTGGTGCGGCACTCGGACATGATTCGCTGGCTGCATCAGCACGCGGGCGCGGCCTATGCGTATGCGGAGCGTCCGGCAGCCGACGCGAGCTGAGCACACTGGCGCGCAGCGATGCTACCCGTGCACGCGCATCAGCCCGGCGTGAACTGCACGACCGCGAGGGTTCCGCGCCCGTCCGCGCCGTTTTCCAGCCGCACGTCGGCCCGATGCGCACGCGCGATCTCGCGCACGATCGCAAGCCCAAGGCCGCTGCCGGGTTTCGTGGAGGCTCGGAAGAAAGGCTCGAAAACCTTGTCGCGCAATTCCTGCGCAATCCCTTCGCCTTCATCCGCGACGCTCAAGGTGACGAAACCCGACGCCACCGCGAGCGTCACCATGACCGCACCGCCTTCGGGCGAGTAGCGAATGGCGTTATCGACGAGATTGAACACCAGCACTGAAAGCAACTGTTCGTTACCCATGACTTCGGCGTGCTGCGCGAGTGTGGCCACGAGTTCCACGCGCTTGCGCTGCGCGAGCAGCGCAAGCTGCTCGATCACGCCGGTGGTCACGGCGCGCATGTTCACGCTAACGCCTTCGAATTGCGTGTAGTCCGCCGCCTCGGCTTGTGCGAGCGTCAGCAACTGATTGGTGAGCCCCACGAGCGAGCGGTTGCTCTGGTGCATCGCCTTGAGCGTTTCGTGAAGCAGCGCGGGGTCCTGCTGCCGGCGCGCGTATTGCAGCTGCGTGCCGAGCAGCGTGAGCGGTGTGCGCAGCTGGTGCGCGGCATCGGCGACAAAGCGCCGTTGCATCGCGGTCTGCCGCTCGATGATGTCGAGGCATTCATTGAAAGCGCTCACGATGGGGCGCAGCTCGCTCCTCAGCGGACCGACGTCGATGCGCACGGAAGACGTGCGCACCCGTTGCGGCAGCCCGCGCGCGAGCCGCGTGAGCGGGCGCAGTTCGAGCGTGAGCGCGACGCACACGAGCACGACGGCCACCGTGACGATGGCGGCAAAATAGAAGATCTGCGGTCGCCAGAGCGCGGCGACCATCGCATCGCGCTCGTTCAGCGTGCGTCCCACCGAGACAATCACGCGGCGCGTTGCGCCCGCGTCGTACATTTCGCGGATCAGCGAGACCGCGCGAATGGGCGCGCCGCCGACCTCGGCGTCGTACCACTGCGGGGAGGTTTCGGGTATGTGTTGCGGAAAGTCGGAGGTGCCCGCAATGATGGGCCCGCCGATTTCCTGCACGCGAAAAAACACCTGGTCGCGGTGCGGCGTGCGCAGGATTTCGATGGCGCTCGGCGAGATCGAGGCAATCAGGTCGTTGCCTTGCCAACCAACGTCGCCGGCCATCACGCGCGCAGCCGAGAGCAGCGCATCGTCCTGAAGCAGGTTTGCCGTGTGCCACGCGTTGCCTCGGGTGATCAGCCCGGCCGCCGCGATGAATACTGTCATCGGCAGCACGAGCCAGAGCAGCAGGCGTACGCGCAGGCTGTTGGTCGCCTTATTCTTCGGCTTCGGCATCTTCGAGCAGGTAGCCCAGCCCTCGCAGCGTGATGATGGTCGCCGTGCTCTTTTCAAGTTTCTTGCGCAGCCGCGAGACATAGATCTCGATGGCGTCTTCGCTGGTGGGGACGTCGGCATCGCTCACGGATTCCGCGAGCGCGGCCTTCGACACGGTTTTTTTCGCGCGCAGGATCAGCGTTTCCAGCACGGTATGCTCGCGCGGCGTGAGCGTGAGCGACTCGTCGTCCACGTAAAAGCGCAGCGTGTCCATGTCATAGAGCAGGTTGCCGCAGCGCACGCGGTTCGTGCGCGAGGGCGCCTGGCGGCGCGCGAGCACTTTCACGCGGGCCACGAGTTCGCGCGCGTCGAAGGGCTTGACAATGTAGTCGTCGGCACCAGCGCCGAGACACACGACTTTTTCGTCGATGGCGCCCGTGGCCGTGAGAATCAGCACGGGCGTGGCGTCGCCGCGCGAGCGCATGCGGCGCAACAACGTCTTGCCCGACATGCGCGGCAGATTGAGATCGAGCAGCACCACGTCGTAGGGCGAGGCGCGCAGCGCGTCTTCGGCCGCGTCGCCGTCGCCTACGTGGTCGAGCACGAAACCGTCATCGGTCAAGGTGCGGATGAGCCAATGCGCGAGTTGTTCGTTGTCTTCGACGAGCAGCAGTTTCATGCCGTTTTCCAGTCCAGTCGGCCGGCCCTGCGCGATGCGCTATTGATCAGGCGGTCTTGTACTGTTCGCGAGCGATGCGCGTGCGGTACAGGTACAGGGTCGCCACCAGGCCGCAGACGGCGGCGATGCTCAGCCATGCGCCCGGCGCGGCCTTGTCGCCGGTGACGTGAATGAGCCACGTGGCGATCGCCGGCGTGAAGCCGCCCACGAGCGTTGCGAGGCTATACGCCATCGAGAAACCCGTGGTGCGCACATGCACCGGCATCAGCTCGGTCAGCGCGACGACCATGGCACCGTTGTACCACGCATAGAGCGTCGAAAGCCACAGTTCCACGATCAGCAGCGTCGAGAAGGAGGGCGCGGCCACGAGCCAGCGCATGACCGGGTACGCGCTGAGCACGGCGAGCACGGTGCAGGCGATCAGCACGGGCGCGCGGCCGATGCGGTCGGACACGGCGCCGGAGATCGGCAGCCAGATGAAGTTCGAGACGCCCACGCACACGGTCACGAGCAGCGCGTCGTACGACGAGAGGTGCAACTCGACCTTGCCGAAGGTGGGCGTATAGGCGGTGATCAGGTAGAACGAGGTCGTCGTCATGATCACGAGGCCCATGCCCGCGAGCACGATGCCCCAGTTGCTGGCGATGGCGCGCGTGATCTCGCCGAGGCTCGGGTGATGACGGCGCGCGGTGAATTCATCGGATTCGCGCAGCGTGCGGCGGATATAGAACAGGAACGGCACGATCATGCAGCCGACCACGAACGGCACGCGCCAGCCCCACTCCTTCATTTCGGGCGCGGGCAGCATGGCGTTCAGCGCCACGCCGAGCGCGGCGGCGAACACCACCGCCACCTGCTGGCTGCCCGACTGCCACGAGCAGTAGAAGCCGCGGTTGCCCTTGGTGGAGATTTCCGCGAGGTAGACGGACACGCCGCCAAGTTCCGCACCGGCCGAGAAGCCTTGCAGCAAACGCCCGATCAGGATGATGACCGGCGCGGCCAGGCCGATGGTGGCGTAGCCGGGCACGAAGGCCACGCACATGGTGCCCACGGCCATCAGCCAGAGCGAGAGAATCAGGCCCTTGCGGCGGCCATGGCGGTCCATGTACGCGCCGAGCACGATGGCGCCGAGCGGGCGCATCAGGAAGCCCGCGCCGAACACGGAGAGCGCGAGCATCAGCGATGCGAATTCGTTGCCGGCGGGAAAGAACGTGCTGGCGATGGCGGCGGCGTAATAGCCGTACACCATGAAGTCGTACATTTCCAGAAAGTTGCCGCTGACCGCGCGAAACACGGTGCGGGCTTTCGACTCTCCCGGCGCGGCGTTAATGGCTGAAGACATGTTGGACATCCTTGCAGGTTGGACGAGCGCATCACCCGGCGGCCGCGTGGGCCGTCGTGCTGCTCGCCGTGTGGCGTAATTCGGGGTTGAAAACGCGGTTGAAAATAAAGCGATTGTTGTTGGCGAACGGCAGCGCCCGATTACGGCATGCCTTTTACGAACTCGTTCGTATAGGTCTTCGACAGATCGACATGCCGGGCCGTCAATCCCGTACCTGCCGTCATCAGCACCTTCAGCACGGTTTGCGGAGCGCCGTCGGGCATCAGGCCATCCTTCGAAAACGCGCCCTGGGCCGAGGCAAGCGCGCGCACATAACCCGCGCGATCGTTGCCGATGATCTCGGGCGGCAGCACGGCGGCGATCTGCTCAGCCGAATGCGTGCCGATGAAGCGCAGCGCACGCGTGAGCGCTTGCGCCATCTTCCCGGTCTCTTTCCGGTGCGCGAGCATCCAGCTGCGCCGCAGATAGAGGCACGCGCCCGCATACGGGCCGCCGAGCCAGCGCTGCGTGTCCTCGACGCTGCGCATGTCGACCACCACCGAGGCCGCGCCACTCGTCAGGAGGCGCGTGGCCGCAGGTTCCTCAACCATGCCCGCGTCGATCGTGCCTTGCTCGAAGGCTTCGACAAAGCGCGTGTCGGACGCGAGCGGCACGACGGTGTAATCGCCGGCTGCCACGCCCGCACGGGCGAGCAGGAAACGCGTGAGCATCCACGTGGAGGCGCCGAATCCGGTTACGCCGAGGCGCTTGCCGCGCGCCACTTTCATCGTCGCCGTGTTTGCCGTGGCGTTCGTCGTTGTGTTCGATGCCGTCGTTTTCATGACGGCTGCGCCAGCCAGTTCCCGGCCGCCTGCCGTACGCACCGATGCGAGCTCGGCGAGCCCCGCCGCGCGCTGCAGCACCACCACCGAGAGCACATCCTGGCCGCGGCTTTGCAGGTCGAGCGTGTGGTCGTAGAAGCCCACCGCGCCTTCGATCGCGCCGGCGATCAGCTCCGTGGAGGTGTCGATGCCCGCCGGACCCGAGACCACCTGGACGTCGATCCCTTCGTCCTTGAAGTAGCCCAGCTGCGAGGCGAGCACCGCCGGCAGATAGACGATCTTGGTCATGCCACCCATCATCAGCCGGATCGGCTCGCCATGCGCCACCGGGGCGGCGCCGAGCGCGATGCAAAGCAACAGAGCGCGGCCGAGATGCTGGGCGCCGGAAAGCATGACTGCGTGACTCCTCGTGACCGGCGGCTTGCCGGAATGGGTGGAAGTATAAGAAAGCGTGGCCTTCTGATTGCTTTCTGGCTGAAAGCGATTTTCTCGGTATTTACCCCGTATTTACCCGGGAGCGGATGTTGACACACACCTGCTGACCCGCAGAATGCCTGGCCCGACTCCCTTACAATACTGCCGGTCCCCATTCGCATCCATCACGAGACCATGACACGAGACCCCCGCCTCACCCTGAACGCGCGTCAGCAGGAGTTGCTCGAATGGGTGCAGCGCGACGGCTTCGTGACCGTCGACGATTTCGCCGCGCACTTCGGCGTCACGCCGCAGACCATCCGCCGCGACATCAACTGGCTCGCCGACATGAACCTCCTGCGCCGCTACCACGGCGGCGCGAGCTTGCCCACGAGCGCGGAAAACGTCTCCTACGGCGCGCGGCAACAGATGTTCCACGAGGAGAAGCGGCGCATCGGCGCACTCGCGGCCTCGCACATCCCCGACCAGGCCTCGCTCTTCATCAACCTCGGCACCACGACCGAGGAGGTCGCGCGTGCGCTCAACCGCCATCGCGGCTTGCGCGTCATCACGAACAATCTGAACGTGGCGAGCATGATGAGCGGCTATCCGGAATGCGAAGTGCTCATTACGGGCGGCATCGTGCGGCCGTGGGACAAGGGCATCGTGGGCGAGCTGACCATCGACTTCATTCGCCAGTTCAAGGTCGATTACGCGATTATCGGCACCTCGGCGATCGAGACCGACGGCACGCTGCGCGACTTCGACACGCGCGAGGTGCGCGTGGCCGAAGCGATCATCGAGCACGCGCGCACCGTTTATCTGGTGACGGATCATTCGAAAGTCGGCCGGCCCGCGCTCGTGCGCCAGGGGCATCTAAGCCAGATTCACGCGCTTTTCACCGACAAGCCGCTGCCCGCCGAAATGAACGAGACCGTGGCCCAGGCGGGAACGGCCGTGTACGTCGCTGACCAGGCGTAGGCCGCGGCGCGGCGCCAGCACGCGCCGAAACGAAAACAATACGAACATCGTTCGAAAATTTTCGCGCTTGGTCAAACTTGCCCCCAGATACCTGATCCGGCGCTTTCCTGTGCCCGAAATGTGGCTATTTCTCCCGGGATTTCTCCGGGATTGTCCTTTGCTCGCCTCATTTCCGAAGCTCGCTCATGGCTCGCCAAAAGCGAACTTTACTTTTTCGATTTTGTTCGTTAAATTTCGAATTCGAACATTTTGGGTTCGCTTCTGAAAGGCGCTTTTGGGGCACCAACCAGAATCAGAACCGCCGGGTTTGCCGGAACTATCAGGAAACGCAGGTGAGTCAACAGAATCGCTACGATCTGCTCGTCGTGGGTGGCGGGATCAATGGCGCGGGCATCGCGCGCGACGCGGCCGGACGCGGGCTGTCCGTGCTCCTTTGCGAGCAGGACGACCTGGCCTCGCACACCTCGTCAGCAAGCACAAAGCTGATCCACGGTGGACTGCGCTACCTCGAGTACCGCGAGTTCGGCCTCGTGCGCAAGGCGTTGCAGGAGCGCGAGACGCTGTTGCGCTCGGCGCCGCACATCATGTGGCCGTTGCGCTTCGTGATGCCGCACATGCCCAACCTGCGCCCCGCATGGCTCATCCGCATCGGGCTCTTTCTCTACGATCACCTCGCCAAACGTGAGCTGCTGCCAGGCTCGCGCGGAATCGACATGCGCCGCCACGCGGCGGGCTCGCCGCTCATCGACACCATCCGGCGCGGCTTCGTCTACTCGGACGGCTGGGTGGACGATGCGCGTCTGGTCGTGCTCAACGCGCTCGACGCCCAGGAGCGCGGCGCGCGGATTCTCACGCGCACCAAGCTCGTTTCTGCGCAGCGCGTGAATGGAGAATGGCTCGCGACCTTGCGCCGCCCCGATGGCAGCACCTTCGACGTGCGCGCGCGTGCGGTGGCCAACGCGGCGGGTCCGTGGGTGGGCGAGGTGCTGCGCGGCGCGCTCGGGCGCGGTGCGCAACACAGCGTGCGCCTCGTGAAGGGCAGTCATATCGTGACGAAGCGCCTGTTCGATCACGACCACGCCTATATTTTCCAGAATCCGGACAAGCGCATCATCTTCGCGATTCCCTATGAACACGACTTCACGCTGATCGGCACGACCGACGTGGAATATCGCAGCGATCCCGCCAGGGTTTCGATCGACGGCGACGAAACGCGCTATCTGTGCGAGTCCATCAACCGCTATTTCAAGCGCAAGATCTCGCCTGCCGACGTGCACTGGACTTACTCGGGCGTGCGGCCGCTGCTCGAGGAGGAGGGCGCGAAGAATGCGTCGGCGGTTACGCGCGACTATCGTCTGGAGATGGACGACGCCGAAGGCGCGCCGCTGCTCTCCGTGTTCGGCGGCAAGATCACCACGTTTCGCAAGCTCGCCGAAGAGGCCGGCGATATGCTGTGCCGCGTGCTCGGCAGCGATGCGCCTGGCTGGACCGCGGGCGAGGCGCTGCCGGGCGGCGACATCGCGAACGCGCGTTTCGCGCCGTTCGCCGAGGCTTTCGCGCGCCGCCATGCGTGGCTGCCCGCCCCGCTCGCGCTGCGCTATGCGCGCGCTTATGGCACGCGTGCCGAGCGCCTGATCGGCACGGCTGCGTCGCTTGCAGAGCTGGGGCCGCAAATTGCCCCCGGCATCTACGAGGCCGAATTGCGCTATCTGCGCGATACCGAGTGGGCGACCTGCGCCGACGACGTACTGTGGCGTCGCTCGAAACTTGGCTTGCACGTGGCGCCGGGCACGCTGGAGGCGGTCACGGCGGCGCTTGAAGCATGGTTTGCCGCGAGCCGCGCGCCACACATCGCGGCCTGAATCACAACTACTCACGGATGGAGATAAGAGACATGCAGGACCAACAGTACATTCTTGCGCTCGACCAGGGCACCACGAGTTCGCGTGCGATGCTGTTCGACCGGCAGGGCCATATCGTCTCGATGGCCCAGAAGGAGTTCGAGCAGATTTATCCGCGTCCGGGCTGGGTCGAGCACGATCCGCAGGAAATCTGGTCGACGCAGGCGGGCGTGGCCGCCGAAGCGGTCACGCGCGTGGGCCTGAACGGCACCAATATCAACGCCATCGGCATCACGAACCAGCGTGAAACCACCATCGTCTGGGACCGCGAGACCGGTCATCCCGTCTATAACGCGATCGTCTGGCAGGACCGCCGCACGGCCGAATTTTGCGACCAGCTCAAGGCACGCGGCCTCGAATCCATGGTGCGCGCGAAAACCGGTTTGCCGATCGACGCGTACTTCTCGGCCACCAAGATCCGCTGGATTCTCGACAACGTGGAAGGCGCGCGCGAAAAGGCACGGCAGGGCAAGCTCGCGTTTGGCACCGTCGACAGCTGGCTCGTCTGGAACTTCACGAAGCACGAGCTGCACGTGACCGACGTGACCAATGCCTCGCGCACGATGCTTTTCAACATCCACACGCGCAAATGGGACGACGAGCTGCTCGACGCGCTCGATATTCCGCGCAGCATGCTTCCTGAAGTTCGTTCGTCATCCGAAATATATGGTCCGACCAAAACCACGGTGTTCGCGTCGAAGATTCCGCTCGCGGGCATTGCGGGCGACCAGCAGGCAGCGTTGTTCGGCCAGATGTGCACGGCCTCGGGCATGGTGAAGAACACCTACGGCACGGGCTGCTTCCTCATGATGAACACGGGCGCGAAGCCCATCGAGTCGAAGAACAATCTCGTGACGACCATTGCCTGGCAGATTGGCGACGAGGTGAACTACGCGCTCGAAGGCAGCATCTTCATCGCGGGTGCGGTGGTGCAATGGCTGCGCGATGGCATGGGCGTCATCAAGAGCGCGGCGGAAGTCGAGGCGCTTGCCGCGAGCGTGCCGCACACGGACGGCGTGTATCTCGTGCCCGCCTTCGCCGGCCTGGGCGCGCCGCACTGGAACGCGCGAGCGCGCGGCTCGCTCTTCGGCGTGACGCGCGGCACGACCTCGGCGCACGTCGCGCGCGCCGCGCTCGATTCGATCGCGTATCAATCGCTCGATGTGCTCGCCGCCATGGAGGCCGATTCGGGCATCAGCGTGGGTGAGCTGCGCGTGGACGGCGGCGCGAGCGCGAACAACCTGCTCATGCAGTTCCAGGCGGACCTGCTGGGCGTGGACGCGGTGCGTCCGCGGATTACCGAAACCACGGCGCTGGGCGCCGCGTATCTCGCGGGCCTGGCCATCGGCTATTGGAAAAGCGTGAGCGAGCTGCAGAGCCAGTGGCACGTGGACAAGCGATTCTCGCCAGCCATGCCGGCATCGCAGGTGGACGCCTGTCGCGCGGGCTGGCAGCGCGCGGTGCGCGCCGCCAAGGCATGGGCCGACGACTCGCAGTAACACCGCGACGACGTCAGCAAAAGAACTCGGACGAGTCAACGCAACCATTCACCGACGGGCCGCGCAGCCAGCATTGCGCTGGTCTCGTGTGCCCGCTTCGGAATCCTGAAGAAAAAATCAGAATGTCACCCTACATTGCTGAATTCATTGGCACGGCGATTCTCGTGCTGCTGGGCAACGGCGCGGTTGCCAACGTGCTGCTCGCGAAGACCAAGGGCAAGGGCGCCGACCTCATCGTCATCGTGATTGGCTGGGCGATGGCCGTATTTGTGGCCGTTTATGTGACCGCATCGTACAGCGGCGCGCATCTGAACCCGATCGTGACGATCAGCCTCGCGGTCGCGGGCAAGTTCGCATGGTCGAAGGTGGGCGGCTATATCGTCGCCCAGATGCTCGGCGGCATGGCGGGCGCGTTCCTCGTGTGGCTCGCCTATCGCCAGCACTTCGCGAACGAAGCCGACGCCGATCTCAAGCTCGCCGTATTCTGCACCGCGCCTGCGATCCGCAGCGTGCGGCACAACGTGATGACCGAAGCCATCTGTACCTTCGTGCTGATCCTCGGTGTGCTGTATCTGGCCTCGCCGCAGGTGGGCCTGGGCGCGCTCGATGCGTTGCCGGTCGGCTTGCTCGTGCTCGGTATCGGCATTTCGCTGGGCGGTCCCACGGGCTACGCCATGAGCCCGGCGCGCGATCTCTCGCCGCGCATCATGCATGCGCTGCTGCCGATTCCGGGCAAGCGTGACAGCGACTGGCGCTATGCGTGGATTCCCGTGCTCGGGCCGCTATTGGGCGGCGTGGCGGCTTCGTCGCTGTATTTGTATTTGCACGCGACGCATTGAAGGTCGCGGGGCGGCGGTTTCACAACGAATTGCGCAACCGCCGCAAGCCAATTACGTCGGAATCACCCACAGCATGGCCGCGAACACCGCATAGAGCCAGCCCACATGCGTAAGCTGGCGGCTATGCACTTGCGGCGCGCGGAACGCCCACTGCAGGAACAGGATGGCGAGCATCGTCGTGACCGCGGCAAGAATCGACGGCGCACCAAGGTGCCAAGGCGTGAAGAACAAGCCGAAGGCGGTGGGAATAGTGGCCTGAATCATCATCGCGCCGCTGATGTTCGCAAGCGCGAGCCTCTCCTTGCCCTGGCGCACCCAGATGATCGCGTTCATGATTTCCGGCAGCTCGGTGGCGATCGGGCTGAAGAGCAGCGCCGTCAATTGCGGGCTCAGTCCGAGCCAGGGTCCCACTTTGCCAATCTGCTGCACGAACAGGTGCGAGGCGAAGAAGATCACGACCAGCGCGCCCAGGGTCTGGAGCAGGACCCAGAACAGCGACGGGTCCGCATCGCGCGGGCGCAGCTTGAGCGGCTCGAGCCCCACGTCTTCGATCGCGTCGCTATCGTCGCTCAGCTCCTTCCAGCAATAGAGCGCGTAGGCCGCCAGAAATGCAATGCCGAGGATGGGCTTGAAGCTGAACACCACGAGCCCGAGCCCGATTTTCACCACGAAGATCGCGAGGAACCAGAGCTGGTCGCGGCGCAGACGGCGCGTATCGGCGTCAACGGTGCCGGCGCGTGCGCGGCCCGCGCGCGCGACCGTCGCCAGCAACGCGACGCCCACCACCGCATAGGCGACAGTGCTGAGCGCGAGCGGTCCGCCAATGGCCGCGCCAATGCCGATTTCCTTGTGGGCCGCATCGGTGCCGAACGCAACGGCCACGAGCGTGACCACGCTTTCGGGCAGCGCCGTGCCGAACGCGGCGAGGATCGTGCCCGTGGCCGTCTGTGTAACCTTGAGCTTCTGACCGAGCCACTCGACGGCATTGACGAAGGTTTCGCAGGATAGATAGATAATGCCGGCGGCGGCAATGAGCAGGGCGAACGTCCAGATCATGACGAACGCTCCGTCGTGCGAGTGTGTGTGCGATTGCTTGTGTTCAGGCGCGCGTGGCTGCGTGAAAAGCGGTGCATGGGAAACGGCATTCCTCGGGCTGGACGGACGGACCAATGACGCAATCCCCCCGCCCAGCCCGGGTGTGAGGGATGACGTCATAGGTCTCGTCAGGCCGAAGAACGGCTGCCGGCGCCATGGCACAGCGTGCCAATTATGTTGACGGCGGCGCGACACGCATTGCGCGTGACGCAGACTACTCCCCTAAGACCCGCGCATTATAGCCGACGAATGCGCGGTCGTGGCGCGGCAGGCGCAGCGGCGCGGGGTCTTTTGCTGCGCGGGCATAATGGGCATCGGGCTGGCGTCAGCCGATCGATGGCCGCCTTGCTCGAAGTCACACGCATACCGCAATGGGAGAGCCCACGATGATTTCGCATATCTATATTGGCGTGAACGACTTCGAACGCGCCTTCGCCTTTTATTCGCCGATCATGGCGGCGCTCGGGCACGCGCTGAAGTTTTGCGAGCGCGAGCACCCGTGGGCGGGCTGGATGACTCCGGGCGTGGCGCGGCCGCTTTTCATCGTTGGCGGCACGTTCGACGGCAAGCCCGCGCAATGCGGCAACGGCAACATGACGGCGCTGCTTGCCGCCTCGCGCGATGTCGTCGACGCGGTTCATGCCCTGGCGCTCGCGCATGGCGGTACCGACGAAGGCGCGCCGGGGCTTCGTCCTCACTATCACCCAAACTATTACGGCGCGTATTTCCGCGACCCCGAGGGCAATAAGCTCTGCGTTTGCTGCCACGATGGCGCGGCGTGAGCAGGGGCTGTCTCTGTTAGAACCACGCATCCTGCATGTCGAGCGTCGTGCGGTCGAGCGAGGCGAGCAAGTCGAACTGCGCGCCCGTCTTTGGCAGCTCCCATGCGAAGAAGTATTCAGCGGCGGCGAGCTTGCCGCGATAGAAGCTGGCCTCATCGTCGCTTGTGCCGCTTGTGCCGCTTGTGCCGCTTGTGCCGCTTGTGCCGCTTGTGCGCGCCAAGGCCGTGCGCGCGGCGAGCGCCTGCTCGAGCCAGATCCACGCCACCACCACATGCCCGAACGCTTCCAGATACACCGACGCATTGGCGAGCGTGACGCTCGGGTCGCCCGCCGACCAGAGCGTTTGCGTGACGTCGACAAGGCGCTTCAGCGCCGCTTCAAGCGAGCGCGCATGCGCGGCATCCTGCTTGTCGCCGTTCGACAGTGCGCGGTCCGTCGTCGCCTGCACACGTTGCATGAATAGCTTCAACGCCGCGCCGTTCTTGATCGTGACCTTGCGGCCCAGCAGGTCGAGGCCCTGAATGCCGTGTGTGCCTTCGTGTATCGGATTGAGGCGGTTGTCGCGGTAGAACTGCTCGACGTTGTATTCGCGCGTGTAGCCATAACCGCCGTGCACCTGGATCGCGAGATCATTGGCGGCGAGACACCACTGCGAGGGCCAGCTCTTCGCAATCGGCGTGAGCAGGTCGAGCAGCAGCGTGAGCGGTTCGCGCTCGGCGTCGTTAGCGGCGCGCGCTTCGTCCACGAGTTGCGCGCACCAGAGATTGAGCGCGAGCGCGCCTTCCACATAGCTCTTTTGCGCGAGCAGCATGCGGCGCACGTCGGCGTGCTCGATCAGCCTGATTTGTGGCGACGCCGGGTCCTTGCCCGCCGCGCCCACGCTGCGCCCCTGCGGACGATTGCGGGCGTAGTCGAGCGCATGCAGATAGCCGGTGTAGCCGAGCATGGTTGCCCCGAGACCCACGCCAATGCGCGCCTCGTTCATCATATGGAACATATACGCGAGGCCCTGGTGCGGCTCGCCCACGAGATAGCCGATGGCGCCCGCGCGCCCGCCCGGCGCGTATTTCGTGCCCTCGCCGAAATTGAGCAGGCAGTTGGTCGTGCCGCGATAACCCATCTTGTGATTGAGGCCCGCGAGCACGACATCGTTGTGTTCGCCGCGCGAACCGTCTTCGTTCACGAGATATTTCGGCACGATGAAGAGCGAGAGACCTTTCACGCCGGCAATGAGCTTGCCGTCCGGGCCCGGAATCTTCGCGAGCACGAGGTGGACGATGTTCTCGGAGAGCTCGTGCTCGCCGCCCGAAATCCACATCTTGTTGCCGCGCAGCCGATATTGGGCGCCCAGCGGCGAGTCGCATTCGAAGTCGGCGCGCGTGGCCACATCGGAAAGCGACGAGCCCGCCTGCGGTTCGGAAAGGCACATGGTGCCGAAGTAGCGGCCTTCGAGTTCGGGCTTCACGAAGGTCTCGATCTGCTTTGCGCTGCCGTGCGCGAGCAGCAGATTGGCGTTGCCGATGGTGAGGAACGGATACGCGCTCGTGCCCACGTTTGCGGCTTTGAACCACGCGAATCCCGCTTTCTCGACCACCAGCGGCAATTGCATGCCGCCGTTTTCGTAGTCCTGGCCCGCGGCCATCAGGCCCGCTGCGCTGAACGCTTTCAGCGCGGTTTTTACCTCGGAGATGATGGTGACGGTTTCGCCGTCGAAGTGCGGCTCGTGCTGATCGTTCTTCTTGTTGTGAGGCGCGAACAGGTCGGTGGCAATCTTCTCGCAAGTCTCGAGCGCCGCATCGAAGGTTTCGCGCGAATGGTCGGCGTAGCGCGCAATGCGCGTGAGGCGCTCGACGTCGAGCCATTCGTAGAGCAGGAAATTCAGGTCACGGCGAGAGAAGATCAGCGACATGGCAAATAGCCCGGCGAACAAGGAAAGTCGTAGCTTAACCAAAATAGAACGATCGTACTATTGGTAATTTCTCCAGCTTCTGTATGGCGCCGCCGTGTAATGGCCCGCTTGTCGGGTGACGCAGATCAAGGGCTCAAGCCTCTTCACGAAACTTCAAATCGAGACAGCTCGTCCGGCGACGGATTGGCCGTAAGCTTTTCGCCGCTCCATCCCTAAGTGGGGAGCGTTCTCTCAACACACGCACAAACTCATGGAGGTTGCTCATGCAACTGATTCAACGTGAACAGCTGTCGAATCTGCAGGTCGTTACGGCTGGCGCTGGCGCCAACAAGACCCCGTCGGCAGTCACCCTGACGATTACGAAGCAAAACGGCCTGAACCTCGTGATCACGCCGCAAGCTGCAGCAGCATCGGCAAGCTAAGCTCTCGCCACAGGTCTCTGGCCTCGAAAGCCGGCAAACCTGGTTTGCCGGCTTTCTTGTTATACGAACCAAAAATCGCGTCCCCAAAATCGCGTCCCCCAATTCGCACGTTCGGAGAGGATCCGGCAATATTCATGTTTATCCTCCCGAATAGCGAGAACGTCATGGACCGGCTCGATGCGATGTCCGTGCTCGTCGCCGTGGTCGAGGCCGGCAGCCTTTCCGCAGCGGCGCGGCGTTTGAACATGCCGCTGGCCACGGTCAGCCGCAAGGTCAACGACCTCGAAGCGCATCTCAAGACGCGGTTGCTCAAACGCACGACGCGGCAGCTCACCTTGACCGAGGCCGGGGCGTCTTACGTGGCGGCCTGCCGGCGCATCCTGGAAGAGGTGGGCGAGGCCGAACGCGCGGCAACCGGCGAATACATCACGGCCAGAGGCACGCTTGCGCTCTCGGCGCCTGTGGTGTTCGGGCGGCTGCACGTGCTGCCCGTCGTCAATGCGTTCCTCGCGCAGTATCCCGAGATCGACGTGCGCCTCATGCTGGCGGACCGCGTGGTCAATTTGATGGAAGAGCACGTGGACGCCACCGTGCGAATCGGCGCGCTGCCCGATAGCGCACTCGTGGCGGTGGGCGTAGGCACCATTCGCCGCGTCGTGTGCGCGAGCCCCGCGTATCTGGCCGAGCACGGTGTGCCGGCTGCGCCAGGCGAATTGGCGCGGCACCACTGCGTGACGTTCGAGGGTGTCGAAGGCCGCACGTGGACGTTCCGCGCAGGCAAGGGCGATGTCGTGCAGCCGGTGCGCGCGCGGCTCGCGGTGAACACCGCCGAGGCCGCGATCGACGCCGCGCTGCAAGGTGTGGGACTCACGCGCGTGCTTTCGTATCAGGTCGCGCAGGCGGTGCGCGAGAAGCGGCTTGCCGTGGTGCTCGAAGCGTTCGAGCCGCCGCCGTGGCCCGTCAGTCTCGTGCACGGTGGGCAAGCGCCGCTGCCACTCAAGCTGCGCGCGTTTCTGGATTTCGCGATGCCTGTGCTGCGCGAACGGGTGGAGGCGGCGCGGCTTGAGCCTCGCCAGCGCCAGGCAACGGCTGGATAAGCCGATAATTGCGCACAGGTTAGTCGCCGCATGCGGCAACAAAAAGCCGTGCACAATATGATCATCATGCAAGCTCTAGACCTTGAACGTCTCGTCACCCTGGCCATGCCCTTTGGCAAATACAAAGGACGGCTCATCGCCGATCTGCCCGGGCATTACCTCAATTGGTTCGCTCGCGAAGGGTTTCCGCCGGGCGAAATCGGCCGGCTGCTCGCGCTGATGCAGGAGTTGGACCATAACGGCCTGAGGAGCTTGCTCGATCCGCTGCGCAAGCGTGGGTAGCGCGCATGTCGTCGCGCTCGCGTCGAATGTGTCGTTAAGCCCAGCGTTACGGGAACTGTTCACGGGTGACCTTCATTTTGGGGTGAGCACGAGCAAGGTGCGCACGTCGCTTGCGTCCAACCCGGTCATCAGCGAAAAAACTCAGGCTCGACTTCTCGCCACGAAAGAAGAGGTCGTTTTGCGAGCGCTTGCATCCAATCCTTCGCTAGCCGTTGTAGGGCAGCATGAGCTGCGCGCGAACGGGAGCATCGAAGCGCGCGTATTGCTATCGCAGAACCCATCGGTCGCATCGTCGGTCCGGGAGAAGCTGTTCCAGTCGCTGACGAAGGACGATCTTTCTACGCTCGAATCCCGGCCGTCGAGCGCGCGACGCACCTATGAAAGGCGTTAGGACGACGAAATCGCAGCCATGAAAAAGGCGGCGGACTATGGCTATGATGGGATCTTCTGGTCGGAGGAGAAGCGCGCCAAGCTCGACCGCGACGCGGAGTTTGCCACCAAGGACAAATGGGAAGCCTGGAATGAGACGGTCGATTGCGAGTCGTTCGTCAATGGCCTGAAGAAACTGCTGGCAGAGAAAGAAGGCGTGAACGCGTAACGGAAGATAGCGCCGTAGGTCCTCGATGGTGGCGGTCTCAGGTGAGCGCGCGAGAAACCGGTCGAACTCGCGCCCGTTGCTCAGGTTGGCAAGGGAGTCGGTGTCGAAAATAGATGAGTCGGTGTCGGAAGCGTACAAGCCCCAATGACGCTTTTGAACTAAGGTGATGGACCTCTTATCCGATCATTTGGAGCTGACATGTCCGATTTCATTACCGTTTTGCGCGAAACCTGCCCGACTCCGGTCGTTGACGCCACCAAGTGGAAGCGCATCGGCGGCGACCCGCACACGGTGAACCTCAACGCTTACCTTTCCAAGGACGGCAGCAAGATCATGGGCACCTGGATCTGCACACCGGGCAAGTTCGAGGTGAACTACGAGAAATGGGAGTTCTGCCACTTTCTCGACGGCTACTGCATCATCACGCCGGAAGGCGAGGAGCCGGTGCATCTGAAGGCGGGTGATGTGTTCGTGATTGAACCCGGCATGAAGGGGACTTGGGAGGTGGTGGAGACGGTGCGCAAGTACTTCGTTTTCGCCTGACATCTGGGCGGCGGGTGGCGGTGTTCAGGATCGTGAATGGGTCATGCCGACCCAATTCCGTCAAGCGCCTTGCCGCCATGACCGGCAGCTATCGAGCCGTCATAGGACGTTCGAAGCGGCACACGGTCCCAGATCAGTCTCGCTCCCCCAACCGTAGGTGCTAAGTTGCGTTTGCCGCCGCTTCCAGCACTTCAATCTCGAACGTCCGTACCCTGCCTGAGCGGCCAGTCGACGCGTCGCATTGCGGCATCCGCTTCCGCCTGGAGATCCACGGAGACAGCCTTTACTCTGAAGGGGGCGTCTCCGTGCCTGTTGCATGGGAGGAATATTTAGCCGTGCGGAGGGGCGGCGCTCATGTCCATCCATATCACTTCCCAAATATGACCGTCCGGATCTTCGAAGCTGCGGCCATACATGAAGCCGAAGTCCTGAACCGGCGTCGGGTCTCCCTTACCGCCGGCATCAGTCGCCTTGTCGACCAGGCTTGACACCTCTTCGCGGCCACTCGCAGAAAGACACAGCAGCACCTGCGCGTCGACGTGCGCGTCGACTATCCGCTTGTTCGTGAATTGGCGCCACTTGTCGTGTGTGAGAAGCATCACGTAAATCGTATCGGAAAACACCATGCACGCTGCGGTAGCGTCACTGAATGCGGAATTCCTGGTCGCGCCAACAGCTTCATAGAACGCGATTGATCGCTCCAGGTCCGTCACGGGCAGGTTGATGAAGATCTGCTTGCTCATTATTTACCTTTCGATGGAAGCCGCTGCGGGATTGCCGCGGCACTTGACTGAGGAGTGGAAACAGGAAGAGCGGCGCCTCAATGAGGCGTCCTCGTACTGTCTGCGTAGCCGGACACCGACCGCACTTTGGCACTTGGAGCAGGCTCAGGCCAGGCGCCCGACGGCTAACAATGCGGTGCCGGAAGAGCCACCAGGTATCACGACCGTTCTACGCTCGTGCTGCTCATTGCGCTTTAGCAGATTCGCGCCGTCGATGCGGTCAGGGGTGCTATCGTGCATGCGAACTCAACTATCACTCCAATCGTTTATCGTAATGGCCTCCATCATCGAGCATGATCTTCGCCGCTTCGATCTCAATCTGCTGCTGGTTTTCCGTGCCCTCATGCAGGAACGCCACGTCACACGTGCTGCGGAACGTTTGTTTCTTGGGCAGCCCGCAGTGAGCGGTGCGCTGAAGCGACTGCGCGCCGCTTTCGGCGACGAATTATTCGTGCGTAGCCGCGTGGGCATGGAGCCGACGCCGCGTGCTCTGGAGTTGTCGCAGCAGATAGAAATGCTGCTTCATGGCCTGCATCAGGCTATGCGGGCTCAACAACCGTTTGATCCGCAACACGCGACGCGGACGTTCCGGGTAGGTGTTTCTGAGTCGATTTCGATAACGTTATTTCCATCTTTGTTGAAGACGCTTGCCGTTGAGGCACCGGGCGTCAAGCTCATCACCCTCGATACGGACTGCCACCGTGTCTCCGGCATGTTTGAGCGCAATGAAATCGAGGTCGCACTAGGCGTTTTCAATCATCGTGCTCAATGGCAACAACAGCGCACTCTGTTGGACTGGCGCATGGTCTGCATCTACAACCCAAAGCTGGTACGGACGCGTGACAAGGCGCTTAGCATGCGCGAGTTTCTAGCGTATCCGCATTTGCTCACGTCGTTCAACGGAGAGCCTCGAGGATTCATCGACGAGTGGCTGGAGACGCAGGGCAAGCAACGGCGCGTGGCGTTCTCCAACCCGTACTTCGCCGCGCAACCTTTCATTGCGCGCGACAATCCCGTCCTGGCTACGGTCCCCGACTACATCGCCAGCACATGGAGCCGCAGTTTGGGACTACGCGTCAGTCCGTTGCCGTTCAGCACCCCTATGCATCAGGTCAGCGCTTTGTGGAATACCGCGCAACAAGGCGACGCTGGCCTTGACTGGCTCATCGGGTTGGTCGGGCGGGTGATCAGAACGAGTTGAGTGGCACCACCTCCGGGTTAAACATGAGCAGAAATCGATCAACGCTCCTGATCGTTCGTTAGGCGGCCTGCGAAACAGGCAATCCCAATTGTCCGGGTTTCGTCGCTGAGCTCCGGATTCTCCGGAATCCAGGGCAAGGTGGTGACCGGGGCTGCGGTCTTCGCCAGCTTCAATACCCTGCTTATGGTCGACATACCGACAGGTCGACAGCTCCTTGCACGGGCAAGCGGTCATTCGTCATGGCTGGCAACGGGTATTTCCCTGAAGAGTCTCAGCAGCCTGCTGAAGCAGGCGTCAAACGCGTCTTTCACCCGTTATGTATTCGTCCGCGTTGTAGACGGTCAGTCCTTCTACTGGGTCCATCGGTGCCTCCCACGGGCGCGCGGCAATGGCCCGCATTGCTGCTTCATAGCCCGCGCGCTGTCGGGAAGCAATGCCGGCTGGGGTGAAATCGATATCCTTCAACTGGTCGTCCCCTTCCAGGCGGGGCGCAGCAAGCTTGATCATGCGCATGGTGGTCTGGCACCCCCAGGCGGCAAGCGCCTGGACTTCAGATGAAGTGCGCTCGGCTTCCGGCAAGCGATTAACCAGTTCTCGGATCACATGGCGCAGACGGTGTATCTGCTGCTGACGCGCGATGTGACTGTCGGTGCGACTGGCGTACTGGATGTCCTTTTGCCGCTCCGAGATCTGCCATATGCTTTCCGGCTCAGGGCCGATCGGGTTCCACACCTGTACCGAGAAGATGACCGAACTCTTGCGGGGCTTGTCATCCAGCACCACCTCGACCGGGGTGTTGGAATAGACGCCGCCGTCCCAATACGGTTCTCCGTCTATCCGCACGGCCGGGAACGCGGGCGGCAGCGCGCCCGAGCTCATGATGTGCGAGGCATTCAGCCGTTGGTCGCGCGAGTCGAAGTAGCGCATCGCGCCCGTGCAGGCGTGAACTGCTCCCACGGTCAGTCGCGGATTACCGGCGTTCAGCAGATCGAAGTCGACCAGCGAACAAAGCGTATCGCGCAACGGCGCAATCAGGTAATACGACGCTCGATCCACGCCGAGCCTGGCGAGCGGCCCGAGCCAGGATGCCGGATTGGGCTGGAAGAATCCCTCGATGCCACCGCCGATGATCATCCACTTTGAAAAGATTTTGTCCCAGCCAGGCCAGGCGGCAGGCACGTCCAGGCGGGTTTGGTCGGTCACCTGGTTCCAGAATTCCGCCAGCCGTCGATAACGGCGCTCCGGTGGATTCCCCGCGATCAAGGCCGCGTTGATCGCGCCAATGGAGGTGCCGATTACCCAGTCCGGCTGTATGCCCGCTTCGTCCATCGCCTGGTAGACACCAAGCTGATACGCGCCCAACGCGCCACCACCCTGAAAGACGAGTACGACTTGCCCGGGCAACTCCATGCGCGCTGGCTGGTTCACTCTCATCGATTGCCTCGCTGATCTTTTCGTTAGCGCGACCTGAGTGGGCGCACCACGCGCAGTTTCACCGTTGGGGGTAGCGGTGCGCGGGGCGAGCGCGAATCGAGTGCCAGCAGGGGATCCCGTTTCCTTGGCATTGCGTAACGGTGTACGACGCTGGGACTCGAAGGTCCTAAGCAAGTGTAGGCGATCGCCGTACGCTTACCTACGTTTCATATGGGGACTCTCGAGAAGCGTTGCGAGGATGACCATCGTATGATGTCAGCCCCTTCGGTGCAGGCTTGTCGGCAGCGCTACTGCCTGGCTCAGTTCGCGGGCGCCGCTTTGAGCGGTTCGAGCCCGCTCCTCGCAATCGCCGGCGCTGCCTCCGGCGACGACAGAAAACGGATCAGCGCCTCCGCGCCGACTGGATTTTTCGCAGCGGTGGCGATGCCCCCGGAGAACACCGTGTAGCTTTGTACTTCCGCGGGCAAACTGCCGACCACCGTCACCCCCTTCACCGGCAACAGTGCCACGACCTGCTGGAGCCCGAGTTCGGCTTCGCCGTTCGCGACGGCAGCGGCGACCCGCTCGTCCGGAACCATGCGGCTCTTGCTCTTCAGACGCCCCTCAATGCCGAGACGCGAGAACAGTTCGCTGCCGATATAAACTCCAGTCGCGCTGTCCGGATAGACGATCGACTTCGCTGCAAGCAGTGTGCGGCGCAATGCGTCGGCAGAGCTGATATCTGGTATCGGCGCACCCTCGCGAACCGCCACGCCGATTGGTGCGCGTGCGAAGTCCACCTTGCTGCCAGGCACCACCGTGCCGGCTTTAATCTGATCGTCGAGCGCATAGCTGACCACGATCAGGACGTCTGCCCACTCGCCACGCGCGAGCCGCACGGGAATGGCATTAACAGCGGTGCCCACGGCCGGCCCCCAGACGGTAACAAGTGTACGGCCGGTCGCCTCTTCGAATTGCGTGCCCAGTTCGCGATACGCAGGCGTAAACCAACCCGACATCATGACCTTGACTTCGTCTGCCAATGCCGCGCCGCAGCCCAGTAACGCGAGGGCCACGCAGAACGCGAGTGTGCGAACCCTCAGCTTGTGGGTAGTCACGGCTCCGCCCCATCTAAATCGGCTGACTCAACCCATACATGCATCGAGTCCGAATGCGGCTCATGGCTTAAGTCGGCCGCGCGGCACGGGCACGACATCAGTTCGACGTCGTCGAGCCACAGCTGGCGCGATGCCACAAGTGAGATCAGATGTTGGAAATCTACCAGTCGTAAGCGCCCGACTGCCTTGCAAACATCGCCGGGTATGCCGTCGCTTTACGGGTTTCCATGGATGACCTCCAGGCACCGATACATCCGATCGACGGCAAGGCATGACATGAACATATCCTGAGCGCGCCCCCCGACGCGCTTCAGGTCCAGCCATCCGACACTTGCGGATTTTTAGTTTGCCGCCCCCTGTCGAGCACCAATAACAGCGCCGAGCTCTTCGTCAGTTAGTGCGGGCGCTATTCTGAAAGTGAAAATGTCACTCCATTCCATCACCATCGCCGCGACCGCGCTGGCGTCCGGCGCTTCAACGATTGCAACGCCCCTAAACTCGCCCCCTGCATGCCAGCGTCCCAACATCGTGATGTTGTCAGGTGGCCGACCACCTGTTTTCATGAAGCGCTCAATCGCAGCCTGCTGCATTGCCGGCTCACCGCTCCATTGAATAATAAATTTCATGGCGAATGTCCCTTCGAGGTTGGCGATGCCGACTCGTGGCACGCCATCTCTGCGAGGTGGGAGCCCCGACACCGCGGCAGGTCGTCGCCCATTTGCCGGCATGGATTCTTCGCATCGTCAATGCCGTCGGGCTAAGCCACGAGACCCCAATACTAGGCTAACTCAATGGATCACGGCCGAAACTTGCTGGACACAGTGTGCGACGCCGCACATACGCGAAAGATATAAACCGAACCGATGCGGTCATTCCGTTTCGTTGAGCAACGTCTGCTTTGCAAGCCTCCCTTTAAGGCGCGATGCTATTCACCGTGCGGGCCAGCTTGTTGTCATCCTCCAAGTCGTGACTTCCCCCTCGTCGAGAACTACGTTGATGGGCTGAGATAGGCAACGGCGCATAACCCGACGCTCCGGGCTAGCTCAAGCAGCACTTCTTGTACTTGCGCCCACTGCCGCAGTGGCACGGGTCGTTCCGACCGAATTTCTGACGACTGACTTTACGTGAATATTGCGCCAAAGCATCGCGCACTTTAGATGCCGGCTTCATATCAGCTGTGAGCCGCTCCATTTCATCAGAGGTTTCCCATGGGAGGTCCAGACGCCGAACTGGACTTGGCCATCTGGGCTGACAGAGACACCAAACCACTGCGCCGCACGTTGCTGGTACTTGCGTTTGACACAGTTTGTCTCCAGCACTGCAATCGCTTCGGAAGATGGCGTTGGATTGCAATGGAAGCTATGCCTTACCGTTCAGCCTTCCGGTGCGCCATGTATGCAAGATAAGCGACGATCAGATCGATCTCGCGATCGCTCAACTGGTCCTGCGAGAAAGCGGGCATGGTCCGGCCGGGCCAGTTTCGAACCGATGCTGGATTGCGAATGTAGCGGCGCAATGCAGCTGGCTGGAAGTACTCGACCGGATTCATCGGCACGTTCAGGTCGGGGCCGGTGTCTGCGCTGCCCGCGTGGTTGAGCCGATGACACGCGAGACACTGAGTGATGAACAGGCTTTGGCCGGCGCGGATCGGATCGGTCGCCGGCAATGCCGGGTCGACGGCGAGCATCGGCCAGCGCGCGGATGGAGAGGGTTGCGTGGCAAGTTGCGCGATCTGGTAAGGCCACTGTTCGCTGCGCACGGATGCCGCTTCCCTGCCGACCCAGACCAGATAGAACGGTCCCGCGCTGACCGGCTTGCCCGGCAACTTCGGCCATGGCTGCGCCGGGTCCTCGACCGCGAGCCATGCGACGGCTGTCGCAGGATCACGGCTGCGCACGAGGTCCATCGGCAGTTGCGCAGCGAAGCCGTCGGTCGCGCGTGCCTCGAGCACACTGTTCGCAGGTAACGCCGTACTGTCGAGCAGGTCGGCCAGCGGCACCGCGTGGTAAGTCATCGAAGTACCGTAGGCGACATCTCGCGGAACGTGAATCTCGGCAGCATCCGGACGCGCCAGCAACGCTCCTTGGCTAAACGACTGGGTCTTGCCGCCTATTGTCAGTTCGATCATGGGCTGCGCAGCCGCACAACGCCCGATCACGCCAAGCGTTAGCAGCACAACTGCAAACAACACGCTTTTCAACATGTGTCCTCCGTGCATTGTTGTTGCCGGCGGCAAATCCAAAACGCAATCTTAATCGCCTGGTAGCAAACGGTAGGATCGAGCGCTGGTTGTGGATCCATGTTTGTCACTTTGTCACGAAGACGATACATATTG
Source organism: Paraburkholderia sacchari (assembly GCF_000785435.2). Classification (GTDB taxonomy): domain Bacteria; phylum Pseudomonadota; class Gammaproteobacteria; order Burkholderiales; family Burkholderiaceae; genus Paraburkholderia; species Paraburkholderia sacchari. The sequence goes on along the minus strand of NZ_JTDB02000006.1, from coordinate 378,664 downwards.
CGCATCGCTATGCACGCTCAACCGCATCGAATCGAGTGGCATCGTCCTTGCATGCTGAAAATTCACTATGTCCAACTGTAGGGAAAATTGATGACGAGTCTCGATTTGACGTTCCGTGCTGGTGAAGCCACTGTCTTCGCAGCGCCAGGCCAGGTGACTGACGCCATGCCCGAAATTCTGATCGGGCGTGTCGACGGCCCCGTCGGTCATGCCTTCGCCAACATGATGGCTCAGAGCAAGGGACACACAGCCATGTTTGCGATCCGCGCCTGCAATCAGATGGTGCGCCCGGCTACGATTGTCGTTCCCAAGGTGACGCTCAGGGACATGGCGACCATCGAACTATTCGGTGGCGTCGTGCAATCGGCTACGGCGGATGCGGTAGTCGATTGCCTGATCGAGGGCATCTTGCCAAAAGACCAGGCCAACGACCTATGTATCGTCAGTCTCGTATGGATCGATCCGCGCTGTGCCACGGAGACGAACCTCGACAAGAAAGACATGTATCGAACGAACTATGAGGCGACCAAACTCGCCATTCAACGCGCGATGAACAACGAGCCGAGCGTCGAAACGCTTATCGCAAACCGGCATACCATCAAGCACGATATGGACGACTGGAGTTGAAGGGCAAGACGGCGCGAAGGTCCGTTCTTTGAATGGTGCGGCCGCTTGAATGGCCATTACGGCCGGAGGCGCGTGATCTCGAACGGCAGCGTCCAGGGTCTTTTGGACGTTCATGCCTTGAGAGTCCGCATGGCGTTCCGCATACCGGTCGCAAGAATTTAGAAGAAGTGACGCAGGCCAACGCGGGACACGAATTGCTTGTCTGTCGACGATGCACCCATCGCGGCGATCGAAGCAACCGTGCCGGTCGCGCCGCCTGCCTTTTGCCCCGCGAGTTCGAGGTAGATATCGGTGCGCTTCGACAGGAGGTAGGTGGCAGCAAGGTTGACCGAATACCAGTGGGACTCGTCAAGTTTGTCGTAAGACACCTTGGCAGAGAGGTCGACAGCCGGCAGCGGATGATAGTCGCCGCCCAGATGCACGACCTGGTCAGTCGTGGAATGTCCGTTGAGCTGAAGCTTCGTGTTCGTGTAGATTGCCGAGGCGCGCCAGTTGCCAAACGTGTACATGCCCGCCGCGCCGAGAATGCGCTGGTTGTCGACCAGCAGTACGGTCGACGGCGTCATCCGCAGCCCAAGCAACGTCGGCGCGCCCGTCGATCCGGCCAGAACCGGAACCTTGTTGATGTCGGTGACGACCAGGCCAGCCTGAAATGGGCCGTAGCTATACTGAACATTTGCGCTATAGGCGCGCCCGATGTTCGTCGAGGACGTTCCGGCATTCTGTCCGAATGAATACATGGCGCCGAAGATCAGGCCTCCGAAGCTTGCGCTGTTGAACTGCACCGCATTGTTGAGCCGCTCACCGGATGCACGATCAAGGTCTGCATTCTGGAAAAGCATGATCCCAGTGTTCAGGTACGGCACCATGTATTTTTCGAGCTGCAGCGTGTAGTCGTACTGGCGGCCGAGAAGCACATCGCCAACGCCCGTTTTTCCGAGACCGACATACGCCTGCTTGCCAAAAATCAGGCCCTGGCCGAGCGCGCCAGTGTTCAGGGAAAAGCCGTTTTCAAGTTTGAACACCGCGTGCAGGCCGCCACCGAGGTCCTCGGTTCCGAGGAAGCCAAGCGCGTTCGACTTGTTGATGCCGTCCGCCATTTTCACCACGGACTTGCCGCCGATATTGTTGATGTAGCTAATGCCATTATCGACACTGCCATAGATCGTTACCGATGACTGGGCGAAAGCGCCTGCGCCCAGCGACTGGAGCGTCAGCAGTGCAGCAATGTGGTGTCTCTTCATTTATTTTCTCGTGAAAGTCCGTTGATTCCAGAAAAAGCGGGCGCAACGAGGCCGGCGCCATGCACGCCTCATTACTGCTTCACTACAAGGGTTTTTTTGCTGTGCGCGGGTCAGCTTCCGACGCGCGTGCTGCGGGTTTCGGGCAGCAGGAAGGTCGCGAAAAGACTGATCACGCTCGTGATTACGACGTAGTAAGCGGGGGCCAGCGCACTATGGGTCAGAGCGATGATCCAGGTGACGGCGAACTGGGTCGTACCGCCGAAGATGGCTGTACCCACGCCATAGGTAATCGCGATACCGGTGCTGCGAAAGCGCGCCGGCATCAATTCCGGAATCGCGACCAGGCCGCCGGTGGCGCTTGCCGCCGTCAGCGATGCCAGCACGGCGGTCGCAGCGAGCAGCGTCGACGCGCTCGGGGCGGCGCTGAGACACCAAAACATCGGCACGATCAGGACGGTGAGGGCGACCCGCGGCACGATGATCGCCGCCTTGCGTCCCCAGATATCGCAAACGACGCCGCCGACCAGCGCGAAGACGAACGTCAGGGCGCCGCCCACGAGCACGCTCATCTGAGCCAGGACGGCAGGCAGTTTCAGCACCTGGATGGCATAGGTAGTCATATAGTTGCCAATCTGCGTGGAAACTGCGCCCGCCATCAGGACGAGCGTGCCGAGGACGAGATACCGCAGATTGCCGGTCAGGCGGCTCTCATCGCGTTGCATTGGCTGCGCTTTGCTGGCGGTGTGTTCAAGCGTTTCCGGCATGTTTCGGCGGATGTACATCGCCACCGGAACCAGCAGGAGGCTGACCAGGAAGGGAATGCGCCAGCCCCAACTGGCGAGCTGCGGCGGCGTGAGCAGCAGCGAGACGGCCACTCCGATCACGCCGCCGACGCAGACGGCGAGGCCCTGGCTCGCGAGTTGCCAGCTCGTGTATAGACCTCGTGCGCGGGCGGGTGCGGCTTCGATTAGCAGGGCGGTCGCGGGACCGACTTCACCGCCCAGTGCAAATCCCTGCACCAGCCGACAGATCACCAGAATGATGGGCGCGGCGACGCCGATAGCCGAGTAAGCCGGCGTTGCGGCGAGGCCCAATGTGCCGATCGTAATCAGCGCGACCGTCAGGATCATTGCCGGCTTGCGTCCGGCCCTGTCGGCCAATCTACCGATCATGATCGCACCCAGCGGGCGCATCAGGAAGCCAACGCCAAAGGTCGCCATGGACGCCAGCAGGCTGCCGAATTCACCGCCAACCGGAAAGAAGGCGCGGCCGATATAGACTGCAAAAAAAGCGTAGATAACGAAGTCGTAGAACTCGAGCGCGTTGCCGGCCACCGCCCCTGCAACTGCGGTCCGGCTGATTCCGGAATGTGCGTGGCGGATTCCGAGTTCCTCTTGCGGACCCGCTTCAATCGTACTGGGGCTGGTCATTTCATCTGTCTCCAACTGTTGTAACGCGCCGGACTGCCGGTCAGGCGTTGAGTCCGGCGTTCGAGCTCACTCGTCTGTGCATCTGCGCAGGCCGTTGAGCGACTGCAGGTACACCTCTCGTCCTTGCACCCAGATTGCGAGGTTCCAGTCTTCGCGTTGGGGATAGAAGGCTCGTTTGAGTGTGGCCTTGATCGCGTCCCGTTTCGCCGTATCGGCGCATCCGTAGCGATGCAGCCAATGCTCCGCGCGCATGGCGAGCATGACCTCTCCCATAGGGTAGGTGCCGAACTCGAGGCACACATTTGTCTGAACCGCATGAGGGCACTCTTGCGCGAGCGATGCCTGGATTGGCCCCGTCAGCGGAATGCTTGACGATGTTCCCGTGGCAACGGAGGTGAGGTTGTCACCCCACCATCGCCGCGAGCGCGCCAGCGTAACGGCGTTGTCGGGTGCCGCGAAGATTCGCTCGCCCACGCCATAGGGGCCGAGACCTGTGTGAATGTCGATCGATGCGATATGCCGGCGCTTCGCGCCATATTGGCGCAGAATTTTCCGGAATGTCTCGTTGCTCCACGTGGGCGCGACGCCGCCAAAGTGCAGTCCGTCGTCGAATGCGTACTGGCCCAGCGAAACCGCGCGCTGGAAGCCGCGCGCACCGACGCGCTCGCGGAACGCATTCAGACGGCTTTCGTTTGCTGCGCGCGGAGGCCACTCGGGAGGAAGAAGCAGATCGTGGATTTCGCCGTAGCCCGCGTTGTCGGGGAGGGTGGTTGAGAAGTCAACAAAATTTCGATTCAGGTCGACGTTTTCCTGAGTCACCCGGCGAGTGTGGGAGAAGCCATAGGGATTGACGGCGTGTACGTAAAGCACGGCGGTGTCCGTGGCATTGGCTTTGCACCTGGGGGCGGGCTCCAGTTCGAGAAGCCCGGTTTGTATCGCGGAGCCGCAATAGCCTTCCACGCCATGACATCCGCTGATAACGAGCAGCAGGTTGGACGCGTCTTGCGGACCGTCCAGCACGACGTCCGTCGCGAGCGTCTCGCCATCCGCTCCGCGTAGCGGCAATTCATGGGAGTCGACGGTGAGTCCCCTTCGCGCAGCAGCACCAAGAAATTTCTCGCGAGCTTCGGCGTAGTTGCGGCTGAACAGTTGATTGATAGCTTGTGGTGTCACGATCGTTGAAGCGCAATTCAAGCGGGAATCGGGGATTGCAGGCGTTCCTGCTGCCGGATCCGGCAGGCGTCGCCAAATGCAGTAAAAATCGCACGCGCAAGCGGACTGTCATCGACGCGCATCTCGGGATGCCATTGCACGCCGAGCGTGAACTGTCTGGCCGAGTCCACGGAAATGGCCTCGATCAGGCCGTCGGGCGCAGTCGCCTCGACGCGCAGTCCGTCGCCCAGCCGATCGACTCCCTGGTGATGCAGTGAGTTGACCAACGCCGTCGCGACGCCCGCGAACTGCGCGAGTTGTCCTCCCGGGACGATATCGATTGCGTGGCGGTCTTCGTACCAGTGCTCCACCGGCCGATCATGGTCGCCCTCACGGTGGTCGAGGCGCCCGGGTTGGTCATGGACAGCGCGCTCCAGCGTGCCGCCAAACGCGACATTGAGTTCCTGGAATCCGCGACAGATGCCAAGGAACGGTACGCCGGCCTCCAGCATCTTCGGCAGGAGCGGGAGCGACACGGCGTCGCGATCCGGATCGACGAGCGTGCAGGCAGGCAGCGGCGCCGCGCCGTAACGCTCCGCCGCGACATTGGACGGGCTGCCGGTCAGAAGCAAGCCGTCGATCGAGGCGATCAGCGTGGCCGGATCGATGCCGTCAGCGTGGGCCGGAACGATGACTGGAAGCACTCCGGCGACCCGTGCAAGTGCATGCACGTATCCCTCGAGGACGGCGTGGGCCATGTGCTTCTGGCGCTCAATGCGGTCGGCCACGATGGCGACGACGGGCTGGCGGGAAATGGGGCAGTTCATGTCGACTTCAGGAAAGGTTGTTGGGAGCGAGTCTAGATAGCTGTTTTGATGATGTAAATTGCATAATTTATTGAGTTATCATGCAATCTTTGCAAGTGGGTCGCCCATCCATGAACAGCCGTCAGCTTCTTCACTTTCTGGCCCTGCTAAATGAGGGATCGCTGAGTGCCGCCGCAACCGTGGTGCATCTCAGCCAGCCAGCGTTGTCCCGCAGCATCCGCTCGCTGGAAGAATCGCTGGGTGTGCCGCTCTTCGATCGCAGCGAGCGCAGGCTTCGGCCTACCGTGTACGCCGACTCGTTCGCCGAGCGCGCGCGTCGCATTGTCTTTGAAGAGAAAGAAGGCATGCGGGCGCTGGAACTCATGCGCACCGGCGATGCGGGCACACTTTCCTTTGGGATGGGTTCATCGCTCGCGAGCGCACTGCTCAAGCCGATGATGCTTCAGTTGCTCGCAAGCACGCCGCGTCTGAAGCAGCGCTCCGTCATCGATTCGTCGGACCGGCTGATGCAGCTCTTGCTTGAAGAGAAGCTGGACTTCTTCGTCGGCGATATCCGGGTTGCTGCCGGCCTTGCCGATGTGGCCGTGGAGCCGGTCTATCAAAGCAGCTTCGGTTGGTATGGGCGGATCGGCCATCCGCTTTCTAAGCAAGCGGCAGTCTCGATAGCGCAGGTGAAGCAGTTTCCTCTGATCGCGACCGGCTATCTGGAGGAGTCGCTTGCACGCCGCTTCCTTGAGCTTTACGGGCTCGCTGAGCCGTTCGTCGATCACTTCGCCGTGGTCGTCAACGATGTGCCGACAGTGCAGGATCTTTTGACTTCGACCGATGCCATCGTCTCGTACACCGACTTCGCGATGTTTGCCGGCATAGCGGCCGGGAGTATCGAGCCGATCGACGTTGTACCTCAGCTCGACATGAAACTCACACTTGGCATCGTCCGCCTGAAAGGCAGAACCCTCATACCGGCTGCTGAGCGAGCATTTGCGATAGTCCGGGAGCGTCTGGTGCGTCCCGCTCAGGCAATCTGATCCCATCAAGCCGCGACGACAGCGTGAGCGGTCGGTATCTACCCTTGATTTAGATGGTGAGCCGCCGGGGCAAGTGCCGCGCGCGAGCGCATGGACGACAGGATTAAAGCAGTCTCGGGGCAAAAGCGGCGCATCGAGGCGCAGCTGGTAGATCACGTCGTCGCGCGCGAGTTTTTCGCGATCGACGCGCGCGCTCTGGCGCTAGATCAATAGCTCCAACGTGTCGAACAAGGCGAGGTCTTCCTTTTTCGCCGAGCGCGCATGTCGGCGTATGACCTGAAGCAGGCATTCGATGAAGGCGACGGCCGCGCGGCTTGTCCAGCAATTCGTGGATGGAGCGCGCCCGCACCTTCCGATGGCCTTCGCGCAGTAGCGACTGGGCGACCGCCATCAGTCCTTCAATCAGCTCCGCCCCAGCACGATTTAAAACCTCCTGGAAAAACGCTAATCAAGATCCCCGCGCACTTCACCAGTACCCAGCGCGTTACGCTGCCGGTTGACTTCCGCCCAAAGCGCATCGCTGTCGTCGTCGCGTAGCAGGACCACCCAGTCCAGTTGATCGTCGGTCACGCCGAAGTATTCCCGGATTTCCTTGCGGACGGCATCGACGAACTGCGCGTATTCCGGAGTTGCCTGGGCCTGCGCGTGCAAGGCGTCGTATTCCGCATCGTCCGCGCCGCCGCCGTGCTCGTCGATGTAGCGCGAGATCCACTGGTCCCGTTCGCGGTCGTAGTCGGCCTCGGCGCGCATCGCCTGCACAGCCGTGTATATGTCCAATTGAGCAAACGCGGCGATCGCCGCCGTTGTTGCCTCGTCGAATGTCGTTGTCATCCCGTATCCCATGTTGGTCGCGATACATCATCGCACGGGCCTAACACGGACGGGTTCCCCTTCACCGTTCGTCACAACGCGCCAGACGCTCAAACATCCCCGAGTTGATCGAGCAAAAGCCGAAGTCGTTGCGCTTGCGCGGGAACGATTTGCGGCGTGGAGGCAATGCGTTCTACGCGATCGCGCCAATAGCGCCGACCGAAGACGGCAATGTTGTCATCCACGGCAACGACGATCTCGAGATGCGCGATGGCGCTATCGAGGTTTTTCGCCGTGTAAGGGCTTTCTCCTGGTGCCCCGGTTTTCACATCCTGGTGTGTGATCACACGCTTCAAATCTTTATTGGCGCGCTTCGTATCCCGAACTGCCGCTTGTTCAATTGTGCTTGTCATTATTTTTGGCCTTGCATTTGCGTACATCCGCCGCGCATGCGAACCGCGCATTGCACTGCGACCCCGGAATCGTTTTGGCGCGGGCGTATCGGGCGTCTTCCCGATCCCGCATTGACAGAGAGTAAGCAACGATCGCGCCAGCATTCGACGACCCAGTGTCCGTGGAATGAGCCGGTGCGTGAGGGGACGGTGCAGGACGATTCCGTCCGCGAAAATGACGCGAAATGGACGATTTCGTCCATTCCGGCTGAATTGATCGATACGGCGTGCCTTAGCGGTCTGCCCGAGCGTTCTACCTTAGCGTTCTACCTGAGCGGGCCCGCGTCAGGTCTCTTCGAGGCGAAGTTCGGCCAGCAACGTTATCGCGTCCGCAATCCGGCTGGTCGACTCGGCCGCTTGCTCCCGCAAGCCGCGAGCAAGCGTGTCGATCGCTTCGGCGCGGCGGCCGGTGGAGCGCAAGAGGTCGGCGAGATAGCGCGCGGCATCTACGCGCGCGGGCACCGAACCGAACGCGAGCGCCGTGGAAAGGGCGGTGCGTAATCCCTGCTCGGCAGAGGTCAAATCTCCGAGTGCCCACTGCGCCCGCGCGCGGGTGACCTGCAATTCGCCAAGATGGGCGCGCTCCTGGCGAGCAAGGGTTTCGTCGACTGCGGCGGCAAGCATCGCTTCGCATTGCTCCGCGCGGCCGCATCGCAGCAGCAGTTCGCCGTGCTGCCACATCTTGAAGGAGTGGAATAGCGCGCCGCCGTTGCAGACGAGGTGATTGTCGTAACCGTCGAGCATGACGGCTTCGGCTTCCGCGTTCAGGCCTTGCGCGCTGAGATGGACGCTGCGGAAAATCTGACCCATGCCGCGATAGAACGGGAAGCCGTTGGCGATCGATACCGATTCGAGTTCGCTCGCGAGCGGCCCGCGCCGCGGGTCGTCGAAAACGCAGGCCAGCCACGCGGCGCCCTGCAGATTGACGGCATGCGCCAAGGCGTGCGTACCCGATTCGCCGGCGCGCAGGATCAGCATTTCCATCGCGCGCCGGGCCTGCCCGAATTCGCCGATCTGATAGGCGGCAAGGCCCTCGAATGTCAACGCGAGGCTCGCAAGGTCGATTCCCTGCGAACCCGTGCGCACATCGTCTTTCGTCACGCCGATCAGATTGCCCCGCGCGAGGCAGGCGAGCGCTTCTTCGCTGTCGCCGAGCCAGTAGAGGGTGTTGGCCATGGCGACGTGCGCTTCGTCGAGCGACACGCGGTCCCCGCTGTTCTGAGCGCGTTGCAGCATCTCCTGTGCGCTCGCACGCGCCTGCTTGAGCTGAAGCGTCGTCAACTGGGTGGTCCAGACGCCGAACTGGATCGCCGCGATCTCGCGAGGCTCGCAAATCCCGGTTCCGACTTCTAGCGCTGCCGCATAACAGGCCGTGGCTTCCGCGTACAGCCAGCCGTGCACGCTGCGCAGGCTCATACCGAGCAGCCGGTAGGCGTCGAACTGTGCGCGGCGCGCGGTGACCTCGTCGCGGCTGGTCTGCAGCACGTCGAGGCAACGCCGCAAATGAGGAATGGCCTCGGCAAAGCGCGACGCTTCGATGAGTGCGCTCGCATGTTCAAGACCCTTCTGGGCTTCGCGATGGTGCTCCTCGCGCGACTTCAGGCGGCGTTCGACGGTCTTGCGCCCTACGCCGAGCAAACTGGCCGCGGCGCTCTTGTTGCCCGCAGTGCGTTCCAGTGCGCGATCGATGAGCAGATCTTCGGCGGCGGCGAGTTTGTCGCTCCCCTCGAGTTGCAGCAGCATATCCGCGAGCGCTGAGCGCGAAACCGCCCCGGCCGTTTCGCTGGGCAGAAACGGTTCGAGTGTGTGTTCATCGATCAGCGGCTTTTCGGCGAGCACGCTCAACTGGCTGATCAGGTTGCGCAATTGGCGGATATGGCCCGGCCAGGTATGCCGGCCGAGCCGCCGAATGGCGGCCGGCGAAAACTCGATGCGGCGCTCCTGCCGCGAGGCGAAATGAGCGGCGAGCGCCGGGATGTCTTCAATGCGCTGGTCGAGTCCGGGCACGGCCAGCACGAACACCGCGAGCCGGTAAAACAGGTCCTCGCGAAACAGGCCCTGGCGCGCCAGTTCGCGCAGATCACGGTGAGTCGAAGCGACCACGCGGCCCTCGAAGCGCACGTTCGACGAAGCGCCAACCGGGCGAAACATCCGCGTTTCGAGTGCGCGCAGCAGTTTGGGTTGCAGCGCGAGGGGCAATTCGCCGATTTCATCGAGCAGCAGCGTGCCCTTGCCGACCTGTTGCAAGAGCCCCTGACGACTCTCGCCGGCCCCGGTGAAGGCGCCTTTGACGTGCCCGAATAATTCCGCTTCCACGAGGTGTTCGGGTATTGCACCGCAATTCACGTCGACGAACGGTTGATCGTGGCGCAGGCTGCGCGTGTGTACGCGGCGCGCCACCAACTCCTTGCCCGACCCGGTGGGGCCGATGATGAGCAACGCGTGATCGGTGGGAGCGACACGGTCGATCATTCTGACCAGCTGACGAAATAATGGCGCCTCGCCAATGAACGCGTCGTAGTCCGCTTTGGTTCCGGAGGGTGGAGCGAAGAGGGAAGTACTCATTGACTTGCGGGCTCCGGATAAACGCGTGGCGTTTTCATGGCAACAGGGAATTAGCGCTTCCTGAGAGGCGAATAAAAACAGATTCGATAGCGCGTATCTGGCGCTTCATTGATGTCGATGTGCCGTTGCCAGTGAAAAGAGCGGTACGTCTGCCTTGGCCGACTCCTCGTGTAATAACAAGCATCATATCTTTGGACAGCGCGAAAGAAGCACTAGAGTGTGAACAGCACGGGCAGTGGCATCGCCCGCGCTTACGTTGCGCCAATCAGACGTGTGGAGACGCTCCATGGAAAACCTGCTGAGAAACCGCTCGACGCTTGTTGCGCTGGCGTTCCTGCTGACCGGATGTGCGGCCGGCGGCATGCCGCAAAGCGGACCCCATCTGAGCCCAACGGAGTGTAGCAATCTGGCCGCGCTAAAAAGCAATCCGTCGCCTACCAAGGAGCAACGCCAGGCCGAGCTTTCGGCGCTGAGGAAAGCGGGCTACGACCCGTCGCCATGGAACGATGATCCGAACTACCCGGACGATCTGCACGCGGCGCAGCGCCTGGTCGATCAATGGATCCAAACGGATTGCCGGTAGCGGCGACCCCGGTGGGCGGCGCCGGTATCGGACCAAGGTCCGATACTCAACGAACCGGACGACGGGTAGGCTGAAACCTCCCGCCAGGAAACTGACACACGGACGCCCACCATGATGAGCTTACGGAGTAGCCGGAAATCGCGCGGAACGAAGGGTGCCGCCGCGAGACGCCTCATGCTCGCTGCTGTATGCGCTGGCCTGCTGCCTCTCGCCGGATGTCCGTATTACTACGCGCCGCCTCCCGGCACGGTGGTCATGCAGCCTGCGAGTTTCGACCGGTCCTTCGCCGCTGCGGCAGGCGCGATGAGCGACGAGGGCGTCGCGATCACGGTTCAGGATCCCGGCACCGGCGCAATAGCTGGAACCGCCGCCGGCGGCACGGTCACTGCGAACGTGCGCCAGCAAGCCGATGGCAGCGTGATGGTGCAATTCAATTCCGGCACTGCACAAGATCCAACGCTGCTTGGGCGGATTAACCGTAGTTACGATCGGCGCATGGGGCGCTAGGTCCGGGCCCTCCGCCCGGCAATGACAGGTCCGTGGGGTCGGCCAATGCGTGCGCGCACCACGTTTCGATCACGGGTTCTGTCCGTCCACCGACACGAAATAACGCTGCTCGGCATTCAGGATGAATTCGAGCATGGCCGCCCTCACACGCTTCGAATCGCGTTCGAGGAAGCCTTCCAGCAGTTCGCGCATGCCTGCCAGTGCAATCTTCTGGGTCGACGGGTCGGTCAGCGTGAGCGACCTGACCTGCTGCGCGTGGTCGGTAAACCGCCGGATCGTGTCTTGTAGCCGACTGTTCTGCACCGCCGAGAGCCAGACATCGCGAAACTCCACATTGGCCGCCATCAACGCAGCGCCGTCCTGCTTTTCGCAGCTTCGAACGGCTTTCTGCCAGGCGCGCTTTAACGCAGCATCCTGTACGTCCGTCAGCACCGCGGTTGCACCTGCTGCGGCGCTCGGTTCGAGCAGCCTGCGGACTTCAAAAATCTCATGGACGTCGTTGTTCGTCAGCCTGGGGATGATGAACCCGCGCGTGGTGCCGACCAGAAAACCCTCGTTGACGAGGCGCACGAGCGCCTGACGAACCGGCATGCGCGTGCAGCCAAATTCGTTGGCGATTTCGTAGTCGAGAATGCGATCGTTCGGCCCAATGTCGCCGCGCTGCATCCGGGCGCGGACTTCCTGATAGATGGTCTCGGTCAGTGTCGTTTGCGTGAGCGCGGTTCTGACCGGCGCTTTGGGAATCTTTGCTACCCCTCGGGTCATGGCGGCCGTTCCGTAAACTGAATTCTGAATTTTCCATGCATTCTCGTCTTCTGTGGCGCGAATTGTCAAGGCGGCCACAGGGCCGCCAGTCCTGTCGTCCTATCGGTGAAAACCCGCCTCGAAGAGCCCCCGAATTCCTCACAAACAAGGCTTTGTCGCGAGCCCGCAAGAAAATTTGAAGTCAGTTCGTTGACATCAAAATATATCCACAGTAATGTTCCTGCTATCCAAAAAACTGAATTCAGTTTTTGTTGAGCCGGCCTTTTCGGGCTCGGCCGTACACACCAGGAACGAGGCGCAAGTCCATGCTTTTTCGCTCGCTGAAGCCACTGCTGGCCGATGAACGCCCCATTCGTCTGATATGGCTGGCGCTGGGCAGCGCGCCGGTGGTGGAGTTTGCTGCTCAGGCAAATCCAGATGCGCTCGTCATCGATCTCCAGCACGGCTTGTGGGAGCGCGCTACGCTTGAAGCAGCCATCGGCGCAGTGGGTAGGCGGGTGCCGGTGATTGCCCGTTGCGCGGAGAACTCGCACAGCGCCATCTCGCAAGCGCTCGACGCTGGCGCGGCTTCGGTGCTGGTGCCGCTCATTGAAACGGCGGACGACGCGCGCAGGGCGATATCGGCAGGACGGTACCCGCCAGTGGGGAAGCGCTCGGCCGGCGGCGTGCGGCCACTGAGTGCCGGGCTCGATGCAATGCTGGCCGCCGATCGCGAGGTGGCGATTGGTCTGATGATTGAAACGGTCGAGGGCGTGGAAAACGTCGAGGCGATCGCCGCGACGCCGGGCGTCGACTATCTGTTCATCGGCACCGGCGACCTTGCCATGTCGCGCGGCACCGTCGATCGCCAGGTGATCGACCGCGACTGCGAGCGCGTTGTGCGCGCCGCTACGGAAAACGGTTTGCCGTGCGGCATCTTCACGGGCAACGCGCGCGCCGTACGTCAGGCGTTCGAACGCGGATGCCGCATGGCCGTGAGCGCCAACGACATCGACGTGGTGAAGGAAGGCTTTCTCACGGTGCGGGAAGAAGCGAAAGAAGATGCGCGCGGTTCGACGCACGCCACGCCCTTTTCATTTTGATCGGACTCCAAAGGAATGCGAGGACGCGATGGATATCACGAGACGAGCAATCGCAGCGATGCCGGATTCGCCGATCATCGATGTCTGGCGTCTGGGGATCGGACGCAATGACGTCATAGGCCTATGGGCGGGAGAGAGCGATCTGCCGACGCCGCAAGCGTTTTGCGATGCGGCCAGTCGTGCACTGGCGGCGGGGCACACGTTCTACTCGCCCAATCGCGGCATTGCCGCGTTGCGCGATGCGATTCGCGCGTACTACGCGCGGCTGTGCGGCATCTCTATCGAAGACGAGCGCATTTCCGTCACCTGCGGCGGCATGAATGCGGTCACGCTGGTGGCGCAAGCGATCATCGAGCCGGGCGACAACGTCGTGTGCGTTACGCCGTCGTGGCCCAACATTCTGCGCGCCGTCACGATTGCTGGCGGCGAAGTGCGCAGCGTGCCGCTCGGTTACGGCGAGGACGGATGGCATCTCGACCTGCAGCAACTCTTCGACGCTTGCGACGCGCGCACGAAGGCCATTTACTACGCCTCGCCAGGCAATCCGACTGGCTGGACGATGGAAACCGCGCAGCAGCGGCAATTGCTCGAATTCGCGCGTTCGCGCGGCATCGCGATACTCGCCGACGAGGTGTACCAGCGCATCGTTTACGACCGTCCCTACGCGCCTTCGCTGCTGGAGATCGCCTCGCCGGATGACCCGGTCTTCGTGATCAACAGCTTTTCCAAGGCGTGGCTCATGACCGGCTGGCGAATGGGCTGGCTCGTATATCCGCGTTCGATGCTCGGCACGTTCGAGAAACTCGTCCAGTTCAACACCAGCGGCGGCCAGGCATTCCTGCAGGCAGGCGCGGCAGCGGCCCTCAATGAAGGCGAGGCGGAGGTCGAAGCGTTCGTGGCGCGCTGCCGCGGCGGCCGGCAAATCGCGCTCGATCGGCTGCGCGCGATCGACCGTCTGCATGTGGTTCCCGCCAACGCATCGTTCTATCTGATGTTCAGTATCGACGGCGTTACCGACACGCTCGAATTCTGCAAACGCGCCGTGCACGAGGCAGGCGTGGGACTCGCGCCAGGCATCGCGTTCGGCGAGGAATCGGCGCATCAGATTCGCCTGTGCTACGCGCGCAGCGACGCCAGCCTGATCGAAGCGATGGACCGGCTCGAAACACTGTTGCACAAACGACCCTGAGCGACCCTGAGCGACCCTGAGCAGCCCTGCGCGGACTGTTCGGCCTGGATTTTGAAGTGCCCACTCCGGAGGCTAACCGGAGAGCCATTATTCATCCCATGAGGAGACAAAGCAAAATCATGCAACGCAAACTTCACGCCGCGGTAGCCATGCTGGGAATCGGATTGACGGGCAGCGCTTTCGCGCAAAGCTCGGTCACCCTGTACGGCATTGTCGATCAGAGCATTCGCTTCACCAACAATTCGAATGCGGCAAACGACAACCAGGTACAACTGACTAACGGCGCGATCACGAATAGCCGCTGGGGCTTGAAAGGGGACGAGGACCTGGGCGGAGGCTTGAAAGCGGTGTTCCGACTCGAAAGCGGCTTCGATCCGCAGACCGGCAAGCTCAATCAGGGCGGGCGTCTCTTTGGCCGCTACGCTTACGTGGGTCTGGAGAGCCAGTACGGCACCCTCACGCTCGGCCGCCAGGGAACGGAGGCCTTCAACTTCTTCGGCGACTTCGACCCGCTGACCGTCGGCAACTATACGGCGAACTCATGGCCGTTCTTCATGACGGTAGGCCGCATCGACAGCGCCGCCACCTACGCTGGGCAGTTCGGCGGCCTCCATCTCGGCGCAACCTATGGGTTTGGCCAGCAGCCCGGCAGCCTGAGCAGGAATTCGTCGTGGAGCGTGCGTGCCTCATATGACCTCGGCCCGGCGAGCTTTGGCGGCACGTATCAGGAAACGCGCGATCTCAGCAACAACATTCAGCGCATGTGGGGTCTGGGCGTGAAGTATGCCGCCGGTCCGGCGACGCTGTTCGCCGGGTACCTGGGCGGGCAGGACGGCACGGGCACGGTCGACGAGGCGCTCAACGACCCGAGCCGCACCGTTGTCACCGGCTCGCCGTCGGCCAATCAGCGTCGCGACATGACGTTCTATACGGGCGTGACATATCAGGCCACAACGGCGCTGGCGCTCACGGGCGCGTTCTACTATGACGACATGCACAACCTCAACGGCTACGCCGCCAACAACGGCGAGCGTTATGCCGGCGTGCTGCTGGCCGAGTATTCGCTGTCGAAGGCCACGCAGGTGTACGGCACGGTCGACTACAACCACGTCTCGGGCGGCGCGTACACGGAGCTGCCGGGCAAGAACAACCAGACTGGCGTCGCGGTGGGCATCCGCCATCTGTTCTGACGCGCGCAGCACATCACGCCGCTGGTCACACTGAAAGGAACCCAATCCATGAATCATCCCGCCGATACCGATCGCTCTGGGTGGCTGCTGTATCACTCGGTCGGCATGTTTCCCGGCCAGGAGGACGCGGTGCGCGCCGCGCTCGACACGTTTGCATCGAGCTGGTGCCGCCCGGACCTGCAGCGCTGGGACTACGGTCTTGCCGCCCGGCGGCAGGTGCTCGATCAATGGGCCACGCTGGTCAATGCGCCGGCCCACGCCGTTTTTGCGTCGGAGAACGTCACCGATGCGTTTGCGCGCTTCGTCGGCGCGCTCGGTCGCAAACGTCTGGCTGGACGCCGCGTGCTGATCGCCGCGGATTGCTTCCCGAGCCTGCACTACATGCTGCGCGGGCTCGAGCCCGTGCTTGGCTTCACGCTCGATACGGTGCCGCTCGCGCCAGACGCGGCCTACATGACCGACGACGAATTCATCGCCCATTGGCAGGAAGATGTGGCGCTGGCGGTCATCACCTGGGTCACGTCTACGGCTTCGAAGCGTGCGGACGTCAAGCGCCTGGCCGCCCACGGTCGCGCGCAGGGCAGCCTGATTGCGGTCGACATCACGCAGGGCGCGGGCATTCTCGATTTCGATGTCATGCAACCGGCCGTCGATTTTGTCGCGACGACCACGCTCAAATGGCTGTGCGGCGCACCGGGCACCGGGCTCGCGTACCTCGATCCGAAGCTGATCGACAGCGATATGGCGCCGCTCGTGCAAGGCTGGTTCAGCCAGCCCGATCCCTTCAACTGGGATCTCTCGCGCTTTTCGCTGGCGCCCGATGCACGGCGTTTCGATGGCGGCACGCCATCGTTTCTGCCGTTTGTCGCGTCGGGGCCTGGCCTCGCGTGGCGGCTCTCGCCCGACGCGATTGGCATGCGTGAGCACAACCTTGCGCTGTCGCATCGATTGATTGCGCTGGCCGACGCCAAAGGTTATGCCGTGCGATCGCCACGCGTCGATGCGCAGCGCGGCGGCAGCGTGATGGCCGATCTGCCCGCTCACGTCGATCCGCACGAACTGGAGACGAAGCTGGCGAAGCACGGCGTGCTTGTGGATACGCGCGGCAGCACCGTGCGCATGTCGCCGGGCATGCTAACGACGCATGCGGTGATCGACACATTGTCGGCGTTGCTCCCGGAAGCCTGATCTGCCTGCGAAATACATTCGACAAGGAAATAACGACATGGAAGAGACAAACATTACCGCGCGTGAAAAGGGCTTGCACAAAGCCCTGACGCAGCGGCAAATTTCGATGATCGGCATTGGCGGGGCCATTGGCACGGGCCTCTTCATGGGCAGCGGCATTGCAATCGGCTACGCGGGCCCTGGCGTGCTGATCAGCTACGCGATTGCCGCGCTGATCGCCGTGATCATGGTGTTCAGCCTCGCGGAGATGGCCGTTGCGCATCCGACCGCGGGCTCGTTCGGCACCTACGCCGAGATGTACCTGAGCCGCTGGGCCGGGTTTGTCGTGCGCTACACGTACTGGGTCATCGAAGTGGTTGCCGTCGGCGGCGAGGCCATTGCAGTGGGCCTTTATATGGGCTTCTGGTTTCCGGGCATTCCCGTGTGGATGTGGTCCATCGCGTTCGGCATTGCGCTGATCTACGTGAACTGCCGCTCGGTGAGCAACTTCGGTTCGTTCGAGTACTGGTTCGCGCTGATCAAGGTGGTGGCGATTCTCGGCTTCATCGTGGTCGGCCTCGCGAATGTGTTCGGCATCGGTACGGGGTCGCCGGGCGTGGGCTTGCACAATCTGACCGGTTTGCCGGGCGGATTCATGCCGCATGGCTTCAGCGGCGTCTGGATGGGCGTGCTCATGGCGATCTTCTCGTTCTACGGCGTGGAAATCGTGGCCGTGACCTCGGGTGAAGCGAAAGATCCGACGCGCGCCATTCCGCATGCGTTGCGCTCGATGGTGTTGCGCCTCACGCTCTTCTATATTCTCGCGCTCGGCATTATGGTGGCTTACCTCCCGTGGACGGAAGCCGGTGCGAAGGTGGTGCAGCAAAGCCCGTTCGTGAAGCTCTTCGCGCACGCAGGCATTGCTCACGCCGCGGGGCTGATGAACTTCGTGGTGATCACGGCGGCGCTCTCGAGCATGAACACCAACATCTACCTGTCCTCGCGCACGTTGTTCTCGCTCGCTCGCGGCGGTTATGCGCCACGCTGGATCGGCGCGCTGACCGCGAACGGCACGCCGCTCGTCGCCACGCTGATTTCGGGCGCCGGCGTGCTGGCCGCCGCCGCGGTGTCGTTCTTCAGCCCGCTCGCGTACAACTATCTGTTCGGTATTGCCTTGTTCGGCGGCATCTTCGTGTGGATCGTGATTCTGGCTACGCACCTGCGCTTTCGCCGGGCATGGAAAGGCCGCAAGCTGCCGGTTCGCATGCCGCTGTTCCCGATCGCGCAAATCACCGGCATTGCCTTGTTGAGCGCGATTCTTATCACGATGGGACTGGATACCGAGTTCTGGAACATCTCGTGGATCGTTGGCGTGCCGTGGCTGATCGCAGTTTCCATCGTGTACTTCGTCTACCGCAAACGGCTCGCGCAGTCGGTGGTCGCCAACGGCGCCAGCGCTTGATCCGGGAGACGACCCATGATCGATCTGCGCAGTGATACCGTGACCCGCCCGAGCAGGGGCATGCTGACCGCCATGGCAGCCGCGCAAGTAGGCGACGATGTCTGGGGCGACGACCCGACTGTGCTGCGTTTGCAGGCGACTGTCGCCGAGCGCACGGGCAAGGAAGCGGGGCTGTTCCTTCCGACCGGCACGCAGAGCAATCTGGCCGCGCTGATGGCGCATTGCGGGCGCGGCGACGAATACATCGTCGGCCAGACGGCGCACGCGTACCGGGACGAGGGTGGCGGAGCGGCCGTGCTGGGGAGTATCCAGCCGCAGCCCATCGAAAACGCAGCCGATGGCTCGCTGCCGCTCGACAAGATCGCCGCCGCCATCAAGCCGGTCGATATCCATTACGCGCGTACGCGCTTGCTCGCACTCGAAAACACCACCGGGGGAAAGGTGCTGCCCGCGGGTTATGTCGCCGAGGCCACGCAACTCGCGCGCGAGCGCGGATTGTCGACGCATCTCGATGGGGCGCGTGTCTGCAATGCGGCGGTCGCTTCGAAACTGTCGCTCGAGGCGCTGTGCGCCCCGTTCGATTCGGTGTCGATGTGTTTTTCGAAGGGGCTCGGCGCGCCTGTGGGTTCGGTGCTGGTCGGCAGCAGGGCGGTGATCGAGGCGGCGCGCCGCTGGCGCAAGATGCTGGGCGGCGGCATGCGGCAGTCGGGCGTGCTCGCGGCCGCATGTCTTTACGCGCTCGAACACCACTTCGAACGCCTCGCCGATGACCACGACAACGCGGCCAGGCTTGCCGAAGGGCTCGCGCAGATCGATCAGGTAAAGGTTTTGTCGCAGGCCACCAATATGGTTTTCGCACAGTTCCCGCAGCCGCATTGCGCACCGCTCGAAGCGTGGCTCTGGGAACGCGGCATTCTTACCCAGGTGTTATATGGTTCCCGTTTCGTCACGCATCTGGACGTTTCACGCGCGGACATTGACGTGTTCGTTAATGCGGTCAAGCAGTATTTCACGCGCTGATTTCCATTTCCCGGAGCGTTGTCATGAACAAAACTGACGATCTTTTAGCCACCCAGCAGCCCATTTCCGGCATTCACCGTTGCCAGGTACTGATGGCATGCGACGAGTTGAATCCAACGCTTGAATTTCTCAAGAGCACGCTTGGGCTGCGAATCGACGCCATCTTTCCCGCCGATAACCCTTCAACCGCGATGCTCTCCGGGCATGGCCTGTCAATTCGGCTTGGCGTAGGCCTCGCCAATGGTGTCAAAGAGTTGCGAGTGCTGTGTGACGATCCTGACCAACTATCGTCCGGCACGCGAGAACTGCTTGCGCCGAACGGGGTGCGCATTCGCCTTGAAGCAAGCGATCCGCCACTTCGTCAGCCAGAGACAATTCAGGAACTCGCGGTGTCGCATCTGAATGAAGGGGCGCATTGGAATGTCGGGCGGGCCGGACTTCGCTATCGCGATCTGCTGCCGGCAAGGCACGGTGGCGCGTTTATCGCATCGCATATTCGTATTCTCGACGGGGGACCTGTTCCCGACTACACGCACTTTCACAAGGTTCGATTCCAGACGATTTTTTGCAGGAAGGGCTGGGTGCGCGTTGTCTACGAAGGGCAGGGCGAGCCATTTGAAATGCACGCGGGAGATTGCGTGCTGCAGCCGCCGACCATTCGGCATCGCGTGCTGGCAAGCTCGGCTGGGGCGGAAGTCGTCGAACTCAGCAGCCCGGCCGAGCACATCACAGTCGTCGACCATGAAATGGTGCTGCCGACACCGGCGACGCACCCCGTACGGGATTTCAACGGCCAGCGTTTCGTGCGTCACGTGGCGGCCACGGCAAAGTGGGCGCCGTGGCGCATTGCCGGCTTTGAGGCGGCGGATACGGGTATCGGCGCGGCTACCGAAGGCGTTGCCGGGGTTCGTGTCGTACGGCCTGCCGGTGAGGCGAGGAGCCGGACGCAGACGCACAACACCGAACTATGCTTTTTCTATGTGTTGTCGGGCAGGCTCGACGTTGTCGTGGACGGCGACCGTTATACGCTCGCATCGGATGCAAGTGTCGCGATCCCCGGCAATGCGCGGTATGCATTCGAGCACTATTCGGATGATCTCCAACTGCTCGAAATTACATTGCCGGATCAGTTTTTGATCGGCAATTGATGTTGTTTCAAGGCGCCGCGCCTCGGGCTTCGTCTAGCATCCAGTTCGCAAATGCGCGCAGCGGCCCCGCACTCGATTCGATGGATTCAGGAAGAACGAGGCAGAAGTTTTTGACAACCCCTTTACCGTCGGGCCAGGGCGCGACCAACCGGCCTTGTTCAAGCTCCGTCCCGACGTAAAGACGCGGCACCAGCGCAACGCCCAAGCCGGCTAGCGCCGCCTCTATCAGCATGGAATGGAGGTCGTAGCGTGCGCCAACCGCCGAGTTGGTCAGCGTGATGCCGGTCTCCTGGGCATAAAGCTGCCACGCGTCCGGATTCTGTCGCCGGTGTAGACGCGGCAGATCATCCAGCGATGCATTCGCACCAGCATCTTCGAGCAGCGTCGGACTGCAGACCGGCACCAGCACCTCTTCCAGCAGCCGATATCGATGCATCCCGGCCCACGCCGGGTGCTCGAAATGGATGGCCGCGTCGAAACCGCTACCCGCAAGAATGAACGGCTCCATGCGCTCGGCAATATGCACGGTGATGTTCGGATGCTGAGCCTGAAAGCGTTTGAGCCGGGGGATAAGCCAACGGGTGGCAAAGGTCGGAATAGCGGCGATATCGATGCTCGCGCCTTCAACGGGCTGCCCCATCAGATACAGGCTGTCGCGTTCCAGCCGTTCGAGAATCTCGCGAACCTGCACTGCGTATCGCGTGCCGTTGGCTGCAAGCCGAACCCGATTTCCAACTCGCTCGAATAGGGCAACACCCAAAAACGCCTCCAGCCGGCCGATCTGCCGACTCACGGCGCCTTCGGTCAGCGCCAACTCCTCGGCAGCACGCGCGAAGCTTGCGTGCCGGGCCGCAGCCTCGAACGCCAGGAGCGCGGAATTGCTTGGAATCTTGCGTCGCATTTGAATCTCGCCGTTTGAATCTCGCCATTTGAATGCACTCGACGCCAGCTTGAGTAAATATCACTGAAAGGTGACTTCATTTCGTTATGAGTGCGGTAGATGCGAGATTACCATTACATTACCGCAATGAAGATGACTTCGCGGGCGCACACCCCTGCGCCACGAAGCACCAACCGATGATCTATACCGTGGAATGCAGCTTCGCCGACCCGAACAGCGAGGCCGAATGGAACGACTTTTATAGCCTCGAAAAGCTGCCCGCCCTCATCTCGGTGACCGGCTTTCATACGTCGCAGCGCTTCAGGGCGATAACCGACGGTTGCCCCGTCTACCTTGCCGTCCACACGATTGACGGTCTCGATGTCCTGACGGGAGACGAATATCGCCAGAACGGCGGCGGCAATTTCGCACGATGGCAGCAGCACATTACCGACTGGCACCGGAATCTCTACAGCGATATTGGTCTTGCGCCGGCAGTCAATGCCGACGAACTTCTCGTGCTCTGTGCGAGCGGCCCCGAACCGCTGATCCAGATGGGCCTCGAACCGTTGGCCATGCAAGCGGTGGCGCTGGAGAAGTTTCCGGAACGCCGCTGGCTCGCGACATTGCCTCGGCGAAACGCACAGCGAGTTGCTCGCCTTGAAGGCCTTTATTTTTACTCGCCAATGACGGAGCAACTGACAAACACTCGCACCATTTCGACCGGTACTAGCAAATAAGTCTGCAATGCCAAACGTTACTTTCTACATTCATGCGGGGCACATGCCGTCCGATGAGCGTCTTGCAGAACTTTCCGGCGACTGCGTCGAGCTTTGTACGGATGTGCTTGAAGCAGACCTCAAAAACGTGCACGTCGTCTATGTGGAGGTTCGGCACGGACATGGGCATCCCGTCTTCGTAGAAGTCCAATACCGCCTTGCTCCGGCTCGTACGTCCGCCGTCATGAACCCGTTCATGGAGGCACTGGAGAACGCCATCGTTCGCCGCACGGGGCTGATGGCGCGCATCCGTTGTTTTGGTTATGCCGCGTCGAGCATTCACGCCCGCAATTAACAGGTCTGAAGAAAAATGGTGTCCACTCTTGCCTTTCCGGCTCAACGAGTCGGCGATCTCACGATTACTGCAATCAGCGATGGCTACCTCAACGCCGGCCTCGACTTTCTTTCGAATATCGATACGGTTGAGGCTTCCAGAATGCAGCGTGAAGCAGGGCAGGAGGAGCCGACTGCTGTGCATATCAACTGCTACGTCGTGCGCGGAGCGGACCGCACCATGCTCATCGACGGTGGAGCGGGAGGCATCAAGCAGTGGGGCGGCCACCTCAAGCGCAATTTATCGCTTGCTGGCATTGAACCCACCACGATCGACACCGTCCTGCTCACGCATGCCCACCCCGACCATGTCGGAGGACTGATGAATGAGGCCGGAGAGGTGGCTTTTCCGAATGCGGAGCTAGTGGTGAATCGGCAGGAGATGAAGTTTTGGCAGGACGATGGGAATCTGGCTCGCGCCAGCGAACGGGCACGCGGAAACTTCCTGATCGCGCGCCAGGTGTTCGAGTGCTACAGGGACAAGCTCCGGACTATCGATGAGGGGGAAGTGCTTCCCGGTATAAGAGCGGTGCCGCTGCCGGGACACACGGACGGCCACACCGGATATCTCCTTGAATCACGCGATCAGGGCGTGCTTGTTTGGGGAGATATTGTTCACTTCCCTCACATCCAGATTAAACGGCCAGACGTATCGATCGCATTCGATCAAGACCCGTCACTCGCGGCCACCACCCGATCACGGATTCTGGAGCGTGTCAGCTCGGACGGGATTTTGATCGCTGGCATGCATTTAGGGGAGCCCGGTTTCGCGCGAATAAAACGAACCAGGGGCGAATACGGTCTGCATTACGAGGCCGATGCGTGAAACTACTCACATGGCGGTGTTCTGACCACCGCCGTATCAGGCGTTGATCCAGGCTCGCGCCTGTTCCAGTTCGTTGACGTGGAAGGCCTTGATTTCAGCCTTCATAAAGAACCGCGCCAAATGCATCGATGCATGAATCCAGCCGGCGTCGGCCACTACGGCGGCGCGCGTGATCTTGCGGGCGAGGGGCACGCCGAGCGTCATGTCGGTCCATAGCGCCTTCGGCTCGATGCCGCTGAAATGCTCGATGCGTTCGAGCACGCGGGTCTTGCCGTTCAGTTCGATATCGCCACGCATGCGCTCGATGGCTTCGCGCAATTCGTGGTCGGTGATTTTGCCTTCGACGGATATTTCGACAACCGGGGAATCTGGGGTGCTGTGATACAGAATCATGGCGGGACTCCTGGCTTGGGAGACGTTACCTGGTCAGGCACGGATGCGCCTTGCGTTCGATAACGTTCTCATGGTACCCCTTTTCAATGCGGTTCTCAGCCGGGTTGAATGTGCGGGCACTCTGTCTGGAACCAATAATCTACCAGGCGCTGCGCCGCTTGTAGATCATCGGGATAGTACGGGTCGTCAAACCACGGTGACGGGTCGTAGCCCGCTTTTCTCAGGGCGGAGAGTTCGCTTTGGTGTTGCGCCATGGTCGGCGGCGCGTTGCTCTTCAGCGATGCAAGGTCGCGGCACTCCGTTGGACTAAGGTGCGGGCCGGTATAGGGCGGCGGCATGCCGCTGTAGACACAACCGGCGAGCAGAAGCACTGAAGCCGCAAGTATTGAATGTATTGCTGGCGGATGTAGCTTTCTCATGGTGTGTCCTTTGCTTTGATGGCGCTGGCGCTGGCGCTGGCGCTGGCGCTGGCGCTGGCGCTGGCGTGCGGGCGAGTTCTTTCACAAATTGTAGGCGCTAGAGGGATGAACGCTTTCGCCGGCCTGGAGCGGTCCACCAAAGTTTGCAGCACCACTTCTGCGGACAAATAGTCACGGCGACGGCGGCCGCGTATAGGTCACTGTCTGCTCGCGCGCACGCGCGATATCAAGTGTCTGCCGGTGGAACTTCGCGAGCGACTTGCGGTGCGTGACACTGACAATCGCCCCATTCGGCAGTCGTTCGGTCAGCAGGTGATACAGATGCGCTTCGTTCTCACTGTCGAGCGCACTCGTTGCTTCGTCGAGGAACACGTAGTCAGGCTTGTGCATCAGCACGCGTGCGGCCGCCAGCAGCTGCTGCTCGCCGGGAGAAAGAATGCGCCACCAATGGTTGGATTCGTGCAATCGGTCAACGTAGTCTGCAAGCCGGCACAGACGCAGCGCCGCGCAACATTCCTCGTCGCTGAAACTGGCGGTCGCTGCGGGGTAGGCAAGCACAGTCTTCAAGGTGCCAACCGGCACGTAGCTCTGCTGCGGGATGAACATCATGCGCGCGTTGACAGGTGCGTTGATCGAGCCGCTTCCGAACGGCCAGAGGCCTGCGAGCGCACGCAACAGCGTGCTTTTGCCCGAGCCGGACGGCCCGCGCACGAGCCAGCGCGAACCAGGCATGATGGCAAGGTCGCGCACGTTCGCGAGCGTCTCGCCGTTGGGCAGAGCAAGCGTGAGCTTGCGCGTGGTGAACTGGTTCTCGTCGACGTAGTGGAGGTTGATGCCGCCATGCTCGGTTGCGGGCGACACGGATTCCTTCAGATGAGGTAGCTGCATGACGCGCTTGAACTCGTGCAGACGGTTGACCGTTGCGCGCCATTGGACCAGCGTGTCGTAATTGTTGATGAACCACGAAAGCGATTCGCTAACCGAACCGAATGCGTCAGCGATTTGCATCAGAGTACCGAAACTGAACAAACCAGCGAAATAACGTGGTGATGCCACGGCGATCGGAAAAATGTCGGCGATCTGGCCGTAGAAGTTGAGCACGAAACTGTAGCGCCGCGTGTACTTCATCACGCGCCACCAGTTGTCACGAATCCGGCCGAACAGGTCCTGGGCGGTCAACGCCTCGGCCCGCATACCATCGTAGAAAGCAATCTGCTCGGCGTTCTCGCGCAGACGGATCAGGCCGAACCGGAAATCCGCCTCGACGCGCTGCAACTGGTAGTTGATCGACACCAGCGGGTGGCCGACCTTGTTTGTCATAAGTGAGCCGGCGATCGCATAGATGATGGCTGCCAGCAGCATGTAGCCAGGAATCTGGACGGGCGTGCCACCCATCACGACTGTCAGCGCACCCGCCGTGCTCCATAGGACGGTCGAGAACCAGACGAGTGTCTCGAGCGTCGAGAGCAGGTCGAGTGTGAGCGAAAGTGTGGTGGTGGCGAATGAATCGAGATCGACGGCGATCCGCTGATCAGGATTGTCGGTGAGGCTGTCGCGCTCGATACGGTAGAAGGTGCTGCCGCCCAGCCATTCCTGCAGATAGCGCGAGGTCAGCCACTGGCGCCACCGAAATCCAAGCATCTGGCGCAGATAGCGGTTATAGACGGAGATCGCGACGAACGAGAACGCGAGCGCGCTAAAAAGCAGCATCAACTGTGGGAATTCGCGCACGTTCCTGCCTTCCAGGGCGTTGTAGAAGTCGCGGTTCCACGTATTCAACCGGGCGTTGATGCCGACCAGAACCAGGTCCATGGCGATGATCGTGATCAGCAGGCCCCAAGCGGTTCTGCGTTCCTCGGAGACCCAGTACGGTCTGATCAGGCTCCAGGCTGAAATACTGGCTGGCTGCCCGGATGCAGGACCAGAAGATGGATAGCTCATGAACGCCCCTTAACGCGCAGTGAATGCGGACCGAGTGCACGGAGTGATTGTCCGATTCGTACACGCGTGGCGGTCTTGCGGCAGCGTTCGTGAGTGCGCTTTCGAGCCTGGTCAGGTGCATCCGGCGGACATGGAGATAATTGTAGGGCGCGAACAGGCCGGCTGCCCATGACGCTCGCTGTTCGAACGGAGAGGCACCCGGCGCAACGCGGTAATGGCGTATATCTCAAACTGGCCGAAGCGCCGGTTCGCGTCATCCCGAACCGCTCGCTGGAGCGGGAACGCAGTCGGCGAAGTGGTAACGGTGATAGCGGCCGATGATGCGACTTCCATCGTCGCCAATAGAAGAACTGTTAATCAGGCCGAGCAGACGCCTGAATGTTCGAGTGATGGTTCAGTCGAAAGACGCGTCATGGCCGGCAAGCGCCTGACGAAAGAGCGCGACGAACATCTCCGGGTGGCCGCGCGATGCAACAGGCATAGCATGGATTAACTTAACCCAACCGGCCTCGACGATTCCCGGCGCGGCTCAGGCTTGTAGTTCCAATTGCGCTCGCTGTGCCGTATGCGGCTCTCGGTTATCTGCTGCGAGGGGTCACCTGGCTCGCCAGCCGGCGGGCTGCTGGTCGGCCAGAGCCGGTGGCGATGCACCGTCGTTTGCGGTCTCCGCTTCTGTCCGTTGACCGGACGATGCCGGCGCCGAATACCACTGCTCCTGTCGCACAACTTTCGGTTCGGACGGATCACTCTCGTACGCGGGCGTCATGATCTGGACTCCATACTCGTTGAAGACATCAAGGATATGTCGATGCAGTTCCGCATGAATTTGGGCAATCGCATGCGGGTCATGGATATATCCGTTCAGCTCGTAAGTGATGGCGAAGTCGCCTAGTGCGGTCAGCAGGATGAAAGGCTGCGGATCTCCGACAATCCCCATGGTTCGTTTTGCCGCCATGCGAAGCATGGCCTCCACCTGCCGCCAGGGCGTCTCATATCCTATTCCGACCGTGGTATGGAGGATCAGTCCTGGGGTCACAGCCATGGAGCTGAAGTTTGTTACGTTGCCATTCAGTATCTGCGAATTGGGAATCGTGACCTCCTCGTTCTTGATCGTCCGCAGATGGGTCACTTGTAAGCGGATGGCGATCACGTCACCGGTGACGTCGCCCACCTTTACGCGGTCGCCGACCTTGAAGACCCTTCGATAAGTCATCAGGTAGCCGGCAATCAGATTGGAAATCGCGGCCGAAGACCCGAGGGAGAACACCAGGCCGATGAAGATCGAAATTCCCTTGAAAGCGGCAGATTCAGAGCCGGGAATATATGGGTAAGCGACGATGAGCGCGAAGGCAAAAATCAGGACGCGGACGAGCCGGTACGTGGGTAGGGCCCATTCCGGCTCAAATTGAGTGAACGTAACGCGCTTCTGCTCCACCGCGTCGAAAAAGTGCCGGGTCAAGCGAAGCACGAACCGGCACACGTAGTAGATGATCAGTAAAACGAGAATGTCCGGGATGCTCGCGCCGACGGATTTCCCCATATGTTCGAACGCGCCAGCGGCGAGGTCGAACAGGTCGTTGGAGATGGAGCGAGTCCAGGGAAAGAGCGCAAGCACGTAATGCAGATATGCATACGCAGATACAACGATGGTTGCGACCCCGATCAAAAGCATCAGCCCATGAAACGCCTTTAAGATAGTTTCCGAACGCAGGATCTGAAACGACTGGATACCGACTGCGTGGACACGATTCTTCAGAAGTCGGGAGAGCACTTTGTCCAACCACCGGTTGAGGACGAGCAGAACTGCGATCCCCAGCGCCAGAATGACTGTGGCTCCGCCGCCATATAACCCCGCCTTCACCAGAGCGTCACTTGTACGCGACCGCCGGTACTCGTCGATGGCCTGGCGGATTCGCGACAGATGCAATGCGGCAAGATGGTCGCGGCTCGTGTGTTCCAACTGCGCATCCGCTTCGCTCACGATCATCAGCGTAGCTTGCCCGGCCATGATCATCGTGACGTTCCCCACAACTTCAGCGCTTAACCTTTCGCTCGGGTATGAGGGCTCGGCCGCGACCTTCTCGATTCTTTCTCTGATGGCGTCGGCGCGCTGCTGGGCGGGAAAAGACGAAACCCCTCGAACCCTGAACAGGAGCTGACCGTCGATCTCGACCGGGGCCGTTTCCAGCGCCGACTCAAGCAGGACAGCCGTCTCCGGGCGCACCTCCTCACTCGCGGCATGAAGCGAAGACGCCAGCATCATGAGCAACAGCGTAAGGATGGGGATTCTGAGAGACATTGCGCACTCTACGGCCAACAAGGCCGTCATCGTGTCACCGGACAAAGTGTCTATTCGGCACATCTTTCCCGAAAGACTACCCACGCATATCCTGCCGTGCGCGAGACTGGCGCTTTTGACTTATATCAAGAGAGCCAAGAGGGGCCACCCGGATCGTCGAACGCAACCAAGATGGTCGTCGACCGCCGCAACAACTGGTACGGTGGGCAGGAGGCGCGCGCTAAGAGAGCGAACGGCCGTTTGCAGGCTCGAACGGACGTTTGACTGGCGGCTCAACCGAGAGATCCAAAGACTGCAGATGGCCGTATTGCGGCGTTCAGGACATGGATCTTTTCCTGTTTTAGCCCCCACCATATCCGGCAGGGTTGCGCAATCTGATGGTGCATCTCGCACTTACCGACCTGCTTCGTGCGCGCTGGACGGACGCCATACACGATGAATGAACGCGTAACCCGATCAAGGATCGTCCCGATCTGGTCCTGCGTTGGTCTATCGTTCGCGTGACCTGATGGACAGGCACGTCCGGGATGCGAAGGTTGGGGGCTATGAGCAGTTGATGCGAGCGGTCGACGTGCCAGACCCCGACGACGCCCACGTCGTGGCCGCTGCCATTTACTGTCATGCGTCGACCATCGTTTCGGCCCAACGACTCTGTTGCAGGCGCAATCGTTTTCACCATGCCCGGCTTTCTGGTTACTCATGCGCTGCCTGACTGCCAGAAGGGTACGCCTCCCGCGATTGATGCGCCGCGCCTTGTGGCGCTTGCTTTCAGAGTCGCTTCTGATTTGTGCTCCTGCTTCGAGCTGCGTTCCGTGTCGGCGAGTGTGGCATCGCTATCTCGAGCGCAGAGCGCGTCGGCGGGCCGGGGCGACGCGGTGAGCTGCGATCAATACCGATGCCGCCGTCACTCCCAGCATGGCGCACCCGAGCCACGGCGCGAAGCTCGTGTACACCTGTTCTGGCACCGGCGGACCCATGGAATCGGCAACGAAATCCAGGCAGGTCGGTAGCTCCCAAAGCATGAAGAGCGCGAAGCAGTGGACGAGGTATTCGCGCAGCGGTGCGCGGCTCATGAGGTAGAGG
Organism: Paraburkholderia sacchari; assembly: GCF_000785435.2. GTDB lineage: Bacteria > Pseudomonadota > Gammaproteobacteria > Burkholderiales > Burkholderiaceae > Paraburkholderia > Paraburkholderia sacchari. Next base: position 349,463 of record NZ_JTDB02000006.1, on the reverse strand, counting down.
GAAAAGGTCGCGAGCACCACGAGCGTCGAATCACCCCAGTGGTCGATGCGATACCATCCCGGAAGCCAGTGCGTTGCTGCGTCGACGCGCAGCCCGAGTATCCACGCGGCGGTATTGCCGGAGGCCAGTGCGAGGGTAGTGAGCAGCGGTGCCTTCATAGCCAAAAGCTTACAGCTCTTCGTGCGGAGAAGGTAGGGAGCTACGGGGAGTGCATGCTCAGGCCGCCGCCCTACAGCGGTGAACGGGTTGGTGGAAGGCTGTCGCCCTGCGGTCTGCGACAAGCCTGTGTGGTGATCGCCCAGACAATCCGCGATCATTGTCATAACGGGGACGTGGGTCCGAAACGGAGCGTTTTTGAGGCCTGCGCCGGATGGTTCCATTCGCAGCCCAATTCATCGGTCCGATCAGCAATGAAAGCTACCGTGCGCTTGCGCCGCTCATCGACTGACAGCGAGAACACGTCGGGGCGCGAGTAATGTCCAACGACGTCGAAGTCGTACCTGGCACGGATAAGTTCGTCAGTGTCGATCTCTGCAACGACGAGGCCCGCCTCACCGTGCAGCGGTCCTGCAAGTATCTCTCCCAGCGGTCCAACGATAAGACTGCCGCCATTGATGAGCGGCCGGTTCTCGTCCCAGCCAGGAACGTCCAGGCCGAGCTGTGCGGGAGAAGGCTGGACCTGACAGGCGCTGATGACGAAACATCTCCCTTCGTGTGCGATGTGCCGCATGGAGCATTGCCAGATGTCGCGCTCATCGACCGTCGGCGCGCACCAGACCTGAACGCCCTTCGCGTACATTGCAGTCCGCAGCAACGGCATGTGATTCTCCCAGCAGATTGCCGCGCCAGCGACGCCAGCGCCCGTCCTGACGGTTGGAAGCGTCGAACCGTCTCCTTGGCCCCAGATGAGCCGCTCGGTGCCAGTGGGCATCAGCTTGCGATGCTTTGCAACCAGGCCTTCGCCGGGATTGAAGAACAACGCTGTGCAGTAAAGCGTGTTGCCGTCGCGCTCGATGACGCCAATGACGAGAGAAGCGTCACAACGCGTGGACATCTCGGCGAGCACCTGCGTTTCGTCACCCGGAACGTCAATTGCGTTGCCGTAGTAACGCGCGAAGGCTTCGCGGCCTTCGGGCAGGCGATAGCCGAGACGGGTGCCGAATATCTCACCCTTCGGATAACCACCGAGCACTGCTTCAGGCATGACGATGAGTTTCGCACCGGAAGCACGAATCTTCTCTTCGAACGAAAGGATGTGCTCAAGTGTCTGGGCCTTGCCAGCAGCAGACGAGCCAATCTGCAGAGCGGCGACTTTGGTTTTGGGCATGTCGAGGTTCTCCAACGGAAGTTGACCCTTGTATCTTTGCTGAGCGATAAAATCTCGAAAACACATATCGAGACTTTCTGATATGAACCAGATTGATATCGGCTCCGTCGACCTGAATCTTTTCAAGGTTTTTGAGGCGCTCTTCGAAGAAGGCGGCGCCAGTCGGGCGGCTATCCGTCTCGATATGACCCAGTCTGCGGTCAGCGCCGCATTGCGTCGGCTTCGAGAAGTCTTCTCCGACGCGTTGTTTGTCCGCACTGGACGCGGACTGGCTCCAACTTCCCGGGCCAGGGAGTTGAAACCCATCGTCAGTGAGGCGCTTGACCGTTGCCGGCAGAGTCTTGCGATCGCCTCACCGAACGCCATGACCTTTCATGGTCGCTCGGTGTCCATCGGACTCTCGGACGATTTCGAGATTGCCATCGGGCGTCGGCTCATCGACGTCCTGTCAACGAGTGCACCCGGCCTGCGGCTCATCTTTCGGCAGACGCACAGCCAGATTGTCGGAGACGCGTTGGCGAACCAGGAGATGGACCTCGCGGTGTCGGGGGCAGTCTTTGGCAGTCGGGGATTGCGTCAGCAGATTCTTGGCGAAGGCACGTACGCTTGTCTCGTAGATGCTGGACGCAGGAGACAGCCAACGCTGACTATCGATGAGTATGTATCGAAGGGCCACATTCTCGTATCGTCGGGCGGCGTGGTCGGGATCGTGGACGAAGCGCTGGCAGCCCTCGGCCGAAGGACTTATCTACTCCAATCTGCTCTGCTTCGATTCTTGTGGAAAGTCTCCCAGCAAGTCGGAATACTTTCCACTGATCAAGCGGCTTTCAAAACAGCTGCTGGATGTGCAGCTCGATCACCTCAAGCCAGACGTAGTCATCTTTGCGAACGGGATGGACACGGGCGGTATCAGGCGCAAATTCTTCCCGATCGATAAGAACTGGTTCGTGAATCTCCACTGCCTCTCCAGCTTGTGAGAGCGCAATAGAACGACGCTACCGCGAGGTTGGTTGGGCTCTTCTCAGCCGCCACGAATACGCACCTTCATCTTCCGTACACCATACTATCAGTTTGTCTAATGATTCCATTAGCCTGATTTGATTTTCTGAATGTGTCACTACACTCGTCTTCAGCGATACGCCCATCTAGACGGCTATCCTGCGTTTCACTCTTCCAATCTGGAGACATCCCGTGAGAGACAACCACGCTCATATGAGCAACTACTTGCATCGGCTTTTTTCCGGTCTTGCGCTCTGCCTGTTTGCAGCGGCGCCGGCTGTGGCGCAATCCACATCTCCCGCGGAGCTGCCTCACGTTGCGGTACTGGCAACCGGGGGCACGATCGCAGGTACCGCGGGGAGCGAGACGCAAACGACGGGCTATAAGCCTGGCGTACTGACGGCTGATGCCCTTCTCAAATCGGTACCGTCACTGGGCAAGATTGCACAGGTATCAGGTGAACAGATTTCGAATGTCGGAAGTGAGAACATCACGAACGATGTCCTTCTGAAACTGGCCAGGCGCGTGAATCAGCTTCTGGCTCAACCCGATATCGCAGGTATCGTGGTCACCCACGGTACTGATACGCTCGAAGAAACTGCGTATTTTCTCGATCTTGTCGTCAAGAGCGACAAACCCGTGGTGGTAACGGGTTCGATGCGACCGTCAACGGCCATCGGCGCCGATGGTCCGAGCAACCTCCTGCAAGCCGTCACGGTTGCCGCCTCGCCGCAGGCGCGTGGCCGCGGCGTGATGATCGCGCTGAATGACCGTATCGGCTCGGCACGCTTCACCACGAAGACCAATGGCACCACGCTGGATACCTTCAAGGGAAACGACGCAGGCTACCTGGGCACCCTGGTGGACGAGTTGCCTCACTTCGAGACGTCCGTGTTGAAGCACCACACCACAGCGACACCATTTGACGTGTCGAAACTCGATTCATTGCCGGAAGTCGATATTGTCTACGGCTACCAGAACGACGGCGGATTCATGTATGACGCCGCAGTTGCGCACGGCGCAAAGGGCATTGTCGTCGCGGGCGTTGGAGCGGGCAGCGAATCGCTTCTTACCCTTCCCTCAATCAAGAAAGCGATTTCCAGGGGGGTGATTGTGGTGCGCTCCTCTCGTACAGGAGGTGGATTCATAACGGAAGATCCAGCTTACGTGGGTCTTCTCGGTGACGATTTAAATCCCCAGAAGGCCCGTATTCTCCTGATGCTCGCGCTTACGGTAACCAAAGATCCGTCGACTATTCAGGCGATGCTTCACGAGTTCTGAATCGTTGCCGCCGGCCGCGGTGGATCGACGATTTGTTCGGGCGCGACGGTGCTGACAAAGTGCCGTCGCGCCGCGTGCCGTTCTGAAAGAAGGGCATTGCCGATCCACCGAAATTTCTCGCGAACCGTTCGACGAGCACGCCTGCGCAGGAGCAGTCGCCAGTTCGCGATCCAACCTGTTTGGCGTACTTTGCGTTGCTCTACTTCAGGCATCGTGTGACGTACTATTAGAGTTATTGATACTGCCACTGGATATGCTGTTTTCTTGAATCTGACTCCCTACACTGGTTTCCGAAGGCGCATGCAGGTGCCTCGCCGATAACCAGAGTTCAGGAGACGAATATGAGCAGGCAGATATTGATGGAGGATGTTCCGCTGAGCGGTTTCCACTTGCGCGTGGCGTTCAGCGGTACAGGCGGACAGTTCAGCGACGGTTTCGTGCTGGGAATTATCGGAATCGCCGTGAGCATGGCTGCCGGCGCACTGCACCTCAATGCGGTCTGGATGGGGGCGCTCGGGGCGGCGTCACTTGCCGGCCTTTTTTTCGGCAGCATGTTTGCCGGTCCCGTGGCAGACCGCTATGGCCGGCGCACCATCTTCGCCTTCGACATGTTGCTCTTTGCGGTGATCTCCGCGGCGCAATATTTCGTGACGTCGCCAACCCAACTGCTGGTGTTGCGCATACTGCTGGGGCTCATTCTCGGCGCTGACTATGTCGTGAGCAAATCGCTCGTCACTGAGTTTGCTCCTCGCCGCTATCGTGGCCGTTTGCTGAGTGTTCTCGCTGCGGCCTGGGCGGCGGGTTACGTGTGTGCCTACCTCGCAGGCTTTGCCATTCGTGATATCGGCCCCGACGCATGGCGGATCATGCTGGCCGCCAGTGGCCTGCCGGCACTGCTGATCCTGCCGTTTCGCCTTGGCGTGCCCGAGTCGCCGATGTGGCTGATGAAACGCGGCAGGAAGAACGAGGCACTGGCAATCATCCGTGCAAAATTCGGATCCGAAACCATTCTGCCTGCACCGACCTCCACACCCCCGCGACATCGCAGTGCGTGGTCGGAGTTGTTCTCGGCCCGCTGGAGAAAGAACACCCTGGTCGGCTGCGTCTTTTACACGTGCCAGGTCATCCCGTACTTTGCGCTCGGTACGTTTTCTCCGAAGGTACTGCAAGCCCTGCAGGTCAAGGACGGCTTTGTCGGTGGTCTCGTTTATAACGTGCTGCTGTTCGCCGGAGCAATTTTTGGACTGCTGATTGCCGACAGGCTCTCGCGACGCGCGTTTCTGGTGGGTAGCTTCTATCTTGCCGCGATTGGGCTTGCGGTGCTCGCCTACGCCGGATTCGGGCCACTCGGCACGATACTCGCATTCGGCATCTTCGCCTGCATTCTCTCGGCCGCGGCGAACCTCGAGTTCGTCTATCCGCCGGAGCTTTTCCCGACCCATCTGCGCGCATCAGGTGTTGGGCTGGCCGTGGCCTCCAGCCGGTTCGGTTCTGCGATCAGCACGTTTCTTCTGCCCGTGGCCGTGCAACAGGTTGGTATTCACGCCGCGCTCGGTGTGTGCGTGGCCGTGTTGGTGTTCGGTGGCGTGTTCTGTCATCTTCTCGCGCCGGAAACGGGCAAAGAGAATCTTTCGGATATGAGTTCCGATCACGGCAGCAACGAACCGGCAGTGGATGGCGGCCAGAACCCGAGTCTGCACACGTCGGCTCATCGCAACGGAAATCCGGGCGTATAACTGTCCGACGCGTGTTGTCGCAGGCCTGGAACGTCCGCTGACCGAAACTATGAGGGGAGCCGATCGTGTCGTCCAACAAGCCAATCGATATGTACGCGGTACAGGTCTTCGTCGCAGTCGCGGAAGAGGGCAGCATGTCGGGGGCTGCCGCCCGCATGGGCATTTCCCAATCGGGTGTCTCGCAGATCATCCGCCAATTAGAGGACGAACTCGGGGTTGTGCTGGTCAATCGCACGACCCGCCCCCTCGCGTTGACGCCGTTCGGCATTGCGTTGAGGAATCGTGGTGCGGTACTCAGCGAGGAAATCGCCAATCTGAAGGCTCAGGTTGTCGAAGCGGGGCGAGGAATCAAGCCTGATCTGCGCATCGGACTGGTCGACTCATTCGCGGCCACATGCGGCTCGGTTTTTACGAAGCTGCTGCTGGGCAAGGTATCGCAACTGTCCATCCGCACGGGATTGAGCCCTCAGCAAGGCGAGGCACTGCTGCGACGCGATCTCGATCTCATCGTTACGAGCGATGCCCTGATAGACGCCAACGATGTTGTCCGGTTCCGGCTCTTCTCCGAGAAGTACCTCGTCATCACGCCCCGGGATTTTCGCAAACCGATCCGAACCGTTGATGACATCCGGGCCTTGGCCAATGCCTTGCCCATCGTCCGCTTTAACCGAAAATCGCAGGTTGGCATGCAGATCGAGCGTTATCTGCGAAGGATCGAAGCGCGCGCCCCGACGCGGCTCGAGCTCGACACCGCCGATGCGCTCACATCGATGGTTGCCGAAGGGATCGGATGGGCCGTGACCTCGCCGATGTGCCTGCTTCAGGGGGCGGCCTATGCAGACCAGGTGACCACCCACGTTGTCGACAGGCTCGGCCTCGAGCGGTCGCTGTACCTGGTCGCGCGCCGGGACGAATACAGCGCTTTTTTTGAAGACGCGTGCGATACCGCGTCAGAAGTTATCGAAACGTCGTTCCTGCCGCGAGTGAAAAAATCACTTGGTCAGGAAATCGAACAACTCATCGATTTTGAAAGCAGGAACTCAAATGAACAGTCAAATCAGAGCTGAAACGCGTACGGAACGAGACTATGTGGGCGAAGTCGAAATTCCCGATGAGAAATTGTATGGCGTCAACTCGGTGAGGGGTGCAGACAACCTGACAGTTTCACCGCTCACTATCGCGCACTATCCGGCGTTCCCCGTGGCCTTTGCTCRGTGCAAATGGGCCGCGGCGCTCGCGAACCGCGACACCGACGTGATTACGCCTGAACAATGCGATGCAATCGGTCGGGCGTGCCAGGAAATCATCGAAGGCAAGTTGGGTGACTCCCTGATCGTCGATTTGCTCGAGGGCTCGGGTGGAACCTCCACGAACATGAACTTCAACGAGGTGATCGCCAATCGGGCACAACAGCTTTTGGGCCACGCGCCAGGCTCGTATGATGTGATACATCCCAATGACCATGTTAACCGCTCGCAATCCACGAATGACGTATACCCTGCCGCACTGAAGATTGCGGCGTACGCGATGCTCGGACCACTCATTGGGGAAGTAGAAAAGCTGGCGATCCAGTTCGAGGGGAAGGCCGTCGAATTTGCCGACATCCTCCACCTCGGTCGTACCTGTCTGCAGGACGCGCAGCCGATGCGCCTCGGCCAGGTTTTTGGCGGTTACGCTTCGCTTGCGCGACGTCTGGCGGAAGAATTGACCGCCGTGCGCGACAAACTTCGCACACTGCCGCTCGGCGGTACGGCGATTGGTACGGGTTTTGGTGCACCCGCTGGATATCGATCCGCAGTCTACAGGCACCTCTCGAACATCGCGGGCGTCGACTATGTCGCGCCAGCAAACCCGTTCGACGCGATGCAGAATATGGACGTGTTCTCGCGCGTTTCGGGTGAGCTGCGCACCTGCGCGGTATCCCTCGCAAAGATCGCATCGGACCTGACGGTTCTGTCCTCCGGACCTGTCGGTGGCCTCGGGGAACTGCGCCTTCCCGAAGCGCAGGCAGGCTCTTCGATCATGCCGGGCAAAGTGAACCCGGTGCTGCCGATGGCCATGATCCAGCTGAGCTTCGCCGTTTTCGGCAATGATGTCGCGGTAGCCCAGGCCGTCCAGTATGGCGAGCTCGAAATCAATCACTTCGAGCCTGTGGTGGCGTCCCGCGTGTTCGACAGCATCGCGCTGCTGACCAACGGCATCGAGAGGTTCGCACAGAAGTGTGTTGCCGGCATCACCGCAGACGTTGCATGCAATGAGCGACACCTGATGGATTCGATGGCTGTGGCCACGGCGCTCGTGCCCAAACTTGGATATGCTCGTGTCAGCAAGCTGGCCCGTCAGTCGGTTGCGGAAGGTCGGCCACTGGTGGAGATTCTCGACGAATCTGGCCTGCTGTCGCGCGAAGACACCCTGTCGGCGATCGACACGGCATCGTATCCGGTTTTTGACCCGCGTTGACCAGTTCCATGCCGGCCGCGTAAGGTCGCGGGCGGCATTTGCAACATTCTGGAGTGAATGGGAAATGATACAAAGGGACGGGCTGCTCAGGCTGCTCGAGCAGCAAGACGTGCCGTTTGAATATGAATGCCATGATCGGGTGCTCAACATGGCGGAATCCGGGGCACTCAAGCTTTCTCTCGAAGGCGCACGCTGCAAGAATCTTCTGCTACAGGACAAGCATGGCGGCTTATACCTCGTCGTCACGACCGCACATAAATCGCTGGACCTGTCTGCCGTTGCGAAGACGCTGAACAGCAAACGTCTGTCGTTCGCTTCGGCCGATCGCCTTTTCGATCAGCTCGGCGTGCTGCCTGGATCGTTGAGCCCACTCGCCCTGGTCAATGACCACGCGCATAATATTCGCCTCGTGATCGACAACGACCTCGCGCACGAGCCGGTCTTTTTGTTTCATCCGCTAGACAGTGCGGCGACGATCGCGTTGTCGAGGCGAAATCTCGACGATTTTCTGGAGCGCATTGGTCACGCGCCGTCGTGGCACGCTCTTGAAGCGAGACAGGCGGCTTGAACGGCCAATTCATGTTGGCAGTGGTCGGAATGTCGGGAAGCGCAAGACGCTAGTCCACCGAATACTGAAATGGAACTAGATCGTTCTCATCACCACGAGCACGATCGGGATGATGAGCACGCCTTCCTTCTGAGTGGTTGCCCGCGGCGCTGCCGTTGACCTGAATCAATCGGCACCGGACAGAAGGTGCTTGAATAAAAACGTTGTAGCTCAAGGAGCAGCAACGATTCCGCGCCCCATCAAAACGGAACAGAAATACCGCGAACGCGGGATTGCCCTATGGCTCGCCGGCATTTCACAACGTCGACGGACACTATGGATTGGCGCCTGAGCGCGAGCATACAGGGCCATGCCAGAGCGGTGTCCCAAATGACGCGGGCAGACCAGGTGAAGACCAAGCCAGTTAGGGGATGTCATGGACAAGCCAGTTTCACGCAAGATCGCACGCGATATTCACGCGGTGCCTGCTCCGTACCGCACGCCCGATGAGCGGGCGGCGGAAGGGCGCCTGATTCGCGACGCGGTGCCGCGTTCGTCTCAGGCTGGATGGAAGCCAGCGAAGGATCGCCGAGACCCTGTCGAACTCTTGAGCGAATCCAACGAAGGCCGTCTCCCGGACCTGATCCCGATCCGGTTCGGGCGCATGTCCGCGTCACCGTTTGCGTTCTATCGCGGAGCGGCTGCGCTGATGGCGGCCGACCTCGCCACCGCGCCAACAAGCGGGCTGCGCGTGCAGGCATGCGGGGACGCGCACCTGATGAACTTCGGCGGCTTCGCGACGCCGGAGCGCAACGTGATCTTCGACATCAACGATCTGGACGAAACGCTACCCGCGCCGTTCGAGTGGGACCTCAAGCGCCTGGCCGCGAGTGTGGTGATTGCAGCGCAACACCTGGAAATGCCGGCTAGCGATGCTGCTCGCATGGCCATGGATCTCGTGCGCGAGTATCGCGAACGTATGCACGACTACGCAGGGATGCGGGCACTCGACGTCTGGTACGACAGAATCGATCTGCAAAAGTATCAGGACCGGTCCGGCGATCAGGCTGTCATCGAAGCGGCGCGCAAGCGGATCGCGGAACGGATCGAGGTGGAGCGACGCAAGCAACTGCCCGACCACCTGTATCCGAAACTCGTTTCGCAGGAAGGCGCAGAGCCCAGGATCAAGGACCTCCCCCCGCTGATTTTCCATCCTGCCGAGGAAGAGGCTCCTGGTGTCCAATCGGATTACGCCGAAGCCATCGCCTCATACCGCGAGAGCCTGCCCGAACATGTGCGTGTCCTGTTCGACAGGTTCCATTTCGTCGATCTGGCAGTGAAGGTGGTCGGCGTCGGTAGTGTCGGCACGATCTGTGCCGTGGGGCTGTTCATGGCCTCGGACAACGACCCGCTGTTCCTGCAGGTGAAGGAAGCACGGGCGTCGGTGCTGGAACCCTATGCAGGCAAAAGCCTGCATTCCAACCACGGTCAGCGGGTAATCGCCGGGCAGCGCCTCATGCAGAGCGCAAGCGACGTGTTTCTCGGATGGACTAGCGGAACGAATGGCCGCGACTTCTATATCCGTCAGTTGCGTGACATGAAAATATCCGCTGTCATCGAGGACTGGGACTCGGGGATGCTGCGGCAATATGCGAGGATGTGCGCGCACGCCCTTGCACGTGCACATGCCCGTTCGGGCGATGCCGCAATGATCGCGGGGTACATGGGCTCCGGGCAGACGTTCGACGATGCGATCGCCGAGTTTGCGACCGAATATAGTTCCCAGAACCGGCGTGACTATCGCGAGTTCGTCCGCGCTATCCGCGAGGGCCGGATTCCGGCCAGAACGGACGAATAGATGCAAGCTGTCCCGGGGCTCGCCGGCGTAATCGCGCTCGCTTCGACAAGGAGCTAACGCAGGCGCGAGCCGGGTACGGTCGGTCGCCCGCTCGCTAACTGTGCAAATTTACGCCGTTCAGGCCGCTTTTGTTATCTGATGGGTGCGGCCAAAACAGCGCGTAGAACCGGCACTCGGCACGCGAACCAGAGACGTCAGAATACCAATCCGAACAGTCTTTTCAGCAGATCCTCCAGCGACATCATCGTGAGCGCCAGCGGCACAATGGGCACAAGTACCGCGGCTGCGAGGCGAACAACGGCATCTTTGGTAATGGGCGCGATGCGCATGGTTCGGATAACGTCGAAACTGTTGGCGAGATCGGCGAGCGACTGAATATCGGCGCTGCCCACCAACGGCTCGCCGCCGGACGAGTCCCCGCGCAGCCACTTGGTATCGAATTCACGCACGTACCGTTGTGCCAGGGCGCCGTATTCACTCAGGCCTGTTCGCTTCGCCTGGGCCAGTTGTGACGCGAAGACCAGTAAAGGACCAAAGACCAGGCACAACAGGAAGAGAACCATCGTTGCTGTTTCCACCTTGAATTCGGTGAGTGCGACTCCGGCGTAGAAAATGCGGTTGGCGAACTGGGCAGCGAGCATTGCGCCGTGCGCGGCAAGCAGCGCCGTGAAGGCATAAACGGTATTGGCGAGGAACCCCAAGCCGCCGACGCGATCGGGATGAGTCGGAACGAGGTTGAGTTCGATGCGCGACACCTGCCAGAGAAACCGCGTCCAGACGAACAGCCGGAAATACCAGCGGATCAACAGGAACTGGAAGAGTGGAACGCTCACGTAGGCATACCAGTATCCGGCGAGCGACAGTTTCAAGCCTCCGGGGGTGGGGGCTGCGTACCATGTCGAAGTGGTTTGCATTGCAGTGTAGTGGTGCCACACGACAAGGACGCCAACACCGTATACCAGGGCGATCATCAGCAGCTCGGCAACCACGGAATTGCGCAGACGAAACACCGACCTGATTGCCTCATCGAACCGTGGCACCGACGCTTCCGGAATGATGTTCCGGTCGAGGAATGCCCGAGCGATTGAACGCAGGCGCCGATGCACAACCAGCTCGGCGACGATCAAAAGAGGCACTGCCACAAGGAAGCGGATATGAACTTCGAGGTCCAGCAGGAAGGGCACGGCCACGCGCTTGTCCAGCAAATGCCCGTCCACAGCGGCCAGCACCAGTAGCGGCAGCCACGCCACGAGCGAGATGACGATAACCCGCTGGCGCACCAGTTCCAGTGCATCGTCGGCCATGCGCGTGCGGCGCAGAAGCTGGAAAAGGGGGCCGCCCAGCACCAGCGAAAAGTTCTGCGTATCCTGGAGAATATCGGCAGCGGTCGGCGCCGTTCGCTCTATGCTTCGTGATCCTGAATGCAGTAAGTGATTCATCGCTCGGCTCCCTTGCTCGAATTCGAATTCATCCCATGACCGGGCAGGCCTTCTTCATTCCCATGACGCGAGTGTTGCGGCGTCGATATGCAGCCCGGCCGGCAGGAGTTCGGCACGTGGAAATCGCACGAGTGCGAACGCACGCATACGAGGCGGATCGCCAGGGATCCGTGCGAGGCGGAACTCCATAACGCGGCTGGCTTGTGTTTCGTCGTTTCTCACCACGTTCATCAGGTCGAGGCGAACACTGCGGTTCTCGACATAGATATGCTCCGCAGGCTTGGAAAACACCTCGCAGACCCGCTCCAGTTCGAGTTCGATCGCCTCGGTCGGGACGCGAAGCGCAGCGAGGTCGCACGCGTTTTCTTCGATTTGGGCCTGTAGCCGTTTCAGTTCGTCCGCTGCGGTGTCTGGTGCGTCACCTACCAGAAAGCGAATACCTGTACCTCGCTGCTCCAGCAACTTCACGCGCGCCTCGAGCAGTTCACGTCCTTTCTCGACCAGTTCGCGGCGGTCGGCGGCGAGTTTCGCCAGTCCTTCCAGCGCCAGCTGATCGATCATCCTGCGCACAATTTCCTCGCGCAGCTCCGGGTCTGAGCGCGCGCAGATGCTGACGCGGTGGTCCATGAAACAAAGCTTGGTCTGCGGCACTTCATGACGTACCGAATCGCCCTCGAGGGCGACACCCAGCACGTGCCGCTCGATCATCGCCATCCCCAGCGTGACGTGGGCGTGCGTAATGTCGGGATGACAAGCGAAGTATTCGCGCAACGTCTCCGAGCGGCTGAACGCTTTTGGCAGGTCTTCCGCCGTCGCAAAGAATGCGCGAATCAACGGGTCGGTCGACCAGGCTGCCGTGTTGGCCTCGTGAGGCGCGGGCAACGAACCAGTTAGATCGTCGATGTAGCGAAGCGAGATGCGGATCGATCCGCCAAGGCGTTTTCGGTAACTTTTCGCCAACCGCAAACGGGACTCCATGGCAACGACACGTTCGATCATTTCGTCCAGGCGTGCGCCTTCAGCAAGCGCGCCGGGGGTTCGCGAGGAACGCATAAAGCGAGCAAGGAAGCCCATATCCCGACCTTTCAAGTGTGTCGTGCAACGAAGACCGCCTGCAATGTCGGCAGTCCCACGGACCGGTCCGGCGCAATGAAGAACAGCGCATCGGAAACCGGGAAGCCGTTCGCACCCACTCTAGTATTTCGCTTCCTCTACTCGTTGATCTCCGTCAATCGCGTGCCTTTGCCGCAAACGCCGCGATAAAGGGGCAGCGATGAGCGTTCACCGGTCGAACCAGCGATATTGAAGCGCCACCGTCACGATCTGGTAGTTGCCCGCTGCCCGTGCGACGAAGCCGCGCGACCAGGCGAGCTTGGCCGACCAGCCGCGTGCGATTGGCACCGCGAGCGTGACTCCGCCGCGCAGGTTCGCCTGGGAACTGCCGCTCGACGCACCGTCCACACTGGCGCCGCCGCCCAGGGCATAACCGAGATCGACGGCGAGCCATAAGCCGGGACGGAAGGTGTAGCCGCCATGGAGCTGCGTGATCGCGAGCGGCGCCTGGCTCTTCTCATGTCCGTTGAAGAAGCTCGTGTTGGCGGTGAAGAAAAAAACACCCACCGAAGCCTCGAAGAACCAGTTACCCCACGGTTGCGACACGCCGATTTCAGGTTTGAACGCCCAGCGGTTGTTACCCAGATTGACGAGACGCGTGGGAACGTACTGTCCAGTGGGCGCCTGGACTGTCAGGCTGATGCCCAGCGAGGTGCGAGGCGGCGCTTGCGCGAATTCCTCCGGCGAAAGCGGGGGATTGCCGAACAGGTTGAGGGCGAATCGCATTTGCATGTCGCCAACGCCGCCGCGATGGACCTGGGTCGGGGCGTCGATCACGAGTCCGCTCAGGTCCGCGCGCTGGAACGGAACACCCAGACCAAACGACGCCGTGTGGCCCGCGAGCGCGAATGTGTGGACGTAGCCGAGCACAAAATTGTCGATCTGCGCGCGCACGCCGCTGATCGGGAGGGAAGGGTCGGTGAGAACGTCTCCGCTCACGTGCGAGTAGCCCGCGACAATGAAGTTCGTGCCGACCGGGGAGGCGGAGTAGGTTCGAGGTTCCAGTTCTTGGGCGTGCAGCGCACCCGCCTGCCAGAGCAGCACGGCGGTGCCGAAGCACGCGCACCTCCAGTGAGCGGCTCGCCTGCTCATCGCAGTTCAGTTCGGAGTATCGGGAATGGTGCCGTGCGGCGCTGCACGTCGAGGTCCAGCATAGCAGCGCAATTCGACACGATGAATAAGACTTTGGTCGGATCTCCGCTTGTGACATTGAGGGTTTCACTGGAGGCATGATGCGCTGCGGCGTTAGCTGGCCGCTGCCGCGCGATACTGGATGCCAGGCTCGAGAATGCTAACGCGCGTGCCGGCCTGGCGCTTCGTAATGGCAACGATGTCCGATAACGAACCGATCACCGCGTCCTTGCCGGTATTGCGGGCGAACTCCATCGCCGCCTGAACCTTGGGCCCCATCGATCCGGCGGCGAAGCCCAGCTTCTCGAGCGCGTCGGGATGGGCCTGCGCGATGGCCTTCTGGCCCGGCTTGCCCCAATCGACATAGGCGGCATCGACGTCGGTGGCGATGATCAGCAGGTCGGCGTCTAGCTCCTCGGCAAGCAGCGCGGAGCAAAGGTCCTTGTCGATTACGGCTTCGACTCCGGTCAGGTGCTGGCGCGCCTCGTCGTAGCAGGTCGGTATGCCGCCGCCGCCCGCGCAGATGACGATCGTGCCGTGATCGAGCAGCCACTTGACCGGCCGGATTTCGAAGATGTGTTTCGGCCGTGGGCTCGCCACGACGCGGCGAAACTTGTCGCCGTCCGGCGCGATGCTCCAGCCGCGTTCTTTGGCAAGACGCTCGGCCTCCTCTTTGCCATAGACCGGACCGATTGGCTTGGTCGGGTTGCGGAACGCGGGATCGCGCGCGTCGACTTCGACCTGGGTGAGAATCGTCGCGAACGGAACTTCGTAGGGCAGCAGGTTGCCGAGTTCCTGTTCGATCAGATAGCCGATCATGCCTTCGGTTTGCGCGCCGAGCACGTCGAGCGGATAGGTTTCGACTTCCTTGTAAGCCGCGCCCTGCAGCGCGAGCAGGCCGACTTGCGGGCCGTTGCCGTGCGCGATCACGAGCTCGTTGTCTGGTGCGATCTGCGCGATTTGCTGCGCCGCGATTCGCACATTTTCGCGCTGGTTGCCGGATGTCATCGGCTCGCCGCGCCGCAAGAGGGCGTTCCCGCCCAACGCTATGACGATACGCATAATGCTGCCCCTTTCAAAATTCGTTTCGATGGCGCGCGGCGCGCCCTTGCATCGGGCGCGCCGCGTCAACCGGGGCCACGCGGCTGCTCAGAGATCTGCAAGCGTGGAGACGAGGATCGCCTTGATCGTGTGCATACGGTTCTCGGCTTGCTCGAAGGCGATATTGAGCGGCGACTCGAAAACATCCTCGGTCACTTCGATCCCGTTGGAGAGCGCCGGGTACTGCTGGGCGATTTTCTTGCCGACCTCGGTTTCGCTGTTATGGAATGCGGGCAGGCAGTGCATGAACTTCACCTGCGCGTTTTGCGCGGCCTTCATCAGCGCCATGTTGACCTGGTAAGGCAGCAGCTCGCCGATGCGCTCTCCCCACGCCTCGACCGGTTCGCCCATCGAAACCCAGACGTCCGTATGCACGAAGTCCACGCCATTGACCGCGGCGTTCGCATCTTCGGTTAGCGTGAGACGGGCGCCGCTTTCGGCGGCAAAGCGCTGGCAAGCGTCAATGTGCTCCGCATTCGGCCAAAGCGCCTTCGGCGCGCCGATGCGCACATCCATGCCGAGCTTCGCACCGATCAGCAGCAGCGAGTTGCCCATGTTGTTGCGCGCGTCGCCGAGGTACGCGTAGCTGATCTGCGGCAGCGGCTTGTCGCTGTGTTCGCGCATCGTCAGTACGTCGGCGAGCATCTGGGTCGGGTGATATTCGTCGGTGAGACCGTTGAACACCGGAACGCCCGCGTACTTCGCAAGTTCTTCGACGATGTCTTGCCTGAAGCCCCGATACTCGATCGCGTCGTACATGCGGCCGAGCACGCGAGCCGTGTCCTTCATGCTCTCCTTGTGGCCGATCTGTGAGGAATGCGGATCAATGTAGGTGACGTTCGCGCCCTGGTCGTAGGCGGCGACCTCGAATGCACAGCGCGTGCGCGTGGACGTCTTCTCGAAGATCAGCGCGATGTTCACGCCCTTCAGATGCTGCTGCTCGGTGCCGGTGTACTTGGCGCGCTTCAGGTCGCGCGAGAGGTCGAGGAGATAGCGCAGCTCGCGGGGCGTGTGGTGCATCAGGCTGAGGAGACTTCGATTGCGCAAATTGAAACTCATAGCGGTTCTCCAACGTAAATGGGCCGGGTGGAAGCAAGTCGTCGAGTGCAGGGCCCGCGGCCGGCGGGGACGGGCCCGGATGCGTGGGCAGATGCGTGGGTGAGTCAGTAATCGACCGGGTCACGCACGATGGGGCATGTCATGCAGTGGCCGCCGCCCCGGCCGCGGCCCAGCTCGCTCGCGCTGATCGTGATGACCTCGACGCCGGCCTTGCGCAACAGCGTGTTCGTGTAGGTGTTGCGGTCGTAGCCGACGACTACGCCGGGTTCGAGGCAGACGACGTTATTGCCGTCGTCCCATTGTTCGCGCTCGGCAGCGAAGCTGTTGCCGCCCGTCTCCACGACGCGCAGTTTCGGCAGACCGAGTGCCTCGCCCACGACGTCGATGAACGGCTTTTCTTCGTGGCGGATGTTCAGATTCGAGGGCTGCGATTCGTCGGGCCGCACCGAGAACGCGACGATTTCATTCACGACTTCGGGGAACACCGTGACGAGATCGCGATCGCAGAACGTGAATACCGTGTCGAGATGCATGGCCGCGCGGGACTTCGGCAACCCGGCGACGATGACGCGTTGCGCCGCGCCCTTCGCGAACAGGCTCTGCGCAAGCGCGCCGATCGCCTGCCGCGAGGTGCGCTCGCCCATGCCGATCAGGACGACGCCGCGGCCGATCGGCATCACGTCGCCGCCTTCGAGCGTTGCCGCGCCGTGGTCCTCGTCCGGGTCGCCGTACCAGAACTCGAACGGTTGACCGACGAATTGGGGGTGGAACTTGTAGATCGCCGTCGCCAGCAGCGTTTCCTGCCTGCGGGCCGGCCAGTACATTGGGTTGAGGCTCACGCCCCCATAGATCCAGCAGGTCGTATCGCGCGTGAAGAGCGTGTTCGGCAGCGGCGGCAACACGAAGCTCGAGTAACCCAGATACTGGCGAAACAACTTGAGGGCGTTGCTGTGGGCGGTGTCGGGAATGTCCTCCGCGACAACGCCACCGATCAGAAACTCGGCCTGCTTGCGCGGTTCGAGCCCTTCCATCCACGACCGAACCTCGCTGGCGAGCCCGACGCCGACAGTGTTCGGGCGCACCTTCCGGTCGAGGATCCACTTCAGCGCCTCCGGATTCTGCACCGTCTCCGTGAGGAGGTTGTGCATCTCCAGCACTTCGACATCGCGCTCGCGCATCTTGGTGACGAAGTCGAAATGATCGCGCTTGGCCTGGTTCAGCCAGATGACGTCATCGAAGAGCAGCTCATCGCAATTGCTCGGTGTCAGGCGCTGGTGTGCGAGACCGGGCGAGCACACCATTACCTTGCGCAGCTTGCCTGCTTCGGAATGAACGCCATATTGGGGTGTTTCCGTGCCCATCATGTTTCTCCTGGAATTAAAGCGTGAGATACCCCTGGTAAAGGCCGAATGCGGCGGCGCCTGCGCCGACCACGACCACCGCGAAAATGAGTTTCTCGATCTGTGTGAAGACCGGTTGACCGGCTTCACGCTTCGCCTTGGCGAACAGCACGACGCCCGGCGCATAAAGCAGTGCCGACAGCAGGACGTACTTGAGCCCGCCCGCGTAGAGCAGCCACAGCGCGTAGATCACCGAAATCGCCGAGATCACGAGGTCCTTGGTGCGCTCCTTCGGCTCGCGCTCATAGGTTTCACGACGCCAGGCAAGGAGCAGTGCGTAGGCCGCCGACCAGAAATACGGCAGCAGGATCATCGACGTTGCCAGGTAAATCAGAGACAGGTAAGTTCCCTTCGAGAACAGCGTGATCAGCAGAAAGATCTGGGTCAGGCCGTTGGTCAGCCAGAGCGCGTTCGACGGCACACGCTTTGCGTTCTCCTTGCGCACGAACTTGGGCATCGTGCTGTCGCGCGCTGCGGAGAAGATGATTTCGGCGCACAGCAGCACCCACGACAGCAGTGCGCCGGCCAGCGAGATCACGAGCCCCACGCTGATCAGCACTGCGCCCCAGTGGCCGACGACATGCTCGAGCACGCCGGCCATCGACGGGTTTTGCAAGGCGGCGAGTTGCGGCTGGGTCATGATGCCGAGCGACAGGACGTTCACCAGCACGAGCACGAGCAGGACGCCCACGAAACCGACGACAGTTGCCTTGCCGACATCGGTGCGCTTTTCCGCGCGCGCGGAGAAGATACTGGCGCCTTCGATCCCGATGAACACCCAGACGGTCACGAGCATCATGTTGCGGACCTGATTCGTGATGCTGCCGAGCTTCGCATTGCCCAATCCGAAGAAGTCATTCGTGAAGACGTGCGACTTGAAAGCGAAGGCGCAGATCAGAATGAACAGGACGATGGGGACGATCTTCGCAATCGTGGTGATCAGATTGACGAAGGTCGCTTCCTTGATGCCTCGCAATACGAGGAAATGCACGCCCCACAGCAGCGCAGATGCGCAAACGATGGCGATTGGCGTGTTGCCTTCGCCGAAGACCGGGAAGAAGTAGCCGAAGGTGCTGAAAAGGAGAACGAAGTAGCCGACGTTGCCGAGCCACGCGCTGATCCAGTACCCCCACGCGGAGGAAAAGCCCATATAGTCGCCGAAGCCTTCCTTCGCGTAGATGTAGACGCCGCCGTCGAGATCGGGCTTGCGGTTGGCGAGCGTCTCGAAGACGAACGCAAGCGTCAGCATGCCGACCGCGGTGATGGCCCAGCCGATCAGCACGGCGCCGGCGCCGGCGCTGACCGCCATGTTTTGCGGCAGGGAGAAAATGCCGCCGCCGATCATCGATCCCACGACCAGCGCGGTTAGCGCACCCAGGCGCAGTTTCGGGGCGGGCTCGGCGGTGACGGCTGGCTTGGCCGCCGGGCCGGAGCCGGCTGCGGATGCGGAATCAGACATGAAATCTCTCCTTGAATCAGATAACAGAGCCTTCCTGGCTCATCTGGTCTTTCCAAAGGATGCTTCTATCCAAAATCGACACTTGTAATATTTAATTTGATTGCTAACTAAAATAACGAGCGCGACAAGAGATTCAGATAAACGCTGATTAAAACCATGATGACAACGCGCTGCCTGTCTCTTTTGATCAGAATCAATTGCTGGCGAGGTTGCTGGCGCGGACCCATGGACGTCTATTGCTGCGATGCGATGCATTGCACAGCCTTGCGCGAGCGCTCGTGAGCAGGTTTCACACGAGCGCGAGAATGCCTACTCCGGCATCCGCGATGACCGTGACCGTCTGCCGGGACAGCAATTGCCTGGCGCTAGGGATGAATGGTTTCGCCGCGATTCAGCATGCCGATGAACTCCTCGATCTTGCGCATGCGTGTTGCGGGCTTTTTGGCATTCTGGATCCGAAACAGAATGGCGTAGCGGTTTCGGCCGTTCAACGGCTGGTCGAGCAAGGTCAGACGAGGCTCAGTCATGGAGGCGCCGAATGATTGCATTCATGCAGTGAAGCCTTTTTCGTTCACTGAAACTCTAAAATGTCTTCACGAATGGCGTGGCATGAATGATCACTTTCGGATTAACCCGTTGATCCGGGATCTCGATGCTTGCCTCAAACAATTTGCGGGACAGACCATTCTTCACAGCATCCACGCGGTACTGAATTTCCTTTAGCCGAAGCGTCCGGGAATGAGTCGTTGTTACTGTGGTAAGCCAAAGTTCGGTGTCAGCAGGTTTCAGCTCTACAAGCTCTCTGAGATATCGTTCTATACCCAAGCGCTGAAACTGCTGATTCACTTCTTCCGGGGCGTAGCGAATAGCATGTGGGCTTTCAAATCCCGTGCCGCCACCTTGACTGTGCGATCTCTGCCAGCCCGCTAATCCTACTTCGATGCCCGGGAACAAGAGCTTCTCGTATCCGTGCCTGCCTTGTGAAGGTCCCAGGCGGCTCTGTATAACGGTCGCTCCAAGTGCGTCCTTGAAAGTTCGCTCACTGAAGTGCATGTTGACCTCTTCGCCGCCCGATGGTGGGTAATGTAGGCAAATTACGCGCGGACGGCTACCCCAACCGTCCGCGCGCATAAGCCCATCAGCTCTTATCGTACGAAAACTGAATACCGGCTGTACCACCGGTTGAAATGAACAGATCCATGAACGCCGGCACGGTTTCACTGCGAGCCCAGTCGCGTTGCAACTCGCAGAACAGTTGCGCGACGCTGATCATCTTCCCGCCTGCCTGTTCGATGCGGCGCAACGCGGCATCGTGCGCTGCGACAGACGTGCCGCCGACCGCATCGACCACGACATAAACCTCATAGCCGGCCTTCAGCGCATCGAGTGCCGGGAACGTCAGGCAGGCTTCCGTCCAAAGCGCTGTCATGATCAGCTTCTTGCGGCCGGTGGCTTCAACGGCCTGGCGGAATTCAACGTCTTCCCACGAATTGATGCTCGTGCGGTCGTAGGTCGGATAGTCGCCCAGCACGGCGCGCAGTTGCGGGATCGGCGGCTTGTTCAGGCCGGTCTTCACGTTGACCGTCGAATGAATGATCGGCAGCTTGTAGGCGACTGCGGCCTTGGCGGTGCCCACGATGTTGTTGACCAGCAACTGGCGATCCATTGATGCGATGGAATTTACCTGGACCGGCTGGTAATCGATAACGATGAATGCCGCATTCTGCGGGGTGAGCAGATGGTCGTTCGCGGGGTCGCGAATGGGTTCGCTTGCCATGGTTAGCTCCGGAAACAGTGCAGGAAGTGAAAGTGACATCCCGAGGGCGATGCGTGCCGCATCGGCTCCGCATGCAAAAGTAATCCTATGCGGACGACGCAAGAGCTTCCAGCCCACGAAAACGCCGACTGTGTTCCATGAGAAGAACACCGCAGTGGTTGGCGCCCATGCCCTAATATGTCTCGATTGTCCTGTCAAAGGAACAGTCATGGACGATCTAAACGACATCTTCTACTTTGTGAAAGTAGTCGAGAACCACGGTTTCACCCAGGCCGGCCGGGCGCTCAATATGCCCAAGTCCAAGCTGAGCCGGCGCGTTGCCGACCTCGAAGCCCGATATGGCGTTCGTCTGCTCAACCGGTCCACACGGCATTTCTCGGTAACGGAGACGGGGCAGGAATTCTACGAACGCTGCATTGCCGTGCTCGTGGAAGCCGATGCCGCCCGCGAGGTCATGGAGCGCAGGGTTTCCGAACCCCAGGGCGTGGTGCGCATGAGTTGCCCCACCACGCTGCTCGAGTACCGCATCGGGACACTCGTGGCCGACTTCATGATGCTGTACCCGAAGGTGCGGATTCTTCTCGATGCAACCAATCGCCGGGTCGACGTCCTCGGCGAAGGCTTCGATCTCGCGCTGCGCGTGCGCTTTCCGCCGCTCGAAGATAGCGGGCTGGTCATGCGGGTGCTTTCTGGCAGCCCGCAGCGCCTCGTTGCTGCATCGGCGCTCCTCGAAAAGCACGGGCCGATTGCCAATCCAGCGGATCTCGCCGGCGTGCCCAGCCTCGACTGGGGACCGCAGCGCGATCACGTCTGGGATCTGGTCGGTCCGGACGGCGCCGAGGTGCGCGTACATCACGCACCGCGCTATATCACCGACGACTTGACCGTGCTCCGGCAGGCCGCCCTGAAAGGCGTAGGCATCGTTCAGATGCCCTATATGGTGGTCGAAAACGAGCTCGAAGAAGGCACGCTGGTCGACGTGGTGCCAGGCTGGACGCCCAAGGGCGGGCTGGTTCACGCCGTCTTTCCGTCACGCAGAGGTCTCCTGCCAGCCGTGCGGCTGCTGATCGATCATCTCGCCACGCACATCCAGAAAGACGAGTGAGCGCTTTGCGCGCGCTATCCACTTCAGCCGCGCACTTCGTTTGCTCGCTCTTCGATTGTTCCTTTGACAGAACACTCTGTGCGGCCGCGCGATCTACCGCGGCCGCGAGCCCATTTCTATTCTTCCCTCATCGAGCCTCGACATGCCATCAAGTTAACAACATCTGGAGACGCAATGCGATACGTCCATTTTTCCCCCGACAACCGCCGCCGGCTGCTCGGAATCGTCCAGGGCGACACCATCCGCTCGCTCGGCGAAACGACCCTCGATGACCTCCTCGCGCGCGGAGTCGATCTCGCTTCCCTCGATGCGTCGACCCTCGCGACCGACGAAATATTTCCGGCCGATTCCGTAGCGTATCTGCCGCCGCTTGCGCGCCCCGGCAAGCTGCTGTGCATCGGGCTCAACTACGCGGACCACACGAAGGAAAGCCCGTACGAGCAGCCCGACTATCCGACCATCTTCCCGCGGCTGAACTCTAGCCTGATTGGCCACGATGCGCCCATGATCCGTCCGCGCATCTCCGACTCGCTGGATTTCGAAGGCGAACTGGCGGTCATCCTTGGCGGCGGCGGCCGTCATATTTCGAAGGAGCATGCGCTCTCCTGCGTGGCGGGCTACTCGATCTTCAATGACGGATCCGTGCGCGAGTACCAGTTCAAGTCGCCGCAATGGACGGTCGGCAAGAACTTCGACGGCACCGGCGCGTTCGGCCCGATGTTCGTCACAGCAGATGAACTGCCCGCGGGCGGCGCGGGCCTCAAGCTCGAAACGCGCCTGAACGGCAAGGTCGTGCAATTGGCGAATACGAACGACATGCTGCACGACGTCGCTTCGCTCATCTCGGTCATCAGCGAAGCGATCACGCTCGAAGCCGGCGATGTCATCGTGAGCGGCACGCCTGCCGGCATTGGCTGGGCGCGCGAGCCGAAGCTCATCATGCGCGCCGGCGACGTGTGCGAAGTCGAGATCGAAGGTCTTGGCGTATTGCGCAACACCGTCGTCGACGAAGACGCGCCGATCCAGCGATGATCGAGCGCCGCACAATCGTTTAGGTTACCTGAAGGAGGAGACATGAAAAAGATTCACGTTCCGGTTTTTGTGGTGGGTGCCGGCCCCGCCGGACTCACGACAGCCGCATTGCTGGCGAAATACGGTGTCGAAGTGCTGGCGATTACGCGCTACGCCGGCACGGCTCATTCGCCTCGCGCGCACATCACGAATCAGCGCACCGTGGAGGTGTTTCGCGATCTGGGCATCGAGGATCGCGTGCGAGCCCTCGCCACGTCCCACGAGCTGATGTCGAATAATGTGTGGGCAACCAGCTTTGCCGGCACGGAACTCGCGCGGCTGCAAACATGGGGCACCGGTGTCGGGCGCAAGTCCGACTATGAAGCGGCGAGCCCCTCGCAAATGTGCAACGCGCCGCAGCACCTGCTCGAACCGGTCATTCTCACGGCAGCGCGCGAGTATGGCGCGCAGATTCTCTTCAATACGGAGCTGGTGTCGATTCGGCAGACCGAAGAGGCTGTCTACTCGCGGCTCGTCGATCGCGTGACCGGTGAGGAGATCGAAGTGATCTCCGACTACGCCGTGGGAGCGGATGGCGCGCAGAGCGTCGTCGTGCGGGATCTTGGCTTCGAGATGGACGGCGAGATGGGATTGGGCTGCGCAGTCAACTGCTGGCTGGAAGTCGATCTGGCGAAGTACACGGCGCACCGCCCCGGCGTGCTGTACTGGATGACCCAGCCGGGCAGCGATTACTGGGTGGGCAGCGGCACCTGGATCTGCGTGCGCCCGTGGAACGAGTGGGTGCTGCTCTTCATGTACGACCCGAAAGAGGGCGAGCCCGATCTCAGCGAGGAAGCGGTGATCGCGCGCGCCCGCGCCACCATCGGCGAAGCGGATATTCCCATTCGCGTGAAGGCCGTTTCGAAGTGGACCATCAACCGGATGGTCGCGCGCACCATGGTCAAGGGCCGCGTGGCGATTGCGGGCGATGCGGCGCACCGGCATCCGCCGGCGAACGGGCTCGGCTCGAATACGTCTGTGCAGGACGCGTTCAATCTGGCCTGGAAGCTCGCGATGATCGTCAAGGGCGACGCCTCGCCCGCGCTCCTGCAAACCTACTCGGATGAGCGGCAGCCGGTTGCCCAGGGCGTCGTGAACCGGGCGATCAAATCGGTTGGCGAGATGCTGCCGATTGCGAATGCGCTCGGCTTCTCGCAAGGGCAGAGCGCCGAGGAAGGCTGGGCCTCGCTCAACGAGCTGTTCTCGGACAGCGAAACCGGCAAGGCGCGCCGCAAGGCGCTCGCGCAGGCCGTCGACCAACAGAACTATCAGTTCAACTGTCATGGCGTCGAACTGGGGCAGCGCTACGAATCGGCTGCGGTCGTGCGCGACGGCGCGACCTTCCCCGCTGCACCGCGCGATCCCGAGCTGTATTACCACGCCACCACGGCGCCCGGCGCGTATCTTCCGCATGCGTGGATCGAGCGCGAGGGCAAGCAGGTGTCGACGCTCGATCTGGTCGGCAACGGGGTGTTCACGGTGCTGACCGGAAGGGGCGGCGAGGCCTGGATCGATGCGGCGCGGCAGGTGAGCGACGAATTCGGCATCAGGATCGATGCGGTGTCGATCGCGCATGCAACGCCTACGTTCGATGCATACGGGCAGTGGGCCGCGCAACGCGAGATCGAGGACGATGGCTGCGTGCTGGTGCGGCCGGATCGCTTCGTCGCCTGGCGCTGCAACACGCGCGCGGCGGACCCTGCGAGAGAATTGCGGCGCGTGCTGACGCAGGTGCTCGGCGCTGCGCCGCGCGCAACGAGCGGCGCGCAGGCTCATGCAAGCGGCGTGGCCGCCTGACACGGGAGTTGAGATCATGACATCGACGACGACCAGGCGCGCGCGTTTCGGCATTCATTCGATCGACCATTTCGCGCTCGATGTGCCAGACCTCGGGGAGGCCGCGCGCTTTCTCGACGCCTTCGGCTTCGAGCTGGAGCGGCAGCCGGATGAGTTGCTGCTGCGCACGCCGCAAAGCGATCACGTATGGGCGAGGGTGCGCGAGGGGGCGCGAAAGCAGCTCGCGTATCTCGCGCTGAACTGCTTCGACGACGACTTCGAGCCCTTGTGCGAGCAGATTCTGGCAGCCGGCGGCAAGGCCGCCGCGCCCGCGCGGCTCGCGCCGGACGACGGCTTCTGGTTCCACGATCTGGACGGAAACCTTTTGCGACTCAAGGCGGGCGTCAAAACCTCGCCGGGGTGCAAGCCGGTGTCGAGCAACGAATCGGCGCCCCGGCGTTCACGCGGCGCGTGTGCGCGCGCCGAAGCGCAGCTTACCCGTCCCGCACGCCTTTCTCATGTGCTGATGTTCACGCCGGACGTGGACGGCGCGGTCGCCTTTTACGAACGCGCATTGGGCCTGACGCTATCCGACGGGTCCGAGGGCATCGTCGCGTTCCTGCACGCGCGCCATGGCAGCGATCATCACCTGGTCGCATTCGCATGCGGCGAAAGGAAGGGATGGCACCACAGCTCATGGGATGTTCCGGATGTCGAAGCAGTCGGCCTGGGCAAGATGCAGATGCAGCGTGCGGGCTATGTCGACGGATGGGGCGTTGGGCGCCACGTGCTCGGATCGAACTACTTTCAGTACGTGCGCGACCCGTGGGGTTCGTTCTGGGAATACTCGTCCGATATCGACTACGTTGGGGCCGGCACGGAGTGGCCCGGCAGCAACCATCCGCCCGAAGACTCCCTGTATCTGTGGGGGCCGGACGTGCCGGGTTATTTCTTCGAGAACACTGAAGGTTGAAATGCGCAAAAAGCGGGGCCTTGAAATCGGCCCCGTTGTTGCACGTGTCTTTCGAAGCGGCTACCTCAATTCCCGTACATATCGAAGTCGAAGTACTTCGACTGGATCTTGTTGTACGTGCCGTCGTTGCGGATCTGTGCAATGGCGCGGTTGAGCGCGTCGCGCAGATCGGCGTCCGATTTGCGCACGCCCGCGGCGTCGCCGTTGCCCATGATCTTCGCGTCGTAAACGGTGCCGCCCGCGAACGCAAAGCCCTTGCCTTGCGGCGTGGAGAGGAAGCCAAGCTGCCCTTGCACGGCGTCCATCAGCACGCCATCCACGCGCGCATTGACGAGATCCACATAAGCCTGGTCATAGCTCGGATACGGCACGACCTCGACGCCCGAAGCGGACCATTTTTCGCGCGCATAGGTTTCCTGAATCGTGCCTTGCTCGACAGCGATGCGCTTGCCCGAAAGCTTCGATGCTTCAGGCAGGAGTCCGGAATTCGCGCGCGCGATCAGGCGCGTCTGGTTGCGATAAAGACGGTCCGTGAAATCGATCTGCTGGCGGCGCCGCTCGGTGGCCGCCATCGACGAGAGAATCACGTCGAATTTGCGCGCCTGCAAGCCGGGGATCAAACCGTCGAAGCTGCTGGAAACCCACACGCATTTGGCGTTGAGCTTCGCGCACAGCGCATTGCCGAGATCGATGTCGAAGCCCTTCATGCTGCCGTCGGTCGCGGTGGACTCGAACGGCGGGTAGGTGGGGTCGACGCCGATGCGGATCGTCGTCCAGTCTTTCGCAAGGGCGGCATGCGAGGCGAAGGCCATGGCGGCAGCCGAGAGGAGGATCGTAAGGCGCGTCTTCATGCTGGGTCTCCGTTCGTTTGTGGATTGGGGTGCAAGTGTGTGTATGGCTGGCCGCGAATCAACTTGGAAAGTCGCCGCGCCGGAAGTCGTCCGCGAGTTCGAGGGCGTCGGCCATTTCGCCCACGCTAATCGGCTTGATCGGTGCGCGTATGCGGTAGTGGCCCACATCGGCGACTTCGCGCTGCTGGACTTCCGCAATCAGTTCGCCCACTGTCGTGCCGCACCACCGGCCCTGGCACGGGCCCATGCCGCAGCGCGTAAACGCCTTCATCTGGTTCGGCCCCTGGCAGCCCAGCCTGGCGAGTTCGCGAATTTCTCCGGCCGTGATTTCCTCGCAGCGGCAGACAATTGTTTCGTTATCCGGAATGCGATGCGTGGCCGGCGGTGTGTAAAGCGCGTCGAGCAGCGGGCGCACGGCCAGATGGCGACGCAGCGCACGCTGTACGGGGCGTTCGCGCGCGGCCTGAGTTGATGCGTCGAGCCGGCCGAGCGCGGCGGCGATGTCGAGCGCGGCGATTTCGCCGGCCAGCGCCGCAGCCTGCGCGCCGCCAATGCCCGCGCTATCGCCGGCGATCCAGACGCCTGGCACGCTGCTGCGGCCACGACTGTCGCGTTGCGGGCGCCAGCAGGCCGCGTGCGTGTCCCATTCATGTACGCAACCCAGCGAGCGGGCGAGTTGCGTCGACGGAATCACGCCTTGATGAAGCAGCACGAGCGAACTCTCCAGCGTGTGCTCAACGCCGCTGGCGTCGCAAAAGCGAATGCGTTCGGCACGGCCGTTGCCTTCGATCGTCACGCCGCTCGCGCCGCTGTACATGGGGATGCCGGCGCTGCGCACCGCGCGCAGCATGCGCCATCCCTTGAGCAGATAGTCCGCGCCGCGCAGCGCGGGCAGGGCATGCGGCAGGGCGCGACGCCAGGCGTCGCGCGGCGTCGTGTCGACCAGCGCACGCACGCGTCGCCCCGCGTTCAGCAGTTGCGCGGCAAACAGCCAGAGCAACGGACCGCTGCCCGCGATCACGGTGTCGTCGCCGGGCGCGAGGCCCGCGGACTTCAGCAGCGTTTGCGCAGCGCCCACGCCCATCACGCCGGGCAGGGTCCAGCCGCGTACGGGCCACGGCCTTTCCTGCGCGCCCGTTGCGATCAGGACGGCCCGAGCGCCGACTTCCAGCGTGCCGCCCTCGGGCGCGCCTTGCGTGAGCATCGCAACCGCTTCCGGCTCGAAGGCGATCTGCCAGACGACGCTGCGCGGCAGATACTGCACGCCGCTCGCGAGCAGGCCAGCGACGAGCGGGCGGCCCGCTTCGTAGTCCTTGCCGAGCCACTGGGCTATCCGTGCCGGCGCTGCGGTGAGATTCCGATAAATCTGGCCGCCCGGCGAGGGGCCTTCATCGGCCACGGTGACGGCGAGTCCGGCCGTACGCGCCGCGATGGCGGCGGCCATGCCGGCGGGGCCCGCGCCGACGATCAGCAAATCGCATTGGCGGCGCGTCATGGCAGCTCCGCCTTGCCGTTCATCGCGCGGACTTGCATGCCGCTGCGCACCTGAGTCATGCAGGCCTGGACGTTGGGCACGCCGTCGATTTCGACGAGGCAGTCGTAGCAGACACCCATCATGCAGAAGGGTCCGCGCGGTGCGCCGCTCACCGCGGTCGCGCGGCAGGCGGTGGCGCCGTTCGCGAGCATCGCGGCGGCGACGCTGTAATGCGCGGGCACGTCGTGAAGCATGCCGTCGATATGGATGTGCACGCGCGCATCGTTTGCTGCGGCGGGGGCGATGAGTTCAAACATGGGGTGCAACCTTGGGCGCGGCGAAGCGCGCTGTGGTGAAGGCTTCGAGTTCGGCGGGCGCCGCGCCGCCGGCGATCCAGGGCGCGACGAGGTCGGCGTGCGCGGCGGCCAGCGTCACGCCGCTGTGGCAGATCGCGACGAACGCGCCCGGATGGCTGCGCGATTCTTCATAAACGGGCAGCCCGTCCGGCGTCATGATGCGCAGCGCGCCCCACGAGCGCACGATGCGCGCGTGCGCGAGCGCCGGAAACGCGGTGCGCGCGCGGCGCGCGATATCGACCATGGCCGAGCGCGTCTGACCGTCGTCGAAGCCGACGTCCTCGGCCGAGTCGCCTAGCAACACGGAGCCTTCCGGGGTTTGCCGGACCACCAGCGTGGGATAGGCGAGAAACGGCGCGAGCCGCTCCGTGACCATGATCTGGCCGCGCAGCGGCGAGATGGGCGCGTGCACGCCGACCATCGGCGCTAGCCGCGCGTTGTCGAAACCGGCCGCGAGCACCACGCGCTCCGCTTCGAGCAGACCCGAGGGCGTGTCGATCTCGAAGCGGCCCGCGCGCGGACGGACCTCGCGCACCTCGTTGCGCGGCAGGTAGACGCCACCGCAGGCGAGGAAGGCTTCGAGCATCGCGCGCAGCGTGTAAAGCGGATTCGCGTGACCGTCGTTCGGCGACCAGAGTGCGCCCGCAAGCGCCGCAGACGCAGCCGGAATGCGCCTGCGTAATGCAACCGGGTTCAGCACTTCATAGGTGAGCGCCGCATCCTGGCGGCGCAGCGATTCGAGCAGCGCGGTCGCGCTTTCGAGTTCTGTCTCGTGCTCGAAAAGCTCAATGCCGCCGGGGCGCTCGAAGCCGCAGTTCACGCCGGTTTCGCGTTGCAGCTGGCCGGCGAACGCGCTCCAGCGTTCGGAAGATTGGCGCGACCAGCGCGCGTAGGGCAGGCAGCGCCCGCCCTTGCCCTGCACCCAGACGAGCCCGAAGTTGCCGCGCGCCGCGCGAAAGGCGATGTCCTCGCCGTCGCAGACGGCCACGCGCAGGCCCAGACGCGTGACGCCCCAGGCGATGGCCATGCCGACCAGGCCGCCACCGGCCACGACGACGTCGAAGCTGCGTGTCCCGCGTGCGCTCACGCACCGCTCCGGGGCGGCTTGGGCGGGGTTTGGGTGTTATATGCCATGGCGATCCGGTTCCTTGCATGTTTTTCGTTGCAGATTGGATCTTGCGGCGGGCAAAATGAGCCGTCCAATACAGCTTGTTCAGTTACCCATAATCCAATGTTATGAACGCGCCTTCGCTCAGAATCCGCCAGATCGAAGCCTTTCGAGCGGTGATGCAACGCCACACGGTGACGCGCGCCGCGCAAGAGCTTCATATCTCGCAGCCGGCGGTCAGCCGGCTCATAGCCGACCTCGAAGACCGGATCGGCTTCACGCTGTTCGAGCGGCAGCCGGGCCGCTTCGTGCCCACCGCTCAGGCGCGTGTGCTGTATGAGGAGGTCGAGCGCGCGTTCGTCGGGCTCGATCGCGTGGCGCAGGCGGCCGAGCAGATCCGCGCGATGCGGCTGGGCACGCTGCGCGTGGCGGGCTCGCCCGCCGTGGCGCTCGACCTGCTGCCCGAGATCGTCACGCGCTTTACGCGCGAGCATCCCGGCATCGACGTCACGCTGCTCGCGCACAGCGCGTCCACGGTGGTCGACAAGGTGGCCTCGGGCCAGTGCGATATCGGGCTGATTGCCGAGCCCGTTCCGCATCCCGCGATCCGCAGCGAGCGGCTGGCGGAAGCGGCCATGCGCTGCATCCTGCCGCGCCAGCACCGGCTCGCGCGCAAGCGCTTCGTGCGGCCCGCCGACTTGCGCGGCGAACCGTTCATCTCGTTCCCGCCGAGTTTCGAGGCGCGCAGCGCGATCGACCGGGTGTTCGTGGAGGCGGGCGTGACGCGCTCGATGTCGATCGAGGCACAGCTATCGAAGACGATCGTGGCGTTC
Organism: Paraburkholderia sacchari; assembly: GCF_000785435.2. Taxonomy (GTDB): domain Bacteria; phylum Pseudomonadota; class Gammaproteobacteria; order Burkholderiales; family Burkholderiaceae; genus Paraburkholderia; species Paraburkholderia sacchari. The sequence continues at coordinate 319,229 of NZ_JTDB02000006.1, read as the reverse complement.
GTGGCGAACGGCGCGGGCGTGGCGCTGATCGATCCGGTCACGGCTGCTTATGCGGACCAGCGCGTGATCGTCAAGCCGTTCGAGCCGCAGGTGCGTGATCACTTCTATCTGGCGACGCCCGTCTCGCAGGCGCTCTCGATGCCCGGCGAGGCATTTTGCGCGATGTTGCGCGAGGCGTTCGCGCAGATGGAGATGCGCATCGGCGCGTGAAGCGGAACGCCGCTAACTATGCGGAGAAAAAGCGGCCGGGATCTATAAGCGCTCGACGCGCACTTCGACCGCGTCCCTCGGCACGGTCAGCCGCGTGCGATCGAGCAGGGCATCCGCGGGCGCGGTGCCGTCCGGGTTCAAGGGCTTCATCTTGTTGAACACCACGGAGAAATGCTCGGGCGTCACGGTGACCGACGCGTAGCCATGCGCATCGTGGTCGGCGTGGCACAGGTCCGGATTGTTCGTCTTCAGGAAGGCGTCGAGTCTGGCCGGCGTGGTTGCCAGCGACGCGAACGGCGTGCCGGACCAGCCCGCCTTGACGTAGGCATAGAAAGACGTGCTGCTGATTCCGGCGCACACGAAGTCGACGATCACGGGCGTTCCCCTTACGGGGTCCGGGTCGTCGCGCACGACGCCGCACTGAAACGCATGGAGATCTCCCGAGATGGATACTGCGTTATGGATGCCCTGTTCCTTCAACCAGGAGAGCAGGTCGTGTTTGTGCGCCGGATAGCCGTCCCATGAATCGCAGTCGATCACGAGGCGCGCGGCCGGATCCTTTGGCGCACCCGGCATCACAGCCCACAGGCGATTCAGCATCACCTCGTTGCCCCACACCTTCCACACCGCCGGCGAGCGCCTCATGGTGTCCTTCCACCACTGCGTCTGCTCCGGGCCGAGTATCGATGGCGCGCGGCCGAGGTGCCGGGTATCCCACGTTTCGAAGCGCTGGAGGACGTTCTGCTGGACGAAGTAGCGCGAGCCGGCGGCGTCGTTGCCGTGCACCGGGTCGTGCAAGTGCGCGTGGGCAATTGCCGCTTCGCTTACGACATGATCGTCGCGATAGAGGCGCTCGTCCGTCATCACGAGATGCATTAGCATTCCGAACCGAAAATCGCGGTAGATGCGGATGTTCATGAACGACGGGTTGTCCGGCTCGAAGCGCACGTCGCTCCAGTCCACTGGCATGTACTCCGCCCACGCGCGATTGGCGTTGCGGCGGCGTCTGGTCACCTGCCTTTCCTCGTTGGTGTAGACCTGATGATCCTGCCAGCAATCGTCGGAGAATTCGTGGTCGTCCCATACCGCGATCATCGGCAGGCGCTGGTGCAGCGTTTGCAAGCGCGGATCGGAACGATAGGTGCGATAGAGCGTGCGATAGTCTTCGAGCGAATCGGCATAGAGCGTGCCGTCTGCGAGCCGCTTCGCATCGGGTAGTTTCAGCGCCGGATGCGCCGTCTCGACCGCATCGCTTCGCGGGCCCCCGACTGTTTCATAGATATAGTCGCCGACATGCACGACAAAGGCGAGATCGCTTTCGTCTGCGAGCAGCGTCATGGCTTGCCAGTGATTGACGCCCCAGTCCTGGCAATTGATCCACGCGAAGCGAATCAGGTCGTTGGCTTCGTTTTCATCGGGGGCCGTGCGCGCAACGCCGCTGGCGCTCATGTCGTCGTCGGCGATGAATCGATAGTGATAGGTCGTGTTCGGCGAGAGCGCCGTGACCTTGGTGCGCACGGTGAAGTCGTAGTCGGGCGATGCCGAGAGTGGCACATTGGCGATGAGTGCGGAGAAGTCCGGCTGCGTCGACACTTCGAGTCGCAGCGGGACCGCGCGCATGGCGCGCTTTGCGTGGTGCTGTTCGTCCGCGGGCGCGGGTACGCACCGTGTCCAGAACACGATGGAGCGCGCGCGCGGATCGCCGCTGGCGACGCCCTGCGCGAAGCGGTAGAGGCCAAAGCGGTTGAGGCTATTGCTTGCGGCACCGGCGGGGAGCGCCGGGCGCGAAGCGGTGCGCGCGCCGGTGGCCGCCGCAATCGTGAAGAATGCCGACGATTTGAGGAAATGACGCCGATCCATCGACTCTGACCCTCCCGATCGACTTGCCGCACATATCCGGGACGCATTGCGATGCCGCAGCACGCGATGCGTCTCTATCGCACAGCAGTTTTGGCTCCTGCTGCCCGCTTCGCGGAGCAGCGTGCCGACGCAGGCACAAATGGCGTCGGACTTCCATGCCGCCGCCGTTGCAGTACGAGTGCTTTTAAGAATTTTCGTGTATCAGAAGAGAAATATCTCGCTCAAGATTTTCCAATGAGGCTACGCATGGTGCGGATTTCCTATGGATGATCAAATGAATAAACCCTTTTCACAAGCTACCCGTGCTGATATCCGGCTTGCGGGTGCAACCACATTGGGTGGATCAGCCGGAAATGCGGCATCGTTGCTCCAAATCGTCCTGGAACGACGCTTTGCTGGCGATTGGGAATCGGTCGAGAGGTTGTGTCTTCCTCATTTTGTCCATAACCCGGGTGACGTAGAGATTGCGTGGCAATTGGCTTGCGCACAATGGCGGCGGCACGACCCGGTAAGCGCGGAAAGGACCATGCGCATTGCCGACGCAGCCATACCCGGGAATGCCAACGTCGCCGCCGCGCTGGCACAATTCGTCGCGGAGCAAGGTCGTTATGGCGCTGCGCGCCGGCTCTACGAGCGCGCGCTCAAGCTGGTTCCGTCGGCAACCACACCTGCCGTGGATCTTGCGGAACTGGAATTGCGCAAGGGTGACTGGCATCGCGGTTGGGCGCGCTACGAAGCGCGACTGGCCCGAACGGATCGCGCGCACAATAGCGTCGTGTCCATTATGTCGCGCGTCGCTCCGCGCTGGAACGGCCAACGTCTGGAAGGTCGAACGTTGCTGGTTTTTAGTGAGCAAGGCAACGGCGACGATATTCAGATGATGCGCTTTATTCCGGCACTCGCGGCACGTGTACGCGATGAAGGCGGCCAGATGGTTCTGGCATGCCGGCGGTCCTTGCATCCCTTGTTTGCTCGCCATTACCAGACGTGCATCGAGATCGAGACGGGTGCATACGCACTGCACGGCAAGCCGGATTATTGCCTGCCGATGATGAGTGTTCCTTTTGCGCTTCGTCTAAAACCCGGACAGGTCGACGGGAAGCGTTATTTGAGCGCGGATTCGTCCCGCGCTGCGGCATGGAAATCTCACGTTCGCGAGCGCACGCCGCGGACCGAGGCGCTGCAGATTGGACTGGTATGGCGTGGGGATCCCGCGCACCGACGCGATGCGCAACGCTCGATGACGCTGGCGCAGCTTGCACCGATATTTGCGCTTCCCGGCGTGGTTTTTCACCCGCTTACGCCAGCAGGTCCACCGCTGCCTGCGAGCCTGCCTCACTGCGACCTGACCGGCGATTATCGGTATGGGTTCGACGATGTCGCTGCGCATGTCAGCGCACTCGACGCAGTGGTAACCATAGATAGCGCGCCGCTGCACCTGGGTGGCGCGCTTGGCGTGCCCGTGTATGCGATGCTGGACCATGTTTCACAGTGGGCTTGGGGAACGGCCGAGGAACAACGATGGTATGACAGTGTCACGTTGTTCCGGCAGCCTCGGCCGGGCGATTGGAGGCCCGTTGTCGAGCGCATCGCCGCAGCGTTGGAGAGCATGAACGCAATGCGGGAGCATGCCACGCGGCGCTAATGTATAGATAACATCGCATGCGGTATCGCAAACAAAAAAGCCCAGACCGGATGGCCTGGGCTTTCGTGACAGCTTGTTGAGGGCTTAGTTGCTGCTGCCGTACACGTCGAAGTCGAAGTACTTCGCTTCGATCTTCTTGTACGTGCCGTCCTTGAGCATGTCGGCGATGGCCTTGTCGATCTTCGCCTTCAAGTCGGTGTCTTCCTTGCGCAGGCCGATGCCGGCGCCGTCCGAGGGAATCTCCTTGCCCGCGAACTCGTAGCCCGCGCCGCGCGGCGTCTTCAGGAAGCCGATATCGGCCTGCACCGCGTCCTGGAGCGCGCCGTCAAGACGACCCGAGAGCAGGTCGGCATAGACCTGGTCCTGGTTCTGGTAGGGCACCACGTTCACGCCCTTGGGCGCCCAGTTCGTCTTCGCGTAGGTTTCCTGGATCGTGCCCTGCTCGACGCCCACCGACTTGCCCTTGAGCGACTCGGCCGTGGGCAGCAGGTTGGTGCCCTTCTTGGCGACGAGGCGCGTAGGCGTGTTGAACAGCTTCGACGAGAACGCGATCTGCTCCTGGCGCTGCGGCGTCATCGACATCGACGAGAGCACGCCGTCGAACTTCTTCGCCTTGAGCGCCGGAATCATGCCGTCGAATTCCTGCTCGATCCAGACGCATTTGGCGTTCAGACGTTTGCAGATCTCGTTGCCGAGGTCGATGTCGAAACCCACCAGTTTGCCGTCTGCGGCCTTCGATTCAAATGGCGGATAACTCGCATCGACGCCGAATCGGATGGTGGACCAGTCCTTCGCGAACGAGGAGGTTGCGATCGCGAGGATCGCCATGAACAGGGCAAGCTTTTTCATAGCCTTTGAGTCTCCAGTATCGACATTGAGGGCCGCCGTGAAAGCTCGCCGCACCTTCGGCAAAGTCTGTTCAATCCGCCGGTTGGGTAGACAACATAGACAATCGCCGAAGGTCGGTTAAGTAGGGTTTTCGCTGAAGTGCATTCCGCCGATTCCGATTTCGACAAGAGTCGACCGGAACGCGTGCAAAAAACCCGCGCCCTTACTTCCAGAAGCCATGATGCGAGCAAGCGGCTTCGTCTTCGATCAGCGGGCCGACCACGTCGATATGGCGCTGGCCGCGCGTGAACACCTCGCGGCACGGCAGCGAGAACGTCGGGTTCTCGGGGTGGTCGCCGGTGAGCGAGAGCAGGCGGTGTTCGGAAAGCGCATACACCACGCGCCCGATGTTGCACCAGTAGATGGCGCCTGCGCACATGCAGCAGGGCTCCGCGCTCGTATAGAGCGTGCAGCGCGCGAGCTGCTCCGGCGAGAGAATGCGCGCGGCCTGGGCGGCTGCGGCAAGCTCTGCGTGCTGGGTGGGATCGCCTTGCGGCGGCATCGAGTTGTTGCCGGCGGACGCCACGATGTTGCCGTCCTCGTCGGCCACGAGTGCCGCGAACGGATGGCGGCCGTTGCGCCGCGATTCGTCGGCCAGTTCGATGGCTTTGCGCAGCAGGGCGAGGTCGCGTTCGGCGAGTTGGGCGGGGGCGAGATCCGTATTGGCGTTCATTTGATTTTGTCCGTTGTGTTGGGTGAAACGTCGTGTGAAAAGTTAGGTCAAGAAAATAGCGGTGCTGCGTTCAACGGGCTTCGGTGCCGGCGTTGCCGGCTAATGCAGGCGTGCTTTCGTGCGCGCCGCCTTCCTGCTTGTCGCGGTTGAGCAGCACGTTGAGCACGATGGCGGTAATCGCGCCGAGGAAGATGCCGCTGTCGAGAATCAACTTGACGGGGCCGTGAATCTGGGCGAACAGCGTGGGGAACGACATCGGCAATACGCCTACGCTCACCGACACCGCAACGATGATCGCGTTGCGCGTGCCGTCGAATTTCACGCGCGAAAGTTCCTGAATGCCGGCCACGGTCGTCATGCCGAACATCACGATCGCGCAGCCGCCGAGCACCGGACGCGGCACCGAGGCAATCAGCGCGCCGAGTTTCGGAAAGAGCCCCATCAGCACCATGATGACGCCGGCGGACGCCACCACGTAGCGGCTCTTCACATTCGAAAGCGCGATGAGGCCGGTGTTCTGCGTGAACGCGTTATACGGGAAGCTGTTGAAAAGGCCGCCGAGCATGGTCGAGAGGCCGTCGGCGCGAAACGCGTTGCCGAGCGTCTGCTGCGAGGACGGCCGCCCGATGATGGTGCCGATGGCCAACACGTTGCCGGTGGTCTCCGCCATGATGACCAGCATGGCCAGCGCCATCACGAGCGTGGGCGTCACCGCGAAGCGCGGCATGCCGAACGCGAACGGCGCGCTGATCTCGAACCAGGCGGCGTCGCCCACATGCGCGAAGCTCGTCATGCCGCACGCGGCTGCGATAATCGTGCCCACGATCAACCCGATCAGCACCGAAAGATTGCCGATAAAGCCCTTGAAGCGCGCATAAACGAACAGCGTGATGCCCACGGTGGCGAAGCCGAGCAGCAGATTCGCGGCGGAGCCGAAGCCGGGCGCGTCGGGGTTGCCGCCGCCGAGCCAGATCGCGGCCGCCGGCATCAGAGAAACGCCGATAATCGTAATGAGGCTGCCGATCACCACAGGCGGAAAGAAGCGCAGCAAGCGGCTGAATACCGGCGCGATGAGCACGGTGAGCGCGCCGGCCGCGATCACGGAGCCGAACACGCAGGCGATCCCGTATTGCTTGCCGATCATGATCATCGGCGCGATGGCGATGAACGAGCAGCCCTGGATCAGCGGCAGACGCGCGCCGAACTTCCAGATGCCGATTGTCTGGATCAGCGTGGCGATGCCCGATGTCAGCAGGTTGGCGTTGATCAACGTGATCATCTGCTGCTGCGTGAGGCCGAGTGCGCTGCCGAGGATCAGCGGCACGGCGACAGCCCCCGCGTACATCACCAGCACGTGCTGCAATCCGTAGCTCGCGAGTTGGCGCAGCGGCAGAATCTCGTCAACCGGATGAGTGCTTCGCTTGCTCATGAAGTTGTCTCCTTTGTCATTGGTCCCGGGCGGCTGGTCAGGCACGGGCCGGTACGTCATAATCCATCACGTTTGCGGGGCCACCAAATGAATATCCATCGATTTTTTCAATAGATCAGGGAAGCGCAATGCGCTATTCGCTCGACCAGCTTGAAATGTTTGCCCGCGTGGCCAAGACCGGCTCGTTCTCGGCGGCGGCGCGCAGCCTGGGCAAGACGCAATCGACCATCAGCACGGCAATCGCCAATCTCGAAGTGGACTGGGGCTTGCCGCTGTTCGACCGCACGAGCAAGCTGCCCGCGCTCACGCCGGCGGGCCGCAAACTGCTCAACGAAGTGGAGGTGGTGCTGGAGCGTTGCCTCGATCTGGAGTCGCAGGCCAACGATCTGGGGGAGCTGGTCGAGCCGCGACTGACGCTCGCGATCGAAGTGCCGTACAACGCGCTGATGCCGGCGATCACGGACTTCGCCGCACAGTTTCCCGCCGTTGATCTCGACATTCGCCATCCCTTTCACGGCGACGTGAGCGAGTTGCTGCTGAAGGGCGAGGTGGATCTGGGCGTGGCGTTTGCACAGCCGGATTACCCGCGCGACTTGGGCTTTTCGCAGATGGGCAAGCTGATTCTGGCCCACGTGGCGCGCCACGATCATCCGCTGGCGCGCCAGGCGAGTGTGAGCTTTGCCGAGTTGCGCTCGCATCGCCGCCTCGTGTTCAGCGCGCACAACAATACGCTGCCCAGCACGGAATATCTCGACTCGGCGCGCAGCTGGCAGGCGGAAAGCTATCTTGCGCTGCTGGAAATGACGCGCGCCGGACTGGGCTGGACGACACTGCCGCGCCAGTTGATCCTGCGCGAGCTCGATGAAGGGGAGTTCGTGGAGCTGCAACTGGCCGCGTATCCCCACACCGACTGGCTGGTGGGAGTCGACCTGATCTGGTCGAAAGCGCGCGTGCTGGGCAAGGCGGGTGTATGGCTGAAGCGCCGCTTGCAGGATCATAAGGTCTACGAACTGGATCGCAATGGCAATGCCACTACGCTGTAGCCATGGAATCCAGACCGCTAGCGCGTGGAGTAGTTCCGTTGTGCGCGAGGTGACTGAAACGCGAATGAGGTGAGCGTTGTCTGGGCACGACACGTTTCTTGCGCGATGCATGATCTTGACTGGGATAAATAGACCGTCGCGACCACGGGCGCGATAGACAATACCCATGGCCAGATCGGCGCGACACACGACCTCGCGGTGAGCGCGGCGAACGACGTGGCGATCAACCTGCAGGGCGACTTCGCGCCTGCGCCCGGAGTGCAGTTCAATGCTGGCCACGATCTCACATTCGCGCTGCCGGGAATGGGCCTCAGATTGCAAGTAGGAATATTTGGAAGGGTGATGGTAGCGAGCGCATAGATGTAGAAGATTCGAATCTGGGTCAACGTTCAGGACTGGCGGGCAATAATGCACAGTCTTTCTTGACCACATTAAACAGGTGTACGAATTCCCTGCGTTCAAGGGCCTGCTCGTTGAAAAGATGGTACGCAAAGGCTACGATGATTGCGTGGCGATGTCCCTGGAGAAGTTACTGGATCGATCCTATATGCAATCCAAGGAGTCCGTGTTCGTCTCGAACGGCCGCAGCACATACGGTCCCATTTCACTCGTTATTGCGACGGGAATTGCGCTCGCTTGCGGCTTGCCGTCCGGGCTTGCAATCCGAATCAGCCACGATTACTGGCGACTGGCCGCTCCCGTTGCAATTGTTGCGGGTATTTTCGTTGCATGGCGGCTCCAGAAGATTCTTGTCGGTAGCTGGTACAAGCCACGCTATGCAAGGGACGAGCGTCAGATGGAACCTCGCGAATCGTGGATAACTGGATCAATTTGTTCAGCCATCCTTGTCTTGTTGGCAACGATGGGTGTTGCCAATGCGATCAACCAGATTACGGGCGCCCCGTATGTTGCCACTTATCGTATTACCGATAAATACATCACCCGTGGCAAACATAGCTGTTACGGGTTGATCTTTTCCAAAATTGATGATCGGGAGGACCAGTTTAACGTGTGCGTCTCTCAAACTGAACAGAATGCGGCAGCGCCTGGTGAGGTCGTTCAAGTGAATGGTCGCCGATCGAAATATGTCGATGAATTGCTTACCTATACGCAAAGCCACTAAATATCAGGCACAAATGCGCTGAAGCTTCGCCATAAGCGTCACTCACTCATGCGGTGCCTCGTTATTCTCGTCGACAATATTCTCGACGATAAATCCAGCTACGTCCTTCGCCAACTGGACCACCGTCTTCGCAGTCAAACGGATCGCCGTCGCGTACAACAGTACGCCGTCCGCCAGGTGTCGAGAACATACAGGAGCAGCATAGTCACAGCAATGTGGTGAGCGGCAAGGAGGCAGCCAGCTCGAACAATTCGACGGCAATCCTGTCGCAACGCAACCTCGTTTGTGCGGATAGCGTGTCGATTGCGAGCGGCCCCGATATCAACGTGGCGGTCAGCACGATTGTCAGCGCGAACGATGTGTCGCTGAGTGCCGCGCACAATGTGAGTATCACCACGACGCAGGACACCAGGCGGTCTCCGGGCACTCATCGGGAGATATGGAGGTGTACAAGGCCGTTGGCGAGTCGAAGTCGTGGGATAAGGGTGGGACGAATCGCGCCGGACTGCACATTGCGGGCGGCGCGCTGATTGGCGGTCTCGGTGGTGGCGAGATTGGCGGCGAGACCGGCACTGGGATTCTCAGACACGTTACCGAATGCACATATCATCGCTGGTGTCGCGGTGTTGTCGTGCAAATAGAAGCCATTGAGCTGGTCCGCATCAACGGATGGAGTGCTAACAAACTAGCGAAAAATTAGCATCACTTCTATCGCGCTTCATGGAATAACAAACCCGGCCTTCTGAGCTGGGTTTGTTGTTTGAGGCGCAAACACTATTCGGTCTGACCTCCCCCTCGGACCAAAACTGTGCAACCAGAGCACGACGCAAGCAACGCACTAAAGATAACAAATCGAGCCCGTCGTTCGCCACGCCCATCTCATCCCCCCAAAAGAGGGGGAAAGAAAGTAGGGTTGTTCACCCGAAAATTCCGTACTACTGTTGCATCGAAGGAAGGCGATATTCAGGCCGATTCGCTAAACCAGAAACGGCTTGATACACCAACCTGTTGTTTCTAATCATCGCGTCGTTTCAGAATTTAATTCTGTCTTGGAGCGCCATGAACGCGCCGTCCACCGGGGAAAGCCAGGCAAGGAATTCGGCGGGGTCGAGAAGGCAAAGCGTCGCCCACGATTTTGCGCAAGTGCTTCATGAAGAACTCAATGAAATCGTGAAGGCGCGCAAAGGCCAAATCGATCCAATTGAACGTGGTTCCCCAGTCAGCCCAGGGGCGCCCGGCACTGAAGCCGATGCACTGCGGCAAAGCGAGCGACTACACCTGAAGGGGTTGGCGCTGTCCGGGGGCGGTATACGAAGCGCGACCTTTAGTCTTGGCGTGATCCAGGCTCTTTGTGAAGGCAAGGTATTGCGCGAGTTCGACTATCTTTCCACCGTCTCTGGCGGCGGCTATATCGGCAGTTGGCTTTCCGCGCAAATGCTGCATCGCTTTCCCAATGGAAACGTTGCGGATCTCGAGTCGGTGCTGAGTCCCAACACTTCGCCGGGGGGACCCCCCAAAGCGGAGGAAGATGCGTCAATAGGCTTCCTGCGCGAATACAGCAATTACCTGACGCCACGGGTTGGCCTGTTGAGCACCGACACGCTGGCCGCGATCTCGGCATACGTTCGCAATCTTGTGTTGATTCAGGCGATCTTTCTTGCGTCGATCGTGGTGGTGCTGTCTTCGCCGCGAGTGGTGTTCCTCGCCGCACAGACGCTGCTTCAATGCGCATTCTGTCTGTGGCTTCCCGGAACGTTGGGTCTGCTGTTGCTTTCGCTGAGCGTCGCCGGGATCGTGTTTAATCTGCGCGCCGATCAAACGAGTCCGTGTGCAAAGACTGGGTTTGTTTTGCTATATGTGATTCTGCCTGGCGTTCTCGCGGCATTTCTTATGGCCATCGAAATGACGAACAGCGGAGGCCTTGTTACAGGGTGGGACATGGGGCGCTGGGTGATTTTCTTCACGCTGTTCTATGCGGTTGTCGCATGTGTGCTGCCAGCACAGGACCGGTACCCGGCTTCCGGGCTGGAGCAACACGCAGGCACTCGTAAGGTTCATCGGCGCAGGAGGCGCATAGTGCCGCTTTCGAAGCGCATCGCCATCGTGGTCGCCGGTTCGCTGGCGGGCGCAACGGGCGGCGTGCTGCTGTCTCTCATGCATGAGGGGATACGTGCTGTGGCTCATGCGCATGGCCACGAGCAAGCGTTATGGTTTGCCGTATCCATTGCACCGTTCATGATTTTGCAGGTATTTGCCTTGACCATCGTGCTGCATCTGGGGTTGGTCGGCCGCATCTTCGATTACGACGTGCATGAATGGTGGGCGCGTTATGGGGGATGGCTGCTTGCGGTCACGGTCGGGGGCGGAGGAATCCTTACCGCGGGAATCTACGGTTCGGCGCTTGTCTTGTGGGGCGATGCATGGCTGACCTATGCGGGCGGACCGGCGTGGCTTGTTGCATCGCTCTGGGGTGTGGTCACAGGAGCGTCGAAGAAGACGGACGGTTCGCGCAAGTCATGTCTGGAGCGTGGACTGGTCATCGTGCCGTATGTGTTTATTATCGGTTTGGCCGTGATTATCTCGTACGGCGAGTACCGGTTGCTTCCGGTTGGCACGGCTGAAATGAGTGTGCAGGTTGCGCACGCTGCGGACCAGTCAACGTCGCCGAAAAGCCCTGCAGTGCACGCTCCCAAGCCGGATTTCGCGCAGGCGGTGGCCGAGGTATCGACTCAATTGTCGCGACAGTCGGAACATCAAATCGAACTTCGCGGATTCAAAGTCTATACCGTGCTGGTGGTATTTTTCTGCTTTCTTGTTGTTGGCTTGTTGCTGGCCTGGCGCGTCGATATCAATCTGTTCTCGCTCTACAATTTTTATCGGAATCGATTGACGCGATGCTATCTGGGGGCATCACGCGCAGCGATGGGAACGCGGCATCCGCACCCGTTCACCGGTTTCGATATCGACGATGATATTCCCCTCAGCCATCTTGCGGCCAACGAGAAGCGCAATTTTGCCCAGCGTCCTTATCACATCATCAATACGACGCTGAACATGACGTCCGGAGAGAATCTGGCGTGGCAGCAGCGCAAGGCCGCGTCGTTCTTCTTCTCGCCGCTCTATTGCGGATTTCACTTGCGCTGCGCGATGGAACCCGGTCACTCCGAAAAGAGCTTCATGAAGACCGCGCAATATATGCGGGGCAAGCATACCTTCGGGCCACTGGACGATATCGGGCCGATGCTGGGCGGTGCCGTCGCGGTCTCGGGCGCCGCGGTCAGTCCGAATTCCGGCTTCCACACCGATCCGGGCGTCGCGTTCCTGCTCACGCTGTTCAATGTGCGGCTTGGCCGCTGGTGCCCGAATCCTGCGTCGCGCAATGTGCCGAAGCGGTCGAGCCCGGAGTTCGGCGGAGCACTATACCTCAATGAGCTCTTTGGCGCCGCCGATAGCACGTCGCGCTATGTCTATCTGTCCGATGGCGGGCACTTCGACAATCTGGGCATTTACGAACTCGTTCGGCGGCGCGTCAGCCTCATTGTTCTTTGTGATTGCGGAGAGGACGCGCCCTTGCAGTTCGACGACCTTGCCGATGCGATACGAAAGTGCTCGGCCGATTTCGGCGTGGATATCATCATTGATGTCGATCCGTTGCGGCGCGAATCTAGCGACAATCCTCCGCCGTTCAGCGCGAATCACGTGGTGGAAGGGGTGATTCGTTATCCGGGCCTCGGGGGAAGCGCGCCTGACGCGGCGGCGTTCGAAGGCAGGCTCATTCTGATCAAGCCTACTTTGACGCAGGAGATTTACGCGTGCGCTTCGGACCTGCGCAACTACGCCATTGTCGAGCCTGCGTTCCCGCAGCAGTCCACGGTCGATCAATGGTTCAACGAGGCTCAGTTCGAAAGCTACCGGAAACTCGGCTACCTGATCGGGCGTCATTTGCTCGAGAAGCCCCTCAAGGATGGCTCCATGCTGGTCAGTCGTTTGCAACGCTGCGCCGGTTCCCAGTCAGGCGCAGAGGGCTGAACGAGTGCTGAATCATGGCTGCGAATATTGTTCATCGGCTTGTCGAAGCAAATGGCGTCACGTTTCATGTGGCCGTATCGGGTCCGGAAAACGCCGCGCCGGTTCTGTGCATTCACGGATTCCCGGAAGGATGGATGAGTTGGCGTCACCTCATGCATCTATTGCCACGGTCGCGAATCTATGCGCCCGATCTTCGTGGGTATCCGGGTTCGAGTTATCCGAAAAGCGGCTACGACGTTTTTACGCTTACTGATGACATCAAGGCGTTGATAGAAGTCTTGGGCATTCGCCAATGTGTGCTTGTCTCGCATGACTGGGGCGGTGCGTTGGGGTGGATATTCGCACATCGCTATTCGAGCTTGATAAGCAAGTTGGTTGTAGTCAACTGCACGCACCCTCGAACGCTCGTGCGTGCGGTGGTTACATGCGATGACTGGCAACCGTTTCGTATTCCGTGGGTGCCGTTCTTTCAGATTCCATGGTTTCCCGAGTGGTTCATGACCACCGCGATTGGCAGAAAGATTTTGAAATGGACTTTCCTGATCAGACAGGGCCAGCCCGGGACGATGGACGTTGAGCTCGTTGATGAACTCGTCGCGCGTTTTGCAAACACAGCCGATATGCATGGGCCGATCGAATACTATCGGCAGATCGTGTTGACCATCCTTTTGCCGGAGCGGCACAGAAAACTGTATGGGCTGTATGCCACGCCGATCAGCGTGCCCGTTACCGTGATCTGGGGCATGAAGGACGGCGCCTTGCCTGCGCTGGTCGCGCGCAAGAGCTTCGGTGATGCAGGATGCAACGGTGATTGGAGGCCGCTCGAAGGCGTCGGACATTTTGTCGATCTGGAGGCGTGGGAAAAGTTGGCGGACGAACTGGAGAGGGTGCTTGACTTCGGCCAAGGTGATTCCTAGGGTTCCTATACATGCCGTTATGGCGCGTAATGGCGGCTTGCGATGGCGCACGAATGTGTATTCCGGCGAGAACATCAAAACAGGAGGCGACCGTGAATCGGCAAAGACAATTACATGTATGGATACTTGTCCTCCTCGGGATACTCAGCATGGGCGCGAGTGCGGCGCCCCAATCCGGTCAAGTGCAGGACGAAGCCAGACAGGCGGGCCGCAATGCGGCGTCGTTTCCTCAAGCGGACGAGGACTACTTCAAGGAGATGGACCGGGGTATCGCCCTGAGTCCGGAAGAAGTCAGAGGGCGCAATATGTGGCTCGTCTGGAGCGGGGGTAACGACCGGTTCTGGGACAGAATGACGAAAGACACATTCGGCGCGTTCGACATCATCAAGTCGATCAGTTCCTGGCCGGGCCAGGGGCATTCGCGGGACGACCGCTGGCGCTATCTGGGGGTAATCAACGAGCCTTGCTTCGAAAAGGCGACGGCCCCCGATCCGCAGCGCTTTGGCTTATGGCTCGATCAACGTACCGTTGGCGACAAGTGTCCGAAGGACCCGTTCGAGAATGAAGATAAATATCCGGGCGTGAAGACCGGTGCGCGGGGCACGACGTTTAGCGACGGCAAAACACTGCCGGTTGGCTCCTTCTATGGATATGCAACGGGAATTGTCGGCCTGCGTCTGTTTCCCAACCCGGATTTCGACGAGAAGGCCGAAAAGGCGTGGGACGCGCGCCGCTACTATGAGGATCCCTCGTATTACAACAATCCCAATCTCGTTCGTCCTTACCGTGTGGGGATGACTTGCGCGTTTTGCCATATTGGCCCGAGCCCGATTCATCCGAGCGCCGATCCCGAGCATCCGCAATGGGCCGATCTGAGCGGCACGGTCGGGGCGCAGTACATGTGGGTGGACCGGCTATTCATCCATAACGCCGCAAAACCTGAAGGGCAGCAGAACTTCATGTATCAGCTCACACACACGTGGCGGCCCGGAACGATGGATACGTCGCTCGTGTCGACGGACAACATCAACAACCCCCGGACGATGAATGCGCTTTACGATCTTCATGCCCGCTTGGGAATGGCGCTAAAGATCGGGAAGGAAAAACTCGCGGGCGGGGAACTCGATAACAAACAACTCAATGATTTTGTTTCGGACGGACCGCTTACAAAATTCTTTAATGCGCCCAACACCGTGTGGACTCCGCGCGTTCTCAAGGATGGCGCGGATTCGGTAGGCGTGCTGGGCGCGCTCAATCGCGTGTATCTGAACATCGGCTTGTTCAGCGAAGAATGGCTGCTGCATTTCAACCCGGTTTTTGGCGGTAAGCCAATCTCGCCCATTCAGATTGCCGTGGCGCGAAAGAATTCGACCTACTGGCAAGTGACGGAAGCGGGCACGGTCAATATGGCGCTGTATCTGATTGCGGCGTCGCAGCCCGACCATTTGACCGATGCGCCGGGAGGAAAGCAATACCTCACGGATGCATCCGCCACCGATGGGGCGGCGCTGCTCCAGCGCGGCAAGAACGTGTTCGCGGATACCTGCGCGCGCTGCCATTCGAGCAAGGGGCCGCCGGTGCCGGCCAGCCTCAATTTGCACGACTGTAACGGGCCAACCTATATGGCGTGCTTCAAACGCTATTGGAAATGGACGCAAACGGACGAATACAAGACGCAAATGCGCAAGGTCGTCAATGCGCCGGACTTCCTCGACGGAAACTATCTGTCGAGCGACGCCCGAATTCCGGTGACGTTATTGCGGACCAACATCTGCAGTCCGCTTGCGACCAACGCAATTCGTGGAAATATCTGGGACAACTTCTCATCGGAGTCGTACAAGACGCTGCCTTCGGTCGGGTCGGTCACGCTCAACGATCCATTCTCCGGCAATCCGTGGCAATACCACATGCCTGCCGGAGGCCGGGGCTATACGCGGGTTCCCTCGCTGATCAGCATCTGGTCGACCGCGCCGTTCCTGCTCAACAACTCGGTCGGGCTGGAGAAGTTCGATAGCGATCCGTCGGTTGCGAGCCGCATGAAGGTGTTCAACGCATCGATCGAACAAATGCTGTGGCCCGAAAAGCGGCAGCACGATGCGGTGCTGGGCGACCAAGTGCCGGGCCTCATCGACCGGACGACGGTGCGCAGCCAGATCACGATACCGAAGGGCTATCTGCCAGCGTCGCTGCAGTCCACATTGCAAAGGATCGACCCGAAACTGTTCGATCAGAAGACTGGCGATCTCGCGCTTGGGCCGGTTCCGGCACAAGTTCCGATCAATTTGCTGGCCAACATCCGGCCGTTGCCTGAAAGCAGCGATCCGTTGGTCGTAGGTCAGCATATCGGACAACTGACGAACATGGCATTCAAGCTCGGCAAGAGTTTGCTGACGATGCCGGACAACGCGACCGACGAGGAATTGCTCAAGAAGTACGCGGGCCTTGAGAAGCCGATGCTTGCGCTCAGCAAGTGTCCTGATTTCATCGTGAATCGCGGTCACTACTTCGGCACTGCAGAGTTCAACGACCAGAACGGGCTGACTGTCGACGAGCGCTCTTTCGGCAAAGAGCCGGTCCTGAGCGATGACGACAAGCGAGCATTGATCGCATTCCTGAAAACGTTTTGAGCAAGAGACCTCGACGGTCCACAGGCTATGTCCACTCCAGACGATGAGGTATGGGATTACGTGATTGTGGGTTCCGGCGCGGGGGGCGGCACGCTCGCCGCGCGGCTTGCGGAGGCGGGCATGCGGGTGTTGCTGATCGAGGCCGGAGGCGATGCGCCAGCGAGCGGGGCGGATCGGATGCCCGCGGATTATCACGTGCCGGCATTCCATGCGTGCGCTTCGGAGAATCCGGCGATGAGCTGGAACTTCTTCGTGCGCCACTATGCGTCCGACGCTCAGCAGCAGCGCGATCCGAAATGTACACCCGAAGGCGTGCTGTACCCGCGTGCCGCAACGGTGGGCGGGTGCACTGCGCACAACGCGATGATTTTCGTGTATCCGCATGACTCGGACTGGGACGGCATAGCGCAATTGACCGGCGACCGGTCCTGGCGAGCCTCGGCCATGCGCCGGTATGGCAAGAAGCTCGAGCAATGCCGCCACCGTCCACTTTGGGCGCTCGCGCGCCGGTTCGGCATCAACCCGACCGCGCATGGTTTTGACGGCTGGCTGACCACCGAGCATGCAACGCCAAAGAAGGCGCTGGCCGACGACCACCTGATGCGAGTCGTTTTCGGCGCGATGGAACTCACCGCGCGCAGTATCCCAAGGCGTTTGCATGCGCTGCTCGGCCTGGTTCGCTGGCAGGGCGATCCGAATTCGCGACTGTGGGGCAGACGCTGTTTTCGGGGTGTGTGCTATACGCCGCTCAGCACGCGCGACCATGCACGGCATGGCGTGCGCGAGCGCGTGCTGGACGTGGCGGAGCGATTTCCGTCCCGCCTGAAAATCTCGCTCGATTCGCTCGCCACGCGGGTGTTGTTCGACGAGAACGGCGCTGCGGTTGGCGTGGAGTATCTGAAGGGCGCACGTCTGTATAAAGCGCATCCTGAATGTAGTGCCGCGCCGGGTGCGCGCTGCGAAGTGCGTGCGCGTCGCGAGGTGATTCTGGCGGGCGGCGCATTCAATACGCCGCAGCTATTGATGCTGTCGGGCATCGGTCCAGCGGAGCATCTTAAGGCGCATGGCATTCCCGTTCGGGTCGATCTCGAAGGGGTGGGAAGCAATCTTCAGGACCGCTATGAAATTGCGGTGATCAGCCGCATGGCGCAACCATGGGAAGTGCTCAAGGGCGCGGAGTTCACGACCAACGACCCGGCCTATCGCGCGTGGTCCGATCTGCGTGAGGGCGTTTACATCACCAACGGCGCGGCGGTTGCCATTGCGCGCTCCGCAAAGGCGCGTTCGTTGCCCCCGGACATTTTCTGCATGGCGCTGGTCGAGCGTTTCATCGGCTATTACCCGGGATTTTCATCGGGGTTTGCGCAGCACAACGATTTCCTGTCGTGGACCATCCTCAAGGCGCACACCCGCAACAATGCGGGAACGGTGCGGCTGCGCTCCGCGAATCCGCTCGATATGCCACTTGTCGATTTTCACTATTTCGAAGAAGGCAGCGATGCTTCCGGGGACGATATGCGTTCGGTCGTCGAGGCCGTCAAATTCGTGCGCGGATTGGCAGCGCCGCTTGCAGAGCGCGGCTTGATCGCACAAGAGGAGTTGCCAGGTCCTGGTGTGCAGGACGAAGCGGCGATTGCCGGTTACGTGCGCGACAACGCATGGGGCCATCATGCGTCGTGCACCTGCGCGATCGGTGATCCATCGGCTGGAGGCGTGCTCGACAGCACGCTTTCCGTTCACGGCGTACGTCGCTTGCGTGTGGTGGACGCGTCGGTGTTTCCGAAGATTCCGGGCTTCTTTCCGGCCAGCGCGATCTACATGGTTGCAGAAAAAGCGGCGGACATGATCCTGAAAAACGCAACGAGCCAGACGTAACTTACCGGAGGTGGAAGATGGCGTACGACACCAGCAAGCTACTGTCCATGAGCCAGGCCGAACTGGATGATTTGTTCCGCAACAGCCCGGCTGGCGATATTCCCAATGGAGAAGCCAGAGGAACGGCGATTGTTGCTCCAGGAACCATGATCAGCGACGCGGCGGCCAACCTGGTGAAGGTTTTCGCGTGGCAAGGAAAGGTGTTTGATTCGCAGAATGGGGTCCTGAAAAACAAAATCTCCCCATTCGGGATCGATGCCATCCAGGCCACTGTTTATAAGGGCGAAAGCTGGTTCGACGGCAACGAATGCATCGTTTTGGACTATAGCAAGACATCGATCGTCGCTCACTGGATACGCGACGAAATTCGCCTGATTGCGCCGAACGTGTACCTTGGGTTGGTGTACTGGGACAAAAGCCGCTTGATCTGCTTTAGTCTCGAGTTTTAAAGGACGGTTCGCCGTGACCCCGCAATCGAGCTTTATGGTGGTCGCACCTTTGCTGCCTGGCAAGGTGGCGGCGTTGAGAACGCTTCTCGCGACAATGAACCACTGCCCAGGCAGTGTCAATCCGGACAACGCGCTGGTTCCATTCGGGAGATTCGATCGTCTGCATTTCGCGCGCTTCGTGATTCTGGAAGACGTGACGGCCGGCGATATTGCGCTGTACGGTGTCAAGCCTGCAGATTTTCCAGTGTATCTGGCGTTCCTTGGGGATTGCGATGGTTCGAAGCAGGCTTTCATCGACGATCTGGTGCGCCGGGCCGGCGAGGGGCTGCGCTCGATCTTTTCGCATTGCGAAGGGTTTGATTCCGGCAGCAAACTTGCCGCGTGGATGCTCGAACACGATAAGCCGGCTGCAGCGGCCTACGTCAACTGGATCGGCCGTCCGGTCCGGCAGATCGTGGAGGAGCGCGCGTTGCGGCATTTTTTGTCCGCGAACGTTCCGCGCGGTGCCGGCGGACGTGCGAACGGTGATCCGCAGTCCATCCGCAAGCATCTGCGCGACCTGGTCGAAGCGGAACGAAGCGCCGGGCGCCTCAGCCTGACTGACCCCGAACCGACACCGCTGGGTTGGCAGGTTCGCGAATGGCTTCACGCCGTGTGGGTGCCGTTGGTGCTGCTCGCCGCGCTGCCGCTGATGATCGTAGCGTTGCCATTTCTCGCGTGGAAACTGCGCCGCCTCGAAACAACCGACCCGGAGGTCGTTTACCGGCCCCCGGAGGCGCAACTCGCGAAACTGAGAGTGCTGGAAGACTATGACGTCACCAATCAATTCACGGCGCTCGGCAGCGTGAAGCCGGGGCGTTTCAGGCGCTATGCGGTGATCGTCCTGCTGTTGCTTCTCGATTACTCGTGCCGCCATATCTACAACCGCGGCCATTTAACCCGTGTGCAGACCATACATTTCGCGCGCTGGGTGTTGCTCGACGACAAGCAGCGGTTGATGTTCGCGAGCAACTACGACGGAAGCCTCGACAGCTACATGGACGATTTCATCAACAAGGTGGCGTGGGGCTTGAATCTGGTATTCAGCAATGGGGTGGGCTATCCGCGCACGAGTTGGCTCGTCGTCGAGGGCGCGCGCAACGAGCAGCATTTCAAGAACTATCTGCGGCGGCACGAATTGCCTACGGAAGTCTGGTACAAGGCCTATCCGGGGCTGACTGCGTTCGATCTCGCCACCAACACGCGCATCCGCGAGGGCCTTGAAGCGTCAAGCGCTACGGATGAGCAGGTGCGGGAATGGCTGAAGCTACTCTGAAAGTCCTGAAAGTCGATAAGGGAGACGTGCCGTGGCAGTCGAACTGGACGATATTCAAGGCCTCGTGCGGCATGCCTATGCGCGCCTGACCGAAGCCTGCTTTTACGTGCTGCGCATCGCAGATGCACAGGCCGCCAGACGCTGGCTGTCGAGCGCGCCGGTGACGAGTGCGGCGCTTGCCGCGAAGTCGGTTCGCGAGGTTCTGCAAGTCGCGCTGACAAGCGACGGTCTGCGCGCGCTTGGTGTTCCGCAGTCGTTGATCGAAGAGTTCTCTTCCGAATTCATCGGCGGCATGAGTGCGGATGCGAACCGCTCCAGAAGGCTCGGCGACGTAGGTCCGAATGCGCCTGAGAACTGGAAGTGGGGCGGGTCGACGGCACCGCATATGGTGGTGCTGCTGTACGCGGCGCCAGGACGGCTGACCGAGTGGACGCAGACGGTGACCGGGCCGGAATGGACCACCGCGTTCTCAGTGGAAGCCGTTTTACCGACGACGGACATGAAAGGCCTCGAGCCGTTCGGTTTTGCCGATGGCATCAGCCAGCCGGAACTCGATTGGCAACTGACGTTGCCCTCGCACGATCACACCCAGCCCGAATACTCGAATCTCATCGAACTGGGCGAATTCCTGCTCGGGTACACAAACGAATATGGGCGTTTCACCGAGCGTCCTTTGCTTGATCCCGCCGATGATCCTCACGACCAGCTCGCACCGGCTGAGGATGCGCCGGGCAAACGGGACCTGGGGCGCAATGGATCGTACCTGGTGTTGCGGCAACTGCGCCAGGATGTGCAGGGGTTTTGGCGATTTCACGACACCCGCGCGAACGGAGATCCAGCCGCCCGCAAGGCGATGGCCGAAGCGATGGTCGGTCGGACGATGGCGGGCGTATCGCTCGTCGAAGGCGCACCAACGCCGTCGCCCGATCCCGGCACAAAGGCGGGCCGCGAGCAACTCAATGCGTTCACCTATGCGGGGGACCCAGAGGGGATGCGGTGCCCATTCGGCGCTCACGTGCGGCGCGCCAATCCTCGCAACGGCGATTTACCGGACACCAGCGGCAACGGTGGCAAAGTCGGCCTGCTTTCACGCCTCCTGACCACGCTGGGCTTCGACGCGGCCGCATTGCGCGGCGATCTGGTTGCATCGAGCCGCTTTCATCGCATGCTGCGGCGCGGTCGAGAATATGGTCAGAGCCTGCTACCCGAAGCGGCGATTGCCGATAAAGGCGAAACAGTCGAAACCGGACTTCACTTTATTTGTCTTGGCGCCAATATCTCGCGTCAGTTCGAATTTATTCAAGGCGCATGGATTACTGGCGCTAAATTCAATGGTCTCGCGGCAGAGCGCGATCCGCTGGTTGGCGATCGGCAGCCGCTCAGTGACGGTAGCGAAACGGATCGGTTCAGCCTCCCCCAAGCCGAGGGCGCGGCGTGCCAGATCGCGGGATTGCCACAATTCGTTTCGGTCGTGGGCGGTGCGTATTTCTTCATGCCGAGCCTTCGCGCGTTGCGCTTTCTCGCGACGCTGGATCACTCGAACACTTCGTCGCCGGTCGGTTCGACGTGAGGCGTGCCGTTCATCGATTGACGCAAAGCCGAGAGTGTTTTGTATATCGCAAGGCGCGCGCGATTCTGATTGCCTAGTGGCCGATGTTCGGCAAGGCTATGCCACGGGTTGATGGACAACTGGCCGGCGAACGCGAGTTGGGCTGGCGATGCAAACTGCTGCGCCGGAAAATGCACTGTCGCGATGCGTATGGGCGTTGAAAGGTGCTCGGGCCAGCGCACCGACGCGTTTTCAATCGGCATGCGGTGGGGATCGGTTTGCACCTGCACGAAGACGTCGAAATCGACGGCGCGCTCGGCGAGCGTCTGGATCATCGCCTCACGGAGATAGTTATCGTTGGGGCGCCCCGGTAGGCCTGGAATGGCGCTGATTTCCCGGGACCTGGGTTTGAACGCGTATTGAACTGCCTGGCCTTCGCCCAGCAGGTACGGCACGCAACTCCAATAGCCGGTTTGTAGCGGACTCGATTGCGTGCGCGCCCACAGGCCCTGCATGATGCCGTCCAGCAGGTGGGAATCGAACGGGTTGATGAAGTAAAAGAGCGGCGTGCGGCGCAGGACGGCCGCCTGAAGCTTGGCATTCTCGATGATGTTTGGCGTGGTGAACGTGGGGGTGCTGATGCCGGTGAAATCCTGAGTGAAGCGCTCGTCGTCAAGGAGCTTCGGGCCGGGAACCTGCATCACCTTGATGCCGATGCTCAGGACACCCACGTCCTCGATATCGGGTGGGCTGTCGGGGCCCGGCCCGGCTAGCCGGACCCAGGCCGGATAACTGCGCGGCGCGCTGAAAATGCCATGACGCAGGTTGGGCGGAATATCGCCATGCACCTGGAATTCGGCGCGCAGCACGCCGTGTGTTTTCGTGTTGCCCGCTCGCTGGAACGTTCCGGGCTGGTATTGCTCGCGCATATACGCGCTCATGCGTTCGATGATCTGCTGGACGATCGCATTCTCGTCCGGCAGCGCGAGTTCCTGCGCCAGCGCGAGATTGTCGTTGGGTCTTTGCGCATTGATTGCAGCCTGCACCAGGCCGGCAATGGGCTCCTGGGCCAATGCGTCGAGAAATGGCCGAAAAAACGGATCGAATCGTCGCTCGACGTGGAGTAGCGAGATTAGCGAACGATGCAGGGCATTGGCTGGCAATGGAGGTCTCCCTGGGGACTCGACGCTCGTGGCCATCGGTCAAAATAGCTTAGGCAGAAAGTATCGCAAATGCCAATCCTGTGCCGAAGCGCATCGATTTTTCATAAAATAGACTTATCCTGTCTTGCTTCGCGAGACCATCGAGCATACCGGCGAGATGCGATGAACATATTCAGGTTTCAGGCGTCGGCGGAGTCGAATTTCCTTAAACGCTCGTCGGCGCCAGGCGCGATTCGTGCATGGCTGGTCGACATGCTGTGCTGGCCAGCCCGGTTCGACGACCCGCGGGTCGAACAGGAGTTCACGGAGGACTATGGCCGGCGTTTCGCCGATTTCCGTCGCGCGGCGCTGGTGCTCGGCACCTTGATCTGGGTATGTTTCGGCTATTGGGAAATCAGTCTGGCGCGGACCAGTCCCGTGTTTCAGCCGTACTTTTCGGAGATCTTCACGTTCCGCTGCGCCGGTGCACTGGTTGCAGGCATCGGCATCGTGCTGGCCTTCCGGCTCGACTTTCAGCGGGACACGCTCGCGCACTGGATCTTGCTGGGCGGCCTGGCGGGCATGTGTCTATGCCTGTTGGTTCAAACGCTTCTCGCGCCGCGCCCGTTCAATTTCACGCATTTTTTTGTCGGCTTTTATTTAATTCTTTTTTACCAGTTTGGTTTTCTTCGCCTGCGGGCAAAGGCGACGCTGATGCTGACCGTGTGCGTGATCGCCGTGATTGTGATGGCGCAATTGCTTACGCACGCAATCGAATCGGACAACTTCGCGGCGGGCATGTTCTATTTGCTGAACGTCGCGGTCCTGGGCCATAGCGTCAACGTGAATGCCGAGCGGCATGTGCGCGACCGGTACGTGGCCGTCCAGGCGCTGGCCCAGGGCAACGAAGCATTGCAACGCGCCAACGCGGAACTCGCACAAAAGCATCGCGACCTCGAGCGCGCACGGCGCGATCAGGAAACCAAATCGGCAGCGCTGATTGCCTTGCGCGAGCAGCAGCGCGAAGCCGCCGAGCAGGCGAGCCGCGCGAAATCGCGCTTTCTGGCGGCGGCAGCGCATGATCTGCGGCAGCCCATGCACGCATTGAACCTCTTTCTGGCGGCGGCCGACGAAGCGCTGGAAGCGCGCGATGTCGAAGCGTCCGGCAAACTGATTGGCGAGGCGCGCAAGGCATCGGTGCTAACGGCGCGGCTCTTCAATGCGGTGCTCGATCTGTCGAAGCTCGAATCGGGGCACGTCGACCCGACTTATACGAGTGTCGACCTGAACCGCGTGATCGAAGAGACCATCGAGCAACTCGCGGCTTTCGCGCAGAGTCGCGGCGTTGCGCTGCGGTACGGGAAAACGCGGAATACGCCGAATACGCCGAATACGCAGCAAAAACCCGCATGGGTACGCACCGACGCCGACTGGATGCCGCGCGTGCTGAGCAACCTCATCGCGAACGGAATCAAATATGCGGATCCTTCGAAGGTTGGCGGCGCAGCGGTGATCGTCGGTTTGGTTCGCATGCCGAATTATGTTCGGGTCGACGTGATCGACAACGGCATAGGCATTGCACCCGAGCATTGGGATTCGATCTTCCAGCCGTTCGTGCAGATCGGCAATCCGGAGCGCGACCGCGAGAAAGGGCTTGGCCTCGGTTTGTCGATTGTGAATGCGGTGGTGTCGTTGCTCGAAGGCCACCGTCTCGAACTGAAATCGATCGAAGGGCTAGGCTCGCGCTTCTCGGTCCGCATGCCGGTAGCCGAACCCTTTGCGCTCCATGATGTGGAGATATCGCCCGCAGATCCGGCATTGTCGCCGGCGCCTTCTCCGTCGTCGCTACGGGGGCTCTATGTGTTGCTGGTCGAGGACGACAGCCTCGTGCGTGCGTCGATGGAGGCGCTGTTTGCGCTATGGGGCGTGCTGTTCGATTCGGCCCGCTCGGTGGCCGAGTTCGAAGCACTCTTGCAGGAGATCGAGCGCGTGCCGGACCTCGTCATCAGCGACTATCGGTTGCCGGAGATGTCCTCCGCGCACGATGTGATCCGTCTGCTCGGCGAGCACTTTTCGCGGCCTGTGCCGTGCCTCGTGGTGACGGGGGAAGCCGGAGCCAGCACGCAGGGCGTGTTGCCGGAGCGCTGCGTGCTCAGCAAGCCGCTCTCCACGGACGTGCTGATTGCGCGCATGCTCGAATTGACCGAGGCGTCGGCCCGCGTTTAGGGCGTAGTGCTCAGACGTAGTTCAGGACGTGGAAGCGCGCGCAACGGTAGGGATCTCGATGCCCCGGCGCGCCATTTCGACAATCAGGAAAGTGCGCCGCGAAACGTTGAAGCGGCTCAGCAGATCGCTGATGTACTCCTTCGCGGTGTTCTCCGTGATATTCATTTTTCGCGCGATGGCCTTGTTCGACATGCCCTGCAAAAGAAAACTCAAGGTTTGCGCAAGGCGCGGCGGCAGGTTTAGCGAATCGATTGGAATGCCCTTGTTCGGGCCCGGCGGCTGCGGGGTGTGGCCGCCCTTGCCCAGCACGCTGTTGGGCAGGTAGACGCGCCCGTTCAGGATCGTTTGAAGCGCTTCGCGGAACACCGCGCCCCCTTCTTCGCTGGCCTTCGAAATGAAGCCGCCGGCGCCATTCTTGATGCAGTCCAGCACCGTCTCGCGGTCGTCCTGCGCGGACAGCATCACCACGTGCGCCGCACACTCGTTTTCCTGCAGCCAGTGCAGCAGGTCCAGTCCGGTGTGATTGCCCCCGATTTGATAGTCGAGAAAAACGAGGTCGTATGCCTTGTTTTGCAGCCGCTCGACGGCGGCGGCGTACGAGCCGGCCTCGTCGATGTCGAGCGTGGGCTCCGACGTGAGGATCAGACTCTTCATCGCGATGCGCGTCAGGCCTTCGTCTTCGACGAGCAGTACGTGACGGAAATACAGGTTGTCCATCGGCGCCTCTCCAGCACAAGCCCGTTATTGATGTGAACAGGCCCTTAACCATAGTACCCGCAATCGCAAGGGGTGCTATCCCCCCAAAGCGGGGGACTCTTATGGGGCCGCCTTCCGGAGGCGCTTTTCCCTCCGCATGCCCGGTATTGTGCGAGCCCCGGGAAGCGCACGATGGAGTCGTTGCAAATCAGACGAGGGGGATCACCACCATGCGCACGTCCCATCTTTCGATCGCCTTGCGCCATGAGCTCGATCCCCGAATCTGAATGCAGCAAGCACGCAAGCCTGGCGGGGCAAAAGCGGGCAGAGCGTGAGGAGACCATCCAGCCGAATCTGGCGGCGGGCCAGCGAGCAACACACGAGGAGACCATTCGGGCGAGCCTGGCCGGGGGCAAGCAGGCAGAGCACGAGGGGACCAACCGGGCGAGGGCAAAAACAAGGAACGGGGCAGCAACAGAAATAGAAGCAGAAACAGAAACCGAAACACCAGAAGAGATTGGGCGGCGACCCCTCAGCCCCTACACAGTCCACAATCTGGATAGCGCCATCGCTCACCTCGAAATCGCGATAAACGCGGACAAATCGATGGCGATTTTCGGTTCGGACTATTGGCAAGGACGCGTGCTCGAACTCCGTTGCACGCCGGGGATCATGCATGCTCAGGAGCGTCGGCTGCAGTCCTTGCTCGATGGGTTCGCGGCCCCGGGTTAGTGTGCCGATGCCGTTTTGAAGGGGCGGGGTATTCCTCACTCGCCGAGAAACCGTTACCTACCCCAAAGCGTCGCCTGGCCGTTATAAAATCTGCAGTTTCGCCGCCCGCCTATCAGGACCCTCGATGATCAAAAAGGTCGACGCGCCTTTCCAGCAGATCAAGGCACTCGTTCGCAAGCGTATTCATGCCGGCGACTGGAAGATCGGGGAGCGGATCCCCTCCGAACTCGATCTCGCCGCGGAACTCGGCGTCGCGCGAATGACCGTGAACCGGGCGCTGCGCGAATTGACCGACGAAGGGACATTGCAGCGCATCCTGGGCGTGGGGACATTCGTAGCCGAGGAAAAGCCGCAATCGAATCTGTTGATGATTGCGCACGTGCGTGACGAGATTCACGCGCGCGGGCATCAATATCGCTGTCACGTCATCAGCCAGACGCGCGGGCACGCGACGCCCGAAATCGCGGCGGCGTTCGGCTTGCCGGTCGATGCTCCCGTATTTCATGTGATTTGCGTGCACGAGGAGAACGGCCGGCCGATCCAACTGGAGGAACGGTATGTGAACCCGGTCGCGGCGCCCGGTTTCATCGATCAGGACTTCCAGGTGGAACCGCCATCCGAGTATCTGTACAACAACGTGTCGCATTACGAACTCGAGATCGAGCATATCGTCGATGCGGCCATGCCCACTGAAGACGAGGCGCGCTTGCTCGACATGCGTGCCAACGAGCCGTGCCTGACGCTTACGCGCCGTACTTGGACGAACGGGCTGCCGGTGACGTTCGCGCGCTTCGTGCATCCGGGCAACCGTTACCGGCTCGGCTCGCGTTTCAAGCCGGGCGCCACGCGTCATCAGGTTTGATTCGCGCAAGCTTCGCGCTGAGGGAGTAACGCGCACAAAAAAGCGGCGGTGCATCCCGGCTCGCCGCCCTATGTTGTGCATCGCGATTTTAGAGCGTGCTCACCTGACCATCGCTTTTCGACCACAGGACCGGAAACAGCGGATGCACGAGCGGCGAGCCGTCCGGCAGTGCTTCGGCGAGTCCGGGGAAGTCCGGCGAGGTTTTCCATCGGCGTGGCGCGTGGCGAACGTCATCGCCGACAAAGCGGATCGAAAACGCGCGCCTTCTGTTGCGCGTGCCACCCGACGCGTGCAGCGTCAGCATCCTGAAGCAGACCATGTCGCCGGGTTCGAGCGCCCAGCGCCGGATCGGGAATGCATCGCGATTTGCTTCGATGTCCGGAAGATCGGCGAGACTGCCTTCGGGAAACCACTTCGCTTCCTTGTCCATGAACGTGCGCGGCATGAGCCAGGGACCGCGGTGCGAGCCCGCGACGAATTCCAGCGTGGATTCCAGCGGGACCGGATCGACGGGAATCCACATGCTGACGTTGTCGTCGCCTTCGATGTTGTAATAGGGCTGGTCCTGATGCCACGGCGTGCGCTGCTGCGTGCCCGGTTCTTTCACGAGCAGATGGTCGTGATGGAGCCGGACCGTATCGACGCCCATCAGCGCTGCCGCCACCGTTGGCGCGGGCGAGCGCGCGATGAACTCGCGATACGCGGCGTTGTGCTCCCAGTTGCAGAAGTCTTCGAAGAACCAGCCCGGATCCTCGGGCCGGCTCGCCACTTTCGAGCGCGTGCTCGGGTGAGCCAGATTGGTCTCGATGCCGGCCTTCAGCGCTTCGATTTCGTCCGGCGAAAAAATGCCCTTGATGCACACGGCGCCGTCCGTGCGGAACGCTTCGATGAGTTCGGGCGTGACAGCCTGCGCTACGCGGTCACGAATATTGATGGCCATGATTGCCCTCGCGGTAATTGAATTTATTGCTTGGCGCCGTAAATATCGAAGTCGAAATATTTGGCGGCAATCTTCTGATAGGTGCCGTCCGCGCGAATGGCGGCGATTGCGCCGTCGAGGCGCTTCTTCATATCGGCGTCGCCTTTGCGCAGCCCCATGGCGACGCCATGACCGATGATGCGAGCATCGGTCACGTCGCCGCCGGCGAACGAGAAGGCCTTGCCGCGCGGCGTATTGAGGAATGCGTAGCCGGCCTGCGTTTTGTCCTGGAAGGTGGCGTCGAGGCGGCCATTGACGAGGTCGTCGTAAACCTGATCCTGGTTCTGGTACGTCACGATCGTGACGCCCTTGGGCGCCCACTCTGCCTTTGCATACACCTCCTGCGTCGTGCCCTGATCGATGCCGATACGCTTGCCGACGAGCGACGCCACAGTCGGTTGCAGCCTGGAGCCGCGCGGCGCGACGAGCGCACCCGGCGACGAATAAAGCTTGTCCGAGAAGTCGATCTGCTTGAGGCGGTCGTCGGTAGCGGTCATTGCCGACATGATCACGTCGAACTTCTTCGCTTGAAGCGCGGGAATCATGCCGTCGAAACCTTGTTCGACCCATATGCATTTCGCATGGAGTTGCGCGCAAATCGCGTTGCGCAAATCGATGTCGAAGCCGGCGAGCGAGCCGTCCGGCTGCTTTGCTTCAAACGGCGGATAGGTGGGGTCGATGCCCCAACGAATCGTCGTGGTGTCCTGGGCAAACGAAACGAGCGGCATTGTGGCAAGCGAGGCGGCGAGAAACTTGACGATCCGGTTCATGACTTGTTCCCTGAATGGGGCGCGCGACGGACAAGGACCGCGCGGCTGGTTGAATGAACTACAGCAATGGGTGTACTTGCACTGCGAGCGGGTTCGAGCCACCGATGAAACTGTTTAGCAGTCTAGACCACGTAAATTGGCGTGCGCAAGCGAAGACCCCGCGCCGACTCCTGCCGGCAGCGCGGCGGTACGGTCATAAATTGGGGGAAATCGACGGTTCGGCGATAAATCGCCTGTTTTACGAGAAATTGTGGGGCGAAACGCGTGAGCGGACGAGAGGATAGGGATTTGCCCTGGCTGCTGCCATCGGGCCGCGCAGGTGGATATCCACTAAGGAAGTTGCGCTAAAATGTCTATACAACATGACGGGCGGTGCATAAATGACCGACTATTGATAGATTCGGAATTTTATACAGCAGTGCTATTGATCAGATGATTTGGCGAGTGCGTGAGCGTTTGAAACGATGCAACATGTTTATTTACAAACATGATAATTGCCGGAGATCATAGTAAGGCGACAAAACGCGGCAATAGTCGCTTGACTCGTAGCGGTAAAAGATAAAGCGCTATTTATGCCGTTGTGCAGCCCGATATTTCCATAAGGGATAGTGCCCATCGCCCCCGCATCATATGCTGATGCACACTGCCTTTTATCCTCCTGTTGAAGCCGTTCCTTATACAACCGAGAAATGTTTGGAGGACTTATGGCACAGCGCATTGCCTACGTAACTGGCGGAATGGGTGGCATTGGAACCGCAATCTGCCAGCGGCTGCACAGCGATGGTTTTACTGTCATCGCTGGGTGCGGTCCGAATTCACCACGCCGCGCACGATGGATCGAGGATCAAAAGGCGTTGGGTTTCAATTTTGTTGCATCAGAGGGTAATGTCGCCGATTGGGAATCGACGGTGAAGGCTTTCGAAAAAGTAAAGTCGGAAGTCGGTGAAGTCGATGTGCTCGTCAACAACGCCGGAATTACCCGGGACGTCGTATTTCGCAAGATGACGCGCGAAGAGTGGGACGCCGTGATCGATACCAATCTCACCAGCCTCTTCAACGTGACCAAGCAGGTGATTGACGGCATGGTCAATCGCGGGTGGGGGCGCATCATCAATATTTCGTCGGTCAACGGCCAGAAAGGGCAGTTTGGTCAGACGAACTATTCGACGGCCAAGGCGGGGATTCACGGCTTTACGATGGCGTTGGCCCAGGAGGTCGCCACCAAAGGCGTAACGGTCAATACTGTTTCGCCTGGCTACATCGGGACCGACATGGTGCGTGCGGTGAAGCCCGAAGTGCTCGAGAAAATCGTGGCGAGCATTCCGGTGCGGCGTCTTGGTGAGCCGCATGAAATCGCATCCATATGCGCGTGGCTCGCTTCTGCCGAAGCGGGATTTTCAACCGGCGCCGACTTCTCGCTTAACGGTGGACTTCACATGAGTTGAGCCTTCAGGCTCGCGTGTGGTAGCGTTCACACAATCCCTGTCCGGCGAATGACGCTGGGCAGGGATTTTACTTTTGAGCGTCGCTTGCGCATGCCGGTTCTGGCGAGCGGGTTTGAACTCGATGGCGTGTCAGGGACGCGAATACGGATCCTGAACCGGCGCGTGGTGCGTCGTATGGCGTCGATGGTGCGTGCTGTGCTTCGGCTTCGATTTGGCTTTCGGCTTCGCTTGCGGGTGCGGTTCGCCCGGAGGCAGCGGTTGTGTCGGTTGGGCGCCGGGAAGCGGCGGCGGCGAACTGGTGCGTGCATGTTGCGGCGTGTTTTGGCTTGCGCCCAAACTGGTTTGCCCTTCGCCGAAGTGATAGGTCTGCGAGGTTTGCGCGTGACTTGCCGCGGACAATGTCAATGCCGTCAATAACAGGTATTTCGAAAACTTCATGCGTGTTCCTTCTGAACGAGGGGTATCAGCATAGCGCAATGTGGATGCCGGCAAGCTTCGGCATTGGCTCGTTCCTGCAGGGGCCGCGCCGCGGGCGTATAGGCCAGATACTTTTCGGGAGCAACCACAATGATCCGCGTTAATCAGCAACGGCTCTGGGATTCGCTGATGGAGATGGCGACGATAGGGGCTACCGCGCACGGCGGCAGTTGCCGTCTCGCGTTGACCGACGAAGACGTGCAGGGCCGTCGTCTTTTCATCCGCTGGTGCGAGGAGGCAGGCTGCGAAATCCGTATCGACCCGATCGGCAACGTGTTCGCGCGCCGGCCCGGCACCCAGGCCGATGCGCCAGCCGTGATGTGCGGCAGCCATCTGGACACGCAGCCGCTCGGCGGCCGTTTCGACGGTGTTTATGGCGTGCTCGCGGGTCTCGAGTCCATTCGCACGCTCAACGATCTGGGCATTGCGACGCGGCATCCGGTCGACGTCGTGGCATGGACCAATGAAGAGGGCTCGCGCTTTACGCCGGGCATGATGGGCTCTGCGGTCTACGCGGGCACGCTCGATCTCGACTATGCACGCGCGAGGCCATGCATGCAGACGGGCGTGCTGCTCGGCGATGAACTCGAACGCACCGGCTTCGCCGGTCCCGAGCGCGAGCGGCAGATGCCCAAAGCCTACTTCGAGGCGCATATCGAGCAAGGCCCGGTGCTGGAGAACGCCGGTATTCCGATTGGCGTCGTGACCGGCGTGCAGGGCATTTACGAACTCGACGTCACGGTAACCGGTTTCGAGTCGCATGCGGGCACGACGCCGATGAGCGTGCGCAAGGACGCGATGGGCGTGGCTGCCGCAATGATCGCGGCAATCGTCGAGCATGGCCATGCCTTCGATGCCGATGCGCGCGTGACCGTTGGCCATGTCGCCTGCCAGCCGAACTCGCCGAGCACGATACCCGGCAAGGTCGGGTTCAGCGTAGATGTTCGCCATCCTTCGCGGCCTGCGCTGGAACGTCTCGTTGCCGATATCGAAGCGATCTGTCTGCAACGCATCGCGCTGCGCGGCACGACCGTGCGGGTGGAGAAGGTCGCCGAGTACGAGCCGGTCGTGTTCGACGCGCAGTGCGTTGCGCGCGTGCGCGAGGCTGCCATTGCAGCGGGCTATCCGTATCTGGAGATGCACAGCGGCGCGGGGCACGACGCAGTGAATCTCTCCTATGTGGCGCCGACCGCGATGGTGTTCGTGCCGTGCAAGGCCGGGCTCAGCCACAACGAGGCTGAGGACGCCGACCCCGCACATCTCGCACAGGGCGCGTCGGTGCTTGCGAACCTGCTGGCCGATTGCGCGCGATAGCCGTGTGAGCGTGTTGCCGTCGTTGTTTGGGAGACGACCTTGATGAAAGACGAGCTGGGAAAACTGGCGGCAGACCTCGAGCGCTTGCTCAAGCTGCGCAGTCTGCCGTTTGGCATGGCGCTGTACGAGCGGCGCGAGGAGATGGAGGCGATTTATCGGATTCGCCGCCCGAAGGCGATTCATACTCTCGACCAGATCGTGGGGCAAGCCGCCCGCCTGGGTTTTACGGTGGGTGTAACGGCTGAAGATCTGGTCGGGTCGCAATGCCGGTCTGTCGTGGGCTTGGGAAATGCAAAGGATGCCGAATGGAAATCGGGCGAGCAAATGGCCGGTGTCTGGTATGCCACGCTCGAAGATTCCCGCGAGCATCAAGCAGCAATGGACTGCGTTCCGGACGGCAAGTATGAGGCGCTGGTGGTGTCCCCGCTTGCCGCTGGCCGCATCGACCCGGCCATCGCGCTCTTCTATGCCACACCGGGCGCCATGATGTATTTCATCAATGGCTTGCAGTGGTCGGGCTACAAGCGCTTCGACTGGAGCGTGGTGGGCGAATCGTCCTGCGCGGATTCGTGGGGCAGGGCGTTGAAGACGGGCGAGCCGAGCCTGTCGATTCCCTGCTTTGCCGAGCGCCGATACGGCGGTGTGCTCGACGACGAAATGCTGATGGCGCTGCCCCCAGAGACTTTGGCGAAGGCCATTGCGGGCATGGAGGCGCTCGCGAAGAACGGTCTGCGGTATCCGTTTGCGCAGTACGGGATTCAGCAGGACGTGCGGGCCGGAATGGAAGTTAGCTACGCAAAAAAATAGACCCTGCGCGGCGGGCAACCCGGGCGATAAAAGCCGGGTTCCCGCGAAAGGCATTGGACGAGAGCGCTAGTGGCGCGTGCGTACCACAGGACTGTTTTCGCCAGCCGTGATCAGGCTGGAACCACCATCCCGCCGCTGCGAAGCGCTTGCCGATACACATTGGGCGCGGCGCCGAATGCATCGCGAAAGCGATGACTGAAGTGGCTTGCATTCGCGTAGCCGCATGCGCTTGCAATCTGTGCGAGCGGCAGGCCAGTAGTGCGCAACAGCGCGCGAGCCCGTTCGAGCCGCTGCGCCGCAATCCATGCGTGCGGCGGCTGTCCGAACGAGGCGCGGAACATGCGCGCGAGGTGGTATTCGGAGAGGCAGGCGACTTCGGCCAACGCGCCCAGCGTCAAGGGTTCGTCGAGATGGGCGTCGATGTACTCGCGCAGACGCCGCCGTGTGGCCACCGAAAGGCCGCCCTTGAGCGCTGCGCCCGGACGGCGCACGCCCTGGCTGGCCAGCAGCAGGCTCAGCACTTCGTGGGCCGTTTCATTGCTGCGCAGCAGGCCCTCCGGATTGGCCCAGTCCTCATTGGCGAGCGTCTGGCAAAGCGCGGCAATGCGCTCGTCTTCGAAATACGTGCGGTCGGCGAGCGTGAGTTCGCGCGGTTCCCGGTCGAGTTCACGAATGGCCCGTTGCGTGAAATGCCCGGGCAGAAAATAGAGGTGCATGAAATGCATGTGGCCGCGCACCCACCAGCGCGATTCGTGATCGCCAGGCAGCGCGCAGAGCCGGCTTGGCGCGCCGTAAACGCCTGGCAGCTTCTGCCGCTCGGTGCGGTAGCCGCCGTCGATATAGCATGACAGCGTGTGATGGCCCGGCTGTTCGTAGATGGTCTCGGCTTCGCGCGTCTCGCGCGTCCAGACCGCCACCGCGAGTTGATCGCCAAGCCACGCGAACCGCTCTAGCGTCGCATTGGCGGCGCTCAAGGTGCGGCACACCGAATGCAGCCCGAACGGCGTGCTGGCGAGATCGAGCACGGGAGGCGACGAAGGAGCATCCATGGTTCGGCGAGCGGGCGGCTAGGTGGTATCGAAGCGATTATGGGTTGGTTACAGCGAGCGGTTAGCGAATTCGAGTATACGCTCCGGCTCCGCCTCGCGAAGGTCGTCGGCAAGAAATGCGCAATCCTGGACAAGTGCGTGCCGCTACTGCGCGCCATAGTTGAAGCATTGAGTCCCGGTTATTTCCAGCCATGAATTTTCTGCTTTACGCGCTCACTGTGCTGATCTGGGGTACCACCTGGATTGCCATCAAGTGGCAGCTTGGTGTCGTGCCTGCGCCCGTTTCCATTGCGTGGCGCTTTGGCATTGCGGCGCTTCTGATGTTCGCGTTGCTGCGTCTCGTGCGCAGGCCCGTATGGCCACCGCGCGACGCGTGGCGCTATCTGGCGGCTCAGGGCCTGGCGCTCTTCTGCCTCAATTTCCTGTGCTTCTACTATGCCGAGAACATCGTGCCGAGCGGTCTCGTGGCCGTGGTGTTCTCGACGGCGCCGCTGCTCAATTCGATCAACGGGCGCCTTTTCATGGGCCGGCCGTTGCAGCCTACCGCGGTGGGCGGGGCCGTGCTGGGCCTGACTGGGATCGTGTGCCTGTTCGTGCAGCAAATGGCCGGCCATATCGGCGATCACACCGCCTGGCTCGGGCTCGCGGTTGCGTTTCTCGGCACGCAGTGCTTTTCGATCGGCAATTTGCTGTCGAGCCGCATGCAATCGATGGGGCTGCATCCGCTCGTCACGAATGGCTGGGCCATGCTGATCGGCACGGCGGTGCTGCTGGCGGGCAGTGCGCTAGCCGGATTGCCTTTCACAATCGAGTTTGATGCGCGTTACCTCGGAGCGCTCGCCTGGCTCGCGGTAGCGGGCTCGGTGGTGGGTTTTACGGCGTATCTCATGCTGGTCGGGAGGATTGGCCCCGAGCGGGCCGCCTATTGCACGGTCTTGTTCCCGATCGTGGCGCTCGCGATATCGACCGTATTCGAAGGCTACCGCTGGACATGGCTGACCGTGCTGGGGCTGCTGCTGGTGGTATCGGGCAATCTCGTCGCGTTCGATCTCACGCGGCGCGTGTTCGTGCGCCGGGCGTCGGCTTCCTGAGTGCGCACGCTTTGACCTTGGCCGTGAAACCCGGTTGATGTGTGAGTTCCTGCAAGCAGGCGTTGCGCTTGGCCATCAAAGTGGAAGAGGGGCGTCGCTGGGCCGAGGAGCACTCCCAGCGGATCAGCGCTTGATCGCCTTCTGGGTGGCTAGTGATCCGCCACGCGGCATCGTCGCGCGCTCAAACGCGGCCTGAGCGGGCTTGCGCGGAAGGTCACCGAATATCCCGCCAATATTCCATGCATGAAACGCCAACTCGCATTTGAACCCCGCGGGCTGGCGACTCGTATGGATAGAAATGGGTAACAGCCCAATATAAAAGGGCGTCGAGAGACACCTGCCATTTCCGGCTATTGAATTTCAAGCCAATCGAAAGAGACGATCGACAACTTCTTTGGGTCATCGCGCCATTGCCGGGCATTTTGTCCGCCCCAAGAATCTCACGCATCGCCAACCGCTTTCGAAGCGGCCGCGAGCGGCGACTTCCGGGGAGACAAGCGCATGCAATTCACACTGAACGGTCGGCCTTTCAGCCCCGCCGCGCCTCGAATTCCTGCGCGAGAAAGTCGACAAAGGCGCGAATGCGCGTGGACATCTGGTGCCGCTGCAAATACACGGCGTAGATGTCGGCGTTGGGCGTGTCATACTCGGGCAGTACCTGTACGAGCCGGCCATCGGCCAGATACTCGGCGATGTCCCATTCGGCGCGCATCAGGATGCCGTGCCCCTCCAGCGCCCAGCGCACGGCGATCTCGCCATCGTTGGTCGTGAGATTGCCGTTGATGCGCACCGCCTCGGTCTTGTGCGCCGCCCCCCGTCCCGCGATGAGACGCCAGACGCCGTAAGCCTCGTCGCCCTGGCGAATGCCGATGCAGTTGTGGCGCGTGAGCTCCTGCGGCGTGGCGGGCACGCCGCGCCGCGCGAGATACGCGGGCGACGCGCACAGCAGACGCCGGTTGGCCGCGAGGCGGCGCGCCACTACGCGCGTGTCGGGCGGCTCGCCAAAGCGGATGCAGACGTCGAAGGTGTCGTCGGTGAGCGGCGGCGGCGCCACCGCAAGCTGCAATTGCACGCTCACCTGCGGATGCTTCGCCACGAAGCGCGAGATGGCCGGCCCCACGTGGCTGCGCCCGAAGCCAAGCGTCGCGTTCACGCGCAGGAGGCCCTTGGGGCTCTTTCTCGCGCTGCCGAGCAGTTCGGCCAGTTCGTCGATTTCGTCGAGAATGCGCCGCGCGCGCTCCAGGTACAGCTCGCCCTCGGGCGTGAGCATCATGCGTCGCGTGGTGCGGTTCACGAGCGGCACGCCCGCGCGCTGCTCCATTTGCGTGAGGCGTTTGCTCACGGCCGCGGCGGTGAGCCCCAGCTCGCGCGCCGCCGCACTCAGACTGCCCGCCGCCGAAAGCGTGGAGAAGAACGCGAGATCGGCGGGATGTACGGCTTCACTCATGAATGACCCGCACTTGTGAATTGAAGTTAAGAATGCTTTGAGTCTAGCACCGGTTGCAGCGCTTCAGGTTCGGTAAAGTCGGTCCCACATTCAATCGAAGGACGTGGAGACGGACACCATGAAGACGTATCGCATCGCAACCATTCCCGGCGACGGTATTGGCAAGGAGGTCGTGCCGGCGGGCAAGGCCGTGCTGGAAGCGCTCGCGCGCACGAACCGCGCGTTCGCGTTCGAATTCGAGAACTTCGATTGGGGCGCCGACTACTACCGCGCCAACGGCGTGATGATGCCCGCCGACGGCCTCGACCAGATCCGCGACAAGGACGCGATCCTGTTCGGCTCGGCGGGCGACCCCGACGTGCCCGATCACATTACGCTGTGGGGCCTGCGCCTGAAGATCTGCCAGGGCTTCGATCAGTACGCGAACGTGCGCCCGACGCGCATCCTGCCAGGTATCGACGCGCCGCTCAAGCGCTGCGGCCCGCAAGACCTGGACTGGGTGATCGTGCGCGAGAACTCCGAAGGCGAATACGCGGGCGTGGGCGGGCGCGTGCACCAGGGGCATCCGATCGAGGCGGCCACCGATGTCTCGATCCTCACGCGCGCCGGCGTCGAGCGCATCATGCGCTTCGCGTTTCGGCTTGCGCAGTCGCGTCCGCGCAAGCTGCTCACGGTCATCACTAAGAGCAACGCGCAGCGTCACGCGATGGTGATGTGGGACGAGATCGCCAACCAGATCGCCGCCGAATTCCCGGACGTGAAGTGGGACAAGGAACTCGTTGATGCCGCAACGGCCCGCATGGTGAACCGTCCGGCCACGCTCGACACCATCGTCGCGACCAACTTGCACGCGGACATCCTGAGCGACCTGGCCGCCGCGCTCGCGGGCAGCCTTGGCATTGCGCCCACCGGCAACATCGACCCCGAGCGCCGCTATCCGTCGATGTTCGAGCCGATCCACGGCTCGGCGTTCGACATCATGGGCAAGGGCCTCGCGAACCCGGTGGGCACGTTCTGGTCGGTGGTGATGCTGCTCGAACATCTGGGCGAGCAGGCCGCCGCGCAGCAGGTGATGGATGCGATCGAGCGCGTGAGCGCCGACCCGGCGCTGCACACGGGCGACCTCGGCGGCACGGCCACTACCGCACAAGTCACCGATGCGGTGTGCGCGCTGATCGAGAAGGTGGCCGTTGCTGCCTGAATGACGGCCTGAATCACTGTTTGACGGCGCGTGCGCAACCACACGAATCCACCACGACACACGCACGCGCCGCTTTGAAACCGTGACCCGCGCCTCGCGCGCGGCACGGTCTCCAAGGAGGAGACACATGCATTCCGAACTCGAAACCCGAGTCTCGAAGAAACTCATGTGGCGCATCATTCCGTTTGTGATGCTGCTGTATTTCGTGAGCTTTCTCGACCGCGTCAACGTGGGCTTCGCCGCGATGTCGATGAACAAGGCCATCGGATTGTCGTCGGCGGCGTTCGGCTTTGGCGGCGGCCTGTTCTTTATCGGCTACTTCCTCTTCGAAGTGCCTTCAAATTTGATCTTGCATCGCGTGGGCGCGCGCGTCTGGATCGCGCGCGTGATGGTCACGTGGGGCATCGTGAGCGCGGCTTCGGCATTCGTTAGCGGTCCTGCGAGTTTCTATACGCTGCGCTTCCTGCTGGGCATCGCGGAAGCCGGTTTCTTTCCCGGCATCATCCTGTACCTGAGCCAGTGGTTCCCGTCGCGCCAGCGCGCCGTGGCCGCCGCGTGGTTCATGGCCGCCGCGCCTATCTCCACGGCCATCGGCTCGCCGCTCTCGGGCGCGATCATGCAGATGAAGCCGATGTTCGGTCTCGCCGACTGGCAGATGCTCTACGTGCTCGAAGCGATTCCCGCCGTCGTGCTGGGCTTCGCGGTGCTGCGCTGCCTGACCGATGCACCGGCAAAGGCACAGTGGCTCGCCAGCGACGAAAAGGCCTGGCTCATGGCCAGGCTCGACGAGGAAGCGAGTGCGCGCAATGCGCAGCACGGCCATACGGGCGCGGTGTTGGCGGCGCTGTGCAATCCGCGCGTGCTGGCACTGGCGCTGATCTACTTCGGCACGTCGGCGGGGCTGTATACGCTCGGCATCTGGGCACCGCTGATCGTCAAGCAGTTCGGCTACAGCCCGCTCCAGACGGGCTTGCTCACGGGCATCCCGAGCGTGGCGGCGGTGGTGGCAATGGTGCTGTGGGCGCGCCATTCGGACCGCACCCAGGAGCGCACATGGCACGTGGTGGTGCCGTGCCTGCTCGCATGCGCCGGGTTCGTGCTGGCCGCCGGCGCGAACGGCACAGCGGCGATCATCGGTGCGCTCGTGCTCGCCAACGTGGGTATCAGCGCGGCCAAGGCGCCGCTGTGGGCGATGCCGAGCGCGTTCCTCTCGGGCGCGGGCGCCGCCGCGGGGATCGCGATGATCAATTCGCTCGGCAATCTGGGCGGCTTCGTCGGGCCTTCGGTGATCGGCTGGCTCAAGAGCGCGACCGGCGGCTATGGTGCGGGTCTGTATGTGGTGGCGGCGACGCTCGCGGTGTCAGCCGTGGTGACGCTGGTGCTCGGGCGCAAAACCGGCGGGGGCGAGGCCAAGCCGCTTGCCCAGGCGCATCGTTGAGGCGATGTGCGGCGGCACGGCCGGCGGCTTGTTGCACAAGCCCGGTCAACATGATTCACGCTTCCTCAACGGGCTCCACCGTTACCGCAACCTTGAGCACCTGGTCCGCGCCGCCGCCGCGAATCACACCGCGCAGCGGCGTCACGTCGGCGTAATCGCGCCCGATCGACAGCATCACGTAATCGTCACCGGCCGTGCGGTCGTTGGTCGGATCGAGCTGTAGCCAGCCGCCGTCCTCGGGCCACGCCGGGTCGTACACCTCGACCCACGCGTGCGAGGCGTCCGCGCCAGTCAAGCGCGGCTGCCCCGGCGGCGGCTGCGTCAGCAGATAGCCGCTGACATAACGCGCGGCCAGCCCCAGCGAACGCATCGCGCCGATCATCACGTGCGCAAAGTCCTGGCACACGCCCTGGCGCATCGCGAGCGCATCGAGTGCGCTCGTGGTTACGTCGGTGCTGCTCGGCTTGTATTCGAAATCCGCGTGGATCCGCCGCATCAGATCCCACG
Organism: Paraburkholderia sacchari; assembly: GCF_000785435.2. Classification (GTDB taxonomy): domain Bacteria; phylum Pseudomonadota; class Gammaproteobacteria; order Burkholderiales; family Burkholderiaceae; genus Paraburkholderia; species Paraburkholderia sacchari. The sequence continues at coordinate 279,414 of NZ_JTDB02000006.1, read as the reverse complement.
CAGCCTGCACGAGCGGACGTTGCGGCGTGAAGCTCTGTCGCGCGTACGCGGCCAGCGCCGCATCGCACGCAACATGCGGCGAGGCGAACACGAACTCGCTCGCCGGATCGTACGGCACGTCCCGGCGATAGCAAAACCGCTCGCGCACGGCCTCCCACGTGCTCGTATTCGCGGCGTCGGGCCGCGCGATTGCGTCGGGCGCTTCGCCGCGCCTGCCCGCCGAAAGCGTCGGCGGCACGACGCGCACGACGCTGCGGCTGCGCACGAACAGCGCTTCGTGTGGCTGGTTCAGGCCAAACGATGTGCGTGCATTGCCGAACGCATCGGTCTCGACACTGACCTGTTCCGGCTGCGGCTCGATGTCGAGCGCGAACGACAGCAGCGCCTGTCGCGCCGTCGAGAGCGGCGTGAGGCGCGCCTGATGCCTGGCCGCTTCGACGCGCGCCGCATACTGATAGTGCGTGTCGTGCGTCACGCGCAAAAGGCGTCCGCGGCGGGAATCGGGGGTATCGGCTGTATTGGCTGTATTGGCGCCGGCTGCGGATTTCGACGGCGTCACCATAGCGTCCTGCCCGCCTCGCGTACGTGGCTGAAATAGCGCTCGCCGATTCGGTCGGACAGGTTCCACAGCGCGGCGCCGGTCGCCACGAGCCGGTCCAGCAGCGTACGGTAGCGGCCCGTCTCGTCGGTCTCGCACAGGGCGTGCAGCGACCATTGCGCGATGTCCGGCATCTCATCTCCGAGTTGCGCCGCCGTGGCAGGCCGCTCGGCGCTTTCGATTTTCGCGAGCCGTCCGCGCAGCGCCTGTGCGGCCCACGCGAGCGAATGCGGGTTGTCCGTGTCGAGCACGAGCAGCGCGAGCAGCGGCGCGATGTCGAAGCAGCGCTGGAAACGCGAGCGAAATGTGATCGTGCTGTCGAACAGGTCGAGCACGAGTTCGAAGCCGTCCTGCTGCTGCATCGTCTCGTCCTCGAAGGCAAAGCGCAGTACGCTGCCCAGAAAATCCAGCCGGTCGATCTGTCGGCCGATCGACAGCAACCGCCAGCCGTCGTCGCGCGTCATGTTGTCGGTCTGCGCGCCGGTGATGGCGCCGAGCAGCAGGCCTAGCCGGTCGAGCAGTTGCAGCGCGTCGTTGCCGAGCTGGTCTTCCGCCTCCGCCACTTCGGGGCTGTCCACGAACAACTGCGCGGCATCGTCGATCAACCGCCACTGCTCGCGCGACAGCCGCTCGCGAATCGCGGCCGCCGCCGCGCGCATGCCGAACATGCAGGAGGCAATGCCGGTCGCGCGGTTCGCTCCGTGTGCAAGCGCCGCGCCCAGTGCCGCCTGAAACGCTTGCGGCTGCTCCGGCGCGTGCGGCGCGTCGGCCGCGACGAGGCCGTTTTCATGACATAGCGTGTCGAGCAGTTGCAGGTGCGCGATGCTGTCGGCGTCGTCTTCTCCGCGCAGCCTCACCAGCGCGCAGCGCGCGAGCCGCACGAAATTCGTCGCGCGCTCCGTGTAACGGCCGAGCCAGAACAGGTTCTCGGCCGCCCGGCTGGAAATCGTGCGCGAGCGGCCGACCAGATCGTCGGGGCCGAGGCGGGGCGGCAGCAGCGTCGTCTTGTCGACTGCGCCTTCTGTCATCACCCACGTGTCCATGGTGCTGCCGCCGCGCGGCATCGGCGCGTTGAACAGGGCGTCGCGCGTGCCGACGCGCGATAGCCCGCCCGGCAGCACCCGCCAGCTTTGCTCGCCGTCCGCGAGTGCGAACACGCGCAGCAGCATGGGCTGCGGCACGATGCGCGCGCTGTCGGCGGCGTCCCGCCACGCGCGGACGGGCCAGGTCGGCGCCTGCGACAGCGGCAGGTCCGCCTGCACGGTGTATCGCGTGGGATCGTCCGTGATTCGCGCTCGCCACTCGTCGAGTTGCGCGGGCGTGAGCCGCGCGCCGATTACCGGCGCGGTTTCGCCACCTGCCTGCGCGGCGGCGGGCCACGTCGGCCGCACCATCGCGCGTGCGAGTTGCGGCAGCGCGTCCGCGCACGCGGCGGCCTCGCCGCACCACCACGAGTGGACTGCGGGCAACGTAAGCACCTCGCCCAGCAGGCTTTGCGCGAGGCGCGGCAGGAACCCCAGCACGCCGGGCGATTCGAGGAAGCCCGAGCCCGGGGCGTTCGCGAGCAGCACGTTGCCCGCGCGCACCGCGTGGAGCAGCCCCGGCACGCCGAGCAGCGAATCGGGACGCAATTCGAGCGGATCGAGCCACGCGTCATCGACACGGCGGAGGATCCCGTGCACAGGCTCGAGCCCGCGCAGTGTCTTCAGGAACACATGGTTGTCGCGGGCGGTCAGGTCGCCGCCCTCGACGAGCGTGAGCCCCAGGTAGCGCGCGAGATACGCGTGCTCGAAGTAAGTCGCGCTGTGCGGGCCTGGCGTGAGCAGGACGATCCGCGAATTCCTGGCAGCGGGGCTCTGCGACTGCAGGCTTTGAAGCAGCGCCCGGTACGCGGCTGCAAGCCGCTGCACGCGCAGCCCCCGGAACGCGCGCGGAAACAGCTGCGACACGATCAGGCGGTTTTCCAGCAGATAGCCCAGCCCGGTCGCGCCCTGGGTGTGCTGCGCCATCATGCGCCACTGACCGTCCGGCGCGCGCGCGAGGTCGAACGCAACGATGTGCAGCCAGGTGCCGCCCGGCACGCGCGCGCCACGCATCGGCCGCAGGTAGCCCGGGTGCCCGGTCACGAGCGCAGGCGGCAGCAGGCCGCGCGCAAGAATCGTCTGCGGGCCGTACAGGTCGGCCATCATCGCGTTGAGCAGCCGCGTGCGCTGGAGCACGCCGCGCTCGATCACGTCCCAGTCTCTCGCCGTGACGATCAGCGGCAGCAGGTCGAGCGACCAGGGGCCCGCCGCGCCGTCGCCCGCGCGCTGCTCGTGGAGTTGGTAGAACAGGCCGTTCTCGCGCATCCGGCGCTGGAGCGAGTCTGCGCGGCGGTCGAGATCGGCGAGGCCGTCGCTGCCCACCGCCGTGAAGAACTCGCGCCAGGCGGGCGCAAGCGTGGGCGCATGCAGGCCCGCCGCGCTGCCGCGCAGCTCGTCGTAGCGCCCCGCGCCGGCGGGCAAGGCCAGCGCGGCGGCCAGCTCCGCCGCGTCGGATTGCGCGCCGGTGTCGAAGAGCGTGTGCATCGTATCGTTGTCGCGTTGTTGTCGCGTGACCCTGGTCGTCGTGAATACCAGGTGACGCGCAATCGGTTCTTCAGGAAGTGGCGAGGGTGTTCAGCCCGTAGCGTCCCGCGCTTCAGTCGCGCCGCAGATCGAGAGTAAACGGAAACTCGCGGCTCGGCACGGGCGCTGCGACGACCATCGGTCCCGGCGTATGCCCCATCGCGACAAAGCGCGCGAGACGGCGGCTCTGGGCCTCGTACGCGTTGACGGGAAACGTCGCGTAATTGCGTCCTCCCGGGTGCGCGACGTGATACCGGCAGCCGCCCAGCGAGCGCTGCATCCACGTGTCGACCACGTCGAACGTCAGCGGCGCGTGAATGCCGATCGTCGGATGCAGCGCGGAGGGCGGCGCCCATGCCTTGTAGCGCACGCCGGCCACATATTCGCCGAAGATGCCGGTCGGTTGCAGCGGCAGCGCGCGGCCGTTCACGGTCACCACATGGCGGTTGTCGTTGAGCCCGCTCACGCGCACCTCCAGCCGTTCGAGCGACGAATCGACGTAGCGCACCGTGCCGCCGCTCGCTCCCTCTTCGCCCATTACGTGCCACGGCTCCAGCGCGCCGCGCAGTGTCAGCTCGATCCCGTTCACCGCGATTTTCCCGTAAAGCGGGAAGCGGAACTCGAAGTGCGGCGCGAACCACGCGGGGTCGAACGCGAAACCCGCATCGGCGAGTTCGGTCAGCACGTCGTCGAAATCCATCTTCAGGAACACGGGCAGCATGAAGCGGTCGTGCAGCCCGGTGCCCCAGCGCGTGAGCGGCGTCGTATACGGCGTCGCCCAGAAGCGCGCGATCAGCGCGCGCAGCAGCAGTTGCTGCACGACGCTCATGCGCGCATGCGGCGGCATCTCGAACGCGCGCAGTTCGAGGAGCCCGAGGCGGCCCGTCGACGAATCCGGCGAGTAGAGCTTGTCGATGCAGAACTCGCTGCGGTGCGTGTTGCCGGTCACGTCGATCAGGATGTTGCGCAGGACCCGGTCGACGAGCCACGGCGGCATGTCTTCGCCGTACAGCAGCTTGTTGCGCTGGATTTCCCTGAACGCGATGTCGAGCTCATACACCTGGTCGTTGCGCGCCTCGTCGACGCGCGGCGCCTGGCTCGTCGGCCCGACGAAGAGCCCCGAGAACAGGTACGACAGCGACGGGTGATTGTGCCAATAGCCGATCAGGCTCGCGAGCAGGTCGGGCCGCCGCAGGAACGGGCTGTCCGCGGGCGTCGCGCCGCCCAGCACCACGTGGTTGCCTCCGCCAGTGCCGGCGTGGCGGCCATCGACCATGAACTTCTCGCTGGACAGACGTGTCTGCCAGGCGGCGTCGTACAGGAATTCCGTGTGGCTCACGAGCTGTCCGAAATTGGCCGCCGGGTGGATGTTCACCTCGATCACACCCGGGTCCGGGGTCACCTGCAGCAGTTTCAGGCGCGCGTCGCGCGGCGGCGCATAGCCCTCCAGCACGAGTTTCATGCCGAGTTCGCCCGCGCTCAGCTCGATCGCGGCCAGCAACTCCAGGTAGTGTTCGAGCGCGGCGAGCGGCGGCATGAAGACATACAGAATCTGGTTGCGAACCTCGACGCATAGCGCCGTGCGCGTGATCCAGTCGGCCGACTCGAAGCGCGCGGGAAAGCGATGCGCGTCGGTTCGAGGATGCAGCGCGCCGGGCAGGCCTGCCTCCTGTGCCTGCAACACGGTGCGTGGGGGCGGCGTCTCGCGCGGCGACAGCGGCGCGGCGTTCGGCGCGGATTGCGGCACGGCACCCGGCGCAGCATGGCGCGCACGCAGCGTGCTGGCGTCCGGCAACGATTCGCGCGGCGCGAACGGATCGCGCTCGATCAGGTACGGATAGTCGGCACGGCTGACCCACGGCAGCGAGTCGAGCGGCAGCCGGTAGCCCATCGGCGAATCGCCGGGTACGAGGTACATCCGCTCGTCGCGGAAGAACCACGGCCCGGTCTCCCAGCGCGCGCCGCCAGGGCCGGGCCCGCCTTCTAGCGGACGGATCGGCAGCACGTAGCCCACCACGCTGTCGAGCTTCTGCTCGAACACCTTGCGCAGCCGCGCACGTTCGAGCTCGTCGTCGAGGCGTGCATCGAACGGATCGACGTTGACGGGCAACTGGCGTTCGCGCCACAGGTAATACCAGACGTCTTCGTAACCCGGGCGGATGAATTCGCGCGTCAGGTTCAGACGGGCGGCCAGCGTGTCGATGAAGCGCTTCGCGTCCGCGGTCGTACAGGACGAGGGCTCGCGCTCGTCCGCGAACAACGACGGATCGTGCCAGACCGGCTGCCCGTCCGCACGCCAGAAGATCGACAGGGCCCAGCGCGGCAACTGCTCGCCCGGATACCACTTGCCCTGCCCGAAATGCAGGAAGCCGCCTTCACCGTACTCCGCGCGCAACTTCTGCACGAGCGCGCTCGCGTAGCCGCGCTTGGTCGGCCCGAGCGCGTCGGTGTTCCACTCGGCGCCGTCGCGGTCGTCGATCGACACGAAGGTCGGCTCACCGCCCTGCGTGAGCCGCACGTCGCCCGCTTCGAGCGCCGCGTCCACCTCGCCGCCCAGCGCGAGCACCGCGCTCCATTGCATGTCGGTATAGGGTCTCGTCACGCGCGGCGCTTCGTAGATTCGCGTGACCGTCATCGTGTGATCGAACGCGACCTCGCATTCGTCGATGAGCCCCTCGACCGGCGCAGCGCTCGTCGGCTGCGGCGTGCATGCGAGCGGAATGTGTCCTTCGCCAGCGAGCAGCCCGGAGGTCGGATCGAGCCCGATCCAGCCCGCACCCGGCAGATAGACTTCGCACCACGCATGCAGGTCGGTGAAATCGACTTCGGTGCCGCTCGGGCCGTCGAGCGATTTCACGTCGGGCGTCAACTGGATCAGGTAGCCGGACACGAAGCGCGCGGCAAGCCCGAGATGCCGGCAGAGCTGCACGAGCAGCCAGGCGCTGTCGCGGCACGAGCCGGACGCGAGCCCGAGCGTCTGCGCCGGGGTCTGCACGCCGGGTTCGAGCCGCACCAGGTAGCGGATGTCGCGCTGCAACTGCTGGTTCAGCGCGACGAGGAAGTTCACGGTGCCGGTCTGCGTGCGGTCGATCCCGTCGAGCCACGCGCGGAAGACCGGCGCATCGGAAGTTTGCGGATCGCACGCGAAATAGGGCGCCAACTCCACGGCCAGCGCCTCGTCATAGCGGAACGGAAACTGCCCGGCGCTCTCCTCGAGGAAAAAGTCGAATGGGTTGTACACCGACATCTCGGCGACGAGATCGATCGTGATCTCGAACTCGCGCGTGCGTTCCGGGAACACGAGCCGTGCGAGATAGTTCGAGAACGGGTCCTGCTGCCAGTTGACGAAGTGCGCGGTCGGCTTGACGGTCATCGAATACGAGAGAACCGGCGTGCGGCAATGGGGCGCCGGGCGCAAACGCACGACCTGCGGTCCGAGATTGACGAGCCGGTCGTAGCGGTAGCGGGTGACGTGATGCAGCGCGACATGGATGGACATGGCGGTTCCGGTTTGAACAGGGGCGTCGGACACCACCCGCGCCAGGGCGTTGCACCCGGCGCGGGAAGCGAAAAGGCGTCAGTGCTTCGCGGTGCGTGCGCTCAGACGAGTTCCGGCGACTGCACGACGCTGATCTCGATGCCGAGCGTCTGCGTGCCGGGCCCCGTCACGGGCTGCGTGTCGCGATAGTCGAATCCGGTTGCGGCGCGCACGTAGCGTTCGTCAGGGCAGCGGTTCATGAACGGATCGAAGCCGACCCAGCCGAGCCCGTCGACGTGCGCCTCGGCCCACGCGTGGCCGCAGGGAGGCAACGCCAGCGCGACGGCGCGCGCGTCGTCCAGTGCATCGTCCTGTGCGCGGCCCGCTGGCAGCATCGTCGCGCTTGTCCCCAGCGACACGTTGATCCCGGCGCTCTGCTCCTGCTGCTCGCCGCCAGCGTGCTGCATCGCGTCGACCATCCGCTGCGCGGCGCCGTCGGCCAGCAGATAGCCGCAGATATAGCGAGCCGGAATATTGAGCGCTCGCGCCGCCGCGATGAAGACGTGGGCATGGTCGCGGCTCGTGCCCTCGCCTTCGCCGAGCACGCTCTCCGCTTCCTCCGGCGCGGTTGCGGCGTTGCCCGGTGCATACGCGATCCGGTCGTGCACCTCGCTCATCAGCCAGTGCAGCGCGTCGAGACCGCGATGCTCGGGCGGCAGCGCGGCGGCCAGCGAGCGGATGCGCTCGCCGGCGCGCGTGAGTTCAGTCTCGCGCTCGAAGATCCACGGCGGCGCATAGCCGTCGTTAGGACCGACGATGCCTGCGCGGTCCTGGGTCTCGACCACGCCGGCCGCGACGATCACGATCTCCGGGCGTGTCGCGCGCTCGTGCCGCACGAGGTTGATCTGGTTGCCGAGGCCGTCCGCGTAGGACAGCCCAGCCTCGACCCCGTCGATCGTCACCTGCCACGCCCGCACCGTCTGACCGGGCCCCGACTGCGGGCGCAGACGCAGACGCTGCAACACATGCATGACGTGATCTTCGAACCGGAAACGCGAGATGTGGCGAATGGCGAGTCTCATGGCAGGCTCAATCGAAGTTGTAGGCTTCGGCGATGTCCGCGCCGAGGCCATTGTTGCGGGTAATGAAGTCGGTCAGGAATTCGTGCAGGCCGCTCTTGAAGATCCGCTCGACGGTGTTTTCGTCGAGCATGCGGTGGATGCCCGCCGCGGTGGCGTGGCACGGATGCGTGACGCCGTAGTCCTTCGCGAGATGCCCGAGGCTCGATACGACCCGGGCGTAGCAAAAGCGCAGCGAACGCGGCATCCGGCCGTTCAGGATCAGGTAGTCGGCGATGTTCACGGGCTTGTACTGCACGTCGTACACCCAGCGGTACGAGCGGTGCGCGGCGACGCTGCGCAGGATCGACTCCCACTGGTAATTGTCCAGAATCGTGCCGACATGCGACACCGACGGCAGCAACAGGTGGTACTTGACGTCGATAATGCGCGCCGTGTTGTCCGCGCGTTCGATGAACGCGCCGATCTGCGCGAAGTCGAAAATCTCGTTGCGCAGCATCGTGCTGTAAAAGCTGCCGAGAATCTGCGCGGTCTCGCGCTTCACGTGGTCCAGGAAAGCGGGCAGCTCGCTGGCCGCAACCGGCTGGGCGAGCCCTTGACCGATCGACAGCCACGCACCGTTTACGCTCTCCCAGACCTCGCGCGTGAGCGCGGTGCGTACCATGCGCGCATTCGAGCGCGCGGCCTCGATGCACGACAGCACGCTCGACGGGTTGTCCCGGTCACGCAGCAGGTAATCGCTCACCGGCTCGGCCGCGTAGGCGTCGTATTTTTGCCGGTAGCTGGCATCGGCGCCGGTACTCACGAGCACCGACGACCATTCGGCCGGCGCGTCGCTCGTGCGCGTGAGCGCCATGCGCAAGCCGGCATCGACGATGCGCGCGGTGTTTTCCGCGCGCTCGATGTAGCGGTACATCCAGTAGAGTCCGCTCGCAGTCCGTCCAAGAAGCATCTCGGGTCCACTCCGTTGCATTGTTGTCCACGTCGCGCGCGGTAGAGGCGCGCGGTCGCGCGGCGGTTGGGGCCACTGGGGCCACTTGGGTCATTGGGGCCGTTTAGTCGGCCAGCACCCAGGTATCCTTGGTGCCGCCTCCCTGGCTCGAATTGACGACGAGCGAGCCCTCCTTGAGCGCGACGCGGGTGAGGCCGCCCGGCGTGATGCGGATGCGGTCCGACACCAGCACGAACGGCCGCAGGTCCACGTGGCGCGGCGCGAGGCCGGCCTCGGTCAGGATCGGCGTGGTGGACAACGCCAGCGTGGGTTGCGCGATGTAGTTCGACGGCTTCGCGCGCAGCTTCGCGGCGAATGCCTCGCGCTCGGCCCTCGACGCGGCCGGCCCGACCAGCATCCCGTAGCCGCCCGAGCCATGCACCTCCTTCACGACGAGTTCTTCGAGATGATCGAGCACGTATTGGAGGCTGTCCTTCTCAGCGCAGCGCCAGGTCGGCACGTTCTGCAGCAGTGCCTTGCGGCCCGTGTAGAACTGCACGATCTCGGGCATGTACGAATAGATCGCCTTGTCGTCGGCGATGCCGGTGCCTGGCGCGTTCGCAATCGTGATGTTGCCCGCGCGATAGACGTCCATGATCCCGGCGACGCCCAGCACCGAATCGGGCCGGAAGGTCAGCGGATCGAGGAAGGCGTCGTCGACGCGGCGGTAGAGTACGTCGATCGGCCTGAGGCCCTCGGTCGTGCGCATCACGACACGCCCATCGACCACCTGGAGGTCGCTGCCCTCGACGAGATGCACGCCCATCTGATCCGCGAGGAACGAATGCTCGTAGTACGCGGAGTTGTGGATGCCGGGCGTGAGCACTGCGACGGTCGGATTGTCCAGGTTGCCGCCGGGCGGGCACACCGCGGCGAGCGACTGGCGCAGCATCTGCGGATAATTCTCGACCGGCCGCACCTTGACCTGCTGGAACAGCCCCGGGAACAGCTGCATCATCGTCTCGCGGTTCTCGAGCATGTACGACACACCGGATGGCGTGCGTGCGTTGTCCTCGAGCACATAGAACTGGTTTTCGCCGGTACGGACGATGTCGACGCCAATGATGTGCGTGTAGACATTTCCGGGCGGCCGAAAGTCGATCATTTCGGGCAGGAAGGCCTCGTTATGCGAGATCAGATGCTTCGGCACGATCCCGGCACGCACGATCTCCTGCCGGTGATAGATGTCGTCGAGGAAGGCGTTGAGCGCCATCACGCGCTGCTCGATGGCCTGCGAGAGCCAACTCCACTCCTGGCCCGAGATGATGCGCGGAACGATGTCGAACGGAATCAGCCGTTCCGCGGCCTGGGCGTCGCCGTACACCGCGAATGTGATGCCGGTCCTGCGAAAGACGCTTTCGGCGTCGTGGGCCTTCTGGGCGAGGCTCGCGGGATTTTGCGTGTCGAGCCACTGCTTCAGGCGCACATAAGGCGGCCTGACTGTATCGCCGGACAGCATTTCGTCGAATGGCTTCATTGAGTTCTCTCCATTGCGCTCCGGCTGGGTGGTGCACGCGTTCTTTTCCTGCCGAACGGGTGCAGCGCAAGGTAAAACAAATATCGTGCCAGTCTTCGATATGCTACGACCCCCTTGTAGAGTCCGCCTGTGCCGCGTCCCATGCGCCACAGCGGTGCGGCTTGCGCAAAATCGGCGCGACCGAACGCACGGGGGCGGTGCGGTATCCGCCGCGGCGCGCCACGGCGGTGCGCCCCTCTGCGCGGGATGTTTGCGGGTTATCGCCGTAGGGGCTTGTGGATAGGAGGCATTGGCGGCTCGCCCGAGGTCCGCACCTAAGCAGTGCCTTTGCGCGTGCGCGTTCCCTTCCTGGGCGAGGCTTTCACGGCCGCCTTTGCGTTACTCGCGCGCGGCATCTCCTTGGGCGCGGGCGCCGTGGCGGCGCTCAGGTCCTCAAGCCACGACAGCGCGTCGGCATACGCGAGGAACTGGCGCAGATACCCCGGCGAGAGTTCGCGCATGAGCAGCAGCGCGCGGTGCACAAGGCTGCTCGAATTGAGCGGCCCCGCATTCTTCGGCACCTGATCGAGCGACTGTTGCACCTGCTGGTCGGCGCTCAGGTGCGACCAGACTTCGCGGAAGTAATCGAGCAGTTCCGCAGGCGGCCCGCCGCGGGCGAGATGTTCCGCGTTGCCGAGGTGCGCCATGAGCGTGCGGTGCGCGCTTGCGCCTTGCGGTGACGCGTTCTCCGCGTGCCCTGGCGGATTCGATCCCGCGTGCAATGCCGCGCGCTCGATCGCGCCGGCATAGTCGGCGAGCAATCCGTCGATGCGCGCATCGAGCACGCGCCGCGCCGCGCCCGCATGCATGGTGGCGCGCCGGTCAAGTGCGTCGATCAACGCGTAGCGCACGGGATCGAGCCGGTCTGCGCCTTGCGCGCGCCAGGCATCGAGCGTGGCGCGGGTGTGCGTGGCTACGTGTGCGGTCGTTTCCTCGTGCTCGCAGGGGAGTTCGCGGGCGCCGTCACTCATGGCCGTCACGCGCCCCGGTTTGTGTACGCGCGCTGCTGCTCGCGGGCCTCGGCACAGCGGCGATCTCCACGCGGCGATTCTTTGCGCGGCCCGCTTCGTCGGCGTTCGAACTCACGGGCTGCTCCGAACCGAATGCCGCCGCGAACACCGATTGCGCCGGGACGCCCGCATCGATGAACGCGCGCGTCACCGTGAGCGCGCGCTGGGCGGAGAGTTCCCAGTTGTCGGCGAAGCGGCGGTTGCCGGCATGCACCTGCTGATCGTCGGCGAAACCGCTCACCATCAGAATCTGGTCGCGGTCGCGCAGATACGCGGCGAGCGGACCCGCGAGACTCTTGAGCAGCTCGCGCCCTTGCGGCTGCAATTGATCCGAGTTCAGCGCGAACAGCACGTTGCCGCTGATGCCGATGCGCCCGTTCACGAGCGTCACGCGTCCCGCCGCGAGCGGGCCGGCCAGCGCCTGCTCGAGCGTCTTGCGCCGCTGCGTTTCGATCTGGCGCTGCTTGACCTCGTTGGCGAGGCGCGTCGACGCTTCGAGCTGCATGCCGATCACCCCGACGAGGATCAGCACGAACGCGCCCAGCAGCGCCGCCATCAAATCGCCGAACGCGGCCCAGACTGGCGCGGTGGGCTCCACGCCGCCGTCGATTTCGTCGTTCATGCGGCTTCAGCCCCTGCCTGCACGCGCAAGCGCTGCAGATTCTCGACGATTTGCTTTTGCGAAAGCAGGCTCAGGTCGATCACTTCCTTCGCCTGGGCGACGTAGTAGGCGAGCTGGTCGTCGCTGCGCGCGAGCGACTTGTCGAGCGCGGTTTCGATGCGCTGCAATTGCGTCATGAGCTTGTCGTTCGACTCGCCGAAGTGCTGGACCGCTGCGCCGAACGCATCGCCGAGGCTCGCCATTTCCACTGCGCTGCCCGTGACCTGGGCGGCTGCGCCTTCGAGCGTTTGCGCGCCGGTCTCAACCTGGCTGGAGAAGCGCTCGCCCACGCGTTGCATGAGGCCCGCCGAGGTTTGCACGAGCGCGTCGATGGCGGTGCGCTGCTCGGTGCTCGCGTGGTTCACGGCGTCGAGCAGCGTGGTGACGGTGGAGAGCAGGCGGCCGCGCTCTTCGAGCATCGCGGTGTCCTGCACCATGCTCTCGGAGAGCTTCTTGCGCAGTTCGGCGACCACTTCGGCGGCCACGCGCGGCGCTTCCGACGCGGCATCGACGAGGCGCGCGATTTCGGCGATGGTGCCGTTGGCGTGCGCTTCGGTATGTGCGGCGATGTTGCAGGCGGCTTTTTCGAGCGCATCGCAGGTGGCTTGCTGGCGCTCGGCTGCTTGCGCGCTTGCTGCTTGCCACGCCGATGCGTTGGCTTCTGCCGCGCGCGCGATTTCCGCGATCGTGCCGCTCGCATGCGCTTCGGTTTGCGTGGCGATGTCGTTAGCCGTTTTCGTCAATGCATCGCAGATGATCTGCTGGCGTTCCGCTGCTTGCGCGCTTGCGGCTTGCCATGCCGATGCATTCGCTTGCGCAGCACGCGCGATTTCCGCAATCGTGCCGCTCGCATGCGCTTCGGTTTGCGTGGCGATGTCGTTCGCCGTTTTCGCCAGTGCATCGCAAATGATCTGCTGGCGCTCCGCTGCTTGAGCGCTTGCTGCTTGCCACGCCGATGCGTTGGCTTCTGCCGCGCGCGCGATTTCCGCAATCGTGCCGCTCGCATGCGCTTCGGTTTGCGCTGAAATATCGTTCGCCGTCTTTGCCAGCGCATCGCAGATGATCTGCTGACGCTCCGCTGCCTGCGCGCTAGCCGCCTGCCACGCCGCCGACGAAGCCTCGGCCACACGCGTGATTTCGGCGACCGTGCTGTCCGTGTGCGCGCTGGCGTGCGCGGCGATATCGCTGGCGGTCTTGTTCAGCGTCTCGCACACGGCCTGCTGACGCTCCGCAGCCTCGGCGCTGGCCGCTTGCCACGCAGCCGCTGCCGCAACGGCCGCGCGCGAGATTTCGGCGAGCGTCTTGTTCGCGTGCGCTTCGGTCTGGGCGGCGACTGCTTCGGCGGTTTGCGTGAGCGTCGCGCACACGGCCTGCTGATGTTCCGCCGCCTGCGTGCCGGTCGCGCTCCACTCGTCGCGCAGCGTGGCGCTCATCGCGCCAAGCGTTTCGGTCCACGTTGCGAGGCGCGCCTCGTCGCGCGCGACAAGCTGCGTTTGCAGATTCGCGTGCGCGTCGCTCACGGCGCGCAGCAGCGCGGCCGAGTGCTGCTCGAAGGTCGCGGCGGCCGAGGTGAGCGCCTGCTGATTGTCGCCCGCGAGTTTTTCGCCGGCGCGCTCCTGACGCGCGAGCGCGTCCTGCCACGCTTGCGACACACCGGAAGCCGACGCCGCGAGCCGCGCATCGACGTTCTGCACCAGATTGGCCGAGCGCTCCTCGAAGGTTGCGGCGAAGCGTTCGAGCGCGCCTTGCAGGTCGCGCGCGAGCGCTTCGCCCGAACGGCGCTGGTCAGCCAGCGCCTCGTTCCAGATGCCGGCCACGCGCGTGGCGTTGGCCTCGAAGCCCGAGGCGAGGCCGTCGAGCTGGCGCTCCACGGCTTGCGTGAGCGTGCCGTGCAGCGCGGCGCTTTCGCGCGCGAGACCCGCCATGGTCGCTTCCACGACCGGCGCGAACGCCGCGCCGGCAGCGCGCGCGCTTTCGGCGGCGCTCGCCTTGAGCGATTCGCCCACCGACGCTGCGAGGCGCGCATAAGCCGCCTCGGCGTTGCCGAGGAAGGCCTGCTGGCTCGCGATCTGGCGCTCGCCGAGCGCGGCGCCCTGGCGCTCGATGGCTGTCATCATCGCTTCGAGGCGCTCGACCAGCTTGGGCATCGCATCGGCCTGACGCGCCATGAGCGCGAAGCTCGTTTCGCGCTGGTGCGCGTGCGAGAACGGGCGCAGCGTGGTGGCGATCAGCGAGTCGAGGCGCTGGGCGGTCTCGATGCGCTCGCGGCGGCACAGCGCCGAGAGCAGGCCCAGCATCGCCGAACTCGCCACGCCCGCGATCGATGTGCCGAACGCGAAGCCGAGCCCGCGAATCGGGCCGGCGAGCGCGGCGCGGATGCCGTCGAGATCGGTGGCGCCGTCGAGCGCCACGCCGGTGCCGCGCAGCGTCGTCACCATGCCGAGCAGCGTGCCCAGCATGCCGAGCAGCACCAGCAGACCGACCAGATAGGGCGTGAGCGACGGGCCGGGCAGCGCGACGCGCTCGCCTTCGACGCGCGCACGCACGGCGCTGCGCAGGCTCGGATGCAACTGATCGAGCCAGCCGCCGAGCGAAGCGGCAGGCATGGGCGCGGTGCCCACGCCGCCGACCGCGTGCGCGAGCGTGGCGGTGGCCTGCTTGTAGCGGTAGAGCTCGAACGCGCCGGCCACATAGCAGGCGCCGATCAGCACGGTGACCGCGAGCGCGAGCGGATTCGAGCCGGCGTAGCCGGCGGCGATCCAGCACACTGCGGCGAGGCCGGCGAGGAAAACAACGAGATCGATACGAAGTCTGGACATAGCGTTTGGGTTAGCAGGCGCTAGTGGGCGCGAAGCGCTGCGAGCAGCCCTTCGACCGGTTGAAACCGAACATCGAGTTCGGCGAGCAAAACACTCTGTACATCCTTGCGGAACGCGTCGAGCCAAGCGCCAGGCGCGGCATGAGCCGGTGCCTTTGCCGCGGCTGCGCCTTCCGCTTGTTGAGCACTTCCCGCATCTTGTGCAGCGTTGGCTGCGGTCTGGGCTTCGCGGGCCGCGGCCTCGCGGGCCACCTTGCGCAGCCGCTCGAAATGCGCGCCCAGCAGGCTGGGCACCGCGCCGAGCAGGCTGCGTTCGCGCGCGGCGAGCGAGCGTTCCATGATCGCATCGAGCGTCGCGAGCTTCGCCATGGCGGGCGACACCGTCGCGAGCCGGCTGCGCAGACGCCCGCGCAAGTCGCCGATGTCGGTCTCCATCTTTTGCTGTAGTGCGACGTAGCACTGGCGAAAGACGGCGTAATCGGCATCGGTTTCGTCGGTAACGGGTGCTTGCGGAACCGGCGCTGGTTGCAACCCGCGCGCGTGACCAGCGTGACCATAGACGCCCGCGCGGCGCGCCTTCGCGGGCGCGAGCACGCCGTCGAGCGCAATCGCCTTCGAGAGCGCCGAGCGCAGGCTCAGGCACCGCTGCGCTTCGTCGTCGCCACTCGTGCGCGCGCCGTTTGCCACGGCACTCGCCGCTGCCGGAGCGGCAAGCACCGTCGAGAGCGCGATCGCGTCGGTCCAGCCGAGCCACTGGCTCAGCCGGTCCGCGAGCGGCTGCGGCGATGCCTGCACTTCGGCCTCGCTCAGGCGCGCCAGCAGGCGAACGAGGGCCGGACCGCTCAATGAGGTGCGCTGCGGGGGATGGACCATACCACAAGAGGCAAAAAAGGCAGCAGTTTACACGGCGGCGGGGAGGCGATCGTCGTTTTCGTAGCGGACGGCCAGTCGTAGGTGGTGATTGGCACGCGTTAAACTGGCTCTCGCGCGCGGGCGCTCTAGCTCGTGCACCAGGAGATTTCCATGGCGGTTTCCAGTTTGAGCGCATTCGCGCTCGCCCTGCTGATTGTGGCCGGCATGCCGGGCCCGAGCGTCGCAGCGCTGGTGGCCCGTGTGCTGACCAGCGGTTTTCGCGACGTGCTGCCGTTCCTCGCCGCCATGTGGATCGGCGAAGCGGTCTGGCTGACCTGTGCCGTTGCCGGGCTCGCGGCGCTCGCGCATACCTTTGCGCTCGGTTTTATCGTGCTCAAATTCCTGGGCGTCGCGTATCTGCTGTTTCTCGCGTGGAAGATGTGGTTCGCGCCCGCCGCGCTTCAGGCGGACAAGCTGCCGGGCAAGCGCTCGCCGCTGCGCATGTTTCTCGGCGGGACCGCCGTCACGCTGGGCAACCCGAAGATCGGGATTTTCTATATGGCCTTGCCGCCGACGATGGTCGACCTTTCGCGTGTGGGCGTGTTCGAGTGGTCGGAGCTGGTTCTCACGATGCTGGCGGTTCTCATCGCCATCGATCTCGCCTGGGCGCTGTTTGCGGCGCGCGCGCGGCGCTTGCTCACGAATATAGTGGCCTACTCAACCGAAAACGCCTCCGGGTAAGCCGTCTGCGCCGCCGTCTCGCGCACGCAGGCCTGCGCGATTTCAAGCACGTCGCCAACCGCGCGATTGTCCTTGAGCGCGCGGCGGTGCACGAGATAGAAGTTGAACCACTGGTTCGAATCGAATGCGCGCGCAACGAGATCGCCGTTCGCGCACAAATCAGCCGCAGTCAGCGCGTTGAGCAGGCTCACGCCGTTCGTGAGCCGGATCACTTCCCCCAGTGAACTCAGGTTGACCCGCAGCTCGTATCCGAGGCGCCTGCGCTCGCCCGAATCGTGGAAGACCAGATGATCGGACTGGATCGGCTTGATGTATTGCTGGTCGGCCAGATCGTCGTAGGTCAGTTGTTCGCGTTTCGCGAGCCGGTTCTTGCGGGTCAGCAGCGCCACCATCCGCGCGCTGAACACCGGCGTAAAAATCAGCGCGGGCTCGTGGATCTGGTACGAGACGATCGCGAAATCGAGGCGCCCGCCTTCGACGTCCGCTATCAGCGCGCCGCTTGCCGCAATGTCGAGCGCGACGCCCGTGCCTGGGTGCGCCTGCGCGTATTGATGCGCGAGCCTCGGGCCAAAGCGGTGGCACAGCCCCGGCGCGCAGCCCACCCGCACCGACGCCACACCGCTTTCCTGCAACAGCGAGATTTCCTCTTCGATGCGATCGAGCCGGCCGAGCAGTTGCGCCGCTTCGTCGAGCATATAGCGGCCGGCCGGCGAGATCTGTAGCCGCTGGTTCTCGCGTTCGAATAGCTTGATGCGCAAGCTGCCCTCGAGCCGCGCGAGCGCGTGGCTGACCGCCGACTGTGTCATGTCAAGCCGCGCCGCCGCCTGGCGCGTGGACCCCGTCGTGGCGATCGCGTGAAAAATCTCGATGTCGCGCAGGCTGAATTCTGTCCGCATGGTGTTCGCTCTCGTCAATCAATTGATCGAATAATTTCATATATTGACCGAAAAATAATTCAAAGCGAGACTTCGATCTCGTCATGCAATACAAAAAAGTCATTCTTTACCAAGTCTTTCAGGCGAATTCAAGGTGATGAATGAAATCGGTCAACAAAAGAGGAGACACCACCCGGCAGTGCCTTGCCGTCGCGCAGGGGGCCGGCTGATCGAGCCATGTTCGACATCCACATAGTTCTCAAATACCTGCCGATGCTGTTCGAAGCGGCGCTCGTGACGGTCGAGTTGACGCTGCTCGCGACCGTAGCCGGACTCGTCATCGGGCTTGCCGCCGCACTCGGCCGGCTCTCGCGGCATCGCATCGTGCGCGATGCGATGGGCGCCTATATCTGGCTGATCCGCTCCACGCCGCTGCTCGTGCAGCTATTCATCATTTATTTCGGTTTGCCTCAGTTCGGCCTCGAACTCTCGCCGTTCGCATCGGGCGTGATCGGTCTCGCGCTCAATGTCGGCGCCTATAACGCGGAAACGATACGCGCCGGGATCCTGGCGATTCCACACGGACAGATCGAGGCGTCGCGCTCGCTCGGCTTCAGCGCCGCGCGAACGATGCGCCTCGTGATCCTGCCGCAGGCGCTCAAGCTGATCGTGCCGCCGCTCGGCAACAACCTCATCATCCTGACCAAGGACACTTCGCTCGTTTCGACCATCACGCTCGCGGAGCTTTTCATGCGCACGCAGCAACTGGTTGGCGCGACCTTCAAGCCATTCGAGCTCTACTTCGCCTGCGCCATGATCTATGCATTGCTAACGACGGGAACGAGCCTGTTGCTGCGCCAGCTCGAACGGAGCCTGATTCTCAAGGGAGGCCGGACGTCATGAGTCACGCCGAACCGCGCATCGCGCTGCGCGATATCCACAAGACCTATGGGCCGCTCGAAGTGCTCAAGGGCATTTCGCTCGACGTGAACAAGGGCGAGGTGGTCGTGCTGATCGGACCGAGCGGCTCGGGCAAGAGCACGCTGCTGCGTTGCGTGAATCATCTGGAGACGCCCACGCGCGGCGAGGTGAGAGTGCTGGGCAGCCTCGTGAACGATCCGCACCGCAGCCACGGCGAACAGGAGCGCTACCTGAACGCGATGCGAATGAAGGTTGGCATGGTGTTTCAGCACTTCAACCTGTTTCCGCATCTGACCGTGCTGGAGAACCTCATGCTCGCGCCGGTGCAGTTGCTCCGCATGAGCGCGGCGCAGGCGCGCGACGAAGCGCGTGAACTGCTCGACAAGGTGGGCGTGCTCGACAAGCAGGACGTTTATCCAGGCAATTTGTCGGGCGGCCAGAAGCAGCGGGTAGCGATTGCACGCGCGCTTGCGCTCAAGCCCGAGGCCATGCTGTTCGACGAGCCCACTTCGGCGCTCGATCCGGAGATGGTGGGCGGCGTGCTCGCGGTCATGGAGCGGCTTGCCGCGGCCGGCATGACGATGATGGTCGTCACGCACGAAATGCGCTTTGCCGAACGCGTGGCCGACCGGGTCGTTTTCATGGCCGATGGGCGCGTGGTGGAAGCGGGCCGCCCGGCGGACATTTTCCATCAACCCGCGCACGAACGCACTCAAGCATTTCTCGCCGATATCCGCTGAGCGGCCGGCGACTGGCATACGAACTTACGAGGGAATCGACGTCAATGAGCGATCATCTTTTCTACCAGTCCGCGGTGAAGCTGCCGACCATCGCGCGGGCCGAGGGCATCTACGCGTGGGACACCGAAGGCAATCGCCATATCGATGCCTGCTCGGGCGCGATCGTCGCGCAACTCGGGCACGCGCATCCGGCGATTCGCGACGCAATGCTGGCCCAGCTCGACAAGGTGGCATTCGCGTATCGCACCCAGTTCGAAAACCAGCCCGCGCTCGATCTCGCGGACAAGCTGATCGATCTCGTGGGCGGCCGCTACGACCGCGTATTCTTCTCGGGCGGCGGCTCGGAGTCGGTCGAGTCGGCGCTCAAGCTCGCGCGTCAGTACTGGTTCAGCATGGGCGAGCCGCAGCGCAGCGTGTTTATCGCGCGCAAGCCTTCGTATCACGGCTCGACCATGGGCGCGCTCGCGATGACGAGCTATACGCCGCTCACGCAGCCGTTTCAGCCGATGTTCCAGCTCTATCCGAAGATCTCTTCGCCTACGCAGTACCGCGTGCCCGCGGGCAAAAGCGCGGAGCAATATGCGCTGGAGTGCGCCGACGAACTCGATGCCGCCATCCGCGAAGTGGGCGCGCACAACGTGGCCGCGTTCATTGCCGAGCCGATCGGCGGCGCGAGCACGGGGGCCGAGGTGCCGCACGATGCGTATTTCGCGCGCGTGCGGGAGATCTGCTCGCGGCACGGCATCCTGCTGATTCTCGACGAGGTGATGACCGGCGTGGGACGCACCGGCCGCTGGTTCGGTTTCCAGCATTGGAACGTGGAGGCCGACATTCTGTGTCTTGCGAAAGGGCTCGGCGCGGGTTACTACCCGACCTCGGCAATCGTCACGCGCGCCGAGTTGACCGACCCGGTCCTCGCATCGGGCGGGTTTCAGCATGGCTATACGTACGCGGGCAATCCGCTCGCGTGCGCCACGGCGCTGGCTGTGATCGGCGTGATCGAGCGCGAGCAACTGGTGGAGAACGCGGCTTCTACGGGTGCTTACCTGCGCGGTCTGCTGGAGGAACTGGCCACGCGCCATCACTTCATCGGCGACGTGCGCGGGCGCGGCTTCCTGCTCGCGATGGAGTACGTGGCCGATCGCGAGACGAAGGCGCCGTTCGATTCGTCGCTTAAGTTCGGCGAGCAGGTCACGCGCTGCGCGCGCGAACACGGCGTGATCATCTATCCGCGCAAGTCGCTGATGGGCGAGACGGGCGACCACACGCTGATCGCGCCGCCGCTGATCACCACCCGTGCGCAGTGCGACGAGATCGCGAACCGGCTCGACGACGCGTTTCGCGCGCTCGCGCTGTGAGGCCGGCCGCGATGAGCAACCCAATGAGCAAACCGACAGGCAAACTCATGCAACTGGCCGACGCGATCGCGCTCATTCCCGACGGAGCGTCGATCATGGTCGGCGGCTTCGGCTCGCCGGGCACGCCGTTCTCGCTGCTAGCGGAGCTCGGTCGCCAGGGCAGGCGCAATCTCACGATCATCAAGAACGATGCGAACCAGGACGGCTATGGCGTGTCGCGGCTCATCGAATCCGGCGCGGTGAGCCGGCTGCTGACGACGCATCTGGGACTGAGCGGCCCCGCGCGGCGCGCGCATCTGGCCGGCACGCTGGAGGTGGAGTTCTTCTCGCAAGGCCTGTTCGCCGAGCAGATTCGCAGTGCGGGCGTCGGGCTGCCGGGCGTCGTGAACGACATCGAGCTGCCCGAGGAACTGGGGGCGTCGCGCGAAACCATTTCGGTAGGCGGACGCACGCTCTATTTCGAGCCGGCGCTGCACGCGGACTTCGCGCTGCTGTGCGCGGAGCGCGCGGATCAGTACGGCAACCTCAGCTATCGCGGCGCGGCGCGCAATTTTTCCCCGCTGATGGCGATGGCGGCCAGGCGGGTGCTGGTCGAAACGCGCACCGTTTGCGACGCGCCGCTTGCGCCCGATTGCGTGCATACGCCGGGCATTCATGTGCATGGCCTGATCCAGATCGACGGAGAACTCGATGAATACCGGCCCATCCTGCGCTGATCCGCGCCATGTGATCGCGCGGCGCGCCGCGCGCGAAGTCGCGCGTGGCCAGCTGATCAATCTCGGCATTGGCCTGCCGACGCTGATTCCCGCTTATCTCGACGAACCCGCGGCGGCGTGGGTGCATTCGGAGAACGGCATCGTCGGCGTGGGGGCGCTCGCGCGCCCGGACGATCTCGACAGCCAGTTGATCGACGCGGGCGGTGGCTATGTGTCGGTCGTGCCGGGCGGCGCGATCGTCGACAGTGCGACATCGTTCGGCATGATCCGGCGTGGCCTTATCGACATCACGTTCCTGGGCGCGTTGCAGGTTTCGGCGCAGGGCGATCTGGCGAACTGGCTCGTGCCTGGCAGCCTGGTGGCGGGCATTGGCGGCGGCGCGGAACTCGCGCAAAAGGCGCGCCGCGTGATCGTGACGATGCCGCACGTCGACAAGGCTGGCCGGCCGAAAATCGTCACGCGCTGCACGCTGCCGCTTACCGCGAGCAAGCGCGTTACCACCATCATCACCGAGCATGCGGTCTTTGCATGTTCGGAGCGCGGGCTGCGGCTCGTCGAGCGGCTTGGCGCGATGAGTGTCGCCGAGCTGCGCACGATCACCGAAGCGGATTTCACTGTGGACGAGGAGGGCGCATGACCGGAGCTTCGCGCAATGCATGGATCGTTGGCTATGCGCGCACGCCGATCGGGCGCGCGTATCGCGGCGCGTTCAACGATACGGCGGCGCCCACGCTGGCCGCGTTGTCGCTGCGCGCGAGCGTGACGCGCAGCGGGCTCGATCCCGAACGCATCGACGACGTGATACTCGGCTGCGCCTTGCCAGAAGGTTCGCAGTACTACAACATCGGCCGGCTCGGCGCGCTGGCGGCGGGGCTGCCCGTGGCCACGCCGGGCATGACGGTCGACCGGCAATGCTCGTCCGGTCTGATGTCGATCGCGCTGGCGTCGGCGCGCATCGCCACTGGCGAGGCCGAGGTCGTGCTCGCGGGCGGCGTGGAGTCGATCAGCCTCGTGCAGAACGCGCATATGAACCGGCATCGGCAGCAGGACGCGCAGCTGCTAGCGCTGCAGCCCGATGCGTACATGCCGATGGTCGACACGGCCGAAGTTGTTGCGCAGCGCTATGGCGTTTCGCGGCAGGCGCAGGACGATTATGCGGCGCTGAGCCAGCGGCGCGCCGCTGCGGCTGCGGAGGCCGGCTTGCTGCGCGACGAGATCGTGGCCGTTGACGTCCGCAAGATCGAGCACGACAAGGCGCGCGGCACGTCGGAGCCGCGCGCGTTGCGCGTAAGCGCCGACGAATGCAGGCGGCCCGGCACGAGCGTCGAAGCGCTTTCGCAGCTCGATGCGGTACGCGAAGGCGGTTCGGTAACGGCGGGCAATGCGTGCGCGCTGGCCGACGGCTCGGCCGCTTGCGCGGTGGTGTCCGACGCAATGCTCGGCACGCTGTCTTCCGCGCCGCTCGGGCGCATGACCGCGTGCTCGGTGGTGGGCTGCGGCCCCGACGAAATGGGCATCGGCCCGGTGCCGGCCGTGCGGCGGCTGCTCGAGCGCACGGGATTGTCGATCGACGATGTCGGCCTGTGGGAGATCAACGAGGCATTCGCCTCGCAGGTGGTGTATTGCATCGACGCACTCGGCCTGTCGCGCGAGCGCGTCAACGTGAATGGCGGCGGCATCGCGCTCGGCCATCCCTATGGCATGACCGGCACACGCCTCGTCGGGCACGCGCTGCTGGAAGGCGCGCGGCGCGGCGTCCGCTACGTGGTCGTCACGATGTGCATCGGCGGCGGCCAGGGCGCGGCCGCGCTATTCGAAGTCGCTCGCTCATGATGGCGCGCCGGCGCACGACGCGCTGTGTGGGCCAGTTCGATACGTCATATATTTTTTTTGGAGACCAGCAATGACCATCCTCAAGCGGTTCACGATCACGGCCTGCGCCATGCTCATTGGCGCCGCGAGTTTCACTCTGCACGCCGAAGACCTCGACAAAGTAAAGCAGAGCGGCACGCTGACTTTCGCCATGAGCGGCAAGTATCCGCCGTTCAACTTCATCGACGAGTCCGGCAAGCTGCAGGGCTTCGACGTCGATATCGGCGATCGCGTTTCGGCGAAGCTCGGCGCGAAGGCGGTGCCGGTCACGACAGCGTGGGACGGCATTGTCGGCGGGCTGCTGGCCGGCAAGTACGATGCGATCATCGGCAGTCTCGCGATCACCGACGATCGCAAGAAGGCCGTCGATTTCACGCAGAGCTATTACCGCTCCGGCGCGCAGTTGTTCGTGCCCAAGGACAGCAACGTGCAGAGCATCGGCCAGCTCAACGGCAAGACCGTTGGCGTCACGCTGGGCGAGACCTACGAAGCGTGGCTGCGCCAGAACATGCCCGGTGTCCACGTGAAGACCTACAAAGGACTGCCCGATGTGCTGATCGATTTGCGCAACCATCGGATCGAGGGCTTCGTGACGGACCGGATCGCCGGCATTCTGACGATCCGCGACAAGCAGATCGACGCGAAGCCGGTGGGGCCGCTGCTGTATCCGGAGCTGATGGCGATTGCGGTGCGCAAGGATAGTCCGAAACTGCGCGACGCGATCAACGCCGCGCTCGATTCGATCTACAAGGACGGCGAATACAGCTCGATCAGCAAGAAGTGGCTGGGAGAGGATGTGCGCTGAGCGGTTTGCGTGGCTCGCCGGGCGCAACGGCGTATCGGCAAACGCTCAGGAAGCCTTATCGATCGTCATGCGCTCGATCTGCTTCACGACCTCGTCGCGCAACTCGGGCGACAGGTTCTGATAGCCGAGCAGGTCCGAGATCCACAGGCCGTCCGCTACCAGCCGGCAGATCATGAGCCGCGCCGCGTGTTCGAGCGGCAGCGGGTCGGGCCGCGTCCACTTGCGCATGGGCGCGGAGTGGCGCTCGCGGATCTCGGGGTCGGTCATCATCGCGGCCACCAGCACGCGCAATACGTTGGTGCTCGCGGCGGGGCTCGTTTCGTCGAGCGTCGAATGCAGGTAGGCGCGCGCGCTTGCGCCGTGCGGGTCGTTGCGGTCCGCCGCGATGCGCGCTTCCATTTGCGCACCGAAGCGCTCCAGCGTCTGCTCGAACAGGGCGTCGATCAGCCCCTGCTTGTTGGCGAAGTGATACTGCAGCGCGCCCTTGGTCACGCCAGCGCGCTCGGCCACGGCGTCGAGCGTCACGGCCTGCACGCCGTGATCGGTGGCGATATCGGAGGCCGCCTGGAGCAACTGGGCGCGTACCTGCACGGGCGCTTTCTTGCGGCGTGTGCCCGAAGCCGGAGCGCCGTGCGGCTCTGCATTCTTCCCGTCTGACGTTTCGACAGATTCTGCACCGGGATGCCGCGCGGCCTCACGAGGGGCCTTTTCGGGCACTTGCGCGGACACCTGCACGGGCCGCCGCGCCGGGCGCGCAGCGCTTCCGGCGGCGTGTCCTGCCGCGCGGGCAGAGGCTTTGACGGGGGAATTCTTCATGCATCGATCTTACCATCGGGGGGCGAAGCGCAAAACATTCCGTACGGATGGTATTATTCGCCACCATGAAGAATTCCGACATGCCAACCAACGTGCAACGCGCGGCGCTGCTCGACGCCGCCATCGTGCGCGGGCGCGATGCGCTCGCGCGCCGGCAGCATCCCGACGGGAGCTGGTGTTTCGAGCTCGAATCCGACGCGACGATCACCGCCGAATACATCCTCATGATGCATTTCATGGCGAAGATCGACACGGCGCGCCAGGAGAAAATGGCGCGCTATCTGCGTGCGATCCAGCGCCTCGAAACGCACGGCGGGTGGGACCTTTACGTGGACGGCGCGCCCGATGTCTCCGCGAGCGTGAAAGCATATTTCGCGCTCAAGGCCGCCGGCGACGCACCCGATGCACCGCATATGGTGCGCGCGCGCGAAGCCATTCTGAAGCTGGGCGGCGCGGCGAAATCCAACGTCTTCACGCGCATCCTGCTGGCCACCTTCGGCCAGGTGCCGTGGCGCGCCACGCCGTTCATGCCGATCGAGTTCGTGCTGTTCCCCAAGTGGGTGCCCATCTCGATGTACAAGGTCGCGTACTGGGCGCGCACGACCATGGTGCCGCTGCTCGCGCTGTGTTCGCTCAAGGCGAAAGCGCACAATCCGCACAACGTGTCGATCCCCGAGCTGTTCGTCACGCCGCCGGATGACGAGCGCGAGTATTTCCCGCGCGGCAAGGGCATGCGCAGGCTCTTTCTCGCGCTGGATCGCACGGTTCGCCATCTCGAGCCGCTGATTCCGCAGTCGTGGCGCAAGCGCGCGATGAAGCATGCGGAAGCATGGTGCGCGGAACGCATGAACGGCGAGGACGGCATGGGCGGTATTTTCCCGCCCATCGTCTACAGCTATCAGATGATGGAAGTGCTCGGCTATCACGAGAATCATCCGCTGCGTCGCGATTGCGAGAACGCGCTGGAGAAATTGCTCGTGGAGCGTCCGGACGGCAGCATGTACTGCCAGCCGTGCCTCTCGCCCGTATGGGACACCGCGTGGAGTACGATGGCGCTCGAACAGGCGCTGGCGGTGCCGGATGCATCTGACGCGCCGGGCGTTGAATCGACGCCCAGCGCGCAATTGCAGCAGCAGATCACGCGCGCCTACGACTGGCTTGCGACGCGCCAGGTGGACGACCTCACGGGCGACTGGATCGAGAATGTGAGGCCCGATGTGCAGCCGGGCGGCTGGGCGTTCCAGTACGCGAATCCGTATTACCCCGACATCGACGACAGCGCGGTCGTGGCCGCGATGTTGCATCGCCGGGGCCGCTCGATCGAGCGCGCCACAGGCACGGATCCGTATGCCGCGCGCGTGACGCGCGCACTCGACTGGATGCGCGGGCTGCAATCGCGCAATGGCGGCTTTGCGGCATTCGATGCCGATTGTGACCGGCTCTATCTGAACGCGATTCCGTTCGCGGATCACGGCGCGCTGCTCGATCCGCCCACCGAGGACGTGTCGGGCCGCGTGCTGCTGTGCTTCGGCGTGACGGGCCGCGAGGAAGACAAGGCCGCGCTCGCGCGTGCGATCGACTACATCAAGGCGACGCAGCAGCCCGATGGCAGCTGGTGGGGGCGCTGGGGCACCAACTACATCTACGGGACATGGAGCGTGCTCGCGGGTCTCGCGCTGGCGGGCGAGGATCCTTCGCAGCCGTATATCGCGCGGGCGCTCGCCTGGCTCAGGTCGCGCCAGCATGCGGACGGCGGCTGGGGCGAGACCAACGACAGCTATATCGACCAGCACCTTGCGGGCACGAATGGCGGCGAGAGCGCGTCGAACTTCACGGCGTGGGCGCTGCTCGCGCAGATGGCGTTCGGCGACTGCGAATCGGAGTCGGTGCGGCGCGGCATTGCGTATCTGCTTTCTGTACAGGACAGCGAGGGCTTCTGGTGGCATCGCTCGCATAACGCGCCGGGCTTCCCGCGCATTTATTACCTCAAGTATCACGGCTATACCGCGTATTTCCCGCTCTGGGCGCTGTCGCGGTATCGCAGGCTGGTGGCCGATGGAGCTCGGGCAGGCGCGGTGAAGCCGGTGGAGGCGAAGTCGGGCGAGGCGGTCATGATGGTGTGAACGCCGCGCATAAAATGAACGCCACCTTTCGAGGTGGCGTTTTTTTTGCCTATGTAATTTGGAATGCGAAGTAAATGATGACGGGCTCCTGATTGAAAGATTGCGGCGCGCTATGGTGTTTTGGGGGTAACAAATGGTGACGCTATCACTGAATAATGACGATGCCGACCTCGGATCGTATCGTTGTGGCACATCGTTTGCACGGTCGTTGACGTACGTGCAGCGCGGTTTTGCGCGGTAAGACGCGTTCTTGTGGCGACTTGCACGAGAAAGGGGGGCGGATGAATCGATCGACGAAACGTCCACCGCCCGGCGCCGTACCAGCCACGAATTACTACGGCCCACCGCCCACGCCCAGCACTGGCGGCTATGCGCCACCAAATGCACCGCCGGGGGCGACGATGCCGAACTACGGCGAGAGTGTGCACACGGTTCCGTATGACCCGACGCAATGACAACATATCGCGCCCGTTCCGAAAGCCTGGACCTCGACCGCCGACTACGCGCACCCTCAGTAGGTGCGCCGCATCAGACTCGCGCAAGTCGCGCTGAGCGCGCCAACGCAGGGGACATAGATCGCAGTCCACCACGGCTGCTGATCGCCGTAATGCAGCAGCCGTGGTGGCGACGAGCTGCGTGATCGAGCTGGAGACGCCGCCGGAGATCCGGTACACGGCCGAGTCACCGCTGTAGCGCACGCGCGCGTCGAACCGCTCGCAAAAGAGCGCCGGCCAACTCTTATATAAGACATAAGATATTTGACGCAGTAGGGTGTAGCAATTAAAATTGCGCACAACGCAGTGCCCGGCACAGCCTCGAAGTGCCTGAACAGCCCTTCCCCGAAACGTCATATCAGCAGGTCCCCCATGCTTGAAAACTTTCGTGCTCACGTAGCCCAGCGCGCCGCGCTCGGCATTCCTCCCCTGCCGCTCACGGCCCAGCAGACCGCCGAACTGGTCGAATTGCTGGCGAATCCGCCCGCAGGCGAAGAGCAGACCCTGCTCGACCTGATCACCAACCGCGTGCCGGCTGGCGTGGACGAAGCCGCTCGCGTGAAGGCTGGCTTTCTGGCCGCCGTCGCCAAGGGCGAAACGGCCTGCGCGCTGATCTCGCGCGCTCGCGCCACCGAACTGCTCGGCACGATGCTGGGCGGCTACAACATCGCCCCGCTGATCGAGCTGCTGTCCGACGCCGAAGTCGGCACGGTTGCTGCCGACGCGCTCAAGAAAACCCTGCTGATGTTCGACCAGTTCCATGACGTCAAGGAACTGGCCGAGAAGGGCAACGCCAACGCGAAGGCCGTGATGCAAAGCTGGGCCGACGCCGAATGGTTCACGAGCCGTCCGGAAGTGCCGCAAAGCCTGACCATCACCGTGTTCAAGGTGACGGGCGAAACCAACACCGACGACCTCTCGCCGGCCCCGGACGCCACTACGCGCCCGGACATCCCGCTGCACGCGCTGGCGATGCTGAAGAACGCGCGCCCCGGCATCACGCCGGAGGAAGACGGCAAGCGCGGCCCGGTCAAGTTCATCGAATCGCTGAAGGAAAAGGGCCACCTGGTCGCCTACGTGGGCGACGTGGTCGGCACGGGTTCGTCGCGCAAGTCGGCTACCAACTCGGTGCTTTGGTTCACGGGCGAAGACATCCCCTTCATCCCGAACAAGCGCTTTGGCGGCGTGTGCCTCGGCGGCAAGATCGCCCCGATCTTCTACAACACGATGGAAGACGCCGGCGCGCTGCCGATCGAGCTCGACGTGTCGAAGATGGAAATGGGCGACGTGGTCGAACTGCGCCCGTACGAAGGCAAGGCGCTCAAGAACGGCGAGGTGATCGCCGAGTTCCAGGTCAAGTCCGATGTGCTGTTCGACGAAGTGCGCGCCGGCGGCCGCATTCCGCTGATCGTGGGCCGTGGCCTGACCGCGAAGGCGCGTGAAGCGCTGGGCCTCGCGCCCTCGACGCTGTTCCGCCTGCCGCAGCAGCCGGCCGACAGCGGCAAGGGCTTCTCGCTCGCGCAGAAGATGGTTGGCCGCGCCTGCGGTCTGCCGGAAGGCCAGGGCGTGCGCCCGGGCACGTACTGCGAACCGAAGATGACCTCGGTGGGCTCGCAGGACACCACGGGCCCGATGACCCGCGATGAACTGAAGGACCTGGCGTGCCTCGGCTTCTCGGCCGACCTCGTCATGCAGTCGTTCTGCCACACCGCCGCTTATCCGAAGCCCGTGGACGTCAAGACGCACCAGACGCTGCCGAACTTCATCAGCACGCGTGGCGGCATTGCGCTGCGCCCCGGCGACGGCGTGATCCACTCGTGGCTGAACCGCATGCTGCTGCCCGACACCGTCGGCACCGGCGGCGACTCGCACACGCGCTTCCCGATCGGCATCAGCTTCCCGGCGGGTTCGGGTCTGGTCGCCTTCGCGGCCGCTACCGGCACGATGCCGCTCGACATGCCGGAATCGGTGCTCGTGCGCTTTAAGGGCAAGATGCAGCCGGGTGTCACGCTGCGCGACCTCGTCAATGCGATCCCGCTGTACGCCATCAAGCAAGGCATGCTGACGGTCGCCAAGCAGGGCAAGAAGAACATCTTCTCGGGCCGCATTCTCGAAATCGAAGGCCTGCCCGATCTGAAGGTCGAGCAAGCGTTCGAACTCTCGGATGCCTCGGCTGAGCGTTCGGCTGCCGGTTGCACGGTGCACCTGAACAAGGAACCGATCATCGAGTACCTCAACAGCAACATCACGCTGCTGAAGTGGATGATCGCCCAGGGCTACCAGGACCCGCGCAGCCTCGAGCGCCGTATCAAGGCGATGGAGGCATGGCTGGCCGATCCGCAACTGCTGCAACCGGACGCGGATGCCGAGTACGCCGCCGTCATCGAGATCGATCTGGCCGACGTGCACGAGCCGATCGTGGCGTGCCCGAACGATCCGGACGACGTGAAGACGCTCTCCGACGTCGCAGGCGCGAAGATCGACGAAGTGTTCATCGGTTCGTGCATGACCAACATCGGTCACTTCCGTGCGGCTTCGAAGCTGCTCGAAGGCAAGCGCGATATTCCGGTCAAGCTGTGGGTCGCCCCGCCGACCAAGATGGACCAGAAGCAGCTGACCGAAGAAGGCCACTACGGCGTGTTCGGAACGGCTGGCGCGCGTACCGAAATGCCGGGCTGCTCGCTGTGCATGGGTAACCAGGCACAGGTTCGCGAAGGCGCAACGGTCATGTCGACCTCGACGCGTAACTTCCCGAACCGTCTGGGCAAGAACACGAACGTGTACCTGGGCTCGGCGGAACTGGCGGCGATTTGCTCGCGTCTGGGCAAGATCCCGACCAAGGCCGAGTACATGGCCGACATGGGCGTGCTCAACGCGAACGGCGACAAGATCTATCAGTACATGAACTTCGACCAGATCGCGGACTTCAAGGACGTGGCCGACACCGTGGCGATGTAAATCTGACGATGGCCTGACGCGAGGTGTTTTCGCGCCAGGCTATTGTCGTAGCGGCTCGCACAATGGCGCCGCAGGCTCAATGCCTGCGGCGCCATTTTTATTGGTGCGGCGGCACGGGTCCCGCGAAGCGCTTTTCAACTCAGCACGCTTTGCGCGATCCCCATCGCCATGCAAAAAACCACTACGACCAGCGGCGCCGCCTTCCATCGCGTCAACAGGAAAAAGCCAACGCAGGCGATGGCGAAATCGATCTGCGTGCGCACCGCGCTCGTCCATACCGGCGAGTAAAGCGCGGCAGCCAGCAAGCCGACCACGGCAGCATTGATCCCGGCCAGCGCCGCGGACATCGCTGGCCGGCTGCGCAAGGCGTGCCACCACGGCAGCGCGGCCAGCACTAGCAGCAGCCCCGGCAGAAAGATTCCCACGGTAGCCAGCAGCGCGCCGCTCCAGTGGTTGGGCGGGCTCGCCATCATCCAGCCAAGAAATGCTGCAAACGTGAAGAGCGGACCCGGAACGGCTTGCGCCGCGCCATAGCCGGCCAGAAAGTCATTCGGCGCGACCCAGCCCGTTGCGACCGTCGCGTGCTGGAGCAGTGGCAGCACCACGTGTCCGCCGCCGAACACGAGTGCACCGGAGCGATAGAACGCTTCGAACACCCGCACGCCTTGCGCGGCTGCGCTCATCAGCGGCAGCCCGAAAAGCAGCACGCAAAACACGATCAACGCGGCGATGCCCGCCTTGCGCGAAACGGGAAATGCCCCTGAATGCGGCAGCACGGCGCGCGTATCGCCAGCGACCGCCGAGCGGCAAAGCGCAAGACCGAGCAGGGCGCCCGCGGCGATTGCGATCAGTTGTGCGTAAATCGTGGTCAGGACGCTGAGCAATGCAATAGCGGCGAGCGCGATGCCTGCGCGGCGATGGTCGGGGCACAGCCGCCGCGCCATGTCCCAGACCGCTTGGGCCACCACGGCCACCGCGACGAGCTTCAGCCCATGCACTACGCCCGCGCCCACCGGCCCGCGGAGGTCCGGCGCGATGGCCGCGAAGACCAGCATCAAGAACACCGAGGGCAGCGTGAAGCCGCACCAGGCCGCGAGCCCGCCGGCCCATCCGGCCCGCAGCAGGCCGATCGCAAAACCGGTCTGGCTGCTGGCGGGGCCGGGCAGGAACTGGCACAGCCCGACCAGATCGGTGAAGGCCGCGTCGTCGAGCCAGCGGCGGCGCTCGACGAACTCGCGGCGGAAATAGCCGAGGTGGGCAATCGGGCCGCCAAAGCTTGTCACGCCGAGCCTGAGAAAGACCAGCAGCACCTCAAGAGCGCGGCTGGCGGAGGAAGTGCGCGGCGATGACATGTCGGTATGCATGAGAATGGGCAGAAATTGGGTGCTCTCGATATTAGCGTCTGATTGCGGGTGTGGCGAGGCGCAGACCGAGCCTCGCGAGGACGGACAAGGCGAGCCGGCAGGCCCGCATGATGCCAACCCGGTCTCCGGTATGCTTGTTGCACTCAGAGCCGATCAGGTCGCCAGCTCCCGAACCTCATGCCTGCACGCAAGAATCATCATGCTCGGCCTCCCGCCGCGTCTCCCGTGGCGCGCTGCGCCGACGCACTCGAAGACCCGGCCCTACTGCGCCGCCTGCTGCGCGCGCGCGACCGCATGGACGCCGCTTCGCACGAGGCGTGGCCCGTCAAGCGTCTCGCGGAAGTCAGCGGCGTGTCCGAGGCGCATTTCGCGCGCTCGTTCAAGCGTGCCTTCGGCGTGCCGCCGCACCGTTACCTGCTGACGCGGCGCATCGAGCAGGCCACCACGCTGCTGCGCGACACCGAACTCGGCGTCACGGATATCGCATTCGCGACCGGCTGGGAGAGTCTCGGCACGTTCGGGCGCATCTTTCGCGACATCACGGGCATGAGCCCGAGCGCGATGCGCCGCGAGTCGCGCGAGGGCGTGTCCGCGCTCGCGCGCGTGCCTGCGTGCGTGCTGAAGGCCGCGCAGCGCCCCGATCTCACGATGGCAGTTTTGGAGAAGCGCCGCCGGTTGACCCAAGATACAGTGCGGCCATCTACCAAGGAGGTCACATGAACCAGGGCATCAATGTAGTGGGCTTGTACGTCGACGATCAGGACGAAGCACTCGAGTTTTACGTCGGCAAACTCGGCTTTCGGGTCCATACGGACGTGCGCAACGGCAATTACCGCTGGCTGACGGTCCAGCATCCGGATCAGCCCGCGTTCCAGCTTGGCCTGTTCGCGCCCGGCCCGCCCATGCACGACGAGGCCACCGCGCAAACCCTGCGGGCCATGGTTGCCAAGGGGGCCATGCCGCCTCTCGTGCTGGCGGTGGCCGACTGCCGCGCGAGCTATGCGGCGCTCAAGGAAAAGGGCGTGGAATTCACGCAGGAGCCGGTGGATCGCTACGGCAGCGTCGATGCCGGCTTTCGCGACCCGGCCGGCAATGGCTGGAAGATGATCCAGGCGCCGGACAAGGAGCACTGAGAAAGGGCACTGAGCGGCCACTGGTCTCACTGTGCGCTGCGCGCCATGGGGTGCGCGGCGCTGCCTTAAAATGACTCCGCGAACTCGTTCTTGCGCCTTGCGGCCTGTGCCGCGAGGCCGCAACCCGTTACCGGAGTGCCCCGATGTCTGTCGATACCCACGCGAGCGCCACGTCCGGCGAGGTCTGGCTGATCCGCCACGGCGAAACCGAGTGGAGCCGCAGCGGCCAGCACACGGGGCGCACGGACATCGCGCTGACCGACCATGGCCGCGAGCAGGCGCGTGCGCTCGCGAAGCCGCTCGCTTTGCAGCGCTTCGACGCGGTGCTCGCGAGCCCGATGTCGCGCGCTATCGAGACCTGCCAGCTAGCGGGCCTCAGCGACGAGATGATGGTGTCGGCCGATCTGCACGAATGGGACTACGGCATTTACGAAGGACGCACGACCGCCGATATCCGCAAGACCGAGCCGGACTGGAGCGTCTGGCATTCGCTGATCCCGCACGGCGAGAGCGTCACGCAGGTGGAAACGCGCGCGCGCGGCGTGGTCGAGAGTCTGCTGGCGATGCTCGCGCAGAGCAGGTCGGAGCGGCGCATTGCCGTCTTCTCACACGCGCATTTCCTGCGTGTGCTCGCCGGATGCTGGATTGGCAATTCGGCGGCGCTGGGCGCGCATCTTTACCTCGACACGGCCACCCTCAGCGTGCTCGGCTTCGACCGCGAGAACCGCGCGATCCGGCGCTGGAATTCGCGGCCTGAAGGGTGCGAGTAAGGCGCGCGCTGCTGCATTGATTGAACTCGACGTGAACATCACTCGTTAGTTATTCAAAGCAAATATTCGCTGCGTGAATTTTTTTTCGGCGGCTTGACGACGCGATTCGAAAGGCATAAGGAGACACGCGCGCCGGGAAGGATGCGCACGATCGCGCATGCGCCGGGCTTTCGCACCGCGCGCGACAACTCTTCCGACTACGATGTGACGCCGGTGAGCCGCTATGCGCGACTCGCGTGGGCGTTGTCACGCCGGCATTTAGCACTTCTGGGCGCAAAAAAAGACTTTGCGGTTCAGGGCCGGCAAGCAATGGTCTCGATTTCTATCTTCGTGCCAGTGACAATGCGCCCGTCTTCGTTTCTAGCTACTTGACCGGATACGAACGCCAGATCGCCAGCTTTTGTCGCCCGCGAGCGCGGCAGGTTTCGGGTGACTGGACTGCTCTCTGCAAAGTACGTGTTCGTCATTTGAGTCTCCTTCGATTGGCTTGCCACCTGCGCTGGCCACATCGGCCACGCCGGGAGCGGATATTGCTGTGAACGAGCGTTTTGCTGTTCGAGCTCTTTCGCTTCATCGGCGTTATGCGCGCGCAATGTCCGCGCGGCGGTCAACCAGGAGACATTGCCATGTAAGATGGGAACAAGATGCTTTATCGTTACGATCGCCGACGATTTCTCGCGGGCATGGCCGCGGTTGCAGGCAGCGTCGCAATGTCGGGATGCGGAGGTGGCGGGGGAGACCCGGGCGGTGGCAAGGGTGGCGACGCACCTGCGCCATCGATTACCAATGTGCCTTCGCCGAACGGCGGCGACCGCTATAGCCTCCCCCGCGCCCCATTGCCGGACCCCGCCAACTCCGGCATCGATTTTGTCGTGCTGGTAACGATGGAAAATCGCTCCTTCGATCATTTCTTGAGCTGGGTGCCTGGTGCCGAGGGCATGCCAGCGAACCAGCACTTCGTCGACGCCTTCGGCACGCCGCAGTCGCCGTTTCCGCTCTCCGCGAACCCGGCTTACGGCTACCAGGCGTGCGCTTACCACGATCCCAATCACAGCTACGCGGGAGGGCGTACGCAACTGGCTTCCGGTGCGATGAACGGATGGCTGCTCACGCCGGGCACCAATCAGACGCAAGGCGACTTGCTGCCCATTGGTTACTACACTTCGGCGGACCTCGAATTCTTCAGCGCTGTCGCGAGCAACTACACGATCGCCGATTATGGCGAAGCGTTTCTCGCGCAGGTCTATAACGCGCTGCGCACGAGCCCGATATGGAACCGCACATTGATGATCGTCGTATACGACGAGTGGGGCGGGTTTATCGAGCACGTGGTGCCGCCAGTCAGACCGATCAGCAAAAATGAACTGGCGATCGGTAACGACGGCAGGCTCGGATTTCGCGCGCCCCTCGCGCTGCTGGGCCCCCGCGTTCGCGCGGGCACGCTCACGCGCTATCCGTTCGATCCGAGCTCGATTCATGCGCTCCTGCAATGGCGTTTCGGCTTGTCGCCGCTCGGCGTGCGCGGCAGCGATTCCGCCACAGTCAACCTCGCCTACGCGCTGGATTTTGCCGGCGCACCGCGCACCGACGCATCGGCCTTCAACGTTGCTCAAGGGCCATTTGACGGCGCCTGCCCAGGGGCGCCAGCGGCGTCGGGCACGCTCTCTGCAATCGATAAATCGCCACTCGCGACCAACCCGACGTCGGACCGTTTCGCGGACCTTCGCGCCAAGGCTGCCGCATTGGGATTCAATACCGGGTCCTGACAAGCGGAGGGGACGCCAGAATGGTCTTTGCGGCGGTGGGCGCTCATGGAGTGGGCCCACCGCGCGGCGATATCTCCCTCCGAGCTTCTACCTGGTTCCAATTACCATTGAATCGCCGCCGGTTAACGGCTCGACGCGTACTTGCGTGAAGCCGACTTCCTGCATCCATTCGCGACATTGCGCACCGGTATAATCGAAACCGCCAGGCGTCTCGATGAGCATATTCAAGCTCATCAGTAATCCGAAGGCATTGTGCCTGCGGTCATCGTCGATTATCGCATCGTAGACGATCAGGCATCCTCCGGGAGGTAGCGCCGCGTAGCACTTCTTGAGAAGTTTGAGCTTCTGCTCGAGGTCCCAGTCGTGAAGGATGTGTCCCATCACGAGTACATCGGCCGCCGGGCAGGCATCCTTGAAGAAGTCGCCCGGATAGAAATGCAGCCGTTCCTGAAGGCCGTGCGATGTTACGTACTCTTCAAACACGGGACCCACTACCGGCAGATCGAAGCCGCCCCCGCGCAAGTGAGGATGGGCGAGCGCTACCTGCACAGGCAAGGCGCCCTGGGCCGCGCCGATGTCAATGAAGGTGCTGTAGTTTTGCCAGGGGAATTGTTGCGCAATCGCCTTGGCCGCGCCCAGGCTGACCCCGCTCATCGCCCGCAGGAAACCGCGTAGTAGTTGTTCGTCGCGATACATCGCGTCGAATGGGTTGCCCCCTTCTTTCACCTCGTTCTGCGGCTGCCCCGTGCGAAGGGCTTCTGTCAGTGAGCCCCAGAACGGATATAGCCGCGCGTTGGCCATTTCCAGTAATCCACCTACGTAACTGGGCTTGGCCGAGTCCAAAAAGAAGTTGGCGTCCGGTGTATTGCGGTATGTCCCGTCTTCACGTTCCAGCAGATTCAACGCGACCAGCGCATCGAGAAAATCGAGGGCCGATCTCGGATGCAGTCCAATCGCGTCAGCGAGTTCTGCAGCGTCGTGCGGACGTGTCGCGAGGCGCGTGAACACGCGGAGTTCGACTGCGGACAATAGGGCCTTGGACGCCCAGAACCCCATACCGAGCTGGAGTAGCCGGTCAGGGGAGAGTTCGTGCTGATGCGTGTCATCAGCGCCAGATTCCTGTTGAACCGTGCTCGGTGTGCTTTCCATCATGGCTCCCCGGGGAACGTGTGAAGAAGCGTTAGAAAGAATCGTAAGCGAAGCGAAGTTTTTCAGGTGTTCGCTACCGTACAGACGAGCGACAGATTCCTGGTGTGCCCGTCGTAAGCGGGCCGTCTTGTTCCGGATGCTCGTCGCATGTGACGAGCATTGCCAATGCCGTCGGCGTGAATTACAAACCGATCGTTACGCTCGGGCGCCGGGCGCTGGTCGCGAGGAACGGGCATTCGCTTCTCCTCCGTCGCCCGGCAAGGCGGGCGGGAAACGCGGACGGGGACTGGCGCGTTGTTCGCGCGTTACATCGGAGCGGTCCGTAGTCGCAACGCGTTACCGATGACAGAAACCGAGCTCAACGCCATTGCAGCACTGGCGATAATCGGGCTGAGCACAAGACCGAGCCACGGATAGAGCACGCCAGCCGCCACAGGAATCCCCACCGCGTTGTATGCAAATGCGAAGAACAGGTTCTGGCGAATGTTCTTCATCGTGGCGACGCTCAACGCGCGGGCGCGTGCGATGCCGCGCAGGTCTCCCTTGACGAGAACGACGCGGGCGCTGTTCATGGCCACGTCCGTTCCGGTCCCCATCGCGATGCCGACATTTGCCTGCGCAAGCGCAGGCGCGTCGTTCACACCGTCTCCCGCCATGGCAACGATATGCCCCTGCGACTGAAGCTCCTGCACATGCTTGTACTTGTCTTCGGGCAGCACGCCGGCCTTGACGCCATCGAGCGCGAGCACCCTTGCGACGGCGTTCGCGGTGACGGGGTTGTCGCCGGTAAGCATCACAATCCGGACGCCGGACGCTTTCAGCAGGCGCACTGCATCGGGTGTCGTCCCTTTCACGGGGTCCGCCACCCCGATATAGCCGGCGAGTTCGCTGTCTATTGCGATGTACATCACCGTCTGACCAGCCTCGCGCAGCTGGTCCGTACTATCTGCAACCGACGAACAGTCGATTTTCATCTCATCCATCAAGCGCGCATTGCCAAGCGAAATCGTGCGGCCTTCGATTTTTCCAGTCACGCCTTTACCGGGAACCGAGTCGAAAGCATCTACGCGACTCGTGTGTGTTCCAGCTCCCTTCGCATGCTCGATGATCGCCTGCGCGAGGGGGTGCTCGCTCGCACCTTCGAGACTTGCGGCGTAACCCAGCACCTGGGATCTGGACGAGTCATTCAGCGCAACGACCGTCTGTACGCGCGGTTTGCCTTCCGTAAGGGTTCCGGTCTTGTCAACTACGACGGTGTCCACCTTCTCCATCAACTCAAGGGCTTCCGCGTCCTTGATGAGCACGCCTTCGCGAGCGCCACGTCCAACCCCGACGATGACGGAAACGGGAGTGGCAAGGCCGAGCGCACACGGACACGCGATGATAAGCACACTGATGGCGACGACCAATGCGTTTGCCAGCGCGGGCGCGGGACCGGCCAGTGACCACGCGATGAAGGAGACTGCGGCAAGACCAATGACCACGAGCACGAACCACCCCGAGACCTGGTCGGCGAGTTTCTGGATAGGCGCACGCGAGCGCCCAGCCTCCGCCACCATCTGCACGATTCGCGCGAGCAGCGTGTCGGAGCCAACCTTCTCTGCGCGCATCAGGAACGTTCCCGTCTGGTTGACAGTTGCGCCGGTCACCTTGCTGCCCGCGACCTTCTCCGCAGGAATCGGTTCACCGGTAACCATTGACTCGTCGACGCTGGACCGGCCGTCAACCACCACGCCGTCAACCGGTATCTTCGAACCCGGCTTGACGCGCAGGGTGTCGCCCACGGTGACGTCTTCGAGCCGCACAATCTCTTCCGTGCCGTCGGGGCGGACGCGCACAGCCGTGTGCGGCGCAAGCTGCAGCAGGTCGCGGATGGCACTCGACGTGCGCGAGCGCGCGCGAAGTTCGAGGACCTGCCCAAGCAGCACAAGGGTCACGATTACTGCGGCTGCCTCGAAATACAGCGGCAGTTCGTTTCCACTCCTGAACGCTTGAGGTAAAGCGTCGGGGAAGAACAGTGCGAGTACGCTGAACAGGTAGGCAGCAGCGACGCCCAGTCCGATGAGGCTGAACATGTTCAACTGCCACGTCATGAACGACTTCCAGCCGCGTTGCAGAAACGGCCAGCCGGCCCATAACACCACCGGGGTGGCAAGCAAGGCCTGAACGCACTGGCCCCATGACGCCTGCATCCAGTGCGGCAAGGGCCACGCGCTGAAAAGATTGTCGAGTTCCGCGTCGATATCAAAGGGCAATACCATTCTGCCCATCGTCATGAGCAGCAGCGGAATCGACAGCACGAGACTCGCCCAGAAACGTCTCGTCATCGATTCCAGTTCGATGTTTCGTTCTTCCGACGCCGGCGGCGTGACCGGCTCCAGGGCCATGCCGCAGATAGGACATGTGCCTGGGGCCGAGGCACGTATTTGCGGATGCATCGGGCACGTGTAGATGACACCGGAAGCCGGCACGCGGTTGAGAATGACCTTTGCCGCAGCCGGACGTGCGTATCTGTCCGGTTCAGCCCGAAAGGCATCCAGGCACTTGCGGCTGCAGAAGTAGTAAGTCTGGTCGCGATGGCTGACGTGATTTGCCGAGTCCGTCGTGACCTTCATCCCGCATACCGGGTCGACGGCTTCGGATACGTCGTGCTTGCCGAACAGGTGTTCATCCGAGGGCTCATCAGTGCCGTGGACGTGGGTATGCGAGTCAGACATCGTGAACGCTTCCGGGATTGCTTAATGCACATGTGCTGCATCATCCCACGATAATTTGGGGATGAAGCGCGGTGTGCGCACGGCGTAGTCACGCCAGGCCTGGCCGAACTGGTCTTCGGCTTCATGCTCCTCCTGGATGGCGAGCTTCACATACATGAGGACCAACACCGGGAACATCACGAGCGTCACGAGCGTCGGCCACTGAATCAGAAACCCGAACATGATGACGACAAAGGCCGCGTATTGCGGGTGCCGAATCCTGGCATAGGGTCCGGAGGTCGCCAGCTTGCCACCGCGCTGTGCCTCGTATAGCACGTGCCAGGCCTTCGCCAGCAGGTAAAAGCCGCCGAAGATGAAGACGAGGCTCAGCAGATGCGGGAGGGCAAAATGCGGGTTGCCGTGCCGGCCTGTCATCATCCACCAGAGGTGGCCTGAATCGTGCGCAAACAGGTCGGTTTGAGGAAACCGGGCCTGAAGCCACCCGGAGAGCAGGTAAATCGTGAGCGGGAAGCCGTACATCTCAGCAAACAGGGCGACGATGAATGCTGAGAATCCGCCGAAGGTCCGCCAGTCCCGCTTCGTCGAAGGCTTGAAAAAGCTGAAGGCAAAGATGACGAATACTAGAGAATTGGCAACGACCAGTCCCCACAAGCCGTACCCACTATCTGGGTGAATCATGGTCGTCTCCTGGATTTGCCCGGTCGACACCGTCCGGTCGCGAACGATGCCCATGACCGTGCCCGTGGTGCATAAACAGATGCATCAGTGGGCACGAGAGCAGCAGCAGATACGGGAGCGCTCCGAGGATGTGAGTACGATGTTCGGAAAACATCAGAAAGAGCGCGATTAGACCAAAGACAGTCATGGCAATCGCCGCTCGCGATTTCCAGAAAGGGCGTGCGCCGTGTGGAACTTCGTTCATCCGCACTCTCCAAATCGAATCTACGTGACCTGCGGTTCCAAGACAAGCGCTGGCGTTACAAGCTCCGGCGCCCGTCGCCAGAATCCATCAGGATCACGCTACCGGCAGGGAGGCAAATGATATTGATGTACATCAATGGTTTTACGCCGATAGGGGACAGTTGTCGGTCAATTAAGATTGACCTGCATCAAAGGGGGCGGAAACTGGCGGCGTAGCGTGCAAGTATCTGACCGCGTAAGCGATTGGCAGCTTGTCTCCGCCTTTTTGTCTCGAGCTCGCCAGAACCAGGTTTACGCTTCTTGCGGATTGAAAAAATGTTGACACGCACGCTTTTGGGTTTGCTTACGCTGGCAATCGTTTTTGGATTATCTGGATGCGGCTACAACGCCATCCAGACCGAGGACGAGCAGGTCAAGGCAAGCTGGTCGGAGGTGCTGAATCAGTATCAACGTCGTGCAGACCTGGTTCCGAACCTCGTCAATACGGTGAAGGGGTATGCGAACCAGGAAAAAGACGTGCTCACGCGCGTAACCGAAGCTCGCGCACAGGTGGGTTCGATTCAGGCGACGCCGGAGCTCCTTGCGGACCCACAGGCCTTCGCCAGGTTCGAGGCAGCGCAGCGGCAGCTAACGTCGTCGTTGTCCCGGTTGCTGGTGGTGTCCGAGAATTACCCGCAACTGAAATCAGACGCGAACTTCCGCGATTTGCAGGCACAGCTCGAAGGGACGGAAAACCGGATTGCCGTCGCAAGGAATCGCTACATCCGGTCGGTGCAGGAGTACAACACAACGGTACGGTCGTTCCCGGACAACCTGACGGCGAAGGTCTTCGGTTTTCAGGAAAAACCCAACTTCTCGGTCAGTAACGAAGCGGAAATTTCCAAACCTCCGCGCGTGGATTTCGGGGCGACGCCGGCATCAGCGGGTGGGGTGTCCAATTGAACCTGGTGCGCTTGGCGATTGCACTCATCGTCACAGTTCTCACTTTTGTCGGCACTCAGGTTCGCGCCGATGTCGCTGTGCCTTCCCTTACATCACGGGTGACAGACGAGACACGCACGCTCACGGACGAGCAAAGACTGACCCTCGAACAGACGCTGAACGATTTCGAAGCCCAAAAGGGTGCGCAGATTTCTGTTCTCATCGTTCCGACGACCCAGCCGGAGACTATCGAACAGTATTCGATACGCGTCGTCGAGCAGTGGAAGCTCGGTCGCAAGAATGTCGACGATGGCGTTCTGCTGATTATCGCGAAAAACGACCGAACACTGCGCATCGAGGTTGGATACGGCCTCGAGGGGGCGCTCACCGACGCGACAAGCAACCGCATCATCGACGAAACCATTGTGCCGAGATTCAGGCAGGGAGATTTCTACGGTGGCATCTCGTCCGGAATTGACAGCATCATGCATGTTGTCAACGGCGAGCCGTTGCCTGCACCACCAGAGAGGCAGGGCAGTGCTGGCGGCTCCAGAGGATTGCTGCCGGTACTTTTGATGGTGACAGTCATCGCCGGCGGCATACTGCGAGCGGTATTTGGGAGGCTGCCCGGCGCTTTGGTCACAGGAGGTCTGATTGGCTTGCTGGCCTGGTTCTTTTCCGGTGCCGTTCTCGTGGCCGTCACTGCGGGTGCGATTGCATTGATGTTCACGCTTCTGGGGAGCGGTATGGGCGCCTATGTCGGCGGGCGGTTCATTGGCGGCGGGTCCGGCAGATTCGGCGGCGGTTCAAATCGCGACATCTTCCGGGGCGGTGGTGGCGGATTTGGCGGTGGCGGTGCATCGGGCAGGTGGTAATCATGGACCTGAAGCGATTTTTCAGACACCTGTTTATGACCCGTTGGCGGGTCAACGCGGCTTTTCCTCGGCGCTCGCTTCATGCCATCGAGAAGGCGGTGCAGGAAAGTCATCAGGCGCACATTGGCCAGGTCAGGTTCGCGGTCGAGGGGGCATTGCACAGCACTGCGCTTTTCAAAGGGTTGTCTGCCCGAGAACGTGCAATTGATGTCTTCTCCCAGCTTCGCGTCTGGGATACGGAATACAACAATGGCGTGCTGATCTATTTGCTCCTTGCTGACAGGGACGTGGAAATCATTGCTGACCGGGGTATTCACGCGAAGGTCGGTAGCAGCGAGTGGGAGTCAATCTGTCATGCGATGGAAGCAGCGTTTCGACGGGGCGCTTACCAGTCTGGCGTCTTGCGAGGCATCGAGCAGGTTACCGAATTGCTGAAGAAGCATTTTCCGGTTCACAGCCCTCCACGCGACGAGTTGCCGAGTTCGCCGGTCGTCATGTAATGCCCCAATACCGAGGACGAGTCGCATTCACGTGGCGCGCGATGCACGAAGTGCCCTATGCGGAGTCCATTTCCGGCAGCAATCCCTTATCGCCTATTACTTCACGCCCGGATCGTGCCGGACTGGTCGTCGGCCCGTTCTGACGGTGAGGCACGAGCGTTTCCGAGGCAGCTAACGGGCTCTGCGTTCCATGCTCGCTTCGGCCGAGCAACAGTTGAACGACCTCGAGGCTTACCGCCTTTCGTGCTGTGCGCATCAGTGCCACGATCGATTACATCGAGCACGTCTTTGAAGAAGCATTGCTGGTGAAATTCAGGACTCTTGATGCAAGCGCTGCGCGAAGCGTAAGGACACACGCTGCGCCTGCTAATGAGTTTCATCGTCGCCGAGTTCCCAATTCAGTAACAGACACTGGATGAGTGGATCCGCCGCGATGACCGCAACGGCATCGTCGGCCGAAGTCGCCACAATGACGTTGACGAACCGCTGCTCGAGTTCGGCAATTAACGCTTGCGTGGCGCGTCCGCTTGCGGAACGCGATTCGATCTCATGATGCACGAGAAGTGCCTTCATGCCGAGGCGGCGAAGGATGGGTTCGGTGTGAGCTGTCATCGAAGTCCCCTGGTCTTGGCCGCAATCCCCCGGACTGCGGCGCGATCACACACATACCTGGATGCCTCGCCCCTGCCTTGCAGATAGCTGGCGAATCCAGGCAAACAGGCTGCCTCACTGGGGGCCACCTTGTTTTGTCCGCTGATCTCACTCGGGAAGCGCACTGAGACGGAAGAAATTGCGCGTATCCGCATCAGGCGCACCGAACCATCTCGTGTACAACGCTGGAAACTCCGAAGAAGCGAAAAGCCGGCTCAATGTGCGATCGACCAGCAGCCGCAGATCGTCGTCTCCTCGCGCCATTCCGATGGCCACGGGCAGATAGGTAAAGTGACGATCGAGCACCGTCAGGTCGCCGGACGCCGGGCTACTGTTGGCGACTGCGAGCAGCAGCGAACGTTCGCCGAAAAACACATTCGACTGCCGGTCCAGAACCCTGCGGACGCCTGACTGCACATCGGTGACGGGAATGACGGAGGCCGTAATCTGGAACTGCTCAAGCCTGCCGCCGAGCCAGTGTTGTGCGGGCGAACCATCGATAACCGAAATGGTCTGCCGCGAAATCAGCTGCGCCGGAACCGCACGCCAGGTGGGATGCGATGGACTCGCTCCGGACAACACTTCCTTCAGCCCGGCCGGCGCA
Source organism: Paraburkholderia sacchari (assembly GCF_000785435.2). Classification (GTDB taxonomy): domain Bacteria; phylum Pseudomonadota; class Gammaproteobacteria; order Burkholderiales; family Burkholderiaceae; genus Paraburkholderia; species Paraburkholderia sacchari. The sequence continues at coordinate 236,015 of NZ_JTDB02000006.1, read as the reverse complement.
TCGGAGCGCACGACCGCGCCGATGCCGCCCGGATACACGGGGATGGAGAACGACATGCCGGCCCTCCCCGCGAGCGTATCGGCGTCACCGCACAAGAGGTCGATCCGGTGCTCCTGCACTGCGCGCTTGCGGGCTTCGGGCGTGACGGCTACCCAGCTGACTTTCAGCGTGCCGAGACCACTTTCGGTCTTGATCTCGTCGGCGATCTTCTGGCACAGCGCGACGGTGTACCCCGTGATCCGGCCCGTCTGGTCCTTGTACGAAAACGGCTGCGCGTCGTTGACGTAGCCCAGATTGATCGTGCCGGACTGTTTGACTCTCGCCAGCGTTCCCGCTGAAGCAGGCTCATCCGCGTGGGCTGGCCGTGGCAGCAGGCCTGCCAGCAGCAGAAAAGCGATTGCCAGTGCAGCCGCCGCAGAGGCCGCGCCCGCGCGTCCAGAGGAAGTCACCGAAGTGAAGCGGAACGCCATGAATCCATAGATCACATAGCCGATCGCCATGACCAGCATGCCGCCTAGCACGGCGTCCTTGCCGGACGCATAGATCGCATAGACCGAGTACGCGAGCGCGATGACCGTTACGATCGCAGTGACTCGGTATTTCGCGGGCGTCGTACCGGCGTTGCGCATCATCACGAACAGCGCCGATAGTGAAATGATGTACGGCAGCACATTGGTGACGACGGCCAGATTGACAAGTGCGGCGAACTGTTCACTGAGGTTGGGCGAGATGGTCGACAGCGCCATCAGCGACTGGACAACGCCCATGATGACCATGCCTGCGATAGGTGCGCCCATGCTGTTCGCCTTGCCGAAAATGCTTGGGAACATTCTGCTGTCCGCCGCATCCTTGGCGGTCTGGGCTAATGTGAACTGCCATCCCAGCAACGATCCCACGCATGCCAGCGCCGCAAGCGCCATGACGATCGAACCGACTGCAGGGTTGAACATGCGCGCAAAGGCCAGGCCGAATGGACCCGTCGATGCGGCGAGGTCCGCATTGGGCACAATGCCCTGAATGGCTGTCGTGGACAGGATATAGATCACCGCCGCGCCCAGTGTGCCGAACATGCACGCGAGCGGGACATCACGCTTGGGATTCTCGACGGCCGATGAGTTCTGGACTGCCGACTCCATGCCGAGGAACGCCCACAGGGTCAGTGAAATGCTCGAACCCATGCCCTCGAGCAGGCTGACCCCCTTGGGATTCCAGGCTGCGGCAAATGTTCCGCCGTGGAACCAGAACCAGCCCGCGATCGAGATGAATCCGACGGGCAGGATGACGCCCCATACGGTCACCGCTCCAATGCGCCCCGTGACCTTTGGTCCGCCGAAGTTCGCGACGGTAGTGAGCCACAGCAGAGCGATCACGCCGATGCAGGTAGCGACGGGCGATGACGTGAGCACAGGAAAGAACGCCGCGAGATAGCCGAGCGCTGAACTTGCGACCGCCACATTCGCGATCGCGATCGACAGGAAGTACAGGAAGAACACCTGGAAGTAGCCGTCCTTGCCATAGCCATCCTCCGCATAGGCCGCCATTCCTCCTGCGCGCTGATTCAGCAACCCCGCTTCGGCAAAGCCATAAGCAATAGCCAGCGACCCGATAGCCGTCACCAGCCACGACAGCAGGGAAATCGCGCCCACCTTTGCCATGTTGGTCGGTAACATGATGATGCCCGAGCCCATCATGTTCACCGTGACGATGAAGGTCAGTTGGATGACGTTCATCTTTTTGGGTTGATCAGACATGGTGATTCTCCTCGTCCTGATCGGTTGTTACCTCTATTCGCGCACTACGTACGTATAGAACCTGATGCGCCCGTCTTCACGTTCCTGAAACACGCCCTGCACTTCGTAGTTAAAGCCTGGGAAGCGGTTGAACGATTCCTGAAATGCCATGAAATAGTCGAGCATGGGTTGCGCGCGTTCGTCCCAACGCTCACCCGGCAAGACGACACCAATTCCTGGTGGATAGATCAGCGCAAGCGTCGCGGAGATACGACCCGAAACGGAATCGAGCGGCACGTAGTCAACGTCGTTTGCAACAAGCGACTCGTAAGCGGCCTCAGGCGACATTGCGAGTTCGGGGAAGCTCGACGCACGGAAGCAGAGCCGCTGCAATTCCTTTACGTTGGATTCCCGGTAGAAGTTGTGCATCTCGTTGCACACCTGACGCAGCGTGTACCCTGCGTATCGGGCGCTATGCGCGGCGTACAATGTCGGCAGCACTTCCTCCAGCGCGGCGTCGCGATCCCAGAGGTTCTTGAACCTGACGAGCCGGGCGATAAGCGTGTTGAGCTTGCTTTCATCCTCGGCGGGTGTCATGAGAAAGAGAATGCTGTTCAGGTCGCACTTCTCTGGAACAACGCCCTCCTCGCGCAAATAGTTGGCAACGACGGTTGCCGGGACGCCGAAACTCAGATAGCCGCCCGTCTTTCTGTCGATCCCGGGCGTCAGCAGCGTGAGCTTGTTCGGGTCCACCATCGCGTAACCTTTCGCGTAGCCCGAATAGCCGTGCCATGCCGCATCGGGATCGAATGCCCAGCATTGCTGCTCGCGCTTGATGACGTCTGTCGGCAACGACTCCCAGGCCATGTTCTCGACGTCCTTCATGAATCTCGAATCACGCAGCGTCACGACGTCGGGCACGAAGGGATCGAAAAACCACTGTTCTTCTGTGCACTGCCCCGTGGCCGCGTAGTGGTGCACGAATTCGCGCAACTTCTTGCGCGCCTCAATACCCAGTTCGATGCAACTGTCCCACAGCATCTCGCCTGCCTTGCCTTCATGGATCTTCGCGTTTACATCGAGCGAGGCAAAGAGCGGATAGAAAGGCGAAGTGCTCGCATGAATCAGGAACGATTCGTTAAACCGCCTGTGTTCGATGAAGCGTTTCTGGCCGCGGATGTGTTCATCGCGTTTGTGAATCTGTGATGCCTGTGAAAAGCCGGCGCCCTGCTTGTGCACCGATTGCGTCGAAAACAGTCCCGGCATATCGGGCGCCAATTGCTTCAGACGCATCGGACTGTGGTCTTCGAACAGCGGGTGGAACGCGTTGTATCCGATCCATGCCTCGTCCCATAGCACGTATTCGCACAGGTGTCCTATTTTCTCCAGCACCTTGCGCACGTTGTAGATGGTGCCGTCATAGGTATCGAGCTGGATGCATGCGAGCCGAAACGGCCGGTCTGCGCTGCTGCGCGCGGGATCCTTCACGAGCGGGTTTACCCGGATCTGCTCGCGCAGCCAGTCTTCGTCCCATGCGTCCCAGTCGACCGCGCCGATCATGCCGAAAGGATTGCGTGCAGTTGGCAGGAAAATGGGAATGGCACCGGCCTGCACCAGCGCGCCCTGATGTACGGACTTGTGGTTGTTACGGTCGAACAGCACCAGGTCGCCGCGTCGCAACACGGCACCTGTCACGATCTTGTTCGACGTACTGGTACCGTTAAGCACGAAATAGGTCTGGTCCGCACCAAATACCTCAGCGGCGTGACGCTCGGCATCCGCCGCCGGTCCTTCGTGGATCAGCAGATCGCCGAGATCGACGTCCGCGTTGCAAAGATCATTGCGGAAGATGCTTTCACCGAAGTGCTTGAAGAAGAGCTGTCCCGCCGGTGATTTCCGATAGAACTGTCCGCCCTGATGTCCGGGACAGTCGAACGCGATATTGGCTTCTGCGTCGTAGGCGACTAGCCCTCCAAAGAAAGGGGGAAGCAGGGACATGCCGTACTTCACAAGACTTGCAGCCACCTGTTTCGCGTAGAAGGCGGGGGTCTGCTGGCCAAGGTAGATATAGCCGTCGACTTCGCCGAGCCCGCCCGCCACTACGAGGTCGGTGATGCGATGGGTGTTGGCCAACGCCCAGAGCGGGATATGAAAACCGATCGAGCGCACGCCAAACGCGAGGCTACGCGCCTGCTCAAGGTGTTCTCCGTCGACTCGTACGATATAAGCGCCAACGTCTGCGTCTTCATCGAAATCTCGCGCGGCGTTGTCGGTGACCTCAACGCTTATGTTTTCTGCGGCAATCCAGTCGAGCAGTTCTTTGGTATCGGGATCACCGCGGTCAACGATTGCCACCACCTTCAGCAACTTGTGGAACGGAATCGGAATCGTCGGCGCCTTGACGGAACGGGGAATCATGGTCGCTCCTCCTGTTTGCACGTTGATTCAAGCACCGCAAGGAACGCGCGGATTGACCTGGATCAACTCCAACAGTAGACGTGTCGATACCCTGGTTTCATAGCTGAAGGTCAGCGCGCATGGAGCCAAGGATGGGCGCGCCGACCGTTGATGACGAACTGTGGGCACTGATCGAGCCATTGCTGCCGACGCCAAAACCGCGGCGCGAGAAGTATCCAGGCCGGTTGCCGGTTTCGAACCGAGCTGCACTGAACGGAATCCTGTTCGTACTCAAGAACGTTATCCGCTGGTGCGGCGTCTCGAAAAAATTGGGATTTGGTTCGGGTTCAACCTGCTGGAGACGGTCGCGCGACTGGCGGAAGACAAATTCCGCTGGGTTGTCGAGCGTACCCATGCGTGGCTTCACAACTTCCGTCGTCTTCGCATTCGCTTCGAACGTTGGGCCGACATTCACGAAGCATTTCTCAAACTCGGCTGCTCCCTCGTCTTCTGGAACATCTTCAGACGGACGGAGCAGCCTTTTTGAATCTTAGGTTCCGTCGTCTGTTTTTACACCAGATGAGGGAAATCCCCTAATCGGCAGAATGGGCACATTGCCTGTCCAGATCAGGTGCGATGCCGGTCTTGGCGCGGGCGCGATATCGACCGTGCTCACGATCGCAAACGTGCGAGCCTGGCCGTTTGCATCCTGATGCTGCGACTCGGTTATATAGCTTTGGGGTGTCTCGTCATTTTAATAGATTTGTTTATGTGTGAAGACGCTGGCAGCCTGGGAAAATGCATGGTCTGTTTCAGAAATTAATATGCAAATCGTCCTGCCCATCCGCTTCTCTCTGAAACCTCACTCTTTGACCGAACAGTTCGAAAGCGCACATAATTGGCGAGTTGTGTGAGTACACGAACCGTTCATTGTTCCCAGCCCGTCGCGAGATGGGCGTCAACACCGAGCCTGAAGGTAGTCCTATGCCAGAGATCGAACACGTATTCGTCCTGATGCTGGAGAACCGCTCGTACGACAGCATCTTTGGCCTTTCCAACTTTACCGGCACGCTGCCGGGCGGTGGCGCCACTACGGCCAATGGGTTGCCGGCAGAGCCCATTATCAACTACGGGCGAACCGGAACCCCATACACGTTAGGACACGGCTCGCCCTTCGCGCTGGGCTTCGATCCCGGCCATGAATTCACCGATGCGTGTGTCCAGTTATGCGGGCTCCAGGTCGCCAGCGGGACCACCGTGCTTAACGATTCGCTCGTTCTTGCGGCTGGCAAATATCCGCCGTTGGCGTCGGCCACGGCTAACACGGGTTTTGCCGCAACGTACGAAGACCACTCCGATACGGTTGCCGATGCCTTCAGCGTGTTCACGCCTGATCAGTTGCCGGTATTGAACTTTCTGGCGAGTCAGTTCTGCGTGTGCGACAACTGGTTTTCGTCCATGCCCGGACCCACGTGGCCCAACCGCTTCTTTGCAGTCGCGGGCACGTCGTCCGGGCTCGATCATTCGCCAGGCGCGGGGCAAGTTTTTCAGGCCGTATTTACGAATGCACCCATTTTCAACTTTCCGGCAGGCACGATATTTTCGGCATTGCAGCCATCGGACTGGCTCGTCGTGCAGGGCGATGTCGCGCAGACCCGAGGGATTGCCGGCATACATAATTCGCTCAATCGATTTATTTCGATGCACACGTTTCTGGCACAACTCGCGGCAGGGCAGGTGACGGAGAAATTCGTCTTTATCGAGCCCACCTACGATGCCACGAATGACTTCCGCAATGGGAATTCGATGCATCCGGCCTGCGATGTTTGCAAAGGCGAAGCGCTGGTCAAACAGGTTTACGACGCCATTAGCGGTTCAGCGCTGTGGCCCAATAGCGTGCTGCTGATCGTGTTCGACGAGCATGGCGGATTTTTCGATCATGTGACGCCGCCCGCAGCGGTCGCGCCGGGCTCGACCGACAATCCTGCGCTGAACACGCACAAGTTTGCATTCAACCAGCTTGGAGTGCGGGTGCCCGCGATCGTTGTTTCGCCTTTCGTTCCTGCCGGCACGATCGACCACACGCTGTACGATCATACGTCGATCCTGAAGACCACGGACGCCGTGCTTGGGCTTGGCGGCGCATTGAACTTCACGGCGCGCGTAAAGGCCGCGAATGATTTCACCAAGGTTCTGAGCCTGTCTGCGCCTCGCACAAGCATTCCACAATGCCCGCAACCGCACGCGCCGGATTCATCGCGGCCAACGAGCGAGGGCGCACCGCGCGCAAAAGATCCTTTCCTGCCACTGTATGCCCATCACTAGGACTTTATGAAAGTCAGGCCGCCGGCTTCGAGCGCGGCGGTCCTGAAGTTGACTGCTGTTGTTGTTGCCGCGCAGTAATCACTGCCGTTAGCGCCTGGGTCTTTTGAACCGAGCCCGCACTAGATCCAAAGTAGAAGCCGATGACGTTGGCCCAGCCGGTTCCAACCACGCCCAGCAATGTGTACAACAGGTCTTTATAGAGTGTATTCACCTTGTCGCCAAAGAACATCAGGGCAATCAGGATCGCGAAAAAGCCAATGCTAACCCCATACGCCAATATCGAATTGGTGAGGTCATGTGAGGCGATCTGGCGCGCGCGTGCATTTTCGATGTCAACATATTTCTCGTGCGTGCTTTGCCCGTCGTCCGCAATGAGGGCCTGCGCGACCTCAGGAGAAAGTTGCGCGAGCCCGCTGCCGCTTTCTCGCAAGCGTAGCTGACAAGATTCCTCCGCAGCCAGAATGGCGTTTTGCGTCGCAGAATCGCCTTTCTTCAAAGCCGAGAGTATGTCGTCAGGGCTCGCCTGCACGTCCTGCAGCAGGCAACGTCCAAGCGCCGCGACCACAATGCCTGCGGAGGGACCGCCGAGCGCTTGCGCGAGGCTCGGAGAAGCAGAGCGGACGGCGCTGGCGATTTGCGCCAGGTCGTTGCTGGTGGAGGTATCGGCCATGATCGGTCTGTCTCAAAGCATGTCGAGAAGCGATGTAGCGCGACTGACCCATCCGCGCAGAAATATAAGTTGTGAGTGATCTTTTGCGACGATATCGGCAATGGCGCTGAACCGCAACGCGAGGATCGCGCGCGCAAGTTTCGGCAGATCGGTGCAAGCGGACAATGCACCCAGCGTATCGGCGCCCATTGCGCCGTCGACCTTGATATTCAGCGCCTGCTGCAGCCAGCGGGTCGAACGCGACGTGCCGAACAACACGCCGGCATCCACCACCGTGAGTTTGACCGTGCCGTCCATGATGGGCCCGAACCCCGGTTGGGCGATGTAATCGCGCTTGTAGATGGCGATTGCATTGTTGCGCGACATATTGCTGACCTGCTCCGCGCTCGCCGGACCTTTGAGCCCGAGAAAGCGGCCATAGTCGGCGGCCGTAATGCCGAAGTTGGTTGGGCCGCCATGATCCTCCGGGTTGTTGGTGAAGCCGCCTTCGAACCTCAGCACGTAGTCGACAATGTCGTCGTCAGTCATCGCCACGTCTCCTTTTTTGCACTCCGGGCACGCATATCCAGTCTGGACTGCGCCACGCCGATATCCATGAATTCTAGAAAACAGGAATGCCATTGAGGGCAGTGGAATTTAAAAAATGTACGTTGCCGTACGTAAGGAGCGTGAGGGACATTGCAGTTGAAGCGATATTATGCGTATTGACTTTATTGCGATGCCGGGAAGGCTGCAAACATTGTTCGGATACCAATCGAATTTCGATTGACGTGGCTTGCGCTCAGAGTGAAGCCGCGATCTGTTCGCGCAGCCACTGATGAGCGGGATCGCGATGCACGCGCTCGTGCCACAGCATGCAAATTTCATAACCTGGCACTTCGATGGGCATCTCCACGGTTTTCAGCGCGGCGTTGTCGCGCACGAGCCGCCAGGGCAATAGCGCCACAAGATCGGTTTGTGCGAGCGCCGACATCACGAACAGAAAATGCGGCACGGAGAGCACTACGTGGCGCGTGAGTCCCATGTTCGCGAGCGCTTCGTCCGTCACGCCGCGAAAGCCGCCTCCATCGGGCGAGACGATCACGTGTTCCAACTCGCAAAACTGCTTGAGGCTGGGGCGGCGCTTGAGCCGCGGATGCCCCGCGCGCCCCGCGAGTACGTAGCGCTCTTTGAACAGCACACGCTGGCGCAGGCCCTCGGGTGCGTCGCTGGAGATGTGGAAGGCGAGGTCGATCTCGCCTTGTTCCGATGCCTTGGCAATGCGCGGCGGCACGAGCTCGACAATCGCGAGGCGCGTATGCGGCGCCGCCATGCGCAAGGCGCGCAGTGCGGGCAGGACGAGCGTGGATTCGGTGTAGTCGGTAGCGGCCACACGCCAGGTGTGATGCGCGGTGGCCGGCTCGAACGGGGTCGAGGGCGCCACCGCGCGCTCCAGCGCTTCGAGCGCTTCGCGCAGAGGCTCGCGCAGCGCCAGCGCGCGCGCCGTGGGCTGCATGCCGCGCGGGCCCGGCAGCAGCAGCGGGTCGCCCAGGAGTTCGCGCAGCTTCGCCAAATGGACGCTTACCGCCGGCTGAGAGAAGTTCAGGCGCTCGGCCGCGCGTGTGACATTGAGTTCCGCGAGCAGCACGTCGAGCGTAACCAGCAGATTGAGATCGAGACGGCGCAAATTATTCACGGTAATACCTGTCATTGCCGATATTCATTTCAAATATAGCAGGCAGGCTCCTATGCTGAGGGTCGTTCACTTGACCGATTCAACCATTGGAGTTTCAGCATGAACGTACTGATCGTCTACGCGCATCCGGAGCCGCGCTCGCTCAATGGCGCGCTCAAGGACTTCGCGATCGAGCGCCTCACGCAGGCGGGCCACGCGGTGCAAGTTTCGGATCTCTACGCGATGGACTGGAAGGCCGTACTCGACGCGCGGGATGCGCCGGCTCGCAATCCCGCTGCGCCGTTCAATCCCTCCGTCGATTCGAAACATGCTTTCGAGAGCGGCACGCAGAGCGCGGACATCGCGCGCGAGCAGGACAAGCTGCTATGGGCCGATGCGGTCATTCTGCAGTTTCCGCTCTGGTGGTTCTCGATGCCGGCGATCCTGAAGGGCTGGATCGAACGCGTCTACGCCTATGGCTTCGCGTACGGCGTGGGAGAGCATTCCGACCGGCGCTGGGGCAATCGATATGGCGAAGGCACGCTCGCGGGCAAGCGTGCGATGCTGCTGGTGACGGCGGGCGGCTGGGAATCGCATTACAGCGCGCGCGGCGTCAACGGGCCGATTGACGACATCCTGTTCCCGATCCATCACGGCGTGCTGTACTACCCGGGCTTCGACGTTTTGCCGCCGTTCCTCGTCTATCGCACGGGGCGCATGGACGAAACGCGCTTCGTGGCCACGCGCGACGCATTGGGCGAGCGGCTCGACACGCTCTGGAGCGCCGCGCCTATTGCATTTCGCCCGCAGAACGCGGGAGCGTACGAGATTCCGGCGCTCACACTGCGCGATGAGATCGCGCCAGGAAGCAGTGGTTTTGCCGCGCACATCGAGCAGGCGGCAACGGCTGAGGCGCTATCAGGCTGACGCGTGATGGCGGTGGATGGCAAGGGCCTCAGTGCCCCGGGCCATCTTCGTGCACGCAACTGAGCACAAGCGTATCGCCTGGAGCCGCTTCGGCACCAAGCGCAGCCTCATGAACTTCGCGGTTGCCGCATCGCCATCTTGCGCGATAGTCGACGTGGCAGGTTCCGGAAGCCGTTGCGTTTTGCGGCGATGGCAGTGCTTCGTTGGCTCTGGACGTCGACGAACTCATCGTCCGCGCGTCGAGCACGTAGCCGCAGGTCTGCAGACCGTTACAGCGCCGCGCGAGATCGCGCGTGACGTTGCCGCGCGGCGCGCCGCAATTCGCGCCCCACGTGCCGGAAACGATGGCGATTACCGGCGCGGCAGCGGGTTTCGGCGTGCTTGCCGCGACGCTTTCGGACCATACGGCGAAAGCGACGAAGGCCAGCGTGCCCAGCAAGATCCAGGTGGCGGGTTTCATGATGCGCCTCCTTCCTGGCCGGGATGAATGGCGGTTCCCGACCCATATAGAGCACTTCGCTCCAGTCAAATAATAGGTCGCCTGAGGACGCGCGCGCCCGGCTCTGGTGCGTGGCTACGCTGCGGTGCACCAACAGTTTTCATCGATCGCACAGGGTTGGTGGACGCGCGGCCGCGTGACAGCCGCAGAACGGGCCTCTGGCGCCTGTTTCGTCGTTGGCATGCGGATTGCTTGATACGCCGCGGGGCCAACGACGGCCTCGGTGATTTCAGTTTGCCCCGCACACGCGGGACGATTGCAGGCGGCGACTACGAGCAAGGCGGGGCAAAGGCGTCCCGAGGCTGCATCCCATGAAGCGAGTTAGTTTCATGCGGAGGCGCTTCGGGACGCTTTTTTTATGGCCCGTGCCGCCAACAAATGAAATGTCGGATTGCGAAGTAAATGGAACCGGGCGCCGCTGGCGCGCACAGACGCATTACCTGGAGAGAGCCTCGTGAAAGATCTTTTGAGTTCGCTGAAGAGTGGCAACTGGCGCGCGCTGGTGGCGTGTTTTCTGTATTTCGACACCGGATTTACGGTGTGGGTGATGTTCGGCCCGCTCGCGCCGTTCATTCAGAAGGACATTGCGATGACGCCGGCCGAACTCGGCTTGCTGGTCGCGGTGCCGGTGCTGGGCGCGGCCATTCTGCGCGTGACGCTGGGCAACCTCTACCAGGCCTGCGATGGCCGCAAGGTCGCACTGATGGGCATCGCGCTCTCGGCCATTCCCGCGTTCGTGCTGCTGCTGATGCCTGGCGCGCCGTCCTATACGCTGCTGCTCGTGCTCGGAGTGCTGCTGGGCGTGGGCGGCGCGAGCTTCGCGGTGGCGCTGCCGATGGCGGGCAGCAATTATCCGCCGAAGGTGCAAGGTCTCGTGCTCGGGCTTGCCGCCGCCGGCAACATTGGCGCGGTGCTCGACGGCTTCCTGTTCCCGGGGCTCGCCAATAGCCATGGCTGGATGCGCGCCACGGGCGCGGCACTGCCGCTGCTCGGCCTCGCCGCCATGGCCGTGTGCTTCTGGGCCCGCGACCTCGGCGAGAAGTCGGGCAGCGCGCGCGAGGCGCTGCGCGCATTTTGCATCGCGCTGGCGGGCCTGATCGCGCTCGTGCTCGCCGTGCATGCGGGCGTGTTCGGCGCCGGCAAGACCGGCGTGCTGCTGCTGCCCGTAATGGGCGCACTGCTCGCGATCGCCGTGCTGCCGCGCCACTATCGCGGCGTGCTCGCCGAAGGCGACACTTGGGTCGTCATGCTCGTGTACAGCATCACGTTTGGCGGTTTTGTGGGGATGTCGTCGTACGTGACGACGCTGCTGGTGTCGCTCTATCAGGTGCCCAAACTCGAAGCCGGCGTGATCATGTCGCTGCTTGCGCTCACCGGCGCGATGGTGCGTCCGGTTGGCGGGTTGATCGCCGACCGCATCTCTGGCGTGCGCGCGCTGGTGCTGCTGCTTGCGGCGATTTCGCTGTGCGATTTCGCGTTCGCCGCGTGGATGCCGCCGCTTGGCGCGGGCATCGCGCTGCTCGCGCTTACCTATGTGTGCTTCGGTCTCGGCAACGGCGCGACGTTCCAGCTTGTGCCGCGCCGCTGGCAGGGCCGCACGGGCCTGATGTCGGGCATCGTGGGCGCGGCCGGCGGCATTGGCGGGTTTTATCTGCCCGTGATCATGGGCATCGCGCGGGAAAGCACGGGCAGCTACCAGATGGGCTTTGCGACCTTCGGTGGGCTCGCGGCGCTCGCATTCATGCTGGTGCTCGCGCACCGCGCGCGCTGGCTTGAATGGGCACTGGCGCAGGAGGGGAGCATGGCGCAGCCGGCTGTGCAGGCTGTGGAGGCAAGGGTGGGGAATTAAATGCGGCGTTGCCGCTTTGATGCGGACGCTTCGGGACTTGCCGGAGCGTCCTTCGCCGTCAGCCCTGCGTAGCGTCGGGTCGCTGGATGGGTCGCGTCACGCGTTCAGCAGGGCCATGATCTGACCGGCCTCGCGATCGGAATCGCAACTGGCCATGCCGTCCTTGCGCAGCAGTTCGCGAACCGATACAAACATCAGATAAGCATCGGCATCGATCTCGTGGCGACCGTCGAGGATAACTTCTTCGAGTTCGGCTCGGGCCCCTGACGGCAGAAACCGGTCGACAAGTCCCGAACCGTCGCGTCGAATCCACTTCAAGAGATCAGCTCTGTCCATGTCAAACCTCCGGCGTTGTCTGCGTGGCCTGCCGCGAACGTGTGCTGACAGGTTCCGGCATGCAGTGCGCTGCGAATCACAACTTCAGATCGAGGACATTCGTGTCCCGGGAACAGGAGTCGATGAGGTGTTCGGCATAAGCAGTCGACGCACGCCGCGCGTCGCCGGCGGTCTGGAAGGGCCTCGTCACCGCAAGCCGGAATACGCGGCTACGGGGTGCTTCGCCAGCGCTTTCCGGCTCCTGGATACGCACGGCAGCGTCGAACCCTTCGTCGTAGTTGTGCCCACCGCCGGGCTCGGTGGCATGATGTGGATAGACGAGTGGATAAACTTCCAGTCCACGGTAGAGACGGAAACCCGTTTTCATGAAATGCCTTTGAGGCCGCGTCAATGCGCGACAAATCGGAAAAGAGTGTGAGCGACTGAGTTCAGTCTTCACGTGATCGGCCGTGTTGTTCGGCCTGCGATGAAAGTGAGCGGCCCGAGTCCGCCGAAAAAAACGACCGGGGAGGCGCAGAGAAGGGCTGTGGGTCAATCAACGCTTTCATGCTACACCCATTGCCCTGTTTGTACAGCGAATGTTTTCATCGCCGTTGTTCTTCTATGAAGCCGGCAAACTGGGTCGAGAGTAGCAAGCGAAACATCATTCGAGATGCCTCGCCCGGGCGAGAAGTCGCGAGCATTGCGCAGCGAACGCTCGCATGATTGGAAGCGGCGGGAGGTCTGCGACCCGGCATCTGATGCAGGGCGGTTCGGGGCGAACCGCGTCGCGGGTCAGGAAGCAGAGCTATCGTCGTTAGGCATCCCAGGCAACACCGTTTCTATCCGCGCGTGTCGACCCAGTTGCGTGCCCAGCGCGTCGAGTGCTGCAGCGCTTGTTCTTCACTCGTGAAGTAATCGAGTGAATAGAACTGGTAGCGCCCTTCGGCGCGTGCGCAATCGGTGCGTTCGAGCAGCAGGTTGGATGAATAACTGCCGTCAGGCAAACGATGCGCCGACGGTTGGACGGCATAGCCGTTGTATTGTTGAATTAGTTTGTTGTGCATTTTAATTTTAATGGTGTTCGAGTGCGCGCCGTATGAGATGTGCGCGCTTGCGCCGATTCAAAGCCATTGCGAGCCGAATCTGAAGCAGTCGTAACGCGAAGAAAGGCGTTTCAGCCGGAGGGGAGATGGGAGCTCAACGAGGCGCGTTGCGCTTGGCGATCTGCTGAATAAGCAGACAACAGACGCAACTAAGCGGCCGTGCCAACTTCAGGAGACAAATCTCCGCGAGGGTGTCGCTAAACCCGGCGTCCATCGCGGAAGACCGGGTTCTTCAATTTTTACAGCGGCTTGATGTTAGCTGCTTGCAGACCCTTCGGGCCTCGCTTCGTTTCGAAGCTGACCTTCTGGTTCTCAGTGAGTGTCTTGAAGCCGTCGCCGCTGACTTCCGAGAAATGCGCGAATAGATCGTCGCCGCCATTGTCTGGGGCGATGAAGCCAAAGCCTTTGCTGTCGTTGAACCACTTAACGATACCGGTATCCATGAAGAATCCTTGAAGAAAAATAGAAAAATCTGCTCTGCGAAAGAGCGCGTGAAGCATCAAGGAGGGAGAGGACAACGAATACCGCTGAGGAGCGAGCAATTGATGAACAGCAATCGAACTTCTTGAACTTGAAGCGACACGGTAACTGCAGGTTGCTGCCAGCGTCAATACTTATCTTGTAACTGTTTCACCATGCAGCCCGGCCTACAGATGAAACGATGCGGACCTGAGTGGCTGTATATCAAAGTGCTGCTGCCTGGAAATGAGCATCTCATGCCTTCAGGTTCAACGAAGGCATGCCTTTGCGGCTGCTGGTCCAGCGCTTTCCGGGACCCAGTCTGTCGACGTGGCGTTGCAGATCTTTACCCCAGGCAAAGCCGCTGGTCTCTCCGAGATCTCGCACCAGTTTGACGACCTTCACCCGCGTGCAGTGGGAGAGCAGGGTATCCAGTACCTTCGGACGCAGGTTGCGCAATGACGACGCGATTTGGATGGCCTCTTCGAGGGACTGTCCTTTCGCGAGGCGTTTGCCGACATCGCTTGCGAGTTCAAGCAGCGCGCGCTCGGGCTCGGCGACGAGGATCGAGGGATCCCGGTTCGGTAGCGCGGAGATTGCGAAGCCTTCCGGCAGACTGTCATCGAACAGGCGTGTCGTCTGCAGCGTGTGGGGCAGATGTTCGTCGACCCAGCCCGGCATCACGTGGGGACGCATGGCCCAGAGCACGACACGTTCGCGAAAGCTCACATTGTGGTGGACGCCTTGCCAATCGAGTGCTGTTCTGCCGCCGACATGCAGGCCCGTCACATGCCGGCTGAGATACGCGAGTACGCCGTCGCGCGCAGGCGTGTCGCCTGCAAGGAGATAAGCCCCTTTCGACAGGCGTTGCAGCCACCCGGCGCTCACCAGGTAGGTGGTCTGCTGGGCGCTTACACCGCAGTCGCGGAGCATCTGGGGATCAAGCGGCTGCCCGCGCGGGACGCTTTCCATGAGCCGCTGGAGTGATTTGCTGGCCATGCTGTCGCGGATCATGATTTCTTCGCGACAACGCGAAAAAATCTGTAGTTAATGATAATAAATTATGCCGCATTCCAGCGTCGATCTTTGGCGTTGGCGCCAGAAATGCGTCATCAGTTTAATCGATCGGGGTGGAAAACACATGACTTCTTCTGAATTCCTTCGGAAAAATTTGTATTTATGACGAAAAAATTATGAAAACAATGCGATGAATTCGCCTCATCCCGGTTCTTGCTGCACTTCAAAGGGGCTGCCGGGCACGATTTCTACCGGAGCAAGGGTCCAGCCGTCGCGCATCGGGTAAACTATGCGCCTGGTCAATGTCCTCCATTAACGGGTTTTGTCGATGAGTACGATTCTTGAAAGTGTTCCGGTTGGTCAAAAAGTAGGTATTGCGTTCTCGGGCGGCCTCGACACCAGCGCCGCGCTGCACTGGATGCGCAAGAAGGGCGCCGTGCCGTACGCCTATACCGCCAACCTCGGCCAGCCCGACGAGGACGACTACGATTCGATCCCGCGCCGCGCGACGGAGTACGGCGCCGAAGGCGCCCGCCTGATCGACTGCCGCGCGCAGCTCGTGGCCGAAGGCATCGCGGCGCTGCAAAGCAGCGCGTTCCACGTCTCGACGGGCGGCGTCACCTACTTCAACACCACGCCGCTCGGGCGCGCCGTGACGGGCACGATGCTCGTCGCCGCGATGAAGGAAGACGGCGTCAACATCTGGGGCGACGGTTCGACCTACAAGGGCAACGACATCGAGCGCTTCTACCGCTACGGCCTGCTCGTCAATCCGGATCTGAAGATCTACAAGCCGTGGCTCGACCAGCTGTTCATCGACGAACTCGGCGGCCGCGCGGAAATGTCGGAGTTCATGCGCCAGTCGGGCTTCGCGTACAAGATGTCGGCCGAGAAGGCTTACTCGACGGACTCGAACCTGCTGGGCGCGACGCACGAAGCCAAGGATCTGGAGAGCCTCGAATCGGGCATCAAGATCGTGAACCCGATCATGGGCGTGGCGTTCTGGCGCGACGACGTCAAGGTCGACCGCGAAGAAGTCACGATCCGCTTCGAGGAAGGCCAGCCGGTTGCGCTGAACGGCAAGACCTTCCCGAATGCGGTCGAGCTGATGCTCGAAGCGAACCGCATTGGCGGCCGTCATGGTCTGGGCATGAGCGACCAGATCGAGAACCGCATCATCGAGGCGAAGAGCCGCGGCATCTACGAAGCCCCGGGTATGGCGCTGCTGTATATCGCTTATGAGCGCCTCGTTACCGGCATTCATAACGAAGACACCATCGAGCAGTATCGCGAGAATGGCCGTCGCCTGGGCCGCCTGCTGTACCAGGGCCGCTGGTTCGATCCGCAGGCGATCATGCTGCGCGAGACGGCACAGCGCTGGGTCGCGCGCGCGATCACGGGTGAAGTGACGGTCGAGCTGCGCCGTGGCAACGACTACTCGATCCTGAGCACGAAGTCGCCGAACCTCACGTATCAGCCGGAACGTCTGTCGATGGAGAAGGTGGCTTCGACGTTCTCGCCGCGCGATCGTATCGGTCAACTGACGATGCGTAATCTCGACATTACCGATACGCGCGACAAGCTGCGTATTTATTCGCAAGTCGGTCTGCTCACGCCGGGTGAGGCTTCGGCGCTGCCGCAGATCAAGGACGAGAAGAAGTAAGGTGGTTGGGCGGCCTTTGTTTTGGCCGCTGCTTCCACATGCTGTAAAACCCCGCGTTGCTGGTCGTTCGATATGAATGACTGTGGCGCGGGTTTTTTTTGAGTGCTTCGCGGCCGGGGTCCTTAATACGAAGAGCCCTCACCTCAGGAGATGGACATGACAGAGACCTGGCAATTCCAGATCCGGATTACCGCTATGCCCGAGCTGGCCGAAGCGTTGCGCGCATGCACTCCACATGAAGGGCGCGATTTACTCGAAGCGGTCCTGCGTGAGCGCAGCGCCTCGTTGAAGTGCCAGTACGATGCATTCGCCGACTATGTGGCGCAGGCGGAGAGGGCGGGCCGGGACCGCTATCCGCTGTACCAGTGGACGAACGATACGATCGATAACCCCGAGAAAAAGGCGAAGTATCTGAAGTCGTTTACGGTGTACGTCCGAGGCGCCGAAGTCTACGATAAGGAAACAGCCGACTGGCTGCACGAGCGGCTATCGGCCCTCGCGGGCAAGGTGGGTATCGAAGCGGTGAGCCGGTTCGACACGAACCCTGCCAATAATCCGCAGCCTCCCGCACGAAAGTGAGGAAAGTGAAGCTAGCCGCGCTCGACGCTATCGGCGAGCGCGCGCAGCAAGGCCGCGCCATCGCCGCGCCAGGCGCTGCCGTGCATGCAGGCGAGCGTGGTCGGCTGCAATGCCGCGAGCCGTTCCAGCATCGCGCGGGCGTTGGTGGTGTGCGAGAAGTAATCCATCTGGTGACGGAAGGCTTCGCTCGGTTCGAGGATGTCGCTCTCGACGAGCGGCGGCGGATGCGAACCGCCTTGAGTAAACAAGTCGCCACAGAGCAGCGTTGCCGACGTGGTTTCCATGAGGAACCCGCATTCCCACGAGTGGGGTAGATGCGGCGTATAAAGCCAACGCACGCTGTGCTGCCCCAGCGAGATCGTCTCGTCATCAGCGAGCGCACGTGGCGGCCGGTCGGCAAAATCGCCAACCGAAACCATGGCCGCAATCTGGCCGCATACTGGCTCTGCACGCGGCGCGACAGCGAGAAATTCATTGAGCGCGCCGCATTCGTCGGATTCGAAATGCGAGAAGCCGATATGGCGCAAACGGTCGACTGGCATGATGCGCTCGACTGCTTCCCTCACGATTGGAAACAGCTTGCGCAGACCGGTATGAAATAGCAGGGGTTCGTCGTCGTCGATCAGATACTGGTTGAAGGAGAATCCACCCCCAGGGATCTCGACCGGTGTGGAGATGCGATAGATGCGATTCGCAATCTCATCGATGGTTGTACCGCTAGAAAGTGACAGGGTCGCCATGGTGCACTCCTTTTCTGGGTAACTGGCACGGGGCGGGGTTCTGGGCACAACGTCGTGAACTTGCTACGTTGTTTCCCGCGTATTTTCGGGGAACATGGCTTTCTCGTGCAAGGCGCGATTCTGGCCAAGCCAGCGCGTGAGTTCATTGGCCGCCATCGCCTTCGCGTAATACCAGCCTTGCGCATACTGCACGCCCTTGTTCCGAAGCCACGCGGCCTGAGCGGCCGACTCGACGCCTTCCGCAATGATTTCCACATTCAGTTCATGTGCCATTGCGATGATGTGAGGAGCAACGACACTCGATGCGGTATCCTGAACAATTGTATCGACGAAAGATCTATCGATCTTCAAGACGTCGATCTCGAAGGTCTGGAGGTACGAGAGGCTAGAGTAGCCCGTTCCAAAATCGTCGATGTAGACCGGATGGCCCGCCGACCTGAAAGCGGCAATCACGCCCCGCGTGGTGTCCGCATTCATGAAGCTGCGCTCCGTTGCCTCTATCCGGATTTGCATCGGTGCGATGCCAGTCCCGTTGAGCGAGGCATTAAGCAGATTCAGGAACCGAAAGGTGGCCAGATCTTCGGCGCTTACGTTGATCGAGACGTAAAAAGTGGGATTGGCCGCCAGCAAAGCGCCCAGTTGCGCGATGGTCTTTTCCAGAACGAGATCGGTCAGCGGCTGGATGAGCTGGTTATCCTCGGCAACTCGCACAAAGACTTCGGGAGAGATGCTCCTTCCATTCAGTGTCCAGCGCACCAGCGCTTCCACGCCCATGCATTTGCCGTCCGCGAGATTGACGATGGGCTGATAAACCACATCGATCATGCGGCGCGCAATGGCCCATTCGAGCGTGGCGGGAAACGATAGCTGCCGCGTGACCCGCCGGTAGGCGAGCCAGCCCAGCGCGGCGCCCACGATGACGCCGATCGAGAGCCAGGCAGCCAGCAGCTTGGGCCAGCCTCCCGCGATACTGCCGCGCGCGGATCTGACGACAACACCAACTGGACGTGTCGATGAACGAGCAACTGCGTAATACCACTGGTCGCTCTTCACGTTTCCGTCGTGCTTCCACGCGTTGAGCATTTCGTCGGGATCGGCCCCAGGCGATATGGCCAGCAGCGTACCGGTCGTGGTCTGAATCGCCGCGATGGGGCGCCGCGCGGGATCGATGAGATCGACGTAAGACCCGGAATCGATCGCGACGTAATTTCCGCTTCGACCGATCTGAATGTCCTTGCGTACTTCGCTCAATGGACTCTTTTGTTGAAACCAGATCAGGTAGCCATCGTTGGTGCGATAGTCCGGCGGCGACAGCGCAAAATGCTCTGTGCGTACATCGCCAAGCAGTGGCGAGCAGAGATAGCGCCCATTGCCGTACGACCCCGCGTCCTGGACGTAGCGGTAGTTGTAAAGCACGCGTGCAGCCTGTTCCAGTTTCGCCTGCGAGCAAAACCGGCCGGGTATGCGGTCGAGGTCGGAGAGCGCGGCGAATGCCTGATACGTCACCAGATCCGTGCGCATGACCGCCTTGTTTGCAAACTCGCGCAGTTCTTCGCGGTCGCGGCTTTCGACGTCTTTGTCGGCGACGTAAAGGCTGGTTAACACCGGGCCTATGGTGGCGAGACACCCAAGAGCAATCGAAGCCGTAATCAGCGTGACGCGCTTGATCATTTCGAAGCCGACCAGGGATGATTGGAAACCGTTAGCTACGAGTGTTTCGACTCCGACGTCCGTCTAAAGAATAGTCTTTTGTGTTTCCTTTTCAACGCGAGGTAGCCGTAACACCCTCGCTCACCCCGCCATCAGCTTCAACCCCGCCGGCAGCGCTTCCCCAAACACCCGCCCTGTATCAGCATTGTCTAGCGTCACAACTTCCCGCACCATTTCAATCCAGGTAGCCGGCGCATTCGCAGCTTCAAGCCGTTTTAGAACCGCTTCACGCACAGCAGGCTCCAAATCCCGCGACCGATCCCCCGTCATCCGCGCAATCTGCGCCGCGGCGAACATAGCCGGCTCAACCTTCTTCCAGTCAAGCGCGAGAATCGCATCGAGCCATCGCGTAGCCACCTCGGGCGCCACAACCCCATGCGCACTGCCATAAAAAGGCAGACGCGCACCAATGCGCCCCACGGCCCACCAACTCTGATTATTCTCCGCAGGCTTCTGCAAGCGCGCCAAAAGCTGCTCGCCGATCTCGATCTTTCGATCGGCGGCAATGCGCTCGAGCGAAGCATAAAGCCGCACCATATCCGCATGCCCGAGCTTCGCGGGATCGAACGGAAGCTTGTGCTTCTTCGAACTCGCCGCTTCTTCAAGCCAGCGCATCGCTTCAAGCACCTGCTCCTGCGCGGCTTCGTCTAGCCCGCCCGCCGTGCGTCGCCACAGCGTCCACCACTCCGACCACACCTGGCCTTCGTTGACGTGCTGAATACCGTCGTCGAAAAGCGTCCAAAGCTGCTCAACACGCCACTCATCGAGCGGATAGCCAAAGCCCGGGCGCACGCAGAACCCGGCAAGATTCAGCCACAGCCGTTCATGATCGGGCGAACGGCGCCGGCGTGCCGCGCGCTCCCAAAGCGCGCCAAAAAGCTCGCGCAGCAGCGGGCCGTCCCAGTTCTGGCGCGGCCCGAGGCAGTGCTCCAGTTGCGCGCGCAGGCGCTTCACTTCCTTGTGATCGACCTTCGCCGATTTCGGGCCGAAGACGCGATCGATCAAAGCGATGGCTTCGTCGAGCCCGGCGTGGCGCGCACTCTGGTCCGCTGCCGCGCTCGAGGCTTCGTCGCGGCGCAACTGGAATTCGAGCAGCCAGCGCTGCGCGTCGTCGTCGGTGGCGATGCAGCGCACTTCCAGGGTGCCCACTTCGGTCAGTTGCGCGGTGAGCCGCACCGGCCGCTCCTGTTCCGCGCGGCCGCTGGCCGCGCCTTCGCGTTCCTGACGCTGCACCACGGTGGAGAGCGGCGGCAAGCGCACGAAATCCGACGGCGAAACATCGGCGATTTCGCCCGGCCGCCAGGCCGTGTCCGCGACGGTCGAAACCAGGTGGAATTGCACGGGATGGCCCAGACGCAGCGCGAACACACGGTTGTCGAGGCGCACTTCGTGGCCTTCCTCGGTGCCGCGCGGCAGCAGGCAGACGCCGCGCGTCTTTGCATCGTCAACGTCCGCGCGCTTGCCGTTTTCCTCGTCGAGCACGAGAAAGTAGCTGCGCGGCGAGCCGCCGCCGATGCGCGGCGCGCGCCCCGCACGCGCCAGCGCGAAGGCGACCGCGCCGCGCGCGACCGCCACGTCGGGCTGGTCGTTTTGCAGCACGGTGAGCGGCTGCTCACGCCAGGCGCCCAGCGTTTCGCGCAGCCGCGAGGAAAGCGCTTGCGCGCGGAACACGCCGCCGTTGAGCAGCAGCGTGTCGGGTACGGGTAACGTCGTTTCTCCGCTGTCCGCCGCACCCAGCGCCTCGCGCGACTGCGCCGCGAAGCGGCGCAGGAACGCCGCGATATGGCGCGTGATTGCCGCATCGGCGGCATAGGGCAGCCCGAATTCGACGATGGCCGCGCGCGAGCGGCGCGGCAGGTCGTCGGGGGCGCCTGCGGGGAAGAAGCCGTCCACGACGACGCGTTCGGCTTCGTCACGCGCAAGCTGGGTCGTGCGCGCACCGCCGATCAGCCGCGAGCCCGCGCCCAGCAGCGTCACGCCAACGGCCTCGGGCGCGCCTTCGCCCAGCAGTTGTTCTTTGGCGACGCGGCACCGCTCCACAAGCTGCGAGAGGCTCGCGGCGGAGAGGCGCGCGTTCTCGCCCGCGAGCCGGCTTTCGGCCAGATGCGCGAGCGCGAGGTCCATGTTGTCGCCGCCCAGCATCAAGTGGTTGCCGACGCCGATGCGGCTCAGTTGCGGCTCGCCGTTCTCGACGTGGACCTTGATGAGCGTGAGGTCGGTCGTGCCGCCGCCCACGTCGCACACCAGCACGAGGCGCGTCTGCGCGAGCTCGGTCTGCAGCGTTTCGCGATGGTGGAACAGCCAGTCGTAGAACGCGGCCTGCGGTTCTTCGAGCAGGCGCAGCGCGGGCAGTTGCGCGCGCCGCGCGGCTTCGAGCGTGAGCGCGCGCGCGCCGTCGTCGAACGAGGCCGGCACGGTGAGCACCACGTCCTGCTTTTCGAGCGGCGCGTGCGGGAAGCGGTGGTTCCACGCGGCGCGCACATGTGCGAGGTAGCTCGCGCTCGCGTCCACGGGCGAGACCTTGCCGACGTCGTCGGGCGCGCCCCACGGCAGGATCGGCGCGAGCCGGTCCACCGATGCGTGCGAGAGCCAGCTTTTCGCACTGGCGACGAGCCGGCCCGGCACCTGCGCACCGAGCGTGCGCGCAAGGCGGCCGATGACCGGCGCAGTTGCTGTGGGATCCGAAGCATGCGGCGTGGGCCACGGTAATTGCTGGGCACCGGGCGCGAGTTCGCCCGGCGCCGGGTGATAGCGCGCCGAGGGCAGGAGCGGCTGCGCGCCCACTTCGCCGGGCGCGGTGAGCTGCTCGATATCGAAGACGCGGATCTCGTCCGCGCCTGCTTCTGCGTAGGCAACGACCGTGTTGCTCGTACCGAGGTCGATGCCTACGACGTATCGCGTCATGGAGCTCAAGAGACGGTTGGCCGGAGTCAGGCGCTCGCGCCGCCGCGCACGTCGAACTCGACCTTCCAGCGCTCGCTGCTGCCGCTCGGCACGGCTTCGAGTTCGAGCGTGCCGGCTTCGGTCACGCGCGCGTGCAGCTTGACGGGCACCACTT
This sequence comes from Paraburkholderia sacchari, assembly GCF_000785435.2. Taxonomy (GTDB): domain Bacteria; phylum Pseudomonadota; class Gammaproteobacteria; order Burkholderiales; family Burkholderiaceae; genus Paraburkholderia; species Paraburkholderia sacchari. Next base: position 213,317 of record NZ_JTDB02000006.1, on the reverse strand, counting down.
CGCCGGGCGTGCGGCCCTCGGCGGGCAGCGTAGCCTGGATCTCTTCGAGCTCCTGCAGCTCTTCCGGCGACCAGTAATCGAGCAGGGTGCCCACCTGGTCCTGGCGGCGCACCGATGAACCGAAGAAGCGGAAGTGCACCGGCTCGCCCACCACCAGGCCGAACTCTTGCGGCGGCAGCGCGGCGTCCGTGCCTTCCTCCATGCCGAAGGGCGCCACGCACAACGCCGAGACCGGCGGCTCGAGCCCAGGCACGGCCGGCATGGCCGATTCGATCGCCACGTAGTAAGCGCGCGCCGTGCCTCCGCGAATGCGCACGCCCTTGCCGCGCTTCACATAGCCGTAGTACGCCGCACCGCGCGCCACGGCGAGGTCGAGGTCCGCGCCGCCCAGCAGGCGTGCCGCCGCCGCGCCTTCAGCCGCGAGCCAGCCGTTGAGAATCTCGAGCACGCGTCCGGCCAGCAGCGGCGACTTGAACACGCCGCCGTTGAATAGCACCGCAGTGGGATGCAGGAAGCTTGCGCTCCCGGCCTGGCTGGCGGATTCCGCGAATCCTTCGAGTTCCGCGAGCGCGCCCACCTGGCGGCCAAGGAACGCCGCGAGATGGCGCGTCACGCCCGCATCCTGCGCGTAGGGCAGGCCAAGTTGCGTGAGGCCGGCGCGAGCGCGCGTGACGGGCCGCGCTGCCGCGTCCACTTGCGGGAAGAACCCTTCGAGGATGATCTGCGTGAGTTCGGTGCGCGTGAGTTCGGTGCGGATCGAGCCGCCGATCAGCTTCGAGCCCCGGCTCGGCACGACGAGCGGCACGGTCTCCACGCTCGGGTCGGAGAGCAGCGTCTCCTTGGCCGAACGGCACGCGTAGGTGAGCGCGCGCAGTTGCCACGGATCGGCCTGGGTGCCTTGCGCCGCGAGCTTGCGCGCGACCACGTGGGCGAGCGCGAGGTCCATGTTGTCGCCGCCGAGCAGGATGTGCTCGCCCACCGCCACGCGGTGCAGCTCCAGATTGCCTTCGCGCTCGACCACGGCGATCAGCGAGAGGTCGGTCGTGCCGCCGCCGACGTCCACCACGAGGATCACGTCGCCGACCTTCACCTCCTTGCGCCACGCGCCGCCGCTCTTCTGGATCCAGCTATAGAGCGCGGCCTGCGGTTCTTCCAGCAGTGTCATGCGCGCGTAGCCGGCGGCCTGCGCGGCCTCGGCCGTGAGTTCGCGCGCGGCCGGGTCGAACGAAGCCGGAATCGTGACGGTGATGTCCTGATCCGCGAATGGGGCTTCGGGGTGCGCGTGGTCCCATGCCTCGCGCAGGTGCGTGAGGTAGCGAATCGAGCTTTCGAGCGGCGAGACGCGTGCGACTTCGGGCGGCGCGTCGTTGGGCAGGATCGCGGCGCGGCGGTCCACGCCGGGATGGCAGAGCCAGCTCTTGGCGCTCGACACGAGACGGATGGGCGTGCCGGCGCCGCGGCTGCGCGCCATCTCGCCCACGGCGTATTCGCGCGTGGTCGTCCAGGGCAGCGTGAGGTCGCCCGGCGTCAGTTCGCCCGTGTTGGGCAGGTAGAGGAACGAGGGCAGCAGCTCAGGCGACTCGATTGCGCCGGGCGCGGTCAGTTGCGTGACGGGCAGCACGCCCTGGGTGGCTTTTTCACCATCGCTGCCGGCGAGGTCGACGTAAGAGAGCGCACAGTGTGTGGTGCCGAGGTCGACGCCGATGGAATAACGCGGATCGCTCACAGTTCCACCTCTGCCGGTGCAAGGACCTTGGCATCGTTCGACTTCACGAGCTTGGGCAGCTTGACGTCTTCGACCCGCCAGCCGCGGTGGCTGATCGTGCCGTGGAACGGCGCCGCGCCCACCACGTTGCCGGTCAGGCGGATGGCGGTGGCGTCGAAGCCTTCAGCGATGGTCACGCGGCTGCCTTCGGCTTCCGTGCGCACCGGGCGGATCGTGAAGTGCTCGCGCAGCGTGGCGCGGCAGCCTTCGTGCACGAGGCGCGCGGCAGCGCCGATGTCGGCGTCGCCATAGTTGGCGATGTCTTCTTCGACGAAGTCCACGAAGCGGGCGTTGCGCTGGAGCAGGCCCAGCAGCTGCAGCGCCGACTGCGGACTGGCTTCCTCGATGGCGGCCACGGGCGCGGGGGCGGCCTTTGCAACGGGCGCAGCGGCCGGAGCCGGAGCGGCGGCTTGCGGCGCGGGGGCGGGCGCAGGCGCGGATACCGGCGTCTCGCCATCGCGCAGACGGCGCACGCCAGCGGCCAGCTCGGCACTGCCGAGAATGGCGAAGAACGATCCGAAGGCAAGCGAGAGCCTGCCCGCGAAAGAAATCTTGGGTTCGGTCATCAAAACAACTCCAGTGGGCTCGCCGGTCTGGGCGAGCGGTCCGGCCGGTTTCGCGTCGAAGCGTTCACGGTACGTCGCCGGGACGTCCATCGTGTGACGGCGGGGGCTGTTCAGGCCCCACAGGCGGCAGCCGGCGGGAAAAACATGAGCCCGGCGCGGGCTCAAAACCCGTATTTTGCCTTGTCGCGAGCGCGAGACGGGTATTTTGGCTGTTCGGGGGAGGGAATTGGCGGGTTTGGAGGCCTTCGGCAGCGCATTTTCGCCTGCTGGCGAGCGTTCGGCGGCCTACCCGGAAGGCCGATATCGCCTTGACGTTGGGTCTACCGGTAACAATCATGCAATGACGTGTGCTGGCACGATGGTGTATCGCGAGCGCCGGTTCAGGGGGGCACGACATGGGAAATCTCACGAAGCTCGACGACACGCGCGTCGATCAATTCATCGGCTGGTCGCAGGATGCCGCGCGCTACCTGCTTTGGCAGGATGGCGAGCGCTCCCCGTCGATTGTCGAGGTCAACCGCATTGCCTGGATGGTGCTGAAGCAAACGATCCGGGGAGACAGTCAGCACCGCTACGACGAAGACTACGACGCCGCGGCAGCCGAGCATTACATGTACATTCGCTTCCTTGCAGGGGTGACTGGCGATCCGACGTGTCGTGCGGCGCCCACGCTATACGCCGCGAAAAAACTCTTCGATCAGATGCTCGGACGGTTGCAGTCCGGCCAGGCACAGGGCGGGCATCCCGTGCTTCCGTCGAACCCGTACATCGTCGCGTGGGGGCAGAACGGCGTGGTGGACGGGCTGGCCGACTACCGGTCGGTATCGGGCGGAGCGCCTTATAAGCTGGGCGGTGCGGTGGGGGTGCTGGCCGGCTTTTCGCTGTCGGAGAAACTGGCGGGCAAGATCGGCGATTATGCGGTCAAGGTGGGTAACTCTATGCCGGGCAGCTACGCACGAGCGAGTGGTCAATAGCGTTTGGTGCAAATGCAACTTGCAGCTGTTGGCGCCGCTCGGCACCCTTCACGAACTACTATGATCGATGGGTGTTCCGATCTGGTCCGAGGATGTGGGGCCTGTATCCGCTGAGCAGCCGCTCGAGTGACTGTCTGGTCATGATCGCGAATGGCGGAAACAGGCCGAGCACACCAGTTCGACGAGTCTCCACAGACCGGACGTTGAAATCATCGAAGGCAGCCTTCGGGCTTCTATGTGAATGAGTAGAGTCGGCCATCAAGAGTCAGTCGACGGACCGAATCCGATGACGTTCAGGCGTCGCCTGACAAACACCAAGCAGCCATCCACTCAGCGAACTCGAATTCTTGCGCCCTGGATCCGCGGCCCGGGGCACCCGGTGCATGTGCGGAAAGGTGACGACTACGCTGCCCCGCAGCGCGCGACTTCACGACGCCAAAATCCCAGGCAGATACCGCGGAAAGCTGATTGACATCAAACGGTTCGTACGCGGACACGCGACCATTTCGCCAGTGGCTACGTTTCTCCGAGTTCTGTTTCCGCATTGGCGATGGAGTTCTGTTATGGGCATCGGTATGCAGATAGCCTATGTCGGGTTTTCCGGCACGGCAACCTTGGAGAGCGAGGCGGCGTTGCAGCTTTTGCGCCTGCAACCGTATATCGGGACAATAAAAAACAGAGCGAGACGCATCGGACGCTGCATTCGTGATAGTGCCGAAGCAGCAATTCAATGCGCGTTTAACATCGCACTCCGGGCTCTCGAAATATTTTCCTTGCATTGCCGGTTGTGACGACCATTAGCAAACGCGAAGCCGTACGAGAACTGGCGGTTGAATTACTCGGTGCAGAGGCAAGACGGGGATCGGCCCAGATTGTGTCAAAAGCGCCTTTTTGAAGCGCCAAGATTCTTCATCCGACAGCGAAGGATGAAGCGGTTCATTCAAGGCGACAGTCGTACACAAAGCTTTCTCCTTCCCGAAGCGCTTGATGACTACGTGACGGATACCAATCCTGTGCGCGTGGTGGACGTCTTTGTGGATGAGCTCGATCTTCAGAAGCTCGGGTTTGAAGGTGTCGAGCCAGCGCCGACCGGGCGGCCTTCGTCTCATCCCGCGGTGATGCTCAAGATCTACATCTACGGTTACCTGAACCTCATTCAATCCAGCCGTCGTCTTGAACGCGAGGCCCAGCGCAATGTTGAACTGATGTGGTTCACGGGCCGCCTGGCGCCGGACTTCAAGACCATCGCCCGGTTCCGTAAAGACAACGGCAAGGCGATCCGCAGCGTCTGTCGTCAGTTCGTGATGCTGTGCCAGCGTCTGAACCTCTTTGCAGAAGCGATTGTTGCGATCGACGGCAGCAAGTTCAAGGCGGTGAACCATCGCGACCGCAACTTCACGAGCGCCAAGCTCGAACGACGGATGCGCGACATCGAATCAAGTATCGCTCGCTATCTCGAGGCGCTGGACACAGCGGATCGTCAGGAGCCTGCGATCGCGAAGGCGAGGACAGAGCGACTGCAGGAGAAGATCGCGGCCTTGAAAGAGCAGACGCGCAGCCTGAAGGAGATCGAGGTTCAACTCAAAGCAGCACCCGACGGACAAATATCGCTCACGGATCCGGATGCCCGTTCGATGAAGACGCGAGGAACTGGAGTCGTCGGCTACAACGTCCAGACGGCGGTTGACACGAAGCACCATCTGATCGTCGCGCACGCAGTTACTAACGACGGCATCGATCGTGATCAGTGAACGTCGATGGCGAAGCTTGCCCGTACAGAGATGGGTGTTGACAAGCTCACCGCAGTTGCGGATCGCGGCTACTACAAGAGCGAAGAGATACTCGCCTGTCATGAGGCTGGGATAACCGTGTTCGTTCCAAAGACGGTGACATCGAGCGCTACGGCTCATGGCCGCTTCGGCAAGGAAGACTTCATTTATGACGCAAAGACGAACGAATATCGGTGCCCGGCAGGCGAGCGGCTCATCTGGCGATTCTCGACCGTTGAGCGCGGCCTGAAACTCAGTAAGTATTGGAGTTCTAATTGCCAGCAATGTTCGCTAAAAGGGGACTGCACGCCGATGCGTACGGCGTTGGCGATAGGCGCGGATCGTGCTGTGTTGATCGAATCATCCGAAGACCTGCAGCCTCTGGCCGTTGCCAAACTGCTCAAGGCGCTGGTCGACAAGGAACAGCCTTCGTTGGTATTGCTGGGCAAGCAGGCCATCGACGACGACTCGAACCAGACCGGGCAGATGCTCGCCGCTTTGGCTAGCCTTCCCCAAGTGACGTTCGCTTCGAAGGTCGTTGTGGCTGAGGGGAAGGCGACCGTGTCGCGCGAAGTGGACGGCGGAGCTGAAACGCTGTCGCTGACGCTTCCCGCCGTGGTCACAACTGATCTACGCCTGAACGAGCCGCGCTACGTGACGTTGCCGAATATCATGAAGGCGAAGAAAAAGCCGCTGGAAACGATCAGGCCCGAAGACCTCGGCGTCGATGTCACGCCGCGTCTTAAGACGCTGAAAGTCGCCGAGCCGCCCAAGCGCTCCGCTCGTGACGTCCACGGCAAAGGAGCGTTCATCATGATCATAGCGACCGTTGGATTGGACCTGGCCATGCATGTGTTGCAGCGACTTTTCCACTTTAGTCGTCCATCACATCAGAGCCCTTTCGAGCGGGCCGCGCGCACTTACTTGATGAATCCCTTCTGTCTCCGATAAACATCGGTAGGCAGGCCGCCCCATCCCCAATTTTCCGTTGGCACTTCTTCGATGACAACGAACGTCGCTTCCAGCGGTTTGTTCAACACGTCGAGCAGTAGCTGGCTCACGCCTTTGATGAGCTGGGCTTTTTCGTCAGACGTGACGCAATCTGCGCCGGGCTTTGTGCCCTCGCGCGTAACCTGAATGGTGACGATCGGCATTTCGCTTTCCTTGATGGTGATCGTTGGAAGGAGCGCCGTTGGCCGGCGCTCCCTATCGGCTCAGTGGGGGGCAGTCCAGCTTTAGTGGCCCGCGACTTGACCGCCGTCGACGTGCAGGATTTCGCCCGTCACGAACGGCGCCGAGTCGAGATAAAGGATGGCGTTCACGATGTCGCTCATCTCGCCCATATGATCCATCGGGTGCAGCGCGCCAAGTGCCGCGTGCGTTTCGGGTGCGTGCATCGGCGACTTGATGATGCCGGGCGACACCGCGTTTGCGCGAATGCCGCGCTTTGCATACTCGATAGCCAGCGAGCGCGTTGCCGCGGCGAGGCCGCCCTTGGTCAGGGAGGCCAGCACCGACGGCACGCCGTCGATCGCGTGGTCGACGAGGGTGGTCGTGATATTGAGGACGTGGCCGCTTTCGTGCTTTTCCATCTCCGATATCGCGAGTTGCGTGATGTAGAAGAAACCGCCGAGGTTGATGCCGGTGATCGTGGCGTAGTCTTGCGCGGTGTATTCCGTGAACGGCTTCGCCACGAAAATGCCCGCGTTGTTGATGAGCGTGTCGACGCGGCCATAGCGCGAAACGGCCGTTTCGATGACGCGTTGCGCTGTGGTCGGATCGGCGATGTCGCCAGCCACGGCAAGGAGATTGCTATCGTCAGTCTGTTTAATGCTGCGCGACGTCGCGACCACGTTGTGGCCGAGCGCGCGCAATGCCTTGACCGTTTCGGCGCCGATGCCTTGCGATGCGCCCGTGACCACGACGACTTTGGGGGATTGACTCATAGGGCGCCTCGAAAAACCTGCATGCCTGGTAAGATTGCGGAATCCTAAGCAGATCAACAGAGGATGTTGATGAAAAAGCGTAGCGCCATCAAAACTGACCTGTTCGCCGACGAGCATCACCGCAAGAAAATCGATGCACTGGGCGATCCGCTGAGCGAGATCGAGTCGCACATCGACTTCGCGGCGCTGGCAGCCGCGGTCGATACGATTGCACCGCGACCGGTGAGTCCGCAGGGCGGCCGTCCGCCGTACCCGACTGAGACCATGATACGCATCCTCGTGTTGAAGCGGCTATATAACCTCTCGGATGAACAGATGGAGTACCAGCTGCTCGATCGTATGAGCTACAAGCGGTTCTGCGGTTTGAGCAATGCGACCTATATCCCGGACCGCACGACGGTGTGGTCCTTCGAGAACCGGATCGGCGAGGCGGGGGCGAAGGCGCTGTTTGATGGCGTGTCGGAGCAGCTACTCGGCAAGGGCTTCATCGCGCGTGGCGGGCAGATCATCGACGCGACGTTGGTACCTGCGCCGAAGCAGCACAACAACCGGGAGGAAAAGGAGTTGATCGACCAGCACGCGATGCCCGCCGACTGGAAGCCCGCGAAGCGGCGCCAGAAGGATCTGGATGCGAGCTGGACGAAGAAGCACGGCAAGAGCCACTTCGGCTACAAGCTGTCGATCAACGTTGACAGCAAGTACAAGTTCATTCGCCAGATCGAGACCGACACGGCCAGTACCCACGATAGTCAGCACTTCGAGAAGGTCATCGATCCGTGCAACACGAGCCGGGATGTGTATGCCGACAAGGGTTACCCGTCCGAAGCGCGTGAGGCATGGCTAAAGGAAAAGGGTTTCCGGAACCAGATCCAGAGAAAGGGAAAACGCAACAAGGCGCTGTCCGCCTGCCAGCAGCGACGCAACCAGCGCATCGCCAAGACGCGTGCCCGGGTCGAGCATGTTTTTGCTGCAATCGAGCAGATGGGTGGAAAGCTGGTCCGCACAGTCGGCCAGGCTCGTGCCAGCTTTGCAATGACGATGATGGCGGCCAGCTACAACCTGAAGCGGCTGATGTATTTCAGGAATGCCAGAATCGAGGCTTTCTGACGCCCATAGGGGGCGCATCGCCGGTGCCCGAGGCGATGCGAAGCGAAGAAACGGGCGAAGCTGCGAAGAAAGCGGCGATGGTCTCGACAAAAACTCCGTCGCAATCATGCTGTCGCGGAGGAATTCGATGAAAACCTCAGGTTATTCGAGGTCCCCTCATATGAACCTCGAAGTAGGTTGGACGGCGTTTGATCGGGCTTGCTGCTCCGATGTCAACCAATTTACGCAGCGGCGCCCCCGTTTTGAATACAGGATGCGGACAAACAGTTGTGCGTCGCAGGAACAAATAGGATTCACGTACGCGCGCTGAAGATTGTTAAAATTTCGGATGACTGATTAATTTGAGGCGAAAAAGACCGCGTGCGCGCCCGCACGCGGTTTGCCGGGAAGCTCAGGGGGTTTGCGTGCGCGGATCGTGGTCCAATTCGAGCCTGATCGCGCCTGGTTCATACACCATGGTGTGGCGTTTCGGCCCCGGACCGAGGTTTTCAGGCGCGAACTCGATTGTCACGCCCGGCCACGCGGACACGCGTGAGTAGATATCGTTGAGCGCAGAGGCCGCTGCGGCGCTGGATCGAGGCGCCGGTTCCTCTCATGCGACCTCGCGAACCTTCTTGCGTACATCTGCAATGTCAGATATAGTCTGTGTCAGATATGTGGGAGGTCGATCAACGGACGCTCCCGTCAATGAAGATTTCGAGCGGACGCAGAAGTCTGTGATCGCGTTGAGCACGCTGCTCTCGAGATGACTCAATGGCCAGGGCCTTTTTTTGCCCAATTATCAGACATGTCAGATAACGGTCCGCGCTTGACAGGACATTTGCATCCAGATGAGAGAACACAACATGAATCCATCGACCAACCCAGGCGGGCCGGCCCCCCTGACTGGCGCGAAGTTCGCGCTCGGTACCTTCGCCGTGGCGCTCGCCACCTTTATGAACGTGCTGGATTCGTCGATTGCAAACGTGGCGATCCCCACGCTTTCCGGGAACCTTGGCGTGTCGATCGACGAAGGCACGTGGGTCATCACGCTGTTCGCGGCGGCCAATGCAGTATCCATTCCGCTGACTGGGTGGCTCACGCAGCGCGTGGGGCAGGTCAAGCTGTTCGTCTGGGCGATCCTGCTGTTCGTGCTCTCGTCGGCAGCGTGCGGTCTGGCGCCGAACCTTCTGACGCTGCTCGTGGCCCGGATTGTTCAGGGCGCGGTGGCGGGGCCGCTGGTGCCGCTGTCGCAAGCCTTGCTGCTCGCCTCGTTCCCGAAGGAAAAGAGTTCGAACGCGCTGGCGCTGTGGGCGATGACCGCAACCGTCGGACCGATCGCGGGCCCGGCGCTCGGCGGCTGGATCACCGACAGCTATAGCTGGTCGTGGATTTTCTACATCAACGTGCCGGTCGGCCTCTTCGCCGCCGGTGTTATCTGGGCGCTCTATCGCGACCGCGAGTCGCCTGCACGCAAACTGCCCATCGACAAGGTCGGGCTGATTTCGCTCATCGCGTGGGTCGCGCCGCTGCAGATCATGCTCGACAAGGGCAAGGATCTCGACTGGTTCAGCTCGCCTGTCATCTGGGGGCTCACCATCGTCGCCGCGGTCAGCTTCGTGTTCTTCCTCATCTGGGAACTGACTGAAGAAAAGCCGATCGTCAACCTGCGGCTCTTCACCAAACGCAACTTCCTCGGCGGCACGATTGCGATTTCGGTCGCGTATGCAATCTTCTTTGCAAACCTCGTGATCCTGCCGCAATGGATCCAGGGCTTTCTCGGCTACCGCGCGGTGGATGCCGGGCTCGTTACCGCGCCGCTGGGAATATTCGCGGTGATCCTGGCCCCCGTGATGGGCAAGGTCATGCCGCGCTCCGACATGCGGGTGCTTGCCACGCTGGCGTTCGCCGGCTTCGCAGCCGTGTTCTTCATGCGCTCGAACTACACGACTGGCGTGGATGCCTGGACGCTGATTTTGCCAACGCTGCTGCAAGGCATTCCCACGGCGCTGTTCTTCACGCCGCTCACCGGCATCATCCTCTCGGGTCTGCGGCCCGACGAGATTCCGGCGGCCGCGGGTCTGTCGAATTTTGTACGCATTTTCGCCGGCGCCGTGGGCACGTCGCTCATGAGCGACGCCTGGAACGACCGCACGATCCTCCATCACGCCCGGCTCGCCGAGCAGACAAGCGTGGAGAATCCGGCGTTCACCGGCGCCATTGCGCACCTGCAGGCGACGCTTGGCGGCGGCATTCCCAAGTCCACGGCCTTTTACGAAAGCTCGCTCAGCGCGCAAGCCACCATGCTGGGGTTGAACGACATCTTCTGGATATCGGCGGTGATCTTCATCGTCATCATCCCGCTGATCTGGGTGACGAGGCCGGCCAAGGGTGGTGGCGCGGGCGCGGCAGGCGCTGGTGGACACTGAGTACTGCAGTTGAACCCGGTTCGGAGGGCAGACGAATCTCGCGTGTTTTTCTTGACAATATCTGATAATGCAGATATTGTTGCTGTACAACACGGAGGATGTCGCAATGGACCACTATACGACGAGAAATTTCATGCTCACGGAAAGTGTCGGCTTCAGGATCGTCAAGGCACGCAATCTGGTGGTGGCGGAGATGGACGCGGCGCTTAAGGACCTCGACATCACGGGCCAGCAAATGGGCATTCTGCTTTCGCTGAAGCAGGGTGTGGCGACCACGCCGTTCGAACTGTCGAAGCTGCTCGGCATCGATACGGGCCTCATGACACGGATGCTGGACAAGCTGGAAGCGAAGGGTCTGCTGGAGCGTTCCCGCGACGCCGACGACCGTCGTGTGGTCAATCTGAATCTGACTGCGAAGGGTCTGGAAACGGCGGAAAAGATTCCCGAAGTCGCGCCGGATGTATTGAACACGCGCCTGCGCAAATTCACCAAGGCGGAGTTTGCCGAACTGAACCGTTTGCTTCGCAAGTTCACAGGCGACTGAACGGTGCGGCCGTGGCGCCGCGCTTTTTTTGGCTATTAATCTGATTTGTCAGAAAATGAAATTGCAGATTTTTGAATCAAGCATCGGTGCCCGTACGCTGAAGCTGGGCGTATCGGCGATCGCAATGGCCGCGCTGGCGGCATGCGCCAATTATGCGGGCATCCACAGCGACACGCAGATGGCCCGTCCGCAACAATTCGAGACGGCGCAGAGCCTGCCGCAAGAGCAGGGGCACTGGCCGTCCGCCGATTGGGTCGATCAGTTCGGCGACGCGCAACTGAAGGCGCTGATTGCCGAAGCGTTGCAGGGCAGCCCAACGGTCGAGCAGGCCAGGGCACGCGTATCGCAGGCGCAGGCATATAGCGAAACCGCGAAAGCGGGTACGCTGCCGCGCGTGGACGCCAGCTACACGCTCACGCGCCAGCAGTTCAGCAGCACGGCACTGATTCCGCCCCCGTATGCTGGCTCGTGGCAAACCGAAAACAAGGGCCTTCTCACCGCTTCCTACGATCTCGATCTGTGGGGCAAGAATCGCGAGGCGCTGCGGGCAGCCGTTTCGGAGGAAGCCGCGAGCGAGGCCGACGAGGAAGTGGTCAAGCTCACGCTGGATACCTCGATCGCGCGCGCCTACAACGAGCTGGCGCGCCTCTACGCGTTGCGCGACATCGCGCAGGAAGAGGTCGCGCGCCGCGAGCAGATCGACCGCATCACGGCGGGCCGCATTGCAACGGGCCTCGACACGCAAGTCGAACGCAAGACCGCGCAGGCGAACCTGGCAACGAGCCGCTCGCGGGTAAGCGCGCTCGACGGACGCATTCTGACTACGCGCTACCAGTTGGCTGCGCTAATGGGCAAGGGTCCCGACCGCGGACTCGCGATCGCGCGGCCAACGCTCGGCGTGGGCGACGAGGTGCGTTTGCCGGACAACCTGCCCGCCGACCTCGTGAGCCGTCGCCCCGATATCGTCGCGGCGCGCTGGCGCGTGGACGCGATCACGCACGAGGTGAAGGAGGCGAAGGCCGAGTTCTATCCGGACATCAACCTGAGCGCCGCCATCGGTCTCGACGCATTCGGCTTCGGCCGCTTCCTGACCGCTGCGAGCCGCACGGTCTCGGCTGGCCCGGCGATCCATCTGCCGATCTTCGACGGGGGCGAACTGCGTGCGCAGTTGAAGGGCCGCTACGCCGAGTTCGACTATGCGGTGGCCGCCTACGACCAGACGCTCATTGGCGCGCTCAGCAGCGTGGCCACGCAACTCGCGCAGATCCGTTCGAGCGATGCGCAGCTCGCCGATGCCCAAACCGCGCAGCAGGCGGCGCGCGACGCCGACCAGCTCGCGATCACGCAATACAAGGGCGGCCTGACCAGCCAGCTCACCGTGCTCAATGCCGACGTCACGGCACTGAACGCCGACGAAGCCATCGCCAACCTGAAGATGGACCGCCGCGACCAGCAGATCGCGCTGGCGTCGGCGCTGGGTGGCGGTTATGTCGACACCTCGGCCAACGCAGACCGCCGCACGGACGTTGCAGCCCAACCAACCTCTCAAGCCCATTCCGTCATTGCCGCCGCACGTTGAACGGCATGTTTGCAAACCCGTCAGGAGAACTGAAATGAGCGAAACGATCACGAGCGACCGCGAGGCGGCGGATCCAGTTGGCGAGAAGACAGGCGGCGCGCGAGCCGCCCCTGCCGGTAACGACAATCAGGCCACGCCCCCTGGCCGCCGCAAGCGCCTGGTCGCGTTGCTCGGCGCCGTGACGTTGATGGCGGGCGCGGCCTATGGCGCGTACTACTTCGCGGAGGGCCGTTTTCACGAATCGACCGACGACGCCTATGTGAGCGGCAATCTCGTTCAGCTCACGCCGCAGATCACGGGCACGGTGGTTGCCGTCAACGCCGACGACACGCAGATCGTGAAGGCGGGCGACCCCGTCGTGACGCTGGACCCGGCCGACGCCAAAATCGCGCTGGCGGATGCGGAAGCGTCGCTCGGCCAGACCGTGCGACGCGTGAGCGGCCTCTATGTCAACAACGACTTCTTCGCGGCGAACGTGGCGCAACGCGAATCTGATCTCGCCCGCGCCAACGACGATCTGCGCCGCCGGGTGGCGGTGGCGGACTCGGGCGCCGTTTCCGCCGAAGACATCGCTCATGCGCGTGACGCCGTGCGGGCCGCAAAGGCCGCGCTCGACGCAGCACGCCAGCAAGGGGCGGCCAATTATGCGCTGACCGATCGCACGTCGGTCGAACAGCATCCGGACGTGCAGGCGGCCGCTTCGAAGGTGCGCGCGGCGTGGCTCGCGTATGCGCGCGATACCTTGCCGGCGCCGGTGACAGGCTACGTGGCGCAGCGCCAGGCGCAGGTCGGCCAGCGCGTGTCGCCTGGCGCGCCGCTCATGGCGATTGTGCCGCTCGACGGCGTGTGGGTGGAAGCGAACTTCAAGGAAGTGCAGCTCAAGCACATGCGCATTGGCCAGCCGGTGACGCTCACGGCCGACGTCTACGGCTCGGGCGTGAAGTATCACGGTCGAATAGAAGGCTTTTCTGCGGGCACGGGCAGTGCATTCGCGACGCTGCCGGCGCAGAACGCAACCGGCAACTGGATCAAGATCGTCCAGCGCCTGCCAGTGCGGATTGCACTCGATCCACGCGAACTCGCGGCGCGTCCGTTGCGCATTGGCCTCTCGATGACAGTGGACGCCGACACGCACGACGAATCCGGCTCGCAGCTCGGTGCGGCGCAAAATACGCGCTATCGCACCGATGTCTTCGCGCAATACGATGCGCAAGCCGACGGCGAGATCGAAAAGGTCATCAGGCAAAACGAAATGACTGCGCCTGCGACTGCGTCACAACCGTCGCCGCAACACGTGGCTGCGCGCGATAACAAGGGAACGGCGGGCTAAGGTAGTCCAGCGGCCCGGCTCAGCGCTTGCGCATCCGCGCTCAGCGCTTTGGCCACCGCCTCGCGCAGGTAATCCCTGAACGTCCTTTCGAAACCCGTGGATGACAGCCGACTGCTTGCACTGGTTAGCAAATTGCTCAAAGCGTGATCCGGCGCGAAGCGCTCCGCTAAACCGGTCAATCGCTCCAGCTATCCGAATGTATTAGACATACAAGCGCTGGCATAAGACATCACACCATATCGGCCAATACCGTCGCACGCCTTACCCGCTTACGCTTGAATTGCCGGCCAAGGTAAGACACCTGTGGGGTGCGAGAGAAGGGGGCGCGATGCTGTCGTGAAGGCGAGTATGGCGTCAACGCGATCCGAATGCTTGAGTACGTTGTTCAAGCAGGGAAACGTGCGACGACCTGATGCGATTGTGGCATGGGCATCGCATTCGAGAAACAGATGGGACGTTGCGGCTGTACGGACACGTCCCGTACAGTGATGGAGCGCAACGTCTCGGCGAACTGCTGCATCCTGGGGTAGGAACTCAGGCGTATGGCAGACACTCCACTTACGGCATGGCTCCAGACGGATGGGGCCGAGGTATTCGACGGAACGGCTCTGCGGGCCGGCGGTGCACCGGCTGTCGCTACGGTAGACTGATCGCTGCATTTTTGCGGTCAACGACAAAATCAATCCCTCCACCCACACGCCATGGACCGAATCGACGCGATGAAGGTGTTCGTCGCCACGCTGGACGAGGGCAGTCTCGCGGGTGCGAGCCGCCGTCTCGGCCGTTCGCCGGCCGCAGTCAGCCGCGCAATCGCGTTTCTCGAGGAACACACTGGCACCGCGTTACTGTACCGGACCACCCGGACGATCCGGTTGAGCGAAGCCGGTGAACGCTACGCCGGGGCGTGCCGCCGCATCCTCGCGGATCTCGAGGAAGCCGACATGCTGATCGCTGACGAACGCTCGGCGCCGCGCGGGCTGCTGACTATCACAGCACCGGTCGCCGCGGGCGAAGACGTACTGCGAGCGCTCATCGACGAATTCATCGACCGCCATCCGGCCGTGTCTGTTCGCCTGCAATTGCTTGACCGACCCGTCAGCCTGATCGACGAGGGGATCGATGTCGCGCTGCGTATCGCACACCTGGCCGACTCGACGCTCGTCGCCATTCCGGTAGGCGCGGTGCGGCGCGTCGTCGTCGCATCGCCCGAGTACCTGGCGAATCATCCGCCGATCGCCACACCGGCCGATCTCGCACAGCACCGGATCATCTCGATGACGCACTTCGGGCTCGATTCATGGAGCTTCCCGCCGTCCGGCCAATCGGCGCTGCCACAGGTAGTTCAGTTTGTGCCACGCTTCATCGTCAACACAATTCGCGCGGCAGTGGCGTCCGCGCTCACCGGCCGCGGCGTCACGCGGCTGTTCTCGTATCACATCGCCGAGCAGGTCGGGGACGGCACGCTGCGAATCGTGCTGCACGACAGCGAGCATGCGCCACTGCCGATCCACCTCGTCACGCCTTACGGACGGCTATCGGTGCCGAAAGTGCGGACCTTCGTCGACTTCGCCGCGCCGCGCTTGCGCGAGCACTTCGCCCAACTGGCTGCCATCACCGACCGAGATTGAACCGGATTGCGGAAGAATGGCTTCCGCAACTCGTGAATTCTCCTGCCATACGGTTCAATCTAGACTTCCTTCAACCGACGGACGCGCAAGCGCGCGTTCAGCGAATGGAGGTCCACATGCAACAAGCGATTCTCGACCGGCCGCACGCGCCCGCGGTCAACGTGTGGCGCGGCACGTTGTCGGGCGCCAGTGCGAGCCTGATCGGCATCGTGCCGCTCGCGCTCGCGGTCGACGTCGTTGCCACGGCGAGGGCGCGATGAGCACGACCGCCCACGCGCCGGCCGCGGCATGCGCGGGCCACCCGGCCGCCAGCTACGCCGAACGCAATGCGCGCTACTGGCGGCGCAATCTCGCCGTCTGCGTGTTCGGTTCGTTCACGACGCTCGTCAGCCTGAGCATGCTGCTGCCGTTCCTGCCGCTGTACGTGCGACAGCTCGGCGTCGATACGCAGGCGGCCGTGATCCAGTGGTCGGGCATCGCGTTCGGCGCGACGTTTCTCGGCACCGCGGTGACCGCGCCGCTGTGGGGCCGTCTTGCGGACCGCTTCGGCCGCAAGCCGATGCTCGTGCGCGCGGCGCTCGGGATGGCCGTCGTGATGTCGCTGATCGGCGTCGCGCACAACGTTCAGGAGCTCGTTGCGCTGCGACTCGTCGCCGGCCTCGTCGGCGGCTATGCGTCTGCTTCGACCGTGATGGTCGGCACCCAGGCGCCGCGCGAACGCGCGGGCTGGGCGCTCGGCATCTTGTCGACGGGTGCACTCGCGGGCAATCTCGTCGGGCCTCTTGTCGGCGGGTTGTTGCCCGGCTGGCTCGGCATTCGCGGCACGTTCTTCGCGGGTGGCGCGATGATCGCCGTCGCCGCGTTGCTGACGATCATCGTCGTGAAGGAAGATTTTCACGCGGACACCGACGCGCAGACGGGACGCACCCGCACAACGGCGCCCACGGACCGGCGCATCGATCGCGCGGCGGTCGCCGCGCTGCTGGTAACCGCGATGATGGTGCTGCTCGCGAACATGTCGATCGAGCCGATCATCACCGTCTATATCGGCGGGCTCGGCGTGGACGGCGATCATCTCGCGCGCATCGCCGGCGTCGTGATGGCCTGTTCGGCACTCGGCAGCATGCTGACCGCCGCGCGGCTCGGCGCGCTTGCCGACCGGATCGGCAGCTGGAACGTGATCGTCGGCTGCTTGCTGCTGACTGCGCTCGCGATGCTGCCGCAGGCGTTCGTCACCCAGTGGTGGCAGCTCGCGGCGTTGCGCGTGTTGATGGGGATGACGCTGGCCGGGCTCCTGCCGTCGATCGGCAAGCTGGTCCGGCAGTCGGTCGACGAGCGCTCGACCGGCCAGATGCTCGGCTACCTGCAGTCCGCGCAGTTCGGCGGGCAAGTGATCGGCCCCGTGATCGGCGGCCAAATCGGTGTCGCGCTCGGCCTGCATTCGGTGTTCTTCGTGACGGCCGTTCTGCTGGCGGCCTGTGCAGGGCTTGCCTATCGGGTACGAAGCCGGTAGCGCAAAGGCCGGGTGGCCTGCGGGTTGACATCGATCGACGAGGGCTATCGCTGCGCAATCCTCGGCGACGCGGCGCGCCGCACGACGTTCACCACCGCGATTTCCGGCCGGATCGCACGCGGTATCGCGAACCGGCTGACCGCGCTCGGCGACGATCCGCACGCGCCGGCCACGCCTGCCTATCCGATCGCGTAATCTCTGGCGACGCAACGCGGCGCGCAAGTGACCCGCCGCGGTTGCCGGCACACTGGTTTGGGCCGGGGTTCACAGGCACTCGCCGCTTCAGTGTCGCGGGACGAAACAACCCGCGCCGACAGGCCGGAAGCACGATCTGTGTTGCAGGCGCTCGGCGGATTGACCGTCTTGCGACCGCGTCACGTATGAAGGAGCAGGAGACGCCCACATGCAAAGAAAATTCGACGACCTCTTGCTCGGCAGCATCGAGCTGTTCTGCATGGCGGCCGAACTCGGCAGCTTCACGCTTGCGGCGACAGCAGCGAGCGTCACGCCTGCCGCGGTCAGCCGGTCGGTCGCGCGTCTGGAGGAGCGGCTCGGCGTACGGCTGTTCGTCCGGACGACGCGGCAGATACGCCTCACAGATTCCGGGCGGCGCTACTTCGAGCAATGTCGTGATGCGCTGTCGCAACTCGTCGACGCTGAGCGCGAAGCGACGGGCCAGCAGGCGACGCCAGCGGGCGTGCTGCGTATCAGCATGCCGACGCCGTACGGACACTATCGCGTGCTGCCGCTGCTCCCTGCGTTTCGCGAGCGTTACCCCGACGTACGCGTCGAAACGCACCTGAGCAACCGCAACATCGACTTCGCCGACGAGGGCTTCGACCTTGCCATCCGCGGCCGTGCGCCGGCGGATTCAAGCCTGGTCGCGCGGAAGTTGGAGGATGCCGAACTCGTTGTCGTGGCGACACCCGGCTACCTTAAGAGCGCCGGCATGCCCCGCGCCTTGGACGATCTCCACATGCACCAATGCATCCAGTTCGACCTCCCGAGCAGCGGCCGACCGATTCCGTGGCTGTTCAACGACGGTTCGGAGGAAATCGAAATCGCAACCACCGGCAGCTATGGGGCGTCGGGTGACGTCCTCGCTGGCGTTACGCTCGCACGAAGCGGCGCGGGCCTCTTCCAGACCTACCGCTTCATCGTCGAACGCGATCTGCAGGAGGGCACGCTCACGGAAGTGCTGTCCAGCCGGGGAGGGCGGTCGCGGCCGTTCGTGCTGCTGTATCCGCACGCACGTTATCTGTCGTCACGAGTGCGCGTCTTTGTCGACTTTTTCATCGAACGTCTGGAGCAGGCACCCACCAAGCGGGCTGGCTAGCCGCATCGGAACGAACTGGCGGCGGGGAGGAAGCAGGAAACACTCGTTGATCCGCCCACACCAGATCACCTCGCGTCACTCCCGTCGGAGCAAGTAATTTTGATACCACTAGACGACCGGAGATTCCCGGCTGCCACGACCATCGGCAACAAGATTGGAGTGAGGCGCACGCACTCCGCTATGAATAGGAATGCTCAAGATGGCTCTCGCAGGAACGGTGTGCCCATTCAACTACAGGCTCATTACGCCGGTGTCGCTCGATCTCCTGCGATGCGTACCCTGGATCTCGCCGTTGGTGCGCAGGGGGCGCTCAGAACTCCATGTCGAGTTCGTCGATATCCTCGGTTTCGGCCTTTGCTGCTGCAATCCATTCGGCAACATGAGGCTGCTTAAGCACACGCATGCAGTATTCGGCGATGTCGGGATCGATCGGCACGTCGTAGGTGAGCAAGCGCGTGACGACGGGGGCGTACATCGCGTCGGCAGCGCCGATCTCGCCGAAGAGCCAGGGACCGCCATATTTTTGCAGGCATTCGCGCCAGATCGCCACAATGCGCCCAATGTCGTCCTGCGCCCGCGACCAGACACGGAAGCCCGGAAAGTGGCCGCGCAGGTTCATGGGCAGGGCCGAGCGCAGTGCGCTGAAGCCCGAATGCATCTCTCCGCAGACCGAACGGCAATGCGCGCGCGCGGTGCGCTCCGCGGGCAGGAGCTGCGCCTGCGGCCGGATTTCGTTCAGGTATTCGCATATCGCGAGCGTGTCCCAGACCTCGATGCCGTCGTGGCGCAGGCAGGGCACGAGAATGGAGGGCGAGAGTAGCAGCAGTTCCGCGCGTGCCGCGGCGTTGTCGATCGGCACGGTAACCGTTTCGAATTCGAGTCCGGCAAGTTTGGCCAGCAGCCAGCCGCGCATGGACCACGATGAATAGTTGCGGCTGCTGATTGTCATTGTCGTATTGGTCTGGCTCATGCGGAACTCCCGGGCGCAAAGGACGCAGTGATAAAGCAAAGCGGCGCGCGAAGGGTGGCCGCTCCAGCGTGCACCGAACGCGTACATCGCACCTTCCATGCACCGAAGATGTTAGCGAGGGGCACCACTTTGCGGCACGCAGGAAGCGGGCGAATACGCAGAGGGGAACCGCACGCGATCCGGCGCACCGCGCTGCTCACGATCGAAGGAGAAAAGGACGATATCTGTGCCGTTGGCCAGACGGTCGCCGCACAGGAACTTTGCTCGGGACTGCGCCCTTACACGAAGACGCACCATGTGCAGACGGGCGTGGGCCATTACGGCGTGTTCAACGGCCGCCGCTGGGACACGCAGATCTATCCGTTGGTGCGTTCAACGATCCACGACCACGAGCGCGGCGCACCACGGCGTCGTGGCAAGCGGCGCGCAGCGATCAGGTGACGCTGCACTCGCTGCTCGATGCCGAAGCGCATGTGGCCGCCGCCATTACCAAAGCAGCGGAAACGCAGTCCGTCAGTTGTGCGGCGAATCCATAGAACGAATCTGGATGGTGCTTGCATAGCACCCAGACGCGCCACGTTGCTTTGGTTAGCGGATACAAAATTCACGGGCAACCTCACAGGTCCATCGTGACAACGTGCGAATGCTCGACGAGCGCCCTGACCGTCGGATGCCAGTCTGCAGAGGAGCGCCCGGCACCATGCAGCATAAGCATCAACGATCCGTTCCCACCAAAATCCTGCACGGCGGGTTGGGAGTCGGATTTTGATACTGTAGTGGCTAAATTGTAATGTCTGCTTTTAGCCAAGTTGAAATATCGAGCGGGTGATCGTCGACCTGGCCGGGCAAAAGCAGCCTTCGAAGGCTCTGCGCAAACCAGGTCATTGATCAGCAGGAGATACGCAGTACGAACTGCCGAAGTCGGCAATGTCTGCAGTGGTATTGCAGCCGCGCACGGCATCCAGAGCAAGGGCTCACATGAACTGCGATTTTTGGAGGATCACGTACGGGTTGTTGAAATGCCGAATTGCGTGCGGAAAGTGACCTGGGGCTTCGCGAATGCGTGCGACGTTGAAGTGCGCTTTGGTGAATTCGGCCTATCTGGCTGCGGCTGTTGTAGGCAGCGCACCAACCTCACAGATCGAACCCGTCTAGCGCACGGAAAACAGTGTTGGGCCACCTGACAGATGTTGAAGGAGCTGTTGGCAACGCGTCGGGCATCACACTGTCCACTCACTCGCCCTGGATCGCAGCGTGTCAATGCAGGCGCGCGAGGGCATGAAGGAGTGAATCGCCGTCTTGCGTAACGCGAGGCCGCACTGTGTCGCCGTCAAGCCTTTCCAGGGCGACCAGCTGGCGTTCAAGCAATGTATCGAGTTCTTCCCGGTCCGCAATATGGTCGGCCGAGTCCCTTACCAGCATCAATGTCGCAAATTCGTGGGCGCTAAGCATGCTTGCCTCCTGATAGCTCGAGTAGGTGCTGTATGGATTGTGTCGGCTGAAGCGCGCGCTTTTGACGATGCGCTGCCGGCGGTGCACGCGCTGCGAGATAGCGCGAGGGACTTGATGGTAGGCGCAGCTTCCCTGGCCCATCAATTCGGGTCGTCCCGCATATCGGATAAAGCTGTCGTTGCGTGCGGCGCCGCCTGCCAGCGCGTCGCTGCCACATGCACGCGGACTTCCGGCCGGTGAGAGTATTCCAGCGTAGCCTCACACGCATTACACTCCCGGTAGAACGTTCGACACGTTCGTGTCGATGTCCGTGCCGGGCGCGGCATCAGTGACCGTGTCAAAAAGCAGATCAATCATGGGAATCCGCGTCAGCTATGAGGACAGCCTCGCTAGCGCACCTCAGGAATCCATCGCGCCTGGCAAAATCCGCAACCTCAAGTTTCTCTAGCGGACCGAGCCTCTTTTGTGCGTAGAACATGAACCAGCTCGCTCTCGAGTCCAGGCAACACGTGAAGGCCCGCGCGCGCCTGGTTGGAGACCGGCTTGAGTTGAAAAACTACAAGATTGCTAATCCAATTGGGACCACGCCGCTGACACTGATGGTCGGGTCCGACAATGGCGTGGCTGTTCTGTTTCGCTATGGTGTCGTCGTATTTTTTGGGGTAAGTACCGACGATGAAACAGCCTTTATTGATACGCTCAAAAACATCATAACCAACGCTTACGGCAGCCCCCAAGTTGAAGAACTCGACATTTACAGTGGAAAACCCAACCAGGGGGTGCAAAGCGACGCCGTGTCGCTGGACAGGATCACACTTGAGAAAATACAGATAATCGCAGATGTACTCGGGAAAAGCCTGGTCTTGTCACTGTATGAGAAAGAGGTCGCGTGGAAATTTGACGGGATTGCTCCCGTCGCGATAGAACTGGCGAACTCGGGAAAGGTCAGTGCAGATTCAAAATCACTCTTTTCGAAGATGGGCAATTTGATACTAATCGAGCACCGCATGGTTGGCCGTGCCGAAATCGGTGACAAACCGGAAATCCTTTGGGACTTTCCCTCCCTCGGCGGCCTGTACGCCGCCCTCGAAGATGAATTTGAACTCCATGAGCGTCACGCGGCACTGGAGCGCAAACTGACTCTGATCTCGGACACCGTGCAAACCTTGGCGGATATCGTGGAGAACAAGAAAATCCACAAACTGGAATGGTATGTAATCGGGCTAATCTGTTTTGAAGTCGTTCTGAGCCTCCTCGATCTGGCCAGAAGATGGCTAGCGCCAGGTTGATCGACCGAGCAACCGAAAACTTCTCATCATCGATGCATGACTGACGAACGATCCCGAAGCCGCGCCGCCTCGCCGGTGTCGGATGAAGTGGCCGGATGATCCGCAAATCGACGTCGCCATCGGCCGTGTGAGAGCAGATCCGAAAAAGAATACGCGAACTGAATTGTAGGCCTCACAAAACCAGCAGGGAACGCGCCTTGCTTCCTTCTTCTTCCACTGCGACGTGCAGCCCTTTCATGGCCCCCGGATCACCGCGCGTCACATCATTCCGGTGCTGCTGCCAGCACCGCCATTGCCGGAAGAAGGTGCGGACGTCGCTGTAAGCGGATGGGCGAGGCCCGCCGCGGACAGCAGCGAGACGGCGGCCTGATCGGGCATGCCATTGGCGTCGATAGCCCCTGCTGCCGCTAGCGCGGCCAGATCGCTGTCGACACCTGCTTGGCCAACCGTAAAGGATGTCGTTAGAAACGCCGGTGCCGTCAGCGTCAGCGCATAGCGCTGCTGTAGATTCGTGACAACTGCCGATTGCGCAGCCTGCACGTCGGCCTGGTTTGCCAGCACCTGCTGGTACTGTGAGTTGGTCGGGAAGCCCGCTATCAGACCGCTCACGCTCGTGCCGAGTTGCGCAGCGATGTAGACAAACATCAGTTCGGTCTCTGGCGTCGTATTGAAGGTGCCGTCGGCAAATGCCAGCGAATGCAGGCTCATGCCAGCAGAGGTCACAGTGAGGATACAGGGAGGCGTGGCATTGTGCGTGATCGTGTAGTGTCCACCGCCGTCGGACAGGGTGGATCCCGAGCCCTGCACACAACTGAAGCTCACCGTCGCGTTCGCGAGCGCTCTACCGGTGGCGGCCGTGCCGGATATCGTGAAATTTGGCGTCACGATTGCGCCGCAACCGTTGCCGATGCAGACGCTGCCGCCGCCGCATGCCGCGAGTGTTGCGATGGAAGCCGCGCAAAGAGTGGCCAGCGCCGGACGAACGAAACACGCGTAGTGAGTGTTCATGGTTGCCTGCCGTTGTTGGATCGGGATGCGCGTTTGGTTCCGTGGAATGGACCGACGCCAAATACAATTCTAGCGCCGCATGCATCGAGATTGTTCTACCGGTCAATCCCATTCGCCTGCGATATCAGCTTCTGAATGGGGCTCGTCGGCTTGCCTGCAGGCGAAGGTCGACCCTACACGGTCGTCGCCGTCCATGGAGCCCGACGCAATGCCACCACAATGCAGGCCGAAGCGGTGCGCCTCTTGCGCGCTGACGCCGTACTTCAACGCCTGCGGCCTTTCCTGTTCGAGGCCTCGCTGCCGCACGCGATCGATCAGATCGTCTTCGATGCATCCGCCCGACCCCGACCCGGCCACATGCCCATCGGCGCGCACGGCGAGCATCGCGCCTACGGGACGCGGCGACGATCCCCATGTCTTCACCACCGTCACCAGCAGCACGCGATGCCCGTCTGCCAGCCATCGCGCACTGCTTTTCAGGACTTCGAGATCAAGTTGTCCATTGACTCGCCTCCATGCCATTCACCGCAACGGCGCGATACGTTCCGCAACGCCGGCCTGCATGCAGATGTGCTTCAACTCGGTGAAGTCCGCAAGCGCATCGTAGCCGTGCAGCCGACCCAGTCCGCTCTGGCGATACCCGCCCGTTTCGGCTTCGGCGAAAAGCTTGTTGTGGTCGTTGATCCACACAGTGCCGTTGCGCAGCGCACGCGCGACGCGCAACGCGCGCGCTCCGTCGTGCGTCCATACGCTTGCCGAGAGACCGAAGACCGTGTCGTTGGCTTTGTCGATCGCTTCCATTTCGTTCTCAAAGACTTCCAGCGTAACGAACGGGCCAAAGATCTCGTCTTGACAGAAGAACGCCTTGGGATCGCCATGTTCGACGAGAGTCGGAGACAGAAACGCATGCCCCGAGCAAGTGCCTCGCAGCAGCACGCGCTCGGCCATCCCGCACGCGCGCTCGATCGTCTGTTGCACCGCATCGCGCGTCGTGCCGTCGATGAGCGCGCCGATATCCGTTGCCGGATCGATGCCCGGTCCGACCCTCAGCGACGCAAGCGCCGACGCGAGGTGCTCGCGCATCTCCGCGGCGCGCGACGCATGAACCAGCACGCGGCGCGCCGCCGTGCATTGCTGCCCGGAGATGATCGTCGCGGCGCGCGCGAGACGCGGCGCTATCGCCGCAATATCGGCATCGTCGAAAACGACGCAGCATGACTTGCCGCCAAGTTCGAGCGACAGCTTCTTCATGCTGTCGGCAGCGGCCGCCATGATCTTCTTGCCCGTTGCCGTCGATCCCGTGAAGCTCACCACGTCGACGTCGTGAGAATCCACGAGCCGCTGGCTGGCCGTGTGTCCCCGTTCGTTGACGAGGTTCACGGCGCCTTCAGGCAACGCCGTGCGTTCGAAGCAGCGCAACATCGCGGTCGTGAGCAGCGACGTCTGCGCCGCCGGTTTGACGATCGCCGTGCAGCCGGCTGCCAGTGCGGGCGCGAGCGAGCGCACGAGCAGCACGGCGGGCGCATTCCACGGCACGATGATCGCCGCAACGCCGGCCGCTTCGCGCAGCATCGTCGATATCGTGCCCGGTTCCGGTTCGAGCACGTGCCCGGCAATATGCCGCGCGAGCCCCGCGTAATAGCGTACTTCCGATATCGCGCCCGCAATCTCGCCGCGCGATTGCGCGATCGCCTTGCCGTTTTCGCGCGTGAGCAGCGTCGCGAGCATGTCGCGTTCGGCTTCGAGCGCTGAAGCCCAGCCGAGCAACACGTCCTGGCGCAGACGCGCGTCCTGCGCCCATGCCGTGCGATCGAACACGTGCCGAGCAGCGGCGATGGCGGCATCGGCTTCGACCGCGCCGCCGTCGGCGAACTGGCCGACGGCCTCGCCCGTTGCGGGATCGATGCTGTCGATGTTGGGCATGCCCGTCCATTCGCCGGCAATCCAGTGTCGTGCATTCATGCTGAGCATTCCTTCGTGTCGTTTGAGGGCTCGTCGCCCGTAATGGCCGACGCCCGATGCAACTCGTCGCCGATGGTCGCGATCAACGCCTCCGCCGCCGCGCTCAATGGGCGGCGCGGATGGCTCACGCAGAGAATGTGCCGGACGATACGCGGCGCGAGGATCGGGCGCGCGCGCAACGTGCCGTGCCGTGCGGCACGCTCCACGACGATGCGCGGCAGGATCGTCGCGAAGCGCGTGTGCTCGACGAACTTGAGAATCGTCGAGAGCACGTCGATCTCGAAGCGCGGCGCGAGCAGCACGTCCTCGTGTTGCGCCGCGCTGTCGAGCACGCCGCGCAAGCCGTGGCGCTTCGTTGGCAGCACCAGTTCGAGTTCGGGCAATTGTGCGAGTTCGATTGCATGCGGCAAGTCGGGGCCATGCGCGGCGCTGGTGGCGAGCACCATCTCTTCGTCGAGCAGCGGGCGCGAGTCGAGCGAAAGGCGCGCTCGCGGCTTGTTGATGATGGCGGCATCGAGCTGGCCGCCCGCCACCCAGTCGATGAAGGTCGCGCTGTAGCCATCGGCGACGGTGACTTCGACATCGGGGTAACGCGCGTGAAAGCGCGACAGCGAATCCGCGAGCACGCTTTCCGTCACCGATGCGATCAACCCGATGCCGACATGGCCCGTCACCACTTCGTCGCGCTGCACGAGTTGCTGCCGCGCGTGGGCGAGGTCGCGCATGATCGGTAAAAACAGGCGGTACATCAGCCGTCCGGCGGCGGTCGGCGCCATGCCGTCTGCGCCGCGCTCGAACAGCTGCTGATGTAACTCGTCCTCCAGCTTCGCGATCTGCATGCTCAAGGCCGGTTGCACGATGTTCAGCCGCTTCGCGGCGCGCGTGACCGAGCCGTCCTCGAACAGCGCGATGAAGTACTGGATTTGCTTGAGGTCCATGTTCCCTCGGGGCATCAGCGACGCTAATGGGGTGCGGTGACATTATTACCCTGCGTTCGTCGACGGTGCAGGGCGCCTTATCGTGGCGCGCCCTTCCATACGGGCGTGCGCGATCGGTCTATTGATACGTAACTGTAAGAGTGCTGTCATCCGGGCTAACACGGATATAAGAACGAATGATCCTTCGCATCAGTAAACAGTATTAGATGTTATGGTGCGATCCCGCTACGCTCCATCCCATCCGCTTGCCATGGCAGGCGCACACAGATGGAGACAATGATGAACACACGCGATGCCGCAACGCACGGCAATCCCTCATTCGCCTGGGCACGGGATCACGCCGACACCGGCTCGCTGTCGCTGCGCGACTGGCTCGCGCATCTCGCGAAAACCGGCCGTGTCGCGACGATCGACAAGCCCGTCGCGCTCGAGCACGAACTCGCCGCCATTGCAAAGCGGCTCGACGGCGAACAAGCTGCTTTTTTCACGCAGCCGCGCGGACATGCGATGCCCGTCGTGAGCGGCTTCATGTCCAGGCGCGCGTGGATCGCGGAAGCGATGGGCGTCGATGAGTCCGCGTTGCTCGCGCATTTTTCGGCTGCGGCCGCCGCGCCGCTCGCATCGAAATTGATTCAACGTGAGGGCGCGCCCTGTCAGCAAGTAGTGCATACGAGCGATATCGATCTTCACGCGCTGCTGCCCATTCCCACGCACAGCGAACACGACAACGGCCCGTACATCACCGCCGGTCTCGTGATCGCGCGCAATCCGCGCACCGGCGTGCAGAATGTGTCGATCAACCGCATTCAGGTGCACGGCCCCGATCGCATGGCGATCCTGCTGCTGCCGCGTCATCTCTACGCATTCCAGCGCGACGCGGAAGCCGCGGGCGATGCGCTCGACGTCGCCATCGTTATTGGCGTCGATCCCTTGACGATGCTCGCGTCGCAAGCGATCACGCCGATCGATCACGACGAACTCGAAATCGCAGGCGCGCTGCACGGTGCGCCGCTGCCTGTCGCGCGATGCGTGACGAACGGCGTGCACGTGCCGGCAGTTGCGGAGATCGTCATCGAAGGCCGCATTCTGCCGAACGTGCGCGAGCCGGAAGGTCCGTTCGGCGAGTTTCCGAAGTACTACAGCGCGAGGGAAGCACGCGAAGTCATCGAAGTGACGGCCGTCACGCATCGGCGCGATCCGATCTTTCATACGATCGTGCCCGCCGAAATGGAGCATCTGCTGCTCGGCGCGATTCCGCGCGAAGCCACGTTGCTCGCGCATCTTCAGCGCAGCCATCCGGCCGTGAAGGACGTGCATCTGTCGGTGGGCGGCGTGTGCCGCTATCACCTGTGGGTGCAGTTCGACAAGAAGCGCGAAGGCGAAGCGAAGAACGTCATCCTGTGCGCATTCGGCGCGCATTACGACATCAAGCAGGTCGTCGTCGTCGATACCGATGTGAACGTGCACGATCCCGCCGAAATCGAATGGGCTATCGCGACGCGCTTCCAGGCGGACCGCGATCTCGTCGTGATAGCAGGCGCGCAAGGTTCGCCCCTCGATCCATCGACGACGGTCGGTCAGCCCGACGATGCGCCGTCGCATCTGCAAGGCGTGAGCGCGAAGATGGGCCTCGATGCGACGCGCCCCGTCGTGTATCCCGCGCATGTGTTCACGCGCGTGCGCATACCGGGGCAAGACACGGTCGATCCGCACGCACTCGTCGCCGCTGACAACAGCGCGCTCGACGCTTATTTGTCGCGCGATCATGGCTGAGCGAAAGAAGCGCATCGTCGTCGGCATTTCGGGCGCAAGCGGCGCGGTGATCGGCGTGCGTTTGCTCGCCGCGTTGCGCCGGCTCGGCACGCACGAGACGCATCTCATCGTGTCGTCGTCGGGCGCGGTGACGGCCGCACAGGAACTCGGCTTCGCGCGTGGCGATCTCGAAGCCGTTGCCGATGTCGTGCACAACGTGCGCGATATCGGCGCGGCTGTGGCGAGCGGATCGTTTCTGACCGAAGGCATGGTGATCGCGCCATGTTCGATGAAAACGCTCGCGGGCGTCGCGAACGGCTTCGCGGACAACCTGCTGACGCGTGCCGCCGATGTGATGCTCAAGGAGCGCCGCCGCCTCGTGCTGGTCGCGCGCGAAACGCCGCTCAATCTCGCGCATCTGCGCAACATGACGCTCGCCACGGAAATGGGCGCGATCGTGATGCCGCCGGTGCCCGCGTTCTACGCGCATCCGCAGACTATCGAGGACGTGGTCGACCACACGGTCGGGCGCATTCTCGATCTGTTCGGCATCGAGCACGACGAGATTGCGCGCCGCTGGAGCGGTCTCGCCGATGAATTCGGCGGCCGCGCCGCACGTGAGGAGTAACGTCATGAATCAGCGCGAAACCGCATTTGCCGATATGGACGCGCGCGTCGCCGGCAAAGAGATGCGCGAAGCGAGCGCACCGCAGCGTCACATCGGGCGCTCGATGGAGCGCCTCGAAGACCCGGCGATCCTGACGGGCCGTGGCCGCTATGGCGATGACATCGCTGTCAAGCCGGGCACGCTGCACGCCGCGATTCTGCGTTCGCCACACGCGCACGCGGACATCTTGTCGATCGATACGCAAGCCGCGTCGAAACTCGCGGGCGTGCGCGCCGTGCTCACGCGCGACGATTTGCGTCCGTGGTCGCGACCGTTCGTCGTCGGCGTGAAATCGCCGATGGAACAGTGGGCGCTCGCGATGGACCGCGTGCGCTACGTCGGCGAGCCGGTCGCGGTCGTGATGGCCGAATCGCGTGCGCTCGCGGAGGACGCGCTCGATCTGATCAAGGTCGATTACGCGATGCTCGATCCCGTGACGTCGATCGAACAAGCCGCGAAGGACGACGCTCCGGTGCTGCACGAACGCGTCGGCAGCAACGTCATCAGCGACCGGCATTTCCGCTACGGCGAACCGGAAGCGGCTTTCGAGCGCGCGCCGCATCGCGTGAAGCTGGTCGCGGATTATCCGCGCAACACGTGCGCGCCGATCGAATGCGGCGTGGTCATCGCCGAGTATCTTTCGGGCGATGAAGGCTACGACGTCACGTCGAATTTCATGGGGCCGTTCTCGCTGCACGCCGTCATGGCGATGGCGTTGAACCTGCCCGCCAATCGCCTGCGTCATAAGGCTCCGCGCGATTCCGGCGGCAGCTTTGGCGTGAAGCAGGCCGTGTTTCCGTATGTCGTGCTGATGTGCCTCGCGTCGCGCAAGGCGGGTGCGCCAGTGAAGTGGGTCGAGGATCGGCTCGAACACTTGAGCGCGGCGACATCGGCGACGGCGCGTGTTTCAACGATAGAAGCGGCCGTCGAAGCGGATGGCCGCATCGTCGCGCTGTCTTACGATCAGTTGGAAGACGTCGGCGGCTACGTGCGCGCGCCCGAGCCCGCGACGTTCTACCGGATGCACGGCTGCCTGACGGGCGCGTACGCGATCCCGAATCTGCTCGTGCGCAATCGCGTCGTGCTGACGAACAAGACGCCGACGGGGCTCGTGCGCGGCTTCGGCGGGCCGCAGGTGTACTTCGCGCTGGAGCGGCTGATCCAGCGCATCGCGATCGAACTGAAGCTCGATGTGCTCGACGTGTATCGCCGCAACTTCGTTCCCGCCGATGCGTTCCCGTATCGCGCGGCGGCGGGCGCGCTGCTCGATTCAGGCAATTATCAGGAAGCGCTGCGCCGTTCACTCGACGAAGGCGGATACCGGGAACTCGTTGCGCGCCGCGACGCCGCGCGCAACGAAGGGCGGCTGTATGGCATCGGCTTCGCGGCGATCGTCGAGCCGTCGGTATCGAACATGGGCTATATCACGACCGTGATGCCCGCCGACGCACGCAGGAAAGCCGGGCCGAAGAACGGCGCGATCGCGAGCGCGACCGTCAGCGTCGATCTGCTCGGTGGCGTCGTCGTCACGATCGCATCGACGCCCGCGGGCCAGGGTCACATGACAGTGTGCGCGCAAGTCGTCGCCGATGTCCTCGGGCTCGATCCGAAGGACATCGTCGTCAACGTCGAATTCGATACGCACAAGGACGCCTGGTCCGTCGCGGCGGGCAATTATTCGAGCCGGTTCGCGGGCGCAGTGGCGGGCACGGTGCATCTCGCCGCGACGCGCGTGCGCGACAAGCTCGCGCGCGTGCTCGCGAAGCCGTTCAACTGCGCGCCCGGCGACGTGCGCTTCGAAGGCGCGCGCGTCTTTCCGCACGACGCCGAAGACCGCGCGCTGCCGTTCGCGCGCGCCGCGAGCAATGCGCCGCACTGGGCGCCCGCGCTCTTGCCCGAGGGCGAAGAGCCGGGCCTTCGTGAAACCGTGTTCTGGTCGCCGCCGCACATGGATGCGCCCGACGAACAGGACCGCATCAATACATCGGCGGCGTATGGCTTCGCCTTCGACATGTGCGGCGTCGAAGTGGATCGCGTGACGGGACGCGTGCGCATCGACCGATATGTGACCGTGCACGACGCCGGCACCATCCTCAATCCCGCACTCGCCGATGGCCAGATTCGCGGCGCGTTCGCGCAAGGCGTCGGCGCGGCGCTGATGGAAGAGTTCCGCTACGGCGCGGACGGCAGCTTCCAGTCCGGCACGCTCGCCGACTATCTGATGCCGACGACCTGCGAAGTGCCCGATCCGCTGATCGTCCATCTGGAGACGCCTTCGCCTTTCACGCCGCTCGGCGCGAAGGGTCTCGGCGAAGGCAACAACATGAGCACGCCGCCGTGCATCGCGAATGCGGTGGCGGACGCGCTCGGCGTCGAAGACATTCGCCTGCCGCTCACGCCGCCCAGAGTGATGGCGATGATCGGCGTGGACGATCCTGAACCGTCGCGGCCGGAATATCGCGAAGCGCCCGCCACGAAGCCCGCGACGCCAGGCGGCGGACGCGCACTGACGGCGCAGGGCGCTGTCGATCTGCCCGCGACACCCGAAGCTGTGTTCGCCGTGCTGCTCGATCCGAAGGCACTCGCGAACGTCATTCCAGGCTGTCACGCGCTCGAAGAGACAGCGCCGAACCAGTATCGCGCGGACGTAACCGTCGGCGTCGGCATGATCAAGGCGCGGTTCGAGGCGCGTATCGGCTTGTCGGAGATCGATGCGCCGCGCCGCCTGCGACTCGCTGGCGCCGGGATCTCGCCGCTCGGCAGCGCGCGCGGCAGCGGTCTCGTCGAACTGACGCCGCAAGGCAGCGGCACGCGGCTCACGTACGACTACGAAGCGCAGGTGTCAGGCAAGGTCGCAGCGGTCGGCGGCCGCATGCTCGAAGGCGCGGCGAAGGTCGTGCTCAAGCAGTTGTTCGAATCGCTCGGACGGCAGGCGGCGGGCAAGCCCGCGCAAGCGCACGGATCGTGGATCGCAAGACTCCGCGCACGTTTCAGGAGACACGCATGAAGCCCGCACCGTTCGATTACCTGCGCGCGATGACCGCGCAAGACGCGCTCGACGCGCTCGCGCAATACGGCGAAGACGCCCGCGTGCTGGCGGGCGGCCAGTCGCTGATGGCCGTGCTCAATATGCGGCTCGCGCAGCCGAAGGTGCTCGTCGATATCTCGCGCACCGCCGAACTCGATGCCGTGCGCGTGGACAAGCAGGCGGGGCATCTCGTCGTGAACGCCGCGGCGACGCAAGGCAGCGTCGAATGGCGCAGCACGCTCACCGACGAAGCGCCGCTGCTCGCGATGGCCTTCCCGCATATCTCGCACTTTCAGATTCGCAATCGCGGAACCGTGTGCGGATCGATCGCGCATGCGGACCCGAGCGCGGAGTTGCCGCTGGTGCTTTCGGCGCTCGGCGGCGACGTGATGCTGCGCTCGCGAAAAAGGCGCCGCACGCTCGCCGCGCAGGACTTCTTTCAGGGAATGCTGATGACCGCGCGCCAATCCGACGAACTTGTCGAAGCGGTGCGCTTCCCGCTGCGCAAGGCAGGCGAGCGCTACGCGTTCGCGGAATTTTCCGCGCGACACGGCGATTTCGCGATCGTCGCGTGCGCGGCCGTGGTCACCGAGGAGTCGATTCGCATTGCAGTCGGCGGCGTCGCTGACCGGCCGGTGACTGAGCAATGGCCGCGTTTGCAGGGCGACGACCTGCGTGGCGCATTGAACGATTTGAGCTGGAAACTGAACGCGCAGGACGATGCGCACATCAGCGCGAAATATCGCCGGAATCTGGTCCGGCAACTTGGATGGCGCGTGATCGAGGAGGCAAAGTGAGCAAGATGTCGGACACCATCATGCGGCACGGCAAAGCGCAGCGCATCGCGCTGACGCTGAACGGCCGCGAACGAAGCGGCCATTGCGAGCCGCGCGAACTGCTGTCGGACTTCATCCGGCACGAACTCGGCGCGACGGGCACGCACGTCGGCTGCGAACACGGCGTGTGCGGCGCATGTACCGTGCAGGTCGATGGCGTCGCGGCGCGCTCGTGCCTGATGCTCGCGGTGCAGGCAGATGGGCGGCATATCGATACCGTCGAAGGCCTTGCGCCCGATCAGACGCTTGGCGACCTGCAGCAGGCGTTCCAGCGGCATCACGCGCTGCAATGCGGCTTCTGCACGGCGGGCATTCTGATGTCGTGCGCGGATTATCTGCGGCGCGTGCCGGATCCGTCCGAAGAGCAAGTGCGCGAGATGCTCTCGGGTCATATCTGCCGCTGTACGGGCTACACGCCGATCGTAGCCGCCGTGCTCGACGTGGCGGCGCGCCGCCGGGATGAGGCAAGCACGAAGGAGGTCGAACATGCTTGATCTCGGTCGCACGTTTCTGCAAAGCGTCGAGCGCAGTCCGAACGCGCTCGCGCTCGTCGATGGCGATGTGCAACTGACGTACGCGCAGTGGCATCGCATGATCTTGAATGTCGCCCATGGCCTGCGCGAGCTCGGCCTGCAACGCGGCGACCGGCTGCTCGTCGTGCTGCAAAACCGCTGGGAAATGGCGACGCTGCATTGGGCCGGGCAGTTTGCTGGCATCGTGATCGTGCCGCTCAACTGGCGCGCGAAGCCGGAAGAAGTCGACTACTGCGTGACCGACGCGGAGGCGAAGGCGATCGTCTACGAACCCGTCAGCGCCGATTCCGTCGCGCAGAGCGCCGCCGCGCAGAAAGTGCCGCGCGTCGGACTCGACGATGCGCCAGGCCGCACCATCCCCTTCGATGCGCTCATCGTCGAACGAACGCGCAGCGGCGACGTGTCCGACACGACGCACGCCACCGCCGACGAAATCTCGCTGATCCTTTACACGTCCGGCACGACGGGCAAAGGCAAGGGCGTGCCGCGCCGGCATCGGCATGAACGCGCGGGCGCGCTGGCGCACGTCGCGCAGAACCTGTACAGGCGCGGCGAACGGACGCTCGGCGTGATGCCGCTCTATCACACGATGGGCGTGCGCTCGCTGCTCGCGATGGCGCTCGTCGATGGCCTTTTCGTTTGCGTGCGGCGCTGGAACGCGAAGCTCGCGCTCGAAAGCATCTCGAAGCACGCGCTCACCTGCCTCTATCTCGTGCCGACGCTCTATCACGATCTGCTCGCCGACAGCGCGTTCGCGAGCACGGACACGTCGTCGGTCAGAAAGCTCGGCTTCGCGGGCGCACCGATGAGCGACGGCCTGCTCAAGCGCCTCTCGGCCGCGTTCGAGCCGGAGCTCTTTGTCAATCACTACGGCTCGTCTGAGGTCTACACGTTCAGCATCGACCAGGACGCGACAAAGAAGCCCGGCAGCGCGGGCCGCGCGGGCATCAATACGCGGCTGCGCGTCGTGAAGCTCGATGCGCTTTCGCCCGATGAGATCGCCGAAGTCGGCGAAGAAGGGCAGATCATCGTGGACCTGCTCGGCGACGAGGCCTTCGAAGGCTACTGGAATCGCCCGGACGCGAATGCGAAGTGCTTGCGCGAAGGCTGGTACTTCACCGGGGACACGGGCTATCTCGACCGCGACGGCGATCTGTACGTGACGGGCCGCGTCGACGACATGATCATCAGCGGCGGAGAAAACATCTCGCCGGTGGATATCGAATCGGTGTTGTCGCTGCATCCCGCCGTCGATGAAGTCGCGGTCGCGGGTGTCAAGGACGAGCGCTGGGGCCAGCGCGTGGTTGCATTCATCAAGCGCCGCGAGTACGTCGATTCCGACTCGCTCGATGCATGGTGCCGCCAGTCCGACCTCGTCAACTTCAAGCGCCCGCGCGATTACGTCTTCGTCGATGACATCCCGAAGTCGCCGGTCGGCAAGATTCTGCGCCGCAAGCTGCAAGCGGGCGAGTACACGCCCGATTCGAAAGCGCAGGCCGTGCAACCTACTGAAACCACCAAGGAGTAACACAATGAGTGATCTCAACCATCGCGGCCAGACCCTGCTGCAAGACCTCGACGGCTTCTCGGTCGAAATCGACGCGCAGCGCGAGCGCGCGGACATCATCCTGCATCGGCCGCCGTTCAACGTCATTTCGATGCACGCACGCGAGCAGTTGCGCGCCGTGTTCGAAGCCCTCGACGACGACGACCGCGTGCGCGTGATCGTCGTGCGCGCCAAAGGCGAGCACTTTTCGAGCGGCGGTGACATCAAAGGCTTTCTGGAAGCCTCGCCGGAGCACGTATCGAAGCTCGCCTGGAACATCGCGGCGCCCGCGCGATGCTCCAAGCCGGTGATCGCGGCCAATCGCGGCTTCTGCTTCGGCGTGGGCTTCGAGTTGTCGCTGGCGTGCGATTTCCGCATCGTCACCGATACGACCTTCTATGCCCTGCCGGAGCAGAAGCTCGGGCAGATTCCCGGCTCGGGCGGCTCGGCGCGTTTGCAGTCGATGGTCGGCATCGGCCGCACGAAGGACATCGTGATGCGCTCGCGCCGCATTCCGGGCAAGCAGGCGTACGAGTGGGGCATCGCCGTCGAATGCGTCGCGGACGCCGAACTCGAATCGGCGACGGACGCGCTCGTCGACGAACTGCGCGCGTTCTCGCCGCTCGCGCAGCGCACCGCGAAGAAGCTCTTGAACGATTCGGAAGACGCACCGTTGTCGATCGCGATCGAACTTGAAGGGCATTGCTATAGCCGTCTGCGCGCGTCGGACGATTTCCGCGAAGGCGTCGAAGCTTTTCATGGCAAGCGCAAGCCGGTGTTTCGCGGCAGCTGACACCTGACACGCCGCGCGGCGGACGAGACAAGAGGAGACAATGCGATGGATCGCTTCGACTACGTGATCGTAGGCGGCGGCTCGGCGGGATGCGTGCTTGCGCATCGACTGTCGGCGGAGCCGTCGGTGCGCGTCGCGCTGATCGAGGCGGGCGCCGACACGCCGCCGGGCGCGGTGCCCGCGGCGATTCTCGACAGCTATCCGATGCCCGTCTTCTGCGGCGACACGTACATCTGGCCCGATCTGAAAGCGAAAGCCACGCAGCACGCCGCGCCGCGCGTCTACGAGCAGGGCCGCGTGATGGGCGGCGGGTCGAGCATCAACGTGCAGTCGGCCAATCGCGGCCTGCCGCGCGACTACGACGAATGGGCCGCGAACGGCGCCGAAGGCTGGTCGTGGCGCGAGGTGCTGCCGTACTTTCGCAAGCTCGAACGCGACGTGAACTTTCCCGGCGGCGAATTGCACGGCAGCGACGGTCCCGTGCCGATCCGCCGCATCATGCCGAACGACTGGCCAGCGTTCTGTCGTGCATTCGCGAAGGGTTTGCGCGCGAACGGCTTCGCGGAACTTCAGGACCAGAACGGCGAATTCGGCGACGGCTTCTTTCCGGGCGCGTTCTCGAACATCGACGACAAGCGCGTGTCGACGGCCATCGCCTATCTCGACGAAGCCACGCGCAAGCGCCCGAATCTCAGCATCTATTCGAATCTGCGCGTCGAACGCATCGTGATGGAAGGTGCGACGGCGCGCGGTGTCGTCGCGATTGCGGCGAACGGCGAGCGCGTGCGTTTCGATGCGGGCGAAGTGGTGCTGAGCGCGGGCGCGTTGCAGTCGCCCGCGATGCTGATGCGCGCCGGTATCGGCGACGCGCACCAACTCGTGGCGATGGGTATCCCGTGTACGGTCGATTTGCCGGGCGTCGGACGCAATCTGCAGGATCATCCGTCGCTCACGTTCTGTCATTTTCTCGAGCCGCGCTTTCGGATGCCGCTCGCGCGACGCCGCGCGAGCATGATGGCCGCGCGCATGAGTTCGGGCGTCGCGGGCTGCGACGAGTCGGATCTGTATCTGTCGAGCGCGACGCGCGCAGCGTGGCATGCGCTCGGCAACCGGCTGGGCCTCTTTTTCCTGTGGTGCAACCGGCCGTATTCGCGTGGCTGCGTGCAACTGGCGTCGCCCGATGCGGCCGTAGCGCCCCGCGTCGATCTGAATCTGCTCGACGACGAACGCGATTTGCAACGGCTCGCCGCTGGCGTGCGGATGCTGGCGCGCATTGTCGATGCATCCGGTCTTGGCCGCGATTCACGTGACTTTTTCCCGGCCGCATTCTCGCCGCGTGTGAAGGCGCTGAGCAATGTCGGCGAAGGCAATGCGCTTCTGACTTCGATCCTCGGAGCGCTGCTCGACACACCGGCGCCGCTGCGGCGTCTGCTGATCGAACGCTTCTTCACGCGCGGCCTGAAGATGACTTCGCTGATCCACGACGACCGCGCTCTCGCCGATTTCATCCGCGCGAACGTGTTCGGCGTGTGGCATGCGAGCGGCACCTGCCGCATGGGTGGCGCGCAGGACTGCGACGCCGTCACCGACACGGAAGGCCGCGTGCGAGGCACACGAGGGCTGCGCGTTGTGGATGCATCGCTGATGCCGCGACTGCCATCGGCGAATACGAACATACCGACCATCATGATCGCCGAGAAGATCGCCGATGCGATGGTTGCCCAGCAACGGGCGAGCGTGGCATCGCCGCACGCCGCCGCCCACTGACGATTTTTCAACCTCGACAAGAGCGCGCATCCAACAAAGCGTGCCTGTGACACACAAGGAGATGCAAATGTCTATAGCAGCGCAAGACGGGGCCACCGTGCTTCCGGTTAATCAGAGGCAGATCATGGGCGCGGTGATGGCGTCGTGCATGGGCTGGGCGCTCGATCTGTTCGACCTGTTCGTATTGTTGTACGTCGCGCCGATCGTCGGGCGTCTGTTCTTCCCGTCCGAGCACGCGATGCTTTCGCTCGCTGCGGTCTACGCGTCGTTTGCGGTGACGCTGTTGATGCGGCCGCTCGGCTCCGCGCTCTTCGGCTCTTACGCGGACCGCCACGGCCGCAAGGGCGCGATGATCGTCGCGGTCGTCGGCGTCGGCGTGTCGACGGCGGCCTTCGGCGTGCTGCCGACGGTCGCCCAGGCGGGCATCGTCGCGCCGGTGTTGTTCTTGCTGCTGCGTCTCGTGCAGGGCGTGTTCGTCGGCGGCGTGGTCGCATCCACGCATACCATTGGCACCGAATCCGTCGCGCCGAAGTATCGCGGCGCGGTGTCGGGGCTGATCGGCGGCGGTGGCGCGGGACTCGGCGCGCTGCTCGCGTCGCTCACCTATCTGGCGATGTCATCGCTCTTTCCAGGCGATGCGTTCGACGTGTGGGGCTGGCGCTGCATGTTCTTCACGGGCATCCTGAGTTCGGTGCTCGGCCTCTTCGTCTTCAACAGTCTCGAAGAATCGCCGCTCTGGAAGAAGCTCGCCGCAGACAAGGCCGCGAAGGCCGCCGCGCAGATGAAAAGCGCGACCGTCGAAGTGGCGCGCTCGCCGATCCGCACGCTTTTCTCGCGTGAATATCGCAGCGTGCTGTTCGTCAATCTGCTGCTGACAATCGGCGGCGGCAGCGGCTACTACCTCACATCGGGCTATCTGCCGACGTTCCTCAAGGTCGTGAGCCATGCGCCGAACGGCGCCGCCGCCGCGATCCTGATGATCTGCAGCGTCGCCGTGGTGGTCGCTTCGGTCGCGGCGGGGCACATCAGCACGTTCATCGGCCGCAAGGGCGCGTTCATCTGGATCGGCGTGATCCGGCTCGTCGCGCTGCCCGGCCTGTTCCTGCTGCTGCCGACGGCGCAAAGCATCACGATGGTCGGCGTCTACGCGGTGCTGCTTTCGGCGCTCGGCAGCGCCGGTTATGCGCCCGTGCTGATCTTCCTGAACGAACGCTTCCCGACAGCGATCCGCGCGACGGGCACGGGTCTTTCGTGGAATATCGGCTTCGCGATCGGCGGAATGATGCCGACGTTCGTCTCGCTGATCGCGAAGGATGCGGGCCAGTTGCCGTCGACGCTCGCGATCTTCGTCGGCGCGATCAGCGTGATCTTTCTGGTCGGCGCGTTTGTGGTGCCGGAGACGCTCGGCAAGCTCGACAACGGCTCGGCGCGCAGTCCCTCCTGAGTCATTGGGCATAACGGCGGACGCCAATGGGCGCACGCCTTTCACAACAGCCGGAGATATCGATGAAATACGAAGAAGACGTTCGTGCGCGTTCCTACAAGTTCCGTGACGAGTATGTCAATGCCACACCATGGTGGTATCGCGGCGAAATGCACCTCGGCTTCACATTGCTCTTCACCGGCGGCGTGATCGTGTATTGCCTGATGCAGCTTCATGCACCGACGCTCGCCGAATGGCTGGCGGTCATTCCGCTCTTTCTGTTCGGCAACTGGGCGGAATGGGCGGCGCACCGCTACGTACTGCATCGTCCGACGAAGTATTTCAGCATGATCTACAAGCGCCATTGCGCCGTCCATCACCGGTTCTTCACGCATGTGACGCTTGAATACAAGGGCCACCGTCACTGGCGCGCGCTGCTGTTTCCGCCTTTTGCGCCGGTTGCGTTCGTGCTGGCGGCCGTGCCGTTCGCGCTCGTGATTGGGTTCGTATTCTCCCGCAACGCAGGCTACATCGCGCTGCTCACTATGGCGGCGTACTTTCTCATGTACGAGGGCCTGCATACGCTCTCACACGTCACCGACAGCCCGTTCCTCGACCGCCTTCCGCTCGTCAACACAGTGCGGCGCCTGCACGCCACACACCACGATCCCGAAGTGATGGCGACACAGAACTTCAACCTCACGTTCCCGATCTGCGACACGCTGTTCGGCACGCGCAGCGACGTTCCGAGTAGTGCGCGCGAACCGTTGGAACGCGGCCGCTAAGGCGCTTGTTTCCCCAAAACACCCGTCGTCACGCGCTTTATCTCATCAGTGATAATCGTGATGAGCGCCTGGGCGGCCGGCCCGATCGGCCGCTTCGGATGCGTGACCTGAATGATGTGGCGCACGATCGGCGGCGACGCGATCGTGCGTGCGCGCAAGCGCCCTTCGTCCACTTTCGCCTGCACGACGACGCGCGGCAGGATTGTCGCGACACTGCTCTGCTCAACGAACTGCACGATGGTGCTGAGCAGATCGATCTCGAACTTCGGCTTGATGACGACGTCAGCCGCCATCAGCGCGGCATCGAGCGCGCCTCGCAGGCCGTTGCGGCGCGTGGGCAGCACGAATTCGATGCCCGACTGCTGCGTGAGATCGATCTCGTCGGGCAGCTGTGGGCCATTCGCCACGCTCGTCGCCAGCACCATTTCTTCGACGAGCAAAGGCACTACGTGGAGCGTCAGCCGTCCGCGCGGCTTGTTGATGATGGCGGCATCGAGCCGGCCAGATTCGACAGCGTCGATCAGTTGCGCGCTGAAGCCATCGGCGACGGAGACTTCGACTTGCGGGAAAAGCGCATCGAATCGGGCGAGCGATTCGGGCAATACGCTCTGCGCCTCCGACGACACCATCCCCAGCGAGACGCGGCCGGTCACGATGACATCGCGACGACTCAGGTGCTCGCGTGCGTGATCGATGTCGCGCATGATCGGCGTGTAAAGGCGGTACATCAACCGTGCGGCTTCGGTCGGCGCCATGCCGTGCGGCCCACGCTCGAAGAGCTTCTGCCGAATCTCCGTTTCGAGCTTGGCGATCTGCATGCTGAGCGCCGGTTGCGCGATGTTGAGCCGCCTGGCAGCGCGCGTGACGGTGCCTTCTTCGAAAAGCGCGATGAAGTACTGGATTTGCTTCAGTTCCATGGGACAAGGGTATACGGGACGGGGCCGACGAAGATAGTACCGCGCGCCGTCTTTTATGGGGTGGGCGTCGTATCGCTAACCTGCGGTATCGAGTCGTTGATTGCAGCCGAGCGTCCATCAAGGCCACCCGAGGCGATCGCGCACGGCATACCACGGGGAGACGGCGTGCCGTTGGGCTACCGTTTCTCGCGCACGGAGCCCGGTTCGCAGCGCCCGGGCGGCAGTCCCCCTGTGTCCTCGCCCGTCAGCCTTGCGCCGATCTCTCGGTGTTTTCAGCGCGCAAAAAATTTGTTCCGACTCTTAATAAAATCCACCATACAGGCGGGTCAAGGAACGAAGACATACTAACGGGTACGCGATGTACCCGGTTCAGATTCCAGTGCATTGGCGCAGGAACAGCAAGGAAACCGCGCCTGGAAAAGCCGCCTCGCCAGTCAGGACGTGCCAGACGCGACTTGATGATGCCGGCATACCGGGCTCGATATTCGACATGAACGCCAGCCTGTGCTGTACCGTGTTCCGGAATAGTAAGGATTGCATATCTGATCCGGTGCGGATGTATATGCGAGAGATGGGAGCCAGGGAACTGCTGACCCGAGCGGGTGAAATCGAGATCGCAAAACGCATCGAATCCGGCCAGCAGGACATGATTCAGGCGATTGCTGCATGTCCGATGGTCGTGGCCACGATTCTTGCCGATGTAGACCGCGTCATTGCCGGAGAACTGCATATCGATGAACTGGTCGCTGGTGTCGGCGACGACGTGAGCGGGAACGCAATGACGCAAGATTCCGAAGAAAATGAAGCGGAACCTTCCGTCTGCGGCGAAGACCCGGACGGTGACGAAGTCGATCCGTTTCACGCCGAAAATCATTGATCGCCTGTGCGCCAACGTGCAGGAGCAGGTTGCGGAGGTACGCGCGATCGAGCGCAGCATTTTTGGAAATCGTCGTCACTCGTTGCGGCATGCCACGCGAGTTGTTTGTCGAGTCGTTCTCGGGCCACGAGACCGACCTTAGCTGGGTGAGCCGCATGGCAGCTAATTCCTGCCAGTTTGACCCGGCGCTCGAGCGATATATGCCCGCCATTCAGGCCGGGCAGCAGAAACTCACCAACATTGAGGCGAGGGTTTTGCTGCCGCTGCGGCAGCTCAAGGGGATCAACCGCACAATGGGTGTCGCGGAGTCGAGAATGCGGCAAGCCGGGCGGGAGATGATCGAAGCGAATCTTCGTCTTGTCATCGCAATTGCGAAGAAATACGTGAATCGCGGCTTGCCGTTCCTGGATCTCAGCATCGCGGGGCGCAACGAAGTGCCGGCCACGCGAAAACGCGTCGTCCAATTGTGGCGCGCATGATTCTGGCTGGATTTACATATACGCATTCATCGTTTTGAATAGATGCACAGCGGCGCTAGCATGCAAAAACCTCTGACTTTCATGTTTGACAGCCATGTCTACCGTCGCTATTCCATCCGATTCCGTCGGTGCCGCCGCACATCCACCGTCTGCGCACCACGCCGTGATTCGTTCCGCGCAGGACGTATCGCGTATCGTCAACGCGGGCGCCGCGAAGGGCAGCAATGCCCGCATTGTGATTGCGATCGCGCTGGGCGGTGTGTTCCTCGATGCCTACGATCTGACGTCGCTCGCTTATGGCATCAAGGACATCGCGAAGCAGTTCGCGCTGACGCCTGTGCAGGTCGGCTTCGTGTCGTCGGCGATTACCTTCGGTGCGATTCTGGGTGCATTGTTCGGCGGCTATTTGACCGATCGCATCGGCCGCTATCGGGTCTTCATGGCGGACATGCTGTTCTTCGTGATTGCGGCGATTGCCGCAGGACTCGCGCCCAACGCGTGGGTGCTCGGCGGCGCGCGTTTTCTGATGGGCTTTGGCGTGGGGCTCGATTTGCCCGTTGCGATGGCGTTTCTCGCCGAGTTTTCGCGCGTGGCGGGCAAGGGCAACAAGGCGGCGAGCGTGGCTGCATGGTGCCCCGCGTGGTATGCGGCAACCAGCACCTGCTATCTGCTGATTCTGGGGCTTTACGCGATCCTGCCCGAGCATCATCTGAGCTGGCTGTGGCGCCTCACGCTCGCCTTCGGCGCCGTGCCCGCGATAGCCATCATCCTGGTGCGCAGCCGCTATATCAGCGAATCGCCTGTGTGGGCGGCCAATCAGGGCGATCTGGAAGGCGCCGCGCGCATTCTGAAGCGTACCTATGGTGTCGATGCAGTCGTCGAGCGCACCGCGACGCCTGTCGCGCAACCGCGCCGCGCGTCGTGGCGCAACTACGGCGTGCTGTTCAACGCCACGTATCGCAAGCGGACGGTACTGGCCGCTGTGATCGGCAGCGCATCGTCGTTCGGCTACAACGCGATCATCTTCGGTTTGCCCGTCATTATCACGAGTTTCTTCGCGCAAGGGCCGCTGACGACGATCGTTGCATCGCTGGCGTTGAATCTGCTGTTTGCGTTTGTCGGCGGACTGATCGGCGTGCGCACGGCACCCACGGTTGGCGCGTGGAAAATGACGGTGCTCGGGCATTCGCTCCAGTTCGCGTCGCTGATCGGACTCGCGCTGATCGGCAAGCCGGGCGGCGGCGCGCTGGTGGTCGTTGCGATTCTGCTGCTGGGCGGCTATCTGTTCGGGCAAGGCTTCGGTCCCGGCTCCCATTCGATGACCTATGCGTCGCTCAGTTATCCGACCTCGCTGCGAGGTATCGGCGTGGGTTTCAATCAGACGCTCGTGCGCACCGCATCGACGATCTCGCTGTTTCTGTTCCCGGTACTGGCGGCAGCGCTCGGCACGAAAGTGTTCTGGGTCATCGCGATTGCGCCGCTTACGTCGCTGCTGGTGTTGCTCGCGATCCGCTGGGAACCGTCGGGCTATGACATCGATGGAGAAGATTACAGGGATGCGAGTGACGACGCGAATGTCGCGGCGCGCGTGAGCACCTGATGCAATGGGGGCGCGCAGATCAGATTGCGCCGCGAGCAACACGCGCTGAAGCCGGGAACGGGTAATGGCGTCGACGGCGCCGAACGGTTCGTCGAGCAACAGCAGAGCAGGTTCCGCAAACAGCCCGCGCGCCAGTGAGACACGTTGCGCCATGCCGCCTGACAACTGCTTTGGCAGCACGTCATGAACATTCGTCAAGCCGACTTCCGCAAGCAGCGCATCGATTACAAGCTGCAGGAACTCGGCGAATGGGCCGTCAACGACGAAATGCCCACGCCATCATTCTATTCCTGAACTGCTGGGCGCCCGATGGCAGGGAAAATCGGCGCCTGTCATAAGCAATTGCAAATCCGATAGTAGGGTTGGCGCGCCTGGGCTGATCCAATACAGGATTGGCCCTGTTCGAAGCGAGCCGCGATGGGCTCAAAGGGCTTTTTCCTCTTCGTGTGAGCCATCATGTCTAGTGTCGAAACCTCTATTGCCGCTGCGCAATTGCCGCGGCGTCCTGATCCCGCGCGCGTGCAGCGCATTGCCACCGACGCCGACGCGCTCGCGGCCGCCCACACGCTCGCAGCAGGCTTTGCGGCGAACGCGGCCGAACGTGACCGTCAGCGCATGCTGCCGTGGGCGGAACTCGATCGATGGTCGGAGAGCGGTCTTGGTGCGATTACCGTGCCGCGTGAATACGGCGGCGCGGACGTGTCGTTCGCGACGCTCGCTGAAGTCTTCGTGATTCTTTGTGCCGCCGATCCCGCGCTCGGCCAGATCCCGCAAAATCATTTCGGCGTGCTGGGCGTGCTGCGCGAAATCGGCACACCGGTGCAGAAAGCGCGTCTGTATGGCGAGGCGCTGGCGGGCCACCGGCTCGGCAATGCGGGCCCGGAACGCCGCTCGGCGGCGGTGTCCACGGTGCTGCAAGGCACGACGCGGCTGCGTGAGACGCAAGATGGATTGCGCCTCGACGGCAAGCGGTTCTACTCGACGGGCGCGCTGTTCGCGCATCGCGTTCCCGCGCGAGCAACAGACGATGCGGGCCGCGCCGTGCAGGTCTGGGTGCCGCGCGACGCGCCCGGCCTCACGGTGTTCGACGACTGGAGTTCATTCGGCCAACGCACCACGGCAAGCGGCAGCGTGGTTTTTGATAACGTCCGCGTCGATCCGCAGGACGTGCTGCCGCTCTGGCAACTCGCAGATCGTCCGGGCCTGTTCGGTCCCAATTCGCAACTGATCCAGG
The DNA here is from genome assembly GCF_000785435.2 of Paraburkholderia sacchari. Taxonomy (GTDB): domain Bacteria; phylum Pseudomonadota; class Gammaproteobacteria; order Burkholderiales; family Burkholderiaceae; genus Paraburkholderia; species Paraburkholderia sacchari. The sequence goes on along the minus strand of NZ_JTDB02000006.1, from coordinate 168,996 downwards.
CCGCCATCGATCAGGGCATCGCCGAGGCTGCCGTTGCCGATGCGCTCGCGTTTGTGCGCGAGCGCGCGCGTCCGTGGATCGACTCGGGACTGGAGCGCGCGACCGACGATCCGTACATCATCGCCGACATAGGCCGTCTGCAGATTGATTTGCATGCCGCACGCGAAGTTTTGCTCGACGCAGGACGCACGCTCGATGCGATTGCCGCCGCACCCATCGATGCCGAAGCGAGCGCGCAGGCATCTGTCGCCGTGGCCGGGGCCAAAGTGCTGACCACGCGCATCGCCCTCGAAGCGAGCGAGAAGCTGTTCGAACTGGCGGGTTCCGCATCGACACGCGCTGCACACAATCTCGACCGTCACTGGCGCAATGCACGCACGCATACGCTGCATGATCCCGTGCGCTGGAAGCTGCATTTGCTCGGCAACTATCACCTTAATCATGCGCTGCCGACGCGGCATTCGTGGAACTGAAACATGAGCACCGATATTTCTGAAGAGACTGCTGCACAGACGCGTGAGCGACAGGTGCAACGCACGCCCGACCTTATTGCCGACGATGCCCACGCGTTGCGTGTCGCGAAGCGCCTCGCCGATGAGTTCGCACCCGACGCGGCAGCGCGCGACCGTGAGCGCCGGCTGCCGTGGGCCGAACTCGACGCGTTTGTCGCGAGCGGGCTATGGGGCATGACCGTGCCACGCGAATTCGGCGGCGGGGGCGTGAGCAGCGCAACGCTCGCCGAAGTGACGGCAACGATCGCGGCGGCGGATGGGTCGCTGGGTCAGATTCCACAGAATCATTTCTATGCGCTCGAAGTGCTGCGCGTCGGCGCGAGCACCGGACAGCAGCGCTTCTTCTATGACCGTGTGCTGGCAGGCGAGCGTTTCGGCAATGCACTCGCCGAAACCGGCCACAAGGATTTCAAGCGACGCACGCGGCTCACGCGCACCACGGCTGGCTGGCATATCGACGGCCGCAAATTCTATTGCACGGGCGCACTGTATGCAGACTGGATTCCCACGCTGGTCATCACGGAGGAGCGCGGGCGCGATATCACCTGTCTCGCGTTCGTGCCGCGCAATGCGCAAGGCGTCGAGGTGATCGACGATTGGGACGGTTTTGGCCAGCGTGTGACGGGCAGCGGCTCAGTGCAGTTCAATCATGTGCACGTTGAGCCCGAATGGGTCGTGCCGTTTCAGGCGTCGTTCGAACGACCGACCACCATCGGTCCGCTCGCGCAGATCATGCATGCATCGATCGATCTGGGTCAGGCTCGCGGCGCTTTCCAGGCCGCATTGCAGTTCGTGCGCGAGAATTCGCGCCCGTGGATCGACGCTAAAGTCGACCGCGCCACCGACGACCCGCTGACCGTCGTGCAGTTCGGCGATCTCGCCGCACGTCTGCGCGCTGCCGAGGCGCTGGTGCGTCGCGCGGCGCGCTTCGTCGATATCGCGCAGGCGGGGCCGACGGAGCGCTCGGTGGCCGAGGCATCCGTTGCGGTGGCCGAGGCGCGCGTGCTCACCACGACGATTTCGCTCGATGCAGGCTCTCGACTGTTCGAACTGGCTGGCACGTCGGCGACACTCGATGGCCTGGGCCTCGACCGCTTCTGGCGTAACGCCCGCACGCACACGCTTCATGACCCGGTGCGCTGGAAGTATCACGCGGTCGGAAACTACTACCTCAACGACACGCTGCCGCCCCGGCACGGAGCCTTGTAATGGCACGCAAACAGATTCTGCTGAACGCGTTCAACATGAACTGCGTCGGCCACATCAATCACGGATTGTGGACACATCCGCGCGACCGTTCCTTCGATTACCGGCAGTTGCCATACTGGACCGATCTTGCCCGCACGCTGGAACGCGGCCTGTTCGATGGCTTGTTTCTCGCCGATATCGTGGGTGTGTACGACGTCTATCAGCACAACGTCGATGTCACGCTGCGCGAGTCGATTCAATTGCCCGTCAACGACCCGTTGCTGCTGGTTTCGGCGATGGCGGCCGTGACGAACCATCTCGGCTTCGGCGTGACGGTGAATCTCAGCTACGAACAGCCGTATCTGCTCGCTCGCCGTTTTTCGACACTCGATCATCTTACGCAAGGACGCATCGGCTGGAATATCGTTACCGGATATCTCGACAGCGCGGCGCGCGCGATGGGGTTGAGCGAACAGCTTCCGCACGACGAACGCTATGAACGCGCGGACGAATATCTCGACGTGCTCTACGAGCTGTGGGAAGGCAGCTGGGAAGCGGATGCCGTGCAGCGCGACAGGCGCGCGCGCGTGTATGCGGACCCAGCCAAGGTCCATCGGGTTCGGCATGCTGGGCGTTACTACAACGTCGATGGCTATCACCTCGCGGAACCCTCGCCGCAACGCACGCCGGTGCTGTTCCAGGCTGGCAGTTCCGGGCGCGGCCAGCGTTTCGCGGCGCGCCACGCCGAATGCGTATTCATCTCGCCGCCGAATCGCAAGGTCGCGCGCGAAACGGTGCAGACCTTGCGTGAACAGCTCGTGCAGGCCGGACGCCGCCCCGACGACGTCAAGGTTTTTGCGGGTGCCGCAGTCGTTGCGGGAGCAACCGAACGCGAAGCGCGCGAGAAGTACGCCGACTATCTGCGCTACGCGAGCCGCGAAGCAGGACTTGCCCATTTTGCCGCGAGCACGGGCATCGACTATTCGCAATACGATCTCGACGCGCCCGTCGACTACGCGCCCGGCAATGCAATCGAGTCGGCCACGCGCACCGCAAAGCGGCACGGCTGGACGCGCCGCAGGCTGCTCGAGATGTTCGAGCTCGGCGGACGCTATCCCGCGATCGTTGGCAGTGCCGCGCAGGTCGCCGATGAACTGGAGTCGTGGATCGACGAAACGGGGATCGACGGTTTCAATCTGAGCCGCACGGTGGTGCCGGAGAGCTACGAGGATTTCATCGATCTCGTCGTGCCCGAGTTGCAGAACCGCGGCCTCTACAAGACCGCTTACGCCGATGGGACGCTGCGGCAGCGCCTGTTCGGCGAGGGCGACCAACTTCCCGAACGCCACACGGCGGCAAGCTTCCGCCGTCAAGCGATGCAGCCGGCAAATATGGATACGACAGGCGCATCACACTGCTTCGCAAAGGAACATTCATGAGTCTCGACATCTTCTGGTTTCTGCCGACATCTAAGCGATCCGCGCGCCAGGCAGCGCATGGGTGGCGGTAGCGGCGACCAATCCCGCCGTGGTCGGCGCCGTGTCGGTATGCGCGGCGGCCTTGCTGGTGGCACCTGGTCATCACATCGTGGTGAAGCCGACGCTGATCACGCGCGACGATCTGGTGACGAACGACATCAAGACGATTGCGGACCTTGGCGCGAAATTCCCTGCCTTCCGTTCCGGCGATGCATCCACGGCTGCGCTGCAATTTCTCAGACCTTTACATCGTTCCCTGATTCCACGGCGAGCAAGCCGCCTCGTCTGCAATCGCTCTCGAACTGGTGCAATTGCATCTGACACGTATGCGAATTTGGATAGCATTTTTAGTTGGTTGGAGGCGCGCCGCCTTGCCCGCATAGTGGAATCCAGATGGCTAAAGGCGGCAGCCCGCAAAAAATTCCGATGAGTGCCGCCAACATGACATGGAGGCACTGATGACAGTGGAACTGCAGGAAAAGCCGCTGCACGCGGATCTCGAAGCGGCGCGCGCCAACGCGCAGGCAAGCGGTCTTCCGTACGCGGGAAGCGTGACGCCGCAGCAGGCGTGGGCGCTCCATCAGGCGGCCGAAGCGGTGCTCGTGGATGTGCGTACTGGCGAGGAACGCAAGTTCGTCGGCCACGTGCCTGACACCTTGCATGTCGCGTGGGCGACCGGAACGAGCCTCACGCGAAATCCGCGCTTCGTGCGCGAACTGGAGGCAAAGACGGGCAAGGGCGCGGCGGTCGTGCTGCTGTGCCGCAGCGGCAACCGCTCGGCGCAGGCCGCCGAGGCGGCCGCCAAGGCAGGCTTTGCGCATGTGTTCAACGTCACTGAAGGCTTCGAAGGCGAACTGGACGAGGCGGGGCATCGCGGCTCGAGCAACGGCTGGCGTTTCCATGGTCTGCCGTGGGTGCAGGAATAGAAGGACGGCCCACCCGTGCGCCGGATCATTCAAACCGACAATGAAGAGAGAACTGGCGTGACTGTATTTCATGTGGCTGAGATCGTCGACGCGCTTCAGGGCGTGCGGCAACAATGGCGCGAATTGCAGCGGCGTGCGCTGGAGCCGGGTGGGCGCGATCTGCCGGCGCGTGAAGCGCTGGCGGAGGTCATCGAAACGCTCAAGGGCGTGCTCTTTCCCATGCGGCTCGGGCCGCCGGATCTGCGCCAGGAGAGCGAAAATTTCTACGTTGGCCACGCACTCGACGCCGCATTGCACGCCCTGCTCGCGCAGGCGCGGCTCGAGCTGCGCTACAAGGCACGGCACGTCGAGGCCGACCGTGGAGAGATCGACGCACGCGCGCTGGCTGCCGTGCGCGCATTCGCCCAGCGCTTGCCCGCCATCCGCGCGCTGCTCGATACTGACGTGCTTGCCGCGTTCAATGGCGACCCGGCCGCGGGCAGCGTGGACGAGGTGCTGCTTTGCTATCCCGGCGTGCTTGCCATCACGCATCACCGTCTTGCGCACGAGTTGTATCGACTCGGGCTTCCGCTGCTCGCACGCATTATTTCGGAGCTGGCGCACGCGGCCACGGGCATCGACATTCATCCGGGCGCGCAGATCGGCAGTGCGTTCTTCATCGATCATGGCACAGGCGTCGTGATCGGAGAAACCGCGATCATCGGTGAGCGCGTGCGCGTGTACCAGGCCGTGACGCTCGGCGCAAAACGGTTTCCGCGCGACGCCGCCGGCAATCTCGAGAAGGGCCACGCGCGACATCCCATCGTCGAAGACGATGTCGTGATCTACGCGGGAGCCACGATTCTCGGGCGCGTCACGCTCGGCCGCGGTGCGGTCATCGGCGGCAACGTCTGGTTGACCGAGAGCGTGCCGCCTGGCGCACACGTCACCCAGGCGATTTCGCGCCACGAAACGCGCGCGCCGTCTGTGAGCGGCCCCGTCGAGGCCGGCGCTCCCACATCGTTTGCGATTGCAGCGGACGCACTGCGATGAGCGCCATCGTTCACGACTTCGGCGCTACCGTGCGCCGTTTGCGCGAGGCGCACGCATGGTCGCAGGAGCGCCTCGCCGAGCACGCCGGGCTGAACCGCACCTATGTCGGCGAAATCGAGCGCGGCACGGCCATCGCCTCGATCGTCACAGTGGAGAAGCTCGCGCACGCGCTGGGTGTGAGCATCGGCGAACTGCTTGTCGGCGGGGTGACCGGCATGGCCAACGCCATGGGGCTGCCGGGCCATCCACTCAATCAGTAAGCAGATTGCACTTCTTGCTATGCCTTGATGCCTATAGCCGGTTGAACCGCGCATAAGGGATTCCCATAATCTGCTGTCGTCATAAGCAATGCAGTTTTTGTTATAAGTAACCGGAGCCCTCCTACATGTCCACGACTCTGAGCGGCCAGACCGCGCTCGGCGATAACGCCGCGCGGCAACTGGCGAATGCCACCAAGACCGTCCCGCAGCTTTCCACGATCACGCCGCGCTGGCTCACACACCTGCTGCAATGGGTGCCGGTCGAGGCCGGTATCTATCGTCTGAACCGCGTTAAGGATCCCGAAGCAGTGCGCGCTGCCTGCACGGCGCGCGAAGACGAAGGCACGCTTCCCACGACGTTCGTGCCTTACGAAGAGCAGCCGCGGGAGTATTTCCTCAATGCGGTGAGCACGGTGCTCGACGTTCACACGCGTATTTCCGATCTTTACAGCAGCCCGCATGACCAGATCAAGGAGCAGTTGCGGCTCACGATTGAAACGATCAAGGAACTGCAGGAAAGCCAACTCATCAACAATCCCGACTATGGCCTGCTGGCTAACGTCGAGGAAGAGCAACGCATCTTCCCGCTCACAGGGGCGCCCACGCCGGACGATCTCGACGAACTGCTCACGAAGGTCTGGAAAGAGCCCGCATTCTTCCTTACGCATCCGCTCGCGATTGCCGCGTTTGGCCGCGAATGCACGCGACGCGGCGTGCCGCCGCCGACGGTCAGCCTGTTTGGTTCGCAGTTCATCACGTGGCGCGGCATTCCGTTGATTCCGTCCGACAAGGTGCCGGTCGCCGACGGCAAGACCAAGATCCTGCTGCTGCGCGTGGGCGACAAGCGGCAGGGCGTGGTGGGACTGTATCAGCCAGGTGTCGCGGGCGAGCAGGGACCGGGCCTCTCGGTGCGCTTCATGGGGATCAACAATCAGGCGATCGCGTCGTATCTGATCTCACTGTATTGCTCGCTCGCGGTCCATTCGCCGGATGCGCTGGCTGTACTCGATGACGTGGAGATCGGCAAGTACCATGACTACCCTGACACCTACCGCTAATCCGACGGCGCTGCCGCAAGCGGGCGCGCACGCACCGCTGCCGGGCGGACTGCCGGACCCGGCGACGCTAGCGCGGCTTACCAATGAGTTCTTCAGTACGTTGCCGGGCAATGCTGGCGCGCCCGGCGTGGCGGCTGGCAGTGGCGCTGTGGGCGGCGTGCCGTCCGCGTTGCCGGCGGCCGCGCCGATCCTCGCCTCGGTCAGCAATCCCGCGCCGGCGGGCTCGCCGCTCGCGGGGCCTGGCGGCACGGGCACTGGCGTGCCGGGTCTGGAACTGCCGCAAGGCAAGGTGCCGGGCGCCAACCTTGCTCCTTCCGCGCCGACTCACGTGCTCGCGCTCGGCAACCGTGCGCCCGCGCTCGCGCCGCATGCGGCCGCCGCGAACGGCCTGCCGGACAACGCTGTAGCGATCGCATCTGCGCTGGAGCCGCGCGTGGGCGGTGCGCTGCTCGGTGTGCCACAGGCGTATGGGGCTGTCGAACCGGTGCCCGCCGAGGCGAAAGCCGGGTCCGGCTCGCCGTTCTACTTCACGGGTTCAGATGGCCACGGCTGGCAGCGCGAGGCGCAGGAGATCGTGGTGCCTGCGCAAGGTCGCGCCGCACCGGAGACATTCGGACTGCCAGGTGATGACGCGTTGCGTGGACTGCTCACACTCAATCGCCCGGAATACGGCGGGCACGACGGCCCGGCCCGCTATTTTCTGGCGGAACGCGAAAACGCCGCTCCCCAGGCAGACGTGCTGCGCGGCGCTCACCCGCCTTTCGACGTCAACGCGGTGCGCCGCGACTTTCCGATCCTGCAGGAGCGCGTGAACGGCAAGCAGCTGGTGTGGTTCGACAACGCCGCCACGACGCACAAGCCGCAGGCGGTGATCGACCGGCTCGGGTATTTTTACGCGCACGAGAACTCGAACATCCACCGTGCCGCCCATGCTCTGGCCGCGCGGGCGACCGACGCCTACGAGCACGCACGCAAGACGGTGCAGCGCTTCATCGGTGCTTCGGCGCCCGAGGAAATCGTGTTCGTGCGCGGCACGACGGAGGCGATCAACCTGATTGCGAAATCGTGGGGCGTGCAGAACGTCGGAGAAGGCGACGAGATCATCGTTTCGCATCTCGAGCACCACGCGAACATCGTGCCCTGGCAGCAGCTCGCGGCACTCAAGGGTGCGAAGCTGCGAGTGATTCCCGTCGACGACTCGGGACAGGTGCTGCTCGACGAGTATCGCAAGCTGCTCAACGACCGCACGAAGATCGTTTCGGTGACGCAGGTATCGAACGCACTCGGCACCGTGGTGCCGGTGCAGGAGATCGTGGACCTCGCGCATCGCGCTGGCGCGCGAGCGCTCGTCGACGGCGCCCAGTCGATCTCGCACATGCGCGTGGACGTGCAGGCGCTCGACGCCGACTTCTTCGTGTTCTCAGGCCACAAGATCTACGGGCCGACCGGTATCGGCGTCGTGTACGGCAAGCGCGAGGTGCTCGAAGCGATGCCGCCGTGGCAAGGCGGCGGCAACATGATCCAGGACGTCACGTTCGAGAAAACCGTGTTCCACGGCGCGCCTGCGCGCTTCGAAGCCGGTACCGGCAATGTTGCCGATGCCGTCGGGTTGGGTGCGGCGCTCGACTACGTGAGCCGTATCGGCATCGAGAATATCGCGCGCTACGAGCATGATTTGCTTGCGTATGCAACGAGCGTGCTTGCGCCGGTGCCGGGCGTGCGCCTCGTCGGAACGGTGCGTGACAAGGCGAGCGTGCTCTCGTTCGTGCTGAAGGGCTACACGACCGAGGAGGTCGGGCAGGCATTGAGCCGCGAAGGCATCGCTGTGCGTGCCGGGCATCATTGCGCCCAGCCGATCCTGCGGCGCTTCGGCCTCGAAGCGACTGTGCGGCCTTCGCTTGCGTTCTACAATACCTGCGCGGAAGTTGACGCGCTGGTGTCCGTCGTGCGAGGACTGGCGCCGCGCCAGTAATAGATTCGCGGGGGCCACGTGCCCCGCGATTTCTCGTTATCGCGCGAGTCGCCCTGCGGCTCGCGCACTCATCCCTTCCATCGCCGCGTCCGAAATCCACGAGCCGCGCAACCGCCATATTCAGAGCCGGGTCCGCGAGATATCCATCAGCCAATTCGTTATTGGAGCGCGGGGCGGGTTTCCTATACTGGGCTTTCCATCCGCACTCGCATTCGGCCTGGGCCCGCGACGAGGGCTTTACGATTCGCCAGCTCGCGCAGCGCGTGGGTGGTTACTCGCGCCTGCAAATGGTCGGCACGCCGCGCTCGATCGCAGACGAGATGGTGCAATGGCTGGTGAAAGCGGGCAGCACGGTTTGCCCAAGGTGCATTGAGCCGCTTGAGCGCGCCGCGGCTGCGGCGCTTTTTATGTGGGCTTAGAACGAGGGCAGCGCCTGGGTGAGCGTGGACACGAAGCGCGCCGTGCGTGCATCGCGCGGACGCGCGAAGATTTCATGCGACGGGCCGGCTTCAACGATCGCGCCGTCCTTGAGGAAAACAGCGTCGTGCGCCACGGAAGCCGCGAGCCGCAAGTCGTGCGTTGCCATCAGCATGGTCGTACCCTCCAGCGCGAGCTGCCTCAGCACGTCAACCACTTCGGCGGAGAGTTCGGGGTCGAGCGCCGAAGTCGGCTCGTCGCAGAGCAGCACCTGGGGCGAGGGCGCAAGCGCGCGCGCAATCGCCACGCGTTGCTGCTGACCGCCCGACAGCGCGGACGGCCACGCGTCGGCCTTCTGGGCAATGCCCACTTTGGCGAGCAGCGCGGCGGCGCGCTCGCGCGCCCGTTCCTTTTCCCATTTCAGGACCGTGAAGAGGCCTTCCATCACGTTCTCGATGACGCTCAGGTGGGGGAACAACTGGAAGTTCTGGAACACCATGCCGGTATGGCGGCGCACCGATGCGATTTCGGCGTGAGGAAGCTGCCGGCCCAGGCCGAATTCGACGCGCGCGTCGCCCACGCTCAGCGTGCCGGAGTCGGGCATTTCGAGCAGATTGATGCAGCGAAGCAGCGTGCTCTTGCCACTGCCCGACGGCCCGATGAGCGCGGTCACGCTGCCCGCTTTGAGCGTCAGGTCGATGGCCGCGAGCACCTCGTGGTCACCGAACGACTTGTGGACACTTTCAATGCGGATCATCAGCGTCCCGCCGAGAACGAGGCATGGCGGCCATAGCGCGCCTCGAGGCGCCCTTGAGCCTGCGAGAGCACGGAGCTGAACACGAGATAGATCAGGGCGGCCTCGGTATAGAGAATCAGGGGTTCGTAGGTCACGGCGGCGATGCGTTGTGCAGCCTGGAAGATTTCCGGCACGGTCAGAACGGCCGCGAGGGATGTGTCCTTCACGAGCGAGATGAACGAGTTCGAGAGCGCGGGCAACGCCACGCGGATCGCTTGCGGCAGGATGGCGCGGCGCAGCGCCTGCGCGCGCGTCATGTTCATCGAATAGGCGGCTTCCCACTGACCGCGCGGGATCGACTCGATTACGCCGCGAATGACTTCCGCGTTATAGGCGCCGACGTTGAGAGAAAAGCCGATGATCGCTGCCGTCAACGGATCGAGCACGATGCCCACGTTGGGCAAGCCGTAGAAGATGACGAACAGCTGCACGAGCAGCGGCGAGCCGCGAAAGAGCCAGATATAGAAACGCACGGCCGCGACGGCCCAGCGTTGTCCGAAGAGGCGCACGAGTGCCGCGACAAACGCGAGCACCATGCCGATCGCAAACGAAGCCAGCGTGAGCGGGACCGTAAAGACCAGTCCCGCGTAAAGCAGTGGCCACAACGATTGCACCATCAAATGCAGCCATGGCGGCATCATTCAGTTCGCCTTATTGTGAAACGTCTTTGCCGAAATACTTTTGCGAGATTTTCGCGTAGGTGCCGTCGGCCTTGATGTCGGCGAGCGCCTTGTTGACGGCCTTGACCAGTTCGGGGTTGCCCTTGCGCAGCAGCACGCCCGACTGATCGTCGTCGGAAGACGTGTCGATGGCGGCGATCTTGAGCTTCGCGTCCGGCTTGTGCTTCTGGAAGTCGAGGAACGAGAGCGAGTCGTTGACGGTCGCGTCGACGCGGCCCGATGTCAGCAGATCGATCGATTCGTTAAAGCCCTGAACCGGCACGACGTCAGCACCATGCGACGCGGCGAGCTTGCCGAAGTTGCTGGTCAGCGTGTTGGCGGACTTCTTGCCCTTCAGGTCGTCGAAGGAATGAATGTTCGTGTTGTCCGAGCGCACGATCAGAACGGCATGCGTCGAGATATACGGCGTCGAAAAATCATACTTGACCTTGCGCGCGTCGGTGATCGAAACCTCGTTGATCACGGCGTCGTAGCGATTGACGTCGAGGCCGGCGATCAGGCCATCCCACTTGCCTTCGACGAACTGCGGCTTCACGCCAAGCCGATGTGCGATCGCTGTGGCGATATCGACGTCGAAGCCGGTCAGCTTGCCCGCTTCGTCGTGGTAAGTGAACGGCGCGTAGGTGCCTTCAGTGCCGACACGGAACACGCCGGACGACTTGACCTGCGCGAGCTCGTCGGCAGCAAGGGCTGGCGCCGCGGCAACGACCGATAGCAGGGCGGCAAGAAGAGCGGAGCGGATGACTTTCATGATTGAAATATTCTCGGTGAGCGTTTCGTTGGCGGCATCAAAGGTGAGTCGACGGATTCTACTGGCTGCGAATGTGACTGCCAAACAGACACATTCGCTATGCATATGCCCGGGTGGAATATAACGACGGATATGACATAACGGACACGCCACGAAGGAATACGGCGATCGGCGCGCACGTGGATCAGGAGCCGGGCCGGGTACGCGGCCACTCGACGCGACGAGTATAGAAGTGCGCCCATCTATGACTGACGCATTTGTTTTGGGTTGCTTATCATCACTGCGATTCCCCTCGCTCAGACGCGCATAGCGACACGTGTCGCCCCTCGCACTGCTGGACATCGGGCAGTGAATCAGCAGCCAGGTGTTGCTGAGCCAGCAGCCTGGGCGGCGGCTGACTGGCCACGTGCACGCCTGCTCTCCAACGGACGATTGGCATGGCTTCTGCTTAATAGATAAAGAACGAGCTCGATCGCGAGCCGCCAATCAAGCTGATATCTGGAGCACATATGACCGCTTTGAATCTCGCCAGCACGGGGACCGTTACGCCCGCTTTATCTCTCGGTACGGATTACGAGCGCCTTGCCTCAAGGTTTCGGCCTATCTTCGCTCGCATTGCGGAGGGGGTTCTGGAACGTGAAAGGGATCGCAGGCTGCCTCATGAACAGATCGAATGGCTCAAGGCCGCTGGGTTCGGCGCGGTGCGTGTGCCGCTCGAGCTTGGTGGCGCGGGGGCTTCACTGCCGCAGTTGATTGAACTTCTCATCGAACTGGCCGAGGCGGACTCGAACCTCCCACAGGCGCTGCGCGGCCACTTCGCGTTCGTGGAGGATCGGCTCAATGCCGAGCCGGGGCCGGCTCGCGATGTCTGGTTCAAGCGCTTCGTAGCGGGCGAACTGGTCGGCAATGCCTGGACCGAGGTCGGCAGCGTAGAGATCGGCGATGTGATCACTCGCGTGTCGCGTGACGGCGAACGCTGGGTCGTCAACGGCGAGAAGTACTACAGTACGGGCAGCATCTTCGCCGACTGGATTGATGTATTTGCGCGTCGCGATGACACGGGCGAAGACGTCATCGCGGCCGTACGGGCAAGGCAGCCCGGCGTGACGCATCGCGACGACTGGGACGGTTTCGGCCAGCGTACAACGGGCAGCGGTACGACCACGTTCGTGTCGGCCGAGGTGGACGAGATCGACATCATCGATTTTTCGACGCGCTTCAAATATCAGACCGCGTTCTACCAGCTAGTGCTGCTGGCCGTGCTCGTGGGCACGGGTCGCGCCGCGCTGCGGGACATCTCGCAGGAGGTGCGTTTGCGCCGGCGCATCTTCAGCCACGGCAATGCTCCGTCCTTCGCGCAGGACGCGCAGATTCAACAGGTCGTGGGGCAGGTCTCGTCGCTCGTATTCGCGGCCGAGGCCGCGGCCGTGCGCGCGGCGCAGGCTTCACAGCGCGCGTATGAAGCGCGTTTCGGCGGCAACGAGCAGGCCGAACATGCTGCGAATGTCGACGCCGAACTGGACTCCGCGCGCGGCCAGAGCGCGATTGCCGATCTCGTGCTGCGCGCGACCACGCTGCTGTTCAACGCGCTCGGCGCATCGGGCACGAGCGAGCAGAAGCGTCTCGACCGCCACTGGCGCAACGCCCGCACGGCGGCCTCGCATAATCCGGTCGTGTTCAAGGAGCGCATCGTTGGCGACCGCGAAATCAACGGCACCGAGCCGCCCTATGTCTGGGCGATCGGCGCCGGTCCCGCGGTGGCGCAGAAGGCGGCCTGAGCGAGGCAGTGCTGCGCCGTCCAGCGGACGGCGCTATTTCAGCGCTGCGATTTCCTTCGTGCGGATCAGCCGCGCACGCAAGACATTGCGGCTGATCCCGAGCAGCTTCGCTGCCTGAATCTGGTTGCGGTGGCTGTACTCGAACGCCGTGCGCATCACCATGTCCTCGATCTGCTCGAAGAGATTCTCGTGCTCGCCGTTGAAGAGTTCGAGCAGGGCGGATTCGAGTGCATGATGCGGACCGCTCGGCGCGCTTGCGACAGCCGGGGCCGCGATGCCGGACGAGAACAGGTGCAGGTCGCAGTCCTGCAGGGCGTCGTGGCGACTCACCAGCAACGCATGATGGATCACGTTCTCGAGTTCCCGAATGTTGCCAGGCCAGCTGTACGCGAGCAGCTTTTGTTCGGCGCGCGGTGAGATCGCGCCGGGCCCGTAACCGAGTCGGCTGCGGTAGTCCTCGATGAAGTAGCGGGCGAGCGGAAGGATGTCGCCGGGACGCTCGCGCAGCGTTGGAATCGCGAGTTGCACCACGTTGAGCCGGTAGAAGAGGTCACTGCGGAAATGACCGGCTGCCACAGCGTGCTGCAGATGCACGTTCGTCGCCGCCACGACGCGCACGTCGATCGGGATGCCGCTGCGGGAACCGAGCCGCACGACCTCGCGCTCCTGCAGCACGCGCAGCAGCTTTACCTGCATCGAGAGCGGCAAGTCGCCAATCTCGTCGAGGAACAGCGTGCCGCCATTGGCCGCTTCGAACCAGCCCGGCTTGGCGTTGAACGCGCCGGTGAAGGCGCCTTTCTCGTGCCCGAACAGTTCGCTTTCGACTAGCGTTTCAGAGAACGCGCCGCAGTTGACGGCGACGAACGGCTTGTCGCGCCGCTCGCTCAGGCTGTGCACGTGGCGCGCCACCAGTTCCTTGCCGGTGCCGGTCTCGCCGATGATCAGGATGTTCGCGTCGCTCGGCGCGACCAGCTGGATGCGCTCAAGCAGGTCGAGTGAACGCGGATCGACGAACACCTGCGCGCGTGCGCGGATCGAGGTGGTCAGCGAATGCTTGTTCGGCAAGGTGAGGAGGGGGACGTGGCGGTCGGCTTCGGCATCGGCGGACCATGCGTGGGGGAGCGTGTGGTTCATGAGTAGAAGCTCGGCGTGGGATAGGTTCGGTTGAGCGCCCACTCGCCGATCTCGCGGATCTTGTAGGCGAGTGGATCATGCAGCGTATGGGTGCGCAAATTGCGCCAGTGGCGGTCGAGCCGCAGCTCGCCATGGGTCGCGCGAGCACCGGTGACATCGAACATGCGGGTACAGATGTCGTGACCCGTTTGGGCGGCAGCGACCTTCGCGCTCGCAACCGTCAGCGCCACCTCGCCGCGTTCGTTCGCCGCGAGCCGGGTGCCGCGCGACCATGCCTTGTCCAGCCCGGCGGCGGCCCGGTCCGCGAGCGCGCGTGCGGCTTCCAGTCCGAGCCAGAACTCGCCGTACTGGCTCAGGATGTAGGGGTCCTCGCCGGTGCTCGCCACCTTCGAGGCGGGCCAGGGCCGCGCCTCGTTGAGCGTGTAATGACGCGCATCGTCGAACGCCGCCTCGGCAATGCCGAGGTAGATGTTCGTCAGGATCAGTTGCGCGATGAGCGGCCGCAGCCCCGCGAACGGCGACGAGAAGGGACCCGGGTCCGCGAGCAGTTCGTGGTGCTCGACACGGACCTGTTCGAGCGTGACCGAGCCGCTGTCGGTCTGGCGCTGGCCGAAATTGTTCCAGTCGTCCGCGATCGAGATGCCGCTTCGCTGGGTTGGCACGGCGGCAACGAGATAAGCGCGCGTTTCCGCGTGCCGCGCGCAGACGATCAGCATTTCCGAGTCGAGTGCGCCCGAGCAGAAGCTCTTCTGCCCGCTGAATTCGAACCACGCGTCACGCGCATGGCCAATGGTGCGTTCGTCGAGCGGATTGAGCGCATTGCCCCAGAACCACCGGTGCCGCGAAGTTTGTTCGAACAGCGCCTGCCATTGCGCGGGTGAGCCGAACAAGCGAACCGTGGCCAGCATCAGGTGACGGAAGCCGAACACGTGCGCGAGCGAACTGTCGGCGCGCGCAAGCGTGCGCACGACGTCGAGCGTCGTGCGCCAGGTCGCGCCGAGTCCGCCATGCACGGTGGGGATGCTCAATGCGAGCAGGCCGCTTGCGCGCAGGGCGTCGCGTTCCGCTTTCGGCGTGCCGCCGCGCGCGTCGCGCTCCGCAGCGGTTTGCGCGAAGCGTTTGGCAAGACGCCGGGCGATGCTCAGCGGCGACGCGTCCGGCAGGTCGGGCCCGATGGGCTCTGGCGTCTCGGTCAGCGGCAACGATAGAGAAATGGATGCCATTGCAGTGGGTTCGGGTGAAGCAGCACCGCACGCGCGGGCGTGCTGCAGGGTCAGCACAGTGTCGAGGGTTTTGGGCGGCGAGAGAAGCAAGCAATTCTCATAACCTAATCAGCCTGCTGCGCTAGCAGCAACGCGACGCGAAGCCATGCGTCTTGCGTCGTTCCATTCATGTGATGAACCAGCACTGCTGCGTGGGCAGCAGTGAACAAGCAGCACTGTTGCCGGTGCTTCAGCACATCCCGGCATATCGATCCGAGCGTCGTCGGGATGTGCTTATCAGGTGCAGTTTCGCTTCCCGGAAGGCCGCTTGACGACGAAAACCGCTGCTATGCCAGCCGTTTTGCCATGAGCGGTCGGTTCTCGCGATTTGGCACGGTCTTTGCCTTTAGCTCATGACGGGACCGTTCAAACACGTCTTGATTCAAGAAGGAATCCTTATGAGCAAGAAACACAAGATCATGGCAGTGTCGGGCAGCTTGCAGCGACCGTCGCGCACGCTGCCGATCGACGTCTATGCATCAGAAAGCGATTTCGATCGCTACGAGATCGCGAGCGAGGCCTTGCGGCCCCGCATCGCGCTTTCCGTCGAACGCGCCACGCCGCAATTGCGTGCACGCGCGGAAAACGTCACCGCGGCGCTTGCCGCCTGAATTCACCGTTATCGAGGAACCTTCAATGAGCCAGACTTCCCACACCAACGACGCCGTCAAATTCGCCTACTGGGTGCCGAACGTAAGCGGCGGCCTCGTCGTCAGCACGATCGAGCAACGTACTGACTGGAGCCTCGACTACAACCAGCGTCTCGCGCAGGCCGCGGAGCGCGCGGGCTTCGAGTACGCGTTGAGCCAGATCCGCTTCACGGCCGGCTATGGCGCCGAGTATCAGCACGAGTCGGTATCGTTCAGCCAGGCGCTGCTGCAATCGACCACGAAGCTCAAGGTGCTCGCGGCGATCCTGCCGGGGCCGTGGCATCCGGCCGTGGTCGCCAAGCAGATCGCCACCATCGATCACATCTCGAACGGCCGCATTGCGATCAACGTGGTCAGCGGCTGGTTCAAGGGCGAGTTCACCGGGATTGGCGAGCCGTGGCTCGAACACGACGAGCGATATCGCCGCTCGAACGAATTCATCCGCGCGCTCAAGGGCATCTGGACCGAGGACAACTTCACGTTCAAGGGCGACTTCTATCGCTTCAACAACTACACGTTGAGTCCTAAGCCGGTGCAGAAGCCCCATCCGGAGATCTTCCAGGGCGGCAGCTCGCGCGCGGCGCGCGACAACGCGGCGAGCGTATCGGATTGGTACTTCACGAACGGCAACACGCCCGAGAATCTCAAGGCGCAGATCGACGATATCCGCGCGAAGGCAGCGCAGAATAATCACCAGGTGCGCATCGGCGTGAATGCTTTCGTGATCGCGCGCGACACGGAAGAGGAAGCGAAGGCCGTGCTCGACGACATCATCAAGCACGCACACGTCGAAGCCGTGCACGCGTTCGGCGACGCGGTCAAGG
The DNA here is from genome assembly GCF_000785435.2 of Paraburkholderia sacchari. Classification (GTDB taxonomy): domain Bacteria; phylum Pseudomonadota; class Gammaproteobacteria; order Burkholderiales; family Burkholderiaceae; genus Paraburkholderia; species Paraburkholderia sacchari. Next base: position 152,278 of record NZ_JTDB02000006.1, on the reverse strand, counting down.
AAGCCGGCAAGGCGTCGCCGGAAGGCGAGGGCAACTGGGCCAAGTCGACCTTCGAGGATCTCGTCCAGTACAACGACGGCTTCCGCACGAACCTGATCGGCACGCCGCAGCAAATTGCGGAGCGCATCGTCGAACTCAAGTCGATCGGCGTCGATCTCGTGCTGACCGGCTTCCTGCATTTCATCGAGGAAGTCGAGTATTTCGGCGAGAAGGTGCTGCCGCTCGTGCGCGAGCTGGAAGCGCAGCGGCAGAAGCAGGCCGCCTGACGCAAGCGGCGGCGGAGCGCGGCCGGGCGCGCGAGCAGACCCGGCCGCATGGAAAACCACAACGGCACCCCAAAGGTGAATCAGCATGACGCAAGCCTCGACGGCCCTGCTCGCGCTCGACGGCATTTCCGTGTCGTTCGGGGGCGTCAAGGCCATTACCGATATCAGTTTCGAAGTCGCCGCGGGCGAGATTTGCGCGCTGATCGGCCCGAATGGCGCGGGCAAGAGTTCGCTGCTGAACGTGATCAATGGCGTATATCGTCCGCAGCACGGCACGCTGCGCTTCGATGGCCATGCCTACCGGCGCATGGACGCGCACGACGCTGCGCATCGCGGTATCGGGCGCACCTTCCAGAACCTGGCGCTGTTCCGCCGCATGAGCGTGTTCGAGAACGTTCTGACCGGTCGCAACTTGCATCGTCGCAGTACCTGGCTCGAGCAGACGCTGCACGTGGGCCGGGCTGCACGCGACGAAGCCGAACAGCGTGAGCGGGCGCAACGCGTGATTGAAGCGCTGGATTTGCAGCCGTGGCGCGACAGCGTAGTGGGCACCTTGTCCTACGGGTTGCAGAAGCGGGTCGAGCTGGCGCGCGCGCTGGCCGCGGAACCGCGCCTGCTGCTGCTCGACGAGCCCATGGCCGGCATGAACGCCGAGGAGAAGCACGCGATGGCCGGGTACGTGCTGGACGCCAACGCGCATCTCGGCGTCACAGTCGTGCTGATCGAGCACGACATCGGCGTGGTGATGGGTCTGTCCGATCACGTGGTGGTGCTCGATTACGGCAAGAAAATCGCCGATGGCAGGCCCGACGAAGTGCGCACGAATCCGGACGTGCTGGCTGCCTATCTCGGCACACGTCACTGAAGGAGCGCGAACATGGGATTCTTTATCGAGGTGCTGGTGGGCGGGCTGCTCGCCGGCGTGATGTATTCGCTGGTCGCGATCGGCTTCGTGCTGATCTATAAGGCGTCGGGCATTTTCAACTTCGCGCAGGGCTCGCTCGTGCTGTTCGGTGCGCTGACCTACGTCAGCCTCGTCGAGCGCGGCTGGAACCCGTGGCTTTCGTTCGGCGCGACGCTGGCCGCGCTCGTGCTGATCGCTATCGCGACGGGCCGCTTCGTGCTGCGCCCGCTCGTCAATCGGGCGCCGATCGTGCTGTTCATGGCCACCCTCGGCCTGAGCCTGATTCTCGAAGGCGCGGCGCAGCTCTTCTGGGGCGCGCAGGTGCACGGGCTCGATCTCGGCATCGACGACCGGCCGCTGCACCTGGCCGGTGTGATGGTCAGCCGCTTCGACCTGTTCGCGGCGGCGACCGCGGGCGTGCTGGTGCTCGTGCTCTCGCAGCTTGCCAGGCGCTCGCGCTTCGGCCTCTCGCTGCGTGCCGTGGCCGACGATCCGCTTGCCGCGTTCGCGGTCGGCGTGCGGCTGCCGCGCATCTGGGCGATCGTCTGGGCGCTGGCGGGCTTCGTCAGCCTGGTCGCGGGTCTGCTCTGGGGCGCGCGCCTCGGCGTGCAATTTTCGCTCTCGCTTGTCGTGCTCAAGGCGTTGCCGGTGCTGATCATCGGCGGCTTCTCGTCGATCGGCGGCGCAATTGCTGGTGGCCTGCTGGTCGGTGCAACGGAAAAGCTGGCCGAGGTCTATGGCGGAACGGTGATCGGCGACGGGATCGAGAACTGGTTCCCCTATCTGCTTGCGATGCTATTCCTGCTCGTGCGCCCGTCCGGCCTGTTCGGCGAGGCGTCGGTCGAGCGCGTTTGAGGAAACACTGATGGAATTGACCCGTACCCTTGCCGAACCGCGCCGCCTGAACCTCCGCCAGCTGGCCGCGCCGCTTGCGGCCGCGCTCGTCGCGTTCGCGTGCGTGCCGCTTGTGGCGAACGACTACTGGCTGAACGCGATCCTCGTGCCGTTCCTGATCCTGTCCGTCGCCGGACTCGGCCTGAATTTCCTGACCGGCTATGCGGGGCAGTTGTCGCTCGGCTCGGCCGCGTTCATGTCGATCGGCGCCTATGCGACTTATAACCTGCTCGTGCGCGTACCCGCGCTGCCGCTGCCGGTCGACCTGCTTCTCGGCGGCTTGATCAGCGCCGGGGCCGGCGTGTTGTTCGGCCTGCCGAGCCTGCGTATCAAGGGCTTCTATCTGATCGTCTCGACGCTCGCTGCACAGTTCTTCGTGGTCTGGCTGTTTACGCGGGTGGGCTGGTTCTCGAACTACGACACCTCGGGCGTGCTGAGCGCGCCGCAACTCGCGATCGGCCACTGGCGCATTGACACGCCGGTGTCGCGCTACCTGTTCGTGCTCGGTGTTGCAACCGTGCTGTTCGCATTCGGCGCGAGCCTCGTGCGCAGCGAACTGGGCCGGCGCTGGATGGCCGTGCGCGACATGGAGGCCGCCGCGCGCGTTATCGGCATTCCGGTGGGGCGCAGCAAGCTGCTGGCCTTCGCGCTGAGCTCCTTCGTGCTCGGTATCTCGGGCGCGCTGTGGGCTTTCGCCTATCTCGGCACGATCGAACCCGATGGCTTCAACTTGAACGTCTCGTTTCAGGTGCTCTTCATCATCATCATCGGCGGCATGGGCAGTATCTCGGGCAACTTGCTGGGCGCGGCCTTCATCGTGCTGCTGCCGATCCTGTTGTCGAACGCGGCGGGTGCGCTGGCGCAGGTGGGCATGGGCGCGGACCAGATGCAGAACCTGCAGAAGATCGTCTTCGGCACGCTGATCATCGTCTTTCTGATCAAGGAACCCGAAGGCCTCGCGCGACTCGTGCTGATCGCTCGTCAACGCCGGACGAAGCAATCCTGATCTGTTCGTTTTTCTGTTTCTTTGGTGCTTTTATAATTCATGGAATATTTTGTTATGCAAAATAATGATGTTGATCTCGCTCGTGCACTTCGTACGAAGTGGGGAAAATGGTCCTCGGCTTTCGTGGCCGCGCTTGCACTGACGGTCAGTGCCTTGCCTCAGGCGCATGCCGCCGGAGAGGAATATTTTCCGCTGCAAAGCTACCGCGTCGGCCCTTATGCGGCTGGCGGCAGCGGCTTCTTCGGCGGCTTCATCGACTATCTCCAGCTGATCAACGCGCGCGACGGCGGCGTCAACGGCGTGAAGCTCGTATGGAAGGAGTGCGAGACCGAATACGTCGTGGAGAAGGGCGTCGAGTGCTATGAGCGCCTGAAGAGCGGCGGTCCCGGCGGCGCACCTACGGCGGCCACGAACCCGTTGTCGGTCGGCATCGCCTACGCGACGCTCGACCGTTCGACGGCCGACAAGATTCCGCTCATCACGATCAACCACGGCCGTACCGATTCGACCGACGGGGCGGTGTTCCCCTATGTGTTCCCGCTGCAGCTGAATCCGTACAGCGAGGTCTCGGCGATCGTCAACTACATTGGGCAACGCTCGGGCGGCCTGGCCGCACTCAAGGGCAAGAAGATCGTCGTGCTGTATCACGGTTCTCCGTACGGACGCGAGACGATTCCTGTCGTTGACCTGCTCGCGAAGAAGTACGGTTTCGACGTGACCCAGATCGAGGTTCCGCACCCCGGCAACGAACAGGGCTCGCAGTGGCTGAAGATTCACCAGATCAATCCCGACTGGGTGATTCTGCGCGGCTGGGGCGTGATGAACCCGGTGGCGATCAAGACCGCGCAGAAGGTTGGCTATCCGGTCGACCACATCATCGGCAACATCTGGAGCAACTCTGAGGAAGACGTGCGTCCGGCGGGCGACGCGGCCAAGGGCTTCATCTCGATCACGACGCACCCCTCGGGCACGGACTACCCGGTGCTGCAGGCGATCAACCAGTACGTGGTCAAGCCGGGTAACGGCAACCTCAAGGACCCCGCGCGCTTTGGCACGGTCTATTACAACCTGGGCGTGGTGAACGGCATCCTGAACGTCGAAGCGGTGCGCGTCGCCCAGCGCAAGTTCGGCAACAAGCCGCTGACGGGTGAACAGGTGCGTTGGGGCTTCGAGCATCTGGATCTCGACGATGCACGCCTCAAGCAGCTCGGCGCACTCGGCCTCGTCCAGCCACTCAAGCTGACCTGCGCAGACCACGAAGGCGGCGGCGCCGTGCGCTTCCAGCAATGGGACGGCCAGAAGTGGAACGTGATCAGCAACTGGGTGCAGGCCGATCGCGCGCTGCTGCGTCCGATCATCGAAAAGTCGGCCCTGTCATACGCGAAGGAAAAGGGCCTTACGCCGCGCGATTGCAGCAAGGACCTCTGACATGGTGAGCATCCCGATCCTGCAGGTCGATGAGATCGCAGTGACCTACAGCCAGATCGTCCCCGCCTTGCGCGGGGTGTCGCTGGCGGTGCCCGAGGGTGCGATCGTCGCGCTGCTCGGCGGCAACGGCGCGGGCAAGACGACGACGCTCAGGGCGATCTCGAGCCTCGTGCGCGCCGAACGCGGCGAACTGACCGCAGGACGCATAGCGTTTCGCGGCGAGGATGTCACGCGCGTCGAGCCCTGGACGCTGGTCGAGCACGGGCTGGCGCAGGTGCTCGAAGGGCGGCGCTGCTTTGCGCATCTCTCGGTCGAGGAAAACCTGCGGATCGGGTCGTTCGCGCGGCGGCCGCGGCGCGCTCAGATCGAGGCGGACCTCGAGCGGATCTACGCGATCTTTCCGCGTTTGAAGGAGAAACGGCGGACGCCGGCGGGGTTGGCGTCGGGTGGCGAGCAGCAGATGGTGGCGATCGGCCGGGCGTTGATGGCGCGTCCTTCGCTCGTGCTGCTCGACGAGCCGTCGATGGGCATCGCGCCGCTGGTGGTCGAGGAAATCTTCGAGACCGTTGCCGCGCTCAACCGCGATGAAGGCGTGAGTTTCCTGCTCGCCGAGCAGAACGCGACGATGGCGCTGCGTTATGCGCAGCATGGTTATGTGCTCGAAGGTGGGCGCGTGGTGGCACAGGGCGCAGCGGTCGAACTCGAGCGGTCCGATGTGCTGCACGACGCGTATCTCGGGGGCAAGCCCGCCGATTACACTTCGCGCGCCAGGCGTGCGCGTCACGCCGTGTTTGTCTGAGGCGAGAGTGGTTGCGACGGCGGGGCGCATAGGCCGCATCCGCTGTCGCCCCGATGCCGGCTGTTGCCCTGCCAACACCTTATAGCCAGCATGTTGTTGGTAACGCAGACGCGAAGCATAGGCATCTGCCCTGGCTTCCGGCCGAAACATCCCGGGAATAAAAAACAAAAAGCAAAAACAAGGGTTTGCGGCAAATTCGAAAAACGCATAAACATTCGGGAAACAATTGGTAGGGCGCCGTGAGGTCATTTCATACACTGCGAAACATCTGGCGATTGCTGATTATTCAGCCGGTGTTGCTCCAGCAACATCCTTTCGCTCCTGCGTCGCAGGCCGCCTCGGGGAAGCAACCGCGCGTGACAAGCTCCGCCGGGATCATCGGGCGTGCCGGGCGCGGCTTCACTTATCGGGTGCCTGTTCCATGTCGTCTGTTATCAATCTGGTTGTCGTCAGCGGCAGTCCCTTTCGTCCCTCGCGGACCGATGTCCTGTTGAACGCACTTTCCGCGGCGCTAGAGCGAGTGCTACCGGTTCGCACGAGGGTGGTCGCGCTGGCCGACATCGCTGCGGATATCGGCACCGTGTTGTCGCGCGAGCGCCTCCCTGGTCATGTTGAGGATGAGCTGCGTGCGATCGAGCAGGCCGACATCCTGCTAGCCGGCGCTCCGGTGTACCGTGGTTCGCTCCCCGGGCTGTTCAAGCACCTGTTCGACCTGATCGGCATTGATGCGCTCGCGGGCAAACCTGTGTTGATTGCGGCAACCGGCGGGAGCCAGCGGCATGCATTGGTGGTCGATCATCAACTGCGGCCCCTGTTCAGTTTCTTTCAGTCACTGGTTCTGCCAACGGGCGTCTACGCCACGCCCGACGATTTCACGGATTACGACATCACGGATTCCGCACTGAAGTCACGGATCGAACTGGTCATCGATCAAGCTCTGCCGGTGCTCAACGGCCTGTTCCCGGATGCCCGTTTCCGCTCGGCTGAGACGCTCGCCGCCTGATATCCGAGGATCAATCATGTCCGCACAAATCGAACTCTTGCCATCTTCACATGCGGAACTGGTGCGTGAGCTGACGCAAGGATTCGCATCAAGCGCCATCGAACGCGATCAAAGGGGCGGCACGCCAAAGGCCGAACGCGACGCAATCCGCGTTAGCGGCCTGCTCGCGCTGTCGATTCCGCGACAGTACGGCGGACAAGGCGCGAACTGGGAAACCACGCTAGATGTGGTTCGCTCGTTTGCTCGGGCCGACAGCTCGATCGCGCATGTGTTTGGCTTTCATCATCTGTTGTTAGCGACTGTTCGCCAGTTTGGTCGTCCAGACCAGTGGGAGCCGTGGTTCGAACAAAGCGCGCAGAAAAACTGGTTCTGGGGCAACGCGCTCAATCCTCTCGATACGCGGACTGTGGTCCAGCAGTTCGGCAACTGGTATGAATTTTCGGGGAAGAAGAGCTTCTGCTCGGGCGCGCTGGATTCGGAAATGCTGGTGGCGTCGGGCCTGCATGTGCAAAGCGGCAGATTACTGATCGGCGCGATACCGACCTCGCGTACCGGCATCACGCTATACCACGACTGGAATTGCTTCGGTCAGCGCCAGACGGACAGCGGCAGCGCGCTGTTCGAGAAGGTACGCGTGGAGGAGAGTGAGTTGCTGCTCGACCCCGGACCGCTCAGTACACCGTTTGCGTGCCTGCGTCCTTTGCTCGCCCAGTTGATCTTCGTCCATATGTTCCTCGGCATCGCCGAGGGGGCATTCGAGGAGGCGAAGCACTACACGCTGAACGAATCCCGCCCCTGGTTCAAGTCGCCGGTGAAACAGGCTAGCAAGGATCCCCATACGTTGCGCCATTACGGCGAGTTCTGGGTGGGTCTGGAATCCGTTCGGCTGCTGCTCCAACAAGCAGTGCGTCGCTTTGACGACGCCTGGGCACGCGGCGAGGCACTTGACGAGGCGGGGCGCGGCCGCGTGGCGGTAGCGGTCGCCACAGCCAAAGTGGCTGCGACGCGTAACGGGCTCGATCTCAGCAGCCGGTTGTTCGATGTGGCAGGCGCGCGCTCCACGCATGGCGCATTGCGGCTCGACCGCTTCTGGCGCAACCTGCGTACGCAGACGCTGCACGATCCGGTCGACTACAAACTGCAGGAACTGGGAGATTGGGCGGTCAACGACGAATTCCCTGAACCCTCGTTCTATTCGTGAGTGTTTGCCATGCAAGTCCTGTCGCGTTGGCCAGGGGCGGCCGAAACGAATGCGGTACCGGAGGACTGGATCTTCGAGGATCCCCGCTCCAGGGCGCTGCTTGCCGAAATCGAGCAGGTCGCGCCCAGCGATGCGAGCGTACTGATCAGCGGTGAGGCGGGCACTGGTAAGGAATTGGTCGCGCGTTATATCCACAGCCACAGCCTGCGCCGTCATGCGCCGTTCCTGACGGTGAGCTGCGGGGCGTTTTCCGGGGCGCAGGTAGAAGTCGAACTGTTCGGCCACGAGAGCGGCGCGTTCGCCGGCGCCTTTGGCAGCCAGATCGGACGTCTCGAGCAGGCCAACGGCGGCACGCTGTTTCTCGACGAGATTGACGATTTGCCGCCACTCGTCCAGACCAGGCTGCTGCGGGCCCTCAAGGGCCGGGAAGTGATCCGTCTGGGCGGTCAGCAGGGGATTGCAGTGGATGTACGGATCCTGGCGTCGACCACCGGCCGGTTTGCCGAGCGGATGACCACGGGGCAGTTCCGCACGGATCTGTATTACCACCTTAACGTCGTCAACCTGGAGATGCTGCCGCTGAGTGAACGGCCGGGAGATATCGTGCCGCTCGCGCGTTATTTCATCAAGGAATACAGCCGGCAGCTTAACTACAGCGGCGCGTCGCTGACGCCAGAGGCCGAGCGAGCGATCGAGGCGTATCCATGGCACGGCAACGTGCGCGAACTTGAGAACGTCGTGCACCGCACGTTGCTGATGTCGGACGGGGGCGAGATTGATACGACTGATCTGCGCTTTCCCGCGCGCCAGACTTGTCTGCGCGTGGAGCGGCGTGCTGACGCCATACCGGCCTCAGGGCAGGAGGCTTTGCGGCTTGCCGTGCGGCGGCTGTGCGAAGAGAAGCCGGATCATCTGCATCAATTAATCGAGGACAGCATTTTCGACGAGGTATTCGAGTATTGCGGCCAGAGCCAGAGCGAATCCGCGCGCGTGCTCGGAATCAGCCGGAATATTGTGCGGGCCCGGCTGATGCGGGCAAGAGGCATCGGTACACCGCGCCGCAGAGCGGCCGCCGACACACCGGCTATGAAAGAGGATTCAGCATGAGTTTGGAAATTTTCTGGTTTTTGCCGACCTCCGGCGACACGCGCTATCTTGGCACTTCCGATTTCGGAAGGCCGCCGAGCATGGACTATCTGGGGGAGATCGCCGTGGCCGTCGACAATCGCGGTTACGACGGGGTATTGATTCCGACGGGGAGCGGCTGTCTTGATCCCTGGGTCGTGGCCACAAGCATGGTGCCAATCACCCGGCAACTCAAGTTTCTGGTGGCGCTGCGGACTTCACTAGGCGGCCCGACCGCGGCGGCACGCGCGACTGCCACGCTCGATGCGGCCAGCCGTGGACGTCTGTTGCTCAATGTGGTGCCGGGCGGTGACGCAGCGGAACTGGCTGCGGATGGCGTGTTCCTGAGCCACGATGAACGATACGAGGCGGCTGCCGAGTATTTGTCGATCTGGCGCAAGCTGCTGGCCGGCGAGCGTGTCGATTTCGAAGGCAAGCATCACAAGGTGGTCGACGCTCGCAACTTCTTTCCCGGCATACAGCAGCCGCATCCCCCACTGTACTTCGGCGGATCTTCGCCTGCCGCGCACGCGTTGGCCGCCGAGCACGTGGATGTCTATCTGACGTGGGGCGAACCACCAGCGGCCGTGGCGGAAAAGATCGCCGATGTGCGGCGGCGTGCTCGGGCGTTGGGGCGCACGGTGCGCTTTGGCGTGCGGTTGCATGTGATCGTGCGTGAAACGACTGAGGAAGCCTGGGCGGCTGCCAATGACCTGATCCGTTACCTCGATGACGATACTATCGCGCGCATCCAGGAACGCTACGCCAGCATGGATTCCGTCGGACAGCAGCGCATGGCGGCCCTGCATAACGGGCGACGCGACCGGCTCGAGGTCAGTCCGAACCTGTGGGCCGGGGTGGGGCTGGCGCGAGGCGGCGCCGGTACGGCGCTTGTTGGTGATCCCCATATCGTGGCGCAACGCCTCAAGGAATATGTGGACCTTGGCGTCGACCGGTTTGTGCTGTCGGGATATCCGCATCTCGAGGAGGCAATCCGCTTTGCGGAACTGGTATTCCCACTGCTGCCCGGAAAAGAGCCGGTGACTACCGGCGGTCAGTTTACCGGCGGACCTTTCGACGCCAGCACCCTGGCTAGCAGTGACAAGATGGGCTCCCCTGTGGAGGTTGCGAAATGAGCGAGCAGATTGATTCGACATCGAAGACGTCACACTGGGACCACCGTGTCATCGACATGCGCTGCAGACCGGCGTGGCTGCATGACTTTTTCGGTAGGGCGCCGAATTCTGCAGAAAATGCGACGGCGAAGTGGCTGAACGAACGTGTCGGCACGCGCGGCAATCCAGAGCACTATGCTGGATCGCGGCCAGTTCGAGATCTCTTCAGGAAATGTCCCGATATGGCGCTACTAGCGCCGATCGCCGTCGCAATGTCGCGTAATCCGATAGGGCGGAGTGCCCGATCGAGGGAAGCCCGCACGAAGACTGAGTACGCGCATCTTCGGCATCGTGCGCGCATTGTTCGGCAAATGCGGCCACTCCATTCGGCGGCGGGCTCTTTTTCGCGCTGCGCGCACCCTCTACATTGTCGTTGAGCACCGACGCAAGCCGCAGCGCGGCAAGCGGACGGTTCAACCCCATTTTGGAGATTTGTCATGGCCAGGCTCGAAGGAAAAGTCGCGCTCGTTACGGGCGCATCGAAGGGAATTGGCGCGGCGATCGCCACTGCGCTCGCGAAAGAGGGCGCGGCGGTCGTGGTGACGTATGCGAGCAGCAAGGCGGGCGCGTTGGCGGTCGTCGAGCGGATTCAGGAAGCGGGTGGCAAGGCGACGGCCGTGGGCGGCGACGTCTCGCAGCCCGCCGACGCCGCGAAACTCGTGCAAACGGCCATCGACTCCTTCGGCCGGCTCGATATCGTCGTGAACAATTCGGGCGTGTACGCGTTTTCGCCGGTTGAGGACATTACCGCCGAGGAATTCCATCGGCAGTTCAACACGAACGTGCTCGGTCCGCTGCTCGTCACGCAAGCGGCCGTGAAGCACCTTGGCGAAGGCGCGAGCGTCATCAATATCAGTTCGGGCGTCACGCGCATCACGCCGCCCGCTAGCGCGATTTACACCGGCACCAAGGGCGCGCTCGACGCTATCACGAACGTATTGGCGCTGGAGCTCGCCCCGCGCAAGATCCGCGTGAATTCGATCAACCCCGGATACGTGGAAACGGAAGGCACGCATAGCGCGGGCATCACCGGCTCAGACATGGCTTCGGATTTCATTGCGAAGACGCCGCTTGGCCGCGCCGGCCAACCGGAAGATATCGCCGACGTCGCGGTGTTCCTCGCCTCCGACGAAGCGCGCTGGCTGACCGGCGAGCATGTGCTGGCTGCGGGCGGTTTCCGCTGATCGTCAACGCGTGGGCAACGCACGCATTGCATGAATGGCAATCACGCGCCGCTGGCGTTCGCGCGGGCGGCGTTTCTCGCTTTGTTCCTATGCATGAAGAAAAATGACGTACGCGCAGCCGCACGTACTTCGAGAACCTCCACTATAGTCGCGAGAATGCCTGCACCAATCGCCTTCGATTCCATGTCTCCACTCCTACCATCTTTTTGGTTGCCGCAGTCGGGCGATCGACCCTTCTGCGGCACATATTGCTGCCTCGATTACGCGGCCTCTGTGTTTTCGATTCTGAACTCTCCTGATCCCGTGATGGGTGCCCAGCCGTGCACTTCACGATTGGAGGTGCGCGCGGCCTCAATCTCTTGAGCTATGAGGTTCAGGTCGAATGCGACTTGGCCCTCGCGCCAGGGCAGGGTGGACATTTCGATCATACCGACGCCGTCTTTTACGGTGCCGAACGACGACTCAAAATCGAGGAATGCCTCGAGTTCGCGTCGTCCGACGCATCTGTTTTGAATCTTTCGACGAGTCCGAACCGCCGGCGATGTCCACATGGGACGGTCGCGTGAATAGATGAAGTAGTCACCCGCCACACAAAGGACCGATCTTCCGTGCTTGCACTGGGGGTCGTTACGTTGTAACGCAAAGGCTCTCCCAAGGCTCTCCGGGAGCTTATGCCAAAGCTCATAGTAATCCGTTTCAATGCCGATTTCCTCGACGTTGTTTCCGTCAAAGACCATTTGGCCGAAGTCGTCTGTGTCACGTAAGCGATAGTCGATATACCGCGTCCATCTGCAGACGTCGTCCTCGACCGTCGTTGTGCCGCAGAACGCCTCTTGCGTTAATAGTGCATCAAGCTGTTCCTGATTACAGTCAGCCAGGCTTTTAACGTTTGAGAAATCAGGTCGGTCAGGTGCGATGCGTATGTCGGCGTGCCAAAAAGGCGTTTGTAACCAAAACACACGCGTCGTAAAGTCCCAAGGCGCTGTCCCCCGTCGTAGCTTTGATCGTTTCCACACGCCGACATATTCAACGGGCACCGAATTGGTTGTCATGCTGCCTCCGAGAACTCTTCTCGAACTGCGATCGCGATCCGATCAACGTACTCGTTGAACAGCGCTTTACCTTTCTCTGCGCTAGCACCTTGGGCGGGCGAAAGAACACCTGACCTTGGCACCCACGCCTGCTTTGTCGGGTGAACATCGTATGGCGGAAAAACTGCAGCCCGATCATCGACAAGCTCTTCCATTCGGACAAGTTCGGGAAACACATGTAGTCCCATGGAGGTCTCGAGCACCGCCGCATGCTCCAGAGCGAATCCGGGGAATCCGTTCGGGAAACACTTATGGAGCGTCGCTTCGGTGGTGAAGTCCCAATAGTCAAAGCGCATGATTTTCAGATCCGTCAATCCTTCATAACGGAGATCGCGAAGCGCGAGGTCGATGCCCTCAATTACGAAAAACAGGTTCTCGCAATGACCGTTCATTACAGCCAGGTGCTTAGCGCCGTGGCGTCCCAGTTCCTTGACGATGTCGCGAACGACTAACGTCAGCGTTCCACCGTCGAGGCTCGTCGTACCGGGGAAGTGGTTACCGCCACAGTCTTACCTCCAAAACTTCCCTCTGTCGTTTAGTACGCGTTCTTGCGCAACCATTCGATGTAGTCCGCAATACCCTCTTCAATCTGACGGGACGGTTGATAGTCAAGCTCCCTCGATGCGGCCTCGATATTCCAGGGGCCTTGCCTGTCCAGGTGCCAGAAGCCCGGGCCGATATCGATATCAGCATCCGGAAGGGAGCGTTTTACGATGTCGGCCATCTCACGCAGTGAAACGCGAGAACCGCCGGTGATATTGAAGACCGAGCCTTTCACCGCCTTGGCTTTTGACGCAAGGATCGAAGCGCGCGCTACGTCCTCGATGTGGATTAGCTGGAATCGATGTTCACCGCCCGCCGTCATACGGAAGGGCTGGCCTGACAGGACGGCCTTGACCATGTCGCGAGTGACTTGCGGCATCTTGTTACCCGGTCCATATACCTCGGAGACTCGAATCGAGACGACCTCCATCCGGTAAAGGTCGTTGTAAACCTTGCCGAACATCTCCGTGGCGACATGCACACCGTGGCGGTACAGGGAGCCATTCTGGTTCGCACGCGATTCTGAAAAAATAGAAATCGGCTGAAGTGAACTTCGGAAATGGCCGAATCGGTCCATTGCACGCGTGCTTCGCCAAGGCTGGCACATGACTGACAATAAATTTCGCGACAATTCCGCCACGCGGAATCTGCGTATTGAACCGAGAAATTTGAACACCCATAGAGTTGATTCACGAACTCGACACTGTGCGTCGGTGAATCAACCCTTCATCCTGTCCGACCGGGCAGAACAGCTTGAAGAAAAAGAACTGCAAAATGAAAGGAGACAACATCCATTGTGTCAAAGCAACTGATGATGGCTGCCGGATAGCGGTGGCCGTGGTAGAGCGATTTCTTCTTCATGCCGGCATCTTGCTTCACGGCTTCGTCAACGTGACAAAGTCGCCCGTTCCAGAAAATACTTCGGGTATTTCCGAAATGTAGTTCTGAAATCGCAAATACCTCAAACAAAATTGATTACCGAGAATAGGTCTCGCCCGGTACGGGAATTACGAGGAGAGAACGATGAAACAGCGCTGGATAGCAAACGGCCTCGCGGCGCTCGCCTGCGGGATGATGTCGATGGGTGCGCTCGCGGCAGGGGAGCAGGTCGTCATGGTTGGCCTGACCGGCCCGCTGACGGGATCGCAAGCCGCGACCGGCAAGGACGATGAAAACGGCGTACGGCTCGCGATCGAACGCCTGAATGCGAAAGGGCTCGTGATAGGCGGGCAAAAGACGCGCTTCGAGCTGATGTCGATGGACGATGCCGGAGACCCGCGCACCGGCATGGCTGTTGCGCAAAGTCTTGTCGACGCGAAGGTCAAGGTGATCTTCGGTCCGTTCAACTCCGGCGTCGCGATTCCGATCTCCAGCCTCGTCAACAACGCTGGCGTTGTGATGGCGACCGTCGCATCGAATCCGTCGATCACTCAGCGCGGCTACCCGTTCGTCTTCCGGATTTCGGCGAGCGACACGCAGCTCGGCAGCAGAATGGGCGCGTTCGCGGCGAAGAACCTGAGTCTCAAGCGGATCGCCGTCGTCGATGATCGCACGGCCTATGGACAGGGCCTCGCCGACCAGTTCATCAACGCTGCGAAAGAGAACGGCATCGAAATTGTCGCCCGCGAATACACGTCCGACAAAGCCACCGATTTCAACGCGATCCTGACGCACATTAAAGGCAGCAACGCACAGGGGATTTTCTACGGCGGCTACTATGCACAGGCCGGCGCGCTTCGCATGCAGATGAAGCGCCTCGGCATGACCGGCTATCTGCTGGGCGGCGATGCGATGTGCAACGAGGAGCTCGCGAAGGTCGGCGGCAGCTCGGTCGACGCCAGCGTCTACTGCCCGCAGGGCGGCCCCGTGCTGAGCCAGACGCCCGCCGGACGCCAGTTTGCGGCGGACTACGCGAAGCGCTTCAATACCTCGCCGCTCACCTATAGCGCCGCGCTCTACGATGGCGTGAACATCGTCGCGCAGGCCATGGTCAAGGCGGATTCGATCGATCCGGCAAAGTATCGCCCGGTACTCCAGGACATCAAAGCCGATGGGATCTCCGGCCACTACCAGTTCAATCAGGACCGCGATCTGACCGATTCGCCCATCACGATCTACACCTACCGTAACGGCGCCCCCTCGCCGCTCGACCCAGCCGCGAAGTAAAGTGCCGCCGGCACGATCCGCCACGCGGCCTCCACCGCGGCCCCTGTGGCATGCGGCGGCGTCGCGGATCGGGCTGGAGCCGTGCGGGCACAGAAGCGCGTCGAACTGTTACGCTTGCTGATCATACGTTTCGATCAATTCAACATGCGTAAGGACGAACGTGCAGATCCAGGATAACGATCTCAAGCTGCTGCGCATCTTCGCGACGATTGCGCAGTGTGGCGGCTTTTCCGCCGCGCAATCGGTGCTCAATATCAGCGCATCGGGCATCAGCGAATACATGGCGCAACTCGAGGCACGGCTCGGCGTGCGCCTGTGCGAGCGAGGCCGCGGCGGATTCCGGTTGACGGACGACGGCGCGAGCCTGTACGAAGCCACCCAGCGGCTGCTCGGTGCGGTCGAAACCTTTCATATGGAAGCCGGCGCAGTGCGCCATCGCCTGCAAGGCGTGCTGCGCTTCGGGCTGATCGAGGCGACGCTGACCGACCTGTGCTCGCCGCTTCTGCCCGCGATTCGGACGTTCGGGCAGGCGGCGCCGGACGTGCGCCTCGACCTGCATATCGAGGCGCCATCGAGCATGGTGCAGCACGTGCTCGACGGGCGGCTGCATCTTGCCGTAGGCCCGTTCCCGACGCGCACGCCCGGCATTGCATATACATCGCTCTACCGCGAAGAGCAGGGACTATATTGCGCGACGGCGCATCCGCTGAGTGAACGGGCGAACCAGCAGGTTCCCGCGTGCGAATTGAGCGGCTGCCGCCTCGCGGCCCGTTCGTATCTCGCCGAACAGGAGCTATCGCTGCTGCATATGTCGAAGGCGGCAGCGACCGTCGACAACGTCGAAGGCCGTGCAATGCTGATCCTCTCGGGTAACCATATCGGCTTCCTGCCGCCGCATTATGCAAAGCCATGGGTGGATCGCGGCCTGATATGCCGGATCGACCCCGACCAATACGCAACGCATCTCGACTTCGACATCATCACGCGCAACAACGCCGAATCGACACGCGTCGTGCAGGCGTTCCGGGAACACCTGCTCGCCGCGGCGGCGCACTCGCTGGCGGCCTCGAAACCCTAGCGTGCAGCGCAGCGGCGCAGCTTGCGCTGATGCATCACACGGCCGAGGGTGTTGAGCAGCAGTTGCGCCGCGAGGATCGACGTGCAGCCCGAGTGATCGTAATCGGGCGCGACCTCGACGAGATCGATGCCTACTACCTCGCCCTGTGCCGCGAGTCCGGCGAACAGTTCGAGGCCTTCGTAATAGAGCAGCCCGCCGTGGCTCGGGGTCCCCGTGCCAGGCGCGATCGAGGGATCGAAACCGTCGATGTCGATGGTCAGATAGTAGCGGACCCCTTTGGGGATCCGGTCGAGTACGCCCTGTATGCCGAGCCGGCGCAGATCGCGCACCGAAATGATGTCGGAGCCCATCTCGCGCGCCTGCGCATAGCCTTCTCGCGCCGTTGACGACACGTTGCGGATGCCGATCTGGGTCATGCCGGTGACAACGCTCTTTTCCGCCGCGCGGCGCAGCGGATTGCCGTGCCCATGGCGCACGCCATGGCGCTCATCCACGAAGTCGAGGTGGGCGTCGATATGGACGATGTGAAACGGCTCCTGCCCTTCGAATGCGTTGACGCACGGAATATTGATCGAATGATCGCCGCCCATCACGACGGGCAGTGCGCCTGCGGCAAGGATTTTGCGCACGCCGTACTCGATATTCGCATGACTCTTTTCCGTATTCGTGTGGACCATGTCGGCATCGCCGATATCGACAATGCGCACTTCGTCCGCTGGCAGATAGACGACGTCGTCCTCGAAATCGTAGGCGCCTCCATGTCCAAAAGAGAACAGGGTCGACGCTTCGCGGATCGAACGCGGACCAAAGCGCGCTCCCGCTCGCCACTGGGTGCCGCAATCGAACGGCGCGCCCATGACGGCGATATCGGCATCGATTTTGTCCCAGTCAAGGCACAGCGGTGATTTGGCAAACGTGCAAATGCCGACGAACGGCAGGTCGAGGCGACCTTTATCGTATGCGTTGTTGGACATATGGGCTCCGTGCGTGGAAGACGCGCCGCTGCGGCGCACCGGCGGCCGGGCTGGCCACGGCGCGGGCGGATCACGGTGATCACGCAACGAGTCTACGCAAGATGCCGGAAGGGAAAAATCCGAGGATCACGAAGCTTACTTCGTGAACGGGCAAAGTAACCAGCGCGGCGCGCGCCCGAGGCGGCGCGGCAGGTATTTACGGCTTTGTCACGTTGGCGGTGAAGTAAGATGTTGGCATGAAGAAGAAATCGCTCTACCACGGCCACCGCTTTCCGGCAGCGCAGGCGGGCATTCCGGAACTGGCTGGTGTGAAGCACGTGTTCGTGAAAGCCGCGGCACGGCTCAGCAACCGGGCAGAGAACAGTCATCAACCCACGCGCCGGCGTGAAGGTGCCACGTCCGGCTTTCGTGATTCGAAGCGTACACGGACATTTCTCTCATCCTTCGGCTCGATCCGGCAACACTTCGCGTTGCCCAGACATGGGATGAACGCGGCGTGTCATCGCACCATACTCAAGGAATGCCTTGCCTCCTGGCATGGTTGGACTATTGATGCCAAAGCCAATTGCATTGATTAATAAGGATAACTGCTTTTTTTGACCACATAACCTGCGTACATCAACGTGACAAAGCAGGCGCATCGTTACGCTTGCTCCCGGATGATGTGCCCGAGGGCGCCTCTTCGCATTTGACTCGGCTGATCTGCGCACCGAACTCGTCGCGCACGTTCGGCGCCTCATGCATCGTCGCACCGCGCAAAGGTTTCGTTGCCACCGGCCCGCTATATGCAGCAGCAGGGGCTTTTCTAGTCAGTGGCAAACCCGGCGCGGAAGCGCTGCAATGAGTTCGCCAGGTCCAGATTCCCGCCGTTCCGACGGGGGGCGTCTGGCGACCGCATCAATGCGAAGCGGGATCACAATATGATTGGAGACGAAACGAAATTGAAATGGGGTGGCGCAGCCGCGCTTATCCCGTTCGCCAGTGCGGCGCACGCCCAATCGTCGGTCACGCTGTACGCGGTGATCGACTCCGGTTTGTTCTATCAGAGCGCAAACGCTGCAAATTTCCAGTCGAAAGTGAATCTCGGACATGTCTTCCAGCTCAAGGACGGTGGCATCTATTCCAGCATCTGGGGCTTGAAGGGTTCGGAGGACATCGGCGGCGGCTACAAGGTCAACTTCAAGTTGCAGGGCGCATTCAACAGCAGCAACGGCAGAACGGGGCTCGCTGACGCCTTGGGGGCCACTGCCGTATTCAACCAGCAGACGACGGGCATGTCAGGCCCGTTCGGCTCGATCGACGCGGGCCGCCAGATCGTGCCGGTGATCTACGCGATGGCTGACACTGACGTGCGCAGTGCGCAGTATTTCGGCTCCATCCTCACGGGGTGGCTCGGGCTGAATCAGGCGGCGGGGTGGCAGGGGTTCAGCACGAACGGCCCCGTGGGCGCGCTCTACGATGACAACGCGATCGTCTACCGGTCGCCAAAGTTCTACGGTGCATCGCTTGCGCTCGAGTATGCACCGGGCGGAACCCTAAGGCGGCACGCGCGAATCGGCTGTGCTGCAGTATTCGAACTATGGCCTGAACCTCGCCGCGGTGTACTACAACGGGCACGACACCAGTCCGTTCACGCAGACCGGCCCCTCGATCATCATTACGGCGCCTTCAACAGGCCTGAACAACAACCAGTTCTACTACGTGGGCGCGCAATACACGTTCCACGACTTCTCCGTCTCGTCCTCGTACAGCCGGGGCGCAATCCCGCGAATAAAAGCGGGCCCAGGGGCTTTACACTGGAGATGTTCTCCGGAGGTCTCCGCTACAAGTTCAGTCCGGCCTTCAAGGTCGCAAAACCCCGATGGCAGGCTTGGCGCTTTTAGCGGCTCAGTTCCATTTTGTTCCGCCACTCAGCAGGGGTAGATCTGGGGGTATCCGTACACCGCCACATTGCCAATCCTTTACTGGGTAGGCCTGAGCGCCCACGATGAGAGTCCGACCCGGGCCAAGGCGTGTATCGATACGAGTGAGAAGGGATTCCTCTGCTCTCACGACGACAGCTCCCCGATCACGGCTCGCGTGTGGTGCGTGATCGCGAGCTACAACCGCCCTCGCTTCATAGAGGCCCGCACCGCTGGGTGATCACAACTGACGAGCGTCCCGGCTAGAGGTTGCCGGGCGGGCTTGCACCCGCTGGAACGCGCCACCTTTTCACGGCGCGCACCCGCGCGGCCGTTCCCCGTTGCAACCGGCCATAGCCCTCGCGTTGCATCGAAAGGCAGTTGTGGGTCGTCAAGACCCCTTCGGCGGCGCTGAGAGCCGCCATTCGTCGAAGCCGGTTTGCGAGTGTCCGCAAAGGTATATGCAGCTGGAGCACACAGTTAACTTGCACGCATCCCAAGCGCCTGTTGTGTGTGTCGAACTCTATTGTTGCTTCACAACGCAATAGTTGCGCGGGCATTAGGCAAACGGGCCGCGAGACCCGACCGGACCCATCACACCCCCTCACGCCACCGTCTTCTGCGTTTCCCGACTACTGCTCGAGTCCGAATGGAACACACGTTTCGTGGCGCGCTTGGTGCCTTCCCAGCCTTCGCGCGTGGCGTGCTTGGTACCCTCCCAACCCTCGCGCGAAACATGCGCGATACCGTGGCCGACCGTTTTCGCCGCATCCGCCGTAGCATGACCAAAATCGCGCGCAGCGTGACCAGTCTTCACCGCAGCCTCTTTCGAGTCCTGCTTGATGTTTTCCTTCACTTCATGGAGATCGGCGTAGGCCGCCGAGCTCGCCATGCCGGCCAGCAGCGCGGCCAGAACGAATTGGCGTGTTTTCACGTGGGTTCTCCCTTGAAACGGTTTTCGGTGGTCCGGCCAAGTGCCCCGGACGCGTCGAGCATCACGGCTGCGCGTCCGCCAAGCAGGACCTCTTCGCCGCAGCGAATCGTGAAGCCGTAGAGGACGTTGTTGCCGTCCCCGCCGATGCGCTCGGCTTCCACGGTGAGCGGCGCGTCGAACGTGTCGAGGCGCGCGACATGGGCATCCACGCCGCGCACGCTGGCAAGATAGCCCACGCGCGGGCGGGCCGCGTCGTCCTGCGAACCGGCAAGCGCGCCATGCACGGCCATCGCCTGCGCCGCATATTCGATGCCGCACACCGAAGCGAGGCGGCCCTGCGAGCGCAGCGGATTGTGCGCGTCGCGGTGGCTCGTAGCCGTGCAGCGAATATGCGTCTCGTCCCAAGCGTCGACGCTATCGAGCAGACACATCGCGCCGCTGTGCGGAATATGCGCGGCGATCCACGCGCGGTCGAGCGGCGGGCGCAGCGCAACGTCTTGTACGTCTTGCTTCATCGCGGCCCCTCCACACGCGTTGCCGGCGACGGCGTTACATCGATGCGCATGCGCGTGTCGGGCAGATAATCGATCACCACGCTCTCCGCGCGTCCCGTAGCAATCGCTTCGAGTAGCGGCAGGGCGCGCGCGGCGGGATTCTCCACGCGCAGGGCTTCGAGTTCGGGGGAGGCGAGCTTTGTCGCTGGCGCGTCGGTCAGCTTCGCCTCGATGCGCGCCAACCCGTTGGCAGGAGCGTATTCGGCCAGCGGCGCGAGCACGAACGCCACGCCGAAGCCATCGTCGATCGGGCGCACCGCGTGCAGCGGCTCCGGGTAGGCGCTCTCGTAAGCGATCAGCAGGCTGGGCACGCCATCGACGACGATCTGGCACAGGCTCTCCAGCAACCCTGCCGCAAAGCTGCCATCGTGCGCGCACAGCACGTTCGACGCGGCCCGCGAGCGCGCCGCGATGCTCCAGTAGCCCGCCGCCGCGTTGTGCACCGAGTTGTGAAAGCGCGTGGGCGAGAGATGGCGGTCGTCGCTCGAAAGCATTGCGCAGATGGCGTGGCAGTTCTCGCCGTCGGCGCTCGATGCGGCGAATACGGTCGCGAGCGTCGTGCCGTCGCGGCCGCTCGCGGCCAGGGCTTCGTGGCCCGCGGCGAGCGCGATTCGCACGATCGGCCCGGTGCGGCGCCGCTCGGCGGCGGGCAGGCCTTCGGGCGCGGGCGGCGCGGTGCGCGCATTCGTCCACGGCGCGCGGCCCGCGAGCACATCGGCGGCGTGCGGCCAGTTGGCTAGGCCTGGCCCGATCAGGCCAATGCTTTCGATGGAAGCGCGCAGTTTCATGACGGGTTTACGCTCGCGGTTCGTGCGGTTCGTGCCGATCGCTCGGCAAGCGGTCGGCGCGGCCAAAAATCAGGCTGCAATTCGTGCCGCCGAAGCCGAACGAATTGCTCAGGACCGCGTAAAGATCGGCGTCGCGGCTTTGCAGCACATAGTCGAGTCGGTGCGCGCCATCGTCCGCGAAACCCAGCGCCGGATCGGGCTGCGTCGTGTTCACGCCCGCGGGCACGAAGCGGTGGCGCAGCGCGAGCCCGGCGATCACCGCTTCCAGCGCGCCCGCCGCGCCGAGCGTGTGGCCAGTCGCGCCCTTGGTCGAACTGCATGGCGTGCCGTCGAAGAGGGCGCGCACGGCGAGGCTCTCGGCGGCGTCGTTGCTCGGCGTCGCGGTGCCGTGCAGGTTGATGTAGCCGATTTCATGCGGCGCGATGCCGGCCGTCGCGAGCGCCTGCTCGATGGCCGCGCGCGCGCCCAGTCCTTCCGGGTGCGGCGACGACATATGATGCGCGTCGCTCGATTCGCCCACGCCTAGCAGCAGCACGGCGTCGCTGTCGAGCGCGCCGCGATCCTCGGGCATGCGCTCGATGAAGGCGAACGCCGCCGCTTCGCCAATCGAGATGCCGTTGCGCGCCACGTCGAATGGGCGGCACGGCTGGCGCGAAAGCAGTTCGAGCGAGTTGAAGCCGTACAGCGTGGTGAGGCACAGCGAGTCGACGCCGCCCACGACAGCAGCGTCGATGAGTCCGGCGTCGATCATGCGCCGCGCGGTGCCGAACACCTTCGCGCCCGACGAGCACGCCGACGAGATTGCCGTGGCCGGCCCGCGCAGCGCGAAATATGCGCGCACGAATGCGGCCACGGAATAGGCGTTGTGCGTTTGCGCGTAGCGGAACCCAGCGGGCAGCGCACCCGTTTGCGGGTCGCGCTTGACGTACGCGTGCTCGGTTTCGAGAATACCGCTCGTGCTCGTGCCCATGAACACGCCGACGCGATCCGCGCCATACCGCGCGGCCGCCGCTTCGACGTGCGCGGCGAAGCCGTCCTGCACGAGGCCGAGTTGCGCGAGCCGGTTGTTGCGGCACGCGTAGTCGGCAAGATCGGCGCGCATCGGCACGGCGTCGACGCCCTCGACTGCGCCTATCCACGTATCGAGCTCCGCGCGCTCGAAATCGCACGGCGCGAGGCCGCCGCGCTGGCGGCGCAGGGCGTCGAGCGTCGCGTCGAGCCCGCGCCCGAGGCAGCTGGTGGCGGTGAAGTGCGAGAGCAGAAGTGGTTTCACGAAGGTCGAATCCGGTGGCTGAAGCGCGGGGCTCGGTCGGGAGCCCGTTCGGGTATTGACTGTTATCAAATTTTATCAAATGGGGGGTGGCCAGCACCGTTTCGGCCGGGGAGCCCGGCTGGCGGGCGGGCGCGTTCGGCTTGGCGGGAGTCGGTTGCCGCTGGGCCCGCTGCTGTGCCTGGCGTTGCCGGGGCGAGGGAGAGGGCGTCGCGCAGCGTCGTCCAGCGCAACTGCGCATTCGCGGCGGCGCGCAGCACCTCGGGCAGCGCGTCGAGCACCACTGGTTTGCCGCCCGGGCCGCGCGCCGCGTGGCCGTCATGCAGCAGCAGGATGTCGCGCGGCGCCAGGCCGTCCAGCAGACGCTGCGCGACCTTGTGGCCGTCGTGCTCGCGCGTGTCGAAGCCGCGCCGCGTCCAGCTCGCCAGTTGCAGGCCGAACTCGCACAGCACCGGTTCGAGAAACGGATTGCGCAGGCCCGCCGGGGCGCGGAAAAAGTACGGCCGCACGCCGCTGATCTCGGTGAGCGTGCGCTGCGCGGCTTCGATCTCGCGCCGCAGCGCGCTCGGCCCGGAGACAGAGAAGTTGTGCCGGTGCCGCTGGCTGTGGTTCTCGACGGCGTGGCCGCGCGCCACGATCTCCTCCACGCAGCGCGGGTGCCGTCGCGCCAGATCGCCGATGCAGAAAAACGTCGCGCGCGCGCGGTGCTGGTCGAGCAGGTCGAGCACGCGCGGCGTGACTTCGGGGTCGGGGCCGTCGTCGATGGTGAGGGCGATGCGGCGGTCGTCGCTTCCATTCGGGGCCGGAGGCAGGCGCGTCCAGTTGGGGCCGAGCAGCGCGCTCCTCGGCCAGAGTCCCGCCGCCACCAGCGCAAGATGCGAGGCGACCACGCCGCCCACCGCCCATGGCCAGGTCGACGGCTGGGTCAGCAGCGCCGCCGCCGCGCCCGCGTGCAGCGCCGCCGTGCCCGTGATCAGCGGCGTGGGTCTCCAGCGGCGCGCCGCGCCCGGCTGTGGTGCGAGTGGCGAAGGCGTGTTCATGCGTGGTGTTTCTCGTGGCCCGGCAATGCCGTAGCGGAGGCGGGGCGGGTTTGCGGCGCAAGAATCGCGGCGAAGGCGAGCGCGAGCATCGCGCCGGGGCCAACCGTGAGGCCGAAGGTTTCGAGCAGCGGCACGCGCGAGAGCGCGAGCAGGCCGAAGCCCGCAACCGTCGCAAGATTGGCGACCAGCAGCGAAACGAGCGTCTGCGGCGTGATGTGCGGTCCGCTTGCCGGTTCATGCGCCGGTTCGTTCGACCCGCCGGCCTCGGGCTTGCAGAAGAACAGCGCATAGTTCGAGCCCACCGCCACGATCAGCAGCATTCCGACCAGATGGAGGATGGTCATCGGCACGCCCGCGAGCGCGAAGCCCGCGGCCACTACCAGCACCGCCGCGACGAGCGGCGCGAGCGCGCGTGCCGCGAGCAGCGGCGAGCGCAGCGCGATCGCCAGCAGCACGGCGATTGCCACGAAGCCCGCGAGCGAGAGGCGGATGTCCTCGTGGACGTAGTTCACGTAGAGGCGGTCGGCCTCGGCCTTGAGGTCGACGAACAGCGCGCCGGGCACGCCCGCGCGCGCGACGGCGGCGCTGATCGGCGCTGTGTCGAGGCTCGATCCGCTCGCGCGCGCCGCCGCACCCTCGGGCGCGCGCAGTGCGAGCATTGCGCTCCAGCGGCCTTCGCGCTCGGTCAACAAGGCATCGACGGCCAGCGCCATCGAGGTGCCGCGCAGGTCCGCGCGCGTGATCAAGGGCGCGTGGCGCGCGGCATCGGCGTCGGCGAGGAATGGCGCGAACACCTCGGGCTTGATATCGACCGGCTGATTCGCGACGGCCTCGCGCATGCGCGCGGCGAGCGTGGCCGCATCGGGCAGGCTCGCGAGGCGCGCGCGCTGCGCGGCGTCGCTCGGCAGATAGCGCGCCGGGCTTTCGAAGCCCGCGAGCACGCCCCGGTCGACGAGCGGCTGAAGTTGCGCGCCGATCTTCTCCGCGCCTTCGAGCGCGGCCTGCTCGCTCGCGGCGGGAATCTCCACCAGATAGCGCACGTCGGGCGCGCCCACGTCGGCGCGCAACCGCGCGTCGAGCGCCTGGCTCGCCGCCGGGACCGGGCTCAGCGAGGCCAGTTCGCGGCTCCACAGATCGCCGCGATGCACCGCGAGCACCGCGACCGCGGCCAGCGTCAGCGCCAGCAGCGGCCAGCGCAGGCGCGGCGCGGCCTGTGCGGCCGAGGCGAGCCAGCCGCCGACGCGCGAGACGTCGCGAATCGTCACGGCGCCGCCTTGCAGGCGCGGCAGCACGAAGCGCGTGACGAGCGCCGCCGTCACGAGACCCGCGATCGAATACGCGCCCAGTTGCACGAGGCCCGGAAAGCCCGAGAACAGCATCGATGCGAATCCGCACACCGAGGTCAGCACGCCAAGCCGGATCGTCGGCCAGTAAGCGGCGACCCAGGCGCGCAGCGTGTCGTGCGGGCGCGAGCGCGGGTCTGAACGTGTCTCGGCCGACTGCACGAACAGATAGATCGAATAGTCGACGGCCTCGCCAATCAGCGTCGTGCCGAAACCGAGCGTGAGCCCCTGGACCGTGCCGAACGCAAGGCTCACCGCCGCGATGCCCGCAGCCACGCCCGAGAGCACGGGCACGAGGCCGAGCGCGAGCGTGCGCGGCGAGCGGTAGAGCGTGAGCAGCAGCGCGACGATCAACACGAAGCTCAAGGCCGAGATGCGCTGGACGTCGTGGCGGATCGCGTCGCGCGTATCCACCGAGAACACGCCGGGGCCGGTCATTTCCAGCCGGTAGGTGGAAGCAGCGGAAGCGGCGGAGGTTTTCGGCAGCGCGCGCGTGGCTGCGTCGAACGCGCTGCGAATGGCGTCGATGGCGCTGGCCTGAGCGTCGGTATTGGAACCTGCGGCGGCGGTCTGCGCGACCAGCACGGCGCGCGTGCCGTCGCGCGAGGCCCACACGCCGTCGCGGCTCGCGGGCTGCGCGGCGCTATCGAGTTCGCCGACGAGCGCGGCGACTTCGCCGGTCGGGTCGTGCGGCAGCAAATCCTTGGCGACGAGGCCCGCCGACGAGCTCAGCAAGTCGAGGCTTTCGCCGAGCGCCGCATGCAGGCCCTCGGCCGTGAAGCGCTGCGGCCTGACCGCCGGGCTCAGCGCGTAGCGGTGCGCGAACACGAATTGCTGATCGCGCGCGTCGTTCACGGCCTCTCCGTTGTGGACCGCCGCGAAGCGCGGGTCGGCGCGCAGCTGGGCCGCGACTTGCCGGGAGAGCTGCGCGCGCGCGGCTGTATCGGCGCTGTTGTTGCGATCGTGAGGATCGCCCCCGGCGATGGAGACGAGAATCAGCCGCGAGACCACGCCGTCGCGCAACTGATCGACGAGCACGCGCTGGCCAGCGCTCGGCGAGCGCGGCAGGAACGCGGAAAGGTCGGTGCTGAAATGGGTGCGCGCGATGGTCCCCGCACACGCGATGAGAAACAGCAGCCACACGAGCACGGCGTGGCGCTGCAGCACCTGCGCGAGCGCGCGCAAGCCTCGGGCGTGCTGCGTAGGCGAGGTTGGCGGGGTGCGATCGTCCATGAGCGCGGCTACCTGCTTATCTGTGTGTCGGGCTCAATTCGCTGCCGATGCGGGCAGCGGGCGCAGGCGCATCAGCGAATGATCGCCGCCCGCCTGCTGGATCGCCACGCTGAGCAGCGCGTCGCCGGTGCCTTCGAGCGTGATCGCGCTCACCGCCTTGAGCATGCGCGAATCGCGTGGCGTGAGCGTGAGCGTCCAGTTTTCGCCGCTGCCGGTGAGCGCAACCTGATACGTCTGCTCGAGCACGGGCCGGTTGCCCGTGAGCGTGGCGCGGATGCTCTCGATGAACGCGCCCAGCTCCGGATAGCGCGCGAGCGCGAGCGTGTACTTGTGCTGGTTGCGCTCGACGGTGAGCATGTCGCCGTCCACCACGAGATGCTCGGGCTTGGGCACGAGCGTGTTCTTCTCCAGGTGGTCGGGCGCGACGAACACCAGTTCTCCTGACGATTCGATGGGCTGCGAGGCGATCGCGAGGTACTTGGTTTCCGTGAACGCGGCGCGGCCCGACTTGTGCTGCGCGAGCGCGGACATGAGGCGGTCGAGCGTCCAGGCGGTGGTGTCGGCCGTTTGTCGTGACTGTGCTGCCTGTGTTGCCTGTGTTGCTTGTGCCGCGAGCGAAGGCGCGACAGGCGCGAACGTAAGCGCGGTCACGGCGCCTGCGCTCATTGCGCACGCAACGATGCGGCGCGCAAGCCGCTGGCCGATGAACGGGCGGGAGAAACGGCGGATGGCGCTCATGCGTCGGAAGTCTCCCGGGCGGCAAGGCCCGCGTGCGCCGCCGCGCTGCGCGCGCGAGCGGTGTCGGCGCGGTTCGTCGCATAGGCGTTTCTGGCGACGCGCGCGGCAATGTCCGCGTGCGCCGGCGCTGCATTTGTGGATTTTGCCGCTTGGGCTGCCGGCGCGGGTTGGGCCGTCTGCGGCTGCTTCGCGGCCTGGTCCGCTTGCGCGGTCTGCCAGAAGTCGAAGTAGTTGAACCAGTTATAGGGCGCCGCGCGGCAATGCCTGTCGAGCAGCGCGACGTAGCGCACGAGCGCCGCATCGACGGCGGCCCGGCGCGCCTCGCGCGGCGTATCGGTGAAGTCGGCGACCAGCTCGAAATGCACGTCGTAGCGGTTGCCGCCGCGATACAAGCCCGTCATGAAGATCACCGGACGTTTGAGCATCGCGGCCATGTAGAGCGGCCCGAGCGGAAACGCGGCGGGCTCGCCGAGAAAGGCCATGCGGCGCATCGAGCTGGTGGCGTCGGCGAGCAGCGTGCGGTCGGCGAGCATGCCCACGAGGCAGTTCCGGTCGAGCCGCTCGTTCACCTGCAGCATCGAATCGACCTGCCCGAGCGCGATCACCTCGGGCTGCGCGGCCGGGTTCACGGCGCCGATCGTCGCGTTGATCTTGCGTGCGTTCTCGTCGAACATCGTCACGACCACGCGCATGCCGGGCCGCGTGCGGCCCAGCGCGCGCACCACCTCGAAGCTGCCGAGGTGGCCGCCCATCAGGAACGCGCCGCGTCCCTTCGCGAGCGCGGCGTCGACGAGTGTGTGCCCCTGAGGGCGAATGTCGAACAGATCGAAGCGATTGTTGATCAGATAGATGCGGTCGTGGATCGTCGTCGCGAAGGTGAACACGTGCTGGTAGATGTCGCTCCAGCGGGCGGGACGGCCTAGCGCGCGGCGCAGGTAGTCGCGCGAGGCGGCGCGTGCGCGCGGCGAGAACAGCACGTAATAGACGGCGATCAGATGCAGCAGGCCGCGCGCGGCGGTGCGGCCGAGGCGCAGCGAAAGCCAGGTCATGGCGCGCAGCAGCAGCGCGCTGCCGCGCTCCTGGCGTTGGGCCCAGTCGGTGCGCCTGGTCATGGTTGAACCCCTTCCTGCGAGCGTGCGCGCGCGGCGCATGCCGGGGAGGCGGCCGTCATGGCAACGGGGGATTGCTCGGCGGACAGCGTGCCGCTTGCTACGTCGCGCTGGCCCGCGCGCACGGTGAAACGGATCGCGCCGCTGGCCGCTGCGTCGAAGTCGAGATCGAGCGCCTCGCCGGGCCGGGCCGGGCTCAGGAACTTCGCGGCGCTCAGGCGCCACGCTTGCATCGGGCGGTTCAGGGCCGCGCCGATGGCGTCGATGGCCTGGTCGAGCAGCACGACGCCAGGCACGATCGGATGGCCGGGGAAGTGGCCCGGCAGCGCGGGGTGATCGGCCGGAATCGTGAAGGAGCGCGCGGATGCGGTGCTGCTTGTGCAAGTGGCGCGGCTAGTCTGTGCTGCCGCTGCCGCTGCCGCCGTTTCGCGCGCATGCTGTGCGACCAGCGCGGCGAGCCCATCGTGCGGAAGCTTGCCGGTTTCGTTGCGTGGCAGCGACTCGACGAACACGAGCGGGCGCGGCATGAACGCGGCGTCGATGCGCTCGCGCAGCGCGCGTTGCAAGCTGGCGGCCGTGAGCGTGGGTGCGGCCACCAGCGCGACGAGGCGCGTGACCGCGCCTGTGCCTTCGCGATCCGTGTTCTCGCTCGCATCGGCATTGTCGAGCACGGCAGCGTCCGGCATCAAGAACACCCCGTCGACCACGCCGGGGATCGCGTTGAGCTGATGATTCAGGTACGCGAGCGAAGTCCGCTTGCCCGCGATGTTGATAAGGTCGGCCTTGCGACCATGCAGCAGGAAGTGCCGCTCGTCGAGTAGTTCGAGCGCATCTCCCATCGGCATGGGCTCTTCCACGTGAGCGCCCGAGACCCAGAACGTCGGCCCTTCGTCGCGGTCGTCACGGTCGTCGCTTGCAGCCGCGCGCGCCTCCAGGCGGATGTGCGGCATCAGTTCCCATGTCGCGCCCTGCGCGGTGCGTCGCGTGGCGATCTGGCCCGTCTCCGTGCTGCCGTAGATCTCCACGAGCGGCGCGTGCAGGCGCGCCTCGGCCTCGCGGGCGAGCTTTTCGGCGAGCGGGGCGGTGGCGCAGAGCACCAGCGCCGTTTCCGGCAGCGCGGCGTCGGTCGCGAGCAGCGCGCGCAGGTGGATGGGCGAGGTCGCGAGCACGCGAGGCTGCGGCACGGCCTCCAGTTCGGCGCGGATATCGAGCGGATAGAACGGCTGGCGGTTGCTGAACGCAAGGCCGCCGATCAGCGCGAGCAGCACGGTCGATTCGAAGCCGAACATATGCTGCGGCGGCACCGTGCCCACCACGGTATGCGTGGCGGCGTCCGGCTCGGGCAATCCGAGGCGTTTGGCCGAAGCGCGCACGTTGGCCACCAGCGAGCCCCAAGTCTTGCGATGCGGCACTGGCGCACCGGTCGAGCCCGAGGTGAAGATGTACGCCATGATGCGCGACGCGTCGATCTGCGGCACGTCGAACGGGGCGTCGTCCTGCGCGTCGTCGCTCAAGCTGGCGTTGGAGACAGCCGCCGCAGCTTCGGGGTAGCGAAAGCGCGGCAGGTCGATGGAGCAATCGGCGGCGTCGTGCAGGCAGAACGCGTCGGGCGCGAACGCGGCGAGCTGGCGGACCATCTCCGGCGTCTGCGTGGAGGGCAGCAGGCTGATGCGACCCGCGACCAGCGCCGCGCACAGGCTCACGGCGAAGCGGTAGCGGTCGCGGCAGACGTTGAACACGTGTGCGCCCGGCGGCAGCGCAGCGGCCACCCGCGCAACCTCGGCGAGGAACGCGCGCACCGTGACCGGAGAGCCATCGCGCCAGGCAATGACCTGGCGGGGCGAAGCGTGAAAAACGAGCGGATGAGTCGACATAACTTCAGTTGAACCGGAAACAGGGGGCGGCGCTGCTGCGCGCCGCTGGTCGCGCGCGGAATCACTCATGGCAAGGGTGGACCGTCTGGCCCGCGTGACCTTGCGCCGACGATTGCCGGTACGCGCGAATCGCATCGAGCATGCGGGCCGACGGCTCGCCACGCAGCACAAAGCGGCGGCACGCGTGCTCGGCGACGAACATCGCCCCCACCAGCGGCAACGCCAGGTAATTGGCGAAGGTCGCCCAGGCGACGATCGGCGCGGCGGCGAACAGCAGCGTCGAAACCGCGGCAATGGCGACGAAGAACACCGTCCACGCGACCGTGATCTGCCGTGTGTAGCGCGCGACGGCCGGCGTGAGCGAGCCGTGAATCATCGTCGCGAACTGCGTGCAAAGCGGCACGCGCGCGTTGACGAGCGTGCGGCCGAACACCAGCGCCATCCCAAAATTGAAGCTCACCTGCTCGATGTACAGGCCCCATTCGAAGTGGCGCGCAAGCGGCATGCGTGCGGCCCACAACGCGGCGGCCGCGAGCGCCCAGACCGGCAGCAGCCAGCCCCGGCGCGGCGAACGGGCTGCCGCAACCAGCGCGATGGCCAGTGGCGGCACCAGCGCCATGGCGAGCCCGAAACCGTGCTCGCCGGGCGTTGCTACTGCGTGATGGGCCAGGATCTGGTACGCGACCACCGCCCCAACCGCGAGCGCCGCGCGAGCGAAGCCTGCGAACGTGCTCATCGCGCTCCTCCGGGCGGGCGCTGCCGGCCATGAGCCTTGCGCGCGTGCTGTGCACGTTGCGCACTCCGCACGCCGGCCCCGCCGGCTGCCGCGAGGCAAACCGGCAATTTTACCGGAACAGGGTCCGGTGCACGGCGATGGCAACAGGGCGAGTGCGGCACGGCGAGTTCAGCTCCATGGGTTGAGAGGTGAGCAGCAGTTCTCGCATGACGGCAGGCGGGCGGTTGTTCAGGCACTTTGAGGCCCGCGCGCAACGTATACGTCATAGGAATAACTGACCGCACGAGTGCGGCACTTATATTTTAAGATGGCGACGGACCATCGCCGGAATGGCGCGCGGCCGGTTTGTAACCGTTTGTATGTCGTTGCGCGAGGCTGCGCGGGCCTTCGAACCAGGTGCGCCCAATGCGGCGCAAGCGTCTAGCGCGTTCGCGTCCCGAAATTGGCGCGCCGCGTGCCCGACCCCTTGTAACCTTTCGGCGATGCACACCGTATACGCCCCGATACCCATCGTCTAGAATCCGCGTAACTTTTACTAAACGAACCCCATAATCAGACAGGTGGGGCAGCGGGCAGGCGCCGGGAGGGACGGCGGGGAGCACGTGCGATGCGTGCGCCGTGTCGCCCGGTTGCGCGCCGCCTGTGCGCCAACTGTCGGGCACGCATGATGAACGCACTGGAAAAAGAGCTTGCCGCGCTAATCGTCGGCGAACTGAATCTCGAGGACGTCTCGCTCGACGACGTGAGCGCCGACACCCCGCTTTATGGCGAGGGCTTCGGGCTCGACTCCATCGACATTCTGGAGATCGCGCTGCTGATCTCGAAGAAGTACGGCTTCGAACTGCGCTCCGACAATCCCGATAACGAAAAGATCTTCGCGACGCTGGGCGCGCTGGCCGCTTGCGTGGAAGCGAATCGCGTGCGCTGAGCGCGCTCGCTGCGGCTCGATGGGCAGCATCGCAGGCGAGTCATAAAATCTTGTCAGTATTTCGTTTCATGCAATCGCTCGCTTCCATGCCCACGCCGACTGTTTCGTCCACGCATCTCGTCCTGATCCCGAGCTACAACCCGGGTCCCAAGGTCGACGAGACCGTGCGCGCCGCGCGCGCGTGCTGGAACCCCGTGTGGGTGGTCGTCGACGGCAGCACCGATGGCAGCACCGAGCGTCTGCAGGCGATGGCGGCGAACGACCCGGGGTTGCGCGTGATGGTGCTGCCCACCAATTGCGGCAAGGGCGGCGCGGTGCTCGCGGGCATCGAGGCCGCGGCCGCGCGCGGCTTCACGCACGTGCTCACGCTGGACTCCGACGGCCAGCATCCGACCGACTTGATTCCGCGCTTCATGGCCGCCTCGCAGGCGCAACCCGATGCGATGGTGCTGGGCCGGCCCAAATTCGACGCGAGCGCGCCGTGGGTTCGCGTGCAGGGGCGACGCCTCTCGAACCTGTTCGCGGATATCGAAACGCTGTGGGCCGGCATTGGCGATTCGCTTTATGGCTTTCGCGTTTATCCGATCGAGCCGCTCAAGACGATCATGCTGCGCCATTCTTGGATGCGCCGTTTCGATTTCGATCCCGAAGCCGTTGTGCGCCTTTGCTGGGCCGGCGTGCAGCCTGTTCAGATCGAAGCGCCGGTGCGCTATTTCAAGGCGCACGAGGGCGGGGTTTCGCATTTCAATTACGCCCGCGACAACTTGTTGTTGACGGGGATGCATTTGCGGTTGTTGGGCGGGTTCGTCGTGCGGTTGCCGTTGCTGGCCGCGAGGCATGTGTTCGGGCGCGAAACGGTGTAGCGGGGATAGCTCGGGCGCTTCAGTCAGAGGCGTGTAAATTTTATTTAGTCATCCTTGTCGAATATGCGTACTCCCACCTGGTGAAATAAAGAAATTCTGAAGGATAATGCAATTTAAAATGATTAAATATTGATGGTAAAAATGAAGAAATTCTCCATTGATGATGAAGGAAACATCCTTCGCTATCTTGATTGTTACTCCGAAAATGAAGCATCCGCTCCGCTTTTTTATATCCACGGCCTGGGATGCGCTTCCAGCAGCGACTATCCACAGGTAGTCACCTCCGATTCGTACTCGAAGTGCAGATCATTTCTGATCGATCTCATGGGCTCGGGCTTCAGCGACAAACCACAGGACGGAAAATACACTTCCGATGCGCAGGCAACGATCGTGTCGAACTTCGTGGTCAGCCAGGGATTCTCATACTTGAGCCTGTTCGGCCACAGCGCCGGGGCATTCATTGCGCTGAAACTCGCACAGAAGCTGCCCGTTCCGGTGGGCACGCTTGTCCTGTGCCAGCCAGGACTGACCGACTACGGCATCGCCATGTTGTCCGACATCACCTCACAGACAGAAGAGCAATTCGTCAACGGTGGTTTTTCGCAATTGCTGGCGCAACTAAAAGCCCAGGGCGGCAACGATGCATGGCTGGGGCCATTTTCCGTGGCTTCGCCATATGCCATTTACCAATGGGCCCGATCGGCCATTGACGATAATTCGAGCAATTGGCTCGATGATCTGGCCACGCTGAACGCCGTAAAAGGCGTGATCCTCTCCGATACCGCAACGCGCGACGAGATTGCGAAATTCGAGCAGGCCGGCTGTACCGTTGAACTCGTAGCCAACGCCGAACATATGATTGCGTACGACAACCCCGACGGTCTGGCGTTGGCCATATCGAATCTTCTCAATCTCGGCAAATAAGCCGATTGCGTTTTCGCTAGGCGCTGCGCAATAGCGGCATTTCTGCTTCGAACGCAGCCAGCGTAACCGCCTCCCCAATCGCATCCCCCACGAGAATGATGGCCGGACTGCCAAGCCCGGCTTCCGTCGCCACAGCGGCGATGGTGGCGAGCGTTCCCGTCACGCGGCGCTCGTTCGCGCTGCCGGCCCATTGCACCACCGCAGCCGGCGTCTCGCTCGAAAGCGCTTGTGCGAGCGACGCGCACAGCGTTTCGATGCGGCTCATCCCCATATAGATCGCGAGCGTCATGCGCGTGGCGGCAAGCGCGCGCCAGTCCGGTTCGCTGTGGTCACGCAGGTGCGCCGTTACGAAAATCACGCCCTGGCAGTGATCGCGATGAGTCAGCGATACGCCGAGGCCAGCCGCTGCCGCAAACGCAGACGACACGCCATTAATTATTTCCACAGGAATCTGCGCCTGCCGCAGCGCCGCGAGCTCTTCGCCCGCGCGGCCGAACAGCAGCGCCTCACCGCCTTTCACGCGCACCACGTGAAGGCCCTTGCGTGCATAGCGCTGCATGAGACGCTCGATGAACGCCTGCGGCGTGGAACGGCAGCCGCCGCGCTTGCCGACCTTGATCACGCGCGCCTGCGGGGCGAGCGAGGCAATCTCGGGATTCACGAGATCGTCGAGCAGCACGACGTCCGCGCATGTGAGCGCTCGGGCCGCCTTGAGGGTCAGCAGGTCGAGGTCGCCGGGACCTGCGCTCAATAAAGTGACCTTGCCGGTCGGTTTCATGTTTGTCCTTTCACGTTGGTTCAGTCTGTTCGGCAAATGCCGCCATGCAAGTTCCAGACCAGCGCGCAATGTATCGATCGATGCCTGCCCTTTGCGGCCCCAAGCGGGCGCACACCGATTGACAAGCTGTGCGAATGCATCGCCGTGGCGCATCGAAGGCGCACAGCAAGCGTGCTGCATGGCACCAAACTTGTGCCGGACCGCGTAGCGGCGCACCGGCGTTCGTGTGAACAAGGTCCCGTGGAAATTTACCTGCGCCCCGCCGTATGGGCGTTCCTGGGGATTTCCAACGAATTGGCACGGTGCTTGCATAACGATCCGCGAACAGGATCAACGGCGATCCGGCGGCCGGCGATCCGGCTGCAATGCTGCAGCGTGGCAGTGCAAATCGATTCAATCTCAGGGCAACGGCGTCCCCCGAGTCTGGCTCTTCGCGATCTTCGCGAGCCGGATTCGCGGGACGCTTTTTTATTGAGCAGAGGCTACAGGCATGACGCAATCAACGCTCGCAGTGAACGGTCTGGACATCGTCGTCATCGGTCACGGCATGGTGGGCCATAAATTTCTGGAGTGCGTGCTCGCAGACGCCGCAGCGCGAAACGTGCAGAACGTGCGCGTGACGGTGCTGTGCGAAGAGCCACGTCCTGCATACGACCGTGTGCATCTTTCCGAATTCTTCGCCGGCAAGTCCGCCGAGGATCTCTCGCTCGTGAGCGGCGGATTCTTCGAGCGCGACGATGTTCGCCGCAGCGTGCGCCTCGTGCTCGACGCCAAGGCCGTCGCGATCGATCGCACGGCGCGCACCGTGAGCGTGTCCAACGGCGAAACGCTTTCGTATGACAAACTCGTGATCGCCACCGGCTCCTCGCCGTTCGTGCCGCCGATCGCGGGAAACAATCGTACGGACTGCTTTGTTTATCGCACCATCGAAGATCTCGAAGCGATGCGCTCGCGCGGCGCCAGCGCGAAGTCGGGCGTGGTGGTGGGCGGCGGTCTGCTCGGGCTCGAATGCGCGAAGGCCCTGCGCGATCTGGGCCTCGATACGCACGTGGTCGAATTCGCGCCGCGCCTGATGGCCGTGCAGGTCGACGAAGACGGCGGCCGCATGCTGCGCGGCAAGATCGAAGCGCTGGGCGTGAGCGTGCATACGCAGAAGAACACCACTGCAATCGTCGATGGCGAAAGCGCGGCCAACCGCATGGTGTTCGCCGACGGCACACATCTCGAAGCCGACATGATCGTGTTCTCGGCCGGCATTCGCCCGCGCGACGAGATCGCGCGCGCCTGCGGGCTCGAGGTGGGCGCGCGCGGCGGCATCATCATTGACGATGCTTGCCGGACGAGCGATCCCGACATCTATGCGATCGGCGAATGCGCGCTGTGGCAAGGCCAGATCTTCGGCCTCGTGGCGCCGGGCTACGACATGGCGCGTATCGTCGCGAAGACGCTCGTGGGCGAGGCGGGAAGCGCGTTCGAAGGCGCGGACCTGAGCACGAAACTCAAGTTGATGGGTGTGGATGTAGCGAGCATCGGCGACGCGCACGGCAAGACGCCGGGCAGCCGCTCGTACCGCTTCGCCGACGAGCGCCGCGAAGTCTACAAGAAGATCGTGGTGTCCGAATGCGGCAAGCATTTGCTCGGCGCGGTGATGGTGGGTGATGCAAGTGAATACGGCACGCTGCTGCAAATGATGCTCAACAGCATCGAACTGCCCGAGTCGCCCGAGTTCCTGATTCTCCCGCAAGCCGATGGCAAGGCCAAGCCCGCGCTGGGCGTGGAGGCGCTGCCTGCGGAGGCGCAGATCTGCTCGTGCAACAACGTCTCGAAGGCGCAGATCTGCGAGGCGGTGCGTGAAGGCGCGACGAGCATCGGCGCGATGAAGGCCGCGACCTGCGCGGGCGCGTCGTGCGGCGGCTGCGTGCCGCTCGTCACGCAGATCATGAAGTCGGAGATGCGGCGTCAGGGTGTGGCGGTCAACAATCACCTCTGCGAGCACTTCCCGTATTCGCGCCAGGAGCTATATCACCTCGTGCGCGTGGAGAACATCAAGACCTTCGGCGCGCTGCTCGCGAAGCACGGCCAAGGGCTCGGTTGCGATATCTGCAAGCCCGTGGTGGGCGGCATTCTGGCCTCGTGCTGGAACGAGTTCGTGCTCAAGAAGGAGCACGCGAGCCTGCAGGATTCGAACGACTACTACCTCGCCAATATCCAGCGCGACGGCACCTATTCGGTCGTGCCGCGCATGCCGGGCGGCGAGGTCACGCCCGAGGGCCTCATTGCCGTGGGTGTGGTGGCGAAGAAGTATGGCCTCTACACGAAGATCACGGGCGGCCAGCGCGTGGACCTGTTCGGCGCGCGTGTCGAGCAGCTGCCGTTCATCTGGGAGGAACTGATCGACGCGGGCTTCGAATCGGGGCATGCCTATGGCAAGGCCGTGCGCACTGTGAAGTCGTGCGTGGGCTCGACGTGGTGCCGCTATGGCGTGGGCGATTCGGTCGGCCTCGCGATTGAAGTGGAGAACCGCTACAAGGGTTTGCGCGCGCCGCACAAGATCAAGTTCGGCGTGTCGGGCTGCACGCGCGAATGCGCGGAGGCGCAGGGCAAGGACATCGGCATCATCGCCACGGAGCGCGGCTGGAATCTCTATGTGTGCGGCAACGGCGGCATGAAACCGCGTCACGCCGAACTGCTCGCCTCCGATCTCGACAAGGCTACGCTGATCCGCTACATCGACCGCTTCCTGATGTTCTACGTGCGCACGGCGGACCGACTGCAGCGTACGAGCGTGTGGCGCGACAACCTCGAAGGCGGCCTCGACTATTTGATCGACGTGGTCGTGAACGACAAGCTGGGCCTTGCTGCGGAGCTCGAAGCGGAGATGCAGCTCGTGGTGGATACCTACGAGTGCGAGTGGAAGAAAGCCGTGACCGATCCGCAAACGCGCAAGCGCTTCCGCCACTTCGTCAATAGCGACGCGGGCGACCAGCACGTGACCTTCGTCGAGGAGCGCGGCCAGATTCGCCCGGCCACGCCCGAGGAGCGCCAGCGCATTCCGGTGCTCGAGCAGCACGAGGCGCTTGCCGAAATTCCCGTTGTTATCGAAGCCGTTTGAGATTTACCGAGTTCATTCACTTACGAGGAGTACGAAATGAGCCACGTCGCCAGCAATGCAATCGCGCAAGACACCTGGGTTCCCGTGTGCAAACTCGACGACATCGTACCTAATACGGGCGTGTGCGCGCTCGTGGGGGGCGAGCAGATCGCCGTGTTCCATATCGACGACGGCGACGCGCGCGTGTTCGCCATCGGCAACTACGACCCGAACTCGCAGGCCGCGGTGCTTTCGCGCGGACTCGTGGGCAGCCTGGGCGAGCGCATCGTCGTGGCGTCGCCCATCTACAAGCACCATTTCGATCTCTCGACCGGCGAGTGCCTTGAGGACCCGATGCGTTCGGTGAACGCGTTTGCCGCGCGTGTGGAGAACGGCCAGGTCTGGGTTTCGGCCTGATTCTTTTATAGCCACGGATTCGAGCCGCACATGACCGAAAAGACCGTCAAGAGCGTTTGTCCGTACTGCGGCGTGGGCTGCGGAATGGTGTTGCACGTGCAGGACGGCGAGGTTACGAAGATCTCCGGCGACACCGAGCATCCGAGCAATTTCGGGCGCCTGTGCACGAAGGGTTCTTCGGCGCACGTGGCGCTGCGCAAGTCCGGGCGGCTCGAACGCGCGTTCGTGCGCCACGCGCGCGACGAAGACCCCGTGCCGCTGCCACTCGCGCAGGCGATTGCCGATACGGCGCGCCGCCTGCGCGAGACGCTCGATACGCACGGCCCGGATGCACTTTCGTTCTATGTGTCGGGCCAGATGTCGATCGAGGCGCAGTACCTCGTGAACAAGCTCGCAAAGGGCTTTGTGGGTACCAACAACATCGAGTCGAATTCGCGCTTGTGCATGGCGAGCGCGGGCAGCGGCTACAAGCTTTCGCTCGGCGCGGATGGGCCGCCTGGCTCGTATCAGGATTTCGATCGCGCCAATCTGTTCCTCGTGATCGGCTCGAATATGGCGGACTGCCATCCGATCCTGTTTCTGCGCATGATGGACCGCGTGAAGGCGGGTGCGAAGCTGATCGTGGTGGACCCGCGCCGAACCGCAACGGCGGAGAAGGCCTCCCTATTTCTGCAGATCAAGGCGGGCAGCGATCTCGCGCTGCTCAACGGCCTGTTGCATCTGCTGCACGAGAACGGCCATACCGATGCGGCGTTCATCGAGCAGTACACGCAGGGCTGGGATGCGATGCCCGCGTTCCTCGGCGACTATACGCCGGAGAAAGTCGCGGCTATCACGGGGCTGGCAGAGGACGATATCCGTCGCGCCGCACAGATGATTGGCGAAGCGCCCGAGTGGATGAGCTGCTGGACCATGGGCCTGAACCAGAGCACGCATGGCACATGGAACACGAACGCCATCTGCAATCTGCACCTGGCGACGGGCAAGATCTGCCGCCCCGGCAGCGGGCCATTTTCGCTCACGGGCCAGCCCAATGCGATGGGCGGGCGCGAGATGGGCTATATGGGAGCGGGCTTGCCGGGCCAGCGCTCGGTGCTCTCGGAAGACGACCGTGCCTGCGTGGAAGACCTCTGGCATGTGCCGCGCGGCACGCTCACGACGCGGCTTGGCGGCGGCACCATCGACATGTTCTCGCGCATGGCGGCGGGCGAAATCAAGGCATGCTGGATCATCTGCACGAACCCCGTGGCTTCGGTCGCCAACCGGCGCACCGTGGTGGAGGGCTTGCGCGCCGCCGAACTCGTGATCGCGCAGGACGCCTTTCTGGACACCGAAACGAATCAGTACGCGGATGTGCTGCTGCCGGGCGCGCTCTGGGCCGAGGCCGAAGGCGTGATGATCAATTCCGAGCGCAACATGACGCTCATGCAGCAGGCGGTCGAGCCGCCGGGCGAGGCCTTGCCTGATTGGCAGATCATTGCGCGCGTGGCTTGTGCGATGGGTTACGAGGACGCGTTCAGTTATACAAGCGCGGCCGAGGTGTTCGACGAGATCGTGACGTTTTCGAATCCGAAGACGGGCTACGACCTGCGCGGCGCGAGCCACGCGAAGCTGCGCGAGACGCCCCTGCAATGGCCCTGCGCACCGCAGGAAGGCGCTGCGCAAAGTGACCGCAATCCGGTTCGCTATCTGAACGACGGCGTGAGCCAGACGCTGCGCGAGGACGAGGACGGCAGCCGCCCGCGCATCGTTTTTCCCACGCCGCACGGCAAGGGCGTATTTTTCGCGCGGCCACATGTGGCGCCAGCCGAGTTGCCCGATGGCACGTTTCCCATCGTCTTCAATACCGGGCGCTTGCAGCATCAGTGGCACACCATGACGAAGACCGGCAAGGTGGCCATGCTCAACAAGCTCAATCCCGCTCCGTTCGTCGAGATCCACCCGGAGGATGCGAGCGCGCTAGGCATCGAGGCAAAGGATCGCGTGGAGGTGCGTTCGCGGCGCGCTCGCGTGGTGCTGCCCGCCGTGGTGACCGACCGCGTGCAGCCCGGCAATTGCTTCGCGCCGATGCACTGGAACGACGTATTCGGCGAGGAGCTTTGCGTGAACGCTGTCACGAGCGACGCGATCGACGAACTCTCTCAGCAGCCCGAACTGAAATTTTGTGCCGTTGCGCTTGCGCGCGTGGCGCCTGAGCCTGACCGTCTCGTGCCAGACGTGCACGATAGCGGCGCGGCTCATCCGTCTCAGGAACTCGACATGTCCCGAATCGATGCGTTTGCGAATCTACTCGACCTGGGCGCGGTGGCCGCGCCGGAACTCAACGACACGGAGCGGCGCTATCTCGCGGGTTTCGTCGGCGGGCTGCGTTCGTCGAAGGCCGAGCCACAGGGCCGCGCCATAGCGGTGCCCGTGCTGCCCGAGCACGCGCCGTTTC
Source organism: Paraburkholderia sacchari (assembly GCF_000785435.2). GTDB lineage: Bacteria > Pseudomonadota > Gammaproteobacteria > Burkholderiales > Burkholderiaceae > Paraburkholderia > Paraburkholderia sacchari. Next base: position 112,483 of record NZ_JTDB02000006.1, on the reverse strand, counting down.
CCGCGAGCACACGCGCATGGCTCGATGGTTTGCTCGCGGGGCTGTTCAGCCGTGGTGCATTGGGCATCGAACCGTCGCTCGAAACGGTCCATGTGCATAACGACAAGCCGGTCGAAAAGCCGAGCGCCGTGCGGATTGCCCATACGCGCCCGAAGGTGGTGCTGCTGTGGGCGTCGCAAACGGGCAACGTGGAGTCGCTCGTCGAACGCTACGCCATGCAACTGATGGAGTCGGGCTTCGAGATCCGCACCGCATGCATGGCCGACTATTCGCTCGCGAATCTGGAAAAGGCACAATACGCATTGCTGATGACCAGCACCTTCGGTGACGGCGACGCGCCCGACAATGGCGAGCCGTTCTGGTCGGCGCTCAAAGCTGAGCATGCGCCGCGCCTTGCCGCGTTGCGTTATGCGGTGCTCGCGCTCGGCGACCGCAATTACGACCAGTTCTGCGGCCATGGCCGCCATCTCGATGCGCGCCTCGAAGCGCTGGGCGCGCAGCGCTTGATGCCGCGCCAGGATTGCGACACCGACTATCAGAACAGCGCCGACGCCTGGCTCGACCGCGTGGTCGAGCGTATCAAGGAAGAGGACGCCGCGTTGCACGCCGTGCCTGCGGGCGGTTCGATTCTCGAGGTGCTGCCCGGTTGCGCGGCGACCAAGACACGCCCGGCCACATCGCGTCTCATTCACAACGTTCGCCTGAACATGAAGGGCGCGGTGAAGGACACGCGTTACTTCTCGCTCGCGACGGGCGGCGGCGACGGCATAGGACTCGAATACGAAGTGGGCGACGCGCTCGGCGTATGGCCGACCAACTGCCCCGCGCTCGTGGACGAATTGCTCGCGCTCACGCGACTTCCCGCCGATGCGCCAGTCGACGTGCCGGGCGTGGGCGATATGCGTTTGGCGGACGCGCTCGGCAAGCACTACGAGATCGCGCGTCCCAGCCCCGATGCGCTTGCGTTCATCGCTTCGCGCACGCGCGGGCAGGGCTTGAGCGAACTGCTGCGCGACGAACGCAAAGGCGATCTCAAGAACTGGTTGTGGGGACAACAACTGGCCGATGTGCTGCACGAGTTCCCCATCGATCTTTGCGCGAAGGAATTGACCGGCATGCTCAAGCGTTTGCAGCCACGGCTCTACTCGATCTCGTCGAGCCCGAAGGCGCACGCGGGGGAAGTGCATTTGACGGTCTCGGCAGTGCGCTACAACAATGGCCGGCGCGAGCGCAAGGGCGTGGCCTCCACGTTTCTCGCCGATCGTGCGACGGCGGCGAGCGTGCCCGTGTTCGTGCAGAAGAGCACGCATTTCCGCCCGCCGCGCCATGGCGACACGCCGATGATCATGGTAGGCCCCGGCACGGGCGTCGCGCCATTTCGCGCCTTCCTGCACGAGCGGCGCGCGCATGGCGACACGGGGCGCAACTGGCTCTTCTTCGGCGAACAGCACGCGTCCACGGACTTTTACTATCGCGAAGAACTGGAGCACATGCGCGACGATGGCTTGCTCAGCCGGCTCGACCTTGCGTTCTCGCGCGACCAGAAGGAGAAGGTCTACGTGCAGGACCGCATGCGTGAGCAGGGCGCGCAGCTATGGGCATGGCTGGAGGAGGGGGCGCATTTCTACGTGTGCGGCGATGCAAGCCGTATGGCCAAAGACGTGGATGCCGCCTTGAGAACGATCGTCGCACATCATGGCGGGATGAGCGACGAAGCGGCCGGCGAGTATGTTGGCCAGATGACGCGCGAGCGCCGCTATGTGCGCGACGTGTACTGAGCGCTAACGGCAATTGGCGCACGCCGGCATGCCGCGATCACGTGGGCTGCGCCGCGAACTCACATTAGCGCGTGGCCGTCGCGCCGCACGCGGCGCGAGCGCCGAGTGCGCGCGACGCGCTGCTGCGCGGGTGTCTCGCCCAGTCCCGCGAATGGGCCGTTCGCGGCGCTCTTCTGCGCGAATGCATCGGGCATGAGGAGCGCGCAGAGAAACGTCAGGCTGGCGCCGGCCGTGACGGCAACAATGGACATTGCGAAGGCCTCGAACATCCTGTCCCCCAAACGGTAGAATGATGGCGCGCCGGCCAGCAGTATCGCCATGCCGGCATTCAAGCGCAACTTTGCATCGATTTCATTCTGCGCATCGCGCGCGAGCGAGTCCAAGACGATATTGCGATCGTTGCTATAAGTACGCCTTATGGAGGCCGCCGCCTTGTTGCTCCGTCCGATCCGCTACGTGCTCACCGTGGCCGAGTTGAAGAATTTCACGCGCGCGGCGGAAGTGCTGCACGTTTCCCAGCCGGCGCTTTCGCAGCAGATTCGTCAGCTCGAGGCAGAACTGGGCGGCGCGCTTTTCGACCGTAGCGGCCGCACAATCAGCCTCACGGATTTTGGGCGCGTCTATATCGAACACGCCCGCAAGGCGCTCGAACATCTCGACGCGGGCAAGCGCGCGCTGCAGGACGTGCGTGGACTGACGCGCGGCTTATTGCGGCTCGCCTACGCCCCCACCTTTGCCGAATACCTGATCGGCCCCGCGCTGCGCCGCTTTCACGCCATGCATCCGGCCATGGCCGTGGAAGTGAGCGAGCGGCCGCTCGACGAGATCGAAGCCGGCCTCGAGCGCGATGCGCTCGATTTGGGCATCGGGTTCACCGACGTGCGCTCGGAGAATATCCACGCGCAGCCATTGTTTGCCGAGCATATTGCGCTGCTCGTGGCGAGCGGACATCCGTTGGCGCGGCGGCGCAGCACTGTTACGGCGGCGCAGCTCGATGACATTCCCCTCGCCTTGCTGAGCCCCGATTTCGTGGTGCGCAAATTCGCCGACGCCTACTTCCACGCTCACCAGTTGAGTCCGCAGGTTCTCGTGCAGGCCAATGCGGTTGGCACTGTGCTGAAGCTCGTGAAGGACGGCTCGCTCGCGACCCTGCTGCCTTCGACGGTGCTGCGCGAGCACAAGGGTCTCGCGAGCGTGCCCGTGACGCCCGCGCTGCCGCAGCGCACCGTGGCGCTGCTCGCGCGCTGCCGCGCCTCGCGCACGGTGGCCGCGCAGGCGTTCGAGACGCTGCTGTTCGAGATGATTGCCGAGGAAGGGCTCGCGACGGCCTGAGCCGCAGCGTTGTCCATGGCGCGGCGTGCTTCTAATGGTGTGTTTTGCGTCGCCAGATTTCGTGGCCGGCGCAGACCGCGAGAAACACGCCGAACAGGATCGCGGCCACCGAGGCCGATTGATCGCCAGCACCGGCGTGGGCGCCCAGATGAATCGCGTGGAGCCACAGCCCCGCGCCTGCCGCCACGGCCACGAGGCCCAGTACGACACCGAGCGCCAGCATTACAACATGTTCCCTTGAACGTTGCCGAATCGTCATATCGCTCCCCGACGAGCGTATCCATGCTCATGCGGACGGCGAGATGTGCCTCCCGCATGGGGTAACGATACGCCGCTGCAAACGGCGCGTCATCACGAATCGGGGAGGGCCGCTACGGCTTACGCCACGTGGCCGATCCGCGCCCGCGCGACCCGGCAAGCAGCCAGATCCCACGCGGCGCAGCCCACGCTTTTGAAAAAGACCGGCGCCGCGGGCGCAAGGCTGCCCTCGATGGCATCGGCGAGCGTGTTTACGTTTGTCCAGTCGAAGCCGGCCTGAATCAGATCGCCCGCTTCGTGCCTCGCACCGGCAGGATCGTCGACAACGACGAAACTGCCGTCCACGGTCGTTTTGCCGACTTCCGCCGCAACGGGCGTGAACGCGCCCACGCCGACCACCAGCCGCCCGGCCCGCGCGGGCGCGGTGTACACGGGCGATTGACTGGTCGTGACCGTCACCACGACATCGACCGAATCGGGAACGTCGCCATCGAGCGCGCCGAGATTGGGCGCCATCGCGCGCAATGATTCGGCAAAACGCTGCGCGCGTTCCGGCGTCGATCCCTTGACGAGCATCCGCGCCTGCGGGAAGAGCGCCGCAAACGCTTCCACATGATTGACGGCCTGCTTGCCGGTCCCGATGATCAGGATCTCCTCGGGTGCGCCCGCATGCAGGCACATGATGCCAAGCGCGCTAACGGCGGCCGTGCGGCGCCCGGTGACCGTGGGACCATCGAGCACGAACAGCATTTCGCCCGTGAACGCGTCGCACGCAATGACTTGCCCGTGAATGGTGGGGAGCTGCCGCTTGCCGTTTCCGGGGCACACATTAACGAGCTTGTGGATCGCAATATCGCTCGCGCTGGAAGGCATCGAGAGCATCACGCCGCCTTCCTGCAATGGAATGACCAGACGTTCAGGACTCACGATCTTCCCGGCTGCATATTCCACGATGGTCTCGCGCAGCATCTGCACGAGCGCCGGATAGTCGAGCAGCGCGGCCGTGGCTTGTGCGTCGAAGGTTTTGACGGGCGAAGTGGTCATGGTTTTGGAGAAGTCGCTGAATGGGATTCAAGTGGATTCAATTTAAACCAGATTTGGACGGTTATCAATCCATGAATCGAGTGTTTAGCGCGGAAGTGGTATATTGAAAACCAACGCATCGAAAGATCCACCATGGCCTCCGCACGCATCGATTCTCCCGCGAACTTCCGCCCTCTACAGATTTACGAGCAGGTCTCCGAAAAGATCCGCGCGGAAATCCGGGCTGGCAGATATCTTCCCGAGTCGCGCCTGCCTTCGGAGCGCGAACTGGCTGCTTTGTTCGGCGTCGGACGTCCCGCCGTGCGCGAGGCGATCGGTGCGCTCCAGAACGAAGGCCTCGTCGTCACGCGCAGAAACTCCGGCACCTATGTCTCGGCAAATGCACCCGAAGTGCTAGCGCGCGGCAGTGCGCTATCGGGCACGGGCGAAGCAAGTTCGGTCGAGGCGGATTACAGCCCGTCGGCAACGCTCGATGTCCGGCTGATTCTCGAACCCGCGATCGCGCGCCGGGCGGCGGCCCGCAAGAAGCGGGACGCGCTTGCCGAGCACTATCTCGCCCAGATGGAAACGCTGACCGACGTTTCGGATCCCGAAGAACGCGCGCTCTGGAACAACAGCGACCGCCTGTTTCATCGCCAGCTTGCGGTGATGACGGGCGACGCGCTGCTGGTGAAGCTGGCCCAGGAGATTGCCGACACGATGGACCAGTCCTTGTGGAAACGCCTCAAGGACGACGGCATCTACGATCCTGCCCGCATCCGCCTTTACGTTGCGGAGCACCGGCTCATTTACGAAGCCATCGTGACCGGCGACGCGGACGCCGCCGCTTTCTACGTGGAGCAGCACATCCACCGCGTCCAGCGCGATATCGCGCCGGTGTGATCCGGTGTCATCGTGCAGCGCGATCAACGCACGAGAAAGCCGTAGGTCAGCGGGTCGCGCTCATCGATGATCCACTGCGCGAAGCCGCAGATATACGCTTCGCCCTCGACTTCGGGAATCACGGCGGGAATGCCTTGAACCGACGTCTCGCGCAGAACCCGGCCTTTGAACACCGTCCCGACGATGGATTCGTTCACGAGCGTCTCGCCGGCCTTGAGTTCGCCGCGCTGATAAAGCTGCGCGACGCGTCCGCCGGTTCCCGAGCCCGTGGGCGAGCGGTCTACTTCGCGGTCGGCGAACACGCAGCAATTGGCCTGGGTCGATCCGGCATGGCGCGGCTCGTTGGCGATGATGGTCCCGTAGATGTGATTGATTTCCGGAATCTCCGGATGCTGCACCGGGAAGGCCTTGTTGGCGGCTTCCTTGACCTCGGCGCCAAAGCGAATGAGCTTCTCGACCGCCGCTTCGCGTACCGGCAGATCGAAAGGCGCACCATCGACGTAGAAGTAAAACGCGCCGCCGTAGGCGATATCGCCCGTGACCTTGCCGAAACTCGGCGTTTCCACGGTGACGTCGCGCTTCCACAGGAATGACGGCACGTTCACGAAACGCACGCTGCCGGCGTGCTCGCCATCCCATTTGACGAAAGCCTCGATGAAGCCGCAAGGCGCGTCGATGCCCACGCGCGTTTCGGGCATCGTGCGCTGCACCCAGCCCAGTTCGACCGCCGCCGTCGAGAGCGCAATGACGCCGTGGCCGCAGTGGTCGCTATATCCTTCGTTATGCAAAAAGATCACACCGAAGTCGGCGTTTGGCGAAACCGGCTCGGTTAGATAGCCGCCGTACATGTCGGCGTGGCCGCGCGGCTCGAACATCAACGCGCGGCGAATGTCGTCGGCATTTTCCTTGAGCCATGCGCGGCGCTGGACGATGGTGTCGCCAGGCAGGCGCGGCAGACCGCTCGTGACGATGCGGAATGCCTCGCCGCCGGTGTGGACTTCGACGGTGGAAATGGTGCGTGTCGGTTTCATGAGAATCGGGAATTCAGGCGAATAGTGGCTTACTTTTCATACGGCACGGGTAGCCCGTTGCGAATGACATAAACGGCGGTGGGCGCGCCCAGCAGGTCGCCTTTCGCATCGAACGAATAGGTGCCCGCAACGCCCTTGTATTGTTCCTTGGACAACTGCGCGATGAGCTTCGCCTTGTCGGTGGTCGTGCCGGCCTTGACCATGGCGTCAGCGAGCATCTTCATGCCGTCGTAGTAGTTGACCGCATAAACCTGGGTATCCGTATGAAAGGTGTCGTGGTACTTCTTCAGGAAGGCGCGCCCTTCCGGCGTCTTGTCGAGCGCCACGCCGCCTTGCGCGCAATACACGATGGACGCTGCGTCGCCCGCGACCTTGCCCATGTCGGCGGAGCAGATGCCGTCGCCGCCGAGCAGCTTCGCATTCAGGCCGCGCTGGCGCATCTGCTTGGCCATCGGCGCGCCTTGGGCCGCGTAGCCGCCGAAGAAGATCACATCGGGATTCCTGGCCTTGATCGCCGTGAGAATGCCGAGGAAATCGGTGGCCTGCGAATTCGTGAACTGGTGGTCGACGATTTTCAGGCCGTTGGTTTTCGCCACCTGCTCGAACTGCTGGGCCACGCCCTGGCCGTACGCGGTTCGATCGTCGATGATGGCCGCCGTCTTCGCGTGAAGCGTCTTGACCGCGAACTCGGCCATGGTTCCGCCCAGTTGCTCGTCGCTCGCGCCAATGCGGAAGATGTTCTTGAAGCCCTGCTGGGTGAGCGCCGGATTGGATGCAACCGGCAGGATCGGAATATTCGCGTTGCTGTAGACGCGCGAGGCCGGAATTGCGACGCCGGAGTTGTACGGGCCGATGACGGCAACCACGCCGCGATCGACGAGATTCTGGGCGACTTGCACGCCCACCTTCGGGTCGGCCTGGTCGTCCTGCGAATCCAGTTTGAACGTGACGGCCTTGCCGGCGACGGTGACGTGCTGCTGGTTCAACTCGTCGATTGCGAGACGCGCGCCGTTCTCATTGTCCTTGCCGTTTGCCGCCTGCGGGCCGGTCAGGGGCGCGGAATGGCCGATGACGACGACTTGCTGGGCCTGCACGGCAGCGGCGCTGAAAGCCGACGCGGCGGCCATGGCCATGATGAGATGACGCATGATAGGTCTCGCAATATTGGTTTTGGAAAGACCAATGTATTGCAGTGGTGGTGCGATGGCAAGCACTTTTCCGAAAAACGTCGATTTTTGGTCTTGGAGGAAACCAGATCGACGTCCCGGCGCATCACGGCCGCCCAAAACAAAATCGCCCTCGCAGCGACACGCGCTGCAAGGGCGATTTTCATGAGCGAGGCACAGGCGCCTCGTTTCGGGCGAGGCCCCGGCAGGGCCTCCCGCTTCGAACGGTGGCTTACTTCGCCACGGCTTCGATTGCGGCGTTGAACGTCTTGCTCGGGCGCATGACTTCAGCGAGCTTCGCGAAATCGGGCTTGTAGTAGCCGCCGATGTCGACCGGCTTGCCCTGCACCGCGGCAAGTTCGCTCACGATGGTCTGCTCGTTTTCGGCCAGCGCCTTCGCGAGCGGAGCGAAGTGCGCCGCGAGTTCCGCGTCTTCCTTCTGCGCGGCCAGCTCTTGCGCCCAGAACATCGCGAGGTAGAACTGGCTGCCGCGATTGTCGAGTTCGCCGGTCTTCGGCGACGGGCCCTTGTTGTTGTCGAGCAGCTTGCCGGTAGCAGCGTCGAGCGTCTTCGCGAGCAGCTTGGCCTTGGCATTGTTCGTCTTGATGCCGAGGTCTTCGAGCGACACAGCCAGCGCGAGGAATTCGCCGAGCGAGTCCCAGCGCAGGTGGTCTTCCTGCACCAGCTGCTGCACGTGCTTCGGCGCCGAACCGCCTGCGCCCGTTTCGTACATGCCGCCGCCGGCCATCAGCGGAACGATCGAGAGCATCTTCGCGCTCGTGCCAAGTTCCATGATCGGGAACAGGTCGGTCAGGTAGTCGCGCAGGATGTTGCCCGTGACCGAGATCGTGTCCAGGCCGCGGATCACGCGCTCGAGCGTGTAACGCATGGCGCGAACCTGCGACATGATCTGGATGTCGAGGCCGTTCGTGTCGTAATCCTTCAGGTACGTCTCGACCTTCTTGATCAGCTCGTTTTCGTGCGGACGATACGGGTCGAGCCAGAACACGGCCGGCATGCCCGAGTTGCGCGCGCGCGTGACGGCGAGCTTGACCCAGTCGCGGATCGGCGCGTCCTTCACGAGGCACATGCGCCAGATGTCGCCTTGCTCGACTTGCTGCGTGAGTGCGTCCAGCACTTCGCCCGTGGCGTTGTCGACGATGCGCGCCGTGCCGTCTTGCGGGATCTCGTAGGTCTTGTCGTGCGAGCCGTACTCTTCAGCCTTCTGCGCCATCAGGCCGACGTTGGGCACCGTGCCCATCGTGCGCGGATCGAATGCGCCGTTGGTCTTGCAGAAGTTGATGATTTCCTGGTAGATGCGCGCGAACGTGCTTTCCGGAATCAGGCACTTCGTGTCGGCGGGACGGCCGTCGGCGCCCCACATCTTGCCGCCGGCGCGGATCATCGCGGGCATCGAGGCGTCGACGATCACGTCGTTCGGCGCGTGCAGGTTCGAGATGCCCTTGGCAGAGTCGACCATCGCGAGCGACGGACGATGCTCGTGGCAAGCGTGCAGGTCGCGAATCACCTCTTCGCGCTTGGACTCCGGCAGTGCTTCGATCTTCGTGTAGAGATCGACCATGCCGTTATTCACGTTGATGCCGAGCTCTTCGAAGAGCTTCGCGTGCTTCTCGAATGCGTCCTTGTAGAACACCTTCACGGCGTGGCCGAACACGATGGGGTGCGAGACCTTCATCATGGTGGCCTTCACGTGCAGCGAGAGCATGACGCCGGTCTTGCGCGCGTCTTCCATCTGCTCTTCGTAGAACGCGAGCAGCGCCTTCTTGCTCATGAACATGCTGTCGACGATTTCGCCGGCCTGCAGCGCAACCTTCGGCTTGAGGACGATGGTTTCGCCGCTCTTCGTCACGAGTTCCATGCGCACTTCGCGCGCCTTATCGTTCGTGATCGACTTTTCGCCGTGGTAGAAGTCGCCGTGCTTCATGTGCGCAACGTGCGTGCGCGAAGCCATGCTCCACTCGCCCATGCTGTGCGGGTGCTTCTTCGCGTAGTTCTTCACGGCCAGCGGCGCGCGGCGGTCCGAATTGCCTTCGCGCAGAACCGGGTTCACCGCCGAGCCGAGGCACTTCGAGTAGCGCTTCTGAATCGCTTTCTCTTCGTCGGTCTTGGGGTCTTCCGGATAGTCGGGGACCTTGAAGCCCTTGCCCTGCAGTTCCTTGATCGCGGCAACGAGCTGGGGAACCGACGCGCTGATGTTGGGCAGCTTGATGATGTTCGTGTCCGGGAGCTGGGTGAGGCGGCCCAGTTCGGCCAGATTGTCCGGAGCGCGTTGCTCTTCGGTCAGGAATTCGGGGAATTCCCCGAGGATGCGGCCCGCAACGGAAATGTCGCTAGTCTCGACATTGACGCCGGCCGGCGCAGCGAAGGTACGGATGATCGGCAAAAACGCGCTGGTGGCAAGCAGCGGGGCTTCGTCGGTCAGGGTGTAGATGATGGTGGGTTGCTGGGTACTCATCGGCTTTCTTGGCGGGGTCCAAAAACGGGGTGATAAGACCACCGGCTGCGCGCAGTCGGCGAAACACGTGAATTTTGCCTCAATTCGGGACGACTTGGGGACTTACTATCCATCAATTTCATATTATGGAAATGCGTTGCGCCACATAATTTGGCTCAAAAACCGGCTCGTCTGGTCCTCGCGCGCGGTCCCGCGTCGAAAGCGGTGTCGCGCCAGAGGCCCGCTGAGTAAGGCTTTGGCGGGTATGGTGGGGCACCTGGATACGGCTCGTGAATTTTCGTGTTAACTTAAGTTTGGTATGTCAATCTGGTGAATACCCTTACAAAAATAGTGGGTCAGCCGGCCAGTCTTATAGAAGAATTGCGCCCCCGCCGAGGTCATCCAGGGCATGCGTGAAATCTAAAGTACCGGCTTTATGTGACCGATATCCCGGTTGTCGAGTGGAAGAAATCGTGCCCGACGGGCAGTCCCAGACGGGCAGTCCCGGACGGGTAGTCCCGGACGGGCAGTCCCCGACGGGCAGTCCCGGTCAATTCAGAAGTCGCTTTTCCAATCGAGGCGATTCCCGAGGTGATTCATGAACCACGCGCCAAACGCGCTGCTTCATTCGCAATTCGATACCAGTGGTTTGCAGCGCTCGCAGCAATTCGCTGCGTGGCGCGAGGCGATCAATGTGGTGTTCGACACGCAGGCCACCGAGGCGCGCGACACCGGTTTCCAGACCAGCGTGAACGCGTATCTGTTTTCGGACGTGGTGCTGGGATCGATCAGCACCGGTGCGCAGCGTTACGACCGCTCGAAAGCGAAGATCGGGCGCGACGGCCACGACCAGTACGTGCTGCAGTTTTATCTGGGCGGTAGCTGCCGTGTGCGCGACGGCGGGTCGGAGTCATGCACGCGGCCCGGCGACATGTTCATCGTCGATGCGGCCCAGCCGCTCGCGACCGAGACCACGCGCAGCGAATTCTTGAATCTGGCGGTGCCGCGCCGCCTGCTCGCTCCGTTGCTCGATGCGCCCGACCAGCATGGCATGCAAGTGTTGCGCGGCACGCAGCCCATGGTCGCGCTGCTGCGCGAGCATCTGGGCGAACTCTATCGCCAGGCGCCGCAGATGACGCAAGCGGATGCCCATGCCGTTCTGCCCGCGACCTTGCAACTCGCGGCGTGCGCAATCAATGCGAGCGTGAATCCGGAACATATGCCGGCCGTTCAGCAAAGCGTATTCGTCTCGATCTGCCGCTATCTGGAGCAGCACCTGAACGATCGGCAATTGAGCGCGGAGCAGGTGGCGTTCGCATTCGGCATGTCGCGCGCGACGCTGTATCGGCTGTTCGAAAAGGAGGGCGGTTTTGCGACGTACGTGCGCGAGCGGCGCTTGCGGCGCTGCCGCGAGTTGCTCGTCGATCCGGCGCGCAGCGGCGTGTCGATTGCCGATATTGCTGCGGAGCATGGCTTCTCGAACGCCGCGAATTTTGCCCGTGCGTTTCGCCGCTCGATCGGGCTGTCTCCACGCGCGGTGCGCATGCTGGCGCTCAGTGGCGGCGGTGGCAGCGCTATGCATGCGCAAGGCGCTTCGGTGGACGACTGGCGCTACTGGATGACCTTGCTGCGTTGAACCCTTGGCGCGGATCGCGCAGGCTTCGCGTGAGACACCGCAACAAGTATTTGAGACGTATGGACAGGTTTTGCCATCGGCCTCTCGCATTCGTTGCGCCCGCGCGCTGCCACCTGCAAAGTTGCCGGCATCCGCGAGATCAGCGAGATCGGCGCAGGACGGGGGAAAAATGAAAAAGTATCCGAAGAAGCCACGGCACGGTGGCGGGTATCACTACGAGTCGGTCTGGTTGCTCGAACTCGCGCGCGGGGCGTCGCATATCGCCAGCATGCTTTCTGCCGAAACGCTGGAGGCCGCTGTGCATGAGGTTATGCAAGAGTTCGTCGCGGCGCAAGGCAGCGAGGAACTCGATGCTTTTTGCTGGCTGCTGGCCGAGCGGCTCGAAAAGCGCGGGTGCGCTGCGGGCGCTGCCAGGGTCAGGGAATTCGATGCATCTGGCCTGTCGCGCGAACTGGTTGGCGAGGCGTGAATTAGAAAAAACTAAAAAAACGCCTGTTCAAACTTGGGTTTCAACCAGGTGCCTCGATGCTCCGGTGCCAATAAGCTGCATGCTGTGCCGCGTATTTACGCGAGCGCGCGCCGCGGCACGAGAATGATGACGACGCAAGGATCTGCGCCGGGGAGACTGCGTGCATGTGCTGTGCACGCAAGTCACCGGCTTTTCGCTTTCCTCGTGCTTACAAAAATTGCTTGAGGTATTCCGATGTCGATAGAAAAATCCGCGGAAATCGCCGCCCGATTCGACCGGCTGCCGCCGTCGCGCACGGTCTGGTCGATGGTGATCCTGCTTTCGCTCGGCGGGGTGTTCGAGTTTTATGACTTGTTTTTCACCGGTTATGTCGCGCCGGGCATGGTGCATTCAGGCCTCTTCACGCCAGAGTCGCTCGGCTTCTTTTCCGCGCTCGGGCCGCTCAAGGTCGCTGGCTTCGGCACCTTCGTGTTCTCGACGTTCGCAGGGCTGTGGGTGGGCGCGCTCGTGTTCGGCCAGGTCGCCGACCGGTTCGGGCGCCGCATTATCTTTACTTGGTCGCTGATCTGGTACATCGGGTGCACGGCCATCATGGCGTTTCAGACCACCGGCCTCGGGCTCAATATCTGGCGCTTCATCGCCGGCATCGGCATCGGCATCGAACTGGTCACGATCGACACGTACATCTCCGAACTGATCCCGAGCGCAGAGCGCGGGCGGGCCTACGCGGTCAATCAGTTCATCACCTTCAGCGTGGTGCCGGTGGTGGCGTTTCTCGCATACATTCTCAAGGACACCCAGCCGCTCGGGCTCGACTACTGGCGCGTCGTGATTCTCATTGGCTCGGTGGGCGCGGTGGTGGTGTGGTTCCTGCGTCGCAGCATTCCCGAAAGTCCGCGCTGGCTCGCACGCCACGGGCGCGTGGATGAAGCGGAGCGCATCGTTGCCGACATCGAGCGCCGCGTGGCCGCCGAGAAGTCGATCGAGCTGCCGCCGCCCGGCGCCATTCAGGTCGAAAAGGGCGGCCGTGGCTCGCTGGGCGAAGTGCTGCGCCCGCCTTATTTGCGCCGCACCGTGATTCTTTCGATCTTCAACATGGCGCAGGTGATCGGCTTTTATGGATTCGCGGCGTGGGTCCCCACGCTGCTGATCGACCGTGGCATTCACGTGACGCAAAGCCTGGCCTATGCGTTCGTGATCGCCATCGCCAACCCGTTCGGACCTTTGATTGGCGTGTGGTTTGCCGACAAGATCGAGCGCAAGACGCAGATCGTCGGCGGCCTCTTCGTCATGGCGGTCGTGATTGCGCTGTTTTCGCAGGCCTCGCAGCCTTCGGTGCTGATCGTGCTGGGGGTGCTCTTCACGCTTGCGTCGAACGTGATGTCCTATGCCTACCACGGCTATCAGGCCGAACTCTATCCCACGCGCGTGCGCGCTCGCGCGGTGGGCTTCGTGTATTCGTGGAGCCGGATTGCGGCGGCGTTCGCGGGACTCGCTATCGGCATCTTGCTGCATCACTATGGTGTGCCGGGTGTGGCGATCTTTATCGGCGTAGCGATGTTCGTGGGTATCGTGATGATTCTGCTCGGGCCGAATACGCGTGGCCTCTCGCTCGAAGATATCAGCCACTGAACACGCAGGAAATGCCGCGCGCCGCTGCATCAAGCGGCGCGCGCGTCGAATCTGCCGCGACAATCTCCAAATGCAAGCGCATATCGGCCGGTATTTATAACTGAATGCCGGAAATTTATCCGCCGATTTTCGGGAATTATTTCAACTGCCGATCCACGGCGCATAGGCTTGAAACTCCGCCTTGACAACGTGCTGCAACACCTCCTATTTTTCCTCTGCCAAGATTAATTACTAAATATTTCACAGTCAGGCATTTGAGGCATGCGGTATAAATTTCCGGAATTTTTAAGCATTATTTAGTTAGTCATCCGGAACAAATACCGTTTCAAGGAGACGAATTAATAAGGGCGGAATAAAGAAAGCTGATTGTCAGATTCCGAGTATCAACGATCCCGGCATGTGCGGTCCGTTTCCCCGTGCGTCTTTGCGGCGAAAGTGGCCTTTGTGTAGCGGCACTTCACCATTCACAGGCACAAAAATGAACCCAGAAAGTAGCTTGAACCATGCCCGCCGGCGTAGTTTGGTGCGGCTGGGCGCGCCCGGCGCGTTGGTCGCCGGTGTGCTGATGCTCTCGGGATGCGGTGGCGGCGACAGCAGCACCGGCGTTTCCGGCGCGAGCGCAATGAACCAGGTGGCAGCGAATCAGCAGACGCCAAATAGCAGCACGCAGGCGCAAAACGGCAATCAGCGCTATGTCGACCCGATTGCGTATTCGCCCAATGCCGCCGATGCCCTGCCACTAAAGAAAGTCGCGGAGAAAGCGGCCATCATGCATTACCAGTGGACGGCGGGCAAAACGCCGATCAACTATACGACGACAACGGGCCATTTAACGGCTTCGAATCCAGACGGCACGCCCGAAGCGACAATGTCGTACGTCGCCTATACCGCGCCGGCCGCGAATGGCGCGCCCAGGCCCGTCACGTTCATCTACAACGGCGGGCCTGGTTCGTCGTCGATCTGGCTGCGCCTGGGCTCGTTCGCGCCCACGCGCGTTGCTACGCCCGATCCGCTGATGACGAACTGGCCGAATTTCCCGCTCGTGGACAACGCGGATAGCCTGATCGACACCACCGACATGGTCTTTATCGATCCCCCGGGAACGGGGCTTTCGGAGGCGATCCAGCCGTACAAGAACCAGGACTTCTGGGGCAGCGATGCCGACGTCAACGTGATGCGCGATTTCATCATGCGCTATCTCGCGGCGAACAACCGTAGCGGCTCGCCCATTTATCTTTATGGCGAATCGTACGGCACGCCGCGCACGGACATGCTGGCACTCGCGCTCGAAACGGCAGGCGTGAAGCTCACGGGCATCGTGCTCCAGTCTTCGATCCTCAATTACTTCGCCGATGCGATCGAGGCCACCGCCATCACGGCTTCAACGGAAGGCCTCATGCTCGACACCGATACGCTCGCAGGCTATTACCCCGGCTATGCCGAGGTGGCCGCGTACTTCAATCAGGCCTCGCCGCCGCTGATCGATCAGGGGCTGTTTGCGTACCAGTCGGAAGTATTCGCGACAGGGCAGTACAACCACTTCGGGAAATACGCGCAATCGTGGGTGCTGAGCCAGCTTGGCATTCCCGATGCGCTCGGCACGCCCGTGTTCCCGCCCGCGCGCACGCTCGACTCGTGGCGCTGGCCATCGGGCCTGACTTTGCAGGCACTGCAGGGCTACTTCAATGCGAACCCCTTCAATGTCGAGTTGCTGCCGGGCACGACCATCGGCCGCTACGACGGACGCGTATCGCTGCCCAATTCGGATCCGCGCCTGCAGAACGATGGCGACCCCTCGGACATTCTGATCTCGCTGCCGTTCACGACGGCGCTCTCGACACAATTGCCGGGCTACCTCGGCTACCGGGCGCCGAACGCGACCTATATGCCGCTGAACGACAACATCATCAACGTCTGGGACTTCTCGCACGATGGTCAGCCGTTGCCGGACACGCTGCCGGATTTGCTGGCGGCCATCCAGTTGAATCCGCAGTTGAAGGTGCTGGCCGAGAACGGGTATCACGATCTTGCCACGCCGTTCTTCAACACGGAGAAGCAGCTTGCGCGGTTGCAAACGGTGAAGGGCCTGACGCCGGACCTGCAGGTCAACTTCTTCCAGGGCGGGCACATGATTTATCTGGACGACGTGGCACGCCCGAAGATGAAGGCCGATCTCGTGAACTACTACGCCGGGCAGCCGATTGCGCAGGCGCTTTCGCTTTGGACGCTGCCGGCGCCGTGGTCCGACGAGAGCCCCGCGGGCACGCCCACGACGGTCACTGCCCAGGCCGCAGCCACGCGGTAACCGGCATTGACATCATGTACACCTAATGAATGCGAGCGATCATGTCTGAATTCGATAAACTGCGGCGCCTCGCGCCGCTAGTCGTCCTCGCTGTCGTGGCGGGAAGCACGCAGGCGGCTGCCCAGACCACTACCGGGGCAACGACGCAGGCGGCAACCGACGGGACCACCCAGGCAGTGGCACCCGTCAAGCTCCCGCAGGGCGGGCATGGCGTGGACGGTCCGTTTTTCCCCGCGAACCGCCCGATGCCCGTCACGCCATCCACCGGAACGCAGTTGCAGAACGAGGCGCAAAAGCGCGTTGAAGCGCGGCTTGGCGCGAATTCGGTGTTGAGCAACGGCGCTTCGATCACGAAGGAGCAGGCGCAAAGCAACGGTCTCGGCTATATCGCGCAGCACTTCGATCAGATCGATTCGGCGCATACGGGCCGCATTTCCATGAGCGACGTGCGCCAGTACTTGCAGCAGCAGAAGGGGCAGTAATGCCGCGCGCCTTGGCGAGAGAGCCGCGTAGATCAGGCTCTCTCGTTACGAGCGCGGATCAACCTGCGCCGGGGCGTTCCCGATCGTGCGCGATCCACTCGCTGAAGCGCTGCACCTTCTGTTGCCGGGCAACGCACTCGGGATAGACGAAGTAGTAGCGCCAGCCTGTCGCCACGGTCAGCTCGAAAGGCATCACGAGCCTGTTTGCAGCGAGGTCCTCGCTCGCGAGCGTGCGGTCGCCAATGGCCACGCCGAACCCTTGCATTGCGGCGCTGCTGGCGAGGTCGAGCGACTCGAATGTGGGCCCCACGTGAGCATTCACGTGCTGCGCACCTGCGTGCGCGAGCCATAGCTTCCAGTCGCGGTGGTCGCGCGTCGGGTGCAGCAGGGTTTGATGGGCGAGGTCGTCGGCATGCGCGATGGGGTGCTTCTCCAGCAGTTCCGGCGCGCACACGGGCGTGAGGTATTCGTCGAAGAGCGCAACGGCGTGAACGCCCGCGCCGGGTGCCTGCGCGTAGATGATGGCAGCGTCGAACGGCTCGGCCTGAAAGTCTGCTTCGTGTTGCCAGGTCGTCGTGATCTGCACCTGAAGATCGGGATGCTCGGCCTGAAAACGCATAATGCGCGGCAGCATCCAGCGCATCACGCAGGTGGGCACTTTCAACGCCAGTTCGGTGCGCTGGCGCGTGAGCCGCATCGAGGCTTCTTCGATGCGCGCAAAGCCATCGCGCACGGCGGGCAGCAGCTGTTCGCCCTCGGGCGTGAGCACGAGCCCCTTGGGAGAGCGGCGGAAAAGCGGCAGCCGGTAATATTCTTCTAGCGCGAGAATCTGCCGGCTCACCGCGCCTTGGGTGACGCACAGGTGTTCCGCCGCGCGCGTGAAGCTGCCGTAGCGGGCGACCGTTTCGAAGATTTGCAGCGCGTTCAGGGGCGGAAGATGCCTCATTGAAAGATCATCGTGGGGCCGTTAATGGCGCAAGTGTAAACGACGCGCGGCATTCACGAAGCCCGCGCTTTTCACTCCGGCGCCTTCTGAGCGGATTCCGCCCGCATCACGAGATGTTCGACCATGCGCTGCGCGGCGGGCTGCAACGCATCGAACTCGCGAAAGCAGACGATAAAGCGCCGGCGCGCCCAGGCGTCGGAGAGCGCGATCATGCGCACGTTCATGATGCGCGTGTAGGTCTGGCCGACTTCTTGCGGTACGACGCTAATGCCCAGATTCGCCGCCACCACCCGGAACGCCGCGTCGAAATTCGACACCGTCGCGCGATAGTCGATGGTGCGCCCGCTGCGCGCCGCCGAGCGCTGCAACAGCGTGTGCACCGCCGTGGAGGGCGGCAGGCCCACGTGCTCGAAGTCGAGCGTATCGGCGAACGCAACGGACTTGCGGCGCGCGAGCGCATGGTCGGGATGCACCGCGAGCGCGAGCCGGTCTTCGCGCCACGGCCGCGACGCGAGGCCGGCCAGTTCCACGTTGTCCCAGCAGACACCCACTGCCGCCACGCCGTCGCGCACACGCTGCACCAGTTCGCTGGAGGTGCGCTCATCCACGTTTACGCGAATGTTCTGGTGCGCCGGCATGCGCATGAACGAGGCGAGGTCATCGAGCAGTGCCTCGGCAATCGCCGAGGCGGACGCGCACACGCTCACGCTGCCGCGCAGGCCGCTGCCGAACGCCGCGATGTCGCCGAGCGCGCGTTCGAGCGTGAAGATCACGCTGCGCGCGTGCTCGAGGAGCGCGACGCCCGCAGGCGTGGGCTGCACGCCGCGCCGCGAGCGCGTGAGAAGCGGCACCCCGAGGCTTGCTTCCAGTTGCGCGATGCGTTTGCTGATCGCAGAAGGCTCGATGTGCTCGTCGCGCGCCGCGCGGCCCATGTTGCCGTGCTCGCATACGGCAACCAGCAACCGCAAGGTCTTGATATCGATGTCGTGCATACGCTGCTCCGTCTCTCTCCACGACGTTTCCAGTTCGGAATGTCTGCGGTTCCAAAATACCGCTTTATGTATCTCAGGGAATGACTAAAGTTAGCACAGCACCGGTTCTCCACATAGCTGGAAATGAGCCGGGAAACGCCCCCAAATGCTGATGGAGACACTTCATGCCCTCATTCCCCGAGCGCGCCGTTATTCGTGAAGTCGGCTTGCGCGACGGCCTGCAAAGCATCCAGAGCGTGTTGCCCACCGAGCGCAAATGGGAGTGGCTGCGCGCGGCGCACGAGGCCGGCGTGCGCGAGATCGAGGTGGGCTCGTTCGTGCCCGCGCGCTTGCTGCCGCAACTGGCCGATACGCCCGAACTCGTCGACTTCGCGCGGCGGCTGCCGGGCCTGTTCGTTTCGGTGCTGGTGCCCAATCTCAAGGGCGCCGCACGCGCCATCGAGGCGGGAGCCGATCTCATGCTCGTGCCGCTCTCCGCGAGCGAGGCGCACAGCCTCGCGAATCTGCGCAAGACACCCGACGAAGTGGTGGCCGAAGTCGCGCGCATGCGCGCCGCGCGCGACGCGGCCGGTGCGAAGACGCTGATCGAAGGCGGCATCGGCACGGCGTTCGGCTGTACGTTGCAGGGGCAGGTGCAAGCGCGGGACGTGTTGCGCTACATGCAGGCGCTGCTCGATGCGGGTGCCGACCGCGTGAGCCTCGCCGATACGGTGGGCTACGCGAATCCCGCCGCCGTGCGCGAGTTGTTCGGAGCCGCACGCGCCATCGCGGGCGAGCGGCTCTGGTGCGCGCACTTTCACGATACGCGCGGCCTCGCGCTCGCCAACGTAGTTGCCGCACTGGAAGCGGGCGTTACGCGCTTCGACGCCTCGCTGGCCGGTATTGGCGGCTGCCCGCACGCACCGGGCGCGAGCGGCAATGCGGCGAGCGAGGATCTCGCGTTCATGCTGGCCGCGATGGGCGTCCAGACCGGTATCGATATCGACGCGCTGCTCGCCTTGCGCGCACAAGTGGCGCAGTGGCTCGAACACGAGACGCTGCATGGCGCCCTTTGGCGAGCGGGCTTGCCGAAGACTTTTAGCGCTGCCTGCGCAAACTAATTCGTCATCCTGAGGTAACTGTGAACACAGTAAAACGGCTTCCGCTCGACGGCGTGCGCGTCGTCGAATTCACGCACATGGTCATGGGGCCGACGTGCGGCATGATCCTCGCCGATCTCGGCGCGGAGGTCATCAAGATCGAGCCGCCCGGCGGCGACAAGACGCGCAATCTGCCGGGGCTCGGCATCGGCTTTTTCCGCTCGTTCAACCGCAATAAAAAAAGCGTCGTGCTCGACATCAACACGGAGGAGGGCCGCGCCGCCGCGATCGAGTTGATCGGGCAGAGCGACGTGATGCTCGAGAACTTCCGGCCCGGCCTGATGAACAAGCTCGGGCTCGACTATGCCACGCTTTCGCAGCGCTTTGAGCGCCTCATCTACGTATCGCACAAGGGCTTTCTTCCAGGTCCCTACGAGAACCGCCTCGCGCTCGACGAAGTCGTGCAGATGATGGGCGGGCTGTCGTATATGACGGGGCCGGCGGGCAGGCCGCTGCGCGCGGGCACCTCGGTGAACGACATCATGGGCGGGATGTTCGGTGCGATAGGCGTGCTGGCGGCGCTGCGCGAGCGAGACGCCACCGGGCGCGGCCAGGAAGTGCAAAGCGCGCTCTTCGAAAATTGCGTGTTTCTGAGCGCCCAGCACATGCAGCAGTACGCGATGACGCATGAAGCGCCGCCGCCCATGCCTTCGCGCGTCTCGGCGTGGAGCGTCTACGACGTGTTCACGCTTGCCGAGGGCGAGCAGCTTTTTATCGGCGCGGTGAGCGACAAGCAGTTCGTGACGCTGTGCGAGGTCATTGGTTGTCCGAATCTTGCAGATGAACCGCAGTACGCCACCAATGCTTCGCGCGTGGCCGTGCGGCCCGAATTGCTCGCGCGGCTCGGCGAAATGCTCAAGAGCGTGCGCGCGAACGAATTGACGCCGCGTCTCGAAGCGGCAGGCATTCCCTATGCGCCGATCGTGCGCCCCGACCAGCTATTCGACGATCCGCATCTGCGGGAAAGCGGCGGGCTCGCGCCAATGCAGACCGACGACGGCGAGACCACCGAGGTCGTGCTCCTTCCGCTCCTGATGGATGGCCGCCGCCCGGGCGTGCGCCAGCCGCTCGCGAAGGTGGGCGAGCACACGGCGGAAGTGCTCGCACGGCTGGGCGGCATTGCAGCGAAGCCATAGCCATAGCGGCGCCGGTTCGCCGCGACATATCGCGGGCCGCAGCGGCTCGCGCAAGCATGCATAACGAAGTTCCTGCGGCGGCAATCGCCTGAGCGATGTCGCACGCACGGCAGACATGGAGACAGACATGCAACGCACCCTCACCACGGACGAGGCGTCCAGCGAGGCGCTGGACCTGGCCGCTCGCGGGCTGGCTGCCGGAAACACGGCGGCACAGGCATTATCGGCGCGCCTCGACCGGCTGCCCGTTACGCGGCAGCTTTGGAAGCTCGTCCTGCTCATCTCGCTGGGCGGCTTCTTCGAGGTCTACGACCTCATTTTCACGGGCTACATCGCGCCGGGTTTGGCGAAGAGCGGCCTGCTGCACACCACCACGGCGAGCTTCTTCGGCTTCAACGGCATTGGCGCATTCGTCGCCGCGACCTTTGGCGGGTTATTCGTGGGTACGCTGTTTTTCGGTTGGCTGCCCGATAAATTTGGACGACGAAGCGTATTCACGTTCTCGCTGCTGTGGTATTCGCTCGGCTCGGTGGTGATGGCGGTGCAGCATTCGTCCGAGGGGCTGATCCTGTGGCGCTTCATAACGGGAATCGGCGTGGGCATAGAGATTGTCACGATCGACAGCTACGTCACGGAGATGGTGCCGCAGCAGATGCGCGGGCGCGCCATGGCGTTCAACCAGGCGGTCATGTTCGCGGCCGCGCCGGCTTCGGCCTTGCTCTCGTGGTGGCTCGTGCCTATCGCGCCGTTCGGCATCGACGGCTGGCGCTGGGTCGTGCTGGCAGGCGCACTGGGCGCCGTGCTGGTGTGGTTCGTGCGCCGCGTGGTGCCGGAGAGCCCGCGCTGGCTCGCCACCCACGGGCGCACGGAGGACGCCGAGCGGATCATCGCAGGACTGGAGCATGCCGCATTGCGCGAGAGCGGGCGCGAGTTGCCGGCGCCCGCTGCCATGCCCGCGCTGCCCGCGCACCGGCGCGCGTCGCTCGCCGAACTCTGGCGGCCGCCGTACCGTGCGCGGCTTTGCATGCTGATCGCGTTCAATCTGTGTCAGGCCGTCGGCTATTACGGGTTTGCGAACTGGGTGCCGACGCTGTTGATCGGGCAGGGCGTGACCGTCACGAAGAGCCTGCTCTACGCGTTCGTGATCGCCACCGCGTTGCCGTGCGGCCCGCTGCTCGCCATGCCGGTGGCCGACCGCATCGAGCGCAAATGGCTCATCGTCGGATCGGCGCTGGCGGTGGTGGTCTTCGGGCTGGGGTTTGCGCAGGCGCGCAGCACCGCTGCGCTGATCGCCCTCGGCATCATGGTCAGCCTCGCCGGGCAGATGATCTCGGTCTGCTATCACGCTTACCAGGCGGAGCTTTTCCCCACCTGGGTGCGCTGCCGCGCGAACGGCGTGGTGTATTCGGCGAGCCGGGTGGGCGCGATGATGTCGGGCTTCATTGTTGCCGCGCTGCTGCGCGACTTCGGCGTGCATGGCGTGTTTGCCGGCATCACGATTTGCATGGTCGTGGTGATGGTTTCGATTGGCGCTTTCGGCCCGCGCACCAATGGCGTTTCGCTGGATGAGTTGTCGAATTGATGGGGATGGGTTTGTAGTGTGCGCCTTTAAAGTGCAACTAACCGCCAATCCGCCGCCACACCAGCGAATTGGGCGGCGAAGCGGGATTTTATTTGCACACGGTGACTCAGATGTTTTGCAGATCGGGTCGGCATGGGGAGGGAATGCGGCAATGCGTCTCTGGATCGTACGGACGCGCGTCCTAGAATTAATTCCGTTGCCGATAAATTTGCGTATCACGCACCACCATGGCCAAGAAAATTCCGCTGCATCCGAAGCATCCTGAACGCATCTGCTGGGGTTGCGACCGCTATTGCCCCGCTAGTTCGCTTAGTTGCGGAAACGGTTCGTCGCGCACCCAGCACCCCATCGAATTGCTTGGCGAAGACTGGCTCGATTACGGCGACTGGGGCTTCGAAGCCTCTGACGAAGACGCCTCGGCTACCACGAGCACGAGCGCCCAGCACTGACGCCAAACACACCGAAACGCGAGCGCATTGGCGCTCGCGTTTTTATTTGGGCGCTGCCTTTATCGCGCCAAATTCCGCGCGGCTGCGGCGCAGCCCGCGTCCATCAGCGGTTCGACCATGGCGCGCCGGTCGTCCGGCAGGAAATCGCTGATCCACACGAGGCGGCAGTGTCCGGCCGATTCGGCCACGATTTGCATCGAAGCGGCGTGCTGCTCGAAGTTCGGCCCTCGCACTGCATAGGCCACGCGCATGCGCGCGTCATCCACGGCCACGATGCGTTCTTCTATCACGCTGCCGTTAGCAAACGTCACGGTGCGCAGGTCGCCTTCCACTTGCACGTCGGTTAGCACCCCCGCGAACACCCGCGCGAGATTGCGCGAATCGCGCAGCGTTTCCCATGCGTGGGCCGCATCGGTTTCGAGGGGAACTTCACGGTAGAGAGAAACCATCGCATTGTCTCCTTCATCCATGCCCGCATGCAGGCGTCGATCATCAGGCGATTGTGCTCATCCGCTCGTTCATGCGCCTGGGGAAAATTGCTGTGCTGCTCTCTGTATGGTGAATCTCGTCAATGCCGTCAATGCCGTCAATGCGAATGCCGGTGATGCACATCCGGGTAATGCGCATGCGTGTGCGTGAGCGGCACATGGTGATGCGCATGCGTGTGCGGCTCGGTGCCATCCCAGTCGAAGTCGTGCTCGTGCTGATGATGCGCGTCGTGGCGGTGCCTGTGCGTATGGTCGAGCGCTTCGTGCGTGTGCGAATGCTCGTGGCGCTCGCGCACGTGCAGCCAGACGCCAAACGCCATGAGCCCAAGGGCGGCCCAGAACGTGGGCGCCGGACGCTGCGGCCAGAGCAGCAGCGAAAGCGCGACGCCGAACAGCGGCGCCACCGAAAAATACGCGCCCGTGCGCGCCGTGCCCAGATTGCGCAGGGCGATCACGAACAGCACGAGGCTCACGCCGTAGCCCGCGAAGCCCACGGCCAGCGTGCCTGCCAGGCTCGCGCCGTCGGGCCAGTGCGCACCCAGCCAGAACGCGACGGCCAGATTCACGGGGCCGGCCACGAGGCCCTTGAGGCAGGCGATGGTCATAGCATCGTTGGCGGAGACCTTGCGCGTGAGGTTATTGTCGATGGCCCAGCACAGGCATGCTCCGGCCACGAACAGCGCACCCGGCGCGAGCCCCGCGTGCGGTCCGTTCCACGAGAGCAGCACGCCGCCCGCGACGATGGCCACCATCCCTAGCGCGATCTGCGCGTCGAAGTTCTCGCGAAAGCAAATCCATGCGATGAGCGCCGTGAGCACGCCTTCGAGATTGAGCAGCAGCGAACTGGTGGCGGCGGGCGTGGTGACCAGCCCGAGCATCAGCAGCGCCGGGCCGGCCACGCCGCCCGCGAGGATCGCGCCCGCGAGCCAGGGCGCTTCGGCCAGACGCAGCGGGGCGTGCGCGGGCGGCTCGCCCGCGCGCCGGCCGAGCCGCCGCACGAGCATGACGAGCGCGAGCCCCGCGCCGCTGCCCAGATAGAAAAGTCCCGCGACCATGAAGGGCGGCAATGTGCCGAGCAGCGCCTTGGCGAGCGGCGTGGCCACGCCGAACAGCGCGGCGGCCAGCAGTGCCGTGGCAATGGCGTGCAGATGCGATTTCATGATGGTTTTGAGTGTAGTACGAGTGTTGCTCGATGCCGTGGCGGCCTGCGTCGTCGGTTACGTTCCGAGGGGGATGGCGGGTGACGATGGAGCCGTCGGTGCGGTTGTGCGACTGCGTCGTAGAGAAAGAGGGCGCATTCGATTATCGCCGATGCATGTGACGTGGAGTACGCGCAATCCTGTTTTATCGGCGTTGACGTTACGCGCGTGAGCATCGCGTATGGCATTCGTAGGGAACTCGAAGCGAATCTGCAATGTCAGACGTTCCGGTTTTGCCCATCCGGAATGGGGGGCGGTGAAGCAGTATCTGGCCATGCTGGGCAAGCGCGCCGCATAGCTTGCCGAATCGAATCGTGCAGATCGACGCTATTTTTCCGCACCCGGGGCACACCCGCCACTCGCGCGGGAGGTGCAGGCGAGCTGGCTGGCCGATCAAGGCTTAAGCGTGTTATGGCCCAGGCAGGAACTGGATGTCTCCATACCACGCCCGTGTTGCAGTACCGGTATTGTCGGTATCGGTCAGCAGGCCGTAGCCACTGATCCGGCCCGGCGGTTCATGAAAGACTTTCTTGTAGTCCTGCACGATGTTGCGACGCAGGGTTTGCCACTGGGCTGCATCGCCGGGCTGACCGGAGACGACGATCATCTGAACACGCTTGGTATGGGGATTGGCAATGACGCTGCCAGGCGTAGCCGTGGTCGACCAGATGTACATGAGCGTCGCGTAGGGCAGGTCCTGGCCACCCAGGTGCTTTGCCACTGCCATGCTCGTCCGATCGAAAATCGACAGCTTGCTGGTGTCACCATCAAATGTGAACACCAGTCGCGCGGGCGCGTCTTCCTTCGCTGCGACGCGATTGTCGGCGCCCTCGATCGGCTTGTCTGCTTTCCAGCGCCATGCCACCACGGGTGTTTGCGTCAGATCGATATTGCCTGCATGCATCAGGGCGGAAGCGGACCGGTTCGCATCTGCCTGAAGGACCGTTGTGTTGCCTTCCTGAACCAGTGTGTATTGTGTGATCGGCTTGCCGCGCACGACCGGCAGGTTCTTCCACCCCGCCGGCAACGGTCCGCCCGGCTCGATCGCCGAAAAGGCAATACCTGGCTTTTCGTCCTGGGCAATCAGGGCGAGTGGCGAGAGCAGAAGCGCGGCGCACGCAGCGATCCGGATTGGCCTGGCTGCCCGGTTCCCCGTTCGCGCGATCGAGATGCTGTGCATGACTGGTCCCAGTTTTCTGCTGGCAAGCATTCATTGTAGTGGGTGCAGCCGATCACAGCCTGAGCCCTGATGCGGGCGCAGGCGCGTCGGCTCGCACAGCTAGCCTTGGTTTGCAGAGGGCCGCCGCACATGCGTCGGGGGCAGCGACACTTCGTCGAGCGCCTCGCAAATGCTTTCGCGCAATGCATGCGCGGCCGGGCTCAGCGAACGTCCGGTCAGTTCGACGAAGCCCACCGCGCGCTCGATGCGCGGAGCGTCGAGCGGAATGAAGCGCAGTGTCTCGCGATGGCGCTGTTGTGCGAGATAGGGCAGCACGGTGAGCCCCACGCCACCTTCGACGGCCGAAAGCAGCGTTGTCGTATTGGCGATGAAGATGTCGTCTTGCCCGCCCGCGGTGCGTCGCACCGGCTCGGGCAACGCGCGCAGCGTGCCGTTGCCGATTAGCCGGTAGCCCGACAAATCCTTCCAGTCGACGCGGCGCTGCCTGAAGAGCGCGTGGCCCGCGTTCACGACCACGCACATCACGTCGGCGAGCAGTGGCGTGAAGCTGAGTTCGGCGTCGGCCGTCGGCTCGCTGGCGATACCGAAGTCGATCGCTCCCGAGCGCACCCGGTCATGAATATAGGCGGCCGTGCCGTCTTCCACATGCAGATGGATGCCCGGATGGCGGGGCGAGAACCGGCTGATCGCGCGCGGCAGTATCTCGTGCGCGATCGACGGCACCGCAGCCACACGAACGCGACCGCCACGCACCTGAGCGACGTCGATCGCCGACGCGATGGCGCGCTCGTAGTGTTCGACGAGCTTGCGCGCTTCGCCATAGAGCATCGTGCCAAACGGGGTAGGCGACGCGTGGCTGCCTTTCTCGAACAGCGCCGCGCCCAGCGCTGCCTCGAGCTCCTTGATCGACAGCGATAGCGCCGGCTGGCTGCGGAACACGGCCTTCGCGGCGGCCTTGAAGCCGCCATGCTCGATAACAGCCACGAAATGGCGCAACTGCGCGATTTTCACATCGGGAAGCCGGTCGATAGCCATATAAGAATTATAAATATTTTGATCAGAAAAATTGGTTTTGGTTATTTTAGCCCGGTTTCTAGAATCGCTCTCACGTCAATCGCGTTGAGATCGAAGATGAATCCTCAGACATTTTTGAACTGGATCGACGGCCAATGGCTGGCCGGCGAGACCTTCGTTGAAAACCGCAGCCCGTCCGATACCGACGACCTGATCGGCGTGTATGCCCAGGCCACTGGCGCTCAGGTCCAGCAAGCCATCGAAGCCGCGCGCCGCGCGCAACCGCAGTGGGCCGCCACGGGGCTCGAAAAGCGCCACGACGTGCTGCGCGCGATTGGCGACGAGCTGATCGCACGCCGCGAAGAGTTGGGCCGGCAACTCGCGCGCGAGGAGGGCAAAACGCTCGCGGAGGCCGTGGGCGAGGTCGCGCGTGCGGGCCAGTTCTTCCATTACTTCGCAGCCGAAGTGCTGCGGCAGCTTGGCAGCAACGCCGATTCGGTGCGGTCAGGCATCGAGATCGATGTCCGGCGCGAGCCGCTCGGCGTGGTCGGCATCATTACGCCGTGGAACTTTCCGATGGCGACCGCAAGCTGGAAGATCGCGCCGGCGCTCGCATTCGGCAACGCCGTGCTGTTCAAGCCGGCCAACCTCACGCCGGCCAGCGCCTGGGCGCTCGCGGAAATCATCAGCCGGCAGGCGCTGCCTCCCGGCACTTTCAACCTGCTGATGGGGCCGGGCGAGGCCGTCGGCAACCGCCTCGCCAGTTCGCCGGGCGTTGACGGCATCTCGTTCACGGGCTCGCTCGAAACCGGCCGCCGTCTCGCTGCCGTGGCGGCGCCGAATCTCATCAAGTTGCAGATGGAGATGGGCAGCAAGAACGCGCTCGTCGTGCTCGATGACGCCGATCTCGATCTCGCGGTCGAGTGCGCGTTTCAAGGGGCGTATTCGGGCACCGGGCAGAAGTGCACCGCCTCGTCGCGGCTCGTCGTGACGCCGGGCATCCACGCGGCGTTCGTCGAGCGGCTCGCCGAGCGGCTCTCCAGCGTGCGGGTCGGCCGCGCGCTCGACGAAGGCGTGCAGATGGGCCCCGTGATCGATGGGCGCCAGCTCGAAGCGAATCTGCGCTACGTCGCGCTCGGCCAGCGCGAGGGCGCGCGGCTCGTGCGCGGCGGCGAGGCGCTCGCGCGCCCCGAGCGCGCCTGGTGCATGTCGCCCGCGCTATTCGATCATGGCCGCAACGATATGCAAATCAATCGCGACGAGATGTTCGGCCCGATTGCCTGCGTGATCCCCGTGCGCGACTACGAAGAAGCGCTGGCGGTAGCGAACGACACGGCGTTCGGCCTTACGGCCGGCATCGTGACGCAATCGCTGCGCCACGCGACGCATTTCCGCCGCCACGCCCAGGCCGGCTGCGTGATGGTCAACCTGCCGACCGCCGGCACGGACTATCACGTGCCGTTCGGGGGACGCAAGGCGTCGAGCTACGGCCCGCGCGAGCAGGGCCCGAATGCGGCCGAGTTCTATACCACGCTGAAGACCGCCTACACACGCGCATAGCACAAGCCCTGGAACGACCGATATGAACCTGCATGACTCGCTTGTCGTCATCGACGGCACGCAATACTCGAACTGGGACCGCGGCATCTTCGAACAGATGCGCGACGGCGGCGTCGCGGCTGTCAACGCGACCATCGTCTACTGGGAGAATGCACGCGAGACGCTCACGCGCATCGCCGAATGGAACGCGCGCTTCGAGCGCCACGCCGATCTCGTGGTGCCAGCGCGCACGATGGACGACGTGCTGGCGGCGAAACGGGCCGGCAAGGTCGCCATTTTATTTGGACTGCAGAACTGTTCGCCGATCGAGGACGACATCGGACTCGTCGAGGTGTTTCGCGATCTCGGTGTGCGCACGATGCAGCTCACTTACAACAATCAGAGCCTGCTGGCCACGGGCTGCTATGAGTCGGCCGATGGCGGCGTCACGCGGTTCGGCCGCGCGGTGATCGAGGAGATGAACCGCGTGGGCATGGTGATCGACATGTCGCACAGCGCCGAGCGCTCGACGCTCGAAGCGATTGCGCTGTCTTCGCGGCCGATTGTGATCAGCCACGCGAATCCCTCGTTTTTTCACGAGGCCAGGCGCAACAAGTCGGACGCGGTGCTGCGCGCACTCGGCGAGCGCGGCGGCCTGGTCGGCTTCAGCCTCTATCCGTTTCATCTGAAGAACGGCAGCCGCTGCACGCCCGGCGAGTTCACCGACATGGTCGCGCGCACGGTCGAACTCATCGGCATCGACCACGTGGGCATAGGCAGCGACCTGTGCCAGGGGCAGCCGTACCGCGTGCTCGAGTGGATGCGCAATGGCCGCTGGAGCAAGCAGACCGATTACGGCGAAGGCAGCGCCGATAACGCGGCATGGCCCGAGCCCGTGACCTGGTTCGGCTCGAACGCCGACTTTCCGAACCTCACGGCGGCACTCGTCCACGCGGGCTTTACCGATGCGGAGGTCGCTCAAATCATGGGCGGCAACTGGATGCGGATCCTGCGCGATGCCGAGCAGCGCCACGAGCGCACGCAAGACTAATATTCACATCTGGAGGAGACATGGAAATACCGACATCGCCGGACCTCGCGGCCGCGCCGCCGCAGGCGGGCATTCGCAAGGGCAGCATCGAC
Source organism: Paraburkholderia sacchari (assembly GCF_000785435.2). Taxonomy (GTDB): domain Bacteria; phylum Pseudomonadota; class Gammaproteobacteria; order Burkholderiales; family Burkholderiaceae; genus Paraburkholderia; species Paraburkholderia sacchari. The sequence goes on along the minus strand of NZ_JTDB02000006.1, from coordinate 83,206 downwards.
TGGCCCATCTTCACGATCAGCGGCGGCTTCTTCGCGCTGTTTCTCGCCGCTGCGCTCGTCAACCTGCCGTGGCTCTCGGCGGCGGTCGACACAGCCTTCGGCTGGGCAACGCGAGGCTTCGGGCTGTACTGGCAGTTGCTCATGCTCGCGACCTTTGTGGTCAGTCTCGGCATTGCGTTTTCGAAGCTGGGCCGCGTGAAACTCGGCGGCCGCACCGCAACTCCTTCGAACTCGACATTCAATTGGGTGGTGATCATCATGTGCGCGCTGCTGGCCGGTGGCGGTGCGTTCTGGGCCGCCGCGGAGCCGCTCATGCATTTCATGAGCCCGCCGCCGCTCTTCGGCGCTGCGCCGCGCAGCGAGGCGGCTGGCGTGGCCGCGCTAGCCCAGTCGTTTCTTCACTGGGGCTTTCTGGCGTGGGCCGTGCTGGGCAGTCTGCTGACCATCGTGTTCATGCACCTGCATTTCGACAAAGGCTTGCCGCTTGCTCCGCGCACGCTGCTGTATCCGCTGTTCGGCAAGCGTGCGCTCCAGGGCCCGATTGCGGCGCTGGCGGACGCCACGTCGATCATCGCGGTGGCGGCTGGCACCATCGGCCCGATTGGCTTTCTCGGCCTGCAGATCGCCTATGTGCTGCATTCGGTGTGGAACGTGCCCGATACGATCGCAACCCAGGCACTCGTGATCCTCGCTGTGACCGCCATCTTCACGACCGCCTGCATCGCCGGTCTCGAAGGGCTGCGTTTCGTCTGCAAAATCCACGTGTGGCTGATGCTGGGCCTCGCCGCGTATCTGTATGTCTGCGGCCCCACGAGTTTCCTGAGCAGCGTGTTCTTCAAGGCGTTCTCGACGCACCTCGTGGACTTCGTGCAGACGGCGATGTACCGCGGCGACAGCAAATGGCTTAACGCATGGACGCTGTTCTACTGGGGCTGGTTCATCGGCTATGCGCCCATCATGGCGATCTATGTCGCGAAGGTGTCGCGCGGCCGCACGATTCGCGAGCTTGTGGTGCTGCTCTCGATCGCGGCGCCGCTGATCACAATGCTGTGGTTTACGCTCGTGGGCGGCGCGGGCATCGGCATTGAACTGGCTTCGCCGGGCAAGGTGGTTTCGCACGGCACGCTGCCCGAGGCGCTGCTGCTCGGCGTCGCCCAGGCCATGCCGCTGCGCAACCTGATTTCGGCGCTGTTCCTGTTCCTCAGTTTCTTTTCGGTGGTGACGAACGGCGGCTCGATGGCCTACACGATCGCGATGGCAATGACCGGAGATCGTGGCGGCGAACCCAGCGCGTGGCTCAAGATCTTCTGGGCCGCAGGCATGGGGCTCGTGGGCGCGGTGCTGATCACGATGGGAGCGGGCGGCATCAGCGCGTTGCAATCGTTTATCGTCATCACGGCGGTGCCGGTTTCGATCCTGATCCTGCCTTCGCTGTGGGATGCCGTGCGAATCGCGCGCACGATGGCCGTTGAGCAGGGAGTGAAGTGATGACCATTGCAGCATTGGACAGAGGCGGCGCGTTGGTGTGCGAGGCGCGCTCGCATGACATGGAAGAAGTCCCCGAGATGCGCGGCCCCGATGTCACCAATCGCACCGAGCGGCTCGGCGCCATGCACGGTACGCGGCTCAGCTTCGTGCGCGCGATCGTGAGGCGCATGGCGCGCGACAACTGGCGCATCCGCGTCGCGCAGATGGACCTCGACGACAACGGCTATGGCACGTGCGTCTATACGATCGAAGCCTATGGCGAGCGTTACAGCCAGGTGATCTTTTCGCAGTACCTGGACGCTGCCGAGCGCACCGACCGTGTGATCGCCGAGAAGTGGGACATCACGTGCGCACTCGTGTGCGGCGTGCCTGAAGCAGCGGACCTCGCGCAATTGCGAGCCAACGTGCCGCTGCAGGAGGCGGGCCGGCAACGCGCGCATGATCTCGTGCTGTGCCGGGCGAACAAGAGCGTGCGCAACTTCGACTATGTCGTGAATTGCCTCGCCGAAGGGCGGCAACCGGACCCGGCCGTGTTCGAGCGCGTGGGTTACCTGATCCGCACGACGGCCGTGTACGGCAATGGAAAATTTGGCATTGCTGATTACACGCGGCTCATCGATAGCCAGGCGTTCCGCTCGGGGTTTTCGGCGCAGATGTGCGCAGTGTTCGTCTTGCGCGATTTCAGCGTACGCCTTGTCGAGCACATGGCGGCGCGGCGCAATCCGCGTGCAGCGGTCAAGCTGGCGCGCAGCTACCGGCGATATCTTGGCGTCGGCAACGCAACCGGGCTCGGCATGGCGCCGTTCCTCGTGCGCCACCCGGCCCAGCTCGACCAGTGGATACGCTCACGCGAGACCGCGCTCGCGCGCGTGCTGGCAGTCGAGTCTGTCGATGCAGCCACGCTCGCCCGTGCGCGCACGCTGCTCGCGCGCGCCGCTCGCCATATCGCGCAGGTCCATACGGACCATCCGCGCGAGGCCGCGCGCAACGCGCGACTGCTCACCGAGCTGCCGCGTCTCGAGCGCGCGTTGCAGCACGAAGCGGCGCAGCCGCAGCCATTGCGCTGGGGCGCGCTGCTTGCGTGGGCCACGGCGCAACTCTCGTGCGCCGCGCAAGAGGTGCTCGTGGCGGTGCTGCTCGAGTTGTACCCGGAGCGCGTCGATTCGATCGATTGCGGCGCACCGGTCGACGATACGCTGCGGCTCGATCCCGACATGCGCGTGAGCGCGCTGCGCTCGCTCGTGGCGCACGACTACCGCTGGGCGCTCACGCAGCCCGAGGCACAGCGCGACGACACGCACTTCTTCTGGTACCGCTCCGCCGAGAAGGAGGAGCCGCGTCTTGGCATCCGCGCGGAAGAGCCGGGTGCCGAACGCGAGTTGCCGCTCGACATCGCGCGGCAGGTCGTGCGTCTGCATGCGCGGCTCCAGGATGCGAAAGACGATATGGGCGTCGCGGCGTTCGTGGCCGAGCATCCCGAGTATCGCGCGATCGTGCGCCGCGTGCAGTCGCTGGCGGGGCGCGCGTATGGCGAGATTCGCGAGAACCTGCTCGCGCAGGACATGCTGCCGATCGACTTGATGCGAGCGAAGCTCTCCATGTTTGGCGCGAGCAAGTTCGATCCGAAATCGAACCTGTGGGTGCGGGTCACGCTGTTCCAGGGGGCGCCGACGCTCGACGACCTCGCGCCGGACATGATCGATGACGGGCTGTTTCCGTGCGTGCCGGACGGTCATGAAAGAGGGAGTACACAGGTATGAAGATGGCGATGAACGAGCTGGTCTCGCTATGCCGCGCCGCCCTGGAGGGCAGCGGCTGGGAGCAGGGCGACTACGAGGATGCGGCCGACGCGGCCGGCTGGTTGCAGGCGCTTGGGCTCGACGGCTTGAGCGCACTGGATGGCCTGCTTGGCGCCGGGCACGGCGAACGGGTGGTTGTTGAAGGCGCCGCGCCTGGCGAAAATCGTGTCCAGCGCTGTATGGGGCTCGCAGGATGCGCGCTCGCGTTCGAGCTTGCATGGGCAGAAGCGACGCGTGACGGCATTGGCATCGTGCGCGTTTCGCACACGCTCGCGCCGCGCCTTGCACTGTACGGCCTGAAGACAATGAGTGCGCGCGGGCGGCACTTCGATCTCGCGTGGAGCGATGCCGAAGGGCGTCATTATGCGAGTACAACCGGACAAGCGGCGTGGCCGGCCTATTTGGGCTGCGACTCCGGGGCGGCACAGGCCGCGGAGGATGCACAAGAGCTGATCGTATGCTGCCGCGCGAATGCCGAACTGCACTCGCCGATCGAGATTGCACCGACGCTTGAGAGCGCTGCCGATCCTTCGGAGCTCGAAGCACGTTATTACGAGGCGATCTGGCGCGGCCTCGACGTGGAGGCGTCGCAAACCGCGCGTCTGGCCGAGTGGAAGGAGCGTGTACTGGTCGCGGCAACCCAGTCATCGCGCGATCATGGTGCGGGAGGGGCCGATGACGGATTTTGAGCAAGAGACGAAGGCGCGATGCGCGGTCGAGGCCGTCAGCACCGGCCTGCCACAAAGCCGCACGCCGCTGTTCGAATGGGCGGTGACGGCGAATGGCATGTTGTACACGGCGCAGATTCCGGTCGGCGACGACGGGGCGGTCGTGAGCGGCGGCATAGAAGCCCAGGCGCAGCAGGTGTTCGCGAACCTGTGCCAGACGCTCATGGCGGCTGGCGTATCAGTGGGCGACGTCGCGCAGGTGCTGATCTACGTGACGGATCGCGCGTGGCTGCCGGCCGTCAATGCGGTCTGGCTGCGCCATTTCGCGGCGCCATTTCCGAATCGTGCGTCCTTTGTCGTTGCCGGGCTCGCACGTGAGGAAATGCTGGTCGAGATTGTTGCGTACGCATGTATGCCCGCTCGCGTGGCACCAGCACATTGACGCGTCTGGCCGGACCGCGACTAGCCGAAATCTGCAGCGACATTGAGCGCGTCAAACTGAGAATGCGGTTGCCTGCTGCGCACAAGTCACCTGAGGGCAATGCTAACTTGGGTCAACACTATGTCGCTGAGGATGGGGCGCGATCCTGTTCGCTCTTGGCCGGCCGGCCTGTCTTGACAGCTTCGAGGGCCGAAATCGCAGCCACCAGCCGCTTGGACGAAGCGGAATCCAGTAACAGCAGGCCGGCGCGCAGAAGCTCACTCTTCTTTACCGCGACACCAGCTTCGAGGCACTTTCGCTTGAGTTGGGCGATGCGCTCGTAGTCGGCCTTGGGCATCGTGAAGCTGTCGCGAATGACCTTGTCCTTCTTTGCACGCTTGGCCTTGGCCGTTCCAGCAGCTTTGCGTACCTGCGCCGCCAACTCCGGACTCGCCGATTCCGTGTCGTTCGCCCGGAACTTTGAGCTTTTGGTCCTGCCCGAGTTCACGTTTGCCGAGGGAGTTTCCACTTCGCTTTGCTCACCGCCTGGATTCGTCGATTTCGGGCGGTCGAGCGCCTTCTTGGTGGGTTTGCGTGCAGTTGCTTTGGTCATGTCAGGCTCCTGGTATGGAAATCATATAAACAGTATATACGGTTTATCATTGAGCCACATATCGCTTGCATCCAAGGCGCTGCATCAGCGCGACCCATGCACATGCGATGCGGGCGGGATCCCAGCCCGTCGTGGTTGGCTTGCCCGAGAACCCGTGGCCCGGCAGCGATGGAATCACGACATCGAACGCGTCCGATGCGTTCCTGCGGCAAGGCGTTCAGCCTCGTTTCGATCTTGCGCCAGTCATAATCTGTTGCCCAATATCGTGCGAGCCTCTGCATCGTCGCGAGCTGCACGCCTTGGGAAGCGTCCGTTACGGTCTCGCGTTCAGGCCACCTTGTTGCTTTGATGCGTCTGCGCAAGTCGGCAAGCAGGGAATCCGGCACATGCACGCGAAGCGGACGAATTGCGGTCTTGTCACCGTCCGGCGCTTGCGCGACCTCAGTGATGGAAAGCCTGGTTTCTGCAAAAGCGAGCCGACCCAGTGAGGCCGAAGCAATGGCCGCTGCTGCCACACCAGCAAAGCGGCGGCGCGACGGAGTTTGGGGAGGGAGGTCATTCGCCATGAAGAGTCCTGAAGGCATTGGGTTGGGCCGGCGGTGCTCACCTTGTCGTCCAGACAGCCCGCGGACCACGGCCCTTGTGTCGTTGCGATGATGCGTGCCTGCGCTGGCGGCAGGTCCTGTGCGAAGTCGTTGACCACAGCCTTGGTGTACAGCGTCAGGAAATTTGCGGAGTCCTTCCTGAGTTCGCCAGCCCAGGCTGGGGCGGGCTGGTTTTTCATCAGGTCGTTGACCGATTCACCGCTGTCCGGAACGAGGGCGGCAACATATACGAGTGCCTTGACTTTGTCGTCACTGCCTGCCTGAGTGATCACGACCCCGCCACACGAATGGCCGACGAGCACGACGGGGCCCGTTTGTTGTTCTATTGCGCGTCTCGCAGCCGCCGTATCGTCCGCGAGCGAGCTAAGCGGGTTCTGAACGGAGACTACGTGCAGCCCGCGTGCCTCGAGTAGCGGGATCACCTGGTCCCAGCTCGATCCATCGGCAAATGCGCCTTGCACAAAGACGAGGGTTGCCAGGCAGCAAGCTGCATAGTCAGACGCCGTTCGCTTGCTAGTTCGATGAACGAAGCACTTCAGTCAAATTGCCGGGCTGCGTTTCCTGGAGAAACGGGGAAATATTCGCCATTGCGCGCGCTACGTAGATCTCCTTCTCCCCCACCGGGGCGACATAGTGAATCGCGCGTCGCGCGGCTTCGACGCCCGCAAGACGCGCGATAAACCAGGCGGCCAGATACTGCGACGAGAGGCATCCGCCGGCAGTCGCGACATTCCCCCTGGCCACGAACGGCTGGTCGAGCACGGCGATGCCGGCCTCTTCGACCCACGGTTTCGTGGTCACGTCCGTGCACGCCGGAACGCCGTTTAGCAGGCCCAGCTTCGCGAGTATCAGCGTCCCCGAGCATTGCGCGCCCAGCAGCTGGCGCGCCGGGTCGAGCCTCAACTGCGACATCAGCGTGGCATCGGCGACGACATCGCGAGTCAGGATGCCGCTGCCAACCAGCACCGCGTCGGCTTCGCAGGCGTCTTTCAGCGACGCCTGCGCCTCGACCGCCACGCCATTCATCGAACGTATTCTGGCCGTGGGACTCGCGATCGACACCCGCCAGTCGGGATCTTTGACACGGTTGAGAATGTTTAGCGCAATCAACGAGTCGAGCTCGTTGAAGCCTTCGAAAGTCAGGATTGCGATGTGCATGGTGTCCTCGCGGGCTCAAGCGTTGTTCTTTGGAAACGGTGGCGCCGATTGTTACCGATCAGACCTCGTGACGCGTCGCCGCGTCGGCATAGTCCGGATGTCGGGCGGGTCCCGTGCCGGGCACTGGATTGACAGGGCGGCGAGCGGGCAGCCGCAAGATTCGTCGAAAACGCTTCGCGCGAGCTTGCGGTTGCTGCGCAAAAGGCATCAAGGGTGAGCGTAGATCGTAGCAAATCCGGCGGTTTCGGGTGTTGCCTGCCGCGAGCCCGAAGCCGACGTCCCCTCGCTGGACGGGCCGTACGAAGTCGTTGCGAAGGTGCTTGCCCCGCCAATGCGCGCCAGCGTCGCCTGAATGTTATCGGGGTAGCGGTTGTGATCCGAAGCCGGGTTGTAGCCGGCTTCGCGCAACTGCACGATCTCGGCGCGCACGGATGCGCGAGTCACGGGGGCGTTCGTTTGAGCGAAGGAAACAACGGGTATCGCAACGAGCACGGCGACGAGGAGAGAATGAAGGGATTTCATGGTGTGTACCTGAAGCAAATGGTTAATCAAGGGTTGTACCGAAAAGCGGTTCAATGGTGAGTGAAAAAGTCGTCGTGCGCCGATGCCGTCATCAACCGGTTCGCCGATTCCGAATGCCCCGACGCCACTCCGCCGTACCCGGACCGTGCATCCGTGGTGTCGGCGTTGTTCGCAACAATGACTTGCACGCCCGGACCGGCCTGGGAGGCAGGTGCGCCCGTGCGCGTGTCGTGGAAGGGTGCGGGACCATAGCCGCTGGCGAAAGCGGGGGTGGCGAGTGCCGCAACGACAGTGACGAGCAGGGATGCAATGTGTTGCAGTTTCATGATGGGTACGCTCCGGAGAATATTCGTAAGTAAGGGCAGTGTTCGAACCGGCTGCGCGTTCCGCACCGGCCCGATGACGCATTTCGCTTAAAGCACGTTGATGACGACGTCGATGTTGCCGCGGGTTGCCTTGGAGTACGGGCAGGTTTGGTGAGCCTGGTCCACGATGGCCTGGGCTACGTCGCCCGGCACGCCCGGAACCCGGACGTTCAGGCGCGCCTGGAGAAAGTAGGCATCGCCCACGGTGCCGAGATCCACTTCGGCGTCAACGGTGAGGTCCTCTGGAAGCCTGACGCCGAGCTTGCGGGCCGCAATGCCCATGGCGCCAATGAAGCAGGCCGACCAGCCGGCGGCGAACAACTGCTCCGGATTCGTGCCGTGACCTGCGGAGCCCGGCGACGAAAGCTGGATGTCCAGGCGGCCATCGGAACTGCGCGCAGCGCCGTCGCGGCCGCCTGAGGTGGTGCGGGTCTTGCCGGTGTAGAGGACGTTTTCGATCTGGCTCATGATGGGTTCCGTTCGTTAATGGTGAGGTACGCGGGTATTAATCGCATGCGATGTAATCGCGTGAGATGAATGATGGGACGGATCTTGAGCGATGTCAAGCGGTTCCGAACAAATCGCATGCGATTTAATTGGGGCGCCCTCGAAGAAATGCAGTGCGAGCGGTTGCGGGTCGAGTTTATTGGCGGGGGTGAGGGCATGTCCTGCCGCCGTGATAGACGCTTACGATTAAATCGCGCGCGATATATAATGAAGGCTCCGAAGGGAAACCTTTGCCGAGGACGATACCCATGAAACCGACCGACACCGCAGCATCCGACGCGCCGAAGCTTTCGGACTTTCTGTGCTTTGCCGTCTATTCGGCGAATCTGGCGTTTGGCAAGGCGTATAAGCCCATTCTCGAGGAGCTCGGGCTGACCTACACGCAGTACATCGCGATCATAGCGCTGTGGGAGGAAGACAATCAGACCGTCGGCAGCCTTGGCGAGAAATTGTTCCTCGAGTCGAATACGCTCACACCGATTCTCAAGAAGCTCGAGGCGATGGGCTACCTGGAGCGCAGGCGCGACCCCGCCGACGAGCGCCAGGTGCTGGTCAGCCTGACCAAAAGCGGCCGGCGCCTGCGCGAAAAGGGCCTTTCCATGGACCTGGTGAAGGCGACGGGGCTGAAGCCCGATGAGTTCCAGCGGATGCAAAAAGGGATCGTCACGCTGCGCAACAATCTCGTTCGCTCGGTGGAAGAACAGGAGTGAAGTGACGCCGCGCCTGGGCACGCTGTGACGCCTGCGGCCGGTCTGAAGCGTACTTTCAGAATCCGGCGCCAGGCGCCAGGCGGTCAATGGCCGATGACTTCGATTGGCGGCGAATAGGGGCTGACGGTTATTTCGGTGCGTTGCCCCGTTTGCGACGAGCCACCTGTGCTGGCACCGTACGCCGTGTCGCCATCGCGCGCGGCGATGTGCGCCTGTGCAGTCTCGCTGTTTCCCGCGCTATGTTCCAGGTAGTGAGCCCGGTCGTCCTGGGTATAACCGGCCTGCTCAGCGCGGGTCAACTCGGTACGCACTTCGGCGCGGGGCAATGGCTGAACCGTCTGAGCAAAGGCCGCGAGCGGCACAACGGTGGCGGCGGCCAGCACGGTGGCATTGAAGAGCAATTTCATGGCCATGATCTCGATATCATCGTCAGGAATCCATAGCATGGAATGATCAGATTCCGCATGATGCGTCCTGTTGCGCCGTTACATACCGAGAGGCGAGCGTGCTGCTCGACAGATGCTGCGCCATCGATCGCCGGGTAGTTTCGTACGCGTCCCACTCTTCGCCGGCATGCAGCGATGGAATCGTGACGACCTCATGGCGGTCGAAGCCGATTAACGCGGCGTCAACCAGGTCTTGCGCCGACATCACGATCTCCTTGGGCAGATGCTCGACCGGCAGGCCGGCGGTCTGCCAGAAGTCGGTGGCGGTGGCGCCTGGCAGGACGGCCTGCACCTGAACGCCCTTGTCGGCAAGTTCGTGGTGCAGCGACTGGCTGAAGCCCAGCACGAAGGCCTTGCTCCCGCCATAGACGCCGTTGAGCGTCTCCGGCGAGATCGCAACAACGGACGAGACGTTGATGACGGCGCCCGTACCGCGCGCGACGAATCCCGGCACGGCGGCATAGGTGAGGCGGGTGAGCGCGGTGACGTTCAGTTCGATCAATCGCGTCATCGCATCGACATCGGTCTCGAGCAATGGCGTATGCGCTCCCACGCCGGCATTGTTGACGAGCAGCGTGATGCTTGCGTCGTGTTTCAGTTTGGCCTCGACGGCCGCGAGGTCCGTGCGGTCGTTCAGGTCGGCGCCGACGACTTCGACGCTCCGCTGCGTCTCGTTGGTGATGCGCTGCGCAAGGGTAACCAGCCGGTCGCGGTTGCGCGCCACCAGGATCAGGTCGTAGCCGCGCCGAGCCAGTCGCTCCGCATAAATCGCGCCGATACCCGATGATGCGCCGGTAATGAGGGCGGTGCCTCGATGTGCCTGTGTCATGATCTGCCTCCGTTCGGAAAAGCCGTTGATGAATTTACGAGTCCATTCTGGCTTTCTTTCGCTGCGACATAAATGACACATATGTGTATGATTCAGGACATCGCTTGAGGGGTGACGAACATGCACCGGATCGGTTTTCTGCTGGTTGACGGCTTCCAGATCATGGCGCTCGCGACTCAATCCGTGTTCGAGTACGCGAACCTCGTGGCGGGCGAGCCGTTCTACCAGATCGACAATTTTTCGCCGGACGGCGGTGAAGTGCGCTCATCGCTCGGCATGGCGGTGGGCAGCCGGCCGTTGCGTGGCGCGATCGCAGTGGACACGTGGATGGTCGCCGGCGTGAACAATCCGCTCGACTCCGCGACGCCAGACAAGGTTCTGGCGTTCCTGCGCAGGGCGAGCACGCGGGCAAGACGCGTCGCCGGCATTTGCACGGGAGGATTTGTCCTCGCGGAAGCGGGATTGCTCGCGCACCGGCGTGCGACAACGCATTGGGCTTATGGCCGCGAAATGGAACGACGTTTCCCGGATGTGCGCGTCGAGGAGGATCGCATCTATGTCGTCGACGGATCGATCTGGACGTCCGCGGGTATGACAGCAGGGCTCGATCTGGCGCTTGCAATGGTAGAAAAGGACTTGGGGGCTGACGCAGCGCGTTCGGTGGCGCACAAGCTCGTGATGCATCAGCGTCGGGCAGGCGGCCAATCTCAGCATTCCGAAATGCTGGAGCTCTCTGCGAAGTCGGACCGTATCCAGAATGCGTTGACCTATGCGCGCCAGAACCTGAACCGTACGCTGACGGTGGAGGAGTTGGCCGAGTCCGTTCACATGAGCGCGCGCCAGTTCAGCCGCGTGTTTTCGCAGGAAACCGGGCAGTCGCCCGCGAAGGCTGTCGAACGGTTGCGGTTGGAGGCGGCGCGGCTGATGATTGAGCAGAGCCGCCATCCGCTCGAAATCATTGCAAGGGAAACCGGGTTTCGCGATCGCCGCCATATGAGAGAGGCGTTCCTGCGAGGAATGGGGCTGCCGCCCCAGGCCGTCCGACGCGAGGCTCGTACGGGAGACCGGGACATGTCGCTCCAGGAATCGTAATTCAACACGCAACGCGGCATGTTAATATTCGCATGCGAACAATAAATTGACGCGCGCCCTACTATGAGAACGCGATATGAGGATTGGCAATGGATCATCGGCTCGTCTATCTGCTGAATGTGGGTCAGCGGCGCCTGCATAGATGGTCGCAGGCGCGGACCGCCGCCGGCGGCGTGACGGCAGCTCAGGCAGGCCTGCTCTTTTTTCTGGCGAAGAACGATGGGGCTCTGACGAATGAAGCGGCGGCCGCGCTGGATCTCAAGGCGCCGGGAATGAGTGGGCTGGTCGATCGAACCGAAAGGGCAGGCCTCATCGAACGCCATGCCGACGAGTCCGATAGGCGCGCTACGCGCCTGTGGCTTACCAAAGAAGGTCGGGGGGCGGTCAGGCGCAGCAAGGCAGGTCTTGTTGACCTCAACGCGCGACTCACGGAGGGGTTTACGGATTCCGAGATCGACGTCGTGGCGCGATGGCTGACCAGTTTGCAGGAGAAGTTTCCGGCCGACGGCGACGATCCGGAATAGCAACCCGGGGCACCGACGGTGCCTGGCTGTGTAACTCCGTCGTACGTAGGACCGCTATTGTCGGCGGATCTTCGTGAAATCCGGCTGGCGCTTTTGGGCGAACGCCATGAATGCCTCCTTCGCCTCGGCGCTTGCAAGCCGCTCCACGAAGATGGTGCTTTCGGATTCCATCTGGGTGACCAACCGCTCTGCGTCCCGCATCAGTCGCTTCATTGCGGTGAGCGACCCAATGGGCTTTGCGGCAAATTTCGCGGCGACGCGACGTGCCTCCGCGCGCAGTTCCGCTGCGCCGGTGGTCTTGTTCGCAATGCCCCATGCGACGGCGGCATCGGCCGTAACAGGCTCGCCGAGGGCGAACATTTCGAATGCCCTGACATGGCCAATCCGCAAGGGGAGCAGGTAGCTCGAGGCGGCTTCCGGAACCAGCGCCAGGTTCACAAACGGGGTAATCAGCTGCGCATCTTCGGCAAGCAGCACATAGTCGCAATGCAGCAGCATCGTCGTCCCAACGCCGACGGCCTTGCCCTGCACCGCGGCGATGATCGGCTTCGTGGCGGTCGCGAGTTCCCGCAGAAAGCGCACGACGTGCCGCTCTTTCGGTCCGTTTCCGCTTCCTTGCGCGGCGAACTCCGCAAGATCGTTCCCGGACGTGAAGCTGTCCCCATCGGCCTGAATCAACACGACCCGAATTTCGTCGTCATTAGCCTTCGCGACGGCGTCCGCCAGTGCGCCGTACATGTCGTTGGTGAGCGCGTTCTTCTTGTCCGGGCGCGAAATGGTAACGGTCAGTACACCATCTGAAAGATCAGTCCTTATTTCCGCGGTCATTGCCTTGACTCCTGAGTGATGGCGTTGTCTGCTGAAGCGTCACGCCGATTGGTTCGCATGCGAATAATACATATATTCGCATGCGAAGTAAACGTGCGTGCCGCCATGCCGGACGGAAGGAGGGCGGATGGCCCGGATCAGGACTTCCCGGCCAGCGCATGCTGGATTGCCGCTTCGGTCTGCGCGTAGTCGCCTTCGCCAAAGTGGGAATAGACGATATGTCCACGCTTGTCGATCAGATAGAGCGCAGGCCAGTACTCGTTACTGTAGGCATTCCAGGTTGCGTAGCTGTTGTCCTGCGCGACCGGATAGCGGATACCGAAACGGCGGATGGCCGTCTTGACGTTGTCCGTATCGCGCTCGAATGGATACTCGGGCGTATGAACACCGATGACCGTGAGTCCCTGGTCCTTATATTTCGCGAACCAGTCCTTGACGTATGGCAGTGTGTGGATGCAGTTGATGCACGAGTAGGTCCAGAAGTCGACAAGCACGACCTTGCCGCGCAGTTGCTGCATCGTAAGTGGGTCGCTGTTCAGCCATTTGTCGATGCCGGTGAATTCCGGTGCGGTGGCGCTTGCGGTCATGGTTTCGGCCTGGGCGGCAGTGCCGAACGTTGCAGCGGCGGCGACGAGCGCGGTGGCGGCGATGGCCGCTGCTGAAAGAGTCCTGATTCGATTGAACATGTCAGAGACCTGCGAGAGTGGGAAAGTGAGCGGACAGGGCGCCATAGGCGAGCGTGTCGTACTGGAAATAGACCGCGGCTGCGGTGAGGATCACGAACACACCGAAGACCTGCTGTAGCCGGGGTGCCATGCGGGCGATGCTGCGCGACTTGCGCAGCGCGTACTGTCCGCCGTAAATGACGGCGAGCATCGGCACGGCGGCGCCGATCGCATATAGACCGAGCAGCAAGGCCGACCACTGCAGGTTCTGCGCTTTCACGACCAGCACGAGGATGGACGCGAGCACCGGCCCGGCGCATGGCGTCCAGACGGCGCCGAGCGACATGCCCAGCACGAAGCCGCCTGAATTTCCGCTCGCGGCTTGCGAGGGGCCGGCTGCGAAGGCGGTCGTCAGCGGAATTCGCGCCATCAACCATTCGAAAGGCGCGGGCCACAAGCGCAGGAGACCGAACAACGCGAGCAGCGCCGTCGCGGTGTTGCGTAGTGTGTGCTGGGCAAGATGTGCGGCGTTCGAGACGGCACCCAGCGTCAGGGCGAGCGATGCGAACGCTACGATAAATCCCGCAATGACGAAGAGCGGACGCGTCCGGTCAGGCCGCTCGACCGAAGTGCCAAGCAGTATCGGCATGACGGGGAGCACGCATGGAGAGGCGATGGTGAAGACCCCTGCGGAGAAGGCGAGTGTCGGCTCGAGGAAGTTGTGCATGATTGGCTTCCGGTTGACGGGTGTGGAGTTATTGGAAGCCCGCTGCGTATCTGGCTTGTGTCGCCACAGGGCATAAATTGCAATCCGCTTTGTCTGCACGCAGCGGCGACACATTGCGATACAAGGCGCTCGAACGTTTCGGAATATCCGCGTCAACAGCGGGTAGTGTCGTGAAATTTGCCCGAGCTATTCCGGGCGCAGTCGGCCAGGTGACGATGTGGTATCGCCTGACCGGCTGTGCGGCTTTGCAAATCACGAGTGCGCGAAAATCGGGCCAAGGCCGGGAATATCGGAACCGTTCACGCGGGCACCCGAGGCCGAAGTGCCTGCAGTCGAGCCGCCATAAGACGTCGTGGCGACACTGTCGTGCGCGTGCAGGCGTGCTTCGGCTTGTTGGATGTTTCGTGGGTATTGCGTTTCGTCTGAGGAGGGGTTGTAGCCAGCCTGTTGCAGGGCGACCAGTTCCTCGCGTACCTGGGCGCGCGTGAGCGGCTGGGTGGACTGGGCAAACGAGAGAGCGGGCAGGGCGACGGCAGCGGCAACGATGAGCGGCTTGACGAGGTTCATGATGTTCTCCAGAAGAAAAAGAAAGGATCTCGCAGGCAGGTATCGCGTTTCGGCTTTCGGCCGGTGCTGCATTGCGTCCTGCCATGGATGTATTTGACTGCGCAGACGTATCTCGCCTGTGTCGGGAATGAGGGGTGGGTGAAACGCTGTGTATCGGCTGGCGCCGCGGATACATGCGGATACAAAATTGCGGCATATTCGGCACCTTGGCCGCCGCGATTGTGCCGGGCACCGGCAGCGCGGTTTTCCGGGGACGGCTGCGCATTTTGCGTGGAAGTCTTCTGCGAGCCTGCGCCGTGACGCGGGCTGCCCCGGCAGGTTTGCCCGGGCGGCTTTAAGCTACTGCACCGGACTCGTTCGCCATTACAGGCGCAATTGCCATGGACTATATCGATACTCTGAGGATTTTCCGTTCCGTGGTCGAGGCGCGCAGCTTCACGCGCGCCGCGGAGATGCACGGGCTCGCCACCCCGGTCGTTTCGCGCGCGATCTCGCGGCTCGAAAAGCGCCTCGGCAGCCGGCTCTTTCATCGCACCACGCGCGCGATCTCGCTCACCGAAGCCGCCGAGCGCTTCTACGACGGCTGCTGCCGCGTGCTCGACGACCTGGATGCGCTGGAGGCCGGCGCGACCGAGCAGACGCGCGAGGCCACCGGCGTGCTGCGCCTCGTCGCGCACACGACGGCCACGGTGAACCGGCTCGTGCCGCTTATCGCCAGCTTCAAGCGCGCGCATCCCAACGTGACGCTCGACGTGATGCTGACCGAGCGTCCCGTCGACCTGGTCGCGGACGGCTACGACCTCGGGCTCGTGCTGCCGTTCATGCTCAACAACGATGCCACGGTAACGAAGCTGCTCGACCGTATTTCGCTTGTGCTCGTCACTACGCCCGCATACCTTGCGGCAACCTCGACGCCGCGGCATCCGTTGGACCTCGAGCCGCACGTGTTCGTGCCGATGTCGCCTTCGCTGCGCAAGCCGTCGCTCACGTTCCGCGACGGCGATGAGGAGGTGACCGTACGCCTGAAGTACGGCATCACCTCGAATAATCCCGATTTCAACCGCGCGATGGTGCTGGAGGGATTCGGCATCGGCGTCCTGCCGCTCCCGCTCGTGCAGCGCGAACTGACGACCGGACAGCTCGTCACGCTGCTCGACGACTTTCCTGTCGTCGATGCGCAGATCGAGATCCGCCTCGCTTATGCGTCGCGTACGCTGCTGCCCGCGAAAGTGCGCGCTTTCATCGATCACGCCAGCGAGTTTTTCAGCGGCGCCGGGCACGCGAACATGAAAGTAAATTGAAGGATTGGCGGTCAATGCAGCGGTGATTGTTGTCGGCGCGGTCATAAAGTGATGCCGCGCGCGACGCTTGTTTTGGGTCGTCAGGGTGTCTAATCTGTGCATATGCACATGAAAGCCCATCCCATTGATTGCGCTCCGAACCGCGAACAGCCGCATGCCCATTTCCCCGAGCATGACGACTGCTTCGCCGTGCGCCAGGCGGCCCGCCATCTGTCGCAGCTCTACGAGCGGCACTTGAGCGCGGCCGGGCTCACGCCCACGCAGTTCAGCATTCTCGGGGCGCTGGGGTCGCAGGGCGCAAACGCGATGGGGGCTGGCGCGCCAACGCTGACGATGGCGCAGCTCGCGCGCACGATGGTCATGGAGCGCACGACGCTTTTGCGCGCGCTGCGTCCGCTGCTGCGCAGCGCGCTGGTAACCGATACGGCGAGCGCAACCGGTTGCCGCCCCCGTTGCCTCGCGCTCACGGCGGCGGGCCGTGCACGGTTGGGCGAGGCGGGCGTGCACTGGCGCGCGGCACAAGACGAGTTCGAACGGCGCTTCGGGCAGCGGCGTGCTGCATGGCTGCGGCGCGAGCTTTTGCGCATCACGCGCGCGGTCTGAAGTTCCCGGCTATTCATATGCGAGCTGCTTTCAATCTCGCGGCATTTTTTTAACTTCTAAAGTGCATATACACAGGTGATCCTCATGTCGAGTCCTTCCACTCCTGCCCCAGCAGCGGCGCCGCGTGAGCGTGCGGGCCAGCCCTGGATGCCGCTCGCGCTGGGCGCGGTGGCCCTCGTGCTCGCGGTGGCGGGCGGCTACTGGTTCTTCGTGCAGCGCTTCATACAAACCACAGACGACGCTTATGTGGGCGGCAACGTCACTGTGATGGCGCCGCGCGTGAGCGGCTTCGTTTCCGAGATCCTCGTGCAGGACAACCAGCGTGTGCATGCGAACCAGGTGCTCATGCGGCTCGACGCACGCGATTACGACGCGAAGCTCGCGCAGGCCGACGCCGAGCTGGCGAGTGCGCGCGCTGCGGTGTCGGAGCTCGAAGCGCAGCGCACGCTGCAGGCCGCGGTGATCGGTCAGCATCAGGCGGAAGTGCGGGCATCGGACGCCGAGCTTACGCGCAGTGCGCAGGATCAGACGCGCTATCGCGAACTCGTGAAAGACGATGCGGTATCGAACCAGCTCGTCGAACGCGCCAACGCCGACTACGCGAAGGCCCAAGCGTCGGTGGCGCAGAGCGGCGCGTCGGTGGTGGCCGCGCAGCGCCAGCTCGACGTGCTCGCTGCGCAGATCGCGGAGGCCCAGGCACGCGTGGCGACGGCCGAGGCGAACCGGCGCCTTGCCGCACTCAACGTGGATTACACGACGATCCGCTCGCCGGTGGACGGCTATATCGGCAACCGCACGGCGCGCGTGGGCATCCTCGCGAACGTGGGCGCGCCGCTGCTAACGGTGGTGCCTGCAGCGGACCTCTGGGTGGACGCGAACTTCAAGGAAGACCAGTTGAAGAAGATGCACGCCGGAGACCGCGCCGATGTTTCGCTCGACGCCGCAGGCGGCACGTTGCACGGCACCGTGGAGAGCCTCGCACCCGCCACGGGCGCGACATTCAGCGTGCTGCCTCCCGAGAACGCCACGGGCAACTTCACGAAGATCGTGCAGCGCGTGCCGGTGCGCATTCGCGTGAAGGTGCCGCAAGGCATGGAGGGCGTGCTGCGGCCCGGCCTTTCCGCCACGGTGACGGTGCATCTGCGCGATGGCGGGCAAGCCGCTGCCGCTGCGCATTGAGGGAGGAACGACATGAGCGACACCACTTCCGTCATCGAAGTGCGACCCGCGCAGGAAGCGCCCGACCCGCACGACGCGCACCAAAAGCTTGCGCCGCACGAGCAGCCCATGGCGCAGCGCGCCTTTGCCTTCGCGCTGATGTGCATCGGCTTTTTCATGGCCACGCTCGACATCCAGATCGTGGCTTCCTCGCTGCGCGACATCGGCGGCGGGCTCTCCGCGAGCCAGGACGAGCTGTCCTGGGTGCAGACCGCCTACCTGATCGCCGAAATCATGGTGATTCCCATGTCCGGATGGCTCTCGAAGGTGCTGTCCACGCGCTGGC
This sequence comes from Paraburkholderia sacchari, assembly GCF_000785435.2. Taxonomy (GTDB): domain Bacteria; phylum Pseudomonadota; class Gammaproteobacteria; order Burkholderiales; family Burkholderiaceae; genus Paraburkholderia; species Paraburkholderia sacchari. The sequence goes on along the minus strand of NZ_JTDB02000006.1, from coordinate 65,264 downwards.
TCTTCGTGGCCTCGGCGGTGGGCTTCACGGTGACGAGCATGCTGTGCGGCCTCGCCTGGGACATTAACTCGATGATCATCTTTCGCGCGCTGCAAGGCGCGCTGGGCGCGGCGATGATCCCCACGGTGTTCACCACCGCCTTCGTGCTGTTTCCGGGCAAGCAGCGGCTCGTGGCCTCCACGACCATCGGCGCGCTCGCTTCGCTCGCGCCCACGCTTGGCCCCGTAATTGGTGGCTGGATCACCGACCAGTGGTCGTGGCACTGGCTCTTCTACCTGAACCTCGTACCGGGCATTGCGGTAGCCGTTCTCGTTCCGAAGTACGTGCATATCGACGAACCCGATCTCTCGCTCGTCAAGCGCGGCGACTATATCGGCATCGCGCTGATGTGCGGCTTTCTTGGCTGCCTCGAATACGTGCTCGAGGAAGGCCCGCGCAAGAACTGGTTCGGCGACGACGTCATCGTGGCTTGCGCGTGGATCTCGGCGATCTGCGGCTTTCTCTTCATCGTGCATGCGCTCACCGCGAAGGACCCCATTGTCGATTTGCGCGCGCTCGCCGTGCGCAACTTCGGCATCGGCAGCGTGCTCTCGTTCGTCACGGGGATCGGCATCTTCGTGGCGGTGTTCCTCACGCCGCTCTTTCTCGCGGAAGTGCGCGGCTTGAGTTCGCTGCAGATCGGGCTTTCGCTGCTCTCGGTGGGCGTGTTCCAGATGCTCGCGCTCGGCGTCTACGCGTTCGCCACGCGCTTTTTCAGTCTGCGGGCGTTGATGCTGTTCGGCCTCGTGTGCTTCGGCCTTGGCTGCTATCTCTATGTGCCGCTCACACACGACTGGGGCTGGCAGCAATTCCTGCTGCCGCAGGCGCTGCGCGGCGTGGGCCAGCAGTTCGCGATTCCGCCTATCGTCACCATGTCGCTCGGTTCGCTGCCACCCTCGCGGCTCAAGTCGGCAAGCGGGCTTTTCAACCTGATGCGCAACCTGGGCGGCGCGATCGGCATTGCGGTGAGCGCAACCATGCTCAACGACCGGCTCAATTTTCACTATTTGCGCCTGAATGAAAGCGTCGTGCACGGTGTCCCGCAAGTCGAGACCTTGCTCGCTGGAAGTACGAATCGCTGGGCGACAGTAGCAGGCAACACGCTCGATGCGGCGCAAGCGGGCCTCGCGCAACTGCATGCGCTGGTGCTGCGCGAAGCGCTCGTGATGACGTTCTCCGATACGTTCTTCGTGCTGTCGCTGTGCTTCGTGGTCGCCATTGCCTGCGTGGTGTTCTCGCATCCGATCAACGGCGCGCCGCCGCCCGATGCACATTGAGTCAGTGAGGTTTCCTATGCAATCGCAAGACCGTCATTTCCCGAAGCCAGTGCATCTCGTGCGTGCGGTACGCGCGGGCCTCACGGTACTCGCCGCAGCCGTCCTTGCTGCGTGCGCCGTGCAGCCCGCGCAGCACGCCGACCTGCCTGAAGCGGTGCACACGACGGCGCCCGCTGCATGGCGTATCGACGCGCCGCAAGACGCCATCGACGCGCGCGCGTGGTGGGCACAGTTCGACGATCCGGCGCTCGATGCGCTGCTCTCGAGCGTGCTGAGCGGCAATCTGGACTTGCAGGCCGCCGCCGAGCGCGTGAAGCAGGCGCAATCGATCACGACGCAGAAGCACGCCGCGTTGCTGCCGCAACTGGACTTTACGGCGCAAGGCGCCTACGAGCGGAAGAACACGCCGCCGCCGCTGGGCTACGTGAAGCAGGCCGGCGCCGGCCTGACGCTGAGCTGGTCGCCCGATGTGTTCGGCGGCGAGCGGCTGGAACTGCTCGCGGCGCAGGCGAATCTGGTGGGCCAGCAACATGCGCTGGACGCGGCGCGGCTCGCGCTGGCGGCGGACGCCGCATCGGCCTATGTGGATCTGCGCTGGGCACAAGCCGAGCTGAAGATCCTGCAGGACAACGTATCGATCAGGCAGCGCACGCTGCAGTTGACTCGAGATCGCCTGAAATTCGGCCTTTCGACACAGCTCGACGTCACGCGCGCACAAACGCAGCTCAGCGAGTTACAGGCGCGCATGCCGCGCGCGCAGGCAAGCATCGATCATCAACTGAATCTTATTGCGGTCTATACGGGACGCACGCCCGAGTCGGTCGCGCAGCTCGCGCTGGCTGCACCCGAGCCCATTCCTTCAGCGCCTGCCGGGGTGCCGCAGTGGCTGCCTTCGGAGGCGCTATTGCGCCGCCCTGACGTGCAGGCCGCTTACGCAACCGTGCAGCAGCGCGCAGCGGAAGTGGGTGTCGCGCGCGCCGAGCGGTATCCGAAGTTCACGCTGAATCTCACGGACGGCGTGCTCGCCGCGTCGTATCTCGGCATGCCTGCGCTCACCGACAATCTGTTCAGCGCGGCGCTTGGCGCGACGAGCCCGATCTTCAACGCGGGCCGCATCACCGCCGATATCGAGCAGAGCGAGAGCCGCATGCGCGAATCGCAGCTGAACCTGCAGCAGACGATGTTGCAGGCGTTGCGCGAAGTGGAAGACAGCCGCAGCGACCTCGTGAGCACGGCAGGGCAGACGCAACAGTTGAGCGACGCGGTGGCGTCGTCCGAGCAGGCGCTCAAGCTCGCGAACCAGCTCTACAAGGGCGGTGCGACCGACTTTCTCGACGTGCTGAGCGCGCAGCAGACCTGGCTGGCCGACGCCGACCTGCTCAACGGCGCGCAGCGCGAACGCGCGCTCGCGGCGGTGGCGCTTTACCGTTCGCTCGGCGGCGGCTGGAGCCTGAACGGCGACGTGGTCGCGCGCAATGCCGGTGCGCCGGGCGCGAGCGTGGTGCGAGGGGGATGACTATGTGCGCCGCCGCTGCGCGAACCTTTTTCGCGCAACCGGAGCAGCGTCAGCATTCACGCGAGCGTGTGCGCGGTGGCACGCCATTGCGCAGGCGTCATCCCCACGTGCCGCTTGAAGCTGCGCTGAAACGCGGCGTCGGACTGGTAGCCCACGAATTCGCCGATCTCGGCTACGGGCTGGCTGCCCTGCGCGAGCATGCGGCCCGCGAGCGTCATGCGGACATCGGTCAGCACGTCGGTGGCGCTGCGCCCGATTGCTTCGTCGAAGTGGCGTGCGAACGTCGCGCGCGACATATGGCACAGCGCGGCGAACTCCGGCAGCGTCCATGGCTTGCCGGGCGCGTCGAACATCGCGTCGATGGCGGGCTGCAGGCGCGGTTGCTGCGCGAGCGCGAGCAGGCCGCGCGGCGGCGCATCGGCACGGCTTGCATAGCGCAGCGTGAGCGCGAAGAGCGCGCCCGAGAGATGGTTGACGAGCGATTCGCTGCCAGGCAGCGCGTCGAGCGCTTCGTCGCGCAGCAGCGCGAGCAGGCGTACGAGCCGTTCGGGCGGGGTGCCGCCGGAACTCGCGCTGTGCACCACGAGCTGCGCGGGGAGGTTCTCGCGCAGCAGCCGTTGAGGCACGGCGGGCAGCAGGAAACGGCCGCAGAGCACGTCCACGGCCTCGCTTTCGGCAAGATTGGTTTCGACCGCATGGCCCTGCTCGAAGCGTCTTTCCACGGCGGCTGGCGGCGCGCCGCTGCCGTCGTGAAGCAGGTGAGGCGAGCCCGAGGGAAACAGCACGATGTCGCCCGCATGCAGCGCCGTTTGCGCGCCTTGCGCATCCTCGACGACGGCCGTGCCACTCAGCAGCACGTGATAGTGGATCTCGCGCGCATCGGCGGCGGGTTGATCGATGCGCCACGGCACGCCGAAATGGCAGCGCGCGTCGAGGCGGCCCGCGACGGGCATGAGCATCAGAAGGCGGCTGAGGATGTCCATGTGCGGTGGCTCAGCGATATGGCTGTGCGAAATGAGTGAGACGAATGAGCATGAAGTCGCGCCATTCTGGCATTAAAAGCATGAGGCTGCGCGGCTAGACTGATTTCGTGCCATCGACGATGGCTACATAGCGAAGCGAGTTCAAACCAGTTAGTCCAATGTAACCTCAGGAGTTAACCATGTCCCGACTTTCCGCCATTCACCCCGAAGCCGCCACGGGCGCCGCCGCTGAAATCTTCGCGAAGATCCGCAAGGCCGTCGGCAAGGTGCCAAATGCTTACGCCACCATCGGCACGCACAGCCCGGAAGCGCTCGGCGCGATGCTGGCTGTCGACGCCGTGCTGGCCGGCGGCACGCTTGGCAAGCCCGATATCGAGACCATCAAGCTCGCGGTGAGCGAAGTGGCGGGTTGTGATTACTGCGTCGCTGCACACACGCTGACTGGCAAGTTTGCTGGCCTCACGCCCGAAGCGATGAAGCAGATTCGCGCGGGCGAGCCCACCGGCGACGTAAAGCGCGATGCGCTGGTGCGCTTTGTGCGCGTACTGGTTCGTACGCACGGCACCGTGGCCGAAGCGGAGGTGAATGCGATTCGGGAGGCAGGATACACGGAGCGCCAGATCGTGGAAATTGCGCTTGCCATTGCGTCGATTACATTCACGAATATCGTGAATCGCGTGAACGATACGACGCTCGATTTCCCGGCCGTGGCGTAACCGTGTAGCAATCATCGCTGTAACCGCGTGCTGGATTTTCACGCTGCCTCGGTGGCGCTTCATAAAACGTGCCACCGGGGGCGAGTATCGATTCGATTAAAGCATTGGAATGTGTGCATATGCATACATAGAATGAAGTAGACGATGTGGCAGTTCTGCAAATCAACGGAGAGAACACGATGAGCAGCTTCAATTCAGCACGCGAGATTGTTCTATGCCAACCGGTGCGCACGGCAATCGGCGCCTTCAATGGCGCGCTAAAGGGTGTGCCGGCCACGGAGCTTGGTGCGATTGCGGTGCGCGAGACGCTCGCGCGCGCAAAGCTCGATCCCGCTTTGCTCGGGTCGGTCGTACTCGGCAACGTGATCCAGGCCGGCAACAAGATGAATCCCGCGCGCCAGGCGGAACTCGGCGGCGGCGTGCCCGTCTCGGTGCCCGCGCTCACGGTGAACCGCGTATGCGGCTCGGGTGCGCAGGCCGTTGCGAGCGCCGCACAGGAAATCCTGCTCGGTCTCGCCGACGTCGCGGTGGCGGGCGGCATGGAAAACATGGACCGCGCGCCGTTTTTACTCGACGATGCGCGCTGGGGCTATCGAATGGGCAACGCCCAGGTGCAGGACAGCATGCTGCGCGACGGACTCGTCGATGCGTTCTCGGGCGAGCATTCGGGCTGGCATACCGAAGATCTCGTCACGCACGCCGAACTCACGCGCGAGGAACAGGACCGCTGGGCCGCGCGTTCGCAGCAGCGCTTCGCAGCGGCGCAGGCGGCCGGACGCTTCAAGGACGAGATCGTCGCCGTGGAGGTGAAGGGGCGCAAAGGGGTCGAACGTTTTGAAACCGACGAAGCGCCGCGTCCGGACACGACATTCGAAGTGCTGGCGAAGCTCAAGCCCGCGTTCCGTCCTGACGGCACAATCACAGCGGGCAACGCGCCGGGGCTGAACAGCGCGGCTGCGGCGATGCTCGTGGCCGAGCGCGGATTTGCCGAGGCGCACGGGCTCGCACCCATGGTGCGGCTCGTGGCGTGGGGAGTCGCGGCTGTGGAGCCCGGCATGTTCGGCCTCGGCCCCGTGCCAGCGGTTCAGCTTGCGCTGCGCCGCGCGGGCTGGTCGCTCGCCGACGTCGATCGCTTCGAGATCAACGAAGCCTTCGCGGCGGTACCGCTCGCGGTGATCAAGCAGCTTGGCATTCCTGACGATATCGTGAACGTGGAAGGCGGCGCGATCGCACATGGCCATCCGATCGGCGCGACGGGCGCGATCCTGACGACGCGGCTTGCATGGTCGATGCAGCGCGACGGTTTGCGTCGTGGCGTCGTGACGCTTTGCATCGGCGGCGGCCAGGGTATCGCGCTCGCGCTCGAAAAAGTATGATGGCCATTCGCGCACAGGGTAAGCAGCGCGCATGACGTACCAAGCGAACAAGGGCAAGCACAGATGGCAAAGCGAATGACACGCGAAGAATGCAATTGTTTCGCGTTGCGGCAGGCGGCGCGCTTCGTCACGCAGCTATATGAGCGCCATCTTTCGCAGGCGGGCGTGACGGCCGCGCAATTCACGATTCTTTCGCGTCTTGCGGACCGTCCGGACGCCACGGCGGCCGAGCTTTCGGACGACCTCGTGATGGACCGCACAACGCTCGTGCGCGCGCTCAAGCCCTTGCAGCGCGACGGCCTTGTGTTTGCATTTGCGGCCGGGCACGACACGCGCACACTCGTTTATCGTCTTTCGGCAAGCGGGGCGCGCCGCTACGAGAAGGCGCATGCGCTGTGGCTCGACGCCCAGGCTGAATTCGAGCAGCACATGAAGCGCGACCGCGCCAAGGCGCTGCGCGCCGAACTTTTCGCGCTCACCCACACGGCGGCGCAGTGAAGGCGCGGTGACATTTCCCCGTCAGGGCCGTTCCTGACGAGCGGTCCGGCGAGCCAAATAGATCAGGCGGCGTTCATGCTTTAAAAAGGCATGCGCCTACTGGCGCACGAGCGCCATCATCGCGCCGAAGCCAACGAACACGCCGCCCGTCACGCGGTTGAACGCCTTCGCCACGCGGCGGCTTTTGAGCGTCGCGCCGATGCGCGTGCCGAAGCTCGCATAGACCAGATACCAGCTCACCTCGCACACCGCGAAGGTCGTCACCAGCACGCCGAATTGGGGCAGCGTGGGGCGGCTCGCGTCGATGAACTGCGGCAACAGCGCGGCTGCGAACAGGATGGCTTTGGGGTTGCTGCCCCCCACGAGGAAGCCGTTGCGAAACAGCGCGCCAGGCGAGCGCCAGATGCGGGTGGCGAGCGCTTCGGTCACGGCGTCGCTGGCGCCGGCGCCGCTTTCGCTCACCGGCGAGCGCCACGCCTTCACGCCGAGATAGACGAGATAGGCCGCGCCAACGATGCGCAGCGCGTTGAACAGGGTGGGCCACGCCTGGAGGACCGCACCAAGGCCGGCGGCCGAGACGGCCAGCATCAGCACGAGGGCGGAGAGGCAGCCGCCCATGGTCGCGCTCGTGCGGCGCAGGCCGTATTGCGCGCCGTGCGACATGATCAGCAGCATATTGGGGCCGGGAATGGCGCAGACGACAAAGACAGTAGCGAGGAACAGCCACCAGGTATGGAGACTCATGACGACAACCGGTTGAAAGGCGAAACTGGAATTATGCCAGCCCTTGTGGACTGAAAGGGCGCGAGCGAGCAGACGGGTTTTGTATTCGGTCTGTAGGCAAAAAGAAAAGAACGCAAGGATCGTAAGTAATTCGAAGCATTATTAACCGTTAACCATTGTCAGTTCTTGAGATTATGATTGCCGTGCGTACCGCGCGAGCCCAGAATGTTTTAGCACCCGTTGCGCCTGGCAATCAGCGTGGACGCAGGGCGCCAGCGCGCGGCGGCAATGGCCTTTAATCAGGCAAAACCAGACAATTTCAGGCAAACGCACTGCAATCAACCGGAGGATTCAAATGGGCATTCTTGACGAAGTGGGCAAGGTCGCGGGCGCGATTGCGGCGGTGGAAGCAACGGAAAAGGTCGACCCCGATGCCGGCTTCCTGACGAAGGCGGCCGCTGCGGTCGCGGGCTTCGAGGGCGCTGGGGCGCTCGAGAAAATGATCGAGAAGAAAGAGGACGAGAAGCCGGCCGACGACACCCAGCAGGCAGATGCAGGCGATGCTGCGCCGGACTCGCAAACCTGACCCAACGCGGCAGAAACCTGTCAACCGCGGTCCGATGACCGCGGTTTTTTTTTGCCGCTCGAATGCTCTGGCCGCGTTCACGCGCCCGCTTTGCCGATTGCGTCGAGTCGCGCGAGCACTTCGTCGTTCAATTCGAGCGATTGCGCCTGCATGTTCTCGCGCAGATGCGCGAGTGACGACGTGCCTGGAATCAGCAGAATATTGGGTGCGCGATAGAGAAGCCACGAGAGCGCGACGGTCATCGGCGCGACGCCGAGCGACTGCGCGATCTCCGAGAGCGCTGTCGACTGGATCGGCGTGAAGCCGCCGAGCGGGAAGAACGGCACATAGGCAATGCCATGCGTGGCGAGCGAGTCGATCAGCGCATCGTCGGCGCGGTTCACCAGATTGTAGTGGTTCTGCACGCAGGCAATCGGGGCAATGCGTCCGGCGTTCTCGATCTGTTTCGCCGTTGCGTTGGAGATGCCGATATTGCGCACAAGGCCGTGTTCGCGCAGCGCGGCGAGCGCTTCCATTTGCCTTTCGATGGGGCCTTCGGCGGGCTTGTGGACGTCGCCCATGATGCGCAGATTGACCACGTCGAGCGTATCCAGCCCCAGATTGCGCAAATTGTCTTGCACGGCACGCTCGATATCGGCGGGCTCCTGAGCGGGCAGCCATGCGCCTGTGGTGTCGCGCACCGCGCCCACCTTCGTGACAATCGTGAGATCGGCGGGATAGGGATGGAGCGCCTCGCGGATGATCTGGTTCGTCACGTGCGGGCCGTAGAAGTCGCTCGTGTCCAGATGGTTCACGCCAAGCGCGAGCGCTTCGCGCAGCACGGCGACGGCCGCCGCGCGGTCCCTGGGCGGCCCGAATACGCCGGGGCCGGCGAGCTGCATGGCGCCATAGCCCATGCGATTGACGGTGCGGCCCGCGAGCGCGAACGTGCGGGAAGGTTGGCTGGACGATTGCGTCATGTCGTGCTCCTCGTGAACGGATGGCGCCAGTATGGGCGCGTTCGCGTTGTTGGATAATCCCACCTGATTTGCACGGGTTGTTCGAAATTCCGCACAATGCGCGTGTGCCCTCGCATGCACGCGAAGCACGACCGACATGAGCCACGAAACCTCTCTGCCTGCGAATCCCTCACCCGCCGCGTTCGAGATGAATGATCTGGCCGCATTCGCCGCTGTCGCGCGCGCGGGCGGGTTTCGCGACGCGGCGCGCGCGGGCGGTGTCTCGGCTTCGAGCCTGAGCACCGCTGTGCGCCGGCTCGAGGCAAAGCTCGGCCTGCGCCTCCTGAACCGCACCACACGCAGCGTCGCTCCCACCGAAGCGGGCCAGCGCCTGCTCGAATCGATCACGCCGCTGTTCGCCGAAATGAAGGCCGCGCTCGATGTCCTGAACGGCTATCGCGACCGCCCGGCGGGCGTGCTGCGCCTGAACGTGCCCGCCAACGTGGCGCGCAGCATTCTGCCGCCGATCCTCGCGCGTTTCGTGGCCGCGTACCCCGAGATTCGCGTGGAAGTGGTGGTGGAGGATGGTTTTGTCGACGTGCTGCAGGCGGGTTGCGACGCAGGCATCCGCTACGACGAGCGACTCGAGCAGGACATGATCGCGATTCCGATCGGCCCGCGCGTGCAGCGCTTCGCGACGGCGGCGTCACCCGCGTATCTCGCCGCGCATGGCAGGCCCACGCATCCGCGCGACTTGCTCGGGCATGTGTGTTTGCGCGTGCGTTTTTCGGGGGGCGCGATGGCGGTCTGGGAATACGAGCGCGATGGCGAAACGCTGCGCGTCGACCCGCCCGGCGCGCTCGTGGTGAAACCCGCGGCGGCGCTCGATCTTGCCATGGAGATGGCGTTGCGCGGCGCGGGCGTGATCGCGCTATTCGAGGACATGCTGCAGCCGCATTTTGCAAGCGGCGCGCTGGAGCCGCTGCTGCCCGACTGGTGGCCGCAGTTTTCCGGGCCGTTTCTCTACTATCCGGGCCGGCGTCATTTGCCCGCGCCGCTCAGGGCGTTCGTCGATTTCCTCAAAGCGGACAGCGGCGTGCTTTAACGCGTTTTATCGGCCATATTCCACGGTTTGCCGGACGCCCGGCGCGCAGAAAAACCGCATCGCATCAGACGAGCGCGTGCGGATAACCCTGCGCGACGAGCCACTGGCGAATCGTGTGGGCGGTATCGGCATCGAGGGACTTGAGCGCTTCGTGCGCGCTTTCGTGCGGATTTTCGCGCGCATTCTCGTGCATGAGCGCCTGAACGATGGGCGCGAGCGGCACGCCTTGCAGATGCCAGACGCCAAGCGGTTGATCGGGGCTCACGACGACGTCGGCCTCGCCGATGAGATCGCCGTCGACTACCGGCGCGCGTGCGATGGCAAGCTGGCCGAAGTCGGGAACCTGATGAGCGGGCTCGTCGTCTGGCCATTGGCTGCGCGCCCGCCAGAAGGGCGCTGCGCCAAAGCGCTGCTCGAGCGCGTAGACATCGCGGCCCGTGCGGGCGAAGTGCTTGAACAGGTGCTCGATGCGCTGTTGGTGAAAGCGCAGTGCGAGATCGGCGCGTCCGGGGCGGCTAATGAGCGTGTGGATCACAGCTGGCGCCTGCAAGGCCGATGAGAGCGACTGCAAGATGCCGTTGCCCGCGAGCGGATCGACTGCCATCGCGGCGTCGCCCACGCGCAGCCAGTTGCGCGCACCGGTGCGCCCGCACAGCGTGGCCGTGCTGCTGCGCGCATGAAGCCGCGCGTGCTCGCCCGTCTCTCCGGCGAAGAACGCGCTCGCGAGCGGCGAGCGACGCTTGCGCGCGCAGAATGCGAGCAACTCGTCGCGTTGCGGCAGCTCCGCGCTCGCGACGTCGAGCGTCATCTGCCAATAGCAGCGACCGTCCGGCAGGCGCGCCATCCAGGCCCAGCCGTCTTGCAGGCTTTCCACGGCCGAACCGGTGCAAGCGGCAGAGGCGGGAGCGCCTTGCCAGGCGTTGAGCAGGCTCAGCGTTTGCGGGCCGCGCGTCGCGTCGCGCATGAGTGGCGCAAGCCGGCCCCGTGCCTCGACGAGAAAATCGGCATTCAGCGAGAGCGGCCCATCGATGGTCTCGATCATCAGGTCGTGCGTGTGCGCCGTGGTTTGCACCGAACGCACCGCGGCCTCCATGATTTCGACGCCCGCTTCGCGCAGATCGTCGCGCAAGGCCGCGTCGAACGCGTGCCGGTCGACCAGAAACTCCGCGTTGGCCGTCTGCATGGAGTCATTCCAGAGCGTAGTGCGCACGCCCGGTCCTTGTGCGCACAGCGCGGCGCGGAACAGGCCCGCACGGCGCAGGCCGTCGAGCGCGCGCAGCGACAGGCTTTCCACGGCGTCGAAACGGCGCCGCTCGCTCACGACGGTGACGGCGTAGCCGAGCGTGGCGAGCGCGCGCGCCACGGTGGCGCCCGCCGGCCCCGCGCCGAGCACGACGATTTGCGGGGCCGTCATGACGAGATCGAGCGCAGTTTTGCGCAGAGGCTTTCGCCCAATTGATTAGTCATGCAAAGCATGCGCAAAAGGGCTGGAAGTACGGCTGCGGGAGAAAGAAAGTCTTGCATGCTGTCCCCCTTGAGAGTGGTATGGGTTCCGCGCGTGGAAAGTGACGTGCGCGATAGCGCCCATTCAATCTCGCACAGATGCAAGGGCGAATCCATCCGGTGAACAACGCATATTTGAAAATTGGCGGGGGGTGTTTTCCCTGTGTTTTGAACAGGTTTAACCTTTGGGCATGCACGCTGAATAGGGTGCGAAGCGCGAGGAAATGGTGTATGCGCGGCGCATGATCGTTCGTTCGCAATCGGTACTGCACGAGAGCGGCACGGTCATTGGCACTGCTGCGTTGGACGTAGTGAGGCGTGAGGCCCGATCTATCGCGGGATCAGTTGTTGGCCGAGCCGCCCGTTTTGTCGGCGTTTTCGAGCGCCTTGCGCTCGCGCCGTTCCTCGTTGCTGCGGCGCGCGCGCATGCGCTGGCGCGAGAGGACGTGGATGACCTCGCCAGTGCTGGCATTCTCAGGAATTTCGTTACGGATCACGTTGGCGACCATCGGCAGGCCCTGGCGCTGGCGTCGCAGCGCCCGGGCAATCGCGCTACGGCAGACCGGTCCGTGGCAATCCCACTCGTCGCGCGTTTTTCCGCAGTAACGGCATATGTCCATGAGTTGCAGTTTAACTGGAATCGCATGACGTTTTAGGGGCACGATCCCAGGTGCGCTCCGGTGGACACGGTCCGCGCCCCTCGCGCAACGGTCACACGGAAAGGGTGTTCGGCATGTAGCGATCAGCGCATGAGCGTCGAGCGAGGCGCGGGCGGTTTCACGTACGCCGTTCTGGCGCGCGTCGAACCCGCCCGTTTAGATCGTTGCGTGCGCATCAATTGCGAGCGGGAATCTCCAGTCCGCGCTTGACAGCCGGACGCGCGAGGAACGCATCGAGCGCACGCGCGACGTGGCGGAAATCCTTGAAGCCGACCAGATCGCCAGCCTCATAGAAACCGATGAGATTGCGCACCCACGGGAATGTCGCCATGTCGGCGATCGTATAGTGCTCGCCCATGATCCACTGGCGTTTCGCGAGATGCTGGTCGAGCACGCTGATGAGGCGGCGCGATTCGGCCACGTAGCGCTCGCGCGGTCGCTTGTCCTCGTAGTCCTTACCGGCGAACTTGTGGAAGAAGCCCACCTGTCCGAACATCGGCCCGATGCCGCCCATCTGGAACATCAGCCACTGAATCGTCTCGTAGCGCTCGCGGCCTTCTCGCGCGAGAAACTGGCCGGACTTGTCGGCGAGGTAGATCAGGATCGCGCCCGATTCGAACAGCGGTAGCGGTGCGCCGCCGGGGCCGTTGGGATCGATGATCGCGGGAATCTTGTTGTTCGGATTGAGCGACAGGAATTCCGGCGACATCTGGTCGTTCGCGTCGAAGCGAACCAGATGCGGTTCGTACGGCAGCCCGGTTTCCTCGAGCATGATCGACACCTTGACGCCGTTGGGCGTGGGCAGCGAATAGAGCTGGATGCGTTCGGGGTGTTGCGCGGGCCATTTGGCGTTGATGGGGAAGACGGAAAGTTCGTTCATGCGAAGTCCTGTATTGAGGTGCCGGGGCGCGAGAGCTCAGGGAAAACGCTGCGCGCTTAGCGCTGCGTCCACAACGTGCGGCCCCAGAACGTGAGCGTGCGATCCCACGCGCGCTGCGACCAGACCGGATCGAACTGCGTAGTGGCGATGCGGCCCGGGCCCACGGCGGTTTCGTTCGCGAACCCGTGGTAGGCAAGGTAGCGGTGGAACTCGACGTTCACGCCGCCGTCGCGCAGCTTCTTTTCGAGCTCGTCGACGGTCTCCACCTTGAAGAAGCCGTCCTGCGTGGCCCAGTGGCCGAGCACCGGCGCGGTGATCTTGCTCGCGTCGAGGTATTCGAGCGGCGGGAAGCCATACCACACCACGACGCCCGCGAGACCCGGGATCATGTTCGCGGCGAGCAGCGTGAGCGCGCCGCCCATGCAGTAGCCGCTCACGCCGACGCGATCGGTCAGCGTCTTGAGGTAATCGACCGCGCCACGGATGTCCTGCGAAGCGGCATCGGCGAAATCGAGGCCCGTCATCAAGTGGTGCGCTTCTTCCTCTTCGACAGTGCTCTTGCCGCGGTAGAGGTCGGGCACCAGCGCATAGTAGCCCGCCTGTGCGAGGCGGTCGGCCACGCCGCGAATCTGGTCGTTCAAGCCCCACCACTCCTGGATCACGACGATGGCGGGCGCGCCCTCGGTCTTCGCGGGCGTGGCGAGATAGCCCTGGAGCGATTGGCCATCAGGGCGATTGAAGTTGATCATGGAGCCGGCGGGGTGTGTCATGGGGTTCCTCGATGTGTGGATTGAAGTGCGTTGGCGAGCAACGGGCAGCACGTAGCATAGCGCCTGGCCGCGCGCCTTGCTTGCACGTGACATTGCACATGCTGGTAGCATACCGGCCTTGCCGCCGCTCCGGCGGCTGACGATAGACGCAGGAGAACCCAGTTGAACCTCACCCGTTTCGCAAAAGCACGCCACGCCACCAAGGCTTTCGATTCCACACGCAAGATTTCCGCCGCCGTTATCGATGAGCTCAAGGAGCTGATCCGCTTCAGCCCCTCTTCGGTGAACTCGCAGCCGTGGCACTTCGTGGTGGCCGAAAGCGACGCGGCGCGTGCGCGCGTGGCGAAGTCCATGCAGCCGGGCTACGCCTATAACGAACCGAAGGTGATGCGCGCGTCGCACGTTCTCGTGCTGTGCGTGCGCACCGACATGGACGAGGCGCATCTGAACGCGGTGCTCGCTCAGGAAGAGGCCGATGGCCGCTTCGCGACTGCCGAGGCCAAGGTGGGCCAGCAGAACACGCGCGCTTTCTACGTGAATCTGCATCGCGAGCGCGCGGACCTACCGGCGTGGATGGAGAAGCAGGCTTACCTCGCGCTCGGCACGCTGTTGATCGGCGCGGCGACGCTCGAAATCGACGCTTGCCCGATGGAGGGCTTCGATGCGAAGGCGCTCGACGAAGAGCTCGGGCTGGCCGCGAAGGGGCTGACCGCGCTCGTCGTGATCGGCCTTGGCTACCGCAGCGCCGACGATTTCAACGCGAAGCTGCCGAAGTCGCGTCTGGCCGCGCAAGCGGTTTTCACGGAGCTGGCGTAAGCGTTCGGGCATCGCGCGCCGTGCGCGGCGTGCGATGTCACGGGCTTGGCGCGTGCCCTGGGTTGTTGTGGTTTGTCGGTGCTGTAGCGTTGGGCGCGGCGGCGGTATCCACGCTTGCTGTTGCAGGTTGAGTCGATGCTGAATCCACAGCCGCTCGATCGGGATGGCGCGGGTCATGCAGCACGCCCGTCCACCCGCCACCCAGGTCGCCGATCAGCGCGGCCGCATCGAGCAGCCGCTGCTGCTGCACGTTGAGCGCATTTTGTTGCGTGCTCAACTGGACGGCTTGCGCCGTCACCACCGTGGTGTAATCGACGGTGCCCGCCTCATACTCGTTTAGCGCAATCTGCGCGCCGCGGATCGAGTCGCGAACCGCCGCGTCCAGCCGCTCGCTCTGCTGCGCGAGGATGCGCAGCCCCGAGAGATCGTTCTCGACATTCTGGAACGCCGTGAGCACGGTGCCGCGATAGTTTGCCACCGCCGCGTCGTAGCTCGCGCGCGCCGCCGCTACTTCGCCGCTGCGCGCGCCGCCGTCGAAGATCGTCTGCGTTGCGCTCGCGCCGAGCGACCACACATAGTTGCTAATATGCAGCAGCCCCGAAAGCGGCGCCTGTGTGAAGCCGTCGAACGCCGAAAGCGAAATGTTCGGGTAATACGCGGCCACCGCCACGCCGATGGATGCATTCGCCGAGGCCATCTGGCGCTCCGCCGTGGCGATGTCGGGGCGCCGTTGCAACAGCGTGGAAGGCACGCCCGCGGGTATTGCGGGCAGCACCGGGAGCCGCGAGCTGTGCGGAATTGTCATGTCCTCGGGATTGCGGCCCACGAGCACCGCGATCGCATGCTCGTACTGCGCGCGCGCGACGCCCAGCGCGATCAGGCTGGCCTGGGCGTTTTCCAGTTGCGTGCGCGCCGTGATGAGGTCAGAAGGCGGGATGGTGCCCGCGCTGTCCTGGTTGCTCACCACGCGCAGCGAGGCCTCGTAGGCCGCCACGGTTTGCGTGAGCAGATCGATATCGGCATCCGTTACGCGCAGGGCGATCACGGCATTGGCGAGCGCAATCTGTTCGGATAGCTGAGCATTGGCGAGCGTGGCTTCGCTGGCCTGCGCGGTGGCCGACTGCTCCTCGATCTGGCGGCGCACCTTGCCCCAGAAGTCCGGTTCCCAGCTCACGCTGGCTTCCAGCGAACCCGAGTTGACGATGAGCGCTCTGTTGCTTTGCGTAATGGACGAAGAACGCTCGCGCGTGGCGGAGCCCGTCACGCCCAAAGAGGGAAACAGGCTCGCGCGTGCGATGCGCACTTCGGCCAATGCCTGCCGGTAGTTCGCGTAGCTTTGTCGCACGGTCTGGTTCGAGACCGCCACGAGCGGTTCGAGCTCGTCGAGCAGCGGGTCCTGGAACGCGGTCCACCATTCGCCCTTCGGGCCATCGGCGTCGGCCGGCTCGGCCTGGGTCCAGCCGGGCAGCTCCTTCCATTGCGTGGGCACCGCGACCTGCGGGCGGTGGTAGTCGGGACCCACAATGCAGCCGCTTGCGAGGAACGTGAAGGACGCGGCCAACGCGAGCGGCAGCAAACGGCCCGCCGCGCGCACGCGGCGCGCGAATTCAAGCGGGGCTTTGCGCCGCCCCTGGCGGTAGATCGTCTTCATGATGCGCTCTCATCGGCCTGGCGGTTCCAGGGCAGGCGTGCGGCCCAGCGTGCGAGGCGTGCGCGCAGGCGGTCGAGGAACAGATAGATCACGGGCGTGGTGTACAGGGTGAAAAGCTGGGAGAGGAGCAGGCCGCCCATCACGGTCACGCCGAGCGGCTGACGCAGCGAGGCACCCTGGCCAATGCCCACTGCGAGCGGCGCCGCGCCCAGCACAGCGGCGAAGGTCGTCATCATGATCGGGCGCAGCCGCACCACGGCCGCTTCGTGAATCGCGTCGCGGGCGTTGCGGCCTTCGCTGCGCTGCAACTGGATCGCGACGTCGACCATCATGATGCCGTTCTTCTTCACGATGCCGATCAGCAAAATGATGCCGATCATCGCAATGACCGAGAACGGCGTGCCGAAGATCAGCATCGCCAGAATCGCGCCGATGCCGGCCGAAGGCAGCGTCGAAAGAATCGTGAGCGGGTGAATGGTGTTTTCATAGAGCACGCCCAGCACGATATAGACGACGCCGAGCGCCGCGAGAATGATCAGCGGCACCGTGCCCATCGATTGCGCGTAGGCCTGCGCCGCGCCCGCGAACTCGCCGTGGATCGAGGCGGGCATGCCGATGTCGCGCTTCGCCTGCTCGATGATCTTGCCTGCCTCGGAGAGCGAGCCGCCCTTGGGCAGGTTGAACGAGATCGTGCCCGCCACCTCGCCGCTCTGGTGATTGACCTGGGTGGCCGTGTGGCCGGTGGTCCAGTTCATGAGCGCGGCAAGGGGCACCATGGTTTCGGCGGCGGTGCTGTTCGCGCTGCCGCTCGAACTGCCGCCCTTGCTGTTGGCAATCGAGTTGTTCTGCACGTTGGCTACGGCGTTCGCGTTGCGTTCGTTGGTATTGCTGATGGTCTTGCTGGCGGTGGTGATTGCGCTATAGGGCGTGACGCCCGACATCGTGGTACCCGGCATCTGGGTGGTGGCCGAGCCGCTCGCGTTGCCCGCCGCCGTGCTCAGGAAGATGTGGTTGAACGACTGCGGATACTGCCAGTATTGCGGGGCCACCTCCATCACCACGAAGTACTGGTTGATGGCGTTATAAATGGTGGAGACGGCGCGCTGGCCAAACGCGTCGTAGAGCACATTGTCGATCTGGTTCGGATCGAAGCCGTATCGCTTTGCCGTCGCGCGGTTCACGGTGACATAGGCTTGCAGGCCGTTTTGCTGCAAGTCCGAGTTCACGTCGGTAAGCGTGGCGTGGTACTTGTTCAGCTCGTCGATGAGCCTGGGCGTCCATTTGAAGAGCGCTTCGGCGTCGTCGCTCGTGAGCGTGTACTGGTACTCGGCCGCCGACTGCCGCCCGCCGATCTGCAGATCCTGCTGCGCCTGGAGGAACAGGCGCGCACCCGAGACCGCGTCGAGCTTGGGCCGCAACCGGTTCACGACCTCGGTGGCGGACAGCTTGCGCTGCGCGAGCGGCTTGAGCTCGATGAAGACCGTGGCCGAGTTGAGCGCGCGCCCGCCCGTGAAGCCCGCCACCGATGCCACGGCGGGATCTCTCTGCACGATGTCCTGCAACTGCGCGAGCTTTTTCTCCATCGCCGTGAACGAGATGCTCTGGTCGGCAATGATCTGGCCGATCAGGATGCCGGTGTCCTGCTCCGGAAAGAAAGTGCCCTGAAGCAGGCGTGCGAGAAACACATTGCCGACCAGCAAGGCGAACAAGATGAAGATGGTGAGCCGCGCATGATCGAGCGCGACGTCGAGCGTGCGCGAATAGAACTGCTTGAAGTGCTCGAATTGCGCGTTGATCCACCGGGCCGCGCGCGAGGGCTTGCGCTCCTTGCGTTCGCGCGTGAGCACATAGGCGCACATGGCGGGCGTAACGGTGAGCGAGACCACGAGCGAGATGATGATCGCAATGGAAAGCGTCATTGCGAACTCGTGAAACAGCAGCCCGACGATGCCCGGCATCAGCAGGATCGGCAAGAACACCGCAATCAGCGAGAGGCTCATCGAGAGCACGGTGAAGCCCACTTCGCCCGCGCCGCGCAGCGCGGCCTCCTTGGGGTCGAGCCCGGCCTCGATATGGCGCACGATGTTTTCGAGCACCACCACGGCGTCGTCCACCACGAAACCGGTGCCGATGGTGAGCGCCATCAGCGAGAGCGAGTCGATGCTGTAGCCGAGCAGGTACATTGGCCCGAACGAGCCCACGATGGAGAGCGGCAGCGCCACGGCGGGAATGAGCGTGGCGCGCGGCGAGAGCAGGAACACGAACACCACGCCGATCACGAGCAGCACGGCGATAAACAGCGTGCGCTCGGTGTCGGCCACCGAGTCGCGCACCGCCTCCGAGCGGTCGATCGCCACGTTCACCTTGATCGTGCCGGGCAGCGCCGCCTCGATATAGGGCAAGCGCGCCTGGATCTGCTGCACGGTCTTCACGACGTTGCTGCCCGGCATCGGGTAGACGATCACGAGCACCGCCGATTTGCTGTTGAAGAGGCCGGCGTTGCGGATGTTCTCGTTGGAGTCTTTCACCGTGCCCACGTCGCGCAGATACACGGGCGCGCCGTTGCGGTAGGCGATGACGATGTCGCGAAACGGCGCGGCATTGCCGATCTGGTCGTTCGATGTCACGACGAAGCGCTGGGCGCCCTGATCGATATGGCCTTTCGCGCTGTTCGCGTTGGCCGCGCCGATGGCGGCGCGCACGTCTTCGAGTCCGATGCCGTAGCTATTGAGCTTGCCAGGTTCCAGTTCGACGCGCACCGAAGGCAGCGCGCCGCCGCCCAGCGTGATCTGGCCCACGCCGTCCACCTGCGAGAGCTGCTGCATGATGACCGAATCGGCGGAGTCGTAGAGTTGGGCCTTGGTGAGCGTATCGGAGGTGAGCGCGAGCACCATGATCGGCGCGCTCGCGGGGTTGTACTGCCGGTAGGTGGGGTTGCTGCGCAGCGTGGTGGGCAGGTCGGCGCGGGCGGCCTGAATGGCGGCTTCCACGTCGCGCGCCGCGCCGTTGATGTCTCGGTTCAGGCCGAACATCACGACGATCAGTGAGGATCCCGTATTGTTGATCGAAGTGAGCTGGCTCACGTCGGCGATGGTGCCCAGCCGCCGTTCGAGCGGCTCGGCCACCGTGGCCGCCATGGTCTCGGGGCTCGCGCCCGCCATGTTGGCCTGCACGACGATCACCGGAAAAGCGATGTTGGGCAGCGGCGCCACGGGCAGCCGGAAAAACGCCAGCGTGCCGGCGAGCAGGATCGCGATCGCGAGAAGCGAGGTCGCGACTGGCCGCCGGATGAAGAGCGCCGAGAGATTCACGGCGTGCCCTCGGGCGCGGGCGGTGCGCCGGTTTCACTACCGCCTTGACCGCTTTGGCCGCGATTGCCCTTGCGCCCGAAGCGCTCTGCGAGCCGGTCGAAGAACAGATAGATCACGGGCGTTGTAAACAGCGTGAGCAGTTGCGACACGGTGAGCCCGCCGATGATCGCGAGGCCGAGCGGGCGGCGCAGTTCCGAGCCCGTGCCGCTGCCGAGCAGCATCGGCAGCGCGCCGAGCATGGCGGCGAGCGTGGTCATGAGGATCGGCCTGAAGCGCAGCAGCGACGCCTCGAAGATCGCTTCGCGCGCCGGCTTGCCGTGAACGCGTTCGGCTTCGAGCGCGAAGTCCACCATCATGATGGCGTTCTTCTTGACAATGCCGATCAGCAGCACGATGCCGATGATGCCGATCACGTCGAGGTCCTTGCCCGCGATCATCAGCGCGAGCAGCGCGCCGATGCCGGCCGAAGGCAGCGTCGAAAGAATCGTCACCGGATGGACATAGCTCTCGTAGAGCACTCCCAGCACGATATACACCGCCACGATGGCCGCGATAAGCAGATAGACCTCGCTCGAAAGCGAATCTTCGAATGCCTGCGCTGCGCCCTGGAACGATGAGGTGATCGAAGGCGGCAGCTTCACGGCGGCCTCGGCCTTGCGGATGTCGCGCACGGCGGCGGACAGCGACGCGCCATCGGCGAGATTGAACGAGATCGTGACCGACGGGAACTGCGCGAGGTGGCTGATCATCAGCGGCGAGCGCGTGATGTCGATGGTCGCGATGCCCTTGAGCGGCACCTGGCCCGATGAGGCGGTCTGGCTCGGCAGATAGATGTCGCCGATCGATTCCACCGTGGGCAGCGACTCGGGCTTGGCCACGAGTATCACGCGATACTGGTCCGACTGCTGGAAGATGGTCGAGACGATGCGCTGGCCGAGCGCGTCGTAGAGCGCGTTGTCGATGGTCGCCGCCGTGATGCCGTAGCGCGCCGCGAGCTGGCGGTTCACCTGCACGTTCACGGAGAGGCCATCGGTGTTCAGGTTGCTCGTGACGTCGGCAATCGACGGAATCTGCTTCATGCGCGCGATGAGCGCCGGCACGTACTGCTCGAACGCCTGCTGGTTCGGACCGCGCAGCACGAAGTTGTACTGGTTGCGCGAGACCGTGGTGTCGAGCGTGAGATCCTGCTCGGGCTGCAAATAAAGGCGGATGCCCGGCACTTTGGCGACCGATTGCTGGATGCGCCGTGCGATCTCCTCGGCGGTTTCGGAGCGGTCGTCGTGCGGCTTCAGGTTGATCAGGAAACGCCCGTTGTTGAGCGTGCTGTTGATGCCGTCGATGCCCACGTACGAGGTGAGCGAAACCACGTCGGGGTCCTTGAGAATTTCCTCGGCGAGCGCGGACTGGCGGCGCACCATCGCTTGATACGAAACCGAGTTGTCGGCCACGCTGATGCCCTGGATCACGCCCACGTCCTGCACCGGGAAGAGTCCCTTGGGAATGACCACGTAGAGCAGGCCCGTGAGCACGACCGTGGCCACTGCCACGGCGAGCGTGAGCGTCTGATGATCGAGCACCCAGCGCAGGCCGCGCTCGTAGGCGGCGAGCGTCTTGTTGAAGAGGCCTTCGCTGACGCGCTCGAAGCGGCTCGGGTGGCGCTCGGCCTGGGCGCGCAGGATGCGCGCGCACAGCATGGGCACGACAGTGAGCGAGACCACGGCGGAGAGCACGATGGTCACCGCGAGCGTGACGGCAAATTCGCTGAAAAGCCGGCCGATCACGCCGCCCATGAAGAGCAGCGGAATCAGCACCGCGATGAGCGAGATCGTGAGAGAAAGAATCGTGAAGCCGATTTGCCCCGCGCCCTTGAGCGCCGCTTGCAAGGGTTTATCGCCTTCTTCCAGATAGCGCACGATGTTCTCGATCATCACGATCGAGTCGTCGACCACGAAGCCCGTGGCAATGATAAGCGCCATCAGCGAGAGGTTGTCGATCGAGTAGCCAAGCTCGTACATGAGCGCGAGCGTGCCGATCAACGAGACCGGCACCGAGATGCTCGGAATGATGGTGGCGGGCAGATTGCGCAAGAACACGAAAATCACGGCCACCACCAGCGCCACGGCGAGCACGAGTTCGAACGCCGCGTCGTTGACCGAGGCCTGGATCGCGCCCACGCTGTTGGAAACCACCGTGACCTTCATGCCGGCGGGCAGCGTGGCTTCGAGCTGCGGCAGCAGGCGCATGATCTGGTTGACCGTGGCGATCACGTTCGCGCCCGGCTGGCGCTGCACGTTCAGCACGATGGCGGGCTCTTTGTTGTACCACGCGCCGCGCTCGACATCCTGGGCCGCCGTGGACACGCGCGCGACGTCGCGCATGAACACCGGCGCGCCGTTCTGGTAGGCGATGACCGTGTCCTCGTAGTCCTTCGGGTCGGAAATCTGGTCGTTCGAGTTGATCGTGTAGTCGAGTTCGGGGCCGTCGAAGTTGCCCTTCGGCGCGCTGACGTTCACGTTCGCTAGCAGCGTGCGCAGATCGTCGATATTCAGACCGTAGCCGGCGAGCTTTTGCGGATCGGCTTCCACGCGCACGGCGGGCACGTGGCCGCCTGCCGTGCTCACAAGACCGACGCCCTGCACCTGCGAAATCTTCATCGCGAGCCGGTTGTTGGCCGCGTCTTGCAACTGCGTGAGCGACATCGACTTCGAGGTCAGCGCGAGCGTGAGAATGGGCTGGTCGGCGGGATTGACCTTCGCGTAGGTGGGCGGCGCGGGCAGCCCGCTCGGCAAGTAGCTGTTGGCCGCGTTGATGGCCTGCTGCACGTTCTGCTGCGCCACGTCGAGATTAAGCGAGAGATCGAACTGCAGCGTGATGACCGAGGCGCCCTCGGAACTGTACGAGACCATCTGCTGCAAGCCCGGAATCTCGCCGAGCTGCACCTCTAGCGGCGCCGTGACCGTGGTGGCCATGACAGTGGGGCTCGCGCCGGGGTAGAAGGTCTGCACCTGAATGGTCGGGTAGTCGACCGAAGGCAGCGACGACACCGGCAAGAACTTCATCGCCAGCAGGCCCACGAGCACCAGCGCGATCATCAATAACGAAGTCGCGACGGGCCGCAGGATGAAAAGACGCGAAATATTCATCGGCGCGATGGCTGGGGATCAGGACGCCTGGGAGGCGGGCGCTGCTTGAGAGGCGGCCGGTTGCGCTTTGGCGCCGCTCGCGCCCCATGCTGGCGGCAATGGTCCTGATTGCGCATGCGCAGCGTTGCCCATGCGCGCCGCACCTGCTGCACCGGGCTTTGCTTCTGAGGGCTGGATTTTCGCGCCGTCGTTGAGGCGGTCGAGCCCGTCGGTCACCACGCGCTGGCCCGCCGCGAGGCCCGCGACGATCACCGTATGCTTGCCGTCGCCGGGGCCCAGCGTGACCTTGTGGACCGACACCGTGTTGTCGGCGTTCACGAGATACACATAGTCGCCGGGCGCGCCGTTTTGCACGGCGGGCGCGGGCACGAGCACGGCGTTTTCCATCGTGTCCACCAGCAGCCGCACGTTTACGAACTCGTTGGGGAATAGCGCCTCGTCGTCGTTGGGTACGCTCGCGCGCAGCGTGACCGTTCCGGTGGCGGTGGCCATCTGGTTGCTGATGGCGTAGAGCGTGCCGGTGGCGAGTTGCCTGGTGTTGTCGCTGCTGTAGATCGTCACCGGCAGCTTCGCGCCGGCGTTCACGCGCTGGAGCACGCTAGACAGCGAGTTTTGCGGCACCGTGAATTGCACCGTGGTGGGCTTCATCTGCGTGATGACGGCGATGCCGGTGGAACTCGACGCCGTCACGTAGTTGCCCGGATCCACGAGGCGCAGGCCCACGCGCCCCGATACCGGCGCGGTGATATGGCAATAGGCGAGATCGAGCTCGAATTGCTTGATGTTGGCGAGATCGGCTTTTACGGCGGCCTCGTCCTGGGCTACGAGAAATTTTTGGTCGGTGTAGGTCTGCTCGGCGACCGACTGCTTTTCGTGGAGCTGCGTGTAGCGCGCGAGGTCGGCGCGCGCCTGCGCGAGCAAGGCGCGGTCCTTGGCGAGCTGCGCCTCGGCCTGCTCCTTGCTGATTTCGTACTGGCGCGGATCGATTTGGGCGAGGAACTGGCCTTTCACCACCTCCTGGCCTTCGCGGTAGCCGACTTCGGTCAGGTAGCCGCTCAGTTGCGGCAGCACCGTGACGGTGGCGACCGGCGTGACTGTGCCGAGCGCGTCCAGCGTCACCGGCATCGAGCCGAGTGTGGCGGGCGCAACGGTCACGACCTGCGCGACCGCGCCGTGCTCGGGCTTCTTGCCGCGCAGCACGTGCATGACCACAAGTGCGACCAGCACCAGCACGGCCAGCGCGAGAATCCAGCGCCCGCGACGCTTAGGCGGTGGCGGCGCGTCGGGGGCCTTGGGGGTAGGCGGGGTTGGGGGTGTTGGGGCTTGAGGAGCAGCGGGATCGTTTGGCGTGTCGCTCATGCCAGTCTCCCAGTGGTGCCGACGGAATGCGCAGCGCGAATGCGGGTGCCATGGGCGGACCGCGGCGCTTGGGTCGCTCGGGCGCCGGTCCGGTTATCGTCGGATTGCATACGCATACTCTTGGTTGTTGTGTGCCGCCGATGCTGGGTGCGATCGGGCTGAGAGGGCCGGACCGCCAAGCCTGGAAACTCGAGTCTAACCAACTCGTGCATTAATTTCGAAACGTCAGGTATTTGAAAGATTTATGGTTGTTACAACAGGCGGAATTTGTTATCCGGCTTTATGCGGTTTTAAGCGGCTTTACCGGCAGCGGGCTTGTACGGGAGAGCGGTAAGCAATGGAAAGCAGCGGCAACGTGCAGTGCGCACGCTACCTGGTAATTTTTTCAACAAGCTTTCAATCGGTGGGAAGCTCTGCGCTAGCGCAATGGCGGGGCGCGCGTCCGGTTTCGATTGCGCAGAGCGTAGTGTGGCGTCGCAGCAGCGGATTCAAACCGCTCTGGGTTTCTGTTCAGCTGGCCGTGCCCGCGTAGGCCGCTCTGAGCGCGGCTACGTCGAACTTCACCATCGACATCATGGCTTTGGCCACGCGAGCGGCCTTGATCGGGTCGGAATCGGCCATCATGCGCATGAGATCGTCGGGGACGATCTGCCATGCAATGCCGAAGCGGTCTTTCAGCCAGCCGCATTCGAGTGGCGCGCCGCCACCTTCGAGCAGGGCGCTCCAGTAACGGTCGACCTCGGCCTGATCGGCGCAGTCGACCATGAGTGAGATCGAGAGATTGAATGCCTCGGGCTGTCCGGAGCCCATCGCAACAAAGGGCTGCCCAAAGAGTTCGAAGTCGACGACCCTGGTATCGCCGGCGCTCGTAATCGGCGTGACCTTGACGATGCGTGAGTCCGGGAAGATTTTTGTGTAGAAGGCAGCGGCTTCCTCGACCTGCGCGGCGGAATACCAGAGAAAAGGCGTGATCTTTTGAATCGCCATGGAGCATCTCCTGTTGATGTCGGCGCCCAGGTGCGGGCCGGCCGAAGTAACGCATGTTGCCATCGATATGCGGAACTTGATGGCGCTCAGGCCGCAAATGCCGTACCGGGATGCGTATGCACGCGGCTCAGTCGTTCTCGCCCGGCGCGCAGCACTGGCGTTTCAAGAGATTCAGTGCCGTTCATCCGCCATCTCGTGAGCGACGGCTGGTGGATCACGGGCCAGACCATCCTCATCAACGGCGGATACACCACGAAGTAAGGGGCTTTCGCATCGACCGCATGATATTCTCGAAGCCCATTTCGCATTGAACTTCGCATTGTCAGCGGCCGACAGGTTCACCATGAAGATCATTCGCAGCAAGACTTTTACCGCGACGCGCCCTTGGGGCGCGCTCGATATTGCCAATATGCGCGGCATTACCACAAGGCTGCACTGGACCAATGAGCCTTATCGATGGCACGTCAACGACGGCGAAGAGGTCTTTGCCGTACTCGATGGCCGGGTGGAAATGCGCTACCGCGAAGCGGGCGTCGAGCAATCGGTGATCCTTGAAACGGGCGATATTTTTTATGCCTGCGTTGGGACCGAGCATGTTGCGCATCCGCTTGGCGAGGCGCGCATTCTCGTGGTTGAAACGGAGGGTAGTGTGTAAGAGAGGCGTGGCCTGACGCTCGCGCCACCGCACACAGGCGCGCCACGACGAGTGCAGCTATTGGCACGGTGCGTCGCCAACGACCTCGATGACACATATCGCGATCCACGAAGCGCTGGACGGCAAGAACATCGAGTGGCTGGAGGCCGTGGCGGGCGCGTAATACCTTGCCGGGCCGTCACAGTGATTGCGGTATCCAGGCTGGCGGACAACTATCCGAAAACCCGAGCCCAAACCGCACGAATGCGCCGCGCGCGATCTTCAAGGAGATATGAGGCGATAAGTGCGAGCAGTCCTGAGAGGACTCCCGTCATGATGTGCTCGACAACGGGAATACGGTAGTGGCTTTTGTGCGAGTAGGCATCGCCCAGCGTCGTCAGGCAGCCGACAATGAGTGCATTGCCGTATCGATGCGCATAGAGTTTTGCCGCCGGCGTGAAAGTTAGCAGTACGGCCAGAATTCCGGTGAGCAGTCCGGTATGGAGGGCAATCGTCCAGTGGGCGAGACTCATGATATTGCCCCAACTTCCCGGCATGCAGGTCATGCAGGCGCTGGTGGGCTGCCAGAAACGCTGGACGAACAGCCGGGCGCGGCGCTTCCATTCTCCTGACATGATGTATTCCCCGTTGGAATCCCGTCATCGACACCGCTTGACGTTACGCCAGCGTACTCTTGAGCCTCAAGGTCTGCATCGAATGATTCGATTGTGAACGTTGATCGGACGATGCCAGGCACCTCCCTTCAAACCCACTGATCGTTCGCAACTGTGCGTTCGCTTGCGGCGTTTTCCCCGGTATTCACAACACCGCGCGGCTCGATCAACAGCACTTTCACTTCGCCTTGAGCGCAGGGTTTGTGCTCGACGCCTTTCGGCACGACTGCCATTTGACCGGCGCGCAGCACGATCGAACCGTCGCCTTGCGGGCCGCCGCGATAATCGATGCGTAATTCGCCGTCGAGCACGATAAAGGTTTCATCGGTATCGCTGTGCTGGTGCCAGACGAATTCGCCCTCGAGCTTAACGACTTTGAATTGGTAATCGTTCATTTCCGCGACCACGCGAGGTTGCCAGTGGCCGTCGATCAGGGCGATTTTGCCAACCAGGTCGATCGCTTCGCATTGGCCGCGCGCGGCGGGTGCAGTCTGGGCAGGCGTTGATGCGGACATCGTTCTCTCCGTGCATGTGTGGATGTACTGCAGAGAATACGCAACCGCCGGGGCGCCGTATTGAACGATCGTGGGAGACGTTCAACCCGCGTTCAACCCGCGTTCAAACGGTGTTCAACCACGGCGCATCGCGCCTGCGACCTGGAGCCAGTGTCCCGGCGTTTGACCGAAGGTCTTCAGAAAATGACGCGTCATGTGGCTCTGGTCAGCGAAGCCGGCGTTTGCAGCCGCGCTCGCGAGCGAGGTGCCAGAGAGCAGCATGCTGCGCACCGCGTCGAGGCGGCGCATCGTGAGGTAGCGATACGGACTCGTGCCGTAGAAGGTGCGGAGATCGTGCGAGAGGCTCCAGCGATCCCGGCCCGTTGCGATTTCCACTTCGTCGAGCGTGACCACTCGCATGAAGTTCGCATGCAGATAGTCGCGCGCACGGCGCGCCGCCACGTAATCGCCTTTGCCTCGCGAGCGCGGCAGGCCCGCAACTGCAGCGAGCGCATGGGCGAGTTCGGCCAGCGCGTCGCTCTGTTCGAGCGGCTCGATCGTTTCGCCGACACGTTGCAGCAAGGTCTCGGTTGCCGCCGCGATGCGCGGGTCGTTGATGACGCCTCCTTCGATGAACGGCAATGCGCGTCCGCCCAGCACATCCTGAATGAGCGCGGGCTCGACGTAAATCATGCGGTAGCGGAAGCCCTCGCCGGTGCCGGCCTGGCCGTCGTGCGCTTCGTCCGGATGAAGCACCATGGTGTTTCCCGGCAGACTATCGCGCCGGCCGCGCCGGTAGTTGAAGCGCTGTACGCCTGCGAGCGTGCGGCCGATCGCGTAGGTATCGTGCCGATGCATGGCGTACGCGTTGCCTTGAAACCAGGCCTCGATACGCTCGACGCCATCGATGGGCCTGGCGTGCACCATCCAGTCCTGGCATGCTGGAACGGATTTTCTGGGCATGGTGGGTCGTAAAGGCTGAGGAAGAGGGCCGAGCCGGTATAAGGCGCGAGCCAAGGCGCCGAGAATGCCACATTTGCATGGTGCGCGCAGCGGCGCTTGAACAGCACCCACAAACAAAAAGCCGCTACAGAGAGCGGCTTTCATCTGGAAGGAAGGCGCCGGTTCTAAAGCCCCCGGCGCCAGTCCAGCCTCAATCCTCGAGCAGCGAAAGATCCCGCACCGCGCCCTTATCCGCCGACATCACCAGCTTGGCGTAAGCCTTGAGCGCCGCCGACACCTTGCGCGGACGCGCCTTGGCCGGCTTCCAGCCCTTGGCGTTCTGCTCTTCGCGACGGCGCGCCAGTTCCTCGTCGGACACGAGCACGTTGATCGTGCGATTCGGAATGTCGATGCGGATCTTGTCGCCATCGCGCACGAGGCCGATCGCGCCGCCCGCCGCCGCTTCAGGCGAGCAGTGGCCGATCGAAAGCCCCGAGGTGCCGCCCGAGAAGCGGCCATCGGTCAGCAGCGCGCAAGCCTTGCCCAGGCCCTTCGACTTGATATAGCTCGTCGGGTAAAGCATTTCCTGCATGCCCGGGCCGCCCTTGGGGCCTTCGTAGCGCACGATCACCACGTCGCCGGCCTTGACCTTGTCGGCGAGGATGTTTTCAACCGCTTCGTCCTGCGATTCGGTCACGTGCGCCGTGCCTTCGAACACGAGAATGCTGTCGTCCACGCCGGCGGTTTTCACCACGCAGCCGTCGAGCGCGATATTGCCCGTGAGCACCGCGAGGCCGCCTTCCTTCGAGAACGCGTGCTCGTTCGAGCGGATGCAGCCTTCGGCGCGGTCGAGGTCGAGGCTCGGCCAGCGCGTGTTCTGGCTGAACGCCACCTGGGTCGGGACGCCGGCGGGGCCGGCCATATAGAACGTCCTCACGGCTTCGTCTTCGGTGCGAACGATGTCCCACTGGTCCAGCGCATGCTTGAGCGAGGGCGCGTGCACGGTCGGCACGTCGGTGTGCAGCTTGCCGGCTCGGTCGAGTTCGCCGAGGATCGCCATGATGCCGCCCGCGCGATGCACGTCTTCGATATGGTACTTGTTGGTGTTGGGCGCCACCTTGCACAGTTGCGGCACGACGCGCGAGAGGCGGTCGATGTCGTCCATGCCGAACTCGATGCCCGCTTCCTGCGCGATCGCCAGCAGGTGCAGGATCGTGTTGGTCGAGCCGCCCATGGCGATGTCGAGCGTCATGGCGTTTTCGAACGCCTTGAAGCCCACCGAGCGCGGCAGCACGCGCTCGTCTTCCTGCTCGTAGTACTGGCGCGCGAGTTCGACGATGCGGTGGCCGGCGCGCTTGAACAGTTGCTCACGGTCGGCGTGCGTGGCCACCACGGTGCCGTTGCCGGGCAGCGAGAGGCCCAGCGCTTCGGTCAGGCAGTTCATGGAGTTGGCCGTGAACATGCCCGAGCACGAGCCGCAGGTCGGGCAGGCCGAGCGTTCCACTTCGGCCACTTCGGCGTCGGAGTACTTGCTGTCCGCGGCGATCACCATGGCGTCGATCAGGTCGAGCTTCTTGACTTCGATGGCCTTGGTGACGGGGTTGGCCAGACGCGTCTTGCCGGCTTCCATCGGGCCGCCCGAGACGAAGATCACGGGGATGTTCAGGCGCATGGCGGCCATCAGCATGCCCGGGGTGATCTTGTCGCAGTTGGAGATGCACACCATGGCGTCGGCGCAGTGCGCGTTGACCATGTATTCCACGGAGTCGGCGATGATGTCGCGGCTCGGCAGCGAATACAGCATGCCGTCGTGGCCCATGGCGATGCCATCGTCCACGGCGATGGTGTTGAATTCCTTGGCCACGCCGCCCGCAGCCTCGATTTCGCGCGCAACGAGCTGGCCGAGGTCTTTCAGGTGCACATGGCCCGGCACGAACTGGGTGAACGAGTTGACCACCGCGATGATCGGCTTCGAAAAGTCGTCGTCTTTCATGCCGGTGGCGCGCCACAGAGAGCGCGCGCCGGCCATGTTGCGGCCGGCGGTTGAGGTCTTGGAACGGTATGCGGGCATCGTGGTTGCTCGAGAGTGATTTTTTGCAAAAAGGTCGGGCCGCGGGATTGAAGGCCCCCTGCGCCCGTGCGAACAACCTCTTGAGCTGCACTCTGGGCAAACGCCGATTATCCCACAGCCGCCCCGATCAGAAGATGTGGCGCATGCCGGCTGCCACACCGGTCTGGTTGTTGCGGCCAGGGAAGTCGGCCTTCGCCGCGCCCGAGCCGTGTGCGTAGTCGACCGTGCCGTAGATCTGCGTGCGCTTCGAGAGCGCGTATTCGGCCAGCACGACGGCCGTGTAGCGAATGCCGGTGCTCAAGGTCGCGCCGTCCGCGTTCAGCGCGTTGCTGGCGTGGTCGTAGTAGTACGCGGCCGTCAGCGTGAGCGGCGCAGTGATCTGCCACACGGCGCCGGCGTAGAGGCCGTTGTCGATGCGGTTGGTCTTCGCCACGGGTGCCGCGAAGCTGGCCGCCGGCGAGTTGGCCGAGGCCATGTACAAGTCGACGAAACCGGTATTGTCCTGGCCCCACAACCAGCCGGCCAGCGCCTTGACGGGGCCGATCTGGTAGACGCCGCTCACGTTGACCACGCGGTACTTGTTGTTGTGCAGGTCGCTGTTCTGCTGGTAGCCGACGTCGAGCGAGGCCGGGCCGTAGGTGTACGCCGCGGTGAAGCCGTACATGTTGTTCGCGCCGGTGCTGCCCGGCACGCCGCCGAAGCTGTACATGCCTTCGAGTTCGAGGCCGCCGAAGTGGCCGTCGTACTTGACCGAGTTGTTCTGGCGCAGGCCGTAGCCGAGCGCGCCCGGCAGCCAGCCGTCCTGGTCGAAGTTGCCGACGGTCAGCGGGTCGTACACGTTGCCGAGCTGGTCGAACAGCGGCGTGTTCTGGCGGCCGAACGTGAGCGCGCCGTACTGGTTGTGCTGCAGGCCGACGTACGCCATCCGGTTGAACAGCGTGTTCTGGCTGGCCATCTGGCCGTTCCACAGGTTGAAGCCGCTTTCGAGGCGGAACACCGTCGAGAGGCCGCCGCCGAGGTCTTCAGAGCCCTTCAGGCCCCAACGGCTGCCGGTGACCGGGCCGACGCCCATTTGCACCTGGCTGTCGTTGGTGGCGTTGGCGTTGGTCAGGTAGCGCACGCTGGTGTCGACGATGCCGTACAGCGTGACCGAATTTTGTGCGAAGGCGGATTGCGCGGAAATCGCGAGCATGGCGGCGCCGAGCGCTGCGGTGGTCTTCTTCATGTGTTCTCTGTTTTAGTCGTTTGGGCTGCATCGCACGCAAGGCGGGTGGGGCGTCCCGCGCGCGACGGGGCAATAATATTGCGAATTGTTCATATTTCTGCAACAAATTTGACGCCGTGTCGCAGTGCTGCAACATTGGTTGATGCCGGATGCCGCCAATTACTGGCCAGTGGACGTGCGTACGGGCCACGGCGTGCTGCGCGCGCGGTGAGTGCACGATTGGCGCGTATCGGCTTTCACCGGGGCGCGAATCTGCTCAACGAGGCATTTCTCGGCGGCTGGCGGGTCTATCTGTTCGACAACTCGACTGCTTGTCGAAAGATCAGGAGGCCAAAGTATTTTGACGGACCTTGCCGCAACTACCAGCGACGGCGATCCTGCGATCCTGCGGTCTTGCGCAGCGACTTGCATGCGCTCGCGCCGAGGTTGAACGCATCCGCTGCGATTCTTGCCGCGGGCGCTCGCGTGTTATAACTTTCCAATAGCGCCGCCACGAACGCGTCTTGATTCGACCCAGCGACTAAAACTACTCACGGAATCGACACTCCGGTCATGCCCGCCTCAGACCCTCGGAACCGAGAAGACTACGACCGCCTCTATTACCGGCTCGATCTCGAGCCCGGTGCCAGCGCGGCCGATATCAAGCACAACTACCGGCAGCTTGCGCAGATCTTTCATCCGGACAAATGGCGGCATCCGAGCCCCGCGTCGCTGCACTGGGCGTCCGAGCAGTTCAAGAAGATCAAGGAAGCGCGGGAGGTGCTGGAAGCGTACTGGTCGGTGCACGACGAAGCGCCCGCGAGCCGCGTGGCACAGAGCGACGCGCATCTCGCCCGCGTGCGCGAGCAGGTGCGCGAACTCCAGTTGAATTGCGAGCGGCTGCGCAGCGAACTCGACGCGCTGCAAAGCGCAAAACTGCGAGGCCTGGCAGAGTTCGCGCGCATGCAGACCGAGCGCGAACGGCTGATCGTCGAACTCGTGCGCCTGCGCGAGGAAGCCACGCACGAGCGCGCGAGCGCCGCCGAGCGGCGCGAGCAGGCAGAGGCGGCCGGTCCCGCCAGTCCCGCGAATGGGAACAGGAGCAACGGAAGCAACGCAAACCATCATGGCGCGGACCTCGCGCTGCCCGAACGGCATCCCATACGCGATTTCTTGTACTCGCGTTTCGACGACCCCGCGCGCGGCTGGCTGATGACGTTGAGCGGCATCGTCGTGATGTGCATCGTCATTTTTGTGGTGGCGCACAAGATCGTCTTCAGCGTATTCGACACGGCCGGTTCGTGGCACTGGCTCGGCGAAACGCTGCAAGGGCTTCTGATTGCAGTGGGCGTGGTGCTGGCAGGCGGTTATGCGTGGGCGCAGCGGACGTTCTACCGCGCCGATCGCGCCGGGCGCGAGCATGGCATGCCGCTGCCCGCGCATGAAACGTGGCTGCGCGTGAGCGCCGCGCTGCGCGGCACGGGCCGGCACGGCGCGGAATGGAGCATCGAGACGTTCAAGCAACTGCCCGGCGACGCGGGCTTCGAACTGCGCGCGGTCCTGCGCTATTCCACGGTGCGGCCAGGCCAAGGCGAGGGTGAAGCGCACCAGGCCGTGATCTTCCTCTGTCGCGCCCACGCCGTGAGTGCGGGCGAGACGCGCATTGCCTGGGGCTTCGGGGTGCAGGCGCCCGCGTGGTGGCTCCTGCCGGCGGCGAAGGTCGTGCGTGATTTGCGCAGACGAATCGAAATGGATCTCGCCGCGCGGCTATGAGCGTTGCGCGTGCAGCCCGCTTTGTTCAGAAGAATTGACGGAACACCCAATAGAGCAGCGCGGATAGCGCAATCGACGCGGGCAGTGTAAGCAGCCACGCGAGCGCGAGATTGCGCACGGTCCCCCATTGCAGGCCCGAGCCATTGGCGGCCATCGTGCCGGCGACGCCGGAAGCGAGCACGTGCGTGGTCGAAACAGGCAGGCCGTAAGCGTCGGCCATGCCGATGGTCAGCATGGCCACGGCCTCGGCGGAAGCGCCTTGCCCGTAGGTCAGATGCTGCTTGCCGATTTTTTCGCCCACGGTCACGACCACGCGCTTCCAGCCCACCATCGTCCCCAGCCCGAGCGCGATGGCCACCGCCACCTTGACCCAGGTGGGGATGAACTTGGTGGCGTGGTCCATCTGCTTGCGGAAGGCGTCCAGCGTGGCTGCGTCGGCGGCCGAGAAGGCGGGCGCGTGTGCTTTGTCCATCAGCCGGATGGCTTCGGAAGCGACATACATATTGTTGCGCACGTTGTCGACGATTGCCTGCGGCACCTGCGCCATCGAACCCGAGAGGCTCACCTGGTCGCCGATGGTGTCGGTGAGCGCGCGCAGCGCGGGCAGCGTGGCGGGGCTCAGGCGGTGAGTGCTCACGTAGGCTTCGACTTCCGCGCGCGGATTCTCGGGCAGCGCCTGGAGTGATTCCTCAGGCACGTAGCGCGCGAGCGTGGCCGAAGTCGCGCGCGCGGCGGCCACGAAGGTCACGGTCTGCTCGGGCGTGACGGCCTTGTTGAGCGCATAGGCCGTGGGCACCACGCCGATCAGGATCAGCATGATGAGGCCCATGCCTTTCTGCCCGTCGTTGGAGCCGTGCGCGAACGAGACGCCCGTGCAGGTGAGGATCAGCAGCGCGCGGATCCAGAGCGGCGGCCTCTCGTTCGCCGGCGGCTCGCGATAAAGGCGCGGCGCCACCACGAGAAGCTTCAATGCAAACAGCACGAACGCGGAGAGCAGGAAGCCCACCACGGGCGAAAACAGCAGCGCCTTGCCCACGCCCAGCGCCTGAGTCCAGTCGACGCCGGAAGTGCCCGAGGGGCCGCTGATCCACTGGTTCATGATGCCCACGCCGATGATCGAGCCCACGAGTGCATGTGAGCTCGAGGAGGGCAACCCAAAGTACCAGGTGCCGAGATTCCAGAGGATGGCCGCGATCAAGAGTGCGAACACCATCGCAAAGCCCGCGTGGCTACCCACCTGGAGGATCAATTCGACGGGCAGCAGTTGCAGGATGCCGAACGCGACCGCGCCGCTCGATACGAGCACGCCGAGAAAATTCCATGCGCCCGACCAGATCACGGCGGTATGCGGTTCGAGTGAATTCGTGTAGATGACTGTGGCGACGGCGTTGGCGGTGTCGTGAAAGCCGTTCACAAACTCGAAGCCGAGTGCGATGACGAGCGCGAGGCCGAGCAGAACGAATGGCAGCGCGGAACTGCCTTGCACCGCGCTCAGGTCGACGACGAGATGATCGATAACATAGAGCGCGCCGGCCGCGATGACGAGGAAGAAGAGCGCGGCGGCAAGACCGCGGCGGCGCGGCTGCATGGCGCGCGGCTGGCTGGGTTGGCTCGGCTGGCCCGCCTGGGATAGGGGAACGTCCGGCATGAATGTGCGCTGAGGGTTGGGCTCAAGAGCCTCGCGCGCAGCCGTGTAAACCCCATGTGCGATGACGCCGCGAACCGACGGCGCCGATGGTGGCGGACGCGTCAAGCGCGCCAGAACCGGGGCGGCTCGATCGAGACGCGCCAGTGTCTCATATTGATTCGATCACCGGAGCCGGAATGACACCGTTGCGCCCTGCTGCGGTGCACAGACGCCCGTGTGATGCGGGTGTGCGGGCAGTTGCGTCGCATTGACGCGTATTGGCACGTATAGATGCAGGTCGGGCCGCACCCTGCACGGCCCGACCTGCGCGGCCCGTTAGAACAACATCGCAATGCCCGCCATGCCGACGAACTGCGAATGCGTGCTCGACGGCGTGCTGTTTTGCGAATCGCCCACGGAAGGGCTCGCGTTGACGATGTCGCTCGCGCCGTGTACGCCCAGCGTTTGTCCGCTCGCGTGTTGATAGCCCTGCAGCGCGTAAAGCGAGGTGCGCTTTGAAAGGTGATACGTCTCCTTGAGCGAGATCTGTTGATAGCGCGCGGCGTCGTTGATGCCGTTGGCCTTCGAGGCCAGCGTGTACGCATAACCGCCGCCCACGTCGAACGCGGGCGTGAAGCGCCAGGTGGCGAGCGCGGCCCACGTGTTGAAGACGGCTGTGGAGCCGAACAGCGACTTGCCGCCCGCGAGGTATTCGACGTTGGAATACGACGCCCCCAACATCAGATTGCCGATCGTATAGTCGCCGGCCACGGCCACGTGCTGAACCGCGCGCGCCGAAACATAGCCGGTGTTCAGCGACGATTTGCCGAAGCTTGCTGTCGACGCGCTGTCGAAGCCGCCCGTGATTGCTGCGTTGTCCATGCGCAGATAGCCCGCGCCAAGCGAGACCGGGCCATTCGTGTAGCGCAGCGCCGCGCTCCATGTCTGGCCCTTGCCCGTACTGCCCGCAATTCCGCCGAACGCATACATTGCGCTTGCCTGCACGCCGTACCAGGTGGGCGAGGTATAAACCGCCGAGTTATTGATGCGCACGGTGGTATCGAGTCCGTCGATATCGCCGGGGTGCGCGCCGGTTGCGCCCGTGAGCCAGCTACTGCCCGTGAGCGGTCCCACGAACTGATAGTAGGGCGTGTATTGGCGGCCGAGCGTGAGTTGGCCCGCGCTGCGGTTCTGCAATCCCACATACGCCTGGCGGTTGAAAATCAGGCCGTTGGTCTGGAGCGCGCCGCTGTTCGGATCGAAGCCGTTCTGAAGATCGAAGATCGCGAGTGTGCCGCCGCCCAGATCCTCCTTGCCTTGCAGGCCGAACTTCGAGGCATAGAGGTTGCCCTGGCGCAGATACACATTCGAGTGACCGTTCTGGTTGTTGACGTAAGTAATCGCGTCGTCGATTGCGCCATACAGCGTGACGCTGGATTGTGCGAATGCGGGGCTCGTAATCAGTGCCGCGCCTGCGGCCAGGAAAATCCCCGGGCCGAAGCCAGTCTTCTTCATCGTTGTAGATCTCCGATAATCAATAAAAGCAGGATTGCTTATTTATTATTTGCAATGCCGTCTTGACCCGCCGGGCGCGAGCGCTGGCGGGCTTGCGCGGCGAGGCGCACCGCGGCGTTCGGCGCGCCGTAGCCGTCATAGCCGCCGCGCCGCTCCACCAGTTCCAGAAAGAAGCGCTGATCGAGCGTTTCGGTGTAGGCGTGCAGGAACTCGCCGCCTTGCTCGTCGCGGTCGTACAGGAGGTTGTGCTGGCGCAGCGCATCGAGGAATTCGGCGGGCAGTGCGTGGCGCGCGTCCAGATCGTCGTAGTAGTTCGCAGGCACGCGCAGCAATGGCACGCCCGCCGCTTCGAACTCCGTCACCGCGCGGAAGATATCGGCAGTGCTGAATGCCACGTGGTTCAGGCCGGTGCCGTGATAGGCGCGCACGGTCTCGGCAGTCGCGGTGTGCGGATCGACCGAGGCGTTGAGCACCATGCGCAAGCCACGGTCCGCGCTGAACAGCGCGCGGCTGCGCACGAGGCCATACGGATCGGGCAGCAGGACAGCGGCGCTCGCCTGCAGGCCGAACACCGCTTTCAGGAACAGCACCCACGCATCGAACGAACCGGCCGGCAGCGAAAGGCTCACATGATCGATGCCGATGATGGGGCCGACCTCCGTGGGACCGTCCACATCGGTGAGGACGAAGTCGGCTTCGAAAAGCGTCGGCTGTCCCGGCTGCTCGTTAACGAAATAGTTAAGACTTCCGTCCGGCGCCTGCACGGCCGGCACCACACGCTCGTTAGGACCGACGCGGCCCGAAAACGGTTGATAGCCAAAACCCGCCGCGCGTTCGAGCGCGAGGCGCGCGTCGTCTACGCGCAATGCGGAGGCACACAGCGAAAGCCCGTGGCGCTGGAAAAACGCGTCGGCGAACGAATCGGGTTCGGCGTTCAGCACGATGGCCGCCGAGCCATGCCGATAAAGCGTCACGTCCTTCGATCGATGCTGCCCCGCGCGGCGGAAATGGAGTTTTTCGAGCCAGTCGGCCACGCGCTGGCGTGCGGCATCGTCCACGGCGAACTCGAGGAATTGCCATCCCGCATGCGCCGGCGGCGCGCTCGGGTGGTAGAGCGGCGCGGCTTGGTCCGCGCTACCCAGCGCTTCGCGCGTGAGCTCTTCGAGCAGCAGCAGCGAGCGATGGCCGTCCGCTGCCGTGGCCGCAGGCGGCGCGCCACGAAAGCCGTCGTTGAAGATTTCCAGCGAGAGCGGGCCTGTATAGCCGCTCTTCACCACCTGCGCCGTGAAGTTCGCGAGCGCGAAATCGCCCTGGCCCGGAAAGCAGCGGTAATGGCGGCTCCATTCGAGCACGTCCATATTCATCTTCGGCGCGTCGGCGATCTGCACGAAGCCGATGCGCTCGCCGGGAATCGTAGCGATGGCATCGGGTGTGTCGTCGAGCGAGAGCGTGTGGAAGCTGTCGAGCGCAAGCGTGAGATTCGGATGATTCACGGCGTTTACGAGCTGCCACGCATGGCGATACGTGCGCACGTGGCGGCCCCAGGCCAGCGCTTCGTAACACGTCACCACGCCTGCCTGCGCGGCGGCCTGCGCGAACTGGCCGAGTTGCTCGATGGCGAGCGCGTCGTCGTCGATCGTGTCGGGCGAGACGCTGCTGCACACCAGCAGCCGCTCCGTGCCCAGTTCGTGCATCACGTCGAACTTGCGCTTCACGCGCTCCAGATTGCGCGCGAGGCGTTCAGGGCTCACGCCCTCGAAGTCGCGAAACGGCTGATACAGCACGATCGCAAGCCCGAGATCGGCGGCCATTCGGCGCACGTCGGAGGGCGAGCCTTCGAAATAAAGCAGGTCGTTTTCGAAGATCTCCACGCCCGTGAAGCCCGCGTCGCTGATGGCGGCGAGCTTTTCCGCAAGCGTGCCGCTGACCGAAACGGTTGCGATCGAGCGGCACAGCGGGGCGAGGGCGGGAGTTTGGAGCGGCTTGGACATGGCGTGGCGCGGCAGCGGATGAACGATAACCAGTGAACCGGTCGACACGGCGGTGCTGGCAAAGTCGAACCCGCAAGCGCCGCCGGAGATGCAAGGATAATAAAACTAACTAGTTAGTACAAATTCTCGAAAACCCCAGGGTGACCCGCACGCATGAGCGGGGCACACTGGCGGCCATGTGTGGGGTGAGCGTATTTGCCGTAGTGCGGAGCGAATGCCCAGCCGCGTTGTTGTAAAGCGGTTTTCAAGTTGTCGTTGTGTATTCTGGAGCGCCTGATGCTATTGCCGTCGGTACTGGTCCTGAACGGGCCGAACCTCAATCTTCTGGGAACGCGGGAACCCGCGATATATGGGTCCGAAACGCTGGACGACGTGGCGCGCCTGTGCCGCGAAGCCGCCGAGCGGCTTCATATCGAAATCGACTTCCGCCAATCGAACGCCGAGCATCAGTTGATCGACTGGCTGCACGAGGCGCGCACGCGCATCGACGGCGTCGTCATCAATCCCGCCGCCTACACGCACACCTCGGTGGCGATTGCCGATGCGCTTTCCGCCATCGACAAGCCGGTGATCGAGGTCCATATTTCGAACGTCCACAAGCGCGAGGCGTTCCGGCACCATTCGTTCGTCTCGCCGATTGCCGAGGCGATCATCGTCGGTTGCGGCACCCAGGGCTATGTGCTCGCGCTCGAACGCATGGCCGCGATACTGGCAGCGAAGTTGGCAAACACGGCGGCAAATAAGGTGGCGAAATGAGCGAGCATTCGAACAAGCCGCGCTCGTTTCTCTGCGGGCTGATCGGCCAAGGCATCGGCGGCTCGCTCACGCCCGCGATGCATGAGAAGGAAGGGCGCGAGCTCGGCTTCAACACCGTGTACCGGCGTATCGATCTCGACGCGCTCGGCCTCACCGTCGACTCTCTGCCCGAACTGCTGCAAGCGGCGCAGCGCATGGGCTTCGACGGTCTGAACATCACGTATCCGTGCAAGCAGGCCGTGATTCCCCTGCTCGACGAGCTCTCCGACGATGCGCGCGCGCTGGGCGCGGTGAACACCGTGCTGTTCCGCGATTGCAGGCGCATCGGCCACAACACAGACTGGTCGGGCTTTGCCGCCGCGTTCGAGCGCGGGCTGCCCGACGTCTCGCTCGAAGCGGTCGTGCAACTGGGGGCGGGCGGGGCAGGCGCGGCGGTCGCGCATGCCGCGCTGCAGATGGGCGCGCGCGCGCTCACGCTGTTCGATGTGGACGCCGCGCGCGCTCAGGCCCTTGCCGGCGAATTGCAGGCGCGCTTTCCCACGGCGCGCGTGAGCGCGGGCAACGATAGCGACTTGCAGCATACCTTGGCAGGCGCCACCGGCCTCATTCACGCGACGCCCACCGGCATGGCGAAGCTGCCCGGCTTGCCGCTGCCCCCCGAGTATCTGCATGCGCGCCTGTGGGTGGCCGACATCGTCTATTTCCCGATTCGCACGGCGCTGCTCGAAGCGGCCGAGGCGCGCGGCTGCCGCGTCTTGAGCGGCGGCGGGATGGCGGTCTACCAGGCCGTGGATGCGTTCCGGCTCTTCACGGGCCACGAGCCCGACGCCGAGCGCATGTATGCGCATTTGCAATCGATGCTGGCGCGGGACGCCGGCCAATAAATTACCCGCCGCTCGAGCATCACGTCGGCGCTGCATCTATATAGATAGTCAGGAGAGAGACATGGCACCACCCGTATCGACGGGGCGCGACGCGCCTCCCATTGCCGCTGCGCCCGCAGAAGGCGCGTTGCGGCGCTCGAAGGCGCGCTACCGCATCCTCGGCCTGCTGGCCGTGGGCACCATGATCAATTATCTGGACCGCACGGTGCTTGGCATCGCGGCGCCGCAGCTCACGAAGGAACTGGGCATCAACGCGGCGCTCATGGGGCTGATTTTTTCGGCGTTCTCGTGGAGCTACGTGGTCGCGCAGATTCCGGGCGGCCTGTTTCTCGACCGCTTTGGAAGCAAGCTCACGTATTACCTCGCCATGACACTATGGTCGGCGTGCACGCTCGTGCAGGGTTTCGTGGGCAGCGTGGGCGCGTTGTTCGCGTGCCGGCTGGGGCTAGGCGTGACCGAGTCGCCGTGCTTTCCCACCAATAGCCGCGTGGTGGCGACCTGGTTCCCGCAGCACGAGCGCGCGTTCGCGACTGGAACCTATACCGTGGGCGAGTACATCGGCCTCGCGTTCTTCAGCCCCTTCCTGTTCGCGCTGATGGGCGCGTACGGCTGGCGCTCGCTGTTCTATGTAGTGGGCGGAGTGGGCATCGTGTTCGGGTTCGTCTGGTGGGCGTTTTATCGCGAGCCGCACGATCACCCGGGCGCCAACCGCGCGGAACTCGACTATATCGAGGCGGGCGGCGGCCTCGCGAAGCACGACGCAAAAGCGGCCGAGGGCAAGGAAGGGGGCGGCAAAGCGCTCAAGAAGGGCTTCGACTGGCGCATGGCCGGCAAGCTGCTGCGCAAGCGCCAGCTCGCGGGCATCTGCCTCGGCCAGTTCGCGGGCAACTCCACGCTCGTGTTCTTCCTCACGTGGTTCCCGACCTACCTCGCCACCGAGCGCCACATGGGCTGGCTCAAGATCGGCTTCTTCGCGATCATGCCGTTCATCGCGGCGTCGGTTGGCGTGATGTTCGGCGGCACGTTCTCCGACTGGATGCTGCGCCGGGGCATCTCGGCCAACGTGGCGCGCAAGCTGCCGATCATCGCCGGCCTGCTGCTCGCGTCGTGCATCATTCTCGCGAACTTCGTGCAGAGCAATGTGACGGTGATCGTGATTCTTTCGGTGGCGTTCTTCGCGCAGGGCATGGCCGCGCTCGGCTGGACGCTCGTTTCCGATATCGCGCCGGCCGGCATGCTCGGGCTCACGGGCGGCATCTTCAACCTGGCCGCCAACCTCGCCGGCATCATTACGCCGCTCGTGGTCGGGCTGATCGTGGGGGCGACGGGCTCGTTCGTGTGGGCGCTCGCGTTTATCGGCGCGATCGCGCTGTTGGGCGCCGCGTCGTACATCTTCGTGGTGGGCGATATCAAGCGCATCGAGCTGTAAAAATCGCGCGGGCCCGGCGCTCCGGCGGCACATGCCCGGGCGCCGGGCGGCTCACCAGGCGGGCTGCCAGAAGGTGCGATCAAGGTGCAATCAAGGCGCAATGAAGGCCCGCCAGAAGGCTCCTTGGAAGGTCCGCCTGGTGCGGTCAGGCCAGCCGGTTCGTGCAGGAGCCCATGCTAGAATCGGTCGCATTCCTTCCCACTCGTGCTCCACAACAAAATGGCAAGACCGGCGGCTTCGGCCGAAAGCAACGACGCTCAATCCGAAAGCCGGCGCAAGTACGACCCGGAGCAGACCAAGCGCAACATCCTTGAAGTGGCGACCGCCGAGTTTTCGGCCATGGGTCTCGCGGGCGCGCGCGTGGATCAGATCGCCGAGCGCACCCACACCACCAAGCGCATGCTCTATTACTACTTCGGCAGCAAGGAAGGGCTGTACGAAGCGGTGCTCGACAAGGTCTATGCCGATATCCGCGCGCTGGAGCAGGATCTGCATATCGACGAGCTCGACCCCGAGGAGGGCTTGAAGCGTCTCGTCGAATTCACCTTCGACTATCACGACCGCCATCGCGACTTCGTGCGCCTCGTGACGATCGAAAACATTCACGGCGCGAAATACATCGAGCGG
Source organism: Paraburkholderia sacchari (assembly GCF_000785435.2). Taxonomy (GTDB): domain Bacteria; phylum Pseudomonadota; class Gammaproteobacteria; order Burkholderiales; family Burkholderiaceae; genus Paraburkholderia; species Paraburkholderia sacchari. The sequence goes on along the minus strand of NZ_JTDB02000006.1, from coordinate 23,807 downwards.
CTCAAGACGTTCCGCAGTCGCAACGCCAGCGTGATCCGCACCATCGAAGACCTGCTCGCGCGCGGCGTGAGCACGGGCGCATTCCGCGACGACATCGATCCCATCGACCTGCACTTGCTCATCAGCTCGATGTGCTTTCATCGCGTGAGCAATCGCCATACCTTCGGCGCGGCGTTCGGGCGCGATCCCTCGCATCCGCGGCTGCGCGCGCGTCATCGCGAGATGGTGGTGGACGCTGTCGTGAGGTTCGCGCGCAAGGCCGGCTGAACCCCGACACTGCCCGCGAGCAATCCCGATATTCATGCTGCATAGTGTGGCGTCGGCGCATCCTGTTCTTCCCCCATCCCATAAAAGTGCCGGGACGCATTACACTACGTCCCGGAAGCCCGGCTGACGGGCTTTTGCTGCGTCGTCTATTCGTTCGCGCACAAAGCGCGAACGGCGGGCGTCGTCCCTCGCCAACCGGATAAGGCCACGCGTAATGAGCACAGCCATGCCCCGTTCCGGCTCCGCCGGACTGCCGCACCAGACCCAGGGTCGCTACACACTCGGAACGCGCATCGTCTTGAGCTTCGGCTTGCTGTTCGTGCTCATGCTCGTGATGGCCGCGATCTCCTACGACCGCCTGCGCACCATCGACGACGAAGCGGTGAGCCTCACGCGCGATTCCGTGCCGGGGCTGTACTACTCGACAGCGCTGCGCACGTCCGCCACCGAGGTGCACGACATCGTGGAGCGCGCCACCTTCGTCGAACCCGATGCGGCCGGCATCGCGCGCGTGCTCGGGCAATTGCCCGCCGCCGTCAAGCAGTTCGACGAGAACGGCGCACACTACGAGGCCACGGTGTTTCGCGGCGACGACCGCGCACGCTATCAGCACTTTCACGACGCTTACGCGCGCTTTCTGCCCCAACTGATGGCCGTCGCGCGGCAACTGCCTGCGCAGCGCGCCGCCGCGCAGGCCGCGTTCCTCCAGCTCGATGCTTCCTGGCAAGAGGTGCTCACTGTCGCCAATGGGCTCGTCGACGCAAACCGCAACCAGGCCGACGAATCCGCGCAGACCATCCGCGGCTCGGTCGCGAGCACCGAGATCACGCTCGCGACGGCGCTCGGCGTCGTGTTGATTGCCTCGCTCGTGACCGGCTATGCGCTGCATCGCGCGATCACGCGGCCGATGGCGCGCCTCGTCGAGGTCCACGATTCGATGCGCATGGGCAATCTTTCGCAGCGCCTGCAATTGAACCGCCAGGACGAATTCGGCGTGCTCGAGGACGGCTTCAACCGCATGAGCGACGAGCTCACGAGCCTCGTCGCCCAGGCGCAGAAGTCGTCGCTCCAGGTGACGACCTCGGTGGCCGAGGTGGCGGCCACCTCGAAAGAGCAGCAGGCCACCGCAAGCGAGACCGCGGCCACCACGACCGAGATTGGCGCGACCTCGCGCGAGATCTTCGCGACCGCGCGCGACCTCGTGCGCACGATGGGCGAAGTGGCGACCGTGGCCGAGCAGTCGGCGGCGCTCGCGAGCACGAGCCAGAGTGGCCTCACGCACATGGAAGACACCATGCGCAGCGTGATGGAGGCGGCGGGCTCGGTGAACGCCAAGCTCGCAATCCTCAACGAGAAGGCCGTGAGCATCAATCAGGTGGTGGCGACCATCACCAAGGTCGCCGACCAGACCAATCTGCTTTCGCTGAACGCCGCCATCGAGGCGGAAAAGGCCGGAGAGTACGGGCGCGGCTTCGCCGTGGTGGCGACCGAGATCCGGCGTCTCGCCGACCAGACGGCGGTGGCCACCTTCGACATCGAGCAGACCGTGAAGGAGATCCAGTCGGCGGTCTCGGCGGGCGTGATGGGCATGGACAAGTTCGCCGAGGAAGTGCGCCGCGGCATGCACGACGTGCAGGAAGTGGGCGCGCAGCTTTCGCAGATCATCGGTGCGGTGCAGACGCTCGCGCCGCGCTTCCAGGTGGTCAACGACGGCATGCAGGCGCAAGCCACCAGCGCGGAGCAGATCACCCAGGCGCTCACGCAGCTATCTGAAGCCGCACAGCAGACGGCCGAGTCGCTGCGCCAGTCCTCGCAGGCCATCGACAATCTCACGCTCGTGGCCAACGAGCTGCGCACCGGCGTGTCGCGGTTCAGGATCGAGGCGTGAGCGGATTGATGCCGATGCTCGCGGGCGCGGGCGCGGGCGCGGGTGTAGGCGTGGGCCTGTGTAGCGGCGAGCCTTGCTTGCCGGTTCATTGAACGGAGCCGCGATGCTGTTTCTCGTGTTCGAGCTGGACGGCGAACGCTACGCGCTCGATGCGCGCGAGATCGTGCGCGTGCTGCCGCTGCAGCCGGTGCGCGCATTCGCGGGCACGCCGCCGTATATCGCGGGCGTGATCGATCACGAAGGCGCGCCAGTGCCGGTGGTCGACATGGCGATGCTTGCGCTCGGCCGGCCCGCGCGCACGCTGATGTCGACGCGGCTCGTGCTGGTGGATGACAAGGCTCCAGTGGCTTCCAACACGCTTTCGGGCGCTGGCGATGAAACGTCCCCGCGCCGCATCGCGCTGCTGCTCGAATGCGCGACGCGCACCCAGACACTTTCGCCCGAAGCGTTCGCCGAAGCCGGCATCGCGACGCCCGAGGCGCGCTGGCTTGGCCCGGTGGCGAGCGACGCGCTGGGTTTCGTGCAATGGGTGAAGGTCGAGCAGTTGCTCGACGAGCGGGTGCGCGCGCTGCTGTTTCCCGATCCGCCCACCTGGCGCGATGCTCTTTGGGGCAACGTTTCGCCGGCCGGGCGCGCGCCATGATGTCCGCCCAGCAGCACGTGGATCCGCGCTTCGTCGCCTGGCTCGCGCAGGAGACCGGCATCGATGCCGAATCGCTGGGCGCTCACGCGCTAGCGCGCGCGGTGGCCGCGCGCGCGGCGCTGACCGTGCATGACCACGGCGGCGCAGCAGCGCCTCGCGAGGCGAGCGTCGCAAGCACGCGTGCGCTGCCGGCGCAATGGGAGAACGGTGCGGCGCTGCCCGAAGCGATGCGCGACGCATACTGGGCGCGTCTGACGACCGACACCGCCGAGCGCCAGGCGCTCATCGACGCACTCGTCGTGCCCGAAACCTGGTTCTTCCGCGAGCGCGAGGCATTCGCGGCGCTTGCGCGTGGTGGCGTGCAGCGCCTCGCGGCCGAACCCGGCGAGCCTGTGCGCGTGCTCAGCGTGCCGTGCTCGACCGGCGAGGAGCCCTATTCGGCGGCGATGGCGCTCATGGATGCGGGCCTAGCGCACGGGCAGTTCGGCATCGACGCCATCGATATCAGCGCTACCTCGATCGCGGCCGCCACGCGCGGCGTGTATGGCCGCAACGCGTTTCGCGGCGATACGCCAACGCTTCACGGGTTTCGCGAGCGCTACTTTCACCCGGCGCCGGACGGCTGGCAGCTCGCCGACGCCGTGCGGCGCGCCGTGTCGTTCGAGTGCGCGAACCTGTTCGACTGGCTCGCCGCGCATCCCGTGCGCTATGACTTCATCTTCTGCCGCAACGTGCTGATCTACTTCGATCGCGAGGCGCAGGACCGCGCGATCGGGCTGCTGCGCGCGCGCCTGGCCGATGGCGGCATGATTTTCGTGGGGCCGGCCGAGACGGGGCTCATGATGCGTCATGACTGGATTTCGGCACAGATTCCGCTGGCGTTTGGGTTTGTTGCGCCTGATGAGCGGGCTGCGCGTCGGGGGCATGGTTCGGATGCCTTAAAGGTTGACTCAAGGTGGGACTTGAGGGGTGCCTTGACTGCCGCTTCCACGGGGTTGCCCAATGTGTCGCTGCATTCCGCCGTGCAGGCACAGCCGCTGGCGCGGCGTTCGCCGCCCGTTGCGCTGTCTGCGCGCGCGGGCAGCGCGGCGGGCGTGGCAGCCGGCAAAGCGTTTTCTGTTGCGAGCGCCGCTGGCTTGGCCCGCACGCAGCCGGCGGCACAGGCGAATAGTGCATTCGGTACGCCGGCGGTCGCTGCGCCGCGCATCGCCTCGCCTGGCGTCGCTACGCCGGGCGTCGCTACGCTGGCGTCGGCGCGCCGCCTCGCCGACTCGGGCGCGCTCGACGAAGCCGCCCGGGCCGCCGCGCAAGTCGCGCAAGCGTCTCCGCAAGATGCCGAGGCGTGGTACCTGCTCGGCCTGATCGCCGACGCCCAGGGCCGGCCAGCGCTGGCGCTGGAGCACTATCGCAAGGCGCTGTATCTGCAGCCCGGCCATTACGAAGCGCTCACGCATCTGGCTGCGCTGCTCGAAGTGCAGGGCGACGCTGAGGGCGCGCGCCGCCTGATGCGTCGTGCCGAACGCGCCGCGCCTGACGTATCGCGTCGCCCGGGCCACGGAGGCGCGGATGCGTGACTCGCCCTTCCCGCACCTGAACGACATGCAAGCGAATCCGCAAAAGCATGACGCCATGCACGATCCGACTGCACACGCCGTGCCGCTCGACGATTGCTGGAACCGCATCGGCACGCGCGGCGATGGCTCGTGCGAGCGTCTCGCGCGCCATGTGCGGTGCCTGAACTGCCCGGTCTTCGAAGAGGCCGCCGCGCGCATGCTCGATCGCCCCGCACAGCGCGCGTCGCTCGCGACCGAAGCCGGGAACGGCGACCTCACGCAATCGACTATGCAAACCGGCGCGGTGCGGCGGGAAGGCTCGCTGGTGTTCCGCGTGGGTGCGGAGTGGCTCGCTCTCAGCGCGCAGGCGCTGCGCTACGTGGGCGAATCGCGGCCGATTCACTCGCTGCCGCACCGGCGCAGCCCGGCGGTGCTCGGCGTCGTGAACGTGCGCGGCGTGCTCACGCTGGCGGCTTCGCTCGCCGAGTTGCTGCGGATAGACGCAACGGCCGGCGCACCGGCCAATCCCGCAACGGCAGCGGCCACGCCGCGCCTGCTCGTGGCCGAGTGGGATGGCGAGACGACGGCGTTTCCCGTCCACGAAGTCGAAGGCGTGGCCTACTTCGGCGCGGGCGATTTGCTGCCCGCGCCCGCCACGCTCGCACACGCGGCGGGCCGGCACGTGCGCGGCGTGTTCGCCTGGCGCGGGCGCTCGGTGGGCGTGCTCGAACCCGACGCGCTGTTCGGCGCGCTAACCCGGAGCCTGCGATGAGCGACGACGAACTGAGCCGCCGCTCGCTGCTCGACCTCTTTCGCGAGGAGGCGCAGACGCAAACGCGCACGCTCTCGGCGGGCCTGCTCGCGCTGGAGTCCACCCCCGCCGACGCGCCCACGCTCGAAGCGTGCATGCGCGCGACGCATTCGCTCAAGGGCGCGGCGCGCATCGTCGGCTTGCCCGAGGCCGTGGACGTGGCGAGCGCGATGGAGGATTGCTTCGTCGCCGCGCAGCACGGCGCGTTGACGATCGACGCGGCGCACATCGACGCGCTGCTGGTGGGCATCGATCTGCTGCTGGCGGCAGGCGATGCGTCGGCGCCGCCGCTCGCGCGCGAAGTTGTCGACGATTTTGTCGCGCGGCTGGCGGGGGCGGGAAGTGCGGCAGGTTCCAGCGCAGCACACGCAGCACTGGTGGACGTGGCGCGGGTGGGGGAAGCAGCGGACACAGCGGACACAGCGGAGGCCGAGGCCTTGCTTGCCGCGAGTCTCGCAGCCGCGCCGGGTTCGAATGTCGCTATGTCCGTCCCCGCACCACCCGCTGATGCCCACGCCACCCAGGCCGCTCCGGCGGGTCCCATCACCCAGGACCGCGACCGCATGCTGCGCGTGCGCGCCGGCACGCTCGACCGTGTGCTGGGTTTCGCGGGCCAGTCGCTGGTGGAGTCGCGCCGCATGCGCCCGTTCGCGAACAACCTGCTGCGGATGCGCCGCGCCCAGGGCGAGGTGCTTGCCGCCCTCGGCCAGTTCCATGATCGCCACGCGCAGACGCTCGGCGCCGAGGCGCGCGCCTCGCTCGCGGGCATCCGCGATCAGCTGGCTGCGCTGGAGCGCCAGCTCGCCGAACGTTTCGACGACCTCGATTACATCGACCGGCGCGGCACACAGCTCGCGCAACGGCTCTACGACGAAGCCCTGCAATGCCGCATGCGCCCGTTCGGCGACGCGGCGCACGCCTACCCGCGCATCGTGCGCGACCTCGCGCGCTCGCTGGGCAAACGCGTGCGCCTGGTCGTCGAAGGCGAGGCGACCCAGGTGGACCGCGACATCCTCGAAATGCTCGACGCACCGCTCGGCCATCTGCTGCGCAACGCGCTCGATCACGGCGTCGAAGATCCTGAGACGCGCCGCAACGGCGGCAAGCCCGAAGAGGCGAAGCTCACGCTCGAAGCGCGCCACAGCGCGGGCAAGTTGCTGATCGCCGTGGCCGACGACGGCGCGGGCGTCGACCTCGCGGCGCTGCGGCGCGCGATCGTCGCGCGCGGCCTCGCGCAGCCCGAGGCCGTGGCGGCCATGTCCGAGCCCGAGCTGCTCGAATTCCTGCTGCTGCCCGGCTTCACGATGCGCGAGCGCGTAACCGACGTGTCGGGGCGCGGCGTGGGGCTCGATGCGGTGCAAAATTTCGCCAAGGCCGTGCGCGGCACCGTGCGCATCGAAAGCGCGGCCGGGCGCGGCACGCGCTTCGTGCTGCAATTGCCGCTCACGCTTTCGGTGGTGCGCAGCCTGATCGTCGAGGTCGCGGGCGAGGCCTATGCGTTCCCGCTCGCGCATGTGCGGCGCGCGCTGCGGGTGCCGCGCGAAGCCATCGAGATGCTGGAAGGCCAGCAGCACATCATCCACGAAGGGCGGCCCGTGGGGCTCGTGACGGCGCGCCAGCTGCTCGGCGCGAGCGGCGAGGCGGCGAGCGCGGACGATGTGTGCGTCGTGCTCATCAGCGCGGGCCACGGCGCCGACCACGAAGCGGCGCTTTACGGCATCGCGGTGGACCGCTTCGCGGGCGAGCGCACGCTGGCTGTGCAGCCGCTCGACGCGCGCCTCGGCAAAGTGCGCAACGTGGCCGCCGCGGCGCTGCTCGACGACGGCGCCGTGGCGCTGATCGTCGATGTGGAGGATCTCGTGGCCTCGGTCGCGCGGCTCGTGCGCGAAGGGCAACTGGCGGGAGTGGCGCGCGGCAGCGAGAGCCAGGCGCGCGAACGCAAGCGCATTCTCGTGGTGGAGGATTCCTTGACCGTGCGGGAGCTGGAGCGCAAGCTCCTCGAAAAACGCGGCTACGCGGTGAGCGTGGCGGTGGACGGCATGGACGGCTGGAACACGCTGCGCAACGGCCAGTACGATCTCGTGATCACCGACGTGGACATGCCGCGCATGGACGGCATCGAACTCGTGACGATGATCCGCAACGACCCGCAGCAGCGCGGCGTGCCGGTCATGATCGTCTCGTACAAGGACCGCGAGGACGACCGGCGCCGTGGACTCGACGCCGGCGCCGACTACTACCTGACCAAGGGCAGCTTCCACGACGAAGCGCTGCTCGACGCCGTGAACGACCTGATCGGAGAGGCGACCTGATGAACATCGGCATAGCGAACGACATGCCGCTCGCCGTGGAGGCGCTGCGCCACGCCATTGCGGCGCGGCCCGGGCATCGCGTGCTGTGGGTGGCCGCCGACGGCGAGCAGGCCGTGGACTTCTGCGCCGCCCAGCCGCCCGACGTGATCCTGATGGATCTCGTGATGCCACGGCTCGACGGCGTGGAGGCCACGCGGCGCATCATGGCGCGCTCGCCGTGCCCGATCCTGATCGTCACGAGCAGCGTGGGCGCGAACGCCTGGCGCGTGTACGAAGCGATGGGCGCGGGCGCGCTCGACGCGGTCGATACGCCCACGCTGGCGGGCCCCGGCGCACGCGGCACGATGGACCTTCTGCTCGCGAAGATCGACCAGATCGGCCGTGTGAACGGCACGCTGGAAATGGCGCGCGCGCCCGAGGCGTTCGCAGCCTGCGTTGACGCGCGCACGCCGCTGGTGGCGATCGGCGCATCGGCGGGCGGGCCCACGGCGCTCGCGGCGGTGCTGGGCGCACTGCCGGCGAACCTGAACGCGGGCATCGTGATCGTGCAGCACGTGGACCAGTCGTTCGCGCTTGGCATGGCGGAGTGGCTCGACGGACAAACCGCGCTCAAGGTGCGCGTGGCGAATGAGGGCGACCGCGTGGCGGCGGGCGAAGCGCTGCTTGCGGCGACCAACGACCATTTGTGCATGACGGCTTCCGGGCGCCTCGCCTACACGCGCGAGCCGGCCGAGACGCCGTACCGCCCATCCGTGGATACCTTTTTTCATAGCGTGGTCGAGCATTGGCCCGGCGAGGCGATTGGCGTGCTGCTCACGGGCATGGGGCGCGATGGCGCGATCGGCCTGAAGGCGATGCGCGCCAAGGGCTACTACACAATCGCCCAGGACGAGGCGACAAGCGCCGTCTACGGCATGCCGAAGGCAGCCGCTACGCTGGGCGCGGCGCGCGCGATCCTGCCGCTTTCCGCGATTGCCGGCGAACTCGCGAGCCGCTTGAGCATGGTGGCGATAACGAGCCCGCCGGCGCGTTAAAGACTGCCGGCGAAGAAACCGTAATTGAGACCCTGGAAACACCGACTGTAAAAGTGAAAGACACCATGACCGAGAAGCCGAACCCATCGACGGCAGCCGACTCCGCGCTGGCCGAAGGCGGGCCTGACGAGGCATCGCTCGAAGCCGCGCTCGCTGCAGTGCGCACGGCGCTCGCGCAGCCGCTGCCCGCTGCGGAGGCGCCGATGATGGTGCTGCTGGTGGACGATCAGGCGATCGTCGCGGAGGCGGTGCGGCGGGCGTTGGCGAGCGAGCGCGAGATCGACTTTCACTACTGCGCGCACCCCGACCAGGCCGTGCTCATGGCCGGGCAGGTGCGCCCGACCGTGATCCTGCAGGACCTCGTGATGCCAGGCACTGACGGCCTCACGCTGGTGCGCGCCTATCGCGCCAACGACGCCACGCGCGACGTGCCGATCATCGTGCTCTCCACCAAAGAGGAGCCGGCGATCAAGAGCGCGGCTTTCGCCTCGGGCGCGAACGATTATCTCGTCAAGCTGCCGGACAGCATCGAGCTTATCGCGCGAGTCAAATATCATTCGCGATCCTATGTAAACATGCTTCAGCGCGACGAAGCTTATCGCGCGCTGCGCCGCTCGCAGCAGGAACTGCTCAAGGCGAATCTGGAACTGCGCCGCCTCACGCAGTCAGACGGCCTCACGGGGCTCTCGAATCGCCGTTACTTCGATGAATTCCTTGGCGCGGAATGGCGGCGCGCGCAGCGCGAGAACACGGAGGTCTCGCTGCTGATGATCGACGTGGATTACTTCAAGCCCTATAACGACACCTATGGCCATGTAGCGGGCGACAACGTGCTGCGCTCCGTGGCTGCCACGATCCGCCACGAGGTGAACCAGCCGCGCGATCTCGTGGCGCGCTTCGGCGGCGAAGAGTTCGCCGTCGTGCTGCCGGGCGCGGGCAGCGCGCTCGCGCGTCTGCTGGCCGAGAAGATGCGCCGCGACGTGGCGGATCTGGCGCTGCCGCATAGCGGTTCCGCGGTGAGCGAGCATCTCACGATCAGCGTGGGTGTGGCCACGCTCACGCCCACCGAAGCGCTTGCGGAAACTGCGCTGATCGAAGAAGCCGATGCGGCGCTTTATCGGGCCAAGCGCGAAGGGCGCAATCGTGTGGCGTATTCGACGGCGGTGACGGGAAGGGGGTGAGGGGGGCACAATTCCCCCGACTGGAGAAAAAAACGCAAATTGCTTCGTGAAGCCTTCGAGTGCCTTCCCCGTCGACGCGGCGCAGAAACAGGCGCGCTTGTCGCTCGAATAAATTAGCCCCGCCTAAAGAAGCGGGGTCACTTCGTTACTCGATTGAGCGGCTGTTCGGCGTGGCCCTTGGATCGCTGCAAAGCCGTTCGCGAGTGCACAAAATTGCGTCCCCACATGGAATAAGCGCCAAGGCGCACGTGTTAGTTCATCGTCTCCAACCAGGACGGTGGCTAATCATGGCTTTGCAGGGGCCGCGCGACGAGCGGCCGGTATCCGAACGCGATATCCACGCCTATACCGATGGCGCGCTCGCCAGCGAGCGGGTCGCGCGCGTGCGCCGCTATCTGGCTGCGCGCCCTGGCGAATGGCATCGGATCCTGTTTTATCGCCGGCTCAATGCCGAGCTTCGGCATTCGTTCGGTGAGGCAGGGGCCGGAGCCGGGGCGGCAACCGCTGTCCGGTGGTTCGCGTCGGCGCGCCGTCATAGGGTTGAGCATGGTGGCACCAAGCGCCGCCGCTGCGTCGCGCTTGCACTCGCGTGTATGCTGGCCGGCGCGGCGCTGGCGTGGTCGGCCGTTTCCGAGCCCAGTGTCCAGATCCTCGACGACGCTGCAGTCATGGCATTCATGGAGGCCGGCAACGGCGCTTCGGTGACATCTTCCGCGCGGTCCGCGTCGCCCACGCAGTCCACACCGGAGTTGCTTGCTGTGCCGCTCGCCAATGAACTCGTGCCGACGACGCAGGCCAGCGCGCCCGCGCCGTTCGATTTCGCGCCGGCGGGCTTGCGGCTCGTGGCTTCCGGCACGGTCGAACTCGGGCTGTTCGTGCGGGTGCGTCGCTGGATTTACGAAAACAGTGAGGGCAAGCCGGTCGTGCTGCTTGCGTCGCATGCGTGGCTCGCGCGTGCCGAGCGGCAATGGAGCGCGCGCCGCGCCGGCAATCTGCGCCTGCTCGGATGGACCGGGCATGGCGAGCGCTGGGTGCTCGCAGGCGACGCGCGCACGCGCGGGTTGATGCGAGCGGCGGACCTCGCCACCCAGGAGCCGACGGCCCGCGCGGAAGAGGCAGGCAATGCGGAGCAGCAGCGATGAATACCCACGATGAGCGGGCAAACGAGAATGGCGGGGACCTTGAGGATGGAACATGGACATCCGTGACGAGTTGATAGAACACGTGCCGCGCCTGAGGCGCTACGCCCGCGCGCTGATCAACAACCGGGAACTCGCGGACGATCTCGTGCAGGACACGCTCGAACGCGCCCTCGCGCGCACGGCGCTGTATCAGGCGGGCACGGATTTGCGCGCCTGGCTCTTCACGATCATGCACAACCTGTTCGTGAATCAGGTGCGCAAATCGGCGGCGCGCGGCACGCATGTGAGCGTAGACGACGAGAGCGTGCCCGAGACCGATTACGCGGTGCAGCCGACCCAGACCGGCACGCTGGAAGTTCGCGATCTCGATTTCGCGCTGCAGCGGTTGCCGCTCGAGCAGCGCGAGGTGGTGCTGCTGGTCGGGCTGGAGGAAATGAGTTACGCCGACGTGGCGCTGGCGCTCGACATCCCCATCGGCACGGTGATGTCGCGGCTTTCGAGGGGACGTGAGCGCCTGCGCGCGCTTATGGCCGGTGCCGTCCCGCGTGCGAATCTGAAGGTGGTGCGATGAGCGAGCAACGTAATCCCGTGACCGAAGACGAAATCCACGCTTACGTGGATGGCACGCTCGCGCAGGCGCGCCGCGTCGACGTCGAGCGCGAACTCGAACGCAATCCCGATCTGGCGGCGCGCACGAGCGATTTCTTCTCGCTGAACAATCTGCTGCACGAGCGTTACGACCGTGTGTTGAGCGAGCCTGTGCCCGCGCGTCTGCGCATTGAACCGGCCAGGCGCTCCGGCGGCTCGGACAACATCGGCAATTCCGGCGTACAGGCCGGGCGCGGCGCGCGCGCAGCCGCGAACTGGCCGAAGTTCGCGGGGCTCGCGGCAGCGCTGGTGCTGGGCGTGGGCATCGGCTGGGGCTCGCATTATGGCGCGGACCTGCTCGGCGGCGCGGCGGGCCGCAGCGACCCGCATGCGAATCTGTCCACGGTGAGCGCGGACTCGACCATGAACTTCGTGCACGAGGCCGCGCTCGCGCACGTGGTCTACATGCCCGAGGTGGATCGGCCCGATACGATGGGCGCGCGCCGCGAGCAGGATTTCGCGCAGTGGCTCGCGAACCGGCTCGGCACCAACGTGCATGCGCCGATGCTGGCAAAGAGCGGCTTCGAGCTCCAGGGCGGGCGTTTGCTGCCCGGCGCGAATGGCGACGTCGCGCAGTTCATGTATCACAACGCCCAGGGCGAGCGCGTGACGCTGTGCATCTCGCACCGCAAGGCAAGCAGCAATACGACCGCGTTCAAGCTCTATCAGGACGGCCCGGTGAACGTGTTCTACTGGATCGACGGCGATTTTGGCTATGCGTTGTCGGGCGGCATCGACCGCAAGGTGCTGCTGCAACTCGCGCACGACGTCTATGCGCAATTGACGCCGACGCCTTCACCGGCGCCGCGCTAGAGGCGCTCGCGAGACTAGCATGCCGACGCCGATACCCCCGCTTCTCATGATCGGGGTATCGGCGTTGCATATCGTCGTGTAGGTATCCTCACTGGAGCTTCACCGCCACGAAGCTGCGCGCATGGTTTCGCTGGATCAGCACGTCCATGCTCCTCGTTGCCTTGGCTTCCAGCTCGGCGGCCTGGTCCTCGGTTTCGACCAGCGTTTCGTTGAGCGTCAGCACGACGTCGCCGCGCCGCACGCCCGCTTTCGCGGCGGGGCCGGTCGAGTCGTCCACCATCAGCCCCAGCGGCAGACCGGTCGAGCGCTTTTCGTCCTCGGTCAGCGAGTGCGTGATAAGGCCGAGGCGATCCGCGGTATGGCGGGGCGCCTTGGCAGCGGTTGCCTGGGCGTCTGGCGGAGCCGGCGGTTGGACGGGCTGCTGGACGGCCGGTTGGACTGTCGGTTGGACAGCCGGTTGGACAGCCGCTTCCGTCATTGCCGTCTTCACCGCCTTGACGTTGTTCACCTGTGCCGCATTGGCGACTGCCGGGGTGGCGGCTGCGGCAGCCACGGCCACGGCAGGCGCAGCAGCCGCCGCCGCTGGCGCAGCAGCCACCGCCGCTGGCGCCGGAACCGCATGCACATCATTTGCCGCATTGGTCGCATTTGCCGGCTGCGTCTCGGCGGCAGCCGCGTTCGTGAAGTGCGCCTGCGTCAGCTGCCGGTTGCGGATCACCGACAGCGGGATTTTCGTCGCGGGCGGCACGGCTGCGAGCTGCTCGGCGAGCGCCGCGGCACGGTCGACCGGTTTGCCGCCTATCCCCACGATGACGTCGCCCGGGTTCACGCCCGCCGCCGCGGCGGGCGAGCCCGGCTCGACGGCATCGACGAGCACGCCGCTCGCGCGCGGCAAGCCGAGCGCCGCCGCGATCCCCGGGCTCACATCTTCGATGCGCATGCCGAAGGTTTGGGTCGCGTGCGGGTTGCCTGCGCGGGCAGCACCTGGGTTCGCGTCGGCGTTGGCGTCGGCACTGGTGTCCGCATTGGCGGCTGGCGCTGTCGCGCGCGCGGCCTGCAACTGCGCGCGGAACTGGTTCGCGGCTTCGATCGGAATCGCGAAGGTCAGGCCCTCGTAGTGGCCGCTATCGGCGTAAAGCTGCACGCCGATGCCGATCACTTCGCCCGCGCGATTGAACAGCGGCCCGCCGGAGTTGTCGGGATTGACTGCCACATCGGTTTGGAGAAACGGGAACGGCTTGCCATCGGGCAGCGTGCGCGAGGTTGCGCTGACGATGCCCGTCGTCACGGTGTTCTGGAAGTTGTCGGGTGAGCCGATCGAGAGCACGGGTTCGCCCGCGTGCATCTTCGACGAGGCGCCGAGCTTCACGAACGGCAGATTGCGCGCGCCGTCGATTTGCAGGACCGCGACGTCGCTCTGCGGGTCGACGGCCACCACCCGCGCCTTGAACTCGCGCTTGTCGGTAAGCCGAACGATCACTTCGTCGGCCTTGTCCACGACGTGGGCCGTGGTGAACACGAGGCCATGCGAGGTCACGATGAAGCCGGAGCCCGCGCCCGTCATCGCGCGCGGCGCACCGGCCTGGCCCTCCGACGGCGGCCTTGGCGCACGCCTGAAGAACGCAAAGAACGGGTCATCGGCGTCGATGGCTTCCTGCTCGGGCGTTTCGGATTGGTCGTCGGGGCCGCGCGCGATCACGTGCACGACGGCGGGACCGTAGCGCTCGGCGAGCGCGAAGAAGTCCGGCGTGGCCATCGCGGAGGGTGTGACTGACGAATTCCCGGCGATGTTCCCGGCGCCGGTGACGGCGGCGGGCTTGCTTGCCGCCGATTTGTTGGCGCCGGATCCGCTCGACGCCGGCAAGGGTGTTGCCGCGTTCGCCCGGAGGCAGAATGCACTGGCGAGCGCCAGCGTGAGCGCCGCCGCGGGGCGCGAGGTGCGGGCGAAAATGAGGCGGAGCACAGCACACCTCCCAGGGCAATCGTGCTGGCGGACGTGGACCGGGATGCAATGATGATGCAGCGGGCGCCGACAAAAATAGTGTAGTCACGCGGCGGCATGAGTGGGGAGGAGGGTTTGTCCGGTTTGTGCGCGGAAGGGCTTGGCGCCGGGGCTCCGGTGCGTGCGCAACGAAGGCGGGCACAGGGCGTGCGGCTTTGCCGTCTTGTCGAAAAATCGGCGCTGTATACTGGGCGCTCGATTTTTCGTCACTGCGCGCGCCATGCACGTTCCCCAAACATCAGTCGAATCCGCGTTCGTCCCGCCCACAGCGCCGGTTCGCGACGCGCACGGCAGCGTCCACGTGCCCGGTGTGCAAGGCGCGGGCTCGCAGGCCCCGAGCAGTCTCGATTCCCTGCTCGATGCGCTGATGCGGCTCGTGGCCCGCCATTTCGGCGTGGCGGCCGCGTGCGTGTTGCCTGGCGATGCGGCGGCCGGCGCGCAGGCATGGGCGGGTGCGGGCGTGGAAGCCGCGTGCGCCGCTACGTCGGGCGCCGCTGCGCCGGGCGTCGCGATGCCGTTGCGCGAGGCGCTGGCCGAAATCCGCTCCGCACAGAACGCGCTCGCCATGAACGGGCCAGGCGACACGGACGAGCCGCATGACATCTCAGGCGCGGGCGAGGCGTTCATCGTCAGCGATCTCGGGAACGACCCCGCATGGCAGGCGTGCCTGTCGCGGGCGAGCGCGCTGCCGTTCCGCTTCGTGGCGGCCTGGCCGCTGCGCGGGGCGGGCGGGGAGCAACTGGGCAGCCTGTGCCTGCTCGACCACGCGCCGCGCGAGCTCGCGCCGGCTGAACGCGCGAGCCTCGACGACTTCGCGCGCGTGATCGCGGCGCTGGCGGCGCAGGAATCGATTATCGAAGCCCAGCGCGCGCCGTCTCCCGCCGAAGCCATGCTGCTCGAAGAACTCGAATCACTGCGCGCCCGCGAGCGGCTTCTCGCGCTCGCCATCGCGGGCAGCGGCACGGGCATCTGGGACCGCGATGTCGTCGCTGGAGAAATCCGCTATTCCACTGGGTGGAAGGCGATGCTCGGCTACGCCGCCGACGAGGTGAGCAACCGCATCGAAGACAGCTACCAGCGCCTGCATCCCGACGACCTCGACTACGTGAAGGCCACCATGCAGGCCCACTTCGAAGGCCGCACCGAGCAGTACGAAGTGGAGCACCGCATCCGCTGCAAGGACGGCAGCTACAAGTGGATTTGCAGCCGCGGCAAGGTCACCGCGCGCGACGACGAAGGCCGCGCGCTGCGCATGATCGGCACCACGACCGACGTGACGTCGATGCACCAGATGGCGGAGCGCCTGCGTGAGTCGGCCAGCCTCGTCACCAATCTCACGAATGAAGTGCCCGGTCTCGTGTTCCAGTGCCGCCGCACGCCCAACGGCCACATGAGTCTGCCCTACGCGAGCGCGGGCATCGCGGAGATATACGAACTGGAGCCGGCGCAGGTCGCGGCGCATGCGCGCGCGATCGAGGCGCTCATTCATCCCGACGATCTCGAAGCGTATCGCGCGTCGTTCGCGGCTTCGGCGGCCACGCTTGCTCCGTGGCACCTCGAATATCGCGTGTGCCTGCCGCGCCAGGGGCTGCGCTGGAGGCAGGGCGATGCGAAGCCGCAGCGCCTCGCCGATGGCGTGATCGTCTGGCACGGCTTCATCACCGACGTCACCGAGCGCAAGTGCATCGAGGCCGAGCTGCAGGAGTTCGCCACGACCGACGGCCTTACGGGGCTCGCGAACCGTCGTCACTTCATGATGCGGCTCGAGGCGCAGCTTGCGCTGTTGCGCCATGCGGACAGCGTGGGCAACCCCGGCCATGTCGGCCACGGGAGCGCCGCCGTGCTGATGTGCGACCTCGATCATTTCAAGTCGATCAACGACCGCTTCGGCCATGCCGTGGGCGACGAAGCTTTGCGCCATTTCGCCGGGATCCTGCGCACGCATTTGCGCGCGGGCGATGTGGCCGGGCGCATCGGCGGCGAGGAATTCGCGCTCCTGCTGGGCGGCGCCGATCTCGATGGCGCGTGCACGGTCGCGCGCCGCATCCAGGATTGCATCGCCCGTGCGCCGCTCGCGGCCGCAGCTGGTGGAGTGCCGCTCACGGTCAGCATCGGCGTCACGCAGATGAGCGCCGGCGACCCGAGCGTCGAAGCCGCGCTCTCGCGCAGCGACAGCGCGCTTTATCGCGCGAAAAAAGGCGGGCGCAACCGCATCGAGTGCGCCTGAGCCGCGCCGGGTGTGCCACGCCCGGCGCACCCGGCGAGCGGCGAGTGCGCTCGTCTGGCACGGTCCGCTCTTCATTCCGTCCCTTGGTGTGTAACGTTCCAATTTCGTCGTCAATCAGGTGGTCGCCATTGCCGAGCGCGCGCGCAATACGGCGCGGGTCGTCGCGCCGCGCGCCGCCGAGCCGTGCTCGACGCTGGCGGCCGCGCTTACGTTTGGCACGGCGACAGAGCCTTATATCCGCACGCTCAATGTCGCCGACGGCGATCGCCTTGTCTGCTCTTCCGCGCTCGGCCCGCAGGTGTTCGCCATGCGCAGCATCGCAGTCGATGGGCGGCTGCCGCGTGGCGACTGGCTCGCGATCGTGCCCCGCACGCCGATGGTGGCCGACCGCCCGGCGCTGCTGGTGGGCGTGGGTGCGCCGGGCGGCCGCGCCGTGATTGCGGTGGTGGACTCGCAGTATCTGCTCGATCTGCTGCACGCAGCCGCACCGCTCACCGCGTATCGCCAGGCCGAATTGCGCGTGGGCACCGGCAATTCGCTGCGCGAAGCCGGCGACGCTACCCCGCTGGCATCGAGCCCGCTCGTGGCTGATACGCGCAAGCTATTTGCAGGCGGCGTGATCGACCTCCAGCTTTACGGCGAACCTGCCCACCTGAACGAAATATGGGGCGGCTTGCTGCTGCGCTACATACCCTGGGTGGCGGCGTTCTCCGTGCTTCTCGCCGGGCTCGTGCATCGCGTGCAGCGCAGCCGCCAGTCGCGCCGCGAGCAGTTGCTGCGTGCGATGCGCGCGGGAGAATTCCACGTCGAATATCAACCGCTCTATGGCGTTGAGTCGGGCCGTTGCGAGGGGGCCGAGGCGCTGCTGCGCTGGGTGCGTCCCGACGAGTTCATCCAGGCCGCCGAGGAAGACGGCGTGATCGTGGCGCTCACACAGCATCTGCTGACGCTGATTGCGCGCGACGTCATGCGATGGGGCACGCGGCCAGGCTTTCACCTGGGCATCAACTTCGCGCCCGAGCATCTTTCGGGCGAGGGCGTGCTCCAATCCGGAGGCGAAGGCGGCACACTGAAGCACGCGCGCCGGAAGCGCTGTCCGTACGCCATGATTTGACAGGTGCGATTCGTTGGTGCGATCCGTTGCTTTTGCGCGCTGCGCTGCCTGATCGAAACTGGAGGGAAATAGGCGGCACATATATTCGTACTACCTCGGGAACGAGCCGTAGCCTGACACTTCTCAATCGCGCGGTCCCTGACGATACGGCAATCCGATGGTGGCGTTCGTCAGCCATTGAAGGATCGCGTCATCTCATCCTTCGAGGAGTGTCTATATGGGCGTGTCAGGCGTAGATTCGGGAAAGTCGTATGCGGCTCAGGATTACGGCAATCAGGATGACAACACGAATGAGCAAGCGAGTTGTCCCCAGCCACAGGATGAGTCGCAATCATCGACCGGAAACGGCAGTGATGCTCGAACGTCGACGGATTCCACACTCCAGCAAGGCTGTGCTTCGGAATCGCCAGAAAATATGCCATCTGAAAAGAATCCGCCGGAGCAGAGCGATAATGGCAGCCATGATCCTGCAAATGAAAATGGTGGGATCAACAATGGCAATCTGTCTGAAACGCGGAGCGCGGCTCCCGAAGGCGAAACGTCCCGGTTATCAGCGGAAAATTCCGACAACAATTGGGTTCCAGGAAGCAATGAATCCCAACAAGAAAATGCTTCTGGCAAGCAGAATAATCGACCGGAAGGAAGTGGATCTCCCAATTTGGAGAACGCCGCCGAACACGAAAAGGCAGCCGAAGCGGTGGCCGGTCTTGGACCACCAAGTATATTCTCTTCATTCCGGAGCGATGGCAATGGAAGCGGGCGTACCCCGGGAACTAACTGGAGCCAGCAAGGCAGTCATTTTGGCTCGGAAAACGATTGCCGGGGAGAAAACGAATTCCCATTGCCGGGTACCGTCGGCGGAGGCGGCAAAACTTCCGGGTCGACGGCGAGTTTGGCATCGGGAGCCACGCCGCAGCCGGGCGGCAATCGACAGAATGAATTAACGCCCGCAGACGAGGGCGCCCTACTATCGCCTCCGAGCGGTAGTAATGTTGCAGGTTCAGGAAACTCGGACGATGCGTTGGTGCGTGAGAAGCGGGGCGACCCCAAAGTCCCGCTAAAGTGGTCCGACGACTATGCAGACTACGTGGTAAGCCTCGGCCAGCAGGCGCCACTTAGCACCGAACAGTTGGATAGCACGCGCTGGGGCGTGGCGCGCGCGGTAGAGGCGAGCCGCAGTAGACTTGCCGACACACACACAATGGATATGATCGGCAACACCGTAGAGGAGGCACTAAATCGGTCACCTACGTTTCGTTCCCTTGTGAGTTTCAGCATGAACCACGGAGGCGTACCTTTGGAGACCATCGGGTACAGAAACGAGTATTCATTTAACAGGTATTCCAGCGCAGCACCGGGGGCAATTCGGGACCTGACGATAGATAGACTGCTACCACTTGATCCATCGAACAATCCGATCTACGCCATGGGCGAAGCTGTGCGTGGAACACGTGAGCATGGGCCCTTTGTGAATTACAGCGTAGCGCCAAACGCGAACTCGCTGTTTCAGCCGTTATGGCAAGAAGGACTAATTCATGAACTCGTGCATCATCTTAGCGGCTCGAGCGATCCGTCCAGGTACGACGAAGGAAATTCCATGGGGCCGACCGAAATTCTGGCGCGCCGTGTGATGCAAGAGATGGGCGTGACCGTGCCGGATCTCGGAGGCTACCACTCGGAGCAGCGCCGGACGGCGTTGCAAGAGCGCATGCTGGGTACACTTCTCGAGTCCGCTGGACGCAATGCCGACCGTGAGCACGAGTTTTTTCAGCGACTCGACACAATCAGCGGCCATAACGATGCAAGTGCCGATTTTCACGAACTCCAGGCTGCCTCCGTTGATGGCGTTGCGCACAACCATACGTATGCTTTTCCCGATCAACGACCGCAGGGCGATCTCGGTCATCTGGCATTCAACAACGGTACCGTGTCGCTCTTCCCAGTCGCTCATAGCGCGTCTGCTGGCGCACCCAGCGGATACGAGAATGCTTACGCCGCATCGAGCGCGAGTTGGGATACGCAGGGCCGATTCTTTCAATATGGAAAACCCGTGGACGGCAATCCGCACGTACGCGAATTCGATTTTCCGGATGGCAGCAAGGTGGTCGGCAGTGCGCATATGCCGCAGTTGAGCACCAGCGATCTCACCAACTTCGGCGAATTCGCAACTGTGACGGGTGTTTCGGCGCTGGGATTGTCGGTGGGATTTGTCACCGGTGGTGCGGGGTGGGCCTTAGCGGGAGCAGCGTTGGGCGCCGGAATCGGTGGGGGGATTACGGCCGCCTTTCCCTACAATCGCATCTGGCAGGGCTACACGCTTGATTACTATAACAAGGGCGAAGCGAAGCCCTTTTACACCCAATCCATGTATGCATGGGACAGCGACTCGAACCGGGTTGGTTTGCTCTCGAAGCAAAAGGAAGCGAACCTGTGGCCGGATTACGCCGATGGCGACCCGGATGCAAACTGGGAGTGGTGGAAATGGAAGTCGGGCAATGCGCCCCTGAGAACCTGAGCGCGCTGCACGGCTCAGGAGATATGCGCTCACGCGATCGCCTCGGGGCGATCGCGTGCCATCCCTGCAATCGCGCTCAATGCGGCGACGACCAGCCCTTGTAGCTGCTGATGTTGTCGCGCGTGACGAGTTGCGGCGTCATCTGAATCATCGGATTCGCGGGCTTCTTGCCGTTCATGATGTCGTAGCCCACTTGCACCGCCGTTTGCGCCATCTTCCATGGATCCTGGCTGGCCGAGGCCTGTACCATCGTGTCGGTCTTGAGCGCCGTTTCGATATCGGGCGCGCCATCCACCGAGGTAATCACGATGCCGGTGCGGTTCAACTGCTTCGCGGCCAGGTCGCTGCCCACGGCCTGCGGGTCATTGATGGTGAACACGCCGGCCACTTGCGGGAAGCGCGTGAGATAGCCCTGCATCGTGTTCATGCCGCCTTCGCGCGAGCCCTTGCCATCCTGGTCGTCGGAGAGAATCTTGATGCCCGGCGACTTCGCGAGCACCTGCTTGCAGCCGTTCACGCGGTCAATCACGGCCGAGACCTGCGGGCCGTTTTCGATGATCACGTTGCCCTTGCCGTTGATCTTTTTCGCCAGGTATTCGCACGAGATCTGGCCGGCCTTCACGTTGTCGGTTTGCACGGTGGCGTCGGCGCCTGCTGCGGCCACATCCACGGCCACCACCACGATGCCCGCGGCGCGCGCCTTTTTCACAGCCGGTTCGATTGCCTTCGGATCGGAGGCGTTTATCAGGATCATGTCGACGTGCGCCGAGATGAAGTTGTCGATCTGCGTGAACTGCTTGTTCAGGTCATAGTCGGCCGAGACGGCTGTGACTTTCGCGTTCGGATTGAGCTGTTTCGCCTTCGCTTCGGCACCCTTCACAATGGTCACAAAGTAAGGATTGCCAAGCGAGCCCACGGTGATGCCGATCGACTTCAGTTGCTTGTCGGCGGCATGCGCGCCTTGCAGCGCGAAACCGAGCGCCAGTGCGGCAGTGGCGCGAACCGCGAAAGCAGCCTTTTTCTTGAACATAACGTTGTCTCCAGAGGGGTCCGGTTGGTGTGTGCCATGCAGTGCGGGTGCAGGAGGACCGCCTGCGCCCGCTTTTTTAAGCCGATTTGAAGCCGATTTGAAGCCGATTTGAAGCCGCTTATGAAGCCGGCAAGGCGTTTCAGGTACGCGCCGAGCCGCGCTGGCGATAACGGTCGAGCGCCACGGCGCCCACGATCACGAGGCCCTTGATGATGTATTGCCAGATGTCCGAGACGCCCAGCAGCACGAGGCCGTTCGAGAGCACCGCGATAATGAGCGCGCCAATCAGCGTGCCGACGATCGAGCCCACGCCGCCCACGAAGCTCGTGCCGCCCAGGATCACCGCCGCGATGGCGTCGAGTTCGTACGACTGGCCGAGTTGCAGGCCGTTCGCGGCGTAGAGGCGCGCGGCCGACATCACCGCGCCCAAACCGGCGAGCAGGCCCGAGACCGCATAGACGAACATCTCGATGCCCCAGACCTTGATGCCCGAGAGACGCGCGGCTTCGGGGTTGCCGCCCACCGAATAGATATGCAGGCCGAGCACCGTGCGGCGCAGCACGAACCACGAAACGGCCACCACCACGAGCGCGATGATCACGAGCCAGGGCACGCCGAACACCGTGCCGTTGCCGATGAAGGCGAACGAGAGTTGCGGATTGAAGATCGTGGTGTCGTGACCCATGAGGCGCGCGATGCCGCGCACCGCCGTGAGCGAGCCGAGCGTGACGATGAAGGGCGGCAGGCGCAGTAGCGAGATCAGCGCGCCGTTGACGATGCCAAAGCCAAGACCTACGCCCAGCGCGGCGGGGATGCCCAGCCAGCCCCAGCCCGGGACGGTGGAGCAGAGCATGGCCGCGACCGCCGATGCGGCGAGGATCGAGCCCACCGAGAGGTCGATGCCGCCCGTGAGAATCACGAAGGTCATGCCCGCGGCGAGCACGATGTTGATCGACGCCTGCTGCGTGACGATCGAGAGGTTCTGGAACGTGGCAAAGCCATCGGTCAGGAATCCGAAGCCAATGCACAGCAGCACGAGCACGGGCAGCATGCCGGCCGTGCGCATGAAGGATTTCATGCGGGCGCGATGGCCGTCGAGCGCCGTGCTGCCGGAAGTGGCCTGCGCGGGCTGCGCTGCAGCGCCGTGGCGGGGAAGAATGCTCTTCATGATGTCGTGCTCCTCAATATCTCTTCGACTTGTGCGTCGGAATCAGGCGGCCTCGCCCAGCGCGCCCTGCGAGCCGGTGGCGAGTTCGATGATGGCTTCCTGGGTGATGGGCTGGCCGGTGTAGCCGCCCAGCTCTCCGGCGAATACGCCTTCGCGCATGACGAGCACGCGGTCGGCCACGCCGATGATCTCGGGCAGTTCGCTCGAAATCACGATGATGCCCACGCCGGTCTTGGCGAGGTCGTTGATGATGCGGTAAATCTCCGACTTCGCGCCGATGTCCACGCCGCGCGTCGGTTCGTCGAGTATCAGCACGCGCGGTTTGGTTTCCAGCAGCCGCGAGAGCAGCACCTTCTGCTGGTTGCCGCCCGAGAGCGCACCCACGTTCACGCGCGGGCTCGGCACGCGAATCGAGAGCGCGCGAATCGAATCCTTCGCGCGCGACGCGCCGCGCGCGAGGTCGAGCACGCCGAAGCGCGCATCGCGCCCGGCCACGGCCACGTTGATGTTGTCGCGCACGCTCATGTCGAGAAAGAGGCCCTGATGCTTGCGGTCCTCGGTCAGATAGACGAGGCCCGCTTCGATGGCGTCGCGCGGCCCGTGTACGTGGAGCTTGCGGCCGTCGATGGCAATCTCTCCGCGCACGCGCTGCTCCGCGCCGTAAATCAGGCGCGCAAGCTCGGTGCGGCCCGCGCCCACGAGGCCTGCAATGCCGAGCACTTCGCCCGAATGCAGATCGAGGCTGCAGCCGCGCACGCGGTGGTGATCGGCGACATCGCGCACGGTAAGCACGACGTGGCCCGGATCGTAGGGTGCGTGCTCTTTCTTGTAGAACCCCGAAATATCGCGGCCCACCATCATGCTCACGAGACTTTCCGCGTTGAGCTCGTCGCGCATCAGCGTGCCGACGTAGCTGCCGTCGCGCAGCACGGACACGCGGTCGGAGAGCTCGTAGATCTCGGCCATGCGGTGGCTGATGTAGATGATCGCGAGCCCTTCCTCGCGCAACTGGCGGATCAGCTTGAAGAGGCGCTCGGTTTCGCGCGAGGAGAGCGGCGTGGTGGGCTCGTCCATCACGATGATGCGCGCGTCGCTGTGCACGGCGCGTGCGATTTCCACCAGCTGGCGCTCGGCGATGGAGAGCGAGCCCACCAGCGTGGCGGGGCCGAAGCTCGCGCCCAGACGCTTGAGCACGTCTTCGCAGCCGCGCTCCATGGCGGCGCGGTCGACCATGCCGAAGCGGCGGCCGCCGCGGCGCAGCTCGCGCCCGGCGTGAATGTTTTCGGCAACGGAAAGATTCGGCGCGAGACTCAGCTCCTGGTAGATCACGGCCACGCCCAGCTCGCGCGCGGCGAGCGGGCCGTCGATCACGACCGGCTTGCCGTCGAGCACGATTTCGCCGCCGGCGTCGGCCTGATACGCGCCCGAGAGAATCTTCATGAGCGTGGATTTGCCCGCG
>NZ_JTDB02000009.1 GCF_000785435.2 Paraburkholderia sacchari | reverse complement strand
AGTTGCGCGCGGCGCGGCCAATGCCGCCATACACCACGAGCGCGTGCGGATGCTCGGCCACTTCCGGATCCAGATTGTTCTGGATCATGCGGTACGCGGCTTCGGCCAGCCAGGTCTTGCACACCTTCTCGCTGCCGCGCGGTGCGCGGATCGTGCGGCTCGGGTCGAGGCGGGGATCGGTGAAGTTCGGATGGTTCATAAGGATCTCGAAGTATTTGTCTACGTTATTCAGTAATTCGGCTTATTGCTCCGACTCGAACGCGAACGGGCTATGCGCGGCGATGGCGCCGTTCTGAACGAGCTCCGTCATGGCCGCGATATCGGGTGCGAAGTAGCGGTCCAGGTCGTAATGCGGCACTTCCTTGCGCACCGATGCCATCACCTTCTGCAGCGCCGGGCTGGTCGCGTGCGGCGCGCGCAGGTCCACGCCCTGGGCTGCGGCCAGCAGTTCGATTGCGAGGATGTTGGCCGTGTTGCCGGCGATGTCGGCGAGCTTGCGCGCGGCGAAAGTCGCCATCGACACGTGGTCTTCCTGGTTTGCCGAAGTCGGCAGCGAATCCACCGAAGCCGGATGCGCGAGCGTCTTGTTCTCCGAAGCCAATGCCGCCGCAGTTACGTGCGCGATCATGAAGCCCGAGTTCACGCCGCCGTCCTTCACGAGGAAAGGCGGCAGGCCCGAGAGCGTCGCGTCGATCAGCAGCGCGATGCGGCGCTCGGCCAGCGCGCCGATTTCGGCCGCGGCCAGCGCGAGATTGTCGGCTGCGAACGCCACCGGCTCCGCGTGGAAGTTGCCGCCCGAAATGACTTCCTTGGTGTCCGGGAAGATCAGCGGGTTGTCCGAGACCGCGTTGGCTTCGATCAGCAGCACTTGCGCGGCATGGCGCATCTGGTCGAGGCACGCGCCCATCACCTGCGGCTGGCAGCGCAGCGAGTACGGGTCCTGGACCTTGCTGCAATCGCGGTGCGAAAGATTGATCGCCGAGCCGTCGAGCAGCGTGCGATAGGCCGAAGCCGCCTCGATCTGGCCGCGATGGCCGCGCAGTTCGTGAATGCGCGCATCGAACGGCTTGACCGAGCCGGCTGCCGCGTCCACACACAGCGCGCCGGAAACCAGCGCCGTGCGGTACAGGTCTTCGATTGCGAACATGTTGTAGATCGCCAGCGCCGTCGAGGCTTGCGTGCCGTTCAGCAGCGCGAGGCCTTCCTTCGCTTGCAGCGCGATCGGCTTGAGGCCGGCCAGGCGCAGGCCCTCTTCCGCGCTCATGCGCTCGCCCTTCGCGAACACGTCACCCACACCCAGCAGCACCGCCGACATGTGCGAGAGCGGCGCGAGGTCGCCCGAAGCGCCCACCGAGCCCTTCACCGGGATCACGGGCAGCACGTCCGCATTGAACAGCTTGATAAGCGTTTCCATCACTTCGCGGCGAATGCCCGAATGACCACGGCCCAGGCTCGACAGCTTCAGCGCCATCATCAGGCGCACGACCGGCAGTTCCATCGGCTCGCCCACGCCCACGGCGTGCGAGAGCACCAGGTTGCGCTGCAGCAGTTCGAGCTGATCGATCGGAATATGCGTGCTGGCGAGGCGGCCAAAGCCCGTGTTGATGCCGTAAGCGGGCTCACCCTTGGCCGTGATCTCGGCAACGGTGCGCGCGCTCTCGTCGATCGCGGCAAAGCTTGCCGGGTCGAGCTGAAGCTGGACGCTGCTGCTGTCCGCGGCGCGCGCGATCTGGCGCAGTTGCGGGAGGGTCAGATGGCCAGGGGTCAGTGTAATCATCGCAGTCAAGAAGTTGTATGGACAAGGTGGCGCCAGATTACACAAAAGGACTTGTCTATACAAGTTAAAAACGATTCGTGTATACCCTCGCCCACACCTCCCTGACGCCGGAATTACGCTGCCTTTCGTTTATGGCACAAGCACTTGGCCCAGGTAATAACACCGATTGCCGGCCCCCCGGCGCAATCGGTAATTTGTATAGACAACTCACTGCATTGATCTGCAGAAAATTCCGTTCGGAGACGTCATGAAGAAACTTGCCCTGTGTGTCGCACTTGCTCTAGCCGCCGGCGGCGCTTACGCGAAGGATTGGTCCACCATCCGTTTCGGCACCGACGCCAGCTACGCGCCGTTCGAGTCGAAGGCGCCCGATGGCAAGCTCATCGGCTTCGACATCGATCTCGGCAACGAGATCTGCAAGCGCCTGAACGCAAAGTGCGTGTGGGTCGAGCAGGACTTCGACGGCATGATTCCGGGCCTGAAGGCCAAGAAGTTCGACGGTGCGCTTTCCGCGCTCACGGTCACGCCGCAGCGCGAGCAGCAGATTGCCTTCTCGCAGAAGCTCTACAACACCCCCACGCGCCTCGTCGCGAAGCAGGATGCGACGCTGCAGCCAACCGTCGAGTCGCTCAAGGGCAAGACGGTGGGTGTCGAGCAGGGTTCGACCCAGGAAACCTATGCCAGGCAGAATTGGGCGACCAAGGGCGTGAATGTCATTACCTACCAGAACCAGGACCAGGTTTATCTGGACCTGAAGTCGGGCCGTCTGGACGCTGCGCTCCAGGATGAAGTGCAAGCCGATCTCGGCTTCCTGAAGACGCCGCGCGGCGCTGGCTTCGCGTTCGCCGGACCGGAGATCCCCACGGGCGCCGCCGCCATCGGCCTGCGCAAGGACGACGCCGACCTCAAGGCGAAGATCGACAAGACGATCGCCGACATGATCAAGGACGGCACCTACAAGAAGATCCAGTCGAAGTACTTCGACTTCGACGTGTACGGCGGCTAAGCCCCATCGCCTCGCTTGTATCGACACGGGGCCGTGCCGCTGCCGCGCAACGCGCGGCACGCGTATAGCGCCCCGTCATTGAAGGACGTCCATTCATGCTCTTCCAAGGCTTCGGCCCTCTCCTCCTCGCCGGCACGTGGGAAACCATCAAGCTCTCGCTGCTGTCGCTCGCCGCGGCGTTCGTGCTGGGCCTCATCGGCGCCGCGGCGAAGCTCTCGCCCAACCGCGTGCTCGCACGCATCGGAACGACGTATACGACACTGATCCGCGCGGTGCCTGATCTCGTGCTCATGCTGCTGCTGTTCTACAGCATCCAGATCTGGCTGAACCACCTGACTGACGCAATGGGCATGGACCAGATCGACATCGACCCGTTCGTGGCCGGCGTCATCACGCTCGGCTTCATCTACGGCGCGTACTTTACCGAGACGTTCCGGGGCGCGTTTCTTGCCGTGCCGCGTGGCCAGATCGAAGCGGGCTTTGCATACGGCATGAGTTCCACGCGCGTGTTCACACGCATCCTGTTTCCGCAGATGATGCGTTTCGCGCTGCCCGGCATCGGCAACAACTGGCAGGTGCTCGTGAAGGCGACCGCGCTGGTCTCGATCATCGGTCTCGCCGACGTGGTGAAAGCCTCGCAGGACGCAGGCAAAGCCACCCAGGAGTTCTTTTTCTTCACGCTGGCGACCGGCGCGATCTATCTAGCCATCACCACTGTTTCCAACCTGGCATTGCACCGCCTCGAAAAGCGTTATTCGACCGGTGTGCGGAGGGCCGCGCTGTGATCGAACTGCTTCAGCAATACTGGCCGAACTACCTGTACAGCGACGGCTTCAACTACAGCGGCCTCGTCATTACGCTCTGGCTGCTGGTCATCTCGATCGTGCTGGGCTTCGGACTGGCCGTGCCGCTCGCGATTGCGCGCGCTTCACGTAATCCGTGGATCTCGCGGCCGGTCTGGCTCTACACCTACGTATTTCGCGGCACGCCGCTCTATGTTCAACTGCTGCTCTGCTACACCGGCATCTATAGCCTGAACTATGTGCATACCCACGCGCTGCTTGGCGAATTCTTCCGGAGTGCGATGAATTGCACGCTGCTTGCCTTCACGCTCAACGAATGCGCCTACGCCACCGAGATCTTTGCCGGCTCTATCCGCGAGACGCCGGCGGGCGAGATTGAAGCGGGCCTCGCCTACGGCATGTCGAAGTTCAAGCTCTACACGCGCGTCATCCTGCCCTCGGCATTGCGCCGCGCGCTGCCCGCGTACAGCAATGAAGTGATCCTGATGCTGCACGCCACGACGCTCGCGTTCACCGCAACCGTGCCCGACATTCTGAAAGTGGCTCGCGACGCGAACTCCGCCACCTATATGACTTTCGAGGCATACGGAATTGCCGCCGTGCTTTACGCGACGATCGTTTTCGCCCTGATCTGGGCCTTCCGCCGCATGGAAACCCGGATGCTGGCTTATCTAAAACCGCAAGGGCACTGAACCCATTCAGCGCTGATGGAGTATCGAGAATGTACAAGCTGATTGTCGACGACCTGCACAAGAAGTTCGGCGAAAACGAAGTTTTGAAAGGCGTCTCGCTCAAGGCCAAACCCGGTGACGTGATCAGCCTGATTGGCTCGAGCGGATCGGGCAAGAGCACGTTCCTGCGTTGCATTAACTTCCTCGAATCGCCGTGCTCCGGCCGCATCACGGTCAATGGCGAGGAGATTCGCACGAGCGCCGACCGCAGCGGCTCGTTGCGCGTCAGCGACCCGAAGCAGTTGCGGGCGATGCGCACGCGCCTTGCGATGGTGTTCCAGCATTTCAATCTGTGGGCGCACATGACCGTGCTCGAGAACATCATCGAGGCGCCCGTGAGCGTGCTGGGTCTAAGTCGCGCCGAAGCCGAAGAACGCGCGCGCAAGTACCTGGCCAAGGTGGGCCTTGCGAACGGCGTCGAGCACAAGTATCCGTCGCATCTTTCGGGCGGCCAGCAGCAGCGCGTGGCGATCGCCCGCGCGCTGGCGATGGAGCCCGAGGTGATGCTGTTCGACGAGCCCACTTCGGCGCTCGATCCCGAACTCGTGGGCGAGGTGCTGCGCGTGATGCAGGCGCTCGCCGAGGAAGGCCGCACGATGATCGTCGTCACGCACGAAATGGGATTCGCGCGCAATGTATCGAATCACGTGGTGTTCCTGCATAAGGGCAAGATCGAAGAGCAAGGCGATCCCAAGGAAGTGCTCAACGCGCCGCGTAGTGAACGGTTGCAGCAGTTCCTTGCGGGGCGGTTGAAGTAAGCGCTGGTCGATATCGGGGGCAGCCTTTGCTGCCTCCGGACGCGCGCGATCGTGCTGCCCCTCTTCTGCCTCCGCAGTCCTTGCGTACCCATCGCCCATTTCATGATGGGGCACATTGACTGCAAAGCCTACCGGCGTTCACGGACATGCTTCACAACAAGCATCGTGTTAACCGTGTCTTAAGTCTGGCGCTTCAAACTGAAATTGCTGGAACACAAAACGCCAGCAGTTCCGATGGGCTAATTACGGAGGTACCAGTCATGAATACCCTCATCAAGGCACTTGCTCTGTCGCTTAGCGTCGCCATGCCTGCAATATCGTTTGCACAGGCGTCGAATGATCCAATGACCCGCGCGCAGGTCGAAGGACAACTGATCCAACTCGACCATGCAGGTTACAAGCCTCTCAAGGCGCAATATCCCGCGGACATTCAGGCGGCCGAAGCCCGCGTGGCAGCGCAATCGAATACCAGTTACGGTGGCGCGGCAACCAGCACCTCGGAGTCGGGTCATACCCTCTCGCATCACGCGTGGAATACGGAGTACGACCACCACTGACGACCGGCACAACGGAGCGCGCGTAAGCGAATACTCCTGTTCGCAGACGATGAACTGATCGGCAGCGGCTTGCAGCAAGGCCTGCAGGGCGACGGGTTCGCCGTGCACCAGGCCAGGGATGGCTCGCTTTGCGCACGACGTGACACGGGCTCGTCCTGCTCGTCAAGCCATTTGCGCTCGATGAGCCGCTCGCGCACATGCGCGTCGTGCATCGCCGGCAGGCCGGTCGCGCGCGCACCCAGGAAGCGGTGGCGGAGATTGCCGAAGTCGGGCCGGCGAGCGCGTAGTCACGGCATGTCCCAGGATGCGTATTCATGAGCGGCGCATGCGCATCAAGCGATGCATCACTTCTGCTTCATTCAATCGGTTCGTACGGCAAACCAACGTAGTTTTCCGCGATCGTCTTGAGCCCGGCTTCGGAAGTCGTGTAGTAGTCGTAGTCGGTGCGCTGCATGCGCTTGTCGAAGGCGTCGCGATCGGAGAACTCGTGCAGAAGGTTCGTCATGAACCACGAGAAACGTTCTGCCTTCCACACGCGGCGCAACGCAATCTGCGAATACTTTTCCAGTAGATCGGTTCGGCCGTCGCGGTAGACGCGATTCAAAATCCGATACAACGTGCTCACGTCGCTTGCGGCGAGATTCAAGCCTTTCGCGCCGGTTGGCGGCACGATATGCGCCGCGTCGCCCACGAGAAACAGCTTGCCATACTGCATCGGCTCAACCACGTAACTGCGCAGCGGCGCGATGCTCTTCTCGAGCGAAGGACCGGTGACCACCTTCTCCGCCACATCCTGCGGCAGGCGCGTTTTCAGCTCTTCCCAGAAGCGCTCGTCGGACCAGTTCTCAACCTTCTCGGTTAATGGAACTTGCAGATAGTAACGGCTGCGAGTCGTCGAACGCTGGCTACAGAGTACAAAACCGCGTTCGTGGTGCGCGTAAATCAGCTCGTGATTGGCAGGCGGGGTGTCGGACAGCATGCCGAGCCAGCCAAACGGATAGACACGCTCGTAGTGAGTAAGCACTTCCTCGGGAATCGTCTTGCGCGAAACACCATGAAAGCCATCGCAGCCGGCGATGTAATCGCAATCCAGACGGTATGTCTCACCGTTCTTTTCGAATGTGACGTAAGGCGCTTCGCCTTTCACATCGTGCAACTGAACGTTGGCCGCTTCGTAGATTGTGGTCGCGCCGCTTTCCTTGCGCGCCGCCATCAAATCGCGCGTCACTTCGGTCTGGCCGTACACCAGCACCGACGAACCGCCCGTGAGCTGCTTCAGGTCGATCCGGTCACGTCGCCCGCCGAACACGAGTTCGATTCCGTCGTGAACCAGCCCTTCCGCATCCATGCGCTCGCTCACGCCCGCTTCGCGCATCAGGTCGACCATGCCCTGCTCGAGCACGCCCGCACGAATTCGGCCGAGCACGTATTCTCCGCTCTGACGTTCAAGAATGACGCTGTCGATGCCCGCCTTGTGCAGCAACTGTCCCAAAAGCAGGCCGGACGGCCCGGCGCCGATGATCGCTACTTGGGTCTTCATGACCGATGTCTCCTATATTTCTCTGCGCCGCGACTGCCACTTCGCTCTTTGAGCCCCAATAATTAGCGCCACGGTTGAATTGCATTTTTCTAGAAATCGGCAGCGCTGATAAGGCAATTTTTTTGTTTAAAATTGGACTTTTAAAAAGTCCTATGCGGGCCGATAACCCGGTGACGAATTCATGAAACATCCAGCGCAGCGCGACATCCCTGTCTTCAAGTTATACGGCGAAGGGCCTGACTGGAGCACGCTCGATTTGCTGCACTGCGAGTCGATCCCCGAGCGAAGCAGCTTGCACGACTGGGAAATCGGGCAGCACCGGCACGCAGACCTCGCCCAAATCCTGTACGTTCAGAAAGGCGTGGCACAGCTCGAAATCGAGGGCGAGAAGACAACGATAAACACGCCATCGGTCCAGGTCGTCCCGCCGATGTGCGTGCACGGCTTCCAGTTCTCTCCGGAAGTCGACGGATACGTGGTTACCATCGCTGCGCCGCTGATGAACTGGCTTCAGCAGCAAATCGACGCGCCGCGCCGCGTGCTCGAGCACCCGGGCTGTTATTCGGTCGGCAATGACCTGCCTTACCTGAATACGCTATGTGGCCGGCTGAATCAGGAATACGGACTTCCCGCACCCTCAAGGGACCTGATGCTCCGGTCACTCGTGAGCGCGCTCGTCGTATGGGTCAGTCGCCAGGATCAACAAGGCGAGGAACGGGGCGAACGTCAGGATCGTGGTCAAACCTATCTGAGGGCATTCTCCGGCCTGATCGAAAAACATTACCGCGAACATTTTCCGATCAGCCGCTACGCCGAACGTCTGGGCGTGACGCCGGTGTATTTGAATATGGTTTGCCAGCGAATAGCGGGCAAAAGCGCGCTCGCCCTCGTCCATCAGCGATTGCTGCTGGAGGCCAAGCGCAGTCTCACCTACACCGCGCTCAATATCAATCAGGTATCCGATTTTTTGGGCTTCACGGAACCCGCATATTTCACACGGTTTTTCAAGCGATTCACTGGCGTGACGCCAAACGCTTTTCGCAAGGGAAAATGACCTCTTCCCGCAAGCGAAAATGACCTGATTGCCACTGGCACCGGGCTGCGGCCCCGCAAACCTGCGTCAGAACCGATGGCGAATCGCGGCGCGCACGAGTACCTGGTGCGTGTTCGACGAGTCCCCGGCATTGCCGATGTTAGCCGCCGCGGGCGCCCCCGTGGACGAGGTACCCGCCGCGATCTGGTACGCGCCCTCGGCATAGAGATCGGTTCGCTTCGAAAGAAAGTAGTCGGCCATCACGCTGAACTGGTTGAAATGCTGATTGCCGACGTTTGCGCCTTCCGGCGTGCGCACATTGTTGCCCTTCGTGTAATCGTAGGCCGCGCCAAGACTGAATGCCGGCGTGACGGACCACTTGACGCCCGCATCGACGTTATTGAATCGTGCACTCGCGCCGCCCAGCGCCACGATATTGCCGTACTCGACGTTCGACCAGGACGCGCCGATCTGCACCGGCCCGATCGTGTATAGCCCGCCCGCTACCGCCACCTGATACGAATTCGCGCTTGCATAGGCCTTGTTCAGGATGCCGGTCAACTGCGTCCCGCTGCCGTTGCTCGTGAAGAAGCCCTGGCCAGCAGTAGCCGCGGTCGGATTCTTGAAGTAGAGGTAAGCGGCCGCCAGGGTCACCACGCCATTGGAGTACGCCGCACCCGCCGAATAGCCGCCGTTGCCGCTGATATTGCCGGGTTGGCCTCCGACGCTCCAGGTGGCGCCAAACGTGAGTCCATTGATGTTGGGGCTCGCGTAACGAATCGCGTTGTTGGTGCGCAGCGAGTTCGCAGTGTTGTCGATATCGCCGGGATGCTGGAAAACCTCGCTCGCCAGATAGCCCTGAATCGTGACCGCCTGCGCATAGTTGACGACCGAATCGTACTGCCGCCCCAACGTGAGGTCACCGAAGCGCCGGTTGCTCAAACCGACGGCCGCCTGGCGTCCGAATTGGAGACCCCCTTGCCCCGCCGCGCCCGAATTCAGATTCACGCCGGATTCGAGCGCGAAGATCGCACGCGTGCCGCTGCCCAGGTCCTCGGCCCCCTTCATGCCCCAACGACTGCCGTACATGCCGTTGAGCGAGTCGAGGTACCACTTTTGCCCGCCTTTCGAAGGCCCCGTGGCGACGTTGCTGTTGAACATGATGCCTTCGTCCAGCACGCCGTACAGCGTCAAACTGCTCTGCGCCCATGCCGATACACCGTACAGGCAAAGCGGGGCCAATGCGAGAAGCTTTTTTTTCATTTGTGTCTCTCCAAACCTGAATTATTTATTTGTATATCTAATTATTTAAAAAATTCCAGAAAGAAACGAACCGTGACATCGCCTAATGCATCGGCACGCTTTGCTGTGTGTGCGTCTGAGAAACAGTTTTGCCGCGCCCTGTCATCACGAACAGCGCGCACGCCGACACCAGCGCCGGCACGGCAAGCAAGCTGAACACCGAACCGATCTGCCAGCCGAAGCCCATCAGAGCCGCACCGACCAGTGCCCCTGCCACTCCCCCTATGCGCCCCACGCCGAGCATCCAGGCAACGCCAGTCGCTCGCCCATGCGTCGGATAAAACGCGGCGGCCAGTGCGGACATCGACGTGACCGCGCTCGTGACCAACGTGCCGGTCAGGAAGATAAGCGTGCCGAGCCATAACTGGTGACCGACGCCACGCCCCACCAGCAGGACCATTACTGCGGCGAGCACATACGTTGCTGCGATCACGCGATTGGCGTTGCGGCGGTCCATGAACCAGCCAACGCACAGATTGCCAAGCACACCACCAAGCGGGAACAGCGACGTCATCAGAGCTGCACGCGCGCCGGAGAAACCCGTGTCGCGAAACAGCGTGGGCAGCCAGTTGGTGAGAAGGTAATAGATCAGCAGGCCCATGAAGTACGCGAGCCACAGCATCAATGTCCCGAAGCGGTACTGTCGAGACAAGACGACGCGAATCGCCGATTCACGCTTCGCGCTCACGCCGCCCTCGGCCGCGACGAAACGGCAGCCATCGAACGCCGTGCCGGGAGCAATACGGCTGAGGATGCGTGCGATTTTTGCGTCGGCACGCTGCCGTACCGCCATGAACTGAACGGACTCCGGTAAGAGCAGGATCAACAGAACCATAAGCACGATCGGCCCGATACCGCCCGCAACCAGCACACTTTGCCAGCCAAATAGCGGAATCAACCATGCGGACGCGAATCCCCCGAGCGCAAGGCCGGTTGAAAAGCCACAGAACATCGTATTGACGACGACCGCTCGCACGCGCACCGGCGCATATTCGGACATCAGCGTGACGGCGTTCGGCATCGCGGCGCCAAGGCCGAGACCCGTGCAGAAGCGCAGCACGGTCAGCGACTCGACCGTGCCGGCAAATGCCGCCGCGAGGCTCCACAGTCCGAAGAACGCCACGGAAAGCACCAGCACGGTCTTGCGTCCGAGCCGGTCCGCGAGCGGGCCGGCCAGCACCGCACCGATGCCGAGCCCGACCAGCGCCGCGCTCATCACCGGACCGAGCGCCACGCGCGCAATGCCCCACTGCTGCACGAGCGATGGCGCGATGAAGCCGATGGCTGCCGTGTCGTAACCGTCGGCGGCGACTACGAGAAAGCACAGCACTAGTACGCCCCACTGAAATGGGGAGAACCGTTGTCCGTCAATGAAGGCCTGGGGATCGACGACGCGTTCGAGGGTCTTCATTGCCGACCTCCGGCAACGTGATAGACGAACGGGGGCAACGCGCCGGCCAGGCCGACGCGATCGAGCGTTTTCATTGCGATGTCTCCAGAGATTAATGTCGTTCTATTACGGCGAATTCAGCCAATTAATTAGCCATCCGAATCTCCAGGATGAGTGAAATATCCCAAAGCACATCCTGTGTCTCGAACAAAATATTCATCGATTTCGCCTGCCTGAAGTATAGGCAGACGGCGTCGGCCGATCATGGACAAAACTATGGAAAAACAGGACAATCTGCACATATGAGGGAAGGCGACATGAGGAAAATCCCTAGTTACGAATTGTATGGAGAAGCATCGGCCGCGCGGCCGCCGTGGCACGATGCATTCAATTTCGAGTGGATTCCGGAACGCAGCCGGCCGAACGACTGGAACATTCCCGCGCACCGTCACGACGCACTGCTGCAGTTTCTCTACATCCGCAGCGGCCAGGGTCACGTCGTCATCGAGAGTGAAAAAACACCGTTTAACCCGCCCTGCCTTGTGATCCTTCCTGCACAGGTGGTGCACGGTTTCGCATTTTCGCCGGAGATCGACGGCCTGGTCGTCACGGCGGCGCAGCGCGCGCTGGAGTCCATTGCGAAGTCCGTTTCTTCAACGCTCGTCGCGGTTCTCCAGCGCCCCGCCGTGATTCCGGTGAGCGGGCCCGCAGCCAGCGATGAAACGCTGATGCCTCTCTTTCATATGCTCGAGAACGAGTTTCGCCGCGGCGCGGCTGGTTACACCGCAGCGGGCATGTCACTGCTAATGGCACTTTTCGTACAGGCGGCGCGGCTTATTGACCATGCCAACGTCCCGGCAGCCGGACTCGCCGCGCGACGCAGCCAGCAAATCAGACGCTTCCGCGAGCTGATTGCCCAGCATTTCCGTGAGCACCGCCCGGTCGAGTTCTATGCAGCCGCGCTTGATGTCACCCCGCCGCAACTCGGGCGCATCTGCCGCGAAGAGCTCGGTTCGTCACCTACCGCGCTGATCAACGACCATCTGATTCGCGAGGCGCAGCGCGACCTGGTCTATTCGGGCATGACCGTCAAGCAGATCGCGCACAGCCTGGGATTCGAGGACAGCGCCTATTTCAGCCGCTACTTCCGCAAACAGACAGGCGCGACGCCCCGCGAATTCCAGAGCTCCGCTCATCGCGATCTGGCATTGGGTACGTCGTAGCGCGATATGCGCAAACAACTGAAGCGAGTGTGTGATGGCAGCGTATCGGCTTACACTGCGACGCTACCCAACTCGGCAGCACGAATAAGCCGTGTCTCCTGTGCCGTGATCAAATGGCCCGATGCCTTGAGATAGGCCGGGAAATCCGGATGCGTATCGCGTGCGAGGCACCGTCGTTCGTAGTCCGCAAGATTGTCATACCCCCACAGGTGGGTGAACTGGTTCTGCTGCCCTACCAGACTCGTCCAAAAACCGAGCGGGTGCCCAAGCGTCTCGAGCAGGATCGGCATGGCGAGCCGGTCGAACACCTCTATGAACTCGGGCATCTTGCGCAGCGCGATAGTGTAGATCCGGAAATCCACGAGAGGCTTGGTGAGATACATTGAGTGGCGGCTCATGCGTGCACCTTTTCTTTGCTGGCCATAGCCTTGTTGGCGATGGCGTTGCCCGTGACATATCCGAACGTCATATTGGGCCCATGGGTGATACCGGCACCCGGATAGTTCCCGCCCATCACGCTGCGCCGGTCATTGCCGACCGCGTAGAGGCCCTCGATCTCGCTGCCGTCCGCGCGCTGCACCTCGCCCGTGACACTGGTCCGGAGTCCGTCGAATGTGCCCAGATCGCCCATCACCACCTTCACTGCATAGAAGGGGCCAGTCGAAATCGGCGCAACGCAAGGATTGGGCTTGTTGTCCGGATCGGCGAGATATCGGTTGAACGATGTGCGGCCGCGATGGAACGACGGGTCTTCGCCGCGCATGGCATCGACGTTGTAGGCACGGACCGTCTTCTCGAGCGCATCCTGAGCAATCCCGCAGTTGCGCGCCAATTCGCCGATCGTCTCGCCCTTGACGAGGTATCCTTTGCGCAGCAGCGGCCCCAGCGGCATTGGCGCGGGCTTGGCATAGCCCAGGCCATACTTGCCCAGTGCCACCTTATCGCAGATCAGCCACATCGCCGTCTCCCGCTCACCCTCGCAAGCACGAATCAGCGCCGAGCCAACGTCGTGGTACGAATTCGATTCATTGGTGAAGCGTTGACCGCTGCACAGGACGCCGATTACACCAGGCTTGTAGCGGTCCAGCAGATGCGGGAACACGCCCGTGCGGCCCTTGCCGAAAGGCACCCTGGATACAGGCATCCAGGCCGATGCATCGGTGAAGCCCAGCTGCACGGCGCCACCCACCTTCTCCGCCATGGTCAGCCCATCACCCGTGTTGCCAGCTGGCGTGGGCGAGAGATGCTCCCCCCCGCGCTTCACATGCGGATAGACCTTCGCAATGCGCTTGAGATCGTGCGGAAAGCCACCGCAGGCCAACACGACGCCGTGGCGGGCTGCGACGCGAAGTTCACCGTCCGGTGCGCTCGCGAGCACACCGGCCACCTTGCCCTGCTTGCTCAGCAGTTCCTTCACCGGCGTCGAGGTGTGGATCGGAATACCGATCGCCAGTGCCGACTTCGCGAGCCTGGCAGCGAGCGCATTGCCGCTCGTTACATTGATTCCGCGGCGGTAAAGCGCCAGTTCCTTGATATGCGTAGCTAAACGTCTGGCCACGTAGCAGAACGAAACAATCGATTTGGTGGCGCGGAAGAAGTGCTTGAGGTCCGCGTTAGAGGAATTGAACATCATCCCCATGAAGGTAATCGTCTCGAGCGGCGGCTTGAGGCGCTGCATGTCCTTGCCCAGCCCGCGAATATCATAGGGCGCGGCGAGGACCGAGCGGCCGATGTCGACGCCGCCTGGCGCATCGGGATGATAGTCCGGATAGAGCGTGGGCACGAACTTCATCTCGGTCTCCCGCTCGAAGAACTCGACCATCTTCGGCCCGTTCTCGATAAAGCACTGGACCGCGGCGGCATCATAGTTGTTGCCCGTCTCGCTCATCATGTATTCGCGCACGCGCTCGACGGAGTCCGCCGGGTTCTGCTGCCGACCATATTGGCTGAGCGGAATCCACAAGACCCCGCCCGACAACGCGGTGGTGCCGCCGAACACAGGCTCCTTTTCGAGCACGATGACATCGAGGCCGCGCTTCTTTGCCGTGATTGCGGTGGCGAGGCCTGCTGCACCCGACCCAACCACGACCAGATCGCAAGTGATCTCCTTGGCCATATGCACTCTCCTTTTCGTTATGGTGTGATGGCGCTCACGCGGCCGGGGTGGCATTAAAGCCGGGGCGCGGAACCATGTCCATCAGCATGCAATCGAGCCCGCCGTCCACGAGCACCTCGGCGCCATTGACGTAGGCCGCAAGGTCGGAGGCAAGGAACATGGCCGGGCCGGCCAGGTCCTCGGGCTCGCCGATGCGGCGGCTCGCGGTGGCGACGGCACGGCGCGCCTCGAAGCCGGGCTCCTCGTAGAACTTCGCGGACAGCGCGGTGCGAATCATGCCGGGCAGCACGCAGTTGCTGCGCACGCCGCGCGGGCCCCACTCCGCCGCCAACTGGCGCGAAAGTAGCAGCACGCCAGCCTTGCTGGGACTATAGGAACCGCTATTGGTCTGCGGATTGAGCGCCGCAATCGAGGCAACGTGCACGATACTGCCCTTGCCCGCTGCCAGCATGTCGCGCCCGAACGCGCGCGCGCACAGGAGATAGCCGGTGAGGTTCACGGCGATCGCCTGGTTCCAGTCTGCGATCGAAACCGTCTCCAGCGATCCCGCGCGTAGCAGTCCTGCATTATTGACGAGCACGCTGACCGGCCCGAGCGCTGCCCGAACCTCGTGCGCGGCTGCGGCAACCGAAGCCTCGTCCGACACGTCGCAGCCGAACGCCTGCGCGATGGCGCCTGCCTCGCGCAGTTCTGCAGCGACAGCTTCCGCGCCGGCAAGATTGCGGTCCACGAGCGCCACATGGGCTCCGACACTGGCGAAGGCGCGCGCGATGCCGGCGCCAATGCCACTACCCGCACCCGTAATCACGCAGACCTTGCCATCCAGATTCAGCCCGTAGGGGGCCGACGCAGCTGTGCGATTTTCAATTTGCTGTGCCATGTAATTACTTTCCTAAAGTTTTCCGTGCAATTACGCTTCCTGAAATCCGTATCGTCATTGAACGCCTCGAGCGCCTGTGGAACAATGGACAGAGACGACATATAACAGGACATACCGTGCATCATGGCTCATGACCAACAGCGCACCCGGACCGTTCTGCACTTCGCGCTGTACGGTGCGGAAGCCGGCCAATCCTGGGTCGACATGGTGCATTACGAGCGCATTCCCCTGCGTGCCGGCCGCTTCGACTTCGACATCAAGCCGCACGTCCACGACGCGCTGATCCAGGTGCTCTACGTCACCCGCGGGGGCGGCGAAACCTTCATCGACGGCAGGAGGTGGGCGGTCGTTGCGCCATGCCTGATCGTCGTGCCAGCGCACTCGGTCCACGGCTTTCACTTCCGCAGCGACATCGACGGCCATGTCATCACCGCCGCGCAGCCCGCACTGGAATCGCTGGCGATGACGGCCGCGCCCGAGCTGCTGGAATTCATGCGCACGCCAACGGTGCTCTCGGTCGATCCCGAGGTCGAACGCGGCACACCGTTGGACACGCTTTTTCAGTCGATCGGGCACGAGGCGGAGAGCCACGAGCGCTGGCAGTTCACCGCGGGCGCGGCACTGGCAATCGCCCTCTTCGTCAAGATCGGGCGCCTCAGCGAGAGCGCCCGGCTTTCAGCCAGCTCCGAGCAGCGGACAATGGCGGCTCGGATCGAACGGTTCCGCGCCCTTCTCGACCGCCATTGCCGTGAGCGGCGGCCGGTCGCCAGCTACGCCAACGAGATGGGTGTGACCACCGGTCAGCTCTCTCGCATCTGCCGCGCCGCCTTCGGCGTCTCGGCAAGCGAGGCCATCGACGCACGCTCGATCCATGAAGCCAAGCGGCTACTCGGCTATTCGACGCTCAGCGTGAAGCAGATCGCGAGTGAACTGGGGTTTCAGGACGAAGCCTATTTCGGCCGTTTCTTTCGCAAGCAGACTGGACTTCGGCCTACTGAATATCGCGCGGCGGCCCACGATCGATCCTTGCCACCCGCAAAAGGGGCCGCGGACTGACGCGCCCCCGCCCCCGCCCCTGCCCCCGCTTCAGGCC
This sequence comes from Paraburkholderia sacchari, assembly GCF_000785435.2. Classification (GTDB taxonomy): domain Bacteria; phylum Pseudomonadota; class Gammaproteobacteria; order Burkholderiales; family Burkholderiaceae; genus Paraburkholderia; species Paraburkholderia sacchari. The sequence goes on along the minus strand of NZ_JTDB02000009.1, from coordinate 230,636 downwards.
GGCAACCCGCCCAGCTTGACGAACAGATGCTCCGGCCCGGAGTTGGTCAGATTGTTGCCCCGCACATACTGGATCGGCCGCGTGGGATCGAGCGCAATGGCGCCAATCTTGCGGGCCAGCGCCTTCGTCGAGATCAGCGTCTCCAGTTTGGCGAGCGGCGCGCCAAGGCATTTGTGCATGCCATTGCCGAAGCCCAGGTGGCCGCTGGAATCGCGGTCGATGTCGAACGTCTCGCCGTCGACAAACTTGCGGCTGTCGCGGTTCGCCGCCGACAGCAGCAATCGCACCACCGCGCCCTTGGGCAGATCGACGCCCGCGACAGTGGTTGCCTCGGTGGTGATGCGACTCACGCGCTGGACGGTGCCGCGATAGCGCGCCACCTCTTCGACGAAGCGCTCGGCGTCGGCGGGATTTTCGCGGATGCGTCCCAGCAGATGCGGCTGTTCGGCGAGCATGCGAAAAGCGTTGGCAACAAGGATGGTCGTCGTGTCGTGCCCGGCGATGAAGACGAAAGCGCACAGTTCCTTCGCTTCCTTTTCTGAAAGCAGACCGTCCTTCCACATGCGCGCGATATGTCCGCCAATCGATTGGCTATCGGTGCGGGCGAGCCGCTCCATCGCTTCCTTAAGGTATGCGAAGAACGCTTGCGCGCTCTGCTCGTCCGTGCCGGTCCCCGGCGCATTGCGGGCGAGGCGGCCGAAGTAGCTAAAGGTCTCGTCGGACCAGAACTTCATCTTCTCCTCATCCTCGTTCGGCACGTCGATCATCGTGGAGATGGTCGAGATGCTGAGCGGAATGGCGAAATCATCGACCACATCACCGCCGCCTTTGGCGATCATTGCGTCGAGCAGGTCCTCCGCCCTTTGCGCGATCTGCTCGATAAAAGGATCGAGCGCCAGCGGCAGGAAGGACGGCTGGACGACCTTGCGCAAGCGCGAATGATCGGGTGCATCGAAAAGCGTCAGGAACGTCAGCGGCGGCGGGCTGACGACCTCGGAAGAAAACAGTTTCGGATTGCGAATCGCCTGGTAGACATCGTCATAGCGCGAGAGGAACCACACGTCCGAAGTCGCCGACTGGCAGCGCAGCACCGGCGCATGCTCACGCATCCAGCGGTAGTGCTCGTACGGGTCGCCTTGCGAGCCGTCGTCGACCACCTTGAATGGCTCCAGCCCCTCGGGCCAGTCCAGTTCGTGTGAATACGCCGGAAGCGTTTTGGCTGTGAACGGACAAATCTGCGGCGCGCTCCGAGGCACAACTATCGGCGGCACGGGGGGCGCCGGGACCAAGGGCGCCGTCTTGCCCGGCGCCATGCGCTCCAGCGCCCGGCTCATCGTGGCTCTGGAATGGTGGGCATGCAGTGCAATTACGTCTCGCGCCTTGTTCAAGTCGCCCAGTTCAAACGCGCTGACAATATCCCGGTGCTGCTGAACGATGTCGCCGACGATCTCGATCTGGCCGGTCAGCGCGCGAGCGATGTAGTCCTGCACGGCCAGTTGCCGATAGAGCGCGATCAGCTGGGCGTTTCCAGATGCCTCGATCGTGAACATGTGGAAAGCGTGGTTCGCCTCGATGTAACGTGCCACGTCGGTAAAGCGCTCCCGGGACACGCACGGCGCCGTCGCCTCGGCGAGTTGGCGGAAGCGGATCAACTGCTCGCTCGACAGCCGGCCCATGGTCAACTGCGCCGCCCCCAGTTCGAGCGCCATGCGCAGATCGAAGGCCTCATCGACATCGACAGGTGCGATGCGCTCCTCACCCGTCTGCACCACCAGGCCGGTGCCGGCAAACTTCTCGTAATAGAAGTTGCGCGGCGTTAGCCCTTCCGACGAGAGGTAATTACGCACCGCATCGACCATCGGCGGCGGGCCGCAGAGGTAAACATCCGCCTCTCCGTCGTTGAGCTGGGAGGGGATGATGTGATGGGTGACATAGCCCTTGTTGGGATGAGCACTATCGGGGCTGGAGACGGTGCAGGCATAGGTGAAGTTCGGCAGGCACTGTGCAAAGGCTTCGAGCCGGTCGACGCCAACCAGATCCTCATCGTTGTTTACGCCCAGGATCATGTGAATCGGATACGGGCTGCCGCCGTCCTCGACGATCCTGCCCAGCATCGAGAGGAACGGCGCGAGGCCCGTGCCGCCCGCCAGAAAGAGCACCGGGCGCTCGATGGGGCGCAGGTAGAAGCTTCCCATCGGACCGCGAAACTCGATTTCGTCCCCTGCTTTGGCGGTTTCGCACAGCCAGGTCGACATCGCTCCTTGTGGCACATTGCGCACGAGGAACGACACATGCGATTCGGACGGCGCCGAACTGAAGGAGTAGGAGCGTGTTTGATCGGTTCCGGGCACCCGGACGTTGACGTACTGCCCAGCAAGGAAGCTGAGATCCGCGCGGTTCTCCAGTTCAACCGAAAAGGCAATCGTGCTTTCCGACGCGCGTTGGCACGCGACGATCCGTCCCCTGTGGGACGCCAGGCCGGTGCCGGAGACATCGGAGTTCGTGGCGATCTGGACCACGCAGTCCGAACGTGGACTCATCTGGCAGGTAAGAACCTTGCGGGCGCGAGCCTCCTCAGGGCTGAGCGCCTCTTCAACGCAGTCGCCCAGAACGTACTCGCCGGACTCGCAGACCGCCTTGCAGGTGCCGCACACACCATCACGGCAATCGAGTGGAATATTGATTTTGGCGCGAATGGCGGCATCGGTGATGCGCTCTGCGTCCTCGCACTCGATGAAGCGGGTCACTCCATCCTCAAAACGGAGTGTTATCTGATGGGCCATGGCGGTGTCTCCTCTAGAGCCGCCCGAACCTGGCGCTCCGCTGGAGGGTGTTCGGACGGGTGGCGCGCGAGGTAACACTATTTCTCGCAGGCGCCCGGTGGGTTTAATGACGCCAATGTAGAGCCTGAGCCACGTTCCCCTCAACGGACAGAGGCGACGTTCACCCGGACAAATCGTGCATTGTGACTGGCCAGTCAGCCGTGACGATCTTGAGCCGTACGACTACGAGGCAGAAATGGAAATGAGTGTGTGTGGGAGGGCCAAACGGCGGGAGCCATGATGGCCGAAGGCAGACAACTCCAACAATCGTCCGGAACGCCCCGCCAGGTTTGACTCCCACCGTTACGGATCGCCCCCTACCCACACTTCGCGCCGATCAGCTACGATCAACTCTTCTAGTAGATGTTTTGGTGCAGGGATCGCTGAGAAATTGAACACCCATTCGATTGTCCACAGGCGAGCTGGACCCTTGAACGCGCAACTGTTCCACCAACTCATATTGGCATGATACCGTCGTCGATACCGAAGAATACTGCCGGCACTTACCACCTCTCCACGGACAGCAATAGGGAACCAGTGCCAACTTTGCCCAAACATGAATCACATCGAGATGATCGGTCGCGACGACATCGTCATCAATACCGTCAGGCGCTTTCTAATGTCGCCCTGACAAGACCGGCCCGTGTCGAGGACACAATCGGAGAAGCTGATCCGGGTCGGACTCTCATTGTGGGGCAATGTACGGTTACCCCCAAAACCACCCCGGCGAAATGGCGGAACACAACGGAACTGATGCGCAAAAAGCGCCAGGCCATCCATGAGCACTTCCGTAGAGTTACGTAAGCAGACGTCGCCCGAGCTTATGTCGGTGTTCGGCAAGCTCGCAATAGCGGGTGCCCACAATGTAGCCCCAGGAAAACACGCGAGCTGATTGCCTCGAGGATCGTGATCGCCAACTGCTGCGCCGTTTGCATCGGATTTCACGTCAATAAGTGCGTCGATCGAAAGACGAAGAGCCATCGCGCCGCTGGACGGTTTAAGCCTTCGCTCTTGCTCTGCGAACGATCACCTTGCGCGTCTCCTCCAGAACCAGCATGAAAGCGCCACACGGTGCGAGAAAGAGCCAAGTTTGCGTGTCGATTCCCCTCGTTCCAAGCAGTTCATTGACCCAAGGCGTGTAGTTGATCAACAGAAGCAGACCGATCTCAGTCACGACGCCCCATCCAAGCAGACGATTGCCGAACAATCCCGTCGTGAGCACGGACTTGGTCTCGCTCCTGCACAGGAAGACGTTGACGACCTGCATCGCGACGATTGCGCTCAGGCATGCGGTCGTGGCACGCAGATAAAGGGGAGAGGAGATTGGAAAGACGGCTCCGTGTGCCCAGCCCCCACGATGCAATACGAAAAAGAATGCAGCCATTGCGATGGCAGCTTCAATCAGGCCGAGAAACAGGTACGAGCGCAGCGCAAGCGCCCGGTTCATGAGCCGCTCGGTTTGAAGGCGAGGCGGCTGACGCATCACGCCAGGGTCTGGCCTCTCGACGCCAAGGCCAAGCGCCGTGAGCGCATCAGTGCTCATGTCGATTGACAGCGCCTGTATCGGCGTCAGCGCCAGCGGGACGCGCAGGAGTACGAACGCAATGTAAGGCACGAGTTCGGCGACATTGTGAACCAGCACGTAGGTCAAAAATTTGCGGATATTGGCGTATACCGCCCGTCCCTCCTCGACCGCGTCTACGATGGCCGCGAAGTTGTCGTCGAGCAGTACCATGTCCGCTGCACCTTTTGCGACGTCTGTGCCCGCTACGCCCATCGCGATACCGATGTGTGCGCACCTCAACGCCGGTCCATCGTTGACACCGTCGCCGGTGACCGCAACGATTTGCTTTTTGCGTTTGAGTGTTTCCACGATTTGCATCTTCTGGTCCGCCGCAGCGCGCGCAAAGATGATGTCTTCGGCATCCAGGGCAAGTTGCAACTGGCTCGGCGTGAGCGCCCTGAGCTCATCTCCGGTAATGAGCTTCGGACTATCCGATCGCGTCAGGCCAATTTCGCGGGCAATGGCCGCAGCCGTCAAGGGATGATCGCCCGTAATCATGATGACCCGAATACCGGCCTCGCGGCAGCGGCGTATCGCTGCCGGGACCTCGGGCCGGGGCGGATCTTCAAGGCCAACAAGGCCGGCAAATACCAGATGTTCCTCGATGTGCTCGCGCTCGCACGCTGCCGCTTCCTGCCGATACGCGAACGCGAGCACCCGCAGGCCCCTGTGCGCCATCCTCTCCTGCACCTCGGCGATCTGTTTCATGTTTCCAGCGTCGAGAGGCTCGACCTTGCCGTCCACCAACCTGCGATCGCAGCGCGTAACGACGGCTTCCGGCGCGCCCTTGACATAGATTGCAATGCCGCCGGAAGTCCGATGGACGGTTGACATGCGCATCCGGTCCGTATCGAACGGGACCTTGTCGAGCAAGGGGTCGAAAGCTGTGTCCGGCGCAACCGCCTGTGCCATTTCTACCAGCGCGATCTCCATCGGATCGCCCAGCCATTGTTGCACGCCTGCGATCTGTGTCTCTTTCAGATCGTGGCACATGAGGCCTATGCAAAAGAATGGTCGATAGAGATCTACGAGGCCCGGCGTCCTTGAGAGTTGTGCAACGTCAGCGAGTAGCCGCGCGCCAAGGAGCACTTCCCTTACCGCCATGCGATTCTGTGTGAGCGTGCCCGTCTTATCCGTGCAGATCACCGTGGTGGAGCCGAGTGCTTCGACCGCGGGCAGGTAGCGGATGAGCACATTGCGCTTTGCCATGCGCTGGGTCGCGAGTACGAGCGCCAGCGTGAGCGTGGGCAGCAGCCCTTCGGGCACCATCGCTACAATGATCCCGATGCCGAACATGACCGCCTGCCAGAACGCGATGCCTGTCACCCAGCCCAATGCACAGAAAATGGAGCCGATCAACACGGCGAGTATTGCCGTAAGGCGGCTTAGGTGAGCGATTTCCTTGCGTAGGGGTGAAACTTCACCGCCGGCCGTCTGGACCAGATGCGTGATCCTGCCGAACTCGGTACGCACGCCGGTAGCGAAAACGACGGCCCTCCCGTCGCCGGCCACTATGGATGTACCGGCGAACACGATGTTCGTGCTCTGGATAGGCTCGAGGGCCGTGCTCGGCCCGGCGTCGAGCGGCTTTGGCCGCGATTCGCCCGTGATGGCGGCGTTCTGTACACACAAGCCGAATGCCTCGACAAGCCTGCAGTCCGCGGGTACGTTGTCGCCCTGCCCGAGCAGGATGACGTCGCCCGGCACCAGTTGCTCTGCCGGCAGCCGGGCCACCCGGTTTTCCCGCAGCACGTTGGCTTGCTGCGGTAGCAGGGCTTGCAGTGCAGCGAGCGCTCGTTCGACACGATATTCTTGCCAGAATGAAAACAGGCCGCTCACCACAATCACAACGATGATAGCGACTGCGATCTTCAGCATGCCTTGCCCGGGCGCGCGCCATTGCGCGAAAAGCGCGAGAGCAGCGGCGAACCAGAGAATGAGAGAGAAGTTGCTGGTGAATTCCTTTGCGAAGCGCAAAGCCATGGGCTCCCCGGCAACGCTTCCCACCTTGTTTGGGCCATACTCCAGCAGCCTGAGTGCCGCATCCGCGGACGTGAGTCCCGATGGGTGGCTCCTGAGACTGGCAATGGCATCGGACACAGACATTTGATGGACACGCATCGAGCACCCCGGAACGACGGGCAAGGCAAACACCTCGCATGTCGATCCTCCGTTATGGCCACCACTCAACGCTTGAGTTATATCAAGACACAATAAATGGCCCGGCACCGTTGGTCAGTCAAGCGGCGCATGGCTCATGCATGACGTCGACGAAACAAGGCCGAAGGACGACGCTCGATGGCCAAGGATCTTCCCAACCCGTACGAGGCATGCTGCTTCATCGCACGGCGGGACCAGGTGCATCGCGAACCGTCCCACGGTGAGTCGAGTTACTGCTTCGAAGGTGCCGTGCGCTTCGGATAGGCGATATGCGCGATGAAATCGCTCTGAGACCGCTCTGTATTCATGCTGAGCGTGGCACCAACTCGCCCGCGCCCGACGTTCGCCATCCCGGTATTCGATCGAAAGCTCACCCTGATGCGCCCGCAGCATTGCTCCAGCCAACCTGCGCAGCATGTGCGGACCGGAAGGTCGGCGCCGCATTCCCGGCAGCCCGTACCACTCATTACACACAATGGCATTCAGCGATTCTCCTCAGTGTGCGATTGCAGGCTTCCATCGCGGTTCATGCCCGCTGCCACCCAGCCATTGCAAGTTGGTTTCAAGTCAGATGAATGCTGTGAGAGTGGACTCTCGATCAGTAAAGTCGCGGATGGAGCAGATACCTCGCATTCCTCTTCTATAGAAATGCTATGCGTGAAGCGGCGTCTGCACGCTGCCCGTGCGCTCGCGGTTTTGCTCGCTGCGCAAAATGGCGGTCAACATGCTCCAGTCGCGGCCCAGTGCGTCGATCACGTCGTCGAGCGATAGAACCCCGACGATTTCGCTGCCACCACGAAGCACGGCGAGCCGCCGTACCCCTTGCGACATCATGGTTTGCATTGCAGTGCTGACATCCGCTGCCTCGTCGACCGTCACAACGCCCTGAGTCATCAATTCGCCAACCATCGTCTCGCCCGGTGATCTTCCGGTCGCCACCGCGCCAAGCACGATGTCCCGATCTGTCACGATCCCGACGATGTGATTCTGCCGCCCCAAATCGGTCACGATTAGAGCGCCCACGTGTTGCGCGGCCATTTGCCTGGCGACCTCCTGCAGATTGCATGACATCGGAATGTGCACCGTGCCGTGGCTATGGCATTCCTCGACTTTCATGATCTCTCCCCCTTCGGTGGGCAAGCATGGGCAGGCTGCCGCCGGGCGTGGCCGGACGGCAAACCTTTGTCAAATGATCATGCGCTAGCGCAGGTGGGCCATTAACTTCGATCAAACACGTAACGACGGGCCACCCGTGGCGAGAAAGTGGGAGACGAGGTCGCGACCTGCCTCGCTGTGGTCGAAGTCGAGCAACACGATGGACGCAAGCCAGTAGCGGTCGGCATTACGACAGGGTTCGACGATGACAGCTATGCGGAAGTCGCGGGCGATGCGCTTCACGAGGGCGCTCTCGTGATCGTTGGAGAGCGGCGCGCGGGCGGCGACCGCGGGAGTCATGGGTCGCCGGTCACGCCGCAACTCCACCGATGAGCGCAGCCGCCATGGGCGACGCCGTTGTCGAGTTGAGGGAGGTAAGCAAGATCTATTCGTGAAACGTGGCGCCCCTTCTTTCCGCCCTATGCAGCGTGCGTGCCCAATCGCCGCTGCACGCATAAGTGCGGTGCGCCTAACGCACCGCTCGCTGGCGGGCGGAAACGACCATCCGATACCAAACCACAGTGGTTCAGTTCGTAAGCGTGACAATGCCCGAGTCGCGCCTGCATTCAGTCCAGCCATCAGACCGACGCAATCCCGCGTTCAGCAAGGTCAGGCAATTGACTCGATGATCGCGCGAAACTCTTTTCGGGGGATCGCCGGCCACACCTCGGAGTGGGACCGCCCCAATGTTCGCATCAATGCCGACACCCGCATGGCTGTCTCCATGTCCGGTGCAGAGAATATATCCAGGAAATCGTACTGTCCGAGCATCGCATAGCTATGCTTCCACTCTATCCCAGGGCACGCGCTCGCAATCCGCTCGAGCGCGCGTTCCTCATGCGCTTCCGCGTTCCGACCAGAGCGGAGCGCTTCCGCCGAAAGCCGTGTCATCAGAATAAATTCAGGCATGATCGTTCCTCGATTTGAAATGGACCACGAGTCCGTTTTTCGCCATCGTCGTACTTCGCATTGCCAACTTCGATGACCTGCTTCACGAGCGACACGTTTGGCACCGCAATCACGCATTCTCCCCTTGAACGCAGCGCTGAGAAACTATAATCCGCATGGCTCACGACGCAGGTGATTCGCGGTGGCTCGAACTCGACCATCGTGTGCCACTACATTGTCAGGACGTTGCAACGTCTCTCGTCCGACGTCGTCAGGAACACCACAGGGCCGGGCTCCAGCAACTGATAGACCTCAGACATCGGGACCGGCACGAAACCAGCAGCGTCCCGGTGAGCACGTGCCGATTGCGGCCCACGCTTTACATTTCCCCTCGGCGTGACTGTGTCTCCCGCGACTGTAAGCGGTATGTGACTCTCCTACGCGCGGTGCCACCGCGATTTCATACACATCAATAATCGGAAGGTAACGCGTGGAGGCCTATGCGCCTTGTATTTGACCTGTCTCAAACGTCGTGATCGATTGGGGACTAGCGTGATGAAATGATGCTGCGCAACGCGCAGCTTCCGCTACCACGGGGAACCGTTCACGCCGGAGACGCTCATGCCCAGCCCCACCTCGCCCTCGCGGACACTTTCCAGCTTCCCGAGACCACATGCCCTCGCGGGCACCTGGATGGCCCTCGCGAATGTTCAGACCCAAGCGTGCGCCGACTGGCTGGCGCTTTGTATGGAAACCTCGGCACGCTGCGCGCTCACGCGCAGCGTGCCCGAGTACATGACAATTGGCAGTTTGATGCTGCCCTCCTGCCTCTCGCATGCCATGCATTACTACAGAAAGTTGTCTGAGGTTGCGCAAGCGGGCTTGCCCCCAAGCTCAGTCAATTCGGGTTCGCGAGGTGGCGTCGTCAGTCCGAACGGCAAGGCGCAAAACGCGATCGCTAACGTGGGCCAGGTGTAGGGACGTCCCGCAGCCCCCCAAAGATTCGAAGGACATCGAGAGTTGCCGCTTCCGGATGGGAATCGCAGAGATGGACACACAATCGATCATCCACAAGAGCGCGGCCGACCTGCGCGTTGCCCCGAATTTTGTCGACTACGAGGGAGAGCGCTGCCGATTTTCGTGGGAGGCGGCAGTCCGTGAACTGTCGGTCGAGCCCGGAGGCGGCATCAATATCGCCTGGCAGGCAGTGGATCGTCATTGCACGGGGCCGCACGGCACGAAAATCGCATTGCGCTTTCTCGCCCGCAACGCATCCGCCACGAACATCAGCTATGCCGAACTCGCGGCGCTTACGAACCGCTTTTGCAACGTTCTGCGCCAGCTCGGCGTGGGCAAGGGTGACCGCCTTTTCATCCTGAGTGGTCGCATTCCCGAACTCTATATCGCGCTGCTTGGCGCGCTCAAGAACGGCACCGTCGTCTCGCCGCTATTCTCCGCCTTTGGGCCCGAGCCCATTGCGACTCGCGTGAACCTCGGCGCGGGTACGGTGCTCGTGACGACCGACCTGCTCTTCGAGCGCAAGCTCGCCCACTGTCTCGACCAGATGCCGAGCTTGAAACATGTGCTGCTGGTGGCCGAAGACGGAGGCCAAACCGCCGTTCCTGGCACGCGCGACCTTGCCATGCTGATGGCGCAGGCGTCCGATGCCTGCGCTTGCGAGCAGACCTCGGCCAACGACCTCGCGCTGATGCATTTCACGAGCGGCACCACCGGCATACCGAAAGGCGCGCTGCACGTGCATGGCGCCGCGATCACGCACTGGGTGACCGGCCGCTACGCACTCGACCTGCACCCCGACGACGTCTACTGGTGCACTGCGGACCCCGGCTGGGTGACGGGTACGTCGTATGGCGTTATCGCGCCATTGCTGCACGGCGTCGCCTCGGTGGTCGACCGCGAGGAGTTCGACGCCGAACGCTGGTACGGCATCCTGCAGGACGAACGCGTTTCGGTCTGGTACACCGCCCCTACCGCGATCCGCATGCTGATGCGGGCCGGCGCGCCGATCGCGAGGAAGTACGCGTTACCGCAGTTGCGCTTCGTGGCGAGCGTCGGTGAACCGCTGAACCCCGAGGCCGTCTGCTGGGGCAAGGACGTGCTGGGTCTACCGATCCACGACAACTGGTGGCAGACCGAAACCGGCGGCATCATGATTGCGAACACGCCGGCGTTCGACATCAAGCCAGGCTCAATGGGCCGGCCGCTACCGGGCGTCGATGCCGCGATCGTCGAGCACCTCGAAGACGGAAGCGTCCGGGTTCTCGAGACGCCGGACACCCAGGGCGAGCTGGCTCTCAGGCGTGGCTGGCCAGCCATGTTTCGCGGCTACCTGAACAACGAAGCACGTTACCTAAAGAGTTTCGCGGGGGATTGGTATTTGACCGGCGACCTTGCGCGGCGCGACGCAGACGGCTACTACTGGTTTGTCGGCCGCGCCGACGACGTGATCAAGTCCGCCGGCCACCTGATCGGGCCATTCGAGGTGGAAAGCGCGCTGATGGAGCATCCGGCGGTGGCGGAAGCCGGAGTCATCGGCAAGCCAGACCCGGTAGTGGGTGAGACGGTCAAGGCATTCGTCGCACTGAATCAGGGCTACAAGGCTGGCGAAGCGCTGCGTATGGAGTTGCTCGGCCATGCGCGCAAGCGTCTTGGCGCGGCTGTCGCGCCGAAGGAGCTGGAGTTCGTCGCGCAACTGCCCCATACACGTAGCGGCAAGATCATGCGCCGGCTGCTGAAAGCGCGTGAGCTCGGCCTCGCCGAAGGCGATACCTCAACCCTGGAGTCCGGATCTTGACGGCTATCGATCACCCCGCACCGGCGCCACCCTCCGGACCGGTTCCCTACGACAAGGCGCGCGCACTCGCGCTGCTGCGCGACATGCTGCGCGTGCGCCGGCTCGAGGAGAAGTGCGCGGAGCTTTACGGCGCGGGCAAGATCCGCGGCTTTCTGCATCTATATATTGGTGAAGAGGCGACGGGTGTCGGCGCGATTCACGCACTCGACGCCGACGACAATATCGTCGCCACGTATCGCGAGCATGCGCATGCGTTGCTGCGTGGCATGGACATGGGCGTGCTGATGGCGGAGATGTACGGCAAATTCGAAGGCTGCGCACATGGCCGCGGCGGATCGATGCACCTGTTCGACCGCAAGACGCGCCTCTTCGGCGGTAACGCCATTGTGGGCGGGGGCCTGCCGCTCGCGGTGGGCCTGGCGCTCGCCGACACGATGCAACATGCCAAACGTATCACCGCGTGCTTTTTCGGCGACGGCGCGGTGGCGGAAGGCGTGTTCCACGAATCGATGAACCTCGCGGCGCTTTGGCAACTCCCGGTGCTCTTCTGCTGCGAGAACAACCTGTATGCGATGGGCACGGCGCTTGAGCGCTACCAGTCTCAAACCGATCTCTGCGCAAAAGCCGCGGCATACCGGATTGAAGCGCGGCGCGCGGACGGGATGGACATCGTGGCGGTGTCCGAAGCGACGGCGCAGGCGGCGGCGTACGTGCGCAGCAAGCGGCAACCGCTGTTCCTCGAATTGCAGACCTACCGCTTTCGCGCACACTCGATGTACGACGCCGAGTTGTACCGCGACAAGGCGGAAGTCGAGCAATGGAAAGCGCGCGGGCCAATCCACACCTTCACCGAGCGGCTAAAGGGCGAAGGCAAGCTCAGCGAAGAGGAATTCCTGGCGCTCGACGCTGAGGTCGAAGCCGAAGTCACGCGAGCCGTCGCGTTTGCCGAGGCTGGCGCCTGGGAGCCGGTCGAGGATTTGACGAAGTACGTTTATACGCATACGGGAGACGCATCGTGACGCGCTGGCTCAGTTACCGCGAGGCACTACGCGAGGCATTGCGCGAAGCGCTAACCCAGGATGCGCGGGTCTTTCTCATGGGCGAAGACGTTGGCCGTTATGGCGGCAGCTATGCGGTTTCCGCCGGGCTGCTCGAGGCGTTTGGTCCCGACCGTATTCGCGACACGCCGCTCTCCGAACTGGCATTCACGGGCGCTGGCATTGGCGCCGCGCTCGGCGGCATGCGGCCCATCGTGGAAGTCATGACCGTGAATTTCAGCCTGCTGGCGCTCGATCAGATCGTCAATACCGCCGCGCTCTATCACCATATGTCCGGCGGTCAGTTCTCGGTACCGCTTGTCGTGCGGATGGCCACCGGGGCCGGCCGCCAAGTCGCAGCGCAGCATTCTCATAGCTTCGAGGGCTGGTATGCAGGCATTCCTGGCATCAAGGCGCTCGCGCCCGCCACTATCGAAGATGCGCGCTACATGCTCGCGGCGGCGCTTGCCGATCCCGATCCGGTGCTGATCTTCGAGCACGCGGGGCTCTACAACATGGAAGACGAGCTGCCCGACGTGACGGGCGTCGACATCCGCTCTGCGAAAGTACGGCGGGTGGGCAGCGACGTGGCGATCTTTGCCTATGGCGGCTGCCTACGCAAGGCGCTGGAAGCTGCGGACCTGCTCGCCCAAAGCGGGGTGAGCGCCGAGGTGGTGGACCTGCGCGTGCTGCGGCCGCTCGACGATGCAACCATCATGGCCTCGGTGACAAAATGCCGGCGTGCGGTGATCGTCGACGAATGCTGGCGCAGCGCCAGCCTGGCTTCAGAGATTGCAACGCGCATCGTCGAGCAGGTGTTTTACGAGCTTGACGCGCCCGTTGCACGCGTTTGCGCCGCGGACGTGCCGATCCCGTATGCGCGCCATATGGAAGAAGCCGCCCTGCCCCACGCCGCGACTATCGCAGACGCCGCCCGCAGGCTCCTGTCGTGATGTCCCTTGTGCACCCGGAGCGCGACACATGATCGAGTTCAAGCTGCCTTCCATGGGTGCCGACATGGACGAGGGAACGCTCCTTGAATGGAAGGTCAAGCCGGGCGACGCCGTGAAGAAAGGTCAGATCGTGGCGATCGTCGACACGAGCAAGGCGGCCGTCGATATCGAGAGCTGGCAGGAAGGCACCATCGACGAGCTGATGCTCGAAGCGGGCGAGAAGGTGCCGGTGGGCACGACCATTGCCACGCTGCTGGAGCCCGGCGAACCGCCCCCAGCCACGCGCCCTGCACGCAAGCACCTGCACGAGCCGGGTTCACCGGGTGCGCAGGCCGTGGCGCCTCCCGGCCCTCCCGCTGGTGCGACCGTCGGTGCTCCCATCGCGCGCCGCAAAGTGTCGCCCGCCGCACGCAAGCGCGCGCAGCAATTGCACATAGCGCTCGATACCGTGACGGCCACTGGCCCCGATGGTGCGGTATCGCTCGAAGACATCGAGCGAACCGCCGCCACGGCCGGCGCCGCCGCGTCGAAAGCCGCCGCAGGGGAACGGCTCGCCGCGATGCGCCACACCATCGCCGCAGCAATGGAACGCTCAAAGCGGGAAATACCGCACTATTACGTATCGGAGACGATCCCGCTCGGCTGCATGCTGGCGTGGCTCACCGCGCGAAACGCAAGGCACTCGATCGAGGACCGGCTCTTGCCCGCCGTGCCGCTGATCAAGGCCGTCGCGCTCACGTTGCGGCGTTTTCCCGATCTCAACGGTACCTGGCGCGACGGTGAATTCCACGCCGCGCCATGCATCCACGTTGGCGTGGCGATCTCGCTGCGTCATGGCGGCCTCGTCGCCCCCGCCCTGCTCGACACCGACTCGAAACCGCTCGCCCAGTTGATGCGCGAGTTGATCGACCTCACGGGCCGGTGCCGTGCGGGATCACTACGAAGCTCCGAACTGTCCGAGCCCACCATCACGGTCACGAGCCTCGGCGACCAGGGCAGCAGCGAGGTGCTTGGCATCATCTATCCGCCGCAGGTCGCCCTCGTCGGGTTCGGGCGCATCGCTGAACGGCCCTGGGCCGAACTTGGCGGTCTGAAGGTCATGCCCACCGTTACGGCTAGCCTCGCGGCCGATCATCGTGTTACCGACGGCCATCGCGGCGCACGCTTTCTGGTCGAACTGGGCGAGACATTGCAGCACCCCGAGGAACTGGATCCATGAGCGAAACTGAAATTCGCGCGGTCGTGCTGGCCACGCTCAAGTCCATTGCGCCCGAGATCGAAGAGGCGACGCTGCGCACCGATCGCCCGCTTCGTCATCAGGTCGATCTCGATTCCATCGACTGGTTGCACTTTCTTACGCAGTTGCACGAGAAGCTGAAGGTGGAGATTCCCGAGTCCGACTACGCGCGGCTCGTGACGCTCGATGACGTCGTTGCGTATCTCGCACAGGCATGCAAGTCTTCGTAGGTGCATTCGACCGCTTCCACGAGACCGCTTGAATTTAATCGGGGGAACGAAGCAGCGCCTCGTGCCCTCCTATTGTTACGCGGATTTTCAGCAGGGTTACTTGCGGAGCGTCCCGACCAGTTCTGCATGCGCTATCACATGATCTTTCATCGCCCGTTCCAGTGCGCCCCTGGCGCACCCCCAACGCATAAAGCCCAATCAGCGCGACAAAGACGGCAATCGTGGCGAGCACGATCCGGCATTCCGAGCGGATCACGATTTGTCCCTACGGCGCGGGAATAGCTGGAGAATAATGCCGTGCATGGCACTTCCAGTTAGACAAGCACCGATATACGCAACTGATTTTGAGCGCGGGTCCGGCACTGGCAAACCGATTTTCATGCAAGCAGCATCCAAGCGCTCGACGTATGTCAAGCCAAAACCTTCGGACAACGACAGGATTCACGACGTTCATTACCGTCGGATCGTGTGTGCGGGTGCCGCATATCGGCACGTTCGACTGGTCACAGTCGGCCCTGGCAGGACTTATGCTCGTTGCTCCAGTGTCTCAGCAAGCAACTGCGCCGCCCACCCGAATCGTCATGGGCACACACGGTCGCCGCGGCGTGCGCCAGCTGAGGTTCGGCTGAGCTTTCCTCGGTTTTTCGCCTTCCAGAGGCCCCGATTTATGCAGCCCTATTCTTGGTTCGCTGAGGCGCAAGCACGAATAGACGCTAGTGACGAGACCCGACCTCCTCAGCAAATGCGCGGCAACTGTTCGCCGCTAAGCATGTCGAGCTCGCGTGCTCCACCTATCGTTCGGATGCACACCGTGCGCGGTCGTGCACGGCCATCGACACGGCCAATCACGGCCGCGCCTTCATCGAAGCGACGCAAGCAGGCCAGCGCCAGTTGGGCCTGCGCGGCCGGCACGAATGCAACGAAGCGTCCCTCGTTCGCAACATAGAGGGGATCCAGCCCGAGAATCTCGCAGGCGCCGCGTACTGTTTCGGAGACGGGAACCGCCGCTTCGTCGAGTTCGATCCCCGCGTCAGCCGTTTCGGCAATTTCGATCAGCGCGGTCGCGAGTCCGCCACGCGTCAGATCGCGCAGGCAGTGCACATCGATTCCCGCTTCGATGAGCGATAGCACGGGCTGCGCAAGCGGAGCGCAATCGCTTGCTATTTCGGTCTCGAAGCCGAGACCCTCCCGCACGGCCATCACTGCCACGCCGTGGCGCCCCACATCCCCGCTCACGATCACCACGTCACTCGCCGTGACACGTTGTGGCCCGACCGCAAAGCGTGAGCGCAGCAGGCCGACGCCCGACGTGTTGACGTAGAGACCGTCGCCGTGCCCCCGTTCGACGACTTTCGTGTCTCCGGTCACGATTCGAACCCGTGCCCTTGCTGCCGCGCCTTGCATCGACTCGACGATCCGCCGCAAGTCGTCGATGGGCAGGCCTTCCTCCATAACGAACGCGACACTCAGGCATAAAGGCTCGGCGCCGCACATGGCCAGATCGTTGACCGTGCCGTTGATGGCCAGCGATCCAATATCGCCGCCCGGAAAGAACAGCGGACGCACCACATAGGAATCGGTAGTGAAGGCAAGGCGCGCACCGTTGCCGCCAGGCTCGAGCATTGCTCCGTCGTGCGTGAAATCGCCGGGACTGGTTGCGAATGCTGGACGAAAAATCTCGTCGATCAGGCGATGCGTAAGCCGGCCGCCGCCGCCATGCCCCAGTTCGATGACGTCGTTGCTCGCGGAGGATGCCGGGCAGGCAAGCGAAAAATCGAAGGGCTCGTTCATCCGGGTCTCCCGTTCTCCATTTTTACGCCGCGGCGCCGGCCGTATCGCCGGCGAGCCGCTGCTCCGTGCGCCGGTAGCGGTAGTAGGCGGCGCACACGCCCTCCGACGACACCATGGTCGCGCCCAGCGGATGATCCGGCGTACAACGCGTGCCGAAAGCTGGGCATTGCGCCGGGCGCTTGCGGCCCCGCAGCAACTCGGCCGAAATGCACACGCCTGCGTGTCCAGGCGGTACCGCCCCGTCGCCAAAACGCACAAGCGCGTCGTACTGCGCGTAAGCAGGCGCGAGCCCAAGTCCGCTCGCCGCGATTTCCCCCATTCCGCGCCAGTGCTGTGACTGCACGATGAATACCTTCGCCACGGCCTCCAGCGCCGCGTGGTTGCCTTCACGCGGAACGATGCGGCTGTACTGGTTCTCAACCGCGGCGCTGCCCGATTCGAGCTGTCGAATACACAAATAGACACCCTGCAGGAGATCGACGGGCTCGAACCCCGTCACGACGATCGGCACATGATGACGCCAGGCGATGGCCTCGTAGCCGGCATAGCCTGTGATGGTGCAGACATGTCCGGCCGCCAGAAAGCCCTGTACACTGCTTTCCGGGTCGCTCAGGATCGCCTCGATCGCCGGTGGCACGAGCACATGCGAGACGAGCAGAAAGAAGTTCGCAATCCCCTCGCGTTCGGCCTGAAGCACCGCCATCGCCGTGGCGGGCGCTGTTGTCTCGAAGCCGATCGCGAGGAACACCACGTTGCGGCCCGGTTCCTTTCGCGCAATGGCAAGCGCATCGAGCGGCGAATACACGATCCTGAGATCGGCACCGTGCGCGCTGGCGCCCAGCAGACTGCCACCGTTCCCGGGCACGCGCACCATGTCGCCGAACGAGCAGAACGTAATGTCAGGGCGGCTGGCCATGGCGATGGCGGTATCGATGACACTCGCCGGCGTCACGCAAACCGGGCAACCCGGGCCATGAAGCAGCGTGACACCATCGGGCAGCATGCGGTCAATGCCGTAGCGCACGATTGAATGCGTCTGCCCCCCGCAGATTTCCATGATGGACCACGGTCGCGTCGTGATCCGCGCAATCGCATCCGCATAACGGCGCGCAAGCGATTCGCTGCGCCATTCGTCGACGTGCTTCATGAGCCGGCCCCCTCGCCGCCGCCAGCGGCAGCCAGAAAATCGAGCGTCCGCGCGGCCTCGCGCTCGTCGATCACGGCAATCGCGAAGCCCGCGTGCACCAGCACATAATCGCCAGGGCGCGCTTCAGGAACGTAAGCCAGATTCGCTTGCTTGACGATACCGCCGAAGGCGACACGCCCCTGACGCGCAAGCGCATCTTCGCCGTTGACATCGAGCAGCCTTCCAGGCACCGCGAGACACATCATGCCTTCTCCTCGATCAACGGACGCAACGCGAACGCGGCCTGCCCAACGGCCAGTCCACCGTCGTTGGGTGGCACGCGGTGGTGGGTCCGCACGTCGAACCCCGCCGTCCGTAGCCGGTCGATCGCACCGAGCGCCAGCATGGCGTTCTGGAAGCATCCCCCAGTGAGCAACACCCGATGCATGCCGACGCGTCGCGCCACGGCAACGATGAGGTCGGCGAGCGCCTCGTGGAAGCCGCGCGCGAGCGGGCCTGCTGGAACCTGTTCTGCGATCGCCCGGGTAAGCGATGCCACCGCCGGCCGCCAGTCCGCAATGAGCGTGCGCCCTTCTTCGCGCAGCACTGGCGCCTCCAGCGGATAAGCCCACGCTGCCCCCGTAGCGGCGCTTTCCAGTGCGATTGCCGCCTCGCCTTCAAAGCTCGAATGCGAACAAAGCCCAAGTATTGCGGCGGCGGCATCGAACAGCCTTCCGGCGCTCGATGTCCACGGGGAACAGATGCCCCGGCCCAGCATGGCGACGAAAAGCCCGCGCTGGTGCGCCGTGAAGGCGGTGACGGGCGCAAGTGACGTCATGCTCAATGCGGCCTCGCCGTGCATCGCGTGCAGGACGCCGAGCGCAGCGCGGGTCGGTTGCCGTGCCGCCGCCTCGCCGCCAGGAAGGCGGAACGGCAGCAAATGCGCCACGCGGCGGCAGCGGCCGGCGTCGATCGCGAGGAACTCGCCGCCCCAGACACTCCCGTCGTCGCCATATCCGGTACCATCCCAGGCGACGCCCAGCAGCGGCCCCTCCAGCCCGTGCTCGACCATCCCCGAAAGAACATGGGCAAGGTGATGAGGTACGCGCCGAGGTTCAGACGCCTGGCGCTGTGCGTACTGCGTGCTGTAGTAGTCCGGATGGGCGTCGCAGGCAACCACGCCTGGCGTCACGCCGTATAACGCCTTCATCGTAGCGATCGAGCGGGCAAACGCCGCGCGCGCCTCGCTGCCGTCGAGATCGCCGATATACGGGCCCAGCACCACGCTGCCCTTTGACGCGAGCGCGACGGCACTCTTGCCGTGAGCGCCCAGCGCAACGCAGGCGGTATCCGGCGTTTCCCGGCCGTTCAGGGCGAGATCGAGTGGCGCGTAGCCCCGCGCGTGGCGCAGCACGACGGGCTCGCCCGCAATCACCCTGACGACCGGGTCGTCCACGGGATGCAGGATCGGTCGGTCATGTACGAGAAAACACTCCGCCAGCCCACCGAGCCGTTCGAGCGCTTCGTGCTCGCTGGCGACGACGGGTTCGCCGCTCCGGTTGCCGCTCGTCGCGACGACTGGAAAACCCAGCTCACGCATGAGCAGATGATGCAAAGGTGTATAGGGCAGCATGACGCCAAGCCATGCGTTGTGCCCCGGCGCTACGGCTCGCGCAAGCTTTGCTCCGTCGGAGCGCGAACGCAACAGCACGATCGGCGCCGCGGCAGAGCACAGCAGGGCACGCTCGACTGCGTCGATTTCGGCCAGCGCCGCGGCATCATCGCAGGTCGGGACCATGATGGCGAACGGCTTCGACGGGCGGCCTTTACGTGCCCGCAGACGCTGCACCGTCAGCTCGTTTCGCGCGTCGGCCAGCAACTGGAAACCGCCGAGGCCCTTCATGGCGACAATGGCACCCTGGCGCAGGGCGTCGACTGCCTCGCTCAGCGCCTGCCCGCCCGCCGCACGCTCGTTCCCGGCCACGTCCCATAGCGCGAGCGTCGGTCCGCACATCGGGCATGCGTTGGTTTCGGCGTGAAAGCGCCGTGATGCCGGATCGTCGTACTCCGCCTGGCAGGCGGTGCACATCTTGAACTGCCGCATGGAGGTGCGCACACGATCATAAGGAACGCCATTGATGATGGAAAACCGCGGACCGCAATGCATGCAGGTCGTGAATGGATAGCGATAGCGCCGATCGCCGGGATCGGACATCTCGGCAAGGCACTCGCCGCAAACGGCCAGATCGGGCAGCACGACAGCCAGACGCTCTGCCTCGCACGTGCTGGGTGCGATCTCGAAGGTGTCAGCGCCCTGAGGGTCGATCTCCTCGACACGGCGCGCACGCACGGACATGGGCGCGGCGGCCTCCGTGTCGAACCGCTCGACAAAGCGCGTCAGCGCCTGCACCGGACCTTCCACCTCGAGCACGACGCCGTCGCCGGTATTGCGCACGAAGCCGCCTAGCCCTTCGCTTGCCGCGAGCCGATAGACAAACGGCCGGAATCCGACGCCCTGTATCGCGCCTGTCGCTTCGATCCGCAAGCGCTGGCGAGATCCCCCCACGCCGGCGGCGCGCAAGACTGGCCGCATCATGTGTGTCTCTTCTTATCGGGTAACCGCAGGCAAAACCGCTTCAACATGACGTGCTGCGCATTCTCATTCTGAATGTCGTCCGAGGATTCAACATGCAGCACCGCGCCCGCAACGGGCGTGCCGCGAGCCTCTTCCTCGAAATGCTCACGGAAATGCGCTTCCGAAATCGGGGCCAGCACCCCCATCCAGACGTGGACGTCGCTCACGCTCTCTGCTCGCGCCTCCTGCGCCGCGTGTGCAACCTTCTGCACGAGATCGCGTACCAATCCTGTTTCATGCATCGCTCGCCTCCTTGCTTGTGCCACTCCGAAGCCTGTCTACCTCTGCCACGACTCGCGCGGCCACGTCCTGCACAACCGCTGCGACTTCCGGCGTCATCGCAGCGCCGGGTTCGAATGACGCCCCTTCGATCGCGTAGATCACGATGTCCTGCGACGCCGTGCCCAGTGCCAGTGCAAGCGCGATGGTCTGGGCAAGACCGAAGCCATGGCTCGACGCGAATGTCCCACCTCCTGGCAGTAACTGCTTCTCCAGATCAATGCGGGTGATGCTTCCCGGCGAGCCAGCCGGCCTGGCGGCGTCGATGCACACGAGCGCATCAATGCCCACCATGTCGTCGCCGATATCCATCATGTCGCCGCCGCGTGTCAGCACCGCGACGTCCGCCGGCAAACGTCCTGCGAGCCGCTGCGCGACAAGACAGCCGACGCCGTCGTCGGCGCGATCCGGGTTGCCAATTCCGATCACCCTCACACTGCGGGTGGTCTGTAGCGGCGCTTGCCGCGCAATCGGCTCTGTCATGTTCGGTCCACCTTCAATGTAAGGAAATGTGCGGCACATGAGATACAGGGGTCGTGATTGCGCACACCGCACTCGCAGCGGTGGCGGATCACGTCGTCGGGTGCGTTGACGAGCGGTGCAGAGAGTGCCTCGAGATCGTCCTCGATGCTTGACTGGTTTTGCGCTGTGGGGGGCACGATCCGTGCCTCGCGTATCGTGCCGTCTGAATCGATAGCGTACCGGTGCCAGCAAATGCCGCGTGGCGCCTCTGTGCAGCCAAAGCCCACACCGGCGGTTGGCTCGAAGGGCACGACCGCGAGCTCGGGCGGCTCGTATTCCGCGATCAGACGCAGCGCTTCTTCGCAGGCAAACACGATTTCGAGCGCACGGACCACAATGCTGCGAAACGGATTTCCGCATACCGAGGCAATCCCGGCCTCCCTCGCGAGCGTACGGACGGACAGAGGCAGACGGTCGAAGTTCAGCGCGTAGCGCGCAAGCGGACCGACGAGATACGCACCGCGCCGCTTCACGCGCGCATGCAGCGCGGTCGAGTGCGGAACTTGCCGTTCCTCGAATTCGGTATCGAAGGCGCTGGCGTCGATGTCGATGCCGCGACTCGAAACGAGGCGCCCTTCGTTGAAGGGATACTCATCAGGATGGCGCAGTGCGACGAACTCATAATCGCGCTCAAAATCGGGAAACGGAAAGGACGCGACCCACCGCACCAGTTCAATGGCGTTGTCGCGCGCCTCGCGAAGCGTCGCCTCGACCGGAACGAGTTCCGTGCGCCCAGGCAACCGATAGAACCCACCCACCCTCACGTTGACCGGATGGACTTCGCGGCCGCCGAGCACCCGCAGCAGCGTATTGCCGGCCTTCTTCAGCGCAAGGCCGCGCCGCACTGCGTCGCCATGTTCGCGCGCCATGGAGATCGCGTCCGGGAAACCGAGAAAATCCGGGGCATGCAGCATCACCACGTGCAGCGCGTGACTCTCGATCCACTCGCCGCAGTAGATAAGACGCCGCAGCGCCCGCAGTTGCCCGTCAACGCGCACGCCAAACGCGTTCTCGATCGCGTGAACCGCACTCATCTGATAGGCGATTGGACAGATTCCGCAAATGCGGGCGACAATATCGGGGACTTCGGCATAACCGCGCCCCTTGAGCAGAGCTTCAAACAGGCGCGGTGGCTCGAAGATACGCAGCCTGACCGACGCCAGTCGCTCGTTGCGAATGCGCAGGTCGATCGCGCCCTCGCCTTCGACGCGGGCAAGGTAATCAACGTGGATCGTGCGCGTGCTATCGCCCATGTGATTCGCTCTCCTTGCGAAACGGCTCGACGACGGCGTAGAACGTGCGAAACGCCCGCTGAATGTCGCGCGGCGAAGCGCCGAGGGCCTGCCATTGTCTGGCGAGCGAAGCGGTGTTCGGTGTCTCCATCGGGCCGTAGCAGCCAAAGCAGCCGCGCCGGAACGAAGGACACAGCGCGCCGCAGCCCGCATGGGTCACGGGACCGAGACAAGCCGTGCCCTGCACCATCACGCACACGGTGCCGCTCGCCTTGCATTCGACGCAGACGCTATGTTCGGGAACGGCCGGCTTGCGGCCGATGAGCAACGCGGAGATCACCTCGAGCAGTTGGGCCTTGTTGACGGGACAGCCCTGAAGCTCGTAATCGACGGCAACATGGGCCGAAATCGGCGTGGACGTGGCCAGCGTCGCAACGTACTGTGGCGACGCGTAGACCGCCGCCATCCACTCCTGCACGTCGGCAAAATTGCGCAGCGACTGGATACCGCCTGCCGTCGCGCACGCGCCTATCGTGACGAGACGGCGGGATTGCCGGCGCACCTGGCAGATGCGTTTGGCGTCCTGCTCCGTCGTGATGGAGCCCTCGACAAGAGAAAGGTCATAGGGGCCGCGCGTGGCAGCGCTTGAGGCTTCGGCGAAGTGCGCGATCTCGACGGTGTCAGCCAGCGCCAACAACTCGTCTTCACAATCGAGCAGGGAGAGCTGGCAGCCGTCGCATGACGCGAATTTCCACACCGCGAGCTTCGGACGACGTCGTTCGGACACCTTATATCTCCCGAATGGCAAAGCTGCGTGCGATCGTGTCGTAACGCATCACGGGCCCATCGCGGCAGACGAATGCCGGGCCGAACTGGCAGTGACCGCAGTGTCCCACGGCGCATTTCATGTTGCGCTCCAACGACACATAGATACGCTCGTCTGCCACGCCTCGGCAACTCAATGCGCTGACCGAGAACCGCATCATCAATTCAGGCCCGCAAATCAACGCCGTGGTATGGCCAGCATCAAACGACGCACGCGCGATCAAGGCGGGCACAACACCGACATGCCCTCGCCAGTTGGCATCCGCGTGATCCACGATCACTTCGACCTCGATGTCGAAACGCTGGCGCCACCGTTCCAGCTCGCGGCCATACAGCATCTCGCGAGGATGACGGCAACCGAACAGGATCACGACGTGGCCGTACCGGCTGCGATTCGCCAGGATTTCGCGGACTGCCGGGCGAAGGGGCGCCAGCCCGAGCCCTCCGGCCACGATGACAACATCCGCGCCCACAGTGTCCCGCATCGGCCAGCCCGTACCGAACGGCCCACGCACGCCCAGGCACGCGCCGGTTTCGAGACGAACGAGCGCCCGGCTGACCGCGCCAACTTCGCGGATTGTGTGCACAAACACATCGGCGCTTGCGGTGTCACCGCTCATGCTGACGGGCACTTCGCCAACGCCGAAGGCATACAGCATGTTGAACTGCCCCGGCGCGGCGGGCGGCCGCTTGCCAGACACCGGCGCGATGTCGAGCGTGACCGTATCTGCCAGCTCGCGACGCCGACGGGTCACGCGATAGACCTGCGGGACAAGCGGATCGGCAGGCCGCTCCAGCAAAACGTCAGTGCTTTCCATAGACATCGAGGATCTGCAGACGGGTGGCATGAAGCCGTTCCGCGAGAACCGGCAGGAAGCGTTTCATCATCAGATAGCCGAGATCGTGGTCGCGCTCGCACTTCTCGCGCAGGCACGCGGCGTCTATGCCGATCGCGCCAGTCGGCTCCATCGCGCGTGCGTCAGACATCCACCGGTACGGTGGAATGAGCCATGACGCCCCGACCATTTCGCCGGCTCCAAGCGTCTCGAACACCACGGGCTGATGCCCGGGCGCACCGATTTCCAGTGCGACGCGACCATTGCGGATCACGAAAAACTCGTCCGCCGGCTCACCTTCGCGAAAGATGTAATGGCCGGATTCGAACCGGCAAAGTCGCGCACAGCCCTGGATGATGGCCAGGTGTGCGGGCTCGATACCGGCAAAGAGCGGATGCTCGCCAAGCAGGAGGTCAAGCGCCTTCATGCCGCTCCTCCCGCACTGCCATAGCCGAAGCCTGCATAGCCGCCACTTCTTCCGTGATGTCGATCCCAACCGGGCACCACGTGATGCATCGCCCGCAGCCGACACAGCCCGAAGTGCCATACTGGTCGATCCAGTTCGCCAGTTTGTGCGTCAACCATTGACGGTAGCGCGCAGCACCCGTCTGCCTCACGCTGCCGCCGTGCAAATGGGTGAAGCCCAGCGTGAAACACGAGTCCCATTTCCGCGTACGCACAGCCGTCCCTCCGGCCAGGTCGCCTGTGTCCTCCACAGTCGTGCAGAAGCACGTGGGGCACACCATCGTGCAATTGCCACAGCTCAGGCATCGCGCGGCGACATCGTTCCAACGCGGGTGGTGCGGGTTATCCTGCAGGAGGGCCTTGATCCCTGCCGTCTCCATCGAGCGGCCCATCCGGTTTGCCGTGCGAGTCACGACACCACGCGCTGCTGCGATCTGCGCCGCGGTCGCCGGGCGATGTGGAACCTGCCGCAGAAGCGCAGCGCCCGCTTCGCTGCCCACCTCGACAAGAAGGTCGGCACCCTCTACCGCGGGCAACTCCGTCAATGCCATGTCAAAACCCGCTTCGACCGCCGGCCCCGTTTGCATGGAGACGCAAAAGCACGTGCCGCCCGCCTCACTGCAATTAACGGCTACGATGAACGCGCCGCGCCGGCGCTGCGCATAGCGCGGATCGACATAACGGCCTTCGCAAAACACGCGATCCTGTATGGCAATCGCCTGCAGTTCACACGCTCTTACGCCGATGAATGCGAGCTTTTGTGGTTCGCCTTTGTCGGGGTCGATTGACAGGCCGGTACCGTCTTTGACGACGGAGAAGAGCCGCTCGACGGGAGGGTGAAGAAAGCGCTTCCAGGAATGCGGCCCAACCGCAAATCCGAAAAGCGCGTTGTCGGCGCGGCGTTCAATCCGGTACCGGCCGGCTTCCTGCCGGTCCGTCCACCCTATCGGAAAGTCTTCAAGCGACTTCACATCATCGTAGACGATCGCCTGGTCTCTCAGGGTCGGGCCTAGCACCTGATAGCCACTAGCGTGGAGCACATCGATGAGCGTCTGAAGGCCGTCACGGTCGAGCGCGCTTAAATGAAGGGGTGAGGCCGGGGACATGCTCTTTATGCGCGCAGAAGATGCGCTCTCCGGGAACGTGAGGTGTCCAGGGACGAAGGCCACGATTCAGATCCTTCGCCGATGGATGGGAACGGCGACTTACACAATGAGCCTATGGAACTGTGGCGCGGTCCTCTTGACATGGATCAACAATGCGCCGACTGCAAACCCAATAGTGAAGAAAGTCAATGCATAGACGCAGCCAGCTTTTGTGCAGGCTGCCCATCTGCTCCCGCTACCGGAGTTTCGCGTCATACGGTTCATCCCTGCCACGAAGAACCTTCAGAAAGTGACAAGTTCCGCGTTCCGGAAGCCCTTTGAATAGTCGAGCACGGATATGACTACAGGTGTTAAGCGAAAGATTCGGATGTCGTCGAACGAGGACATGGATATCGGCAGGGAAATCAGTTCCGGATACCTGAGCTGAAGCAGCTGAAGGACCCTTTCCGCTTCGGTACGATCTGTCATAGAGAGCGTCAAGCAGCGTGGCCGGTCAGCGACAACTATTTTGGCCGGTCAACGGGGTGGTTGTCGTTGGGTATCAGGTCATATTTGGCGTTCCTCCTTCGTAGTTGTCGTTGCGTGATGGCGTAGTTGACGCTCACCGCTACTGCGTAACGTTGCCGTCTTCCGGCAACTGGCTGCTAAACGGGTTGTCATCGTTTAATTGACGCCGCCGTGCATTCTGCTTGTCGCCGGCCTTGCGGCGGCGATAGCTTTCGACGTTGAGCTCGAAGATCGTCGAGTGATGCACAAGCCGGTCGATGGCGGCGACCGTCATGCCGGGGTCAGGGAACACGGCATTCCAGCCCGAGAACGGTTGATTGGCCGTTATCAGGAGACTTTTGCGCTCATACCTCTCGGCAATCAGCTCGAACAGGACGCTGGTCTCGGCCTGGTCCTTGCGCGCGTACGACAGGTCGTCCAGGATGATCAAATCGAAGCGGTCCAACCTGGCCAGTGCTGAAGGCAACTGCAGGCTCTGGCGGGCTGCCTGAAGCTTCTGGACGAGCTCGCTGGTGCGTGTGAACAGTACGCGGTATCCGGCGTCGATCAGGGCGTGCCCGATGGCTGAACCCAGATGGCTTTTCCCGACCCCGGGTGGCCCAAACAGAAGGACCGTGGCGCCTTTCTCCAGCCACGACTCGCCGGTGGCCAGTGCCGTGATATGGGCCTTCGAGACCATTGGTACGGCGCTAAAGTCGAAGCTCGCAAGCGTCTTGGTCGGGTCCATCTGCGACTCGGTCCGGTGCCGCTCTATACGTCGCTTGGCGCGCTCGGCCAGCTCGTGCTCAAGCAGTGCACCAAGCAGTCGCGTGGCCGGCCATCCCTCCTTGTCCGAACGCTCGGCGAACTCGGGCCACAACCTGCCGATCGTTGGCAGGCGCAGCTCGTTGAGCATCAGGGCCAGGCGGCCACCGTCATGTGCGGGCGCGTTCATGCTGCCATCTCCTCGAGCAGCGCGTCATAGACTGCAACGGGCGGCATCTGGACCACCACCTCGGGGCACGAGGCATCACGGGGTGCGTACTGCTCACGCAGCGCCTTGAGATCGGGCAGTTCGCCGGCGTCCAGCAACGCGTCAAGCTGTGACGCCAGTATGGCCTCGACACCGTGCAGGCCGGCCAGTTCAAGCAGGCCAACCATCGTCTTGCATGCTTCGCGTTGCGACAGGCGGGCATCGAGTTGCTCCCAGGTCCGGCGGTAGGCCTCGCGCGGGAACAGTGCGTCACGAAACGCGAGCCCCTTGAACGCCTGCGGCTTGCGCTTCAGGGAGCCAATGAAGTGGCGGTAATCAAGCGCGTAACGGTTGTCGTTCGCACGGCTGCCCCGGGCGGTGCTGTGCACCAGCACGCCGGACAGGTAACAGTCGAGCCTGTCGCCGTAGACGCGCACCTTCAGCCGGTGACCAATCAGGCGCGACGGCGCACTGTAGAGGATGCCGCGCACCGTGAATGTGCTGCAGCGGGTCACAGGCGCTTCTTCCTCGACGAAGTCGGTGGTACGGTAATCCGGCAGATCCTGAAGCTGTTGGCGCTCGATGCGGAACGCGGCGGCGTTACGCCGGTTTCGACGCATCACCTGCTCGCGGATGAATTCATCGTAGGCGGCACGATCAACGAAGTCGCGATGGCCACGCAGCATCAGCGCTTGATCGACGGCGTCCTTCAGATATCGGTGCGAGGATTCGACACTCCCGTTCTCGTGAGCCAGACCGCGATTGTTGCGCGTACCCTGCATCTCGTAGTGATCGAGCAGCGCCTTGTATCGGGCCGTGAAGTCTTCCTTCTCTCTAAGGTTCTTGAAGGCGGCCGACAGGCTGTCGGTGCGGTGCTCACGCGGACAACCTCCTGCCTGCCACAACGCGTTCTGCAAGCCGGTTGCGAGTGCCTCGAAACTCTCGCCGCCGTCGACCACGCATGCATACTCCCAACGAGAGAACGCGAGCACGAAGTGATACAGCCGGTGCTCGAACGGTGCGCCGCCGATCGTCACGCACAGCTTGCTCATGTCGGTAAAGTCCGACAGCCCGCGCACGCCGGGCTGATGCTCCTGCGGGAAGAAGATCTCCTGGCTGGGACCTTCGAGCGCCCGCCATTGAGAAATGCGTCGTTCCAGCGTACGACGCATGCTGTCGGGATAGCGATCCGGGTGATCCTCCTGCAGCTTGCGCAGGACCGTAATGCCCATCAGGTGGGGGATGTTACGCAGCAACGGCACGACTTCGCTGTCCCAGACATCGACAAATGGATCGGGACGCGTACGCCAAGAGCGCCGCGGCTTCTGGGATGGCAACGTCGCGTCACGCTCGATGCGGCGTGCGCTGCGCACGCTTATTCCTGCTTTGGCAGCCGCAACTTCCTGCGAATGATGTTTGCGCTTGTTCATGTAGAGGCGGACCTGTTGGTCGGTGATGCGGGTTCCAGACATGTGCTGACCGCTTCTTCTTTAAGAATCGATCAGCCATCCTATTGCCCCGCCGACGCAGCGCCGCCGGTGGTTCGTCGTCTCCAGCGGCTACGCCGCCTCCGACTCCTCACCACCGGCCAAAACAAACGTCAACGACCGGCCAAGCTAATTGTCGCCGCCCAAGGCGGACCTGTTGGTCGGTGATGCGGGTTCCAGACATGTGCTGACCGCTTCTTCTTTAAGAATCGATCAGCCATCCTATTGCCCCGCCGACGCAGCGCCGCCGGTGGTTCGTCGTCTCCAGCGGCTACGCCGCCTCCGACTCCTCACCACCGGCCAAAACAAACGTCAACGACCGGCCAAGCTAATTGTCGCCGCCCACTGTCACCAGTCGCGCATGCGCTGCCATGGACAAGCCTGCAATTGCCATGATGTCCGGAGTGTCGTGATCAATCGTGAGCGAGACACGGTCATCTCGGGCCAGGTTTCCTGCCTTCTGACTTCAGCTCCAAATGTTGTTCAAGTTATATTGAAAGAAAGCGATGCTTTGTTTATCGGATCGACGGTGACGTCGTGACACGCGATGCAGGTTATCTGACATAGTCTGGAGGTCGAATGAGCAACGACCAACACGAGCTACGCGAAGCATGCGCTGAAACCTCATTTCCGGCTATCGCGTCGCCACTCGTCAATCAAGCTATCGAACAGGCCAGGACAGTTGCAAGCGACCCCTCCGCCGAGGGACTCCATCAACTGCGCATTACCATGCGCCGCCTGCGATCGTTATGGTGGGCTTACCGGCCCTTGCTGGACGCAGGGGAAAACACCAGCCAGAGGGAACTTTTCAGGTCTCTCGCCGATACGGCTGGCCGGACACGTGACTACGACATCTTGATCGAACTGCTCAAGCTTCAACGGGAAGATTGGAAAGCGCTGCCCCCCGAAATATTGGAGGCTCGACAGAAAGCACTCGATGTCGGCAGAGAAGTATTTTCGAATCCGGCAACGAAGACGCAACTGCTTGGAGTCCTGTCGCAGACCTCGGATGAACTGGTCGCCAGGCAGGACAGACAACCTCTCCAGGCCTTCTCGGATGAGCGTGTCGCAATATCGGAAAGCCAGTTACGCCGACGGATGAGGCGCGCGTCCAAAGCGAAACGGTCAAACTTTGCAGCTTTCCATGATGTTCGAAAGGCCGGAAAGAAGGCTCGGTACCTGCTGGAACTGTTCGGCCCCGTACTGTCCAGAGGACATCGGAAAACATTGAATGAACTCAAGGAAGTCCAGAAACGTTTCGGCGCCTTGAATGACGTTGTCGCGAGCGAGAACCTTTTACGCGACAACGCGCCGCTGCTTGCCGCCACAGGTGAGCCAGAACGAACGCTGAAATGGTTCAAACAGGAGCGTGAGCGTCGCTTGCGCGCAGTTGCCGCCTTAATACGCAAACAATGGAAATAGGGCTGTTGCCATCCTGTGTACGTCGACAGAGGCGGCTGATTGAATACGTCAGTACCAGCAGCCCTATGGGTGCTCGTATGCGGGAAGCAAGGCGCGGCGCGGTGCGGCCCCCGCCTATCTGGCTTGCTCACCATCAAGCTGTGCGCGAATTTCGGACAATTCGTCTCTCCTGTCCGTACTCGCTGCGGGATACCGCAGATTCAACTTCGCAAGCGTGTCCAAAATAATTTGCGAAACGATGATCCGGGCGTTCTCCTTGTCATCTGCGGGCACGACGTACCACGGGGCGTACCTTGTGCTGGTCGCACTAAGACAGTGGCCGTAGGCAGCCATATATTGAGGCCAGAACTTTCGCTCTTCGACGTCCGCGGTACTGAATTTCCAGTTCTTGTCGGGGTCGTCAATACGTGCGAGAAAGCGCTTGCGCTGTTCCTCCTTCGAAAGGTGCAGAAAGAACTTAACGATGCGCGTGTCGTTGCGATGCAGGTGACTCTCAAGATCGTTGATTGACCGGTAACGGCCCTGCCAAATGGACTCGCCAGCACCGGCCTCATCGGACAAGCCCTCGCCACGAAGGATCTCCGGATGTACTCGAAGGATCAATACCTCTTCATAGTATGAGCGGTTGAAGATCCCGATTCGGCCTCGCTCCGGAAGACTGCGGGTGGTTCGCCACAGGAAATCGTGCTGGAGTTCTTCCGCGCTCGGATGCTTGAAGCTGAAAACCTGGCAACCCTGTGGATTGATGCCCGACATCACGTGCTTGATCACACCGTCCTTCCCCGCCGCGTCCATCGCCTGAAAGATGAAAAGCACCGCGTAGCGATTATCAGCATAGAGTACGCTTTGCAACGCGGATAGCTGCCCGATATGCTCGGCGAGCATAACGTGATACTGATCTTTCGATTTATAGACTGGCGTCGTGATCGTTGGCCACCTGTTGAGATCAACTGCTACGCCTTCATGGACCCGGAAGTCTCCTGAGCTTATTTTCATCTTCAATCTCCCAACCCGACCGAATGATTGCACGGTCATCCGGTGACGTCTGGTTATCCAAAACACGGCAGAGCTCTGTCGCGGCCACTTGCCCCCTCAGCGCGGGACGGCGTCGCCGAGCGGCGTGGCGCCCGGAACCTGAAAGCCCGATTCCGGAGGGTCGCCCGCGATCAGCTGCAACGCGCACACTGCGGCCAGTTCGACACTGATGCCTGAGCCAGAGCGCGCGACGTCAGCGCGTAAGCCGCGCGCCGGTCACGGCATGGCCAACATCCGCAGGATTTTCTGCACGATACGTTCGTGCCGGTCGAGCGCCTCATCGAGCGTGGCTGCCCCATAGCTCTCGTTGTCATCGCGCGATTTCATTCCGGCAATGCGCGTCACGAAGAGCGGGGGTTCCCCTGCCCTTGAATCTGCCACACCGCGAAAGCGCGTAGTGACCGTCACGCCGGCTTTCTCGAGCAGCGTGCGACGAAAGATCAGGTCGTTCCCGGCCATCCAGCGGGACCACTCGCTTCGGTCGAACACCTCGACAGGCCTGTTCCTCTCATCGAGGATGTAGATGCGTTCGCGCTGGGACGGGACGGAGCGGGCTTTCATTGGCGGGAAGGCGCGAGCAGGAAGTCGATCGCCTCCCGCCACCAGCTAGCGTCGATGTGGCCAATCCAGTCGTTATGCTCAGCCGCCTCCACGACCTTCAATCGTTTCGGACAGGACAGCGCTTTATACAGCGCCTCGCCGAAGCGTGCGGGAACGATGCTGTCGCGTTCGGCAACCACCACGAGAACCGGGCGGCCGAACTCTGCCAGGTGGGCTACGCTGTCGTATCGGTCATGCATCAGCCACCTCACGGGCACCCATGGATAGTGGAAAGCGGCGACATGCTCAAGGCTATCCCATGGCGTGATGAGCAGCAAGCCGGCGATCTTGTCGCGCTCACGCGAGCCCGCCGCTGCAACCACGCCGGCCCCGAGCGATTCCCCGATCAGCATCATAGGGGTGCCAAAGTGAGAATGCGCAAGCGCGATGGTCTCTTTCGCATCGGCGACCAGAGTTTCTTCATCGGGTGAGCCCTCACGTGGCCCATAGCCCGGGTATTCGGCGAGGATCACGCGCAGTCCCAGCGGGTTGAGTGCAGTGGCATAGCAGGAACGATGCCCTGCATGCCCCGCATTGCCATGAAAAACAATGGCCGTTCCGCGCAATGTTCCCGGCGGTTCGGCGGCGAGGCCCCGGAATGCCTCCGGCGTAGGCCAGGCCACGAGTCGATCGGAGACGATGTCCTCGACCGCAGCCTTTTCTGGAAAGTAGATAAAACGTTGCTGCAACATGGCAACCCCTGTCAAAAGGGTCAACACGCGAACGCGGGATGCAGCTCCGTTCCGCGTACATCCCACCGACATTCGTCGCCTCGAACTCGATTCATCGAGTTCTCGCCAACGCACCAGGTAAGACCATCACGGTACCAACTCCTGGCAGAACAGATCGACTCATCCCCCGTGACCTCGTATTTCTTATCGCCCACATACGGATGCGACTAGACTTTTTTGGCTGAGCCTTACATACATCCCCGACAGTTCATCATTCAGACAGCCCTGGAGCGCGAACTGAGCAGTCTCGAGAATTTCCGCGCTACGCAAGCCCGCGGTCGAAAGCGTGTGCCGACAAGCCAGTCGACAACCGGAGCACGTTGATGTCGCTCAGTTATTAGCCAACTGAACCCGGTGGCGGCGCGCTTTCGATCTGTGTCGCCACATGGTCACGTGTCATCTGAATAAAGCCGGAACACACCACTGTGCAGCAAGACCGGTGCGCCGCGCGTCGCCTCGATCATCAGGGCCGCTACTTTTTCGATGGCGCTCCGATGCGCGCCAAATGCCTTCACGAGCTCCGTCTCGCTGATCGAGGCCGCACCAAAATGATCTTCGAGTGCCTCGGCGGTAATGCTGCATTGGATTGTTTGTCCATTCACCTTCGCGGGAAAGAGCAGCGTGAAAGATTCGGCGTCGAACTCGGGTGTCGTCCGTGGGAACAAAATATTCATGAACTTCGCCTCCTCACCCGCACTGCCGACAAAAGATGTATTCGGCGATCGAATCCAGGACAGGGTTCGACAGGTCCTGTCCGTAGACGCATATCAACTCAATGACCGACGTTCGGAACCGCGGACGCTTGGCATTTTGAAGTCAGAGGTAATTCCACCAGCGTCACGCTTTCCATGATGTTCAGCGAGCCAGCTTCCACGTAGACATCCACATGGCTTTCCCATCTCCTCGCTTCAATACCTTTATTTTTTCTCCGTTGAAAGAATGAAATCCGTTACCTCAGGAACGACCTCGGTACGAAAACGCTCTCCGTTAAATACACCGTAATGCCCCACTCCGTGCTGGAGCCAATGTAAATGCCGCGGGGCCGGGATATTCGGGCAGAGCAGGTGCGCCGCTTCCGTCTGGCCTACCCCTGAAATATCGTCGTGCTCACCTTCGACGGTCATTAGCGCGACCCCGTGTATCTGGGAGGGGTCAACGGGTCGCCCGCGGTGAGTCATCTCGCCTTTCGGTAGTGCATGACGAATAAAGACGGTATCGCAGGTCTGAAGATAAAATTCGGCACTGAGATCCATTACTGCGAGATATTCGTCATAGAACTCCCGATGCTTTTGAGCCGAATCGTGGTCGCCGGCGACCAGATGCTCAAACAGCTTCCAATGCTCTTCCATATGCCGGTCGAGATTCATGACCATGAATCCGTATAGTTGAAGGAAGCCCGGATAGACATCACGCATGAACCCGGGATTGGGGAACGGAACCTTTGTGATCACGTTGCGCCGAAACCATTCGATGCCGCGCC
The DNA here is from genome assembly GCF_000785435.2 of Paraburkholderia sacchari. Lineage (GTDB taxonomy): Bacteria > Pseudomonadota > Gammaproteobacteria > Burkholderiales > Burkholderiaceae > Paraburkholderia > Paraburkholderia sacchari. The sequence continues at coordinate 196,744 of NZ_JTDB02000009.1, read as the reverse complement.
GTTCTGCCAGCCTGTTCACGGCGGTCGGGTTGATGCGCGTGTCGATCGGACCACCCATCAGAATCATGGAGCGTGGCGCTGCAGGATCGCCGGCGGCCTCCATGAGCGCAACGGCCGCCAGAACGGGAACCGAAGGCTGACATACGGCCATCACGTGCACATCGCCATTAAAACCATGCAGCATGCCGATCAAATAATCGATGTAATCGTCGAGATCGAAACGTCCTGCGATAAGCGGCACAATGCGCGCATCCACCCACTCCGTCACAAAGACGTCATGGCTGGGCAAGAAGGCCTGGACCGTCCCCCGTAGCAATGTCGGGTAATGGCCCGACATCGGCGCGACGATCAGAAGACGGGGCTGTGTTCCCGCGGAGTTGTTAAGCGAGCGTTCAAAATGAATGAGCCGGCAGAAGGGTCGCTCCCAAATCGGGGTGATACGCACAGGCACTGTCTGACCGTCGATGACGGTCGATGTGATATTCCACTCTGGTCTCCCGTAATGGCGGGTGGCACGCTCGGCCATTTCGCACGTGGCGGCCACCAGTTTGCCCGAAAAAGTAGCGGCGGCCGGGTTGGCGGGATGCTGAAAAAAGAATCTGCAAGCGTCGACAAACGCACGCGCGGGACGCAGCGCCGCATGCGCCGTTTCATAGAACCAATACGCGGGCAGCGCCTGCGTCAGGCCGAGTTCACCGAGGTGCTTTGGCCCACTGCAATATTCGCCAATCGTCGACGCGCTTTCCGTTGGACTCGACCGTGGCACAGATCTTTTTCCCCCGATCATCGATCGTCTCCTGTATTCCTGAGTTTGAACCGACCGCCCCACTGAATCGACCGGAACTGTTTCAACATTAGGACTTCAGGAACGCTGAATATTTGATGCAGATCATCGCCCGGATGGCGCCGCGCCACGACGCCATTTTGCAATCGCGTTAAGCATTCGTGTCCCATTTGTCCTAATCGCACGTCTAGTTGCCGGGGCCAACGCCGCTGCCTCTGCTGCCCCGTGGACTCCAGCGTCGTTCGCGACTATAAAATAGTGTGCGTCCCGAATGCTGTGTCGAGGCTCCAGCCGCGGCCAGAATGGATTAAATGCGGGGAACTGAATCGGCGGACGCGAAGACACGTTTCGCTGAGGAGCGAAGTCTTGCTAGTGTTTTCGGCAGTCAATTCGAAAATGGATCCGGAGATCGAATTGGAATTGAACAAGCCACTGAGCGGCCTGGCCCATGAGCTCTTCCGGCAGGTGGTGGAGGCCGCGCCCAACGCCATGGTGATGGCCGACCGCGACGGCCACATCATCCTGGTAAATGCACAGACCGAAAAACTCTTCGGCTACTCGCGTGAAGAGCTCCTCGGGCATTGTGTCGATATGCTTGTGCCGGAACGCTTCCGTGCCGCCCATTCCGGTTATCGTCATACGTTTTACGGCGACCTGTCGAGTCGCCCGATGGGCGTCGGCCGTGACCTTTTCGCCCGGCGCAAGGACGGTTCCGAGTTTCCCGTCGAGATTGGGCTCAATCCGGTCACGACCGATGAAGGAGTTTTCGTCCTGGCGGCCGTCGTCGACATTACCGAGCGCAGGCGGCTCGATGAGCGCTTCCGTCAGGTGGTGGAGGCGGCACCCAATGCGATGGTCATGGTGGACCACGAGGGCCGGATCGTCTTGGTAAACGCACAAACCGAGAAGCTGTTCGGTTACGCGCGCGAGGATCTCTTCGGAAAGACCATCGAAACGCTCGTACCGGAGCGCTTTCGCTCCGGGCATTACGAGTATCGAGCCGCCTATTTCGGCGATCTGAAGCCGCGTTCGATGGGCACCGGGCGTGACCTCTATGGCCTGCGCCGCGACGGCTCCGAATTCCCGGTCGAGATTGGACTCAACCCGGTCCGGACTTCAGACGAAGTCTTCGTGCTCGCTGCCATCGTGGACATTACGGAGCGCAAGCGTGCGGAGCAGGAACTCGTGAGCCGAACAGAGGAACTGGCCCGTTCCAATCAGGATCTCGAACAGTTTGCTTACGTCGCGTCCCATGACCTGCAAGAGCCGTTGCGTGCCGTTGCCGGCCCGTTGCAACTGCTGCAGCGCCGGTATCAGGGCCAGCTGGATGCGCGTGCGGACGAATTCATTGGACACGCCGTTGACGGTGCGATGCGCATGCAGACGCTCATCGATGACCTGCTCGCCTATTCCCGGGTAGGCCGGTCCGGAGCCACGCCCCAGCTGACCGAGTGCGCGAGGGCACTGGACCAGGCACTAAAAAGCCTGAGCGTCGGCCTGCTGGAATCCGGCGCGACGATCAATCGTGGCGAGCTGCCGACCGTGGTCGCCAATCCAACGCAGATCGTACTGCTCTTTCAGAACCTGGTCGGAAATGCCCTCAAATTCCGCCGTCGCGACATCCCTGTTCGGATCGACATCGAAGCCGTGCGTGATGGCAAGGACTGGGTGATCTCGGTGAGAGACAACGGGATCGGCATCGACCCGCAGTATTTCGACCGGATCTTCCTGATCTTCCAGCGCCTGCATACGCGCACCGAATATCCGGGTACCGGGATAGGACTGGCGCTATGCAGGCGGATCGTCGAACAGCACGGGGGGCGCATCTGGGTCGAGTCTGTTCCAGGCAGCGGGACGGCGTTCTTTTTTACGCTGAATGCGGGAACAGACGCCGCTCTTCAATATCATGAATCCAATCCGCGGGAGTAGCCCGTGCTTTCCGATGCAACGGACGACCTGATTCACATTCTCCTTGTCGAGGACAGTCCCACGGATGTCATGATCACACGTGAGGCACTTGACTATTACAAGGTCGCGAATCCGCTGCACGTTGCCGAGGACGGCGTGGCTGCGATGGAGTTCCTGCGCCGCGAGGGCAAGCATGGCGCCGCGCCCCGGCCTGATCATCCTCGATCTCAACCTGCCCAGGAAGAGCGGACGGGAAGTGCTCCAGGAACTGAAAGAAGATCCCGACCTCAAGCACATTCCGGTTGTCGTGCTGACCACGTCCAGGTCGGAGGAGGATGTGGCCGGGACATACGGCCTTCATGCGAACTGCTACATCACCAAGCCAGTCGATTTCGCCAAGTTTGTCGAAGTCGTGCATACCATCAAGGATTTCTGGTTTGGCGTCGTGACGCTAACTCCCATCGGATCATGAAAAGACCCGTATCGCGCGCGAGCTGCACGACGATCTGGGCCAGCAGCTGGCTGCGTTGAAGCTGGAAGTCTCCCGAATCGACAACCGCGCCGAAGCCGCCATGACGGCACTGGCCGGTGCGGATCTGCATAACATCTACACGTTGATCGATCAGCTCGTTGTGTCCGTGAGGCGAATTGCTACGGATCTGCGCCCCGCCATGCTGGACGATCTCGGTCTGATCCCCGTAGTCGAATGGTTCAGCGACCAGTTCTCAGCGCGATACGGGGTGCGCGTCATCCGCCAGATCGACGCCGATGACATCGATTTTCAACCCGAAACGGCGACTGTGGTGTTCCGCGTCGTACAGCAAGCGATGACCAATGTCGCCCGCCATTCGGGCGCGACCGAGGTGATGCTCAAGATCGTGCGGGACGGGCCGAACTGTATCGTGAGCGTCGCAGATAATGGTCGAGGCTGCCCGAGCGGCAAGCGTCCTGCACGGAATTCGTTCGGCCTGCTGGGCATGCGTGAGCGCGCCGCGGCGCTCGGTGGTGAGCTGCGGATACAGACAGCACCTGGGCAGGGATTTGCGCTATCCGTTTCGTTGCCGCTTGCGGAGGGCTCGTCGGCAGGATGAGCAGCAGGTGCGTCAACTCCGCGCCATACTCATGTAGAGTCGACCCACGGAAAATGAGCGGTATCGCCCAAGCGCATTGCTGTTCCCACCCAATATTGGCATGTTCTCCAGATGAAATACAAAGACTACTACGCGATCCTGGGCGTGGAGCGCACGGCGGCTCAGGACGACATCAAGCGTGCGTATCGTAAGCTCGCGCGCAAATACCATCCAGACGTCAGCAAGCATACCGACGCGGAGGACCGTTTCAAGGAATTGGGCGAGGCCTACGAGGTGCTGAAGGATCCGGAAAAGCGCGCCGCCTACGATCGCATGGGCACTCACTGGCGCGCCGGAGAGGACTTCCAGCCCCCTCCGAACTGGGATGAAGGTTTCGAATTCAGCGGCACGGGCGAGCACCCCGCCGCGCATGCTGACCTCAGCGATTTCTTCGAAGCGATGTTTGGCGGTACACGGGCGGACCATATGCGCCCCTCGCATGCGATGGGGCAAGATCACCACGCCAGGGTGTTCATCGAGGTCGAAGATGCCTATCGAGGAGCACAGCGCTCGATTTCGCTGCAATTGCCGGCCGTCGATGCACAGGGCCATGTCACACTGCAATCACGTACATTGAACGTTTCCATTCCGAAGGGCGTGCGGGCTGGGCAGCACCTGCGGCTCGCAGGCCAGGGCGGGGCCGGAGTTGGAAGGGGACCGGCCGGGGACCTCTACCTTGAAATTGCGTTTCGCGAGCATCCACTCTTTCGCGTCGATGGATCCGACGTCTTGCTCGACTTGCCGGTGGCGCCCTGGGAAGCGGCGCTTGGCGGGCACGTAACAGTGCCGACGCCCGATGGACGGGTCGAAATGACTGTTCCAATGGGTTCGGCGGGCGGCAGACGCTTGCGGCTCAAAGGCAAAGGGATTCCAGGGAATCCGCCCGGGGACCTGTACGTGATCTTGAACATCGTATTGCCGCCGGCCGACAGCGAGGCGGCCAAAGCGGCCTACAACACGATGCGGCAAGCGTTCAGCTTTGACCCGCGTGCGCGATTTTATGGGTAGCTACTATGAAAAGCTCTGAAGTGACCTGGCTGGCAGGCCAGATCGTCGATGATGACGTCGAGTTCACGCTCGTCGACATGAGCCGGATAAGTGGCGCATCGGCAGAGGAAATAACCCTTTGGGTTGCTGAAGGCGCCTTCGATCCGAAAGGGGCAGGGCCGCAGGAATGGCGATTCAGCGGCGCTTCGCTGTGCCGCGCACGCACCGCTTTTCGGCTGGCTCGCGACCTTCAGATCAATGCACCGGGCATTGCGCTCGCGCTCGATCTGCTCGACGAAATCGAGGCGTTGAAGACAAAATGTAAACGTAGGTCTGGCAACTGAATGGGGTCACATTAATTTCACCATGCAGGCGTGGACATGCAACGGTATAAGCAAAAAAGCGATGAGGCAGCTGACACTGGTATTGGCGGTCGATCAACGCCCGGAACCCGGAGCGCTGCGCAAAACTGGGCGAACTATACGCGTCCACGGACGGTGGTCGATTCGGTCCGTCCGTGAAGCTCGCCACGCGATACGCCTGAGATCCGCATTGTGCGGCAGATCAATCTCACTGCTGAACCTTGGTGAGGTTGCCGGCCCAATGCGGGGCATCGCTGTCCAAACACACGGTATCAGACGGATGGTCATCGAATACATGGTCACGCAAACCAAGCAGCGCCATACCGTTGACGATCGCCGCGATGGCAATGCCGCCGAGCACAAACGCCATGGTACGGATGCGCGCGAGATTGATGCCTGCACGCCGCGCGGCTTCCGATTAGATAACCTGAATCAAGTTGCGTGCAGGCAATGACCCGGCGGGCCAGGTTTTCCGCGTGCTGGTGACCCCGCTTGATCCGCACTTGACTGGAAGCGCGGTGTTCGAGTCACGAGTCACCAACACCCATTACCTGCTTCAAGGCACAGGCGGGAAGCGTTACCGGAGAGGCGCAGTTGCGAAGGCGTTGATGCAGGTCAAGCGCCGCGGCCCCGCCCGGCGGTCGAATGAGGTCAGCTGCGGCTAATCGCCGACGCCTCATCAAGTCAGCCGTCACCGGAGACACGATCGTGCGAAACCTCCCCATCACGCCGAAGATCACAGCTGCCGCCGCCGGCGGCCCCCCCGCAACATTCTGCTTTCGCTACCGCAGCGGCCGACGCCACCATCGGCTCTACGACGTGCTAATGACGCTGAACGAGCCCGGAGGCGCCTGCCATATCGAGGTTTGCCACGCGCTGCCGGCGGGTGCCGACCTTCCGCCGTTCGCAGCGGGCCGTCTCAATGCCGCACGCCTGACACGCGCGGTCGACCTCATCGGACTAGTCAAGCAAGTCACGGCGCGCGACCACACGAAATTGCAGCCAGGCCGTCTCGTGTTCGACGCGCACATGCAGTTACCCTGGCGGCCCGTAGGCGGCCCGGCAAGCGCGGGGGCGCAGCAAACGGCAAACTCAACCACTGCACGCCATGCGCCTTCGGCTTTTGGCGCCCTGCGCGCCAACGCTGTACCGTCCACGACGGCGAATCTTGCGCAGTCGCTTGCGCATCCGCGGGTTCGTTACCCGTTGCACGGGCTGGGGCGAGGCGCACGGCTGAATCGGCATGCCAGGGCTAGTTGACGCAAATGCATTTATGCCTCGATCGCGAACAAAAGGATTGACCATGGGAAACGACTTCGCCGGTCACACCGCGCCAGGAGACTTGCCACGCAGGTGGGAGGGGGGCAATTTCGGCCTTAGGCGCTATATGCAGCGCGTCTATAAGTACATGGCCGGAGGCCTCATGCTGACCGGCGTCATGGCCTACGGCGGGGCAGCGAGCGGAGTCTATACTGCGATAACCGCAACGCCCCTCTTCTGGATCGTTCTGCTCGCCCCGCTGGCCTTGGTCGTACTGTTGAGCTGGCGCATCGAGCGCATGAGCGCAGCCGCGGCGAAAATGTGTTTCTGGACCTATGCCGCTCTGGTTGGTCTTTCGCTTTCCGGCATCTTTCTCGTCTATACGTGGCGTGCATGACAGCCCAGATGCACCCCGTCATCGCCGCGCTCGACGCCAGCGTGCCGCAAGAGGCCGCGCTGCGCGCATGGTGCGAGGAGGAGCTGAAGCGCACGGCGCCGCGTTTTGCCGAACGACAAGCGCGGTTTTGTTTGTGCCACGGCGTTTCCGGTTCGGGGAAATCGCTCGCGAGCCAGGCGCTCGCGGAGTGGCTGGGCGCGATCCGCCTGTCGAGCGACGCCGAACGCAAACGCCTCGCCGGCATCGCCGACGCGGCCCGGCTGCCCGCATCGGCATATACGGCTGGCCAGACCGATGCGATTTACGACACCCTTCGCGCGCACGCGCAAACGGTACTCGAAAGCGGCTATACGGCGATCGTGGATGCGACCTTCCTGCGCGAACGAAACCGGACAGCTTTCATCGCGCTCGCGAGACGCCTGGACGTAAGGGTCGTGATTCTCGATTTCACCGCAGACCGCGCCACGCTTTTTGCACGCGTGGCCGCGAGAGCAGCCTTGGGACGCGGTGCGTTCGATGCCGACACGGCGGTCCTCACCCTTCAACTCGCAAGGGCCGAGCCCCCTAAGCGCTGCCGAGCGCGCGCTGGCGATTCGATTCGACACCGGCGTCGAGCCCTCTGCTTACGAAGACGAGGCATTCTGGAGGCCGCTGCTGGCAACGATCGCAAACAGTCGTCGTGAACGCGATACCGCGACGCCCTGACGAACGTACGTGCCATCGCATGCTCAAGGGCAGCCGCGCGTCTGGTCACGCCCTTCACCCGAGGCAGGGTCGGTGTTAGCCGGGAACGTATGGCGCAGGCGTCGGACAAGCGCTTTTACGGTCGCCGCAGCGATCGCAACGATACACAGCAAGACGAACCACAATGCGAGGACGTATCCGATCAGTTGCCAGAACTCGCCCACGCGCTGTTGCATGACCCAGGTCTGGTACGACGCCGCATCGTCTGCCGCATTCGGGAACGAGGTGCGATACATAAAGAAGGCGATGCAGCGATCGCTGTCCGGCAGCGCCGCCGCAAGGCGTGAACCGGCCGGTATCGCGCGGACAGTTGCGCACTCGGGCGAGGCCATGCCCGCCACGACGTTCGCGTCGACCGGGAAGTCGTGAATCGCGCCGAGCCAGGTCGTGCCAATCGCGAGCATCAGGCAAATACACGCGCCACGAAAGCATCGCATTGGCCAACGGTGCCGATGAAGGCGGCCAGCTTTGTCCATCGGAAGTCTCCCATATGGCGTCCGCGTAGACGGCGACTCCGGGCATTCACGGCGCCGCCACCAACGTGTGCGCCCGGCGTGGCAGCTGTCGTGCGGAAAGCTTCCACTGCACGAGACGGAACACATGAAATCCTCGTCCACCGGCGATGCCATCAAATTGACGTCGGTCAATCGCATACTCCACAAGCAACGATGCCGGGTACGATAACGGTCTGCATCCTCCATGCCATGCCAGGTCGTTATACCGCGCACGAGGTGACGCCTCTTGTCTGGATCATCGTGTCTGCCCCGCTCCGCCCATTGACCTCGATCAATCACCTCCGCTCCTCCACTGGGAGGACACAGGCTGACCTGGATCAACGCTCCTGCGACGCCGCCGTGCATGCTGTGATGAAACCAGCCTGGGCACTTACGCGTTCAGCCATGCCCCGGTTTCAGCGAAACGAGTGGATCCCATGCCCATTCATAATGCCGACGTCGCGGAGGTTTTCAACGAGATTGCCGATTTGCTCGAAATTCAGGGCGGTAATCCATTCCGGGTGCGCGCGTACCGCAATGCGGCGCGATCGGTCGGCGAGCATGCACAAAACGTGCGGACGATGGTGGCCCAGGGCGCCGATCTGAAGGCTATCCCCGCGATTGGCGACGACCTCGCGCTCAAGATCCGGGAAATTGTCGCCACCGGTTCATGCTCCCTGCTTGCTAGCCTGCGTGCCCAAGTGCCGTCGGCGGTCACGGCGCTGCTGCACGTGCCGGGTCTCGGGCCAAAGCGTGTACGGCGGCTGTACGAACAACTACACGTGCAATCGCTGGAAGAGCTGGCGCAGGCCGCCGCGCAGGGCCGGATTCACACATTGCCCGGATTCGGCGCACTGACCGAGGCGCATATTCTCGCGAACGTCCAGATGCGCCTCGACAAATCGCGCCGCTTTCTCTTCGCGCAGGCCAGCGAGCGCGCACAACCGCTGCTGGCCTGGCTCGCCGCATCTCCCGACGTGGAGCGCGTCGAGGCGGCTGGCAGTCTGCGGCGCCTGCGCGACACCGTTGGCGACATCGACATCCTCGCCACGTCGCGTAACCCGGCTGCGGTCACTCGGCAGTTTGCCGGCTACGAAGACGTGACCGAGGTGCTCGCGCAAGGGCCCACCCGCGCAAGTGTCGTGCTTCGCGGCGGCCTGCAGATCGACCTGCGCGTAGTCGAACCCGAGAGCTTCGGCGCGGCGCTCACCTACTTCACCGGCTCGAAGGCGCACAATGTGGCCCTGCGCCGCCTCGGCCAGGAGCGCGGCCTGAAGATCAACGAGTACGGCGTCTTCCGCGCGCAAACACGCATTGCTGGCGAAACTGAGGAGTCCGTTTATGCGAGCGTCGGACTACCCTGGATTCCGCCAGAGCTGCGCGAGGACCGTGGCGAGATCGAAGCGGCGCGCGACGCCGCATTGCCTGCGTTGATCGCGCACGTCGATTTGCGCGGGGATTTGCATGCTCATACCGTAGCCAGCGATGGCCATGCGTCGCTGCGCGACATGGCACTCGCCGCCCGCGAACGCGGCCTGTCGTACCTCGCCATCACCGACCACTCGAAGCGCCTTGCCATGGCGCACGGCCTGGACGCGGCGAGACTCGCGGCGCAGATTGACGAGATCGACCAGCTCAACGCGCAGCTAATGGGCATCACGCTGCTCAAGGGCATAGAGGTCGACATTCTCGAGGACGGCCGGCTCGATCTTCCCGACGCCGTTCTTGCGCGGCTCGATCTCGTTGTCGGCGCAATTCACAGTCATTTCGACCTTCCGCGCGAGCGTCAAACCGAACGCATCCTGCGCGCCATGGACCATCCGTGCTTCACCCTCCTCGCGCATCCAGGCGGCCGCCTGATCGACAGCCGCGACACCTGCGATCTCGACATGCTGCGCGTGACACGCAAGGCGAGAGAGCGTGGCTGTTTCCTTGAACTCGACGCCCAGCCCGAGCGTCTCGACCTGACGGACACGGCCTGCCGCATGGCGAAAGATCACGGTGTTCTGGTATCTATCGATTCCGACGCGCACAGCGCGGCCGAACTCGACAATTTGCGCTACGGCGTCAATCAGGCACGCCGTGGATGGCTGGAAAAAGCCGACGTGCTGAACACGCGTTCACTCGCGAGACTGCGCCCGCTGCTTGCGCGTACGATGCGCTCGTCCGCTCTCGAAATCCCGGAAAGTCGGTAATCGGGATCGGATCGTCTGCCCGGCCTTACAGAGACCACGTTTGCAATCCGTTCCGTCGCGCTCGATAGGAGGCATTGCGAAGTTGACGAACGTACCGTCGCGACCCTTTCGGCCTCGATCAATACCCACGCGTGGCGCAGCACCTCCTTAAGCCAGATCAACTGACGCCCGGCCGCGGCTGCCACCATGCAAGCCCCTCCCGCGCCGCCACAGTCCGCCATGTCTGCCCCCCGTCATCGAAACGCACGCACTTTGCCGTCGCTTCGGCGACGTTACTGCAGTCGATGCATTGACACGTTCCGTCGACGCCGGGGAAACCTTCGGACTGCCGGGGCGCAACGGCGCCGGCAAATCGACCGTCATCAAGATGCTCACGACCTTGCTGCCACCAAGCGCCGGCTCGGCTCGTGCTCGTCTTACGAAATGCGTCAACGAACGCATCGAATGCCGCGCACGGCAAGCTGCCTATGCCTGCGGCCCCGCTTGCCCCGCTCTGCCGAAAAGACGGCAACAACTGTCCGCACCAAATGGCGCCGCAATCGGCGCGCCCAGCGCTCGCCTGGTAGCGTATACACTTCAGTACCCGCCGAGGTCGCCGCAGGGCGTTGTGTGCACGCGAGCTCGAGCCTTTCCCTTGCTCCGATTGACGCCGTGCGCAAGCCACACCTCACCGCCATGCCTTACCCGACGAATAGCGACTTGCCTGTTGGCGTACGCAATCATTTGCCGCCGCACGCCCAGGACATCTTCAGGGCCGCGTTCAATCGCGCCTACGCCGACCACGCCCTGGACCCGCGCCGGGAGGAAGCAGCCCGCCGGATCGCGTGGGCGGCCGTAAAGCGCCTGTATGTGCGCGACGGGATGTACTGGGTGCCGCGCTAGACGATCCTGCCCCGCATCGCTTACGCCACTGCTCTCCATGAACACGCTCCCAGAAGACACCCACACTGCGCGCCTTCTGTGTCTCGTCGATACGCTCGCAGCGCAGTTGCACGCAGACGCACCGCATCCCGCGCGCGCTTCGATGATGACTCGGCTCGAACGCGATCTCGGCTTTGACAGCCTCGCGCGCGCCGAACTGGCCGAGCGGATCGAACAAACTTTCGCCGTGCGCTTGCCGCCCGACGCGTTTGCGGCCGTCACGCCTGCAGGCCTGCTCAAGGCAATCGAACAAGGCGCCGAGGCCGTGCCGTACGAGACCATGCTGCCATCCCTGCCGCTGTCCGAAGCGCGATACGAGCCCGCGATTGCTGTCCCCGAGCAGGCCCAGACGCTTGCCGACGTGCTCGAAGATCACCGGCACGAAGCATGGGTCGACCACCTTGCCGTCGCGCACTTCGCGCGCATACCGAAGCTTCTGCAGGAGCACGCCCGCCGATGGACGTCGGACTGCGCCGTCAAGTAGATAACGAAGCCTTCCGGGCGCGACGTGAGACCGCCGATGGCCTCGCGCAGCATGTTCTCTGCGTTCGGCTGCTTACCGAACAACCAAACTTCGTCAACTGGCGTACCTACGCTCTTCTTGCCGCCCACCGTGTTTGAATCGGAGGCCACCACCTTCAACGTCGCGCCCATCGGGAGGTGCGTGATTGTCTTGACGGGTCTGCACCCGGAAGAGATCGTCGGGCTTTGTCGCAGTAAGCGTCGGGTATCAGCCCTTACCGCGACAAAACCCAAAGCGGCACACCGTCCTGTACCTCGCATACACGGAAACAGAACTCGCAGGCAACCCGCCTGGTCATGTAGACGTTATTCGATTTCCACCAGCAAACAGGCTGGAAACGCGATAGTTACCTGCGTTGCCTCACGGCCCGCCCGTCATGGCCATCCCGTAGCGACACGGGAGAGATGGGCACGCCCGGGAACGCTCCGACCGCGCGGATGTTTGATCCAGATCATCTTCAGCGATGACACAAATTCGAGAATTCGATCAAACGCTTTTCTACGGGGTGGCAACATGCAGATCGGCGTGCCTAGGGAAATCAAGAGCCAGGAATTTCGCGTGGGCCTCACACCCGCGAGCGTCCGCGAACTCGTGCGTCGCGGGCACAGCGTGCTGATCGAGACGCAGGCCGGCGCAGCGGTGGGCCTGCCCGATGCGGCGTACTCAGCCGCGGGCGCCATGATCTGCGGCGAAGCACGCGAAATCTGGTCGCGCGCCGACATGATCATCAAGGTCAAGGAGCCCCAAGCGGTAGAACGCAGCATGCTGCGGCCAGGCCAGATCCTGTATGCCTACCTGCATCTCGCGCCTGATCGTGAGCAAGCCATGTCACTGATCGCTTCCGGTGCGGTCTGCATCGCGTATGAAACCATCACCGCTGCGGGCGGCGGACTGCCACTCCTCGCGCCAATGAGCGAAGTGGCCGGCCGCATGTCAATTCAGGTCGCCGCCGCCAGTCTGGAGAAGCCGCATGGCGGCATGGGATTGCTGCTCGCCGGCGTGCCCGGCGTCGCACCCGGTCATGTCGCGATCATCGGCGCGGGTGTGGTGGGGACCAATGCATTGCAGATGGCAGTGGGCATGGGCGCACGTGTGACAATTCTCGATACCAACGTGGAACGGCTGCGCCAGCTCGATCTGATCTTCGGAAACCGTATCACCACGCTTAGTTCGAGCGCTCACGCCGTCGAGAAGACCGTGCTGAGTGCAGACGCCGTGATCGGCGCGGTTCTGATACCCGGTGCTGCCGCGCCCCGGCTCGTTACACGCGACATGATCGCTCGAATGAAAAAGGGGGCCGTTGTGGTGGATGTCGCCATTGATCAGGGTGGATGCTTCGAGACTTCGCACCCCACAACGCACGCACAACCCACCTACGTTATCGACGGCGTCATCCATTACTGCGTGGCGAACATGCCAGGCGCGGTTGCGCGAACGTCGACGTTTGGGTTGACCAATGCCACCCTTGGCCATGCAATCACGATTGCAGACAAGGGCTGGAAGCGCGCCATGGCCGACGACGCTCACCTGCGCGCCGGCCTGAACATTTGCGAAGGCCATGTCACTCACGAGGCAGTGGCGTGTGCGCTCGGTGAGCCTTATGTGCCTGCGCGCGATTTGCTTGGCTAGGGCGCCGGCCACAAACGCATTTTCGGGCAAACGCGGTTCGGCGACGTCACGAGCGACGCCGCAGGCGCGACACCGTCAGAAGGCACCCCAGCGCCGCAACGACATGGCCTTCGTGACCCGCGCAGTCGCCAGTTCAATCGCTGCCTCGCGCGGCAACTGGCCGTGCTCCGCCGCGGCCTCAAGCACTGCGCGCGTGTTCTCGCGCACCTTCGTTGCAATCGCATCGAGCGCCATCGCCTGGTTACCGCCAGCGTACTCAACGGCCGCGCAGATCACACCGCCCGCATTGGCGATGAAGTCGGGCACGCACAACACGCCCTTCTGATGGAGATATCCCTCGGCTGCGCGCGTGAAGGGAATGTTCGCGCCCTGGATCACGAGGCGCGTCTTCAGACGAGCCACATTGTCCTCCCGCACGACGTCAGGCCGAGCGGCAGGAATCCAGATCTCGCATTCGACGTCGACGACCGCGTCGCGCCCGGCCTTCTCGCCGCGCGGGTAGTCGACCACCGACTTGCCCTTGGTCTTCAGGTCGTCGAGTAACGCGAGATCGATGCCGGCCTGGTCCACCAACGTGCCGCCAGAATCGGCGACGCCGACGACAATCGCACCCTTCTGCGCGAGAAAATGCGCGGCATGGCGGCCCACTGCACCGTAGCCCTGGATCACCATGCGCGCACCTGCGAGTTCGAAGTTGCAGTACGGCACGGCGACTTCCGCTGCATGTGTCACTCCCCAGCCCGTAGCGCCAATCTGGTCCAGCGGGATACCGCCTAGTTCGCGTGGCAGCCCTACCGAGCGGCCAATCTCGTCCTTGATCCACGCCATGCACGTTTCGTCGGTGCCCATGTCAGGTCCGAAAATATAGTCGCGGACGTCTCCAAGTGCGCAGGCGAGGCCCCGAATCAGACGCTCTTTGCCCTCACGCGGCATTCGAGGATCGCCATAAAGCACGACCTTCCCGCCGCCGTGCGCGAGTCCCGCAGCGGCGTTCTTGAACGTCATCGCGCGTGCGAGGCGGACGCACTCCTCGGTACTGACATCGGGCGCCATGCGCAGGCCACCGATTGCCGGACCCACGGCGACGTTGTCGACAACCAGTACAGCGCGAAGACCGATTGATGCGCCGTGGACATGGATGATCCTGGTGGGCCCCAATTCGTCCGCGAAACTGAATATGTCTTTCATCGTTCATCTCCCACGCCATCGCGACGAATCGCTGCACGCACCGTCGTCTAATGGCGCGAATTATCACTACGCTATCTGTCGATGTGCACCGCTTCGCCTGCGTCGTCCCTCTTAATGAACATAAGACGTGGTAAAGCCCTTGCGCTTGATCCGAGTCAACCTCGTGATCCGGAGCAACTCGCTGGTTAGCCGGATCGTCGGTCGGCATCTGGAGCCTGAGAGTTCATCAGTTGCACAGTCCGATTCAGCAACATCCGTTCAAGTGCGCGAAGCCACCGCCGTCAGCAATCCGCCACATTGCTGACGTGGAACCCAGGCCGCCCAAATGGTGGGTTTGGCCGACAAGCTGTATTCAGCCTCGCGTCGGCAAATGGCCGCTGGTCGTGGTTGAACAGCCGCAGATCCCGCGGCGGCCCTAACGACGGCAGATGGACTACAGGGATGATTGAAGACAGCGAGCTGTCGCGGTATGAACCGGGCAGCGTGCCTCGTTCAATCCCGTCCCGGTCACCAAGCCGCGGCACAGCCATACCCCACTGTCTATTTCGGTATCGCGATCAACCACATCGCCGTTGGTCCTGCGTCAAACCCTGCCCGGTCAACCCGAGGCACGGCATGCACCCCGCTCCCAGCGCCCCGCCCTTGACCCGCGACCGTAGCCGATAGCGGCCACGCATCAAGGGGCGAGGGACCGTGTTGCCCGCACCCCTCCCTCGCCTTTTTCCTTGACGCCTGCCCGCTATCGGCTCCTCGAGTCGCACGGGCGGGAACCAGGGAGCCAGGCGGCAGCAAAGCCAACCCCGAGTTCCACCGGAAAATGTCCGGCCGCAACGGCAAACCACATTCCATCGCCCGGTTCAGGTCCTCAACCTTGACTGTGGAGACTGCCATGCAACTCGCTTCCTCTTTCCATTACGGCTCCCCGATGCTGCGCGCTGACTCGCCGCTTTCAGACGATCAGATCCGGCGCGTCGCCCCGTCCATCTTCGCTGATGGCAAGCACGAAAGCCGTTCGGAATGTTATGCCTATATTCCGACCATCGACGTCCTGCGCGGTCTTCGGAACGAAGGCTTCCAGCCGTTCATGATCTGCCAGACCCGCGTGCGCGATCAGGGCAAGCGCGAATTCACGAAGCACATGCTGCGGCTTCGCCATGCTGATCGGATCACTGGAGAGGAAGTTGATGAAATTGATCCGCGAGCAGCAAGACGGCATGCGGGCTGTGACGCTCGACCGTGATGAACAGCACACGTTCGGAGAGGCAGGGAAATAGTTCGACTACGCCCTGTCTCTTACTCCACTAAAGATTCGTGCCAGGTGGGTCTACCTGTAACGGGCGGTGGATCGGGCCGGCCAGACGGTGGACTTCGCGCTCCTCCAAACTACGACCCAAGCTCGCGTCGACTGTAATAAGTCTCACCCCATTTTTTGTCTAGCAAACCGTGAGATTAGTGCAACGCTGCCTGGCGAGGATACGGCGGGGCTACCGTTCACATGCGGCAAACGGTTGATCCCTTATCGGCCCATGAGCATTGCCCAGCCCGTCCGTGAGTGCGAAACCCGTCTGCGACGTCATTCTCGCGAATGATAGAAGTTCCGCGACACGCGCCTGATCGGCCGTCCCTGATCGACCCGGAGCTGCCGATTGACGAGACTGGGTATGAGTCTGCTGTCGGCTTGCAAGCGGACGTCGAATGATGCAGACCACGAAGCCAGTCGTAGGCACCGACATTTGCAAGCGTCACTCCTTAAACTCAACCGCCCAAGCGATGTGTCCCGAAGCAATGATCCTCCACGCGGTCAGGTGAATCTTTTTTATACATCTACACCATCAGCGAATGCCTACATGGTGCAAGCCGAATGAAGTTCGTCGAGGGCGGTCGCCTTCGGCGGTGACGTTGCGTGGACATGGAAGATCGGTGAAATTCCTGGCCGGCATTTAGCCGCGTATTACCTGTTGCACTGCGTCAGTTGCTACATTCCCTCACAACGGCCGCTAGCCAGAGCGCGGATTGCGTGGCCGGTACGCTGCACGTATACAAGAGCGGGCAGCGAAGCGGCGGCATGGCGCCGATGAACAGGCCGTTCAGCGATCAGGACATCGACAATCGCACCGCCTATATCACCGCCCTGCGCGCGCAGCAATAGCGCGTCCGTCTCGCCATTCCCCCCCATATGATTCGAGAGGAAACGAAACATGTCTAAGCGCATTCTCATCATTGCCGGCGATTTCGTCGAAGATTACGAGCTGATGGTGCCGTTCCAGGCGCTTGCGGCAGTCGGGCACACGGTGCATGTCGTCGCGCCCGACAAGCGCACGGGCGACATCATCCGCACCGCGATCCACGACTTCGAGGGCGATCAAACCTACACGGAAAAGCGCGGCCATAACTTCACGCTGAACGCTGACTTCACGTTGGTGAACCCCGCGCAATATGACGCGCTGCTCGTGCCCGGCGGTCGCGCGCCCGAATATCTGCGGCTTAACGACCAGGTGATTGCCTGCGTGCGCCATTTCACCGAAGCGAAGAAGCCTATTGCCGCCGTCTGCCACGGCGCGCAACTGCTGGCGGCGGCGAATGTCATCGAAGGCCGGCGCATTGCAGCGTATCCGGCCTGCGCGCCCGAGGTGAAGCTCGCGGGTGCACAATACGTGGCACTCGACTGGCCCGACGCCATCACCGACGATAACTTCGTCACCGCGCCCGCGTGGACGTCTCACGCGAATTGGATCGCGCAGTTCCTCGCATTGCTCGGCACACGCATCGCGCATTGAAGGAGCACCCCGTGGCCAAGCTCATTCACACGATGGTGCGGGTGCGCGATCTCGAACGCTCGCTCGCTTTCTATCACACGGTGCTCGGCATGGCGCCAATTCATCGGCTCGATTTCGATGATTTCTCGCTCGTTTATCTGCGCAACGACGAAGCCGATGGCGAAATCGAACTTACCTGGAACAAGGGTCGCGAAACGCCGTACGCGCATGGCGACGGCTACGGCCATGTTGCCGTCGTGGTTGACGATGCAAGCGCCGAGCGCGAACGCCTGCTCGGTCTCGGTTTCGCGACGAAGGATCTGTGCGAGTTCAAGAACGACACAGGCGAATTGCTCGCGCGCTACTTCTTTATCGAAGACCCTGACGGCTACAAGATCGAGGTACTGGAAAAACACGGGCACTATCGCTAGTCCGACACCCACTCGCGCGCAGGATGGAGATATACCGTATGTGCAATGTCTATGTGAACGCCGATCCGATCCTTTACGAATCACGCACGCGCGCGTTGCGCATTCATGGCGTCGTGACCACGGTGAGGCTCGAAAATCTCTTCTGGGACGTGCTCCAGGAAATCGCGAACTGCGAGAACATGACCACGACCCAATTCGTGGTGAAGCTCCACGACGAACTGCTCTCCTTGCGTGGCGAAGAGCCGTTGAATTTCGCATCGTTCCTGCGCGTGTGCTGTTTGCGCTATCTGTCGACGAGCGTTGCGCGCAGCGAAGCCGCTGGCGACACGCCGCGCAATGCTCCGTTTCAACCCAGAGTCGTGAAGGTTGCTGTATGAGGGATTTCCGCTCTCATTATCGAACTGATCGTCCCCGCGTCGCGCAGCCTTCCTCCAGCATCCAGACGGCACGAAGACGTGCCGGTACGGATTGCAAACCTGGATCGCAGGACGCCTCCGGGGAGTGACCGTAGCGGGACAGCAAATGGACGATCGAGCCGAGATCGCGACTGTCGCCTTCTGGCCGGTGGACTAAACCGCTCGCGCGGTAGGGGCTACGGTCCGACGCTGGAGGTCAGGGAGAGGCCGGTCACGCGGCTTTATGTTGGCGAATGAGGCAATCCGCCTCGTTCTTCAACAGGAGCCGAATCATGACCTCCTTACCGGCAAACGCCAGCCCACTACGCCAGCGCATGATCGACGACATGCGCATGCGCCAGCTTGCCCCGAAGACGCAGGAGAGCTATCTGCGCATCGTGCGCGAGTTCGCCCGGTTTCTCGAGCGCTCGCCCGACATGGCCACCGTCGAGGACCTGCGGCGCTACCAGCTCTATCTGGTCGATCACGGCACCTCACCCGTCTCACTGAACCGCGCGATCACCGGCCTGAAGTTCTTCTTCACCGTCACGCTCGACCGGCCCGAGCTGATGGTCAGGATGCAGCCGGTGCGCGTGCCCCGCATATTGCCCGTCGTGCTCAGTCCCGATGAAGTGCGGCGCCTCATCGAGGCGGCCGGCAACCTGAAGCACCAGACCGCGCTGTCGGTCGCGTACGGCGCGGGGCTACGCGCCAGCGAAGTGGTCGCGCTGAAGGTCACCGACGTCGACAGCGAGCGCATGACACTGCGTATCGAGCAGGGCAAGGGCCGCCGCGACCGCTACGCGATGCTCTCACCTGTGCTGCTCGAGCGTCTGCGTGTGTGGTGGCGCGTGGCCCGCGCGCAGGGCAAGATGCTCGATGGCGGGTGGCTGTTTCCCGGGCTCGATCCGCTCGATCAGCTGAGCACGCGACAGCTGAACCGCGCCATTCATGCCGCCGCCGAGGCCGCACACATCGACAAGCGTGTGTCCATGCACACGCTGCGCCATAGCTTCGCGACACACCTCCTTGAACAGAAGGTGGACATCCGCGTGATCCAGGTGCTGCTCGGCCATGCGAAGCTCGAGAACACCGCGCTTTACGTCCAGGTGGCCACCGACCTGCTGCACGAGGTCACCAGTCCGCTGGACCGTCTGCCTCCCGGGTAGGCCCGCGCGCTGTAGCGCCTCATGCTGGAGGTTGCGGACATCTTCCGCAGCCACGGGCCAGCGTGGCGGGCCACAACGCACCTGAGCCTGGGGCAGCTGAAGGTCATGTCAGCCATCGAACGGTGCCGCACGGCGGCACTGGGCGGGCATGTGCTGCGCTGCTCAGGCTGCGCAAGAACAGAGGTGTCCTTCAACTCGTGCCGGGACCGGCATTGCCCGAAGTGCCAGGCCAGCGCCGCACACCGCTGGCTGGAGGCACGCCAGGCCGATCTGCTGCCCGTCGAATACTTCCACGTCGTCTTCACGCTTCCCGCGCCCCTCAGTGCGATCGCCTGGTACAACAAACGGATCATCTACGGCCTGCTGCTCGACATTGCCGCCGACACGCTGCGCACGATCGCCGCCGACCCCAGGCATCTCGGCGCGCAGATCGGGGCCACGCTCGTACTGCACACCTGGGGCTCGGCACTCACGCATCATCCCCACGTGCACGGCATCGTACCGGGCGGCGGACTCTCGCCCGATGGCGAGCGCTGGATCGCCTGCCGGCCCGGCTTCTTCCTGCCGGTGCGCGTGCTCTCACGCCTGTTTCGCCGACGCTTCCTCGAAGCGCTCGAAGTGGCCCACCGGCATCGCCAGCTACAGTTCTTCGGCGAGTACACCGGGCTCGCGGACCCCGCCACCTTTGCCCGGTGGCTTGCGCCGCTGCGTACCTGCGAATGGGTGGTCTACGCCAAGCGCCCGTTCGCCGGACCGAAGGCGGTGCTCGAGTACCTCTCACGCTACACGCACCGCGTTGCCATCTCCAACCAGCGCCTCGTCGCCTTCGATGAGCGCGGTGTGACGTTCCGCTGGAAGGACTACCGCGCGAAGGGACCCACCCGCTACAAGACCATGACCCTCGAAACCGGCGAATTCATGCGCCGCTTCCTGCTTCATGTGCTGCCCGGCGGCTTCCATCGCATCCGTCACTACGGGCTGCTCGCCAACCCCGTGCGCCGCGCCAGGCTCGCCAGGGTGCGCGATCTGCTGCACGTCGCACCCGGGATCAGCCCGTCACCGGACGACGCCACCCTCGAAACCCGGCCCGTCTTCATCTGCCGGCACTGCGGCGCACCGATGATCGTCGTCGACATCCTCGCGCGCAGCGCCCCGATCCGCGCACCGCCAATGCGCCGGGAGCAGACATGAACTCCACGGTTCCCCGACATCCGAACCGAGCGTCGGCTTTGCGGCAACGCGGCCCACGAGTGGACGTTTGCGCGTGTCGCTTCTCGAAGCGCTTCGCCCGCCCGCCTCATCATCTTGAATGCACGACTGCACCGCTTCGCTCTGGCGTTAGCGACGGTCCGGCACACCGCCTGAACGCGCCGCATCCGGCACCGCTGAGCATCCCGGCCTATCAATCGCCATAGCCGCGAAGACTTCAAGCGCTTCGGGGCACTCCGCGGTTTCCTCCATCGAGGCTTATTCGACGCCTGCCCACACGCGCGGCGGCACCGTCACATTCCTGTGGCCGATGGCAGGCATCGAATAACCCTTAACGACACTTGCCAGTCCTCCTGCACGCGTGCGCTACAGGGCCGCGTGTCGCGCGTCAGACTGCAGACGATCAAGCCCGCTGAGGAAAACCCGCAAGTTGATCGCTCCATCTTTCACGCGGCACAAAGTTCGATCCGTCGGCGTGATGGTCTGCCGTGTAGACACAACCGCGCAAACCTCGCGCGGACCGTCAGGCCAAGCCATGTCCCCGAACATCGATTGCAGCGTGCGGGTAAAATTGCGGGTAAAAATCAACCATCTCACTCTGCAATGAGCCTTTGGGCTCCGTACCGCCATGCTTTTCACGATCCCGAGTTGATTCTAAACCACAACTATGCAGCGAACGCATGTTATGCAGCCGACGCCATCATCGCAGTGCCCTCTCTCTTTTCGCCGCAGTACCTTCCCCAGTCCTCCATCATCAGGCGCCGACGCTCGAGCTGGTCGCGACGCCGGTAGGCCGCCACTGTCTGCGATACGATGACGTGTGCCAAGGCTTCCTCTGCGAGCGAATCGGGATAGTCCGTACATTCGGCAACCCAGTCGCGGAACGTCGACCGGAAACCGTGTACGGTGATTCCGTGTCGCGACATACGTTTTAGAAGCATTAGTATCGCCATGTTCGACAACGGACGCCCTTCCTTGCAGCCCGGGAATAGATAGCCGTATTTCGCCTTGGGCAATGCGCTGCGCACGATCTCGACAGCGCGGTCACAAAGCGGTATGCGAAGCGGCCGGCCGCTCTTGGTACGGTCGCCAGGCATTGACCATGTGCGGGCGGCGAGGTCAAACTCCTCGGGCCGCGCAAAACGCACCTCGTTCGTGCGAGTCGCGGTGAGGATCAGCAGATCCAACACCCGTGCAGCACGCCGC
This sequence comes from Paraburkholderia sacchari, assembly GCF_000785435.2. Classification (GTDB taxonomy): domain Bacteria; phylum Pseudomonadota; class Gammaproteobacteria; order Burkholderiales; family Burkholderiaceae; genus Paraburkholderia; species Paraburkholderia sacchari. The sequence goes on along the minus strand of NZ_JTDB02000009.1, from coordinate 175,056 downwards.
GGACGTTGTTCAAGCTCGTGGATAAACGCAGGCAAGTCCTCCCAGGGTAGTGCCGGGTGATGGTTCACCTGCGAACGCTTCTTCGACCGCGGCAACACGAGTTGCAGATGATCGACGTATCGTGCCGGGTTGCTGCCGACGCGATGACCCAACATCGTCTCAGCGTCGAGAATCGCCTTGATGCGGCCGCGCACGCGGCGCGCAGTCTCCGCCTTCTTGGTCCAGATGGGCTGAAGAATCCGCACGATCATCGCGGTGTCAATGTCGCGCAGCCAGACGTCACCGATTACTGGATACGCGTAGGTCTTGAGCGTGTTCCCCCACTGCTGGACGTGCTTGCGATTTCACCACTGGGGTTCATGCGCACGGATAAACGCTTCAGTTGCTTCCCGAAACGTCACGTTGGCGTCCGGCGATATATCGAGCAACTGTCGGAACGGAAGAAGCCGGAATGGCCCGGAAGGCCCATGATGGCGGAAGGCAGACAGAGTCGAACTGTCCCGGGAACGGCTGACGTCCCCAACTGGGTTTGAAGCCCAGCCGCACCACCCGATACGATTGCCTTCCATTGCACAACGATGAACAAACAACGAACGCGAACTGCGCATCAAACCCAATCACGCATGCGGCTATCGGGCCTCAACACATGTAAATCGCGTTGAAACCGAGTATATCCAACGCGATCGAAGAACTCCAGAATCTGGATCGCGCGCTTGCGCCCAAGTCCCGCCGCATCGCGAAACGCCGCCGCGCTCACACCTTGCGACTGCGGCGCTTCGGCCAATTGCGCCACGAGATGCGCTAGCTCGTGAATCACGTCGCGATCGTAGAACAGATCCCGCACGACCTGATACAGCCTGCCGAGCCGCGCCAGTTTGCGCAGCAGCGCGCGCACCTTTTCTTCGGACTCCCGTACTTCGCGGGCCAGGTCGCGCACCCAGGGCGGGTCGTATCGTCCTTGCGCGAGCAGCGGCAGGAGTCGAGCGGCGAGCGCTTCTTCACCGGCATCGAGCGAGACCGCATGCGAAGGCAGATGCAGCCACGGCCCGCTGCGCGAGATACACCCCGCGTCGATAAGCGCGTCCACGGCCGCGCGCCAGATCTCGTCGCTTGCAAGCGGCGCCGCCATGCGCCGCAACCGCGCGGCGTCTGGTCCCTGCTCGTCCGGTGTGCGCGCATGGAAGTCGCCCAGCAATTCGACGATGCGCGCCGCGAGCCGCGTCCAATGCCTGCGCGCGAGCACGACGGAATCGGCGGTCCGTCCTTGCGGCGCAATCGCAACGGCGTCGTCGGGCAGCGCGAGCGTGTCCGCGTCGAAGCCGGTCAATTGCGCGAGCGTTGCACGTGCGACCCCATATGGCGCCTGTTCGATCAGCGCGTCGATCCGGCCTTCATCCAGCCAGGTGCATAGCGCATCCAACCACGCGCGCCGCTCCGGCGTGCGCCGGCGCCGCGCGGGCCCGAACGGATCGAGCACGCGCCCGCCGCCCACGGTTCGGCTCGCCTGCGCGTTGCGCACGATGAAGCGGTCGCCAGGCATCGCGTGCAGCGGCGCTTCGAAAACGAGTTGCACGCGGGCTCGCTCCCCCGCTGCGAGCGTATCGCCTTCTAGCAGGGCCACATTCGCCACGCGATGCATCGTGCCCAGATGCACGTGCAGCGGCGACCAGTGTTGAAGCGTGATGCCCGCGTCGTCGAGCAGTTGCAGTTCGACGTCCAGACGCGTCGCGGGCTGTGCGAGCCGTGCATCGACGATCCAGTCCCCACGCGAAATCTGCTCCCGCTCCACGCCATGAAGGTTGAGCGCGCAACGTTGTCCCGCCTGCCCTGCTTCCGCGGCGCGATTTTGCGCATGGATGCTGCGCACCCTTACCGGCGCCCCCGCCGGCACAAGCAGCAAATTCTCGCCAGTGCGCACACGCCCTGAGAACACCGTGCCGGTCACGACCGTGCCCTGTCCCGTCAACGTAAAGACGCGATCCACAGCGAGCCGAAACAGGCCGTCGTCGCGGCGTGCATGCCAGTGCGCGGCGCGCTCGCGCAACCAGGCATCGAGTTTTGCAACGCCCCGATCGTCCGGCTGTGTCGCCCGGGTTTCGAAACACGGCACGCCAGCCAGCGCGGTCGGCGCGAGCCACGCGGCAATGTCCGCGCGCACTTCGGCGAGGCGCGCCGGGTCCACGCGGTCCGTCTTGGTCAGCGCAATCGCGCCGTGCGTGACGCCAAGCAGTTGCAAAATCGCGAGATGCTCGCGCGTTTGCGGCATCACACCATCGTCGGCGGCGATCACGAGCAGCGCGAAGTCGATACCGCACGCGCCGGCCGCCATGGTGTGCACGAGCTTCTCGTGCCCCGGCACGTCGATGAAACCGAGCACGTCGCCGTTCGCGAGCGGCGTATAGGCATAGCCGAGCTCGATCGAAATGCCACGCGCTTTTTCTTCCTTGAGCCGGTCTGTATCCACGCCGGTGAGCGCGCGCACGAGCGTGGTCTTGCCGTGATCGATATGCCCCGCCGTGCCGACGATCACAGGCGCAGCTCCGCGAGTTGCGCGACGAAAACGGCTTCGTCGGCGTGTTCGAGGCAGCGCAGATCGAGCCGCAGCGCATCGTCGGCAATGCGGCCGATCACGGGGCGCGGCAACCCACGCAACGCACGCTCCAGCTTGAGCAATGAGCGGCCGCTGCCGCCCTTGCCGCTGTGGCGCACGACCAGACCGTAGCCCGGCAGCACATCGACCGGCAACGCGCCGCTGCCGATCTGGCTGAACATCGGCTCGACGCTCACCGCATAGCCATCGCCGAGCGCGAGCTGCAATGGGGGCAGCACGCGCTCGGCCGCTTCGTGCATCTCGCTTGCGGGACGCGTGAGCAGCCGCAGCGTCGTCAGGCGCTCGCGCAGGAATTCGGGCGCCTGGTAGAGCTTGAGCACGGGTTCGAGCGCCGCGAGCGTGAGCTTGCCCACGCGCAACGCGCGCTTGAGCGGATGCTTCTTGATCTTCGCGATCAACTCCTTGCGCCCGACGATCAGCCCGGCCTGCGGGCCGCCCAGCAGCTTGTCGCCGCTGAAGGTGACGAGATCGGCGCCCGCTTCGATGGTGGCGCGCACGGTGGGCTCGGCCGGCAGGCCCCACTGCGTGAGATCGGCTAGCGTGCCGCTGCCGAGATCCACCGCAACCGGCAAACCATGGCGCTGCGCGAGCGGCGCAAGCTCGTCCAGCTCGACAGTCTTCGTGAAGCCGCTAATCGCATAGTTGCTGCAATGGACCTTCATCAGCAGCGCGGTGCGCGCGCCAATAGCGGCTTCGTAGTCCTTCAGATGCGTGCGATTGGTCGTGCCCACCTCGCGCAGTCTCGCACCTGCGCGGCTCATGATGTCAGGAATGCGAAACGCCCCGCCAATTTCCACGAGTTCGCCGCGCGACACGATCACCTCCTTGCGTGCGCCCAGTGCGGAGAGCGCGAGCAACACCGCCGCCGCATTGTTGTTCACGACGGTCGCCGCTTCGGCGCCGGTCAGTTCGCAGATGAGTTCGTCGATCAGGTCATCGCGGTCGCCGCGCTTGCCGGTGGCCAGATCGAATTCGAGGTTCGCGGGCTGCGTGAGCGCCTGCACGACGGCGCGCACGGCAACGTCGGGCAGCAGCGCGCGGCCCAGATTCGTGTGCAGCACCGTGCCGGTCAAATTGAATACCGTGCGCAGATTGTTTTGCGCTCGCGCCACGAGCGCCCGATCGGCATCGGCAAGTACGCGCTCGATGGAAAACGGCGCCTGCGAGTCCGCCTCGATCACGAATGTGCCCGCCTGCGCCTCGCGCCGCCAGCCGTCGAGCGTCGCGCGGATGGCCGCGAGCACCTGCGTGCGTCCATGCTGCGCGATCAGCGCCTGTGCGTGCGGCGAGGCAATCACGCGCTCCACCGCCGGCAGTTGCGCAAGCAGTGCATTCAGCGCGCTGTTATCGACCTTCTCGTTCGCCCCCATCATTGCTCGGCCGGCGCTTCGGGATAGAGCAGCGGATTCGCACTCGCGCGCCGGTAGCCCGCTTCGCTCATCAGCAAGTCGAGCGTGAGGCTCGCGAGATCGTCGGCGAGCGGCTCGAACTCGAGGTCCTTCTCCTGATAGCCGATCTTGCGATACGTATGGCATTCGTCGCACGATTCCGCTTTCAAAGCCGGATTGCCGCCTTCGATGCCGTGATACGCAATGCCTTTCGTCGAATCGCAGTTCGTGCACTTTACGCGCACCACATGATTCTCGGTGCCGCACAAGCTGCATTGCACGTAGCGATAGCCCTGGAATGCGCCGCCCACGCGCACGATGCTCGCAACCGGTTGCACGCCGCATACGGGGCACACGCCTGGCGCATCCACGTAAGGCACGTCTTGCACGCGCAGGCGGGTCGCGAGGTCGGTCCACACCACTTGCAGCGCCGCCATGACGAAGGGCGCCGTGGCCGGTGCGACTTCCGCGTGGCGTTGCGCGAGCAAGGCATCGGCTTGCGCGTCGAGTTCGGCGTCGCTCATCGCACGCAGCGTGTCCAGCACTTTCGCGAGCGCGGGCGTGACCGCGCCCGCCGCTTCCACGCGATCAGCGAGGCGGCGCAGCACCGCGCGCCATTGCGGGTCGCGTTCGGTACCGAGCGCGGGCAGGATCGGCATCGAATGGCGCTGCGCATGGGCAATCGCCTCTTGCGGCGGCATTTGCGCTTCGAGGTGCGCGAGCGCCTGCTGCTGCGCATCGACGAGCACTGCCATCAGGCGCACATAGCCGCCGATGGGATTACGCTCCGCCAGCTTGCGCAGGCGCGCGGCGCGTTCGCTGAAATGCGTCGCGCGCTCGGGCAGGCGGATGCGCGGAATCGCGGAGGGATCCTGCGCCTGGATCTGCTCGGGATCGAGAATGCGCTGCGTGGGTTGCGTCACAACGAATCGCCTCCAATAACAAAAAGCCGCCGCGCCCTTGCGGGCGGGCGGCTTGTGCAGGACCGCGCGCCTGCTACTTTATGTTCTCGCGGAACCAGCGCGGATGATGCTTTCTCGCCCAGCCCCAGGTCACGTATCCGCGCGTCATGGCGCGAATCGAGCCCTTCACCCACAGCGCCGCGTAAATATGCACGACGATGCCCACGATCAGCGCAAACGCCGCGCCCGCATGAGCGACCGCAGCCCAGCGGATCAGCGTGACGGGAAAGTACAGTGAGAAGTAGCGCCGCCAGATCACGATGCCGCTCAGCAGCAGCAGCACGAGACAAACCACCATCACAAAGAATAGCAGCTTCTGTCCCGCATTGTAGCGGCCGACTTCGGGCAGCTTGTCTTCACGGTTGTTCAGCACATCGCCCATCTGCCTGACCCATTGCCAGTCGTTCGCATCCAGATAGTTGTGATGCCAGAAGCGCAGCGCGAGCAGCATGAACGAGATGAACATCACCACGCCCACGAACGGATGCAGGATGCGCGTCCATTGCCCGCCGCCGAACAGCGCGGAAAGCCAGAACATCGACGGGTGGAACATCGCCAGCCCCGAGAGTGCGAGCAGCACGAAGGTGATCGCGGTAATCCAGTGGTTGGTGCGCTCATTGGCCGTATAACGCTGGATCCGTTGCGGTTCATCGTTTTTCATCGCCGCGCTCCTCGGGTTCGCCACGCATGCGCCGCGCCTCGTCGCGCGCGGCCTGCTCGTCTTCGTCATTCACCTCGTTCGGCCCCACCCGCGTGTAGTGGAAGAAGCCCGCTACCGCCGCGAGCGCGATGCCCGCGAGCGCGAGAGGCTTGGCCACGCCCTTCCACAGCCGCACGAGCGGGCTGATACGCGGATTGTCGGGCAAGCCGTGATACAGCGAGGGCTGGTCCGCGTGATGCAGCACGTACATCACGTGCGTGCCGCCCACGCCTGGCGGGTCATAGAGCCCGGCTTTGTCGAAGCCGCGCTCCTTGAGGTCGACGATGCGCTCCGCCGCGTGCTGCTTCATGTCCTCTTTGGTGCCGAACACGATCGCACCGGTCGGGCAGGTCTTCACGCATGCGGGTTCCTGCCCCACCGCCACGCGGTCGGAGCATAGCGTGCATTTATAGACGCGATGATCCTTCTTCGAAAGGCGCGGGATATTGAACGGACAGCCCGTGATGCAATAGCCGCAGCCGATGCAGTTTTCCTCATGAAAATCCACGATGCCGTTCGTGTATTGCACGATCGCGCCCGGCGACGGACACGCCTTGAGGCAGCCCGGGTCCTCGCAATGCATGCAGCCGTCTTTGCGGATCAGCCATTCGAGGTTGCCGTTCGGGTTCTCGTATTCCGTAAAGCGCATCACGGTCCACGAGTGCTCGGTGAGATCGCGCGGGTTGTCGTAGACGCCCGCGTTGATGCCCACCTCGTCGCGCAAGTCATTCCATTCCATGCACGCGGTCTGGCACGCTTTGCAGCCAATGCACTTCGTGACGTCGATGAGTTTCGCGACCGCGCCCGTGGACGGCTCGCGCACGCCGGGCGGCGGCGTGGTGGTGGCCGACTGGCGCTTGATATCGAGCGATTGCAATGCCATGTCGTCCCCCTACGCCTTTTCCACTTTCACGAGGAACGACTTGAACTCGGGCGTCTGCGAATTGCCGTCGCCGACGGGCGGCGTGAGCGTATTCGTCAGATAGCCGGGTTTGGTCAGTCCCGTGAAGCCCCAGTGCAGCGGCACGCCCACGTGATGCACCTTCCTGCCGTCGATGGTGAGCGCCTTGATGCGCTTCGTTACCACCGCCACGGCAATCAGGTAGCCGCGATTGCTCGACACCTTCACGCGTCCGCCGTCGACCACGCCCACTTCCTTCGCCAGCTCTTCGCCAATCTCGACGAACTGCTGCGGCTGAATAATGGCGTTCAGGCGCGCATGCTTGGTCCAGAAGTGGAAGTGCTCGGTGAGCCGGTAGGTGGTGGCGACGTGCGGGAACGATTGCGCCGTCGAGAACGTCTTGCGGTCGTCCGGGAACACGCGCGCTGCCGGATTGCTCGTAGCCTGCGGGTTATTGGGGTGGAACGGGTTATAGCCGAGCGGGTTCTCGAATGGTTCGTAGTGCTCGGGAAACGGCCCTTCGTTCATGCCGTCGCGCGCGAAGAAGCGCGCGACGCCTTCGGGGTTCATGATGAACGGCCCCATGCCGAGATCGGGCGACTCGTCGATCTTGTAGTCGGGCACGTCCGCGCCGGTCCATGCGCTGCCGTTCCAGCCGATCAGCTTGCGCGTGGGATCGAACGGCTTGCCGGCCGCATCGCACGAAGCCCGGTTGTACAGCACGCGGCGGTTCGCTGGCCAGGCCCAGGCCCAGTTCAGCGTCTGGCCGATGCCGGTGGGGTCGGCGTTGTCGCGCCGGCCCATCTGGTTGCCCGCCTGGGTCCACGCACCGCAGAAGATCCAGCAGCCGCTTGCGGTGGTGCCGTCGTCCTTGAGCTGCGCGAAGCCCGAAAGCTGCTCGCCCTTCTTCACGAGCACCTTGGTGGCGTCCTTCGGGTCGGTCTGGTCGGCGAGCGCGCGGCCGTTGTACTCCTTTGCGAGTTCCTCGGGCGTGGGGCTCTCCGGGTCCGAGTACGGCCAGTCGAGCTTCACGATCGGATCGGGCAGCTTGCCGCCATCCTTCTGGTACGCCGCGCGAATGCGCAGGAACAGCCCCGACATGATCTCGAGATCGCTCTTCGCCTCGGCCGGCGGTTCCGCTCCCTTCCAGTGCCATTGCAGCACCCGGCTCGAACTCACGAGTGAGCCGTTTTCCTCTGCGAAACAGGTCGTGGGCAGGCGGAACACCTCCGTCTGAATCGAGCCGCTATCGACATCGTTGTAATCTCCCACCTTCTTCCAGAACTCGGAAGTCTCGGTCGCGAGCGGATCCATGATCACGAGCCACTTGAGCTTGCCGAGCGCGGCCAGCGTTTTCGCCTTGTTCGGCGCGGACGCGATCACGTTGAAGCCCTGGCAGATATATCCGTTGACCTTGCCCTGGTTCATCAGCTCGATGGTCTGCATCAGGTCGTAGGGCTTGTCGAGCTTGGGCAGCCAGTCGTAGCCCCAGTTGTTCTCCTTCGTGGCCGCGTCACCCCACCACGACTTCATGAAGCTCACGAAAAACGCGTTATAGCGCTGCCAGTAGCTGAGCTGGTTCGGCCGCAGCGGTTGCAGCGCGCGTTGCTTGATGTAGTCGTCGTAGCTCTGCTCAGCCTCGTTGGGCAGGGTCATGTAGCCGGTGAGCAGATTCGACATCAGCCCGAGGTCGGTGAGCCCCTGGATGTTCGAGTGGCCGCGCAGCGCATTCATGCCGCCGCCCGCGATGCCGATGTTGCCGAGTAGCAACTGCACCATTGCGCCGGTGCGGATCATCTGCGAGCCGATCGAGTGATGGGTCCAGCCGAGCGCATACATGATGGTGCCAGCACGTCCCGGCTCGGCCGTGGTCGCCAGCATTTCGCACACCTTGAGGAATTTCTCCTTCGGCGTGCCGCAGACCTTCTCCACCATCTCGGGCGTGTAGCGCGAGTAATGCTGCTTGAGCAACTGATAGACGCAGCGCGAATTCTGCAGCGTGGCATCGGTCTTCACGAAGCCGTCTTCGCCGATCTCGTAGTCCCACGACGATTTGTCAGGGTACGCGTGTTTTTGCGTGTCGTAGCCCGAGTAAATGCCGTCGTTGAACGCGAAGTCCTCGCGCACGATGAACGAGAAGTCCGTGTAGTTCTTCACGTATTCGTGCTGGATCTTGTCGTTCGCGAGCAGCCAGTTGATCACGCCGCCAAGGAACGCGATGTCCGTGCCGGTGCGAATCGGCGCGTAATAATCGGCGACCGATGCCGTGCGCGTGAAGCGTGGGTCCACCACGATGAGCCGCGCCTTGCGGTGCGCCTTGGCCTCCGTGACCCACTTGAAGCCGCATGGGTGCGCCTCGGCCGCGTTGCCGCCCATCACGAGAATCACGTCCGCATTGCGAATATCGACCCAATGGTTCGTCATCGCACCACGGCCAAACGTCGGGGCAAGACCTGCCACCGTCGGGCCGTGTCAGACACGCGCCTGGTTGTCGAATGCGAGCAGGCCCATCGAGCGGGCCACCTTATGCGTGAGATACCCGACTTCGTTGCTGCCCGCGGAGGCGGCCAGCATGCCGGTGGTCAGCCAGCGGTTGACGGTCTTCCCATCCGCGGTCTTCTCGACGAAATTCGCGTCGCGATCTTCCTTGAGCAACTTCGCGATGCGGTCGAGCGCCTCGTCCCACGAAATGCGCTTCCACTCGTTCGAGCCCGCCGCCCGGTACTCGGGATACTGGAGCCGGCTCGGGCTGTGAATGAAGTCGATCAGGCTCGCGCCCTTCGGGCACAGCGTGCCGCGATTGACCGGGTGATCGGGATCGCCCTCGATATGGATGATGCTCGCGGTGGCGTTCTTCGCACCATCGCCAAGACCGTACATGAGGATCCCGCAGCCCACCGAGCAATACGGGCAGGTGTTGCGGGTTTCAGTGGTGCGCGCCAGTTTGTATTGTCGGACTTCGGCAAGCGCATTGTCGGGCGCGAAACCCATCAATGCGAGGCTGGAACCCGCCAGCGACGTTGCCGTGACCTTGAGGAACTGGCGCCGGGACATTTGCAGCATGGTGTGCGTCCTCGGCATTGTGATTGCGGGTTTTTTCAGTATAAGACGTTTCCAAAGATAGATACTGTCTAGTGTCCAGACGGCGCCAAGTTCAAGAACCAGGCTTGCTATATTTCCGATATTTCCGCAAGGTTCAACTCATTCGTATGAATCCCGGCGCGGCCATTGCGCCCGCGCCGGGCACAATGCCGGCAATATGAAACCACCCACGCCGGAATCCAGGACGTTCGAAATGGCAACTCTCTTATCGGAGCGGCTCGGCTCCGCCGCACGCAAGGAAGCCTCCTGGGTCGTGAGCGCGTGCCGGCAATTCATCGCCGACCGCTGCCCGTCGCTGGCCGCGAGCATCGCGTTTTATTCGGCGTTCTCGCTCGCGCCCACACTCGTCATGGTGATCGCGGTGGCCGGCTGGTTCTTTGGCGCCGACGCGGCGCGCGGCGAGCTGTTCCGCCAGGTGCACAACGTGCTGGGCAACGATGCCGCCGCGGGCGTCAGCACCATCGTCGAGAACGCGCACCGCGCGGGCGGCACAGGCAGCATCGCGGCCATGATTTCGCTCGCGATGCTCGCGGTCGGCGCGTCCGCAACGTTTGCGTCGCTCAACTCGGCACTCAATATTGTCTGGCCGGCAACCGGCCTTCGCACCTCCTCGGTGCTTGCGCTCGTACGCGTGCGGCTGATCTCGTTCGGCCTCGTGCTCGGCGTCGCCATCCTGCTGTTCGTCTCGGTCGTGCTGGATACGGTCATCACCTTCGTCGGCCGCTGGATCTGGGGCGAAACCTCTTTTGTGATCATAGGAAACCTGCTGCAACTGACGGTCGGGCTGCTCGTGCTCGCCTTTGCATTCGCCGCGCTGCTGCGCTTCCTGCCCGACGCCGTGGTGCGCTGGCGCGACGCCATGGTGGGCGGCATCGTGGCGGCCGTGCTGTTTTCGGTGGGCAAGAAACTTTTCGCGCTCTATCTGGCGCATGCGGGCATGGCCACGGCGTTCGGTGCGGCGGGCTCGCTGGCCGTGCTGTTGATGTGGCTGTACTTCTCTGCGGCGGTGTTGCTGCTGGGCGCCGAATTCTCAGCCGCGCGCGCACGCCTGCACGATCCGCGCGGTGCATGGGGTTTCCTCGCGGAAACACCGCCCGGCAGCCGCGCCAAGCTCGCCTCCGTACTCGCCGCTTCCACGATTGCCCCCATGCGCGAAACCGCAACGGGCGGCCGGCCGGTCCATGCGGTTCCGATCGGAAACACGGACACCGTTGCCAACCCGCAAGCCGGCCGGGACGCCGCTCATGGCGCAAGCGCCGCCGATGCGCCGCGGCAGGCGATCGGCCAGGTGCGCGCCGAGGGCGGCGCGTTCGCTCGGGGCGCGCTCACCCGGCGCAGCGCCGGCAGCCTGCAAATCCGCCGCTCTCAAGAAAACTCCGGGCTGCCCCAAGTTTTCTTGCCCCCCCTCGGCGGGCCTGACGCGAAGCGGCAGGTCTGGGGGCGCTCAGTAGTCAACATGGAGAAAAGCGCCACCGAGGCCGCCGCCCGTACCCTCTTGCGGGCGGGCCGCACGGTGGCCGCCACCAACCGCTATGTCCAGCGCCACCCCTGGCGCTCGGTGGCGTTCGTCGCGAGCGCCGCGCTTGCCGTGACGGCCGCGGCAGGCCGCCGCCGCGCCGCCGCGCCGGATTCACACAACCCGGGCGATTAGCCCTCGGTCCGACACCCGGCCACTCGCGCCGACATAGCCTGATTCGAAATACTGAGCAACCGGTGACCGCGTTCGGTTGCTCCGTATTTACCCTTATATTCCTCCTCCCCCCCTGTTGCACATTTCGCGACTCGTATCGAAAACCGCAATAGTGCCGCGTCGGCATCGTTTCCTTGCGAATCTGGAAGAATCCGTTAGAGCCCCGTATTACAAGGCATTTTGCGGATGTGTCAGCTTTTCGCGACAGTCATTTTTTTTCAGTTCTGGAGAATTGCGCCCCTGCGTTATTCTCCGTTCCGCAATGGCACGAACTAATTCAAGCAACAACTAAATTATTTGCGTGGAGAAAACCGGATGAAACGAATCGCCCTCTCGACCCTCTCGCTGGCCATCCTGGCCGTCTCGGGCGCAGCACATGCGCAGAGCAGCGTGACCCTGTATGGCGTGATCGACGAGTCGATCCAGTGGGTTGGCCACTCGAATGTCCAGAACAAGAACCTGGTCGGCCTGTACGCCGGCAATATTTCGGGCAACCGTTTCGGCCTGAAGGGCACGGAAGACCTCGGTGGCGGCCTGAAGGCAATTTTCCAATTGGAAAACGGCTTTGACGTCAACAACGGCAAGCTGGGCCAAGGCGGCCTCATGTTCGGTCGTCAAGCTTTCGTCGGCCTGACGTCTGACCAATACGGTACGGTCACGCTGGGCCGCCAGTACGACCCGCTGGTCGACATGGTTCAGCCCCTGACGGCCGACAACTACTTCGGCAGCACGTTCACGACGCCGGGTGACGTTGACAACAACGACAACAGCTCGCGTACGAACAACGCCATCAAGTACGTGTCGCCGGTTTTCAGCGGCTTCCAGTTTGAAGGCATGTATGCACTGGGCGGCGTCGCAGGTGCGACGGGCTCGGGTCAAAGCTGGGGTGCGGCTGCTACGTACGGCATCGGTGGCTTCAACGTTGCTGCTGGCTACTTCCGCATGGACAACTCGTCGAACCCGGCAGACCGCCTCAGGTCTGTCGCGAATGGCGGCGGCGGCTGGGCGGCGAACGCTACGTCGGGCGCCATGTTCGACAGCGAGATCAATTTCGCATACGCTTCGGCCAAGTCGATCAACAACGCTTCGGTCGCTGCGCAATACGTCACGGGTCCGTTCACGTTCGGCGCACGTTACGCCAACGTCCAGTACAAGTCGGACGGCTACTCGCTGTTCCAGTCGAGCCAGCGCTACAACGTTGCAGCCGGCTACTTCGGCTACCAGGTGAACCCGGCCCTGCTGCTCGGCCTGGGCTACACCTACACGCACGGTGCGGGCAACGCGTCGAACACCTACAACCAGGTTTCGCTGGGCGCGGACTACAACCTGTCGAAGCGCACCGACCTGTACGCATTGGCGGCTTACCAGCACGCCAACGGCACGCAGTCGGGCACCGGCGGCGCGGCCAACGCATCGGTCGGTTCGTACGGCTACAACTCGAATTCGAGCTCGCAAGAGATCGTCAGCCTGGGCATCCGCCACAAGTTCTAATCGGCATGAGCCGGGCTTACGCCCGGCCAGGCGAAGAGACCATGCAGCGGCTAAAAGCTGCACGCTACACAAGCCAGCCTTCGGTGCAAGCCAAGGCTGGCTTTTTCATTGGCAGCGCGTTTTAGCACCAAAGATCGACGCGCTCGAAAAGCCGGCCGCACTCAACGTACGGTTCTCGCAGCGCGCCGTCAACACACCATCGGCGCAGCTTCAGTGCGCGTCAGAGCCCCGTCGGAGCACGCTCAGCGCAGCCTTGCTAGCGCCGCACTTGCATGACGCAAGAACGCCTCCGCCAGCGGCGCCGCGTCCCGCTGCGCGTATCGCGCCACATTGAGCGGCACCTCCAGTTCCGGCACGAAGCGCTTCACCACCACGCGCGCGCTTGCTCCCGCCGCCGTGAGCGGGTCGACGAGCGCAATGCCCATTCCCGCCTCCACCAGCGTCACGAGCGCCTGCGCGAGATCCGCTTCCACGCCAGTCAGACGCGTTACGCCACACTCCGAGAACAGGCGGTCGATGCGCAGACGCGCATGCGTTCCCGCCGCATAGGAAACGAAGTGCTCACCCTCGCAGTCGGCGGCGCCAATCGCGCGCTTGCGCGCGAGGCGGTGGCCGCGCGGCACCATGCAGCGCATCGGCCATTGCCCGAGACGCTCGAGACGCACCGCGCGCGGCGCCGCTTCCTCGCCAACGAACGCCAGGTCGCAGCGCTCCGCCGCCACGCGTTCGAGCGCGAGCGCGGGTTCGAGCGTGAGCAGCGTGACATCCACGCCCGCATGCTCCTGTGCGAACGCCGCGCTCACGCGCGGCAGAAAGTCGGGGCCGAGTTCGGGCGCGCCTGCCACGCACAACACGCCGCGACGCTGCTCGCGGATTTGCGCGGCGGCCTGCACGACACGCTCGAGCCCACTGAACGCACGCTCGACTTCCGCATGCAGAGCATGCGCCTCGCCCGTCGGCAAGAGCCGCCCGCGTGCACGCTCGAACAACGCGAAACCTACGCTCGCCTCGAAGTCGGCAACGAGGCGGCTCACCGCAGGCTGCGAAACGCCGAGCGCGTGCGCTGCACGCGTGACCGTGCGCCACTGCATCAAGGCGCGAAACGCTTCAACCTGGCGAATACTGAGTTCGGAAGCTGGCATAACATCAGTGCATGCTATTTTCTTGGACAGGTCATACGGCATTAATGCTGCGGAATCACGGCTTGCCGAGATCCGCTTTTTACGCAGCATTATGCTCGACACCCATGTATAACATCAGAACATGCCTGGCGCACAGCGTGCCGCAATGCCATTTTCCACGCACAAATAAAAATCCCCGTGGGCAAGATGCCAACGGGGATTCTCTGGGTACTCTCGCGTGCCGCAGCCAACAAAGGCCACGGCATGAAGCCTTTAGGCCGCTGCTGCGTCCTTCAGCTTCTTCAGCGCGCGCGCCTTGATGCGCACGGTTGCCGGCTTGGCCGGGAACCAGCGCTCTTCACCCGTGAACGGGTCCTTGCCAAAGCGCTTCTTCTTCGCCGGAACGGCCTGAACGACGATCTTCAGAAGACCCGACAGCGTGAACTCGCCGGCGCCCTTCTTGTGGACCGAACCCAGGATCGTGTCTTCCAGCGCAGCGAGCACGGCCTTCGTGGCCTTCGGCTCGACGCCAGCACGCTCAGCAACGTGAGCAGCCAGCGAGGCCTTCGTGAAGGTGTCCTTGATCGGCGACGGTGCGCCGGACGCCTTCACGGCGACCTTCTTAGCTGCGGCCGTCTTGGTGGCGGGCGCTTTCTTTGCGGCAACCTTCTTGGCCGGGGCAGCTGCCTTTTTGGCCACTTTCTTTGCGGAAGTCGGCATGTTTCTCCTACCAGTGTTGGTCAGTGAATCGACGAAGCACAGCGGAATGCAGATGCTTCAACGGCGGATTCTACAAGCGCGCAAGCGTTTTGCGTGACTCTTTTGCATTGTAGATGCAAATTTGTTGCGCGACGCTGACTGCCGAATGCATTTCGATACTTGTTTTCAGGGGTAAACGTGCACCGGCTCGCCCCGCAAGAGCGCGGTTCGCGCTATCGCGACGCGTGCGCGATGCGGCGAAACCGCCACACGTATGGCGGTTTTTGGCAACAACGGCCCCTTCGCGCTACCTCGAAACGAATTGCGGCAGCGGACAAGTGCGCACATTCGAGCGTCGCGGCTGGCAGCTTTTGCGTGCTTTTTGGCGCTCCTGCACAGGCCCGCATGCGTAGAGTGACGATGAACGCGCCGTCGCCGGCACGGCGCGCGTTTCACTCCACCTTCATTTCGAGGCATTCTTCATGGCGCTCAAGATCGGCTTTTTGCTATTCCCCAAGGTACAGCCACTCGACCTCTGCGGACCGTACGACGTACTGGCATCGATGCCGGACACGCGAGTGCGGCTCATCTGGAAAACGCGGGAGCCGGTCATGTCGGCGACCGGCATGCTGCTCACGCCCGACACTGTGTTCGACGACTGCCCGCCGCTCGACGTGATCTGCGTGCCGGGCGGCAGCGGCGTGGCCGCGCTGATGGAAGACGATGCCACGCTCGCATTCCTGCGCCACCACGCGCGCAAGGCGCGCTACGTCACGTCGGTCTGCACCGGCTCGCTCGTGCTCGGCGCCGCCGGTCTCCTGCACGGGCGCCGCGCCACCACGCACTGGGCCTTCCACTCGCTGCTCGAACCGCTCGGCGCGATCGCGGTAAAAGAGCGCGTGGTGCGCGACGGCAACCTCATCACCGGCGGCGGCATCACGGCAGGCATCGATTTCGCGCTCACGCTCGCGGCGGAACTGGTCGGCGAGGAAGCCGCGCAGGCGCTCCAGCTCGAACTCGAATATGCGCCAGCGCCGCCGTTCGATGCGGGTCGCCCGGAAAGCGCGCCGCGCGCCGTGGTGGAACGCGTGCGCGCGCAAAGCGCGGCTACGCTCGAGCAGCGCACGCGCATCGTCGAGCGCGTGGCGGCAAAACATCGGGACACCCGCGCGTGAGCGCACCGGCATCGGTCCGTTGATCTGTTGCGCGATATCTGTTGCGCGAGACGAGAACCAGGGTCGCACTTGCTACCGTCGTTTGCAAGGATCGTATACATTCGAACTGGGGCTGCCGTTCAACCGGCGTACCCACAAAAGCGCGGCATCCGCCGCGCTGTTTTTCGCAATCCTTGCATTACAAACCCTGAATCCAGCGGTAAAAATCAATCAAGAGGGGTATTCATGCAGTCCACCATCAGCAAGCTGACTCTCGCCGCGGCCGCCGCCGCATTCCTGCTGGGCGTCGCCGCGCCCGCTTTCTCCCAGGACGCCAGCGCGCCCGCGGCCACCGCACAAAGCGCCGCGCCGGCTTCGCAACCGCTCACCAAGGCCGAAAAACGCAAGCAGGCGCGCGCGCAACACAAGGCCGAACGCAAAGCGGCGCGCGAGAAAAACAACGCCGAACTGAAGCAACTCGAAGACGCAGGCTACAAGCCCGCCAACAACGACCCGAACTATCCGACGAATCTCCAGAACGCGCAGAAGAAAGCCGCGGCGGCAGCGGCGGCGAGCGCGAGCCAATAAACCGCTTCCTCTCTCCAGTCTTTTTTGCGCATGCGGGGACCGGCGCCCATCCGGTCCCCGCCATCGTCCGCCGCTCTCCTCGCTTCACGTTCCTCGCTTCACGTTCCTCGCTTCACGTTCCTCGCTTCACGTCCCTCGCTTCACGTCCCCTGCTTCAGCGCTCCCCGGATACCTCCAGCGCACCTCCGACGCACGCCATGCCCCGATATGGGACGATCCCGCTCGTCCCTGGTCGAGATGGAACCCACCTCATGAACGCACCGAAACCGGAGGCGGGCGCGACGCTCGCGCTCAAGAAACCGGGCCTGCCCATCGGCTTGATCGCGGGCGCTGTCGCGCTCGTCGTCGTGTTGCTGCTGCCGTTGCCCGCTAGCCTGCCCGTAGCGGGTCAACGCATGCTCGCCATTCTCGCCTTCGCCGTGGTCGTGTGGCTCACCGAAGCCGTTTCCTACGAAGCGAGCGCCATTATCATCACCTCGTTGATGGCGTTTCTCGTCGGCACCGCGCCCACCGTGAGCGACCCCTCGCAGCTCTACGGCACCTCGAAAGCCATCAGCATGGCGCTAGCGGGTTTTTCGAATTCCGCGCTCGCGCTCGTCGCGGGCGCACTCTTCATTTCGGCGGCCATGACCGTCACCGGCCTCGACAAGCGCATCGCGCTCGTCACGCTCTCGCTCATCGGCACCACCACGCGGCGCATCCTGATCGGCGCGATCGCCGTGACCATCGTGCTCTCGCTCGTCGTGCCGAGCGCCACAGCGCGCAGCGCCTGCGTGGTGCCGATCATGGTCGGCGTGATCTCCGCGTTCGGCGTGGACAAGCGCTCGAACATCGCGGCGGGCATCATGATCGTGGTCGCGCACGCCACCAGCATCTGGAACGTCGGCATCCAGACGGCAGCCGCGCAAAACCTGCTCACCGTGGGCTTCATGGACAAGATGCTCGGCGCGCGCGTGACCTGGCTCGACTGGCTGATCGCGGGCGCGCCCTGGGCGATCGTCATGTCGGCCATCCTGCTCGTGCTGGTGCTGAGGATGCTGCCGCCCGAGACCGACGCCATCGCGGGCGGCAAGGAAGCCGTGGAAAAGTCGCTGCGCGAGCTCGGTCCCATGACCGGCCCGCAAAAACGCCTGCTGGGCGTCTCCATCGGCCTGCTGTGCTTCTGGGCCACCGAAGGCAAGCTGCACCCCTTCGACACCACCTCGGTCACCTACGTGGGCCTCGTGCTGCTATTGCTGCCGCGCTTTGGCGTGATGGACTGGAAAACAGTGCAAAGCCGCATTCCCTGGGGCACGGTGATCGTGTTCGGCGTGGGCATCAGCCTCGGCACCGCGCTGCTCACCACCAAGGCGGGCCAGTGGCTCGGCGACGTCGTCGCGCATCATACGGGCCTCGACAGCGCCGGGCCGTTCACGGCCTTCGCGGTGCTCGCCGCGTTCCTTGTGGTGATTCACCTTGGCTTTGCGAGCGCGACCGCGCTCACCTCGGCCATGCTGCCGATCCTGATCGCGGTGCTGCAATCGATGTCGGGCGACTTCAACCGGCTCGGCGTGACCATGCTGCTCGGCTACACCGTAAGCTTCGGCTTCATCCTGCCGATCAACGCGCCGCAAAACATGGTGTGCCTCGCCACCGAGACCTTCACCGCGAAACAGTTCGCGCGGGTCGGCATCGTGCTGACCGTGGTGGGCTATCTGCTGTTGCTGCTGTTTGCCGCCACATGGTGGCGCTGGCTCGGCTGGATCTGAACGCGCCGGTGACGGCGCGCCGAACACGCTAGACCGCCACCGCGCCCACGTAGTTTTCCGCCATCGCGGTCGCCGCCGCGCGCGAGGTGGTGACGTGCTCCAGCTCCGCCACCTGGAGGCGCTGCTCGAACGGCGAGGCGTCGTCGAGACGGTGCATCATGCGCGTCATCCAGTACGAGAAGTGCTCGGCGCGCCAGATGCGGCGCAGCGCGGTCTCGCTGTACGCATCGAGCAGATCGGTGCGGCCTTCCTTGTAGAACGCCACCAGCGCGGCAGTCAGCACGCGCACGTCGGCGACAGCCAAGTTGAGGCCCTTCGCGCCCGTGGGCGGCACGATGTGCGCCGCGTCGCCCGCGAGAAAGAGGCGCCCATGCTGCATCGTGGTCGATACGAAGCTGCGCATGCCGACGATGTTCTTCTGGAAGATCTTGCCCTCGACCACCTGATGGCCTTCGTCCGAATCGACGCGCGCGTGCAGCTCGGCCCAGATGCGGTCGTCGGACCAGTTTTCGACGGTGTCGTTGGGATCGCACTGGAAATACATGCGCTGCACGTTCGGCGAACGCGTGCTGACCAGCGCGAAGCCGCGTTCGTGGCGCGCATAGATCAGCTCGTCGGACGAAGGCGGCGCCTCCACGAGAATGCCGAACCAGCCGAACGGGAACACGCGTTCGTAATCGTTGCGCAAGGCCACCGGAATGGCCGCGCGCGAGACGCCCTGCGAGCCGTCGCAGCCGATCACGTAATCGCAATGCAACGTGTGCTGCTCGCCCTCATGCTCGAAGCAAATCGAGGGCGATGCCGTTTCGATGCCGTGAATCGACGTATTCGAGACGTTGAAGAACAGCTTGCCGCCGGCGGCCACGCGCGCCGCGACGAGGTCCTTGAGCACCTCGTGCTGGGCGTAGACCGTGATCGCCTTGCCGGTGAGCGCGGTGAGGTCGATGCGGCGGCGCTTGCCGTCGAACGCCAGCTCGAAGCCGTGATGCAGCGCGCCCTCGGCTTGCATGCGCGAGCCCACGCCGGCCTCGACGAGCGTATCCATGGTGCCTTGTTCGAGCACGCCGGCGCGGATCGTCGATTCGATCTGATCGCGGTCGCGCCTTTCGAGCACGACCGAGTCGATGCCGCGCAGATGAAGCAGATGGGAAAGCAGCAGGCCCGCGGGCCCCGCGCCGATGATGCCAACTTGAGTGCGCATGAATGTCTCCTGTGTGTTGATTTTGCGCAAGTTTGGCGGCTGCGAGCGATATCGCGCAACGCGATATCGTGAATATGAATTATCTCGATTACGGATAGCGGGCCGACTCTCATCCAGCTGCGCATTCATGCGGCGGCGCAGCGTAACCGCCGCCCCGGTTAGCCGGACATGTGCACGCCTGGCGGCATCGGCGTATGCTCGAACACATGCCCGCAGAGCAATCTGCACTCTGGCCGCCGGCTCGCCGCCGCCCGAAACGCGATGAACGCTTCCCCTCCACCCGCTGGTTCCGAACCCGGCTCCAGGCCCGTCTCCGCAGCCGACGCAAGCTCCGGGGCCGCCGCCAAACCCGGCCCGCGCGTCACCGTGATCGTGCTCACGCGCAACCACGTGCGCCAGATCGTCGACACCGTGGCGCGGCTCACCGCCCTGCCCGAGCATCCGCATGTGATCGTGGCCGACAACGGCTCCAGCGACTCCACCGTGAGCCTGCTCGCTTCGCTGTTTCCGCAGGTGCGTATCGTCCAGACGCTCGGCGATCACGGCGTGGCAGGCTTTAACCGCGCCTTCGCGCTCGCGCGCACCGACTATGTGGCGTGCTGCGACGACAGCACCTGGTTCGCGCCCGGCGCGCTCGCGCAAGCGGTGCAGCGGCTCGACGACCATCCGAACGTGGCAGTGCTCAATGCGCGCGTGGTCGGCGAGGACGAGCGCGAAATCCATCCGGCGTGCCTCATGCTCAACGCGACCTCGCCTGGCGGCGAGGGTCTGCCCGGCCCGGCGCTCGCAGGCTTCATGGCGGGGGCGTGCATCTTCCGCACGAGCGTGTTGCGCGCGCTTGGCGGCTACGAAGAGCGGCTCTCGCACGGCGGCGCGGAAGAACTGGCCGCGCTCGACGTGTTGAGTGCGGGTCATGCGATCGTGTATTGCGAGGCGGCGCTCGCGCATCGCGAGCCGCTATGCCGCTGGTTCACGCGCGCGCAGCACTGCGCGCTCGCGCGCAATTCGGCGTGGGTGGCATGGATGCGTCTGCCGCTGCGCGACGCGCTGGCCGCCACGGGCCACGCACTCGTCGTGTTCGCGCGCCAGCAATCGCTCGGCCCGGCCGGCTTCGCGTTGCTGCGCGGCGCGTTCTGGGCCTTGCGGCGGCGCCGCGTCGCGCCCGCGCACGTCGTGCTGCTCACGCGCCAGGTGCGGCGCGCCGAGCGCCACGTGCGCGCCGGCATTCCCGCCATGGCCGAAAAATACGATCAGTCCGGCCAGCGTGCGTGGTAGATCGCGGCAATTCAGGGCATAACCGGCACGAAGTCGCGATATTCGACTTGCGCGCCACGCACCACGATCGCGGTGGACTCGGGCACCTCGGCCCACACTTCCGGTAAATCGCCAAGCGGCTCGGACACGAGCAGATAGGCGTCCTCGCCCGCGGCCGCGATGCGCGGGTCGTCGGGATAGAGTTCGCGCAGGTGCTTGAACGAAGTGGTGTGAAAGAGCGAGCGCGACTTGCGCTCGCTGGAGTAGCGCACGGCCACGAGCTGCTCGCCGTCGCTCGCGCAAACCGTCATGTTGAGCGCCGGCTCGATGCCGTGCTTTTTCGCGGTGGCCTCCACGAAGCCCACCATGCGCTCGAGCGCCGGCACCGGATCGACTTCGAGCCCGAAGGTCATCGCCAGATAGAACATCGCTTCGGAATCGGTCGAGCCTTCGATGGCGCTGAAGCGCCCCGGCTCGACCGCCACCAGCAATTCGCGGCGCACGAGCGGAAAGCTCTGGATCAGCCCGTTGTGCACGAACATCCAGCGCCGGTGCCGGAACGGGTGGCAGTTGGTCTCCTGCACGGGCGTATGGGTGGCAGCGCGCACGTGCGCGATGAACATCGGCGCGTGCACCGCGCGCGCGATTTCGCGCAGGTTGCGGTCGTTCCAGGCCGGTTGCACGCTGCGATAGCGATACGGAATGTCGTGCGGATGCTGATACCAGCCGACCCCGAAGCCGTCGCCGTTGGTGGTGGTCGCGCCGAGCTTCGAATGCAGGCTCTGGTCGATCAGCGAATGGCGCGCATGAAACAGCACGGTTTCGAGCGGCACAGCGTTACCGGTATAGGCAAGCCAGCGGCACATGGTGACCTCCACTTTCAACGACTCGATGAACGACCCGGCGTGGTGTGGCGGCACGCAGGACCCCGTGCGCCCCGGTTTTAAATAGTCGCGTGCCCGCCCAGCAGCGGCACGAGAAAGCCGCTCAAGCCGGTGAGAATAATCTGCACGCCGATGCACAATAGCAGGAACGACGAAATGCGCATGGCCACGCGCGTGCCCTCCGCGCCCAGATAAAACGCGAGGCGCGCGGCGCGGCTGTAGACGTAATAGATCACCAGCACCACGAGCAGCGAGATCACTATCGAGGCAATGCCCGAGAGCAGAAATGCCGACAGCTTGTGCGTACGGTTCGCGTTGAGCGCAATGGCCGTGGCAATCGAGCCGGGGCCCGTGGTGAGCGGAATCGTGAGCGGAAAGAAAGCTTTGCTGGCCGCCGACGCGGCGCTGAGCGGCTTGACCGGATGATCGGCCACGGACGGCTCGGGTTCGGGCGCATTGAGCATCTGCCAGCCGCTCACGGCCACCGCGAGGCCGCCGCCGATACGCAGCGCCTCCATCGAAATGCCGAAGAAATGCAGGATGGGCGTGCCTACGAAAAACGCCGCCAGCAGCACAAAGCCCGCATTGGTGGCGACGCGCTTGGCGAGCAAACGCCGTTCCTCGTCGCTGAGCGAGGCCGTGCGGTCGAGAAAAACAAAGGCGATGCCGATGGGGTTGATGATGCTGATCAGTCCGGTGAAACCGAACAGAATGTCTGAAATCAGGCTCTCGATCATGTAGGCGATCCGGTGAACGCAGCGGGCCCAAATGGCGCCGCCGCCGGCAGCGAGAAGTGTAACCGCAGCGGCGCAGACCGTGCCGGCGGCATGCCGGCCCGCACGCGCAAATGAACCCGCTTCTTCATGACGCAGCGCACCAAGCCGCGCAATCGACACAAGTCCGCATTCAACCCCGCACGCCGGGATCGCATCAGGATTTTTGGCTGCTTTACGGGGCGCATTCGCGGGCATAGAGTGAACCGACCGCCCCCCAAACGAACCCGAAACAAGGTTTCCCTTTTACCCAAAGGAGTTGCCATGTCACTGAGGTTGCTTGCCGCGTTACCCTTCATCGGCATTCTGCTAGGCGTGCCGTTCGTCAATCGCACCGAGCCCCTCGTGCTCGGCATGCCGCTCGTGCTTGCGTGGATCGTGATGTGGGTCGTGCTGACCGCGGCCATCATGGGGCTTGTCTACAAGCTCGATCCGGCCAACCGCGACGTGCAGGATGCACAAGGCGGGGTGCGATCATGAGCGCGCTGATCATCATCGCCGCGATCACCGTGATCGCGCTTTATCTGGGCATCCGCGCGCGCCGCGGCCACGACATGAGTCTCGAGCAGTGGTCGGTGGGCGGACGCAGCTTCGGCACCGCGTTCGTGTTCCTGCTGATGGCGGGCGAGATCTACACCACTTTCACGTTTCTCGGCGGCAGCGGCTTCGCGTATGGCAAGGGCGCGCCCGTCTATTACATCCTGGCTTACGCGACGCTTGCGTACATTCTTTCGTACTGGATGCTGCCGCCCGTGTGGCGCTATGCGAAAGAACACGGGCTGGTCTCGCAGCCGCACTTCTTCGCGACCAAGTACCACAGCCCCGCGCTCGGCGTGCTGGTCGCGTGCGTGGGCGTGGCCGCGCTCGTGCCGTATCTCGTGCTGCAACTGAAGGGGCTCGGCATCATCGTGTCGACCGCGTCGTACGGCGCGATTCCCTCCACGGCGGCGATCTGGATCGGTGCGGTGGTGGTCACCGCCTACGTGATCTTCTCGGGCGTGCGCGGCTGCGCGTGGAACTCGGTCGTCAAGGACACGATGATTCTCGCCATCGCCGTGTTTCTCGGCATCTACCTGCCAGTCCATTACTATGGCTCGCATGCCGAGATGTTCCGCGCCATCGACGCGGCCAAACCGGGCTTCCTCAGCTTCGCGGCAAAAGGCCAGGGCGTGACGTGGTTCCAGTCCACCACGCTGCTCGCCGCGCTCGGCTTCTTCATGTGGCCGCACACTTTCATGTCGGTCTACACCGCGAAGGACGAGCGCATTTTCCGCCGCAACGCCGCGATCCTGCCGCTTTATCAACTGATTCTGCTGTTCGTGTTCTTCTGCGGCTTCGCGGCAGTGCTCAAGGTACCGGGCCTCAAAGGCACCGATATCGACCTCTCGCTGTTCCGCCTTTCGCTGCAAACCTTCGACCCTTGGTTCGTGGGCGTGATTGGCGCGGCAGGCGTGCTCACCGCGCTCGTGCCGGGCTCGATGATCCTCACCACCGCGTCCACGCTGCTCGCCAACGACGTCTATCGCGGCGCGCTGAATAAAAGCGCCGGCGACGAAAGCGTCGCGCGCGTCGCCCGCATCTTCGTACCGGTGGTCGCGCTGGTCGCGGTGGGCTTCACGCTCAAGGGCGGCGAGACCATCGTGGCGCTGCTGCTGATGGGCTACAACTTCGTCACGCAGCTGTTCCCGGCGCTAGTGTGCAGCCTCTCGGCACGCAACCGCGTGACGAAACAAGGCGCTTTCTGCGGGATTTTCGCGGGCGTGCTGGTGGTTGTGCTTACCACGCTGCTGCACCTGAGCGTCGCGCAGTTGGTTCCGTTCGCGTCCGATACATTCAAGGACATCAACATCGGCTTTCTCGCGCTCGGCGTGAATATCATCGTGCTCGCCGCCGTGAGCGCGCTCACGCAGCCGCGCGCGCATGCGGATCACAAGCACGCGGGAGCGCACTGAGAGCGATCGCAGCCTGCTGTTTCGATTGCAGTTTCAATGGCTTTTTCAATGGCTTTTTCAGTGATGGGCGGCGCATTCGTTGCGCCGCTTTTTTTTAAATTCGCCGGCGGCGGACAGACAAAACTCAATTCTTTGCGGCGCGCGCCGTAAACACAGTGATCCCGTCACTTCACACTCCTCAGGCGCGCCGATGACCGACACACTCGAAACCGCCCCCGGCGCCGCCTCGCTCACGCCCGCCGACCTCCCGGCCGGCCAGCCGCTCGAATGGCCGATCGTGGACCACGACGGCACGCTGCTGCTCGAACGCGGCGCGACGCTCGTGGGCGAGATGGAGCGCGATTTCCTGTTCCGCCACTTCGCGCCGCGGCGCGGCGACCATGCAGCGCCCGAGGCCGAGGACACATTCGCGCACGCGAAACCGCAAGAGCCGGAAGTCGCGCTGACCGTGCGCGACCTGCATCTATCGATTGGCGCGTCGATGGGCCTGCGTCCGCAACAAGGCGCCAGCGGCGCGCCGATGCACCCGTGCAAGCTGATCGGCTTTGCGCCGAACGAGTCGATCTTCGCGACGCTGCCCTACGCCGATGGCCGCCCGATTGCGCTCACGCCCGGCGAAAACGTCGAAATCGTGGCGATTGCGAGCCAGGCCGTCTATCGCTTCGTCTGCACGCTGCACGCGATCCATCACGCACCGCTGGGCTATCTCGTGCTCTCGGAGCCCGCCCATATCCGCCTGCTGCGCGAGCGCAAGTCGATCCGCGTGAACGCGCGCTTTCCGGTGCGCTTCGGCATCGGCGCCGAGGGCTATCAGGGTGTCGCGCTCGCGCGCGGCATCAGCGCGCTGGGGCTTTCGCTCGTCGCGCCATGGGCGCTCGGCCAGGTGGGCGAGCGGCTGCGTATTGCCTTCAGCCTGCGCTCCGGCGATCTCGACACGCCCATCGAAACCAGCGCGGTGATTCGCAACGTGCAACAGGAAGACGGCGCGCAATGCACGCTCGGCCTCGAACTCGACAGCCTCACGAGCGCGGAGCAGATGGCGATGAAAGTCTATGTGTTCGACCGCCACGACGACGTGGTCTACTGGAGCAACAGCACGCGCTGAAACAGGCGCTCCGGTTATACCCCTGGTGCGGCGCGGCCCATGCGTGAAGGCCGAAATGCGTGTGCTATGGTAAGCGCGCATCCTCCAAACCGGCCTTCACGGCCGCACTTTTTCATGGCACAGCCCTTTGACGAAGCCGAACGCGCGGCGGTCTACCGCGCGATCCACGAACGGCGCGACATGCGGCACTTCACGCCCGGCCCCGTCGATCCGGCGGTGCTCGCGCGTCTGCTCGACGCCGCGCATCACGCGCCGAGCGTAGGCTATATGCAGCCGTGGCGCATCGTGCGCATCACCGGCGCGGCCTTGCGCGAGCAGTTGCACGAGACCGTCGAGCGCGAACGCCTCGCCACCGCCGACGCGCTCGGCAAACGCCGCGACGAGTTCATGAAGCTCAAGGTGGAAGGCATGCGCGAATGCGGCGAATTGCTCGTGGTCGCGCTGATGGACCGCCGCGAAGCGCACATCTTCGGCCGCCGCACCTTGCCGGAGATGGACCTTGCCTCGGTGGCCTGCGCGATCCAGAACATGTGGCTTGCGGCGCGCGCCGAAGGGCTCGGCATGGGCTGGGTGTCGATCTTCGACGTGGACGAAGTGCGCGCGCTGCTGCACATGCCCGCCGGCGCCAAGCCCGTGGCGATTCTGTGCGTCGGCCACGTAGCCGAGTTCTATCCGAAGCCGATGCTGGAGATCGAGCAGTGGGCCGAGCGTCGGGCGCTCAGCGAATGCGTGTATGAAAACCGCTGGCCGGACGAGCAGACCGAAACCGTGCCGCAAGCCGAAAGCGCGCGCACCGGGTCCGCGTAGCGCGGCATCCGCGACTCAGCACAAATCAAGCGCCCATCAAGCACCAATCAAGCGCCGAACGTGACTGCCTCGACGTTATTGCCATCGGGGTCGATGAGAAAAGCGCCGTAGTAGTCGGGGCTGTAATCGGGCCTCAGGCCCGGTGCGCCGTTGTCCGTTCCGCCTGCCGCGATGCCGGCGGCGTAAAAGCGGTCGACTTCGGCGCGGCTCGCGGCGGCAAACGCCACATGCACGCCGCGCGCCGTAGCGGCGTCGCTGGCCGGCACGGTGTGGAGCCATAACTTAGGCATGCCAGGTTTGCCGATGCCTGTAATTTCGCCGTACTGCACGCTGACGCCACAACCCAGCGGCGTCAAAACCGCCTCGTAAAACCGCTTGCTGCGTGCGAGATCGCGCACGCGCAGACCCACGTGATCGAACATGTCTGGCTCCTGGTCCTGTGCCCCAACGGCAACCCTTGCCGTGGTACCTGAGAACCAGTTTAGTGCGCTGCGCCCGCGCGCGGCCTGGGAAAAATTGCGCACACCAGTGCGCGAGCCGGAGCCTCGCGTTCCCTCACTGCGCAAGCGGCTTAATGGAGATCACGTCGGGCATGGCCGGTGCGCCCGCCTGGCCGGCGGCGGCGTGGTCGGCCTCCTTTAGCTTCACGCGCCATTGCGGCGCACCCGCATACGGCAGCCGCGCGAGCGCGCCGGCGACCAGATACGGCAGCGCCTGTTGCGCGTCGGCGTTGCGGTCGCGCTTCACCGCGCTCACCTTATAGGCTTCGCGGCCGTCCGGCAGCGCGAGAAAACGCAGCGTGAGCGTATGCGTGTAGCGCTTGCCGAACCACGGGAACGACGGCCCTTCGGACGGCACGCAGCCGCCAACGCAATGGCCCCCATTGCCTGAGCCGCCGGTCTCCACGCTGACGTCGCTGGGCCGCGAG
The DNA here is from genome assembly GCF_000785435.2 of Paraburkholderia sacchari. GTDB lineage: Bacteria > Pseudomonadota > Gammaproteobacteria > Burkholderiales > Burkholderiaceae > Paraburkholderia > Paraburkholderia sacchari. Next base: position 147,997 of record NZ_JTDB02000009.1, on the reverse strand, counting down.
GCCCATGCCGCGGAAACGATATAGCGCGCCGCCTCGGGCGTGCCTTCCTTGAAGCCGCGTTGCGCGAGGCCGGCGCGCAGCAGCGCCTCGTAAGGCAGCGGCTCGTCGGCTTCCGCCTGCGCGGGCGTGCGCGCGAGCCGATACGTGGCGGTGGCCAGGTCGGTTGCGCTCAGGTCGCCAGTTGCCCGCACATCGGCGCTCGGGCCTGCGCAGCCGGCAAGCGCGCCCAGCATCGACAAGGTGCAGATCGTCATCGGGACTTTCACGGAGAACTCCATCGGTATCGTTGGCAGCCGGTTCCGGCGCCCAGGGTGCATCACGGGTGCATCACGGGTGCATCGAGTGCATTCGGCGCGATCAGGCGGTGCCCAGGGCAGTCACGCGACAACGCCGTCAAGCCGGGTTATCGAGCGCGGGCAGCGACATCGTCACCGTCGTGCCCTGGTCCGGCGCGCTCTCCACATGGATTTCGCCGCCATGACGCGTCACCACCGTCTTCACGAACGCCATGCCGAGCCCGGCGCCGCTCACCTCGGGCCGCTGGCCCGCATGAAAGCGCCGGAACGGCTGGAACAGCTTGGTCTGATCCTCGAGCGGGATGCCGTAGCCTTCATCGCGAATCGAGCAGATCACGCGCGGGGCCTGGCCATCCGCGACAGCGATACTACAGACAATCCTCGTATCGGGTGGGCTGTATTTCACCGCGTTGTTCAGAATATTGACCAGAGCGCGTGTCATGAGCGAGCGGTCGGCGTTGATCCAGCCCATCTGCTCGCCGTCAAACGCGGTTTCGATCTGAATGTGCTTGGCGCTCGCCTGCGGCCAGACTTCGTCGCTCGCGTCGATGGCGAGTTCGGTCAGGCTGGTGGGCTCCAGTGCGTATTGCTGCGACTCCGCGCGGGCGAGCTGCACGAAGTCGTCGGCGAGCGTGAGCGAGCGGCGCGCATAGCGCTCGATGCGGTCCATCACGTCGCGCACCGGCCCGGCTGCCAGCGTGCCGCGCTCGCGCTCGGTCTCCACGAGCGCCACGATCGACGCCTGAGGCGAGCGCATGTCGTGCGACAAGAGGCGCAGCGCGTGCTCGCGCTGGCGCTCGGCATCGTGCAGCGCGGTCACGTCGACGAGGCCCGCGATCCAGCCCACCGCCTGCCCCTGCGCATTGGTGCAGCGCGCGTAGCGCAGCAGGTAGTCGCTGCCGTCGCGCGCGCGCACTTCCACGCCCCGCTCCATGAGCTGTGCGAACTCGCCGCGCGCGGGATCGAGCGGCGCGGGCCAGTGCGCGTGCGCGAACGCGAGCGTCTCGGGGTTCGGGTCGATGGGCTTCACGAGCGCGAGATCGCCGAACACCTCGGGCATCGCGCGCCCCTCGGCCGCGCCCACGTTCAGGTCGGTGAAATAGGCGCGCGCCGCGTGATTGGCGATCAGCACCACGCCGCGCAGGTCGGCTACGACGAGCGGCTCCGGCACCGAGTCGAGACTGTCCCAGACGAAGCGGCGCATGTCCTGCAGGCGCTGCGCGGCTTGCGCCATCAGCGCCATCTGCTGGGCCAGCACGTCGCCGCCGAATTCGCGCGGCGGCGTGGGCGCTTCGGGCAGCAGATAGGGTTCGTCGGCAAGCTGGCGCAGCTCCTTGCGCAGATACGCCATCGTCATTTCGAGGCGCCGCCAGCTCCAGAGCGGATAAACGAGTGCGAGCGCAACGATCGCCGGCACCGGCGCGAGCCAGATGCGTGCGTAATAGAGCAGCGCGGCGCTGCCGGCCAGCGAGAGCAGCGCCAGCAGCGGCAGCAGCAGCAGCGTGCGCAGCGGCGAATGAACGAGAAATGCGTGCAGCAACAGCGCCAGCGGCACCAGCGAGGCGAGCACCACGGCGATCGGCGAGGCCGGTTCGATGGCCGTGCCCGACAGCAGCGTGTCGAGCGTTAGCGCGTGGATATAGACGCCAGGCACCGGCCCGAGCGTGCCCGAGAGCGGCGTGGCGAAGCGGTCGAACAAGCCCGATGCGGTCACACCCACCAGCGCCACGCGGCCGCGCAGCACGTCGGGCGGCACACGGCCTTCGAGCACTTGTGCGAACGACACCTTGCGGTAAGCATGCGTATTCGCGCCGAACGGCAGCAGGAAGCGCGCTTCGCTATCCGGCGCGCCCGGGCGCGTGAGCCTGGCGTCGGCGGCCGCGGTGGCGGCATTGCTCGCGCCCGCGTGATCGGGAAGCGCGAGCGTGCCGGCGCGCACGGCGCGCCAGAGCGGCACCATCAACTGAGGCCAGCGCTGCCGCGCATCGCCCTCGAACATCGCGATGCTGCGCACGATGCCGTCGTTGTCGACTTCGAGGTTGATGTGGCCGAGCCCCACGGCGGCCCGGGCGAGCGGCTCGACCGGCTTCACGACTTCGCGGCGGCCATTGTCGGCCTCGTTGGCGGGAGACAGCAGCACCGGCAGATACGAGGGACGCTCGCGCAGCGCCTCGCCCAGGCGCGCGTCGTCGGGCGATGGCTCGGTGAAGAGCACGTCGTAGACCACGGCGGCTACGCCCGCCTTTGCAAGTCGATCGACGAGCTGCGCGTGCACGCTGCGCGGCCAGGGCCAGCGCCCCAGCGCGGCAACGCTCTCGTTGTCGATCTCGACGATCACGATGTCGGGGGAAACGGGCCGCTCGCGGGCTGCGAGAAAGCGGTCGTAGACGAGGTGATCGGCGCTGAGAGTCCAGTGCCACACCACGCTCAGCAGCACGACGGCGATGCCTGCGCACGCCACGCCGATCCACTCGAACAGGAAGCGCCGCCCGACCGGGCGGCCGGGACGGGAAAGGCGGGGTGCGCTCACGCTCATGCGCGAGCGCCTCACCACTCGAGACGGAACGACTGTACCGGGCTGGCCTTCTGGAAGTACTTGCCCCCATCGAACTGCTCGGCAATCACGGTCCAGTAGTAGACGCCCTTGGGCAGGTCGGTGACGACCGCCTCGCCGTTCGTGATATCGGTGCGGTCCACGAGCGGCGCGCGCAGGTCCTCCGAGGTCGCAAGCACGAAGCGAAAGCGCGTGCTGCCGGCGCTGCGCTGATCGACGAACCAGCGGAACTCGTAGTCGCGCGTGCCTTCGACGCGCCCAGCCGAGGCGCCCAGCGCGAGGCGCCGGCGCTGGACCGCATACGTCGACGGCATGCCTTCCAGACCGTGCTCGTCGATGGCGGAAAAACGCGCGAAGTACGTGCCGTCGTCGAGCGCGCCGATGGCGACGTGCGGCCCATCGGAACGCGTGTCGCGAATCAGGTCCAGCAGGCCCGCGTCGCGGCCGATCTGCACGTGATAGCGGTGCGCCCCGGTAATGGGCGCGAGATCGAACGCGACGGTTTCGTCGTCCTGGACCTTCCCGGGATTGCGCAGATCGGGCGCGTCGAGCAGCGCGACGGGTGCGCCCACCGCGCCGCCCGCGAGCGTGAGGCTGCCGTGGCGCGCCACGACGAGCTGCGTGGAAGCGGCCAGCGGCGTGCCCGGCGCGGGCGCGACCGACGCGGCCGGGGCGCGCGACGCCGCGTCCACGCCCACCGCCCCTTCGATCACTTCGACCGCCGTCGAGCCTTTGTCGCCGTCGTAATTCACGCGAAAGCTCGTGCCGCGCACGCCCGCCACCACCGAAGGCGAGCGGATCTGGAAGCGGTCGTCCTTGCGGGTGGCCTTGGTGACCTCGGTGTTCACCTGGCCGCGATGGAGGTTGACCACGCGATCGGTCGAGCCGGTGAGCGCGGTCTGGCGCAGCGTGGCGAGATCGAGCGAGGCGCCCGGAGGGATGACGATATGCGAACCGTCGGCGAGTTCGAGCGTGGCGAAACCGTTCTCGCCGGTCTGCACGCGGTCGCCTTCGACGAGCGTGCCGCCGACGACGAGCGGCAGCATCGGCTCCTTGCCGAACGCATGGCTCGCCGGCCCGGAAGTGGCGATCACGCGGGCAGTCAGATGATCCTGGCGCAGCAGCGCGACCGGCAAGCGCAGCGAGGTGCCCGGCTGCAGGCGGCGCGGCGCGCTCACTCGGTTCAGGCGCGCGACCCTGGTCCAGTCGGCAGGATTACGCAGATAGCGCGTGGCGATGTCGTAAAGCGAATCGCCGGGCTGCGTGACGTAGACCGCCATCTCCATCGCCTGCGGGTTCGGCTTGCGGGCTTCGGCGCGGCCTGCGGCGGGCAGCAGTCCCAACGCCAGCGCACAAGCCGCCGCGCGGGCCAGCGGCGAACGCGCGGGTGCGCGACGGGTGCTGCGCGGGACGGCTGCCGGATCGGCAAGAGCGGCAGAACCGGCAGGAGCGGGTCCGGACAGTGCGACGGACAGCGTCACGCGCCCGGGCATGACGCAGTAAAGAGTGAAAAACGCCGAATAAGCGCCCCTCACGCCGTATCCCCCTCGATGCGCTCGAGCCGGTAACCGTAGCCGTAGATCGGCGTGAGGCGATAGCCGTTTTCGGGACGCAAGCCAAGCTTCGAGCGCAGCATGGAGACGTGCGTATCCATGGTGCGCGACGGGATGTCGTCGGACTGCTTCCAGATCACGTCGAGAATGTGCGCGCGCGACAGCGGCCGGCTCAGATGCTGGAACAGCAGCAGCGCAAGCTCGAATTCCTTTTGCGTGAGCGCCACCTGCTTGCCGCTGACCGACGCCTGGCGCGACTTCAGATCGAATTCGTAATCGCCAAAGACTTCTTTCTGCGTTGGCGCATGCAGCTGATACGCGCGGCGCAGCAGCGACGCCACGCGCGCGAGCAGGACCGGCGCGGAGACCGGCTTGACCACGTAGTCGTCGGCGCCGCTGTTGAGCATCAGCGCGATGTCGACTTCGCGGCTGCGGCTCGTCATGAACAGCACGGGCAAGCGCGTGGACAGGCTTTGGCGGACCCAGTGCAGAACCTCGTCGCCGGCCATATCGGGCACGTTCCAGTCGAGCACGAGCAAGTCGAAGGTTTGCCGCCGGAGCTGCTTGACGAGTTCGCCTCCCTTGGCGAACGCGTGGCAGACGTGGCCAGCCGCGCTCAGCGTCTGGCAGACGAAATCGGTCTGTGCCGGATCGTCGTCGAGTACTGCGATTCTCATAATGTCCTGCACCCAGTGTCGTTATTCATGTTCCCGGGATAGGCCGGCCCGGCGAGGCCCGGCCGTCATCCCCAACCCCTTGCCGCGCCGCTTGCGCCGCACAGCCAGGGCGCCACTCTCGCCGCGTCTCGAAACGAATGGGCGCGCACCCCGCAGCAGTGTGCCTGAAAGAGATCGGGAACCAGTTTTCGCTCATGGTAGACGAAAACGCCCCCGATTGAACGCCGCGCGGCCTTGCGCCCCCGCCCGGCCCACCTCGCGCCGCTCATCCTTTACGGCCGACCTCGCCGACCGCGTTCGTCTCGTCCGCATCGCCCGCGTGCCGGTCGCGGGCGAGATCGAGTTCGATGCGATCGAGGTCGCGGTTGCGGCCCGAACCGTTGACCCGCGAACCCGGCAGGAACCGCATGCTGCCGGAACGAAAAAACATGAAACCCCTCGAGTAGCAGACAGGCTCCGGACCCGCCGGATCGGCCCTGCGCGCGACGCAAACGGCGCACGCGTGAACGCGGGACTTCGTAAATGAAAAACGAGTGGCGACAGCCTCGGGCCGCGCACTGCGAGGTCTCCGGCGTCCTTCCCCCCCGGACTCGGACCGCCGGCGCAAGCGCCGCCGGACCGGCGCGTCACGCACAAGCGGGCATCACCGCCCGACACCCGCCCAAGACCGCAGCCGATCACACCATGGCGTTTCCCGCTGCCATCGCCACTCCTGGTACTTCCAGGCGCTGTTTTCCAGCGTTATCCGGCGAACTCGGGTCCGCTCTGATTTCCTCACTGCCGGCGCGTCGCCATGTCCCGACCGCGCCAGCCCCCGTAGCCGAATTTCCAGTCCTCGCGTGCGTGAGCCGCACGCCGTTACCGGCGCGGTCCATACCAGGACGCGCCACTACAAGCTATTGTGGCGGGAAGCTCGCAAAGCTACTGTCAGGGATTGTTAAATCGGCGGGAAACGGCTATCGGTCAGTTCAAGTGCGCTATTTCGGCCGCGACTTATCGTTGCGCAGTGTCAACAACTGGCATGCCGACCGCCATTTATATGGAATCCAAACCAATTAGTCGAATGTAACGAGATAAGGGCGCCCATTGGAGGCGCCCTCGCTTGCTCATACGGAAGCGGTCAGTACTGCTGCCGCTGGTCGCCCCTGCCAGCGCCCTGATTGGACGGATGAGCGCCTTGTTGCGGCGCCTCGGGACGGCCGCGCTCGGCCGGCGGCTCCGGCGGGCGCGCACCGCCAGGCGGCTGGCCGGGCGCATGAGTGAACGCGGGCGCCGGTCCTGGCCCCGGCCCCTGCGCTGGTGCCGGCGCGGGCGGACGGCCCATATTCGGTTGCGGCATGGGCGGGCGCGATGGATTGACCGCCTGCGCGGGCGGGCGCGGCGACTCGACAGGCGGCCGCGCACCCTCCACAGGCGGACGCTGCATTTCACCCGGCGGTCGCGCACCCTCCACAGGCGGGCGCTGCATTTCACCCGGCGGACGCGGCGCTGCGACGGGCGGGCCGCCGCTCTCGGGCGGCCGGCCATGAACGGACGGCGCTTCGTTGCCGGGGGGCATACGCGCCGGTTCAGGCGGACGCCCCGCGCGCGGCGGCGGAGCGCCATTCACCGGCGGACGAGCGCCTCCCGGCGGCGGCGGTGGCGGCGGCCGCCCTTCGCCGCCCGGCGGCCCGCCGTGAAACCGCTGCGGCTCCGGCGGACGCCCACGCACCGGTGGCGGCGCATGCGTCCAGCGATCGCGGTCGCCATACCAGGGCCGGTCGCGATAAAAGCTGCCCCAGTACGCCCCCACGGAAAACGTGACGATAGGCAAGCCGATGGCCGCGCCATAGCCGGTTAGCGGCACGTAAGCGCCTTGATACGGATAGCTGAGATATTCCGCATAGACCCAGCCACGCAGTCCGGGCAGCGCGACGTCGCACCACGAGTAGTCGCTCACGCAGCCCATCACGGTGACCGGCACGTTGGGGCCGAGCTCGCTCACTACCGGGTAGGCGTCGGAGGGGCCAGCAAACAAATCGACGGGCTCGCTCGTATAGGCCTGGGTCTGCGCGCGCACGCCCGGCGCCGCGAACGCCATCGCCGCAGCCACGCAGACCGTCGCGAGCCGCAAGCCCAGCCCGCGCGGCGGATTCGTGTATTGGCTTGTCATGCGCCCCTCTTCTCCTCTGTAACCCTGCACAAGGACGAGCATATTCCGTTCCTCGTCGGCGGACGCGTCGGCGCCGGAGCACGGGCAATCCATACGTTTTACATATGGATAATCTATTAAATCCATATTTAACATATCGAAACCGATTCCCTACTATCGGGTGAGCCGCACGATGCGCGCGCCGCCCCGGCAATGCGCCGGGGCGGTCGTGTTTCGCAGGGTGAACTCGATGAAAAATAATTCCGGCCTCACGCGTGGGATGGCGGCGCTGTTCGCCATCGCCTGCGGCGTGATCGTCGCCAACGTTTATTACGCTCAGCCGCTGCTCGCGACGATCGCAGCCGCGTTCGGCCGCCCGGTCGCCGATCTCGGCTATCTGGTCACGCTCACGCAGCTCGGCTACGCCGCCGGCTTCGTGCTGATCGTCCCGCTCGGCGACGTGGTCGACCGCCGCGCGCTCGTGCTGCGGCTGCTCGCTGCGAACATCGCCGCGCTCGGCCTGATCGTTTGCAGCCCGAACTATGCGACTTTCGCCGCCGGATGCGTGCTGGTTGGCTTCACGTCGTGCTCCACGCAGATCCTGATCCCGATGGCGGCGTCGCTCGCCGACCCGGCCTCGCGCGGGCGCGCAGTCGGCGTGGTGATGAGCGGGCTGCTGCTCGGCGTGCTGCTCGCGCGCATCGTGGCGGGCTACGTCGCGTACTGGGCGGGCTGGCGCGCGATCTTTGCGATTTCGGTGGCGGCGAGCATCGCCATCGCCGTGGTGCTCGCCATCATGCTGCCCAGAAACACGCAGGCGGTTACGTCCGCTACGTCCGCTACGTCCATTACGCCCGTGCGCTACGCGCGCCTGCTCGCGTCGCTTGCGCATCTGATGCGCCGCGAGCCGCTGCTCGTGCTGCGCTCGATTTATGGTGCGCTCGCATTCGCGTGCTTCAGCGTGGTGTGGACCGGGCTCACCTTCGTGCTGAGCCACGCGCCCTATGGATACGACGATGCGCAGATCGGGCTGTTCGGCATCGTCGGCGTGATTGGCGCGCTTGCCGCGCATCCGGCCGGCAGGCTCATCGACCTCGGCCACGAGAATAAGGCAACCGGCGCGTTCGCCGCGACGCTGCTGATCTCGTTCGCGCTGCTCGCGGGCGGCGGCGCTTCGCTGCCGCTGCTCATCGCCGGCACGCTTTTGCTCGACGTGGGCGTGCAGGGGCTGCATATCGCGAACCAGAGCGTGATTTTCGAAATCGATGCCGACGCGCGCAGCCGCATCATGACCGCGTATCTGGCGAGCTACTTCCTGGGCGGCGCGGTGGGTTCGAGCGCAGCGGGCGCCGCGTATGCGGCCGAGGGCTGGCTTGGCGTCTGCGCGGCGGGCGGCGCGCTTGCGGGCACCGCCCTGCTCGTGTGGATCGGCGCGCAAAGCGCGGGGAAATCGCGCCTTGCCGGGCAATCGACGGCTTCGCGGGAATGAACCGCTATCAACGCAGCAATGCCCGGCATGCCGGGCGTTGTGCGCAAAGTTGCATAAATAGTTGCACCAAAACGCGGTGAAAACTCAAACCACGTCCTGGAACAGCCGGCCCCAACCGCGCACCTCGCGCGTGTCCACGCCCACCATCCGCAGCGACTTCCATACCGCCGTCGCCACCGTGTCGTAGATGGGAATGCCGGTCTCGGCCTCCAGCGCTTCAACCAGCGGCGCAGCGCGCAGGTTCGTGCAGAACGTCGTGATGGCTTGCGGCTTCGCGCGCGCGACCTCCCGCACCGCCGTGCGGATCTGCTCGTCGGTCACTTCGGCGAAACTGTAGTTCACCTGCAACCCGAGATGCTGCTCGGCCACGCACTCGAAGTCGTGCCGCGCGTAGTTATCGACGATCTTGCGCTGCACGTCGTCGAGATACGGCGTGGCAAGGCCGAAGCGGCGCGCGCCGGTGCGCTCGAGAATCTCGTTGAGCGCGAGCACCGAGGTGGTCGCCGGCACGCCGGTGGCCTCGGTGATGCGCCGGCACAATTCGCGGTCGCCGTCGAAGCCGAGCCAGCCCGCCGAGGTGCCGCTCCAGGCGATCACGTCGACGCGCGCATCGGCGAGCAGACGCGCCGCGTCGACGATCTTGTCGAACTCGAACTGGCCGGTCGCGCGCGCGCCGAGCGAAATCTCCGTCACCGGAAAGCGCGAAAAATGCGCGCTGACGCCGGGTAGTCCGGCGACCATGGCGCTGGTAAGCGGTTCGAGCACCGTGTTCGACGACGGTGTCAACATGCCGAGATGAATTCGTTTTGTCATTGGATCAATGCTCCGCGGCATCGGGCGAAATTCAACAGCGCCCGACGCCAGTCAATTAAAGGTGATGAGATCAGGCCGGCACGCAAATGGGCTCGCGCCATGTGCACAGATCGACCATCACGCGCAGCCGCTGACGATCGAGGTTGCGGCCGATGAACACGATCTTGCTTTCGCGCGCCTCGTTAGCCCACGGCTCGGCCGCATGCAAGTCGAGTTGACGGTGCACGGCCTGCACGACGTGGCGGCGCGAATCGTCGGCGATCTCGAAGATGCCTTTCATACGGAACATGTCGTCGCCCTGGACGGCGAGCAGCGCGCGCAAGCCCGATTCGAGCCGCTCGCGATCGAACGGCCGGTCGAACACGAGCGACACCGAGTTCACCGACGGATCGTGCCGATGACCGTGATCGTGATCTGCGTCGTGATGATCATGGGCGTGATCGCAGCTCGAATCGCAAACGTGGTCATGATCGTGGTCGTGCGCATGGCCTTCGTGATCATGTTCGTGGTCCTGATCGTCGAGGCTCGTGCATCCCGGCGTGAAGCCGCCGATACCGAGAATCTTCGTCAGATCGACTTGCGCGTAGTTCGAGCGCAGGATCTGCGCGCCTTCGTTCAAATGATGCAGCCGCGCTTCGAGCCGGGTAAGCGCGTCGTCGCTCACCAGATCGGTCTTGTTCATGATGATGCGGTCCGCAGCGACGATCTGGTCGACGGCCTGATTGTCGAAGCCGGTCAGCTTCGGATCATCGAGATGGCTCTCGATGTGCAGCGCGTCGACCAGCGTGACGACGCCATCGAGCGCGACCTGGCGCGCCACCTCGTGATCCATGAAAAAGGTAGCGGCCACCGGCGTGGGGTCCGCGAGACCGCTCGTCTCGACCAGAATGTGATCGAACTTCTCCGGGCGCTCGAGCAGCTTCTGCAGGATCTTCACGAGGTCCGTGCGCACGTCGACCGTGCAGCAGATGCAGCCGTTCGTGACCTGGAAGATTTCCTCGTCGGAGGTCATCACGAGTTCCGAATCGACGTCGACTTCGCCGAACTCGTTCTCGATCACGGCGATCCGGTAGCCGTGGCGCTCGGTCAGGATGTAGTTCAGCAGCGTGGTCTTGCCCGAGCCGAGAAAGCCCGTGAGGATCGTGACCGGCACCGGCTGCACCGACTGAGGCTGGGTTTGCGTGTTGAGCTGGCTCATTGTGTTGTCTCCTTCTACGGGTCCGGAAAAATCAGATTGCGGCTGCGTCGGCGCGCAGCCCTTGCCAACGGCCGACGAGGCCTTCGTGGTCGATATCGAACAGGTCGAGCACGCGCCCGACCGTGTGGTCGACGATGTCGTCGACCGTGCGCGGATGGTTGTAAAACGCGGGCACCGGCGGCAACACAATCGCGCCTGCTTCGGTCACGCTCGTCATGTTGCGCAGATGCACGAGGTTGAGCGGCGTTTCGCGCGCGAGCAGCACGAGCTTGCGGCGCTCCTTGAGCATCACGTCGGCGGCGCGCGTGATCAGGTTGTCGGCGAGACCGGTCGCGATGGCCGCGAGCGTGCGCATCGAGCACGGCGCGACCGCCATGCCGTCACAGCGGAACGAACCGCTCGCGAGCGTCGCACCGATGTCGCGCGGGTTGTGCACGACATCGGCGAGCGCTTCGACGTCGCGCCGCCCCATGCCGAGTTCGTGGCCCGCCGTCAGCAGCCCCGAAGGCGACATCACGAGATGCGTTTCGCAGTGGTCGACGCGCGCGAGTTGCTGAAGCAGCCGCACGCCGTACACCGCGCCGCTCGCGCCCGTGATCGCGACGATCAGGCGCTTCATGATGCGCTCCGCAGATTCCGCGGCGCGAGCCCGGCGAGCAGTTGCGCGGCGCGCGTCATTGCGTCGGCGCCAATCTGTGCGCGCACGCCGTCGAAGTGCGGGCCGCGCGTGGCGTCGAGCCCCATGCGCGAAGTCGTGCCCACGCCCGAGGCGGACGGATCGAGCGCGCTGCCCGGCAGCCCGTCGACGATCACCACGTCGAGATGCGGTTGCAGATGCGTCGCGATCGCCCACAGCACTTCTTCGTCGCGCGAGATGTCGACGTCCGCATCGACCGCCACCACGTTCTTCAAATACGGGTCCCAGCCGAGCAGCCCGAGCATCACCTGGCGCGCCTCGCCGGGCCGCGACTGCTTTAACGCGACATAGGCGTGAAAGTGCGTACCCGAGGACGGATAGTGAACGGCCGTCACGCTGGGGAAGCGCTCCTTGAGCTTTTCGACCATCTCCGACTCGCGCGGAATGCGGCCGAGATTCAGGTGCTCGGCCGAGTTGCCGCCGGTCACGTCGATCAGGATCGGGTCGCGCCGGCGCAGCACGCTTTCCACTTTGAACAGATTGTTAGTAGACCGATCCGATGAATAACCGGTGAACTCGCCGAACGGCCCTTCGTCGGCGCGCGCGCGCGGGTCGATCACGCCTTCGAGCACGAACTCCGCATAGGCCGGCACTTCGATGCCGTAACGCGGCGTCTTCACGACGTCGAGCGGCGCGCCGAGCAGTCCGCCCGCGATGTGGCGCTCGTCCACGCCATACGGCAGCCGCGCGGCGCCGGACAGCATGAAAAGCGGATGCGCGCCAATCACCATCGCGACCGGCAGCGGCTTGCCGAGCGCCTGCGCGCGCTGCACCATGCGCCACAGATGGCCCCGCGAATGCAGGCTGGTGGCAATTTCGTCGCGCGAATGCAGCATCGAGCGGTGATAACTCGCATTGCCGATGCCGGTCTCGGGATCGTTGGCGATCAGGATCGCGTTGGTGATGTAGGGGCCGCGATCGGTTTCGAAATGGCGCAGCGTCGGGATCGTAGTGAGGTCAATGCGCTCGGTCTCGACCGATTCGAGCACCGGACCATCGGACACGACGCGTGGCGCGACCATGCGCCGGCTGCGTGCCTGGAATTCGTTGTGCAGATTCTGGACGTTCGTATCGAGCATCCACGCGATGCGCTTTCTAGACGCAAACACATTGGTGACGAGCGGCGTCTGCAAGCCGTCGACCTGCTCGAAAGCGAGCAGCGGATGGCGGTTCTGCGCGGCGAGCTGCCAGACGAGCGCGGTGGCGTCCTGATCGGCGCTCACGCGTTCACTGATCGTCAGCACGTCGTCGGGATGCGCGGCGCGATAGCCGGCGAGAAAATGGCGAAAGTCCTGCGGATTAGCGTCTGCGCGATCGAGAGCGGACGAACGGGTCGATGTCATGGTGGTTCCTTGTCATCAGCCTTTCAACGGCGCGGGCCGCACTTGCTGCACGGCGCCGCGCCATTGCGCTCAGCTGCTATCGCGGGCCGCCGCGCGCAACGGTGCAAGCACCGAAGCGCGAGCGGCCCACCGCATGGTCCCTATCAGGCGGGGACGTTGTCGAGCGCTGCGTAGCTGTCGGTCAAGCGCAGCTTCGCTTCCTCGAGATTGCGCGGCGGCGGCGAGGTCTTGATGCCGCACAGGCGCGCGATGTTGTTGCCCATGTAGTCTTCGAGACCGTCCTCGTCGAGATCCATGCCCTGCGGCGCGGGTCCGCACAGCATTTCGAGCTCGCGCAGCCACATGCCCGGCTCGTTCGGCGGCGAGTCGGTGCCGAACACGATCTTGTTGCGCGGCAGTTCACGTGCGAACTCGACGATGCGCGACTGGAAGCACCAGCCCGATTCACATACCACGTTGGGCGTGTCCATCGCCATCCAGAACGCTTCGAACGAATAGTTGCCGCCGGTCTGGATGCCGAAGTGACCGATGATGAAGTTCACCATCGGGAACTCGCGGATGATCGGGTAGAACATCGTCGGAATCGTGTACGGGCCATCGCCCGTGTGGATCAGCACGACGGTGTTGTACTTCGCGCACACCTTCATCGCGGGGCGCAGCCAGTCGAGCGCGCGGTCGGGACGGTAGCCGTGCATGTTGGCGTGCAGCTTCACCATCTTGAAGCCGTATTCCTTGATGTGGAATTCGAGCTCCTGCGCACCCTCTTCCGGGCCCCAGCGCGGGTTGAACGTGAAGTTGCCGATAAAGCGGTCCGGGTATTTCTGGCACAGCTCGGCGATATACGACATGTAGTCGCGAATGCCTTCGCGGCCGCGGCGGTTGCCGTCGCGATAGCCGGTGTTGCCCGGCGGCGGCTGAATGAAGCCCATGTCGATACGGCGCGGCTTGCCGTTGATGATGTACGGGCCGTCCATCATCTCGAGCAGACGCTCGCCCGTGAACGGCGTGCCGGTGTGGCGCCACGCTTCGTCGACGAGATTGGTCGGGTGCAGATGGGTATCGATGATCATGCTTGTCTCCGGTTCGTGTGACGTGGCGCGCTCATGCTGCGAGCAGCGCCCTGGCTTCTTCGACGGTCTTCGGCACCGGCGTCGGCTCGAGGCCGATCATGCGTGCGGTGTTGTTGCCGAGATAGTCTTCGAGCGTGTCTTCGTCGAGATTGAGGCCTTGCGGCGGATCGAAGCAAAGCACTTCGAGCAGACGCAGCCACATGCCGGGTTCGTTCGGCGGCGTGTCGGAGCCGAACAGGATCTTGTGCTTGGGCAGCACCTTCGCGAATTCGACAATGCGCGACTGCAGGCACCAGCCCGATTCGCAATACACGTTGGGCAGATCCATCGCGAGCTGGAACGGCTCGAAGCAGTAGACGCCGCCCGTCTGCACGCCGAAGTGCGCCATGATGAAGTTCACGGTCGGGAACTCCTTGATCATCGGCACCCATTCGGTGGGGATGCTGTACGGGCCGTCGCCGGTGTGCAGCTTTACGAGCACGCCGAGCTCCGCGCATTTGGCGAGCGCCGGGCGCAGCCAGTCGAGCGCGCGGTCCGGACGGTACGCATGCATGTTGGCCTGGAACTGCACCATCTTGAAGCCGAGCTTGCGCACGTAGTAGTCGATGGCGTTCACGCCGTTTTCGACGCCGCAGCGCGGGTTATAGACGAAGCAGCCGATAAAGCGCTCCGGATACTTCTTCACCATTTCGACCGTGTAGGCCATATAGGCGTCGATCGATTCGGTGCCGGTCTTTACGCCGTCGGTGTACGTGTAGATGGTGTTGCCTTGCGGCGGCTGGATGAACGCCTTGTCGATGCGGCGCGGCTTGCCGTTGATCAGAAACGGACCGTCCATCATTTCGATCAGGCGTTCGCCGGTGAACGGGTCGCCGTCGTGCCGCCAGGCGAGATCGACGAGATTCGTCGGATAGCAGCTTGTGTCGATAATCATGCGGGCTCTCCTCGCAGTGCTTGAGGTGGAACGCAGCAGCTCACGGCGCGTGTGCGGCGCCGGGTGAACTGCCTCGATTTCGGGAGCACTGTGAGAGCGGCAATGGTTGGAAAATTGGCGCCACCGACAGAAACTCCGTCAGTGAGCAATCTCCAGTTGAACGATCGCGGTATTGCACCGCTGCTTGTTCAATCGACCGCTTCTACCCACGGCCAGATCATGCCGCCCGCGAATGGGCTTTGTCAAGGGCGTGATCAAATTTCCGGTATTTCGATTGCGAATCTATTGCCGCCACTTGTCCGGACCGGATAAACATGCTCCGGCCGCGGCCTCATTTCCACGGCTAATTCATTCGGCATCCGAATTTTTTGCGCCGATTTCGCGCCGCCACTCCAGCGTCACCTCTTCCAGAAGCGCCAGAAAGCGCTCCAGCGCCGGCAGCGTGTCGTCGCGGCGCACCGAGGCGTAAAGGTCGGCGTTGACGCCGCGCTCGTCCAGCCGCACGAACACGACGTTCTCGCGCGGCGTGGTCGACAGCGACTCGGGCAGGATGCTCACGCCCACACCCGCGCCCACGAGGCTCAGCACCGTCTCGGGATCGATCGACTCGTGCAGCACGCGCGGCTGGAAACCGTCGCGCACGCAGGCCGCGAGCACGTCGCGAATGATCGGGCTTTGCGTGTTGAGCAGCACGAACGCATCGCTGGCGAGCGCCTTGAGCGCAATGCGGCGGCGCTTCGCGAGCGGATGCTCGCTGGGCAGCGCGACGCGCAGCGGCTGCGGGTATACGCGGATCGAGCGCAGCTCGCTGCGCGTCGCCGCGCTGCACGCGAAGCCCACGTCGATCTTGCCGGCGACCAGCGCGTCCTGCTGCTGCTCGGGCAGTAATTCATGCAAGGTCCACTCGACCTCGGGATTGTGCTTCTGGAACAAGTGCATCGTGCGCGGCAGCGGACCGTACATCACCGAATTAATGATGCCGATGCGGATATAGCCTTCGAGCCCGTCCGCCACGCGGCGCACGAGTTTCTCGACCGAATCGCAATCGCTCACGATGCTGCGCGCACGCACGAGCAGCGCCTCGCCAGCGCGCGTGAGCCGCGCGCCGTGGCGGCCGCGCACAAACAAAGTCACGTGCAGCGAATCTTCCAGCGCCATGATCTGCTGGCTCAGCGGCGGCTGCGAAATGTGCAGGCGTTCGGCCGCACGGCTGAAATTCCCCTCCTCCGCGACTGCAATGAAATAACGCAACTGCCTCAAATCCATATGAACCTCGTATCGAATGGATTCCAAAATCGTATTTCACATATCGATTTTGTGCACATAGGCTTTACCCACATGACGGAAATATGCCGCGGCCAACGCATCCACGAATCGATTAATCGATACGCCAATCGGGAGACGACATGACGAAGTTGAACGTGAACGGCGCCGACCATGTGGTCGACGCGCCGCCCGATACACCGCTGCTGTGGGTGCTGCGCGATACGCTGCACCTGACCGGCACGAAATTCGGCTGTGGGATGGGACTGTGCGGCGCGTGCACAGTGCATCTCGATGGCGCGGCGGTGCGCTCGTGCCAATTGCCGCTCGGCGCAGTCGCCGGCAAGCGGATCAAAACCATCGAAGGGCTCGGCACGCCGGATGCATTGCATGCCGTGCAGGCAGCGTGGCGCGACGAGGACGTGCCGCAATGCGGCTACTGCCAGTCCGGGCAAATCATGTCGGCGGCTGCGCTGCTCGCGACGAACCACAATCCGGGCGACAGCGATATCGACACCGCGATGGCCGGCAATATCTGCCGCTGCGGCACCTACGACCGCATCCGCCGCGCGATCCATCGCGCGGCTGTCGCGCTGCGCGACAAGGCGGCTGCATGAAACGCTACGACCATCACAACGGCCTCCAGACCGCGCCCGCTTCGGGCAGCCGCCGCCGCTTTCTGCAAACGGGCGCCGCGCTTGCAGGCGGCCTGCTGCTCGAAATCGGCGGCGCGGGCATTCAAGTCGCGCAGGCAACGCCGGCCGTCGACAGCACGGCGGGCCGCTTCGCGCCGAACGCATGGGTGCGCATTGCACCGGATAACCAGATCTTTTTGGTGTGCCACAAATTCGACAGCGGCACCGGCGTGAAAAACGCACTCGGCATGCTGCTCGCCGATGAACTCGACGCCGACTGGTCTCGCGTACGGATCATCCAGCCCGACGATCCGCTCGCGGCGGTCTATATCCAGAAGCTGTGGGGCATGCACGCCACCGGCGGCAGCACCAGCGTGGCGTGGCAATGGGAGCCGCTCAGGCGCGCCGGCGCAACGGCGCGCGCGATGCTGGTCGCGCAAGCCGCGCAACGCTGGTCCGTCGATGCGTCAACGTGTCAGACCGCGAACAGCGAAGTGATTCATCCGGCGAGCGGCCGCCGCTTCAATTACGGCGAGCTCGCCACCGCCGCCGCCTCGCAGCCCGTGCCGCAACAGGTCACGCTCAAGCGCCCCGACCAGTTCGTGCTGATCGGCAAGCCGCGCCGCAGCTATCGCGTGGTCGAAAAGCTCACGGGTCAGGCGCAATATGCGATCGATCTGCAATTGCCCGGAATGTTCACTGCGATCGTCGTTCACTCGCCCGTCGTCAACGCGAAGGTGAAGTCATTCAACGCCGCCGAGGTAAAAGCGCTGCCCGGCGTGCGCGACGTTTTCGCGCTCGACATTCCCGAGGTGATCGCGCATTTCCGGCCCGATCATGCGCCCTCGCGCGTCGCGAACGGCGCGTGCCAGCCGGGCGTCGCGATCGTCGCCGATCAGTTCTGGAGCGCGCAGCGCGCGCGCAAAGTGCTGAAAGTCGAGTGGGAAAACAGCGATCTCGCGAACTTCAGTTCGGAAGGCGCGATTCGCGAAATGACCGAACACGTCGACGATCCCGGCAAGCAATCGAACGGCAAAGGCGATGCAAAGGCCGCGTTCGCGCAAGCCGCGCGCGTGGTCGAGGCGGTGTACACGATGCCGTACAAGGCGCACGCGCAGATGGAGCCGCTCAGCATCGTCGCGTGGGTGAAGCCCGATACCGTCGAGTACTGGGGCGGCCTGCAGGTGCCGTCGCGCTGCGCGCAGGCGGCCGAGACGATTGCGGGCGTGCCGCGCGACAAGGTCCGCCTCCATCTGACCGAAGCCGGCGGCAGCTTCGGCGCGCGTGAGGGCCTGCATCAGGTGCTAGAAGTCACCGCAATCTCGAAGCGCGTTGGCAAGCCCGTCAAGCTGCTGTACAGCCGCGAGGACGATATTCGCGGCACGTTCTATCAGAGTGCGAGCGTGCACAAGGCGCGCGTCGCGCTCGACGCGAACGGCCACGTCACGGGCTTCAGCCTTCGCGCGGTCGTGCCGTCGATCAAGGAGCCCGACGATCCCGGTTTTCTGGCGAAATTCCCCGTCGATCCAAGCTGCACCGAAAGCATGCGCGCGGACTTCCACTACGACATGCCGGCGCTCGATCTCGCATGGGTGCGCCACGAACCCGGTTTCCCGATCTGGTGGTGGCGCGCGGTCAGCTTCGTGCCCAATGTGTTCGCGATCGAAAGCGCGGTCGACGAAACCGCGCACGCGGTGAATCAGGACCCCATCGCGTATCGCAGCACGATGCTCGCGAGCCGGCCCGAGTTGCGCGCGGTGCTCGAACGCGCGGCGACGCTCGCGCAATGGACGCCCCGCGCGATTCACGACGCGGACGGCACGCGGCGCGGCATGGGCGTCGCGATCTACAACGGCTACGAGAGCTTCATCGCCATCGTCGCGGAAGTCGCCGTGAAGGACAACGCGATCGCTGTGCGCAAGGTCACCTGCGTGGTCGATTGCGGCATCGCCGTTGATCCAGGCTCGGTGCATCAGCAACTCGCGGGCGGCATTCACTGGGGCGTGAGCACCGCGCTCATGAACGCGGTGCACATCGAGAACGGCCAAGTCCGCGAGAGCAATTTCCACGACTATCCGGTGCTGCGCATCCACGAAGCCCCGCTCGTGCAGATCGAGCTGATGCCGCCAACCGACCGCAAGCCGGGCGGCATTGGCGAGCTCTCGAATCCGCCAGTCGTGCCGGCCATCGGCAATGCGATCTTCGCGGCGACCGGGCAACGGTTGCGCGCGACACCATTCGTGCTCGCGTGAATTGGCCTGAATCCGCTTAGAAACTGCTTTACCTAATTACACCGCAAGGAGACACCCCGATGTCCGCAGAACTCGATTCGGTACGACGCGAAATCGCTCCCGTCGACAGCGTGCCCAAACCGCCGCTGCTCGTGATGCTTGGCCTCCAGCACGTCCTCGTGATGTATATCGGCGCGGTAGCGGTGCCGATGATCATCGCGAGCGCGCTCAAGCTGCCGAAGGAATCGATCGCGGTGCTCATCAATGCGGACCTGTTCACCTGCGGGATCGCAACCATCCTGCAATCTGGCGGCATCTGGCGTTTTGGCGTACGCATGCCGGTCATGCAGGGCGTTGCGTTCAGCGCCGTGCCGCCGATTCTCGTGATCGCAACCGCGCCCGGTCTCGGGCTGACCGCCGTGATCGGCGCGGTGATGGCGGGCGGCGTGATCACGATGCTGCTCTCGCCGGTATTCGGCAGACTCGTGAAGTTCTTTCCGCCCATCGTGGGCGGCTCGATCGTGATGGTCGTGGGGCTCTCGCTGTTCCCGGTGGGCGTGAACTGGATCGGCGGCGGCAAGGGCTCGCCCGACTTCGGCGCGCCGCAAAATCTCGCGCTCGCCGCATTCGTGTTCGTGATGATTCTCGCCATCAACCGCTGGCTCAAGGGCTTCTGGTCGAATGTTTCGGTGCTGCTGGCGCTCGCGGTTGGCATGCTCGTCGCGATCCCGTTCGGCATGGTCAATTTCCACGGCGTGGCCGAAGCGCCGCTGGTCGACATGATCCAGCCGTTTTATTTCGGCATGCCAATCTTCGATCCGATCGCGGTGGGCACCATCGTCGTGGTGATGGTGATCGTCATGATCGAGTCGATGGGGCTCTTCATCGCGACCGGCGACGTGGTCGACAAGAAGCTTACCTCGGCCGACATGACGAGCGGGCTGCGCGCGAACGGCCTCGCGAGCATCATCGGCGGGATTTTCAACGGCTTCCCATATACGATCTACAGCCAGAACATCGGCCTGCTCGTCGTGACCGGCGTGAAGAGCCGCTGGGTGGCGGTGGCCGCCGGCGTGATCCTGTGCCTGCTGGGGTTGCTGCCGAAGCTCGCGACCATCGTTGCTTCAGTGCCGTTGCCCGCGCTCGGCGGCGCGGCGCTGTTCATGTTCGGCGTGGTGACTTCGACCGGCGTGAAGACGCTGTCGCGCGTCGATTTCGAAACCAGCCGGCGCAATGTCTATATCGTCTCGGCCACGCTCGCGGTTTCGCTGCTGCCGACCTTTGCGCCCGCCTTGTTCGCCAAGCTGCCCGCCGCGATCCAGCCGATCCTGCACAGCAGCATCCTGCTCGCCTGCGTGACCTCGGTCGGGCTGAACCTGCTGTTCAACGGCATCCCGAAGGGAGATCCGCACACCCATTCCGAACAGGATGCTTCGCTGGCTCTGGCCAAGCACTAAGATAACCCCACGCGGCCGCCTCAAAGCGGCCGCGCGGAAGATCGTCTCCAGTGCCCACGCCTCCTGTGAATGCACTGTTCGGCTCTCGCTTTGCGAGGGCCGTTTTTTATTCGGGTCTTTGCATCTAAACAAGGTTTCACCACTGGATCAGATAAGCGGCGCGTCACCCGGCAAAAGCCGTCCTCGCGCCACAGCCGCCGGATAAAATCCGCGTCCGATTCTTCGAACTGCAGCGTTTGCTGCCCGCTCCCATGGCAGCCCGGCTACGCGGCGGTTCTGTCCGCGAGTGTCCACTCTTGGCCAGCATCGCCCCAGAAAAATTCAGCGCCTGTAACCGGACAACGAAGCCCACCGAATTAACCAGCGTATCCATCCATAACGCTCCACGCGCAGTGAGAGGCCGCCATGCAGCCCGAACATCCCACCGCCGACTTCGCGGCAGCCTTCGCGCCTGGTCTGACGAATCCCGATGCAGCCGCGCCCGAAGGCGTCGTGGCCGCTCCGGCCGCGCCCGGCAAGGGCGTCGTCAAGCGCTACAACGTCTATCGGAACAACGTCACCGTCAGTCTGATCGATGCGCTCGCGGCAATCTATCCTGCCGTGCAGCGCATCACCGGAGTCGAGTTCTTCCGTGCGATGGCTCGCTTTCACGTGCGCGCCACGCCACCGATTTCTCCTCTGCTGTTCGAGTACGGGCGCGAGTTTCCATCTTTCATCGAAACCTACGAGTACGCACGCGAGATGCCCTGGCTCGCGGATACAGCACGTATCGAACGCGCCTGGCTCGACGCCTGGCACGCCGCCGATGTCGCGCCGCTCACCGCCGGTGCGCTTGCCTGTGTCGATCCGTCCGCGCTCGCACAGGTGCGCTTCGTTCCGCATCCCGCCACGCGCATCGTGCGCTCGCGCTATCCGGCTGTGGCGATCTTCACGATGAATCGCGTGAACACGCCCGCCACGCCGCTGCATTCGGGCGATGCCGAGGATGCGCTCGTCACGCGGCCCGACGCGGACGTAATCGTCTCGCGTCTGCCACCGGGCGGCGCGGCCTTTCTCGTTGCACTCGTCGAGGGCGCAACGCTCGGCGCCGCAGTGGAGACCGCCTTCGAGGAATCCGCCGATTTCGACCTGCCGGCCAACCTCGCCGCGATGATTTCAGCCGGGGTGTTCGCCGCCATTCAAACAGAACAGTAGTGGAGCGCTAGTTGAGCCATCGTTAGCCTGTCGATTCAGGCAAGCCCGGGCGCCCGAGTTCAACTTAAATATTCCGCCGCTGTAACCGCCGCATGGCAATTCCCGAATTAGCTTGTGTATCCGCTGGGGATACCTCTCTTTCCTTCAACTGGAGATCGCTCATGTCCACCAAGATCAATGTCAGTTCCGCGCTGCTTGCCGGCGCCGTCGCCAGCCTTCTCGCCGCCACGGCCCATGCCGCGCCGCTCACCAAGGCGGAAGTCAGCGCTGCAATGGCCGCGCATAAGGAAAAGTGCTATGGCGTCGCGCTGAAGGGGCAAAACGATTGCGCCGCCGGCCCGGGAACGACCTGCCAGGGCACGTCGACGATGGATTTCCAGGGCAACTCGTGGAAGTTCGTTCAGGGCGGTACGTGTGCGAGCATCGTCGTGCCGGGTGGCGGCCACGGCTCGCTCACGCCCATGAAGTCCTGATCGCGCGGTTGACGAGAGGAGATGGGCGGTCATGAATCCTTCCACTGGCAGCATGACGGCGCATGCGCCTGGCCGTCCTCTTCGCGCAGCCGGCACGACACGCTCGGAGCCGGTGCTAGCCGGCACGAGTTTCAAACATGAACACTTCGCCGCGATTCTCGACGATGGATTGAAGGACGGATTCTTCGAAGTCCATGCCGAGAACTACATGGGTGCGGGCGGCCCGCCGCATCGGATGCTCGGCACGATCCGCGAACGCTGGCCGCTCTCGCTGCATGGCGTGTGCATGTCGATCGGCGGGCCGGATGCGCTCGACGTCCAGCACCTCGCCCGCTTTCGCGATCTGGTGGAGCGCTACGAGCCGCTGCTCGTCTCCGAGCATCTGGCGTGGTCCTCGCACGGAGGAACCTTCTTTAACGACCTGTTGCCGCTGCCTTATACGAAGGCCACGCTCGACAAGGTTTGCAGTCACATCGACCAGGTTCAGGAAACCATCAAGCGCCCTATCCTGCTCGAAAATCCCTCCACCTATGTTGCGTTCGCATCGTCGACCATGAGCGAGCCCGGCTTCATCCGCGCCGTTGCGCAACGCACGGGCTGCGGATTGCTGCTCGACGTGAATAACGTTTTTGTTTCGGCAGTCAATCACGGCTATTCGGCGCAAGCGTATCTCGCGGAATTTCCGTCCGAATACGTTGGCGAGATTCATCTCGCGGGACACAGCGAGCAGCGCGACGACGAGAATGCGCCGCTGCTCATCGACAGTCACGACCGTGCCATCGCAGATTCCGTCTGGGCGCTCTACGAGCTTGTCATCGAACGCCTGGGCCCCGTTCCAACGCTGATCGAATGGGACAGCAATCTGCCGGCGTGGTCCGAGTTGCGCGCGCATGCGCAGACGGCTCGGCGGATCGCAGACCGTGCGCTCACATCCGTTCTGAATGGAGAGTCATCATGATATCGACCCGGCAAGATCTCAAGCCGTCCGCTTTCAGCACCGTCACGATAGCAATCGTTCGTGCGCGGCGCCTGGTCGAAAAGCTCGCGCAGCCGTGGTTCGTGCAATTGCTGCTGCGCATCGCGCTTGCCGTGCCGTTCTGGCGCTCGGGGGTGCTCAAATGGCACGGCTTCCTCCAGCTCAACGACACGGCCATCGATCTGTTCACCGACGAATTTCGACTGCACCTGCCAGGCGGCCCTTATCCGTTTCCGGCTCCAGCGGTTTTCGCGTTTCTTTCGGCGTGCGGTGAGATCATATTCCCGGTGCTGCTCGTGCTCGGCATCGGCACGCGTTTCGCTGCGCTAGGCCTGCTGCTGATGACCTGCCTGATCGAATTGACGGTGCCGGATGGCTGGCCGGTTCACATCACGTGGGCCGCGATGGCGCTCGGCATTGCCGCCTGGGGCCCTGGCCTGATTTCGATCGATTATCTGCTCGGGGACCGCCATCACCGGGCGTGAGTGCGCCACGTTGCGTCCTGATTTAACCGCCAGCGAGTAATATTCATCCCCTGCACGTTGCTTTATCCATCCATCTAGAGGGGGCGGCATGGAGGCAGTCAGGGACCTACTCGGCGCTCAGCCGCTATTCGCACTCTTTCTGACCATCGCCATCGGCTACCTGGTCGGCGAAATCAACATCAAGGGCGTGGCGCTGGGCTCAGGAGCCGTGCTGTTCGTCGGCCTGGCGGTCGGTGCGTTCGCGCCGAAATCCGCGCCGCCTCCGTTGCTGGGCACGCTCGGTCTGCTGCTGTTTCTTTATGGCATCGGCATTCAATACGGCGCGCAGTTCTTTCGCGGGCTCACCAGCAAGGAAGGCGCGAAGGCCAATGCAGCCGCGTGTGTCGGTGTGATTGCCTCTGGTCTCGTGGCATGCGGATTGATTCGTTTCGGCATCGTGCTCGCCGATTCGCTCGGGATGTTCGCGGGCAGCGGGACCAGTACCGCTAGCCTGCAAGTTGCCATCGCCTCGATGAAAAGCAACGACGCCGCCGTAGCCTATAGCGTCACTTACCCATTCGGCGTGGCCGGGCCGATACTGTTCATCTATGCGCTAAACGCCGTGATGAAAGTGAAAATAAGCAAGCCGCCCGCGAAGTTGCTGAAGACCGCGGAAATCGCATTGCGCAATTCGACTCTGTTCGGTCTCAGGCTGTCCGAACTCGCGGCACGGCTGCCTGCCGGCGTGGTTATCTCAGCCGTGCGGCGCGCGCATCACAATCAGTTGCCCGTCGAGGATTTCACGCTGCGCGCCGACGACGTTCTGCTCGCCACTGCCACCGACCAGCGCCCGCTGGACGAAGCCACGGCGCTATGCGGCGAACTGCAGCCCGGGCGCATTGCGAGTCATCGGGAAGACCTCGACTATGTGCGCGTGTTCGCGTCGAACCCGTCGGTGGTCGGCATGGCACTCGGCAATTTGCGCTTTCCGGATGGAGTGAACTGCGCGATCGCGCATGTGCGGCGCGGCGATGCCGATCTGGTGTCGACGCCCGATCTGATTCTCGAAGCCGGCGACCGCGTCGGCGTGCTGGTCCATCAAGCTCATCAGGCGACGGTGCGCGCGTTCTTCGGCGACTCGATCAAGACCACCGCCGATCTCAGCTTCATCAGCCTCGGCATCGGCGCGGCGTTGGGGCTGCTGGTCGGTGCGATTCCGTTGCGCGTGCCGGGGCTCGGCGCGTTCAGCATGGGGCTCGCGGCGTTGCTGCTGGTCGCGCTGTGCCTCGGCAAGGCGCGCCGCAACGGGCCATTCGTCTGGGTGATGCCGCTTTCGGCCAATCTCGTGATGCGCAATCTCGGGTTGACGATTTTTCTCGCGCAGGTAGGCATTTCGTGCGGGCCGAAGTTTATTGCCACGGTGGGCACCGCCGGGCCGCTCCTGCTGCTCTATGGCGCAATCACGCTGCTGGTGCTGGTCGCCGCCACGGCGGTATGCTGCCTGTGGGTTTTCAGGCTGCCTTTCGATACGACGATCGGGGTAATCTGCGGCGCGACCGGCAACCCGGCCATTCTCGCTTTCGCCAACCGCATCGCGCCGACCGACGAGCCGGACATCATGTACGCAATGATTTTTCCGTCGATGACCATCGTGAAGGTGCTTTTTGTACAGATCGCCATTGCGGTTGCCGCCGGCTAAATGCAAGCACGTAATGCATGAAAAGATCTCGAGTTGCAGATTCAGCGGAGCCCATCATGGATGTAGCGATTTTCAGTTCGACGCGCTATGAGCGCCAGTTTCTCGACGAGGCCAACCGGGCCGCGCAACACGATCTGCACTACTTCGACGTCCCGCTCGATATGGACAGCGTCGGTCTTGCGGCGGGCTACGGCGCGGTGTGCATCTTCGTCAACGACCGCGCAGGTGCACAAGTGCTCGAAGCGCTGCACAAGGGCGGCACGCGTTTGCTCGCGTTGCGCTGCACGGGCTTCAACAATGTCGATCTGGAAGCCGCAGCGCGGCTCGGCATGAAAGTCGTGCGCGTGGTCACGTACTCGCCGTACTCGGTGGCCGAGCACGCGGTGGCGCTGCTGCTCGCGATCAACCGCAAGGTCCACCGCGCCTATAACCGCACGCGCGATTCGAATTTCTCGCTCGATGGCCTGACCGGCTTCGACCTGCATGGCAAGACGGTCGTGGTGGTGGGAACGGGGCAGATCGGCTGTGTGTTTGCGAAGATCATGCTCGGCTTCGGCTGCAAGGTGATTGGCTTCGATCCCTATCCATCGCCCCATTTCGAAGCGCTTGGCCTGAGCTACGCAACAGCAGGCGAATTCGCCGAGCAGGCCGACGTGATTTCGCTGCATTGCCCGCTGACGCCCGAGACGTATCACATCATCAACTCGCAGACGCTCAAGCGCACGAAGCCCGGCGCCATCCTGATCAATACGAGCCGGGGCGGACTGATCGACACGGAAGCCGCCATCGAGGCCTTGAAGAGCGGCCAGCTAGGCGGCCTGGGAATCGATGTTTATGAACAGGAGGCGGACCTGTTCTTCCGCGATCTCTCCAGCGAGATCATCACCGACGACATCTTCCAGCGCCTCGTGTCGTTTCCCAATGTGATCGTTACCGGGCACCAGGCCTACCTCACGCGCGAGGCATTGACGACCATCTGCGAAACCACGGTGGAAAGCATTACCGATTTCGAGAACAAGCAGGAATTGAAGAACGAGGTGAAATTCAGTTAGGCGTACGCATCGACTCCGCGCACCAGGCGTCTCGCCAGCCGCGCATCCCTCAACTGCTCCAGCCACCATTGCAGCGCGCGGCCCTCATGCTCGTTACGCCAACCGACATACAGCACGTTAGGCTCGCGCGGATTGGCGGTGCGCTTTTCCACCAGTTCGCCGCGCTTGAGCAGCGTTGCCACGCGATGCCGGGGCAACCAGCCAATCCCGAGCCCATCGCGCTGCGCCTGCGTCTTGGCGCGCATGGAAGGCACGGCCAGCGAACGCTGCCCGCCCACGGTGCCGTACGCGCGGCCCGCCGTAAAGCGCGACGAGTCGGCCACCACCACCGCGCGGTGCCGGGCGATGTCCTCGCGCGTCAGCGGTTCCCGCGACGCCGCGAGCGGATGCCGGGGCGCAATCGCGAACACCCACTCGACCACGCCCAGTTCGAACCACCCAAGATTGGGAATCGCCGGCGGCTCGTTGGTCGCGCCGATGACCAGATCGGCCCTGCCGTCGCGCAGCGCCTCCCAGGTGCCAGCCAGGACTTCATGCGTGACGCGCAGGGCCACCCCGGATTCGAGCTTGTCGAAGGCATGCATGACCGGCATGAGCGTTTCGAATTCCATCAGCTCGTCGGTCACGATCCACAACCGGTCCTCCCAGCCGTTGGCCACCTGGCGCACGCGCTGCGTGACGCGCGAGACGTCCTGTGCGAGCCGCGCGGCTTCTTCGGTGAGCACCTCGCCCGCGCGCGTCAACTGCAAACGGTAACGGCGGCGGTCGAACAGCAGCGCGTCGAAGCGTTGCTCGAGCTGCCGCGCGGCGTGCGACACGGTCGAGGGCGCCTTGCCCAGCCGCGCCGCCGCGCGCGACAGGCTGCCTGCATCGCGGATGGCCTCCAGCAGGGCCAATTCGTCTTCCGACAACATGTGCAATTCCTTCGAACGAGTTTATCGGTCCGATCGTATGGCAAACCGCTATCCCGCGTCCATACTGCACTCACGCAATGGTTGAAGTTCAAATTTTCCACTGGAGAAACATCATGAATCGCTTCGAAGGCAAAACTGTTCTGGTCACTGGCGGCAACAGCGGCATCGGTCTGGCGGCCGCTCAGGCTTTCGCCCGGGAAGGGGCGCGCGTGGTCATCACCGGCCGCGACGCGGCCACGCTGGAAACCGCACGCGCCACGCTGGGCGGCAACGCGCTCGCCATCCGCAACGAAACCGGCACCGTGCAAGCCGCGCGCGACCTGGCCCGCCAATTGTCCGAGGAAGGCATCCGCCTGGATGCCGTGTTCATCAACGCCGGCGTCGCCAAATTTGCGACGCTGCCCGATGTGGACGAGGCGCTCTGGGACGCCACTTTCAACGCCAACGTGAAAGGCGCGTACTTCCAGATTCAGGCGCTGCTGCCGCTGCTCAATCAAGGGACCTCGATCGTGCTGAACGGCTCGATCAACGCACGCATCGGCATGCCGATGTCCTCCGTGTATGCCGCCAGCAAGGCCGCGCTGATCTCGCTGGCGAAGACGCTCTCGGGAGAACTGATCGGTTCGGGCATTCGCGTAAACGTAGTCAGCCCGGGGCCGGTGACGACGCCGCTGCACGGCAAGCTCGGCATGGATGCCGACACGCTATCGGCTACCGTTGCGCAGATCCAGACCCAGGTGCCGCTGGGCCGCTTCGGCGAGCCGGCGGAGATCGCTTCGACGGTGCTGCATTTGTCGGCGCCTGAATCGGCCTTTATCGTCGGCACGGAAATCATCGTCGATGGCGGCATGAGCCAGCTCTAAGCCTTCCGGGGGGGCGGACCCTGAGTCGTCTTGTCGTCCGTCCCCCGGCCATCGCGTGTCCCGTTCAAGGAGCTTGCAACGTGGCAGCAAGCGTGAGGCGGGAGTGGCGGCCAACCACGCCGCCACCTCCGCTCAAGCGATTAGAAGCGGCATTAGAAGCGGTGGATGATGCCCACGCCAACCCCAACCATGCTGCGCGACGACGAAGGCGAATTGTTCTGGCCGTCGCCGATGGCCGCCGTGGCGTTGATGATGGTCTTGCCGTTCGTGCCCAGCGTCTGGCCGTTCGCGCGCTGATACGCTTCCAGCGCATACAGGCCGGTGCGCTTGGACAATGCGTAGTACTGCGAGAGGTTGAACTGGTTGTAGCTTGCCGCGCTGGTGATGCCGTTCGACAGCGTCGCGGCGGTGTAGCTATAGCCAGCGGCCAGGTCCAGCGCCGTGGTCGGCTTCCAGTGCAGCACGGCGCCTGCCGTGTTCCAGATCTGCGTGCCATGGAACAGCGAAGCCGTGCCCGCCGCGTATTGCACGTTCGAGTACGAGAGCGAAATATCCCACTGCGAATTGAATGCGTAGCCTCCCGTCACCGCGACGCGCTGCTGCTTGGCCGCGGTCTGGAAACCATTGTTGATGGCCGAGACGCCCGGCTGCGAGCCGTTGTTCGACGCGGTGGAGTTCGCACCCCATGCGCCGCCGTTCGAGTTGCCGTTGTCGATGCGCTGGATGCCCGCCGCAATGCCCACCGGGCCATTCAGGTACTGTGCCGCCACGCTCCACGTCTGGCCGGCGCCCGTGCTGCCCGGCGTGCCGCCGAGCGCGTACGAGCCGCTCACCGTGAAGCCGGCGATGGTCGGCGACGTATAGACGAGCGAGTTGTTCACGCGGTACAGCGTATCGAGCGAGTCGATATCGCCCGGGTGCGCGCCATAGGCGCCGGTCAGCCACGTGGTCGGGCTGTACGGCGAAAGCAGCGTGTAATACGAGGTGTACTGGCGGCCAGCCGTCAGCGTACCGAAGCGCTTGTCCGTCAAGCCCACCCACGCCTGGCGGTTGAACATCAGACCCGTCACGGCTTGTGCGCCGTTCGCGCTGTTGAATCCCTCTTCCAACTGGAAGATCGTCTTCGTGCCGCCGCCCAGATCTTCCGCGCCCTTCAAACCGAAACGGCTGCCGGCCCAGATGCCGTTGTTCATCTTGACCACCGAGCGGCCGCCCGAGTTCGAGCCCAACGCCGCCGAGCTGCTTTGATAGCCAATCCCCGTATCGACGATACCGTACAACGTCACGCTGCTTTGCGCATGGGCGCCCAGAGCGACCAACCCCAGAGCCGAAGCCAACAGTGTCTTTTTCATATCTTCTCCTCTATTAGAAACTCTATTTATGCGGTCCTGAATAAATGCCGCTGAGTGTGAAAGCCAACGTGGTTGGAACAACCAGAATCAATACACCGGGTGGCCGTTGATCAGGCTCGGCAACCAGGTCGAAAACCACGGGACGTAGGTGACGATATTGATGGCCGAGAAGATAGCGAGGTAATACGGCCAGGCGACCTTGGTGGTTTCACCAATAGACACATTGCCGATCGCGCAACCGATGAACTGCACCGAGCCAATCGGCGGATGCACGAGGCCGAGCGCGCAGTTCAGCAGGATCATGATGCCGAACTGCACGGGCCCCACGCCGTTGTGCATGGCCATCGGCAGAAACAGCGGCGTCGTGATCAGGATGTGCGCCGCCATATCGACGAACGTGCCGAGAAACACCTGAATGATGTTGATGTACAGAAGCATCAGCCACGGCATCGAAGTCGCGCCGTCGAGCATGCGCTCGATCGAATCCGGAATTTCGAGGTAAGCCATTTGAAAGCGCAGCATGTTCGACACGCCAATCAGCAGCAGCACCACGCCGGTCGTTTTTGCCGCTTTGCCGAGCGCGTGGCCGAGCTTCGCCAGCGACATCGAGCGGTACACCACGATGGTCAGAATCAGCGAATACGCCACGGCAATCGCGGCCGCCTCCGTCGCGGTGGCGATCCCGCGCGCCACGCAGAACAGAATGATCGCGATGACCATCAGGCCCGGCAGCGCGCCAATGAACGTGCGCAGCACCGCCATCCAGCCCGGAAAACGCTGCAGTTCGGTCGAACCGTCCGCACGGCGCGGATAGCCGAACTTCACCGCCTGCCAGTAAGCGGCGATCAGCACGAGGCCCATCACCCACAGCACCGGCAAGAGCCCCGAGAACAGCAGATCGCCGATCGACACGCCGCTCATCTGCGCGCCGTTGAGCGAGCCGCTTACGCCCTGGGCCGCGAACGCGTAGATGATCATGTTCGTCGAGGTCGGCATCAGCGCGCCGGCGAGCGACGAATGCGTCGTCACGTTGACCGCATATGCTGCGCTGTAGCCTTCGCGCTTCATCAGCGGGATCACCACGCCGCCCATCGCCGAGGTATCGGCGGTGGGCGAGCCCGACACGCCGCCGAACAAGGTGCAGGCCACCACGTTGGCCATGCCGAGGCCGCCGCGGAAATGGCCCACGGTCGCCTGCGCGAAGCGCAGGATGCGGTCGGCAATGCCGCCGTGGAGCATCAACTCGCCCGAGAAAATGAAGAACGGCACCGCGAGGAACGAGAACGCATTCATGCCCGAGATCATCGACTGCATCGCGGTAGCCGTTGGCAATCCTTCGTATAAATACGTGAGGACGCAGGACAGCCCGAGCGCGAATGAGACCGGCACCCCGAGAAGGAGGAAAACGAGAAAACTGGCTGTTAGAAGGGCGAGTTCCATATTTTTCTACTTGTGTTTCCGGGCAAAGAGCGCGAGCAGATGCTCGGTCGAGAACATCGCAATGCAGACGCTGGCTACGATCGGAATGCAGTAGCGCAGCCCTTCCGGCAAACCGAGAATCGGAATCCGGTCGTGCCGCGTGGTTTCCGCCATCTCCAGACAGCCGACAAGAGTCGCCACCGCGAAAGCGATCAGACAGACATGCTGAATGGCCGCCACGACCGTCTGGCCCTTCGGCGGCAGCTTCTTCACGAACGAGTCGAGCCCGATGTGACCGCCTTCGCGCACGCGCAGCGCCGCGCCGAACGTTGCGATCACAATGACGAGCAGCAGTGCGATGGGCTCGACGAAATCGGGCGCGTCGGCAAAGACGTAGCGCATCACCACGCTGTAGATCACGAGCGCGCACAGCGCGGCGAGGCTCACCGCCGCTACGACCACCAGCACGCGAAAAAGAAAATCGTTGGGGCGTTTCAGTAAATTCATTGACCCTGTCCTTCTTGCGACAGCACTGTCGCGAACATTCGGCAGTCGTCTCAAGACGCATCCAGCGCGCGCGGCAAAGCACGGCGCGTCGCCCGCAGGTTTCCTGCAAGGGCATTCGCGCCGCGCCTGCCAAAAACGGATTGATGCGGGTTGCGTCCGGGACGCGGGATTTACTTG
Source organism: Paraburkholderia sacchari (assembly GCF_000785435.2). Classification (GTDB taxonomy): domain Bacteria; phylum Pseudomonadota; class Gammaproteobacteria; order Burkholderiales; family Burkholderiaceae; genus Paraburkholderia; species Paraburkholderia sacchari. Next base: position 116,566 of record NZ_JTDB02000009.1, on the reverse strand, counting down.
ACTGCCTCGATCTCGTCGACGATCTGCTTCATTTGGGGCGTCTTCTCGTACTTCGCCCAAACCGGCTGCATGACCTTCACGAACGCGGGACGGTCGATCTGCGAAGCCGTGACGATGGTGGCGCCGCCCTTCGTGACCGTCTTCTGCGCCTCGGCTTCACGCGCGGTCCACAGCTTCTGGTAGTACGGCACCGAGTCGGCTGCCGCCTTCTTGATGATCTGCTGCTCCTGCGGCGTCAGCGTATCCCACACCTTCTTCGAGAACACCAGCACTTCCGGCGTCATCGAATGCCGGGTTTCCGAGTACACCTGGGCTACTTCGAAGTGCTTGGTTTCTTCGTAGGATGGCAAATTGTTTTCCGCTCCGTCGACTAGACCGGTCTTCAGGCCCGTGTAGACCTCCGCGAACGGCATCGGGGTCGGCGTGCCGCCCATCGCCTTGATTTCGTCGACCATCAGGTCGGACGGCTGCACGCGCACTTTCAGGCCCTTCATGTCGGACGGCGACTTGATCGGCTTCTTCGCGTACATCGAGCGCGCGCCGCTCTCATAGAACGTCAGCGCAATCATGCCCTTCGCGGTAAACGCGTCGAGAATCTTCTGGCCTTCGGGGCCGTACATCACCTTGCGGAAATGGTCGATGTCGCGGAACAGGAATGGCAGCGACGGGATCATCGATTCGGGCACGATCTCGTTGAACGCCGCGCCGTTCGCGCGCGCCATGTCGAGCGCGCCAATGCGCACCTGGTCGATGGTGTCGTTCTCGGAGCCGAGCGCGCTGTTGCCGAACACCTTCACCTTGTCCTTGCCGTCGGTCGCCTTGCTGATTTCCTCGCCCATGTACTTCACGGCCATGTTGGTCGGATAGTTGTCGCCATGCACGTCCGAAACGCGGAACACGCGCGCTTGAGCCGACATCGTGCCGAACGCCAGCGCTGCGGCGGCAACGATCATCGAAACACGGGAAGATGCAAGCTTCTTGTTCATCGTGACTTTCCTTTTAATCCGGACGAAAGCGATCTGTTGGGTCTGATATGTTGTACGACGACGTATGAAGTCTATAAAAGCACTTTTCACTTGTACAGACGGTATTTACCCGCACAGAAACTCTCCCGGCAACCATTACCGAAGCCACATTTCGCCAATATCCGCGCCTGTTGCGCAGGACTCGGCGATACCATTCGAAGCGGTTCGCGAGATGTTGTTCTTTTAAAGAGGAACCCGAACCGAGGTAATTCCCCCAGTCTAGTTGTACGATGAGTGATGATTAATGACGACGTAAGAGGCGCCGCAAACGAAAAACGCCGGGAGTCGAACAGCCTCCCGGCGCATGCTTCGTGCAAGCCTGATTACAGTTTCCCTGCGAATTCGGGCTCGGGCAGCCCGCTCACGCCGGGCCGCAGCGCGAACACATGGCCGTCGTGCTCGCTTGCGCCATTGCCCGGCCGGATCGACGTGACGAACAGCGTATCGAGATCGCGGCCGCCGAACGCGCACATGGCCGGCTTCACGGCCGGCACGGCGATATGCCGGTCGAGCTTGCCTTGCGGCGTGAAGCGCAGCAGCAGCCCCGCATCGTTCGCGCAGATCCAGTAGCAGCCATCGGCGTCCACCGCTGCGCCGTCGGGTCGGCCCGCGTAGTGATGCAGATCGGCGAACACGCGGCGGTTGCGCGGCTCGCCCGATTCGATGTCGTAATCGAACGCCCAGATCAGGCGGCGCAGCGGATGCGAATCGGACAGATACATCGTCGCGCCGTCCGGCGACCAGCCAAGGCCGTTCTGCGTGATGAGCGCATCGACAATCGGCGCGGACAGCGCGCCGCTTGCGTCGAAGCGGTACAGCGCGCCGTCCGGGATGGCCGCGGCCATGTCCATGACCATCGTGCCGGCCCAGAAGCGCCCTTGCCGGTCGCAGCGGCCGTCGTTGAAGCGCATGCCGGCACGCGGGAAAGCGGGCGCCGCGAGCTTGCGGACCGTCGCCTTCAGCGGCTCGCCGCTCGATGCGCCCGATGCGTCATCGAGCGTGACCGCGAACAGCCCCGTTTCGCAACCGGCAAGCACCGCGCCGTCGCGGTTGAAGGCAATGCACGCCACCTGCTCCGGCAGCATCCATTCCGTGCGCCGGCCCGTTTCGATCTGCGCGCGCACGATCTTCTTCGCCGGAATGTCCACCCAGTACAGCGCCTGCTCCGCCGCGCGCCACACCGGGCTTTCGCCGGTCGCCGCGGGCAGCGGCCCCGCCGCTTCGAGCCGCTCCACTTTCGTGCTAGCCGTCGCGCCCGTCATCTGGACTCACCCGCCGCGTTGTTGCGCTTCGGCTCCATCGGTCCGGCAAGCACGAACGGGCCGCCCTGGTAAAGCTGGGTCGGATCGTCGAAGCGCGCGTCGGGCGCGCCAGCCGGAAACAGATGCTCGAACGGTTCGGAGCTGTCCTTCGGCCGGAAGCCGAGGAACGCGGCCTTGCTGTTGTCCACCCACGAAATGCGATTGTTCGATACGCCGTAGACGATCGCATGGCCGACGCGGTTGGTGAACAGCGAGCAGCGCACGAGTTCGATGAAGTCGCGATAGCTCAGATACGTGACGAGCATGCGCGCCGACTTCGGCTGCTCGAACGACGAGCCGATCCGCAGACACACGGTCTCGAGACCGAAGCGGTCGAAGTAGTAGCGCGACAGCGATTCGCCGAAGCACTTCGTGACGCCGTACAGGCCATCGGGGCGCAGCGGCGCATCGGCATCGAGCACCGAGGTCACCGGATGAAAACCCACCGCATGATTCGAGCTTGCGTAGACGATGCGCTTCACGCCCTGCTTCTGCGCCGACGAATACAGGTTGTAGAGGCCGCGAATGTTCGCTTCGAGCAAGTCCTCGAACGGCGCTTCGACGGAAATGCCGCCGAGATGCACCACGGCGTCCACGCCTTCGAGCAGCGCGTGCACGGCCGCTGCATCGGCGAGATCGACGATGGCGGCTTCTTCGTGCGCGGCCACTTCGCCGAGCGGCGCAATGTCGGACACGCGCACGATATCGGCCCAGTCGGCGAGCGCGCCGCGCAACTGCTTGCCGAGATTGCCCGCCGCGCCGGTAAGAAGCAGGCGGCGGAACGGCTTCCTTGCCGCGGAGCGGCTAACGCTCAAATCGTTCGAATCGGTCATGTCGTTTTGCTTCTGTGAATGAGGTTGGTGAAGTTCGCTGGATCAACTCGCGAGAAAGCGAAACGCCGCTCAGGTCACCGGCGCCGGATTGAACAGCGCGAGCGCGTTATGAAGCTTGAGCTTCTCGGCGCAGGTCTGTTTGCGCCCGCTCGCCACGTCGAGCATCAGGCGGAACAGTTCCCAGCCCACGTCTTCGATGCTGGCCTGGCCAGTCGCGATGGTGCCCGCGTTAATGTCCATCAGATCGTGCCAGCGGCGCGCGAGATCCGAGCGTGTGGCCACCTTGATGACGGGCACTTCGGCGAGGCTGTACGGCGTGCCGCGGCCCGTCGTGAACACGTGCAGCGTGATGCCCGAGGCCAGCTGCAGCGTGCCGCAGATGAAGTCGCTCGCCGGCGTCGCCGCATAAATCAGGCCCTTCTGCCGCACCTTCTCGCCCGGCGACAGCACGCCCGAGATCGCCGAGTTGCCCGACTTGATGATCGAGCCCATCGCCTTTTCGACGATGTTCGACAAACCGCCCTTCTTGTTGCCGGGCGTCGTGTTCGCGCTGCGGTCGGCGCCGCCGCGCTTCAGATAATCGTCGTACCACTGCATTTCGCGGATGATCGCCGCGGCCACCTCGGGATTGGCCGCGCGCGCCGTGAGCTGGTCGACGCCGTCGCGCACTTCAGTGACTTCCGAGAACATCACCGTCGCCCCCGCGCGCACGAGCAGGTCGGCGGCGAAGCCGACGGCCGGGTTCGCGGTCAGCCCCGAGAATGCATCGCTGCCGCCGCACTGCACGCCCACCACGAGATCGGAGGCCGGGCAGGTTTCGCGGCGGCGGTTGTTCAGACGCTTGAGATGGCCCTCGGCCATGCGCATGATCGACTCGATCATCGACTGGAAGCCCACGTGCGCTTCGTCCTGCAACACCACGACGTCGCCGTTATGGTCCGCCGCAACGTCGCCGATATCGGCAATGTCGTCCGCGTTCGCGGCCGCCGCGATCGGGATCGTGCCCGGCGGCATCAGGCGCTCGGGCTGCAGCTTCTCGCAGCCGAGGCTCACGATCATCACCTCGCCGCCGAAGTTCGGATTCAGCGCGATGTTGCGCACGGTGCGGATCGGCACCATCGCGTCGGGCGCGTCGATGGCGACGCCGCAGCCGTAAGTGTGGCCGAGGCTCACGACATCGTCGACGTTCGGGTACTTCGGCAGCAGTTCCGCCTTGATGCGCGTGACCGCGTGCTGAACCACGTCGGCCACGCACTGCACGGTGGTCGTGATCGCGAGGATGTTGCGCGTGCCGACCGAACCGTCGGCGTTGCGATAACCCTCGAACGTGTAGCCGTCGAGCGGCGCCATCTCCGGCGCCTTGATGGTGGCGATGGGCAGGTCTTCGAGCCCGGGCGGGCTGGGCATGCGGATCATGTGCTCGTTGATCCAGCTGCCCTTGGGCAGCGCCTTCAGCGCGTAGCCGATCACGACGTTGTAGCGGATGACTTCGTCGCCCTCGGCCAGATCGGCCAGCGCAACCTTGTGCCCTTGCGGCACGCGCTCGCGCAGCCTGAGGCCGTCGGCAAAGACCGCGCCCTCGCCCAGGCCGCCGTCGTTGACGACGATCGCGACGTTGTCGTTGGGGTGAACGCGTATGTAGAGCGGAGTGTGTTCCATTGCATCGATCCTCAAGGCGCTGTCGGCACTGTCGGCTTGCTGCGCCACTTATTCATACGTCATCATACAACATAAGCCGTTAACCACAACGCCCAGTATTTACCCTACGGCGCACCACTCGCCACGAATCCCCCGTTGAATTCCGGAATTCATTGTTGTACGATGACGTATAAGTATTCGATATTTACTCAACGAATCGCTACTTGTCGGACCTCCGGCCCACCAGTCGATGCGACCCGGCCCAGCCGACCCACCGAAACATACCGCTTCTGGATATTCACATGACGACACCGCAAGAACTCAAGCAGATCGTTTCGGAAGGCCTCCTGTCCTTCCCCGTGACCGACTTCGACGCACAAGGCGATTTCCGCGCCGATACCTACGCCGAGCGCCTCGAATGGCTGGCGCCGTACGGCGCTTCCGCGCTGTTCGTGGCCGGCGGCACGGGCGAATTCTTCTCGCTCACGCACGACGATTACTCGAAGGTCGTGCGCACCGCCGCCGAAGTCTGCAAGGGCAAGGTGCCGATTCTCGCGGGCGCGGGCGGCCCGACCCGCGTCGCGATTGCCTACGCGAAGGAAGCCGAGCGCCAGGGCGCGCAAGGCATCCTGCTGATGCCGCACTACCTGACCGAAGCCAGCCAGGAAGGCATCGCCGCGCACGCGGAACAGGTCTGCAAGGCCGTGCCGAACCTGGGCGTCATCATCTACAACCGCGCGAACTCGAAGCTCAACGCCGACATGCTGGAGATTCTGGCCGAGCGCTGCCCGAACCTGATCGGCTTCAAGGACGGCGTGGGCGAGATCGAAAACATGGTGACGATCCGCCGCCGCCTGGGCGAGCGCTTCTCGTACCTGGGCGGCCTGCCGACCGCCGAAGTCTACGCCGCCGCGTACAAGGCGCTCGGCGTGCCGGTGTACTCGTCGGCGGTGTTCAACTTCATTCCGAAGACCGCGATGGACTTCTACCGCGCCATCGCCGCCGACGACCACGCCACCACCGGCAAGCTGATCGACGAATTCTTCCTGCCGTACCTGAAGATCCGCAACCGCCGCGCGGGCTACGCGGTCAGCATCGTCAAGGCGGGCGCGAAGCTCGTGGGCCACAGCGCGGGTCCGGTGCGCGCACCGCTCACCGACCTGACCGGCGAAGAAATGGAACAGCTCGACGCGCTGATTCGCAAGCTCGGAGCGCAGTAAGCCCCCGCGGCGGCGCGCTGCAGACACGCACACGCGCGCCGCCAGCCAAACGGAAAGACGAGGACCGCGCAGACGGTCCCGTCATGAGCGCCCAGCCCGGCAACGCCGCCGGGCGTGCAGAGCGCTCCCCTGCCGCATCATTCAGGAGACAACCATGAACATGAGCCGCACGGCCAGTTCCGCCAGCGCCGTCGCGCGCACCCGGGTTCGCTACGCGATCCTGGCGCTGATCTTTCTGATCACCACGCTCAACTACGCCGACCGCGCGACCCTCTCGGTCACGGGCTCCGCAATGCGCGCCGCGTTCAGCCTCGACGCGATTCGCATGGGCTACATCTTCTCCGCCTTCAGCTGGGCCTACGTGCTCTCGCAACTGCCGGCCGGCTGGCTGCTCGACCGCTTCGGCGCGCGGCGCGTGTACGCGGCCAGCATTTTCTCGTGGTCGCTGTTCACGCTGCTGCAAAGCTCGATCGGCCTGCTGGGCAGCGCGGGCGCCGCGGTGGCCGCGCTGTTCGTGCTGCGGTTCGCGATGGGCGCAGCGGAATCGCCGGCGTTCCCGGCCAACGCGAAAGTGGTCGCGAGCTGGTTCCCGACCAACGAGCGCGGCACCGCATCGGCCATTTTCAACGCCGCGCAGTACTTCGCCGCCGTGGTGTTCACGCCGCTGATGGCATGGATCACGCACGCGTTCGGCTGGCAGACGGTCTATGTGGTGATGGGCGCGCTCGGGCTGCTGCTCGCGCTCACGTGGCTGATGTTCATGAAAGACCCAGCCGCCCACCCGCGCGTCTCGCGCGCCGAACTCGACTACATCGAGCAAGGCGGCGGCCTCGTGAGCGGCGCGCGCAAGACTCGCTCCGACGACGTCGAAAAAACCGTCGGCTGGACGCTGTTCCGCCAACTGCTCAGCAACCGCATGCTGCTCGGCGTCTATCTCGCGCAGTACTGCATCAACGTGCTGACCTACTTCTTCCTCACCTGGTTTCCGATCTACCTCGTGCAGGCGCGCGGCATGACGATCCTGCACGCCGGCCTCATCGCTTCGCTGCCGGCAATCTGCGGCTTTTCCGGCGGCGTGCTCGGCGGCCTGATCTCGGATGGGCTGATCCGGCGCGGCGCATCGCTCACGCTCGCGCGCAAGGTGCCGATCGTGGGCGGCATGCTGCTGTCGACCTGCATCATCGGCTGCAACTATGTCTCGACCGACTGGATCGTCGTCGCGCTGATGTCGCTCGCGTTCTTCGGCAAGGGCATCGGTGCGCTTGGCTGGGCCGTGGTGGCCGATACGGCGCCGAAGGAAGCGCTGGGCCTCTCGGGCGCGATCTTCAACATGTTCGGCAACGTGGCCGGCATCGTCACGCCCATCGTGATCGGCTATCTGGTCGCCAACACGGGCTCGTTCAACGGCGCGCTCGTGTTCGTCGGCGCGAATGCGCTGATCACGGTGTTCAGCTATCTCGTGATCGTGAAAGACATCCGGCGCGTCGAGTTGCGGGCGATTTGAGCAGTCATCGCATCGGTATAATCCCGTGCAGAGACCTCTGCCAATTTCCGCTCAAGGGGCGTATTCGATGGCCACACCAATCGCGCCTCCGCCACGACGCGCACGCAATCTTGCCGAGCTAGTCGTCAACCATGTCACCGAGCAGATTGCCGCCAAGGCGCTGAACCCCGGCGACAAACTCCCGACCGAATCGCAACTGATGCACACGCTCAGCGTGAGCCGCACCGTGATTCGCGAAGCCATTTCGCGCCTGCAGGCCGGCAAGATTATCGAAACGCGGCACGGCATCGGCAGCTTCGTGCTCGAACCGCCGCGCGAAAAGCTCGGCATCGCCGTCGTGCCCGCCACGACGTTGCGCGACGTGTTGTCGATTCTTGAATTGCGCATCAGCCTCGAAACGGAATGCGCGGGACTCGCCGCACAGCGCGCGAAGCCGGACGACCTCGCGCGCATTCGCGCCGCGCTCGATGCGATCGAAACCTCGCGCCATAACGGGCACGATAGTGTGGACGCCGATTTGCAGTTTCATGTCTCGGTGGCGCGCGCCACCGGCAATCGCTATTTCGTCGACATCCTCTCGCAGATGGGCAGCGCGCTGATTCCGCGCAACCGGCTCGACTCGGCGGGTATCGCGCGCGCCGATCCTGATGCGTATCTGTCGCTCGTTAATCTCGAACATGAGAGTATTTTTGAAGCGATTTCCCGGCACGATGCGCAAGGCGCACGTGCGGCGATGCGTATGCATTTGTCGAATAGCCGGGAGCGGTTGAGGCGTGCTAATGAGGTGAGTGGCTGAGCGGGCCTTTGCTTGTGTTGCGGGTGAAGAAAATGGCTGGGGTCGTCCCGACCATTTTTTTTGGCTCTTCGTGGATTAACGCCCGCCTTCCGTATCGGGCGGCGTCCCGCGAAGAATGTCGCCCGAAACAGGCCCACATCGATCCGGCTACGAGTACTTGTCGCCGACCGTACTGCGAATCGGATAGGTATCGTAGACGATGATCATCCGTTCAATGAGCCCCGCGACGTCGAACTCGAACACGTCGACGCTTTCGAAGCGCACCGCCGAACCGTCTTTCAGGCCCCAGTCGCGCGGAGTGGCAATGAGTGATAGACGAAAGTCTCCTGGCTGAGTGGAGCCGACATTCAAATGTCCCGCCAAAATATCTGCGAAGGACCAGTTCTGGCCGAGAGCACCAGTTCGACGATTCTCCACAAAGCGGAAATCGTCGAAGGTTGCTTTCGGGTGTCTCTGTGAATGAGTAGAGTCGGCCAGAAGCGGTCGGTCGCCGTAGCAACGAGTATGGTCAATCGGGTCCATGCGCGACACGCCATAACGGAATTCCAACCGCACGGTGAAGCGTTGATTTCGGGCCTCTCAATGAATCGGTTTTGCGGGGCCTAAACGAGGCATGTCCGCGCCAATGACGCACTTCAATCCGGTGCGAATGTAAAGTTCGCCTCAACCTGCCCCCCCTCATCCGACATGATCGTCGTTTCCGGTGAAAATGGTCCGACCGTCGAGCACGTAAGCCACGCTTCCTTGCCACGAGATTCTTGAGTTGGCTTGCGACGACAGACCCAGGTGACTTCTGTGCTCTGCCTTCCGTCCGGCCTGAAAACGACGATTGTACTTTTACCATCCGGTCTGGCACCTTGAGCCGCATCGAAGACAGTGCGGAAAAGTGCCAATGATCGCCAATTGCAGCGCCCTGGCAAATAGCGATCCAGAAAAAATCGCACCGAGTACTCTGTCTGCCCGGCGGGAACACGGAGCCAATCAATGACTTCCTGGGAAGTATCTGGCGCTCCCATCACACGACCAGCAAGCGTTTGTGTCTGACATTGTTTTGCCTGCGTGGTGTAACTAAGCTCGAACCACAACTCAAGATTGGAGTCCTTATGCCCTTTAATGACGACGAGCCTTTGCGGGGATGAATTGAGTGTCGGCTTATCAATTAGCCGATTCTGCTCGGCCTCTTCGTGGCCGTGGAACTCTATTTCGCCCGGCTCAGCGCGTACAACAAAGGCTTGTCCGACGAGTCCCCAGAGAACCGCTGTGCCCATCACCACGTGCAGTAGCTTCATTGCCGTCCTCATCCCCGATTTTACTGTCCGTCGAACGCAAACGAACTTGATGCGGCGATGATATGCCATTAGCGCAGCACACATGCCGCCACCGATTTCGACATAACTCAGGCGTTTAGTGACTGCTATCGGGGACCGAATCCTATATGGGCATAAGACCGTAACGGGCCGCAAACGGTCCCCTGCGGTCCGAATGAGCTACCCGATTCGGTGCGGCCGTGTCTATGATGATGACTGGCCACATGGAGCCATCAATGAGCCGCAAATGGACGCCACGGACATGAAGAGGCCTTTCAGCGCAGAGTTCGATTGGCGGAAGTAAGCGCGGGCGCGTCCGGCGCCGCACAAGTGGCTGATGATGCCTGCGAACCCGTGAAAGGAACGCGCCGGGCAGCCGATTGCGCCGGAATGGGCTCGCTGCTCATGACGCTGGCGGGCATCGCGTCGTGGCACTGGATCAACGCCCGCTGAGGGAGCATTGCCATGAAGGGCTTTCAAATTACGTTCTTTACTCAGCAGGATCGCCGGCATCATGGCAAACCGGTTGCCGACTGGCTTGTTCATCTCGCCAAGGAGATGGGGCTGCACGGCGCGACCGTGTATGCGGGGGCGGAGGGCGTTGGGCACCATCACCGCATCCACTCGGCGGGTTTCTTCGAGTTAGCCGATCAGCCCCTGTCGATCGTTATGGCGCTCACGACCGATGAGGCCGATCGGTTGTTCGAACGTTTGCGCGCGGAGGGCGCGCATCTCTTTTACGTGAAGACCCCCGTCGAGTTCGGCATTCTCGGGGAGGAGGACGGGGATTCCGGCGGAGCATAGGTGGGCCGCCAAAGTTCGACCAGCCGGTTCGTAACCTATTCAATGTTCGCTTCCGCGATCGGCACTCCGGTCGCGCACGATGGTGACGGAGCACGGCGCATAGGCAATCACTTGCCTTGCGACGGAACCCAGCAGCCAACGATCAAAGACAGTATGTCCTCGATGTCCTACTACTACGTGGTCGATACCATGTCGCTCGGCATACAGCACCAGTTCCTTGGCAGGATGCCCGACAACCGTCTCATATTGGACAGTGATTCCGGATGACCCGAACTCGCTCTTGAGCTCGGTGATGAGGTCCTGACAGTGACGTTTCTCGGTCTCAATCAGTTCAGGCCGCTCATAGGCCAGCTTCCCCCAATCGGGCAAAGGAGCAACCGTAAGAATGTGCAGCCGCGCCCCTTCCTTTTCAGCGAGATTCTTTGCGAAGCGGACTGCACCCTGTGCTGAAGCCGAGCCATCGTAACCCGCGAGTATGTCATGCATGATTGCCTCCAAACACGCATCGGGATCTCTTGCGACCATTCCGGGACACCCTGCAATGGTCGCGTCCCAGAGTAGCCCGGGTGTAGCCGCAACTCCCTGATATGCCCGCCCTTTAAGCCCTTGACCCTTGCAAACACTGCGCGACTCTGCTGGCCCGCGCCCTCACGCTGGTGACGCGGCGAACCGGTGCCCGGTTTATTGCCACTTCCAGTGTAGGCCGGTTACGGCAGCAAATCCTGGCCGGCGATCCCGTTGGCCGACGCGACGGGAGGGCCGCCCAGGCGGGGCGAAGGCTATTTAGTGCGCGCTTGATTCAGCGGATGGACAGGCCCGTTCCGGCTCACTACGCAGGTGTCTCCCTAGTGGGCCCACGCGGGGCTTCCCCGCAAGGCGATATTTGGGATACTCATTATCCAGCACAGCGATAGTAGGCTTCCTCCGCCATGAACATCGCCCGGAGCCCCTTGCCGCCATGAGTTCCCCCTCACACATGTCATCGCGAAGGGGTCGTCGGTGTTTTCACTCATTTGACCACCATCCTGCCGCTTTGCAAAATTCGTTCATTAAAAGAACGATGGTTCAACATACGAACATCTGGGCTGGGAGGATTTTATGAGACCTGCCAGGCGCCAGCACGTCGTTGAAACGCAAGGTACTGGTCAAAATCGCACTGGGAAAAGGCAATGAGTCGAAATTCGGTCGTCAACGTGCAGACGTTCATTAACGAGCAGCCATTCGGGAAGTTTCGGTGGCTCGTGTTTTCAATGTGTTTCGTGATCGTCTTGCTGGACGGCTTCGATACGGCCTCCATCGGCTTCATTGCGCCTTCTCTGCTGGCCGAGTGGCACCTGGGCAAGCCTGAGCTCGCTCCGGTTCTCAGCGCCGCACTTTTTGGTCTTGCGTTCGGGTCCCTCGCCGCGGGCCCGCTTTCGGACCGCCTTGGCCGCCGTGGGCTGCTGCTCGGCGCCGTGATCCTGTTCGGCGTTGCCTGCCTCGGCTCAGCCTTTGCGACCACACTCGAAACGCTCACCGTGCTGCGCTTTGTGACCGGGCTCGGGCTTGGCGCAGCCATGCCGAATGCTGTCACGCTCATGAGCGAATTCTGCCCGGATCGCCGTCGTTCAACTGTCATCAACCTGATGTTCTGTGGCTTTCCGCTTGGCGCGGCATGCGGCGGTTTTCTCGCGGCATGGATGATTCCCCACTTTGGATGGCGTAGCGTGCTGATTCTTGGCGGTGTCGCCCCGCTGCTGCTTGCCGCACTCCTCGCCGCAAAAATGCCGGAGTCGGTTCGATTCATGGTGGCGAACGTCAAACCTCATGCGCGTGTCCAGCAAACGCTCGCCCGCATCTCGCGGGTGGCCCTGGAGGCTGAACGCTTTGTCCTGAGCGAGAGCGCGCCCGACACCGGCCGCAGGGGCCTCGGTGTCGTATTGTCAAAGTCGTATATCGTCGGCTCGGTGATGCTCTGGGTGGCCTACTTCATGGGGCTTGTCATCTTCTACGCATCGATCAACTGGATGCCGCTGCTCCTGAAAGACGCAGGGCTCGCCCCGAAGAGCGCGACGCTGATCGCCGCGCTCTTTCCGCTCGGTGGCGTGGGCGCGGTGTTGTGCGGTGCACTGATGGATCGTCTTGACGCAAACCGCGTGGTCGCTGTCTGTTATGCGCTAACGGCTGTGAGCGTCTATGCAATCGGGCAGCTCGCAGGCAACGTCGGCGCGCTCGTTTTGGCGGTTTTCCTCGCTGGCATCCTGATGAACACCGCGCAATCGTCGTTGCCCGCACTGGCGGCCGCGTTGTATCCCACTGCGGGGCGCGGTACCGGCGTCGCCTGGATGCTGGGCATCGGCCGTTTTGGTGGCATTGCGGGTTCATTCCTTGTCGCCGAATTGACGCGTCGCCACTTCGGGTTCGCTGACGTCTTCTCTACCGTCGCCGTTGCTGGCGTAATCGCCTGCATCGCGCTGGCGATCAAGCAGTTGGCTGCGCCGCGAGCGACTGCGGCGCACGGAAAGATTGAAACAATCGGGCACTGAATGAATTACCGGGCGAAGTCCAAAGGCCATGGTGGGTCTTCGCCCTGTGGACCGGAGCAAAGGCATGTCCTCAGGTCGACTCGATGGGCGTAGCGAAAAGCGTTTGATAAGTACAACTATCCGAGAAAATCCGCTTTTTCGCTGCCCCACCCTCGACTTACCCTCGCACGATCTCCCCGTCACGACGACGCCACAGATCTAGCGGATTATCATCAGCCAGCGCCTGCGGCAGCATCTCAGCCGGGAAATCCTGATAGCACACGGGGCGCAAGAAACGATCGATCGACGTCGTACCCACCGAAGTCGCGCGCGCATCCGAGGTCGCCGGGAACGGCCCGCCGTGAACCATCGCGTGACACACCTCCACGCCAGTCGGAAAGCCGTTGACCAGAATCCGCCCTGCCTTGCGCTCGAGTATCGTCACCAGCTTCTTCGCAGCAGCCACATCGGCGCTGTCCATCTGCAGCGTCGCGGTCAACTGCCCGGCAAAGTGCTCGGCCACCTTCAGCAACTCCTGCTCATCCTTGCAGCGAATGAGCGTCGACACCGGGCCGAACACTTCGTCTTCCAGCGCCGGAGTCGAGAGAAACGTCTGCGCATCGGTCACGAACAGCGCCGCGCGCGCCTGAGTGGGACCGGTTGCGGCCACGCCATGCGCCACCATCTCGACACCCTGCGTCGCGGCAAGCTTGCTCTCCCCTTCCTCGTACGCTGCATGAATGCCCGAAGTCAGCATGGTTTGCGCCGGCTTCGCGATCATCGCTTCGGATGCCGAAGCAATAAAGCGCTCCAGCGCCTCGCTTTCGATCGCAATAGCCAGCCCCGGGTTGGTGCAGAACTGCCCCGCGCCAAGCACGAGCGAGTCGACGAAACCGCGCGCGATGCTCTCGCCGCGCGCCGCGAGCGCGTTCGGCATCAGGAACACCGGGTTGATGCTGCTCATTTCGGCGTAGACCGGAATCGGCTCGGGACGCGCCGCCGCCACACGCATGAGCGAGGTGCCGCCCGCGCGCGAGCCGGTGAAGCCGACTGCCTTGATGGCCGGGTGCGCGACCAGCGCCTCGCCCACCGAGTTGCCCGCGCCGACGATCATCGAGAACACGCCTTCGGGCAGATCCATTTCCCGCGCGACGCGCTGGATCACGCGGCCGACCAGTTCCGAAGTGCCAAGGTGCGCGCGATGCGCCTTCACGACGACCGGGCAGCCCGCCGCAAGCGCCGCGGCGGTATCGCCGCCCGCCACCGAGAACGCGAGCGGGAAATTGCTCGCGCCGAACACGGCGACCGGACCGAGCGCGATCTTCTGCATGCGCAGGTCCGGGCGCGGCAGCGGCTTGCGCTCGGGCAGCGGCGAGTCGAGCGTGGCGCCGAGCCACTGCCCCGCGCGCACGGTCTGCGCGAACAGCTCGAGCTGGCCGGTGGTGCGGCCGTGCTCGCCTTCGAGGCGCGCCTTCGGCAGGCCCGATTCGGCGTGGGCGCGCTCGATCAGTTCGTCGCCTAGCGCGGTGATGCCGTCGGCGATGCGTTCGAGGAATTCCGCGCGCACCGCGAGCGGCTGTTGCCGATATGCATCGAAGGCAGCGCGCGCCAGTTCGCACGCCTCATCGACATTGGCGACGGTGCCGCTGCCGAATGCCGGCTCGGCAATCTCGGCACCCGTCGCGGGATTGAAGGCGCGCAGCGCTTGTTCTTCGCCGCGCACGGCTTTGCGGCCGACCAGCATCTCACCGGTAATGGGCATTTGGGGGGTTCCTCGAATGGCATCTAAAGATATACGTCATCCTACAACATGAAAAGGGCCGCCGGCAACCGGGAACACCCGTCGAATCGAACTTCCGGGTTTACACACCCGTTACAGGCGCAGGCATGGGTATTAAACTGTCACTAGACATACGATGACTTATAACATCAAAATAGCTCGCGGGTTTGCCGCCGTCGCCGCCGACTTTCAGATCCATCGCCATTGAGGAGACACCCGATGCCTACCGACACGCCCTACCAGTCCCTGCCCAACCGCTTCCGCCAGGCGGTGCGCGGCGGAGCAACCCAGATCGGCTGTTGGGCGTCGCTGGGCAGCCCCATCGTTACCGAACTGCTGGGCACAGTCGGCTTCGACTGGATCCTGCTGGACGCCGAGCACGCGCCCAACGACGTGCTTACGCTGATCCCCCAACTGATGGCGCTCAAGGACAGCGGCAGCGCGCCGGTCGTGCGGCCGCCGGCCAACGACAGCGTCGTCATCAAGCGCTTTCTCGACAGCGGCTTTTCGAACTTCCTCGTGCCGTTCGTCGACAGCGCCGACGACGCCGCCCGCGCCGTCGCCTCCACGCGCTATCCGCCGCAGGGCATCCGCGGCGTGTCGGTCGGCCATCGCGGCAACCGCTACGGCACGATTGCCGATTACTTCGCACTCGCAAACGACAATGTCTGCGTGATTGCGCAGATCGAAAGCCGCAAGGCGGTCGAGGCCATCGACGGCATTCTCGCGGTGGACGGCATCGATGCGGTCTTTATCGGCCCATCGGATCTCGCGGCTTCGTACGGCCAGCTCGGCAACGCGAACCATCCCGAAGTGCAGCAGGCCATTGCGCACGTCTTCGAGCGCGCGCAGGCAGCCGGCAAAGCGAGCGGCACCCTTGCAACCGTGCAGGCGGAAGCGGAGCATTATCTGTCGATGGGCGCGCGCGTGGTTGCGGTGTGCGCCGATCTCGGGCTGCTCAAGGGCGCAGCGCTTGCGGTTCAGAAACACTTCATGCAGAAGCGGGCCGGCGAAGCTTGAGCGCCGCCCGCACTTAGGAGCATTCGATGAAAAAAGCAGGCTTTATTGGACTCGGCATCATGGGCAAGCCCATGGCCGCCAACCTTCTGAAGAACGGCGTGGCGCTCGCCGCGTTCACGCGCAGCGGCGTGCCCGATGAACTGACCCAGGCCGGCGCCGTGGCGTGCGACAGCCCGGCCGCGGTGGCCGCCCATGCGGACGTGATCTTCGTGATGGTGCCGGACACGCCCGACGTCGAGCGCGTGCTGTTCGGCGAACAGGGGCTCGCGAGCGGGCTGCGCGCGGGCCAGATCGTCGTCGACATGAGCTCGATTTCGCCGATGGCAACGCGCGATTTCGCGGCGCGCGTGCGCGAGCATGGCGCCGACTATCTCGACGCCCCGGTCTCGGGCGGCGAGGTGGGCGCGAAAGCCGGCTCGCTGACCATCATGGTGGGCGGCGAGCAGGCCACCTTCGACACCGTGAAGCCGCTGTTCGACATGATGGGCAAGAACGTCACGCTGATCGGCGCGGTGGGCGCGGGCCAGGTGTGCAAGGTCGCGAACCAGGTGATCGTCGCGGCAACCATCGAGGCGGTGGGCGAAGCGCTGCTGCTCGCTTCGAAGGCCGGCGTCGATCCGGCGCGCGTGCGCGAGGCGCTGATGGGCGGCTTCGCGTCGTCGCGCATTCTCGAAGTTCATGGCGAGCGCATGACAAAGCGCGCCTTCGATCCGGGCTTTCGCATCGAGCTGCACCAGAAGGATTTGAACCTCGCGCTCTCGACGGCGCAGGCGCTCGGCGTGTCGCTGCCGAATACCGCCACCTGCCAGGCGCTCTTTAACGCTTGCGTCGCGCACGGCGGCAAGGCGTGGGACCACTCGGCGATGGTGCGCGCGCTCGAGCTGCTCGCGAATCACGAAATCGGGCAGAAGGTGGCGTGATTTCACGCACGCGGCCGCGCGGGCACGGTTCAGACTTCGATACCCAGCGCGACGATGCGCCGGTATAGCGTCGCGCGCGCCATGCCGATCCGCGCGGCGGCGTTCGCCACGTGGCCGTCCGCCGCGCGCAGCGCATCGGCCAGGAAGCGGCGCTCGAAATCCTGCATCGCTTCGTCGTACTGCTGGGCGCTGGCGCGATCGGGCGCGGCGGCCGTCGGCTCGCCGCGGCGATTGTCCGTGTCCACTGGGCCGCGCGCGTCGTCTTCGGCCTCGATCTGGCCGCGCCCTTCACCGATGAAGCGCGCCAGCGAACGCGCGTCGATTCGTTCGTTCTCCGAAAGCAGCACCGCGCGTTCGAGCGTATTGCGCAGCTCGCGCACGTTGCCTGGCCAGCTATACGCGCACAGCACCGCGAGCGCATCGCGGTCGAGTTCGAGGTGCACGGCGCCGCTTTCCACGGAAAGCTTGTCGAGGATCGCGTAGGCCATCGCCTCGATGTCGGCCAGGCGTTCGCGCAGCGGCGGCACGCGAATCGTCAGCACGTTGATGCGATAGTAGAGGTCCGCGCGAAATCGGCCCTGCGCCACCAGCGCGGGCAGATCCGCCGAAGTCGCCGCGATGATGCGCACGTCGGTGCGCACGATGCGATTCGATCCGAGCGGCTCGAATTCCTGCTCCTGCAACACCCGCAGCAATTTGCCCTGCAGCGCGAGCGGCATGTCGCCGATCTCGTCGAGAAAGAGCGTGCCGCCCTGGGCCAGCTCGAACTTGCCGATGCGCCCCTTGCGGTCCGCGCCCGTGTACGCCCCCGCTTCCGCGCCGAAGAACTCCACTTCGAGCAGCGTGTCCGGAATCGCCGCCACGTTGACGGTCACGAGCGGGCCGTCCGCGCGCCCGGAAGCGCCGTGTATGGCGTGCGCCAGCAGTTCCTTGCCGGTGCCCGTCTCACCAAGCAGCAACACCGGCGACGCGAGACGCGCGGCCCGGCGCGCCTGGCGCTTGACTTCGATAATCGCGGCGCTGGTGCCGATCAGGCTCGAAAAGCTGTACTTCGCGCGCCGCACCTGCGCAAGCGACTGGCGCGTACTGATGAGTTCGGCGCGCAGCCGCGCATATTGGCTGAATAGCGGCGACAAGCTCTTGAGCCCGTCGAACAGCGCGAAGCCGACTGCGCCGATGGTCGTACCGGCGTCGTCCTTGATCGGCACGCGCGTGACGACGATCGGTTCGCGATCGGTTTCCAGAATGTCCAGCAAGATCGGTTCGCCGCCGTTCACGACCTCGCGCATCATGCTGTTCGGAATGACGGCCTCGCAGTCGAGGCCAATTGCCGCCATGGGATCGTCGAAGCCGAAGCGCGCCGCGTAATGCCGGTTGATCCAGACCACGCGCGCATTGCGGTCGACGATGACCGTGCCCTCGCTGTATTTCTCGAGCGATTGAAACAGCGATTGCATCGCCAGTTTGCGCACGCGGTCGTAGTCGGCCAGCAGCGCGGTCGTCTGTATTTCCATGGGTTCTCTCTTGCGCCGGTCGCTGACTCGCGACCCTGCGGATTCTCACTTTCGGGACGCATTATCCCAGAAATGAGAATCGCCTTTCTCCCCGGAACGACGGGCCTTTACTGGCGAGCGCCCGGCTCAAGGTAAGGCGCCCTGCCATCGCCGTCTCAATTCTGGGACGGCTCGCTGCGGCAGCGCTTCCATTTCGGCCGCCCCGCTCGCGTCACACGCGCCCGAACGCCCGCCCCGCAAGGCTTTCCAGCCGTTGGCATGCATCCTGCTCTATCGCGCACTCGCGCCTTTCCGAGGCCGCGAAACACAGGCAAACGCGCCTGCACGAATAAACCCATTGGAGACAAGATGTCCTTCGTGATTGTGATCGCCGCTTTGGCGTTCCTGATGCTGGTCGCCTATCGCGGCTACAGCGTCATTCTCTTCGCCCCCATCGCCGCCCTGGGCGCCGTCCTGCTGATCGATCCGCCCGCCGTCGCGCCCGTGTTCTCGGGCATCTTCATGGAGAAGATGGTCGGCTTCGTGAAGCTCTACTTCCCGGTGTTCCTGCTCGGAGCCGTATTCGGCAAGGTCATCGAGCTATCGGGCTTCTCCGAGGCGATCGTGCACGCCGCCATCCGCTATATCGGCCGCTCGCGCGCCAACGCCGTGATCGTGGCCGTGTGCGCGCTGCTCACCTACGGCGGCGTGTCGCTGTTCGTGGTGGTTTTCGCGGTGTACCCGTTCGCCGCCGAACTCTATCGCCAAAGCAACATCCCCAAGCGCCTCATGCCAGGCGCCATCGCGCTCGGCGCATTCACGTTCACGATGGACTCGCTGCCCGGCACGCCGCAGATCCAGAACATCATCCCCACCACGTTCTTCAAGACCACGGCGTGGGCCGCGCCCTGGCTCGGTGTGATCGGCTCGCTGTTCATCATCGTGGTGGGCCTCGCCTACCTCGAATGGCGCCGCCGCAGCGCGGCGGCGAAGGGCGAAGGCTACGGCGCGTCGCTCGTGAACGAGCCGGAGCGCGTGGAAACGGGCAATCTGCCCCATCCGGTGCTGGCCATTGCGCCGCTCGTGCTGGTTGGCGTCGCCAACTTCGTGCTGACGAAGTGGATCCCGCAGTGGTACGGCGCGAGCTTCACCGTCTCGCCCGACGTGCTGCCCGGCGTTCATGCGCCGCTGACCGTGGCCGTCAAAAGCGTGGTGGCGATCTGGGCCGTTCAGGGCGCGCTGTTGCTCGGCATTCTGCTCGTCATCGCGACTGCGTTCGGCCGCGTGAAGGAACGCTTTGCCACCGGCACGAAGACGGCGGTGGCCGGCGCGCTGCTCGCCACGCTCAATACCGCATCCGAGTACGGCTTCGGCGGCGTGATCTCGGCGCTACCCGGCTTCATCGTGATCGGCGACGCGCTCAAGGCGATTCCGAATCCGCTCGTGAACGCGGCCGTGTCGGTCTCGGCGCTCGCGGGCATCACGGGCTCCGCCTCAGGCGGCATGAGCATCGCGCTCGCCGCGATGGCGGACACCTTCATCAAGACGGCGCAGACCATGCATATCCCGATGGAAGTGCTCCACCGCGTGGTGGCCATGGCCAGCGGCGGCATGGATACGCTGCCGCACAACGGCGCGGTCATCACGCTGCTCGCGGTCACGGGCCTCACGCACCGCGAGTCGTATCGCGACATTTTCGCGGTCACCCTCATTAAAACGCTCGCGGTCTTCTTCGTCATTGCCGTGTTCTACCTGACCGGCATCGTCTGACCGGCATTCACACGAGGCTTGCTCATGCATCTTTCCAGCACATTCACTCTCGCCGGGAAAACCGCCGTCGTCACCGGATCGACCAGCGGCATCGGGCTCGGCATCGCGACGGCGCTGGCCGGCGCGGGCGCCAACATCGTCCTCAACGGTTTCGGCGACCCCGCGCCCGCCCTCGCCCAGATCGAAGCGGCCGGCGTGCGCGCCGTGCATCACGCCGCGGACATGAGCCTCCCCGACCAGATCGAGGCCCTCGTGGCCTTCGCGGCGAGCACGTTCGGCGGGCTCGATATTCTCGTCAACAACGCGGGCATTCAGTATGTCGAAACGATCGAGAACTTCCCGGCCGAACGCTGGGATCAGATCATCGCGATCAATCTGAGCGCGACGTTTCACGCGACGCGCGCTGCGCTGCCCATCATGCGCGCAGCCGGCTGGGGCCGCGTGATCAATATCGCCTCGGTGCATGGGCTGGTCGGCTCGGTCGGCAAGTCGGCGTATGTCGCCGCGAAGCACGGCGTGATCGGGCTCACCAAGGTTGCGGCGCTGGAGACGGCGCGCAGCGGCATTACGGTGAACGCGATCTGCCCGGGCTGGGTGCTCACGCCGCTGGTCCAGAAGCAGATCGACGATCTGGCCCGCCGCGAGGCGATTTCCACCGAGGACGCCACGCTGAAACTGCTCGGCGAAAAGCAGCCGTCGGCGCGCTTTGCCAGCGTCGAGCAGATTGGCGGCGTGGCGGCCTTTCTCTGCTCCGAATCCGCGAACGAAATACGCGGAGCGGAGATCAAGGTCGACGGAGGATGGATCGCGCAGTGAAGCCCGCGTGAAATCTTTGCTGGAATCCGCAGCTCGCCTGTCCTAAGCTCCGATGATGCCGCGGTCACGTCAAGCACACGTTGCCTGAACAACAATCATGGAGAGACATCGATGAGAGATACCCCGTTTGCAGTCCGACATAAATTCGCGCTGCTCGGCGCGGCACTGGCGCTATCCGGAGCGGCGCTCGTGCCCATCGCTCGCGCGGACAATCCAGCCGGCAATCTCAACAGCGGCAACA
Organism: Paraburkholderia sacchari; assembly: GCF_000785435.2. Classification (GTDB taxonomy): domain Bacteria; phylum Pseudomonadota; class Gammaproteobacteria; order Burkholderiales; family Burkholderiaceae; genus Paraburkholderia; species Paraburkholderia sacchari. Next base: position 95,594 of record NZ_JTDB02000009.1, on the reverse strand, counting down.
ACGGCCACGCCGCGCCAAACCGGCTGCCGTCATTCGTGGTGGCGGGCAGCCTGAGAACGACGAGTTACGACGGCGTGAGCGACGACCTGCTCACGGCCGGTCTCGGCAAAACCGGCCTGGCGGGCGCGGCGCCGTCGATCGCGAACCCGGCGGCTCCCACGGCGGCGGAATTGCGCAGGCTTGCCATCTGGTCGAACTATCGCGCGCTCGTGGACATGAGCGCAAACGGCGGCTACGGCCGCTTCTGGGGACCCAACGTGGATGTGTACGGCGACGACACCTTGGGCGAAGGGAAAATTGCCGGCACCGAATATCTCGCGTATGCCGACGAGGGCTCGGGCCGGCAGAACGTCAGCCTCCTCGTTCAGGTGCCGGCGAGCTTCAACCCGGCGAGCCCCTGCATCGTGACGGCAACCTCGTCGGGCTCGCGCGGCGTGTACGGCGCGATCTCGGCAGCGGGCGAATGGGGCCTCAAGCGCGGCTGCGCGGTGGCCTATACCGACAAGGGCTCGGGCAACGGCGCGCACGAACTGATGACCGGCACGGTCACGCTGATCGACGGCCTCACCGCCGATGCCGCAACTGCCGGGCGCAACAGTCTCTTCACGGCGAACGTGCCCGCCGCTGGGCTGGCCGCGTACAACCAGCAGTACCCGAATCGTTACGCGTTCAAGCACGCGCATTCGCAGCAGAATCCGGAACAGGATTGGGGCAAGGACACGCTCGAGGCGGTGCAGTTTGCGTATTGGGTGCTGAACCAGCAGTTCGCGCCGAGCGCTGATACATCGAATACAGCATCGAACCACGGCGTGCGCTACGCGCCAGGCGACATCACTACGATTGCGGCTTCGGTGAGCAACGGCGGCGGCGCGTCGCTCGCGGCGGCCGAGCAGGACCCCGGAAAGTGGATCACGGCGGTGGTGGTCGGCGAACCGCAGATCAACGTGCGCATGCCCGGCAACGCCCAGGTCAGCGAAGGCGGCCAGCGCATCGCGGCAGCGGGCAGGCCGCTCGCCGACTACATGACGCTCGCCAACCTGCTGCAGCCATGCGCCGCGCTCGCGCAGAGCGCCGCTGGCGCGCCCTACCTCACCGCGCTGCCCGCCGCCACCACCGCGGCCATCCGCCAGGCGCGCTGCGCCGCGCTGGCGTCGGCGGGCTACGTGCACGGCAGCGACACGCAAACGCAGGCCAACGACGCGCTCGCGCGTTTGCACGACGCCGGTTATGAAGCCGATTCCGATCTGCTGCAAGCGCCCATGTGGGACTCGCAGGCCGTGCCGGCCGTGGCGGTGACGTACGCCAACGCGTACACGCGCTCGAGCGTGGCCGACAACCTGTGCGGTTTCAGCTTCGGCACGACCAGCGCGTCCACGGGCGCAGCGGGCGTGACGCCCGCGGTCTCGCCCATGCGGACGGTGTTCGGGCTGGGCAACGGCGTGCCGCCCACCAATGGCGTGAATCTCGTCTACAACGTCACGCCCGCGGGCGGCGCCGATCATCGGCTCGCGACACCCGATGCCAGTTTCGCGGGCGCCGTCTGCATGCGCGCGTTGTGGACGAACGGCGACCCGCGCATGCGCCAGAGCGTGCAGGCGATCAGCGTGAATGCGAATTTGCACGGCAAGCCCGCAATCATCGTCCAGGGCCGCAGCGATGCGCTGGTGCCGATCAATCATGCGTCGCGCGCGTATCTCGCGGCCAACAGCGTACGCGAAGGCTCGCGCAGCCAGTTGTCGCTCTACGAGGTGATGAACGGGCAGCACTTCGACGCGTTCCTGGGCGTGCCGGGTTTCGACAACCGTTTCGTGCCGGTGCACTACTACAACATCGAGGCGCTCAATCTGATGTGGGACCACCTGAAGAACGGCACGCCGCTGCCGCCTTCGCAGGTCGTCCGCACGATACCGCGCGGCGGCAACCCAGGCGCCGCGCCGGCGCTGGCCGTGACCAACCTGCCAGCCATCGTTGCGAATCCCGGCAGCAATGCGATCAGCGCGCGCGACGGCGTGGTGAACGTGCCGCATTGACGGCAGTCAGACGTCCCTGGCAAGCGCATGAAACAGCTCGTCTTCTTGTGCGCAGTGCAACCGGATGATCGCGTCGAGCCCGTACAGCAGCCGCTGCGCTTCGCGCAGCCAGTCAGCGCCCGCGCGATCTTCGGACAGGTCTTTTGCCATGCGGTCCAGGGCCTGTGTGAGGCGAAATATTTCCCGATGCATCGCGCTCATGGTTGACAGCGGGTCCTCGCCTTCCAGCAGTCCGGCGATTCGGGGATAAAGATCGGTGTCGTCGCTTACCTCATGCGGTACGAGTATCAGCCTCAGCGAGTCATTGAGGTGCGCGAGCCGGTCCTTGACTGCCGCGGAGGACAACTGCGGCAGTTCGTCGGCGAGCCGCCGTATCTGTTCCATCACCGGTTCGAGTTGCGCATGCTCGCCGCTCAGGCGCGCGACGTCGTCGGGCGCCAGCACGCCGGCTGCGCGTCGAGGCGCGCCTCCCAGCGCCCGCAGCGCATTCGCGATAGCCGCGACATCGATCACCTCCTGAAGGATCGCGCCAGCCAGGGGCGGCAGAAAGCCGAGCGCGGCAAACGTCATCGCGACCAGTGAAAGCCCCATGCCGACAAACACGCTTTCGATCGCAATGCGCCGTGTCCGGCAAGCGACGCGGCGTGCGTCGACCAGCCTGTCGAGCCGGTCGACGAGCAGGACGACATCGGCCGCTTCGGACGATGCGGCGGCGCCGCGCGCGCCCATCGCAACCCCCACGTCGGCTGCCGCCAGTGCGGGCGCATCGTTCACGCCGTCTCCGACCATGATGACCGGGCCGTGCCGTTTGGCCTCCTGAATCGCAGCGAGCTTGCCGGCGGGCGTCTGGCCCGCGCGCACCGCGTCGACTTGCAGGACGGCGCCCACGGTTTGGGCGACATCGGCGTGGTCGCCCGTCAACATCTCGATGCGCGCGATGCCTTCCCGCCGCAGCAAACGCAATGCGCGCGGCGTCTCCATGCGAATGCTGTCGGCCATCTGGATTGCGCCGGTCATGACGCCGTCCTCACTGACGAAGACGGACGAAGCGCCCTCATAGGCAATGCGGCGAAGAAAGCGGTCGGCCCACGGCGCAACGGCCGACGCCGCGCTCACGAAATCGAAGCTGCCTATCGCCACGGCGTGCCCGTCGACGTTGCCGCGCATCCCGGCTCCGGCCGTCTCGCGCACGTCGAGCGGCGCGCTCAGCAGCAGTTGGCGCGTGCGTGCCTGCGCCGTGAGCGCGTCGGAGATGGCGTGGTTCGAGGCCTGCGCGAGCGAAGCCGCCACGCGCAGCACGCGCTCGGGCGTACCGGCGGGCCCCGTCTCGATAGCGACGACACGCGCGGCGCCACCGGTCAGCGTTCCGGTCTTGTCGAAGAAGAGCGTGCGCGCCGTTGCCAGCTGTTCGAGCGCCGCTCCGCCCTTGATCAGCACGCCGCGGCGCGCACATCGCGAGATTCCCGAAACAATGGCCACCGGCACGGCCAGGATCAGGGGGCAAGGCGTGGCGACGACGAGCACGGCGAGTGCCCGCTCGATCTCGCCGGTACCGATCCAGCTTCCCCCCGCCATCACGAGCGTGCAGGCGACAAACCACCAGGCGTAGCGGTCCGCGAGCCGCGCGGCCGGACTGCGGTCGCGCTGCGCCATTTCCACCATGCGCACGATGCCCGCAAAGGTGCTGTCCGCCGCTGTGGCCGACGCGATCATCTCGAACGTCGAGCCCGCATTGATCGCGCCGCTTCGCACCGCCGCACCGGATTCGCGCGTGCACAGACGCGACTCTCCGGTCAGCGCCGACTCGTCCAGCTCGGCATTTCCAGCCAGCGCTCCGTCGACCGGCACGATGTCCGCGTGACGCACCATCAAGCGGTCGCCGGCTCCGATCTGCTCGAGCGGCACCTTGTTCCACTGTCCCGCTTCCAGCCGGGTCGCGCTGCGTGGCGCATGGCTCAGCAGCGCGGTCATTTCGGCGCGCGCGCGATTGTCCGCATACGTCTCCAGGGCCCGGCCGCTCGCGAGCATCAGGGCGATAACCGCGGCGGTCAGCCATTCGCCCAGAAGCAGCGCGAAGGTGATGGCGAGCACCGAAAGAATGTCGACACCGCCCTCGCGGCGACGCAACGCCCTGGCCGTCGAGACGCCGAGCGACGCCAGCACCGGCAAGGCACCGGCCATCCACGACAGGCGCGCGGCGTCGGCAAAGCCGGCTCCATCCAGCGCAAGCCCGGCAAACAAGCCGGTCACGCACGCTGCAAGCCAGATGAAGTTCAGTGAATGGATGACGTCCCGCATGGCCGCTATGCGTCCTGTTCAGTCGAACCCGAATCATGCGCGCCCGGAACCGCACGCGATTGATCTTCATCAATCGCGCGGACGGATTTGCGTTCACGGTAGGCATGCCAGCCCTCACTACCGATCGAGACAGCGATGACGACTCCTTCAATCGACCCCGGCGCGCCCGCGCCTATTACGCGCATTCTGGTCGCCGTCGACGCGTCGCCAGCGTCGATGGCCGCGCTTCGATACCTGGGCCAGCTATTGCGCCCTGCGCTGGGGCCTGCGTTGGGCCCCGAATTGGGCTCCGAATTGGGCTCCGATACCTCGGTGCACATCGTGAGCGTCGCGGAGAACCCGCGATCGCTTGTGCCGCTCGGGACCTGGGCGGCCGAGCAGCTCGATGCCGCGAGGGACGAAATTCACCGCGACGCCGAACAAGCCGCCCAGGCGGCGCTCGATGCATTGCACGGCTGCGGATCGCGCATCGACGCGGAGGTCATCGATCTTTGCAAGGAAGGCGGCGATGTCGTGGACGCGATCGCCAAGGCGGCGTCGCGCTGGCCGGCCGATATGGTCGTTCTCGGCACGAGCCACCATCGCGGCCTCATGCGCTGGGTGGAAGGCGAGGTTTCCGCGCCGTTCGCACGTCTGTTTCGCTGGCCGGTGTTGCTCGTGCCCGCGGGCTACGAGGCGCACGAGGGTGAGGTTCCCTCGCGCATTCTGTTCGCGACCGATGGCAGCGACGCATCCTTCGCCGCCTTGCGGACGGCCACGGCGCTCGCCACGCCTTATGCGCACTGGTGCGCGATCTATGTCGTCGACCGGCTGCTGGCGCCGGGCACCGGGGTTTTCGAACGAAAGCTCGAGGAAACGCTGAGCGAGGTCGGTGACATGGCTGTCGCGAAAGCGCGCGCCGAGCTAGCTGCGTACGGGCAAGAAGGCTGGAGCGTCGAAACCGCGATAGTCAAAACCGCGAACTCATTTGACGACGTACCGCACACGCTCGATCGCGAAGCAAAGCGCTGGAATGCGCAACTGCTCGTGCTGGGCACACACGGGCGGCGCGGCCTGACGCGCTGGCTGCTTGGCAGTGTCGCGGAGCGGGCCACGAGGCTCACATCCGTTCCCGTGTTTCTCGTACCGCCGGCAATGGAATAAGAGGGAATGGGCGCGGCCCGCCCCTCCGGGTTCCGGGCGGCGGGTCGCGCCGCCATGCGGCCTCGAGCTGGCTTTAAGCTGGCGTCAAGCTGGCTTCAAGCTGGCTTCAAGCGTCCGGAACATACGGGACATCCACCAGCAGCAGCGGCGTCCGCGCAAGATGGGCGACCTGGCTGGCGACGCTGCCCACCACGAGGCGCTTCAGCCCCTGGCTGCCGTGCATGCCCATGACCAGCAGATCCGCATGCCATTCGGCCGCCTCGCGAACCAGGACGCGTGCAATGTCCTCGCTCGTTTCCGCGGCGCCGATGGTGGCCGTCGTCACGTTGCTCGAGGCTCGCTCGAGGACTTGCCTCGCGGCGGCAAGCGCTTTCGCGCCGCGATCGACGTCCGCTTCGCGGTGCTCTGCCGGCCATACCGGAGCAGGCGCGGCAACGCATACCGCGCGCAGCGAAAGCGCGTTCGGCGCTGCGAAGCGTAACCCATACATTGCGCAATGCCGTGCGTCTTCCGCCGAGTCGACCGCGAAGAGCATCCGTGCAGGCCAATCGCCTTCGCCGCCATGCCAGCCGTGCGGGACGATCATCAACGGACAAGGGCTCAGCCGTGTCAATGCGCCGGAGACGCTTGCCTCAAGCCAGCGCAGCCACTGCCGGTGCTGCCGCGCCCCGACGACGACAAGCTCCGCGCGCCACGCAGCCGCCGCGGCAACGATGGCGTGTCCGATATCGGCGTCATGCCAGGACATCTCGATCGTCTGCGTGTCCGCTGGAATGCCGGCGTTCACAAAAAAATCCGCCGCGTCCGAGAGCGCGTCCTTTGCATCGTGCCTGGGCTGCTCCCGATCGTCGCGCGACGGCTCCGGAACCGGAATGGCCGCGTCTCCGGGCAGCAAAGCCGACGGCTCGCCCAGCGCCACGTTGACGATGCGCACTACGCTATGGATTGGCGCCACGTCGCGAACGAACTTCAGCAAGTCGCGCGAAACGTCTGACGTATCCAGGGCAACGAATATTCTGAGCGGCATGCGTGCGTTCATCGTCGAATTCGCCCTATGACCCGCGTGGCCTGCAAGCCGGTTACCGCGCCGTCCGGCACAGGATGATCACACCGCATTTGTCAGGATCCTCCAGGCGGATAACCGTTTCCGTGCCGCCGCGCGCCGGCACCTGCACCGTCTGCGTCAAGCTTTGCGAGCGAAGATGAACTTCGATCTCGTAGCGGCCCGCGGGCACGCGAACGAACAGAAATGGCCCATGCGTACGCACGCGCAGGAGGCGCTGATGCGGCTCTCTCCAGATACTCACGTCGACATCGGCCAGGTAAGAACCCGTTTTCGTCGCGAAGGTCATGCGCAGGTTGTATTGGCTCGCCTGCGCCCTGAACGCCTCGACTTCGGTTTGGCCGATGCCGCCCGTGATGTAGGGAATGCCGTGTCGCTCGACGGGCATGTGGGTCGTCTGCGCGTCCCCCGCCCCGGCAAAGACGGCAAGTCCGGCAATGAAAACGATGGCGGGGAGGCGGAATAGAGCGGACATGACGGACACCCATTGACGTGATCGCGGCCATGGCGTGTTTCGCCGCGCGGCATCGATGAAGCAAGAATAGGAGTGGGCGGCAAATGGCAGTTGATACAGATCAATCGCGCCAGGTCCTCGCGACGTAAGCTGCATCCCACGGTAACCGTCGAAGTTCTCGTCCTGTTCTCCTGTCACGACGCGGAGGTCCGCCATGAACAAACTTTCGTTATCCAGAACAATAGGTAAAGCCAGCATCGCGCTGCTGGTCGGTCTCGGCGTTTCGATGATGTCGTTCGCCGACGATCGCAACGCCCCGAATAACGCCAACAATGCCAGCGGCCCTGGCATGATGGGCGACTTCGACGGCAACTACATGGGCCCCGGCATGATGGGCTTTGGCACGCCCGGGCGCGGCATGATGGGCGGCGGCATGATGGGCGGCTACGGTTGCGGCCCGGGTAACGGCAGCGTAATGGGAGGTCTCGACCTGACCCGCGATCAACGCAGCCGCATCAACGCGATCGTCGATCAAACACGCAAGGCGCATTGGGCGCTGATGGGCAAGATGCTCGACCAGCAGGCCAGCCTCCGCGATTTGTATAACGCGCCCACGCGGGACCAGAACGCGATCGACAAGGGCTATAAGTCGTTGCGCGACTTGCGCCAGCAGATGTACACCACTTCGGTCGATGCGCGTAAGCGCATCGAAGCCGTGCTGACTCCGGGGCAGCGGGACAAGTTGCGCGAGGACTGGCGCGAAAGCGGGCCGATGGTCTGGTAACGGAAAAATGAAGCAATAAAACCAATCTGCCTGGAGATGCTTCATGGCGACGCTGGCGATCCTGTTCGCCGTGGTGCTGCTGATCAATCTGATTCCCGTGTTCGCACCGCCCACGTGGATGGCCATGTCGTGGATCGGCTTCAACGTTCCCGAAGGCAGTGCTTTGCTGTTCGCCCTCGTCGCCGCGAGCGCGGCGACCATCGGGCGGCTCGTATTGGCGACCTTCGCGCGAACCCTGGTCCGCGGAAGACTGATGCGAGACGCGGACCGGCAGAATATCGACGTGATCAAAGCCTGGCTCGAAAAGCACAGCACCATGACGGCCAGCGCTTTTTTTCTCTATGCCTTGAGCCCGTTCCCTTCGAACTATCTTTTCATCGCATATGGACTTTCGGGTTTGCCGCTCAGGAATATCGGCGTTGCATTCTTCATCGGCCGCACGGTCAGCTATACGGTGTGGGCTCGCCTCGGAAAGCTGGCGTCCACCTATGTCGATCCGGAATTTCAGCTCGAAGGCGGCTATTTCAGCGTCTGGTTCGTGATCACGCAGCTGGCGTTGCTCGGTTTCGTCTACTTGCTTACGAAAATCGACTGGAAAACGCTGGTCGAGCAACGCAAGCTCGCGTGGCGGCGCTCGCTGAAACGACCCCATGACACAGGGCGCGGCCACACCACAGACTCTTGATCGGGCCGCGCCGGCACGTCCTTAAGCCTGCGTTAACCTTCTCTCCCCTACGCTTGCGGCATCGCCACTCAAGGTACGACAACGAACATGACCGCGTTTCCGCACTCCCTTCGCGCCAGCTTGCTGTTGTGCGCTTCGCTTTTGGCCGCCCCGTCGTTCGCACAGGCAGGTGAGATCAAGGCACTGATGAAAGACATGAAGGTGGCCATGCAGGGCGCGATGGCCAGCACAACGATGCCAGAACTAAGCGGCTATGTGGCCCGGCTCGAACGCGACGCGCAGCAAGCAAGCCGTCAGACTTATCGCGACGACCAGCGCACGTACGACGATGGCATGCAGGCGTTACGCCAACAGTTGGCCGAGGTGGATCAGGCCATCCGTGTAAACGACATGAATAGCGCGAAGAAAGCGCTGCACGAAATCAACGATACACGCAAGCATTATCACCACCTGCTCGGCTAACCGTTTCGCACGTTCACTCGAAGTTCGAACACCGCCCATGGAAAAATTCTCGCGATATCCCCTCTCGGTCAGCTTGCTGCACTGGCTGCTCGCCGTTGCGCTAATCGGAAATCTCGTCATCGGCTGGCTGCTCGACGACCAGGAGGACCTGGTCACCCTGCACAAGTCGATCGGCATTACGATCCTGGGCCTCGTCCTGATGCGCCTGGCGAACCGAGTACGTTTGCGGGGCCGCTTGCCGAAAACGGTAAACAGGGCAGGCACGCCAGCCTACTTTGTGGAAATCGCGGTGCATCGTTTGTTCTATACGTTGATGCTTGCCATACCGCTGCTCGGCTGGATGAAGACCAATGCGGCGGGACACGCTGCCAGTTGCTTCGGACTCTTTTCGTTGCCTGCGCTGATGCCGAGAAGCCGCGAGCTGTCGCACCTACTCGGGCAACTGCATTCGCTGACGGCCTACGGGCTGGTTGCATTGATCGGCCTGCACGTGGCCGGGGTCCTGGCACATCGGGTTTTCAAGGCCCAAAATATCCTGCCTCGCATTCTTCCCCTACCTCAGCGAAGACCGGACAGTCAGGCGCATACCGCCCCCGAACAGTCGAATGCTGCGGGTTGAATGCGCTGGTTGAAATGGCGCGCGTAGTGGCGGATCTGGCGCTTCACTGGATCATGCCGCCAACGCCATGGCGGCTTTCAGATGAGGGCGCCACTCAGCTTGCTCACAACCCCACGCTCTTCGGAGCGTGGGGTTTTTTCTTTTGGTGCGGGTGCGTGCGAAACGCTTGACGCACATCAATCGTGAGGACATGGAAACCAGCAAATCTGCAAGTTGGGACGGGTGTTTTCCTTGGGTGGCGGTCATGCGCTGCGCTCGAGCAACGGCGCGCGCGCCCGAGGGCACGCATACGGTTTTCACACTATGGAGAAAGCACCATGCAACGCATCTGTCGAAGTGGAATGCTTGCAGGCGTAGCGGCGCTCGCCGTCGGCGCGGCGTCGATGCATACGGCAGCCGCCGACGAAACGATCGCGCCGCCGGCGCCCGCCGCCGTGGTCTCGGGCGCCAGCGTCAAGCATGCGAATGCGGTGGTGTTTGCCATCGATATCGGACGCAATAGCATCACGCTGCTCGAAGACAACGGCGAACCGGTGGACGTGATAGTCGACCGCAGCCTCGGCAACGTCGCCAGACTGCAACTCGGCGACACCGTTGCCGTCACGTTCAGCAAAGCGTTGCTGCTGCGCGCCGACAAGTCCGATTCGAGCGGGATACGCAAACGCGTCGATAAAGGCTTCACGTCGGGCGCGCCGCTCGGTTCGTCCCTGTCGTTGTACCGGGTCGAAGAAGTGGCGACCGTCGTGCAGGTCGACCCCGCCAGGCACGAACTCACCGTGCGCGGCCCGACGCGCACGATGACGTTGCAGGCAACGTCGGAGAGCCTGATCGACGGGCTCAAGCCCGGCGACAGCGTGAAGGTCGACTACGTCGAGGCGACCGCCGTCCAGATCACGCGAGACGGCATGCCGCTGCGCTAGATACGCCTCACATTTCGATGATGACCTTCAGCGCCTGCGTGCTGGCCGCGTGCGAGAACGTTTCGTACGCCTTGAGAACATCGTCGAATGCAAACCGGTGCGTGATGAGCCGCGCCGGATCGATGCGCCCGGCGCACACGGTCTTGAGCAGCATGGGCGTGCTCACCGTGTCGACGAGACGCGTCGTGATCGAGACATTGCGATCCCAGAGCTTGTCGAGAAAGATCGACGCGCTCACCCCATGCACGCCGATATTCGCAATCGTGCCGCCCGGCGCCACGAGCTGCTCGCAAAGCTCGAACGTGGCGGGCACGCCCACCGCCTCGATGGCGCAATCCACGCCCACGCCGTCCGTGAGCTTCATGACCGCTTCCACCGCGTCCGCCGCGCGCGGATCGACGCACGCCGTGGCGCCGAAGCGCTTCGCGCATTCGAGACGGTTCGCGTCCATGTCGATCATGATGATCTGCGCGGGCGAGTAGAACTGCGCGGTCAACAGCGCCGCCAGCCCGATCGGCCCCGCGCCCACAATGGCGATGGTGCTGCCCGGCTCGACCTTGCCGTTGAGCACGCCGCATTCGAAGCCGGTGGGCAGGATGTCCGAGAGCATCACGAGCGCGGCTTCGTCGAGGCCCGCGGGGATCTTGTAGAGGCTCGTCTGCGCGTGCGGCGTGCGCACGTATTCGGCCTGGGTGCCGTCGATGCGGTTGCCAAGAATCCAGCCGCCCGTCTTGCAGTGCGAGTACATGCCGCGGCGGCAGTATTCGCATTGCCCGCAGCTGGAAATGCACGACACCAGCACGTGATCGCCAGGCTCGAGCGTGCTCACGCCGCTGCCCACTGCGTGCACGACGCCCACGCCTTCGTGGCCGAGAATGCGCCCCGGCGTGCAGCTCGGCACGTCGCCCTTGAGGATGTGCAGATCGGTGCCGCAGATCGTCGTCTTTGACATCTTGACGATGGCGTCGCCAGGCTCGCGCAATTCCGGCATCGGGCGCGTTTCGACCGCGAAGCGGCCCGGGCCGTTGTAGACCAGTGCTTTCATGTTCCCTCCATCGGCGTTCGGAAATGGACCGGCGCGGTGCGTGGCAACTGCGTGGCAACTACGCGCCAACTGCGCGCCAACTGCGCGCCAACTGCGCGCCGACGCTAGCAGTTTTGATCATGCCCCGCCGATGCCTGGCGCAATTGACTTCGATCAAGAGCATCCGGTCCGACGCGGATTGATTCAGGTCAAGCCCTAGACGTCGCGACGTTATGCAATAGGAGATGCACGAGCGGCCAGGCGCGCATTGCGCCGGCCGCCGCATCTTTCCGGGGCTCCCCGGCAGCGAGGTCCATCGTGACTGGCAAAACTCTCGTATTCCATCAGGCGGCCCGCCAGCGACTTCTGGACGGCGTCAACGCGCTCGCCGAAGCCGTGAAGGTGACGCTCGGGCCGGGCGGGCGCAACGTGATCGTCGAGCGCCGCGGCGATACCCCGCTCATCGCCAATTCTGGTGTGGTGGTGGCGGGCTCGGTGGCGGTGCCCGACGCGTTCGAGGAGATGGGCGTGCGCCTCTTGCGCGAGGTGGCCACGCGCACGAGCGAGCTTGCGGGCGACGGCACCACCACGGCAACCACGCTCGCCCAGGCCATCATGGTCGAGGGCAACAAGTACGTCGCCGCGGGTTTCGATCCGATGGCGCTGCGCCGCGCGATCGAAGCCGCCGGGCAGCGGGTGGTCGCAAGGCTGCGCGAGCTCGCGCGCCCCTGCGCCGGCACCGACGAAGTGCGCCACATCGCGACGATTTCGGCGAGCGGCGATGCGAGCATCGGCGGCATTGTCGCGCAGGCCGTCGAGCGTGTCGGCCGCGACGGCGCGATCAGCATCGAAGACGGCTCGAAGCTCGAAGACGAACTGGAAACAGTGGAAGGCTCGATGATCGAGCACGGCTTCGCTTCGCCGCTCTTTCTCGGCGAGGAGGGGCGCGAAGTCGTGCTCGAGGAGCCCCGCATCCTGCTGTGCGACGCGAGCATCAGCTCGATCGCGCAGATGCTGCCGCTGCTCGAAGCGCTCAGCGCCACGGGCAAGCCGCTCCTCGTTGTGGCGAACGAGATCGAAGGCGAGGCGCTGGCGACACTGGTGGTCAACCATCTGCGCGGCGCACTCAAGTCGTGCGCGGTGCGCTCGCCCGAGTTCGGCGAGCGGCGCACCGAAACGCTGAACGACCTCGCGACGCTCACCGGCGCGACCGTGATCTCGCCGCAAATGGGCCGCACGCTCGAGCACGCGAAGCTCGACGACCTGGGCGCCGCGCGGCGCGTGGAAATCACCCGCGACACGACAACGATCGTCGAAGCGCGCGGCGCGCGGCCCAGGATCGAAGAGCGCATCGGCGCGCTGCGCGCGCGCCTCGATAAGCTCGGCCCCGGCACCGAGCGCGATGCGCTCGCGCGCCGTCTCACGCGGCTGGCGGGCGGCGTGGCCGTGATCCGCGTGGGCGCCGCCACCGAAACGGCGCTGCACGAACGCAAGAACCGTTTCGAGGATGCGCTCCACGCCACGCGCGCGGCGGTCGAGGAAGGCATCGTGGCGGGCGGCGGCGTCGCGCTGCTGCGCGCGCGTGCGGTGCTCGAAGCGTTGGACGCTGACGAAACCGCGCGGGCCGGCGCGAAGATCGTTCACGACGCGCTGGCCGCGCCGCTGGGCCAGATCGCCGAGAACGCCGGCGCCGACGCACAGGTGGTCGTGCATGCCGTGAGCGCCGCCGAGAACGCGTGGGGCTACGACGCCGCCAGCGGCGCCTTCGGAGACATGATCGCGGCCGGCATCGTCGATCCCCTGAAGGTCACCCGCACGGCGTTGCAAAACGCGGTGTCGATTGCCTCGTTGCTCCTCACGACCGACTGCATGATTGCGCGGCAAGCCGGCGCGGCCCCTGAAGCACAGACCGAATGAAGTCGCAAGCCTCAAGCCGCAATAACTGGAACTGGACGATAAACAGGATTTCGCCATGAAAGACGCTTTCGAACGACGCGCCCTGCTGCTTCAACTCGGGCGCACGCTGCAACTGCTGGCCCGGATTCTCGAATCGCGCACCACGGCCGCGACCGTCGGGGAGTTCATCGCACTGAACCCGCTGCTTGAAGACGAGCCGCTGCTCGAACACGTCCTGCCTTCGATGTCCGTCGACGACTTCGTCGCGCAGGCGGCGCAGGCGTTCTGCACCTGGCCCGCGCGGCTGCTCGACGAGACGCTCGAGCGCGACGCGTTCGCCGCATCGGTGCGCGAGCACCTGTTCGATCAGAATCCGGGCGGCTGGCGCGCCTATGCCGCCGGTTTGCGCGGCGAGCTGGCGTGGTTCGGACAGAGACCATCTGGACAGCGGCGCGTCCCGCATCGCAGGCCAAGCCGGGCGAGCGAGCCGGCGCCAACCGAGGCCGCGGCGTCCGGTGCGGCGGCGTCCCCTGCCGCGGTGCGCGACATCGAGCGGGAAGAACGGGACGAGGGGGACGAGGGCACCGCACAGCGGATTTCGGAGAGCGTCGAAGGCCTCGCGCCGCCAGAGAGCGCGCAGCGAGGCAACGAGCAATCTCTGCCCGAGTTCGAATAAGCAAGCGTGGCGGGCTACGCCATGGGCGTCTCGGCGCTGCCCTCGCGCCGGTGCCAGCCCGGCGCCGGTTCGAGCGGTTCGAGCGCGCTGGTTTCATCGAGATGGAACAGCGCATCGAACTGCGACGCGAGCGAGGCTTCGAAGTAGTGGCTCTGCCGCTCCGTCCGCGGCAGGTACAGCACGCCGATGGCGCGCTCGAGCATGGGTTCGTCGAGCGGGCGGGACACGTCCTCGCGCAGCGGCAGAAAGAACCGGTCGTAGCCCGTCGTGTGGAACAGGTGCTCCCAGCTCTCGGGCAGCGCCGGACGCACCCACTTTTGCTCGACCTCGCCGTCCCACTCGGAGGCGGCAGACACATGGCCAGTGCAGGTCGTGAAGCCCACCAGCAAGGCGCGGTGCTGCGCGCTCTCGCGCACGATCTGGCCGAGGTTCCACTCGCCGCGCCGGCGCGACTCGGTCGCGCGAGCGTCGCCAAGGTGCGAGTTGTGGGCCCAGACCACGACCTTGCCGCTGCCGCCGCGCCGCACGCGATAGCTCGCCAGCGCGAACAGCGTATTGGCCATGTGGGCGTCGCGCAGGTTCCAGGTGTTCAGCCGGCTGCTGAACATGCCGCGGTAGTACGCCTCGGCATTGACCACCACCTGGGCGTTCTGCTCCGCGAAGAACTGCGCGTCGAGCGCGTCGGTGCCGTCGCGCGCGAGGTACTCGAATTCGCCGGCACGCAGTTGCAGAAGCTGCTTCACCGCGCCCGCGCGCGCAGCGGGCCGCGCGCCGAGCGCGACCGCGTAACCGTAGGCCTGCGCCTCGCGCACATGATCGAGCGCCGCGTAGCGCTCGCGCGCCAGCGCGGCTTCGTGCGGATCCACGGCTTCGAGATAGCGGATCACGGCGTCCGCCGAGCGGTAGAGGCTGTACAGATCGAGACCATAAACGCCCGCGCGCTGCCGCCGTGGCCGCGCCGCGTTCAGCTCGCGCAGCGCCGCGATGAACTCGCGCATCTCGCGATTGCGCCACATCCACGCGGGGAATCGCTCGAAGTCGTCCAGCGCGGATGTCGCGTCGTCGGCGCCCGCGCATTGCACGAAGCGGTTGATGCGCCAGGCGTCGGGCCAGTCGCCTTCGATCGCCACGGTGTCGAAGCCGCACTCGCGGATCAGGCGCAACGTGATTTCCGCGCGCATGCGGTAGAACTCGGCGGTGCCGTGAGTCGCCTCGCCAAGCAGAACCAGATCGCGGCCGTGCGCCATCTCCAGCAGTGCGTCGTAGTCCGAAAGTGTTCCGTCAAGGCGTTGCGCGAGGTCGCGAACGGCCAGAAAAGGGGTTTTCGAAGGCTGCACGATCCATGCCCTCCTTGCTGGATTGACTGGCCGCTCAAGCCGGGCCGCCGCTGGGCGGCACAGAATGCGCGCCGCCGGCATCGCCGCCCGCAGCGCCGCGCGCCGTGTCCGGTTGCCGGCCTTGCGCGGCGTCGAGGCAGGCTCGAACCTCCTCGTCGCTGGTCTGGGCGAAGTCGGCATAAAACTGCCCGATGCCCATGAACCCGTGCGGCTGCATCACGCAAACGAAGTCGTCCGCCACCCCGGCGAAGCGCCTTTCGGCGCCAGCGGGGCAAACCGGCACCGCCACCACGAGCGCCCTCGGCCGTCTGGCGCGCAGCGCCTTGAGGGCCGCATGCATGGTCGCGCCTGTGGCCATGCCGTCGTCCACCACGATAACGGTCTTGCCCTGCACAACCGTCGGCGGCCGCTGCCCCCGGTAAGCCGACTCGCGGCGATGAAGCTCGACGCGCTCGCGCTCGAACGTCTCCGCGAACTGCGCCTCGCTCACGCCGAGCGCGCGCAGCACCGCGTTGTTCACGTAGAGCGCGTCGCCGCTGGCGATCGCGCCCATGGCGAGCTCCGGATTCTGCGGCGCGCCCAGCTTGCGCACGATCAGCACGTCGAGGGGGCAGCGCAAGGCCCCCGCCACCTCATAGCCAACCGGCACGCCGCCGCGCGGCAGCGCGAGCACGACGACGTCGTCGCGCTGCGCGTAGCGCTCCAATGCCCAGGCAAGCTGCCTGCCCGCATCGACGCGATTCTGGAATACGTCATTCATGGTCTGGCATCCTGATCAATTCTCACACCTGCTGGTCATGGCTCCATCTCGCGTGCAACACGCGCTCGCCGTCGCGATACTCGATCGAGAGCTTGCCGTGGTGCGCCCGCAGCATGGCCTCCGCGAGCCTGCGCAACAGGTGCGGCCCGGTCGTCGTGACGCGCACGCCGCCGGGTTGGACGTCGATGTCCATGATGCGCTCCAGCGCGTGCAGGCCCTCTTCGTTCTGCGCTTCACGCGACAGGAGCGAGACGACCTGATCGAGGCGCGGCATCAGGTAGTCGCACGACTGCAGCCACAGCTCCCCGGCCGGCGCGTGCTCGGAAATCCTGCGGCAGGCGGGGCACAGCAACTGTTTGGTCACTTCCGCGCTGGCGCTCCATATCCACCGGCCGTTTTCGTAGACGGCGCCGCATTCGCGGCAGCCCGTGCCGCTCATCACGCGCAAGGGTGCGCGGTAGCTGTCGTCCGTATGCGGTTGCAGTCTCTTGTCGCGGCGCATTCCGGTCGCCGCCTTGTTGTTGCGAATCGGGTTCATGTCCGGTCGCTCCGTCAAGGTTGAAAATCAAGGGTGGAAAAATAAACAGCCGATGAACGGCTCATGCGCGCGTGCGTCCATCGAGCCAGCGCACAAACCAGTCGCTGGCAAGGCGCGTCACTTCTTCGAGCGTGCCCGGCTCCTCGAACAAATGCGTCGCGCCGGGCACGATGTCGATGCGATGCTCGCAGTGCATCTGCGCGGCGGCCTTGCGGTTCAGGCGGATGACCTCCTCGTCGAGTCCGCCCACGATCAGCAGCGTGGGCGCCGTAACCGAGGCGAGCGCCGTCCTCGCAAGATCGGGCCGTCCGCCCCGGGACACGATGGCGCCCACCGAATCCGTCTGCGCCGCCGCGACGAGCGCGGCGGCCGCGCCCGTGCTCGCGCCGAAAAGACCCACCGGCAGCGGCGCGATCTCGGGCCGCTCGCGCAGCCAGACGAGGGTCGCGGCAAGCCGGCGCGCCAGCAGCGAAATGTTGAAGCGGTACGTGGCGTCGACGCTGTCGTGCCGCTGCTCCTCAGCCGTGAGCAGGTCGAACAGCAGCGTCGCGAAGCCCGCGCCGTGCAGCCCCGCCGCCACCTGCCGGTTGCGCGGGCTGAAGCGGCTGCTGCCGCTGCCATGCGCGAACACCACGATGGCGCGGGCCTTGTCGGGCATCTCCAGGGTTCCGCCCAGGGTCACGTAATCGACGGGAATCTCCACCTGCAGCGTTTGCATCTGTCCCTCCAGGGCGTGGCGGCCGTGCATGGTTCGCGTGGCGTTTGATCCCATCATCGTGGCGGCTTCGCAGCGCCGATTGATTTCGATCAATCGCAGGCGGCGCGGGTCGGGTCGAATGGACTTGGCCGGCGCGACGCCCGCCGATGTGCATCCGCACATGTGCGCCCCCTCAACCTGGAGCTACGATCATGACCCTGCCGCCTCTCCTGCACCGCCTGCTGTTCGGCCCGCGCCGCGCACGCCGCGTGCGCACCATCACGCTCGAGCGCGCGTGCGCCGCACGCGCGCATGCTCCGATTCCTGTGCTCCTGCCATGTCCCGCGCACACCACATTCCCTTCGCGCTAAGCGGTGGCAAGGCGCGCCGCGACGCCCGCCGCGTCGATCGCGCCTTGCGCCGCGCAAGCACCTACCCGCATCCCGCTGGCCGCATCCGGCGCATCGAGACGCACCTGTCGGTCGTCTTTCTCGCCGGACGCTACGCCTACAAGCTTTTCAAGCCCGTGAAGTTCGACTTCGCCGATCTCACACGGCTCGCGCGGCGCCGCCGCTGCGCGCAGGCCGAGTGCACGCTCAACCGGGCGCTGGCCGGGCCGCTCTATCTGGGTGTATCGCCGCTCGTCGCGCGGGGCCGGCGCTGCATCTTCGGCGCCGCCTCGAACGTGCCTGCGGGGCGCCGCCCGGCCCCGCTGACACGCGTCGTGGAATACGCGGTGCGCATGCGCCGCTTCGACGCGGGCGCGGTGCTCTCGGCGCGCTGCGCGCGCCGCGACGACGGTCTCGCTGATGCCGATGCCCTGGCGGCGCGCCTCGCGCACTATCACCTGCACGCGCCCCGCCGCGCGCCGCGCGCACGCTACGGCAGCGCGGCCAGCGTGACGGCGCAATGGCGGCCGCTCGCCGCCACGCTCGACCCCGCCGCGCCGGCCGAGGCCGCGTTGCGCGCGTGGTGCGAGGCAGAGCTGGCGCGCCTCGCGCCGCAATTCGACGAACGCCAGGCAAACGGTTTCGTGCGTGCCTGCCACGGCGATCTGCATCTGGACAACCTGATCCGCTGGCGCAACCGCCTGCTGATGTTCGACTGCATCGAGTTCGACGACGCGCTGCGCTGGATCGACATCGCGAGCGATCTCGCGTTCGCGCTCATGGATTTCACCGCCCACGGGCGCGAGGACTGCGCGCACCGGCTGCTCGGCACATGGCTGGCCGCAACCGGCGATTACGCGGCGCTGCGCGTGCTGCCGTTCTATACAGCCTCGCGCGCCCTCGTGCGCGCGCTGGTGGCGCGCCTGCGCGGCGATGCCGCCGAATCCGCGCGCTATCGGCGCGTGGCGGCGGGCGTCGCGGCGCGCATGAGCGAGGCGCGTCCCGCGCTGCTGCTGTGC
Organism: Paraburkholderia sacchari; assembly: GCF_000785435.2. Taxonomy (GTDB): domain Bacteria; phylum Pseudomonadota; class Gammaproteobacteria; order Burkholderiales; family Burkholderiaceae; genus Paraburkholderia; species Paraburkholderia sacchari. The sequence goes on along the minus strand of NZ_JTDB02000009.1, from coordinate 76,800 downwards.
CACGGCGTCTCGGGCTCGGGCAAGTCGCTCGCGAGCCGCGCGCTCGCGCGGCGGCTTGGTGCGATCCGCCTGTCGAGCGATGCCGAGCGCAAGCGTCTCGCCGGCGTCCCGGACGCCGCGCGGCTACCCGCTTGCGCCTATACGGCCGGCCAGGTCGACGCGATCTACGGCGGCCTGCTCGCGCATGCCCAAACCGTGCTCGAAAGCGGTTACACGGCGATCGTCGATGCGACATTCCTGCGCGAAAACAACCGCAGCGCCTTCATCGCGCTCGCGCGCCGTCTGGGCGTGCGCGTCGCCCTGCTCGATTTCACCGCGGATCGCGCGACGCTGTTCGCGCGCGTCGAGTCGAGGGCGGCGCTCGGGCGCGATGCGTCAGACGCGGGCCCCGCTGTGCTCGCCGATCAACTCGCGCGGGCCGAGCCCCTGAGCGCCACGGAGCGCGCCCTGGCGATCCGCTTCGACACCGGGGGCGCACCCGCAGCTTACGAAACCGAAGCCTTCTGGACGCCGCTGCTCGACGCGCTTGCGCGCCAGCGCAGTCACCCGGCCAGCCGATAACCCCCCGCAAACCTGCCGAAATCATGCCCATCCACCATGCCGATATCGCCGAAGTGTTCAGCGAGATAGCCGACCTGCCCGACGTTCAGGGCAGCAATCCCGAAGCTGCGGGCGCTCATTGCGGCTACGATGCGTGAAACGCCGGAAGACAACATGGCCGCCATAGCGCGAGCGCCTCGCGCTCACTCGCAGGTGGCGGGCCAAGGCCGCTCAGGCCGACAAGAGGCCGCAAGCCAGTGAGGTCAACCATGTGGTATGCCCTGGTCGAACAGCAGCGCCAATGGCTGCGCGCATGGCGCGCGGCGTCGCAATCCATGCGCAGCGCCTGTGAGGCGTGGCCCGCGCCCCCGCTCGCGCACGCCGCTTCATCCTGCTATGCCGATCTGTACGAGCCCCTGCTCGGCCTCGCCGACGGCCCGCCGCCGTTCGCGATCGACGCCATCGCGCTCGCGGGCCGCAGCTGCGCGGTCGAGGAAAGCGTGGTCGCGCGCACGCCGTTTTGCGACCTGCGCCGCTTCGCGCGCCCCGACGCCGCGCGCGCCGTGCTGTTGTGCGCGCCGCTGGCCGGCCATGCGGCCGTCATGATGCGGGAGACCGTCGAGGCGCTGCTTGCCGACGGCGACGTCTATATCACCGACTGGGCCAACGCGCGCGACGTGCCGCTCGCGGCGGGACGCTTCGGCCTGAACGAATACGTGGCGATGCTCGACAGCTTCATCGATCAGCTCGCATGCGACGGCCGGCCGTTGCACGTCGTCGCCGTCTGCCAGTCCACGTTTCCCGCGCTCGGCGCACTTGCGCTGCGGGCGCAGCGCGCACTGGCGCCGCCCGCCAGCATCACGCTGATAGGCGGCCCGCTCGACGCGCGCCGCAATCCGGGCACGCTCGGTCTCGCCGCCGTGTCGCATTCGCTCGACTGGTGCGAACGCCATCTGATCGACGTCGTGCCGCCGGGGTTCGCGGGGCATGGCCGGCGGGTGTTCCCGACCTGGTTGCAGCAGGCCGAGATCGCGATTCTCTATCCGCAGCGGTACATGTCGCTGATCGACCGCTACGCCCATGCCGGCTCGCGCGGCGACGCCCGCGCGCTGGCCGGCGCGCGCCGCGAGTTGATCGAATACACCGCGCTGATCGACATGCCCGCCGAGTATTTCCTCGACACCGTCGATATCGTGTTTCAGCGCGCGATGCTCGCGGCCGGCACGTGGCGCGTCGCGGGCGGCACGCTCGTCGAGCCGGCAGCATTGCGCGAGGTCGCGCTCCTGAGCGTGGAGGGCACGCGCGATGCCGTCACCGGGGCCGGGCAGACGCATGCGGCGCTCGAGATGTGCAGCAGCGTTGCGCTGCGGCAGCGCCTCGACGTGGACGGGTGCGATCACTACGGGCTGTTCACGGGCGAGCGCTGGCGCGCCGACGTGCATCCGGCGCTGCAGGCATTTTTCGCGAAGGCCGAGGCTGCCGCCCGCGCGCGCCAGCGAGCGAAGCCGCGCGGGCCCCGAGCCGTGCGGGCCTGAATCGTCCGGTTCGTGCCGGGTTCGCGCGTGATTCGTGCCGGGCTCGTGCCCGATTTGCCCCGGATTCAAGCCTGCAACACGTATGCGCCCGGCGCCGGGCCCAGTCCCGCGGGCGGCGTGCGCGCCGGCGCCTCGCCCGTCGAGCGATCGCGCAGCCAGTCGCGCCAGCAGGTCCACCAGGACCCCTCGACCGCGGGCGTGCCCTTCACGAATTCGTGCCCGCTGCGGTACGCCGCGCCAGCCTCGCGCGTGGCGCACCGGTAGTAGCGCTGCGCGTGGCCCGGCTCCGAAACGATGCCCGCATTGTGGCCGCCCGCGGTGAGCACGAAGGTGAGCGCGTTGTGGGTGAGCAGATGCAGCTTGTAGACCGAGCGCCACGGCGAGACGTGATCGCGCTCCGTGCCAACGACGAACATCGGCGCCTTGATATCCGAGAGCGCGACCGGCTGGCCGCCGACGCAATAGCGCCCCGCCGCGAGGTCGTTGTGGAGAAAGAGATGCGTGAGGTACTCGGTATGCATGCGATACGGCATGCGGGTCGTATCCGCATTCCACGACATGAGGTCGTTGGGCTTCGTGCGCCGCCCGAGCAGATACTCGCTCATCATGCGCGACCAGATCAGGTCGCGGGCATTGAGCAGCTGGAACGCCGCCGCCATCTGCGCGCCGTCCAGGTATCCCTGGCGCCACATCAGCGCCTCGAGCGCCGAAAGCTCGCTCGCATCGATGAAGAGCCCGAGCTCGCCCGGTTCGCTGAAATCGGTCAAGGCGGCCAGCAGCGTGATCGAGCGCAGCGCGTCGCGGCGGCCGTCGCGCGCGAGCGCCGCCGCGCCGATCGCGAGCAGCGTTCCGCCGAGGCAATAGCCCATCGCGTGCACGGCTTCGCCGCATCGCGAGCGCACCGCTTCGAGCGCGGCGAAAAAGCCGTCGCGCAGGTAATCGTCGAGGCCGAGATCGCGCGCTTCGGCGCCCGGATTGCGCCACGAGATCGCGAACACCGTAAAGCCCGATTCCACCAGAAAGCGGATCAGCGAGTCGTGCGGCTGCAAGTCGAGGATGTAGTACTTCATGATCCACGACGGCACGATCAGGACCGGCTCGCGGGCCACGGCGGGTGTGGCCGGGTCGTACTGAAGCAGCTCGCAGATCTCGTTGCGCCACACGACCCGGCCTTGCGTAAGCGCGACGTCGCGGCCCGGCACAAAGCTTTGCGCGGCGCGCGGATGCACGCCGGCGAGGCGGCCGGCCATGGCCACGGCGTCTTCGAGCCAGTTGCACAGGCCGGCCGCGAGATTCGCGCCGCCGCTGCGGATCGTCGTATCGAGCACGACCGGATTGGTGGCGATGAAGTTGCCGGGCGAGCACGCGTCGAGCCACTGGCGCGCCGCGAAGCCCACCAGTTGCGCATGGTGCCGCTCGACGCCGGGTACGCCGCGCGTCGCCTCGCGCCACCAGCGCTGAACCCCGAGAAAGGCGTCGCGGTACAGATGAAACGGCCAGTTCGACCACGCGGCGGCCACGAAGCGCGGGTCGGCCTCGCCCGCGTGCACCGCGACGCCGCTTTCGACCTCACCCGCGTCCGCGTCCGCGCCGGCAGCGGGCACCGCGGCGGGAAAGAGGCTCGCCGCGAGCCACACCTTGGTGGCGAGGTCGAAGCATTTGCCGGGCGCAATCGCCAGATGCGCACCCCAGTCGATGGCGGCGAGCGTCAGTGAGATCGGCGAGAGGCCGAACGTGATGGCGGCCATGCCCGCGTGGGCCGCCCGGCTCCATTCGTCGCCGCGGGCCGTCTGCGGGCGGGCGCGGTCGGGGGCGCGGTCGGGGGCGCTGGCCGGCGCGCCATGGGCGGCGCTCGGGCGCTCGTCGATTCGCGATTCGGCGTCGTGCACGGCAGCTTTCATCGTTCTTCCCCTGTTTCGATCCAGCCGGTTGAGCGGCCGCGCGGCCACAACCGCTCCACTGTGGGTTCACCGCGCGCGGGCCCCGTTGATCTGAGTCAAGCGTGCAGGCGCCCCCCGACATAGACTGCGTTGCACCCACTGCCGCAGCAGACACCGTGCCACGCGATTGACCGCCGCCGGCAGGCGCCTGAACCCGCACCGGGGAGACCCATGCGCACGCTTGCACTGCTTGTCATCAACGCTGGTTCGTCGAGCGTCAAGTTCGCCGTGTTCGCCTGGCCTGCGCACGGCGACCCGCAGCGCCAGCCGCTGCACGAAGGCGAAGCGATCGACACCGCCGATGGCATGGCGATCCGCCTTGACGCGGCCCCCGCGCGCCCGCTGCACAAGGCGCCCGGCGAGGACCCGTTTCGCCGGGTCCTCCGCGAGATCGTCGAATGGATGCGCGAGCGGCTCCCGCATCTCACGCTGGGCGCCGTCGCGCATCGCGTGGTGCACGGCGGCGCGCAGTACGCGGCGCCGGCGATCGTGGACGCCGGCGTGCTCGGCGCGCTGCGCCGGCTCACGCCGCTCGCGCCTTTGCATCAGCCGCATGGCCTCGATGCCATCGAGCTGTTGCGCATCGCCTTCGCGGGCGTCCCGCAGATTGCGGTATTCGACACGGCGTTCCACCGCACGCTGCCGCGCAACGAGCAACTGCTGCCGCTGCCGCATGCGTGGTTCGACAAGGGCGTGCGCCGCTACGGCTTTCATGGCTTGTCCTACGAATACCTGAGCGTCGCGCTCGACGAGGCCTTCGGCGCGCGCGCCCAGGGCCGCGTGATCGCGGCGCACCTGGGCGGCGGCGCGAGCTTGTGCGCCATGCGCGCGCTGCGCAGCGTCGCGACGACGATGGGGTTTTCCGCGCTCGACGGTCTGATGATGGGCACGCGCTGCGGCACGCTCGATCCCGGCGCCGTGCTGCATCTGCTCGACGTCGAGCACCTCAGCCACGAAGCGCTCGGCCAGATCCTCTACAACGAGTCGGGGCTCAAGGGCGTGTCCGGCATTTCGTCCGATCCGCGCGAGCTGCTGGCGCGCGAGGCTAGCGGCGACGCCCGCGCGCACGACGCGCTCGCGCTGTACGCGCACCGGATCGTGCGCGAGACGGGCGCGCTCGCCGCGCTGCTGGGCGGTCTCGACATGCTGGTCTTCACCGCCGGCATCGGCGAGCATTGCGCGGCTTTGCGCGAACGGATCTGCGCGGCGCTCGGCTGGCTCGGCATCGAGCTGGACCCGGCGGCCAATGCCGCGAACGCGCACGTGATCTCGCACGCGTCGAGCGCGGTGACGGTGGTGGTCGAGCCGACCAACGAGGCGTGGATTGCCGCGCGCGACGCGATCCGGCTGCTGCATGCCCGGCAGCAGCAGGTTGCGGGAACGGGAACGTGAAGCGCGGCGCGCCTTCCCGGCGCGCCCTGTGCCTCAATCCGGCTCCGCCGCCTCGACGATGGCAAGCGGCATCGCGATTTTCACCGCGAAACCGCGGCCCGGCGCGGTCTCGATGGCGAGCTTCCCGCCCAGGCGCTCGGCCCGCTCGCGCATGCCCAGCAATCCGAACGATTTGAGGCCCGGTCGAACTTCGTTGGCGGCGCCGTGGCCGTTATCCGCAATGTTCACGCTGCAATCGGTTGCGCCGCGCACGATCTCGACGCGGACTTCGGTCGCGTTCGCGTGGCGCGCGATATTCGTCAGGGCTTCCTGGATCATGCGGAACACCGCCGTGGCGCTCTCGCGATTGAACGCGATCGCGTCTGCGTCGATGTTGGCGACCACCTCGATCCCGTACCGGGTCGAGAACTCCTCGATCAGCCAGCCGACTGCGGGAATCAGGCCAAGGTCATCGAGCATGCGCGGACGCAGGTCCGAAGCGATGCGCCGCACCGAGGCGACGATCTGGTCGATCATCGTGTTGAGCCTGCCGATCTCGCCCTGGTCCGTGCCGGCCCCGGCCCTTCTGAGCCGGTTTTCGAGCAGCCCCGTTTCGAGCTTGAGCGCGGTGAGTTGCTGCCCAAGGTCGTCGTGCATTTCGCGCGCGATGCGCGCCTTCTCCTCTTCCCTGACACGCTGGATGTTCGCGGAAAGCCGCTTGAGCTCCTCGCGCGACTCCCGCAGCGCCTCCTCCGCACGCCGCCGATCGGTGATGTCCACGATCCAGCCCACCATCCGGTAAGGCTCGCCCGCGCTATTCCACAGCGCCTGCCCCCGCGACAGAATCCAGCGCAGCTCGCCCGATTTCGTGCGCACCCGATACTCCACGCTATAGGCGCCCTGGTGCGCGAGATGCGCCTCGAGCGCGGAGGTCACGCGCTCGATGTCGTCGGGATGAATCGCATAGCGGTGCACCCGGATGTCGCTGGGCAGTTCGTCCTCGGCATAGCCGAGGATTTCGCAGAAGTGCGGCGAGAAATACACCGCGTTGCTGCGCGGGTCCCAGTCCCAGAGCCCGGCAGCCGCGCCGCTGACCGCCAGCTGAAACCGCTCCTCGCTGGCCGCCAGCACGGTCGACACGCGCTGCCGCTCGATCGCGTAGCGGATCGCGCGGCTCAACAGCATGGGCTGGATTTCCCGCTTGAGGAGGTAGTCCTGCGCTCCGTCTTGAATCGCCAGCAGGCCGGCCGACATGTCGTCGAGCCCGGTCAGCACGAGCACGGGTGTCTCCGGCTTTTGAAGATGGAGCGCGTGGAAGGTATCAAGACCCTGCGAATCCGGCAGCCCCAGGTCGAGCAGCACCACGTCGAAGGGCGTCGCCCGCAGGTGCGCCAGCGCCGCCGACAATTGCTCCGCGTGCACCAGCACCGGCGCGAATTCCGGGACGTCCGCGAGCGCCTCGCGGATCAGGAACGCGTCGGTCGGATTGTCCTCGACAAGCAGGACGCGAAGCTCTTCAAGCGCAACGCTCATTGCTCTCCGGGTGGCAGCGTGACCACGCCGAACCAGAATTCGCTGATGCTGCGCACCACGTCTGCAAACCTCGCGAAATCCACCGGCTTCGCGATGTAGCAGTTGGCATGCAGTCCATAGGATTTCGCCACGTCCTCCTCGGACCTGGAGGTGGTCAGGATCACGACCGGAATGTTGCGCAGATCGGCGTCGTCCTTCAGTTCCTGAAGCACCTCCCTGCCGCTCTTCTTGGGCAGGTTCAAATCCAGAATGATGAGTCCCGGCCGGCGCGCGGCGTGGTACGGACCCTCGCGGCGCAGGTAGGCCATCGCCGCGACGCCGTCGTCCACGACCCGCAGCGGGTTGAGCACCCTGTGGTACTCCAGCCCCTCGCGCGTCATCATCACGTCCGTCGGGCTGTCCTCGACGAGCAGAATTTCGACAAGGCCGTCAAACGCATTGCGTGACATCGGCTCGCTCCTTCCGGGTTGCGCGGTTATCGCGATTCGCTCCCGCCTTGCCCCGGCAGCGTGAAAAAGAACGTCGTGCCCTTGCCCGGTTCGGATTCGACCCAGATCCGGCCGCCGTGACGCTCCACGATGCGCTTGCACAGCGCGAGTCCGATACCAGTGCCCGGATAATCGCGTCGGGTATGCAGGCGCTGAAAAATCAGGAAGATCCGTTCGAAATATTGTGCGTCGATACCAATGCCGTAGTCTTTCACGCGGAACTGCCAAACGCCGCCGCGCGGTTCGGCGCCCACGCGAATCTCCACTGGCCCTTCCTTGCGCCGGAACTTGATCGCGTTGCCCACCAGGTTCTGGAACAGCAGCGAAAGCTGGGGCGCAATGGCGCGCACCGTGGGAAGCGGCCCACGATGCACCTGTGCGCCGGCTTCCTCGATGGCCGTGCTCAAATTCTTCAGAGCGTAGTCGAGCGCGGCCTCGCACTCCGTCGGCTGGAACACATTTTCGGCCCGTCCCACGCGCGAATACGTCAGAAGATCCTCGATCAGCGCCTGCATGCGCGCGGCGCCTTCAACGGCGTGGCCGATGTATTCGTCCGCCCGCGCGTCCAGTTGCCCCTCGTAGCGCCGCTGCAGAAGCTGCAACGGTCCGGCGACGGCGCGCAGCGGCTCTTGCAGGTCGTGCGAGGCGACGTATGCGAACTGCTCCAGGTCGCGATTGGAGCGGGCGAGCTCGTCGGTACGCTCTTGCAGCGCGTCCTCGGCGCGCCTGCGCTCAGTAATGTCGACGACCGCGGCCAGAACGAACATGCCTTCGTCGGTCTCGATCGGATTGAGGCCGATTTCCACCGGAAACTCGCTGCCGTCGCGGTGCAGGCCGTAGAGATGCCGCCCGGTGCCCATCGGCCGGCTCTTCGGGTCGCCGAAGAAGGCCGCGCGCCAGGCGGGATGGCCCGCCCGCAGTCTCGCCGGCACGAGCTCGTCGATGCCAAGACCGAGCAACTCGTCGCGCGAGTAGCCGAACACGCGCTCCGCCTGCGAATTCACGAGCACGATATGGCCGGCGCGGTTCACCATGATCATGGCGTTGGGCGCGGCCTCCACGACGAGCCTGAGCCGCTCCTCCGCCCGTTTGCGTTCGCTGATGTCGGTGGAAATGCCGCCGATCGCGACCGTGCGGCCTTCGGCGTCGCGAATCGGAAAGCTCACGGAAAGGAAGGTGTGCAGCTGGCCGTCGAGCGTGACCTCCTCCTCCCGCTCGTCGACTTCTCCCGCCAGCACCCGCTCGTCCGCCTCGCGGAACGCGAGCGCGCGCCTGGCCGTAAACAGTGCCTCGTCCGTACTGCCCAGCGCACGCCCCCGTTCGATGTGAAAAACCGCTTCGAAGCGCCGGTTGACGAGCGCGTAACGGCGATCCAGCTGTTTGACTGTGACCACGGTGGCGGCGTTATCGACGATCGACTGGAGCCGCTGCTGGCTGTCGCGCATTTCCCGTTCCGCGCGCTCGTGGTCCGCGGACTTGCGGCGCAGCGCTTCGTTGGCGCTTTCGAGTTCCGCCGTGCGCTGCGCGACCCGCTCTTCGAGTTCGCGCGTGAGCGAACGCAGCCGCTCTTCCGCAGCCTGGCGCGCGGCGACCTCGCGCACGAGATCGCGGTTCGTTTGATAAAGCCGCTTCGGGCTCGGCAACGCGAGCGCTTTCGGAATCAGCGGCCACATGGCGGCGGCGGTCGCCAGCGAAGCCAGCGCCGTGACGGTCTTGACGCCCGCATCCAGCCAATAGACGGGGTGCCAGATGTCGACGATGGCGAGCAAATGCGTGGTACCGCAGGCGAGGATGAACACCGCGAACATAAGGAACAGCCAACTGAACGGAAGATCGGTGCGGCGGCGCGCGAACGACCACAGCACCACCGGTATCGAATAATAGGAAAGCGCGATGACCGCGTCGGATCCCACGTATGTCCAGATCAGCGGGAGCGACCAGTGCAGACAATAGCCGTGAGGGATGAAATCCGAGGTTGCAAGGAATTGAGCAATGGCGTCCACGCTTCGTTCCCTCCCAACGATGGACTTTCGGACTGCTCCAGGTTACGCGCGGCTGGCAATCGACTGAGGTAAGCGATCAGATAAAGCCCGAAAAAGGTCCGCGCCGTGGCTCAAGCGAAGCACTTATCAAGATTAGGCACCGGAATTGCGTGATTCAAGGGATGGAGCGATGCGCGGCTAGCTCCGCACCTCGTCGGGGTGGCCGACGACCGCCCCCTCGCCGCGCGTCATGGCAGCGCCCGTGGCGAGCACGTCGAACGCCGCCGCGCGGCCCAGCTCCCTGAGCGTCGAGATCGATTCCGCCGAAAAATCGAAGTCGCGCGCAAACGTCGCGCGGCCCGGCGCGGGACCATCGAGCGCGATGCGGTGGATGCTCACCGGCGCGTGGCTGCCCATCAGCCGGATGTACTCCGGCGACTGCCGCACGCGCGCGGCGCTCGCGGCGTCGAGCTGGGCGGCGATGCGCTCGACGAGGTCGCGGAAGTCGTTGGCATGCTCCTCGAAGCGCAAATCATTGCGCACGCGGTCCGCATAAACGATCTCGTCCCGGCGCAGCATGACCTCGAAGAGGTTCTGCGGCAGCGGCCGCTCGCCGGAGAACAGATCGACAACGAACACGCGCCCCGCCACCTGCCCGCAGCGCTCGATCACGAGATCGAGCGGCGAATTGCTGACGATGCCGCCGTCCCAGTACGCGCGGCCCTCGATCTGGGTCCACGGCATCGCCGGGGGCAGGCTGCCGCTGGCGAGCAGATGCTCGGGCGCGAGGCGCTCGACGTAGCTGTCGAAGATGCGCCGCTCGCCGCTGGCGACGTCCACGGCGCCGATCAGCAGCCGTGTGGGGCTCGCCGCCAGCGCGTCGAAATCGACGTAGCGGCGCAGCAGCGCAAGCATCGGCCCGGTATCGTAGAAGCTCGTCCACCACGGCGCGTAGCTGCCGATGCCGGGCCACCAGCGCGGCCGCAAGAAATTGGGCACGCCGAACAGCGCGAGATGCCAGGCGAGCGCGCCTTGCCGCAGGTCCGCGCAGGGCTGCGGCGCTGCCACGCCCTCGATCGACAGTTCGCGCCAGAACGCGTCGAGCGCCTCGGCCGCGTGTCCGGGATGGCTCGCGGCGATCGCGCCGTTGAACGCGCCGATGGACACGGCCGAGATGATGTCGGGGCGCACGCCATGCGATTCCAGCGCGGCGATCGCGCCGCCCTCGAACGCCCCGAGCGCGCCGCCGCCCTGCAGGATGAGCACGGTCTGCGAAGGCAGGGCGCTCAGCCGCGAGCCCGCTTGCGCGAGCATCTCGCGGCTGCCTTCGAGATTGCGCCGGTGGCGGATCATCTCTGCGGCGGCTACCGCTTCGTCCGGGCTCACGCCGATCGAGAACATCGCACGCAGTACGTGGTGCTTCATGAACAGCACCGAGTACGGCGCGAGCGGGAATTCGCCGCGCTCCACGACCTCCTGGGCGCCGGACGGGTCGCCGAGCAGGTTATAGGGCACGTCGAACACGTCGCCATAGAAGATCGAGACCTCGCGATACGGCATGCGCGCGCCGCGCACGTTGCGCGCCGCGAGGCGCCCCTGGCGCGCCGCGTTGTCCCAGTGCTCGATGCGCCGGCGCACGCCCGGCACCGGGTCGTGAAAATTCGCCACGTCGCCGGCCGCATAGACGTTCGGGTCGGACGATTGCAGGCATTCGTCGACAAGCACGCCATCATTCGTCGCAATGCCGCTGCCCGCGAGAAACGCGCAGTTCGGCACCACGCCGGTCGCGACCACCACGAGGTCGCACGCGAGCACGCGGCCATCGCCCAGCACCGCGCCGTCGACCCGGTGGCTGCCCGTGAAGCGCGCGAGCGTGAGCCCGGTCAACACTTCGACGCCGTGCTGCGCGGCGAGCTTCGCAAAGCGCTCCGAAAGCAGCGCCGAATGCAGCTGCGGCAGGATCTGCTCCGAGCGCTCGACGAGCGTCACGTCAAGGCCCAGCTCGCGCAGAGCCGCCGCCGCCTCGACGCCGGCGAAACCCGCGCCGATCACGAGCGCGCGGCGCTTGCCCGCCGCATCGGCGCGCAGCGCGACGGCGTCGCCGATATCGTGCAGACGGTGCACGCCCGCCAGCGCCGCGCCCGGCACGTCCAGCACGCATGGCGCGGCGCCAGTCGCGATCAGCAGCTTGCCGTAGCCTACTGCGCTGCCGTCTTCGAGCTGCACGCGGCGCGCGGCGCAATCGAGCGCAGCGGCCCGCGCGTGCAGCAGCAGCACGATGTTCTGCCTTTCGTAGAAGTCGGCGGGGTGAATCGTGAGCCGCGCCGCGCTGCTCTTTCCCATGAGAAAGCTCTTGGTGAGCGGCGGACGCCAGTACGGCAGGACCGGCTCGCCGCACAGGATCGCGATGCTCGCGCCCGGCGCCTCGTGGCGCAGCGCACGCGCCGCAGACACGCCGGCGATGCCGCCGCCCACGAGCACGTAATCGAAGCGCTGCTCGCGCACCGCCTGCTCCGACGCCATGTTCATCGGGGCACCGCCTCGCGTTCGCGCGCGGCCAGCGCGTCCTTGATCGCGAGCACGAAGCGGGCCACCTTCTCCACCGCCACATCGCGCTGCATGTCGCGCGCGGAAATCGCGCAGGTGGCGAGCGGCGCAAGGTGCGCGAGCTTCTGCATCTGCGCGAATGTGTCTTCGCTGCCGCGCGAGCCCATCGTGCAGAAAAACGCCGTGGCGCGCACTTCGTGCGCGTGCTGCGCCAGCCAGGTCGCGACTGGCGTGGAGGCGCGGGCGGCCCACACCGGCGTGCCGATCAGCACCACGTCGTAATTCGCGAGCGCGTGCGTCATCGGCCGCAAATGCGCGGGGCGCTTGCGGACCACATCGAGAATCGAGCACAGGAATCCGAACGGTCCCGCGCGCCGCCCGAACTCGACCTCCTGCAGCCGTTCGTAATCGCCTTCCAGCTCGGCGGCAAGCCGCCCGGCAAACTCGGCCGTGGTCTCGCTGCGCGAATAGAAAACCACGAGGATGCGTGATGAAGCGCTCATGGGAACCTCCTCGATGCTTCGCGGCTACTCGGACGAACTCGGCTCGCCGCGGTGTTTCGCTTCGAAATGTTGCTGGCGTGCCGCGATGAGACGCAGCTCGTCGAGCAGATTCGCGGCCGCATGAAGCAGGTCGTCGAGCGAGACGATGCCCACCAGTGCGCCGTCTTCGCCGACCACGGGCAACCGTCGCACGCCGTGCAGACGCATGCGCTTCGCGAGCAGCCAGAAGTCGTCGGTGCCATGCGCGAGCACGGCGGGCGCCGACATCACGTCTCCGGCATAGAGCTTCGCCGGCGACGCATCCTGGCTCACCACGGCCAGCACGATATCGCGATCGGTGAGCATGCCGACCGGCACGCGCACGCCTGCCTCATCGCTCACCACCACGAGATCGCCCGCGTGCAGCGCGCGCATTCTGGCTGCCGCTTCGACGATGGATGCTTGCGGGCCGCACGTGGCGACCTCGCGTGTACATAGCGCTAAAGCGTTCATTGCGCCCCCTTCCATTCGGCCTGAAGTTGTGAGCACGGGGCCGGCTGGCTCGCCTGCTCGCAGGCGAGCGCGTTGTCGGCAGCCGCTTGGGCGGCGAGCGCACCGACGATGCCCTGCAAGGACACGCCGCATCGCTCGACGACGATGAACCCCGCGCAAGCAATGGCCGACGCCGTCACCACGCCGAACGCCAGCCATTCGAATCGGCGAAACATGCGATCCATCACAGTGCTCCTTGCGTTGCCATTCCTTCGACCTGCAGAAGATCGACGATCGCCCGCACGCCCGGCGTCGCCTTCGCCGCCCCGCACACGAGCCGCCGCTCGGCGTGCGAGGCGACCTTGCCGGTCAGGATGGCGGTGCCGTCGTCGATCTCGATCCCGATGTGCTTCGCTTCGCGATCCCCGTGCCGCTGGATCGCATCGCGAATGCCGCTAGCGATGTCCTCGGCCGAAGCCACGCCGCGGATGCGGATTTTGTCGGTGACCCCGGTTACGCCGCGCATGCGCGCGATCGCGCTTAGCGCAGCGTGGCTCTGGTAGCCCCAGTCGCAATCGCCCAGCAACGTGACCCAGCCCTTCTCGACCTGCACCTGCACGTTCTGGTTGTTCAGGCCGACGGTCCATTCGAGAATCGAGCGCACCGTGTTGGCGATGTCCTCGTCGCTGCGCGCATCGTGGCGCGGCAGACGCACCTCCATTTCGACGACGATCCCGCGCACGCCCGCGACTCTGCCCGCCGCGCGCTCCGCCGCGATTTTCTGCGCGAAGCTGGCCGGATGCCCCGACAGGGTGACCACCCCGTTCGACACTTCCACGCCGATCTCCGCGAGATTGATCGACTTGTCCCACGCGAACTCGGCTTCCACGTCGCGCTTCAATTCGATATCGGTTTTCATGGCTCGCCACTCCTGATTTAAATGCTGATATAGCCGCGGAAGCACCACGGCAGCGGCATCTGCTGCGGCGCGGGCGAAGCGCCCGGCTGCTCCACGCAACTGCCAAAGAAGCCCGGCGCGCCATCGGCGGAAAAGACCGGCACGAACGCGAACGCGTCGTTCACCCGGATGAGGAAATCGCGGTTGTAACGCGACGGCGCAAAGATCTCGATCGACTGGAAGAACGCGCGGTCATGCGCCATTTCACGCACCTCCCGCGCGGCCGGCCCGCGCATGTCGTAGCGCGCCGGCAGCTCGTCGCTGCGCGTGCCGCGCCGCACCGCCTCGCAGGGACTGAAGACCAGTTCGACGCCCGGGTACGGCAGACAATGCGGCTGCTGTGCGACCGGCCCTTCGGGGCCAAGCAGAAGAGGCGGATACGCCCACATCGACATATTGACCACCGGGGTTCTGCGCGAAAAATATTCTGCGAGCCAATTCATCACTCCTCCTTGCCTCGAAAACACCGCGGACGCCTGCGTCCGCATGCGGTTCATCCTCTTGCGTCGTACCACCCGCGGATGGCCGACCAGATTTGCTCCGCGCTCTCGCAAAAGCGAAAGAGCGCGAGATCGCCCGGCGCGATCATTCCTTCCGCGGCCATCAAGTCGAAATCCACGAGCGCGCGCCAGTAGGCTTCGCCCACCAGCACCACCGGGATCGGCTCGATCTTGCGGGTCTGCAAAAGCGTCAGGACTTCGAATAGTTCGTCGCAGGTTCCGTAGCCGCCCGGAAAGAACACGGCGGCTTTCGCCTTCTCCAGCAGATGCAGCTTGCGGATGGCGAAGTAGTGAAACCGGAAGCACAGCTCGGGCGTCAGATACGGGTTTGGAAGCTGATCGCGCGGCAACGCGATGTTCATGCCGACGGTAAGCGAGTGGCTTTCGAACGCACCGCGATTGGCCGCTTCCATGATGCCTGGGCCGCCGCCCGTGACGACCGTGAGCCGCGCAAGCGTGGGCGTCGCATCGGAGGCGCCCACCAGCCGCCCGAACTCGCGCGCGATTTCGTAATAGACGCTGTGGCGGACCTGCGCCTCGGCCGCGCAAACGGCGCGGTGGGATTGCGCATCGGCGGGATCCGCTTCGAGCCGCGCGCGCGCTTCGGCCAGCATGCGGCGCGCGCGAGCGGGGGCTTCAACGCGCGTGCTTCCGTACACCACGACCGTGTCGCGAATGCCGAACTGCTGCAACGCCTCGGCGGCTTTCCAGTAATCGAGCTGCAGGCGCACGCCGCACATTTCGGGGCGGCGCAGGAACGCGCTGTCCTCGTCGGCCTGAACGTAGGTCGGGCTCTCGATCAGCCGGCGCACGCGCGGCGGCAGTGCTTGGCGCGCCTTTCGGGCAGGACGCCGCGCACGCCTCGCAATCGCGTTCATGCTGCCGGCACCGAGGCGAAGTGCTCGCGCACGAACTCGCGCACGCGCGAGAGATCGGCGGCGGCAGCCGAAGGGCTCATCGCCGGTCCGACTTCGTCGATGTGCAGATGCCCGACTAGCTCGAACCCGGCCGCGCCGAAGATATGCGTGTCCTGCAGCAGTTCCAGCGCCTGCCAACGGCCGTCCTGCACGAGCGCGGCGAGCGGCGCGCCCGACACCGTGACCACCGCCGCCCGGCGCCCGGACAGCAGGCCGC
Source organism: Paraburkholderia sacchari (assembly GCF_000785435.2). Taxonomy (GTDB): domain Bacteria; phylum Pseudomonadota; class Gammaproteobacteria; order Burkholderiales; family Burkholderiaceae; genus Paraburkholderia; species Paraburkholderia sacchari. The sequence goes on along the minus strand of NZ_JTDB02000009.1, from coordinate 61,298 downwards.
GCAGTTTGCCCTGCTCCACCTCGTAGGCGAAGCCGCGGCTGAATACGCGGTCGATGTAGCCCTTCATCATCGCGGGCATCGACATCCACCAGAGCGGATAAACAACCGTCACGACATCGGCCGCGAGCACGTCCTCCTGCGCGATCAGCACGTCGGCCATGCGAATGTGCACGTCCTTCCCGTCGATCAGTTCGCGTGCGGACAGCACGGGATCGAACCCCATCCGGTAAAGGTCGTGCACGCGCACGTCGCAGCCCGCGCGGATCAGCTCGCCGACGTAGGTCCGCGCGAGGCTCATGGTGAAGCTGTCTTCCACCGGATGCGCGACCACAATCAGGTGCTTCTTCATGGCGAGGGCTCCTTTTACATGCGAGGTGCACAGCACGTTCGCTGCACCGACACGTCGATCGTGCGCGCCATCGGCGCTATCCAATTGACACATATCAACGATGCGGATTGCGGGCGGCGCACGCGGGTGGTCTACGGTCGCGACACGCTGCACAGCCCTGATTGATCTGAGTCAATCGCGCACCCGCCCCTGGCGTCGAGACTGAAGCGGCAAACGGATGCCGGCCGCGAGCCACCTGGAGAACGCCATGACCGAATTTCAACGCATCGACTACCAGCCTGTGCCGCTGCTGCCGCCCGCTCCCGCGAGCGGCGAAGCGCTCGCCTTCATCGACCTGCCGCGCCCGCGACACGACGCCGGCGCGCCCCTGATGAAAGCGCTCGTGCAGCGCAAGAGCACCCGCATGTACGCGGACACGCCCATGACGCTCGACACATTGGGCGAACTGCTCTGGGCCGCGAATGGCGTGAACCGCCCCGAAACCGGCGGCCACACCGCGCCCTCCGCGCATGGCTTCAATGAGATCGATGTCTATGTCGCGCTGCCTCACGGCGTCTATCGCTATGAGCCCGATCTCAACCGGCTTGCGCTCAAGCACGCCGTCGACGCGCGCAACATGACGGGCTATCAGGACTTCGTGGGCAAGGCGCCGCTCGATCTCGTGTACGTGCTGCGAGGCTCGCAGGTGCTCGCCGCGCCGCGCCAGCAGCGCGAACTGTTCGCGGCCATTGCCACCGGCGCGATCTGCCAGAACGTCTCGCTCTACTGCGCCTCCGAGGGGCTCGCCACCGTCGTGCGCGGCTGGATCAACCATCGGCTGCTAGCCGATGCTCTGCGCCTGAACGAGGACGAGACGCCGATTCTCGCGCAGACCGTCGGCAGGCCGGCGGCGGCGTAAGCGGCCCAGGCCGCGCTCGCGAACCGGGAAGCTGGCGATGACTACGCGCGTGGACTTGACCGCCGTTCAGGAGATCTACCGTCTCTGCTATGTGCGCGCGCCGTGGGCGTATTTCACGCGCGTGCCGCTCGATCAGCAATGGGGCGACCATTGGGAGCACTCGCCCTATACGTCCGAGGCGTCCGAGGCGTCCGAGGCGTCCGAGGCCGGCTTGCCCTATGGCGGCGAATCCGACCAGATTCTCAAGCTCGCCTTCGACGGGCCGCTGCTCACGCCGGAAACGGGCGAGCACGCGCACCCCTACAGCGTGCAGGAGATCAACGACCGGCGCGCGCCCTGGCTGCGCACCGACAGTTATTTCGGCGGCCCGCCCGTGCACATCATGGCGGGCGCGACGCTCCAGCGCTTCACCGAGTTGGTCGAACTCGCGGGCGGGACCGTCTATGCCCCGGTCGGATGGGGACAGTTGCCGGCGCTGGGGGCAAAGCCGGCGGCGGCTTGCTGAGATGCCCGCGCCGCCTTTGTGCAATTGCGCGCAGAAGTTCGCGACCCGGAACTTCTGCATCTGTCCGCCCGGTGCGGGTGCGTCGAACGGGCCAGAATCTGTGATCCGCGAGGAGTGAATCATGAAAGATGCTTACGAGCGCCGGGCCTTGCTGCTGCAACTCGGCGATGTTCTGAAGATGCTCGACTACATCAAGGCGCACGTTCGCGACGCCCAGACCGTCGGCGATCTGGTCCGCAATTACGAGGCGCTGGCGGGCATTGCGCTGCTGGACAGCGTCGCCCAGACCATGACGGTCAGCGAGCTCGAATACCGCGCCTTGCGCGCGTTTTGCCGTTGGCCGCAGTTGCTGCTGGACGAGCCGCTCGACCATGGCGCGCTCGCGGCGCCCGTGAGAGCACTGCTTTTCGAAGACAACCCGTATGGGTGGGAAACCTGGACCGCGAGCCTCGCACGCGACGTGCCATGGCTGGGCACGGCATCGGCCGTTCCGGCATGACGCGAGAGTTCGCACGCACTGCGGTTTTCCCTTGTTGAATCGCGCACGACCGCCCCAAGATGCACGCCATCAGACAGGCCGTCGCGAATGGGTGTTCGTGAACGAACGGCCGCTGTCATGCGGGAGCCATCCGTCCTCCCGATTAGCAGTACGGTTTATTCCGTGATCGACATGAAGACCGAAGGCCACCAGCAGCACACCGACATGAGCATGGAGCGCATCGAGCGTCTGCTCGATGCGCCCCTTTATCCGCAAGGTCCGCAACCGGGCGCCCTCCAGCCATTGAGTCCGGAGGCCGGGCCGCGGGACATTGCCGTCGCCGACGACACTCTTGTGCTGTTTCGCGCGCGCATGCATGCGGTGCCGTTGCTGTCGCGCGATCAGGAAGTCGCACTGGCGCAGGAAATCGAGGCGGCGCGCCGCGATATCCTGCATGCGCTCGGCACGCTCGGCACAAGCGCGCCGAGCGCCGAAGCATCCGGCGAATGGCCGTCGGATGTCGTCGAAGCGGTCTGCGACGCGCTCGTCGCCATGCACCGCGAGACACCCGCCGCCCCCGAAACGCATGAGCAACTCGCGCACTTGAACGCGGCGCGCGGGCGTCTGCGCGAAGCAACGCGCAAGCTCTTCGAAGCCAATCTGCGGCTCGTGTATTCGATCGCGCGACGCTACGAGAATCGCGGCATCGACCTGCCCGACCTGGTGCAGGACGGCAGTATCGGCTTGATGCGCGCCGTCGAGCGCTTCGAATACCAGCGCGGCTTCAAGTTCTCCACCTACGCGACGTGGTGGATCCGCCAGGCGGTGTCGCGCGCCGTGGCCGACCGCGGGCGCACCATCCGGGTGCCGGTTCATATGGGCGGCCAGCTCGCGCGCGTGCGACGCGCGCGCGAACGTATTCGCGAGCAAACGGGCCACGAGCCGGACCTTGCCGATATCGCATCGGCCAGCGGCATCGAAGACGCCAAAGTGCGCGCATTGCTGGCGATTCCCGGCGAGCCGGCATCGCTCGACATTCTGCTGCCCGACGGCGAAACGGAGCTGATCGAGCTGGTTCCCGACCGAGCGGCAGCCACGCCGCTCGATACGCTCGCCCATGCGCGCATGCGCGAACTCGTGCAAGCACTGCTGGACGAGATGCCCGCCGAGCAAGCGGATATAGTGCGCCGGCGCTTCGGAATTGGCGGCGTCGAGCCCGAAACCTACGACGAAATCGCGAAGCGCGCGGGTGTCTCGCGCGAACAGGTCCGCCGCATCGAGCAGCGGGCGCTCGATGCGTTGCGCGCCTCGGCGCGCGCTAGCGCAGCGCACGACTATCTCGAGCCGGGGCACTAGGCGCACAAACGGGGGGCCTGCGTGGAGACCTGCACGGGCACCGGCGAGCCTCATGCCGCAGGCTCTACGCTCCGGCTCTTTTTGGTATCCGAAGGATTTTCCGCACTCTGCTCCGCGCTTCCGTCCGGAGCGGACTCGCCCGCAATCAGCGCAACCAGTTCGTCGTGCTCGAGCACTTCCCGCTCGAGCAGACGCCTGGCAATCCTGTCGAGCGCCTCGCGCCGTTCGGCGAGCGTGTGCGCGACACGTTCGTGCGCCTCGTTCAGCAGCCGGCGCACTTCGTCGTCGATGCGCTGGGCCGTTTGCTCGCCGCAGCGCGGGCCATCCGCACCGGCGAGCGAGCGCGCCATGCCGTCGTGGTCGGCGCAGTTCGCGAGGCCAATGCGCTCGCTCATGCCATAGCGCGCCACCATGTGCCACGCCATGGCGGTCGCGCGCTCGAGGTCGTTCTGCGCGCCTGTGGAGACATCGCCGAATACCAGCGCCTCCGAAACCCATCCGCCGAGCAAGGCGTCGAGCCGGTCGAGCAGCTCGCTGCGCCGCAGCACATAGCGGTCCTCGGTGGGCACCTGCTGCGTATAGCCGAGCGCGGCAACGCCTCGCGGGATGATCGACACCTTCTTGACCGGATCGCAGTGCGCGCGGCTTTGCGCCACCAGTGCATGGCCCGCCTCATGCCAGGCGATGGTCTGCTTCTCCTGCGCGTTCATCACGCGGCTCTTGCGCTCTGAGCCCGCGAGCGCGCGGTCGATGGCCTCGTCGAAATCCGCCATGGCGACGCTCGGGCGGTCGGCTTCCGCCGCATGCAGCGCGGCCTCGTTCACGATGTTCGCGAGATCCGCGCCCACGCAGCCCGGCGTGCGCGCCGCCAGCTCATCCAGATCGACGTCGGGCGCAAGCGGCACCTTGCGCGTATGCACGGCGAGAATCTGCCGGCGTCCGACCAGGTCGGGACGGTCGATCGCGATGTGGCGGTCGAAGCGCCCGGGACGCAGCAACGCCGGATCGAGCGTTTCGGGCCGGTTCGTCGCCGCGAGCAGGATGACGCCCGCATTGGCCTCGAAGCCGTCCATCTCGACGAGCAGTTGGTTGAGCGTCTGCTCGCGTTCGTCGTTGCCCGAAACGGGGCTTGCGCCGCGCACCTTGCCGAGCGCGTCGAGTTCGTCGATGAATACGATGCACGGGGCCTGGCGCTGCGCCTGCTCGAAGAGGTCGCGCACGCGCGCCGCCCCCACGCCCACGAACATTTCCACGAACGAGGAGCCGCTGATGGAGAAAAACGGCACGCCTGCCTCGCCCGCGAGCGCCTTCGCGAGCAGGGTCTTGCCGGTGCCCGGCGCGCCGACGATCAGGATGCCTTTGGGTATTTTTCCGCCGAGCCGGCGGTATCGCTCCGGATGGCACAGGAACGAGACGATTTGCTGAAGCTCTTTTTTGGCCTCGTCGATGCCGGCGATATCGTTGAACGTCGCGCTCGTCTCGCGCTGCACGTAGACTTGCGCGCGGCTTCTGCCGATGCCCATGAAATCGCGCGCGCCGCCGCCCCGGCGCATCATGAACTGCCACACCATCACGAACAGCACCAGCGGCGCGAGCCAGCCTAGCAGCGCGCCGCCCCAGTTGCTGTCGAGCGCGCCGCTATAGCGCACGCCGGCGGAGGCAAGACGGGACGGCAGCGCGTCGTCGGCGACACGCGTGGTCGCAAAGTAATAAGGCGCCGGCTCTGCGCCGAACGCCGCGGCCTCGGAAGCCGGCAGCATCGTTTTGGCCCGTTCCAGGCGCAGCTCGCCGGTAATGCGCGTGGGGCTGATCGCGAGGTTGTCGACCGCGTGCGCGTCGACGAGGCGCAGGAAATCGCTGTAAGCGAGCAGCGGCACGCCCGGCGCAGTCCAGAAGAGCTGTAGCGCCAACAGCAACAGTAGCCCGACCATGAACACGATGCCGCCGGAATCGAACTTCTTATCCATGCTGAACTCGCTCCTCGTCGCATTTCGACGGCCGGCTGCCCGGCGCACCCGTGCCGCGTCACGCGATCACGAGTTCGTCGATGACAGCGCGCACGCCAGGCTGCGACCACGCCGCGCCGCGTACCACGGCACGCTCGGCCTCCGAGCCCACCTTGCCCCGGAGCGTCACCACCCCTTCGCTCATCTCGGCATGGATTCGGCCCGCCTCATCTTCAACGTAGTACTGCAGCGCCTTGCGGATGCGCTCGCCAATCCTGTCCGGGTCGGTGCGCCGCCGGGCGGTGACGCGGCTCGTCACGCCGGTCACGCTGCGCAACTGCATCAGTGTCCGGATCGCAAGCTCGCGCTGCCATTCCCATTCGACGGTCCCCTGCAAGAAGAGATGCCCGCCCACCACCTCGACCTCCACGGCGCGTTGCGGCACCCCGGCCGTCCAGTGCAGGACCGCGCGCGCCATCGTCGCGATCTCGTCGTCGCTGTGCGGGTTGGTAGCCGGCCGCTCGGGCGCGGGTTCGTCCAGCATGTCCTGCTTTAGTTGTGGAGCGGCATTCATGGCGTGTTCCCCGGACGGTTTGGCAAATGCGCGGGGCACGCTCGATGTGCCCGCCCCGCGCCGCAACGATCACGCATCGGCGGATGCCGCGCAGTGTTGTGCGCGCCCGGGAGCCGCCTTGCCGTTCGGGCGCATGCCCATGAACGGCACCATCCATGTCATCCAGTTCACCGCCTGCGGCACGGTGCCGGCCTGCCGCGCCGTCTGCCTCATCTGCGCCGGCGCCGCCAGCCATCCGGCATTTCCGGCATTGAACACCGCGTCGCGAAACAGCGCCCCGTATGCCGCCTGGTTTCGCGCAGCCGAAACCAGGCCTTGCTCCCACAAGGCCACGCTCGTCGCAAGGTACTCGCGCGTCATCGACTGCCAGGCCTGCGCAATCGCCCCCGCATGGCTGGCGCGCGCGTGCATGAGCGCGTCGCCCAAGCGCTGCGCGGCGGCAAGATCGCGTTCAATGCACTTCGCTTGCAGCGCCAGCGCGGCCGTGAGTTGATCGAAGCCGATCTGCGCCATGCGCGTGCCGATGCTCGACGGGGAAGCAGGCTGGAGCGGCATGCGCCCGGGGGTATCGCTCATTGCATTCTCCTGACTATAAAAATCCCTCACAACGGCGCCCGCCCGGCCAGCGTCACAGGCATGCCGGCATGCGTCTCGCGCGCCGACTCGCTGGCCGCGACGCGCTGCTTGAGCGCGACGAAGCTGTCGGGTCCCACCGAGATCGAGTCGATGCCGCACTCGACCAGGAACGCCGCAAACTCGGGATGGTGCGCAGGCGCTTCGCCGCACAGGCCGACCTTCGCGCCGGCGCGGTGGGCCTCGGCAATCACCGTGCGCACCATCCACTTGAGCGCGTCGCTTTGCTCGTCGAAGAGCCCGGCGAGCTGCGCCGAGTCGCGATCGACGCCGAGCGTGAGCTGCGTGAGATCGTTGCTGCCGATCGAAAAGCCGTCGAAGCGACGCGCGAACTCGCGCGCCAGCACGACATTGGAGGGGATCTCGCACATCACGTAGATTTCGAGGCCATTGCGCCCGCGTTCGAGGCCGTTCTCGCGCATGACCGCGAGCACACGGTCGGCTTCCTCGGGCGTGCGGCAGAACGGGATCATCACGACGACGTTGGTGAAGCCCATCTCTTCGCGCAGCCGGCGAATCGCGCGGCATTCGAGCGCGAAGCCTTCGCGGTACAGCGGCGAGTAGTAGCGCGAGGCCCCGCGAAAGCCGAGCATCGGATTGGCCTCGTGCGGCTCGAACTGCGCGCCGCCCACGAGGTTCGCGTACTCGTTGGTCTTGAAGTCGCTCATGCGCACGATCACCGGATGCGGAAAGTGCGCGGCCGCGATGCGCCCGAGCGCACGCGAGAGCTGGTCCACGAAGTACTCGGTCTTGTCGGCATATCCGGCGCTCAGGTCGCGAATGATGCGCTTCGCCCGCTCGTCCTTGAGCTGGTCGTAGTGGACCAGCGCCATCGGATGCGCGCGAATCTGACTGCCGATCACGAACTCCATGCGCGCGAGCCCCACCCCGTCGGCGGGCATGCGCCACCAGCGAAACGCAGCCGCGGGGTTGGCGAGATTGAGCATGATGGCAGTGCGGGTGGGCGGCAGGTCCGAGAAGTCGATCTCCTGCGCGTGAAAGTCCGCGATGCCCTCGTACACCGCGCCTTGCTCGCCCTGCGCGCAACTCACCGTGACCTTCTGGCGGTTGCGCAGCACGCGCGTGGCATTGCCGGTCCCGACGATGGCCGGCAGGCCCAGCTCGCGGCTCACGATCGCCGCGTGCGAGGTGCGGCCGCCGTGATCCGTGACGATCGCGGCGGCGCGCCGCATGACCGGCACCCAGTCCGGGTCGGTGGTCTGCGCGACCAGCACCGCGCCGTCCACGAAGCGCGCCATGTCGCGGGGCTGCTCGATCACGCAGACGGGCCCCGCGCCGATCGCCTCGCCAACGCTCACGCCCGAGAGCAGCTTCGGCCCGGCTTTGTCGAGGTGCCAGGTTTTGAGCGCGCCCGCATCGCGGCGCGACTGGACCGTTTCCGGGCGCGCCTGCACGATGAAGATCTCGCCGGTCGCGCCGTCCTTCGCCCACTCCATGTCCATCGCGCAGCCGTAGTGCGCCTCGATCCGGCAGGCCCAGCGCGCGAGCTTGAGGATTTCTTCGTCTTGCAGCACGTAAGCGCGGCGCTCGGCCAGCGAGGTCCGCACGTTCCGGGTCGGATGCATGCGGCTGCGCACGCAGATCATCTTGAGGGTCTTGGCGCCGCGCTGCTTGCCGACGATGGGCGCCAGCGACGGGTCATCCAGCAGCGGCTTGAAGACCTCGTATTCGTCCGGATCGACGGCGCCCTGCACCACGTTCTCGCCGAGCCCCCAGGCCGCGTCGATCAGGACGACGCGCCCGAAGCCGGTCTCGGTATCGATCGAGAACATCACGCCCGCGCCGCCCAGGTCGGCGCGCACCATCTGCTGCACGCCCACCGACACCGCGACCTTCAGCGCGTCGAAGCCTTTGGCCTGCCGGTAGCTGATCGCGCGGTCGGTATAGAGCGACGCGTAGCAGCGCCGGCACGCGTCGAGCACCGCCGCGCCGCCCGACACGTTCAGGAAGGTCTCGAACTGCCCCGCGAAGCTCGCCTCGGGCAGATCCTCGGCGGTCGCGCTGGAGCGCACGGCGACGCTCAGCCTGTCTTGATCGCTCTGATCGCGCTGCCCGCTCTGGCGGCACAGGTCCGCATAGGCCGCGCGGATCGCGTCCGCAATCGCGGCGGGCCATTCGCCGCGCAGGATCGCCGCGCGGATCAGCGCGCCCGTTTCGGCGAGCGTGCGCCGCTTCGCATGCAGATCGTCCAGCGCGGCGGCGATCACGTCATCGAGGTGGTTCGCGGCGAGGAAGTCGCGATACGCCTGCGCCGTGGTCGCGAAGCCTGGCGGCACCTTGATGCCGTGCGGCGCGAGGTTCGCGATCAACTCGCCGAGCGAGGCGTTCTTGCCGCCGACGCGCGCGAGATCGGCGCGCGTGACCTGCGAAAGCCAGACGACTGGCGCGGACGCGGCGTTCATGCAACGCCCCGCACGAGCAGCACCGGACAGTCGGTCTCGCGCACGAATTCCTCCGCCACGCTGCCGAGCAGCGCGCGCCTCACGCCGCGCCGCCCATGCGTGCCGAGCACGACGAGCTGCGCGCCCACGCGCGCGGCGCAGCGGTTCAGGCAATCCGCTACGCTGTCGGTCACGCTTTGCAGTTGCAGCAGCTCCGTCTCGCAGTGCACGTCCGCCGCCTTCGCGTCGTCGCGCGCGGCTTCCAGCAGCTTTCTGGCGTCTTCCCGATACATCGCGATCAGGTCCGCCGGCACGTACGACAAGCCCATGCCGAACGGCGCCAGAATGTCGATCACATTCGCTACATAGAGTTGCGCGCCGCTCAGCCGCGCGAGGCGCAGCGCCTCGGCGAGCGCGTGCCTGGACGTCTCGCTGCCGTCGAACGCCACCAGAATCTTGTCGTACATGGTCGGCCTCCTTGCCGGGATATCCCGTGCCGCATTCCCTTGCCTGATGCCCATCTTCGATGTGGCCAGCGTTGCGCGATTGACTTGCATCAAGAGACAAACGCGGCCGGCACACCGCCATGGCTGCGTCGAGCCGCCGTTCAGCGCTGGCCGTCTGCCGCCTCGCCCCAGCCGCCGCCCAATGCCGCATAGAGCGCGACGGTGTCCTGGAGCCGCTGGGCGTCGGCTTCGAGCCAGGCGATCTGCGCCTGATGCAGCTGGGCATCGGCGACGAGGATCTGCAGGTAATCCACCGTTCCCGCGCGATAGTCGGCGCGCAGCAAGCGCAGCGCCTCGCGCGCCGCCGCCAGCGCGCGCGTCTGCGCCTCCAGTGCGCCGGCGTCGTGCTCGAGCGCATAGAGCACGTCCGCCACCTGCGCAAACGCGCTCAGCACGGTCTGCCGATACTGCGCGCGCGAGGCGTCGTAGGCGTCCTGCGCGGCCTTGCGCCCGTACCAGAGCGTGCCGCCCTCGAAGAGCGGCGCGGCCACGTCCGCGGCCAGCGCCCACGACTGGCCGGCACGCGCGCCCATCGACGCGAGCGACGTACCCGCAAGCGCGCCACCCGCCGAAAGCGTGAGGTTCGGCAGCATCGCCGCCGTGGCCACGCCCACCTGAGCGCTTGCCGCGTGCAGCAGCGCCTCGGCTTGCAGGACGTCGGGCCGTTGGCGCACGAGCTGCGACGGCACGGTCTCGGGCAAGTCCGCCGGCAGCGTGATCTCGTTCAGCGAAAGCTCGGGCGCGGACCATTGCGCCGGCAACATGCCGCTCAACGTAGCCAGCAGATCGGCGGCCTGGGCGCGCTTTTGCTCCAGCACCGGCAAGGTGGCTTCTAGCGCGGCCTGCTCATTCTGCAGCGTGAGCACCGCCGCGTAGGCGGCCGTGCCGGCGCGCGCGCGCACCTCGGCAATGCGGACCTGCTCGCGCAAGAGCCCGATCATCTCGCGCGTGGCGTCGATCTCGTCGCGCCAGCCGGCGCGCGCGATCATCGTGTTGACGACGTTCGATTCGATCGTCAGGTAGGCCGCCTCCAGCGCGTAGCGCTGCGCATCGCGCTGCGCCGCGAGTTCCTCGACGAAACGCCGGTTGCCGCCCCAGAGATCGACGGCATAGCTGATCGAGGCCGACAGCGTGAACAGATTGAAAATCGAGGGCGCCATGCCGGAGCCCACGCGCAGCGGAGCATAGCGCTGCCGGGAGGCGCCGGCCGCGGCGCTCGCCTGCGGATAGAACACGCCCGCGCCCGCGCGCAGCTGATGATCTGCATGCCGAAGCGAAGCCTCGGCCGCATCGAGCGTGGCGTTGCCGGTGAGCGCGTCGCTCACGGCCGCATCGATCCCGCGGCTGCCGAACTGTGTCCACCAGTCGTCGCGCACGGCCACGCCGGCGCGCAGGGTCTGCGTAACACCGGCCGCCGCGAAGGACGCGGGCGCGCCGTCGCGCACATACGCATCGACGCGCGGCTGCGCCGGCCGCGTGAAATCCGGCCCGACCGCGCAACCCGCCAGCCCGGTTGCGGCGAATGCGGCGATTGCGGCGAGCCACGCGCATACGAGCAGCGCGCTGCGCGCACGCGCGCGATGGGGTCCCCCTCGCGTCCCGCTCGAAGCGGTTCGCTTAGCGCGCGGCAATGTACACATCGACGATCTGCCCTGGATAGAGACGCAGGCCCGCCTGCGGCTCGATGCGGAAAATGACCGGCAGCACGCGCAGGTCCACGCGCTCGGTACGCTGGTCGGAAAGCTCGATCTTCGGTGTCACGTAGGGCTGGATGCGCTCGAAGGTGAGATTGGCCGCGACGTTCGCGCCGCGCACCGTCATGCGCGCCTTGAGCTGGTCCGGCTGCGGCAGCCGCGAGATCAGGATCTCGTCCACGTAGCAGCGCACCGCGAGGCGCTCGGGCGCGCTGCCCAGCACGATCGCGGGCGCCATGCCCCGCGTGTAGGTGTCGTAGACGCCCTGCTGCGAAAGGTATGAGCCCTGCGCCGTATTCACCGCGAGGACAATGCCGTCGGACGGCGCGCGCAACGTGTAGTGCGCGAGCAGCGCCTCTGCCGACGCAGCCGCCTTGCGCAACGCTTCCACCTGCCCCTGCTGGTTGCGCACGTCGTAGACCCACGCGCCCGCACGCGTGAGGCGGTCCTGGCGCGCGACGACCTCGAGGTTGGCGCGCGCGACGTGCATGGCGTTCTCCGCGCTGTCGAGCACGTCGCGGCTCACGGCTTTGGGGTCGATGTCCCACGCCTGCTTTTGCTTCGCATAGGTGTCCTGAGCCATTTTCAGGCTGGCCCGGGCCGCCTGCACCTGCGCGTCGGCAACGTCGCGCGTTTCCGGCCTGGGCTGGGCCTCGAGCTCGTCGAGCAGCGCCTGCGCGGCGCTCGCCTGGGCCGCGAGCTGCTCGCCATTCGCGCGCTGCACTGAATCGTCGATCGTGAGCAGCACGTCGCCCGCCTTCACGCGGTCGCCGTCGCGCACGAGCAGCCGCGTGACCGTTCCGTTCACCTCCGGGTAGAGATTGACGTTCGCGCCGGCGCTCTGGTCGCTTTCGACAATGCCCGTGGCATAGACGCCGTGCGCGTAAGGATTGGCCGCCGGCTGGAACACCGGCGGCTGCGGCGGCTGCTTGATGCCGAACACCCAGGCCGCGACAACGCTCGCGAGAAAGCCGATCAACGCCGCGGCGAACACAAGCCGATGCTTCATTGCGCGCCTCCGGCGACGATGTCCTTGAGCTTGCCGTCCTCCATATGCAGGATGTGGTCGGCGTACTCGAAGATGCGGGCATCGTGGGTGACAATGACGATGCAGCGCCGCTCGTTGAGCACCTGATGCTTGACGAACTCGATGATGGTTCGCCCGGTGTCGCCGTCGAGCGAGGCGGTGGGCTCGTCGAGCACGAGAATGTCGGGCTGGCTCACGATCGCGCGGGCGATCGCCACGCGCTGCTGCTCGCCGCCCGAGAGCTTCACGGGCGGCAAGGCGGCACGGTTCCCGAGACCCACGACCTCCAGATAGCGCTGCGCCTCGGCGAGCGCGTCGTCCCAGGGCCGCCGCTTGAGGATCAGCGGCACGGCCACGTTCTCGGCGGTGGTGAGCCGCGGAAACAGATGGTAGTCCTGAAAGACGAAGCCGATGCGGTTTAGCCGGAACTCCGCGAGCCGGTCGTCGGGCTGGGCCCACAAATCGACGCCGTCCACCGAGACGGTTCCGCCATCGGGCCGCAGAATTCCGGAGATGACGCTCAGCAGCGTGGTCTTGCCGCTGCCCGAGGGCCCGACGATCAGCACCATCTCGCCAAAACGCGCCTGCATGGAGACGTCTTTCAGCGCCTGGGTGCGCGCCGCGCCCTCGCCGAACCACTTGTCGAGCCCGCGCGCCTCGATGGCAATCGAATCGGCCATTGCCTCAGCCCCGGAAGATGTCGAACGGCTCGATGCGCAGCACGCGGCGCACGCCGAGATAGCTGGAGAGCGCGGCGATCACCACCACCATCGCGAACGCGAGCGCGAGGTTGCCGAAGGTGATCATGGCCGCGTAGTCGCGGATGCGCAGCCGCGCGAGGCTGATCGACGCCGCGCACAGGCCAACGCCGAGGCCATAGCCGGTGAGTGCCGTGAAGGCCGCCTGGAACAGGATCATCGCGACCAGCTCGCGCCGCTTCGCGCCGATGGCCTTGAGCGCGCCGAATTTTTCGAGGTTTTCGAGAATGAACGTGTAGAAGGTCTGCCCGGAGATCGACAGGCCGACCACGAAGCTGATCACCGTCATCAGCAGAATGTTGGTGCCGAGGCTGGTCTGGTACTTGTAGAAGTCGGCGATGTGCTGCATGAACTCGTCTTTGGTGTAGGCGACATAGCCGAGCGCGGCCACCTGCGCCTTGATGTGCGCGATGTCGGCGGCCGACTTCGGCTCGACGAGAATGTACGAGGTCGTGTAGCGGGTAGACGGAACGTCCTGGATGGCGCGGCGATACGTCGTGTAAAGCGTAGGGGTGCCAAACAGGCTGCCGCTCGCCACCGCCGCAATGCCGACCACCACGGCGCGATGGTCGTTCAGCTCGAAGTCGGTGCCGGGCGCGGGGCTGCCGAGCTTGTAGAACTCGGCGTCCTGCACGGCAATGAAACCGTCCTCCGCAAAGATGTCTTCGATGCGCCCGGTCTTCATCCTCGGCCAGCCATAGAGCGTCGTGTCGTCCAGCCCGATCACGGTGGCCGCCTGGTAGGCGCCGTTGCGCAGCTTCACGAGCGCCATGCCCGAGTAGAGCGGCACGGCGTACTTCACGCCGTCGATGCTGCGCACGGCGTCAAGCACGTAATCGGGCATGCCGATGCTGCTCGCGATCGTCTGCACCGCCGGGTCCATCACCCAGACTTTCGCGCCCACGTTGATGACGGTGGACGAAGAGCGGTTGAGGATGCCCGCGAACATGGACGTCATCTCGACCATCAGGAACACTGCGAACGTGATGCCGATCAGCAGCGCCGTGAACTTGGCGCTGTCGTTGACCAGCAGCTTGAACGCCAGGCGCAGGATGCACCGCATGGCCGCCCTCCGGTTTGGCCGGCCCCGCTCCCCACACACGAGGCGCATGCATGGTCCGGGCCGGTTGAGCCGATTCTGCGGCGCGCGACCCTCTCCCGATTGACGTGTGTCAAACAAGCGGTGCCGGCCCATGTTTGACTTGCATCAAGACTCGACGCGGGCACGGCGACAACACTCGAAGCAAGGGTGATTGCCCGTCCGCCCGCGTCCTGCGGCAAAACGAGACGCACGGCCCCAGGAGACGCAGCCATGCCATACAAGACCCTGCTCGCTTATCTCGACCCGGGCGAGCGCGCGCAAGCGCGGCTCGACTTCGCGCTGACGCTCGCGGGCCGCTTCGACGCGCACCTCATCGGCCTTTACTCGCCGTTCGCGCCGGAAGCGCGCGCGTACTTCACCGTCGCCGGCTGCGCGCCCTACTACAGCGACTACTGCGACGCGCGGCGCGGCCAGCAGGCCGCGACGGAAGAGTCGTTTCGCCACGAATTGAGGCGGGTGGGCATGGAAGGCGAGTGGATCGCATTCGACGACTACGCCGAAGAACCGATCATCCGCCGCAGCCGCCACGCCGATCTGCTGGTCGCGGGCCAGGCTAGTCCCGACGACGACGCCCGAGCGCTGCGCGCGCGCTTTCTGGAAAGCGTGGTCATGACGTCCGGCAGGCCGGTGCTGGTGCTGCCTTACGCGGGCGCGCTGCGCGCCGCGTGCGAGTCGATCGTGATCGCGTGGGACGGCAGCCGCGAAGCCGCGCGCGCGGTGCACGACGCGATGCCCCTGCTGCAAGCCGCGAAGCGCGTGACGGTGCTGCATATCGGCACGCCCGCAGCGTCGCGCGCCGCGGCAGCGGACGACGACGGAATCGCGAATATCGACCTGATGCTGGCGAGGCATTCGGTCAATGTGGACTTTGCGCAAAGCTTCAGCGACGCGGACGAGACGGTGGGCGACACCCTGATTTCGTGGGTCGCGACAAGCGGCTGCGATTGCGTCGTGGCGGGCGCCTACAGTCATCCGCAATGGCGCGAGCACTTGCTTGGCGGCGTCTCGCGCGCGCTGCTCGAATCGGCCACCGTGCCGGTGCTGATGTCGCATTGAACGCGCTGTGCGCGGTGCGCGATCGGCTGATACAGGTCAATTGGGCGAGGTGGACGGGATCTAAGCTGAAGCAATATTCCTGGCTTTCTCGCGAGATTCAACCATGTACAAGCGACTGATCTTCCTTGCCGTTCTTGCGCTGCCCGGGTCGTTCCTGATCATCGCGGCGTGCGGCCTCCATCCTCGCGGCCGTGCGCTGCTCGCGGACATGGCGGGATTCGCCGTGCCGCATGCCTGGTACGCGCCCGCCCGCAATGGCGCGGCGCGCTGAAATCCGGAAACCCCGCGAAGCGCGTTTGCCCCGGCGGCGATGCTGCTGCGATATTCACGCACTCAGCACACGGTGCTGCCGGCGTCATAGAACCGTCTCACCTGCGCAGCGTCGCAAAGCGCCGTCCCGCTCGTCAGCAGGGTTGCCGAGGCCGCCGCTTGTGCAAGACGCGCCGCCGCCGCGAGCCCCTCGCCCCTGCGCAACGCCACCACCAGTCCCGCAAGAAAGCTGTCGCCCGCGCCGGTCGCACTCGATACCGATACCGGCAGGGCCTTCACGCGTATCGTTTCTTGAGCCGATACCAGCAGCGCGCCGCGTTCGCCGAGTGTGAGCGCAACGATTTCCGCGCGCCGCCGCGCCACGATCTCGCGCGCGGCGGCCAGTTGCGCCGCCTCGTCGGCGAGCGGCCGCCCCGCCAGCCCCGCCAGTTCGCCAAGGCTGGGCTTCACGAGGTAGACGCCCGCCTCCAGCGCCAGCGCGAGCGGCGCGCCCGAGGTGTCGAGCACCACGCGCGTGCCGCGCGCGCGGGCCCGCTGCGCGAGATCCGCATAGGCACGCTCCGTCAGCCCCGGCGGCAGGCTGCCGCTCATCACGAGGTAACGCGGCGCGGGCGCGAACGCCTCGCAAGCCGCCATTGCGCCCGCCCATTCGGCAGCCTCCACCGGCGCGCCCGGCAGCACGAAACGGAACTCGCGCCCCGTCGAGCGCTCCTTCACCGAGAAGTTTTCCCGCGTCTCGCCCGCGATATGCAGCCTTCGGCTATTCACGCACTCGGCTGCAAGCAGTCGATCCAGCAAGTCGCCCGCCACGCCGCCCGCGAGATACAGCGCGAGGCAGCGGGCCTGCGCGCCGTCGAGACGCTGGATCACGCGCGCGACATTGATGCCCCCGCCGCCCGGATAGCGGCATGCCGCCTCGCAGCGCAGCTTGTGCGTGTCGATCACGCGCTCCACCGCCGTCGACACATCGACGGCGGGATTGGCCGTCAGCGTCAAGATCTCGATCACGTCATCGACTCCGATTCGGTGCCAGCCCCTGTAGGCCGACGCCTACAGGCTCCAAAAAACCACCTACATCACTTTCAGCGCCGGCTCATTGGGGTGCCCGGCCACGCCGTCCATACTGAAGGCGTAGCGAAAACCGCTCGAACGTTCACCCCAAGGAGCGTCGCCATGACCACCGCCGAAAACCGCACGCCGTCCACCGCTCCGCTTGCCGGCGCCACTGCCGTCGACGACGCCGATGCGCTGCTCGCGCTCGCGCGCTCCGCCGGCATGCTCGTCACGCTCGACGGCCAGATCGGCCGCGAAAAATACCAGAGCGTCGCGGGCTCGCTGCGGGCGTTCCAATGTTTTGCCGCCGCGCTGCGGGACGCGCTCAGCGCCGGCACCCCACGCTGAGAAGCGGCCGCACAGTGCGGCCGCCATTGCCTCACCACCGCCTCACTCCACGCTCAAATCGTCCACCACGGCGCGCACGCCCGGCGCGGCCCAGGCCGCGCCTCGCGCCACGGCGCGCTCGGCAAACGAATGAACCTTGCCGGACAGCCGCACCGTGCCTTCGTTGACCGTCACCTGAATATGCCGCGCCTCGCGGTCCGCATGGCGGCGCATCGCTTCGAGAATGTCCTTGCTGATCTTGTCCGGCGCCACCGCATGCCGGACTTCGATGTGGTTCACCACGCCCGCGACCCCGCGCAACTGGGCGACGGCGCGCGCAGCCGCCTGGCTCTGCCATGCCGAGTCCACCGCGCCCTTGAGCACCACGTGGCCGTGCTCGACCTGCACCTGCACCGCGTCCTCGCTGAGCCCGGCGGTCCAGTTCAGCACCGAGCGCGCGATGTGGGCGATGTCCTCGTCGGTGCGCATGTCGTCGCCCGGCAAACGCACATCCAGCTCGACCACCAGCGCGCGCACGCCGCCCACGCGCTGGGCCGCCTGCTCGGCCGCGATCTTTTCTCTCAGGCTCGCGAGATGGCCAGCAAGCGTAACGACGCCGTCCTTCACCTCCACGCCGATATTCGAAGCCGTGACCGCCGGCTCCCACTCCAGTTCCGCTTCCACGTCGTGCTTGAGTTGCAAATCGGTTTTCATCGCCGTCTCCATCGAAGCCGGTCCCGAACGGACCGTCGCTGCGAGCTTCGCATGGGGCACAGCCTTGCGACTGATCTGCATCAACTGGCGGATTGGGCGCGTGCTTGTCGTCACTGTGTCGATCCCGCGCGTCGCGCCTGATCTTCAGACGTTTGCGGTCAATGCATGTGCATGCCGCCGTTGACGGCGAAGTTGGCGCCCGTGGCGAATGCGCCATCGTCGGAGCAAAGCCAGGCGATCAGCGACGCCACCTCTTCCGGACGCCCAAGCCGGCCCACCGGAATCTGCGGCAGGATGCGGTTTTCCATGATGTCCTGCGGCACGGCCTCCACCATCGCGGTCGCGAGATAGCCGGGCGAGACGGTGTTCACCGTGACGCCGTGCCTCGCGACTTCGAGCGCCAGCGACATCGTGAAGCCGTGGATGCCGGCCTTGGACGCCGCGTAATTGGTCTGACCAAACGCGCCGCGCGAACCGTTCACCGAGCTGATGTTCACGACGCGGCCAAAGCGCCGCTCCACCATGCCGGGAAGGAATTGCCGGGTGAGATTGAAGACGCTGTCGAGATTCGTGTGCATCACCTCATCCCATGCGCGCTTGGTGAGCTTCAAGAAGCTAGCGTCGCGCGTGATGCCGGCGTTGTTGATCAGGACGTCGACCGTGCCCAGTTGCGACAGGACCCGCTGCGCGCACTCGGCGCACGAATCGTAGCTCGCCACGTCGATCCCGAAGGCGTGGAACGTGCGGCCCGCTGCGCGCTCGCGATCGAGCCAATGGATCACGTGATCGTTGTGCTCCGAATGCGAAACCGCGACCGTCAGGCCCGCATCGTGCAGCCTCCGGCTGATCGCCTCGCCCAGACCGCCCATCCCGCCGCTCACAAAAGCAACGCGTTCGCTACGCATGATCCGTCCTCCTCGCTGATTGGTGGCGACCGGCCGCGATTCGGCGCGGCCGGAACAAGGCCCCACTGTAGGTTTCGCCTCCCGCTCACGATTGACTCAAGTCAATTGCGACCGGGCTTCGACGCCTAGACTGAGCCGCACGAGACACCGCTTCGGTGTTGCATCCACCGTGGAGCGCCGATCATGGAGTACCGCAACATCCTCGTTCATCTGGACGAAAGCGATAGCGCGCGAACGCGCCTCGATGTCGCGCTGCGCGTTGCAAAGCGGCACGGCGCCCATCTCAGCGCATTGTTCGCGCCCGCCGTGCCGGAGCACGAGGTGGCCTACGCGTTCATTCTGGACGCCGAATATTGGTCTCGATGCCGGCAAGAGCACGAAGCGTGCCGCCGCTCGCTCGAACATCACTTCTTCGCGCGCCTCGCCGAGGCGGAGGTGAAAGGCAGCTGGCGCACCGCGAATTACGCGCAGCACGAGCTGCTGATGCGCGCCCGCTTCGCAGACCTGATCGTTCTGGGCCAAAGCTCCCCCGAGGACCCCGACGCGTCGCTCGCCAACCGGCTGCAGGTGCGCGTGACGCTGAGCGCGGGACGGCCGGTCCTGTGGGTGCCCTATTCCGGTGGAGGCCCCACGGTGGGCGAGCGCGTGATGGTCGCGTGGGACGCGGGCCAGTCGGCCACGCGCGCGCTGTATGACGCGCTGCCGTTCATGCGCCTTGCCGGGCGCACCGAGATCGTGACCTTCACGCCCTCGCGCAAGGAACGCGATCGCATTCCGGGCGCCGACATCGGCCTCGTTCTCGCGCGTCACGGACTCGAGGTGCAAGTCACGGAATTGCGTCCGCCGCCGACCATCACGGTGGGCGACGCGCTGCTCGCGCACGCCAGCAAGACCGGCTGCGATCTGATCGTGATGGGCGCCTATGGCCACGCGCGCTGGAAAGAACTCCTGCTCGGCGGCGTGACGCAGACGGTGCTCGGCTCGATGCCGGTGCCGGTGCTGATGTCGCATTGAGCGGACCGTTGCACCGGATTGCGTGTGAGCCTCGCCATTGACATTCAGGGACATCGCCATGGGCTACAAGACACTGCTCGTCCACCTCGACGATTCGGCGCGGCGCGACACGCGTCTTGCGCTCGCGCTCGATCTTGCAGGCCGCTTCGAGGCGCACCTCATCGGGCTGTATCTGCCGATGCCGTATCCGAACGCGCCGGTAACGGGCGGCGCGCCTGCGCTGGAGCGCCGCGAGCAAGCGCAAGCCGCGTTTCTCGAAGCGGGCATGCATGCGGGCTGCAGGGTCGAATGGCGCGCGCCGCAACCCGGCGACACCGCGACCGCGGTGCTGCACGCCCGTCACGCCGACCTGCTCGTGCTCGGGCAGCACGAGCGCGGCGACCACCCGATCGACCTGTCCAGCGGCTTCGTCACCGATCTGCTGATGACGGCCGCGCGGCCCGCCATCGTGGTGCCGCATTCCGGCGCGTTCCCGACCATCGCGGAAAACATCCTGATCGCCTGGGACGGCGGCCGCGAAGCGGCGCGCGCGGCCTCGGATGCCTTGCCGCTCTTGCGCCGCGCCAATTGCGTCTCGATCGAGGTGGTCGCCGCGCGCGACGGCGCGAAACGGCTGCGCGCCGAAGAAGAAGCGGCCGATGCCGCGGCATGGCTGGATCTGCACGATGTCAGCGCTTCGTTTCACGAAAGCGCCCGCGAGCCGGGCGTCAGGACGAGCACGGCGTTGCTCGGCCGCGCGAGCGATCTGCGCGCCGACCTGATCGTGGCGGGCGCTTACGCGCATTCGCGCATTCACGAGCGCGTGCTGGGCGGCGTGACGCGCAACCTGCTCGAAGCCATGACGGTGCCGGTCCTGATGTCCCATTGACGAAGTCTCACTGAGTCACGTTTGCGCGGCGGCGCGTCTTGCGCGGTGCCGCGCGTCTACCCGACGGGAGCCGACCATGCCCGACCATCCAGCCGCCATCGCTGCCCTCGCTGCCAGAGACAGCGCCCGCCAGCAGGCCCCCGAGGACGCTCCCGAGGACACGCACGCCTTCGCCATGCGATTCGCCACGCGTCATGCGACGCTTGCACCGTCGAGCCACAACAGCCAGCCATGGCGCTTCGTGCTCGGCACGGACCGCGTGATGCTATGCGCGGACCGGCTGCGCGCGCTGCCCGTGGTGGATCCGTACGACCGCGAACTCATCATCAGTTGCGGCGCTGCGCTCTTCAATCTGCGCGTGGCGATCGCGAGCCTCGGCATGGGCTACGCGATCACCCTGTTCCCGTCGAGCACCGACCCCGATCTGCTCGCAGAGGTGCGTCTGCTGCGCGAGCGCGCCACCGCGCCGGAGCTGGCTGCGCTCGTGGGCGCGATTTACGAGCGGGTCACCACGCGCCATCCGTTCGCGGCCGAGCCCGTCGACGCCGCCGTCGAACAGCACCTGATGGACGCCGCGCGCGCCGAAGGTGTCGAAGTCGCCTGCGTGAGCGAGAGCGAGCCGCGCAACGCGGTCGCCGGCCTCGTCGCCGAGGCCGACCGGCAGCAGTTCGCCGATCCGCGCTTCAGGCGCGAACTCGCGAAGTGGATCCACCCGCGCCGCACCGATGACGGCATGCCGGCCTACGCGGCCGGACTCGGCGGCCTGCTCGATTTCGCGACGCCGCTCGTGGCCTCGGCGATCCGGACGTTCGATCTCGGCGGCGGCGTGGCCGCCACGCACCGCGATCTGGCGGCGGGCTCGCCTCTGCTGCTATGTCTCGCGACCGGCGTGGACAATGCGCAGGCCTGGCTCGCCACGGGCCAGGCCCTCGAACGGGTGTTGTTGCTGGCGACCGTCCACGGCCTGTGCGCTTCGTATCTGAACCAGCCCATCGAAGTCCCGGAGCTGCGGCCGCGACTCGGCGCCATGATGGGGCTGCAGGGTGCGTACTTTCCGCAACTGCTGTTGCGCATCGGTCACGGAACGCCCGACGCGGCGACGCCGCGGCGGCCGCTCGAGGCGGTCTTGTCCTGAGAGGAGAGCGCCCGGGCATTCGCGGCTTTGCCCGCCGCCGAACCCGGCGCGCGCCCCGGGGTTCGTTCATTGCGCGCCGCCCACCTCGCGCGCGAATTCGAGCTGGGCGTCGCGCAACTGCGCCGCGCAGGACCGGTAGAGCCACCCCGGCCCGTTGTTGGTGCTGTACATGCCCCGGCACATGCCCTTCAGGCGAACGGTCGCCGTTCCATCGGCCGCTGTCTCGCGTACCGCCCAGAAATACGCCACGCCGAATTCGTGCGGCATGCGCGTTTCGATCGCCTCGTCGCTGATCCGCGCGATCCGCGTGGGCGAATGCAACTGGACGAACACCCGCGCCCGGCTCCATGCCCGCGCACAATCGACGGGCGCCGCGCAATGGACTGCCGCCTGCTCGCGTACCGCCTGCAGGCCGGTTTCCGTTTGACGGAAGGCCTCGCGGCTCGCATCGGTCGCGCACGCCGCAAGCAGCGACGCAAGCAGCGCCGCGAGCCAAACCGGGGCCCGCCGCAAACTCGATCCATGAAACATCGCTGGGGCTCCCACCCGAAAACCGGCTCGCGACGGCGAGCCGCATGCCCCAATGTATGGATCGTCCGGTCCCGCCCGATTGATCTGGCTCAATCCACGCTGTCGCCCGCCAAAGGTTTCCCGCCTGATCCAGGTCAATTGTGTGGTAGCGAAGCGCGCTCCAATGGACACCAGACGCACCCTGCGGTGCATGGCGAGGAGAGCATGATGAAGCTGACTTTTCTGGGCGCGGCGCAAACGGTCACGGGCTCGCGCTACCTGCTGGAAGCGCAAGGCAAGCGGGTGTTGATCGACTGCGGGCTGTTCCAGGGCACGAAGAACCTGCGGCTGCGCAACTGGGAGCCGCTGCCGTTTCCGGCCGATACGCTCGACGCCGTCATCCTCACGCATGCGCATATCGATCACTGCGGCTATCTGCCGGTGCTGGCGCGCAATGGATTCCGCGGACCGGTCTATTGCACGCCGGGCACCGCCGCCCTGTGCGAAATCATGCTGCGCGACAGCGCGCGCCTGCAGGAGGAGGACGCCGCGTTCGCGAACCGCCACGGCTTTTCGAAGCACCATCCCGCCCTGCCGCTCTACACGCTCGAAAACGCCGAAGCGGCGCTGCGGCTCATCGGCCCGAGCGAATTCGATGTGCCGGTCTCGCTCGGCGAGCATCTGACTTTCCGCTTCCTGCCTGCCGGGCATATCCTCGGCGCCGCGAGCGTCGTGCTGTGCAGCGGGCATACGGTGCTCGCGTTTTCCGGCGACCTCGGACGCCCCGACGATCCGCTCATGCGCGCGCCGTCGCCGCCCGTGCACGCCGACTATCTCGTGGTCGAGTCGACCTACGGCGACCGGCTGCACGCCGCCCTCAATCCCGAAGACGAACTGGCCGACATGTTCGCGCGCACCTTCGCGCGCGGCGGGATCGTGGTGATACCCTGCTTCGCGGTGGGCCGCGCGCAGGAGGTGCTTTACTACATCGCGCACCTCAAGGAGGCGGGGCGCATGGCGAACGTTCCGGTCTATCTGGACAGCCCGATGGCGATCAGCGTCACCGAGCTCTACCGGCACCATATGCGCGAGCACAAGCTGACCATCTCGCAGCTGCACGCCATCGACCACGCGGCGGTCATGACGCGCAGCGTCGACGACTCGAAGGCCATCGCTTCGCGCCACGGGCCGATGGTCATCATCGCGGGCAGCGGCATGGCCACGGGCGGGCGCGTGCTGCATCACCTGAACCTCTATGCGCCCGACCAGCGCAACACCATCGCGCTGGTGGGCTTCCAGGCGCCCGGCACGCGCGGCGCGGCGCTGGAAGCGCACGCGCCAACCATCAAGCTGCACGGCGATTACGTGCGCGTGCGCGCCGAAGTCGCCTCGATCTCGTCGCTGTCGGCGCATGCGGACTACCGGGAGACGTTGCGCTGGCTGGCCGGCATGACGTGCCCGCCCACCCGCACGTTCGTGACGCACGGCGAGCCCGCCGCGGCCGACGCGCTGCGCCGCCGCATCGCGGAAACGCTGCATTGGGACTGCTGCGTGCCGGAGCAAGGCCAGACGATCGAGCTTCCCGAGAACCCGGTTCGCGCCCAGCCGTGCCCGCCCCGCGAAGCGACGGACGCCGCGCGGCCGATGGCATAAGCGGACTGCGCCGGAGCGGCGCGCGCCCGCCCCTCGGGGCGGGATTGCGCGCCGCACCGCAAAACGTGCAAGTTTTTCCGGACACGCGCGTGCGTGGCACGTAAAATTCTGTCAGGCAGTCCATGCGATGTCGGGCATCGGGCTTTCTCCCACCAAGCCGCTACTTTATTTGTGAATGGCGCACGCACCCGCTCCATACAGGCGTCATTGCGTCCTGGACCGTTGCCATGAGCTCAGGCGCTAAACCGCAGGAGAGCGCCGCGCACGGCGCGGCGAGCGGGCTCGTTGTGCGGATTCGCCAGCCGGCCGTGGCATCGGCGCTGGCATTCGTGGTCGTTTTGACGCTCGCGCTCGCGGTCGCCGTGTTTGTCGCGCAGCAATGGCAGACCGCCGCCGGGCAGCGTTTTGCCCGCCGCACGTCCGCGCTGCGCGCGACCGTCGAGCAGGCGCTCATCGCCGACGAAACCATGCTGCGCGGCGCGCGCGGATGGCTCGCGCAAACCCCCGCCCCCAATGCCGACGACTGGCAACGCAAGGTCGGCGCCGCCGATCTGGAAAACGCGCGCCTCGCCGTCGTCGCGCTGGGCTATATTCCGCAGCCTTCCGCGCAACCCTCCGCACAACTTTCCACGCAATCCTCCGGCGCTCAACACGCAGCGCCCGCGCAGCCCGATGCCGCGCCGCTGTGGGCCGGGCCCGCCGCCGAACCCGGCAATACGCGGGTCCGGAGCGTCGCCAGCGTGGTGGCGCGCCGCTACGCCGTGCAAACCGGCAAGGCCGGGCTCACCGCCGAACCGGCCTCGGACGCCGCCCCGCCTCGCCTGGTGCTTTATCTGCCCGTCTACGCCGCGCACGACGCGCAGCGGCCGCTCGCGGGATTCGCCGTGGCCGCGCTCGACGCGCGGCGGCTCTTCGAGCCGATACTCGCCGCCCAGCCGGATCTCGCGCTAGCCGTCCACGCCGGGCAGCCGGCCGTCGAGGTATTCCGCAGCGCCCCGACCGAAGGCGCCGAAGTCACGCCCGGCGCGCGCTTCGAGCATCGCGACACGCTCGCGTTCGGCGGCGCCACCCTCACGCTCGATGCGAGCACGGACGGCAGCCCGCTCGTCACAGGCGCGGCCGCCTGCGCCGCGGCCGTTCTGCTCGCCGGCGCCGCCGCAGCCGCGCTCTGCGCCTGGCTCGCCTACCGCCTCGCCCGCGCGGCCGCGGCTCCCGCTCTCGCGCCCGCCCCGGCCGGCACCGACGCCCGCCTGAACGAAGCGCGCATGATGGGCATCATCCGCTCGTCGATGGAGGCCATCATCACCGTGGACGAAATGCAGCGCGTGGTGATCTTCAATCCGGCCGCCGAGTTCATCTTCGGGCTCTCCGCCATGGAAGCGATCGGCGCCCCGCTAGCGCGCTTCATTCCCGAACGCTTTCGTTCGGCCCACGAGCACCACGTCGACCAGTTCGGCGCCACGGGCGTCACCGAGCGCCAGATGGGCCGCCAGCAGCGCGTGCTGTTCGGCCTGCGCGCCAACGGCGAGGAATTTCCCATCGAAGCATCGATTTCGCAGATCCGCGACGCCTCCGGCAAGCTCTACACGGTCATGTTGCGTGACATCACGGAGCGGCTGCGCGCGGAGAATTCGCTCAAGCGCTCGCGCGAAGAGCTGCGCGAACTCTCGGCCAACCTGCAGAACGTGCGCGAAGCCGAAAAAACGCGGATCGCCCGCGAGCTTCACGACGATCTCGGCCAGCGGCTCACGGCGCTCAAAATCGATCTTTCCTCGCTCGCGCACCGGCTCGCCGGGTCCATCAACGACGACATCGCCGCGCGCCTCGACGGCATGAGCAAGCTGATCGACTCGACCGTGCGGGCGGTACGGCGCATCGCCGCCGACCTGCGCCCGGTCATGCTCGACGACCTCGGGCTCGTGCCGGCCATCGAATGGCTCGCGAACGATTTCACGAGCCGCTATGGCATCGAGGTGCAGCGGCACATCCACACCGGCGGCGCAGCGTTTTCGAGCGCAGCGGCTTCGTCGCTCTTTCGCATCATCCAGGAAGCGCTCACCAACGTCGCGCGACACGCGGAGGCCAGCATCGTCATCCTGACACTCGAAGTCGATGGCCAGCGCTGCACCCTGCGCATCACCGACAACGGCCGCGGCGCGCAGGACGCCGCCGGCGACCCGCTGCGCCGCGCCAGCCACGACAAGTCGTTCGGTTTGCTTGGCATCCGCGAGCGCGCGCATATGTTCAATGGAGTCGTCGAGATCGATACGGCTCCCGGCGAAGGCTTTGCCATTACCATCACCTTCGAGCTCGACGCCCTTTTATCCGAGGAGATCGCTTCATGATCCAGGTGATCCTCGCCGACGACCACGCGCTCGTGCGCGACGGTCTGCGCCGCATCCTCGAGGACGCGCACGATTTCGAAGTCGTGGGCGAAGGCTGCGACGGCGCCACCACGCTCGCGCTCGTGCGCGAGCGCGCCGCCAAGGTGCTGGTGCTCGATCTTTCCATGCCGGGACGCAGCGGCGTGGATCTCATCAAGCAGATCAAGGACGAACGGCCCGCGCTGCGCATTCTCGTGCTGACCATGCACGCCGAGCAGCAATACGCGGTGCGCGCGTTCAAGGCCGGCGCCTCGGGCTATCTCACCAAGGAAAGCGCCAGCGCGGAACTCGTGAACGCCGTTACGAAAGTCGCGACAGGCGGCGTCTACGTGAGCATGGCCATGGCCGAGCGCTTCGCACAAAGCCTGAACGAGCCCTCCGACACGCTGCCGCATCAGCGGCTCTCCGACCGCGAGTTCGAGGTGTTCCGGCGTCTCGCCAACGGGGAAACCATCGGCGAAATCGCTCACGCGCTCTGCGTGAGCGCGAAGACCGTCAGCACCTACAAGGTGCGCATTCTCGAAAAGATGGAGATGCCGCACGAGGCCGCCCTCGTGCGCTATGCCCTGCGCCACAAGCTGCTCGACGATCAGGACGAGCCCTGAACCCTGAGCCCCGAGCCCTGCCAGCGGTGCGTCGCCGCAGGGCTCAGCGTCGCATTGCCGCACGCCTGTAGGAATTGCCCTACATCACTTCTATCCTGCGTACGCTGCTTTCCATCGCCGCCGATTTATTTCCGAGATGGCGTCGCCGATACTGCCTGCATGGAAACCAAACTGATTCGCCCGATGCAGCGTGAATCCCACGCGCACCTCGCGCGATGAACTGGAGACTGTCATGTATGCCGAGCCCGTCTGCGAGTCCTCCGTGCCTGCCCCCTCTGAGCTGCCCTGGCCAGTGATCATGCTGCAGCCCGCGGTACGGGAAGCGGCCCCGCGCCGCCCGGCCTCGCGCTGCTCCACCTGCTCGCTGCGCGCGGTCTGCATGCCCGCGGATCTCACCTCCGACGAACTTCAGCAACTGGATACCGTGGTCCTCACGACCCGCAACGTGCGGCGCGGCGAAGCGCTGTTTCGCACCCACGATGCATTCCAGAGCCTGTATGCCGTGCGCACTGGCTCATTCAAGACGGTCGTCATGCATCGCGATGGCCGCGAGCAGGTCACGGGCTTCCAGATTCCGGGCGAGCCGCTCGGCCTCGACGGCGTATGCGCCGGCACGCACAACTGCGATGCGATCGCACTCGAGGACAGCACGGTCTGCATCATTCCGTTCGGCCAGTTCGAGACGCTCTGCCGCGAGAGCCGGCGCATGCAACGCCATTTCTACCAGTTGATGAGCGGCGAAATCGTGCGCGAATCGAGCCTCATGATGCTGCTGGGCACGATGACCGCGGAGCAGCGGCTAGCGACCTTTCTGCTCGATCTCGCCGCGCGCTTTCGCACGCGGGGCTACTCCGGCGCGCAGTTCAATCTGAAGATGAGCCGTGAGGAAATCGGCTGCTTCCTCGGCATGAAGCTCGAAACCGTGAGCCGGATGTTTTCGCGCTTTCACCGGGACGGGCTGGTCGAGCCGAGCGGCAAGCAGATCCGCATCGTCGATTCGGAAGGTCTTTCCCGCGTGTGATCCGCGCCGCTCTTATCCCGCTCTTATCCGATCGACGCAGCGATAGATCCGGCGATTGACTCAGGTCAACGGCATGGCGCCCTCCAATGAGAGCATGGGCCGAGACAGCCAGCCTTTGCGGCCTGAGCGCCGCGCCAGGAGACCCGCCATGCCTTATCAACGCATTCCAGCCGCTATCCCAGCCGCTACGCCGGCCGCCATTGCGCGGCGGCGCATGCCGGGCCGCCTTCCGGTACGCGCCATCCTCGTGCGCGCGGCTGCGGCGCTGGCGGTTTCCCTGCCGGCGGCCAGCGCGTTCGCCCAGGTCGCGGAGCCGACCGATCTGGTCGATCAGCAGCACTGCATGTTCTGCCATACGTCGGACGAACCCTTTCTCGCCCCTTCGTTCCACCAGATCGCGGAGCGCTACCGCGACAAGCCCAACGCAACCACGATGCTGGTGGAAAAGCTCAGGCATGGCGGCAAGGCTCACTGGGGCGACATGGCCATGCCATTGCCCGAGGATCGGGGCGGACCGCTTTCGGCCGAGGACGCGCGCAAGCTCGTCCAGTGGGTGCTGAGCCAGTAGCCAAATAACCAGTCAGTAGCCAGCAGGCCAGCCCGGCCGCGTCCTCGCGGCCGGAAACGCTTGGGCAACGCTTTCGGATCGCCCGATCCGCTCTCAATCTCAATGATCGCGCCGCATGCGGCCGTCCTGCGCCGCGCCCGCGCTTCGGACTGCGCGGCGCAGTTCGTACTCGGCGGCATCGAAGGCTTCGCGCATGGCGGCGATCGGATCGGCGCCGGTGCAATGAACGATAGGTTTGAGCTCGCTCGCGGCGGAAAGGAGATCGAGCCGCACATCGTAGACATCGGCATGATCCGCCTTGCGCACCGACTCGATGGCGAGATGACAGGCTTTGAGCAAGCCGCTGAACCGTTCGAGACGCAATAGCTGCACGCCGGCTTCAGCCTCGATGGCAGCGGTGCCCGCAAAGCCCAGATACACAATTTGCATTCCCAGTCCCATCGCACTGGCTCCCTGCCTTGTCCTGCTCTTCAACTTCCAGCCCTGCGCGCGGCCTATACGCGAAACACATGCAGGTTCTTGAGATCGACCCACAGCATGCCCTCGCGCAAACCATCCAGCACTGCGGCGGCCTCCGTGTCGAAGGTCCGATGATGTGCGAACGCATGGCCAAACGGCTGTTCCGGCTCGCTCTGCGTAATGCTGATATGGCAGGTAAAACCGCCCTGCGGTGCGGGCGACGTGATCGCTTCGACGATCCACGTGCCCGAGTTGACTGTGCCCTTGAGTGTCATGACCCGATCTCCGTCTCGTGGCGGGTGGCGCAAGCGATGGCGTACAAAGCGGCGTACATGGCGGCGCGCATCATCGGCCACAAACGCGGAACACGCCGCTGTGCAGCAGGACCGGCACGCCGTGGGTGGCTTCGATCAGCGTGGCCGCGGCGTCCTCGATGGCGCCGCGATGCGCGCAAAATGCCGCGACGAGATCCGGCTCGCGAATCGACGCCGCGCCGAAATGGTCTTCGAGCGCCTCGGCGGTGATGCCGCACTGAATCCGCTTGCCGTCCACCTGAACGGGGAACACCAGGGTGTAGCACTCCGAATCGTACTGGGGCGCCATCTGTGGGAACGAAATTTCCATGACCCGATCTCCTCACCGCGTCGGCGACAAGCCATTCACGCCGGCGATTAAATTCAGGATACGGTTCGGCGTGCCGCACCCGTTGACGCATATCAATTCAATGGATGCCGCTCGCGCCCGCGAGCGACGCCGGTCCCGAAAGCTGCGGCACGAGCAGCAGCGGCAATACGGTACGTTGCGCGACCTCGGCCGCGACGCTCCCGAAGCGCCACCGCCCGCCCTCATGGCCGCCGCGCGTGCCCAGCACGAGCAGGTCGGCGCGCCATTGCAGCGCGGCCTCGACGATCGCGTGCGCGGCGGCGTCGCCATCGTGCCGCGCCGGCAGAACGACCGCTTCGAAGTCTTCGGGATGCCGCGCCGACGCCGGGTCGCAGGCCAGATAGCCCACCCGCAGCGCCGCGCCCGCGGGCGCGACGCGCGCGGCTTGCCGAACCGCGACCGCCGACGCGGCGCTCCCGTCGCTCGCGACGAAAATGCGCTGCGGCGGCACCCGGGATCGGCGCGCGAAAGGCTGCGGCAGCACCAGCACGGAACACCGCGACGCGCCCGCGAGCGCGACCGGGTCCGAGGGCGCGCCAATCGCGAGATCCGCCTGCCAGGCGCGCATGGCGCGCGCGAACGCTTCTGTCTGCCCCTCGCCCTCGTTCCGTTCGAGGATCTCAGAATGGGCTTCGATGCCGCACCGCGCGAGCGTCTCGCAGGCCGCATCGACGGTTGCGCTCAGCGGAATCCGCTTGACGGCGTCCTGCGCGGGACGGGCTCCCGCCTCCGCATCCGCAGGCCCGGACGCCGTTGCCGCGATGCACACGTGCACGCGCGCGCCATGCAGTGCCCAGCCGGCCACGCAGTCGAGCAGCGAAGCCATGTGTTCACGTCCAGTCATCAGGGCAACTACGCGCGAGAACGGCGCAACGACTGGCATGCCGATCGATAGAGTGGCGGAACGCTTCATTTTTTGACTCCCCCGGCATAAGCGCGCACCGTCTCGCGCCGGCACGCGCCTTGTGTGTCTTGCGGATGGCCCGCACGCGCAAGGAAGAAAAAAGCGCAGAGCGTAACCCCTGCGCCACCCCGGCGCGCGCCGTGCGCGCCCCGCACAGGTCGACGCGCCGACCTCCCCTTCAAGCCTTGCAGCGCTTACTCGACCTGCAGGCGCTTATGCTCCGTCGGGGCCTTCTTCGGCAGCGTCAGCGACAGCACGCCATCCTGATACTGGGCGCTCGCCGTGCTCTCGTCGATATCGCCCGCCAGCGAGAACGAACGCGCAAACGCACCGCTATAACGCTCGCGGCGGATGACCCGCTCGCCTTCCTTCTGTTCGGTGTTGCGTTCGACCTTCGCGTGGATCGACACCACATTGCCGTCGATCTTCACGTCGATGTCCTGCTTGTTCACGCCCGGCAATTCCGCCTTGACCGTGTAGGCCTTATCGCTCTCGGTCACGTCGATCTTCATCGCCGCCAGATCGTTGTCCTCCGCCGCGAGCAGTCCACGCATCGGGCGGAAAAGCCCTTGAAACAAGTCGGAAACCGGCTCGATCGAAAACGGGTCGTAACGTGTCAGATTGCTCATCGCCATTTCTCCTTTGAGCTGTGAGTTGCCGCACGGCCCGCTCATCGAACCGTCCGGCCGACTGGGCTTGTGCCCACACCTTGCGCACCGCACGCTGCGGCGCGCTCCGTCTTCAATCTAAGAACACGCGGCTTTTCTCAATTGATCTGGCTCAATGCTCGGGCTCTTGCCAGGCGCATTGGCGCCGTGCTGTCGCGCGGTCGCGTGCCACGAGCAGACGCTTGATTTAAATCAAGGGCGATGGGGCGCCCATTCTTAGACTCGAATCAATTCGTCGCCCGCTTCGGGGCGGGCCGCGATTGCCGCTCCCCCGATTGCCGCTTCCCCTTCCCGGAGCCCTGCCATGACCTACAAGACCTTGACGGTTCATCTGGATACGAGCGCGCGCGCCAGCGCACGGCTCTCGCTCGCGTTGAAGCTCGCGCGCACGTATGGCTCGCATCTGAACGGCCTGTTCGCCGTCTTCGAGCCGAGCCCGCGCGAATTCCATGTCATGGCGGGCACGGCCGACTACTACGACGCGCACCGCAAACTCCGGGCGGAGCAGCGCGCCGCGATCGAGCGGCTGTTTCATGCGGAGCTGGCACGCGCGCAGGTCGAGGGCGCGTGGCTGGCCGCCGGGGACGCACCGATCGCCGCCGTCACGCAGCGCAGCCGCACCTCCGACCTGACGATCATCGGACAAACCGATCTGAGCGAACCGGAAGCCTACGTGGCCGATCATTTCGCCGAATCCGTCGTGCTGGGCGCCGGCGGCCCCGTGCTCGTGATGCCATACACCGGCTACTTCGAATCGACCGGCGAGCGCGTGCTGATCGCGTGGAACGGCAGCCGCGAGGCGACGCGCGCGGTTCACGATGCGATTCCGTTCATCGCGCGCGCCGCGCACGTCACGATTGCCGCCACATCGAGCACCTTCAAGTCCGCGGCTTCTCCGGCTTCGTGCACGGATCTGGCGGCCATGCTCGCACGCCATGGCGCGAACACGGTGGACATCGCCCACATCGACCGAGGCGCCTCGGAATCCACCGGCGACGCGCTGCTCAGCCACGCCGCGGATGGCGGATTCGACCTGCTCGTGATGGGGGCGTACGGCCACGCGCGGCTGCAGGAAACCGTGCTGGGCGGCGCGACGCGCTCGATCCTGAGCACGATGACGCTGCCCGTGCTCATGTCCCACTGAACGGCCGCGAGCCCCTGTTCCCGAGTCCCCTGACGCGCCTGGAGGCACACCATGTATTCACGCATTCTCGTTGCACTCGACGGCAGCCGGACCGCTTCCACGGCGCTCGATGCCGCGATCCAGCTCGCGCGCGACAGTGGCGCGGAGCTGCAGCCCCTTTACGTGATCGACATGCCGATGCTCGCTTACGACGTGCCGGGCTTCGATCCGTCGATCGTCCGCGATGCATACGTCGAAGAGAGCCGGCTGATCAGCACCGACGCCCAGGCGCGCATGACAGCCGCGGGCGTGAAAGGCGCGCCGCGCACGGCCGAAGTCGAACTGGGCGTGGAAGACATCGCGCAATGCATCGAACGCACCGCCGCCAACTGGGGCGCGGATCTGATCGTCATGGGCACGCACGGGCGCCGCGGCGTGCAGCGGCTGATGCTCGGCAGCGTCGCGGAGCGCGTGCTGCGCAGTGCGTGCCGCCCCGTGCTGCTGGTGCCCGCGCGGGCGGCAGCGCCCGAGGCCAAAACAGCCGATGACCGCCCGGCAAGCGTGACGGCATGAGTCTCTCGCGGGCAAACGCCACCATCGCCCCACTGCCACATTGCCCGGCTGCGACGCCTGCAACGTCCCCTGGCTAGCGCATCGTCAGCACCGCGGCGCCCGTAAAGCGGCCCGCGCGCAGGTCCGCAAGCGCCTCGTTCGCGCGCGCGAGCGGCCAGACCGTGGTCTCGATCTCGATCTTGTGCCTTGCGGCGATGGCCATGAACGCCGCGCCGTCCTCGCGCGTGAGATTCGCCACGGAGACGATCCTGCGCTCCTCCCACAGCCATGCATACGGAAACGACGGAATGTCGCTCATGTGGATGCCACCGCAGACAACCGTGCCGCCCTTGGCCACGGCGCGCAGCGCGGCGGGCACCAGCGCGCCCACGGGCGCGAACAGCAGCGCGGCATCGAGCGGCTCGGGCGGCGTTTCGTCGCTGCCGCCCGCCCACGCTGCGCCAAGACGCCGCGCGAAACGCTGCGCGTCGTGGTCGCCGGGACGCGTGAACGCATACACCGTGCGCCCCTGATGCCGCGCGACCTGCGCGACGATATGCGCCGCCGCGCCGAACCCGTAGATGCCGATACAGGGCGCGTCGCCCGCCATCGCCAGCGTGCGGTAGCCAATCAGCCCGGCGCACAGCAGCGGCGCGGCTTCGATATCGCTGTACTGGCGCGGCAAGTGGAAGCAATAACGCGCGTCGGCGACCGTGCGCTCGGCATAGCCGCCGTCAATCGTGTAGCCCGTGAAGCCGGGCGCGTCGCAAAGGTTTTCGCGCCCGCGCTGGCAGAAGCGGCACTGTCCGCAGGTGTGGCCGAGCCACGGCACGCCCACGCGGTCGCCGGGCGCGAAGCCCGTGACGCCCGCGCCGAGCGCGGCCACGGTGCCGACGATTTCATGCCCCGGAATCAACGGGCGCCTCGGGTGCCGCAGATCGCCGTCGACCACATGGAGGTCGGTGCGGCACACGCCGCAGGCATGAACGTCGATCAGCAACTGGCCCGCTGAGGGCACCGGGTCCGGCACATCCGCCTCCCGCAACTGCGGACTGGTACCGTCGAACAGCATGGCTCGCATCGTCGATCTCCCGTCGGTCTGAAGTGGGTGCCCGGACACTGGCACCCCATTCTCCCTCTTCCACTTACTCCCAATTCGATATCAGCATCACACGCTTCCAGCGTAGGCAATTTCCGACAATGACACTACACATCACACGCCAGTTTCAGCTAGCGCTGATTGTTGACGCCCGCCCCAAAACCAATACTTAAGGCGTGACGAGAGCAGAACTGCGCATCGGTCGTGCGGCAAAACGCTGTTTCAGCCGCGTCCGGATCGCCACAGTGTTCGGGAGCAAGCCATGGACCAGCGCGAAGAACCAGAATGCACAGATGTCCTGTGCACCTGCGATTTGTGCGTCGGCGCCCACCTCGCCACACAGCGGCCCGGCTACGTGCATCACGGCATCTACATCGGAAACGGCCGCGTCATTCACTACGCCGGGTTCTCCCGCCATCTTGGCAGCGGCCCAGTCGAAGCCATCTCGATCGAGGAGTTTTCGGCGGGTTTCGGTCTCCAGCTCGTCCAGCATCCACACGCGCAATACACCGGTCGCGAAATCGCGCGCCGCGCGGCATCCCGCCTTGGCGAGCACAACTACAAGCTGCTCACCAACAATTGCGAGCACCTGTGCCTCTGGTGTGTGCTTGGGCAAGGACGCAGCCATCAGGTCGATGCGTGCATGCGCAATCCCGCGCGCGCCGTGCGCGTGCTGTTCACGCTGCTTCTCTGCAAGGTGGTTCGCGACTGGATGCAGGCTTCATCGGGCAGGACCGTCGAAGTGCCCGTCCCGGAGATGAGCTGACCCACATTGATGACTGGCGTGCATCGAACTGGGCGCGAGCCGGCGCAAGGCGAGCACCACCCCGATGAGATGGCCGCTTGCCCCGCCGCCCCGCTCGCCTGCTCTGTTCACATAGGCGTGAAGTACGTGGGATAGCCGAGGTGGTCCTCGATGCCCTTCACGCCGGCGACGCGTTCGGCGCACACGGAGATGGCCTTGCGCTCTTCCTCGGAGGTCACGGTGCCCCAGAGATGGACCACGCCGTCCTTCACCACGATGTTTTCCGCCGGCATCCCCCAGCGATGCCCATCGAGCGCATGCAGCACGCCCTGGCGTATCGCCTCGTCGGAAGCGAGCACTTCGGGGGCGGCCTGCGCCGCGCGCGCGAGCGCCGCGACCAGGTTCGAGCGGCTCACTATGCCGAGCAACTTGCCGTCCGCCACCACCGGCACCCGCTTGATGCGATGCCGCTCGAGCAAGTCCGCGACTTCGGCAAGCGGCGTGGCCGGCAGCACCGAAATTACGTTCTCCGTCATGATGTCGCTGACCTTGACGGCATGCTCCTTCAGGTACTCCGCCGCGAGCTTGCGGGTCGAATACAGGAACTCCGCGAGCCACGAACGCTGCGGCTTGCCGGTTCCCGTCTCCACGCGGCGCAGCAGATCGCCCTCGCTCACGAGACCGATGATCGTCCCGGCCTCGTCGACGACCGGCAAACCGCTGATGTGATGCTTCGCCATGAGTTCGGCCGCCTCGAAAACGGTCGCCGTGGACACGACGGACACGACGTCCGTGGTCATGATGTCCGATGCTTGCATGAGTGTTCTCCTCGATGTAGGTCAGCACTTCGACCACACTCAATGTAGGCTTCGACGGCTAGTTTCTCTTGATGCTGATCAATTGATCGGGGCCGGCCAAGTTGGGTCCACGTATCGCTGGGCAGTCCCTTCAGCGGCGTGAACGTCTGGCCCGAGATCGAACGACCGCACTCCCGCCACGGTTTGCAGTCGTTCCGGTCTGCCCTGCGTGTATGGCAGCCCAGGTTGCTGTTTATCAGCCGAGCCAGGCCTTGATAGCAGAGGACATCGAGTTCACCGAGATGCCGTAGCGATCATGAAGCGTCGGCAGCGCGCCCGCGGCGAGAAACTCGTCTGGCAATGCGATCTGTCTGAACGGCGGCGTGACGCCCGCGCCGAGCAGAGTGCGGGCCACCGCTTCGCCGAGTCCGCCGATCACCGTATGGTTCTCCGCGACGATCACCATGCGGCCAGCCTTGCTCGCTTCGCGCACGATCGTCGCCGTATCGAGCGGCTTGATGGTCGGCACATGCAGCACGCCCACGCCAACGTTATCCGCTTCTAGCGCCTTCGCGACTTCGAGCGAGCGCATCGTCATGATCCCGGACGAGATCAGCAGCACGTCGTTGCCGTCGCGCAGCAGCTTCGCCTTGCCGAGCTCGAAGCGGTAGTCGTATTCGTCGAGCACGGCGGGCACGTTGCCGCGCAACAGGCGCGCATAGACAGGGCCTTTGTGCGCAGCGATGGCCGGCACCATCTGCTCGATATCGAGCGCATCGCAAGGATCGATCACCGTCATGTTCGGCATTGCCCGCATCAACGCGAGGTCTTCGGCCGCCTGGTGGCTCGGGCCGTAGCCCGTGGTGAGCCCCGGCAGCGCGCAGACGATCTTCACGTCGAGATTGTCTTCGGCAATGGTCTGATGGATGAAGTCGTAGGCGCGGCGCGTCGCGAACACGGCATAGGTCGTGACGAACGGCTGCGCACCTTCGTGCGCGAAGCCCGAGGCTGCGCCCATCAGCAATTGCTCGGCCATGCCCATCTGGAAGTAGCGCTCGGGAAATTCCTTCGCGAAAATGTGCAGGTCCGTGTATTTGCCAAGGTCGGCTGTCATGCCGATCACGTTGGCCTTCGTGCGCGCGAGTTCGCAAAGCGCGTGTCCGAACGGCGCGGAACGCGTGACCTGGCCTTCGCCCGCGATCGACGCGATCATCGCGGAGGTCTTCAGGCGCGGCTTCTTTTCGATGGTGCTCATGCTTGTCTCCCGGCTTCGAGTGCCTCGAGCGCGAGCTTCCACTCGTGCGCATCGACGCGGATAAAGTGATTCTTTTCGCGCTGCTCGAGAAACGGCACGCCGCAGCCCATTTTTGTGTCGCAGACGATGATGCGCGGCTGCGCCTTGTCATGCCCGCGTGCGTTGTCGAAGGCGCGCTTCACCGCCTCGATGTCGTTGCCGTCCACGCGCTGCGTGTACCAGCCGAAAGCTTCGAGCTTCTCGACGAGCGGCTCGAACGCCATGATTTGCATGGAAGGTCCGTCGGCCTGCTGGTTGTTCACGTCGACGATGGCGATCAGGTTGTCGAGCTTCCAGTGCGCGGCGGACATGAGGCCTTCCCAGATCGCGCCCTCGTCGAGTTCGCCATCGGAGAAGAGCGTGTAGACGAACGCGTCCGAGCCCTTGCGCTTGAGGCCGAGGCAGCGTCCCACCGCAATCGTGAGGCCCTGGCCCAGCGAGCCGCCCGACATTTCCATGCCCGGCGTGTAGCTCGCCATGCCCGACATCGGCAGGCGGCTGTCGTCGCTGCCATAGGTTTCGAGTTCCTCGGCGGGCAGGATGCCGGCTTCGAGCAGCGCCGCGTACAGCGCGATCGCGTAGTGCCCGTTCGACAGCAGGAAGCGGTCGCGCTCTTCCCAATCGGGGTCGTGCGCGCGGTAGCGCATTGCGCCGAAATACGCGACGGCGAGCACGTCCGCGATGTCGAGCGCCTGGCCGATATAGCCCTGGCCCTGCACTTCGCCCATCAGCAGGGCGTTTCTTCGGATGCGGTACGCGCGCTCGACGAGCGTCACGTCCTCGGTAATGACTTCGCTGTCCATTTAGGGCTCCTTCGGAGGTCAGCGGTTGACAGAGCGGGCGGGAACGAGGAACACGAGCAAGGCGCCCAGCGTCACCGCCAGTGAGATGAATACGAGGCCGGCAGTCGATTTCCCGGTGAGATCGTTGAGCCAGCCGACGATCGCGGGCGAAAAGAACCCGGCGAGATTGGCAAAGCAGTTCACGGCGGCAATGCCCGCGGCGGCCGATACCCCGCCGAGCAGCGCCGTGGGCAGCGACCAGAACTGCGAGGACGACACGAGAATGCCGGCCGATGCGATGCTCAGGCAGACGATCGATGCCCCCACGCCGCCGAGCATGGGCAAGGTCGCGAAGCCGGCGGCCGATACGAGCATCGGAATCGCGAGGTGCAGCCGGCGCTCGCGGCGGCGGTCCGCGCTCATGCCGACCAGCGGCAGCGCAACGATGGCGCAGAGATACGGAATCGCCGTGAAAATCCCCACCCAGAGCGGATCGGCAACGCCCGCCTTGCGGATGATGGTGGGCAGCCAGAACGTCAGGCCGTACTGACCCAGCACCACGCAGAAGTAGATCGCGGCCATGAGCCACAAGCGCCGGTCGCCCACGAACGCGCGGATCGAGAGGTGGGCGGTGCGGTGCGCGTCGTCGCCCGCCACGTTGCGCGCGAGCAGCGCCTTTTCGGCATCCGTGAGCCACTTCGCGCTGGCGATGCCGTCATCGAGAAACAGCAGGATGGCGATGCCGAGCACGAGCGACGGCAAGGCTTCGAGCAGGAACAGCCACTTCCAGCCTGCCATTGCCATCGTGCCGTGCAACCCATGCAGGATCGCCCCGGAGAGCGGCCCGCCCACGATGCCCGCCAGCGGAATCGCCATGAAGAAGAGCGAGAGCGCCTTGGCGCGGCGCGCCGACGGGTACCAGTAAGTCAGATAGAGGATCACGCCGGGCGCGAAGCCCGCTTCGGCAACGCCGAGCAAAAAGCGCAGCGCGTAAAAAACGACCGGCGATTTGACGAACACGAAGCTCGCCGAAATGACCGCCCACGTCAGCATGATCCGCGCCAGCCATTTGCGCGCGCCAACCTTGTGAAGCACGAGATTGCTTGGCACTTCGAACAGAAAGTAGCCGAGAAAGAAAATGCCTGCACCCATGCCGTACACGGTTTCGCTAAAGCGCAGATCATTGAGCATCTGCAGCTTCGCGAAGCCGACGTTGACGCGATCCAGATACGCGCCCAGGTAGCAGAGCATCAGGAACGGAATCAGCCTGCGGCTCACCTTTGCGTAGGTTCTGGCTTCGAAACTCGGCGCATCGCTGCGCGCGGGGGCATCGGGCGCCTCGTCAGCGATGAGCGGCGCACTGTATCGGGACTTCATGGTTGTCTCCTGCCACGGCCCCGGGTGGTCCCGGGTGCCTGTCAATACCTGCCGCGCGAGCGCGGCGCTTTGGTTCAGCGCATCGCAGCGTCAGTGAATGAGCATGCCGCCGTTGACGTCCAGCGTAATGCCCGTCAGGTAGCTCGACAGGTGGCTCACGAGGAAAAGGCACGCGTTGGCAACGTCGGCTGCGTCGCCGAGCCGGCCGAGCGGAATGCCCTTGATGATGTCGGCGCGCATCTCGGGCGTGAGCTTGTCGCCCGTGATATCGGTCTGGATCAGTCCAGGCGTGATCGAATTCACGCGGATGCGGTTCGGACCGAACTCGCGCGCCATTGCCTTGGCAAGGCCGAGCACGCCCGCCTTCGCAGCGCTATAGTGCGGGCCGCCGAAAATGCCGCCGCCGCGCTGCGCGGAAACCGACGACATGCAGACGATGCTGCCGCCGTTCTGGTCCTTCATGACGGGGATCACGGCCTGGGACATATAGAGCGTACCGCGCAGATTCACGTCGACGATCGCGTCGAAGTCCTTGCCGCCGATTTCCAGCGTGCGCACCGGTTGCGTAATGCCCGCGTTGTTGATGAGGCCGTCGATGCGGCCGAAGTGTTCGAACGTCGCGCGCGCGGCCTCGACACACGCGGCCTTGTCGGTCACGTCGCAGGCGAGCCCCAGGTGCCCCGCGCCGAGATCGGCGGCAGCGGCCTGAGCGTCTTCCTTGCGCAGATCGAGAATCGCAATGCGTGCGCCTTGTGCAGCCAGCGCCTTCGCCGTGGCCTTGCCGATTCCGCGGGGCGAGGCCGCGCCCGTCACGATGACGATCCGGTTCTCGAGCAACATGAGATGTCTCCTGAGTGTTGATTGGTGACTCAAGTGTCGGCGCACAGAGCCCCCGCATCAACGCGGAAACGTTCAACGATAGCTGAGAAAAATTCAGATGGACCCGGCGCCCCCGGCGCACACGGGCGCGCGCCGCGCGTTCAGCGCCGCGCCGGCTTGCCGGCTGCCGCCTCGCGCTCCATCCAGGCGAGGAAGCGCTGGACGCGCGGCAGATCGGCGTTCTGCGTCGGGTAAACCAGATGATGCGCGCCCACTTCGACGGCATGGCTCTCGTCGAAAACCGGCACGAGCAGTCCGTCCCGGATTTTTACCGAGGCGAGCATGAGGCTTTCGAGCGCGATGCCCAGACCCAGCACGGCGGTCTCCAGCGACATATACGAGCGGTCGAACGAAAAGTCGAATGTTTTACGCGCCGCCGGCACGCCTGCCCTGCCGAACCATTGTTTCCACTGAACGAGCGGCGACTCCGAATAAATGAGGCGATGGTCCAGCAAATCCTCGGGCGTGCGCACCGGATGCTGTGCGAGATACGCGGGAGAAGCCAGCGGCGCGATGAATTCGCCGCGCACGGTCTTCACTTCGAGGTTGTCCCAGTTGCCGTAACCGTGGCGGATGTCGATGTCGTAAAAGCCGTTCGAGAACGAAACGTTTTCATACGAGCAGGCCACATTGAGCTGGATGTCGTCATTCGCCTGCTGAAACGACGAAAGCCGTGGCAGCAGCCACATGAGGCCGAAACTCGGGCTCGAGTGCACGCGCAGGATATCGAGTTCCGCGGGGCTCGACGCGCGCTCGGTCGCGCGGCTCAGGTCCGCGAGCGACCCTGTCACATCGGAGAGATAGCGCTGGCCCGTTGGCGTGAGAACGAGGCCTCGCCCCGAACGCTGGAACAAGGGCTGGCCGATGATCGACTCGAGATTGCTGAGTTGATGGCTCACCGCCGAAGCGGTGAGTCCGAGTTCCTCGGCCGCGCGGTTCACGCTTTTCGTCCTGGCCACGCTTTCGAACGCGATGATTGCCTTGAGCGGCGGAATACGCATGGTGAAATTTCTTTCAGTTGCAGTTCGTCCGGCCACGCATACCGCCAGGGTGCAGCACACGACTGAACAGGAGATAGCCATGCATTATCCGCATTTCCATGCAGCAGTGCGAGACGATCCGCGCGCATGCAACCAGATAGTCGATGAAGTCTGCATCTCGAGGTTTACAATCGGCGCGATGGCGACGCGTCGACAGAAATTAAGCTGCTTTGTGGCCAGATGAAGGCGTCCGCTCAATCGCATCACGCTCGATGCGCGCGAACCGGTCTTCCGGGACCGCAAACTCTGAGGCTTTCGATGGAACTCCGGCAGTTGCGATATTTCGTCAGCGTCGTCGAACACGGCAGCATGGGCAGGGCCGCGCTCGAGCTGGGCGTCGTCACGTCGGCGCTCAGCCAGCAGATCAGCAGGCTCGAAAGCGAGCTCTCCACGCGGCTGCTG
The DNA here is from genome assembly GCF_000785435.2 of Paraburkholderia sacchari. Taxonomy (GTDB): domain Bacteria; phylum Pseudomonadota; class Gammaproteobacteria; order Burkholderiales; family Burkholderiaceae; genus Paraburkholderia; species Paraburkholderia sacchari. Next base: position 20,203 of record NZ_JTDB02000009.1, on the reverse strand, counting down.
CAGCGAACCTCGAGCGGCGTCGTGCCCACCGATGCAGGTCTCGCCTTCTGGCGTCAGGCGCAACTCGCGCTGCGCCACATCGACGACGCCGCCCATGCCGCCCGCCAGGCGCGCCTCTCGGGCCATGTCAGCGTGGGTCTCGCGCCCAGCACGACAGGCGTGGTCGGTCTCGCTTTCATGCAGGCGATGCGCGAGCGCTATCCCGATGTGCGGCTGCGCATGGTCGAAAGCCTCTCCGGTTATCTGGGCGCAATGCTCGGCGCACGGCAAATCGACCTGGCGATCCTGTTCCGCGAAGAGCCCGCGCAACGCTGGAGCGTCATGCCGCTGCTCGACGAGCGCCTGTTCGTGATCGGTTCCGCGGCGCTGCCCGGCATGCCCGAGCGGCCGAGAACCTCCATCGCGAAGCTGGGCGCCCTGCCGCTGATCCTGCCAAGCGGCGCACACGGCCTTCGCGCCCTGCTCGACGCCGCCTTCAAACGCGCCGGCTACGCGCCGCGCATCGCCGCCGAGATCGACGGCCTCGCCATGCTCATGGACGCCGTGCGCGGCGGACTCGGTGCAACGATTCAACCCGGAGCGGCACTCGCACGCGCCGAGAACGCGTCGCTGGCGAGCGTGCCGCTCGTCGAAAAATACGCGACGAGGCCGAACCTGATCGCGAGCGTCTCGGACGACGAGCTTTCGCCCGCCGGGCTGGCCGCGCGCGTCGTGCTCGCCGACGTCGCGCGCGAGACCGTCGCCGCTGGCCGCTGGCCCGGCGCAACGCTGCGCCGGCCCACCCTTCACGAAACCTGAAGACCTGTTGCCGGCTCGCTGATGGCGGCGCCGCCCCCTGCTTCTTATAGTTGTCTCAAAGGAGACAACTCAGATGGTCGACGTTCTTGTAATCGGCGGAGGCAACGCCGCGCTGTGCGCCGCTTTGATGGCGCGAGAAGCCGGCGCCTCGGTCCTGCTTCTCGAATCGGCGCCGCGCGAATGGCGGGGCGGAAATTCCCAGCACACTCGCAACCTGCGCTGCATGCACGACGCGCCGCAGGACGTGCTCGTCGATGCATATCCTGAAGAGGAGTACTGGCAAGACTTGCTCAAGGTGACCGGCGGCATCACGAACGAGGCGCTCGCACGGCTCGTGATCCGGGCATCGTCGACGTGCCGTCCGTGGATGCACAAGCACGGCGTGCGCTTTCAGCCGCCGCTTTCCGGCGCCCTGCACGTCGCGCGAACCAATGCCTTCTTCATGGGCGGCGGCAAGGCGCTCGTGAACGCCTACTACCGCAGCGCCGAAGCGCTCGGCGTGCAGATCCGCTACGACACGCCTGTCGACGCAATCGAGCTCGACGCGGGCCGCTTCGTCGCGGCGCGCAGCGGCGCGCAACGTTTCGAGGCGCGCGCCTGCGTGCTCGCGGCCGGCGGATTCGAATCGAATCGCGAATGGCTGCGAGAAGCGTGGGGCCAAAACGAGCGCGGCGAATGGCCCGCCGACAACTTTCTGATTCGCGGCACGCGCTTCAATCAGGGCGTGCTGCTCAAGCACATGATCGACTCGGGGGCCGATGCGATTGGCGATCCGTCGCAGTCGCACTGCGTCGCCATCGACGCCCGCGCGCCGCTCTACGATGGCGGCATCTGCACGCGTATCGACTGCGTATCGCTCGGCGTCGTCGTCAACCGCGACGCGCAGCGTTTTTACGACGAGGGCGAAGACTTCTGGCCAAAGCGCTATGCGATCTGGGGGCGGCTCGTCGCGCAGCAGCCGGGCCAGATCGGCTATTCGATCATCGACGCGAAGGCCGTTGGCCGTTTCATGCCGCCGGTCTTCCCGGGCGCGAAAGCCGATTCGCTGAACGAACTGGCGCGTCAATTGAATCTTCCCGAAGCGGCGTTCGTCGAGACGATTCGTAGCTACAACGCAGCGTGCCGCGCTGGCGCCTTCGATCACACGGCACTCGACGACTGCCGCACCGAAGGCCTCACGCCAGCGAAAACCCACTGGGCGCGGCCACTCGATACTCCGCCCTTCTTCGGCTATGCATTGCGGCCGGGCATCACGTTCACCTACCTGGGACTCAAGGTCAATGACCGCGCCCAGGTGCATTTCGGCGGGCGCCCTAGCGCAAACCTTTTCGTCGCTGGCGAAATGATGGCCGGCAACGTGCTCGGCAAGGGTTATACCGCAGGCGTCGGCATGTCGATCGGCACCGCATTCGGACGCATTGCCGGCACGCAGGCCGCGATGGCTGCTGCTCATCACACTGGAGTTCAACGTGCAAAAGCTTGAAGCGCTTGCCCGCGAAGCGCGGGAACTCGCCTCGCCTTCCGTCATCACCCGCCGCACCGCCATGAGCGAACCCGCGACGCCGATTATCCGCGTGCTCCCTCTCACGCAAAACGAAGCCGAAGTCGCACGGCAGATGCAGATCTGCAATGCATGCCGTTACTGCGAAGGCTTCTGCGCGGTCTTTCCCGCGATGACACGGCGCCTCGAATTCGCCAAGGCGGACGTCAACTATCTCGCCAACCTGTGCCACAACTGCGGCGCGTGCTATCACGCATGCCAGTACGCCCCGCCCCATGAATTCGCCGTGAACGTGCCGAAGGCAATGGCCAAAGTCCGCGTCGAAACCTATGCCGAATATGCGTGGCCCGCATCGATGGGCGCGCTCTACAAGCGCAACGGATTGACTGTCGCGCTTGCGCTCGCGATCGGGCTCGCCCTCTTTCTGGCGCTTGGCACCGGGTTCAAGGGCTCGCTGTTCGCAGGCGCATTGGGCGGATTCGGCGGCAACTTCTACGCAATCTTCCCGCATAACCTGCTCGCGGCGATGTTCGGCGCGGTCTTCGGCTTCGCGATTCTCGCGCTCGGCATCGGCGTGTCGAAATTCTGGCGCGACGTGTCGGCGGGACCGGCCAGCGCGCCGGCCGTCGCCGAGGCCGCGAAGCACGCGCTCACGCTGAAGTATCTCGACGGGGGCCATGGCGAAGGCTGCAACGAGTCCGATGATGCGTTCACGCTCGCGCGGCGGCGTTTTCATCATTTGACTTTCTATGGCTTCATGCTCTGCTTCGCAGCCACGGTGGTGGCCACCTTCTATCACTACGCGCTCGGCCTTCACGCGCCCTACCCGGTGCTCAGCCTGCCCGTGCTGCTCGGCACGACCGGCGGAATCGGCTTGCTCGCCGGACCGGCGGGCCTGCTCTGGCTGAACCTGCGTCGCGACCCGGCCCGCAGCGATCCGAACCAGCGTCCGATGGACCGCGGCTTCATTGCGCTGCTGCTGCTCACCAGCGCCTCGGGCCTCGCGCTCCTCGCGTGGCGCGATAGCGCCGCGATGGCCTGGCTCCTGGCCCTTCACCTCGGCGTCGTGATGGCGCTCTTCGCCACGCTGCCCTACGGCAAATTCGCCCACGGGATCTATCGCAGCGCAGCGCTTCTCAAGTCATCGATCGAAAAGCGGCAAGCCAGCCGTCTGCAGCTCGGCTCGGATTGATGGCGCCCCCACGGCAATGCTTTCGATGGGCAGGCGCAGTCGCATAACACATCCATGGAGACAACTCATGCATCCCTCATCGCTCAATGCCGGGGACAACGCGCAGGTTCGAACGTCGAAATTCGGCGCGGTCCTGCGCGTGACCAGCGGCAATTTTCTGGAGCAGTTCGACTTCTTTCTTTTCGGCTTCTATGCGACCACCATTTCGCACATCTTTTTCCCGTCGAAGAGCGAGTTCGCCTCGCTGATGCTCACCTTCAGCGTGTTCGGCGCGGGCTTTCTGATGCGTCCGCTGGGTGCGATCGTGCTCGGCGCGTACATCGATGAAGCAGGCCGCCGCAAAGGGTTGATCGTCACGCTTTCGATCATGGCATGCGGCACGATCCTGATCGCGTGCGTGCCCGGATACGCGACGATCGGCTTGCTGGCGCCGGCCCTCGTGCTGCTCGGACGCCTGTTGCAAGGCTTTTCCGCGGGCGCCGAACTGGGCGGCGTCTCGGTCTATCTGGCGGAAATGGCGACGCCGGGCCGCAAAGGCTTCTATACGAGCTGGCAATCCGCGAGCCAGCAAGTCGCCATCGTGGCCGCAGCCGCGCTCGGCTATCTGCTCAATCATTTGATGACGGCCAGCGAAATCGGCGCATGGGGATGGCGCATTCCGTTCTTCGTCGGCTGCGCGATCGTGCCGATTATCTTTGTGCTGCGACGCACGTTGCAGGAAACCGACGAGTTCAAGGCGCGCACGCATCATCCGCGCGCCCGCGAAGTATTCGCGACCATGCTGCAAAACTGGCGGACGGTGCTCGCCGGCATGCTGCTCGTGGCCATGACGACCACCACCTTCTACCTCATCACCGTCTATACGCCGACCTTCGGCAAAGCCGTTCTGAAACTCACTACCGGGGATAGCCTGATCGTTACGCTGTGCGTGGGCCTTTCGAACTTCTTCTGGCTGCCGGTGGGCGGGGCGCTCTCGGACCGCATCGGCCGCAAGCCGATTCTCATTGCCATCACGGTGCTCGCCATCTGCACGGCGTATCCGTCGCTCTCCTGGCTTGCGTCGGCGCCGAGCTTCGGCCGCATGCTCGCCGTGCTGCTGTGGTTCTCGTTCTTCTTCGGCATGTATAACGGCGCGGCGGTCGCAGCGCTTACGGAAGTCATGCCGGCCGAGGTTCGCGTGGCCGGTTTCTCGCTCGCGTTCAGTCTCGCCACCGCGGTTTTCGGCGGCTTCACACCGGCCGTATCGACGTATCTCATCGACATCACGGGCGACAAGGCCGCGCCGGGCTACTGGCTGTGTTTCGCCGCTGCATGCGGGCTCGTCGCGACCCTCGCGCTGTATCGCCGCGGCGGCGCCGCCCTTGCATTGCGGCATTGATCAGCTTTTGACATCAATACTTCGAAAAATTGCAATTTTCGTTTAGGGCGTCCTGAGTCAATATTCCCTGCATACAAGCGCGGACCACGCTTATTCCGCGATTTCAGGAGACACATTGATGCATCCTTCGCCCTCTACCCTTTCGGCCGGACGTTCAAAAGCCGCGGCGGTATTCCGCGTAACGGCCGGGAATTTCCTCGAGCAGTTCGACTTCTTTCTGTTCGGCTTCTACGCGACGCAAATCGCCAGCGTCTTCTTTCCTGCGACGAGCGAATTTGCCTCGCTGATGATGACGTTCGCAGTCTTCGGCGCCGGCTTTCTGATGCGCCCGCTGGGCGCGATCGTGCTGGGCGCGTACATCGACGACGTGGGCCGCCGCAAGGGCCTCATCGTCACGCTCTCCATCATGGCGAGCGGCACGATCCTGATCGCGTTCGTACCGGGCTACGCGACTATCGGGCTGCTGGCGCCCGCGCTGGTGCTCGTTGGCCGGCTCCTGCAGGGGTTTTCGGCAGGCGCTGAATTGGGGGGCGTATCCGTGTATCTCGCCGAGATGGCCACGCCAGGCCGCAAGGGCTTCTTCACGAGCTGGCAGTCCGCCAGCCAGCAAGTCGCCATCGTCGTGGCGGCGGCGCTCGGCTTTGCCCTCAACCAGGCGCTGAGCGCAACGGCCATTGCGGCGTGGGGATGGCGAGTGCCCTTCCTGGTCGGCTGCATGATCGTGCCGTTCATTTTCATGCTGCGCCGCAATCTGGAAGAAACGCAGGAGTTCAAGGCGCGCCAGCATCGTCCCACGATGAACGAAGTGTTCCGCACGCTGGCCCAGAACTGGGCGGTCGTGGTCGCCGGCATGATGCTGGTGGCGATGACCACCGCGAGCTTCTATCTGATCACGGTCTATGCGCCGACTTTCGGCAAGACGGTCCTGCATCTGAGCACCGCAGACAGCTTGCTCGTGACGCTGTGTGTCGCCGTGTCGAACTTCATATGGCTTCCGATAGGCGGCGCCCTCTCCGACAAGATCGGCCGCCGGCCGCTCCTCGTCGGCATGACGATGCTCGCCATCGCAACCGCCTACCCCACGCTGTCGCTGCTCGCCCATGCGCCGAGCTTCCAGAACATGCTGCTCGCCCTCCTTTGGCTCTCGTTCATGTACGGCATCTATAACGGCGCGATGGTCGTCGCACTGACCGAAGTGATGCCGGCGCAAGTGCGCGTTGCGGGTTTCTCGCTCGCCTATAGCCTCGCGACGGCGGTTTTCGGCGGTTTCACGCCAGCGATTTCGACGGCGCTCATCCACATGACCAACGATAAGGCCGCACCCGGCTACTGGATGAGCTTCGCCGCGGCCTGCGCGCTTTGCGCGACGTTCGCGCTCTATCGCCGGCGCGCGGTAACTTTGACGCCGGCGCATTAATGCGCTTCTAGTTGCGCACACAACTATTATCCGCTATCTGACACGACTCCGATCATGAAGAATCTGCTTCTGAAACTCTGCGCGGCAACGCTCGTCGCAACCTCGGCCGCCGGGGCGAACGTGCAGGCCGCCGACCTGCACGTCATGAGCTCGGGCGGCTTTACCGCGGCGTACAAGCTCCTGGGTCCCAAGTTCGCAGCCGAGACGGGCAACACGCTCGATACCGCGCTGGGTCCGTCGATGGGCAAATCGCCCGAAGCGATCCCCAACAGGCTCGCGCGCGGCGAACCTGCGGACGCTGTCATCATGGTGGGCTACGCACTCGACGAACTGATCAAGGAAGGCAAGGTCATCCCCGGATCGCGGGTCGAACTGGCCGATTCGCGCATCGGCATGGTCGTGCGTGAAGGCGCGGCGAAACCCGATATCAGCTCGGCAGATGGTCTCCGGCAGGCGCTGCTGCATGCGAAGTCGATCGCCTACTCGGACAGCGCGAGCGGTGTCTATATCGAGCGGGAGTTGTTCGAGAAGCTCGGCGTCGAAGAACAGGTCAAGCCGAAGGCGAAGATGATCCCGCGCATTCCGGTGGCTTCGGTGGTGGCGAACGGCGACTACGAAATCGGCTTTCAGCAGGTGAGCGAGCTGTTACCCGTCAAGGGGGCGAGCTTCGTCGGAAAAATCCCGGAGTCTCTGCAGTCCGTCACGCGTTTTGCCGCCGGCATTCCCGTCAACGCGCAGCATCCAAAGGAAGCGAAAGCCCTGCTCGACTATCTGGCGTCCCCTGGCGTACAAGCTGAAGTGAAAGCGACGGGGCTCGATTCGGTCTCCACTCACTGAGGCCCGAGCATGCGGGCGAGACGCGTGCGATCGCACGCGCCTTGCCACATCGAAACGAAGATCACCGCGCACGCGTTGCTGATTACGCTCGTCAGGGCGCGCGCCTCGGACATGAAGCGGTCGATGCCCACCAGCAGCGCCACCCCGGCGACAGGCAAATCGGGAATCACCGTGAGCGTCGCGACAAGAGCAACCAGTCCGCTGCCCGACACGCCGGCCGCGCCCTTCGACGTAAGCAGCATGACTGCGAGCATCATCGCGATCTGCGGCGCGGACAGCGGCACGTCGCACGCCTGCGCAATGAACATCGAGGCGAGCGTCAGATAGATCGCGGTGCCGTCGAGATTGAACGAATAGCCCGCGGGCAGCACGAGCCCGACTACCCCCTTGTCGCAGCCGAGCGCCTCCAGCTTCGCGATCAGGCGCGGCAGCACCGGCTCCGTCGACGACGTCGCCAGAACGATGAGCAACTCCTCGCGAAGGTATCGCAAGAGCCGCCAAAGCGCGAAACCGTGAAGCCGCGCAAGCACGCCAGGCACCAGCGCAATGAACAGCAGGCACGCCACGTAGAAGGAAACCATCAGCATGCCGAGCGAGCCAACCGAGCGGATGCCGAAGCGGCCCACCGTAAAAGCCATCGCGCCGAACGCACCGAGCGGCGCGAGTCGCATGATCATCGTCAGAATGCGGAACAGGATCTGCGCCAATCCGTCGATGAGCGCTAGCACCGGCCTGCCCGCGTCCGGAACCGAATTTAGCGCAAAGCCGAATAGCAGCGAAATCAGCAACACGGGCAGCACCTCGCCATTTTCGAAGGCGCCGGGCAAGGTATCGGGAATGACGCTCAGCGCGAACGCGACAAGGCCGTGTGGCTGCGCGTGCCTCGCATATTGCGCGAGGACGGACACGTCCAGATGTTGAGCGTCGATGTGCATGCCCGCGCCAGGCCGCAGCACGATAGCGGTGGCAAGCCCCAGCGCGAGCGCCACGGCAGTCAGCGCATAAAAGAGCGCCAGCGCCCACAAGATGGTGCGCCCGATCGCCTTCCCGTTCGCAAGCGAAGTGATGCCGGAGACGATGGTGCAAAAGACAATCGGCGCAATCATCATCCTCATGAGGCTAACAAAGCCGTCGCTCAAGGGCTTGAGCAGCGCGCCGGCCTGCGGCCACAAGTGACCGACTGCCATGCCGAACACCATGCCCAGCAGGACTTGCACATAGAGCAAACGAAGCGGTCTTGCCAGCATCACAAGGGGAGTTTCCTGTCTAGCTGCTTTTTCAGGGATGCGCGGTGTCCGAGGCATCGGGGTTTGCCACCGCACTACGCTTCATTTCGACAATCGTTCTGTGAAACTCCTGCGCAGCCGGGGTGAGCGGGCGTCCTCTGCGTCTCACGATGCCGACGCGCCGCTTTACCACCGGTTCGACGAGCGGCACGCTAGTGAGGATGGGGTGGTTGTGCCCGGGCATGGCCATTGACGGCACCGCCGCGACACCGAGGCCCGCTTCGACCAGACCCAGCATGGTCGTGACATGGCGCGTCTCGCAGACACTCGGCAAACGCGGCGTCACGGCCGAAAGCGCCTGATCGAGCAAGAGCCGGTTGCCGGAAGTCTTGTCCACCGAGACATACTCATGCTCGTAAAGCTCGTTCCAGGTCACGCGCTTCTTGCGCGCGAGCGGGTGATCGCGACGGCAGGCGGCAACGAAGCGCTCCTGCAGCAGCACTTTAAACTCGACCTCGGACTCCTGGCTGCCCACGAAGCTCACGCCGAAATCAGCCTCTCCGCTGATGACGGCCGAGAGCACCTCGTTGGCGCTCACATCGAGCAATTTGACCCGAATGCGGGGAAAGCGGCGATGATAGCTCGCGATAGCGCCCGGCAGGAAGTAGTAGGCCACCGAGGGCACGCAGGCGACGGTGACGTGCCCCAATCGGCTCGATGAAACATCGCGGATGCCGAGCAACGCGACATCGAGATCGTCGAGCAGTTGTTCGGCGCTCCGCGCGAACACGCGGCCGACCGTGGTGAGCGCGACGCTGCGCGTGGTGCGCTCGAACAGCCGTACGCCGAGCGCTTCCTCGAGCTTGTCGATCCTGCGGCTCAAGGCCGGCTGCGAGATGCTCACCGCCTCGGCGGCCTTGCGGAAGCTTCCGAGCTCCACCACTGCCCGGAATGCCTGCAAGTCATTCAAGTCGAAGTTGATGCCCACCGGCCAATCTCCGCGTTCTGGATGCGGATATTTTGCACGATGGCGCTCAAAGCGCCCATTGGGAACAATGCGCGGTTGCGGATCTTCGTTGATCAGACGAGTCCATGACTCGTCAGCACGCCACGCAAGCGCGGCTGAGCGTTTCGCATCGACAGGGCGTTCGCGAGCTCGATCAGCGGCAACACCCGCCTCTTGACCTTCGCTACGTGGTTTTGCGCGATGTCTGCAATTCGATGCTCGAGGTACGGATTGCAGAACCGCTCGCGCACGCTGATCAGGTAGTCCTCGGCCTGGTTGCCCATGCCCAGCGCATCGAAGACAGGCATGACCTCCTCGCGCCATACGGCTTCGATTTCAGCACGCATACGCGAATCGTTCATTGCATCGAGCACCGTCTCGGCCAGCGGCCGCCCTTCGATAAGCCACTGCTGCGCCAGCCAGCTGTGGCCAAGATTGAGAACAAACAGCTTCAACCTTTCGTGGCTGCGCAAGTCGTCAGTCAGAACAAGGTTCTCGTGGAAGCACGGTAACTCCATTCCCGCACGTCGCTCGACCGCCCACAATGCATAGGGCTCAGCCACCGCGCCCACCGGATCAATCGGTTCGGAGACGATCCGGTCAACGAGCGAGTTCACCCAGACGCAGCGCTGCCGTACGTAGTCGATGAAAGGCTCGGGCAATGACCATTGCGTTGCCAGCCCGAGCACGATCTCGCGCAGGGTATCGCCGTTGTTCTCCACCAATTCGCACGGGAAAATCGACAGGCCGTCGCCGGGGCGCTCCTGCCAACGCACATGAAGCAAGGCGAGCAGCTTCGCGGGGTAGCTGCGAGGCACGCCGCCGCCAGTCGAAAGCAGATCGGGCGTATCTCGCTCGTCGAGGCGGTAGCCCGTGTCGCCGGTGTTCGACACGATGACGCGCACGTCTTCGATCGTTGCGCGGCGAACCGTCGTCCAGTCGCGATCGGCAATCCACGCGGAGCGAATGCCGTCGCAGACGACGACTTTGTCCACCACCGCGCCGTGCTCCCTGCCGCGGATCCGGACGGGATAGCCGCCATGCCGCGACAGCGCAGCGACACGCGCCTGACTGACGGGATTGCTGGTGGTCTGCACGACGCCGATGCCGCCAATCGCATCGCCGCGATCCAGTGCCTGGGACACAAATAACGCAACATGCGCGAGAAGAAATCGGCTCGTGCCGAACTGAAGTATCGGTTCACTCATGCGGCCCGCCCCGAACGTTGCACAGCATTCGGTCAGCACTCTACCAACGCTTTCACCACGGTCTGCCCGGTCTCGAGCAAACGCGGCAGCGCCTCCGGGACATCGGCGAGCCGCATTCGGTGCGTGTTCAGGGCTTGATCCGGAATGCGCCCCGCGCGCATGGCTTCCAGCACGGTCTCGAAGTCGGCGGCGGTTGCGTTCCGGCTGGCGAGCAAGGTCATCTCGCGCTTGTGAAACTCCGGGTCGGAGAACGTTACCTGCCCCGGCACAATGGAGATCAGCGTGTATTTGCCGCCGTGGGCTACAAATCCGAATCCGCGGTTCATCGCATCGATATTGCCTGTCGCGTCAAAAACGACATCGAAGAATTCGTCGTGCGTGAGCGACGCAAGTTGTTCAGCGTCCGTGGGGCCGACAGCAACCGCAGCGTCGACATTCAACTGAGACTTGCAAAGCGCCAGACGATCGGAACGCGTATCGAGGCAGGTCACGTTGGCGCCCCGCAGTTTCGCAAAGATCATTGCGGCCATGCCAATCGGACCGGCCCCGACCACCAGCACACGTTGGCCGGCCGATACCTCCGCGCGTCGCACCGCATGCGCCCCGATCGCCAAAAATTCGAGCATCGCGGCCTGATCGAGCGTAACGCCTTCCGCTTTATGAACGAACTGCGCGGGTATGCTGAGGTACTCGGCAAGTGCGCCGTCTCGATGCACACCCAACACCTTGATGTCGACGCAACAGTTGGTCTTGCCTTGCCGGCACGCGACGCAATGCCCGCACGACAGATACGGCATGACGTAGACGCCGTCGCCTGGAGCCAATCCCGAGTCGTGATCAGCCTCGACAACCACACCGGAAAACTCGTGTCCCATCACGCGCGGGTACTGCAGATAAGGCTGATTGCCCGTGAAGATATGCAGGTCGGTGCCGCAAATTCCAACGCGAGATACACGCAGCAGTACTTCGCCGCCTGCTCGAACGGGCGTGTCGGAATGCTGTGCGCGCAGCACTCCCGGCGATTCGCAAATCACGCTAAGCATGGGAATGTCCTTTCGGTTAGCTAAACATCGGCATCGTCAGTAAAGGACGTTCTTTGCCGTGGACGAGTCGAGATTTTGCTTGTCGACCATCACCACGCCCGTATCGATATCCTTCGCGACGCTCTTGTGTTCGATGACGTTCACGACCGTCTGAATTCCCTTGTATCCCATCTGGTATGACCCTTGGACCGCGATCCCCTGGATTGTCCCGTCGCGCACGAAATTTTGCAGGTCCTGATTGCCATCGAACCCGATTGCCACCACTTTGCCCGCCTTTCCGGTCTGCTTGAGCGCGCGTCCCACCCCGACTGCCGTCGGCTCGTTAGCACCGAAAATCCCCTTCAAATCGGGATTCGCGGAGAGTACATCGGTGGTCTGGTTGAGGGCCGTCGCCATCTGGGACTGCGAGTAGTACGGGCCGACGATCTGCAGTTTCGAATGCGCCGCGAGATACTTCTTGAAGCCGCCGACACGCCCGATTTCCGATCCAGCACCCGGAACGTAGGACATGAGCGCGATCTTTCCCGACTGACCGACGCGGTCGATCAGCGCCTGTGCGCAAAGCTCGCCGGCCTTCTCGTTGTCGGTGGAGAGAAACGACTGGTAGTACTGCTTGCCGGCATCGGACAGCGCGGAGTCGATCAGCACAACGGGAATGTGCGCCTCCCACGCTTTCTTGATGGCCGGCACGAGCGCATCGGGATCGGACGGCGCAAGCACAATGCCCGCGACGTGCCGGTTGACTGCATTCTCGACCATGTTCACTTCAGCCGTGATATCGGATTCCGCGGCCGGGCCCTGGAAGGTCATCGTGTATCCCTTCGCGCCGTCGAGTGCGGCGTTCGCGCCTTTCTGCACGTTTTGCCAGTAGTTCGAATTAACCGTCTTGACGATTACGGCGATCTCGCCGCCTGCCGCATGCGCGCCCGTGCTGAAAGCCGCGCACAACAACGCCGATACCGCAAAAATCGAAAGCTTCTGCATGTCTCGCTCCTCTTTTTTCGTGGTTGAACAACGTTTGATTAACGCTTCCTGCTTCGCAGCTGATCGACCCAGACGGTGCCCAGAATCACGACGCCGATGATGATCTGCTGAATGAAACTCGACACACCGTTCATGTTCAGGCCGTTGCGCAGCACGCCAATGACGAATGCGCCGATGGCGGTGCCCGAAATCGTGCCCACGCCGCCCATCAGCGACGTTCCGCCGATCACGGCGCTGGCGATCGCGTCGAGCTCGTACATGACGCCTTCGTTGGGCTGACCCGTCACGAGACGCGACATCAGCACGCAACCTGTGACGCCGGCCAATGCGCCGGAAAGCACGTAGGCGAACATCGTTACGCCTCGAACGTCGACGCCGGACAGACGAGCCGCTTCGGGGTTGGAGCCGACCGCGTAGATATGCCGGCCGAGCGAAGTCTTCGACAGGAGGATGGCGCCTGCGATGAAGAACACGATCATGATGACGACGGGATAGGGAATGCCCGGAAACGTCGTATCCGGAAATCCATCCGCGCCGATATGGGAAACCCGGAACAAGGCCCCGTTACCGAGGACTCCGAACGCATTGCCGAGGTCCGAGACCGGCCGGGCTCCGGTAATTTGCAGAGCGAGACCGCGAGCGACCAGCATCATGCCGAGCGTCGCAATGAAAGGCGGCAACCCCATGCGCGTGACACAGATCCCGTTGACGTATCCGCACAGCGCACCTACGAGCACGCCGCAAAGCATGGCGAGGGGCACCGGAATGCCGGCCTTCGTGAGCAACGCGGCCGATACGCCCGCGAGCGCCAGCACCGAGCCGACCGACAGGTCGATACCGCCTGTGATGATGACGCACGTCGCGGCCACGCCCAGGTAGGCGATCGATGTCACCTGCAAGCTGACGGTCATCATGTTGCCGACAGAAAAGAAGGCCGAACTGGTGACCGAGAACGCAATGACAAGGGCAACGAGGCTGCCCAGAGCCGCGAACTTCTGAATGAGGTCGCGGCGCCGCTGTCGAGCCGGGCGGTCCGCCGGCTGGCTACGATCCGAAGTCATTTCAAGCATGTGCGCGCCCCGAAGCAAAGTGCATGATCTCCTCCTGACTGGTGTGTTTCGTTTCCAGAACGGCCGTTATCCGCCCCTCGTGAAAAACAGCGATCCGATCGGTCATTCCAAGCAACTCGGGCAACTCGGAGCTGATCAATACGACGCCCACTCCGTCCGCGGCAAGCCGATCCATCAGGCCGTAAATGGCGAACTTCGCGCCTACGTCGATGCCGCGCGTGGGCTCGTCGAAGAACAAAATCTTCGACCCTCTGTACAACCATTTGCCGATCACCACCTTTTGCTGATTGCCGCCTGAAAGGTTGCGAACGATCTGCGCAACCGAAGGCGTGCGAATGGCCAGGTCATGCACATAGCGATGCGCGATTGCGGCTTCTTCATCGAAGCGCAGGAAGCCCGCGCGAGACGAGATGCCGCCAACGTTCGAAAGCGTGATATTCGCGGCGACAGACATCCCGAGCGCGAGGCCCTCCTGCTTGCGGTCTTCCGAGAGGTAAGCAATGCCATGGCGAATCGCTTCGCGCGGCGAGCGAATCGTCACGCGATTGCCGAGCAACTCGAGCGTCCCTTCGTCCAGCCTGTCCGCGCCAAAGATCGCTCTGGCGACCTCCGTGCGGCCCGCCCCCATGAGACCTGCGAAACCAAGGATTTCGCCTTTACGCAACTCGAATGACACGGGGCCAAATACGCCATTGCGGCGCAGTTCCCGCGCGCTCAGCAGCACCTCCTTCGTGGGTGTGGATTGCCGCGCAGGGTATGCATCATCGAGGGATCGCCCCACCATGCGCGCGACAATGTCATTCACCGTCAACGCTGCGAAATCGTCAGTCGAAATATGCCGGCCGTCGCGCAGGATCGTTACGCGATCTACGATCTGTGCCATCTCGTCGAGGCGATGCGAGATGTAAAGGATCGCCACGCCAGCCGCGCGGAGTTCCTGAATGATTCGAAAGAGCTGTGCCGTTTCCGATTCGGTCAAGGAAGACGTCGGCTCGTCCATGATCACCACGTTCGAATCGAACGAAAGCGCTTTTGCAATTTCAACCATCTGCTGCTGGGCAATCGACAGGGTGCCCACCAGCGTCGCAGGCGGCACGTCGAGGCCGATTCGTTGCAGGCAGCGCACGGCATCCGCGTTGAGCTTGCGGGTATCGACGAACGGACCGCGCTTCGGCTCGCGGGCAAGGTAGAGATTCTCCGCCACGCTCAAATGCGGAATGAGGTTCAGTTCCTGATGAATGATCGCGATGCCGGCGGCCTGCGCCTCCCGCGTCGAACCGAACCGGACCGACGCGCCGCGAAAACGCATGGTGCCTTCGTCAGGCGGGTACTGGCCGCTGATGATTTTCATCAGCGTCGATTTGCCGGCGCCGTTCTCGCCGCAAACCGCGTGAACCTCGCCCTCCCGAAGGTCCAGACGAATGCCATCGAGGGCCACTACGCCGGGAAATCGCTTCACGACGCCTTCGAGGCGCAGGATCTCTCGTCCCGGCTCAGCGACAGCAAGGCTTGATGGACTGCGGGGCTGCGTCATTGCGTCTCCATGTCCGGCCAACCGCAGGCCTGCATGCGGTCAGTCCAATTTGAGTGAATTAAAGCCAAATTCACCCGTTTGGTCAAGCCAACATTGATTTATATATACAGATCTTACCAATAGTAGAAACCCCACTGGCTCCTTCGATCGCTTGCGAAGCAATGGCTGTGAGCCATCGTGCTAGACTTTGACGCAGGCTCCAGGGCCCTTCGCGGCGCCCATTTCACCCCCCACGATGAAATCAACAGAACCCAAGCGGCTTTACCAATCCATCGCCACCCAGATCCTCGCGTTGATCCGTCAAGGTGAATTTCCGCCAGGAGAACGTTTGCCGCCCGAACGCGAGCTGGCGCTGCAGTTGGGCGTGTCGCGACCGTCGCTACGCGAGGCCTTGATCGCGCTCGAGATCGGCGGCCAGGTCGAGATACGAATGGGATCGGGCGTCTATGTTTGCGAGGCGGGCGAGGACGCCGCAGGCACTGTGGGAGCGCTGGGCGACAGTCCATCGGAATTGATGCAGGCGCGAGCCACTATCGAAGGCAGTGTGGTCGTGCTCGCCACGGCGCATATGACCGCAGCCATGCTGGATCGGTTACGCCGCACAGTCGAGCGGATGCGCCGACTCGCGGCGGCGGGCAAATCGCCCGTTGAGGCGGACCGGCAATTTCACATGTTGATCGCGGAAGCCGCAGGCAATTCGGTGCTCAGCCGCTATATGGGAGAGTTATTCGACAGCCGCCACGACCCGATCGCAGCGGCCATGCGAGGTCATGCGGAAAGCCCCCAAACCTGGACGGCAGCCGTTCGCGAACATGAGGCTGTGCTCAAGGCTTTGCAGGCCGGCGACCCGATCGCAGCGCAAACAGCGATGCGCGCGCACCTCATGGCTTCCGAAGAGCGGTGGATTAGCGGAGCGTTGAAACAGGGTATGGATTAGCGACCCATATTGATTGACAGGGCTGGGCAAATTTCCGGCGGAATCGACCATGAATCGTTCCGCGCTGCGGGTATAGTGGCATGCAACACCTCAAGCACCCAGGATACTTTGCCTATGTTTTCCGCTGCAATCTTCGACATGGACGGGTTACTGATCGATTCGGAGCGAACGATCATGAACACGTGGATATCCGTCGGACAAGAACTTGGCGTTCATATCCGGCCTGTCGACTACGCCGAGATCATCGGGAGATCGCTGCCCGAGTGCCACGCGATGCTGGCGAAAATGTTCGGAGCGGAGCCGCTCTTTCAGGAAGCGCTTACGCGCGCCCGGCAGCGGCTGCACTCTCCGGCGAATCCACCGGTCTTTCCACTGAAGCCAGGAGTACGTGGCCTGCTCACTGCATTGGCCAATGCTGGAGTCCCATGCGCCGTCGCGTCGTCATCAGGCGGACAAGAGATTCGAGCCCGGCTTGCACGGGTCGACGTGCTCGACTTCTTCGATGCGATCGCGGGTGGGGATGAAGTCGCTCGTGGTAAACCCGATCCGGCCGTGTATGAGCTTGCGGCTTCCCGGCTGGGGAAATCGCCGGGCGATTGCCTGGCGTTTGAGGATAGCGAGAACGGTGTGCTTGCCGCACATCGCGCAGGGATACGGGTCGTGATAGTGCCGGATGTGAAGCAGCCACCGGCTGAAGCCATCGGGGTTAGCATGGCAATGCTTGGGAGTCTCGATCAGGCTATCGGGCACGCTTCGACGTGGTTCGGCATAGAAGACCTGACCGCGTAAATCCCGTCGCGCATAAATTTTCCTGGCGTCGTGCTGGCGTCGTTTACAGGCAGATTTACGGCGCGAATGCGGCAGTCCGATTTTGAGCAGCGCAATAGACTCAATTAAAACAGCATCGCCACGCCGCTGGCTTCTCAAGTCGTCCGCCTTCGCAACGCCATGGCGCGCAAAGCATTCGCTAGCGCCATCAAAACCGGGTAGCGCACCTGTGACGAAGCTTCGCGCCTGGCCCACCTTCATCCTTAATGAATCGGACATGGCTCCGTTTTGGCGTCCGCCAGAGCGGGCCGGTGCGGCATGCCGGCTCTGATGCATGCCGCAAAGAAAGGAGACACGCATGACCGCGCTGGAAAAGAAAGCTGCCGTTTCTGCCATGGCGTCTGGGGATGAAACATCCGCAGCGTTCAAACGACGCTTCATGATAAGAATGATCACGGTGATTACCGGCGGCACGTTTCTGGACGGCTATATCCTTGGCATCGTTGGCCCGGTGTCCAGCAAGATGACCGCCGAACTCGGCATATCGACCGTCTGGGAGGGGCTGATCGCGGCCGGCGCATTGTTCGGGATCCTGATCGGATCGCCGCTGGGCGGGTGGGCCGGCGACAAGTTCGGCCGCAAACCGCTTTTCATGCTCGACATGGCGTTGTTCGTAATCGCGTCGGTCATGCAGTTCTTCGTCGGATCCGCGCAGTTATTTATCCCGTTACCGCTGCAACTGTTTGTGGTGCGCCTGCTCATGGGCATTGCGATCGGCGCGGAATACTCGGTGGGTTGGCCGCTGTTATCGGAATTCTCTCCGGCCAGGATTCGCGGGCGGCTCATGGGGTTGACCCTCATCGCCTGGTATGCCGGCTTCATGTTCGCCTTCGTCGTGGGCTATCTTCTGGACCGCTATACGGACCTCGGGTGGCGCAACATCCTCGGCACCAGCACCTTCATCGCGGTGGCGTTGTTTCTGGGCCGGCTTGGCATGCCCGAGTCGCCTCGCTGGCTGTGGAGCAAGAATCGTCTCAACCAGGCACGCGCCGTCGCTTATCGGTATATGGAAAGCGCCTCGGACATGGCCGACATGGAGCGGGAGGCGACTCACTCGGGCGGCGGCTTTGCGATGCTGTTCTCCCGTCAGTATTGGCGGGTCACGCTGTTTGTGTCGCTGTTCTTTTTCTGTGTGGTCACGCCGTACTTCGCCATCGCCACATTCGCCGACAGCGTGCTGCAGAAGTTCGGTCTCGGTGGCGGTCTCGCCGGAGGGGTCGGACTGTCTGCGGTCGCGTTGGCCGGGAGCGTGGCCACGGTCTTGCTGATCGACAAGGCCGGCCGCCGTGTGCTGACCGTCCCGCCGCAATGGATCATTACGGTGATCCTCGTGATTCTCGGCATGTGGTCGGGTGCGCCTGGCGTGGTCGTGCTGGGCCTGTTCCTCGCATTCTCGTTCTTCAACGCAGGCTGCGGCACGCTCACCTGCATCTACCCGGGCGAGGTATTTCCGACCGAGATCCGCGGGATCGGAACGGGTTTCGCGGCCGCCTTCAGCCGGATAGGAGCAGGCCTCGGTACGTTCCTGATGCCCTGGTCCATCGCCAATCTCGGCCCCTCGGTGACCATACTCATCGCTGCGGGCATCGCTGCTGTCGGTGCTGGCGTGTCGCAATGGCTCGCGCCCGAAACCAAAGGCAAGAGCCTCAGCGAAACGGCCTCCGGGTTTTCACACTAGCCGCAGACCCTGTGGATCGATCTGACCGGTCGACCGTCCGAAGCGCGAACGATTGACGCAGACGGGAATACGGTTCACGACCAGAAAAAAGACGGTGCGACTCGACGAGTCGCACCCAAAACGCGCCTCTCTCAGCAGCGTCAAAAACGGTTCGGCGGGTGTCCTCGGACGAGAGGCTGCATGCCCACGAACGCACCCGTCTGGCCGTGTCCCGGCAGCGGATTTTCGTTGCAGGATCTGCCGGACTGAACCCCACCCGCGCCCTCGCTGTTTGCATCAAGCCCGAAGTTGGCCGTTGAACTGTTAGCGCGCCATCTCCTCGGCAATTAATTAATTCATGTTGGTTTATTTAAACATGTGACCGGGGCATGTCAGCCTTCGGAAATCCCTTTTCGAACTGAGAGAGCCTCCGGAATGCCTGCGTGCTCGCCGCGCACGGCGGCGGTTCATAGCCTGTCGTGCCTTCCCGCGCCCAGACCCGCACCTGACGATGGCCGGGATTTCCCCAGGCTGACAAGCGAGTGGGTTCCGATATTAAATAAATCAACTTGATTTATTTAGTCGCCAGCACCGTTGCATCGAACCGCTGGCGTCACTGGAGGAGACCCGTGAGAAGTCCGCATGTCGGCCAGGGCAGCAACTCGGCCAATGTCCGCCGCTTCAACGAGCGCCTGCTGCTGCAGGCGCTGCGGCGCGCCGGCGAGGCCTCGAAGGCCGATCTCGCCCGCCTCGCCAATCTCACCAGCACGGCGGTGGGCAGCATCATCACCTCGCTCACGGAGAACGGCCTGATCGAGATGAGCGGCCGGCGTCTGGACGGCGGCCGCGGCCAGCCCGCCTCGCTGCTGCGCCTCGCGCCGCGCGGCGCGTTCGCCATCGGCGTGCGCCTGGACCGGACCAACATCGAAACCGTGCTCGTGGACTTCGCGGGCCGGATGATCGGGCGCCGCTCGCACGACATGCTGCTCCCCGCACCGCCGCTCGCGCAGGAAATCGTCCAGCGGGATATTCGCGAACTCTCAGGATTGCTTGACAAATCCGAACGCAACCGTCTTGCCGGCATTGGCGTGGCGCAGCCGTACAACCTCGGCAGCTGGCTGAGCGAGCTGGGCCTGCCCGCTGAAGCATTCCGCGTCTGGAACGACGTCGATTTCGCGAGCGATCTGGGCCGCGCGCTCGGGCTGCCCGTGTTCAGCGAAAACGACGGCAACGCCGCCGCCATCGCCGAGATCTTCTACGGCTGCGGGCGCCAGCGCGACGACTTCCTTTATCTCTTTCTCGGCGCGGCCATCGGCGGCGGCATTGCGATTGACGGCGACTGCGTGCGCGGCCTCAACGGCAACGCGGGCGACTTCGCCGTGATGCCCGTGCCGCCGAGCGCCCTGCCCTCGGCGCACAAGCCCGCCGGCAAATGGGACATCCTGCTTTCGCGCGCCTCGCTCATCGCGCTGCGCCGCCATCTGCAGTACCACGGCGAGAAAGTCGACAACCGCGCCGATCTCGAAGCGTGTATCGCGCGCGGCCATCGGGCCGTCGAGGAATGGCTCGACGACTGCATCGACGCGC
>NZ_JTDB02000018.1 GCF_000785435.2 Paraburkholderia sacchari | reverse complement strand
CGCGCAACGTTCTGGCCCGAACCCGCGGTCAGCACCTGACCCATGATCACGTCGCTTACCTGCTCGGGCTTCACGCCCGCGCGCTCCAGCGCTGCCTTGATGACCAGCGCGCCCAGATCGGGCGCGGCAATCTTTGCCAGCGAACCGCCGAATTTGCCCACCGCGGTGCGCGCGGCCGAAACGATCACAATGTCAGTCAATTTCCACTCCTGCGTTAAAAATACTCATGGTGCCTGCGTTATGCGGCGCAACAGCAAACGAAGCAGCGCTGCAGCTACTCTTTAAGGAGAGTAGCTGCGTCCTGTCACACGAAGATGACAAATCAGAGATGCGCGCATTAAATATGCGCGACGTATTGGTATGAATTAACAACGTGGAAGTGAGCGGATGGCGCGGCGCAGCCGTATTGATTTGCGGCCGCGCCGCGCCGTGAAGGATGGGCGCCGTAGCGATCAGTTCGCAGCCGGTCCCGTCTGCGCCGCGCGCTGTGCAGCGGCGGCGACTTTATCGAACTTGCCCTGCGCGGCCTCGATGGCCTGGCGCGTCATCGTGCGCACGGAATCGGCCGCATTGCCATAAGCGGCAAACGTCGAGTTCATGGCGGCCACGAACGGCTCCGCACCGGCGGGCGCGCCCTGCGAAAATCGTTCGGCCAGCGCCTTGACGCACTGTTCTTGCCGCTCGGCCTGCGCCTGCGCGACGTGGGTCCATTCGGCATGTGCGTGGGCCGCGATATCGAAAACCTTGCGTCCATACGACATCGCCTTCGAAGCAGCCTGCTGCGAAGCATTCAGTTGCTGCGTGAAAAGCTCCACCGGATTGCCGCATTGAAGCGCGCTCTTCAGCGCGGCCTCGTTATCGGCAATGGCTGTGCGAACCGTCTGCATATTGAGCGCGACGGTTGCCTCGAAGCTTTCGAACGCGGGGCGGGCCAGAGCAAAAAATACCGCGACGCCAGACTCATAATGGGCGCGGAGACGATCGGGTGCGGAAAGGGTCACGGACTCGGTCATCGGCAATGCCTCAAGATTAGTGATGCTAAATGGATGAATTGCGGGCCGCCATCCAACGCGACCCCAAAACACTACGATCGCTACGGCTCGAAGGACTTCCATCGTCGCCGCAACGAAATTAGAGGCTTCATTCTAAGCGGAGAATTTAACAATTTTATGGAAAAGTACTTAGGTATAAACCCTTAAATTCATGCGTTCCGGGTCGTTTCTTGCATTTGTACGCGGAATGCATCGCAGGGCATCTCGTCTGAAACAGGTGGCGTTCGAAACGAATTCTAAATAGCGCGCGCACATAAAGTCGCGCAATACATTGATTTCGGGGATTTCGGAAATATGAAATGCAATGTGTTCGGGAAAAATGGCCGACATGGCGCCAGCGCATCGGTCATTATTCCCGGCGGGCCGGAACGACCCGCCGCCAAATCGCTAAAAGGACTGCATTCAAAGGAAATTACATTCAAGGACTGCCAAGCAAATGGCCATTCACCACCGTGCCATACAGCGAGTTCGGCGTGTCATGATATTTCGTGCGCGTTTGCGCGACTGAACCCTTGAAGCGCGGATCCTGCGGCCGCTCGTGACTATCCATGAACGTCGCCACGTCCCAGGCTTCCTGGTCCGTCAACGTGCCGCCCAGACCCAGCGGCATGTTCGCCTTGATAAAGCCGGCGGCGTTTTGCGTCTCGTGCATGCCCGCGCCCCAGTTGAACGAACGCGCGCCCCATAGCGGTGGGAACACCGTATGGCCATTGCTCGTCTTGCCCTGTCCATCCGCGCCGTGGCACGCCGCGCAATGTTGCTCATAAACCTTGGCGCCGCGCGCGTAGTCCGCTTTCTGTGCGGGCGCGGGCAGCTTCGGATAACCCTTGCCAGGCACCTTGCCGCCCACAGGCGCGCCCGTGGCCAGCCAGTACGAATAGCTTTCCAGCGCGACCAGCACCGGATCGCCCAACGGCGGCGCCTTGCCGTTCATGCTGTAACTGAAGCAGCCTTGCAGCCGTTCCGCAAACGTGTTCACGTGCCCGTTCTTGGCGCGATAAGCCGGGTACGAAACGAAGGCGGCCCACAGCGGACTCGAATTGGCTTTGCGGCCTGCATCCAGGTGGCAGTTCGCGCAGCGCAGCGAATTGCCCACGAACTTGCCCGCGTATTGGCCGGTGTTGCGGAAGACCTGTTCGCCGAGCTTCACCGATTTGCCGAAGTCGCCGCCGGGCATGGCGCTTTCGGGCGGCGGATGGAATTGCGTTGCGTGCGCGCCGGTATCCGTCTGGGGTGGTGAGGCCGGTTGTGAGGCAGATTGTGCAGCGGCTTGTGCCGGACCTTGTTCCGAAGCCTGTGAAGCCGCAGCCGCTGCGCCCGCTTCGGGCGAAGGCTGTTGCGCGTAGTACAGCGCGACGGCGTGCATATCGGCGTCGCTCAGCTTGCTCGCGACGGCCGGCATCAGCGCGAGCGTGCCGGGCGGGCGCTTGCCGTTCTTCCAGGCGTTGAGCTGCGCCTCGATATACGCCGCCGGCTGTCCCGCCAGCGGCGGGAATGCGGCGCCGACGCCCGCGCCGCCCGGCCCATGGCATTGCACGCAGGCGGGCAGGTCTTGTTGCCAGCGGCCTCGCGTAGCGAGCCATGCGCCGCTATCGGATGGCGCGACATCGGACGGATCTTGCGTGCGTATACCCTTCGGCGCGGGCAGACTGCTGAAATACTGCGCCACAGCGGTACGCTCGCTGGCCGACATGTTCTTCGCGAACGGTTGCATCACGGCGTTCTCGCGGCTGCCGTCGGCGAACGCTGCAAGTTGCGCTTCGAAATAGTCCGCGCCTACGCCGGCGAGCCGTGGGAATCCCGCCGCCGCGTTGCCTTCGCCGCTCGCGCCGTGGCAGCTAATACATGCCGGTACGCCGTTGGCGGTGCCTTGCATGGCGATCGTCCGGCCTGAGGATGCCGGCTCACTTTGCGTTTGCTTTTGAGTTTGCTTTGCCTGCTGCGTTGACTGGGCATACGCTGGCGATGCGCCCAGCACCGGCAGCGTGATGCTCAATGCGAGCGCCGTCACGAGTCTTTTGAAATTCATTGCCCTTTCCGATGTCGTTTTTATCTCCGTACTTATTCTCCCTCAATCGATTGGTTCAGTGGCTCGCGCATGGCCAAAGCGATGAAAATCTGCGTCGAGAGCACCGCTTTCCGGTCTTTGCAATGGCCGGCGGCAGCCCGGCTTTGGGGATGGGTGGGCGGACACGCCGGTCTGCGTGCCGCCTTTCTGGTCAGTGCCGTTGTGGGTGCAAGCGCGACCGATGTGGTTTCCAACTGCTCCGCAGTTATCGCGTCGTTGCGTGATTTGACGGCCTGGGCAGCTAGCTCTCGGGTGACGCAGTGACACGGCTGGATTGCCTGTGCCGGTCGCGCGCTGGCTGATGGCCAGTAACTGCGTTTACCACTGGGCGTTTACCGCGAAAACGCCCCGCGCCGTGCCCTTATCACTCCAGTGTCGTCGCCATCGTCCGCATAAAGCGCCTCAACCAGTTCCTCACGATGTTGAAGCACCGCTCGCTGATTAATCGAGCCTTTATCCGTAATCTCCCCACGATCAAGCGAGGGCGGCTGCACGAGCAGCCGCAGGCGCGCGATAAACGTTGCGCTCCCCGTCGCCGACTCGTTTAACCGCACAAGCAATCCCGAGAAAAACTCGCGCACGAGCGGTGCATTCAAAACCTCTTGCGCAGTCGCCTCGCTCCCGAGTCCCGCAAGCCCGCGACACATATCCAGTCGCGGAAAAATCATCGCCCCCACATCGTCGCGATTCAAGCCGGTTATCACGGCGTCCTGCACATACGGCGCGCCTTCACTGACAATGCGCGCGCGCATCGGCCCCACGCTCACGAACGTGCCCGAACCGAGTTTGAAATCTTCCGCGATGCGGCCATCGAATGCGAGCCCCACCTCAGGCCGCGCAGGGTCCACGAATCGCACAGCGTCACCCGTTCGATAATAGCCTTCTTCATCGAATACGTCGTGCGCATGCTCTGGATCAGTGCGCCAGTAGCCGCGCATGACATTCGGCCCGCGAAACCGCACTTCGAGCTTGCCGTCCACCGGCGCGACCTTCGTCTGGCATCCCGGTGCGGGCAAGCCAATATAGCCAGCGCCCGAATACGGGCCGGTCGTGAACAGACACGATGGCGCCGTCTCGGTCATGCCGAGCCCCGCCATGATGCGGATGCGCTCGCCGCAATATTGAAGCGTCACGCGTTCGAGCCGCTCCCACGCGGCCTTTGAAAGGCCGGCGCCGCCAAAGAAATACATCTTCACCCGCGAGAAGAAGCGCTCGCGCAAGGCCGCATCCGTTTCGAGCGCAACGGTCAATTCCTCCCAGCCCTTGGGCACATTGAAATAAATCGTCGGCGCGATGTCCCGCAGATTGCGTAGCGTTTCGTCGAATTTGCCGGCAACCGGCTTGCCATCGTCGATATACAACGTGCCGCCGTTATAGAGCGCAATGCCCACGTTATGACTGCCGCCGAAAGTGTGATTCCACGGCAGCCAGTCGACGAGCACGGGCGGTTCGATGCCGAACTGCGGGAACGTTTCGAGCAGCATTTGCTGGTTCGCGCAAAGCATGCGGTTGGTTGTCGGCACGGCCTTGGGCAGGCGCGTCGACCCCGAGGTGAATAGAAACTTGGCGATGGTGTCGCCGTTTACTCCGGCATGCGCGGCATCGATGCCGCGCGGCGCGGTGTCGAGAAATGCCGCAAACGAAGTGACGTCCGGTGCCGAGCCAGGCGCGGCGCTCACCCGTTCGACACCCGCGGGCAGAACGGCATCGAGTGCGCTGGCATAGGCGTCGATGTCATCGGCGAATACGAGGCCCGGCGTGAGCAGGTCGAGTATGTGGCGCAGCTTGCCGAAGTCGCTCGAAATCAGCGAATAAGCAGGCGAGACGGGAGCATAGGGAATGCCCGCCCACATCGCGCCCAACGCCAACTGCAGATGCTCGATGCTGTTGCCCGAAAGAATGACGAGTGGTCGTTTCGCGCTCAGGCCGCGTTGCAGCAGCGCTTCTCCGATTGCACGCGCATGCTCGTGCATCTGCGCATAGGTCACACCTTGCCAGGCGCCAGCGCCATCGCGCCGGACGACCAGCAGCCGGTCGGGGTGCGCAAGCGCGCCGCTGGCCAGCCGGTCGGTGAAGCGCTCCGGGTAGCGGCCTAGCGGCTCCCGCGCTTCCATATACCAGCATTCGCCGCGCTGCTCGATGCGCGGCGAAACAGAACCGATTGCGACGCGCCTGTATCCGGGCGCGACGGCGCTCGCGCCGCCTGCATGGACTTGGTCCGATTCCAACATCTGTCTCCTCGTTGCCCCGAAATCTCAGATCGGGTAATGACGCGGGCCGGTCTGCACGGTGATCCAGCGCAGGTCCGTGAACTCGCCAATCGACGCCTTGCTGCCAAAGCGGCCATAACCGCTTGCCTTCACGCCGCCGAACGGCATCTGCGCCTCGTCGTGCACCGTTGGTCCATTGATATGGCAAATGCCCGACTCGATGCGCTTCGCCACGTTCATCGCGCGGGCAATGTCGCGGCTGAACACCGCCGCCGAAAGCCCGTATTCGCTGTCGTTCGCCACGCTCACCGCTTCTTCGTCGCCGTCCACACGCTGCACCGTCACGACCGGGCCGAACGATTCGTCGGCGTAAAGCTTCATTTCGCGCGTGACGTTCTCGACGATCACCGGCTGCATGATCGCGCCGTTCACTTCGCAACCCAGCGGCAGCTTCGCACCCTTCGCGCCCGCGTCTTCCACGAGCGCACGAATGCGCCGCGCCGATGCTTCGCTCTCCAAAGTTCCCAGCACCGATCCCGGCTGCGTCGGGTCACCCGCCTTGAGCGTGCGCGCCTTCGCCACGAGCTTCTCGACGAACGCACCGGCAATCTTGCGCTCGACGATCACGCGTTCCGTCGACATGCAAATCTGGCCTTGATTGAAGAATGCGCCGAAGGCGATGCCTTCCACTGCAGCGTCCAGGTCAGCGTCGTCAAGCACGATCACGGGCGCCTTGCCGCCCAGTTCGAGCAACGCGGGCTTCAGATGTCGCGCAGCATGCTCCGCAACGATGCGGCCCACGCGCGTCGAGCCGGTGAAGTTCACGCGCTTGACCGCCGGATTCGCGATCAGCCGCTCGACGATGGCGGGAGCGTCTTCGGCCGCATGCGTAATGACGTTGACTACACCCTCGCCCAGGCCCGCATCGTTCAGCGCCTGCCCGATCAGCACGTGCACGCCGGGGCAGCCTTCCGAAGCCTTCAGGACCACGGTATTGCCGCACGCGAGCGGCATCGCCAGCGCCCGCGTGGCGAGAATCACCGGTGCATTCCAGGGCGCCATGCCGAGCACGACGCCGCACGGTTGGCGCACTGCCATCGCGAGGCTGCCGGGCACGTCCGAGGGAATCACCGAGCCGTCGATCTGCGTAGTCATCGCGGCTGCTTCGCGCAGCATGTTGGCCGCGAGCATCACGTTGAAGCCATACCAGTTCGCCATGGCGCCCGTTTCCGCCGCGCCGATGGCGATAAACTCCGCCGCGCGCGCGTCCAGCCGCTCGGCGGCGGCGCTCAGGCGCTTGCGGCGCTCCGTGGGCGTGAGCCCGGCCCACGCGGGAAATGCCCGCGCCGCGGCGGCGACCGCTGCATCGGCGTCCTCCAGCGTGGCGGCCGCGGCGCGCGTGGCCACGCTGCCCGTGGCCGGATTGATGCGATCGAAGGTCTTGCCATTCGACGCGGGACGCAACGCACCGCCGATCAAAAGCAGGGTTTCGTGCATGTCTTCGTCTCCTCTGTCTGCCTGGTCTGTTTGCTCAGCGCTTGTATGCCTGCAGGCCCGGCTTGATGCTCTTGTCGTCGAGGAACTGCTTGAGGCCCTGGGCGCGGCCGCCTTCCTTGTCGCGATAGTTGGCCTGATCGAGCTTCGCGTAGAGATAGTCCTCGTTCTGCTCCCACGTCAGCTCGCGCGAGCGCTTGAAACCATGCTTGGCGTTGCGCAGCACGACAGGGTTCTTGTCGAGCAGCTTCGCGGCGAACGCCAGCGTGGCCTCGCGCAATTCGGCGCGCGGCACGCTCTTGTTGACGAGGCCCATCTTCGCGGCCTGCTGGCCCGTGAAGGTATCGCCCGTCATGATGTAGTACAGCGCTTCGCGGTGGCCGACCGTATCCGCCATTGCCTTGCTCACGAGATTGCCCGGCGGAATGCCCCAGTTGATTTCCGAAAGACCGAACACGGCTTCGTCGGCGGCGATCGCGAGATCGCAGGCCACCAGCGGCGAGAAACCGCCGCCAAAGCACCAGCCGTTCACCATGGCGATGGTGGGCTTCGAATACATGCGCAGCAGCTGCCACTGCCAGCGGCTCGCATCGCGGCGAATGCGTTCCTGCACGACGTCGGGGCTCGAATCGACTTCGCGGAAGTACTCCTTAAGATCCATGCCCGCGGTCCAGGCGTCGCCCTCGCCAGTGAGCACGAGCACCTGCGCTTCAGCATCGAGCTCGATCGTTTCGAGCACATCGATCATTTCCCTGTTGAGCGTCGGGCTCATGGCGTTGCGCTTCTCGGGACGGTTCAGCGTCACCCAGGCAATGCCGCCTTCCACTGCAACCTTGACCGTTTTCCAGCGACCTTCGTAACTCATTTTCCTTCTCCATGAATGTTTCCGCACGTGCGGTTCGAGGTCAATGTACTATCAGGCTACCTGATATGTAAAGTAGAATGCACGCTCGTTAGTACATACCCTTAAGCACGCTTCCAGTCGCGACAAGCCAACAATCGAACAACCGAGGAGACAGTCATGAAGCTCGACCACCTGGTCGCCATCGACACACATGTGCATGCGGAAGTCTCGTGCTGCCAGCCACCCGACCTCTTTGCAAAGGAATTCGACGATGCCGCCGACAAGTACTTCGGCACCGTGCTCAAGCAGGGACGTCGGCCCACGATCCCGGAAACGATCGAGCACTATCGTGAGCGCAACATCGGCTTCGTGATGTTCACGGTGGATTGCGAGGCGAACGTCGGCAGGCGGCGCATTTCGAACGAGGAAGTGGCGGAGTTTGCGCAGAACAATGCCGACATCATGATTGCCTTCGCGAGCATCGACCCGCACAAAGGCAAGTTCGGCGCGCGCGAGGCACGGCGGCTGATCGAGGAGCACGGCGTGCGCGGCTTCAAGTTTCATCCCACCATGCAAGGCTTTTTCGCGAACGACCGGCTCGCGTATCCGCTATACGAGGTGATTGCCGAATATGGCCTGCCGGCGGTATTTCACAGCGGCCATTCGGGCATGGGTTCGGGAATGCGCGGCGGCGGCGGCCTGCGCCTGAAGTATTCGGAGCCGATCTATCTCGACGATGTCGCCGCCGATTTTCCCGACATGAAAATCGTGATCGCGCATCCTTCGTGGCCGTGGCAGGAGCAGGCGCTCTCCATCGCGCTACATAAGCCCAATGTGTATATCGACTTGTCGGGTTGGTCGCCGAAATACTTCTCGCCGGAGCTCGTGAAGTATACGAACACGCTGCTGCGCCACAAGGTGCTGTTCGCTTCCGACTTTCCGCTGATCCGGCCCGATCGTTGGCTGGAGGATTTCGCCACGCTGGACATCAAGCCGGAAGTGCGTCCGCTCGTGCTCAAGGACAACGCCATGCGCCTGCTTGGACTGCAAGGCATGGAATGAGCGCGTTCAACTCTGGCGCAGGTTGCTCACGAAGCGTTCGAGGCTCACGCGCGCGGCATTGGCGCCTTGGGCGTCCACGTCGCCCAGCATCCGGTCTTCCACGACCTGCACCGCCTTCATGCCCTGACGCAGCACATCGCGCCCTTCGTCGGTGAGCCGCAGCACGACAATGCGGCCGTGATTGGGATCGGGCTCGCGGCCGATCCAGTTGCGCGACACCATCACGCTGATCACTTCGTTGGCAGACTGAGGCGTGATGAACGAGCGCTCGGCGAGTTGCGCGTTCGATGCCTCGCCGCGCGCCTCCAGAACCGATAGCGCCGTGAACTGCGAAAGCGTAAGCCCGAGCGGCGCAAGCGCGGCTGTGAGTTCGCGGCGCAGGATCCTGTCGAGGTTGGCGATCAGGTAGGTGAGCCGAGGCATCGCGGCCTTGCGCCCCTTGCCGGAAGCGCGGGCCGTGCCGGCCGATGTCGTCGTGGTGGTGGAAGCCTTGCCGTTCATTGTGTCGGTTGAGCAGTCTCGATGGGATGCGCAATGTTACCGCAACGGCGTAGCGTTCAAGACACGAAAAAGACGCCATCGCCTGGGGTATTCACCGAATACAATCGGCTTGCAACATCAGGATGCCTGATATCAAATACGGCTTGTCACACCATGCCGGCGCGTTCCACAGGACGCGCCTTATTTTGCCGTTTATATAAGGTTACCTGATATTAACGGCGATGCGCACCGTGACTTCCAAAATCAAAATCACCATCAGGCGACAGACATGAGATCGACCAGAACGGCATTATCCGGAGACGACACAGCCATGCGATCCATCGCGGGTAGCGATATCGCCACGACCTTAGTCCTTTGTTTCGCGGTTGCCCTGCTTGAGGGGCTAGACCTGCAGTCGGTCGGCGTCGCCGCGCCGCGCATGGCGCGCGAGTTCGGCCTTTCGGTATCGCAGATGGGCCTCGCATTCAGCGCAGGCACCTTCGGCCTTCTGCCCGGCGCGCTGTTCGGCGGGCGGTTCGCCGACCGCATCGGGCGCAAGCGCGTGTTGATTCTCTCGGCGATCATCTTTGCCGTGCTTTCCCTTGCCACCGCGCTCGTCAGCAGCTTTGGCGCGCTGGTGCTGGTACGTGCGTTGACAGGCGTGGGGCTCGGCGGCGCACTGCCGAACCTGATCGCGCTGTCCTCCGAAGCCGTTTCGCCAAAGGCGCGCAACACGGCGGTGAGCGTGATGTATTGCGGCATTCCGTTCGGCGGCTTAATCGCTTCGCTTATCGGCATATTCAGCGCCGGCGACACCGAATGGCGCCACATCTTCTATGTGGGCGGCGTCGGACCGCTGGTCCTCGTACCGCTGTTAATGGCATTTCTTCCGGAATCCAAAACATTCCGCCAGGCGCCATCCGGTGCGCCGGCCGTTCCTGCTCCCGTTGGCACGGTTCTTTTCGGTGCGAATCGTACGCTCTCCACACTGCAGATCTGGATCAGCTACTTCTGCACACTCATCGTCCTCTATTTCCTGCTCAACTGGTTACCGTCGCTCATGGCCGCGCGCGGTCTTGGCCGTGGCGACATCGGCCTCGTGCAGATTTTCTTCAATATCGGCGGCGGCATCGGGGCGCTCGTCATTGGCATGCTGATGGACCGCATGCGCGGCGGACTCGTCGTGTCCGGCATGTATATCGGCATCATCGCGTCGCTTGCGGGCTTGTCGGCTGCGCCGGGCCTCGGGGCGCTCGTGGTGTCCGCGTTCTGCGCGGGCATGTTCGTCGTTGGCGGGCAATCGGTGCTCTACGCCCTGTCCGCCGCGTTCTATCCCACGCCGATGCGCGGCACCGGCGTAGGCGCCGCTGTGGCGGTCGGCCGTCTTGGTTCGGTGGTCGGGCCGCTCGCCGCCGGCCAATTGCTGGCCATGGGGCGCAGCGCCTCCACCGTGATCGGCGCGAGCATTCCCGTCACGCTCGTCGCCGCCGTGGCCGCGCTGATGTTGCTGCGCCGGCCGCGCGCCACGGACTGAACCGGTCCGCCGAAAGCTTCATACCCGCCATTCAAATTCAATAAAACATACGCAACAGGTTCGGAGACAACACCATGCAATTGAAGCCGATTCATGCCCTCGCGTGCATCGCACTTTGCGCGCTCAGCACTGGAGCCGTCGCGCAATCGAGCGTTACGCTGTACGGCATCGTCGATACAGGTGTCGAATACGTTTCGCACGCCAACGCCAAAGGCGACAGCGTTTTTCGCATGCCGGCGGTGACCGGCGAATTGCCTTCGCGTTGGGGGCTGCGCGGCAATGAAGATTTGGGCGGTGGCTATAGCGCGGTATTCACGCTCGAAAGCGGGTTTAATCTGCGTGATGGCAGTTCCGGCCAGGGCGGGCGCCTGTTCGGGCGGCAGGCGTTCGTGGGCGTGAAGAGCCCGTATGGAACCCTCGCGTTCGGCCGCCAGTACACCATGACCTATCTCGCGATTCAGGGCGCGGATATCGTCGGCCCCGACATCTACGGAATGGGCTCGTTCGACGCCTACGTGCCCAACGCCCGCACCGACAATTCGGTCACATATCTTGGCGCGTACCAGGGCTTCACGCTCGGCGCCGGCTACTCGTTCGGACGGGACGCAGCGGGCACCGGCAACTCGCCCGGCCAGGGCACCTGCGCAGGTTCGGTCCCGGGCCACGGCACCGAATGCCGCGACTGGTCCGTGATGCTCAAGTACGACTCGCAATACTTCGGCGCTGCTGCCTCTTATGAGGAACAGCGCGGCGGCGCAACGGCAGCCGCCAACTTCTTCGACGGCGTGGCGCCAACGCCGCTCATCAACGCCGCCGACAAGGACGCGCGCACGCTGGTCAGCGCCTATGCACAGTACTCGGGCGCGAAGATCGGCGCGGGCTGGATGGGTCGCCGCGTGGTCACGGATTCGCCGGCGACGTCCAATGTCCGCTCGGATCTCTTCTTCGTGGGCGCCTCGTACACGGTTACGCCCGCGTTTATCGTCGATGGCGAAGTGTTCCGCATCATCAACAGCGACCACGATACGCGCGCCACTATGGGCACACTGCGCACCACCTACTTCCTCAGCAAACGTTCCTCGGTTTATGCGCAGGCGGCTTATCTCGCGAACAGCGAGAAAGCGCGCTATTCGGTCAGCGGCGGTGGCGGCGGAACCACGCCGGGCGCCGGCATGGGTCAGACCGGTGTCATGGTCGGTCTCAAGCACATGTTCTAATGGGAGGGATGATGAAAAGAACCAGAATTGCATTGTGCGTGTCCGCCGCATCCACGATCCTCGCGGCCTGCGGCGGCTCGGGATCGTCATCCAACGGCGCGTCGTCCAGCGACGCGTCGGCTCTGCCCCAGCTTGCCGCCGCCCAGCCCGCGTCGCTCTCAGGGTCGTGCGCGTCGCTTGCTGCAAAACTGTCGTTTGCCAACACGACGTTCACGTCGGTGCAGGACGTGCCGGCCGGCACGCTTACGGTAGCCGGCAAAGCGGTCCCCGAGCACTGCGTGATCGAAGGGCAAATGAACCAGCGCGTAAGCACGGTCGATAACCAGACCTACGCGATCGGGTTTGAGATGCGCTTGCCGATCGCCTGGAATGGCCGCTTCTTCTATCAGGCCAATGGCGGTCTCGATGGTAGCGTCTTGCAGGCTGTCGGGCCTAATAGCGGCGGTGGCCCGCTCGATAACGCGCTCGACATGGGCTTCGCCGTAATCAGTTCGGACGCCGGACATTCGTCCTCGCAAAACCCGTTGTTTGGTCTCGATCCGCAGGCGCGCATCGACTACGGCTATAACGCGGTCGCGACGCTCACGCCGATGGCCAAGCAGGTCATCAAGACCGCCTATGGCAAGGGGCCCGACCGCAGCTACTTCGAGGGCTGTTCGAACGGCGGACGTCACGCGATGGTGGCTGCCGCACGTTCGTACGCAGAGTACGACGGGATCATCGCGGGCGACCCGGGCTTTCATCTTCCGAAAGCCGCGATCGGCGAAATGTGGAGCGCGCAGCAGCTTGCGAGCATCGCCACAGCGAAAACCGCGGCCGGACTTCCCGATATCACCAGCGGACTGACCAAGGCCGAACGCCAACTCATCGCCGCGAAGGTGATTGCGAAATGCGATGCGCTTGACGGCGTGGCCGACGGCATGGTCGAAGATATCAAGGCATGCCAGGCAAATTTCAATCTCGCCACGGACGTTCCGACCTGCACCAGCAACGTGCGCGACGGCACCTGCCTGACGACAGCGCAAAAACAGGCTATCGGCAATCTGTTCTCGGGTGCGCGCAACAGCGCCGGCACCTCCCTCTATGCCACGTTCCCTTACGATGTCGGCATCAACGGCGCGGGCTGGGCTTCGTGGAAGCAGAGCGCCTCGATCACGCTTGATCCAATGGCCGCGGCCTTCGTGTTCACGGCGCCGCCGCAAAGCGCGTCGATACTCAGCCAGCTCTCGGCTTACGCGCTGAACTTCAGCATGGACAACGACGCGCCGAAGATCTTCGCGACGAGCGGTGCTTATTCGGAGTCGGCATGGTCATTCATGACCCCGCCGAATGAGACCGACCTGAGCAAGCTGAAGAATCGCGGCGCGAAGCTGATCGTCTATCACGGAACGAGCGACCCGGTGTTTTCGTCGGACGATACGACAGACTGGTATCAGCGCTTGTCCAAAGCGAATGGCGGAGATGCAAGCAATTTCGCTCGCTTTTATACGGTGGCGGGTATGAATCACTGCAGCGGCGGGCCGGCGGCCGATCAGTTCGACATGCTGACGCCGATGGTCGCGTGGGTCGAGCACGGTCAAGCGCCGGACAGGGTGATTGCCACGGCGCGGGATGCATCCAGCGCGTTGCCGAACGGCGAGGTTCCTGCCGATTGGGGGACAGGCCGTACGCGCCCGCTGTGCCCGTATCCGAAGGTCGCGCGCTATACAAATGGGGATGTGAATTCGGCGAGCAACTTCACCTGCAGCTAGCGCACGCCAGCAGCCGTTGCGCTCGCATCCACCCACGCACCATTCCCGTGCCACGAGGCGCATGTAACAGAATGTAATTGAAAGTTGTTGTTCATCGCCTCGACGCATATGCCCGGCACATTGCCACTTCTGTTTCGCGTGATTCTCCCCACAAACATGAACAACGAGGTGAACGATGAAAGCGGCAAGGAGATGGTCGGCAGGTCTGGTGGCGCTCAGCGCGATGGCGCTCGCCGTGGGTAGCGCACTCGCATCACCGTCGACGCAGGCGAGCGGGGCGAGCGGCATCAAGCACGTCCTGCTCATCAGCTTCGACGGTTTGCACGAGCAGGACGTCGCGCGCTGCGTGGGCGGCAACACTTGCCCGAATCTCGCGCTGCTCGCCAAGTCGGGCGTCACGTATACGAACGCCTATACGCCCGGGCTGTCCGACTCGTTTCCGGGTCTCGCCGCGCTCGTGACGGGCGGCTCGCCCAAGACCGCCGGCCTCTTCTATGACGTTTCGTATGACCGCACGCTTTACGCGCCCAACGACACGGGCTGCGTGGGCCAGCAGGGCTGGAACGTCGTGTTCGACGAAACCACCGGCATCGACGCGCAAAACGGCGGCGCGCTCGTGCACCTCGACGGCGGCGGCGATTTCAATCCGCAAGCCATTCCGCGCGCGCGCAAGGGCGCCAAGTGCGTGCCCGTGTATCCGCATGACTACGTGAAGACCAACACGATCTTCGAAGTCGTGAAGCAGAACTTGCCCGGCTCGCACACCGCGTGGGCCGACAAGCACGCCTGGGGCTACGACTGGCTGAACGGCCCGTCGGGGCGCGGCGTGGACGACCTCGCGCGCACCGAGATCAACTCGATCGACCCGGCCACGCAGACCGACTACACCGATGTGTACACGCACACCGAGAAGTTCGACGATTACCACGTGCAGGCGCTCATCAACCAGATCAACGGCAAGGACTCCACGGGCACGCGCAACGAGCCCGTGCCCACGCTGTTCGGCACCAACTTCCAGACCCTGAGCGTGGCGCAAAAGTCCACGGTGGCCAAAGGAGGCGGCTATCTCGACGCCAGCTTCACGCCGGGGCCGAACGTGTCGGGCGCGATCACATATCTCGACAATTCGCTTGGCCGCATTGTCGCCGCGCTCAAGCAGCAGAACCTCTACGCGTCGACGCTCATCGTCGTCACGGCCAAGCACGGCCAGTCACCCGCCGATCACACGAAGCTCGTGAAGAACGGCGACACGCTCACGCAACTGCTCGAGACGAGCAACTATCTCGATCCCAACGGCAACTTCGGCCAGAACAACACGAAGAGCGGCAACCTGAACGACGGCACGGGCCTTGTCGGCACGGGCTTCGTGCAGACCGACGACGTGGGCCTCATCTGGCTGCGCGATCAATCGCAGCGCGATGCCGCGCTCGCCACGCTCAAGCAGAACCTCTCGTGCAACGCGCCCGGCATCTGCGCGGACGGCCCGCAAGCGTACATTCTCAGCGGCTCTGAACTGGCCGCGCGCTTCGGCGATCCGTCGCTCGGCCGCACGCCCGATATCGTCGTGCAGCCGAACCCGGGCGTGATCTATACGTCGAGCAAAAAGAAGGACGAGGAGCACGGCGGCAATGCGCCGGACGATAGCCACCTCGGCCTCGTCGTGTCGTATGCGGGCCTGCATGGCGGCGGCCGCCAGATCCAGGCGCGTGTGCAGACCACGCAGGTTGCGCCGACGATCCTGCGCGCGCTCGATCTCGATCCGCAACTGCTGCACGCCGTTGCCGTCGAAGGCACGCACTCGCTGCCGGGCCTGGGCCTCGGCCACGGTTCGGACGAGTAGTTCGGACGAGTAGCGCGTCATACCTGAAGCACCCGGGGCCGGCGCTTTTCACGAAGCGACGGCCCGCCTCCAGTCGCGCCGCCCGGTGGCGTTACAATTCCCGCAGACACCACAGGCCTGCGGGTACGCATAGTGACCGAGCTTCAACCCGGCTTCGAGCCGGGCTTCATTCTGACGCGACATTGGCGCGACACGCCGCACCATACCGAAGTCGACTTCTGGCTCGCGACGCCCGCTGGCCCACGGCAACTGCGCCTGCGCCCGCAAACGTCGGTCGCGTTCGTGCCGGCCGCGCAACGCGAGGTGGCGCTCGGCGCGCTCGAAAGCAATAAAAGCGGCAATAAAAGCGGCCATAAAGGCGGCAACAAGGGCGCCGAGCTGCGCCCGCTCGATCTCAAGGACTTCCGGCAGCGGCCCGTGCTCGGCCTCTATGCGCCGCAATACCGCCAGCTGACCGGCACGGCGAAGCGCCTCACGAAATTGGGCGTCGACATCTACGAAGCCGATATCCAGCCGCCCGAGCGCTACATGATGGAGCGCTTCATCACCGCGCCCGTGCAGTTTCGCGGCACGCCCGACGCCTCGGGCCTGCTGCTCGACGGCGAACTGAAACCGGCCACCGGCTATCGCCCGGCGCTCAGGCTCGTCTCGCTCGACATCGAAACGAGCGCGCAGGGCGAGCTGTATTCGATCGCGCTCGAAGGATGCGGCCAGCGCCAGGTCTTCATGCTCGCCCCCGCAAACGGCGACGCGAGCGGGCTCGATTTCGACTTCGAGTACTGCGAGAGCCGCACGCAGATGCTCGTGCGCCTGAACGAGTGGATGGCGCGGCACGATCCCGACGCGATCATCGGCTGGAATCTCGTGCAGTTCGATTTGCGCGTGCTGCACGCGCATTCGCAGCAATGTGGCGTGCCGCTGCGCCTCGGACGCGGCGGCGCCGTGATGGAATGGCGAGAGCACAGCATCAACCAGAACCATTACTTTGCCGGCGCGGCGGGCCGGCTCATCATCGACGGCATCGAGGCGCTGCGCTCGGCCACCTGGAGCTTTACATCGTTCAGCCTCGAGTTCGTCGCGCAATCACTGCTGGGCGAAGGCAAGTCCGTCGACAATCCGTATCAGCGCATGGACGAAATCCAGCGCCGCTTCGACGAAGACAAGCCCGCGCTCGCGCGCTATAACCTCAAGGATTGCGAACTTGTCACGCGCATCTTCGAGAAAACCGAGCTGATCGCGTTCCTGCTCGAACGCGCCTCGGTCACGGGACTGCCCGCCGACCGCAGCGGCGGCTCGGTTGCGGCGTTCACGCACCTGTATCTGCCGCGCATGCATCGGCTCGGTTACGTTGCGCCGAATCTTGGCGACGTGGTGGGCGAAAACAGTCCCGGCGGCTTCGTAATGGACTCGCGGCCCGGGCTCTACGATTCGGTGCTGGTGCTCGATTACAAGAGCCTTTATCCCTCGATCATCCGCACGTTTCTGATCGATCCCGTGGGGCTGATCGAAGGCCTGCGCCACGCGGACGACGAACGTCGCGACGATGCGTCGGTGCCGGGCTTTCTCGGCGCGCGCTTCTCGCGCACGATGCATTGCCTGCCGGAGATCGTGCGCCAGGTCTGGGAAGGCCGCGAGAACGCCAAGCGCAACAAGAATGCGCCGCTTTCGCAGGCGTTGAAGATCATCATGAACGCGTTCTACGGCGTGCTTGGCTCGACGGGCTGCCGGTTTTTCGACCCGCGACTTGCATCGTCGATCACCATGCGCGGCCATGAGATCATGCGCAAGACGCGCGAATTGATCGAGTCTCAAGGCTACGACGTCATCTACGGCGACACCGACTCCACCTTCGTGTGGCTCAGGCGCGCACATACGGAAGAAGAGGCGACACGCACCGGCCGCGCGCTGGTCGAGCATGTCAACCAGTGGTGGCAGGCTGAATTGCGCGAACGCTTCGGTCTCCAAAGCGCTCTGGAACTGCAATTCGAGCGCCATTATTCGCGCTTTCTCATGCCCACCGTGCGCGGCGCGGAAGAAGGCAGCAAGAAGCGCTACGCGGGTCTCGCCCGCACGAAAGACGGCGGCGACGAAATGGTGTTCAAGGGACTGGAGACCGTGCGTACCGACTGGACGCCGCTCGCGCAGCAATTCCAGCGCGAACTGTACCGGCGCGTCTTCAAGCGCGAGCCCTATGCAGATTACGTGCGCGATTACGTGCGGCGCACGCTGAGCGGCGAGTTCGACGAGCAGCTCGTATTCAGAAAGCGGCTGCGCCGCCCGCTTGGCGACTATCAGCGCAATGTGCCGCCGCATGTGCGTGCGGCGCGCGTCGCCGACGAATTCAACCGTGCCAAAGGCCGTCCGCTGCAATATCAGAACGGCGGGTGGATCAGCTACGTGATGACGACCGCAGGCCCCGAGCCGCTGGAGACGCTCAGCTCGCCGCTCGATTACGGGTTCTATTTGAGCCGGCAGTTGCAGCCGGTGGCCGACGCCATTTTGCCGTTTCTGCGCGAGGAATTCGAAACGCTGCTGTCGGGGCAGGCGAGTTTGTTCTAGCCGGGGCACACCGGCGAGCGCACCCGAATGGGGGCGCGCCCGCCGTCATTCAGGCGCGCTATTGCGCTTCTGCGGGGCGCGTGCGGCTCTTGCGCGATATCGACAACTCGACGCGCCGGTCGGGCGCAAGACAGGCGATCAGCGCTTCGCGGTCGCGGTCATTGCACTGCGCGAGCGAATTCGACTTGCCACGGCCAAACGCGCTCATCGCGACGCCGGCAACACCGTTCTCGCGCAGGTATCCCGCTACCGTGTCCGCGCGCTGCTGCGAAAGCCGTTCGTTGTAGCGCTCGCTGCCGAGCCGGTCGGTATAGCCTTCCACGCGTATCGCCGTCACGTCGCCTGCGCCAACGATCTCGCGCGCAAGCGTCGCGAGGCTCTCGCGTCCTTGCGGCAGCATGCCAGCCAGATCGCCGCGATCGAACTGGAAGAGCGTGTCGGTAGGCAGCGTGATTTTCGGCGGCACATAGGGCGCGGGCTTCGGGGGCCGGCAGGCAGCCAGCACGCCGGGCAACGCCTCGGCACTCTGCAGGACTCCGGCGACGCGTAGCGCACTCGCGTCGAACAGGCGCGTCCACGCTTCGTGGCCCGCGTGCATCAGCGCGACTTCTGAACAGGCGACCACCTCCTGGGCCTTCGGGCATGACGGGAAGTCCGGCGACGTCTTTATCGCCAGCAGTTGCTGCCACAGATCGGGGCGCACTGTCGACACCGTGCGCAGCTTTGGATTATCGGCCGAAGCCTGCCCCTGGCCTTCCAGTGCGCCGATCAGTTGATCCGCCTGCTTAACTGCTTCGTCGACAAAGCCCCATTGGTTGTGTTGCGCCTGCTCCTCGCGCGCCGCATTGAGCCAGCACTGCGCTTTCGCCGCAAAGTAACCCTGCTGTCGTGCACCAAGCGCCTGCAAACGCCGCTGTTCGTCCTTGAGCAGCGCGCCGCTCACGCTGCCGGGATACGCAACGACCCAGGCTTGCGTGGCAGCGCCCGCCTCCGTGCTCTGCGACGCCTTAAGGCCATTTTCCAGCACGGTGGGGTCCTGCACCTGCAATGCATCGATCGTCGCTTGCGATGCACATCCTGCAATGGCGGCCGACAGCACGATCGCCATGACTGTGTATTTCATGTTGAATGCTCATGGAAAGGAGCGCACGGCCTGACCGTGCGGGAATTGAACGCGGGGCACACCCCGCTGGCACGGCCGGACCTCGCGCCGGCCGTGCCGTGAAGGCTGCTGCAAATGCGTCAACCACCGAAGACGATGCCGATGCCCGCCCGGACGATGGTGCTGTTGCCACCCGCCGACGAGACGCCCAGGTTGTAGTTGATGCTGCCTTTCGCGTTCCAGCGCGACACGCCGATGCCCAGTGCCGACTGGCCGCGATACGTCGCAATGCCGGCGTTCAGGGTGGTGCGCCCCGGCAGATACGGCGTGACGATGTTGAGCGCGGACGCCGACGCGATCCCTCGCCGGGCGTTGCGGTCGACGTCGTCCACGCGATGGCTCATGCTGCCCATCGCGTTGCCGAGCTGGCCGAGATTCACTGCGTCGGTAGGCGCGGTGCCGGCGGCGACATTGGTAATCTGCCTCTCGTTGCCGACGCTGCCCACCGAGACCGAGTTGTTGCGATCAGCGATCGAATTCGCGCCCAGCGCCACGGCGTTCGCGGCGCTTGCTTCTGCGCGGTCGCCAAACGCGCTGGACGACATGCCGCTGGCAACCGCGCCGCCGCCGACCGCCAGCGTGTTCGCGCCGCTGGCGAGGGCCGGCCCGTTCGGCGAACTCACAGCGACATACGACTGATTAACCGTAACGTTCTGCACCGCCTGCACGATGGACGAAACATTGGCATTGGTGGCGTAAAGCTGCGCGCCCGTGACGGCATCGGTGCTGTGAGCGTCCAGCAGGGCATCGGCGAGATTGGACAGCTTGACCGTGCCAGTTGCGCCAGCGCCGCCTAGCGTAACCTTGTCGTGCGCGGACGAGTCGTATTGCACCGCGTTCGCGACCG
Organism: Paraburkholderia sacchari; assembly: GCF_000785435.2. Classification (GTDB taxonomy): domain Bacteria; phylum Pseudomonadota; class Gammaproteobacteria; order Burkholderiales; family Burkholderiaceae; genus Paraburkholderia; species Paraburkholderia sacchari. The sequence continues at coordinate 63,717 of NZ_JTDB02000018.1, read as the reverse complement.
ATCCCGAGATGTTGGTAACCGTCTGCTGAAGGTTCGTGATCTGCGTGGTGTTCTGCGCGACGCGGTCGTCGAGATTCGTGAGCGCCGCGCCCACGTTGTTCAGCGTCGTGCCGCCAATCGTGTACGCGGGCGCGGCCAGCGTACCGTCGGCGCGCACGCTGGCTCCACCGCCCAGCGCGGCGGCCATGCTGGCAGCGCTGGCGTAGAGCTGCGCGCCGTTGATCGCATCCACGCTGGAGGAACTCACGCCGCCTGCCGCCAGGCCGGTCAAGGTGCGGTTGCCCGCCGCGCCGTTGAGGCTCACCACGGTGCCGTCGGTTGTCGATCCGATTCTGATCGCGCGACTGATCGGCTCTTGCGCGATGAGATCGATACCCGAGCCGGCAATTCTTTGCTGGAGCTGAGTCAGGCCCGAGTCGAGCGTGTCGAGCGCACCGCCTACCGTGCGCTGTGTCCCGCCCTGCATATGGTAGGTGGGCGCGACGATCGCGCCGTCCGCCGCCATGCCGGCGCCGCCCCCAAGCGTTGCTGCATACGCGCGCAACTGACCAGCATTCACGGCATCGCTGTCTGCCATACCGGCGGCAAGATTCGTGATCCTCGTGCCCTGCGCGCCGCGAAGCGTGACCGCGGATTTCGTTGCATCGTCGTAGGCGACGAAGGCATTGGTGACATTGCCTCCCGTGTCGACATTCAGGCCCGCCGCTTTTAATTGCGCGATGTTCACCGCGTCATGATCCGCCATGCCGTTGGCCACGTTCGACAACACCGTACCATTCGCGCCGCCGCCGAACGTCACGCGATCATGCGCGGGCGTGTCGTATTTGACGGAGTCCAGCAGACCGGTTGTCGACGCATGGTCGACCGCTTTCAACGCGCTGCCGACATCGCCATACGTCGAGCCGCCGACTTCATAGGACGGGCTCTTCAGCGACCCGTCCGGGTTGACCATGACGCCGCCGCCCAACGCGGCCGCCGCGCCGTACAAACCCCGGTACAACTGTGCGCCGTTGACGGCATCCCCACTCCCCGCCGCCACGCTGCCTGCAGCCAGATTCGTGATGCGCGTGCCGTTTGCGCCGCCAAGCGTGACCGTCCCTCTGCTCGTGTCGTCGTAGGCGACGAAGGCGTTCGTGATGTTACCGCCGGTATCGACGCTCAGGCCCGCCGCTTTCAGTTGCGCGATGTTCACCGCGTCATGATCCGCCATGCCATTGGCCACGTTCGACAAAACCGTGCCGCTCGTACCGCCATCGAGCGTCACACGCGTATGAGCAGACGTGTCGTACTTGACGCTGTCTGCGAAATCGGCCGCCGCAGCATGGTCGACGGCAAGAAGCGCCGCGCCGAGGTCCGTGAACGTCCCCCCTCTGAGCACGTAGCTCGGGCGCTTGAACTCACCGACGCCATCCACCGCCGCACCGCCGCCCAAGGCGCTCGCGACGGCTCTCAGTTGACCTGCGTTCACTGCGTCGGTGTCGGCCTGTCCGGCAGCCATATTGACAATGCGGCGCGTATTCGCCGGATTCGTGAGCGTGTAGGACCGGCCGTTCATATCCACCGCGATTCGCGAGGTCGTGCCGTCGTTGCCGACAGAAACCGTGTTGGCCTGATTCGCTATCGAGCCCGCGCCCAGCGCGACGGAGTCGTTCGCTGTGGTGTAGGCCTGCACCCCGATCGCCGTGCTTGCCGTTGCGCGCGCAACTGTATTCGAGCCGATGGCAACGGCGCCAATGCCGGCCTTCGCCATGTCGGAGGGCGGCGTCTGCCCGGCCCCGTTGCCGAACCCGGCAACCTGCGAATAGTAGGCCGCCGTGTTGTAGGTCTGCGAGAGGCCTGAAGTATCGACACCCGAGCCCGCGGCCGGGACGGATGCGACCATCGCCCCCACATTCGATATGCGAGACGGCGTACCGAATTCCTGCTCCGGCACGCCGAGAGCTGTCGCCGCGAGACGATTGTGCTCGGCGGCGCCGCTCGCATCCGCGGCCAGATTATTTTGGGCATTGCTGAAGAGCACGCTCGCGTCGTCGGCTGGTGCCTCGTTGGCCCGCGCGGACAAGGCCAGGGCACCCAGGCCCAGTAGCGCCACAGTCTTCATCGCGCGCACTACGCCTGCTTTGGCGCTGCGCTTGCCGCAACCTCGCGCATTCTCCTGCACCGCTACCCAGGCTCCAGCCGATTCGTTCCATACTGATCGATAAGTCTTGTTCATACACCTTCCCGTTTGTTGACGTCACATCGAGCTGATCCATTGAATCTGATCGCTAATCGGCTATTCGATTTGCAGTCCGAACTTCATGGCCCGGTCATGCTCCGAAACATTCTCGATTTCCGAGACCGGATCGCTAACCACGCCACCTTCTCATGCCGTCAACCAGGTCATGTGGTATCCATGTATCTCATGGCCATACCTGTTACGCGCCGTCATCCCTTGGACGTTCCATCTTCTGATGAGATGCGAGAACGTTGCATAAAATCGTGAATAAATAGGACATCAGACGCACAACCACTGACTAGATTACGGATGCACGTCATGCAACGTGGTCGCGCACTTCGGCCATCGCTTCTTGCGCGCAAATTCGATGTCCAACAGGCAATCCCAGAAAGGAAAATAGCCATGTCAGTGTCGTTCAACAGCAGTCAGTTTTTTCAAATGAATAACCCGTCGCCGACTCCGCTCCGGGGATGCGCATTTCAGCCGCCTGCGCCGCCTTTCGCACGACCGGGCTCGATGCCCTGGTTTCCCCAGCCGCCTGCACGCGGCCCGTTCGACTTCGGTGGCAGAAGCGCCTTCAATCGTCCGCCGATTTTTTCCAATCAAGGAAGCAGCAACAATTTTTCGTCGGGCTTCTGGAACAACGGGGGGTTCTCCAATGGCTCGACCGGTCTTCCGGCTCCGGCCGCGGGTAATAATTATTCGTCGGGCTTCTGGAACAACGGCAGCTACTTCAATGGCGCGGGCGGCCTTTCGGATTCGGCCGCAGGCAATAACTACTCGTCGGGCTTCTGGAACAACGGCGGTTACTACAATGGCTCGAGCGGCCTTTCCGATCCGGCCGCGGGCAATCAGTTCCCGTCGGGTGCATGGAACCTCGGGGGCTTCCCCAATGGCTCGACTGCACTTCCGGGCCTCGGCGATGGCAGTAATTTCCCGTCGGGTTCATGGAACCCGGGGAGCTTCTCCGATGGCTCGACTGGGCTCCCGAGTCCGGGCGGCAGCAATAATTTTTCGTCGGGCTCCTGGAACAACGGTGGTTACTTCAATAGCTCGACCGGCCTTTCGGATTCGGCCGCAGGCAATAATTTCTCGTCGGGCTTCTGGAACAACGGCGGTTACTTCAATAACTCGATGCAGCCCGGCAATGGTAACGGCGCCTCGAACATTTCGGCGGGATACTGGAACCAGGGCCAGTATTTCAACGGCTCGACATCGCCCGTTGCCCCCAACAGCCCCCAGCAACAATGGTCCGACACAGGCGTGAACGACAAAAAGTCGTCAATTGATCTCGGCGACTACAAAATGGACCTGGACAAGTCGGATTCGTCGCTGACGCTCACCGACGCCAAAACCGGCAACCAGACGAAAGTCTGGGGTGACCCGCATATCGACTTCGACGCCAACACGGGCGCCAAGAAGAGCACGATGGTTGACGGTCCGATTTCGTTCTCGTTGCCCGGCGACAAGCAGGTCTTTGTCGGCACGCAACCCTCCGGCTCCAATGGCCCATCATTTGCCAGCGACGTATACGTTGTCCAGGGCGATCGCGCCTACGAGGTCCACGGGCTAAACCAGAATGACGCCAACACACCGCTTTCCGTGCAGTACGCTCCCTCTGGTGGCAGCGCCGTGGCGCAGCAAGCTCCGCGTGGCGCGAACAACTATATCGCTACGCCCGGCGGGATGCTTGACGCATCGACCAACAAACCGGCCAGAGACTCGATAGCCTGAGTAACTAATCCTCCCCTCTAGAGGATATCGCGCTACCGACCGCAGCTTGACGCTGCGGTCGGAGAACCGCCGTTCGCGCGATAGCGCTTCGAAAATCGCAATAGACCGCTTGGCACAACCGTTAAAGACGGATCGGCCGCATCGTTACGCGCATCGCGCCAAATACCCTTCCGACACCCTCAATTTACGCCCCATACGTTCGTCCGCGCGGACCGTTCACGCAGCGCCCGCTATCATGCGAACGCGGGAGACATGGTGTGCGATCGCACCATGCCTCCCGCGTTACACGACCTGATATCACCGACGATCAATCGCCTCCACCGCCGTCGCCGCCGCCACCATCGCCGGCGTCGCCCACGCCGCCCGCATCGCCTCCGGCATCCGGCGCAGCCCCACCTTCGCCGCCCGCGCCTTCTCCCGCGTTCACGCCGCCCTCACCAGGGCCACCGGGCGCCCCCATGGACTCGCCAGGCTGCACACCCGGGTCCTGCCCCTGCGACTGCGGACCTTGAGATTCCTGGCCCTGCGACTGCGGGCCTTGAGGCTGCAGCCCCTCCTGCTGTTGACCATGGGGCTGCTGACCTTGCGACTGCGGCACCTGCGACTGCTGACCTTGCTGACCCTGCGACTGAGTCCCCTGGGGCTGCTGACCATGAGGCTGCTGACCCTGCGGCTGCTGGCTCTGCGGCTGGTTGGCATTCGTGGTACTACCTTTGCTGCCACCGCCACCGCCGCCGCCCCCGCCCATCTTAATGCCCTTCATCAACTGCCCCAGTACGTCACCAATACCGCCGAGACCTCCGAGACCGCCGCCGTTTCCCGCCTTCGCGGGCTGCGGAGTAGCTTGAGCAACTTGCTGCTGACCACCCTGATGCTTGCCCGCCGCAGCGTTCTTGCCGCCAATGAGCTGGCCCACCATTGCACGAAGTCTCTCGTTTTCGCTCTTGAGAGAAGCCACGAGATCTTGCCCCGCGGCCCCATGCGCAGCCCCGTTCTGGCCCGCCGGGGCTGCTCCTCCCAACCGAACCAGTGTCGGTACACTGCCTGGCTGCGGCGCGGCGCCGCCAGCGGGAAGACCCGCTGTCGCGCCGGCTCCCCCACCGGCACCTGCGCGTACCAGCTGTACAGGTCCGTTCCCAACGTCCTGCGGGCCTTGCCCAGCGGGAGAAAAAGCCAAAGGCGACATCGCCACTGCGCCAGGGTCGTTCGCCCCCGCAAGCAACCTGTCAATCTGGTTTGCGCCGGGCATTGCAATAGCATTGATTCTACTCATGACCTGTTTGCATTCCTAAAATAAAGTTTGCGCAACTCAAGAAAACCCTGAACCAACTGTGAATCTGAACTTCGACAAACTCTCTAAATACGCATGATTTCACCTCACTAGAACAAGATAAATCCCCGATTCCGGCGCAACACAATTTATCTAGACCCGCCCTCCTTCTAGCTCTTCCAGGTTAAACATACCTACTCTTCTAGCGAGCTGAACGACACATACCACTCTGATATATCCAGTGAAATTCCTGACGACATCGCACGCCAGATCCATTTCCATGGCCCATCTTGAAAGCAATTTCCCGACTGTCATGGATTCCTGGCGGGCGATAATTTCGATGATGATCCAATAGATCTCTTCGAGTCGTATGCAGGTCGAAAAGCCATTTATACGTATAGATCTCTGACGCGGCGTGACAAGCTTGGATCTGAAATCACAGTATCGATGCGTAGCCATAAGCAGGTATCCTGATCATCAGGTTTGACTCGTCGATACGCACGACTCCCCGCCGCCGACAAGAACCGTTTTGTCAACACCTTTCATCGCGATGGCCATTTTTTCAAGCATGATAATTCCTGAAATCTCAATAGATTGACAACGTAAACACCGAAAGAGATTGAATACTGCTTCAAAGATCCCGCTACTGTGTGGTACTCCTATACGACCTCCAGTCGCCGATATGCCGTTAAAGTCATTCCGATACTTGCCAAGAGAATCTGGCGCGAAACAAGGAATGCCCATGAAATGGCGTAGAGAACACAGTCGGTTTTTGATTCGCAGCAAAAAATCGCGTGCTATTGCACACGGTTTGGCAATGACTTATCTGGCCTTGCAAATACATGCGGTAAAGGCTGCAGAGCCGGCATGGCGCGGCGAGCCCATGCACTATGTCGCACGCAATTCGCGCCTGACCGACGTGCTGAACGATGTCGCCTCAGCGGGAGGAATGCGTCTCGATGTCACTCGCTCGGTGCGCGGCACCGTCAACGGCGTATTCGACCAGCCGCCATCCGCTGTTTTCCGCTCGCTGATCGAGGCATGGGGCCTCGCGTGGTACTTCGATGGCCAGACCATTCATGTGTCGACCGCGAACGACGTACGCTCGCGCACGATTTCATTCTCTCCGTTGACGCGCGACGAAGTGTCCGCGTTGCTGCACAGCCTCGATCTCGATGATGCCCATTTGCCGCTGCGATATTCGAACGACAGCGTGAAGGCAGTGGGTCCGTCGCGGTATGTCGACGCCATTGCCGACGCCATCGCCCAGGCGCAGGGTCGTCAGAAGGCGCCCGCCGATCCGGCTTTCGAACAAACGCAGATCCGGGTCTTCCCGCTTCGCTACGCGCAAGCCCAGGACATTACGTATAACTCAGGAAGTAATCAGCAGATCATCCCTGGCGTGGCTTCGTTGCTGCGCAAGCTGACCGAGAACACCAGCGTCCAGCAGTCCGCTACCGCAGGTACGGGCTCGCGCGCCAGATCAGCGTTGCGAACGCCGCGCGGCGTGCCTCCGCTGCCCAGCCTGCCGGGACTCGGAGAGGTTGCCGACAACGCACCGGCGGAGCTCGACAACCCACCAGCTCTGCCGCAATCCGCGCTCACGCCGGCGCGGCGCAACATCATTGCGGATTCCCGCACGAACTCCGTCGTGATCTACGACGTGCCGGAGATGATGCCGGTCTATCAACGTGCAATCGCCATGCTGGACCGGCCACAAGACCTCGTGGAAATTTCCGCGCTCGTGATGGACGTCTCCAGCGATGCAGCTCGCGAACTCGGCATCCGTTGGGGCGCAGGCGCATCGTCCCGCCGCTCGGCCTCGTCCGATAGCAGCGGCGGCGGAATCGCCGCGACCGCGATTATCGACGCGGGGATCACGCTGAGTACGCTCATCGGCAATTCCGCGCACTACCTCTACGAACAAATCCATGCGCTCGAGAAAGGCGGCCGCGCGCGCATACTTTCCCGCCCGCGCGTGCTCACGCTCAACAACGCTGAAGCGGTGCTCTCGTCGCGCAACTCCGTCTATGTGCGCGTGGCCGGTAATCAGGATGCCAATCTATTCAATGTGGACACCGGCCTCACACTGAAGGTCACGCCCACGGTCGAACAAGGCGCCACGAACGGCAACATTTTGCTTAGCGTGCAGATTGAAGACGGTTCGTTTGACGGCACCGAGTCCGTGGACGGGATCCCGCGCGTGAACAACAATTCGATTATCACGCAAGCCATTGTGGGCGACGGCGAAAGCCTGCTGATCGGCGGCTATGAATATGAGCGCAGTCATACCAGCGACTCGAAAGTGCCGGTGCTCGGCGACATTCCGATCATCGGCGCGCTGTTCAGCGACAACAGCACAGCCTTCGACCGCACGGAGCGGCTGATTCTCATCACGCCGCAAATCAAGAGGCTTTCGCCTGGCCGCACGACGCCGCGCACGGAGGTGGCCGCGTCCGCTTCGTCACCCGCGCCTTTCCCGAGCGCGGCCCCACTGCCGGGCATGGACACCAGCCCGGCATCGGCGCGCACCGTCGAGCGCGAAGCGTCAAGCATGCCCCCGGCGTTTCTGCCCGTGTCCGCGCCTGCCGTAATCGCGCCGGCGCCCGCAGGCCGGCCCGCAAGTCTGCCCGCGGGCCTGCCTGCAGACCTGCCCGCAACGCCTTCCGCACGGCAAAGGAGCGCACGATGAGCGGCTCGCCACATCTCATTGTCGCAAGTGGCCTGCACGCCGGCGCCAGCATCATGCTATCCGAGGGCCATGTGCTCAGGATCGGCAGCGACAGCAATGCGGAACTGATCCTCGCCGATGCGGGCATTGCTCCTCATCACGCCACGGTAAGCCTGAACGGCAACCGCCTTCTCCTGCAGGCGGTGGGCGACGACGTGACCGTGTTCGGACGGATCTTGAAGCGCGGCGCGCATACCATGATTCAACACGGTGCAAGCTTCGGGCTCGGTGAAACCCGTTTGCAGTTCAGCCACGGAGAATCCATCGCCGAAGGAGCATCGCTACGCGCCGAGCGCGCCTGGCTTCTGCGCCACGCGCCGCTCGCCTGGTTGCGCAAGCGCATCGTCACGCTGCCGCGCCTCGTCTGGATCGGCCTGCTGGCCGTTCCGCTCGCACTCTTGGTGGTGCATGCGCTGAATCTGTACGCACCGAGCCCCCAACGCACTCACGCGCCGCTACTCGATCAGGCCGCCTATCGCCACGTTCAGATGCGCACCGAAAAGGAAACTGGCCGACGCATTTACGAAGGGTACGTGCAAAGCGTGGGCGAACTCGGCGCCCTGTCGCTCGACGCACGCGCCCAAGGAGGCGCGCCGGTGTTGCGAGTGGCGGTCGTCGATGTCATGCAGGAGCAACTGAGCGATTTTCTCGACAAGTACTACCGGGGCGCGCAACTGCTTGCCGCAGAGCCCGGCGTGTTCGTTGCCACTCCGCCCACGGCGGATGCCTACCTCCAGCCAGAGTCATGGGATTACGCACGCCTCGATCGCCTGGCGCGCGCACAGATCGACGGGCTGAAGCGGGTTCGCTTTGCTGGCCACGAGAACGATAGCGGGCCGGTACGCATCCCGCTGGAAGCGCTGGGGCTGAATCTGATCAGCACCCCACACGCAGCCTGGCTCGCGGACGCGCAAGGCACCCGCTATTTCGCGGGCGCACGCATGCCGCTCGGCAAGCTGACGCGCATAGCAGGATGCGGCGCCACCGTGACTCGAGACGACGGCAGTATCTATTTGCTGACGGCGGATCGGGCAGCGAAGACCGATTCCTGCTGAACCGAAGCGCGATCCAGTCAGACGGTCACTCCGATTTCGAGCGTCGGTGCGCCGCTCGGATTATCTCTGGAACGAGTTGTATGTTCCGTAGCGCGCCATTTTAATAAGGACTTCACATTATGTTCGATCAATCAGCTGCATTCGCCGGTTTTTCTCCGCAAGCGAGGCCCTATGACTGCATGCCGATGTCTGGCGGCGTAGCCGTGGTCGGCCCGGACGGCACGCTAAACACCGAAGCTCTTGCTCAGTACGGCATCCGGAACTTGCGACTCATGGCAAAGGATATCAACCAGTTTAGCCAGCAAAATGCCGCGTCCGACAGCGGCGGCGGTGGTGGTGGTGGTGGCGGTGGTGGCGGCGGCGGTGCCGCCGGCGGCGCCGGTGGTGCCGGTGGCGCGGGTGGTGGTTCCAGCGGCGGGATCGGCAGCGGCAACATGCTGATGATGCAAGCCAAGGTAGGCGAATACAACACGTATTCCCAGTCTGCTACGTCCATGATTGCCGGCAAGACCGACCAGGACAAGAAGATTGCCGAGAACCATCGCGGTTAATCTGGATATCTAACTTATAAGGCGAATTCAATCGCGCTCGAGCGGGAGCTTCCATTGCGTAGTTCCCGCGCACAACGTACGCGACGCACATGACTTTCCCGCTCCGCGAATCACCTCTCTTGCATACGATGGACAACATCCATGAACACGCCACCTGTAATGAATCTGGTCACGCCGGACACGATGCCCACACCGGCCGTCGCACCCAACAACATGCAGCAGTTCAACAATGACGCCTCGGGACTGTCCCAATTCGCCCAGGAAGTTCAGGGCATGGTGGAAAGCAAGTCCACCCGGATCGGCGCCCTGCTCGATCCGAACCGCAAACACCGGCTCTCCACTTCGGAAATGCTTTGGTTGCAAGCCGCCATGGGTGACTACTCGGTCACGATGCTCACGATTTCGAGCACCGCCCAGAGCCTCACGAGTTCCATTCAAACGCTGTTGCAGAAACAATGATGCGCCGCCTGCTCTACCTCCTGCCACTCCTCCTGCTCACGGCGTGCAAGACTTCGCTATTCGAAGGGCTCGACGAAGATCAGGCCAACCGCATCGTTGCGGTGCTCAGCCATCATGGCATCGACGGGTCCAAGGAGCGTGGCGCCGACAAGACGTGGACCGTCTCCGTCGACAGCAGCAACGCCGTTGTCGCCACGGAACTCACGGGCGCCTATGCGCTTCCACGCGGCGGTCATGCCAACCTCGGGGAGCTCTTCAAGCGCGAAGGATTAATTTCCAGTCCTGATGAAGATCACGTACGTTACGTATACGGTATCACTCAGGAACTGGCGGAAACGCTCGAAAAAATCGACGGTGTGCTCATCGCACGCGTACACGTCGTCGATCCTCCGCACGATCCGTTGAGCGGGCCGACTGCGTCGCCCAGCGCCTCGGTGTTGTTGCGCTACCGCAGCGACTCCAACATGGAAGCCATGCGCGAGAAGATTCGCACGCTCGTCGCAGGCGCCGTCGAAGGGCTAACGACCGATCGCGTGTACGTCACGCTCGTTCCGGTAACTCCGGTGCTCACGCCGGCCGAAATCTGCGCGCAAACCGGCAGATGCGGGCTGGGCGCCGATGCTGCGCGCGATAACACAACGCTTACGCTCATCGCCCTCACGGTCATGGGGATGATCCTGCTCGTCTCGGTCTGGGTATGGGACTCGGGTCTGCGCGCCTTCCCCAAATTCACCGGCATCACGCTCTTTCGGCGCCGCGGGAAACACAATCTTCAACCCCAGCCGGGGCCGTCCAGTACCGGCAAATCAGGAGCCGGTACGCGGGAAACCCGCAGCGCCGACAAGCCGGCCAAACCTGCTTCCCCAGGAGAGCGCTCTTGAACCCCTACTCGATACTTTTGATCGCCGACTGGGCGCACCCTAGCTGGCTCGACAAAACGTCGCCTGTGCGCAGCGAACGCGCACGCGCCGCGGCCTCCGTTCAATTGCTCAGCCGGTACCCGCAACTCGCCGGCATGGGCGCAACCCCGCTGCCGTGGTTTGCCGCGCCGCTCGCCCGCCCGGCCTGTGCGCGCCTGATGCGTCTGTGCGGGGCGCTGGCCAGCGCACGCACGCTGCGACTCGTGGTTGCCTCGAGCGCGCGCGAACAATTCTCGCGCTCAACGGGTCTGCCTTCGATTGCGCAATTTCAGCGGCACGCGCGCGGCGAACAACCCGATCTGCGACTGGATACGCCCATCGATTGCTTCAGCCGCCATGCGCTGACCATGGCCGGGCTCGCACTCGCACTGCGCGCGACCTCCAGTGCGCCGGAGCGTCTGTGGCTGCAATTGCGGCTGCCACGCCAGTATGGCCAGACCGCCGTTCAATGGCGATTGCCCGCCGTCTCACAGCAGGACGCACTCAAACTGATCGAGGACGCATTGGATCTGCTGCACGCAAGGAGGACGCCATGCTGATCTGGCGCACGGCCGACTGGCGCGTCGAATCCGACGGCTTTATCAGCGGCCAGCAGGTCGCCCAACTCGAAGACTTGCAGGCATTGCGCCGCGCAAGCATGCAGATCAGGGCAGCGGAAACGACACGGCTTGCCGAGCGTGCGCGCCGCGCAAGGCGGCGCGCCGTCGCACGAGGCTACGCTGCCGGCCGCGCGGCGGCATTGCACGGCCTCGTGATCCCCAATGCTGCGGCGTCGTTCGTGCTCGCTCACATCAAGGAACGGCTCGTCCAGATCGTTATGAAGGCCATCACCGAAATCGTCGATGAATTGCCGCCCGGCACCATCCTGACAACCCAGCTACGCCGCAGCCTGCAGGCCGCCTCCGGACATCGCCTGCTTTCGGTGCGGGTCGCCGCAAGCGATGCGGACGATGCGCGACGGGCAATCGGCAGGGTCGAACAGGAATTCGGGCTCTCTCTGGTCAGCGTGCTCGCCGACGCCGATCTGCCCGCGAATTCGTGCATTGTCGAGACCGACAGCAGCGTGATCGACGGCGGCCTGCGCCACCAGCTTTGCGCGCTGGAGCGCGGCATGCGCGATGCCATCGCCGCCGTGCTCAAGGAATACACGCGCATGGACGACGCGCTCCTGCGGCAACTCGACGTCGTAGCGTATGGCTTGCGCGACACGCTCGACGTGCTGTCACGCGAATCCGTAACCGTCGTCGCGCCCCCCAAGGCAAAGCGAGGCGTGAAGCGCAAATCCACACGCCGCTTGCCGGCCTCGTCCGCAAAGCTCGAGGGTGCCGCATGAATCCGTACATCGGACTCCCTCGCTTCACGCGCGATCAAGCGGAACGGCACAACATCGCCGCGCTGCGTTTCGGCACGCCCTGGTCCGTCAATGTGGGGGCGCGGCGCTACACGCTGGCTTTCGAGCGCTGCCGCCAGCGTTATCCGCTGCGGCTGCACGGCACGGCCTCGGGCGCGCCGCTCGAACTCGATCTCGACGCCAGCGCGCTGATTCCCGCACTCACGGCACAAAGCATTTCAAAAGCGGGCCCGCTCGCGCACCAGCTCATCGCCGAGGCCTGCGAGGACTGGCTTTGCGCGCTGGAAGGCACGTTTGGCTTCGCGCTGGAAATCAACGCGGTGTCCTACGACGCCACGCCCAACCCCGACGCGTACGGCCTCGCGCTCACGCACGTGCGCAGCGGCCGCATGGCGAGCCTCTCGTTTCGCTGCGAGGCCGTCGACCTGTGGCTGCGCGCTCGCGCGTCAATGCGTGCCGATCTGCAATCGCTTGCGCGTCAAATCATGATCGGCGTACCGGTCTGTATTGCCGGACCGACGCTGTCGTTTTCCCGCGTGCGCCGCATCCGCGCCGGCGACGCATTGGTGCTCGATCGCCACACCCACTATCTGCGCGTGCCGTTACGCGACGGTGCGCAACGCATCCTGTTGAAACTATCCGGAGATCACGCCGTGGTTGACCGCCCCCTTATGGAAGAAGAAAACAACAAACCCGAACTCTCCAGCGAGTTCATCCCCATCGATGCGCTGACTTTCACATTCGACGCGATGATCGGCTCCTTGCGCCTCTCGCTCTATGAGTTGAGCCGTCTGCGCAGCGGCTCGCTGGTGTCGCTGCAGCTGTCACTGCGCGAGCGGGCCGTGACGCTGCTCTGCCAGGGGGTACCGTTCGCGCACGGCGAACTCGTCGATGTCGACGACGTGCTCGCCGTGCGCATTACGAGCATCGTTCATCCTTCTCACGTGGAAAACGCATCATGACGGCGGCACAGCCGGGACAGCTGCAGCTCATCACGCTGTTCTCCATGATGAGCCTCGTGCCGCTCGCCGTGGTGATGACCACCTCGTTCACCAAGTTCAGCATCGTGCTCACGCTGCTGCGCTCCGCGCTCGGGGTTCAGCAAGCGCCTGGAAATATGGCGATTGCCGGCCTCGCGCTCGCCGCTACCCTCGTTGTCATGGCGCCGACCCTGCACAAGATCGGCGGTGCGCTCTCGGTGGACGAGCGCATGGAAAGCGGCGCGCTGCCGCCGATTCCGCAGATGGTCGACGCGGTGCGCGAGCCGCTGGGCGATTTCATGCTGACGCATTCGCGTCCTGCGGAGCGCGCCTTCCTCGTGGAGGCAGCAAAGCGCATCGATCCGGAACGCGAGGCGCACGAAACCGACTTCTCCCTGCTGGTGCCCGCATTCCTCATCAGCGAGATTTCCAGCGGCTTCGAGGCCGGCTTCCTGCTTTACATCGCATTTCTCGTCATTGATCTCATCGTGGCGAACGTGCTAACCGCGATGGGCATGATGATGCTCTCGCCCAGCACGGTGTCCATCCCGCTCAAGCTGTTCGTGCTCGTGGCCGCTTCCGGCATTCCGAAGCTCATGCATGCCCTCATTCTCAGTTACGCGAAATGAATACCCTGCCTTCCCTCGCCTCGCTCGCCGGCAGCGCGTTGTTGCTGGTGTTCTGGCTGTCACTGCCCATGCTCGCGGTCGCGACCGCCATCGGACTGCTGCTCGGGCTCGTGCAGTCCGTCACCCAGATTCAGGACCAGAGCCTGCCGTACGGGGCCAAGATCATCTGCGTCGGGCTCGTTCTCATGGTGGCGGCGCCATGGGCGAATCGCGAAATCGCGCGCCTCCTCGGGCAGATATTTTCGATGATCGCCGTTGGGCGCACGCACTGACCATGAACTTCTTCGATCAACTGGCAGGCTTCGCGTTCTGCACGATCCGCCCCGGCATCGCGGTGAGCCTCATTCCGTTCGGCAACGACGGCGCGCTGGGTGTCGCACTGCGCGTGCCGCTCGTCCTGACGTTCGCTTCGTTTCCCGCGGTGTCCGGATGGCCCGCAAACCTGATGCAGGCCTGCGCCATGGAGGCGCTGGCCGGTCTCGTTATCGGCCTACTGCTCAGCGTCGTCTTTCACGTGGCAGCGGCAGGCGGCGCCATTCTGGACCAGCAGGGCGGCTACAGCATCGGCGCGGTCTACGACCCCAACTTCCAGCAGGAGTCCGCACTATTCGAAACGCTGTTCACCCAGTTTGCAGCGCTGACGTTCTTCACCGGTCAGGGGCTCGTCATGGTGAGCCGGTTCTTCGTCGATACCTGGTCGATCTGGCCGCCGGGACTCGCCTCTCAGGGCGCACTCGAACACCTGTTCCGGACGTTCTCGGAAACCCGCTTGCCGACGGCATTCCTTGACGGCATGCAGCTCGCCGCGCCGCTGCTAGCGCTCATGATCATCGTCGATATCTCGATGGGGCTAGCCTCGCGCCACGCGCGACGGCTCAATCCGTTCGCGGTCGCGCGCTCGGTCAAGGCCATGGTGCTCTCGCTCGCCGCGATGGCGTGCGTGCCCGCGCTGCTCGAGCGTCTCGAGCGCACGCTCGCCTCCGCACTCACTCTCGGCTGGCATCCATGAGCGACAAGACAGAAAAGGCCACACCCCGGCGCCTGCAGCGCGCAAGACGCGATGGCGACATCGCGAAGAGCGTGCATTTGAGCACCGCGATCAGCAGCCTGCTCTGGTGGCTCCTGCTCGCATTCGAAGCGCCTGTACTGTTTGGCGCCTGCGTGCGCGCGACGGGCGCGATCCTGAGCCTCGACGCCACGCGCTCATTCGACTGGCAGCTCAAGGCCGCGCTGGGGGCCCTGTCCGAGCCCGGACGCGCGGCGCTGGTGATGACCGCCATGGGCGCGATGGCGGTGATCCTGCCCGAGCTCGCGCAGACTCGCGGCCTCATCGCATTCAAGCGCGTCGCGCCGGACTTCAAGCGCCTCAACCCGGTTGAAGGTTTCAAGAATCTCTTTGGCCTGAAGATGGTTTTCGACACCGGCGTCTCGCTCGCTCAGTTCGTCATCCTGATTTTTATTGCGTGGCGAGCGATCGCGAACTGGATCGGGCTGACGACGCCCGCTTACTCGCTCTCGCCGCTCGCGCAGCTCGGTCTCGCCACGGACGCCTGCATGCACCTGCTCGGACTCGTGGCGCTTTCACAAATTGCACCAGCCGCCGGGGACTATGCGCTTCAACGCGTATTGCGCAACCGGCGCCTTCGTATGGACAAGGAAGAGCTCAAGCGCGAATTCCGCGACGAAAACGGCGACCCGCACGTCAAGGGCCGTCGTCGCGCTCTCCATCGACAATTGAACCGATAAGATGACACAACGTCCCTTTGCGCTACTGACCGGCCTGCCAACCCTGCTCCAGCGTCATGCAAACATTGCCGTTGGACTGGGCCTGATCGGCATCCTCGCGCTGCTGATTCTGCCTGTCCCGCCGTTCCTGCTCGACTTCTTCATTTGTGTAAGCTTTGGCGCGAGCTTCTTGATGCTGTGCGCCACCACCTACGTCTCGCGCGCCGCGGAATTGCCGGGCTTCCCTTCGTTGCTGCTGATGACGACGCTGCTACGGCTCGCGCTAGCCATTGCGTCGACGAAGATGATTCTCGTGCATGCGCATGCAGGAAAAATCATCGACGCATTCGGCGATCTCGTCGCGGGCGGCAACGTCGCGGTGGGCGTAGTTGTCTTTCTCGTGCTCTGCGCGATCCAGTTCATCGTGGTGGCGAAAGGCGCGGACCGTATCGCGGAAGTTGCGGCGCGCTTCACGCTGGACGGGATCCCCGGCAGGCAGATGAGCATCGACGCCGACCAGCGCAGCGGCGTCATCAACGCTGAACGCGCGGCGCAATTGCGCGCCGAAGTCGAACGCGAAACCTATTTCTACGGCTCGCTCGACGGTGCCATGAAGTTCGTCAAGGGCGACACCATCGCGGGTTTTGTGGTGGCGATCGTCAACATCGTGGGCGGGCTCAGCATCGGGATCATGCAGCGCGGCATGCCGTTTGGCGAGGCGTTGCATGTCTATACGATCCTTACGATCGGCGACGGCCTCGTCTCGCAGATCCCTTCGCTCGTCGTCTCCATCGCCGCTGGTCTGCTCGTCACGCGGGTGTCGCCTGCGGGCGGCGCCAGCGACCTGGGCACGGACCTGTACCACCAGCTCACGCTGCACCCCAAGGCACTGCTCATGGCGGCCCTATGCTGCGCAGCGCTCGCGCTCGTGCCGGGATTTCCGCATATGCAGTTCGCGCTGATCGCTGCCGCGCTTGGCGCAGTTGGCCTCCTGCTCACGCGCGGCACCCAGCAAGTGCAGAGCGAAGCGGGCATACCCATGCCTGCGTTCGCTCGCGACGGCAGCCCTCACGTGCCGCGCATGCTGGAAAACGCCGAACTCGGCACCAGTTCGGCGATGTGCCTGCGAATCGGCAAGTCGGCCTTCGAAGCCATTCAGCCCGAGCCGCTCAATCGCGTGCTCACCGGCTTGCGGCACGATCTGAACGTCCGCCTTGGTTTGCCGTTCCCGGGTCTTGCATTGCTCATCGACCCGAAACTCGAAGCCGAACGCTACATCCTCGATGTCGACAATGTGCCCTATGCGAGCGGCACGCTGGTCGCGCAACATACACTGGTGAGCGGCCCCGCAGCCAATGTGACGATGGAAGGCACACTGGGCTACCGGCCGGGATTCGAGAAGTCGGTCTGGGTCCCGTCAGGCACGGCCGCCGCACTCGACGCCACCACGTTCGCAACGGCGACTGCGGAGGAAGCACTCGCGCTACATCTCGCCGAGGTGGTCGAGCGCTCCGTCAGCAGCCTGATGGGAACTCAGGAGGCGCGCTTCCTGCTTACCCGCATCTCGGGCGAATTCCGCGAACTGGCCGCGCAGATCGAGCATCGCATCACGACGGTGCAGCTCGCCGCGGTTCTGCGCGAACTCCTCACGAACCGCATATCGATCCGCAATCTGCGCGGCATTCTGGAAGCCATCTTGCGCATCCCCGACAAGGAACGCACGATGGACCGCATGGTCCGGGAATGCCGCATCGAGCTCGGACCTCAACTCGTTCGCGCCTATGCCGACCTGAGCACATGGGAGATTCGCACGGGCGTGCTCGCCCCGGAGTGGGAAACCGAGCTCGAAGCGCGCATTCAGCACGGCCCCAACGGCGAGCCGCATTGTTCGCTCGATTACAGCCAGCTCGATGCGTTGCGGCGCGCGCTCACCGACCCGGCGCAGCCCGCCCGTCTGCTGCTAACCAGTGCGACGCTGCGCCCGCATCTCGCGCATATATTGCACACCCTGGGCATTCGCGCTGAAGTCCTCGCCATCGAGGAAATTCCGCGCAATGTCTACCGCATTCGCACCATCGCCACATTCGCCAAGCCATGACCCTTCGATTCGATCCGAACCAGGCAGTAACCGAAGAGAGCGAGTCGCTACTGAGCGCGGCAACCTTGCATGGCGGCCGTGTGGTCGAGGCGCGCGGCGTGCTGGTCCGCGCCGTGGGCGCATCGTTGCGCATCGGCGAACGGGTGCGGCTCGTGCGCCCCGACACGCTCGAAGAACAGCCGGGAGAAGTCGTGGGCTTCGCTCAGGACGGCGCGCTCATCATGCCGCTCGCGGGTGTGGTCGGTCTTTCCGACATTACGCGCGTGGAGGGCTGCGGACTCGACTGGCAGCGGCTCGACCCGCTCGCCTTGCCGGGACGCATACTGGACGGACTCGGCAACCCGCTGGATGGACTGCCGCCGCCCGCCCGCGATCCGCACGCCCGTGCCGCTCCGCCGTCGATCAACCCGCTGTCCAGACCGTTGATCACACAACCTTTTGTCACCGGCGTCAGGGCAATCGACGGACTGCTCACGTGCGGCATCGGTCAACGCGTCGGCATCTTTGCCACTGCCGGCGGCGGCAAGAGCACGCTGATGGGCATGATCGCAAACGGCGCGCAGGCCGACACGGTCGTGATCGCGCTGATAGGCGAGCGCGGGCGGGAAGTGGCCGAGTTCGTACACGATCATTTGCACGAGCGGCGCCAGCGCGCGGTCGTGATCGCATCGACATCCGACCGGCCCGCCGCGGAGCGCATCCGGGCCTCGCGACTCGCATGCGAGATCGCATCCGGTCTGCGCAATGCGGGACAGCATGTGCTGCTGCTGTTCGATTCGCTCACACGATACGCGCGCGCGCTGCGCGAAGTCGGGCTGGCCGTGGGCGAGCCGCCGGTGCGCCGGGGCTACCCGCCGCGCGTGTTTGCCGAGTTGCCTCAACTGATCGAAATGGGCGGACTCACCGGCGCGGGCAGCGTTACGGCCTTCTTCACGGTCCTTGCCGAAGATGAAGATCTATCGGACCCGATCGTGGAAGAGGCCCGCTCGCTGCTCGACGGCCATATCCAACTTTCGTCGCGCCTGGGCGGCGCGGGGCACTATCCCGCCATCGATGTATTGAGCAGCAAGAGCCGGCTCATGCCACGCGTCGCTCACCCCGACCATCAAGCGCACGCCCAGATGATACGCGAATGGCTCGCGCGCTATCAGGATGCCGAACTACTGCTCCAGATCGGCGAATACCGCCGCGGCAACGACACGAGAAGCGATCGCGCAATCGACATGCATCCCGCCATCGTGCAATTTCTGCGTCAGCCCGCCAGCGCTTACGCCCGCTACGACGAAACGCTGACCGCACTGCAGACCCTATGCACGGCCCCGGCTAAGGCACCATGAACGCATTTCGGGACGAAGCGCGGCGCTGGGCAATGATCGCTCGCGTGCGGGCGCTGCGAGTCCGGCGCCGCGAAGTCGCGCTTGCCAGCGCGCAACGCGTCGTGGACGCGGCGCACACCGAACTAGAAGCGCGCAAGAGCCAGCTCGCGCATCACGGCGCGCAGCGCGCGCATCTGCTCGCGCGCTGCGCACATGGCAACGCCGATGCCCAATTGTGGCGTGGAGCACTCGTCCAGCATCGGCTGCGGGACACTCAACTGAATGAGGCGCAGGCGAAGGCGCAGGCGGGACTCGCCCGAGCGGTGGCCGAGCGTGGCCAAACGATGACCATGCTGAGGCGGGAAATGCTCGCTCATGACGACGCGCGAAAGCATGTGCGCGAGATCAAGGCGAGACTTCGGGAGGAGACGTAACACCGAATGCGCATCACGGTGCATTCTTTCATAAGCATTACCGTTTGCCGCGCCAGGGCTGGCTCGTCTGCACGACGAAGCACGCCCTTGGCGACCACGACCGCCGAATGATCCCGGTGTGCGAAGCCGGCCGCTCATTCATGTCCCCTTGTCCGGCGAATCGGCGCAAAATAGCGTCGCAACCGGAGGCGCACGCAGCGCCTTTCCCGAAGTTGCGAACACACGCGCTCGACGCCACGGGGCTCCATGTACGGCTTGTTGATAGGACCAGCTACGCGCAGGCAGGCGATCTTCGCCGGCCTCTGCGCGCTCGCGATCATGCTCACGCTCGCGCTAGCGGCGCCGCGCGCTCGCGACACCCTGCCCGCCATCGGCCCATTCATGCCGATGTGCGCGCTTACCGTCTTCACCACGTCGGGCATTGCGGCGTTCATGCTTGGCGCGCGTTTTGCGGCTACGCGTTTGCCGATGCTCGGCGCGCTCGGGGGCGCCTATGCTTTCACCGCCATTACCGTTGCATTGCAATTGCTGATGTTTCCTGGCGTGTTCACGCGCACAGGGCTGCTGGGCGCGGGCCCATATAGCGCGGCGTGGATGTGGGTCTTCTGGCATGCGGGCTTCCCCGCGCTCGTGATCGTGGCCGAACTGGTGCGCAGCCGCTCGCCGGACGACCCGCTCCAGCGCACAGACCCGGATCGGGGTCTGGATGCCCGCGCCTGGCTCCTGATCGTCGGCCCCGCTGTGCTCGCCGCGGCGCTCGGCGTGTTCGTGGTTCGCGTCGATCTGGTCGAGCCGTGGCATGCGCCCGCGTCCGCGGCAGCGGCAACGGCAGCGGCAATGACGGCCGCCACGCGGATTGCGCCAGCCGACCTGGCCGCCGGTACCATGGGGCTCGTCATCTGCGCGCTCAACCTCGTGGCCATCGCCGTCGTCCTGTTGAAGGGACGGCTGCGGCTCGTTCTCGACTGGTGGATCGTGGTGGCGCTGCTCGCCTCGCTCGTCGACGCCGCGCTCAATACGCTGAGCATCGAGCGCTTCACGCTGGGCTGGTACGTGGCCCGCATCTTCAGCATGTTCGCGCCGGGCGTGTTGGTGTGCGTGCTGGTCTGGGAAGTCACGGCGCTCTACCGCCAGTTGTCGGAAGAGCATGCCTCGCTGATCCAGACATCGGCGCACGACGCGCTCACACACGTGTACAACCGCAGCTATTTCGACGAGCAGTTCCGCCGCTCGTTCGAGCGTGCGGCGCGCGGTGCGCAACCGCTGTCGCTCGTGATGGTCGACGTCGATCACTTCAAGCTTTACAACGATGCCCACGGCCACCTGCGTGGCGATGCATGCCTGAGCGCCGTGGCCGAGGCGCTTGCGCTGACGGTGCGCCCTGGCGACTTCGTCGCGCGCTACGGCGGCGAGGAGTTCGCGCTGGTACTGCCCGGCGCCAATGCCGACGAAGCCTGCGCCGTCGCGGAACGCGCACGCGCGGCGGTCGCGCAGCTCGCCATGCCCACGCCCGCGCCGGCGGGCCGCGTCACCGTGAGCGCCGGCTGCGCCACGAGCGGCCCGGGCGGCGCGCCCAACCCGGCCGCGAGCGCGGTACACCATGCGCTGATCGCCGCCGCCGACGCGGCGCTTTATGCCGCCAAGCACGCCGGCCGCAACCGCGTCGCGCGCGCGGCGCAGGACTAGCTCACTCCACGACCGGCCCCGAATCCGCCGGCAGATGCGCGAGCGGATCCACCGCGCGGCTGCCTTCGCGCATCTCGAACTGAAGCAGCGCCGCGCCGTCGCCTTGCGTGCCCATTTCGGCGATGGCCGCGCCCTGCTGCACCGCATCGCCTTCGCGAACGAGCAGCCGGCGGTTGTTGCCATAGGCCGTCACGAAGCCATCGGCGTGCTTGAGGATGACCATGAGGCCATAGGTCTTGATGCCGTCGCCCGCGTAGACAACGCGGCCCGCGGCGGCGGCCTTGATGGGCCTGCCCGCGCTGCCGGCAATCTCGATGCCGCGCGAGCCGCCTTCGCCGAACTCGCGCACGACCATGCCGTTGACCGGCCAGACGAATGGGGCCGATGCGGCTGCGCGCGAGGCGCCTGCCGTTTCTGCATCACGGGCCGCGCCCGCAGGCGCGGCATCCTGCGGCGCCACCCGCAGCATCTGACCTACGCGCAGCGGGGCGCCGGTGGCCATATCGTTCCAGCGCGCGATGTCTTGTGGCGTGCGTCCGAACCCCAGCGCGACTTTGGCGAGCGTATCGCCCGACTGCACGCAGTAGTGCCCCGCGCTCACAGGCCGGCAATGCGTCGCGAAAAGCGGGGGGTTGCGCTCCGTATCGAGCGCGCACCCCGACAGCATGCCGCCGGCGCCAAACAGGACACTCAGCATGACGCCCCAAACAGTGCCATGCCGTCGCAATTTCAAGCTCGATCTCATTAATTCGTCATCCTGCATTTAATCGGTGAGACGAGCATTATGAAAGGCGGGCGTGGCACCCCATCTCAGTTTTTCAGGCGTAACCGGCGTGATGTTTGAAGCCGGGCAATGCGCCGAACAAGGGACAACAAGGCGGTTGAAATAGCGGAAGAAAAAACGCGCGCGTCAAAAGACGCCTAATGCGAGTCCGGCGGCCAGCCCCGCGCCCAGTTCCGCGCAGCGTTCGAGATCGTCGGGGCCGATGGTCTTGGGCGCCAGAATGCGTTCAGGCGTTTGCGCATGGGTGCAAACGATCACGCTCTGCGCCACCGTTTTCAGCCGCCAGCCCGTAGCGATGCGATCGATCTGGCGCAGCGCGTTTTGGCCGTCGCTGCCCGCGCAGATCATGACTGCATAGGGGCGGCCGTTCACGCGGTCGAGCACCGCGTAATAGCTGCGGTCGAAAAAGTCCTTCATCATGCCGGACATGGCCGCGAGATTCTCGGGCGTCGCGAACAGATAGCCGTCCGCGGCGAGCACGTCTTCGGGTTGCGTGGCATCGGCGCGCTGCAGCTTCACCGCGACGCCCGCTTGCTCGCGCGCGGCCGCCGCCGCTGCCTCGGCCATTTGCTGCGTGCCTCCGGTCATCGTGTGATAGACGATCAGCAGCGTCTTCATGCGTATTTGCTCTCGCTTCGCCGACGCGCCCGGATAGCGCGCCCCATCGTTTCGATGATACCCGCGCGTTGCGCGTATCGCTCGCTTCGCCCGAACCGCAGTATCATGCGCGCATGCCTACGTTTATCGCCCTGCTGCGCGCCGTGAATGTCGGCGGCACCGGCAAGCTCCCCATGACCGAACTGCGCGCGATGTGCGAGGCGCTTGGATTTGCCAGCGTGCGCACGTATATCGCGAGCGGCAACGTCGTCTTCCAGAGCCGGCTCTCGGCTGCGAGTGTGAAGCAACAGCTCGAACGCAGCCTCGAAGATTACGCGGGCAAGCCGGTTGGCGTGCTGCTGCGCACCGCCGATGAAATGGCCGCCGTGCTCGCGGCGAATCCTTTCGCGAGCGCGCCACCCGAGCGCACGCTCGCGATCTTTCTGGACGCCGCCCCAAGCGCCGACGCGCTGGAGAAAGCGAGCGGCCAGGGCACGGAACGCATTGCCCTCGGCACGCGCGAGATCTACGTGTACTACCAGGACGGCATCGCGCGTTCGAAGCTCAAGATTCCCGCCGCGAAAAACGGCACCGCGCGCAACATGAACACGGTGGCCACGCTCGCGCAATGGGCCGCCCAGCGCTAGAGCACCACGCTCCTGTCACGCTGCGGCCTCATCATGATGGACCGCCCTGCTACAAGTACTTGAGGAGATGCAAAAGATGGCACTTTCCTACGGCTACGCGAAAGGCAAGATCGTGACTACGCCGCGGCTCAAACCCACGCAGCGGCGTCATGAAGTGCAGTACCACCTGCACTTCGGCCTCTCGGTCGCGGGCGCGCAATGGGACATCGCGGTGAACGTCGGCACCACCGACGCCGACGATCTGCTCAAGTACAAGCTGCCGTTCGACTTCCGTCACGCCGTGCTCGCGACGCTCCAGAGCGCCCCGTCCGGCTCGCACGATCTCACCGGGCAGGACGCGCTGCCCGCGCTCGATTTCCAGCGCAGCGACTTTCTCGCCAACACCGGCAACTGGCGCGACAGCGACGTCATGGACGGCTCGAACGCGGTCGAGCCGGTCGCCACGCTGGAGCGCCTGCTGGTGCGCGCGATGCAATCGGGCTTCGACGTCTACGTGTTCGGCCGCTTCTATAGCGAAGGCAACGGCCTGCACGACGTGCACATGAACCAGGGATCGAAGGGCGAATTCATTCATCGCCCCGGCGACGACAGCACCGACCACAACGACATCTGGCAGGATGGCGCGTTGCTCGTGGATCTGGGCGCGCCGCAGTGGGCGCTCTATGTGGCGGCGTTCGATCAGCAATGGCTGCCGACCGACGACCTGGGCAATCCCACACCGGATTCGAAGCCGATTTCGTAAGTGCGCCCGGGCAATCGATCAGGCAACGATTCAGGCGATTGCTTCAGAAGATCGATGCGAGGGTTTGCTTGAATGCCTACACCAGGCGTTGCGAGGCGTTGCGAGGCGCAGGCGGGATGCGCCGGGAAAAAGCCGAACCCGACGCCTTTACTGTCGCGCTGCGCGAGCGCTTCGTGGCACGACGCGCGACACGACGCATGCACTTCGGCAGCGCCGCTTTCCTCGACTATGTGAGCCACGTATCACAGTTCACGCTGCGCGCGCACAGGCCGCAGCACTCGTCGCGCATTGTGCCACCACGGCGCGAATGCTCGCGATCGCATGATCGACGTCTTCCTGCGTCGTATAGCGGCCGATGCTGAAGCGCAGCGTCCGGCTGGCCGCCCCGGCGTCGAGCCCCAGCGCGCTCAGCACGTGCGAAGGCGCGCCCGAGGCCGAGTTGCACGCCGAGGTGGACGACACGGCAAGATCGGCCGACAACATGAACGGGAAAAACCCGGGCAGGTCGATGGTGAGGCTCAGCGTGTGGGCGATCCGGCGCGCCGCGCGCGCGTTCTGCCTCACGCCTTCGAGTCCGCGCACGCCGTCGAGCAGGCGCTCGGCCAGGCCCGCGATGCGCTGCGTGTCCGCCTCCATCTGCGCAGCGGCCAGCGCGCAGGCCGTGCCCATGCCCACGATCTGGTGCGTGGCCAGCGTGCCCGAGCGCAGCCCGCGCTCGTGGCCGCCGCCATGCATCTGCGGCGCGATGCGCGCGGCCACCTCGCGGCGCACATAGAGCGCGCCAATGCCCTTGGGCCCATAAACCTTGTGCGCCGACATCGACAGCAAGTCGATGCCCATCGCCTTCACGTCGATGGGCGTCTTGCCAAGCGCCTGCGCCGCATCCACGTGCAGCAGCGCGCCCGCTTCGTGCACGACGGGCGCGATCGCGGCGATGTCGGTGAGCGTGCCAATCTCGTTGTTCACGAGCATGAGCGAAACGAGGCCGGTGTCGCTGCGCAGCGCCGCCTTCACAGCCTCCACGCCGATGCTGCCGTCGGCATCGGGTCGCACATAGGTGACTGCAATACCGCGCTGCTCGAGATTCGCCATGGTGTCGAGAATCGCCTTGTGCTCGAGGCAGCTCGTAATCAGATGGCGCGCGCCTGTCGCCGCATCGGCATAGCCCTTCAGCGCGAGGTTGTTCGACTCGGTGGCGCCCGAGGTCCAGACGATTTCGTCGGGAGCCGCGCCGATCAGCGCCGCCACCTGCGCGCGCGCCTCTTCGACGAGACCGCGCGCCTTCATGCCCGCCGTGTGCGAACTGGAGGCCGGATTGCCGAATGCACCCTCGATGCCGAGGCATTCGCCCATTGCGGCAATCACGCGCGGGTCGGCCGGCGTCGTGGCCGCGTAATCGAAATAGTGCAGTTTGTCGCCCATGATTCGTTGTTCTGTCGCTGATTGAATGGGCAATCATGCTACGCCGCAGTTCGTAGAAAGTGCTTCCATAATTCTGGTCGCCGTTTTCCAGGCGCAGAATTATTTTCTCCATTCGGCCGTTTATACGGTGCCGCTATTAAGGAAATAATCCGGTGGCGCCAAAACCACGGCGCCAAGCGCGATGCACACGCGCTTCCACACGGTTTTTTAGGGCCATGACGGCGCCATACAGTGTCATGCGAATTCAGGGCAAGAAGCCCGCCGGGCGTGGCTTTGCGGGCGGCCGCCCCACCGGGCGGGCCGTGCGGCACAGCGCTTGCTGCCGGATTGCGATTTTCTTTTCGATTCTCGCCCTGGTCGGGCGTAATTCCCGCCAGATGCGCGTTTTCCCGCATGCTCCCGTCTTACGATTTATTTTCCATTTCTTTCGAGTTTTGATGGCTTACCGTCATGCCAGCCGAATGGCGTTCGCACTGCGAACCTCTTCATCGTCCCTAAGGAATAAGGGGTAGGCCCATGACGATAACAACCAAAGTCTCGATTTGTCTGCCCACGTACAAGCGGCCGGATCTGTTGATCGACTGCATCGAATCGTGCTTTGCGCAGACGCACAAGAACATCGAAATCGTGATCGGCGACGATTCGCCCGACGACCAGACCGAACGCATGATTGCCGAGCGGTACGGCAACGACGCGCGCCTCGCATACCAGCGCAATACGCCCGCACTCGGTCAGGCGCGCAATGTGGCGAGCCTGTTTGCGCGCGCAACCGGCGACAAGATCCTGCTAATCCACGACGACGACTATCTGGCCGAGCGATGCATCGAGCGCCTGCTCGCGCAATGGGAGCGCTACCCCGGGATTCAGGCCGCGTTCGGCAATCAATATGAAGTGGACCACGACGGCAGCGTGGATCACGCGTCGAGCGAGCACATGAATCACGCGTACCACCGCACGAGCGCGGCGGCGGGCCTGCAAGCCCTGCCGGGGCGCACCGGCATCGTGCAGATGTTCCCGAATAACGGCTGGCTCGCCGACGCCGCACTCGTCAAGCAGATCAGCTACGACGAGCAGCACGCCGTGTGCTGCGACTATGTGTTCGGCATGCGCCTGTGCCTCGCGGCGCGAGGCGTGTGCTACATCGACGAACATGTCTCGTACTACCGGAAAACCGATGTCTCGGTTTCGCAGTCCACGCGCAATACGACCAGCGCTTCGTCGCTGGCCGCGTGGCGTTTCCTCCAGGGGCTGACACTGCCGCCCGAACTCGAACCCGCGCGCAGGCTCGCCATGCGCCGGTTCGTGCCCATCGTGGTCTCGCTCTACGCGCGCAACGACAAGGCGCGCGAGGGCTTGAGCCTCGCGCTCGGGAATCTGCACGCGTACCGGTACGGATTGAGCGCGCGGCTCTACTACCATCTGCTGATGATCGGCAAGGGCTTGCGGCGAGCGAAACGCCAGCCGCCTGCGATGGTGTTCGATGCCGATGAGCTGGGCGTGGATGCAGCGCCGCCGGTTGCGCCAATCGCGCCAATCGCGCCAATCGCGCCGATTGCGCCGATGGTCGACGTCACGCGTACGCGCGTGCCCTGATCGCGAGTCACGCCTGCGCGGGCCCGAGATTGGGCCAGCTTGATATCGCGCAGACCTGATGCGCCCCGCCCCATGCCACCTCACACGCGTCTCTGCTTCAATCCCGCTAGTATTACGGCTCGATTGTTGTTCTGCGCAGCCCCCGCCGCGCGTTCACCTTGAAGCAGACCCTTGAATCAGGAGTACGGTAAATGTCTTTCCGCATGACGATGTTGACAGTTGCGGTTGTGGCCGCAAGCGTGGCCAGCGCAGGTGCGCAAGCTCAGGTAGCCGGCGCGCAGCCGCTTTCCGTGACGGTCGAGCAGTCGCAGGCGCTGCTCGAAGGCTGGAGCGTGAAGAAGAGCGTGCTCGGCAAGGCCGTCTATAACGACGACAATGCCAAGGTCGGCACGGTGCGCGACCTGATCGTCGCGCCGGATGGCACGGTGTCGGCCGCCATCGTCGCAGCGGGTGGCTTCCTCGGCGTCGCCGCGCATGACGTGGCCGTGCCTATCGCCTCACTCGACGTGCGCAACGGCAACCTGTATCTGCCGGGCGCGACCAAGGAAGCGCTCAAGGCCACCCCGGCATTCCAGTACGCCAAGATCGACTCGCCGCCCAAGCCCAAGCGCGTCGATAGCAAGCACTAATCGCGCGCGAGGCCAGCCTCCCGTGTGGCTGGCCTCCGGGTGCCGACCTCCCTGCAGGCGCAACTCAACCCGCCGCCGCCAATCCCCCCTCCCTCAGTTCGATCCCCGTCCACACACCGCTCGCGCAAAGCTCCTCGATCAACTCGCACAGCGTGCGCCGCACGGCTAGCGAAGCCGAGCTTACCGGCAACGCGTTGGGCCAGCAAATGCTCGCCGGCCGCCGGATCGCCGGATCGACAATGCGCCGCATCTTCGGCCGCTCGGCCGGCGCGCGCAGCGCCAGCGCCGAAGCGGGCAGGATCGTGCACGCCGCGCCGGACTGCGCGACCGAGAGCAGCATGGGCAACGAGTCCACATCCGCGACGATATTCAACGGCACCTGTTCGCGCGCGAAGATTCGTTCGAGCAGCAGGCGCAGGCCGTTGGCCACGCCGGGCGCCACCAGCGGCACGTCGGCGAGCGCCGCGAGCGCACACGTGCGCGCCCGGGCGGGCAGCCCCGGTTCGCCGAGCACATAAAGCTCTTCATCGAGCACCGGCAGCGCGGAGATGCCCGGCGTAGCCGTGTCGCGAAACAGAATGGCCAGATCGAGACGGCCGTTGGCGAGCAGTTCGTTCAGATAGCCGCTCATGCTCTCGAAGAACTGCAGGCGAATGCCGGGGTAGCGCTCGCGCACGCGCTCGAAAACCGGCATCGCCAGCACCGAGGCCATGGTCGTGGGCAGGCCGATGGCGACCGTGCCCGATTCCGCGCCCACGCCCTCGCGCACTTCCTGGCGCAATTGCTCCATCTGATGTAGCACGAGGCGTGCGTGACGGTACAGCGCCTGGCCCGCGGCAGTAGGCTTCACGCCCTGCGGGCTGCGTACGAGCAGCGGCACGGCCAGATCGTCTTCCAGCTTCGCGATCTGCTGGCTGAGCGACGGCTGCGCCACGTAGAGCTTTTCCGCGGCTTTGCCGAGACTGCCGTAATCGACGATGTTCACGAAGTAACGAAGCTGGCGAACGTCCATGAGCCTGGGCCCTTGCTGCCCTTGAGATGCGAGAGCCATAGGATACGCTTATGACCGGCACATTCAATCCGTATTTCCGCGTCGCGGAACATTCGCCTACAGTCGACCCATCCTTTCTATAGCAATGCGTTGGCCGAACCAGCGCTGGAGACGGCGATGAACCATCCGCTGCCGGAACCGCTCATACAGCCGGTTCAGACGGTCACCGACCTCATATCCCCCGCACCCGCTGCCGCGCTGGCCGCCACGCTCGACAGCGGCCGCACGCCGGGACCGGGCGACGCGCTTCCCCCCATCTGGCACTGGCTCTATTTCTGGTCCGCCGCGCCGCAAGCCGAGCTGGGCCCCGACGGGCATCCGCACAAGGGCGGCTTCCTTCCCGATCTCGGCCTGCCACGGCGCATGGCGGCGGGCGGGCGCATGACGTTCAATGCGCCGCTCGTGATCGGCGCGCAGGCGCAGCGCATATCGCGCGTGATTCGCGTCGAGCACAAGGCGGGACGCAGCGGGCGTCTCGCGTTCGTCACCGTCGAGCACGAAATCATTGCCGATGGCGTCAGCACGATCCGCGAAGAGCAGGACATCGTATATCGCGAGAGCGCGCAGCCAGGCCAGCCGCAGCCAGCGCCCGCGCCGGTTCCCGCCGACGTTCACACCGACGTTCACATCGACTGGCAGCGCGAGATCCACCCCACCGAAGCGCTGCTGTTCCGCTATTCGGCGCTCACCTTCAACGGCCATCGCATTCATTACGACCGCGACTACGCGCGCAACGTGGAGGGCTACCCGGACCTCGTCGTGCATGGGCCGCTGATCGCCACACTGCTGCTCGACACGGTGGCGCGCTTCGCACCCGATGCCGTCGTGCGCGAGTACCGCTACAAGGCCGTGCGCCCGACCTTCCTCGGGCATGCCTTCACCGTATGCGGCCGCCGCGCAGCGGACGGCCAGTCCATCGAACTCTGGGCTAAAGATCACGAAGGCTCGCTGACCATGTCGGCGCTCGCTGTGCTCGCCTGAACGCAATCCACCCTGATATACGCAGGAATCCAAACGATGAAAGAAGCCACCGATCACTACCAGGATATCCGCGAAGCCGTGCGCGATTTGTGCGGCCAGTTTCCGGCCGAGTATTTCCGCAAGATCGACGAGGAGCGCGGCTATCCCGAAGCCTTCGTCGACGCACTCACGAAAGCGGGCTGGCTCGCTGCGCTGATCCCGCAGGAATACGGCGGCTCAGGCCTCGGCCTCACCGAGGCCTCGGTCATCATGGAGGAGATCAATCGCAGCGGCGGCAACTCCGGCGCCTGCCACGGCCAGATGTACAACATGGGCACGCTGCTGCGCCACGGCTCGGACGAGCAGAAGCGCCAGTATCTGCCCAGGATCGCGAGCGGCGAGCTGCGCCTGCAATCGATGGGCGTGACCGAGCCCACCACCGGCACCGACACCACGAAGATCAAGACCACGGCCGTGCGCAAAAGCGATCGCTACGTGATCAACGGTCAGAAGGTGTGGATCTCGCGCGTGCAGCACTCCGACCTCATGATCCTGCTCGCGCGCACCACGCCGCTCTCGGACGTGACGAAGAAAAGCGACGGCATGTCGATTTTCATGGTCGATCTGCATGAAGCCATCGGCAAGGGGCTGACCGTGCAGCCGATCCTGAACATGGTCAATCACGAAACCAACGAACTCTTTTTCGACAACCTCGAGATCCCCGCCGAGAACCTGATCGGCGAGGAAGGCAAGGGTTTCAAATACATTCTCGACGGGCTGAACGCCGAACGCACGCTGATTGCCGCCGAGTGCATCGGCGACGGCTACTGGTTCATCGACAAGGTCTCGCAATATGTGAAGGATCGCCAGGTATTCGGCCGCCCGATCGGCCAGAACCAGGGCGTGCAGTTCCCCATCGCGCGCGCGTTCGTCAACGTGGAAGCTGCCAACCTGATGCGCTTCGAGGCGGCGCGCCGCTTCGATGCGCACGAGCCGTGCGGCGCGCAGGCGAACATGGCCAAGCTGCTCGCCGCGGACGCGTCGTGGGAAGCTGCGAACGCCTGCCTGCAATTCCACGGCGGCTTCGGCTTCGCCTGCGAATACGACGTGGAGCGCAAGTTCCGCGAGACGCGTCTCTATCAGGTCGCGCCGATCTCGACGAACCTGATTCTCTCGTACGTGGCCGAACATATTCTCGACCTGCCGCGTTCGTTCTGATCGCTTGTGACTGCACCACGGAGACTCTCATGCGCCCTCTCGAAGGCATCAAGGTCGTCACGTTCGAGCATGCGATCGCCGCGCCCTTCTGCACCCGCCAGCTCGCGGATCTGGGCGCGCGCGTCATCAAGGTCGAGCGCCCTGGCGCGGGCGACTTCGCGCGCGGCTACGACGAACGCGTGCACGGCCTCGCTTCGCATTTCGTCTGGACCAACCGCTCGAAAGAAAGCCTCACGCTAGACGTGAAGCGCGCCGAGGCGCTCGCCATCGTGCACGCGCTGCTCGACGACGCCGACGTATTCGTGCAGAATCTCGCGCCCGGCGCCACGCAGCGCCTCGGGCTCGACTACGAGACGCTGCGCGAGCGCTACCCGCGCCTGATCGTGTGCGATATCTCCGGCTACGGCAGCGACGGCCCGTATCGCGACAAGAAAGCCTATGACCTGCTGATCCAGAGCGAGTCCGGCTTTCTCAGCATCACCGGCTCGCCCGACGAGCCGGCCAAGGCCGGCTGCTCGATCGCCGATATCTCGGCCGGCATGCATGCGTATTCGAGCATCCTCGCGGCGCTCATCGAGCGCGGCAAGACCGGGCGCGGCCGGCGTATCGACGTGTCGATGCTGGAATGCATGGTCGAGTGGATGGGCTACCCGCTCTACTACGCGATCGACGGCCAGACGCCGCCGCAGCGCAACGGCGCGGCGCACGCAACGATCTATCCGTACGGGCCGTTCAAGGCCGGCGACGGAAAGTCCGTCATGCTCGGCCTGCAAAACGAGCGCGAATGGAAGAGCTTCTGCGAAACGGTCCTGCGCCAACCGGCGCTGGCCGAGGACGAGCGGTTCTGCTCGAACAGCCGCCGCGTGACGCATCGCGCGAAACTGGCCAAGCTGATCGAAACGGCGTTTGGCGCGCTCACGGCCGGCGACGTGATCGAGCGGCTGGAAGAAGCGAAGATCGCGAACGCGCATATCAACGACATGCACGCAGTTTGGGAACACGCACAGCTCGCCGCGCGCGAGCGCTGGACGCGCGTGGACACGCCGGCCGGCGAGATTCCCGCGCTGCTGCCGCCGGGCGCGACGCGCACCGATAACCCGCGCATGGATCCCGTGCCCGCGCTCGGCCAGCACACCGACGCCATCCTGCAAGAACTCGGTTACGACGAAGCGCGCATTCGCACGCTGCGAGAGAGCGGTACGGTTTGATTTCGCCATGCGGCTTCATCGACACTGATCGGCCGAAAATCACTTAATACCGTAGTAGTCCAGAATTTATTGGACGATATGCAAGCCGCAAAAAAATAACAACTTCGCGGCGAATCCATTCAGGAGACAACACCATGCAACATCCGGTCAACGCCGCCGGGCGTTTGGACAGGCTGCCCATTTCCCGCTTCCACTGGAAGATTCTCGGTCTCATCGCCGGCGGCGCGTTTCTCGACGCCTTCGACATCTATCTCGCCAATGGCTCCGTTGCGGCCATGGTCAAGGAGGGTTTCACCGACCTTCACCACGGCGCGATGTTCGTGTCCTCCACGTTCGTCGGCATGATGCTCGGCGCGTTCATTGCGGGCTGGCTCGGCGACCGGCTCGGCCGACGCTATTCGTATCAGCTCAACCTTGCCGTGTTCGGGCTCGCGTCCATCGCCGCGTGCTTTGCTCCCAACATCGAATGGCTCATCGGGCTGCGCTTCATCATGGGTCTGGGCCTGGGCGCGGAACTCGTCGTCGCGGCGGGCACGCTAGCCGAATTCGTGCCGCCCGCCACGCGCGGCAAGTGGGTATCGTTGCTCGCCATCATCACCAATAGCGGCCTGTTCGCGGCGCTCGCGGCGGGCTACTGGGTCATTCCGCATCTTGGCTGGCGCTATATGTTCGCGCTCGCCGGCGTGGGCGCGCTCGTCGTCTGGTTCCTGCGGCACCGCATGCCCGAGTCGCCGCGCTGGCTCGAATCGGTCGGCCGGCTCGACGAGGCGCAAGCCACGCTTGCCGCGATCGAGCGCGAGGTCAGTGCGCAGGTGGGTGAATTGCCGCCCGTGCAGCGCGCCGTCGATCTGAACAAGGGCAAGGTGCCGCTCGGCGTGTTGTTCGCGAAGGGCATGCGCAGCCGCACGGTCGTGGCGGCGCTCACGGCCGTGGGCGTGAACGTGGGCTTGTACGGATTTATCGCATGGCTGCCGACGTTTTTCGTCGCGCAAGGGCTCTCGGTCGTCAAGTCGCTCGGCTTCGTGTTCGTGATGTCGGTGGGCTCGCCCGTGGGCGGCCTGATCGGCTATCTGATCGCCGATCGCGTGGGCCGCGCGCGCGGCATCCTGATCTCCTCGGTCGTGAGCGTCGCGCTCGGCTGGGTCTACGTGACGCTGCGCGACCCCGCCGCCATCATGTTCGTGGGCTTCTGCCTCGTGAGCGCGATCTACACGATCTGCACGCTGGGCCTGTTCGGCTACATTCCCGAGCTGTTCCCCACCGAGGTGCGGCTGCGCGGCACGGGCGTGGCCGGAACGGTCGGGCGCGCCTCGTCGATCGTCACGCCGTGGCTCGCGTTGCTGCTGTACGAGCGATTCGGCGTGTCGGGCGTGATCGCCATGGTGAGCGGCGTTCTTGCGGTGCTGTGCGCGGCCATTCTCGTGCTGCGCGTGGAAACGAGCCGCGCCGCGCTCGAAGACATCAAGCCTGAAACCGGCGATGCACAGGAACTGCGAAGCAACGCAGCGGTCTCGGGCGGTATCGAGGGGCGCTGAGCATTGCGGGCGTGGCTCGTCCCTTGCTTCGGGCTGGGCCACGCGAGCGCCGGCCTGTCAGCAGCGCGGCCAACTTACCAGCGCAACAGCCGCGGCCCGAGCCACGCTCCCAGCGCAGCAGGCAACAGCATGCCGATCGCGTACCAGATGCTCCAGAACGCCGGGCTCATTTCCGGGCAGTGCACGCAATAGGCAATGGTGGCCAGCCCGCTTGCAAAGAGGCCCGCAGCGGCGCCGGCGAGGCGCGGGCGCGTGGGCGCGAGGCCCCGCGCGGCCCAGAACACCGCCGCGAAGGTGGGCACCGAAAGCAGCAGGATGTTGAACGGGCACGTGCGCCACGACGTGCCGAGCATGAGCGGCACGCGCTCGGCTGGCGCGGCGGCGCCCAGCGTGAGCCACCCCGCCAGCCACACGCAAACGAAGGGCGCGGCCACCAGCGCCCACGCGTAGCCGCCGCGCACGCCCGGGCGTCCCAGCCGGCTCACGACCAGCGCGGCAGTGAGCGTCACGGCAAGCGGGAAGGCGAGCTTGGCCCAGAAGATCGGCGTTTGCGCCACGCTCATGAGGTCGGGCCGCACACCGAACACCATCATGACGATCGCGAGCGATCCGGCCAGCCCAAGCGGCAGCGCGCGCGCGAAGCGGCGCAGGACCGCCTTGCGATCCACGCGCGCGACGCCCGTGGAAAGCAGATTGATCAGGTCGTCGGTTTTCATTGCGCCCCCCGGATACGCGCGGCGAGCGCCTTCAGGCCACGGTGGATGCCCACCTTCACGGCCGACTCCGACAGCCCCGTGAGCTGTGCGGCTTCCACCACCGAACGTCCTTCGAGCTTCACGTGAACGATGGGCAGGCGCTGCTTGTCCGGCAACTGGTCGAGCAGCTTGCCGATGTCGCGGCGCGCCTGCGCCGGTTCGTCGTCGGCGGTGGCGAACAGGTCGGTATGGTCATCGAGAGGGTCGTTCAGCGATTCGCGGCGCGAGCGCGAGCGAAAAAAATCCATCAGTTTATAGCGGGCGATGGCGTGCACCCAGGCGGTCAGCGGTTCATCGGAACGCCACGTGTGACGCGCGTTGTGCACCGCGAGCAAAATCTCCTGCACGAGGTCTTCCACGTCCTCGTGCAATTGCGGAATGCGGCGGCGCAGAAAGCCGCGCAAATGCCGCGTGAGTTCCTGGAGGAAAAGGCGGTAGGCGTCGGCGTCGCCTTCGAGACCGTCGACGAACAGTGCTTTGAGACGGATTTCCGCGGGATGCAAAGGGCGCCCTGTGTGCTCCGGCCGAAGGGATGGCGCGCGCGCGCCAAGCTCCGCACCCGCTATGACGCTTGCAGCAGGCTTGCACGCGGCGGCGCCAAGGTTGCCGCCGTCCAGCACGGGCGCGGTCGACAGAGCGTAGCCCATGCCGTCCGCCGCCGCAATAGCGCGGGCCGCACGGCGCATGCCATGCGGCCCTTGCTTGCCTCGCACGTCACGCTCATCGGCCTGCATCCATCCCGCCGCTGTGTCCGCCCAGCTCACGCTTTCGTTCTCCGCCAATGAACCTGCCCGCTTGCACCTCTCGCCTGCGGGTCCGTTCAGGCTAATTCGCCGGCGACGCGCAACGGGTTACACATCGCTCGAAATTTCCTGCGGCATGCGCACTGCAGCCATGTGGCCCCAACGGAGACACGCTCCGTGGATCTTTGCAGGGGGCCACGGGCGCGGTACTTTAGTGTTCATTCCCGATCAATGGTGTCGCGCAAACGGAGCATGTCAGGCATGGCAACGAGAACGAACGAGTACGAACAACCCATAGGCGTTGCCCTTTCCGGCTGGACGGTGCGCGAGCGGCCCGCGCGCGTGAGCATCGAGGGCACGCGCTGCCGCCTCGAGCCCATCGACGTCGAACGGCACGCCGCCGACCTTTTCCACGCATACAGCCAGGCCACGGACGGGCGCGACTGGACCTACCTGACGATCGGCCCGTTCACCGATCTCGCGTCGTATCGCTCGTACTTCGCGGGCGCGGCGGCCTCCGCCGATCCGCTGCATTACGCAATCGTCGATCGCGCGAGCGGCAAGGCCGTGGGCACGCTCTCGCTCATGCGCATCGATCCGGCGAATGGCGTGATCGAAGTCGGCAACGTCACGTTCTCCCCGCGGCTCAAGCGCACGGCGCTCTCCACCGAGGCACAGTATCTTCTGATGCGATACGCATTCGACGAATTGGGCTACCGCCGCTACGAGTGGAAATGCGACAGCCTCAATGCGCCGTCGCGCCAGACCGCGCTGCGCTTGGGGTTCCAGTTCGAAGGCATCTTCAGGCAGGCCATTGTTTACAAGGGGCGCAGCCGCGACACCGCGTGGTACGCCATCATCGACAAGGACTGGCCCGTTGTGAAGCGCGGGTTCGAAGCGTGGCTCGACGCGGGCAACTTCGACGCCGAAGGCAATCAGCGCGAATCGCTTGCCAGCTTGCGAGAGGCGCAAGCCCACGGCTGACCCGGCGCTCACACACGGCGTGCATTCATATGTCACGCCGTGATACATTGATTCCCGCACCAGTGTTGTCGAAGTCGATGCACGACGGGAGACACTCGAAGTGCGGACCCGGAGCCATGCCTGACATGCGCCTGGTGATTCGCCGGCTCCCGTTGGATCCCCTCACATACAGGAGTCCATGTCATGCCAGTCTCTCGCCGGCGCTTCATGATCATTGCCGCCTCTGTCGCGTCGACCACGGTACTTTCCACCGAGTCGCGCGCAGACGCCCCGCTGCTTTCCGAAAGCGACCCCACTGCGCAGGCTCTCGGTTACAAGGAAGACGCCACCAAAGTCGACAAAGCGAAATTCCCCAAGTATCAGGTCGGGCAGACCTGTGTCTCTTGTCAGCTGTATCAGGGCAAGGCCGGCGCAGCGACCGGACCCTGCCTCGCGTATGGCGGCAAGCTGGTGTATGCGAAGGGGTGGTGTAACTCCTACGTCAAGAAGGCCTGACTTTCAGACCTGACGCTCGCGGGCTACGCGATGGATCACGAAGGAGGTCCATCGCGCCGCCTTTCATCTGAAAGACACAGATGAGACGATGTCCTGAATAACAATCAGAAGCTTTCGTATTGGAGAAACCGGCCCTGCGGGGCCGGTTCGCTGTTTACCTGACCGCTCCAGTGGAGCAGTACTGCGCGAAGTTCGCCTCGGATGTGGCAAAGCCTTTCTGTTTTGCGAGTTCCCAGGGGCGTTCGCAGCGCTGCGTGTACTCGCACCACGAATAGCCTGCGGATCCGATGCATCCGTGTGCGTCGCGACCTGCGCCGACCGCATTCGACGAGCTAGTGGAACTCGCGGCACTGCAAGCGCCGAGCAGACACATGGCAGCGCCAATACAGGTGCGAAGCAGGTTTCGGTGCATGAATGAACTCCGGTGAATGGGTACAAAATGCCGGCCGGAGTCTACCAGCGTCACGCCGCGGCCCGCTGCTCCCGGAAAAATAAGGCTTTCTCTTTCGGACTAACGAGTGGCGCGCTCCACGACAGGCCCGGACAGCGTTTTCAGGAACGCGACCACGTCCTGCATTTCCGCCTCCGTCAAGCGGATGGGTCTGCGGACGGTGTGCTCCGAATCACTCCGAGCCAGCTCGGAATGTCCGACTACCGCTGCCGGCGAACGCACGTAGTGCTGCACTACCGCATCAAGGCTCGCGAACTGGCCCGCATGCATGTACGGAGCACGCAGCGCCACGTTACGCAAGCTCGGGGTCTTGAACGCGCCTTCCATGCCGGGGTCATCGGTCGCCATGAAATTCAGCTCCTGGCAGCCTTGTGGCGGCGCATCGCTGTAGCGGCCCAGGCAGTTGAATTCGTCCGATCTAGCCCTAGTTGTGGCGGGCGCACGGCCAGGATCCGGGTGCGCTGGGTCTCTGGCCGGAACACCCGTGTTGTGGAATGCCTGGTCGCTCAGGAGCGGCCCGTTGTGGCACGTCGCGCATTGCGCCTTGCCGATGAAGAGGTGTAGCCCCCTGACCTCCTGGGTTGAAAGCGTTTGCTCGCCCGTGCGGTCATCCGCGAGAACCGCATCGACATACCGGTCGAACCGGGATTCGCCGTAGGTCATTGTCCGCTCGTAGGCTGCAATGGCCTTGCCGAGGTTGGCGAAGACCCGGTTGACGGCGTCGCGCTGTTCGCTCGTCATCCGGGCCCAGGCCTGTTTCTCGTCGGCGCTTCCGAGCGGGCTGGCGTTGGCCGGCAACCCCTGCACGTTCGGGAGGATGCCAAACAACGACTCGTACTCGCGCTGGTAGTGCGTTTGCACGACATGCGCGAACTGAACGCGGTTGCCTCCGTGCTCGACAGCATCCTCCATCGGACCCAACGCCTGAGACCACTGGCTGTCCTTGCGCCCGTCCCAGAAGAAGAACGGGCTGTACGCCGACGCGGCGACAGGCATGGTGCGGCGCTTACCAAGGCCAATGCCCTTTCCGACAGGCAATCCGTCCTGAAACTGATGGTCAGGCGCATGGCAGCTGGCGCACGAGACCGCACCGTTGCGAGACAGGCGTACATCCATGAAAAGCCGCTTGCCGAGTGCAACAGCGTCCGGCTTGTCCGCCACAGCGTTCGACGGGTCGGGCGGCGGCGCAGGGAGCGTGCTCAGTCGCATCGATGCCAGCACAGCACGTTCCTCCTTCGACCAGACGAGGCTGTCGGTAGCACCGTCAGCGCGCCCGAAGGCGAGAAGAAGCAGCGCTAACGATGTCAGGACCACGGACACCGCGGCAAATGCACCCGGGAGCCTGCTGCTCACACTTGAGCGCGATGCGGGACGCGAGCCCGATTTGCGTTTCGGGTTCATGAAGCGGAATCCTTGTCCTGGGCCACCACGCGCCGAATCCCGGCATCATCGACGATGACGTTGAATTCGGCTTCGTCGGAGGCTCCGCCCGCCTCAATTGCCAGACGCATGTCCCACCAGCCCGTCATGCTGAACTTC
Organism: Paraburkholderia sacchari; assembly: GCF_000785435.2. Classification (GTDB taxonomy): domain Bacteria; phylum Pseudomonadota; class Gammaproteobacteria; order Burkholderiales; family Burkholderiaceae; genus Paraburkholderia; species Paraburkholderia sacchari. The sequence goes on along the minus strand of NZ_JTDB02000018.1, from coordinate 25,207 downwards.
ATGCCTTCGAGGGCATAGACTCCAGGTGCTACCTCGCGCGTAATACGGGGCTTGGTCGGGAATCCGTGCCCGTGCTGCGGCATGCCTCCGTCAAAGCCAATCGTGGCGTGAGGCACCGGTTTTCCATCGGGTGTCTCCACGCGAACCTGCCAGACGTGCATCTGGTTGATAGCCGGCCCCGTCGCCGGCGGGTCCATGCGGACCAGGAACTTGCCGTGGAAGCTGGGATGCTGGAGCGAAAGGTCGAGGTTCGCCGGCGGTGTGCCGCAGGCGGCAACAAGAAGCGAAACGACGACTGCCGCCAGTGCTGCCGGAGTGGAGAACTTGAGCATGACTGAGTCCTTTACAATGAGCTGTCGGAAGCCGGTATTGTTGAGGACCTGCCCGGAAGGAACTTGAACGAAACGGCTGAATTGAGGAGGCAGCGTCGTGAGCGAACTGCGGAGTGATTCCTTGAAACCGGCCATGACGCGCGGGTCCGGTCGCGTCTACTTCTGGCAAGGCGGCAGCCTCTGGATAGGAGAAGGCCAGGGCAGAACGCAGTGGCACGAGCACCATGCCCATCAGCTCGCCGTCGCCCTGAGCGGCAGCTTTCGCTTTCGCACGGAGGCCGAGGGGGCCTGGACCGCTTACGAAGGCGCCATCGTCCCTGGTAAATGCGCGCATCAGTTCGAAATTGATGGCGCGGCATCCCTGGCCCACCTCTTCATCGAACCCGAAACCCGCGCTGGGCGTGCGCTCACCGCACGATATGGCTCGAATTCTGTCGCCGAACTTCCGGCCGCAGGTGCCCGAGCCGCCGCCAGATTGCTGTCCGAAGCGTTACAGTCGAGCCAGTTGGCAAAGGACATGGTTGAGGCCGCAACGTTGGCTGTCGCAGAACTGTGTGAGACTGCGATCAAGCCGGCCGAGGAGTTGGACCCGCGCCTTACCCGGGCGCTGGAATATATCCGCTCAAATATCCGGAACTCACTCTCGCTGAGTGAAGTGGCTTCAGCTATCGCACTCTCGGAGAGTCGTTTTCGACATCTGTTCGTTGCCGGGACCGGCAGCTCGTTCAGAGCGTACCTCCTCTGGCTGCGCATCAACCTGGCCATCGAAGCGGCTATGACCGGCGCGTCCTGGACCGACGCCGCGCATGAGGCAGGATTTGCAGACTCGGCTCACTTGACTCGCACCCACAAGCGCATGTTCGGCTTCGAGCCGACAGCAGTGCGCCTTCACACAATAGTGTAAGGAGTACCCTGCGTTGCCCCCCAAAGCAGCAACGCAGGTGGGCCAGGAGCTCCTTGAGCCGCACTGGTTTCTTCAAGCACCTCACAATCGACCATCCCGGCCCAGGCTTTCTTTCACTTGCTTTTCAATCAGAAAATCTGATCGCAACGTTCAATTTATTGCGTTTCCCTTAAGTCTCGGCATGCGGCAAAGTGTCATCTCCGTGACTGGAGTGCTCTCCGTGAACCAACGCATCGATCCCTCCCTGCTTGCTCCGCCCGACCTGTCGTTCGCGACGCTCGATTCGGGCATCGTTCTGCCGTACCTTGAACGGGGGACAGGTGAACCGGTGCTGTTCGTGCACGGCTCGCTATGCGACTACCGCTACTGGGCGCCGCAACTGGACGGTCTCGCGGACGACTTCCGCTGCATCGCGCCGAGCCTCAGCCATTACTGGCCCGCCGCCGACGCCTGCATCCAGAGCGAATTCGGCTGGGAAAGCCATCTGCACGAACTGGCCGACTTCATCGTCGCGATGGGGCTCGAGTCGGTGCATCTGGTGGGCCATTCGCGTGGCGGCTCGATTGCGTATCATCTCGCGCGCCGCTATCCGCGCCTCGTGCGCACGCTCGTGCTCGCGGACCCGGGCGGCCCGCTGCGCCGCCTCGAAGACGACGAGGACGTGCTCCCGCCCGCCACCAATGCGCTGCGTACGCGCGCGGCCGATCTCATCGAGCGCGGCGATCTGGAAGAAGGGCTCGAATTGTTCGTGGATTCGGTGAGCATGCCGGGCGCCTGGCGCAAGAGCCCGCACGCCTTCCGCGAAATGGCCGTCGCCAACGCCACGACGCTGCCCAAGCAGTTGCTCGACCCGCTGCCCGCCTACCAGCGCCGCCCCGCTGCGGATATCAAGTGCCGCACGCTGCTGATCGACGGCCAGCGCAGCCCGGCGATGTTCCGCAACAACGTCGAGGCGCTCGAAGAGTGGATCGACTTCGCGCAACGCATCACGATGAAAGGCGCGACGCACGGCATGAACGGCACGCACGCCGACCTCTTCAATACGCACGTGCGCAACTTCATCGCGCAGGGTTGACGCTGGCCTGATGCACGGTTGACCTCGGCAACGCCGAGGTTCATTTGGCAAATAGCTGCCCGATGTCCTTGAACGCCTTGAATTCGAGCGCGTTGCCGCACGGATCGAACAGAAACATGGTGGCCTGCTCGCCCACCTGCCCCTGAAAGCGGATATACGGCTCGATCACGAATTGCGTGCCGAACTCGCGCAGCCGCTGCGCGAGCGCTTCCCATTGCCCCCATTCCAGCACCACGCCGAAATGCGGCACCGGCACGTCGTGCCCGTCGACCGCATTCGTATGCGCGTTCTCCTGCGAAACGGTTTTCGGATGCTCGTGAATCACGAGTTGATGGCCGAAAAAATCGAAATCGACCCACTGGTCGCTCGAACGGCCTTCTTCGAGGCCGAACACGCGGCCATAAAAGTCGCGCGCGGCGGCAAGATCGTAGACAGGAATAGCCAGGTGAAACGGGGAAAGGCTCATGCTTGACTCCATGCTTGGCATGCAGCAGGTTTTAGCGTTTGGATCGGGTCATCATAGGCAGCGCCGTTGAAAAATAAAATCAATATATAATTTCGTCATCCACAAATGGAATTTGTGAATGATCCGCGAGCTGAAGACCTTGATTGCCGTTGCCCGCGAGGGGACGTTCGCCGCCGCCGGCAACCGGATCGGTCTCACGCAGGCCGCCGTGAGCGCGCAGATGCAACGCCTCGAAGCCGAACTCGGTTTCGCGGTGTTCGACCGCGAAGGACGCACCGCGCGGCTGAATGCGCGCGGCCAGCAGATTCTCGTGCAGGCGCAGGAGGTGATCCGGCTCTATGGCAATCTGAGCACGGTAACCGTGGACCCTGCTGTGGCCGTGCGGGTCAATATCGGCGCAATCGCCTCGGTGCAGCGTGCGTTGCTGCCCGACGCGCTTGCGGCATTCCGCAAGCAGTGCCCCGGTGCGAGCACGCGTGTGATTCCGGGCGTATCGATGGAGCTGCTCAACCTCGTCGATGCCGGTGAAATCGAACTGGCCGCGCTCATCCGCCCACCGTTCGCACTCCAGAGCGATATGCGCTGGACGCCGCTTGCGCAAGAGCCTTATCGGCTCATCGTGCCGCGTCGCTTGAAAGGCGCCGACTGGATGGAGCTGATCGCCACGCAGCCTTATATCCGCTACGACCGCGCTTCGTTCGGCGGCAGGCAGGTCGACCGTTTTCTGCGGCGCATGCAGTTGCCCGTGCAGGACGCGTGCGAACTCGACGAACTGGAAGCCATCGTCAAGCTGGTGGAGAACGGCGTGGGCGTGGCCCTCGTCCCGCAGACCGCCACGTATAAGCGTTGGCCGGCCAAAGTGCGCGCGCTTGACCTCGGCCACCACACGTTTCACCGCGACGTGGGCATCGTGCACCGCGCCGCGAGCCAGATGAGCGAGGCAGCCAGGGTGCTGCTCAGTTTGCTGGAGAGGGAGGTGAAGGAGGAGCGTTAGCAAGGCTGCGCGTTCGACCACACGCGGCCGAACGTCACGTAATGCCTGCTCCTCGCGATTTCGAATTGCACGGCAAAGCCAAAACGCGGAGCATGTGGGCTCACGCAGATGGAGTCGCACATGAACTATCCCGTAGCGGTCTTTACCGGCGCGATTCGCGATTACCCCGGCAGCCGCCCGAGCGCGATCGCCAAGCGCGCAGTAAGCGGCACGCTGATGTTGACCGAATACGGCCTTGAAGGGGACGAGCAGGCAGAACAGGGGATTCACGGCGGCCCCGATCGCGCGCTGTGCCACTATCCGCGCGAGCACTATGCTCACTGGGCGCGTGAGTTTCCCGCGCAGGCCGGGCGATTTTCCGCGCCGGCCTTTGGGGAAAACCTCTCTACCGATGGGCTGACCGAAGAAAACGTCTTTATAGGCGATATTTTTCGCTGGGGCGATGCGCTGATTCAGGTCACGCAGCCGCGCTCGCCGTGCTTCAAGGTCAATTTTCACCTCGACATCGAAGATCTCTCGCTGCGCATGCAGCACGCCGCACGTGTGGGCTGGCTCTACCGCGTGATCGCTGCGGGGCGCGTCGGCCCCAATGCACCGCTTGAGCTTGCCTCGCGCGTCAGCAACGTTTCCTTGCGCGACGCCGCCTCCATCGCCTGGCGTTCACCGTTTAGCGATGAACAGTGTTTGCGGCTGCTGAGCGCCGCTGGGCTATCGGCGAGCTGGACTCGCACCATGCAGAAGCGGCGCCTCAGTGGCGAGATCGAAGACTTCTCGCGGCGCCTTTGGGGCGGTACGCGACGGTGACATCTCGCGATGTGCGCCAGCGCCCCGTGTACGGCAGAATACGTGGCACGCCATCGACCGTTTTTTCGTTATCCGAACCATAGTTCTCGCATGATCGACCCGTCCTCCATTGCCAATGCGCTCGCCCAAAAAGGCATCGTCGCGGATGAAAGCCAGCAACAGGCGATTGACGCACTGTGCGCGCTGCTCGACGATGGACGCGCGCATGCTGACCGGTTGCCGTATCGGGGCGTCTATTGTCACGGTCTGCCCGGTCGCGGCAAGAGCTTGATCGTCGACACCGTCTACGCGCTTGCCACATGCACGAAGCGGCGCCTCCATTTCCATCAGTTCATTCGCGATGTGAACCGTCTGCTCGTGCAGGCGCCCAAAAGTGACGATCGACTCGGCGACGTCTCGCGTGCATGGCTGAAGGACATCGAACTGCTCTATTTCGACGAATTCCATGTGCACGATATCGCCGATGCGTTCCTGATGGGCCGTTTCCTGGAGACGGTGCTCGCATGCGGCACGCGCATCGTGCTGACGTCGAACTACAGCCCGCGCAGCCTGCTGCCGGACCCCGAGTTTCACGAACGCTTCGAACCCACGATCGAACGAATCGAGCAGTATTTCGACATCGTCGCGTTCGACGGCGAGCGCGACTATCGCGAACAAAGCGATGAAGGCGGCGCTGCACCGATCGAGCAGCGTTTTTTCGCACCGCTAGATGGCACACGCGAACCGCTATGGAAAATTTTTAGCGGGTACGAAGCGCAAGCGGCCGTGCATCCGACAACCGTGGAAGTGGCAGGACGATTGCTGCCCGTCACGGCGGCGGGCAAACAACTGGTGTGGGTCGACTTCGATGCGCTGTGCGGCGCGCCCCGCTCGCACCTCGACTACCTGGCGCTTGCCGAGCGCTGGGGCGGCATGATCGTCGATCGTCTGGAGACGGAGATGCTCAAGCGCCGCGATGTGCTGCAGCGCTTCGTGTGGCTCGTCGATATTTTTTACGACCGCAAGCATGCGCTGTTCATCACCTCGGATCAGCCAATTCGTGCGGCGCTCGCTGGCCTCGATGGCGCGCACGATGTTTCCCGCACCACGAGCCGGCTCGCCGAAATGCAATCGCGCAGCTATGCGAACAGTCTCGTGCCCAAGTATCTCGCCGCGACCCCGCGCGAGGAAATTGGCTAGCGATACGGTTGCACGCGAACGACAAGCGCTGTCCGCAGAGTTTTTTCATCTGATGTACAGTCCGTCGGACTTCGACACGACTCGGACCGACTACACGATGGACGCCCTCTCCCGCTTCAAACCCGTTGCGCTCGAACACGCGAGCCGCCTCATCAATCACGGCCCCACCGTGCTCGTCACGAGCGCGGATGGCGCGCGTCGCAACGTGATGGCCGCCGCGTGGTCGATGCCAGTGGAATTCACGCCGCCACGCATTGCGATCGTGATCGACAAGAAGACGTTCACGCGCGAACTGATTCATGCGAGCGGAAGCTTCGGCATCTGCGTGCCGGGCGCGGCTGCGATGGATTTGACCTTTGCGGTCGGCAGCGTCAGCGGACGTGATGCAGACAAATTCCAGCGCTTCGGCATAGAGGCCGTTCGAGGCCCGGCGCTCGGCGTACCGCTGCTCGAAGCGGGCTGCGCCGCGTGGATGGAATGCCGGCTCATTCCCGAGCGACACACCGAGGACGCCTATGACACGTGTTTTTGCGAAGTAGTATCGGCTGCGGCCGACTCACGCGTGTTCGACCATGGCCGCTGGATGTTCGATAGCAGCAACCGCGACCTGCATACGATCCATCACCTCGGTGCAGGGAATTTCGCTTTGGCCAGCGATGCCGTTAAGGCGCGGGAGCTTGCTGGATAAGGCTGTAGAGCTTCATGCGCCTGCGCCAACGTTTTGATTATTACAAAACACGTATTAGAAGATACGGAGCAAGGTAAATTTTCAGCGTTTGTCATGTGAATACGTTGCGGTGCGTTCTTTTGGGGTCCGAAAACGCATCTGGCCGTGAAACATTGGAGGTCGCGGGCGCTTCCAATGCCCTGAAATCCCCGTGTTATATGGGTTTCATGGACTTACTCGAATTTCGGCGAATGTTTCACGGAACGGCAAGGGCAGGTTTGCGGAAGTAGAGAAGGCTTTTCCACCGCACCCTGAAATGAGAGACGCTTATAGATTCGCCTGCGAACGCTTCCTTCTTCTGTTCGAGTGGGGCGACGCCTGATCATTTGCGTGACCGACGCGCTTTTGTTTTCAAATCTCAGTAGCAGCCGATTGTGGGTTCGAGCTCGCATCGATTTGCGCTTCACGCCGACTTGCGAAATTCAATTTCATGATTTTGAGGATGTTGCTTCACCCATCAAGTCACGCAGCAATTTTTGATTGTTAGTTGCGTTTCATGATTGCTGCCGGGGCGGGGCGACTAAACCTTGGTTCCGGCAAACCGGGGGGAGCGTCGCCCGGCATGACGCTCTCTACTTAAAGAATTGGCCTACGCCCTCACACGCTCTCCCGCGTGACACTGGATCCGCTCTCCGATGAAGCTTCGGTTGACTGCCTCCCGAATGCGCGTACGCCTGTTCACGATCGAGCAGGTAATCCTCGCTCCTTCCGCTGACAGTTCATCTTCGGAACGATCACTACGCCCGCCGGCCTCGGGTTAGACCAGCGACGGCACCAGACGTCTCGCTGCCGTCACGATTTGGCGGTGCGAGATCACTACTCGGCGAGCAGAACATTGCGTCTGCTTACGAACGTGTGTCGAGTCGACACACGTTCGCGGGTGAAGTAACTCGTGCCGTCTCGTGGGGTTGCTCGCAACCGGTTTCGGATATCGTGTCTCTTCACGCCGGGCGTTTCGCTCATGTAGCCGCCGTTATTGCCAAGAAGGCAGAAAACGGATTCCGTCATGGACAGTGTGTCGAGTCGACACACTTCCTGCACACGAAGTCGTAGCAATATTGCTTGATACGTCGGGCAACATGGGTGTTCGGGCGCACTGGATTATGCGCGCCGACGTCAGTGGCTGGTGTGTCGAGTCGACACACCGATCGTTCTTTTCAGGAGAAAGGCCGTACCTAGGCAGCGCAGCGGGATCCGAACGGCCCCCGTTGAATTGGCCATGCTCGCTGCTGAGTTCCGCATATCGAGCACCCAAATAACATTCGAACCGGCCATTGCCCTGTGTGTGTCGGGTCGACACACACAGGGCAATGGAATTCTAGTGCGCGTCTGGTATTCGCGAATGCGTCGGATCTCAGCGGGTCGACTTGCCAGGCTTCCACTCTCTGCTGTGTGGATCTTCGACCATCGCCTGCTGCTGTTATCGACTCAATGTCCGCAGCGATACGCAACAGAATCACTCACCCGAACCAGGAGCATCGTGTGTCGACTCGACACAAATTCGCCATCGCCGACACAACATCATGGAGACGCCGCCACGCGGGCGCCGTCCGCGATCGTTCTGCGGCCCTCGAAAGTCTGTCACCAGAACGTGCGCGCGCTTTCACAAACATCTGTGTCGAGTCGACACAGATGTCCGCCCGCCGTGCTTGCCCCCACAGCCAAAGCTCGTTGTGTCGACTCGACACACCGGGAGCCAGCGCATAAAAAAGCCCGCTTGCGCGGGCCTTTACCAACCATCCGACAATCTGGAATCACACTCAGCCGGGCTTCACGTTGAACAACTGGCTGATAAGTTCGCGAATCTGCGTCTCCTGCGCATCCGAAAGCACACCGGTTTTCAGCTTCACGGTGAAGCTATTCGTATCCTTCGTGATGCTGCCTGCGTGGCTCTTGCCTGAGAATATCTTCTCGATACTTCGCTCCGAAACGCTCTGCTCGCTCTCGCCACGATCCGACTGCGCACCAATGGCTGCAGCCAGTTTCCCTTGATCAAGCGTCCCGGCCACAACTGCCGGCCAAAGCTCACGCGCCGCCTTCAGCCCTTGTGCGCCGTGCTTCTTGAGCGCTGAAACGATTTCGTCTGCCGCAGATCCGCCAAGCAAGCGAGGATTCAGATCGAGGTCACGGCGAATGAAATCGGGAAGTTTCTCGAACGCGAGGAATCGATACAGGCCCTTGCGCGACATGCCGAGAGCCTCCGCCATCCGCGTGCGCGTCGGGAATTCCCTTTCAGCGCGGCGAAGCGACTGGCCAATTTCGTAGTCGGTCAGATCTTCACGTCCCACGTTCTCGACCAACGCGAGCACGGCCATGTCCTGGTCCGAGCATTCGATCACCGATGCACGAATCTCTTCCTCGTGCAGCAAAACGTGCGCGCGCAGGCGTCGCTCGCCGGCAATCAACTGATAGCCGTTGTCGGCGCGCCGCACGACAACCGGCTCCACCAGCCCCACTTCGCGAATCGATTCGGCCAGCGATGCAAGCCCTTCATCGCTGAAAATCTTGCGCGGCTGCCACGGGTTGGGCTGAATCGCACTGACGGGAAGCATGAGCTTGTCGCTCGTGTTTTCGAGTTCCTGGATACGCTGCTGGGCTACTGCCAGCGCGCCCAGCATTCCCGGCCCCGTCTTGAACGCGCTGCTGCGGCGTGGCTCCGGTGCGGACGGCACAGGCCGCTCGGTCGCCTGACGCTCCGAGGCAGAACCGAGCTCGGCGGTCTTGGCCGCCATTTTGTCGCGAAACGAGCTCATTTCCCGGCCCTCCATTGCTCTACATATAGATCATCGATCCAGCGCACGTAATCAGTGAGTGGTTGCCGGACGCGCGCGACGGTCTTGTCCGCGAGATCTCCCTTGCTGATGTCGAACACGGTGGCCATCGCCAGGGCACCGTTACTCATGGCCGAACTCGCCGGCACTTCCACCGCGCTGACCCAATCCTTGTAGGTGCGCTGCACCCAGGAACGAACCACCGGCGCCGACGACGTCCTGCCGTAATCCACTTTCGACAGCAGCACCGAAACGAAGTCGTAGGTTTTTTCGTCGCCGCGCTCCATGATCGTGTGCGCGAGATCGGAGAAGAGACTCCAGAACGACACCGAACTGATGAAATCGAGGCTCTCCGGAACCAGCGGCATGACCATGGCGTCGGCGGCCATCAGCGCGTTGATGGTGAGATAGGACAGCGACGGCGCGGTATCCAGGATGATGTAGTCGTAGTGCTGACGCAGCGACTCAATGCCCTGACGTAGCAAGTCCCAGAACTTGAAGCCGGGATTCTTGATGACGGTGCCCGGAATATGGAACTCCGCCGAGAACAGCGTGGGGTGCGCCGGAATGACGTCGAGCCCGTCCCAATATGTCGGTTGCACGAAGTTCAGCAGGCCGCCTTCCATCTGCGGATCGTAAATGAACGGCAGGACAGTGCTGTCCTCCGTAACTTCCTTTTCCGCATAGAGGCCGCAAAGCTCGGTGAGCGATGCCTGCGGGTCGAGGTCGATAAGCAGCACGCGCCGGCCGCGCAACGTAAGGCCCTGGGCGAGGCACATCGTCGTTGTGGTCTTGGTGGAACCGCCCTTGAAGTTGGCGACCAGAATGACCTTACCGTCGGCGTCTCGCACGCCGGTATGAAGCGGTGTCTGATAAATATCCGAAACCTGCTGGACCCAGGTGCGCGCTTCAGGCAAGGTAAACACCCGGCTACGCCCCGAACCCTGAGCCTCGCCTTGCGGCAGCCCCTCGCGTGTTGCGAGCAGATTGTTGAGCTTGATGCGGTCGATGCCGCACAGTTCGGCAACTTGCGCGGACGTGAATGTGGGCGCCATCTTTCGCGGCTTCGGCGCCAGCATCATTTCCCGAAGTTCTTCTGACAGTTGACCGGCTTCCTCAGCAAACTGCGTGACCGCGGAAAGGTCGACGCGCCGATCAATCGATGGAAATTCGATAGTCTTTGCCATTAATACGCTTTTTATCAGAATTTGGATAAAGCGTAGAATACAGGAAAAGCGTATCGAAACACACTGATTAAGGTCGATTTTCAAAAAAATCGACCTTTTTATTTGCGCTATAGCGGGCTCGAAGCCCTCGGTCCAGCCTCAGACCTTCACCGGACCACCAACCCGTCTACGCGCCATTTAAGGGCATTTCCGACGGTTTGCCTATTTTTTGAGCACGACCCGATCGGAATTCTCTGCAATTCTGATGGAGATCGCCGCCCACCCCTGTTTCGCAGCGTTATGCCGACGTTCCTATAAGCAGACGAAATCGTCAGAGGTCACGATTTTTGTGCACTTTCGAAAATCTGCGAAACGGCGTGGCCGACACGTGTTTCCCAGTAACGGATTTTGTGCACGCATACGAGGTTCGCCCATTCACGCGCTGAGAATGGGCACAAAAACCGTTACCCAATTCGACACTCGCCGCGCCAGCAATCTCGAAAGCGCAGATCTGCACAAAAAACGTGACCGTCGTGCAGTGTCGCAGACGAAAATCCCGCGGAAAGCCAGCGCAAAACAGCAGTAACCGTCGCCACGAGAAGAGGGGGAGCACACAAGCCCCCGAAATCAGCACAAAAACCGTTACCCGCCTTCGCGTCAAACCCGCGTTCGTGTCCCGGAGGGCTCCTCGCAAGTTCGTGCACATTAAACGTTACCTCTTCGAAGGTCACCGCCTTGCACAAAAACCTCAACCTTCGCTCTGCCGCCCCTGTCCGCACAAAAAACGTTACCGGGGAGGGCATCGGAAGGATGCAATCCGGCGTCGATCGTGGTCGTCTGACGGGTTGCACACAAACCGTTACCACCCACGCGAACGCATGCACATAAAACGGTGCCTCTGATCGCGGCCACGCACCGCCTGATCGCCCGATGGAGCAACAAATTCTCAAAGATTCCCGCTCGAATTCCCATCTGCACTGCGGTTCTGGGCGCTTTTTCACTAGAAATACGCCCGCGTATCGTTAGCCAAGTTGCGTAATTTTTCGCGCGAAGCGTCTTTGCTGGCTGCGGTTGGTTTGTTTACTTAAACAAAGAAAACCCACTAACCCACTAACGCAAGCATCCAAATCCTTTGCCATCAAAGACTTGAGGCTGAAAAGCACCGGTCTATGTGCTGAAGGCATCGATTTATGTGCGCGGAGGTGATGTTTTTTGTGCTGGGGATGGAGAGGTCTATGTGCAGTTCGGCACGTTTTTTGTGCCGACCCTTTAGCGCGTGCTGTTTGAGGTAACGTTTATTGTGTTGACTTGTGTTCGCGGAGTGATAGAGTCGCGGCCAATATCGACGGAGAGCACGCGAATGTCGGAGGACCGCGCACGCAGGACGACCACCCAGCAGATGTCGCTCGGGTTGTTCGAGGAAATGTCCGGCCAGCCCATCAATGAGAGCACGAGGGAGATTGGCTTTCAGCGCAACAACGTTTTCGTTGCGATCAACGGGCTCGGCCTGTCGTCGCGGCGTTTTATCGATGCCGCCTACTTCATCGCGGCCCAGGAACCGCTGCCGCGCGAGATCTACGACGTCGACCTGAACTACTTCAAGTGGCTCATGCGCTACGAGAGCCGCAACGTGCGCCATCTCCAGAGCGTGATCAAGGAGGCGCAGCGCGTGCTCATCGAGGTGACGGACACGCCACCCGACCGCGCGCCCAGTGAAGACGACCAGTGGATTTCCGAGCAGCTGATGGGCAGCGTCAAGATCGGCAAGGGGCGCATCCAGTTTCGCATCCCGCCGCTGATGCTGCGTCACATTACCGGCCCGGACAAGCATCACTGGCTCAACCTGTGCATCACCGCCGCGTTTTCGCAGACTTTTGCGCGGGCGATCTACGACTACGTGCTGCCGTACGTGGGCGCGGGTTTTACCGACTGGATCGAGCTCGACGTCATGCGCCGCTGGCCGGGCAAGCTCGGATCGAGCGCCTCGGAGTTCAAGCACTTCCGGCCGAAGTATCTCGATCCAGCGGTGCGCCAGATCAACGAGCTCTCGGACATCGACCTGAGCTACGAAACCCGGGCCGACTCCGAAACCTCGCGCAAGATCAACAAGATCCGCTTCCGGCTGAAGCGTAAGGACACCGTTGCGGCCATGCTGAGCCGTCAGCCCGATGCCCACGACCTGCTGCTCACGCTGAAGGAGGAGTTCGGCCTGAGCAACAAGCAGTTCGATGTGATCGCCGAGCATCGCATGAGCTGGACCGACGAGCGCATCCAGCAGGCCATCGAGTACACGCGCTTTCGCCTCCACCAGGGCAAGGTCACCAAGAGCCCGGCCGGCTACCTGATGAAGGCGCTGAGCCACAACTGGCAGGTGTCGGAGGCCGAGCGCAAGATGGTGGCGATCCAGAGCGAGCGGGCCGCGGCCGAGAGTGCGGCGGAAACTGCGAAAGCCGCGGCCGGCAGCGCCGTGAAGCAGAGCATCGCCGCGCGCGACGAAGAAGCGCGCGCGCGCCGCAACGACGAAGTCCAGCGCGGGCGCGAGCACTTCGAAGCCGCCGACGAGAAGACCCGCAAGGAGCTCGTGCGCCTGTACATCGTGTCGCAAGCTGGCAAGCTCATGCTGCGCCGCCTGAAGCTCGAAGCCGGCGCGTTGTCGGACGCGAATATTCTCAGCCACTCGGATCTCGCGTGGTATTTCGGGCAGTTCGTGTACGCGAGGCTCAAGCAAAGCGCGGCATGAGCCATCCCGCGATGCGCGGCATGCGGTTCACAAGCCGATCTCGACGACTCCCCGGCGATGGCGGAAACTGCGCGATTAATCCGGATTCCTGATTAAGTCGCGCGGGTGAATCGTTGCTTCACACTGGCGCGTTCACACCGCCAGAGCGAGTGCACCCGAGGCCAATGCGCCCAGCATGGTGCCGCGGCAGAGCGGGGCGCCGCAGCGGCAGGCATAGTCTCGTTGCGCGTCGTCGTCGGGCTGCTCGATCTCGAGCGCGTAGTCGATGAAGAGTTCCTCGCCGGGCGCGATATCGCGGATCGCCTCGATGAACACGCGCCCGTTTCCTTCGACTGCCTCGCAGTTCGCGGCGCACGCGTGATTGAGCCAGCGCGCGCCGTTGCCGCCGCGCCCGCCGTCGATCACGCGTCCGTCGGACAGGCCGAACAGGAAGGTGTGGCTGGAGTCGCTGCGGCGCGCATTCCAGCGCGCCGCCTCGCGCCATGTGGTCACCATGCCCTTGTATTCGAAGATGCGCTCCCCGGCGTGCAATGGAAGCAGTGCGAATACACCTTTGCCATGCACCGGCGATTGCCGGACGGTCACACGTTTCATAGTCGTAGCAATGGCGCGGTGGGTTGGGGGAGATGCCGAGTATATGCCGAGAAAATGTCGGCGCGTACAGTGTGACAGCAGCCTTTGCGGCGATTCCATCGTCGTACGTGATGGGGTAGATTGGCGTGGCGCCTGAAACCCGTTTTCCCCCTCGGAGACCCCGATCGATGCATCGAGATGAAACCCACGACTCCGCGCCGGAGCGCAAGCACGCGGACCTGCAGCATGACGCGCGCGAGTTGCCGCCCGAACTCGTGAGCGCGCTGGACGGCGGGCACCTCGAGGCCCGCGCGGACGAAGCTTTCCGCCTTTCGACCGTGAGCGCCGATGGCTGGCCGCACGGTGCGCAACTGAGCGTAGGGGAAGTGCTGGCGCTCGACGCGCGGACCCTGCTCGTGGCGATGTGGCCGCGCTCGAACACCGCACAGAACATGCTGCGCGAAGCGCGCCTCACGCTGACGCTGGTGCACGACGGCGCGGTGCTGGAGATACGCGCGCAGGCAAGCCTGATTGCGGAGCATCAGACAGCGCTCGACCTCAGCGTGTTTCGCCTGAGCATCGAGCGCGTGGAGGTGCATCGCGCGAAATATGCCGAGGTGCTGAGCGGGGTGACATTCCGCCTGCACGAGCGCGAGAAGGTGATGGCGCGCTGGCGCGAGCAGATTGCGATGTTGCGCACGCACGCCGCGCAGCCATGAGCGCGGGTGTCAGAGACTGCTTTTACTCAATCGAGCACCAGCGAGCCCAGCGCGAACGCCCCCAGCGCCGCGATGGAAATCGCGATCCAGTACGCCAGATTCCATTGCGGCGCGAGGCCCGCGTGCCGCAGCGCCTTCACGCGGCGCCCATGCTGGACCACGGCGGCCAGCAGGGCGAGCGTCCCGACCACCACCATCGCGGTGCCGACGATCCGCGGTGACCAGGTCGCGCCAAAGCGCGCTACGATGGCCTCGCCGCGCTGCCCCTGCACATACTCGAAGAATTTCGCCAGCGTGAAGCCAAAGCTGATCATCGACAGCGAGGTTCGCAGCCACGCCATCAGCGTGCGCTCGGCCGCGAGAAACGTTCGCTCGACCGCGAGTGCCGTGCGCGCACGCGTCTGCAGGGTGCCTTCGTCGGACTTCACGGGCGCCGACGGGGCGGTGTCCGGGATGGTGTGAGGCGCTGGGTCGTGGGAAGTCATGGGCTTGCTTCCATGGCGTGAGGGGGATCAGGCTGCGCGGCGGCGCAGCCATTTCACGTAGGGAATCGCCAGTAGCGTGTACAGGATCAGATACAGCACCGACTCGTGCACGGGATCCGATCGGCGGGCGCCACGAAAAACAGCAAATAATATTAAGGATGACTATCCAGAATAATTACCGATGCCCGCCGCCGGCGGCATCCGTCATTTTCTCGATCACCTGGTCCACGCCGAAGCTGGCCGCCTTCTGGCGCGGCGGGTACTCCCTGAACGATTCGAGGAATTCGGCCACGCCCGCCTGCGCCGGCACCAGTATGAAGGCGTGATCGGGCAGCCAGTCGTAGTACGTGTTGGAGATAATGTCCGCTCGCTCGTACGGGTCGGTTCGCAGGTTGAATATCTTCGGCGCGCGCAGCGTGACGGGTGGCTCGGCCCATACCCGCAACGTGCCGGCCGAGCGCTGCTCCATGAAAACGACCTTCCAGTTGTCGAACCGCAGACATGCGAGATCGCCGTCGTCGGTGAAATACAGGAAGCCCTTGCGATCCGGCTTTTTCTCCTTGCCTTTGAAGTAGGGCACCAGACTGAAGCCGTCCAGATGCACCTTGAATTCCTTGTTGTTGGCCTTGAAGCCCTTCTTGAGCTTTTCCTTGATGTCTCCGCCGCCCGCGGCATCGACGATGGTGGGCAGCCAGTCGAGGTGGCTCACGATTTTGTTGCATACGGTGCCGGGCTTGATGACGCCTGGCCAGCGCACGAGGCAGGGCAAGCGGAACGCGCCTTCCCAGTTCGAGTTCTTCTCGTTGCGGAACGGCGTCATGCCGGCGTCGGGCCACGAGTTCATGTGCGGGCCGTTGTCGGTGCTGTACATGACCATCGTGTTGTCCGCGATGCCCAACTCGTCGAGCAGCTTGAGCATCTCGCCGATATGCTTGTCGTGCTCGATCATGCAGTCGTGGTACTCCGACTGCCAGCGGCCGGCCTGGCCGTCGGACCAGCAATGCAGTACGCCGCGCGGGCCGTACTTCTTGCGGAACTCGGGGAATTCCTTGGGATCGGGATAGTCGGGCAGCTCCGGCTGTTCGTCACCGCATGGCGATCCATCCAGAAGCCGCGAACGCTAACCTTGTGCGCCGGCGCTTCCTCGGGATAGTGGTGATTGGAACCCATGAGGAAGGCGTCGCCGGGGATGCGGACCATTCCGGGCGGGGCGCCCGGCGCGGCGTCCTTGGAGGGGCCGTTTGTCTCTGATGCGGGGTGAACCATGAGCAGTCTGGACGTTGGAGTGCTTCGGCGGGATCCGCGTGCGAGCGCTCCGAATGTACCGTGACTCTGGCTGGCCGGCGCGCTGCAGGGATGCGGGTAGCAGCTTCAAGTATTGCAGTGGCGAGGAGCCTTCCATATCGGTAGAGGGGACAACGCAATTGCCCTCAAGGGCAACTGCACGAAATCTCCAGCCGTTGAAAGCGCGTTTCATATTGCGGAGTCCGCCGGAAATTTTCGAGGCGCCATTTTTTCGCCACCCGAAAACCTGTTTTGTATCGCAAAAACGCGCGCCTATCTCATTGAATTTAAAGCATAAATTATGTCTTATGTCTTATATAAGACTTCACCGAAACGCTGCGGGCGGCGTTACTATTGAGTCATGCAGTTCGCTTCGACAAACGCGGCGGCACGCTGAAACCATTCAATCAAACGCGCTTTGCTCTTAGGAGAGACACATGGCCCAGTATCAAGACGACATCAAGGCAGTGGCTGGCTTGAAGGAAAACCACGGCAGCGCCTGGAATGCCATCAATCCCGAATACGCCGCCCGCATGCGTGCCCAGAACAAGTTCAAGACGGGTCTGGACATCGCGAAGTACACCGCGAAGATCATGCGCGCCGACATGGCCGCCTACGACGCCGATCCGTCGAAGTACACGCAGTCGCTGGGTTGCTGGCACGGTTTCATCGGCCAGCAGAAGATGATCTCCATCAAGAAGCACTTCAACAGCACCGAACGCCGCTATCTGTACCTGTCGGGCTGGATGGTGGCCGCGCTGCGCTCCGAGTTCGGCCCGCTGCCGGACCAGTCGATGCACGAAAAGACCTCGGTCAGCGCGCTGATCCGCGAGCTGTACACGTTCCTGCGCCAGGCCGACGCCCGTGAGCTGGGCGGTCTGTTCCGCGAACTCGACGCCGCAAAGGACGCCGCCGCCAAGGCCGCGATCCAGGAAAAGATCGACAACCACGTCACGCACGTGGTGCCCATCATCGCCGACATCGACGCGGGTTTCGGCAACGCTGAAGCCACGTATCTGCTGGCCAAGCAGTTCATCGAAGCGGGCGCATGCTGCATCCAGATCGAAAACCAGGTGTCGGACGAGAAGCAGTGCGGCCACCAGGACGGCAAGGTCACCGTGCCGCACGAGGACTTCCTCGCGAAGATCCGCGCGATCCGCTACGCGTTCCTCGAACTGGGCGTGGACGACGGCATCATCGTGGCGCGCACCGACTCGCTGGGCGCCGGCCTGACCAAGCAGATCGCCGTGACCCGCACGCCGGGCGACCTGGGCGACCAGTACAACTCGTTCCTCGATTGCGAAGAGCTGTCGGCTGACCAACTGGGCAACGGCGACGTGATCATCAAGCGCGACGGCAAGCTGCTGCGTCCGAAGCGCCTGCCGAGCAACCTGTTCCAGTTCCGCGCCAGCACGGGCGAAGCGCGCTGCGTGCTCGATTGCGTCACCGCGCTGCAAAACGGCGCCGACCTGCTGTGGATCGAAACCGAAAAGCCGCATATCGCGCAGATCGGCGGCATGGTCAGCGAGATCCGCAAGGTCATCCCGAACGCGAAGCTGGTCTACAACAACAGCCCGTCGTTCAACTGGACGCTGAACTTCCGCCAGCAGGCATACGACGCGATGAAGGCCGAGGGCAAGGATGTGTCGGCCTACGAGCGTGGCCAGCTGATGAGCGTGGAATACGATCAGACCGAACTGGCGAAGCTTGCCGACGAAAAGATCCGCACGTTCCAGGCCGATGCGTCGCGCGAAGCCGGCATCTTCCACCACCTGATCACGCTGCCGACGTACCACACCGCAGCACTGTCGACCGATAACCTCGCGAAGGAATACTTCGGCGACCAGGGCATGCTCGGTTATGTGGCTGGTGTGCAGCGCAAGGAAATCCGCCAGGGCATCGCGTGTGTGAAGCACCAGAACATGTCGGGCTCGGACATCGGCGACGACCATAAGGAATACTTCAGCGGCGAAGCAGCGCTGAAGGCGGCGGGTAAGGACAACACGATGAACCAGTTCTGATATCGGCAGTACCCGAAGCGAAACGCCAACCCGGTAATAATACGGGTTGGTGTTTTTTTATCCGGGCAATAAATCTCGCCAGGCGATTGTGCCAGGCGATAGCGTGTTATTCAACACGGGCTACCACGCCTTCTCCCCATCGGCCCCCGCCGCACCAATCTCCCCCGTAGCCAGCGCGAGCGACGCAGCCGCAGACAGTGCCGCGCTATAGCTGTCCGCCGCCGCATTCTGCGCGGCAATCAACTGGTTCTGCGCGAGCAGCGCGTCGGTGATCGAGCCCACGCCATGCCGGTACGCCGTGAAGGCCGCGTCGTAAGTCGTTTGCGCGGCGGCGAGCAGTTCCCTGGCGGCATCGTTCGACGCGAGGTTCGTGGAAAGCGCGTTCTGCGCGGCAACGACCTGGCGGACCGCTTCTTCCTTGGTCCGGGTCAAGCGCGCCCCTGCGCTGTCCGCGTCGTTGCGCGCCTGCATCAGCACGGCGGAGCGCAAGCCGCCGTTGTATAGCGGGATCAATGCGCGAATCCGCACCGATCCACCGCTTTATCCGTGGATCAAGCTCTCGGGGCGTTGGCTTGAGCTTGCTGGATTCGAAGCTGGCCAGCGCGTGAGGATCGCAGTCGAACACGGCAGGCTCGTCATCACGCATGACTGAACGACGCTGCAAACAACAAACCCGGCTGCGGCCGGGTTTGTTGTTTTTGAATTACTGAGGATTGCTCTCCAACTCCTTGATCCCGTCTTCCAGCATTGCTTTGAACTCATTCAGATCGAAGTGCCATGCACCGTTGTTAGCCGCAGGATAGATCTCTATCTCGTAGTCTCGGCCCGGCTCCTTCGATATTTCAGCAACCTGCCTGTTCTCATAAAATATTTCGAAGACCACGCTTTCACGATCAGGTGGGCTCGTCACCATTGCACCTAATTTGCTCATTTTGCTTTTGGCTCCAAGAAGGTGATGAATTTTCCGTCTGCACTATAACGAAGGCCGCGTCCATCAGGTGCTGTAACGTCGATAACATCGCCGAAGCGACCCGTATTCCGTTGAATTACAGTGCTACCCGGATCATTCAGGATTTCGTCGACAATTTTCTGCCCTTGCTCGTTAATCGCTGCGGGATTTCCTTTGGCAGAGGGAAATGCACTACCGTCTCGCCCACCGTGTTTTTGCAATGCTCTGCCAGCGCCAGTTAACTCACCCGATCTATCAGACGAATCTGGTACCTTCGCAGCATCAGACAGGTCGCTGGCACTCTTTCCGCCGAACGACTGATCGCCATTTCCGCTATTGAGCGTCGCGTTACCCGGAATGTACCCCGGCGTTCCCGGCGTTACTGCCGGCACCACCGTGCACACCGGCGGCACACATACCGCAACCGGAACCGCTGAACCACCCGTCGCCGGAGGCTTCGAATTCCCACCGGGCCCGTTCAGGTCATCCGGGCTCACATACGGCCCCTGCGGCCCGTTCGCATTCACCAGCGCCGCGAACTGGTTCGCCAGATTTTCCGCGCCACGTCCCGCACTGGCAAGCTGGTCGCCAATCCAGCCAAGCGCAGAATTGGCCGTGCTGCCCTGACCGTCGCCGTTGCCCGTACTTCGATTGTAGAGGTCCGCATTGCTCGCCGCGAACGCACCAGCGCCGCCGCCAACCAGCGCGCCCATGCCGCCCGCGAGGATGTTGGCCGCCACGTTGCCCGCCATCTGCGCCGCATCGCCGCCGCCCAGCGCATCGCGCGTGCCGTTGGCCAGACGGTTCAGGTCGCCCGCCGCCCAGGCGGCCACTCCCGCGCCCGCGGCACCGCCTGTCGCTCCGAACGCACTGCCGCCACCCAGGCCGCCAAGCAGCGCACCGCCCGCAATATGCAACTCCGTGCGGGCCTGGCCGCCTTCACTCCACGACTTCACATCGGCCATTGCCGCGTTATAGGCGTCCATGTCGCCGGACGCCTTTGCAGCATCCGCTGCCTTCTGCGCATCGGCCTGCTTTCCATCTGCATAGGCCGCGATATTTTGCGCCACCGCCTGGCCCGCCGCCTGCGCAGCCTGCATCGTGTCAGCCTGCTGGTTCAGGATGGTGTTCACGTCCGGCGTTTTCGCGACGGTGCCGTTCGTGTCCACCGTGTCACGACTGAGTGTGGCAACGTCCTGCGTCTGCCCGCCTTGATTCGTCACATTGATCGTGCCCGCACTCACCGCGCTGCGCGTCGTGGCGCTCGAATCACCACTCTCGTTGAGCGCCATCGGAATCCCGCCGCCCGAGCCGCTCACCGAACCCGGACCCGTCGCCTTGCCCGTGCTGCCAGCGCCCATGCCCGCGCTGATCCCCGCGCTATTGGCCGAGTAGTGCGACTGGTTCTGGATATCCGAGAAGGAGAGGGTGCCGGTCGTGAGGCTGTTTTTCGAGGCATCCGCCTCACTGGTGATGACCGCACCCGTCAGGTCCGTGTTGCCCTTCACGTTGATATCAAACCCACCTGTACCCGCATTGATCCCGGCCTGTTCGTTCACGCCCGCATATTTGCCGTCCGCATGGCCGTTCTGCGCGCTGATGCTCGCGCTGCCGCCGCCCTGGCTGATCGTGAAGCCGCCGCCCGCACTGCTTTGATGCGCGGCGCTGTTCGTCACGTCCTGCACGCTGGCGATGTTCAGGTTGCCGCCAACGTCTGCGATGACCTTGCCGCCGTTGACCTGCGAACCGATGATGTTCGTGTCGCCGCCGGACACAACCGTCACGCTGTCCTTGCCGTTCACGTGCGACGCGTTCTGGATCTGTGCATCGCTGTTCGCATCGCCGTGCGCGTTGCTCATCGATGCCGAGACACCGAAGCCACCGACCAGCGTGTACTGCACGCCCACGCTCGCGCTGCTGGAGCTGTTCGAACTGCGCGTCGAGTCGGTGTCGGTCGTGTTGATGACGTTCACCTGGTTCTTTGCCGCAAGCACGACATCGTTCGCGTTCACGTTCGATCCGGCAATCGTGACATTGCCCGAGCCCGGCGTGCCGTCGCCGGTCGCCACAAACGCCGCCGTGCCACCCGCCTGCACGGTCGAGCCGCTGTGGATCGTCCGCTCCTCGCTGGCATCGCTGCGGCTCTGGCTGGTGCCGAACGAAATCTTCACGCCGATATCCGGCTTGTCGCCCTTCGCCGCCGATACCAGGCCTGCTCCCGCCATGTAGGCATCGTTGGCCGCCGCGATGCCGTGCAGGGCCGCCGCGCGGCTGTCGCCGTTGCCCGACGAGTTGCTCACCGCCTGTGTTTCCGATATCGCATTGTTGATCGCATCGCCCATACTGCCTGCCAGCCCGACCGTGAAGCCGCTCTGTTTCATCTCGTGCGACTCGTCGTGACGCGTCGCGCCTTGGGCGGCCTCGATGGTCACGTTTGAGCCGGTGCCCGTCACGTTCCGCGCGGCGATGACATCGCTGCCCGTGACACGCAGGTTCTTGCCCGCAGCCATGTTCACGCTGCCGTCCGTGCTGCCGACGAGGCTCGCGTTGTTCGTCACCGCCGTGTCGTGCGCGGTGTCCTTCTGGTCGCGCGTGCCAACGTTCAGGGAGAAGCCACCGCCGCTCATCGCGCCCAGGCCCGACTTCTTCTCCTCGTGGAAGGTGCTGCTCTGGCGGGTGTCCTGCGTCGTGGTCACGCTCAGGTTGTTCGCCGCCGCGAGGTTCACGTCATTCGTGGCCGCCACCGTCGAGCCGCTGATCGTCATGTCGTGCCCGGCCGCGCCGTTCACGGAATCGCCGGCCAGCGTCGAGCCGATCGTGACGACCTGATGCGATTCCGATGCGTCCGTGGTCTGCGTCCTGGCGAGGAAGCCGGAGGAATCGTGATGCGACCAGGACTGCGCATCGTGCGTTTCCGTGACGCCGCCGATGTTGACGTCGCCGGCTGCGGCAACGGTCGTTGCGCCGGTTGCCGCCGTGACGCTGGAGCCCATGATGTTCAGGTCGCCGCTGCCGCCCTGGCCGGCGGCGAGCGTCGTGTTGCCGCCCGCGCTGACGCTGCTGCCCTGCACCCGCTCGTCGTAGCTCGAACGCTTCGACTGCGCGATGCTGCCGCCCATCGACTGGCCGCTGTACGAGGCGGTGTCCTTCGCCGCCGTCACGGTCAGGTTTGCGCCTGCGCCCATTGCCACGTCGCCGCCTGCGGCGACGCTCGAACCCGTGAGCGTCGTATCGCGTCCCGAGAGGGTCGTCACGTTGCCCGCGCCGGTGATGGCGCTGCCGGCTTCATGGGTCGCCACGACGTGCCTGCCGTTCAGGGCGTCCGTCGTTCCGGCGTCGTGCGTCGCCGTGAGTGTGACCGTCCCCGCGTCGATGTCGCGGCCTGCTGCGACGGTCGTGTCGCCGCCCGAGGCGATGGCCGAGCCCGCCAGCTTCATGTCGCGCGCGGCGACGGCGCTCACGCTGTTCGAGCCCGATATCGCCGCCACCGACTGAACCGCCATGCCGCTCGCACTCGAATGGAATCCCGGCTTTCGGGGCGATGGCTTGAGCTCGCGGGCTTTGAAGCCGGGCAGCAGGTGAGGATCGAGGTCGAACACAGCAGGCTCGTCATCATGCCGGATTGAACAGCTCCATAAACAACCAACCCGGCCGCAGCCGGGTTTGTTTTGTTACTGCTTCTTCTGGCGCAAGATCTCACACAGATTGGCGATCAGCTCTTCAGCATCTCTCTTGTAGCGTTCGTTCCACGCTGCCGCCCAGTCGCTCGGGTTTCCTGCGGACTCCCATTCCGACAACGCCAAGGCATTAACTATTTCAAGCTCAAACCAGCAGGCGCTATAAGCAGATTTCTGCTGCTCATCTTGATCACCATTGTCATGCAATACTTCAGATTCCTGCACGAAGCGCGCATATGTAAGGTGGTCTCTTGCTGCTGTTTTAGCGCGCTCAAGTATATCGACAGCCCGCATGTCATTTCCCGTACTTAACTGTAATCACTTTGCCTTCGCTATTCGTAACCACCGAAACATTATTGACCGAATCATAAAACACTGTCGTACCTCCACGGCTTGGCGTTGGCACGCCATTTTCGATCGTGTTCTGTATGACCGATGGCGTTAACCCTCGATCCTGCATACGGTCGAATGCGTGGCCCGCGTAGTCTGTGCCGTCTACGGCTCCCGGCGTGTTTCGCGTAGGCTGATACGACGGATTCTTCGGTTGATTGAACTGGTTAGACTTGCTACCCATAGGAAGCGACGCCTCGGAGTCGCCGCTGTTTGATGCCTGAGCATCATCTCCGCCACTACTCTGCGTCGCATTACCTGGAACGTATCCAGGCGTTCCCGGAGTCGCCGCCGGCACCACTGCGCACACTGGGGGCGTAACACACACCGCTACCGGCACCGCCGAACCACCTGTTGCCGGCGGCTTCGAGTTACCGCCCGGCCCGTTCAGGTCATCCGGGCTCACATACGGCCCTTGCGGCCCGTTCGCGTTCACCAGCCCCGCAAACTGGTTCGCCAGATTTTGCGCGCCACGTCCTGCGCTCGCAAGCTGATCGCCAATCCAGCCAAGCGCAGAATTGGCCGTGCTGCCCTGACCGTCGCCGTTGCCCGTACTTCGATTGTAGAGGTCCGCATTGCTCGCCGCGAACGCACCAGCGCCGCCGCCAACCAGCGCGCCCATGCCGCCCGCGAGGATGTTGGCCGCCACGTTGCCCGCCATCTGCGCCGCATCGCCGCCGCCCAGCGCATCGCGCGTGCCGTTGGCCAGACGGTTCAGGTCGCCCGCCGCCCAGGCGGCCACTCCCGCGCCCGCGGCACCGCCTGTCGCTCCGAACGCACTGCCGCCACCCAGGCCGCCAAGCAGCGCACCGCCCGCAATATGCAACTCCGTGCGGGCCTGGCCGCCTTCACTCCACGACTTCACATCGGCCATTGCCGCGTTATAGGCGTCCATGTCGCCGGACGCCTTTGCAGCATCCGCTGCCTTCTGCGCATCGGCCTGCTTTCCATCCGCATAGGCCGCGATATTTTGCGCCACCGCCTGGCCCGCCGCCTGCGCAGCCTGCATCGTGTCAGCCTGCTGGTTCAGGATGGTGTTCACGTCCGGCGTTTTCGCGACGGTGCCGTTCGTGTCCACCGTGTCACGACTGAGTGTGGCAACGTCCTGCGTCTGCCCGCCTTGATTCGTCACATTGATCGTGCCCGCACTCACCGCGCTGCGCGTCGTGGCGCTCGAATCACCACTCTCGTTGAGCGCCATCGGAATCCCGCCGCCCGAGCCGCTCACCGAACCCGGACCCGTCGCCTTGCCCGTGCTGCCAGCGCCCATGCCCGCGCTGATCCCCGCGCTATTGGCCGAGTAGTGCGACTGGTTCTGGATATCCGAGAAGGAGAGGGTGCCGGTCGTGAGGCTGTTTTTCGAGGCATCCGCCTCACTGGTGATGACCGCACCCGTCAGGTCCGTATTCCCCTTCACGTTGATATCAAACCCACCCGCACCGGCATTGATTCCGGCCTGTCCGTTCACGCCCGCATATTTGCCGTCCGCGTGGCCGTTCTGCGCGCTGATGCTCGCGCTGCCGCCGCCCTGGCTGATGGTAAAGCCGCCGCCCGCACTGCTCTGGTGCGCGGCGCTGTTCGTCACGTCCTGCACGCTGGCGATGTTCAGGTTGCCGCCAACGTCTGCGATGACCTTGCCGCCGTTGACCTGCGAACCGATGATGTTCGTGTCGCCGCCGGACACAACCGTCACGCTGTCCTTGCCGTTCACGTGCGACGCGTTCTGGATCTGTGCATCGCTGTTCGCATCGACGTGCGCGTTGCTCATCGATGCCGAGACACCGAAGCCACCGACCAGCGTGTACTGCACGCCCACGCTCGCGCTGCTGGAGCTGTTCGAACTGCGCGTCGAGTCGGTGTCGGTCGTGTTGATGACGTTCACCTGGTTCTTTGCCGCAAGCACGACATCGTTCGCGTTCACGTTCGATCCGGCAATCGTGACATTGCCCGA
>NZ_JTDB02000013.1 GCF_000785435.2 Paraburkholderia sacchari | reverse complement strand
TCGCACAAGGCACCGGAACAACTTCGAACTACCCGGCGCTTTCTGCGTTGCTGCGTCAGCAGCAGAGAAACGAGATTATGCAGACTCTCTGGCGTTTCGTCAACATCTTTTTTAACGTCACCGTTTAAAAACTGAAGACTTTCCCGCCCCCCGCCGTTTCTCGCGGCGGGCTTCGCTGGCATACATCGGCTAGCGAAGGGGGCGAATCTTAGCGCGACCACGCCGCCGCCGCAAGAGGCGGGCGAAAATTTCTCCCGCCGCCAGCAACGGCCACCGGCTCGCAGCCGACGGCGCCCACAAGGTCGCGACTTACTTGTTCTTGAACACGGGCTTGCGCTTTTCCACGAAGGCCGCCATCCCTTCCTTTTGATCCTCGGTCGCAAAAAGCGAGTGGAACATGCGGCGCTCGAAGTGCACGCCCTCTGCGAGCGTGGTTTCGTACGCGCGATTCACCGCCTCCTTGGCCATCATGACGGCAGGCAGCGAGTACTCGCTAATTGTAGCGGCTGCGGCAAGCGCTTCGTTCAGGAGATCCGCCGCAGGAATCACGCGAGACACCAACCCCGCACGCTCCGCTTCAGTTGCATCCATCATGCGAGCAGTCAGGCACAAATCCATCGCTTTGGCCTTCGACACCGCACGCGGTAGGCGCTGCGTACCGCCCGCGCCGGGAATCACGCCCAGCTTGATTTCAGGCTGCCCAAACTTCGCGGTGTCCGCCGCAAAAATGATGTCGCACATCATCGCCAGTTCACAGCCACCGCCCAGTGCAAAGCCTGCAACAGCCGCAATGACCGGCTTGCGGATCCCGCGGATCGCCTCCCAGTTGCGCGTAATGTAATCGCCCTTATAGACATCCATGAAGCTGTAGCTCGCCATCATGCCGATGTCGGCCCCGGCCGCGAACGCCTTCTCGCTGCCGGTAATGACGATTGCGCCAACCCCCTCATCAGCGTCGAACGCCTTGAGCGCCGCGCCCAGTTCGTCCATCAACGCATCGTTCAGTGCGTTGAGCGCCTTCGGGCGGTTCAATGTGACCAGGCCGACTTTGCCGCGCGTTTCGACCAGAATGTTTTCGTACCCCATACGCCCTCCTTCCATCAAAGAAAAGTCCCTAAAAAATTTTTTTCACGCCGAAGTTTGACTAATGCTAACATTCGCCAACCAACCGGTCGGTCAATTAATTGGCACGGGCCTCCTCCAACCTCTCAATCAACTTTGCGCCATGACACATCCGCTGTTCGCCAAGCACGAAGCCGTGCTGCAAAAAGCGCTTGCCGCTATCGAGACGCGCGGCTACTGGAGCCCGTTCGCCGAAATGCCGAGCCCCAAAGTGTACGGGGAATCTGCCGCAGCAGACGGCGAAGCCGCATTCAAGGCTCACCTCAATCGCAACTTCGAGCTCGACCAACCGGGTACCGGCGAAACCGTGGGCAGCGAGACGTCACCGTTCGGTTTCGCGCTTGGGGCTCGCTACCCGAAGTCGACACCCGATCAACTGATCGCAGCCGCTCAAAAGGCGCAGCGTGAGTGGCGCGCCGCCGGCCCTCAGGTATGGGCAGGCGTGAGCCTCGAAATTCTCGAGCGCCTGAACCGCGCGAGCTTCGAAATCGCCTTCAGCGTGATGCACACGACTGGCCAGGCGTTCATGATGGCCTTCCAGGCGGGTGGCCCGCATGCTCAGGATCGTGCGCTCGAAGCCGTGACGTACGCCTGGGACCAGTTGCGCCGCATTCCCGCCGACGCGCACTGGGAAAAGCCGCAAGGCAAGAACCCTCCGCTCGCGATGCAAAAGCGTTTTACCGTTGTGCCGCGCGGTACCGGTCTCGTGCTCGGCTGCTGCACGTTCCCGACCTGGAACGGCTACCCCGGCCTGTTCGCCGATCTGGCGACGGGCAATACGGTGATCGTCAAGCCGCATCCGGGTGCGATCCTGCCACTCGCCGTTACCGTGCGCATTGCCCGCGAGGTGCTGCGCGATGCCGGTTTCGATCCGAACGTGGTCACGCTGCTCGCGACCGATCCCAACGACGGCGCGCTCGTTCAACAGCTCGCGCTGCGCCCCGAAATCAAGCTGATCGACTTCACCGGCAGCACGCAAAACGGCGACTGGCTCGAACAGCACGCCCACCAGGCGCAGGTCTACACCGAAAAAGCCGGCGTGAACCAGATCGTGATCGATTCCGTGGCTGACCTGAAGGCCGCCGCGCGCAACATCGCGTTCTCGCTCTCGCTCTATTCGGGCCAGATGTGCACGGCGCCGCAGAACATCTATGTCCCGCGCACCGGCATTCAGACTGCCGAAGGCCATGTGAGCTTCGAAACCGTCGCACAAGCAATCGCGGGCGCCGTCCAGAAGTTCGTGGCCGATCCCGCCCGCGCCGTGGAAGTGCTCGGCGCGATCCAGAACGAAAGTGTCACGGCGCGCATCGACGAAGCGCGCAAGCTGGGCACCGTGCTCGCCGACAGCCAGACGCTCGAGCACCCGCAATTCGCCGGCGCGCGCGTACGCACGCCGCTCGTGCTCTCGCTCGACGCCGCACGCGACGCCGCCTCGTTCACGCGCGAATGGTTCGGCCCGATCTCGTTCGTGATCGCCACCGATTCCACCGCGCAATCGCTCGAACTGGCCGGCGCGACCGCACGCGACCACGGCGCGCTCACGCTCTCGGTCTACAGCACCGATGACGCAGTGATCGAAGCCGCCCACGAAGCCGCGATCACCGGCGGCGTAGCTCTCTCGATCAACCTGACAGGCGGCGTGTTCGTGAATCAATCCGCGGCTTTCTCGGACTTCCACGGTACCGGCGCAAACCCGGCCGCGAACGCTGCACTGGCCGATGCCGCATTCGTGGCAAACCGCTTCCGTGTGGTTCAGAGCCGCGTCCATGTTGAACCGAAAGCGGCCCCGGTTGCAGTCGGCTGAACGGCCTATGCGGTTTGGCCGAATAGCGCCTCACTCCCCGTCCCTCTAGCATGCAAGGCATGAGCGCACTTCCGCGCTCGTGCCGCAGGAATCCGAGATGACCGAAGCCTATATCTGCGATGCGATTCGCACTCCGTTTGGCCGCTACGGCGGCGCCCTGAAAGACGTGCGCGCCGACGACCTCGCCGCCGTGCCCATTCGTGCGCTAGTCGAGCGCAATCCCGGCGTGGATTGGAGCGCCATCGACGACGTGCTTTACGGCTGCGCCAACCAGGCCGGCGAAGACAACCGCAATGTCGCTCGCATGGCCGCGCTGCTCGCAGGCCTGCCCACGGACGTGCCCGGCGGCACACTCAACCGCCTGTGCGGCTCGGGACTCGACGCAGTAGGCAGCGCGGCACGCGCCATCAAGGCCGGCGAAGCGCGGCTGATGATCGCGGGTGGTGTGGAAAGCATGACGCGCGCGCCGTTCGTGATGGGCAAGGCCGCATCGGCCTTCTCGCGAGACGCCGCCATTTACGACACCACCATCGGCTGGCGTTTCGTGAACAAGCTGATGAAGCAGCAATACGGCATCGATTCGATGCCCGAAACGGCCGAAAACGTCGCAGCCGAGTTCAACATCAGCCGCGCCGATCAGGACGCTTTCGCGCTGCGCAGCCAGCAGAACGCCGCACGCGCGCAGAAGGACGGCACGCTGGCGCAGGAAATCGTCGCGGTCGAGATCGCGCAGAAGAAAGGCGACCCGGTGCGCGTGACGCTCGACGAGCATCCGCGCGAAACGTCGCTCGAAGCGCTCGGCAAGCTCAAGGGCGTGGTGAAACCCGACGGCACGGTCACGGCCGGCAACGCCTCGGGCGTCAACGACGGTGCATGCGCCCTGCTGATCGCGAATGAAGCAGCCGCAAGCCAGTATGGCCTGCGCCGCCGCGCGCGCGTGCTCGGCATGGCGACGGCCGGCGTCGCGCCGCGCATCATGGGCTTCGGCCCCGCGCCCGCCACGCAAAAGTTGCTCAAGCAACTGGATATGACGCTCGACCAATTCGATGTGATCGAACTCAACGAAGCATTCGCATCGCAAGGCCTCGCCGTGCTGCGCGCGCTCGGCGTCGCCGACGACGATCCACGCGTGAACCCGAACGGCGGTGCGATTGCGCTGGGGCATCCGCTCGGCGCTTCGGGCGCGCGGCTCGTCACGACCGCGCTGCATCAACTGGAGCGCACCCAGGGGCGCTACGCGCTTTGCACGATGTGCATCGGTGTCGGCCAGGGTATTGCGCTGGCGATCGAGCGCATCTGAGCAACGCGCTGAAAGCCAGCGCAGTCACCCGCCGGGCAACGCGCACGGCGGCCCGATGAGAGATGGAGCCAGCTTTGCATGGGATCGGAGTAAGTGCTGAAGCACTAACTCCGATCGACAGGAGACAACCGATGCCCTACGATGCAATCCGCGTCGAAATCGACACATCCTCGCGCGTGGCCACGATCACGCTCAACCGCCCGGACAAGCTCAACAGCTTCACCCGCGCCATGCACCGCGAACTCGCGGCGGCACTCGACGAAGTCGCGGCAGCCGGCGCGCGCGCGCTCGTGCTGACCGGCGCAGGCCGCGGCTTCTGCGCCGGCCAGGACCTCGCCGATCTCGATTTCACGCCAGGCGCGATGACTGACCTCGGCGCGCTCATCGAAGAACATTTCAACCCGCTGATCAAGCGTATCCAGGCGCTGCCGATGCCCGTCATTGCCGCCGTCAACGGCATCGCGGCCGGCGCGGGCGCGAATCTCGCCTTCGCCTGCGATCTTGTACTCGCCGCTCGCTCCGCCAGCTTCATTCAGGCGTTCGTGAAGATCGGCCTCGTGCCCGATTCGGGCGGCACGTGGCTCCTGCCCAAACGCGTGGGCATGGCGCGCGCGCTCGGCCTAGCCATGACGGGCGACAAGCTCAGAGCAGACAAGGCCGAAAGCTGGGGCCTCGTCTGGCAAGTGACCGACGACACCGACCTCGCTGCGACCGCCGCGGCGCTTGCCGCGCATCTCGCGAAGCAGCCCACGCGCGCCATCGTCGCCACGCGCGAAGCATTGCGCGCTTCGGCCACGAACACGCTCGATGCGCAACTCGATCTCGAGCGCGATCTGCAGCGCGAGCTGGGCGCGTCGCATGACTACGCCGAGGGCGTGCAAGCCTTCATCGAAAAACGCACGCCGCGCTTCGAGGGTCGTTGATATGAACGCATCGATGTCCACGCAAACCGCCGCGCTCGCCGACATGACGCCCGACGAACTTGCCCGCGCCACCGCGCAATCCATGTACGCGGCCGACGGCTGCAGCCGGGCGCTCGGCATGGAACTGCTCGAAGTGCGCGCGGGCTACGCACGCTTGCGCATGGCCGTGCGCCCCGAGTTCCTCAACGGCCACCAGATCTGTCACGGCGGCCTGATCTTCACACTCGCGGACTCGACCTTCGCGTTCGCCTGCAATACCTACAACGTGAACACCGTCGCCGCGGGTTGCTCGATCGAGTTCCTTCGCCCGGTCCAACCCAACGACGTGCTCACCGCCGAAGCCGTCGAGCAGGTGCTTTCCGGGCGCAACGGCATTTATGACATCCGCGTAACGAACCGCGCGGGCGAAACCGTCGCCATGTTCAGAGGCAAGTCCGCCCAGATCCGCGGCAACGTGATTCCCGCTGCCGAGTAACGCGGCGCGCGCCTGTATCTGCAAGAACCACACGACCCGCATTCCATTAGTGAAGTTTGAGGAGACATCGATGACTACCCCGCTGCCGCTCGAGCCCATTGAAACGGCCAGCCGCGACGAACTCGCGGCGCTTCAGCTCGAACGCCTGAAATGGTCGCTGAACCACGCATACGAGAATTCGCCGGTCTATCGCCGCAAATTCGACGAAGCAGGCGTGCATCCGTCCCAGGTGCAGTCGCTCGCCGATCTCGCGCGCTTCCCGTTCACTACGAAAAAGGATCTGCGCGACAACTATCCCTTCGGCATGTTCGCGGTGCCGCAGGACCAGATCTCGCGCATTCATGCGTCGTCGGGCACGACGGGCAAGCCGACCGTCGTGGCCTACACGGCGCGCGACATCGACACCTGGGCCAATCTGGTCGCGCGCTCGGTGCGGGCGGCAGGCGCGCGGCGCGGCGACAAGGTGCATATCAGCTATGGCTACGGTCTCTTCACGGGCGGCCTCGGCGCGCACTATGGCGCGGAGCGCGCAGGGCTCACGGTGATTCCGTTCGGCGGCGGTCAGACCGAAAAGCAGGTCCAGCTGATTCAGGACTTCCGTCCCGACATCATCATGGTCACGCCAAGCTACATGCTCGCCATCGCCGACGAAATGGAGCGGCAAGGCATCGATCCGGCCACGTGCTCGCTGCGCATCGGCATTTTCGGCGCGGAGCCGTGGACCAACGACATGCGCGCGGCCATCGAGCAGCGCATGGGCATCACGGCCGTCGACATCTATGGTCTGTCCGAAGTGATGGGCCCCGGCGTGGCGTCCGAGTGTGCGGAGACGAAGGACGGCCCGACGATTTGGGAAGATCACTTCTATCCCGAGGTCATCGACCCCGATACCGGCGAAGTGTTGCCCGACGGCGAGTTTGGCGAACTGGTCTTCACCTCGCTCACGAAAGAAGCGCTGCCCATCATCCGCTATCGCACGCGCGACCTCACGCGCCTCTTGCCCGGCACGGCCCGCACCATGCGCCGTATGGAAAAGATCACGGGCCGCTCGGACGACATGCTCATCATCCGCGGCGTGAACGTGTTCCCGACGCAGATCGAGGAACTGTTGCTCAAGCAGCATGCGCTGGCGCCGCATTATCAGATCGTCCTGACCAAGGAAGGTCCGATGGACGTGATGACGCTCAACTGCGAGCCGTGCCCCGAAACCGCACCGGACTACGGCGCACTCGACGCCGCGAGCAAGCAGCTTGCGTACGACATCAAATCGCTGATCGGCGTAACTGCGAAGGTGAATGTGCTCGAAGTGAATGGCATCGAGCGCTCCGTTGGCAAGGCGAGGCGCGTGATCGACAAGCGGCCGAAGTAAGTGGCCCAACCAGGCCGCCGAACCAGGCCGCTCCGGGCATAGAAACGAAAAAGCCGGCGTCTGCTCAGATCGCCGGCTTTTTCATGTGTGCGCTTCGTGCCGAATGCTTACGAGTTCGGCTTACGAGTTCGGGAACAGCAGCCACATGCGGCCGCCCTGCTTCATCTTGCCAGCCAGATCGCCAGCGTCGTCGCCCAGGCCCCAGAAGTAGTCGGCGCGCACGCCGCCCTTGATGGCCGTGCCCGTGTCCTGCGCGAACACGAGCCGGTTGAGCGGCGTGTTCGTGAGCGGGCGCGTGGTCTGCAGAAAGACCGGCGTGCCGAGCGGAATCGACGACGGGTCGACCGCAATCGAGCGCTCCGGCGTGAGCGGCACGCCCAGCGCGCCAATCGGGCCGTCGGCGCCGCCGTGCGGTGCGCCTTCGGTGGACAGCATCTCGCGGAAGAACACGAAGCGCGGGTTGGTGTCGAGCAGCGCGTCCACGCGCGTCGGGTTCGCACGCGCCCACGCCTTGATGCCCTGCATCGTAGCTTGTGCGGGCGTGAGTTCGCCGCGATCGAGCAGCCATCGGCCGATCGACTTGTAGGGCTGATTGTTGGTGCCGCCAAAGCCCACGCGCATCACGCTGCCATCTTCCATGAGGACGCGCCCCGACCCTTGCACCTGCAGGAAGAACGCTTCGATCGGATCGTCGACCCAGACGAGTTCGTTGCCGTTCAGAATGCCCGAGCGCTCCAGCTGCGCGCGCGCCGGCAGCGCCGCGCCCGCGCGGTAGCCGGCGGGCCAGCGATACAGTGCTGTCTGATAGACGCCGTGGCGCGAGCGCGAGCCGTGCAGCAATGGTTCGTAGTAGCCGGTCACGAGGCCGTCGAGCGTGCCGTCGTTGTTGGCGAATTGATAGGGCGTGAAGTACGTCTCGAAGAATACGCGCGCACTGGCGGCATCGAGATCGTCCAGTTGCGAGGCCGCCGCGCAGGCGCGCTGCCAGCGCGGCTCACGCGCGAGGCGCGTGCAGTTCTGGCGCAGCGCCGCGGTGGCGCCGATCAGCGAATCGTCCTGCCAGCCCGGCACCTGCTGCCAGGCTACCGCCGTGAGGCGCGCGGCCGCGATCTGCCCGGGCAGCGTCGGCGTGCCCTTGGGCGCCGTGGTGCTCACGTAGCTCGGGCCGCCGCACGCCGCGAGCAGCACCGCGAGAGAAAGCGCGCCCAGCCAGCCGCAAAGCCGGCCGCCGGATCGCCCCGCAAGCTGCTCCGCCCTGCCTTGCACGTGAATCGCGAAAAAACGGCGCGCCCCTTCGCGCGCGGCCGTTAATCCCGACATCACGCCAGAACGGCGCGCCGATTCTGGCGCACAATCTGACGCCAGCGCGGACGCCATGCCAAGACTCCATTCGAGTCTCGACTCCCGCCTACAATCATTGCTTTCGATGGATGCCACCATGTCAGATCTGCTCGACGAATACCCGATGCTCATATTTGGGCTGGAGGCGCTGCTGGCGCTATTCCTGTTGATTTTCATCGTAATGTGGACCGCATCGGGCAGAAAGAAGCGCGCCCCGCACGACTCGCGGGACTAGCCGATACGGATAACGGGTAACGGTTCAAAGAGCGTTCAGTGCAGCGTGCGCGGCATGCGCAGGATGAACTCGGACACGGGCGCTTCGAAGCGCTCGCCGTCCTCCGCGACGCAGAAGTATTCCCCGCGCATGGTGCCCACCGGCGTCGCGATCACCGCCCAGCTCGTGTACTCGAAGTGCTCGCCCGGCTTCAGCAGCGGCTGATGTCCGACCACGCCGAGCCCCTTCACTTCCTGCACCTGATTTTCGCTGTCGGTGATGACCCAGTGCCGCGCGATGAGCTGCGCGCTCGCCTGTCCGGTATTACGAATGGTCAGCGTGTAGGCGAAGGCATATTGCCGGCGCTCCGGGTCCGACTCTTCGGGCAGGTAGCGCACCTGCGAGGTCACGCTGAATTCGTACTGGCTCATCCTTGTTCCAATTGCCGGGCCGCGTGGGCCGTATTAAGGTCGTCGGCCGCGCGCAGCGCGCATTGCCGTCTTTGTGAAAGCGCCCTCGGCACAAGACTCGGGCTTCAGGACGCGGGTCCCGCCAGGCGGGCCCCATGGAAGTGCATTCTGCTTGATGCAGGCAGCACCCGCAACCCGCTGCGCCCCGCACAGCCCGCGGCCCGCGCCGCGAGGCACGCCCTGGCCAGACGGCCAACGGTAAGGAAACTCTGCGTACCGCGACCAACCGCCCGTGTGCCTGACGGTAAAATACGGTTTTCCCGTCAGTTTTCCGATTGCCGCCATGACGCAATTCCGCATCGCCCCCAGCATCCTCTCCGCCGACTTCGCGCGTCTTGGCGAGGAAGTCCGCAACGTCGTCGAAGCCGGCGCCGACTGGATCCACTTCGACGTGATGGACAACCATTACGTGCCGAACCTCACCATCGGCCCGCTCGTGTGCGAGGCGATCCGTCCGCACGTGAACGTGCCCATCGACGTGCATCTGATGGTGCGCCCGGTCGACCGCATCGTGCCCGACTTCGCCAAGGCCGGCGCGAACCTGATCAGCTTCCATCCGGAAGGCTCGGACCACATCGACCGCACGCTCTCGCTGATCCGCGACCATGGCTGCAAGGCCGGTCTCGTGTTCAACCCGGCCACGCCGCTGAACTACCTCGACCACGTGATGGACAAGCTCGACCTCATCCTCATCATGTCGGTGAACCCGGGCTTCGGCGGCCAGTCATTCATTCCCGAGGCGCTCAACAAGCTGCGCGAGGCGCGCGCGAAGATCGACGCCTATACTGCGCGCACGGGCCGTGAGATTCATCTCGAAGTCGATGGCGGCGTGAAGGTCGATAACATCGCCGAAATCGCGGCGGCGGGCGCGGATGCGTTCGTGGCCGGTTCGGCGATCTTCGGCAAGCCGGACTACAAGGCCGTGATCGACCAGATGCGCGCTCAGCTTGCCACCGTGGCAAGCGCGGCGAACGCAAAATGAGCACACCGGTCAAGTTCACCGCACCGCGCATCGAAGCGGCGCTGATCGACCTCGACGGCACCATGGTCGACACCGCCGACGACTTCGCGGCGGGCCTGAACAGCATGCTCGCGCAACTCGACGCGGACGAAACCACGCGCGAGGAAGTGATGGGCTACGTGGGCAAGGGCTCGGAACATCTGATCCGCTGCGTGCTCGCGCCGCGCTTTCATGCCGATCACGTTGAAGCGCGCTTCGACGAGGCGCTCGCACTCTACCAGGACGAGTACGCGAAGATCAACGGCCGCCACACGCGCCTGTATCCGGACGTGGAAGCCGGTCTTGCCGCGCTGCGCGACGCGGGCATCAAGCTCGCGTGCGTGACCAACAAGCCGCACCGCTTCGCCGTGGAGCTGCTGGAGCAATACGGCCTCGCGCAGTACTTCGCGGTCGTGCTGGGCGGCGACAGCCTGCCGAAAAAAAAGCCCGATCCGCTGCCCATGCTCACCGCGTGCGAGCGTCTGGGCGTAGCGCCCCAGGCGGCGGTCGCCATCGGCGATTCGGAGAACGATGCGCTCGCGGGCCGCGCGGCGGGCATGGCCACGCTCACGGTGCCGTACGGCTACAACCACGGCCAGCCTGTACAAAAAATTGAGTCGGATGGTATAGTTGCCTCGCTGCTCGACGCCGCCAAGGCTGTCGCAGCGCACAATCTTCTGACCTGAGTCCCGTACTTACAGTCACCTTACCTTCATGTTTCTGAATAAAAAACGGAGTCTGAGCAGCATCGACCGGGGAGCCTGGCCCTGGCGTCGCTGGTCGCACTAACCTCTCCCGAGGTTCGCTGAAGTTTCGCTGCAATCGCGCGCAAGCTCTTCTTCAGCCCCGTTTTTTACTTCGCTGCGCATTCGCGCGTGTCTCGACTCTAAACTGTTGCAGTAGCCCGTCGGCTGGTCCGGTCGTGGTCTTTCGCTGTCCTTGCGTGCGGTTTCGTCGTCCCGAGTCGTCCCCGACTTGTCCTCGACGCGGCCCACCTGCCAGGGCACGCTAACGCCTACGCCTCGCACCCGTCGCCGCGATGCCGCAACCGGCCTGGCAAGCGTTTCAGCGATGCCCGGCAGCATGAGCAACCAGCGAGCCACCAACGATCGTCAGCGCAATCGAGCACTCAAAACAGACGCCATCGCGCACCCGCCGCGCCCCTTTTTGAGCCGTACAGGGCCCGCACCCGAAGTCGCGACCGGCAGCACGCACAGGATCGGAACATGACCGAACTCGAATTTCAGTCCCTCGCCAACGAGGGCTACAACCGCATCCCGCTGATCGCCGAAGCGCTGGCCGATCTCGAAACGCCGCTCTCGCTGTATCTGAAGCTCGCACAGCCCGAGCGCGGCGGCGCCAACTCGTTCCTGCTGGAGTCCGTGGTGGGCGGCGAGCGCTTCGGACGCTACTCGTTCATCGGCCTGCCCGCACGCTCGCTGATCCGCACGCGTAATGGCGTCTCGGAAGTCGTGCGCGACGGTCAGGTCACGGAGACGCACGAAGGCGACCCGCTCGATTTCATCGCGCAATACCAGGCGCGCTTCAAGGTCGCACAGCGTCCGGGCCTGCCGCGCTTCTGCGGCGGCCTCGCGGGCTACTTCGGTTATGACGCGGTGCGCTATATCGAGAAGAAGCTCGCCGCTACCTGCCCGCCCGACGACCTCGGCCTGCCCGACATCCAGCTGCTGCTGACCGAGGAAGTCGCCGTCATCGACAATCTCGCGGGCAAGCTCTACCTGATCGTCTACGCCGATCCGCAAACGCCCGAGGCCTACACGAAGGCCAAGCACCGCCTGCGCGAACTCAAGCAGCGCCTGCGCCAGACCGTGCAGCCGCCCGTGACCACGGCGAGCGTGCGCACCGAGACGTATCGCGAGTTCAAGAAGGACGACTACCTCGCCGCCGTGCGCAAGGCGAAGGAATACATCGCCGCGGGCGAGCTGATGCAGGTGCAGGTGGGCCAGCGCATCAGCAAGCCGTATCGCGACAATCCGCTTTCGCTCTATCGCGCGCTGCGGTCGCTGAACCCGTCGCCGTACATGTACTACTACAACTTCGGCGACTTCCATGTGGTGGGCGCCTCGCCGGAAATCCTGGTGCGCCAGGAACAGCGCGGCGAAGACCGCATCGTGACGATCCGTCCTCTCGCGGGCACGCGTGCGCGCGGCAACACGCCCGAGCGCGATGCGGAACTCGCCACCGAACTGCTCAACGATCCGAAGGAGATCGCCGAGCACGTCATGCTGATCGACCTCGCGCGCAACGACGTGGGCCGCATCGCCGAAATCGGCTCAGTGGCCGTGACCGACCAGATGGTCATCGAAAAGTACTCGCACGTGCAGCACATCGTGAGCTCGGTGGAAGGCAAGCTCAAGCCCGGCATGAGCAACTTCGACGTGCTGCGCGCCACGTTCCCGGCCGGCACGCTCTCGGGCGCGCCCAAGGTGCGCGCGATGGAACTCATCGACGAACTGGAGCCGGTAAAGCGCGGCCTCTACGGCGGCGCGGTCGGCTATCTCTCGTTCAACGGCGAGATGGACCTCGCGATTGCGATCCGCACCGGCCTCATCCACAACGGCAATCTGTATGTGCAGGCCGCCGCGGGCGTGGTCGCCGATTCGGTGCCCGAGTCCGAATGGCAGGAAACCGAGAACAAGGCGCGCGCCGTGCTGCGCGCCGCCGAGCAGGTGCAGGACGGCCTCGACAGCGACTTCTGAGCGGAGACAAGACCATGTTGCTCATGATCGACAACTACGATTCGTTTACCTACAACATCGTCCAGTACTTCGGCGAACTCGGCGAAGACGTCCACACGTATCGCAACGACGAAATCACGATCGACGAAATCCGGAAGCTCAACCCGGCGCGGATCTGCCTCTCGCCCGGACCGAGCAACCCGCAGCACGCCGGCATCACGCTCGACGTGCTGCGCGAATTCTCGGGCAAGACGCCGATTCTCGGCGTGTGTCTCGGCCATCAGGCGATCGGCGAGGCGTTCGGCGGGCGTGTCGTGCGTGCGAAGACCATCATGCACGGCAAGGTGAGCCAGATCGAAACCGACTGCAAAGGCGTGTTCGCAGACCTGCCGAAGCACTTCAACGTGACGCGCTATCACTCGCTCGCAATCGAGCGCGAGTCGTTGCCCGACTGCCTCGAAGTGTCGGCCTGGACCGACGACGGCGAAATCATGGGCGTGCGTCACCGCGAACTCGCGGTGGAAGGCGTGCAGTTCCATCCGGAATCGATCCTCTCGGAGCACGGCCACGCGCTCTTCGAGAACTTCCTGAAGCAAACCAAGAGCGCTTGATACGGAGGCGACCACCATGATTACCCCGCAAGAAGCGCTGCAGCGCACGATCGAGCATCGCGAGATTTTCCACGACGAGATGCTCCACCTCATGCGCCTCATCATGCGCGGCGAGCTTTCGCCCGTGCTCTCGGCGGCCATCATCACCGGCTTGCGCGTGAAGAAGGAAACCATCGGCGAGATTACGGCAGCCGCCACGGTCATGCGCGAATTCGCGAATCACGTCGAGGTGACGGACAACTCGAACTTCATCGATATCGTCGGCACCGGCGGCGATGGTTCGCACACCTTCAATATTTCCACGGCCTCGATGTTCGTCGTGGCCGCGGCGGGCGCGAAGGTCGCCAAGCATGGCAATCGCGGCGTGTCGAGCAAGTCGGGCAGCGCGGACGTGCTCGAAGCGCTCGGCGTGAACATCGACCTGCAGCCGGACCAGGTGGCCGCGTCGATCGCCGAAACGGGCATGGGCTTCATGTTCGCGCCCAACCATCATCCGGCGATGAAGAACATCGCCGCCGTGCGCCGCGAGCTGGGCGTACGCACGATCTTCAACATCCTCGGGCCGCTCACGAATCCGGCCGGCGCGCCCAATCAGCTGATGGGCGTGTTTCACGCGGACCTCGTTGGCATCCAGGTGCGCGTGATGCAGCGCCTCGGCGCGAAACACGTGCTCGTGGTGTACGGCAAGGACGGCATGGACGAAGTCTCGCTCGGCGCGGCCACGCTCGTGGGCGAACTGAAGGACGGCGAGATCCGCGAGTACGAGATCCATCCCGAGGACTTCGGCATGCAGATGGTCTCGAACCGCTCTCTCAAGGTCGAAAACGCCGACGAGTCGAAGGCAATGCTGCTTGGCGCGCTGTCGAACGAGCCGGGCACGGCGCGCGAGATCGTCACGCTCAATGCGGGCACGGCGCTCTATTCGGCCAATGTCGTGAACTCGATCGCCGACGGCATCGCGCTTGCGCGCGAGACCCTCGCGAGCGGCCGCGCCCGCGCCAAGGTCGACGAACTGGTACGCTTCACGCAACAGTGCAAACGCTGACTCATTTGCCGAATTCGCACTGTTTTTGCCCAATTTTTTGCCCGAACATCATGAGCGACATCCTCGAAAAAATCATTGCGGTGAAGCACGAAGAAGTGCGTGCCGCCGAGCAGAGCGCACCGCTCGAAGAACTGCGCCTCGCGGCGAGCGCACGTGATCTGCGCGACTTCGTCGGCGCTTTGCGCGCGAAGCACGCTAACGGCCAGGCCGCCGTGATCGCCGAAGTGAAAAAGGCAAGCCCCTCGAAGGGCGTGCTGCGCGAGAACTTCCAGCCCGCCGAGATCGCGCGCTCTTACGCCGAAGGCGGCGCGGCGTGCCTTTCCGTGCTCACCGACGTGCAATTCTTCCAGGGCAGCGTCGCGTATCTGGAAGCCGCGCGCGCCGCGTGCAACCTGCCGGTGCTGCGCAAGGATTTCATCGTCGACCCGTATCAGGTCGTCGAAGCGCGCGCGATGGGCGCCGATGCGATCCTGCTGATCGCCGCCGCGCTCGAACCCGGCCAGATGCGCGATCTCGAAGCGCTCGCGCATTCGCTGGGCCTCGCGGTACTTGTCGAAGTGCACGATCGCGAAGAGCTCGAGCATGCGCTCACGCTGAAGACGCCGCTCATCGGCATCAACAACCGCAATCTGCGCACCTTCGAAACCACGCTGCAAACCACCATCGGCATGCTCGACGATGTGCCTGAAGACCGCATCGTCGTGACGGAGTCGGGCATTCTCTCGCGTGCCGACGTCGAGAAGATGCGCGAGCTTTCGGTGCATACGTTCCTCGTGGGCGAGGCGTTCATGCGCGCGGAACATCCCGGCGCGGAACTTGCGCGCATGTTCTTCTGATTGCTTCCAGGCAACCAACAGGTAACCAGCGACGATGGCCATCGAACGCGAAATCAAGCTCGCGCTGCCGCGCAACCAGGTGGACGCGGCGCGGCGTCTCTTCGAGACGCGCGCCGGCGCACCGGGCCGTGAGGTGCGGCTCGAGAACATCTACTTCGACACCCCTTCGCTCGTGCTCGCGCGCGCGAAGAGCGCGCTGCGACTGCGCCGCGCGCCCGAAGGCTGGCTGCAGACGTTCAAGACCGTTGGCGCGGCGCAAAACGGCCTCCACGCGCGGCATGAGTGGGAAATGCCGGTGGCCGGCGAAGCGCTCGAGATCGACAAGCTGCTGCACGAGTGCGATGAAGCGGGCGTTTCGACGGCCCTCTCCGACGCGGCGGCGAAGCTGATCCCCCTCTTTCGCACCGATTTCACGCGCACGCTGTGGACCTTGCAGGTCGACGGCGCAGAGGTGGAAGCGGCCATCGATCAAGGCGAGGTCACGGCGGACGTGAACGGCGAAACGCGCCGCACGCCCATCTGCGAAATCGAGCTGGAACTGAAGGGCGGCGAGGAAGCCGCACTGCACACGCTTGCAGCGGAACTGGCGAAAGCACTGCCGGGACTCGCGCCCGACGACATCAGCAAGGCCCAGCGCGGCTACAAGCTGCGCGAAGGCTGAGGCGCGGAAGCTGAGGCGCGTACGCGGGGCGGCGCGCGACGCCGCCAAATCACAGCGAATCGCCGCGAAGTCATCGCAAATTCATCGCTGTTAGTTGCGAAACGAATCTCCGCGCCTGCCAGCAGGCCTTTCACGAGTCGAGCCGGATTGAATCGCAGCGCAATTCTTGCGACACTTGCCGCCCATGACCTCCACGAAACACATGCGCGCCATGGCGCCGGTGCAAGCCTCGCTGTTCGACGACACGCCGCCCGAAGCGGCAATGGCCACGCTCGACGAAACCTCCGTGCACGAAGTCGACCCGCGCCAGATCACGATCTTCTCGCTCTTCGACGACGACGAATTCCCCGCGCCCGTCTCCGCACTCGCTACAGCATCCATGCCCGCCAGCCAGTCCCCCGCCTCGCCCTCCGGCAACCCGCCATCCAGCGCCGCGATCGCGCGTCTCGAAGACCAGTTCGCCGCGCTTCCCACGGCCTGGCGCGAGCTGCTCGCGCCGTTCATCGAGAGCGATGCCTACGAGCCGCTGTGCCGTTTCGTCGACGCCGAACGCGCCGCCGGCAAGACCGTCTATCCCGCGGACGTGTTCCGTGCGCTGCGCCTCACCTCGCCCGACGAAGTGAAAGTGGTGATTCTCGGCCAGGACCCGTATCACGGCGATGACCGCGGCACGCCGCAAGCGCATGGCCTTGCGTTCTCAGTACCGCCCACGGTGCGCACCCCGCCCTCGCTGCGCAACATCTTCAAGGAGATCGCGGCGAGCCTCGGCATCGAAGCGCCTGCTCACGGCTGTCTCGATGCATGGGCGCGCCAGGGCGTGCTTCTGCTCAACACGGTGCTTACCGTCGAGCGCGCAAACGCCGCGAGCCACGCGAAGCGCGGCTGGGAGCGCTGCACCGATATGCTGATCCGCGAGATCGCCGCACGCCACGAACATCTCGTGTTCATGCTCTGGGGCGCGCACGCGCAGAACAAGCGCGCGCTTCTCGGCACTGGCGAGCATTGCGTGCTGGAGGCGCCGCATCCGTCGCCGCTCTCGGCGCATCGCGGCTTCCTCGGCTGCGGGCATTTCGCGCAGGCCAACGCCTACCTGAGCGCGCACGGCCGCCCGCCGATCGACTGGCGCCTGCCGGACACGGCCGAAGTGCTCGCCTGAAGCGGCGAAGCGCGCCGCCCGCACAATGAAAAACGCCACGAAGCACGCTTCGTGGCGTTTTTGCTTTACCGCATGCGACACGGTGCAATGAAGCACCGCATCGGCGTCACCTCACAGCATCACAGCAGCCGCTCAAGCCGCCGCAATCGCCTCACGCGCGCTCGCGAGCGCTGCGCCGGCAGCGTCCGGGCCCATGTTCAGGCCTTCGGCGTAGATGAAGCTCACGTCGGTCATGCCGAGGAAGCCGAG
Organism: Paraburkholderia sacchari; assembly: GCF_000785435.2. Lineage (GTDB taxonomy): Bacteria > Pseudomonadota > Gammaproteobacteria > Burkholderiales > Burkholderiaceae > Paraburkholderia > Paraburkholderia sacchari. Next base: position 150,390 of record NZ_JTDB02000013.1, on the reverse strand, counting down.
GAACGACTTGAGGTACGGCGTCTGGCTGTCGTTCGGCGTGCCGTGGTACTTGCCGCCGCGTGCCGAAACCACATACACCTTCTTGCCCGTGACGAGGCCCACGGGGCCGTTCGCGGTGTACTGGAACGTAATGCCTGCGCGTGCGATCCAGTCGAAGTAGGTCTTCAGTTGCGACGAAATGCCGAAGTTGTACATCGGCGCGCCAATCACGATCACGTCCGCGGCTTGCAGTTCGGCGATCAGCGCTTCGCTGCGGGCGGCAATGGCTTGCTGCTCCGGCGTGCGCTGCTCGGCCGGCGTGAAGAACGCGCCGAGCACGGCGTCGTCGAGGTGCGGCAGCGGATCGGCTTGCAGGTTGCGCGCGACAACCTTCGCACCCAGGTTCGATTGCTGGAGCTTGGTCGTCAATTCGTTGACGAGCAGCGTCGACTGGGCGCCTTGCGAGCGGGCGGCGGAATTGATTTGCAGGATGGTGGTCATGGTGACTCCTTCGGGTGTCGGTTGCGCAACGTTGCGCGAGTGAAGCCATTGTGTTTTTTTGCCGCGTCCCGAAAAAGTAGTCCGCCGATGACGGATTGTTGCAGCGATAGAACAATCCCAAGAACCAAAAAGAAAGGCGACAGGGCCGGATCACCCTGTCGCCTTCCTTTCCGAAGCAGGCCGAGCGCCCGCTCCATGTACGCTCAAGCCGCTATTCAGGCCTCCGTTCAGGCCGCTATTCAGGCCGCCAGCCAGCGCTCGCGCAACGCGCGCGGCGCCGGGCGCTTGTCGGTGACCGTGAGCTTGTAGCGCGCGATCTCGGGCGCATCGAGCGTCAGGCGCGCGACGCGCAGTTCGTCGCGGCGGAACGCGTGGATTTCCACCTTGGCGCCCGGCTGGTAGCGCGCGAGCAGCGTATCGAGACTCGCGCCCGTAACGCGCAGGCCGTCGAGCGCCACGAGCGCATCGCCGGCCGAAAGCCCCGCCTTTTGCGCCGCGCCGCCTTCGTAGACGACCGCGAGCGTAGTCTCGGCGCCGCCACGCAGGCGCGCGCCCAGCGACGGCTTCGCGCCGCGCTCGGGCTCGCCTTCGAGCGCCACGCCGAGCCCCTCGAACAGCGTGGCGAGCGGCAAGTCGCGCGTGCCGCGCACGGCGTCGGCAAACAGGCTGCCGAGTTCCACGCCCGTGGCTTCGGCGATCAGCGCCTCCACGTCGTCCTCGCCCACGCCCACCGGCTTGCCGCGATAGAAGTCGCGGCCATAGCGTTGCCAAAGGAGGCGCATCACATCGTCGAGCGACTTGCGTCCGCTGGTTTCCGTACGGATGGCCAGATCGAACGCGAGCGCGACCAGCGAGCCCTTGGTGTAGTAGCTCACGATCGCATTCGATGCGTTCTCGTCCTGGCGGTAGTACTTGATCCACGCGTCGAACGAGCTTTCGGCCACGCTCTGTTTCAGGCGCCCCGCGCCCCGCAGCACGCCGCCGATGGTTTTGCCGAGGAGGCCGAAATACTCATCGACGGAAATAAGACCGCTGCGCACGAGCATCAGGTCGTCGTAATAGGACGTGAAGCCTTCGAAAAGCCAGAGCAGCGAGGTGTAGTCCTCGCGCGTGAGATCGTACGGCGCGAACGCGGCGGGCTTGATGCGCTTCACGTTCCACGTATGGAAGTACTCGTGGCTGCACAGCCCCAGATAGGTCCGGTAGCCTTCGGACATCTCGGCCTTGCCCTTGACGGGCAGATCGGTGCGGTTGCAGATGAGCGCCGTAGAAGCGCGATGCTCGAGCCCGCCGTAGCCGTCGCTCACGGCCTGCGTCATGAACACGTAGCGCTCCATCGGCGCGCGCTTCGTGCGCGGCTCGAAGAGCGCGATCTGCGCCTCGCAGATCTTCTTCAGATCGGCGGAGAGGCGTTCGGTGTCGAGCGCCACCACGCGGCCCGCGATCACGATGTCGTGCGGCACCCCGTGCGCCTTGAAGCTCGCGAGCGTGAATTCGCCCAGCGTGACGGGGTGGTCGATCAGCTCGTCGTAGCCCGACGCCGTGTATTCGCCAAAGCCGTAGCGCTTGGTGCCGCGCGCCTCCGCGAGCGCGGTGGCGACGCGCCAGTGGCGATACGCGTGACCATCGGGGCGCTGAATGTCGACCACGTGCTGCGCGCCTTCGTGGCCAAGGGCCGCGAGAAACATGCTCGTGCCGTTGAAGAAGCCGACGGTGTCGTCCAGGTGCGCGGCCCGCACCGACAGGTCCCACGCATAAACCTCGTAGCGCAGCGTGAGCGCGCCCTTCACGGGCGCGGCCTGCCACGTGTGCTTGTCGGTCTTGCTGATGCGCACCTTGCGGCCTGCTTCGTTGGTCGCGCGCATCGTGACGATGTTGCGCGCGAACTCACGCACCATGTAGCTGCCCGGAATCCACACGGGCAGCATGAAGCACTGGCCGTCCGGCGCAGGATCCTCGACGGTGAGCGTCACTTCGAACAGGTGCGCGGCGGGGTTCTTCGGGACGATGGTGTATCGGATCGGCTTCATCGGCGGGAACAGTGACGGGTTCGGTTAGCGATTGCGGTGATTGCAGCGAGCGCCGCGCGGCGGGCGCACGCGCGGCAACCTCAGGCACGCGAAAAAACAGTGGGCAAAAAAGGCACCGGCCGCAAAAGCGGCCGGCAGATTCGGTCAGGGCTTCAGCGCACGGCGCCGAGGGCGCTTTCGAGCCGGTCGGCGCTGACCGCGCCCGGCAGGCGGGTGCCGTCAGCGAGGATCACGGTGGGCGTGCCGGTCACGTTCATTTTTGCGCCGAGCTTGAGATTGCTGTCGATGGCCGCCGTGTTGCAGGTGGCCGCTGCGGTGGGCGCCTTACGGTCGACCATCCACGACTCCCACGCCTTCGCACGGTCGGTCGAGCACCAGATCGACTTCGACTTCGCCGTGGAGTCGTCGGACAGCACGGGGTACAGGAAGGTGTAGACCGTCACGTTGTCGATCGACTTGAGCGTGCTTTCGAGCTGATGGCAGTACGGGCAGTTCGGATCGGAGAACACCGCGATCTGGCGCTTGCCGTTGCCCTTAACGACTTTCACCGCGTTCTCGAGCGGCAGCTTCGAGAAGTCGACCTTGTTGAGTTCGGCAAGGCGCGCTTCGGTGAGATTGCGGCGTGCCTTGGTATCGACGAGGTCGCCCGTGAGCACGTAATCGCCGTTGGCGTCGCTGTAGATGATCTGCGTGCCGAGGTTCACTTCGTAGAGCCCCGCCACCGGCGCCTTGTTGATGCTCTTGATGTCGCCGCCGCCCACGCCGAGGCGCGATTGCAACGTGGCCTTGATTTTGTCGGTGATCTGGTCCGCCTGCGCGGAGCAGCCGAGCACCGAAATGGCCGCCGCGAGGGCAAACGCGGCAATGCGGATACGCTTTTGCATGTGATGCTTTCCTGATTCTGGGACGCTTCGCGCAGGTAGCGCACGAAGCGTTCCGGGTGAAATTCGACGGCGACATGGCCCTTGGCCACAGACGTCCATTCTAAGCCGCCCGGCCCTGGAGCACGCGAATACCCGCTGGAGGGTTTTCGGCGAGCGCTGGCGATGCCCGCACAACGCACAACGCTCGACGCTCAACCGAGCGCCGACGCCACCAGCCAGCGCTTGACGAGCGGCTGCGCGCCGACGAACGCCATGCCCGTGTTGCGCAGCGCGCGCGCGAGCGTGCCTGGCATCGAAAAGAGCCGCTGCAGGCCATCGGTGGCGATCACGAGCTTCTGGATGTCCTCGCGGCGGCCGCGCTCATAGCGGCGCAGCAGCACGAGGTCGCCGAGGTCGCGAAACGCTTCTTTTTGCGCGATGACGTCGACGAGCGCCGCCACGTCGCGCAGCCCCAGGTTCACGCCCTGGCCCGCGAGCGGGTGAATCAGGTGCGCGGCGTCGCCGACCAGAGCGACACGCGGCGCGACCAGGCGGTCGACGGTCTGCAAGGCGAGCGGGAAGCCGCGCGCGGGCGTCACGCATTCGAGCGCGCCGTGCAGCCGCTGTGTCACGCGTTCGACTTCGGCGGCGAGCTGTTGAGGATCGAGCTTGAGCAGTTCATCGGCATGCTCCGTTTGCGCCGACCAGACCAGCGAGACGTGCTGATCCGGCAGCGGCAGCAGCGCGACAATCTCGCCGTCCCGGAACCATTGGTAAGCGCATTCGCCGTGCGGGCGTTCCGCACGGAAGTTGGCGACCACGCCGGTCTGCCGATAATCGCGCCGCTCGACCTTCGAGCCGATCTGCGCGCGCACCCAGGAATGCGCGCCGTCGGCGCCCACGGCGAGATCGGCCTCGATCGTGCGGCCGCTCGCAAGACCGATCACAGCCGCGTCGGGCGTCACGTCGAGCGTCTGCGCGCGCGAGTCGATCCACGTGATATTGGGCTGGAAATGAAGCGCCGAGTCGAGCGCGCGCTCCACCAGCGACGACTCCGCGATCCACGCGAGCTGCGCCACCGACGCCTGATACGCCGAAAAATGCAGTTCCGCGGCGGCGTCGCCGAACACGCGCATGTCGTAGACCGGCGTGAGGCGCGCGGCATCGACCGCCTGCCAGACCCGCAGCCGCTCGAACAGCGCATGCGAGCTGCGCGAGAAAGCATAGACGCGCGCATCGAAAACGGCGCCGGCAGGCAGCGGTGCGCATGGCTGCGCGAGCAGCGCCACGCGCAAGCCCCCTTGGGTCAGCGCGAGCGCCGCCGCCTTGCCGACGAGCCCGCCGCCGATCACGGCGACGTCAAAGGTCTGGTTGGTCGAATTCATCCGCGCATTATAGCTGCGGGGGGTAATCTGACAGGGCCGGATGGGCGGCCGATTGCGGCGTGGATTGCGGCGCGGCAAGGGCGCGGTGAGGTGTCGCAGCCCGGCCCGCGCCGGCCGCCCAGGCCCGTCGACGCTTCCCATGCGCGCGCGCCGATCAACGCCCTCGAACGGGTTACAATTGCCACTTTTCGAGCACAAAATCCGTGCGAAATCGCCGCTCTCCCGGCCAGACGCGCACGCTTTGACTCGTCCCCGAATTCACCTTGCGGCTGTCGCGTTCCGGCCCTCGCCGGACAGCAAACACTACGACGGCCAGCCGTAACCAACTGATTCAAAAAAGGTTTCCCATGAGCCTCCAATGCGGCATCGTCGGCCTGCCCAACGTCGGCAAGTCCACCCTGTTCAACGCGCTGACCAAGGCGGGCATCGCGGCTGAAAACTATCCGTTCTGCACGATCGAGCCCAACGTCGGCGTGGTCGAAGTGCCGGATCCGCGCCTGAAGGCGCTCGCCGAGATCGTCAAGCCCGAGCGCGTGGTGCCGTCCGTGGTCGAGTTCGTCGACATCGCGGGTCTCGTCGCCGGCGCGAGCAAGGGCGAAGGCCTCGGCAACCAGTTCCTCGCGAACATCCGCGAAACGGATGCGATTACGCACGTGGTGCGCTGCTTCGAGGATGAAAACGTCATCCACGTCGCGGGCAAGGTCGATCCGATCGCCGACATCGAAGTCATCAACACCGAACTTGCGCTCGCCGACCTCGGCACCGTCGAGAAGGCGCTCACGCGCTACTCGAAGGCCGCCAAGTCGGGCAACGACAAGGAAGCCGCGAAGCTCGTCGCCGTGCTGGAAAAAGTGCGCGCGCAACTCGATCAGGCAAAGCCGGTTCGCGGGCTCGACCTGAACGAAGACGAACAGGCGCTGCTCAAGCCGTTCTGCCTGATCACCGCGAAGAAGACCATGTACGTCGCGAACGTGAAGGACGACGGCTTCGAGAACAACCCGTATCTCGAGGCCGTGCGCAAGCACGCCGAAGCCGAAGGCTCGCCGGTGGTGGCCGTGTGCGCGGCGATCGAAGCGGAAATCGCCGACCTCGACGACGAAGACAAGATCGCCTTCCTCGCCGACATGGGCATGGACGAGCCGGGCCTCGACCGCGTGATCCGCGCGGGCTTCAAGCTGCTCGGCCTGCAAACGTACTTCACGGCGGGCGTGAAGGAAGTGCGCGCGTGGACGATTCATGTGGGCGATACCGCGCCGCAGGCGGCCGGCGTGATCCACACCGACTTCGAGCGCGGCTTCATCCGCGCGCAGACGATCGCGTTCAACGACTTCATCCAGTACAAGGGCGAAACCGGCGCGAAGGAAGCCGGCAAGATGCGCGCCGAAGGCAAGGAATATGTCGTGCACGACGGCGACGTGATGAACTTCCTGTTCAACGTTTAAGCGCCGTTCAGGCACCACGCCCTTTTCCCCGTTTCCAAAGACACTCTCATGGCCCAATACGTTTTCACCATGAACCGGGTCGGCAAGATCGTGCCGCCCAAACGCCAGATCCTGAAGGACATCTCGCTGTCGTTCTTCCCGGGCGCGAAGATCGGCCTGCTCGGCCTGAACGGCTCGGGCAAGTCCACGCTCATCAAGATCATGGCCGGCGTCGACAAGGACATAGAAGGCGAAGCCACGCCGATGCCCAACCTCAACATCGGCTATCTGCCGCAAGAGCCGCAGCTCGATCCGGAAAAGACCGTGCGCGAAGCGGTCGAAGAAGGTCTGGGCGACGTGTTCAACGCGCAGAAGAAGCTCGACGAAATCTACGCCGCCTATGCGGAGCCGGACGCCGACTTCGACGCACTGGCTGCCGAGCAGGCCAAGTACGAGGCGATCCTCGCGACCACCGACGGCAGCGCGGAACAGCAGATCGAAATCGCCGCTGATGCACTGCGCCTGCCGGCATGGGACGCGAAGATCGGCAATCTCTCGGGCGGTGAAAAGCGCCGCGTCGCGCTGTGCAAGCTGCTGCTCGAAAAGCCCGACATGCTGCTGCTCGACGAGCCGACCAACCACCTCGACGCCGAATCGGTCGAGTGGCTCGAGCAGTTCCTCACGCGCTTCCCGGGCACCGTCGTGGCCGTGACCCACGACCGCTACTTCCTCGACAACGCCGCCGAGTGGATTCTCGAACTCGACCGTGGCCACGGCATTCCCTGGAAGGGTAACTACTCGAGCTGGCTCGACCAGAAGGAAGAGCGCCTGAAGCAGGAAGAAGCGTCGGAATCGGCGCGCCAGAAGGCCATCAAGAAGGAACTGGAGTGGGTGCGCCAGAACCCGAAGGGCCGCCAGGCGAAGTCGAAGGCGCGTATCGCGCGCTTCGAGGAACTGTCGAGCGCGGATTACCAGAAGCGCAACGAGACGCAGGAAATCTTCATTCCTGCGGGCGAGCGTCTGGGCAACGAGGTCATCGAGTTCAAGAACGTCAGCAAGTCTTACGGCGACCGTCTGCTGATCGACGATCTGAGCTTCAAGATTCCGGCGGGCGCGATCGTCGGCATCATTGGGCCGAACGGCGCCGGCAAGTCGACGCTGTTCCGCATGCTCACGGGCAAGGAGCAGCCGGATTCGGGCGAAATCGTGCAAGGCCCGACGGTCAAGCTCGCGTACGTGGACCAGAGCCGCGACGCGCTGGCCGCCAACAAGACCGTGTTCGAGGAAATCTCGGGTGGCGCGGATGTGCTGACGGTGGGCAAGTACGAAACGCCGTCCCGCGCGTACATCGGCCGCTTCAACTTCAAGGGCGGCGATCAGCAGAAGATCGTCGGCAATCTCTCGGGTGGCGAGCGCGGCCGTCTGCACCTCGCGAAGACGCTGATCTCGGGCGGCAACGTGCTGCTGCTCGACGAGCCGTCGAACGACCTCGACGTCGAAACGCTGCGCGCGCTCGAAGACGCCTTGCTCGAATTCGCGGGCTCGGTGATGGTGATCTCGCACGATCGCTGGTTCCTCGACCGTATCGCCACGCACATCCTCGCGTTCGAAGGCGACTCGCAGGTCACGTTCTTCGACGGCAACTACCAGGAGTACGAGGCCGACAAGATCAAGCGCCTCGGCGAGGAAGCGGCGCGTCCGAAGCGTCTGCGCTACAAGCCGATCAGCCGCTAAGCAGGCTTGGGCGGCGCGAGTACTGCGTCGCCGCCCTTCTGGATACGCAAACGGCAGCCCGTGAGCTGCCGTTTTTATTGGAGCGCGCGCAGGCAGCAGCCTCAATCAAACCGGCAGGCCGAGTTCGCGCAGCTTCGCATCGGTGGTCACGCTGCTGATGTGATGCACGCCGTGCCAGCCAAGCGCGGTGGCGGCGTCGATGTTGTGCGCATTGTCGTCGATGAAAACGAGCTCGCCGGCCGTCACGCCCGGCAACTGCGCCTCGATGCGGCGGAACATCTCACGGAAGATCGCCGGGTCGGGCTTCACCAGCTTCACGCGCCCCGAGACAACGATATCGCGGCAGCGCCGCAGGATGCCGAAGCGCTCCCATGCCCACGGAAACGTCTCCGCCGACCAGTTCGTGAGCCCGAAGATCGGTACGTTGGCCGCTTCCAGGCGCTCGAAGGTCGCCACGCCGCCTTCGAGCAGCCCACCGATCATCTCGTGCCAGCGCTCGTAGAACGCGCGAATGAGCGCTTCGTGCTCGGGGAACCGGGCCACCAGTTCCTCGGTGCCCGCGGCGATCGGCTCGCCGCCGTCCTGGCGCACCACCCAGTCCATCGCGCAAACGTGGGTGAGAAACCAGCGGCGTTCGTCGTCGTCGGGAATCAGCTTGCGGTACAGATACTCGGGGCTCCAGTCCACCAGCACCCCGCCGAAGTCGAACACCACTGCCTTGATCGCCATGCCTTTGCGCTCCGCCCTGAGTTTCGTTTAACGATCGATCAGATCGGCTGCGTGCGTTTTTCGAGCCACGCGAGTGCGTCGCCCGAAACATGCGGCGCGATGCGCACGCGCACGGTCTCGTGATACGCGTTGAGCCACTCGCGCTCGTCTTCACGCAGGATCGCGAGATCAATGCAGCGCGTGTCGATCGGGCACAGCGTGAGCGTCTCGAACTTCAGGAAATCGCCGAATTCGGTGGTCCCCGCGCTCTGATTCAAGACGAGGTTCTCGATGCGCACACCCCACTTGCCAGGCCGGTAGAGGCCCGGCTCGACCGAAGTGATCATGCCCTCCTCCATCGCGGTCCACGGCTCGGCGGGCGCGTAGTGCGAGATGACCTGCGGGCCTTCGTGCACGTTCAGGAAATAGCCCACGCCGTGGCCCGTGCCGTGGCCGTAGTCGGCACCCGCTTCCCAGATTGGCGCGCGCGCGATCGCGTCGAGCATCGGCGAGCGGATGCCGCGCGGAAACTGCGCGCGCGAGAGCGCCATCGTGCCCTTGAGAACGATCGTGAAGTCGCGCTTTTGCTCGGCGCTCGGCGTGCCGATGGGCACCACGCGCGTGATGTCGGTCGTGCCGTCAAGGTACTGCCCGCCCGAGTCGATCAGGAGCAGGCCGTTGCCTTCGATCACGCTGTGCGAATCAGGCGTGGCGCGGTAGTGCGGCATCGCCCCGTTCGCGTTGAATCCCGCGATCGTGGCGAACGAGAGCGAAACGAAGCCCGGCCGGCGTTGGCGCGCGGCGGTGAGCTTTTCGTCGATGGTGAGCTCGGTGATGGTCTCGCGGCCCAGCGCCGCTTCGAACCAGGCGAAGAATTCGGCGAGCGCGGCGCCGTCCTGCTCCATCGTCGCGCGCACGTGCTCCGCTTCGACAGCGGTCTTGCGCGACTTGAAGAACGTGCTCGGGTTGATCGCCTCCACGCGCTTCACTGCCGAGGACACCGCCTGCAGCAGCCCGAACGTCACGCGGCGCGGGTCGATCAGCAAGGACTCGCCCCCGGGCAGCGCCGCCAGCGCGTCGGCGGCCTGCGCGTAGGGCGCAACGCGCACGTTGTCGCGCGCGAGCGATTGCGCGAGGTCCGCCGGCACCTTGCCATCGGCGACGAACAGCGTCGCCTGATCCGGCCCGATCAGCGCGTGCGCGACGAACACGGGGTTGTAGTTCACGTCGGCGCCGCGCAGGTTGAAGAGCCACGCGAGGTCGTCGAGCGTCGAGATGAAGTGCCACTGCGCGCCCTTCTCCTGCATCGCAGCGCGCACCTGCGCGAGCTTGCCCGAGCGCTGCGCGTCCGCATGCGGCGCGACATGCTCGTAGACCGGTTCGAGCGGCAGCGAGGGACGGCCGCTCCAGACGGCGTCGAGCAGGTCGAGATCGGTGCGCAGCTTCACGCCGCGCGCGTCGAGCGCCTCGGCCAGCGCGCGCGCCGATGCCACGCCAAGCACCGTGCCGTCCACCGCGACCGTGCCGCCTGCCGGCACGGTCTGCGCGAGCCAGTCGATATGCGGCGCGCTCTGCTGGCCGCCGAGCATCTTCATGAGCTGGATGCCCGTGCCCGCGAGCTGCTGCTCGGCCTGCACCCAGTAGCGGCTGTCCACCCACACGCCCGCGAAATCCTTCGTCACGACAAGCGTGCCCACCGAGCCTGTGAAGCCCGAAAGCCATTCGCGCCCCTGCCAGCGGCGCGGCAGGTATTCGGAAAGGTGCGGATCGGCGGACGGCACCAGCGCGGCGTCGACGCCCGTGCTCGCCATCGCGGCGCGCAATGCGGCGATGCGTTCGGGAATCGTGGACGTTTCGGGAAGTCGGGCGTTCATGTTTTTTCACCTGCGAGTAAGAGAAGCGCGCCTCGTGGGAGCGCTCTATTGCGGAGACGGTGGGTAATTCCGGTTGATATTTCGGCTTGGTACGACCTTCGTGCTTCGTTATCGACGGGTTAGCGACCGATGAGCGACAGGTTAGCGCCGCGCGCGCAGCGCGACCAACCCAGCAACGAGGACAAGCGCGCCAGCCGTGCAAACCGGCCATTCGATCAGTTCGCCATCGTAGAAGAGACCGGTGGCGCGACCTGCCGCCTTCGCCAGCGCAGCGCCCGCGAGCGCCGCCGCGACGGCGAGTGCGAGTCCGCCGCCCGCGGGCCCGGACGCCCGCCGCAGCGGATGGAAAAACCATCCCGCGAAGCCGACGACAAGACCGAGTACGACTATGCCTGCCCAACCCATCAGCGCCCAGTCCTAAGAATTTTCAGAAGAGTCCGATAGGACAGTGACGACGCGCCGGATAGCATTCTCGTGCCTCATTAACAACGGTATTTTTACTGGAAACGGTCGACTCGGCGCTTCCCGCGTAGCGGTTGAGTGTAGGGGGCGGGGTGGCGCAAGGCAAGCGCACCCAGCCCTCAGCGGCTGGACTCCCCTATGCGAATTGCACTTGTCGAACCCGACGCGCGCCAGGCCGAAATCATCGAGCGATTGCTCATTGCAGGCGGCCATGCGTGCCGGCATTTCTCCCAAAGCGCCCCGCTTGTCGAAGCGCTCGAAGACGACGCCTTCGATCTGCTGATGGCCGCATCCTGGTGCGGCGACCTCGGCGGCGACGAACTCATCCCGCGCGCGCGCCGTATGCTGCCGGGCCTGCCGGCCATCGTGCTGATGGCTTCTCCGCACGAAAGCGAAATCGTCGCGAGCCTGCAAGCGGGCGCCGACGACTGCATCGCCAAACCCGTGCGCGGCCCCGAGATGCTTGCGCGCATCGACGCCTTGCTGCGTCGTGCGGGCGTGCGCCGTCCGCGCAATCGCGCGCGCCACGGCTTCGGCGACTATCTGTTCGACTCCGCGCGCTACGAGGTGTCGTTCAAGGGCCAGACCGTCACGCTCACGCCGAAGGAGTTCCGCTTCGCGCTGCTGCTCTTCACCAATGCATCGCGCCCCGTTTCTCGGGCACGGATTCTCGAAACCGTCTGGAATCTGAACCGCGACGTACGGTCGCGCACGCTCGATACCCATGCATCACGGTTGCGCAGCAAATTGCAGCTCGGACCCGAGCACGGCTGGCGTCTGACAACGTTGTATGGTTACGGCTACCAGCTTGAGCGGTTACCTATAACAAACGAGGAGGACGCTGACATTGCCGACGCGAATGTCAGAAGCTCGGAAAAGTTATAATATCCGGCTAAATCTTCGCCCCACGGTATGCAGCTTCTAACGATCGGAATCAATCACCACACCGCGCCCGTCGCCTTGCGCGAACGCGTGGCGTTTCCGCTCGAACAGATCAAGCCAGCCCTCGCGATGTTCAAGGATGCGTGGTCCGGCGGGCGGCGCAGCCTGAATGCGCCCGAAGCCGCCATCCTCTCCACCTGCAACCGCACGGAACTCTATTGCGCGACCGACGCGCAAAGCTCGCGCGATTCCGCAGTGGAATGGCTCTCGCACTACCACGGCATCCGCACCGAGGAACTCGCGCCCCACGTCTACACGCTGCCGCAGTCCGAGGCCGTGCGGCATGCGTTCCGCGTGGCGTCGGGGCTCGACTCGATGGTGCTCGGCGAAACACAGATCGTCGGCCAGATGAAGACTGCGGTGCGCACCGCCACCGAGGCCGGCGCGCTCGGCACCTATTTGAACCAGCTGTTCCAGCGCACCTTCGCGGTGGCCAAGGAAGTGCGCAGCACGACCGAAATCGGCGCGCAGTCGGTTTCGCTCGCCGCCGCCGCCGTGCGACTTGCGCAGCGCATCTTCGACAAGATCGCCAACCAGCGCGTGCTCTTCATCGGCGCGGGCGAGATGATCGAACTGTGCGCCGCGCACTTCGCCGCGCAGCAGCCGCGCGAACTCGTGGTGGCGAACCGCACCGCCGAACGCGGCCGCACAGTCGCCGAACGCTTCGGCGGCCATGCGATTCCGCTCTCCGACCTGCCCTCGCGCATGCACGAGTTCGACATCATCGTCTCGTGCACGGCGTCCACGCTGCCGATCATCGGCCTGGGCGCCGTCGAGCGCGCCGTGAAGGCGCGCCGCCATCGGCCGATCTTCATGGTCGACCTCGCGGTGCCGCGCGACATCGAACCCGAAGTCGGCGAGCTCGAAGACGTGTTCCTCTATACCGTCGACGACCTCGGCACGATCGTGCGTGAAGGCAACGCCTCGCGCCAGGCTGCCGTGGCGCAGGCCGAGACCATCATCGAAACGCGCGTCGCGAACTTCATGCAGTGGCTCGACACGCGCAGCATCGTGCCGGTCATCCGCCACATGCATACCCAGGCCGACGCCCTGCGCCGCGCCGAACTCGAGCGCGCGCGCAAGCTGCTCGCGCGCGGCGACGACCCTGCGGCTGTGCTCGAAGCGCTGTCCCAGTCGCTGACCAACAAGCTGATTCACGGCCCGACGCACGCGCTCAACACGTCGAGCGGCGAAAACCGCGATTCGCTCATCGAACTGTTGAGCGGCTTCTACCGCCACGGCCAGCCCGCCAAAGGCGGCGACGCGGCGTCATCGTCCGAAGCAACGGATTCGGACGCGTCGGAAGATTCCTCCGGCCGTTAGCGGCTCTCGCCGCCCGCCGCGCCTTGGCACGTGCAACCTGAAACCTGGGTTCCCAGCCCGCCGCCCCTTTCCCGCAGTCCTTTCCGGAGCCCGCTCCGCACCGCCCGATGAAAACGAGCATGCAATCGAAGCTCGACCAGCTGACTACCCGCCTGGCCGAGCTGAACGACCTGTTGAGCCGCCCTGACGTGACGTCGAACCGCGACCAGTACCGCAAGCTCACACGCGAGCACGCGGAATTGGGGCCGGTGGTCGAACATTACGCCCAGTGGCGGGCGGCGCTCGCCGACGAAGCGGCAGCAAAAGAACTGCTCGCCGATGCGTCGATGCGCGACTTCGCCGAAGATGAAGTGAAAGCCGCACGCGAGCGCATGGCCCGGTTGCAGCACGAGCTGCAGATGATGCTGCTGCCCAAGGACCCCAACGACGACCGCAACGTGTTCCTCGAAATCCGCGCAGGCACGGGCGGCGACGAGTCGGCGCTGTTCGCGGGCGACCTGCTGCGCATGTACCTGCGCTACGCGGAACGCAACCGCTGGCAGATCGAGATGATGTCCGCGAGCGAGTCGGACCTCGGCGGCTACAAGGAAGTGATCGTGCGCATCGCGGGCGAGGCCGCGTATTCGAAGCTCAAATTCGAGTCGGGCGGCCATCGCGTGCAGCGCGTGCCGGCCACCGAAACGCAGGGCCGCATCCATACCTCGGCGTGCACGGTCGCGGTGATGCCCGAAGCCGACGAGATCGGCGAGGTCGAGATCAATCCCGCCGATCTGCGCATCGACACGTTCCGCGCCTCGGGCGCGGGCGGTCAGCACATTAACAAGACCGATTCGGCCGTGCGCGTGACGCACTTGCCGACCGGCATCGTGGTCGAGTGCCAGGACGACCGCTCGCAGCACAAGAACAAGGACCGCGCGCTCAAGGTGCTCGCGGCGCGCATCAAGGACAAGCAGTACCAGGAGCAGCACGCGAAGGAAGCGGCCACGCGCAAGAGCCTCGTGGGCTCGGGCGACCGCTCGGAGCGCATCCGCACCTACAACTTCCCGCAAGGACGTCTCACCGATCACCGCATCAACCTGACGCTCTATCGCCTCGAAGCGATCATGGACGGCGATCTCGACGAGCTGATCGGCGCGCTGGTTTCCGAGCATCAGGCCGAGCAGCTGGCCTCGCTCGGCGACGCCGATTGAGCGCAACCCAGCACGACCCGAACGTGAGCGAACCGATAGCCACCGCCGATACCCTGCTGCGCGCCTCGCCGTTACCCGCGCTCGAGGCGCGCGTCCTGCTCATGCACGTGCTCGGCTGGCGCCGCACCGAGCTGATCACGCGCGGCGACCATCCCCTCGAAGCCGCCCGAATCGACGCTTATCGCGCCCTCGAAGCGCGCCGCGTGCAGGGCGAGCCCATCGCGCAACTCGTGGGCGCGCGCGAGTTCTACGGGCTCGACTTCGACGTCACGCCCGACGTGCTGATTCCGCGCCCCGAAACTGAGCTGCTCGTGGAAACGGCCCTGGCCGCCATGGAGGGTCGCGCGCAGCCGCGTGTGCTCGATCTGGGCACGGGCAGCGGCGCCATCGCGGTGGCCATCGCCTCGGCGCGGCCCGACGCGCGCGTGTGGGCCGTCGACCGCTCGCAGGCCGCGCTCGAAGTGGCCGCACGCAACGCCGCGAAGCTGCTCGACGCCAGGCGCCCCGGCGGCGCGCTCAGCTTCGTGGCCGCCAGCTGGTACGACGCGCTCGATCCCGCGTTGCGCTTCGACGTCATCGTGAGCAATCCGCCCTATATCGCGAGCGGCGACCCGCATCTCGCGCAAGGCGATCTGCGCTTCGAGCCGCGCGGCGCCCTCACCGACGGAGCCGACGGCCTCACGGCGCTGCGCGCGATCGTCGCCGGCGCTCCGGCGTACCTCGCGCCGGGCGGCGCGCTCTGGATGGAGCACGGCTACGACCAGGCGGCTGCAGTACGTGCGTTGCTCGACGCGCAACATTTCGCCGATGTCCGCTCCAAAACGGATCTGGCCGGCATCGAACGCATCAGCGGCGGCCGCCTGGTGAACTAGCCGCTCCGCCAGGGCATGCCCGGCCCGCGCAGGCGAAATCCGCTATCATTTCGTTCTGCACTCATTGTTTTCAGCATCCATTTATCCCAAGGTCAGACATGGACACCCAACAGCGCATCAAGCAGATCGTCGACGAAAACGCCGTCGTCCTTTTCATGAAGGGCAACGCGCAGTTTCCGATGTGCGGTTTCTCCGGCCGCGCAGTGCAGATCCTGAAAGCCTGCGGCGTCGAGCAGTTCAAGACCGTCAACGTGCTCGAGGACGACGAAGTCCGCCAGGGCATTAAGGAATTCTCGAACTGGCCGACCATTCCGCAGCTTTATGTGAAGGGCGAATTCATCGGCGGTTCGGACATCATGATGGAGATGTACCAGAACGGCGAACTGCAGCAATTGTTCACCGCGGCGTAAAGCAATTTGAAGCGAAGCGGCGCGGCTCACGCCCGCCGCCTTCGCTTTGCCCCCGCCTTCGCGTTTTCTCGCGCCCCGCCTTTCGTGAACCCCACGCCTGTTCCGTCTATCGCCCCGCCCTCCCGCCGCCTGATCATCGCGATCACGGGCGCCACGGGCGCGATCTATGGCGTGCGCATGCTCGACACGCTGCGCCGCCTTGGCGGCGTGCAAACGCATCTGCTGATCTCGTCGGCCGGCTGGCTCAACATCCAGCACGAGCTGCAGCTCACGAAAGACGACCTCCACGCTCGCGCCGATGTCGTGCATTCGGTGCGCGACGTGGGCGCCACGATTGCCTCGGGCTCGTTCGCGACCGACGGCATGATCGTCGCGCCGTGCTCGATGAAGACGCTCGCGAGCATCGCGCACGGCCTCTCCGATAATCTGATCGCCCGCGCGGCCGACGTTACGCTCAAGGAGCGCCGCCGCCTCGTGCTGCTCGTGCGCGAGACGCCGCTCAATCTCGCGCATCTGCGCAACATGACCGCCGTGACCGAGATGGGCGGCGTGATCTTTCCGCCGCTGCCGGCGTTCTACAACCAGCCCGCCAGCATCGACGAAATGGTCGATCACACGGTCGCGCGCGTGCTCGATCTGTTCGCGCTGGGCCCCGCGCTCTCGCCCGCCTGGCCCGGCTTGCGCGGCGCCGCGGACTGACTTTCGCTCAGCCCGTCGATTATCAACATCGACGACACAATCAAATCCCTTTCACCCCGTTTAATTCGCACGGGTTGAGGCCTATATTGATCGCAATTCGACACTTTCTGGCCGCCTCTCGCGGCTTGCGATCATGACCACCCGTACGCCTACCCTGTTTCTCTCGCACGGCGCGCCCACGCTGCCGATCGACCCGTCGCTGCCGTCCGGCGGCTTTACGACGCTCGCGCAGCATCTGCCGCGTCCGAAGTCCGTGCTGATGCTCTCCGCGCACTGGAATACGCTCAAGCCAGCCGTGAGTACGGCTAAGCGGCCCGAAACCATCCACGACTTCTATGGCTTCCCGCGTGCGCTCTACGAGATCCAGTACCCCGCGCCCGGCGCGCCCGAGACCGCGCAGCACGCGGCGGCGTTGCTGCGCGCGCGGGGCGTCGCCGTGGATGAAGAGGCGCACGGCCTCGATCACGGCGCATGGGTGCCCATGTTGCTGATGTTTCCCGATGCCGACGTGCCCGTCGCACAGCTCTCGATCCAGCCGCACGCCGACGCCGCTCACCACTTCGCGCTCGGCCGCGCGCTGCGGGAACTGCGCGAGGAAGGCGTGATGGTGATCGGCTCGGGCCAGATCACGCACAACCTGCGTGCCGCGGACTTCTCGGCGCGCCCCGAAGACGCCGACCCGCGCGTGACCGAATTCACGGACTGGTTCGAAGCACGGCTCGCCGCGCGCGATATCGACGCCCTGCTCGATTACCGCAATCAGGCGCCGCACGCGGTGCTCATGCACCCGACCGACGAGCATCTGCTGCCGGTCTTCGCCGCGCTCGGCGCCGCCGATGACGACTACACACTGGGTGTCCAGTCGCTCGGCACCTACCAGCGCGCGCTCGCGATGACGAACTACGTATTCGGATCGGCCGTCCAGTAACGCCAACGCCGCCGCATCAAGCAACAAGGCCCGCCTGAATCGCTTCAGGCGGGCCTTGTGTGGGTCTTGCATCGCGCAATACGCTTAGTGCGCGCCGATGCCCTCGAGCACTTCATCGTGCTCGTCACGTTCCTTCAGGTACGGCGTGCGATAACCCGAGTTCACGCCCCAGTAGTAAAAGCCGAGCGAGATGATCGCGACCACCAGCATGTCCCAGCCGTAGGGCAGGATATTGAGGCCGCCGAACTGCTTGCTGCCGATCAGCGACAGGACGGCCATCGCCGGCAGGTATCCGCACAGCCACCATGCGGCCTTCAGATCCTGGCCCCAGCCGTCGAAGCCCGTCTTGCCCTGATAGTAGAAGTACACCGGCAGCGCGACGATCATCAGCAGGATGATTTCGCCGGTCAGCGGCCACTTCGCCCAGTACAGGATCATCGACGCGCAGACGAACGCGAACGGCGCGATGACCTTCATGAACGGCACGGAGAGCGGACGCTGGAGGTCCGGCGCGGCGCGCTTGAGCGCCATCAGCGCGATCGGGCCGGTGAGGTACGAAATGACGGTCGCCACCGAGATCACCGCCGCGAGCGAACTCCAGCCGCGGAAGAAGAACATGAAGATGAACGAGACGAGCAGGTTGAACCACATTGCCTGGCGCGGCACGCCGTAGAACGGGTGCACATCGCCGAACATCTTGGGCATCGTGCCGTTGCGCTCCATCGCGTAGATCATGCGCGAGGTCGTGGCCATATAGGTCGTGCCGGTGCCGCTCGGGCTCACGAACGCGTCCACGTAGAGCAGGATCGCGAGCCAGTTCAGGTTCAGCGCGATCGCGAGTTCAGCGAACGGCGACTTGAAGTTGAACGTGTTCCAGCCCTTCATCACGTCGTCCGGGCTGACCGCGCCGATGTACGCAACTTGCAGCAGCACGTAGATCACGAGCGCACAGAGAATCGAGCCGATCACCGCGAACGGCACGCTCTTCGCAGGGTTGCGTGCTTCACCGGCGAGGTTGATCGGGCTCTGGAAGCCGTTGAACGCGAACACGATGCCGCTGGTTGCCACGGCCGTGAACACCGCCGACCAGCCATAAGGCGCGAAGTCGGTCGACTGGCCGAAGTTCTCGTGGTGGAAGCCGGCAGCCATCAGGCCCGCGATCGTGAGACCGGGAATGATGAACTTGAAGATCGTGATCGCGCTATTGGCGCGCGCGAAAAGCTTCACGCCCCAGTAATTGAGCATGAAGTAAATGATCACGAGCAGCGCGGAGAGGAAGAGCCCTGAATGGGTTAGCTCACCATTCACGAACAGCGCATGCGCCCATGGATAGGGCCAGGTGCTCATGTATTGAATCGAGGCTTCGGCTTCGATCGGAATCACCGAAACGATGGCGATCCAGTTGGCCCATGCGCTGATAAAGCCTACGAGCGCGCCGTGCGAGTAGCGTGCGTAGCGGACCATGCCGCCCGACTCGGGGAACATCGCGCCGAGTTCGGCGTAGGTGAGCGCAATCGCCAGAATGACCACGGCGCCAATGATCCAGGCGCAAATGGCTGCGGGACCGGCAATCTTGGCTGCCTTCCACGCGCCGAACAGCCAGCCCGAACCGATAATCGACCCGAGGCCGGTGAACATCAGCGCGAACGGGCCGATGTTCCGTTGAATTGAACTTTTCACGTCTTCTCCTGTTTCAAGAGCAGTTCGACGCCGCTTGCCCCGTCTGTTGTGCGGGCGGGTTCCGACAGCGGTCGCACCTGCGTACGAATGGATTGCACCCTGAAGCGCAACCTATTCGCGGCGCGTAGTTTAACGGTTGCACCAAAAAAACGCCTCGGAAATCGCTACGGCACTACAAAAAAAACAGTCACTTAGCAAGCTTTGTAAGGCTTTGCTTCGACCCCGGCGTAAAAATATGTCGAATTAGCCAGGACCCTGGTTGACCTTGCTGCCAATTAGCCGTATAAAGTCCGAGCAGGATTTCAAGCGGCGAGTGTGAATAGGTCTTTCGTAGTTCGCCCATCAACGGTACTCCGGCTGGTCCCATACCCCTTCCTTGATTTTCGTGCACCTCTTTGGCTTCGGCCTTCATTCATTTTTAGGAAAGTATTATGGAAACCGGTACCGTCAAGTGGTTCAATGACGCTAAGGGCTTTGGCTTTATCACGCCGGACGGCGGTGGCGAAGATCTGTTCGCGCACTTCTCGGAAATCAAGGTTGACGGCTTCAAGACGCTGCAAGAGAACCAAAAGGTTCAATTCGAAGTCCGTACGGGCCCGAAGGGCAAGCAAGCTGCAAACATCAAGCCGGTCTAAGTACCCGCTCTGAGTGTCGGGGCTCCAACCTCTAGCCCCTGACCAGCAAGCTTACCGAAAAACCCCACGCTTCCTCTGGAAAGTGGGGTTTTTTGTCGCCTGTAGTTTTGTCGATGAATTTCGTGGGCAACGGCTATCCGGCCGCCACCGCGCATCTTAGCCGAACAGGCGCTGCGCGTGGATGCCCAGCCCCGTCGCCACGCTGGCGAGACGGTCGCCGAACACGGGCTGCGCCTGCGGGAAAGCCTCGGCGAGCGCCTGGGTCAGGAACAGCAGGCCCGTGGAGCCGCCCGTGAAATAGAGCGCGTTGACCGCGCCCGGCACCACGCCAGCCGCCTGGACGGTATCGCGCGCGGCCTGCACGATGCGGCGCGTTTCCTCGCGGCCCGCATCGATCAATTGCGCATCGCCGAACGCGAGGCGCAGATCGGCTTCCACCTGCTCCAGATCGATCATCGTCTCCCCGCCCGCCGACACCCCGATCTTCGCCTCCTCCGCATGCGCCATCAGCGCATGGCCCAGACGCCACTCGACCACGCGCATCAAGCGGTCGTGGTGCACGCTGTTGCCATAGAGGTGGCGCATGAGCTTGAGCTCGGTCACGCGCTTGGGCGGATAAACCGTGTTGATGAGATGCCACGTCGCGAGATCGAAATAGACGCGGTTAGGCACCTCGCGGCCTTCCGGGTCGAGCGC
Source organism: Paraburkholderia sacchari (assembly GCF_000785435.2). Classification (GTDB taxonomy): domain Bacteria; phylum Pseudomonadota; class Gammaproteobacteria; order Burkholderiales; family Burkholderiaceae; genus Paraburkholderia; species Paraburkholderia sacchari. The sequence continues at coordinate 130,058 of NZ_JTDB02000013.1, read as the reverse complement.
CTGATAGCCAAGCTCGCGCAGGATCGTCGCAAGTTCCACGCGGCGGTCGAAATCCGTGCCGGCGACGTGTACGCCGTGGTGAGCGAGCACGTCGCTCTTGCGCTCGAGTTGCGCCATGCGCTTCGGGCCGACGCGCACGAGAGAAAAGTCCGAGGTGCCGCCGCCAATGTCGGCCACGAGCACGAGGCCCTCTTCAGTCAGGCGCGACTCGTAGTCGAACGCCGCCGCAATCGGCTCGTACTGGAACTCGATCTCCGTAAAACCCACCGAACGCGCGGCCGCTTCGAGCTGGTCCTGAGCGAGCTGGTCGGCGCGCGGGTCTTCATCGACGAAAAATACCGGGCGGCCCAGCACTGCGCGCGTAATGGACGCCCCCGCACAACGCTCGGCGCTGCGCTTCAGGTGCTCCAGAAAGATTGCGATGATTTCCGTGTAGCGGATTGCGCTGCCGTCGCCGAGATCGGTCGTGCTCTCCGCGAGCGGCGAGCCGAGGATGCTCTTCATCGAGCGCATGAGGCGCCCGTCGAAACCGTCGATATAGGACGTCAGCGCCGCGCGGCCGAATTCGCGGGTGTGCTCGTCGATATTGAAGAACACCGAGGTGGGCAACGTGGTGTGGGCGCCCTCAACAGGCGCAAGGCGCATGGCGTCGCCGGGCATGGCGCCTGGCAGCGCCACGGCCGAATTGGAAGTACCGAAGTCGATTGCGCAAAACGGGGTCATGGCAATGACGCGCAGCGGGCGCGCACAAGGAGGAAGGCTGGGAGGACCGGCTTTGTATCACGAAAGCGCGGCACGGGGCAACCGAAGGGCGGTGATGCGTCCCCGCAAGAAAAAACGCGCGGGCTGAGCCGCGCGTCTCGTTCACTGCTGCGTTGTTGCTGCCGCCCTTGCTATGCGGGGGTCGCCGGCTCTATGGGCTTGAGCCGCATCACCGCTTGAAGGGCTGCTTCCACGCGTTCGCGTAGGCGATATCGCCCAGCGCCGAGCGCGTGCGCTCCGCCTTTTCGCGGTCGCGCAGCACTGGGTCGAGCTTCTCGGTTTCGCCGTAATGGCCGATCGAGATGATCGCGAGCGGCTCCACGTCATTCGGCAGCGCGAACTCCTTGCGGAACGCATTCACGTCGAAGCCGCTCATCTGGTGCGCGGCCAGTCCCAGCGCATGGGCCTGGAGCACCAGCGACATGGCCGCCGCGCCGGCGTCGTACTGCGCCGTGCGGTTCACTTCACCCTTCGCGTTGAGCGTCTGCGCCGTCACCGCGATCAGGATCGGCGCGGGCGCGTTCCATTGCTGGTTGAACGGCACGAGCGTCGAAAAAGCGCGCTTGAACGCGACTTCGTCGTTCGAGCGGTCGAAGACGATGAAGCGCCACGGTTGCAGGTTATAGGCGGACGGCGCCCAGCGCGCGGCCTCGATCACGGCGTGCAGCGTCTCGCGCGAAACCGGCTCGCTCGAATATGCACGCGGGCTCCAGCGGCCGGCGATCAGTTCGTGGATGGGCACGGCTGTCGGTGCGGGTTTGTGCTTCGTCATGCCTTGTCTGTCCTTGAGGGTTGCGGGCGCACGCCCGGGGCCAACAGCATACCTGCGCCCGGTGAAACGCGCTCAGGCAAAAAAAGCGCTGTTGGCGCTTCGGGGTACGTCGGCTGATCGCGCCGCTCAAGCCGTCCTCAAGCCGTCCTCAAGCCGTCTGGACCCCAACCGCCCGCGCTCCGCGATTGATGCGCAGCACGACAAACGAAGCGATCAGGCACAGGCCGCCCGAGATCATCGAGGCCACCGTGTACGTGCCAAGGCTCGAGCGCAGCAGCCCCGCGCCGAAGGCCGCGAAGGCCGCGCCCAGTTGGTGGCCCGCGACCACCCAGCCGAAGATGATCGGCGCGCGCTCCTTGCCGTAGACATCGGTGGCAAGACGCACCGTTGGCGGCACGGTCGCGATCCAGTCGAGCCCGTAGAACACGGCGAAGATCGGCAGTCCAAAGAAGTCGATGCCGAAAGCGTGCGGCAGATAGATGAGCGACAGGCCGCGCAACCCGTAGTACCAGAACAGCAGCACGCGCGCGTTGAAGCGATCGGAGAGCCAGCCCGAAAGCGTGGTGCCGAAGAGGTCGAAGATGCCCATCGTCGCGAGCAGCGACGCGCCCTGCACTTCCGTCATGCCATAGTCGCCGCACATGGCGATGAGGTGCGTGCCGACATAGCCGTTCGTGCTCGCACCACAGATGAAAAAGCTGAAAAAGAGCAGCCAGAAGTCGCGCGTGCGGCTAGCCGAGGTAAGCGCGCCGAACGCGAGCTTGATGGGGTTTTGTTGCGGTGCCGGCGGCGCGACAGGCGCGTCATGCGACTCGCCATATGGGCGCAGTTGCATGCTGGCCGGCCGCTCCGGCAGGAGAAACGCCACAAGCGGCAGCACGACGGCGGCCGCTACCGCAACCACCAGCACCACGGGCTGCCAGCCGTGCTTTTGCGCGATCGCCGCGAGAAAAGGCAGGAACACGAGCTGCCCAGTGGCCGAACTCGCGGTGAGCACGCCCATCGCGAGGCCGCGATGGGTGGTGAACCAGCGCGTCACGACCGTCGCGGAAAGCGAGAGCGCCGCTACGCCCGTCGCGCCGCCCACCATCACGCCCCAGATCAGGATCATCTGCCACGGATGCGTCATCAGTGCGGAAAGCGCCACGCCCGCCGCCATCGTGCCGAGCGCCGCGAGCAGCGTGGGCCGCACGCCGAAGCGCTGCATCGCCGCCGCCGCGAAAGGGCCCATGAGTCCATACAGCGCGATGTTTATCGAAATCGCCAGCGAGATCGTCGCGCGGCTCCAGCCGAATTGATGCTCGAGCGGCACCATCATCACGCTCGGCGTCGCACGCGTGCCGGCGGCCGCCAGCAACACGAGAAACACCACCGCCACGACGATCCATCCGTAATGGAAACGTCCGCCGACCATTCTCGCTGCCCAGTTCATCGATGCTCCTTACTCTGGTCCCATGCAACCTGGTTGCCTGCTCCGTCTGGAGCCAGCTTCGTTGACATTCTTTTCTGCCTGCTTGCTCATGGGCCGCGCCGGTTGTTACCGATCGGTCACAAGTGTGTTGCGATAGTAGTGACCGCTCGGTAACATGTCAAGCGTAACCCTGATGAAGAGATGCCCGAAATGTCCAACCAGCCCAAGCGTGAAGACGCTGCCTCAACCACCGCCGCCAAGCCTGGTGCGGCGCGCGCGGGCCGCACCCGCACCCAGACGGCCGGGCCGCGCGCCCAGGAGCATCTGCTGCTCGCGGCGGACGAATTGTTCTATCGGGAAGGCGTGCGCGCGGTTGGCATCGAAGCCGTGGTCGAACGCGCGGGCGTCAACAAGATGAGCCTGTACCGGCAGTTCTCGTCGAAGGACGATCTGGTGGTCGCGTATCTGAAGCGCTGCGACGAGCGCTTCTTCGAGCGCTTCGAGGCGAGCATCGCGAAGCATCCCGGCGATCCCGCCAAGCAATTGGTCCAGTATTTCGAGGATCTCGCACAGCGCGCGTCCGCGGCAGATTACCGTGGCTGCCCGTTCGTCAACGTCTCGGCGGAGTTTCCAGACGCCGCGCATCCGGCGCGGCAGAGCGTGGCCGACAACAAGTCGAAGCTGATCGCGCGGCTGAACGAACTCGCGCAAGCCGCCAACGCGGCCGACCCCGCTGCGCTCGCCGACGAACTCGCGCTGCTGATCGAAGGCATCTATGCGGCAAGCCAGACCTATGGACCCGGCTGCGGGCCGATCCTCGCCGCACCGCGCATGGCGAAGCTGCTGATCGACGCGGCGTGCCGCCCACCGCACGGGCCCCGCTGACACGCCGGTAGAATGCCGCCATGACCGACACCGCCGCTCCCCGCGCTACGAGCGCCCAGCCCGAACACGCCGAAATTCTCGCCGCGACCCGCCACTGGCTCACGCGCGCCGTGATTGGCCTGAACCTCTGTCCGTTCGCGAAAAGCGTGCATGTGAAGGGCCAGATCCGCTATGCGATCAGCGAGGCAACCGATCTGGAGGGCGTGCTGGCCGACCTGGAAACCGAACTGCGTACACTCGCGGATGCCGCGCCCGAACAGATCGATACGACACTGCTGATCCTCCCGCACGCTTTAGCCGACTTCCTCGACTACAACGACGCGCTGCACTTCGCCGACATGCTGCTCGCGCAACTGCGTCTGGAAGGCACGCTGCAGATCGCGAGCTTCCATCCCGACTATCGGTTCGAAGGCACCGAGCCCGACGACATCGAAAACTACACGAACCGCGCGCCGTATCCGATCCTGCATCTGCTGCGCGAGGCCAGCATCGAGCGCGCCGTAGACGCGTTTCCCGACGCCGCCGACATTTACGAACGCAATCAGGAAACGCTGCGGCGCCTCGGCCTCGAAGGCTGGCGCGCGTGGATGGCGAAGCGCGACGAAGAGTGAACCTCGCCGCCCGCTTGAGCGGTTAAGGGGCGGTAAAGGTATTTACCCGGCGCTCGACACGCCGGCCGGCTCGCCCGCATCGGCGCCATCGACGAAATAGCGCTCGCGCAACTCCGCAAGCCCAAAGGTGTCGAGAATCTCGTTGAGCCGCTCCGAAGGCCGGCGTCGCGGCAGATTCTTGTATTGCGCGATGATGAGCTCGTTTTTCATCGAGTGTTCCCAGCCCACCAGTTCCGTCACGCTCACCTGGTAACCATGCGCCTCCAGTTGCAGGCAGCGCAGCACGTTGGTGATCTGGCTGCCGAACTCGCGCGTATGCAGCGGATGGCGCCAAATTTCCGTGAGCGCCTGCCCCAGCGACTTGCCCTTGTTCCGGCGCAGCACGCCCGCCACTTCAGCCTGGCAGCACGGCACCACGACGATATAGCGCGCATGCTTCTTGAGCGCGAAGCGCAAGGCATCATCGGTGGCGGTGTCGCACGCGTGCAATGCCGTGACGATGTCGACCGTGGGCGGCAGTTGCGTGGACGTAATTGAATCGGCCACCGAAAGATTGAGAAACGACATGCCTGGGAAGCCAAGCCGCTGCGCGAGCTCGCGCGAACGCTGCACCAGCTCGTCGCGCGTCTCGATACCGAAGATGCGCGAATTGTCGTGCAGTTCCTTGAAAAAAAGGTCGTACAGGATAAAACCCAAGTACGACTTGCCCGCGCCGTGGTCGACGAGCGTAACGTCATGGCCATCCTGCTTGAGGTCCTTGAGCAGCGGCTCGATGAACTGGAACAGGTGATAGACCTGCTTCAGCTTGCGGCGGCTGTCCTGGTTCATCTTGCCGTCGCGTGTCAGGATATGGAGCTCCTTCAGGAGTTCGATCGACTGGTTCGGACGGATTTCGTAAGTCTTGCTTGACATCGGGTCGGCACAAAAGAGAGGCGTCAATTGCCACGAAACGTGCGGCAGGCGACGGAACGCGGCAGGTAGATCTGACATTTTACGGAAAAAGCTCAAAGAGGCTGCGGACCAGAGGGGACGGCCCGATTGCCCCACAGTTGGAAGGTTGTGCGTCCGGATCGCTAACCCACATCCGGACGGCAGGGAGGGGTTGATTAGAAGAGACGCGGCAGCGCCGTGCCGCCGCCGTCCACAAAGGACCAATTTGGGGCGCGACTCACCGGCCAAGGACCGGGAATGCGCGCATGGGAGGTCGCTCCGGGTTCACAGGAAGCGATGACACAGGTACGGCGCAGCCCTCGCTGCGCAATGACGCACGGTGCTGCGCGACCCTGCATGGGGCATGCAATGAACACGATACCGGATGGTAATGCGGAGCAAAAATTTCAGGCGCTGCTTGCCAAGCTCGTAGATGTGCCCGAGTGGACGGAAAAGCAGCAACTGGAACTGGAAATGGCCCGCGACATCTCAGTCGAGATGCTGCGGCTTGCCGAGGAAATGCGCGACGGCGCGGCGGATCTCGAGAACTGCCTGATCCTGCTGAAGTACGCCAAGGTGCTTGATTTCGTGATGTCCGCTCTGGCAGCACGCAGGGACATCAAGCCGCAAACGCTCAGGGTGATCTTCAAGCTAGCCGGCCTGAGGGTCGACGAGGCCTATCCAGGTTAGCCAACCTGGCGCCGGATGGCCTTGGCCGGCCGCTGCTGAAACAGCATTCGGGCAGGCACTGCCGCCTGCCACAACCAGGCCCGGCAGCACGCCGGGCCGCCTTTCTTCTGTTGTCCGAATCGGCATGCGGCGCGCTTGCCCGAAATTGCCGTGGCTAGTTTACGACCCCGCTTTACGACCCCGCGCTCGCCTTCAGTCGCCACAGCGACGTAATTTCCGCCGTGCGCGCCCGATATAGCGGATCGGTGGGATCGCTCGCTTTGGGATGGCGGGGCCGGATGTCTTCGCGCCCGGCAACTTCGAGACCCGCCTGCGCAATCATCTCCATCAGCGCCTCGCGCGTGCGCAAGCCAAGATGCTCGGCAAAATCGGAGAGGATCAGCCAGCCCTCGCCGCCCGGCTCCAGATGATCCTTCAAACCGGCGAGAAAGCCGCGCAGCATGCGGCTGTCCGGATCGAACACCGCGTATTCGATCGGCGACGCCGGTCGCGCCGGCACCCAGGGCGGATTGCAGACCACGAGCAGCGCACGCCCCGGCGGGAACAGGTCGGCCTCGATGACTTCCACACGATCGCTGTAGCCGAGCTGCGCAAGGTTCTCTCGCGCGCAAGCGAGCGCCCGGGCGTCCTGATCGGTGGCGATCACCTGCTTCACGCCGCGCGCGGCCAGCACGGCGGCGATCACGCCCGTACCCGTGCCGATGTCGAACGCCCGCTCGAGCGACGGTAACGGAACGCGCGCGACCAGATCGAGATACTCGCCGCGCACCGGCGAAAAAACGCCGTAGTACGGGTGAACGCGTGCGCCCCCCAGCGCGGGAATCTCCACGCCCTTCTTGCGCCACTCGTATGCGCCGATCAAGCCGAGCACCTCGCGCAGCGACACCGCCGATGGCTCGCCGTCAGGCGCACCCCATGCCTGCTCGCACGCGAGCGTGACATCGGGCGCGCGGCGCAACGGAATCGAATAGTCGCCTTCGAGCGGGAGCAGGACCATACCGAGCGTGCGCGCACGCTGCGCCTGCGCCTGACGGTGCAGATGAAACGCCTCGAGCGGCGTGGCCGCCGGCTTCGGCGCGGAGGAGCTCTTGCGCGACTTGCCCGAGGGACGATCAGCGCGGCGCGCCATGGCCTGCAGGAGTTGCCGCGCATTCTGGTAGTCGCCGCGCCACAGCAGCGCGGTGCCTTCGCAGGCAAGGCGGTAGGCTGCATCGGCCGTGGTGCGGTCGTCGGCGACCACCACGCGCTTCGGCGCCGGCGCACCGGCCTCGGAACGCCAGCGGACGGTGCGCGGGCCATCGGTGTCGGGCCAGCTCAAGGTGGGAAAGTCGGTCATAGGATTCGAATGCTTGACGGCCCGCCGCGACGGCGCGCCTCGATATGCGGCGCCATCATATAGCAGACCATGGCCATGCGCAGCGCCGGGACGCCGATCGGACCGGCATGACGGCATCATCGCGCAGCGCCGCGCTGGCGTCGACCTGACCGGACGGGGTAGCACGAACGGCAGGGACGAACGACGGAAACGAACAGCCGCACGCGGCCAGTAAAATGAGCGGCAATTCGCGCAGGGGCGCACAACCAGAACATGCCAGAGACGAACCAATCGAGTCGTGCAAAACGCGCGGGCAGCACCGATAAGCGAAGCGCGCGCGCCAACCACACCAACCGCGCCGGACTCGACGCAGGCTTCTATGCGGGGCTGCTGCGGATCGCCGGCTTGCAGGAAACCGTGGCAAGCGGCAAGGCCGTCGTTGTGCGGTGCGCTCCGGATGAACGCAGGCCCGGCGCGCTTGTCGAGTTGGCGATCGCGGGCACGGAGGCACTGGAAGCACCCGAAGCGTCCGTGCCGAACCTGACGAACTCGCGCGCCCCCGCTTGCTCGCCGGATCGAGAAGCCCTCATCTTTCGCGCTGCTCTGCGGCTTTGCATCGCCTGGATCGGCCGCGTCATGTTCCTCAAGCTGCTGGAGGCGCGGCTGCTGATGCTGCACGAACGCGATCCCGCTTATGCCTTTCTGCACAGCGAACGCATTGGCACGTTCGCCGAGCTCGATGTGCTCTGGCGCGAAGTGCTCGGTGGTGGCTCGCCTGACGCCGGGTCGCCGCGCCGCTATCCGCATCTGCCGCGCTTCGACGGCTCCACGTTCGAGCCCGCCGATCTCGCGAAGCATGCGGTCACGCTCGGCTCGCTAGATTCCGCGCTGCCCCCTCATGCGCGCAATACAGCCGCTGATCTGCTCGATTTCCTCGATGAATTCGAGTTCGGGTTTGACGCGAGCGCGGACGGAAAGCGCGTCGATTCCGCAACGCTCGGGCTCGTCTTCGAAAAGCTCAACGGTTATCGCGACGGCGCGTGGTACACGCCGGAGAGCGTCGCCACGTTTCTCGCACGCGAAGCCATCACGGGTGCGGTGCTGGGGCGCTTCAACCACGTTAAGGGCTGGCATTGCAAGACTATCGATCAGCTATCCAAATCAATTGACAACAAAGAAGAGGCGCGCACGATCTTCGCCGCGCTGCGCGTATGCGATCCGGCCGTTGGAACCGGACATCTGCTCGCTTCCGCGCTCGACGAATTGCTCGCGGTAAAGTCGCGCCTCGGCTTGTTCGACGATCGCGATAATCCTGCGCTCGCTGGACTACGAATCGAGACGGTGACGGACCGCCACGTCATCACACGCGCTCACGACGAAACACCCGTGCAGCGGCAACGCGTCGACGCCGCGCTTTATCGCGAGAAACGCGCAATCGTCGAACACAATCTGTTCGGCATGGATATCGACGACCAGGCGCTCGGCCTCGCGCGCCTTCGCCTCGCGTTTGAACTACTCGCGCACGCGACGTACGACGACGACGGTGTTTTCGCCACGCTGCCGGATCTCGAAGCCCATCTGAAACAGGGCAATGCCGTGCTGGACCCCATCGTCTTCGACGCAAAACGCGACGACGCCTTCGATGCCGTCATCGCCAACCCGCCGTACATCGACTCCGAACGCATGATCAACGAAGGCCACAAGCCCCTGCGCGAAGCGCTCGCACAGCGCTGGCCGAGCGCGCGCGGCAACTGGGACCTCTACATCGTCTTCATGGAACTGGGCCTCGCACTGACCGCGCAGCACGGAACGATGGCCTTTCTCACACCCGACAAATGGCTCGCGAAGCCGTTCGGCTCCGCGTTCCGTTCGCACCATCTCGACACGATCGCGCGCATCGTCGCGCTGGGCCGCGAAGTATTCGAACGCGCGCAGGTCGATTCGATCGTGACGGTGTATCGCAAGTCCGGCACGGACCACATCGAGACGGCGCGCCTCGAAGGGCCAACACTCACGCCGCTCGCGCGCGTGCGCAAACGCGAGCTCGAAGCGCCATGGGCGCTCGATGCACTGCTCTCGCCGCACTTTGCGTTCGTACGGCGGCTCATCCATGCGCATCCGGCGCTGGGCTCGCTGCTGCGATGCGAGAACGCCTGCGCGACGGCGGACGCTTACCGGCTCGCGCCATTGATGGACGAAGCGCAAGACGGCTTCGATGCGCGCCGTCACTACCGCGTGGTCAACACCGGCACGCTGGGCCGCTACGCCTCACGCTGGGGCAGCAAGCCGATGACCTATCTCGGACGCCGCTACGCGCGTCCCGTGGTCGAGCGTTCGCGTTTCGCGGCGACATTCGCAAACAGCTACGGCACGAGGGCGGACGCGAAAAAGGTGATCGTGAAAGGCCTCACGCATCTGCATGCGACGCTCGATCTCGCTGGCGACACAATCCCGGGCAAGACAACGCTGATCCTGCGCTCCAACGACGAGAACCTGCTGAAATTCGCGGCTGCGGTGCTGAACTGCCCGCTCGCGGGATTTGTCACGCGCGCACGCTATGGGGCGTCGAGCTATAACGGCGGCGTGGCGTTTACCAAGGCGATGATCGACGCATTGCCGGTGCCTGCTGATATAGCAGTGCGCGCAGAGATTGTGCGCTTGGTGGATACGTTGCTGCGGTTGAAACAATCGGGACAGGAGGCGCAAGGCGAAGCGCTCGAGCGCGAGATCGATTTGTCGCTTTATGCGGCGTATGGGCTGGGACAGGAAGAGATCGGGCTGGTGGAGGGCAGCGGCCGGAAGCAATAGCGCCTCGATCCACACCCAAAACGAAAAAGGGTTACCGCTCACGAAGCGATAACCCTTTTCGATGCATTTGGTGCCGGCTGCAGGACTCGAACCCGCCACCTGATGATTACAAATCAACTGCTCTACCAGATGAGCTAAGCCGGCGTGGCCCGCGATTCTACCTCATTTCACGATCTTGAGGTGACCCTTTCCACCCTTCGCAGCGCTGTCGTCGCCTTTGTCCTTTTCGGGGACAGACACAGCCGGCTCCGGCGCCTCGGCTTCACGCGCCGCATCGGCAGCAACTGGCGCCGTTTCGTCGTCATGCTCCTGGGCGGACGGCAGCACGTCATCGGCGTCGCCCGGCGGCGCGTCGACCGGGAACGCCATGCCCTGGCCGTTCTCGCGCGCGTAGATCGCGAGCACGTTCGACACGGGCACCTCGATCTTGTGCGACTTGCCGGAAAAACGGGCGTGGAACTCGACCATCTCGTTGCCCATCTGCAGCTGGCTCGTGGCCTCGAAGCTGATGTTCAGCACGATCTCGCCGTCACGCACGAACTGGCGCGGCACGCGCGTGCGGTTGTCGACTCGCACCGCAATGTGCGGCGTGAAGCCGTTGTCGGTGCACCACTCGTACAGCGCGCGCAGCAGATACGGCTTGGTGGAAATCTCTTGCATCAACAATCCTCTGACAAGGCGGCGCACCCGGCAGCCAAACAACCACCCGGCACCCGCCGCCTCCTGTTACAACACCGGCTTAGCGGCGCATCACCTTTTCCGAAGGCGTCAGCGCTTCGATATAGGCCGGACGGCTGAAGATACGCTCGGCGTACTTCATGAGCGGTGCGGCGTTCTTCGACAGTTCGATGCCATAGTGGTCGAGGCGCCACAGCAGCGGCGCGATCGCGACGTCGAGCATCGAGAACTCTTCGCCCAGCATGTACTTGTTCTTCAGGAAGATCGGCGCGAGCTGCGTGAGGCGGTCGCGGATCGCGAGGCGCGCCTTTTCGTGATTCTTCTCGGCAGCCTTGCCCTTCTCGTTTTCGAGCGTGCTCACGTGCACGAACAGTTCCTTCTCGAAGTTGAGCAGGAACAGGCGCGCGCGGGCGCGCTGGACCGGATCGGCCGGCATCAGCTGCGGGTGCGGGAAGCGCTCGTCGATGTACTCGTTGATGATGTTCGATTCGTACAGAATCAGGTCGCGCTCGACCAGAATCGGCACCTGACCGTACGGATTCATCACGGCGATGTCTTCCGGTTTGTTGAACAGGTCGACGTCACGGATTTCGAAGTCCATGCCCTTTTCGAACAACACCAGCCGGCAGCGCTGGGAGAACGGGCAGGTAGTGCCGGAGTACAGAACCATCATGATTTACATTTCCTCAATAAACCCAAAAGGCCGGCAGGCAACACACCGTCTGACGGTCGCTGAACCATCAGGCGGTGTCTCGTCGCACCGGCCCACGTCGGTCAGGACGTGATTATTTGATATCTTTCCAGTACGCAGCGTTCAGTCGCCACGCGAAAAAGCTCAGAACGCCGAGGAACAGGAGCACCCAGACCCCGAGCTGCTTGCGGGTTTTCTGCTCCGGCTCGGCCATCCAGCCAAGGTATGCAACAAGGTCGGCCACGGCAGAATCATAATCTACCGGCGAAAGCTTCCCTGGTGTGACCTGTTGGTACCCCACAAAACGGCGGACCTTCTCCCCCGTTTCCTCTTCCACAATGTCTTCGAACTTCGCCGTGCGCACGCCCTGCAATTGCCAAAGTACGTTGGGCATGCTCACGTTTTCGAACGCCAGGTTGTTCCAGCCGGTCGGCCGCGTGTCGTCGCGATAGAAGCTGCGCAGATACGTGTACAGCCAGTCGCGTCCTTTCGCACGCGCTTCCACGGAGAGGTCCGGCGGCGCCACGCCGAACCACGTCTTGGCGTCGTCCGGGCGCATCGCGATGGACATCGTGTTGCCGACTTTATCGGTCGTGAAAAGGAGATTATCTTCGATTTGCTTCTGCGGGATGCCGATAGCTTCCAGCCGGCTGTAGCGCATCAAGTTCGCACTATGGCAATTCAGGCAATAGTTTACAAACAATTGCGCGCCATGTTGCAGCGAAGCAAGATTTTCGCCGTTATCGGGTGCGTGGTCGAGCGGAATGTTTTCCTGCGCCGCAGCCGATCCCACCCCGAATCCCAGAGCGCATGCCAGCGCAACTCCGGCAATGCCCGCGCCGGTCGCCCTTGCGAGCGTCGAAAAGAGAGATTTCATCATCGTGTCTTCCTCGCTCGCTGATTAATGGGGCTTGAACCGCACGCGCTCGGGCGGCTGCTTGAAGGTGCCAAGCGTCGTCCAGAACGGCATGCCGAGGAAAAACGCGAAATAGACGAGCGCGCAGATCTGGGCGATCAGCGTCGCTGCCGGCGAGGGCGGCCGGGTTCCGAGGAATCCGAGCGTCAGGAACGCGAACACGAAGATCGCGAGAAAGACTTTGTGGAACAGCGGCCGGTAGCGAATCGACTTCACCGGCGCGCGGTCGAGCCACGGCAGGAAGAAGAGCGAAACGACCGCCGTGCCCATCACCACGACGCCCCAGAACTTCGACTCGGTGAAGTGCATCGCCAGGATCACGAGGATCGCCAGCACCGGCAGGCCCGCCCGCCACTTGCCACGTGCGCGCAACAGCGCAAGCAGGCCGAGCAGCGCGATCACGATCATCAGCACGATCTTGAACGGGTCCGTCGTGGCGCGCAGCATCGCGTAGAACGCGGTGAAGTACCAGACAGGCGCGATCTCGGGCGGCGTCTGCAGCGAGTTGGCCGGCACGAAGTTGTTGGCTTCGAGGAAGTACCCGCCCATCTCCGGCGCGAAGAACACGATCGCAGCGAAGATCATCAGGAAGATGCACACGCCCATGAAGTCGTGCACGGAGTAGTACGGATGGAACGGAATGCCGTCGAGCGGAATGCCGTTCGCGTCCTTTTTCTCCTTGATCTCGACGCCATCGGGGTTGTTCGAGCCCACTTCATGCAGCGCCACGATATGCGCGACTACGAGCCCGATCAGCACGAGCGGAATCGCAATCACGTGGAATGCGAAGAAGCGGTTGAGCGTGACATCGGAGACTACGTAGTCGCCGCGGATCCAGAGCGACAGGTCCGGGCCGATGAAAGGAATCGCCGAGAACAGGTTCACGATCACCTGCGCGCCCCAGAACGACATCTGGCCCCACGGCAGCAGATAGCCGAAGAACGCTTCGGCCATCAGGCACAGGAAGATCGCGCAGCCGAAGATCCAGACGAGTTCGCGCGGCTTGCGGTAAGAACCGTACAGCAGCCCGCGGAACATGTGCAGATACACGACCACGAAGAACATCGATGCACCGGTGGAATGCATGTATCGGATCAGCCAGCCCCACGGCACCTCGCGCATGATGTACTCGACCGACGCGAACGCGAGCGTCGCGTCGGGTTTGTAGTTCATGGTGAGGAAGATGCCGGTGACGATCTGGTTCACCAACACCAGCAGCGCGAGCGAGCCGAAGAAGTACCAGAAGTTGAAGTTCTTCGGCGCGTAGTACTCGGACAGATGCGCTTTCCAGGTCGACGTCATTGGAAAGCGCTTGTCGATCCAGCCGACGAGTCCCGAAGAAGCGCCCGTCGTTGTGACTTCTTTGTCGTGTCCCGTCGTCGCCATTACGCTTCTCCTTTCTCGTCCTTGCCGATCACGATCCGCGTCGGAGACGTGAACATGTACCGGGGGATGTCGAGGTTCTGCGGCGCGGGCTTGTTCTTGAACACGCGGCCGGCGAGATCGTAGGTGGAGCCGTGGCACGGGCACAGGAAGCCGCCGGGCCAGTCGTCGGGCAGGTTGGCCTGCGGGCCTTCCTGGAAGCGCGGCGTGGGCGTGCAGCCCAGATGGGTACACACGGCAACGGCCACGAGAATGTTCTGATGCTCGGCGCGCGAGCGGTACTCGTTATTGCAGTAGTCTGGCAGCGGCATCGAGAAAGGATGCTCGGAGTGAGGGTCCGCCAGCTCGGGATCAGCCTTCTTGCAGTCGGCCATCATGCGCTCGGTGCGCTTGAGGATCCACACGGGCTTGCCGCGCCACGCCACGGTCATCATCGTGCCGGCTTCGAGTCCGCTGATGTCGACTTCAACCGGCGCGCCGGCCGCGCGGGCTTTTTCGGATGGTGCAAACGAAGCTACGAAAGGTACGACAGTGGCTACGCCTCCAATGCCACTTGCTACGGACGTCGCAATCAGCCAGGTACGGCGGCTGCCGTCGACGCGGTCGTTCTCATTGTCTCGCATCACATCGCCCCACTTCTGAGTTGGATTTATCCGTCACGCCAGCAAACCCGCGGTGCTGCCGAACGCTAGTTTGCTCGAATGGAGTTGGCATTTACAAGAGGCGTGCTCCAAAAACCGTGCGAAGTCCTTGATAACTCGGGGTTTTCCCCCAGAAAATGGGGCCATTTTCTGGCTAGACCGGATTGTGGATGTCGATAAAGAGATGCTCGATGTCGAATGCCTCGGCAAGGTGCGCGCCGACTGCCTGCACGCCAAAGCGCTCAGTGGCGTGGTGGCCTGCGGCAAGGAACGCCACACCGCTTTCGGCCGCGGTGTGAGTCGTGGGCTCCGAGATCTCGCCGGTCAGGAAGACATCGGCGCCCGCGTCGATCGCCGCGTCGAAGTAGCCTTGCGCCGCGCCGGTGCACCAGGCCACATGGCGCAGTTCCCAGTCGGGGTCGCCGAGCACGAGCGGCGCGCGGCCGAGCGTCTGCTCGACTTGCGCCGAGAAATGCGCGAGCGTGATGGGCATGGGCAGCGTGGTCATCCACCCCAGATCCTGGTCGCCGAAGCGTTTTTCGCCGATCCAGCCGAGCTTGGCGCCCAACTGCGCGTTATTGCCCAGTTCAGGGTGGCTGTCGAGCGGCAGATGGTAGGCGAAGAGATTGAGATCGTTCGCCAGAAGCGCCTTGAGGCGGCGGTGCTTGCGTCCCGTGATCTGCGGCGCCTCATTGCGCCAGAAGTAGCCGTGGTGGACCAGCACGGCGTCGGCGCCCCACTCCAGCGCGGCTTCGAGGAAGGCGAGCGAGGCAGTCACGCCGGTCGCGATCTTCTCCACGCGACGCCGCCCTTCCACTTGCAAGCCATTCGGGCAGTAGTCCTTGAACCGCGCGGATTCCAGAAGATTGTTCAGATACAATTCCAGTTCGATCCGATCCATATAATCCTCTAATCTTCAGATGCTTAGACGCTTTTGGCTGTTCTTCGCCCAGGCGGTGACGGTCCTGCTGGCGTTGATGTTCATCATCGCGACGCTCAAGCCGCAATGGCTCCAGCACCAGGGGCAACTCGGCAAGCAGCTCGCGGAGCCGATCGTCGCATTGCGGGAAGTGGCGCCGGGCATCGGCGGCGGTCCCGCGCAGAGCTCCTATGCGGATGCGGCCCAGAAGGCGATGCCCGCGGTCGTCAACGTGTTCTCGAGCAAGGACGGGTCGCTGCCGCCCGATCCGCGCCAGAACGACCCGCTATTTCGCTACTTCTTCGGCAAACCCAATACCAACCGTAAGCAGCAGGAACAGCCCGCCGCGAACCTCGGTTCGGGTGTGATTGTCAGTCCGGACGGTTACATTCTAACGAACCAGCACGTGATCGACGGCGCGGATCAGATCGAAATCGCGCTTTCCGACGGCCGCACCACCAATGCGAAGGTGATCGGCATCGATCCGGAAACCGATATCGCCGTGCTCAAGATCAATCTGCCGAACCTGCCCACCATCACGCTCGGGCGCATGGACCAGGCGCGCGTGGGCGATGTCGTGCTCGCCATCGGCAACCCGTTCGGCGTGGGCCAGACGGTCACGATGGGCATCATCAGCGCGCTCGGGCGCAACCATCTTGGCATCAACACGTTCGAGAACTTCATCCAGACCGATGCGCCCATCAATCCGGGCAACTCGGGCGGCGCGCTCGTCGACGCGAACGGCAACCTGCTCGGCATCAACACGGCCATTTATTCGCGCTCGGGGGGCTCGCTCGGCATCGGTTTCGCCATCCCCGTCTCCACGGCGCGCAGCGTGCTGGAGAGCATCATCACGACGGGCACGGTCACGCGCGGCTGGATCGGCGTGGAGCCGCAGGACGTGACGCCCGAGATCGCCGAGTCGTTCGGGCTGAACCAGAAGCAAGGCACGATCGTCGCGGGCGTGCTCCAGGGCGGCCCCGCCGACAAGGCCGGCATCAAGCCCGGCGACGTCCTGACCACGGTGAACGGAGAAGACATCACCGACACCACGCGCCTGTTGAACGTCATTGCGCAGATCAAGCCGGGCACCGCCGCCAAGGTTCACCTCGTGCGCAAGAACAAGGACATGGACCTGAACGTGACGATTGGCAAGCGCCCGCCGCCGCCCAAGCAGCAGAATCAGGACGACGAAGGCGACGACGAAGGCGGTTGACGGCCCGCACTGAACCGGCAAGCGCAAGAAAAAGGCCGCGAAACGTTCCCGTTCGCGGCCTTTCTTTCTTGCTTCGTGACTGGCTTAGGACTCGTTCGCGGCCTCGCTCTCGTCGGTGGCGCTCTTCTCGCCGGTCCCGATGAACAGCCGCGCCGCGATAATCCCCGCTTCATACAGCACGATCAGCGGCACCGCCAGAATAAGCTGCGAGAACACGTCCGGCGGCGTGACAACCGCGGCAACGATGAACGCCCCAACGATCACATAAGGACGAATCTCCTTGAGCTTCTTCACCGTCAGCACGCCCATGCGCACGAGCAGCACGACGATGATCGGCACCTCGAAGGTCACGCCAAAAGCGATGAACATCGTGAGCACGAAGCTCAGGTAATTGTCGATATCCGTCGTCATCTCCGCACCGAGCGGCGCGTTGTAATGCGCCATCACCCGGAAGATGGTGGGAAACACGACGAAATACGCGAACGCCATGCCGCACAGGAACAGCGTGTAGCTGCTCCCCACCAGCGGCGCGACCAGCTTCTTTTCGTGCTGGTAAAGGCCTGGCGCGACGAACGCCCAGATTTGGTAAAGCACGAATGGCAGCGCAATCACGAAGGCAACCAGCATCGTCACCTTCATTGGCACGAAGAACGAGCCGGTCACGTCGGTGACGATCATCTTGCCGTCGCGCGGCAGGTTCTGCATCAGCGGGCGGGCGAGCAGCCTGAAGATGTCCGGCGCCCAGTACACGAGCCCGACGAACACGACGATCACGGCAATGCCCGCGCGAATGATGCGGTCGCGCAGTTCGACGAGGTGCGAGATGAAGGTCTCTTCAGTGCCCTCGTCTTGTGTTTGTTGTGGGTCGCTCACACCGGCCCTCGGGGGTTGGAGATAGACAAATTCAAGCTCGACTGCAGTAGCGAGGCATCAGAGAAAGCGCGTGGGCCGGCGCAGGCTCGCCGGCGTGTGCTGCGCGACGCGCGCGGCGCCCGATTGCACGCGCGTGCGCCGCAGCGTCGCGCGCTTGTACCAGACCGGCGTAGCCGTTTGTTTCACGCGCCAGTTCTTGCGTTTGACGCCAGCCGCATTCGCGGCGCCCGAGCGCCATGACGTGACGCCGCCCGAATCACCCGCGCCGCCGGCCACGCCGGACGCATCCGAATCGGCGCTGCCGGCTGTGCTGGACATGCCACCCGTGCCCGCGTTCCAGGCGTCGTTCAGCTCAGTTTCATGCTTGCGCAGGTTCTCGTGAACGGTGTTCTCGACGTTGTGCGCGGCCTTTTCGAACTCGCCCTTCATGCGGCGCAATTCGTCCAGTTCGATTTCGCGCGTGACTTCCGCCTTGACGTCGTTGACATAGCGCTGCGCGCGCCCGAACAGGGCGCCTGCCGTACGCGCGACGCGCGGCAGACGCTCCGGCCCGAGAACGACCAGCGCGACGACGCCGATCAGCGCCATCTTGGTTAGACCCAGATCGAGCATGGATAAAGCTTTCCGTCAGCCGTGAGGCGGGAAATAACGGCTGCCGCGCTTAGCGGAAGTCGTTCGAACGCGGGGTCTTGTCCTTGGCGTCGACATCGACCGTGCCGCCGTTATTCGGCAGTTCGCGCTTTTGCGTATCGGCACCGGACTCTTCGCCCTCGCGCATGCCTTCCTTGAAACCCTTCACCGCACCGCCCAGATCGCTGCCGATATTGCGCAGCTTCTTCGTGCCGAAGACGAGCGCCACGATCAACAACACGATCAGCCAATGCCAGATGCTCAACGAACCCATGATCAAAACTCTCCTTAACCCCGTTGCCGCGCCTCATACGCAGCGAATAAACATTGGCGCGCGAACGCGCTTCATGACGCCCGCGCCCATCGACCGGTCCGGCGCAACGCCGTGTGTCCGGTGCCAGGCGGGTTGTCGGGCAACGCGCCCGGTATGCTACCTGTAAGGTATTTCGGCTGCGTGGCAATGCGCCCCTTTTTCAGCCGCTCCTGCGGGTTCTGCCGTTCTGGCGCGCAAGCGCGCTATCCCATTCGCTGCCACGGACGCGGCCCGGCCAGCAGATGCGCGTGCAGGTGATAGACCTCCTGTCCGCCGCCGGGTCCCGTATTCACCACGGTGCGATAGCCGGTCTCGCCGCCTGTGTAGGACACGCCCAGCTCTCTCGCCAACCGCGCAACCAATACAAACATTCTACCAAGCAGCGCAGCCTCGTTTTCACCGCAATCGGCAAGGGTGGGTATATGTTGGCGCGGGATTACCAGCACGTGAGTTTGTGCCGCCGGCCGGATGTCACGGAACGCAATGAACTCGTCGTCTTCATAGACGCGCGTGCTCGGGATCAGGCCGTCGGCGATCTTGCAAAAGAGACAGGTGCTGCGGTCGTGACTCATAGTGTTCCTGGGCAGCCGTGCGAAGAGAAAGCGTGCCGGATTTCGCTCCGAGACCCAGCGTACTAGCGCGTCAGAACCACGCGCGCGGATCGGACAACGGCTTGTTGTCGTGCAGATACAGCCAGCCTTTGATGATACGGTACAACGTCCAGATTGCGACAGCCCACAAAACCGGAATGCCGATCAGCACGAACAAGAGCGCAATACCGATCAAATGCCCCACGAGCCCAAGCCAGAACGTGCGGATCTGCCACGTGAAGTGCTGCTCGTAGGGCGTGCCCACGGCCTCGTCGCGCTTGATGTAGTTGATGATGATCGCCACCAGCACGGTCACGCCGCCGGTAAGCCAGTAGAACGCGTAAAGCCCATACAGGACGTGCGTAAGCGTGCGCAGGCTGCGCAGACGATCCGCGTCGAGCGGATCGCGCTCCGGAGTGCGGTAGGCAGGAGGCGGATAGCCGCCGGGGGTGGACATATATGGCATCTCCCTGTCGAGCACGACTCGCGTGCATCTCATGGGCGAGGGGCGCCGATCGCCCGGCCCGAGAATTCGACTCGAATCCGGGGCCCGAATTCAATCTCGCGGCATCAGTCGCCGTTTTCTTCGCGCTCGCGGCTCTTGCGCAGGGCCTTTTCTTCGAGACCCGAAAGCCCTTCGCGGCGCTCCAGCTCCGCCAGCACGTCGGCGGGACTCAGCTCGAAATGCGAAAGCGTGACGAGGCAATGGAACCACAGATCGGCCATTTCGCCGACCAGCGCCTTCGGCGCGCCGCCCTGGCGCACGTCCTTGGCGGCCAGCACGACTTCGGTGGCTTCTTCGCCGACCTTCTTGAGCACGGCGTCATCGCCCTTGTGAAAGAGGCGCGCGACGTAGGAAGCATCGGGGTCGCCGCCCTTGCGGCTGTCGATCACCGCTGCAAGGCGCAGCAGGGTGTCGTTGGTGTTCAGTTGCGTCATTTGTAGATGTGTTCGGGGTCTTTCAGCACGGGATCGACGGCGACCCAGCGGCCTTCGTCGACGGTGCCTTCGAATTGCTGGAAAAAGCACGAGTGACGGCCCGTGTGGCACGCGATGCCCGACACCTGCTCGACCTTGAGCAGCACGACGTCTTCGTCGCAGTCGAGGCGGATGTCGTGCACCTGCTGCACGTGCCCCGACTCCTCGCCCTTGAACCACAGGCGCTGGCGCGAGCGCGAAAAATAAACCGCGCGGCGCAGTTCTACCGTCTTGGCGAGCGCTTCGCGGTTCATCCACGCGAACATCAGCACGTCGCCGGTCGTGGCTTCCTGGGCGATCACGGGCACGAGGCCGTTGGCGTCCCAATTGACCTTGTCGAGCCAGCCGGCCTTTGCGATGTCGCTGGCAGGTTTGTTGCCAGTATCAGCGTTGCTCATGACGTCACATCCTCACCGAAATGCCCTGCCCGGCCATGAAGCGCTTGGCCTCGCCCACGGTGTGCTCGCCGTAGTGGAAGATGCTTGCGGCCAGCACGGCGTCGGCATGGCCCTTGACGATGCCGTCCGCGAGATCCTGCAGGCCGCCAACGCCGCCCGAGGCGATCACGGGAATCGGCACCGCGTCGGACACCGCGCTCGTGAGCGCGAGATCGAAGCCGCTCTTGGTGCCGTCGCGGTCCATGCTCGTGAGCAGGATTTCGCCCGCGCCGAACTCGGCCATCTTGCGCGCCCATTCGACGGCGTCGATACCCGTGGCCTTGCGGCCGCCGTGCGTGAACACTTCCCAGCGCGGCGCTTCGCCCGGTGCGGACATGCGCTTCGCATCGATGGCCACGACGATGCACTGCGAGCCGTATTTATCGGCGGAATCGCGCACGAGTTGCGGATTGGCAACGGCCGACGAGTTCATGCCGACCTTGTCGGCGCCGGCGTTGAGCAGACGCCGCACGTCGGTGACGGCGCGCACGCCGCCGCCCACCGTCAGCGGAATGAAGACCTGCGAGGCCACCGCTTCGATGATCGGCAGGATCAGATCGCGTTGGTCCGAAGTGGCCGTGATGTCGAGGAAGGTGAGCTCGTCGGCGCCCTGGTCGTCGTAGCGGCGCGCGATTTCGACGGGGTCGCCCGCGTCGCGCAACTCGACGAAGTTGACGCCCTTGACGACCCGCCCGGCGGTCACGTCGAGACAGGGAATGATGCGTTTGGGTAGAGCCATGATCTTGCCGATGTTGCCAGGCGCGCCGAAACCGCGGCAGCTACGCCTATAGTCGCGCGATAGCGGTTATCGCGAAATTAGCCGGCGGCCGAATCTTCAGGAACGGACTTGCCGCCCCTTGCCGGTCGCACCGAGAACCCAAAAGTGGACCGGCCCCCACCGGGAGGCCGCCCACGCAACGCTTCAAGCGTCGTCAGACTCGCGCAGGCTGTCCGCGTGCGTTTGCGCCTGGGCGAAATCGAGATCGCCCGAGTAGATCGCGCGGCCGCAGATCACGCCTTCGATGCCTTCGTCCTCGACTTCGCACAGCGCGTCGATATCGGCGAGATTCGACAGGCCGCCGCTTGCGATCACCGGAATCTTCACCGCGCGCGCGAGGCGCACCGTCGCTTCGATGTTGATGCCCTGGAGCATACCGTCGCGGCCGATGTCGGTGTAGATGATCGACTCGGCGCCGTAGTCCTCGAACTTGCGTGCGAGATCCACGACTTCGTGGCCCGTGAGCTTGCTCCAGCCGTCGGTGGCGACCTTGCCGTCCTTCGCGTCGAGCCCGACGATGATATGGCCCCCGAACGCCGTGCACGCTTCCTGAAGGAAGCCCGGGTTCTTCACGGCAGCAGTGCCGATGATCACGTAGGACAGGCCGTCGTCGAGATAGCGCTCGATGGTGTCGAGGTCGCGGATGCCGCCGCCAAGCTGCACGGGGATCTCGTCGCCGACTTCGCGGATGATCTCGCGAATCGCATCTTCGTTCTTCGGCTTGCCGGCGAACGCGCCGTTCAGATCGACGAGGTGCAGACGCCGCGCGCCGCGCTCGACCCAATGTCGGGCCATGGCCGCCGGTTCCTCGGAAAAAATCGTCGCCTGGTCCATATCGCCTTGTTTTAGGCGAACGCAGTGACCGTCTTTGAGATCGATGGCCGGAATCAGCAGCATAGCAATCGGGTGATATCAGGGAGTGTGGTTGGAATCAGCCGGCAACGGTCGGGGCTGAGCCCCGATCCGACGCCGTTTCGCTAGTTTAGTACAACTCTTTCGGCAGCCTTGCTGATGCAAATCGGCTTTGGGCGACGCATGCGCGCAGGCCTTGGCCTTCGAACGAACAGCGCCGCACGTGAATCAGGGGTTCCAGTGAACGAAGTTGCGATAGACGCGCAAGCCCGCCGCAGCGCTCTTTTCCGGGTGGAATTGGGTGGCGAAGATGTTATCCCGCGCCACCGCCGAGGTAAAGGCCGCGCCGTACGGCGTTTCGCCTACCGTATGGGCCGGGTCGGCCGGCACCACATAGTAGCTGTGCACGAAGTAAAAGAAGCTTTCGTCGGGCACGCCGTCCCACAGCGCATGCGCGCGCGACTGGCGCACGCGGTTCCAGCCCATCTGCGGCACCTTGAAACGCGAGCCGTCGTCCTGGAGCCGCCCTTCGAGCTCGAAGCGCACGACCTTGCCGGGGAGCAGGCCGAGCCCCTTCGTGTCGCCTTCGGCGCTCCAGTCGAACAGCATCTGCTCGCCCACGCACACGCCCATCAACGGCTTGGTGCGCGAGGCTTCGAGCACGGCGTCCTGCAAGCCCGATTCCGCGAGGCTGCGCATGCAGTCGGGCATCGCGCCCTGGCCCGGCAGCACGACGCGGTCAGCCGCGCGAATCGCCTCGGGGCGCTCGACGATCTGCACGTCGGCTTCCGGCGCGGCCTGTTTCAGCGCCTGGGCCACCGAACGCAGGTTGCCCATCCCGTAATCCACAATCGCAATTGAAGTTTTCATCTCGGCTACCGCTTACAAGCTGCCCTTGGTCGACGGAATCTTGCCTGCCTGGCGCTCATCGAGCTCGGCGGCCTGGCGCAGCGCGCGGCCGAAGGCCTTGAACACGGTTTCCATCTGGTGGTGCGCGTTCAGGCCGCGCAGATTGTCGATGTGGAGCGTCACGCCCGCGTGATTGACGAAGCCGCGGAAGAATTCGATCGACAGATCGACATCGAACGTGCCGATGCGCGCGCGCGTGAACGGCACGTGGAACTCGAGGCCCGGACGGCCCGAGAAGTCGATCACCACGCGCGAGAGCGCCTCGTCGAGCGGCACGTAGGCGTGGCCGTAGCGGCGGATGCCCTTTTTGTCGCCGATGGCCTGCGCGACCGCCTGGCCGAGCGTGATGCCGACGTCTTCCACCGTATGGTGGTCGTCGATATGGGTATCGCCATGCGCCTCGACTTCCAGATCGATCAGACCGTGTCGCGCGATCTGGTCGAGCATGTGGTCGAGAAACGGCACGCCGGTCGCGAGCTTCTGCTCGCCGGTGCCGTCCAGATTGATTTTCACGCTGATTTGCGTTTCGCTGGTATTGCGAACGACTTGCGCGACGCGCATGGCAATTTCCTTCAAACAGCCCGTAACGGAGGGTTCATGGAACAAAAGCCCGAAGCGCTGGTGACACTGTGCGCTTCAGGCCGATGAGATCGGATTACTTGAGCACGAGCTTCAGGGCGGCGAGCAAGCGCGCGTTTTCGTCGGGGGTCCCGACGGTCAGGCGTACGCAATTCGCCAGCAATGGGTGCATTTTACTCACGTTTTTGACCAAAACCCGCGCCGTCAGCAGGGTATCGAACACGGCGGAGGCATCGGGCACGCGCACCAGCAGGAAATTGCCGGCGCTTTCGAACGCTTCGGCGCCCGGCAGCTTTGCAACATCGGCGGCCAATTGCGCCCGGTCCGCGCGCAATTGGGCAGCCTGCGCGTCGAGCACGTCGATATGGTCGAGCAGAAAATCGGCGGTGGCCTGGGTAAGCACATTCACGTTATAGGGCGGGCGCACCTTGTCGAATTCGTTGAGCCATGCCGTACGGCCCGCGAGGTAGCCCAAACGGATGCCCGCGAGCCCGAGCTTGGACATCGTGCGCATCACGACCATGTTATCGAAGGCGCCCGCGCGCGACATCCAGCTCGCCTGCGCGAACGGCTGATAAGCCTCGTCGATCACGACGAGCCCGCCCGCTGCATCGGCAGCTTCGATAATGCGCTCGATGTCGGCATCGGCGAACAGCGTGCCAGTCGGGTTGTTCGGGTACGCCAGCCAGATCACGGCCGGCCGGTGCTCGGCGACGGCGGCCAGCATGGCATCGCAATCGAGCGTGAAATCGGCCTTGAGCGGCACGCCGACGAACTCCACCTGCGCGAATTTCGCCGACATCGCATACATCACGAAGCCCGGCACCGGCGCGAGCACCTTCGCGCCCGGCTTCGCGCACGCCATCGTGATCATGCTGATGATCTCGTCCGAGCCGTTGCCGAGCAGCACGTCGCACCCGGGCGGCACTTGCATCGCGGCCTTGAGCTTCGCCATGAGCGCTTCGGGGCGCGGCGCCGGATAGCGGTTGAGCGCGACGCCCGCGAGATGCTCGCCCAGTTGCGCCGCGAGCGCGGTCGGCAACGTGTACGGGTTCTCCATGGCGTCGAGCTTCACGAAGCCGGTGGCGTCGGGAACCGGGTAGCTCGTCATTGCGAGCACGTCGGGGCGGATGATGTCTAGTGGTGTCGTCATTGTCGATTGGCTCGCGCGCGAGGCGTGGAGCCGGCACGGACGGCCAGCCGGATGCGCCGGCGAACTGCGGCGCCAATGCGCTGCAGGGCCGTCCCGGTTGGCGCCCATACCTGCTTTGGGGCGCGCGGGTTACTTCGGTGTTCCAAACATTGGGCTCAGGCGTGCGTGCGTCTTTCGCGCCGATGCTTGCGAACGTCTCCTCGGGGGTGTGCGGCACGCATGAAGCTCATGCATGCCGCGCTGTTTTGATTCTAGTGCCGCTTCAGACCTGCTTCATGCGGTACTCGGCGCTGCGCGCGTGAGCCTGGAGGCCTTCGCCGTAGGCGAGTTCCGCGGCGATCTCGCCGAGCGTTTGCGCGCCCTCCGCGCTCACCTCGATCACGCTCGATCGCTTGATGAAATCATAGACGCCGAGCGGCGACGAGAAACGTGCGGTACGAGACGTAGGCAGCACGTGATTCGGCCCCGCGCAGTAGTCGCCGAGGCTCTCGCTCGTGTAGCGGCCGAGGAAGATCGCGCCCGCATGGCGGATTTCGACGCCCCACTTCTGCGCATCGAGCGCCGAGATTTCGAGGTGCTCGGGCGCGATGTCGTTGGCGATCGCGCAAGCTTCGGCCATGTCGCGCACCTTCACGAGCGCGCCGCGGTTCGTGAGCGACGTCGCGATGACTTCGGCGCGCGGCATGGTGGGCAGGAGCTCGTCGATGGCGTCTTCCACGCGCTTGATGAACGCTTCGTCAGGGCACAGCAGAATCGATTGCGCGAGCTCGTCGTGCTCGGCCTGCGAGAACAGGTCCATCGCGACCCAGCGCGGATCGGTCGTGCCGTCGCACAGCACGAGAATCTCGGAGGGCCCGGCGATCATGTCGATGCCGACCGTGCCGAACACGCGGCGTTTGGCTGAGGCCACATAGGCGTTGCCCGGGCCGCAGATCTTGTCGACGGCCGGAATGGTGCGGGTGCCATAAGCGAGCGCGCCCACGGCCTGCGCGCCGCCGATGGTGAATACGCGGTCGACGCCGCCGAGCAGCGCAGCCGCCAGCACGAGCGGATTCTTCACACCATCGGGCGTGGGCACGACCATGATGATCTCGCGCACGCCCGCAACCCGCGCGGGAATCGCGTTCATCAGCACGGATGATGGATACGCAGCCTTGCCGCCCGGCACGTAGAGGCCCACGCGGTCGAGCGGCGTGACCTTCTGGCCGAGCACGGTGCCGTCGGCTTCGGTGTACTGCCAGCTATGCGAGCCGCACTCGATGCGCTGCTTCTCGTGGTAGCCGCGCACGCGCGCGGCCGCCGCCTCGAGCGCCGCGCGCTGCTTGGGTTCGAGACTTTCGAGCGCCGCCTCGAGCTCGCTCAGCGGCAGCTCCAGCGCGTCGACGCTGGTGGCGCTCAGGCGGTCGAAGCGGTTCGTGTAGTCGAGCACGGCGGCGTCGCCGCGCGCCTTCACATCGGCGAGAATTTGCGCGACCGAGCGCTCGATGGCCTCGTCCTCGCTCGCCTCGAAGGCGAGCACGCCATGCAGCGCCGCCTTGAAGCCTTCGGCGCTCGAATCGAGTTTGCGCATCGTGATAGCCATGCTGATATCCATCCGGAACGGTTAAGTGCGGGTATTGCGCGAGTTAGGCGCGTTTATGCACGCGACGCGCGTTCGAACGCGTCGAGAATCGGCCGCAGCGCGGCGCGCTTTAACTTGAGCGCCGCCTGATTCACGACGAGGCGCGAAGAGATGTCCATGATCTCCTCGACCTCGACCAGATTGTTCGCACGCAGCGTGCCGCCCGTGCTGACGAGGTCGACGATCGCGTCGGCGAGGCCGACGAGCGGCGCGAGTTCCATCGAGCCATAAAGCTTGATGAGGTCGACGTGCACGCCCTTGGCCGCGAAGTGCTGGCGCGCCGATTCCGTGTACTTGGTGGCCACGCGCAGCCGCGCGCCCTGGCGCACGGCATTCGCGTAGTCGAAGCCCGACTTCACGGCCACCGAGAGGCGGCAGCGCGCGATGTCGAGATCGATCGGCTGATAGAGCCCGTCGCCGCCGTGTTCGAGCAGCACGTCCTTGCCAGCCACGCCGAAGTCGGCCGCGCCGTACTCGACATACGTGGGCACGTCGGTCGCGCGCACGATGATCACGCGCAGATTCGGGTCGGTCGTCGGCAGTATCAGCTTGCGCGAGGTTTCCGGGTCTTCGGTCACCTCCACGCCCGCGGCGGCGAGCAGCGGCATCGTCTCTTCGAAGATGCGGCCCTTCGAGAGCGCCAGCGTGAGCGGCGCGCCGGCGGCGGCGGCCGGCGTGGGCTTGGACTCGACCGTGCTCATGCCGCATTCCCCTTGATGCGCTTCACTTTCGCGCCGATCTTGTTGAGCTTTTCTTCCATGCGGTCGTAGCCGCGGTCGAGGTGATAGATGCGGTCGATGAGCGTCTCGCCGTCGGCGCACAGGCCGGCAATCACGAGGCTCGCCGAAGCGCGCAGATCGGTCGCCATGACCTTCGCGCCCGAAAGCTTCTCGACGCCGGCGACCAGCGCCGTCTTGCCGTCGATCGTGATGCTCGCGCCCAGGCGGTTCAGTTCCTGCACGTGCATGAAGCGATTCTCGAAGATCGTTTCCACGACTTGAGCGGTGCCGTCCGCGATCGCGTTGAGCGCCATGAACTGCGCCTGCATATCGGTCGGGAACGCCGGGTATTCCGCGGTGCGCAGGTTCACGGCGCGCGCGCGTTCATGCATGCGCACGCGCATCCAGTCGTCGCCCTCTTCGATCGCCACGCCCGCTTCGCGCAGTTTGTCGGTAACGGCGTCGAGGATGCCAGGGCGCACGCGGCGCAGCGTGACGTCGCCGCCCGCGGCCGCCACCGCGCACAGGAAGGTGCCGGCTTCGATGCGGTCAGGAATGACCGTATGCTCTGCGCCATGCAGCTTTTCCACACCTTGAATGACGAGGCGGTCGGTGCCGATGCCCTCGATCTTCGCGCCCATCGCCACGAGCAGGTGCGCGAGGTCGCCCACTTCGGGCTCGCGCGCGGCGTTCTCGATCACCGTCTCGCCGTCGGCCAGCACGGCGGCCATCAGCAGATTTTCCGTGCCGGTGACCGTGATCATGTCGGTGACGATGCGCGCGCCCTTCAGGCGCTTCGCGCGCGCCTCGATGAAGCCGTGCTCGATGTTGATCTCGGCGCCCATCGCCTGGAGGCCCTTGATGTGCTGGTCCACGGGGCGCGCGCCAATCGCGCAGCCGCCCGGCAGCGACACCTTCGCCTCGCCGAAGCGCGCGACGAGCGGCCCGAGCACGAGAATCGACGCGCGCATGGTCTTCACGAGCTCATACGGCGCGACGAGGTTATCGACCTTCGAGGCGTCGAGCTGCACGCGGTTGCCATCCTGCTCCGTGCGCACGCCCATCTGGTTGAGCAGCTTGAGCGTGGTGCGCACGTCCTGGAGGTCGGGCACGTTGTCCAGATGGACGGGTTCCGCGCTCAGCAGGCTCGCGCAGAGAATGGGGAGCGCCGCGTTCTTCGCACCCGAAACGGTCACTTCCCCTGCGAGCTGCTGCCCGCCGACGATGACGAGTTTGTCCATGCCTGAGGTTTCCTGATCGGTGCGGCCGGCTTGCGGCTTCGCGTCATGTTGTGCAGCGCCGCTCGCGGCGGCGCCATTGTCCTGGGTGATTCGCACTGAGATTCCAGATTATGCGTTCTGCCATTCGGCGGGCGTGAGCGTCTTCATGCTGAGCGCGTGGATTTCCTCGCGCATGCGCTCGCCGAGCGCCGCATAGACGAGCTGATGGCGCTGGATCAGGCGCTTGCCTTCGAACGCGGGCGACACGATCGTCGCGAAGAAGTGCTGACCATCGCCCTCGACTTCGAGATGCTCGCACGCGAGCCCTGCCGAGATGTACTGCTTGACCTGTTCCGGAGTCGGCAACATGGTGGGTGGCTCCTGCCTCAATTGCATTTAGTGGCGCAGCTTATAGCCGCTTGCGAGCAGACGCATCGCCAGCGTGGCCAGCACCACGAAAAAGACGAAAACAATCGCGAGACTTGCGAGCGGGTTAATGTCGGACAAGCCGAAAAAACCGTAGCGGAAGCCATCGATCATGTAGAAAAACGGGTTCAGCCGCGACACCTCGCGCCAGACCGGCGGCAGCGTATGCGTCGAATAGAACACGCCCGAAAGGAACGTGAGCGGCATGATAAGAAAGTTCTGAAACGCCGCGAGCTGGTCGAACTTCTCGGCCCAGATCCCGGCGATCAGGCCGAGCGTACCGAGGATCGCCGAGCCGAGCACCGCAAACGCGATGATGTAGAGCGGCGCGGAAAAGCTCATCGGGATGAACCAGATCGTCACGACGAACACGCCCGCGCCAACGGCGAGGCCGCGCACGATCGAAGCGAGCACGTAGGCTCCAAACATCTCCCAGGCGGCCAGCGGCGGTAATAGTACGAATACGAGATTGCCCGTGATCTTCGATTGAATGAGCGAAGAAGACGAGTTCGCGAAGGCGTTTTGCAGCACGCTCATCATTACGAGCCCGGGAATCAGGAAGCTCGTGTACTCGACGCCCGGATACACCTCCACGTGGCCGCGCAGCGCGTGGCCGAAGATCGTCAGATAGAGCAGCGCGGTGATGACCGGTGCGAGCACGGTCTGGAAAGAGACCTTCCAGAAACGCAGCACTTCCTTGTAGAACAGGGTACGAAAGCCGCTCATGCCAGCCCCTCGATGACTTCAGGACCGTTCATCACCTGTACGAAGACATCCTCCAGATCGGCTTTGCGCACTTCCACTTCTTCCAGTTTGCAGCCGTTCGCGCGGCACAGCGACAGAATGCGCTCGACTTCGTCGTAGTTGGCGAGGCGCAGCAGGTGCTGGCGCTCACGGCCGTTCGGCAAATCAGACGTTTCCACTTCGAGCGCGCGCAGCTCGGTGGGCAGCACGCCTTCGGAAAAGCGCACGAACAGCTGCGTGCCCGCAAAGCGTTGCAGCAGCGTGCTGGTGCGCTCGAGCGCCACCACCTCGCCCCGCCGCAGCATGGCGATGCGATCGCACAGCTCTTGCGCTTCCTCCAGATAGTGCGTGGTGAGCACGATGGTGTGGCCTTCGCGGTTCAGGCGCGCAATGAATTTCCAGAGCGTCTGGCGCAGCTCGACGTCCACGCCGGCGGTGGGCTCGTCGAGCACGATCACGGGCGGCCGGTGCACCAGCGCCTGCGCGACCAGCACGCGGCGCTTCATGCCGCCCGACAGCGCGCGCATGTTCACATCGGCCTTTTCGGTGAGGTCGAGATTGGCCATGATCTCGTCGATCCACGCATCGTTGCTGCGCAGGCCAAAATAACCGGACTGGATGCGTAGCGTCTCGCGCACCGTGAAAAACGGATCGAACACCAGTTCCTGCGGCACCACGCCGAGATTGCGGCGCGCGTTGCGATAGTCGTGCACCACGTCGTGACCGCGCACGGTAATCGAGCCTTCGTCAGCGCGCGCGAGGCCGGCAAGACAGCTGATGAGCGTCGTCTTGCCTGCGCCGTTCGGGCCGAGCAGCCCGAAGAACTCGCCTTCTTCTACGGTGAAGCTGACGCCCTTGAGCGCCTGAAGCTCTTTGTAGCGCTTTTTGACGTTGCGGATTTCTATGGCTGGCATGACTGAAACGCCGCCCGTCGCGAACGGCGCGGCTGATAGGTGCATCTACGCTGCGGGGAAGACCGGAATTGGGGACGGCTATACCGCCTTCGAAGCTCCCGAAAACCGGGGCAACGCCCAAAAAACGTTTGATTATAGGACAAGTCGAAGAGCCCGGCCTGGGCCCGGTCTGGACTTGAAGACGGAAGCGGCGGCGTGCGGCAACCGGATTCGCGCGCCAAGGTGGCGCTCGACCGTCATGTCCGCGAGGCCGCCGCGCGTCAATGTCGCTCGTGGAGGAGCGAGTCGACGCCGTAAGCGCGCGCGAGGGACGCGAGCGCGGTGGGGAGATTCAGAACGTTGAGGATGACGCCACGCTCGCGCGCCGCGCGCTGCCATGCGATCAGCACGGCAAGCGCCGATGAATCGAACTGCATGAGCGGCGCGCAATCGACGGCGCTGGCGCCTGCCGAGATCTGCGCGAGCCCTGCCGAGAGCGCGGCCTTCGCGCTCTCGAGGTTCAGCGTGGCGCCGGTGGCGAAGTGCTCGCTCACGAAGCAGCCTTGCCGGCGGCGAGTTGCTGGTTACGCTGCGTGAGGAAGCTGATGAGGCCCTGCACGCCGCCCTGCTGGATCTTCTCCTGGAACTGCTGCTGGTAAGCCTGGATCAGCCATGCGCCGAGCACGTTGATGTCATACACACGCCAGCCTTGCGACGTCTTGTACAGGCGGTAGTCGAGCTCGATCGGCTGGCCGTTGTTCATGACGGTCGAACGAACCACGACATCGGTATCGTCCGGGTTCGCGCGGAACGGCTTGTACATGATCTGCTGATCGCGCACCTGGGCGAGCGCGCCCGAGTACGTGCGAATCAGGAGCATCTTGAACTGCTCGGTGACCTGTTGCTGCTGCTCGGGCGTGGCCGTGCGCCAGTTGCGGCCCATGGCGAGCTGCGTCGTGCGACGGAAGTCCGTGTACGGCAGAATCTTCTCGTTCACGAGTTCGGTGATCTTGGTGATATCGCCGGACTGGATCGACTTGTCGCCCTTGATCTGGTCCATCACCTGCTGTGTGATCGACTTCATCATGGCGTCAGGGTTGCTGGTATCCACCGTTTGCGCGGACGCTGCGCCGGCAAACGCAAAAAACATGGCAAAAATCGGGTACAGAAAGAATTTCTTCATAGCGAGTCCTGCAAGTTGGGGAACAACGCCCCGTTGGAGGTCAACGATATCACGCGCGCTTCGAGGCACCGAGTCAAAGAATGCCAGGAAACTGCGACAAGCGTTTCAGCTTGTTACGTCACATTTAAGGGCCGGGGCCCGGGCCATCGCCTGTAACGTGCTGGTCGGCTGGCGCCATCAATGCAAGCGCAGCAGACCCGGAGCCCCAATACCAATGCGCGCCGGCGGAACGAACTGTTCGCCCGGCACTGCGGCGCCGGACGCGCCCGCCGGTGCCGCAGCCCCTGACGCCGGCGCCGCGGGCGCCGGTGTTGCGCTATCGGGGCTGGCCGGCGCCATGCTGGCCGCCGTCGGCGCTGCGGCACGCGCAGCGCCCGATGCCGGAACCGCGGCACCCGCCGCTCCCGCCGCTCCTGACACCCCCCCAGCGGGCGCTGCCGCACCCTCGTCGGGCTCGCCATAGTTCGGCGGCGGCGCGCCATCGCCGTAATCGGGCAGATTGCCCGACGTGTGACCGTCCGAGAGCAGGTACTGGCGGCGCTGCAGATAGGCATTACGCAAGAACGAATACTTGTCGATCGCGGCGCCTTCGAGCAGGTCGCTCGCGCCCAGCAGGTTCGCACGCGCACTCACCACGTCCAGGCCGTAAAGGCCCCACGAAAGCGCCGGCGGATTCACATATGTGAGCGGGTTGATGAAGTAATTGCCCACCATCCCCACGCCGTCGCGCACGGTGCTCGGGCCGAGCAGCGGCAGCACCAGATAAGGGCCAGCCGGCACGCCATAATGGCCGAGCGTGAGGCCGAAGTCCTGGCTGTGCTTGGGCAGTTTGGCGAGCGACGCCACGTCGAACAGGCCGCCCACGCCGAAGACCGTGTTGATCACGATCCGCATGATGTCCTCGACGCCATCGGCAATCTTCAACTGCAGCAGGTTGTTGGCCGCGTTGTAGACATCGCCGATGTTCGCGAAGAAGTTCGTCACGCTGTCGCGCACCGGCTGCGGCGTGACTTTCACGTAGCCCTTTGCAACCGGCTTGAGCGCGTATCGGTCGACCGTGTCGTTGAAAGTGTAGACCGAGCGGTTAAAGCCTTCCCAGGGGTCGTCCTTCGAAGGCGTCTGCACCGTCGAACACGCCGTCAGCGCGAGCGCCACGGCCCCGACCGTGATGGAGCGCATGCGAGGGATCGTCATTTTTATATTCTCCTTATTGCGCCGCTGCGCCCGAGCCAGCCGGCGCAGGCGCGGGTGCCGGCACGGAGGCGGCGTGCTCGCCGCCAGCCCCGTTCGCAGCGGCTGGCGCGGGCGCAGCGGCGCTGCCGCCCGACTTCCCCGAATCGGCTGCCTTGCTGTAGAGGAACTGGCCGATCAGGTTTTCGAGCACGATCGCCGATTGCGTCATTGAGAGCGTGTCGCCGGCCTTGAGCATTTCCGTGTCGCCTCCCGGCTCCAGCCCGATATACTGCTCGCCGAGCAGGCCCGAGGTCAGGATCTTCGCCGACGAATCCTTCGGGAATTGATACTGCTGGTCGATGTTGATCGTGACGAGCGCCTGATAGGTGTTCGTGTCGAAACCGATGGACGCCACCCGGCCCACGGTCACGCCCGCGCTCTTCACGGGCGCGCGCGGCTTGAGTCCGCCGATATTGTCGAACTTGAGCTTGACCGGGTAGGTCGGCTGGAACGACAGCGAGCTCATGTTGCCGGCCTTCAGCGCGAGAAACAGCAGCGCAATGAAGCCCAGCACCACGAACAGGCCGACCCAGAAGTCGAGAGCAGTCTTTTTCATCGTCATTCCAATCAGAATCCGTTGTGGCGGCGCCATGCACGAGGCGCCCGCGCTCCATCCTTAGCTGAACATCAGCGCGGTGAGCAGGAAGTCGAGGCCCAGCACCGCAAGCGACGCGTACACAACGGTCTTGGTAGTCGCGCGCGACACGCCTTCGGGCGTGGGCTTGGCCTCGTAGCCTTGATATAGCGCCGTAAACGTGACGGCGAAGCCGAACACGATGCTCTTGATCACGCCATTGCCCACGTCGGCCCAGACATCGACGCCGCCTTGCATCTGCGACCAGAACGCGCCCGCGTCCACGCCGATCAGCAGCACGCCCACCACGTAGCCGCCCAGAATGCCGACCGCGCTGAAGATGGCCGCCAGAACGGGCATGGCGACCACGCCCGCCCACATGCGCGGCGCAACCACGACGCGCACCGGGTCGACCGCCATCATTTCCATGGCCGTGAGTTGCTCGCCCGCCTTCATGAGGCCGATTTCGGCCGTGAGCGAAGTGCCCGCGCGGCCCGCGAACAGCAGCGCCGTGACGACGGGCCCGAGCTCGCGCACGAGCGAGAGCGCGACCAGCAGCCCGAGCGCCTGCTCGGAGCCGTAGCGGTTGAGCGTGTAGTAGCCCTGCAGGCCCAGCACGAAGCCCACGAACAGGCCCGACACCGCGATGATCAGCAGCGAATAATTACCGACGAAGTGGATCTGCTTCGTGACAAGGCGCGGACGGCGCAGCAGCGGGAAGAATTCCAGCACGAGGCGCACGAAGAAGCGCGAGGCATGGCCGGCGCGCGTGATCGAGTCGAGGACCGCGCGGCCGAGCGAACTGATGGCGCCGATCATGAGCGGCCTCCGCCGACGCCGAAGTCCGCGTCGAGCGGCACGTCCGTCGGGTAATGAAAGCGGAACGGGCCGTCAGGCGCGCCGTCGATGAACTGGCGCACGATCGGGTCAATCGAGGCGCGCAGTTCGGCGGGCGTGCCCTCCGCCTGCACGCGGCCGTTCGCGAGGAAATACACGTAGTCGGCAATCGCGAACGATTCGGGCACGTCGTGCGTGACGAGGATCGACGTGGCGCCGAGCGCGTCGTTCAAGGTGCGGATCAGGTTCGCGGTGATGCCGAGGGAAATGGGGTCGAGGCCGGCAAACGGCTCGTCGTACATCATGAGTTCGGGGTCGAGCGCGATCGCCCGCGCGAGCGCCACGCGCCGCGCCATGCCGCCCGAAATCTCCGAAGGCGCGAGGTCGCGCGCACCGCGCAGACCCACCGCGTTGAGCTTCATGAGCACGAGGTCGCGGATCAGTTCTTCGGGGAGATCGGTGTGTTCGCGCAGCGCAAACGCGACGTTTTCGAACACCGACATGTCGGTGAAGAGCGCGCCGAACTGGAACAGCATGCCCATTTTCCGGCGCAGCGCGTAAAGGCCTTCGCGCGATTGCACGCCGATATCCTGGCCCTGGAACAGCACCTGCCCGCGCTGGGCGCGCACGAGGCCGCCGATCAGCCGCAGCACCGTGGTCTTGCCGCCGCCCGAGCCGCCCATGACCGCAACCACCTGACCGCGCCGAAAGCGCATGTTCAGGCCGGACAGGACGAGCCGGTCGCCGTAGCCGAAGTCGACGTCGCGCAGCTCTAGAAGGGTCTCAGAGTTCGAGGGCACGTAGCAGGCAGTCCATTTATACGAAGGCGGGATTATAGGGCCATCGTACGAATGCTGCCGTGGCACGCCCAAGCCCCTTGATGCAAGTCGGGCATCCCCGAGGGGGCCGCGGCTCGCGCTTGCGCGCCGGCCGGCCCGGAACGAATCCGGAGCGCGGACGGCGGCGAAGCGGGCTAATTATTGCGTAAACGCGTTGCGCAGCGCAGCAACCGCGGCTGCCGGGTCGGCGGCCTCGGTGACGGCGCGCACAACCGCCGCGCTGGGTGCGCCGGTCGCGAGCACTGCGGGGAGCGCGGCAAAGTCGATGCCGCCGATCGCGACCATCGGCACCACGCCGTCGAGCAGCTTCACGTAGCGCGCGAGACGCGCGAGCCCTTGCGGCGCGGTCGGCATGGTCTTGGTCGTGGTGGCAAACACCGCGCCGCACGCAATGTAGCTCGGCCGGAAATGCAGCGCGGTCAGCATCTCGAAATAACCGTGCGTCGACAGACCGAGGCGGATGCCCGATGCGGCGAGTGCGTTCAGATCCGCCTCGCGCAAATCCTCCTGGCCCAGATGCACGCCGTACGCACCTGCGGCCATCGCCGCCTGCCAGTGGTCGTTGATGAAGAGCTGCGCGTCGTGCTTGCGGCCCGCCGCGACGCACCGCTCGATCTCGCGCGTGAGCTCCGGAGACTTCGGCTGCTTGCTGCGCAGCTGCACGGTCTTCACGCCGTAGTCGAGCACGCGCTCGACCCAGTCGGCGGTGGGCAGCACGGGGTAGAGGCCGAGCTTCGCGGGGCACGGCGCGAACGGCTGCGCGGGCGCATCGGGCAAGCCGAGCACGCGCGGAAAACGGGCGATGTCGACCGGCCACGCGTCAGCCTGCTGCTCGTCGCCGTCGCGCCAGGCGAGCGCCAGCACGAGCGCATCGTGCGGATCGAAGCCGCAGTCGAGAAACGCCGCCAGCGCCGGAATCCAGTCCTCCGCGAGCGTGCCTTCGAGCGCGTAGCGCTCGCCGCCCAGATGCAGCGTCGCGCGGCCCGCCGAAGGCGTGCCCGCCGCCTCGATCACGCCCGCGCCATCGGTCATCCAGCGCGCGATGTTCGCGAGATGCGGCGCGGCGTCGGTCACGATGATCAGATCGCCGCCGTTGGGCGAGTCGGGCGGCGTCAAGCAGATGCGCCACGGCGCGTGTGTAGGCTGCCAGTCGCCAAGGCGCGCGCGAATGCGCTCCACCGTTTCGGTGAGTTCATCTGCGGGCGGCCAGAACAGGTCGCGATCCTTGAGTCGCAGCGTTTGGGTCATTGCTGGCCTCCATCCTGATGCCAGAACGGCATGCCGACCACGGGCGTGCTCGCCACGGCCGCCTCGCGCTCGGCCATCGGCCCGGCGAGATATGCGGTGCGACCCGCCTCGACGCCCAGCGCAAACGCGCGCGCCATCGCCTCGGGGTGCGTGGCTTGCGCCACGGCCGTGTTCAGCAGCACGCCGTCGAAGCCCCACTCCATCACCTGCGCCGCATGCGACGGCAGGCCGAGACCCGCGTCGACGATCAGCGGCACGTCGGGCAGCCGCTCGCGCAGCACGCGCAGGCCATACGGATTGATCACGCCCTTGCCCGTGCCGATGGGCGCGCCCCACGGCATCAGCGCCTCGCAGCCCGCATCGAGCAGGCGCCGGCCGATCACGAGGTCTTCGGTGCAGTAAGGCAGCACCTTGAAGCCGTCCTTCACGAGGCGCGCCGCGGCTTCGATCAGGCCCACCGGATCCGGCTGGAGCGTGTAGTCATCGCCGATCAGCTCGAGCTTGATCCAGTCGGTCTCGAAGACTTCGCGCGCCATGTGCGCTGTGGTGACCGCCTCGTTGACCGTGAGGCAGCCCGCGGTGTTCGGCAGGAACGGCACGCCGTGGCGCTTGAGCAAATCGAAAAAGCCGGCTTCCGCGGTGCCGTCGTTCATCTGGCGGCGCAGCGCGATGGTGATCATGCCGGGGCGCGCGGCCTCCATCGAATCGGAGAGCGCTTGCAGCGACGGATAGCGCGAGGTGCCGAGCAGCACGCGGCTCGCGAAGGTTTCGCCGTACAGCGTGAGGGCATCGGCGGTCGGATGATGAGTCATGGCTTGAATCCTGGACAGGTGGCAGCGGACAGGCGGCGCGCGGAACGCGAGTGAAGCGGCGGGATCGCGCGTGCGATCAGCCGCCGGCCACCGGGCTGACGACGTCGAGGCGGTCACCCGCCGAAAGCGTGCGCGCCCCGTGCTGGGTGCGCGTGACGAAATCGCCGTTCACGGCGACGGCAAACGGCGGACGCGCGCCGAATGCGGCGAGCGCATCGGCGACAGTCGCGCCTTCGGGCAGCGTGAGCGGCTTCTGGTTGATCTGGATATCCATGGCAATTCGTCTGACTACGTTGTTTCCGGCAAGGCGCGAACCGTGCGCCTCGTCTCCTGTTGGTGATGTCGCGCGCGCGGGCCTGGTTTTACGATCGGTTCCCGGGCGCGCTTGGGCCGCCCTGGTTCACGCGGGCTCGTGCGCACCCTGCGGCGCGTGCAGCATCGACGCCCAGCGCGATTCGCGGCGCAGCGACTCGAAGGCGTCGGCGTCGGCGAGCTGGCCCGCCAGCATCGCCTCGGCCACGCGCACCGCCTCGTCGGCCACGGCGGGCGCGATCATGAAGCCGTGGCGATAGAGACCGTTCACGCGCAGCGTAGTGCTGCCCCCCCGGCCGTCACCCTGTCCGCCGTCCCAGATGAGCGCGGGACGGTGATCGGGCAGTGTCGGACGGCACTGTGAGTTCAATTCGAGAATGCGCGCCTCGCCAAAGGCCGGATGCACGGCGAACGCCGCGCTCAGCAATTCGAGCGCCGAGCGCACGCTCACGGGCGAGCGATCCTCGCCCTCGATCTCGGTTGCGCCGATCACATAGAGATCGTCCTGTTTCGGCGCGATATAGAGCGGATAGCGCGGATGCAGCAGGCGCACCGGCCGCGTGAGGCCGATGCCCGGCGCGTGCACGCGCGCTACTTCGCCGCGAATGCCGCGCAGCGCCGGCAGCGCCGGCTTGGCGCCAAGGCCCCGGCAATCGATCGTCACGCGCGCGCGCGGCAGGCTCGTGTCCTCGACGCTCGTGTGCCAGTGCGTTTGCACGCCGCGCTGCGCGAGGCCCGCTGCCAGCGCCGCCAGCGCCTGGCGGTTGTCGAGCTGGCCTTCGCCGGCCAGCAGCCAGCCGCGCGCGAAGCGCCCGGCGAGCGCCGGTTCGGCGGCGTCGATCTGCGCGCCCACCAGCGTAGTGAAGTTGGCGTCTGCAAGTGCGCGCGGCGCGTTCGCGCGCACGCGGCGCTCGAACAGCGGCGCCTCGGTGCGATCGGCGTGATGCCAGACCACGAGCGTGCCGTTGCGCTGGAAAAACACGGGCTCGGGCAACTCGGCGAGAATGCGCGGCCAGGTCTCGAGCGAGGCGACGCCCAGCTCGGTGATCAATAGTTCGGCGACGGCGGCCTCGGCCAGCGGCGCGAGCATCGCCGCCGCGATCCAGGCGGCCGACTCGCCGCCCTCGGGCCCGCCGCGCTCATAGAGCGCCACGCGATGCCCCGCGCCCGCGAGACGCCATGCAACGAGACGTCCGCATAGCCCGCCGCCGAGCACGGCGAAATCGGGCATGGAGGACGCCGACGCGTGAGCGCCGGCAGAAACCGGGGAATGATCTGAATAAGGTGCAGAAGAGGCGGTCATCGTATCCTTTCCGTACGGCAAACAAGCATGCGTACCCAAGGACGAAACCGGCTGGCAAAGCCGGCCGTGCAAACGACGTGAAGCGCAAAAACCCGACATGCGCGGCACGTGCTGCCCGGCGGGAATCTGGACGCCTGAATGACCCCGGCCGAAACGAATCGGCCGCTCGAACTCATCATCCACGGCGCCAGCAAGACTTTCCGGAAACTTCCCGCGCCGGTATTACCCGGATCGGGTGCGAAGGGTCTCTCTCAGCCTCACGGCGGCCTGCCAGTGAAGCACCCCTGTTTCGTCAGCGGTCATTAGACCACAAAAGCCGCGCACGCCGCAAACCACCGCGGGACGGCCGGCTATTTCTGCTCTGGCACAATGCCCGAGCCACGGTGAACCCCAGCACACGCGGGCGGTGAGACAATGTCGAACCCGCGTCGCCCGGACGCCGCGTGCAGACGATTAAGTCTTGTTTAAGCGCTTCGGGACACAATCGCTGCGCCACGACGCCGCGTGCGGCGGGTATCGTCTATTCCGGCCGCGGGCCGGCACAACATCAGGACGCACATGACCAACCTCACTCCCCGCGCCACGCCGGATCAGAACGAGCATCACAAGATCACGGCCTGGAGCCTGATCAAGCCCTACTGGGTGTCCGAGGAACGCTGGGTCGCCTGGGGCCTGCTGGTGGCGATCATCGCAATGAATCTCACCGTCGTGTGGATCAACGTGCGGCTCAACGACTGGAACCGCGACTTCTACAACGCGCTGCAAAACAAGGATGCCAAACAGTTCCCGCATCTGCTGATGATCTTTACCGCGCTGGCGTTCGGGTTCATCATCCTCGCGGTGTACGGGCGGTATCTGCGCCAGATGCTCGGGTTTCGCTGGCGCCAGTGGCTCACCACGCGCTTCCTGAACGAATGGCTCGGCCAGGGCGCGTTCTACCGCATCGAGCGCGACCGCCTCGCCGACAACCCCGACCAGCGGATCAGCGACGACCTCCAGTCGTTCGCCACCACCACGCTCTCGCTCACGCTCGACCTGCTCTCCACGGTCGTCACGCTGGTCTCCTTCATCATGATCCTGTGGTCGCTCGCGGGCGCGCTCACGTTCGCGGTGGGCGGCACGCCCATCACGATTCCGGGTTACATGGTGTGGGCCGCCGCGCTCTACGCCGTGTTCGGCTCGCTCGTGATCCAGAAGGTCGGCCATCCGCTCGTGTCGATCAACTATCAGCAGCAGAAAGTGGAGGCGGATTTCCGCTTCGGCCTGATTCGCCTGCGTGAGAACGCCGAGCAGATCGCGCTCTACGACGGCATGGACACCGAGCGCAACAACGCGCAGGGCCTGTTCCACCACATCCGCGACAACTGGTGGCGCGTGATGAAGTACACGAAGCGCCTCACCTTCGTGCTGAGTTTTTATGGCCAGATCGCCATCATTTTTCCGATCGTCGTGGCCTCGCCGCGCTACTTCGCGGGCGCCTTCACCTTCGGCGTGCTGATGCAGATTTCGAGTGCGTTCGGTACCGTGAGCGACTCGTTCTCGTGGTTCATCAACAGTTACTCCACCCTCGTCGAATGGCGCGCCACCGTGAACCGTCTACGCGAATTCGTGCGCGTGATGCACTCGCCGCGCCTGAAGGAGACCGTCTCGCCCGCAACCGAACACGGCGGCATCAATCTGCACTACGTCGACAACAACGCGGTTTCGACCGAGCATCTCAAGCTCGCGCTGCCCAACGGCACGCCGCTCTCCGAGGTGCGCGACATCGCCATCAAGCCCGGCTCGCGCTGGCTCGTGCGCGGCCCCTCGGGCGCGGGCAAGAGCACGCTGATCCGCGCGCTCGCGGGCCTCTGGCCGTTCGGCGAGGGCTCAATCGACGCGCCCGTCGACGCGCGCATGATGTTCATTCCGCAGCAGAGCTATCTGCCGATCGGCACGCTCAAGGCCGCGCTCACCTACCCCTCGCCCGCCGACGACTACAGCGACGAAGACTGCCGCGACGCGCTGCGCGCATGCCGCCTCGAAGACTACGTGGAGCGCCTGCACGAGTCGGCGCACTGGACCCGCGTGCTCTCGCCGGGCGAGCAGCAGCGGCTTGCTGGCGCGCGCGTGCTGCTGCACAAGCCCGACTATCTGTTCCTCGACGAAGCAACGAGCGCGCTCGACCCCGACAACGAAAGCCGTCTCTACAAGCTCTTCGTGGAACGACTGCCGAAATCGGCAATCGTGAGCGTGGCGCACCGCGAGTCGCTCGCGGCGTACCACCACGAGACGCTCGAAATCGAGCGCACGCCTGAGGAGCGGGTCGCGGCGTGAGCGGGACAAACACCAGCGCGCGCGTCGTCCTGATCACGGGCGCGGGCTCCGGCATTGGGGCCGCGCTCGCCCGGCGCCTGGCCGCTCCCGGCGTCGCGTTGATGCTGCATGCGCGAGGCGCCGATGAAGCGGCGCGAGCGCGCCTCGCCACCGTTGCGTCAGCGTGCGAAGCGCAAGGCGCGGCCTGCGCGACCGCCTGCGCCGATCTGGCCGTTGCAGGCGCAGCCGCGCGGCTCGTCGAAACGACGCTTGCGCGCTTTTCGGCGCTCGATCAACTGGTCGCCAACGCGGGCCACGCACGGCGTCAGTCGCTCACGGACCTCGAGCCCGACACGCTCGCCGCCACCTTCGCCTCGATGCCCGCCGCGTTCGCGGCGCTCGTGCGCGAGGCGCGGCCTGCGTTGGTGCGCTCGGCGCACGCCCGCGTGGTGGCGGTCAGCTCCTTTGTTGCGCACCGCTACCGCGCCGATGCACCGTTTGCCGCCACCGCGGCCGCCAAGGCCGCGCTCGAATCGCTCGCAAAGAGCGCCGCCGCCGAACTCGCGCCGCACGGCGTGACCGTGAACTGCGTGGCGCCGGGCTACACCCGCAAGGACGCAGGCCCGAAGCCCGAAAACGCGCCGGCCTGGGCG
This sequence comes from Paraburkholderia sacchari, assembly GCF_000785435.2. Classification (GTDB taxonomy): domain Bacteria; phylum Pseudomonadota; class Gammaproteobacteria; order Burkholderiales; family Burkholderiaceae; genus Paraburkholderia; species Paraburkholderia sacchari. Next base: position 88,426 of record NZ_JTDB02000013.1, on the reverse strand, counting down.
CGCGCCGCCGAGGCCACGCCGCTTGGCCGCGTAGCGGAACCCGCGGACATCGCCGAACTCATCGCCTTTTTGCTGTCCGACGCAGCACGCCATATCACCGGCCAGACCATCCACGTCGACGGCGGCCTGACGCTGGGCTGAAGCCCGGCGCAACGGGCTCCGCGCGCAGTCCCAAAGCGCACCCTGGCGGGCATCGCTTGCCCCACCGCACACCCAGGCTTCCAGCCCCCTGGCCGCGACGGCCTTTCGCACCGTAAAATAGCGCCGTTCGAGCGCCTGCTGCGGCGCCCGCCCCGGCGGACACCGCAGCGCGACTCGCCGCTTCACGGCTTCATGCGTCGTTGCAAGCACAACAAATATGGGGGCGACACAATGGGATCTTTCCAGTGGTTCAGGGAGCTGAACGAGCGCGAGCGGCGCACGCTCTACGCTGGCTTCGGCGGCTATGCGGTCGACGCGTTCGACTTCATGATCTACTCGTTCCTGATCCCGACGCTCATCGCCGCCTGGGGCATGACCAAGAGCGAAGCCGGCATGATCGCGACAAGTTCGCTGATCTCCTCGGCGCTCGGCGGCTGGCTCGCGGGCATCCTCGCCGACCGCTACGGCCGCGTGCGCGTGCTCCAGTGGACCATCGCCACCTTCGCGCTCTTCACGTTTCTGTCCGGCTTCACGCACTCGTTCTGGCAGCTGCTCGCAACGCGCACGCTGCAGGGCATCGGCTTCGGCGGCGAATGGTCCGTGGTGACGATCATGATGGCCGAGACGATCCGCTCGCCGCAGCACCGCGCGAAAGCCGTGGGCACCGTACAGAGCAGCTGGTCGTTCGGCTGGGGCGCCGCCGCTGTTCTCTACTGGGCGTTCTTCGCGCTGCTGCCCGAGCAGTACGCGTGGCGCGCGTGCTTCTGGATCGGCATCGTGCCCGCGCTGTGGATTTTCTACGTGCGCCGCAACGTGAGCGACCCCGAAGTGTTCCTGCAAACGCGCCGCGCCCGCGAGCGCGGCGAAACGCACGGCCATTTCCTGCAGATCTTCGCCCCCGCGCACCTCGCCACGACGCTGCTCGGCAGCGCACTGTGCACCGGCATGCTGGGCGGCTACTATGCAATCACCACGTGGTTGCCCACCTATCTGAAAACCGTGCGCCATCTGTCGGTGTTCAACACGAGCGGCTACCTGGTCGTGCTGATCGTGGGCTCGTTCACGGGCTATATCGTCGGTGCCATTCTGTGCGACAAGATTGGCCGGCGCGCATCCTTCGTCCTGTTCGCCATCGGCTCGTTCGCGCTCGGCATGGCCTACACGATGCTGCCGATCACCGATACCGCCATGCTGCTGCTCGGCTTTCCGCTCGGCATTGTCGTGCAGGGGATTTTCGCGGGCGTGGGCGCCTATCTTTCCGAGCTCTACCCGAATGCGATCCGCGGCTCGGGCCAGGGCTTCTGCTACAACCTCGGGCGCGGCCTTGGCTCGTTCTTCCCAATTCTCGTGGGTACGCTCGCGCAGACCACGACGCTCGTGAAAGCGATTGGCGCGGTAGCCGGCGCAGGCTATCTGCTCGTGATTGTGTCCGCCCTGTGCCTGCCCGAAACGAAGGGCAAGGCGCTGACCGACAATCCCGCCCCGGCGGCAGGCAGCGCGGCCACCCGCCCCTCCGTCGACTCCACTGCACAATGAGCGCGAACGTGCTGCAATACCGCCCGTTCCCGCTTCACTCACTACGACCGGCATGAAAACGATCGTCCTCGGCGCCGGTGTGATCGGCGTCGCCACTGCGTATTACCTGAGTGAACGGGGCTGCGACGTCACGGTCATCGAGCGCGAGCCCGGCGTCGCGCTGGGCACGAGCTTCGGCAACGCCGGCGTGATCGCGCCGGGGTACGTCACCCCCTGGGCCGCGCCGGGCATGCCGGGCAAGCTCATCAAGTACCTGCTCAAGCCGACATCGCCGCTGATCTTCCGGCCCACGCTCGATGCCGCGCAATGGCGCTGGATCGCGCGCTGGCTGCGCGAGTGCGACCTCGATCGCTTTCGCGTGAACAAGCAGCGCATGCAGCGCATCGCCTACTACAGCCGCGCCTGCCTGCACGCGTTTCGCGCGCAGCATGCGTTCGAGTACGGGCGCAGCCAGGGCTACCTCCAGATCTTTCGCAGCAACTACGACGTCGAACTCGCCCAACCGGCGCTGGGCGTGCTGCGCGACGCTGGCATCGCCTTTCGCGAGGTGGACGCCGCGGGCTGCGCGCAGATCGAGCCAGGCCTCGCGTGGTCAAGCGTGAAGCCCGTGGCCGGCATCTATCTGCCCGACGACGAGGCCGGCGACTGCGCACGCTTCACGCGCGAGTTGCGCGCCGTTTGTGAGGCAAGGGGCGTGAAGTTCGTTTTCGACACCGAAGTGCTCGCGCTCGAAGCCACGGGCGGCCGGGTGAGCGGCGTGCGCGTGCGGCCCGTGCCCGGGCGGCGCACGGCAAACAACCGCCGCGAGCTGCGGGAGCAGCGCCGCGAGCAACGCCGCGCGCCCGCCGAAGTGCTGCGCCCCGCCGACTTGAACGAGGTGGCCGATACCGAGCCGCAAACGCTCGCGGCGGACGCCGTGGTGGTCGCGCTCGGCGTGGAGAGCGCGGCGCTCGTCGCGCCGTTCGGCGTGCGGGTGCCGCTGTATCCGGTGAAGGGCTACTCGGCCACGCTGCCCGTGGTCGACGAGCAAAAAGCCCCGCGCGCGGCGCTTATGGACGAGTCGCTCAAGACCGCCATCACGCGCTTCGGGCCCTACCTGCGCGTAGCCGGCACCGCGGAGCTCGGCAACCATCGCACGACGCTGCGCGAGCAGGCGCTGCAAACGCTCATGAAAGTGCTCGACGACTGGTTCCCGCACGCGGCCACGCCGTCTTCCGCGCAGTTCTGGGTCGGACGCCGGCCGATGGTGCCGGACGGCGCGCCGCTGCTCGGCCATTCCGGCGTGCAAGGGCTTTGGCTCAACGTCGGCCACGGCTCGACCGGCTGGGCGATGTCGATGGGCTCGGGACGCGTGGTCGCCGATTTGATCGCCGGGCGCTCGCCCGAGATCGATCTCGATGGGTTGACGCTGGAGCGGTATCGGCGCTAATGGCGGTGTAGAGCGGGTTAGAGCGGGTTAGACCGCCACGCTCGCCAGCGCCTCATAACGCGCGCCCTGCCGCGCGAGCGTGCTCGAATACAGCACGATCGAGGTAAACCGCAATGGCGGCAGCGCCTGCGCAATGCCCTCCCGCAGAGCGTATTCAGGCGGCACGCCACGCGCGTCGCGCGCAAAGCGCGCCAGCGTAATGTGCGGCCGGAACGCGCGCGCATCGAGCGGCAAACCCACCTCGCCCATCAAGGAGCGCACCCGCCAGTCGAGTGCCGTGAACGCATCGGACATGGCCAGCACGGCCACCATCAGGCGCGGCTGCGCACGCCCCGGCCAGCACTCGATCTTCGTGACGGCCGCGGGCGGGAATGGAGATAAAGGCGCCGCCGTACGCTCAGCAAGGCGCGCCGCGAGCGACTCGCCCTGCACGAACGACATCGCGCCAATGAACGCCACCGTGAGATGCAACTGCGCATACGGCACCCGGCGCGCATTGGGCGGCACGTCGAGCGCGGCGAGTGCGTCGCGCGAAGGCGCATCGGGCGCGAGCGCAACGAAGCAGCGCCGCCATTGATCGGTCTCGCGGGCTTCGGACATGATCGGCAGGCCTCTGGGTGAGGAACAACCGCCCCATGGTAGCGCGCCTGCCAGCGTTTGCTGCGCTTTAGCGCTTGCGCCGGCCCACGCAGCGACGGCTCGCCTCGATAAAAGCCAGCGAAAAAAAGCCGGACCACCCTTACAGGCGGCCCGGCTGGACGTGTCGACCGGAGTTAGCGCTTTAGCGCTTACTCCGGTCCCATGCAGAACTGTTTTTACTGCGTGTTGGTCACTGCGGCCCAATGCGAACCAACGCGACCCAATGCAGCCAGCGAGGATCGCTCGCCGGCTTGAATCGGCTCAGTCAATCTCAGCGCGGCAGTTCCGAGCTACCCATCAGGTACGCATCGACGGAACGTGCGCACTGACGGCCTTCGCGGATCGCCCACACCACGAGCGACTGGCCACGGCGCATGTCGCCGGCCGTGAAGACCTTGTCGACCGACGTGTAGTACGCCTTCTCGCCTTCGGTCGCGGCGCGCACGTTGCCGCGCGCGTCCTTTTCGACGCCGAACGCTTCGAGCACCGGCGAGACCGGCTGCGTGAAGCCCATCGCGAGCAGCACGAGATCGGCCTTCATTTCGAACTCCGAACCCGGCACTTCGACCATCTTGCCGTCCTTCCACTCGACGCGCGCGGCGATGAGCTTCTCAACCTTGCCGTTCTTGCCTTCGAGGCGTTTGGTTGCGACCGCCCAGTCACGCGAGCAGCCTTCCTCATGCGACGACGAGGTGCGCAGCTTGACCGGCCAGTACGGCCACACGAGCGGCTTGTTCTCTTCCTCGGGCGGCTGCGGCAGCAACTCGAATTGCGTGACGCTCTTCGCGCCGTGGCGGTTCGAGGTGCCCACGCAGTCGGAGCCCGTATCGCCGCCGCCGATCACGACTACGTGCTTGCCCTTGGCCAGCAATTGGTCCGGCAGCTTGTCGCCCGCGTTGACCTTGTTCTGCTGCGGCAGGAACTCCATCGCGTAGTAGATGCCTTCCAGCTCGCGGCCCGGCACCGGCAGATCGCGCGGCGTTTCGGAACCGCCCGCGATCACCACGGCGTCGAACTGTTCCTTCAACTCGTCGGGCGTGATGGTCTGCTTGGCCGTATTGCCGATGTGCGCCGGCAACTCGCCCTTGCCGATGAACACGCTGGTGCGGAACGTCACGCCTTCGGCTTCCATCTGGCGCATGCGGCGGTCGATCAGCCACTTCTCCAGCTTGAAGTCGGGGATGCCGTAGCGCAGCAGCCCGCCAATGCGGTCGTTCTTCTCGAACACGGTCACGTCGTGGCCGGCGCGCGCGAGCTGCTGCGCGACGGCGAGGCCCGCGGGGCCCGAGCCGACCACGGCCACTTTCTTGCCCGTCTTGTGCTTCGCGACTTGCGGCGCGACCCAGCCTTCAGCCCAGGCCTTGTCGATGATCGCGTGCTCGATCGACTTGATGCCGACCGGGTCGTTGTTGATGCCGAGCGTGCACGCCGCTTCGCACGGCGCCGGGCAGATGCGGCCCGTGAACTCGGGGAAGTTGTTGGTCGAGTGCAGGACTTCGATCGCGCTCTTCCAGTCCTGGCGGAACACGAGGTCGTTGAAGTCAGGAATGACGTTGTTGACCGGGCAGCCGTTGTTGCAGAACGGGATGCCGCAGTCCATGCAGCGCGCGCCCTGGACCTTCGCGTCGGCGTCGGAAAGTGCCGCGACGAATTCCTTGTAGTGCTTCACGCGCGTGAGCGGTGCTTCGTACGCCTCATGCTGGCGCTCGAACTCGAGAAAACCGGTTGCCTTACCCATTTGGTTCTCGTCTATCTCTATCTGATTCGGTGAGGGGACCGCGCCCGCCGCTGCGCGAGTTGTCGTAACTCATGTCGCACGGCGGGCGCTCCTTCGTCTTGATGTCGTCGTCGCGGAATTAAGCGGCCAGTTCTTCCCGGTTCGCCTTCTTCGCGCCGAGCTCGCCCAGTGCGCGCTTGTATTCCGTCGGGAACACCTTCACGAACTGGCGGCGCGCCGCATCCCAGTTTTCCAGCAGCGCCTTTGCACGCGGCGAGCCGGTGAACTGGAAGTGACGCTCGACGAGTCCCTTGAGCAGCACTTCGTCGGTTTCGCCCGCGTGCCACAGCGCGCGGTCCACGGTGCGCTCCTGTTCTGCCTGTTGCAGAACCGGATCGAGCGCGACCATCGACTTGTTGCACTTGCCGGCGAACGTGCCTTCCGGATCGTAGACGTAGGCCACGCCGCCCGACATGCCGGCCGCGAAGTTGCGGCCCGTCTCGCCGAGCACGACCACCGTGCCACCCGTCATGTATTCGCAGCCATGGTCGCCCGTGCCTTCCACAACGGCCGTCGCGCCCGAGTTGCGCACCGCGAAGCGCTCGCCTGCCACGCCGCGCAGGAAGGCTTCGCCTTCGAGCGCGCCGTACAACACCGTGTTGCCGCAGATGATGTTTTCTTCGGACTTGCCGCGGAAATCGTTGGTCGGACGGATGATGATGCGGCCGCCCGACAGGCCCTTGCCCACGTAGTCGTTACCGTCGCCGACCAGATCCAGCGTGATGCCGCGTGCGAGGAACGCGCCGAAGCTCTGGCCCGCCGTGCCCTTCAGCTGGATATGGATCGAGTCGTCGGGCAGACCGTCATGGCCGTACTTCTTCGCGACCACGCCCGAGAGCATCGCGCCCACCGTGCGGTTCACATTGCGCACCGGCTGGATGAACGAGACGTGCTCGCCGCTTTCGATCGCGGCCTTCGCCTTTTCGATCAGCGTGTGATCGAGCGCGCGATCGAGGCCGTGGTCCTGCGACTCGACATGCATGCGCGCGACTTCGGCGCCCACTTGCGGCTGGTAGAACACGCGCGAGAAGTCCAGACCCTTCGCCTTCCAGTGCTCCACGCCCTTGCGGGTGTCGAGCAGGTCCGCGCGGCCGACCAGATCGTCGAACTTGCGAATGCCGAGTTGCGCCATGATTTCGCGCACTTCTTCAGCAACGAAGAAGAAGAAGTTCACGACGTGCTCGGGCTGGCCCGAGAACTTCGCGCGCAGCACCGGATCTTGCGTCGCGACGCCGACCGGGCAGGTGTTCAGATGACACTTGCGCATCATGATGCAGCCCTCGACGACGAGCGGCGCCGTCGCGAAGCCGAATTCATCTGCGCCGAGCAGCGCGCCGATCACCACGTCGCGGCCCGTCTTCATCTGGCCGTCGGCCTGCACGCGGATGCGGCCGCGCAGCTGGTTCAGCACGAGGGTTTGCTGGGTTTCGGCAAGGCCGAGTTCCCACGGCGTGCCCGCATGCTTGACCGACGAGAGCGGCGAAGCGCCCGTGCCGCCGTCATGGCCGGCGATCACGACGTGATCGGCCTTGGCCTTGGCAACGCCGGCAGCCACCGTGCCCACGCCCACTTCCGACACCAGCTTCACCGAGATCGACGAAACCGGGTTCACGTTCTTCAGATCGTGGATCAGTTGCGCGAGGTCTTCGATCGAGTAGATGTCGTGGTGCGGCGGCGGCGAGATCAGGCCCACGCCCGGCACCGAGTAACGCAGCTTGCCGATGTACTCCGAAACCTTGTGGCCCGGCAGCTGACCGCCTTCGCCCGGCTTCGCGCCCTGCGCCATCTTGATCTGGATCTGGTCCGCCGACGACAGGTACTCGGCCGACACGCCGAAGCGCCCCGACGCAACCTGCTTGATCTTCGAGCGCAGCGAGTCGCCTTCCTTGAGCGGGATGTCCGTCACGACTTCGGGGCCGATGATCGAGCGCATCGTATCGCCGTTCTTGATCGGAATGCCGCGCAGTTCGTTGCGGTAGCGATTTTCGTCCTCGCCGCCTTCACCGGTGTTCGACTTGCCGCCGATGCGGTTCATCGCGACAGCGAGCGTGGCGTGCGCTTCCGTGCTGATCGAGCCGAGCGACATCGCGCCCGTGGCGAAGCGCTTGACGATCTCCTTGGCCGGCTCGACGTCGTCGATCGAGATCGCGCGCGCCGGGTCGAGGCGGAATTCGAACAGGCCGCGGAACGTCAAGTGGCGCTTGGTCTGATCGTTGATCAGGTGCGCGTATTCCTTGTACGTCTGGTACGAGTTGCTGCGCGCCGAGTGCTGGAGCTTGGCGATCGCGTCCGGCGTCCACATGTGGTCTTCGCCGCGCACGCGGTACGCGTACTCGCCGCCTGCGTCGAGCATGTTCGCGAGGATCGGGTTGTCGCCGAATGCGTCGTGGTGAAGGCGGATCGCTTCCTCGGCCACTTCGAAGAGGCCAATGCCGCCCACCTTCGATGCCGTGCCGGCGAAGTACTTCTGCACGAGGTCGTCCGCAAGGCCGATCGCTTCGAAAATCTGCGCGCCCGTGTACGACATGTACGTGGAGATGCCCATCTTCGACATCACCTTGAGCAGGCCCTTGCCCACTGCCTTGGTGAAGTTGTAGACGGCCTTGTCCGCCGACAGGTCGCCCTTCAGGCCCTGCGCCATCTGCGCGAGCGTTTCCATCGCGAGGTAGGGGTGCACGGCTTCCGCGCCGAAACCGGCGAGCAGCGCGAAGTGGTGCGTTTCGCGCGCCGAACCCGTTTCCACGACGAGGCCCGTGCTCGTGCGCAGGCCGTGCTTCACGAGATGCGAATGAATTGCCGAGGTGGCGAGCAGCGCCGGAATCGCGACATTGCCGCGGTCCGCGCGGCGGTCCGAGACGATCAGGATGTTGTAGCCCGACTTGACCGCGTCCACGGCTTCCGCGCACAGCGACGCGAGACGCGCTTCGATGCCTTCCTTGCCCCAGGCCACCGGATAGCAGATGTTCAGTTCATAGCTGCTGAACTTGCCGCCCGTGTACTGCTCGATCGCGCGGATCTTCGCGATGTCCTTGAAGTCGAGCACCGGCTGCGACACTTCGAGACGCATCGGCGGGTTGATGTTGTTGGTGTCGAGCAGGTTCGGCTTCGGGCCGATGAACGACACGAGCGACATCACCATGTTTTCACGGATCGGGTCGATCGGCGGGTTCGTGACCTGCGCGAACAGCTGCTTGAAGTAGTTGTAGAGCGTCTTGTTCTTGTTGGACATGACCGCCAGCGGCGAGTCGTTGCCCATCGAGCCGACGGCCTCTTCACCCGACATCGCCATCGGCGCCATCAGGAACTTGAGGTCTTCCTGCGTATAGCCGAACGCCTGCTGACGGTCGAGCAGCGCGGCGGCTTCGGCGCGCGCCGTGGCGACGTCTTCCGCCTTCGGCTCGATCTCGTCGAGCTTGATGCGCACAGCGTCGATCCAGCTCTTATAGGGCTTGGCGTTGGCGAGGTTGTCCTTGAGTTCCTTGTCGTCGATGATGCGGCCGTGCTCCATGTCGATCAGGAACATCTTGCCCGGCTGCAGGCGCCACTTCTTGACGATCTTCGACTCGGGGATCGGCAGCGTGCCGGCTTCCGAGGCCATGATGACGAGATCGTCGTCCGTGACGATGTAGCGCGCCGGACGCAGACCGTTACGGTCGAGCGTCGCGCCGATCTGGCGGCCGTCGGTGAAGGCGATGGCGGCAGGGCCGTCCCACGGCTCCATCATCGCGGCATGGTACTCGTAGAACGCCTTGCGGTTCTCGTCCATCAGCGTGTGCTGTTCCCACGCCTCCGGAATCATCATCATGACCGCGTGCACGAGCGGGTAACCCGCCATCACGAGCAGTTCGAGACAGTTGTCAAACGAAGCCGTGTCCGACTGGCCCGGGTAGATCAGCGGCCAGAGCTTGGGCAGGTCGTCGCCGAGCACGTGCGAGGCGATCGCGCCGGTACGGGCGTTGAGCCAGTTCACGTTGCCCTTCACGGTATTGATTTCACCGTTGTGGGCAATCATGCGGTAGGGGTGAGCCAGCTCCCATGCCGGGAACGTGTTCGTGGAGAAGCGCTGGTGCACGAGTGCGAGCGCCGAGACCACGCGCTCGTCTTGCAGGTCGCGGTAGTACACGCCAACCTGACCCGCGAGCAACAGGCCCTTGTAGACGATCGTGCGCGCCGACATCGACGGCACGAAGTATTCCTTGCCGTGCTTGAGCTTGAGCGCCTGGATGCGGTGGCTCGCGGTCTTGCGGATCACGTAGAGCTTGCGTTCGAGCGCGTCGGTGACCATCACGTCCTTGCCGCGGCCGATGAAGATCTGGCGGATCAGCGGCTCGCTCGCCTTCACGGTGGGCGAGATCGGCATGGCGTGGTCGACCGGCACGTCGCGCCAGCCCAGCACGACCTGGCCTTCGGCGCGCACGGTACGTTCGAGCTCCTGCTCGCATGCGAGACGCGAGGCGTGCTCCTTCGGCAGGAAGATCATGCCGACGCCGTACTCACCGGCGGGCGGCAGCGTCACGCCCTGGCGCGCCATCTCTTCGCGATAGAACGCGTCCGGAATCTGGATCAGGATGCCCGCGCCGTCGCCCATCAGCGGATCGGCGCCTACGGCGCCCCGGTGGTCGAGGTTTTCGAGAATCTTCAGACCTTGCTGAATGATTTCGTGGCTCTTCTTGCCCTTGATGTGGGCGACGAAGCCGACGCCACACGCGTCGTGTTCGTTTTGCGGGTCATACAGACCTTGCGCGGGGGGCACCGCGGCGCGCTGCAGGTGATCGTTCATGGGGACACCGTCCAAGAGTGGCCAGAGCTGGCCGTTGATTCCGTACTTTTTTGTTTCCCGCCGCTTGCGTGACCGCTGTACGGCGTTGCGCGGGCGATGCTGGCTTCCCGCGTTGTGCGTCCAGGAGAGCCGAATCGCGAATATACGCGACGAATCAAGCACATGCAAATAAATTAGCATGATAGAACCCTAATTATCAAGATGGTGCATCGCCTTCTATTTTTATTGGGGCCGCATCTAAAGTGGGCAAAATAAAACGGCACCCGAGGATGCCGTTTTTTGGGTAACCCGTTGATCTGGAAGCGGATTAATGCGTTCCGGTGCCGGGCTTGTGCTCGTGATGAACTGGCGATGAACCGGAGCCGGTATCCGAACCGGACGACGCCGAACCTGACGAATGCCCCCCCGCGCCACCCGTATTTGTCCCTGGCGTTGCGCCGGAACCACTCCCCGCATGCGTGCCGCCATGGCCTCCCGAATGCGTACCGGGATGCGCGCCAGCAGGCGACGAGTAATTGGGGTTGGATTGCCCGCCGGGATGCGACTGAGGCGCGTTCGGCGCCGCTGCGCTGCCGCCGGCAGTAGCAGTGCTTGCCGCACCTACCGCGCTGGCGCCTGGCGCGCCGGGCGCCGCCGATGCGGCGGGTGTCTCGCGCACCTTGCGCGGCCGCCCGCGCGGCAGCGGCGAGACGCGCCGGTTAGCCGTGCGCGAAGCCCACTCGCGATAGGTGTCGCTGCCGAGCACCCATCCCTTGAGCGTGGCCTGCATCAACTGCGTGGTCTCGCGCTCGTCGAACGGCTGCTCGCAGAGTTCGCGATAGGCGCGCTGGCGCTCGAACGGCGTGTTGCCGAGCGCCCAGTAAAGCGGATGGTCGGTAATGAGGCTATCGACAGTGAGCCCGATGTGGTGCCGATAACTGGACCATCGGTAGTCTTCCGCCGCCGTCACGAGGTGATTGCGCACCGGCGCAAGCTCGACCACGCGGCTCGCGAGCAGGAAGAAACGCTCGCCCTCGATGACCGTGGCGCGATAACGCCCCTCCCAGAGCGTGCCGCGACGGGCGTAACGACGGTTGAAATGCGCCACATAGCGTCTGCCGACCGCCTGCATCGCCTTGGGAAGGCTCGATTCGTCAGAGGGCGTGACGAGCAGTTGCACCGCGCCGGGCATCAAGACCCACGCGTGAACCGCCAGATGATGATCGCGCGCCGCCGCCTTCAGGCAGTCGATGAACAGTTCGTAATCCTGGTCGTCGACGAAAGCGGGCTGCTGGTCCAGTCCGCGCAGAATCACATGCTGCGGCTGGTCGGGAACATAAAGACGTGCAAGCCGTGCCATGCTCGATCTTCCTGGTACGTTAGTGAATACCCGCATGCCCGCCAGGCCGCGCCAGCGCTCGATTTCGCAGGCATGACGGCTCGAGCGGAACGCTCGCGGCGCTTAGGGAAAAAGCTCTAACGGTCGTGTATGGTTTGTTGCAAACGTTGTGTTCATAATGAGCGGGCCTTTCATGGAGGAGCACATATATGAAATTAAAACAGGCGCTGGCAGCCACCGCCGCACTCGCCTGCGTGTCGGGGGCTTACGCACAATCGGCCAACACCTTCTACGTTACAACCGGATGGTTCCACTTCGCGCCGCAGGACAGCAGCGACCCGCTCAAAATCGACAGCGCGGGCGGCCGGCCCGTCAACCTCGCCATTCCGAACACGGGCGCCAGCATTAGCTCGTCCGACACCGTCGGCCTCTCACTCGGCTACTTCATTACCGACCACATCGCAACCGAAGCTGAGCTGGGCATTCCGCCGAAGTTCGACCTCTACGGCAGCGGCAGCTTCAACCAGTTCGGCAAGGTTGGCGAAGCGCGCCTGTGGAGCCCGGCACTCTTGCTCAAGTACTACTTCAACACGCCCGAAGCAAAATTCCGTCCTTACGCCGGCATCGGTTTCACGTACGTCTGGTTCACCGACGCGAAAATCACGAACCCCACATTCGAGCATGGTGTACTTGGGGGTCCGACCAGTGTTTCGACGGATCGTTCCTGGGCACCCGTATTTAATGTTGGCTTCAACTACAACTTCACGAAGCACTGGTTCGCCGGCTTCTCGCTTTCGTACATTCCGGTCAGTGTGGTTGCCACGTTCGATACTACGGTCGCCAACCAGTTGGCCACCCAGCGACGCTCCGAAGCCAAGATCCACCTGAACCCGCTCGTCACCTTCCTGAAAGTCGGCTACAACTTCTGAGCGCCAGCGCGTCCCGGAAACCCGCCCCGGCCTTCCCCGGCCGCCCTGCTCTCCGTCCCGCCCTCCCGGCGACCGACGGAGGGCGACGCCTCCGACATCAACAGCAACTATCCGTTACGTCTCGATTGGCTTTCCCTGATTCTATGCCTCTCGGAAAAGCCGTGCTGTCCCCGTAATCATTTGTCGCTAACAAGACGCCCCGATTTGCTGTCCGGCACCCTCTCGCGGGCCGCGGAGCCTCGCCAGGCTTGCCTGGCCGGGCGGCCTACGTGTAATCCCGGCTGTACACGCTGGCGTACCGGGCACCCGAAATGCGCAATACTTGAATCCTTTCGCCCGCCGCGTCCGCTTTTAGGGTGCAGGCGCGGCGGGCCCTCTAACCCCGTTTTTTAACGATGGAGCCATTCATGAGCGCATTTCCGAACACGCGAGACGCCATCGGAGAATCCTGGACGCGTACGGGCCGCCATGCGCGCCGCATCGCGCGCCGCGGCCGCAACGCGGCCGCCGATATCACGGAAGAATTGCGGGACTTGCTCGCCGAACTGGAAACGACGCTGGGCGAAGGCACGCAAGCCGACGCTGCCGAGTTGCGCGCCGACATTCGCAAGCGTCTGGATTCGGCGCGCGAGCGCCTGGAAGTTGCGCGCGCCTCCGCGCGCGAGCGCACCGACGCAGCCATGGCCCAGGCCGACGACTACGTGCGCGCCAACCCGTGGCAAGCCCTCGCCATCGTAGGCGGCGTCGCGCTGGTCGCAGGCGCGCTGCTTTCGCGCCTGCGCTGAGGCCGCGCCGCCCGCTCGCCCGTGAGGCCGCACCGATGGGCTCGCGGCCGGCCCGGCAATTCTGATCCGGGCCTTATTCAGGCCCCGATGCGGGCCCGAAGCCGTGCTATCCGTCGAGCGCGTGCGGCCCGATCAGATCGATGCGGTCGGTGCAGATGGTGTCCACGCCCCAGCTTACGAGTAGTCGCGCGCGCTCGAGGTCGTTCACCGTGTAGGCGAGGATGAAAAGGCCGGCTTCCTTGATGCGGTGGACCAGTCCCTCGTCCAGATGCCGGTGGCTCGCATGCAGCGAAACGCAACCGAGCGCGGCCGTCTGCTCGCGCCAGTCGTCGGGCACGCGCTCGACCAGCAGGCCGCGCGCCAGATCGGGAGCGGCGTCGCGCGCCGCCGCGAGCGCCTCGGGCGAGAATGAGGAAAGCAGCGGCTGCACTGCGGCTCTATCCGGCCCCGACGCACGCCACAGCCGCGCCGTCTCAGCCCCGACGACACGACCCGTCTCCACCTCCCTCCCCAGACACGGCTTGATCTCCACATTCGCCACCAGGCCTTCCTCGCGGCAGCACTGCGCCACTTCGGCGAGCGTCGGCATGTGCTCGCCTTCGAAGCGCGAATCGCACCAACTGCCCGCATCGAACGCCGCAATCTGCGCATAGCGCAGTTGCGCCGCCGCGCCGCGCCCGTTCGAGGTGCGCTCGACGGTGTCGTCGTGCAGCAGGAACGCGACGTTGTCGGCCGAAAGCTTGGCGTCGAATTCCACCATCGTGTGCCCGAACCCGGCGCCGACGCACAGGCCCGCCAGCGTGTTCTCGGGTGCGAGCGTACCGCCGCCGCGGTGCGCGGCAACGCGCGGATACGGCCAGTTATTCATCGTCTGAACTCCGGATTCAGGAAAGGGGATCGCTCAAACCTCGTCGGACACGACGAAGAGGCGCCGGTACTCCTTGAGCGCATAACGGTCGGTCATGCCCGCGATGTAGTGCGCGATCTGACGCGGTTGCGAGGCTTCGTCGTGCGTCTGATAGGCGGGGGGCAGCAGGCGCGGATCGTCGGAAAATGCCTCGAAAAGCCCCTTCACGATGCGTTGCGCCTTGTTCGCCATGCGCATCACGCGGTAATGCCGGTACAGGTTGCGGTACAGAAACCGTTTGAGCGCGGCGGCCTGGACCGCGACGCGCTCGCTGTGCGCGACAATGGGCGGCGCAGCGCGCACATCGTCCAGCGATTGCGGTGCGAACCTCGCGAGATTGCGGCTCGTCTCGTCGATCAAGTCGACGATCAGCGTGTTGATGATGCGCCGCACGATCTCATGCACGAGGCGCCGCCCCTCTATTTGCGGGTACTCGGCGCGTGCGGCCTCGTAGTGCATCTGCCAGAGTTCGATCTCGGCAAGCTGCTCGATGGTGAGGAGCCCCGAACGCAGCCCGTCGTCCACGTCGTGATTGTTGTAGGCGATTTCGTCCGCGATGTTGGCGATCTGCGCTTCGAGCGAAGGCTGGCGCCCGAGCAGGAAACGCTCGCCCAGTTCGCCGAGCTGCCGTGCATGTTCGCGCGAGCAGTGCTTGAGGATGCCCTCGCGCGTTTCGAAGCATAGATTCAGGCCATCGAACGCGCCGTAGTGCTCCTCGAGCTCGTCGACGACGGCAAGGCTCTGCAAGTTGTGCTCGAAGCCGCCGTGCCCGCGCATGCATTCGTTGAGCGCGTCCTGGCCCGCATGGCCGAACGGCGTATGGCCAAGGTCGTGCGCGAGCGAGATGGCCTCGACGAGATCCTCGTTCACGCGCAGGTTGCGGGCGACCGAGCGGGCGATCTGCGCGACTTCGAGGCTGTGCGTGAGCCGCGTGCGAAAGAGATCGCCCTCGTGGTTCACAAACACCTGGGTTTTGTATTCGAGCCGTCGGAACGCAGTGGAATGGACGATGCGATCGCGGTCGCGCTGAAATTCGCTGCGCGCGGAGGGCGGCGGCTCGGCGAAGCGGCGTCCGCGCGATTTCGCGGAACGGGCCGCGTAGGGCGCAAGCCCCGCTTCGAGATCGACTGGCACACCGACCGCGCCCGGCGCGCGGGCACGGTCCGGGCCTGTGTGCCCACCGGGACGTTCGCCTCTGATGTCGCTGCGGGTGTCGCTCAACGGTTCCTCCGCAAGGATCGCATGTGGGGCGGCCACGGCCTCGCGGGCACGGACCGCGCAAAGTCAGGCCGCCAGGTTCAAGCCCTTTTTAGCCTTTCACAGCGGCGGCCAGCGTCGCCTGCACGGCTTCGTCGGGCGCGCGGCCGATTTGCGTCTGCCCGAAGCGCTCGAGCAGGATGAACTTGATCGCGCCGCCCTCCGCTTTCTTGTCGACCTGCATGAGATCGACGTAGCGCGCAGCACCCAGCGCGGGAGCCACGATGGGCAGATTCGCCGCCTTCACCACACGCACGAGCCGCTCGCGCGACGCTTCGTCGAGCATGCCGAGGCGCACCGAAAGATCGGCCGCCATCACCATTCCGCAGCCCACGGCCTCGCCGTGCAGCCACTCACCATAGCCGAGGCCCGCTTCAATCGCATGACCGAACGTGTGGCCGAAGTTCAGGATCGCACGCAGGCCGCCTTCGCGCTCGTCGGCGGCCACCACCGACGCCTTGATCTCGCACGAGCGCTTCACCGCATGCGCGAGCGCTTCGGGCTCGCAGCGGTTGAGCGCCTCGACGTTCGCCTCGATCCATTCGAAGAATTCGGCGTCCGCGATCGCCCCGGTCTTGATGACCTCAGCCACGCCCGCTGCCAGTTCGCGCGCCGGCAGCGTGCGCAGCGCGCCGATATCGGCGATCACGGCCTGCGGCTGATAGAACGCGCCGATCATGTTCTTGCCGAGCGGATGGTTGATGCCGGTCTTGCCGCCCACCGACGAATCGACCTGCGAGAGCAGCGTCGTGGGCACCTGGATGAACGGCACGCCGCGCATGTAGCAAGCGGCCGCGAAGCCCGTCATGTCGCCGGTCACGCCGCCGCCCAGCGCGATCAGCGTGGTCTTGCGGTCGGCGCGCGCGGTGAGCAGCGCGTCGAAGATCAGGTTGAGCGTTTCCCAGTTCTTGTACGCCTCGCCATCGGGCAGCACGACCGTGTGGACGTCCTTGCCGAGCGGCGCGAGCGCGGCGCGCAGCTGGTCGCCATAAAGCGGCTCGACGACCGTATTGGTCACGATGGTCACCGACTTGCCGGCGATATGCGGCGCGAAGAGCGCCGTCTGGCCGATGAGGTCGGTGCCGATGTGGATGGGGTAGGCGCGGTCGCCCAGTTCGACGTTGACGGTAATCATGCGAGGCATTCGTTCAGGATGGGTGATGCGAGCAGGAACGCCCTACTCGCTCGCCGGGGTTCGAGCGACGCCGGCCATGTCGAGCTGCATCAACACCATGTTGACGAGGCCGTTCACGGACGGGCGGCCGGTCTCGATCACGAAGTCGGCGACCTCGCGATAAAGCGGATCGCGCTGCTCGTAGAGCGCTTCGAGCCGCCCCTTGGGATCTTCGGTCTGCAGCAGCGGCCGGTTCTTGTCGCGGCGCGTGCGCAGCCAGAGGTCGTGCGGATTCGCGCGCAAATAAACGACGAAGCCGCGCTCCTTGAGCGCCGCGCGGTTCTCGGGCCGCAGCACCGCGCCGCCGCCCGTCGCCAGCACGATGCCTTCGCGCGCGCTAAGGTCGTCGATCACGTGCGCCTCACGCTCGCGAAAGCCTGCTTCGCCTTCCAGCTCGAAGATCACCGGAATGCGCGCGCCCGTGCGCGCCTCGATCTCGTGATCGGAGTCGAAAAACGGACGCTCAAGCCGACGCGCGACCGCCCGGCCCACGGTCGTCTTCCCGGCGCCCATGAGCCCTACGAAAAATACATTGGCGTTTGCGTCCCGCACTTGCAGCGTTTCCTACGAAAGGTTGGTGCCGCAGCTTACTGGCAAAGCAGCGGCGTTGTCGAGCCTGCGGCGCCCGCGGTCCGGCCCTTTTCGGCCAGCCTGCGCGACGCCGCTTCAATTTGGGGCGCGAACCACGCGCTTCGCGCACGCCGCCCGCTCAGTCTGCACTGACCACGCGCGGCGTAATGAACACCACCAGTTCGCTGCGTCGGTCACGATGCGCGCGATGCGAAAAAAGCGCGCCCAAAAACGGTATTTTGCCCAGGACCGGCACCCGCGTCACATCGTCCCGGTCATCGGTCGCGTCGATGCCCCCAATCGAGACCGTTCCGCCGTCCTCGATCTCCACCCGCGTCTGTACGTGCTTGGTGTGAATCGCCGGCCCCGCGGCGGTTTGCTCGCCCACGCTGTCCTTGGCCACGTCGAGATCAAGAATCACACGGCCATCGGGCGTGATCTGCGGCTCGACCTCCAGCTTCAGCGTGGCGCGGCGAAATTGCACGCCCGAGACGCCCTGTCCGACCTTCGCCTGATACGGCAACTCGGTACCCTGCTCGACGACGGCCTTGGTGCGGTCGGCGGTCACGACGCGTGGACTGGACACCACTCGCCCGCGCCCTTCGGCTTCCAGCGCGCTCAACTCGATGTCGAGCAGGCGGGTCGCGCGCGCGGCCAGCAGCGTGAGACCGAGCTGGGCGGCTTCGAAACCGGAGAGCGGCCCGGCCGGCAAGTCGTAGACCGCGCCTGCCGCATCACCATGCACCCCGCGCGGGACGCCATCGGGATTGGTCGGGTAGAGCCCGAGCCGCACGCCCAGTTCGCGCGACAGGCCTTCGTCCCCTTCGACGATGCGCGCCTCGATCAGCACCTGGCGCGCGGGCGCATCGAGGCGCTGGATCAGCCCCGCGATCTGATCGAGGCGCGCCGGCAAATCCGTGACGAACAGCAAATTCGTGCGCGTGTCCGCCACGGCGGCGCCCCGCTTCGAGAGCGCGCGCTGCGTGCCCGAGCCAGTGAGGAGCCGGCGCAGGTCCTCGGCGCGCGCGTACTGAAGTTCGAACGCGCGGCTCGCAAGCGGCTCCAGCTCGGCGGCACGCGCGTGCGCTTCGAATAGCTGGCGCTCGCGCGCCGCCATGTCTGCCGCAGGCGCGACCCAGATCACGCTGCCCGTGCGCTCCATGGCGAGGCCGTTCGACACGAGCAGCAGATCGAATGCGGCACGCCATGGCACGCGATCGAGCCGCAGCGTGACCTGGCCGCGCACGCGCTCGCTCGCAACGACGTTCAGCTTCGTGAATTGCGCAAACGCGTGCAGGTCGGCCGTGAGTTCCGCACGCTGAAAATTGAGTGAGATCGGCCGATTGGGCGGCAAGCCGTCATCATCCGATGCCGCGCCGCTCAAGCGGGCAGGTGGACGTAGCGGCACGGGCGGCCCTTCAAGCGGCGGCGACGCCTCGGGCGTAGCCGGCACTGCCGCACGCTGCGCCGCTGCATTGCCGCCTTCACCTTCGGCAGCACCGGGTAGCGAAGCAGCGCCCGCGCCGTTTTCGGGCACGAACGGATTCGCGACCCAGCCTGGCGGGGCATCGGACTCCCCCTGCGTTCCGCCCGCAGGGAGCGGTGGTGATGGTGGCAGCGGCGGCGCATCATAACGCGCAACTGGCACGGCTACCTGGCTCCACGCCGGCAGCGGCGGCGGCACAGCGCCCTGTGCCGGCAGCACGGTCTGCGCCATCAACGCAAGCACGCAACTCAGCCAATGGATCGTGCGACGCGCCGGAACCCAAAGTCGGCCAGCGCCCGGACGCACCGATTGCCCCAGTTTCATTTGGCATCCTCCGCCCAGCCCAGGGTGTGCGTCGCGCCATTGAGCGAGAGCACGATGCGCACCGGATCTACGCTCGACACCTGCGCGCCCGCAAGCGTGGCGCCGGTCTGCACGGCCACGGTGCCGTCGGCGGTTTCTACGAGCGCAACCGCTCGCCCGCGCTCCACCAGCATGCCGGACAGACGCATCGCAGCGTTGCCCTGCATCCCCGCAGCGCCCTGAACGCCGGAGAATCCGCTTGCGAACGGATCTGCAAGCGGGCCGCCTTCGTTGCCATTGCGCGCGAGCGCACCCGCGGTCAGTCCGTCGAACACCTGCAGCATGGCCGACACCGCAAGGCTGCCTCCGCTGCGCCTGACCGAGAACTCGGCAGGCACGACGAGTTCGGGCAATGTCGCGAGCCCTTCGAGAAAAGTCGACAGTTGCTCGAAGCTGCCCAGCGCAACCAGCTTCGTCGTGCGGAACGCCGGCGCCTGGGCGCCGCCCGAAGCCGCCGCTGGCTCGAGCGCGACGAGCACGAGCCCGGCCTGCGCCGCAAGCTGCGAGATGTCGCGAATATCGCCAGCGGCGCTGCCCTCGCGCCCGCGCTGCTGCCCGTCTTGCGTGCCGCGCTGCAAGGCCGGCAGACGCACCAGTGTTTGCCGCGCTCCCGCGAGCCGCGTATGGGCATCGGCAAGCGCGGATTGCGCCGCCTGCGCGCCGCCCACGTCCAAAACCACACAAGCGCCGCTCACCAGACACATGGCGAGCACACCGAACACCGCAGCGACTATGGCGCGGCGCCGGCCGCTCCACGCGTGTACAGGCCGCCAGCCGCGCAAGCATGTGTGCAGCACGCCACCATGCGAGCTTTCGCGTCCAAACGGACGGGCGCGCATCCCCAGCGCGGCCATCATTTCGCCCCCTTCGCGCTCACGCCACGCGCCGCGCTGGCCGCTTTCGCCGCCGCGCCCATCCATACCAGCCGCACGGCCACACGAATCGGCGCACGGGCCGGCACCGCACCGCGCGACGCACCAGGCGGCACGCGCTCGCGCATGAGTCCAGCCTCCTGTGCACGCTTCAATTCGCGCACGTCGACCGCCTCGACGCCCGGTATCGCGTGCAGGCTTGCGAGCCACGCCGCTGCCGCCGCCTCGTCGATCGCGCTTGCGTGCAACTCTGATTCTTCGGCGCGTTGCGCAAGCTGCTCGAGGGTCACGCCCATCGTGCGCGCCGCCGGCAACGCGTCCATGAGCGCAAACACGTGCGCAAGCGGCTTCGCCCGCTGCTGCGCTTCGGAACGCGCGGCGCGGCGCGCGTCGGCTTCGCGTTCGAGCTTGTGCGCGAGCGCCAGCGGCACGGCCAACTGCGCAAGCTGTCGATCCACCGCCTCGCGGCGCGCCTCGATTCGCGTGCTCTCGAACAGCTGCCACCCGGCCACGGCGCTGCCGCATGCACCGCCTACGATCAACGCCGCCAGCCACTCGACCGCGCGGCGGCGGCGCAAACGCCGCATCGCACCCGACCGCCATGGCAGCAAGTTGAATCCATCGCTCCACGCTCCCGGCACAACGCTCTGCTCGCGCACGCGGCCCGCTCCCGCGCTCATTCGCTTACCCCGCGCATTGCGAGGCCGAACGCGACGGCACACGACGGGTCGTGCAGCAGATTGGCGTCAAGCGGGTGTTCAATGTCTGCAAGCGGCGCGCACTCGAACGGCAGCACCGGACTGCCGAGCACGTCGCCGATATCGGCGAGCGAAAAATGCGCGCCGTGCAACAGGGCGAGGTCGCCGGACACGAACGTGCAACCCGTTTGCTCACTTCCCGCCAGATCGCGCAGCGCTTCGACCAGATCGACGTGCTCCAGCGCCGGAAAACGCATGGTTCGCACGACGGTTTCTTCGGCGACGAACCAGCCGTGCATGCCGTCCGCGCCGATCCACAGCGCCACCCATGCCTCGTGAGGCGGCAACTCGAACTCAGCGGCATGACGCATCGCGCGCAGTGCCGCATGCGCCTCGTCGTCCACGGCGCATAGCGCGACGCCTGCCATCGCGGCGCATTCGATGCGCGCCTCCAGATGAGCGCGTGCCGTGGCCGCAATCGTCACCTGCGTTTCGTGCGCGTACGCCACGCCACACTCCAGTGCAAGCGGGCCGACGCGCCAATCCACGGCCAGCTCGGCGCGCTCGACGCCCGACACGCGCTCCGCCTCCGCGAGCACGAGCGGCTCGAGTTCGGTGTAAAGGCCCGAAATGTCCAACCGGTCCATCCCGCCGGCGCGGCTGCCCCGGTCCGCGGACGCCAGCCGCGCGAGCGGCATGGATGCAAGCATTGTCGCGCCGGCGGGCAGCGCCATCGCGCAACGCAAGGTGGCCTGCGCACAAGCGGGCGGCAGCGAACCGAACACCTCCTGCAGCGCGCCTGCCAGCGCCTGACGATTGACGATCTCGGCGCCCGAGAGCGCCTCGCGCGCAAGCGGCGCGCGGCCCAGCCATTCGATGCGCAACGGCCCGCCGCCGAACACCCGCTGACTCAGAACCACCAGCGTGACGCCACGCGCCCCCACATCGACGCCCGCAGCAAAGCGGCGCGCACCCAGCAACAGCGGATTGAGCAAGCTCATCGCATTCCTCCCATGTGCGTCGCGCCGCGAACCATTCGTGACGCGCTCAAGGGGGAAATTGTGCGAAGCGGTGCTTGCCGCGCACACTCGTCCGGATGGCCAATCCGTGCATGCAGTGGCTTCGCGTCAACCGAATGCAACCGAACCGCAACCGCAACCGAATACAACCGGGTGCGGCTGAGTGCGATCGAGTGCAACCGTCACGCGATCTTCTCGCGCATGCGAGACACGGCTAGAGTGCGTCTATGCCGCTCGGCCGTTATGCTCGCCTCGCCACCTCGCGTAAGCGTTCCGAAAGCACGCCTGGGCAGGCGGCTATAATCGCGGGACTGTTTTTTCGGTGTCCGTATGCAAGAAGCTCTGCCTCCCTCATCCGTTCCGCCGTCCGCGCCGCCCAAACGCAAGCGGCCGTGGTGGCTCAAGCTGCTGATCGGCATTGTCGTGCTGATCGTGGGCGCGGCCGCCAGCGCGGCGCTCGTGCTCGGCTATGCGCTCATCGTCGCCACCCCGAACCTGCCGTCGCTCGACGCGCTCACTGACTATCGGCCGAAGGTGCCGCTGCGCATCTATACGCGCGACCATGTGCTGATCGGCGAATTCGGCGAGGAACGGCGCGACATCGTGCATATCCAGGACGTGCCCGACAATCTGAAGAAAGCGATCCTCGCGATCGAGGACGCGCGCTTCTACGAGCATGGCGGAGTCGACCTCACGGGCATCGCGCGCGCGGGCTTCGTCGCGCTCACCAATGGCCACGCCTCGCAGGGCGCGAGCACGATCACCATGCAGGTAGCGCGCAACTTCTTCCTGTCGAGCGAGAAGACCTACACGCGCAAGATCTACGAGATGCTGCTCGCCTACAAGATCGAGTCGAAGCTCTCCAAGGATCAGATTCTCGAGGTGTACATGAACCAGATCTATCTGGGACAGCGCGCCTACGGCTTCGCGAGCGCCGCGCGCGTGTACTTCGGAAAGGATCTGAAAGATCTCACGCTCGCGGAATGCGCGATGCTCGCGGGTCTGCCCAAGGCGCCCTCGGCGTATAACCCCGTCGTGAATCCGAAGCGCGCCAAGGTGCGCCAGGAGTACATTCTCGAACGCATGCTGGAGCTGCACTACATAACCCAACAACAATTCGACGCAGCCGCGCAGCAGCCGCTCGTGGTCAAGGGCGCGGGCAAGGAATTCAGCGTGCACGCCGAGTATGTCGCGGAAATGGTGCGCCAGATGATGTACGCCCAGTATCACGAAGAGGCGTACACGCGCGGCCTGAGCGTGGTCACGACCATCGATTCGGCCGACCAGGACGTCGCCTATCGCGTGCTGCGCAAGGGCTTGCTCGACTACGAGCGGCGGCGCGGCTATCGCGGGCCCGAGGCGTTCATCGAACTGCCCGCCGACGCGGACGACCGCGAGCAGGCCATCGACGACGCCCTGCTCGAACACCCCGATAACGGCGAACTCGTCGCGGCCGTGGTCACGTCGGCAAGCCCGAAACAGGTGCAGGCGACCCTCATGGACGGCAACACGGCCACCATCACCGGCGAGGGCCTGCGCTTCGCGCAATACAACCTGAGCGCGCGCGCACAGCCGAACCAGCGCATTCGCCCGGGCGCGATCATCCGTATCACGCGCAATAACGCCGGACATAACGCTGCAAACAGTTCCGGAAACGGCGCAGGAAACAATGCAGGCAGCAGCGTCGGCGAATGGTCGATCACGCAACTGCCGCAGATCGAAGGCGCGTTCGTTTCGGTCGTGCCGCAAGACGGCGCGATCCGCGCGCTCGTGGGTGGTTTCGACTTCAACAAGAACAAGTTCAACCACGTCACCCAGGCATGGCGCCAGCCGGGCTCGAGCTTCAAGCCGTTCATCTATTCGGCTTCGCTCGACAAGGGGCTCGGGCCGGCCACCATCATCAACGACGCGCCGCTCTTCTTCAGCGCCGCCGAAACGGGCGGCCAGGCGTGGGAGCCGAAGAACTACGGCGGCGGCTTCGACGGCCCGATGACCATGCGCACCGCGCTCATGAAGTCGAAGAACCTCGTGTCGATCCGCATCCTCAACCACATCGGCACGAAGTACGCGCAGCAATACGTCACGCACTTCGGCTTCGACGCCGATCGCCATCCCGCCTATCTGCCGATGGCGCTCGGCGCGGGTCTCGTCACGCCGCTGCAAATGGCAGGCGGGTATTCGGTGTTCGCCAATGGCGGCTATCGCGTGAATCCGTATCTGATCGCCGAAGTCACCGATCAGCGCGGCATGGTGGTCGCACAGGCGCAGCCGCTCGTGGCGGGCCAGAACGCGCCGCGCGCGATCGACCCGCGCAACGCGTACATCATGAACAGCCTGCTGCAGAGCGTGGCCCAGCGCGGCACGGGCGCGAAGTCGAACGTCCTCAAGCGCACCGACCTCGGCGGCAAGACCGGCACGACCAACGACTCGCGCGACGCCTGGTTCGCGGGCTATCAGCACACGCTCGCGGCCATTGCGTGGATCGGCTACGACAATCCGCGCAGCCTCGGCGACAAGGAAACCGGCGGCGGCCTCGCGCTGCCGGTGTGGATCGAGTACATGCAGAAGGCGCTCAACGGCGTGCCCGAGTACAAGATGCCGATGCCCGATGGCGTCGTCACGCTCGGCGACGAGCTCTATTACGCCGACGCCACGCCGGGCCACGGCTTCGTCTCGACGGTGGGCATCAGCCAGGCCGCGCTCGACGCTCAGTCGAGCGGCGCCGGGGGCGCTCAGGCAGGGGCAGGTTCGGCGCCCGAGCAGGTCAACGCCAAGGAGAAGGAAGACATCATGAACCTGTTCCGCGGCCATTGAGCACGCTCATCACCATGAAAAACGGGCACCCGAGGGTGCCCGTTTTTCATGGTGAGCGCCTGATCGCTTCGCAGCGACCGGCATTCACAGCAAGATCACGGCTTGAACGTGACCGGCTCGCCCGCCTGCTCGCTCGCGTAGGCCGTGAGCGCCGAGAAGAACTCAGTGCCCGTGCGGGTGTCGCGCCACTCGCCATCGATAAAACGATAGTGAAACCCGCCCGCTTTCGCCGCGATCCAGATCTCTCGCATCGGCGGCTGCAGATTCACGATGATCTTCGTGCGATTCTCGAATTCGAGTGTCAAAACGTTGCCGCTGCGCTCGAGTTCGATATCGGCCTCGGCCTCGTCGGCGACGCGCTCCACCGCCGCTAGCACGGCCTCCGCGCGGCTCAGGTAGTCACTATCTGGCATGCTAAACTCCACCGGTTAATCATTCAGGGACAATTATGCGTGTCAATTCCAGGATGCGCGCACCGGCATCCCGCGTATCGACGCCCCGCGCGATTCTAGCCGCTTTCGCGATCGGCGCAGTAGCCGCGCTTTCGTTGGCAGGCTGCGGCCAGAGAGGGCCGCTCTACATGCCCAAGGTGCCGCCGCTCCCGCAGAAGCCGAATTTCGAAACGCAAACCGACGACAACGCCCAGCCGACGCCCGCCACCGCGCTGCCCGCATCGGGCGTGCAAGCCGGCGAGCTTCCCGACACGTCGGGCACGCCGCTTTCGCTGTCCCCGGATGCCGAACTCAAATCCGTGCCCGCCAGCGGCGCGCAGCCCGATTTACAGCCTGCGTCCGCAGCAGCACCGAATCAGTAAGCAGCAAACCCGCCCCGACTTCAACCAGACGCTCGCATGACCCAGCCCGCTTCTCATCGTGCCTTTCACCGTGACAACGGCACGCTCTTCGTCGAAGGCGTGTCCGCCGCCGACCTCGCCGCTCAGTACGGCACCCCGCTCTACGTCTACTCGCGCGCGGCACTCACCGCCACCTGGCACGCCTACGCCGACGCGTGCGCAGGCCGACGCGCCACGGTGCATTTCGCGGTCAAGTCGAACAGCAATCTCGCGGTGCTCAACGTGTTCGCGCGCGAAGGCGCGGGCTTCGACATCGTCTCGGGCGGCGAACTCGCGCGCGTGCTGGCAGCGGGCGGCAAAGCGGCGAACACGGTGTTCTCGGGCGTGGGCAAGCATCCCGACGAAATGCGCATGGCGCTCGAAGCGGGCGTGAAGTGCTTCAATGTCGAGTCGATTCCCGAACTCGACCGCCTGAACGCCGTCGCCGGCGAGCTGGGCAAGAAGGCGCCGGTCTCGCTGCGCGTGAACCCGGACGTCGACGCGAAAACGCATCCGTACATCTCCACGGGCCTGAAGTCGAACAAGTTCGGCGTCGCGTTCGACGAGGCGCGCGCGACCTACCGCGCGGCGGCCGCCATGCGGCATCTGGACGTGGTCGGCATCGAC
This sequence comes from Paraburkholderia sacchari, assembly GCF_000785435.2. GTDB lineage: Bacteria > Pseudomonadota > Gammaproteobacteria > Burkholderiales > Burkholderiaceae > Paraburkholderia > Paraburkholderia sacchari. The sequence continues at coordinate 62,473 of NZ_JTDB02000013.1, read as the reverse complement.
TGCCATATCGGCTCGCAGATCACCGAAGTCGCGCCGTATCTCGACGCCATCGACAAGGTGCTCGAACTCGTCGACCAGATCGAGTCGGATGGCGTGCACATTCATCACATCGACGTGGGTGGCGGCCTCGGCATCCGTTACGACGATGAAACGCCGCCCGATATCGGCGCGTTCGTGCGCACCGTGCTCGATCGCATCGAGGCGCACGGCGCGAAAACCGGTAAAACCCGCGAGGTGTACTTCGAGCCGGGCCGCTCGCTGGTCGGCAACGCAGGCATCCTGCTCACGACCGTCGAATTCCTGAAGCCCGGCGTGGAGAAGAACTTCGCGATCGTCGACGCCGCAATGAACGACCTCGCGCGCCCGGCCATGTACGAGGCGTATCACGCCATCGAGCCGGTCACCGAGCGCGCGGGCGACGCGCACACCTACGACATCGTCGGCCCCGTTTGCGAGAGCGGCGACTGGCTCGGCCGCGAGCGCACGTTCGCGATCGAGGCCGGCGATGTGCTCGCGATCCGCTCGGCGGGCGCCTACGGTTTCGTGATGAGCTCGAACTACAACACGCGTCCGCGCGCGGCCGAAGTCCTCGTCGACGGCACGCGCGTGCACGTCGCGCGCGAGCGCGAGACGGTGCAGCAACTGTTCGCCGGCGAGCATCTGCTGCCCGATTGAGCGATGCTCCGGCGCTGAATGCAAAAAAGCGACGCTCCGTGCGTCGCTTTTTTATTGCCCGCGCACGGCATGAGCGGTTACGGAGATGTCGCCGATCGCGCTTTCCAGCGCGCAAGCAGCCACACGCCGATTCGCCAGCCAAGCAGCGCGACCATGATCGCGCCATAGAGCTTCGGCAGTGCGAGATCGTGCTTGCCCGCCTTCATCCACCATAAGTGCAGGATCGCGAGCACGCCGATCGCGTAGACCAGCCGGTGCAGCGTCTGCCAGCGACGCCCGAGCTTGCGCGCCATCGCGCGCGTGGAGGTGATGGCGAGCGGAATCAGCAGCACGAACGCCGTGAAGCCCACGGTGATGAAGGGCCGCTTGCCGACGTCCTTGAGCATCGCGGCCACGTCGAACCACTTGTCGAACCAAATATAGGTGGTGAAATGCAACGCGGCGTAGAAGAACGCGTAGAGCCCGAGCATGCGCCGGAAGCGGATCAGCGCATTGAAGCCCGTAAGGCGGCGCAACGGCGTGACCGCGAGCGTGATGCAAAGGAACACGAGCGTCCAGAGGCCGGTCGAGCGCGTGATGAACTCGATCGGGTTTGCGCCGAGCCGGTCCGTCACGCCGAAGAACACCAGCCGCGCGAGCGGATACCACGCCGCCACAAACACCGCGCCCTTGGCCCACGGCAGCCAGTGCGGGCCCGTAGCGGCGGGCAACACCCGCGCCGCGCGCGCGGTCGCCGCGCCGGTGCGCGGAGAAACGGTCGTCGATTCCATCGGTTGCTCCATTGCCGTCTCGCGAATGTCGACCAGAGTTGGAGCAAAGCTCCTTACTCTGGTCCCATGCAAAAGCTCAAAAGTTCTTGCGCAGATCCATGCCCTGATACATCGACGCTACCAGATCGCCGTATCCGTTGAACATGAGCGTCTTGCGCTTGGGCGCGAAAAAACCGTCCTCGCCGATACGCCGCTCCGTCGCCTGACTCCAGCGCGGGTGATCGACGTTCGGATTGACGTTCGAATAGAAGCCGTATTCGTTGGCTGCGTAGGTGTTCCAGCTCGTGGGCGGCTGCTTTTCCACGAAGCGGATCTTCACGAGCGACTTCGCGCTCTTGAAGCCGTACTTCCACGGCACCACCACGCGCACCGGCGCGCCGTTCTGGTTCGGCAGCACCTGACCGTAGAGCCCCACGGTAAGCAGCGTGAGCGGGTTCATCGCCTCGTCCATGCGCAATCCTTCGGAGTACGGCCAATCGAGGATCGGATCGGCGAGGCCGGGCATCTGCGAGTGGTCGGCAAGAGTGATGAACTGCACGTATTTCGCGTTGCCGGTAGGCTGCACACGGCGAATCAACTCGGAAAGCGACACGCCGATCCACGGAACCACGATCGACCAGCCTTCCACGCAGCGGTGCCGGTACACGCGCTCCTCGAGCGGCGCGAGCTTGAGAATCTCGTCGATGTCGTAGACCTTCGCGTTCTTCACCTCGCCCTCCACGCTCACCTTCCAGGGGCGCGGCCGCAGCGTATGCGCGTTCTCGGCGGGATCGCCCTTGTCGGTGCCGAATTCGTAGAAGTTGTTATAGGTCGTGATGTCCTTGTAGGGCGTGACCTTGTCGAGCGCGACGAACTTCGTGTTGGTCTTCGCAGCCAGACTGGGCGCCTTCGCATCGGGCGGCGCGTATTCCGCGAACGCATCGCGCGCGCCGATCAAGCCCGCCACACCGCCCAGCGCGGCCGCTCCGGCCGCCTGCAGCAAACGGCGACGCTGTTCATACACCTTTTGCGGCGTGATCTCGCTCGCGGCAATGTCGTCGCCGTTGAGGATGATCCTGCTGCTGCGCTTGATCCACATGATGTTGCTCCTGTCGAATCGGCCCGCTTCGGCCTGTCCGGGCCCCCGCTGCGTCCGCGCGCCGTTCGGTGCCCTCCACTACCAGGCAAACGCACGCGGCCCGCAATTCTTCCGCCCCGCAAATAAAAAACCGCCGGAGCGCGAGGCATCCGACGGTTAGTTCGCTGGGCGGGCGGCGGCGGTTACACCGCCTGCCAATACCACGTGTTACCTCGCGTTACAGCTTGCCGTAGCTATGCAAGCCCGAGAGGAACATGTTCACCCCGAGGAACGCGAAGGTCGTAACGAGCAGGCCCGTGAGCGCCCACCACGCGGCCACGCCGCCGCGCAGGCCCTTCATGAGGCGCATGTGGAGCCACGCCGCGTAGTTGAGCCACACGATCAGCGCCCAGGTTTCCTTCGGGTCCCAGCTCCAGTAGCCGCCCCACGCCTGCGCAGCCCACAGCGCACCCAGGATGGTCGCGATGGTGAAGAACGCAAAGCCGACGGCGATCGACTTGTACATGACATCGTCCAGCACGTCGAGCGCAGGCAGACGGTCCGCCAGCACGCCGCGCTCCTTCATGATGTAGGCCACGCCCACCATCGCCGAAAGCGCGAAGCTGCCGTAGCCGATGAAGTTCGCCGGCACGTGGATCTTCATCCACCAGCTTTGCAGCGCGGGCACGAGCGGCTGGATCTGCTGCGCGTCGCGCGAGATCGAGTACCACATCAGGAAGCCCACGGCCGCGCTGATCACGAGCAGCACGAACGCGCCGAGCGAGCGCGTGTTGTAGTGCTTTTCGTAATACAGATAGAACAGCGCCGTGATGAGGCTGAACAGCACGAACACTTCGTAGAGGTTCGAGATGGGAATATGGCCGACGTCGGCGCCGATCAGATAGGACTCGTACCAACGCACCATCAGGCCGACGAAGCCGATCAGCACCGCCGTCCACGTGAGCTTCGTGCCGATCGCGCCGCCCGTGGCCGAGCGCGAAAGCAGGCCGATCCAGTAGAACAGCGTGGCCAGCACGAACAGCGCGCTCATCCACAGGATGGCCGACTGGCTCGAGAGGAAGTACTTGAGGAAGAACGCCTGATCGGCGCGCGCGAGGTCGCCCTGATAAATCTGGATCGCGCCGACCGACAGCACGGCAATGCCCGCCATCAGCAGACGCGCCGGCTTCCAGCGCCAGCCCAGCACGACGAGCGCCGGCACCGTGCCGCACAGCACCAGCTTGTCGTAGTAATTCATGTGCGCGTGATAGCGCGAGAGCGCGAAGCCCGCACCCAGCACCAGCGCCAGCGCGAACAGCCAGTCGAGCGCCGTGAGACGGCGCAGGAAGGGGCGCTCGTCGAAGAACGCGTCCGCGTGGGGATCGTGCGCAAGCGCCGCATCGTGCGACGCGGCCGCTGCCGCGCGGTCGGCGCGGCGGGTTTGCGCGGATGAAGTTACTTGAGTCAAGTCCATGGGCTTACCGGTGTCGATCGTGAGTTTCCGTGGATCGCGCCAATCGTGTGAAACGCGTGAGTGGCGCGTGGATCAAGGGGTACGGTCCGTTCCGCTGCTGCTAGCGCTTGCGGCCTCGGGTTTCGCGCCCAAGGCTCGGGACACCGCTTCGCGGGTACGGGCAAACTCTTTCTCGAAGTCGAGGGTGCGGCGCGCGGTCGACATCGCCATGATGACGTCGACGCCCCCGCCGTTGGCCTCGCTCCGGTCCTTCAGCCAGAACCACAGACGTCGCTCGCGCACATAAAACATCGAGAAGATGCCGATTACGAGCAACAGACTGCCAAGATACACGAGTTTTTTGCCCGGCGCGCGCGTCAACTGAAATACCGAAGCTTGCACCTGCTTGAATGAATCAAGCTGTAGATAGACAGGCGATCCGTACAGGAAGCTGTCCGAAACCGCATTGATCGAGTCCTGGACGAAGCGCGTCGATTGCGCGTCGGGCTTGAGCACGGGCTCGCCCGCCTGCGTGCGCGCGAGTTGCCAAAGGTCCCACGTCGCGCCTTCGAGCATGCGCAGCAGGAGCCCGGCGGCCTTTTCCTGCTGGTTCTTGGGCACGGACTTGTCGATGAAGATCGCCACCGCCTGGAAGCCGCCCTTTTGCGCCTGGGACGTGCCCTGCGCCGAACGATCGGCGCCCGCGAAAAGGGTCAGCACGCGGGAGGCGCTTTCTTGCAGATGCTGCTGCAACTCGCGGTTCGCATCGGGGACCGAGCGTGCGGCGAAGCGCTGCGCGGCCTGATCGCGCAGCGCCGGATCCTCGAACGCGGCTCGCAGCAGCATCCACTCCTTCATCGTGCCGCCGCTGTCGGCGGGAATGCGCAAGTAACGGAACGGCTCGTCGGGGTTCTCGCGCATGCCCGCGAGGAAGATGCGCGCGCCGTTCACGTCGACAGGCAGCATGTAGTTGTTGTACTCGCGCGCCTGGCCGTCCTTGTCGCGCACCTTGTACTGCACCGAGGGCCCGACGTTATGCAGATCGAGCGGCTTCGAGCTCTTCGCGCCCGAGCCGAGGCGCTCGTCGAACGCTTCCTTGAGGGTCTGACGCGCGACGCCGCGCGCGTCGGTCTGGCCGCTGCCGTTCGAGATGTTCTCGACGTTGATCGCGCGGAAGTCGGCAAACTCGATGGTCTGGCCGTCCACGCCCGGCACGCTCTGGCCCGCGGGCAACGCAAGCTTCGCAGAGTTGCCGATGGTGCCGTCGAACGGGAAGCTCTTCGCGCTCGCGCCGGCCATGGGCCAGGCAGTCATGTGCATCTGCGAGCCGCCGTCCTGGAAGCTCGACTGATAGATCGACACGCCCTCGTACTCGAACGGCTCGTTCACCTCGATGCGCGCCGGAATGCGCTGGCCCGTCTTGTGGTCGATCACGACGATGTCGCTCGCGAAGAGCTTGGGCATGCCGGTCGAGTAGTAATCGACGATGAACTTGTTGAGCTGGATCGAGAACGGCAGATCCTGAATGAGCGAGCCGTTGGGCTGGTTCAGGATGGCCGTGGAAACGTACTGGCCCTCGGGCACCCACGCATAGCCGCGGAAAGTCGGATTCGCGGTGGAAAGCCGATGTTCGGGCGGAATGTCGTTGATGACAGCGTTGCTCTGGATGGGCGTCTTGTTGAAGAGCCACATCTGGAATTTGATCGGCAGATTACTGTCGAGCAGGCCGCCGAGACAGATCACCACGATGGCGAGGTGCGCGAAGATATAGCCGATCTTCGCGAGCGCGCCGCGCTTGGCGGCGATGAGCGTCGCGCCTCCGGTTTCGCGCGTGACGAACTTGTAGCCGAGGCGCTGCGCGAGCTTACCGAGCGTCGCGGCGGTCTGCGTGCGCGAGCCGCCCTCGAGCACAAACTCGCCCTTGTGGTGAAACGCGCGCAGGCTGCCTTCGCGAACCTTGTCCTTCCAGCTCTTCGTGTCGGCGATCATCTTCGGCGCGTTGCGGATCACGCACAGCGAGATCGACACCACGAGAAAGCCGAGGATGGTCATGAACCACCACGCGCTATATACCGTGTAAAGGCTCAGCGCGCGGAAGATATCGGCCCAGAACGGGCCGAACTGATTGACGTAGTTGGGGTACGGGTCGTCCTGCGTGAGCACCGTGCCGATGATGCTCGCAATGGAAAGCACCACGAGCAGCGCGATGGCAAAGCGCATCGAGCTGAGCAGCTCGATGGTGCTCCTGACCGCTCTCTGGCGGATATTCAACTGCAGACCCTGCGTGGTGACGCTCATTCAAACTCCGCTTCTCATTGCGCCTCTCATGGCACTTCTTACTGTGCTGTTCGTCAGCGCATTACAGCAAAAAAGGGTGCGGGACCGCCGTATGCACGCGGCGCCCACACCCTTTTCTTGTTCTTCGGCTGCCCGGCGCGAGGCCGGGGTCAATGCAGGCCGGCTGCGTAGTCGGCGACCGCCTTGATCTCGTCGTCCGAGAGACGGTGCGAGATTTCGCGCATCGGCTCGTTGTTGTTGCGCGTGCGCTGCTGGAACGCCTGCAACTGCGCGACGATGTATTCCGACCATTGGCCCGAGAGCCGCGGGTACTGAACCGGAATGCCCTGCCCCGTGGGTCCGTGGCACGCGGCGCATGCGGGCACGCCTTTATCAGCGATACCGGCGCGCCAGATCTTCTGGCCGACCGGCACGGTATTCGCATCATGCGCGGTGCCGGGCTTGGGCGTCTGCGATGCGAACCAGGCCGCAACGTTGATCATATCCTGATCGTTAAGCGCGCTGGCAAAGCCAACCATAATTGGATTATTACGCGCAGGGGGCTTGCCACCGGGCTGTGGCTTGAAATCCTTGAGCTGCTTGACGAGATAATCGGCGTGCTGGCCGGAGAGTTTGGGATAGGCGCCGCCGCTGCTGTTGCCATCGGCGCCATGACAGGCGGCGCAGACCTGCGCCGCGATGGCCTGCCCCCGGGCCAGATCGAGCTTGGCTGGAGCCGGCTCGGCTGCCGTCGCCATCATCGAAACACTTGCTACGAGACCTGCTGCTGTCGCACCTATCGCAAATTGGAGTACCTTCAAGGACTTGCCCAATCGATTCATTCGCGCACCTTGTTTCGTCTTGTGGGAATCAGGTTCTGCAAATACACGACAGCGACCGCTCTACCTGGAAAGCCTCGCGCTGGCCTTCCCGGTATTCAGTAAACCGTCGCATTGTACAATAGCGCGCAAGGCGCCACGGCGCCAGTCGGGCCTCCCCCCGATATCTTCAGATCGTTCCCGGCACCTCCGGGCCTGGCGGACCCTCCCGCCTCGCTACTTCACATGTGGTCCTACCGATGGCCTTCCTGCTGCACCAAGCCCGTTTCTTCACGACGGTGAATCATCTGCGCGACCTGCCCGCCACCGCGCGGCCCGAGGTTGCGTTCGCCGGCCGCTCGAACGCAGGCAAATCCACGGCGATCAACCTGCTGTGCAACCAGAAGCGCCTCGCCTTCGCCTCGAAAACTCCGGGCCGCACGCAGCACATCAACTATTTTGGCGTGGGCCGCGCCGACGATCCCGCTGGCTATCTGGTCGATTTGCCCGGCTACGGTTATGCCGAAGTGCCGGAAGCCGCGAAGGCCCATTGGGAGCAACTGCTCTCGCTCTATCTGCAAACGCGTGCGCAACTTGCCGGCCTCGTGCTGATGATGGATGCGCGCCGGCCGCTCACCGAGCTGGACCGGCGCATGATCGAGTGGTTCGCGCCGACCGGAAAGCCCATCCACGCGCTTCTGACGAAATGCGACAAATTGACGCGTCAAGAAAGCGTTCTCGCGCTGCGCACGACGAATAAGGCTTTCGACGAGTACAGCAAGCAGGGCTATAAAGGGAAGCTGAGCGCGCAGCTCTTTTCCGCGCTCAAGCGCGTGGGGCTCGACGAGGCGCACGCGGTCATCGAAAGCTGGATCGCGCCCCAGGCCGAATCCGCAGAGGCTTAAAGCCGGCGCGCTCGCGCCGTGAACCCAGGCCCGGCGCTTCGCTGTCCACTTTCGGTGCGCTACGTGCTTTAGCTCACATAGCGGGACGCGCGACGCCGCGCGTCCTCGCCCGCGCACCGGCATCGCCTGTTTCGACGGCACATAAAAAAACCCGCCGCAAATGCCGGCGGGCTAAACAGCCTTATCGAAAAACGACAGGCACCCGCTCAGGGAGGAGAAGCGGGGAGTCCGGCGCCAGGCGCCTCGCTCGATCGGTATGATATACCATTGTCCTGAAAAGTTTCCTGCGCGCCCAGGCGCGCTCCGTTTCAAGATATCCCTGCCGACATGAGCTTCTATCCGCACCATCGTCCGCGCCGCATGCGCCGCGACGACTTCTCGCGCCGCCTGATGCGCGAAAACCTCCTCACCACCAACGACTTGATCTACCCCGTGTTCGTGGTCGCGGGCACCAACGTGCGCGAAGCCGTGCCGTCGATGCCCGGCGTCGAACGCGTCTCGGTCGATCTGCTCATGGGCGTGGCCGAGCAATGCGTCGAACTGGGCATTCCCGTGCTCTCGCTCTTCCCCGCCATCGATCCCGCGTTGAAGACGCCCGACGGCATCGAAGCGACCAACCCCGACGGCACGATTCCGCGCGCCGTGCGCGAGCTCAAGAAGCGCTTTCCAGAGCTGGGCGTGCTGTGCGACGTTGCGCTCGACCCGTACACGAGCCACGGCCAGGACGGCGTGATCGACGAAAACGGCTACGTCATCAACGACGAAACCATCGAGATCCTCGTCGCGCAGGCCCGCGCGCAGGCCGAAGCGGGTGTCGATATCGTCGCGCCTTCGGACATGATGGATGGCCGCATCGGAGCGATCCGCGAGATGCTCGAGAGCGAGAACCACATCCATACGCGCATCATGGCGTACTCGGCGAAGTATGCTTCGGCGTTCTACGGACCGTTCCGCGACGCCGTGGGCTCCGCTTCGAATCTGGGCAAGGGCAACAAGATGACCTACCAGATGGATCCGTCGAACTCGGACGAAGCGCTGCGCGAAGTGCGCCTCGACATCGAGGAAGGCGCCGACATGGTGATGGTCAAGCCCGGCATGCCGTATCTCGACATCGTGCGTCGCGTGAAGGACGAGTTCCGCTTCCCGACCTATGTGTACCAGGTGAGCGGTGAGTACGCGATGCTCAAGGCCGCCGCGCAAAACGGCTGGCTCGACCACGACAAGGTGATGATGGAGTCGCTGCTCGCGTTCAAGCGCGCGGGAGCCGACGGCATTCTCACGTACTTCGCCCTCGACGCCGCCCGCCTGTTGCGCGCGCAGAAGTAAGCGTCGAGCGGCTTCGTGCTTGGCACATGAAAAAGGCACGTCCGCGACGTGCCTTTTTGTTTGCGCGGACGCTCGATGCGTCGTGCGGTGTGCTTACGACCTGCCCGTGAGCGTGGAAAGCACCGATTGCACAGGCTTGGCCGAAGGCGCCGGCGACTGCCCCTGCGCCACAACGCGATCGAGCCGGGCGAGGAATTTATCCGCGTTTTCGTAGCCCACCACGCGCAGGACTTCCTGGCCGCTTGCATCGAAGAAGATGATGCCCGGCGGGCCGAACAAGCCAAAGCGCTTGAGCAGCGCCTGATCGTCGGCGTTATTGGCCGTCACGTCGGCGCGCAGCAACCCGAGTTGCGCAAGGCGCGCCTGCACGCGCGGATCGCTGAACGTGAGATTCTCCATCTCCTTGCAACTTACGCACCAGTCGGCGTAGAAGTCGAGCATCGAGGGCTTGCCCGCCGTCTTGAGCATCGCGTCGAGTTGCGCCGACGAGCGCACTGGGGCGAAGGTCAGCGCGTCGGCTTCCGCCGCCCCGGTCTGCGCCCCGCCGTTGCCCGTGGCACCACCCGTGCGTGCGGCCAGCACGGCGAGCGGACGCAGCGGATCGGCCGAGCCCGCCGAAAGGCCGACGATGAGCGTAGCGGCCCAGATCGCGAACGCGGCGCCTACGCCGCGTCCTAAACGCCGCCAAACATTGGAGGCGCCCGCGTTCGGCGTAAAGAGTCCCAGCGCGGCGGCGGCGAGCAGGAGCCAGAGCGCGGCCAATAGCATTTGCGCGCTCGCGCGCAGCACCGGCCATACGATCCACAGCGCGGCCGCGAGCAGCGCGATGCCGAAGAAGACCTTCACGCCATCCATCCACGTGCCCGCGCGCGGCAGCAGTGTGCCCGCACCGAGCCCGATGATCATGAGTGGCACGCCAAGGCCGATGCCCATTGCGAAAAGCGCCGCGCCGCCGAGCACGGCGTTGCCCGTGTGCGCGATGAACGCTAGCACCGCGAAGAGCGGCGCGGTCATGCAGGCGCCCGCCACCAGCGCGGACAGCGCGCCCATCACGGCAACAGCCGCGAATTTGCCGCCCGAGCGGCCCTGTGACGCGCGAGACGCGCCATCCTGCCAGCGCTGCGGCAGTGCAAGGTCGTAACCGGCGATCAGCATGAGCGCGAACGCGGTCAGCAGCCCGGCGAACACGCCGAGCACCCACGGGTTCTGCAACCACGCGCCGAGGCTTTGCCCGACCAGCGCGGCGGCAATGCCGAGCACCGTATAAACCAGCGCCATGCCGAGCACGTAGACGAACGACAACGCAAAGCCTCGTGCACGCGTGACCTGCGCGCCCTCACCCACGATGATGGCCGAGAGGATCGGAATCATCGGGTACGAGCAGGGCAGCAAGCTCAGCACGACGCCCGCGAGAAAGTACAAACCGACCACGCCGAAAAAGCCGCCGCCTTGCAGCAGCGATTGCGCGTAATCCGCGCTCGTCGCGCGTTCGTACCAGGGCTGCTGCGCGTCATCCGCCGATGCCGATGGTGTAGCCGGCGTGGCAGGCGCACCGTTGCCCACCATGCTTTGTCCACCTGCCGCAGCCTGAAGCGCCGGGCCGCTCACGTGATAGACATGCTCCGCCGGCGGATAGCAAATACCCGCATCGGCGCATCCCTGCGAGGTCACCGCAAGATCGAATGCCCCGCTCGCCTGCTTCACGGGCACGCGAATCGTGATTTCCTTGCGATAAGTCTCGACGTTCTTGTTGAACGTCGTATCGAACTTCACGTGCCCTGGAGGTATCTGCGCATCGCCGAGCGTGGCCGCACCGTCGCGCGTCGCAAATGCAAAGCGCTCGCGATACATGTAATAGCCATCGGCAATCTTGAAATGAACGTCGACGACGCCTGGCTCCTCGCTCGCACTGAACGTGAAGGCCTGATCGGGCGGCAGAAAATTGTCGTCGGCACGGGCGGTGGCTGCGCCGAACAGCAACGGCAGCACGCAGCCGACGAGTGCGAAAAAAGCCAGAAACGAGGTGTACGGCGCGGCGCGCGAGCGCCGATCGAAACGCTTAAACATGAATGGGACGCTGTGTCTCGGCATTGACCCATTGGCCGTAGGCGCTCGACGCCGTGACCTGCCACGAGAGAATCTCGGGCGTCTCGTAAGGATGCTGGGTCTGGATGAACTGTTCGAGTTCGGCCGCGCGCGCGAGACTCGTCTTGAAAAGCAACTGGACTTCGTCGCTGGACTCGATCCTGCCCTGCCAGTGATACTGCGAATGGACCGGGCCGAGCCGCGTCACGCAGGCCGCGAGATGGGCTTCGAGCGCCGTCGACGACAGCTTTTCGGCAGCGTCCTCGTCGGGCAAGGTGGTCAACATCAGGATTACATTGAGGGTCACGACAAGCTCCGTCATGGTGCCCCGCCCCCACGGCGCGAGAGCCGAGGGCGCCTGAGGCAGAACGTTATCGTACCACCGGTGCCGATTGGCTTCGCTTATGCGCCATCAGCAAGCGAAGCGACGACACGGCGGCGATATCCAGCGAACGTATGCCCACGCCGTTTAATCCCGCGCCGAAAACAAAAAAGCCAGGCTAGGCCTGGCTTTTCTGCGCGCCGCTCGCTACGCAATGACAACTGCGCCGAGCGACTGAAAGCTTATTCCGCTTCCTGGACGTTCTCTTCCGCGACTTCCGGACGGTCGAGCAGTTCGACCAGAGCCATCGGTGCGTTGTCGCCAACACGGAAACCGAACTTCAGGATACGCAGGTAGCCGCCCGGACGGTTCGCGAAGCGCGGACCGAGCACGTCGAACAGCTTCGTGACCGAGTCACGATCGCGCAGGCGATTGAACGCCAGACGACGGTTTGCGAGCGACGGCTTCTTGCCCAGCGTGATGAGGGGCTCGACAACCTTACGGAGTTCCTTTGCCTTCGGCAGCGTCGTCTTGATGACTTCGTGCTCGATGAGCGAATTGGACATGTTACGGAGCATTGCCAGACGGTGGCTGCTCGTGCGGTTCAGTTTCCGCAGACCATGACGGTGACGCATTTCAATTTCCTTGAAACAAAGTTTTGGTCCAGCTCTTCTATCGCCAGAGAATCAAACTCAGGCACGGGCCGGTACGTGAAAAAGGCAAGACGCGGATTCTACAGGAAAAATGCGGGAAAATCCGCGCCCGTGCCAGACTTCTTACTTGTCGACTTATTTGTCCAACCCGGCCGGCGGCCAGTTTTCGAGCTTCATGCCGAGCGTGAGACCGCGCGAAGCGAGCACTTCCTTGATCTCGTTGAGCGACTTGCGACCCAGGTTCGGGGTCTTGAGCAGCTCGTTCTCGGTGCGCTGGATCAGGTCGCCGATGTAGTAGATGTTCTCGGCCTTCAGGCAGTTCGCCGAGCGAACCGTGAGTTCGAGATCGTCCACCGGACGCAGCAGGATCGGGTCGATCTGCGGTGCGCGCGACGGCGCTTCCGCGGCCGTTTCCGTGCCTTCCAGAGCAGCGAACACCGACAGCTGATCCACGAGGATGCGCGCCGACTGGCGGATCGCTTCCTCAGGCGAGATCACGCCATTGGTTTCGATGTTCATCACGAGCTTGTCGAGGTCGGTACGCTGCTCGACACGCGCGCTTTCGACGGCGTAGCTCACGCGGCGAACCGGCGAGAACGACGCGTCCAGCACGATGCGGCCGATGATCTTGGCCGACTCGTCGCCGTAGCGGCGCACGTTGCCCGGCACATAGCCACGGCCCTTCTCGATCTTGATCTGCACGTCGAGCTTGCCGCCCTTCGTCAGATGCGCAACCACGTGATCCGGGTTGATGACTTCGCAGTCGTGCGAGAGTTCGATGTCGCCAGCGGTGACAACGCCTTCGCCATCCTTGCGCAGCGTAACCGTCACTTCGTCACGGTTATGCAGCTTGAACACCACGCCCTTCAGGTTCAGCAGCAGGTTGACCACGTCCTCTTGCACACCATCGAGCGTCGAGTATTCGTGCACGACGCCTGCGATCGTCACTTCGGTCGGCGCATAGCCCACCATCGACGACAGCAGCACGCGCCGGAGCGCGTTACCCAAGGTGTGGCCATAACCGCGTTCGAACGGCTCCATGACCACTTTCGCGTGGTTCTCGCCGAGCGATTCCACAGCGATGATCTTGGGTTTCAACAAACTGGTTTGCATAGGTTTTCCTTTTCAATACCCTCGGCTCGTTACACCGATAAGGCTGAGATGGCAACAACCTGAAAAAAACAGCCGAGGCCACCTCCTGCGCGAAGCACAGAGGTTACCCCGGCCGTCAATCCGATTAACGCGAATACAATTCGACGATCAGGCTTTCGTTGATGTCGCCAGCGATATCGCTGCGCTCAGGCATGCCCTTGAACGTGCCTTCGAACTTCTTCGCGTCGACCGACACCCAACCTGCCATGCCGCCTTGCTCTGCGAGCGACAGCGCTTCGACGATACGCGCCTGCTTCTTCGCCTTTTCGCGAATTGCAACGACGTCGCCTGCCTTCACTTGCATCGACGGGATGTTCGCGACGACGCCGTTCAGCGTGAGAGCCTTGTGGCTCACGAGCTGACGCGCTTCAGCGCGGGTCGATGCAAAGCCCATGCGGTACACGACGTTGTCGAGACGCGACTCGAGCAGTTGCAGCAGGTTTTCGCCGGTGTTGCCCTTGCGACGCTCCGCTTCCGCGAAGTAGCGGCGGAACTGGCGCTCGAGCACGCCGTAGATGCGCTTCACTTTTTGCTTTTCGCGAAGCTGCGTGCCGTAGTCGGACGTGCGGGCGCCCGAGGTGCGGCCGTGCTGACCCGGCTTGCTGTCGAGCTTGCACTTGTCGGCGAGCGAGCGGCGTGCGCTCTTCAGGAAGAGGTCGGTGCCTTCACGGCGGGACAGCTTGGCCTTCGGGCCGATATAACGTGCCACGTTGCTTTCCTTCGATAATTAATCACGCAAAACCTGAATGGGCGAACCCGCGGTTTTACGCTAGTTCGGCTCTTTGAACCGAACGGTGGGCTTAGTCAATTCAATAACGCCGAGAGCCTGGGACGCCGAAACCGGCGGCTCAGGCGTTCGGCTCAAGCGACGCCTTAGATACGGCGGCGCTTCGGCGGACGGCAGCCGTTGTGCGGGACCGGCGTCACGTCGGAGATCGCGGTGATCTTGATGCCAAGACCATGCAGCGCGCGCACCGCCGATTCGCGGCCAGGACCGGGGCCCTTGATACGCACTTCGAGGTTCTTGACGCCGTATTCCATCGCGACACGGCCAGCCGACTCGGCTGCGACCTGAGCTGCGAAGGGGGTCGACTTACGCGAGCCCTTGAAGCCCTGACCGCCCGAGGTTGCCCAGGCAAGCGCGTTGCCTTGACGATCGGTGATCGTGATGATGGTGTTGTTGAACGACGCGTGAACGTGAACCACGCCCTCGGCGACGTTCTTCTTGACCTTCTTGCGAACGCGTTGCGCCGCGGAGTTGTTCGAAGCCTTAGCCATTACGTTTTCCTGTAACTGTCAGTTCCGCTTACTTCTTCAGCGACTGTGCTGCGCGGCGCGGACCCTTGCGCGTACGTGCGTTGGTGCGCGTACGCTGGCCACGCAGGGGCAGGCCCTTGCGATGGCGCACGCCGCGGTAGCAGCCGAGGTCCATCAGGCGCTTGATGTTCATCGTCACTTCACGGCGCAGATCGCCTTCGACGACAAACTTGCCCACTTCCTCACGCAGCTTTTCGAGATCCGCGTCGTCCAGGTCCTTGACCTTCTTGTTGAACGGCACACCCGCGGCGACGCAGATGTTGCGCGAACGCGTGCGGCCAACACCGAAAATTGCCGTCAGGCCGATTTCAGTGTGCTGGTGGTTCGGGATGTTAACCCCTGCAATACGAGCCATTGTTTTTCCTCAAACAAAAAGCGCAAGCGCGCTAATCAGCCTTGACGCTGCTTGTGGCGCGGGTCCGAGCTGCAGATCACGCGAACGACGCCGTTGCGCTTGATGATTTTGCAGTTGCGGCAAATGCGCTTTACCGATGCCATCACTTTCATGATATTACCCTTTTTCTAAATCACTTCGCCCGGAACACGATCCGCGCACGCGACAGATCGTAAGGCGTCAACTCAACCGTCACCTTGTCGCCCGGGAGAATGCGGATGTAGTGCATCCGCATTTTTCCGGAAATATGCCCGAGAACGACATGGCCGTTTTCCAGCTTCACCCGGAAGGTTGCGTTGGGGAGGTTTTCGATGACCTCACCCTGCATCTGGATTACATCGTCTTTGGCCATAGGTCCTTTCAACGCATCGGGACGCCGCCGCCCTTGAAGTTGGCCTTCTTGAGCAGCGATTCATATTGTTGCGACATCACGTACGACTGCACCTGCGCCATGAAGTCCATTGTGACGACGACAATGATCAGCAGCGACGTACCACCAAAATAAAACGGCACGTTCCAGCGCAGCACCAGAAACTCGGGCAGCAGGCAAACGAACACGATATAGATCGCACCGGCCAGCGTCAGACGCGTGAGGATGCGGTCGATATAGCGTGCCGTCTGGTCGCCCGGGCGGATGCCAGGTACGAACGCGCCACTCTTTTTCAGGTTGTCGGCCGTTTCTCTGCTGTTGAACACCAGAGCGGTGTAGAAGAAGCAGAAGAAGACGATCGCCAACGCGTACAGCAACACGTACACAGGCTGGCCAGGCTTGAGGGCTTCGGCCACGTTGTGCAGCGTGTCCGCGAACCAGCCGGTCCGCGACCCCGAACTGAACCAGTTCAGGATAGTTGCCGGGAACAGGATGATCGACGATGCGAAGATCGGCGGAATCACGCCCGACATGTTCAGCTTGAGCGGCAGGTGCGACGACTGCCCACCGTAAATCTTGTTGCCAACCTGACGCTTCGCATAGTTCACGAGGATCTTGCGCTGGCCGCGTTCGATGAACACCACCAGATACGTCACGGCTGCGATCAGCACCACGATGATGATCGCCGAGATGGGACCCATCGAGCCGGTGCGAACCAGTTCGAAGAGACCACCAATCGCATTCGGGAAGCCCGCTGCGATCCCGCCGAAAATGATGATCGAAATGCCGTTGCCAAGCCCGCGTTCCGTGATCTGCTCACCAAGCCACATCAGGAACATCGTGCCCGTCACCAGCGTCACCACCGTCGTCAGGCGGAACACCATGCCCGGATCAATCACGAGGCCAGGCTGATTTTCCAGCGCGACCGCGATGCCGAAAGCCTGGAAGGTTGCCAGCACCACCGTGAAGATCCGCGTGTACTGCGTGATCTTGCGTTGTCCAGCCTGCCCTTCCTTCTTCAGCGCCTCGAGCTGCGGCGAGACGATCGCCATCAGCTGCAGGATGATCGACGCCGAGATATACGGCATCACACCCAGCGCGAAGATCGTGAAGCGAGACAGCGCGCCACCCGAGAACATGTTGAACATGCCCAGGATGCCGCCTGACTGGCTCTGGAAGAGCTTCGCCAGTTGGTCCGGGTCGATACCGGGAACCGGAATGTGCGCTCCGATCCGATAAACGACCAACGCCAGCAGCAAGAACATTGCACGCCGGCGCAGGTCGCCGAACTTCGGAGCGCTGCGACCGGTTTTTGCGAGACTCGGGCTGTTAGCCAAGTAGCTTCTCCGATGCAGATGTTAGTGACGGCGGGCAAGCCCGCACGCACCACCCACAATCACTCGGCAAAAGAACCGCCTGCTGCTTCGATTGCAGCACGCGCATTCTTCGTCGCACCCAGGCCCTTGACCACGACCTTGCGCTTGATCTCGCCGGTAGCGATGATCTTCGCGCTGCGGGTCATTTCGCCAACGAGGCCTGCCTGCTTGAGAGCCAGCAGATCGATTTCGTCGACCGGCAGCTTCTCGATATCCGCGAGGCGCACTTCACCAACGAATTCCTTCGTCAGCGAGGTGAAGCCACGCTTGGGCAGACGACGCTGCAGCGGCATTTGACCGCCTTCGAAGCCGACCTTGTGGAAGCCGCCCGAACGCGATTTCTGACCCTTGTGACCACGGCCAGCGGTCTTGCCGAGGCCAGAGCCGATGCCGCGACCAACGCGACGCTTTGCGTGCTTCGCGCCTTCTGCCGGCTTCAGGTTATTCAATTCCATTTTCAACTCCTGGAGTCTTTTGGTCCGGGCGCGCTTTAAGCGATGACCTTGACGAGGTACGAGACCTTGTTGATCATGCCGCGCACTGCCGGCGTGTCCTGCAGCTCGGAGACCGAGTTCAGGCGACGCAGGCCGAGACCGCGCACGGTGGCACGGTGCGATTCGCGGGTCCCAATCAGGCTCTTGACGAGCTGAACCTTGACAGTTTTTTCAGACATGGTGCCCACCCTTAGCCCAGAATGTCTTCGACGGACTTGCCGCGCTTCGCCGCGATGTCGGCCGGGGTCGACTGCTTGCGCAGACCGTCCAGCGTTGCACGAACGAGGTTGTACGGATTCGTCGAACCGTGGCTCTTGGCCACGACGTTCTGCACGCCCATCACGTCGAACACGGCGCGCATCGGGCCGCCGGCGATCACGCCCGTACCTGCCTTCGCCGGAGCGAGGAGGACGACCGATGCGCCATGCTTGCCGTGCACTTCGTGTTGCAGCGTGCCGTTCTTCAGCGGCACCTTGAACATGTTGCGACGCGCTTGTTCCATCGCCTTCTGGACAGCAACCGGCACTTCCTTCGACTTGCCCTTGCCCATACCGACGCGGCCATCACCATCGCCAACCACGGTCAGTGCGGCGAAGCCGAGAATACGGCCACCCTTCACAACCTTGGTCACGCGGTTGACCGAAATCATTTTTTCGCGAAGGCCGTCGTCGCGTTCGTCAGCCTGAACTTTCGCTTGCATCTTTGCCATGACGAATTCCTTCCTTAGAACTTGAGCCCGGCTTCGCGCGCAGCATCAGCCAGCGCCTTGACGCGGCCGTGATAGCGGAAACCCGAGCGGTCAAAGGCGACGGATTCGATGCCGGCGGCCTTAGCCTTTTCTGCAATACGCTTGCCGATCAGCGAGGCAGCGGCGACGTTGCCGCCCTTGCCCGACTTGTCAGCCAGTTGCGCACGCACTTCGGCTTCAAGCGTCGACGCGCTGGCCAGCACCTTGGTGCCGCAGGGCGAGAACACTTGCGCATAAATGTGCGTGTTCGTGCGATGCACGGCCAGGCGCGCGACCTGCAGCTCAGCGATCTTGAGACGCGTCTGACGAGCGCGGCGCAGGCGAGATTGAGTCTTATCCATGATTGCGCACCCTTACTTCTTCTTCGTTTCTTTGAGGATCACAACCTCGTTGGCATAACGCACACCCTTGCCCTTGTATGGCTCCGGCGGGCGATAACCGCGCACTTCGGCAGCGGTCTGGCCAACTTTCTGCTTGTCGATCCCCTTGATCACGATTTCCGTTTGCGACGGGGTTTCAGCCTTGACGCCTTCGGGCATCTGGTGCACCACGGGGTGCGAGAAACCCAGCGACAGGTTCAGCTTGTCGCCTTGCGCTTGAGCACGGTAACCGACGCCAACCAGCGTCAGCTTGCGCTCGAAACCCTTCGTCACGCCTTGCACCATGTTCGCGACGATCGCGCGCATCGTGCCCGACATCGCATTGGCTTCGCGGCTGTCGTCGGTCGGCTCAAACTTGAGCACGCCGTCTTCGTTCACCACCTTCACGAGGCGGTTCGCAGCTTGCGAAATCGTACCCAGCGCGCCCTTGACGGTAATCTTCTCGTCGCTGAGCGTCGCTTCTGCGCCTTGCAGCGCGACCGGGCTCTTACCTACTCGAGACATGTTTCTTCTCCTTAGGTCTTAAGCGACGTAGCAGATAACTTCGCCGCCGACGCCAGTAGCGCGCGCCTTGCGGTCCGTCATCACACCCTTCGGCGTCGAAACGATCGCAACGCCCAGGCCATTCATGACCTGCGGGATGTCGTTGCGGCCGCGGTACACGCGCAGGCCCGGCTTCGAGACGCGTTCGATGCGCTCGATAACGGGACGGCCAGCGTAGTACTTCAACGCGATGTTCAATTCCGACTTCGCACCTTCGGTCTTCACCGCGAAGTCGTCGATATAACCTTCGTCCTTCAGAACCTGCGCAATGGCAATCTTCACTTTCGACGAGGGCATAGCAACCGAAACCTTCTCGACCATCTGCGCATTGCGGATGCGAGTCAGCATATCGGCGATAGGATCACTCATGCTCATTTATGTTTCTCCTATTACCAGCTCGCCTTGGTGATGCCAGGGATCTCACCACGGAACGCGATTTCACGAATCTTGTTACGTGCGAGACCGAATTTGCGGAACGTACCACGCGGACGACCCGTGATCGCGCAGCGGTTACGCTTGCGGGTCGGGTTCGAGTTGCGCGGCAGTTGTTGCAGTTCGAGGCGAGCTGCGTAGCGCTCTTCTTCCGACTTGCTTTGGTCGTCGATGATCGCCTTCAGCGCTGCGCGCTTCGGCGCGAACTTCGCTGCCAGACGAGCGCGCTTCTTTTCACGTTCAATCAGTGCCAGTTTAGCCACGGTAACCTCAGTTTCTGAACGGGAACTTGAAGCCGGCGAGCAGTGCCTTTGCTTCTTCGTCGGTCTTCGCAGTCGTCGTGATGCTGATGTTCAGCCCACGCAGCGCGTCGATCTTGTCGTAGTCGATTTCGGGGAAAATGATCTGCTCTTTCACACCGATGTTGTAGTTACCACGGCCGTCGAACGCCTTGCCCGACACACCACGGAAGTCGCGCACGCGGGGCAGCGCAACCGTCACGAAACGGTCCAGGAATTCGTACATGGCATTGCCACGCAGCGTAACCATCGTGCCGATCGGGTAACCTTCGCGGATCTTGAAGCCGGCGATTGCCTTGCGCGACTTCGTCACGACAGGCTTCTGGCCGGCGATCTTCGTGAGGTCGCCAATGGCGTGCTCGAGGACCTTCTTGTCAGCGACGGCTTCACCGACACCCATGTTCAGGGTGATCTTGGTGAGGCGCGGCACTTCCATGACCGACTTGTAACCGAACTTCTCGATCAGGCCGGGGACGACCTTCTCTTTATAAAATTCTTGCAAACGTGCCATTTTTTACTCCGCAGCGTCAGGCGCTCAGGACAGCACCGGTCGTCTTCAGGAAACGAACCTTCTTGTCCCCTTCGACCTTGATGCCCACGCGCGACGGCTTGCCGTTCGCGTCGACCAATGCGACGTTCGAGATAGCCAGCGGCATTGCCTTGGCTTCCACGCCACCCGTCGTACCCTTCATGGGGTTCGGCTTCACATGCTTCTTCGCGATGTTGATGCCTTCGACAGTAACGCGCTCTTCGCCCACGGCCAGCACGACACCGCGCTTGCCCTTGTCTTTGCCGGTAATGACGATAACTTCGTCACCCTTGCGAATCTTGTTCATCGCGACTCCTTACAGCACTTCCGGCGCCAGCGAAACGATCTTCATGAATCGTTCGCTACGCAGCTCACGCGTAACCGGCCCGAAAATGCGGGTGCCGATCGGCTCAAGCTTGGTATTCAAAAGCACGGCGGCGTTGCCATCGAACTTGATCAGCGAGCCGTCTTGACGGCGCACGCCCTTGGCGGTACGAACCACAACAGCGTTGTAGATTTCGCCCTTCTTCACGCGCCCGCGCGGCGTTGCTTCCTTGACGCTCACCTTGATGATGTCGCCAATGCTGGCATAACGACGCTTCGAGCCGCCGAGCACCTTGATGCACATGACTTCACGCGCACCCGTGTTGTCGGCTACTTCAAGCCGAGTTTCGGTCTGGATCATGGTTTATCTTTCCCAACTTAATCCGGTTGCGCCACCATGGCACATCCGGTCAGTCTTGGTCCCGTCAGCCGCGCCGCCACTAGAACGACCGCTCAGCTGCTTGGGTTAGAACAGCAGCGACGGCAAACGAAACCGGCCATCGCATTCCGGTGAATCTTGCAGATCCGGACTGGCGCCCGAACCACCTCCCCCACTACTTTTGCCCGTTGCTTTGCCAACAACGAGCCCATAAAGAGGGAAGACCAAGACTATAACTCGATAATCTTGGTCTCGCAAGCGAAATCTTTAGCGATTTCAACAACTTCTCTACCCCGGTGGCTTTGGGAACCGCGGCCCCGGGGTACTGCATCATCTGAAACGGCTCTTTAGATGACGCGTGCTGCTTCGATCAGCTTCGACACGGTCCAGGCCTTCGTCTTCGAAACCGGACGAGTTTCCTGGATTTCAACGAGGTCGCCCTCGTTGTACGTGTTCGACTCGTCGTGAGCGTGGTACTTCTTCGACTGCACGACGTACTTGCCGTAGATCGGGTGCTTGACGCGGCGCTCGACCAGGACGGTGACCGTCTTGTCCATCTTGTTGCTGACGACCTTGCCGACCAGCGTCCGCTTAAGCGAGGTTTTCACGCTTTCGTTCATTTCTGGTTCGCCTTCTCAGTCAGGACGGTCCGCACACGTGCGATGTCGCGACGAACCTTCTTCAGCTGGCTCGTGTTCGTGAGCTGCTGGGTCGCGAGTTGCATGCGCAGGCCGAATTGCGCCTTCAAGAGGTCCGACAGCTCTTGGTCGAGCGCGGCCTTGTCTTTCTGGTGAAGTTCAGAAGCCTTCATCATTCACTCCTTAGGCGCCGAGCTGGCGAACCATGAAGACCGTCTTCAGCGGCAGCTTGGCTGCAGCCAGACGGAAGGCTTCACGGGCCAGTTCTTCGGACACACCATCCATTTCGTACAGCATCTTGCCCGGTTGGATCTCAGCGACGTAGTACTCAGGGTTACCCTTACCGTTACCCATACGCACTTCCGCCGGCTTTTGCGAGATCGGCTTGTCCGGGAAGATACGGATCCAGATGCGGCCGCCGCGCTTGATGTGGCGCGTCATTGCACGACGTGCCGATTCAATCTGACGCGCGGTCAGACGACCACGACCGATAGCCTTCAGACCGAACTCACCGAACGAAACGGCGTTGCCGCGCGTTGCGATACCAGTGTTACGGCCCTTCTGCTCTTTGCGATACTTCCTGCGTTTCGGTTGCAGCATCGTTATTCTCCACTCTTGCCGTCGCCTGCGGCGCCACGGCGCGGTGCGCCACGACGGGCACCCGGTGCACCTTCGCCATCACGACGCGGACGACGATCGCCCGGACGCGCATTGCGGCGCGGACGCTTTTCTTCGGCGACTTCTTCCACCACCGGTGCGTCGTTGCGGCCGAGCGTGTCGCCCTTGTAGACCCAAACCTTCACGCCGATGATGCCGTACGTCGTCTTCGCTTCCGAGGTTGCGTAGTCGATGTCGGCACGCAGCGTGTGAAGCGGCACTCGACCTTCGCGGTACCACTCGGTACGCGCGATTTCGATACCGTTCAGGCGGCCGGCGCTCATGATCTTGATGCCCTGGGCACCCAGACGCATCGCGTTCTGCATCGCGCGCTTCATTGCGCGACGGAACATGATGCGGCGCTCGAGCTGCTGCGTGATCGAGTCGGCGATCAGCTGCGCGTCGGTTTCCGGCTTGCGAATTTCTTCGATGTTCACGTGAACCGGAACGCCCATGCGCTTCTGGAGTTCGGCCTTGAGGAGTTCGATGTCCTCGCCCTTCTTGCCGATCACCACACCCGGGCGCGAGCTGTAAATCGTGATGCGAGCGTTCTTTGCCGGACGCTCGATCACAACACGGCCCACCGAAGCGTTCTTCAGCTTCTTCTTCAGGTATTCACGAACACCGATGTCTTCCTTCAACATCGCCGCGAAATTGTTGTTGTTCGCGTACCAACGCGAAGCCCAATTGCGGCTGACGGCCAAACGGAAGCCAGTCGGATGAATTTTCTGTCCCATCGTATGGCTCCTTAATTCCCGACCGTCACAGTGATGTGACAGGATTGCTTCTCGATGCGGTTGCCGCGGCCCTTGGCGCGCGCGGTGAAACGCTTCAGCGAAGCAGCCTTGTCGACGTAGATGCTCTTGATCTTGAGCTCGTCGATGTCGGCGCCTTCGTTGTGTTCCGCGTTTGCGATCGCCGAGAGCACAACCTTTTTCACGATGCCAGCCGCTTTCTTCGGCGAGAACGTCAGAACGTTCAGTGCCTTGTCAACCGGCAGACCGCGGATCTGGTCAGCCACAAGACGCGTCTTCTGCGCCGAGATGCGGGCACCGCGATGAATTGCCTTCACTTCCATCTTGATTGCCCCTTATTTCTTGGCCTTCTTGTCGGCCGCGTGACCCTTGAACGTACGGGTCAGTGCGAACTCGCCAAGCTTGTGGCCGACCATGTTTTCCGTGACATACACCGGAACGTGTTGACGGCCGTTGTGAACGGCGATCGTCAGGCCGATGAAGTCCGGCAGGATCGTCGAACGACGCGACCAGGTCTTGATCGGTTTCTTGTCGCGCGTCGCTGCAGCCGCCTCAACCTTCTTCAGCAAATGGGCGTCGCAGAACGGACCTTTCTTAATAGAACGTGCCATTGCCTACTCCTTAACGCTTGTGACGGCGCTGGACGATCATGCTCGTCGTGCGCTTGTTGCTGCGGGTGCGATAGCCCTTCGTCGGCGTGCCCCACGGGCTCACCGGGTCGCGACCAGCCGCAGTCTTGCCTTCGCCGCCACCGTGCGGGTGGTCGACCGGGTTCATTGCAACGCCACGGACCGTCGGGCGGATACCGCGCCAGCGGTTCGCGCCAGCCTTACCGATTTGACGGAGGCTGTGCTCTTCGTTGCCGACTTCACCGATCGTTGCGCGGCACTCTACGTGCACGCGACGGATTTCGCCCGAACGCAGACGAACCTGCGCGTAGACGCCTTCACGTGCCAGCAGCATGGCCGACGTACCAGCCGAACGCGCGATCTGCGCGCCCTTGCCCGGCAGCATTTCGATGCAGTGGATCGTCGTACCGACCGGAATGTTGCGGATCGGCAGGGCGTTGCCCGCCTTGATCGGCGCTTCCGAACCCGACATCAGCGGCGTGCCAACCGTCACGCCCTTCGGCGCGATGATGTAGCGGCGCTCGCCGTCTGCGTACAGAACCAGCGCAATGTTCGCGCTACGGTTCGGGTCATACTCGAGACGCTCCACCTTCGCGGGGATGCCATCCTTCGTACGACGGAAATCGATCACACGGTAGTGCTGCTTGTGACCGCCACCCTGGTGACGCGTCGTGATGTGACCGTTGTTGTTACGGCCCGCCTTCACGGATTGCTTTTCGAGCAGCGGTGCGTACGGCGCGCCCTTGTGCAGATCCTTGTTGACGATCTTCACCATCGCGCGGCGACCCGGCGAGGTCGGCTTAACTTTCACGATTGCCATGATTACTTGGCCTCCGCTTCAAAGTTGATTTCCTGGCCGGGCTTCAGGCAGACGTACGCCTTCTTCACATCCTTGCGCTTGCCGTTGAAGCGACCAAAGCGCTTGGCTTTGCCCTTCTGGACCAGCACATTGACGGACTCGACTTCCACCTTGAACAGCAGCTCGACAGCAGCCTTGACTTCCTGCTTGTTCGCGTCCGGCGCGACTTCGAAGACGACTTGTTCGTTCTTCTCCGCAACCAGCGTCGCCTTTTCGGAGATCACCGGTGCGAGCAGGACCTGCATCAAACGATGATCGTTCTTGCGAATCTCGCTCATGACAGCAACTCCTCGATCTGGGCGACCGCTGCCTTCGTGATCAGGATCTTCTTGAAGTAGATCAGCGAGAGCGGGTCGGCAAAGCGCGGCTCAACGACTGCCACGTGGGGCAGGTTGCGCGACGCGAGATACAGGTTCTCGTCGACCGTGTCGGTGATCACCAGCACGGATTCGAGACCCATGGCCTTGAACTTTTCGGCCAGCAGCTTCGTCTTGGGCGCTTCGAGCGAGAGCTCTTCGACGACCGAGATGCGGCCTTCGCGGGCCAGCTGCGAGAAGATCGAGCAGAGGCCTGCGCGATGCATCTTCTTGTTGACCTTGTGCGAGAAGTTTTCTTCCGGCGAATTCGGGAAGATGCGACCACCGCCACGCCACAGCGGGCTCGACGACATACCGGCACGAGCACGGCCCGTACCCTTCTGGCGCCACGGCTTCTTGGTGGTGTGCTTGACTTGCTCACGATCCTTCTGCGCGCGGTTACCGCTGCGCGCGTTCGCCTGGTAGGCGACAACGATCTGGTGAATCAGTGCTTCGTTGTAGTCACGGCCGAACACGACATCCGACGCGTTGACTGCAGCACCTTCTTGACCATTAGCGTTCAGGAGCTTCAGTTCCATTATTGCGCTCCTTTCTTGGCGCGCGCCTTGACGGCCGGCGTCACGAAAACCTTGCCGCCCTTAGCACCCGGCACGGCACCCTTGACCAGCAGCAGCTTGCGCTCTGCGTCGATACGGGCGATTTCGAGGTTTTGCACCGTTACGGTCTCGTCGCCCATGTGACCGGTCATGCGCTTACCCGGAAACACGCGACCCGGATCCTGCGCCATACCGATCGAACCCGGCACATTGTGCGAGCGCGAGTTACCGTGCGAAGCACGGCCGGAGCTGAAGTTGTAACGCTTGATGGTACCGGCGTAGCCCTTACCGATCGAGGTGCCTTGCACGTCGATCTTTTGGCCTTCCGTGAAGAGTTCCACACCGATCACGGCGCCAGCGGACAGTTCGGCAGCCTTGGCGGCGTCGATCTGGAATTCCTTGAGGATTTCACCGGCTTGAACGCCAGCTTTGGCGAGATGACCTGCGAGCGGCTTCGTCACGCGCGATGCACGGCGCGTACCGAACGCAACCTGAACGGCCGTGTAGCCGTCGGTTTCAACAGTCTTGATCTGCGTCACGCGGTTGTCGGACACGTCCAGCACGGTCACGGGAATCGAATCCCCGTCAGCCGTGAAGATACGCGTCATGCCAACCTTGCGACCTACGAGTCCAAGGCTCATCGTTTTCTCCATTCCCGACTGCGATTGGTCGGGGCTAATTTACAAAGTACCGGCGCGCTTTCAGGGTAAAGGCCAGAAAGGGACACACCGATTTTTTGCGCAAATGCGCGAAAAGACGTCAAGTATAACGTCCTCTCACGATTTCCGCAAGCAATCAAAGACTTAGCGCGATCAGGCTATCCCGGCCGCGCTCGAGACTCTTACTGCAGCTTGATTTCGACGTCCACACCAGCCGGCAGGTCCAGCTTCATCAGCGCGTCGACGGTCTTGTCCGTCGGATCGACGATGTCCATCAGGCGCAGGTGGGTGCGGATTTCGAGCTGGTCGCGCGAGGTCTTGTTGACGTGCGGCGAACGCAGGATGTCGAAACGCTGGATGCGCGTCGGCAGCGGCACCGGACCGCGAACGATTGCACCCGTCCGCTTCGCCGTTTCGACGATTTCGGCAGCCGATTGATCGATCAGGCGATAGTCGAAGGCCTTCAGGCGAATACGGATTTTTTGGTTCTGCATGACAATTCCTTGAAAAGAGCGAGGCGGACTTGCGCCGCCGGACAATATAAAGAGCGCAGGACCGGCCTGCGGCGGAGAGCCGCAGGCCGGTCCTGTCGGCGGGAGTTGGCGCTTTAGCGCCTACTCCCGCTCCATACGTCAACTTCTACTGCTTACAGCGAGCCGGGTATTCTACCCGATTTACTCGATGATCTTTGCAACCACGCCGGCGCCGACGGTACGGCCACCTTCGCGGATTGCGAAGCGCAGACCTTCTTCCATCGCGATCGGAGCGATCAGCTTCACCGTGATCGACACGTTGTCGCCCGGCATCACCATTTCCTTGTCCTTCGGCAGCTCGATCGAGCCCGTCACGTCCGTCGTACGGAAGTAGAACTGCGGACGGTAGTTGTTGAAGAACGGCGTGTGACGGCCGCCTTCGTCCTTGCTCAGCACGTACACTTCAGCCGTGAAGTGCGTGTGCGGCGTGATCGAACCCGGCTTCGCCAGAACCTGGCCACGCTCCACGTCTTCACGCTTCGTGCCGCGCAGCAGGATACCCACGTTGTCGCCCGCCTGACCCTGGTCGAGCAGCTTGCGGAACATTTCCACGCCCGTGCAGGTCGTCTTCACCGTCGGCTTGATACCGACGATTTCGATTTCCTCGCCGACCTTGACGATGCCGCGCTCGACGCGACCCGTCACCACCGTGCCGCGACCCGAGATCGAGAACACGTCTTCCACCGGCATCAGGAATGCGCCGTCAACTGCGCGCTCCGGCGTCGGGATGTACGTGTCCAGTGCGTCGGCCAGGTTCATGATCGCCACTTCGCCCAGCTCGCCCTTGTCGCCTTCCAGCGCCAGCTTGGCCGAACCCTTCACGATCGGCGTGTCGTCGCCCGGGAAGTCGTACTTCGACAGGAGTTCGCGCACTTCCATTTCGACCAGCTCGAGCAGCTCGGCGTCGTCGACCATGTCGCACTTGTTCAGGAACACGATGATGTAAGGCACGCCAACCTGACGGGCGAGCAGGATGTGCTCACGCGTTTGCGGCATCGGGCCGTCAGCGGCCGAGCACACCAGGATTGCGCCGTCCATCTGTGCCGCGCCCGTGATCATGTTCTTCACGTAGTCAGCGTGACCCGGGCAGTCGACGTGTGCGTAGTGGCGGTTAGCCGTTTCGTACTCGACGTGCGCGGTGTTGATGGTAATGCCACGCGCCTTTTCTTCCGGCGCTGCGTCGATCTGGTCGTACGCCTTGGCTTCGCCGCCGAACTTCTGCGTGAGAACCGTCGTGATCGCTGCCGTCAGCGTGGTCTTGCCGTGGTCAACGTGACCGATCGTGCCCACGTTCACGTGCGGCTTGGTCCGTTCGAATTTACCTTTTGCCATGTTTCTCTTCTTTCAAAAAAGTTGTGAATCGGTGACTGAGCGATGCGAACCAGGCGCCTATGCCCGGTTCGCTTTTGCGCCGATGCTTACTTCGCCTTCGCGCTGATGATCGCGTCGGCCACGTTACGCGGTGCTTCTGCGTAGTGCTTGAATTCCATCGTGTACGTTGCGCGGCCCTGCGTGAGCGAGCGCAGCGACGTCGAATAGCCAAACATTTCCGACAGCGGCACT
Organism: Paraburkholderia sacchari; assembly: GCF_000785435.2. Lineage (GTDB taxonomy): Bacteria > Pseudomonadota > Gammaproteobacteria > Burkholderiales > Burkholderiaceae > Paraburkholderia > Paraburkholderia sacchari. Next base: position 34,189 of record NZ_JTDB02000013.1, on the reverse strand, counting down.
TCGGCGCGAACGATCTTGCCGCCGCCAACCATGTCTTCCATGCCCTGGACGATACCGCGACGGCCCGACAGGTCGCCCATCACGTTGCCCATGTAGTCTTCCGGCGTTTCGACTTCGACAGCCATCATCGGTTCGAGGATGACCGGCTGCGCCTTGCGCATGGCTTCCTTGAACGCCATCGAACCGGCCATGCGGAACGCATTTTCGTTCGAGTCAACGTCGTGGTACGAACCGAACGTCAGGTGAACCTTGACGTCGACGACCGGGAAGCCCGCCAGCACGCCAGCCTTCAGCGTGTCCTGGATACCCTTGTCGACCGCGGGGATGAATTCGCGAGGAATCACACCGCCCTTGATCTCGTCGAGGAACTCGTAGCCCTTGCCCTGCTCGTTCGGCTCGAGCGTGATGACCGCGTGACCGTACTGGCCGCGACCACCCGACTGCTTGACGAACTTGCCGTCCACGTCCTTCGCCGTTGCGCGAATCGTTTCGCGGTAGGCAACCTGCGGCTTGCCGACGGTCGCTTCCACGTTGAATTCACGCTTCATGCGGTCGACCAGAATTTCGAGGTGGAGTTCGCCCATGCCCGAAATGATGGTCTGGCCCGATTCTTCGTCCGTCTGGACGCGGAACGACGGGTCTTCCTGCGCCAGGCGGTTCAGGGCGAGGCCCATCTTTTCCTGGTCAGCCTTGGTCTTCGGCTCGACGGCCTGCGAAATCACCGGCTCCGGGAACACCATGCGTTCCAGAACGATCGGGTTTGCCGGGTCGCACAGCGTGTCGCCCGTGGTCGCTTCCTTCAGGCCGACCGCAGCGGCGATGTCGCCTGCGCGAACTTCCTTGATTTCTTCGCGGTTGTTCGCGTGCATCTGCAGAATACGGCCGAGGCGTTCCTTCTTGCCCTTGGTCGAGTTCAGCACCGTGTCGCCCGAGTTGACGACGCCCGAGTACGCGCGGAAGAAGATCAGTTGGCCGACGAACGGGTCGGTCATGATCTTGAACGCGAGTGCCGAGAACTTCTCGTCGTCGGCTGCGCGGCGCTCGGCCGTTTCACCGTTTTCGAGTTCGCCCTTGACCGGAGGAATGTCCACCGGCGACGGCAGGAAGTCGATCACGGCGTCGAGCATACGCTGCACGCCCTTGTTCTTGAACGCGGTGCCGCACAGCATCGGCTGGATTTCGCACGCGATCGTACGGTCGCGCAGCGCCTTGACGACTTCGGCTTCCGACAGCTCTTCGCCGCCGAGGTACTTTTCCATCAGCTCTTCGCTGGCTTCAGCAGCCGACTCGATCATCTTTTCGCGCCACTCGTTGCACGTGTCAACGAGTTCTGCCGGGATGTCGACGTAGTCGAACTTCGTGCCTTGCGAGGCCTCGTCCCAAATGATCGCCTTCATCTTCAGGAGGTCGACGACGCCCTTGAAGCTTTCTTCGGCGCCGATCGGCACCACGACCGGAACCGGGTTTGCCTTGAGGCGGTTCTTCAGCTGGTCGTAGACCTTGAAGAAGTTCGCGCCGGTACGGTCCATCTTGTTGACGAACGCGAGACGGGGAACCTTGTACTTGTTCGCCTGGCGCCACACCGTTTCCGACTGCGGCTGCACGCCGCCCACTGCGCAGTAAACCATGCATGCGCCGTCGAGCACGCGCATCGAGCGCTCGACTTCAATCGTGAAGTCGACGTGGCCCGGGGTGTCGATGATGTTGATGCGGTGCTCGGGATAGTTGCCGCCCATGCCCTTCCAGAACGCGGTCGTAGCAGCGGAGGTAATCGTGATGCCACGCTCCTGCTCCTGCTCCATCCAGTCCATGGTCGCAGCGCCGTCGTGAACTTCACCAATCTTGTGGTTCACGCCGGTGTAAAACAGAATGCGCTCGGTCGTCGTCGTCTTGCCGGCGTCGATGTGAGCGCTAATACCGATATTGCGGTAGCGCTCGATAGGAGTCTTGCGAGCCACTTTGATCCTCTATGGGGAGGTGCGCGCCGGAGTCGATCCCGACCGGATCGTTCCCAACGCGTCTGAACACAAACGGGCGAGGCGCTCGATAAGCGCACCCGCCCGGATTTTTTTCCGCTTTTTGAGCAAACCCCGGTAGGGGCTTTCTCTTAGAAGCGGAAGTGCGAGAACGCCTTGTTCGCTTCTGCCATCCGGTGAACTTCGTCGCGCTTCTTCATCGCGCCGCCACGGCCTTCGGCCGCTTCGGAGAGTTCACCTGCCAGACGCAGGGCCATCGACTTCTCGCTGCGCTTCTTCGCGGCTTCACGCAGCCAACGCATCGCCAATGCCATACGACGCGAGGGGCGCACTTCGACCGGAACCTGATAGTTCGCACCACCAACGCGGCGGCTCTTCACTTCCACCACCGGCTTCACGTTGTTGAGCGCAACAGTAAACACTTCCAGCGGGTCCTTGCCACCCTTGGTCTGGATCTGCTCGAAAGCGCCGTACACGATACGCTCGGCAACCGACTTCTTGCCGGAGAGCATCAGCACGTTCATGAACTTGGCTACATCAACGTTGCCGAACTTCGGATCCGGCAACACTTCCCGCTTGGGGACTTCGCGACGACGCGGCATGTTTCTTCCTTTAACTTTTCAGTTGAAGCGTGGAGTGAACCCAACGCTCCGCGGCCACCAACTAACCCGATTCATCTCACGACTTACCAGCCTGGTCGGGTGACCACTTACTCGACAGCACCGGCCAATCCGGCACCTGTCGCTTTTATCGCCGGCACTCTCGCGAGCACGACGACACTTGACTCTTACTTCGCAGCCTTCGCGCGCTTTGCGCCGTACTTCGAACGAGCCTGCTTACGATCCTTGACGCCCTGGGTATCCAGCGAGCCGCGAACCATGTGGTAACGCACACCCGGCAAGTCCTTCACACGGCCGCCGCGGATCAGCACAACCGAGTGTTCCTGCAGGTTGTGGCCTTCACCGCCGATGTACGAAATGACTTCGAAGCCGTTCGTCAGACGAACCTTGGCGACTTTACGAAGTGCCGAGTTCGGCTTCTTCGGCGTCGTCGTGTACACACGGGTGCACACGCCGCGACGCTGCGGGCAGTCCTGCAGGGCCGGCGACTTGCTCTTCGTAGCTTCCGAAGCGCGGCCTTTGCGAACCAGTTGATTGATGGTTGGCATTGTTTATTCCTGAAATTGAACAAAATCGACGCATTTATTCCCGGGCAAAGCGGAAAACCATGCGTATCGAACTCCGGATTCTGAAAATGAGAGGCGTTTTTGCGCCGATCAGCCGATGCGAGATTCTCACCACTGGTGAGATTTCGTCACCACGACCGGCGTGCGAAAGCACCCCAGAAACCGGAGCCCAGCATAATAATCCGAAAATGCCAAGCGAGTCAATGGCTTGCGACATTTCGGACGACGGAGAATGTGGCGGTTGCGTGACACACAGGAAGCGACGCGGGAAGCGACGCAGCAAGCTCGCCGGACCGATGGCGCGGCGATGTGCCGCCCCACCCGCGCGCTCAATCGTCGCCGACGACCTCGACCAGCTCCTCGCCGAAACGCTCGAGCTTGCGCGCGCCGATACCCGGAATATCGCGCAATTCGTCGACCGACTCGGGGCCGTTGCGGGCGATCTCCGCCAGCGTGGCGTCGTGAAAGATCACGTAGGCGGGCACGCCCTCGCTCTTCGCGGTATCGGTGCGCCATAGCCGCAGGCGCTCCCAGCGCGCGCGCTGGCGCGGGCTCATGCCGAGGGTCGGATCGGCGCGCTCGCTGGTGCGGCTCGACGAGGTGCGGGTGCGTGTGGGCTTCACGTAGCGGCGCATCGTGACCTGCTGCTCACCCTTGAGCACGGGCTTGCTTGCCTCGGTCAGCACGAGCGCGCCAAAGCCGTCGTGATCGACGGTGAGATAGCCGAACGCCACCAGTTGCCGGAAAATCGCACGCCATTCGGCTTCAGAAAGCGCCGAACCGATGCCGAACGTCGAAATTTTCTCGTGCCCGCGCTGCATGATCTTCTCGTTGCGGTTGCCGCGCAGAATGTCGATCAGATGGCCGGCGCCGAAGTTAAAGCCGCTCGCGCGCTGCGCACGAAAAACACACGAAAGCGCCATCTGCGCCTCGCGCGTGGCGTCCCACGTGGCCGGCGGCTCGATACAGGTGTCGCAGTTGCCGCAGGGCTTGCTCGCCTCGCCGAAGTACGCGAGCAGGCGCACGCGCCGGCACGTTGCGGTCTCGCACAGGCCAAGCAGCGCGTCGAGCTTGCCCGTCTGGACCCGCTTGTGCTGCTCGTCGGCGTCAGACTCGTCGATCATCTTGCGCTGCTGCACGACGTCGCCGAGGCCGTAGGCCATCCACGCATTGGCCGCCAGCCCGTCACGGCCCGCGCGCCCGGTTTCCTGGTAATAGCCTTCCACGCTCTTGGGCAGGTCGAGGTGCGCGACGAAACGCACGTCCGGCTTGTCGATGCCCATGCCGAACGCGATGGTCGCGCACATGACCACGCCTTCCTCGCGCTGGAAAATTTCCTGGTGCTTCTGGCGCACCTCGAACTCCATTCCGGCGTGGTACGGCAACGCGCGCACGCCGTGCCCCTTCAGCCACTCCGCGGTCTCCTCCACCTTGCGGCGCGAGAGGCAATAGACGACACCGGCATCGGTCGTACCGTCCGCACGCATATGTTCCGCGCGGATGAAATCGAGCAGTTGCGTGCGCGCGTTGTCCTTCTCGACGATGCGGTAGCGGATATTCGGCCGGTCAAAGCTCGATACGAAGATGCGGGCGTCGTCGAGCGCGAGCCGGTGCACGATCTCGTCGCGCGTGATCGCGTCCGCGGTAGCGGTAAGCGCGATGCGCGGCACATCGGGGAAACGCTCGTGCAGGATCGAGAGCTGAATGTACTCGGGCCGGAAGTCGTGCCCCCATTGCGACACGCAGTGCGCCTCGTCGATCGCAAAGAGGCCGATGCGCGCGCGCTCGAGCAGATCGAGAAAACGCGGCGTCATGAGCCGCTCGGGCGCAACATAGAGCAGATCGATGTCGCCCTCGCGCAGTGCGCGCTCGGTAGCGGCGGCCTCGGCGCCGGTGAGCGTGGAATTCAGATACGCCGCGCGCACACCAACTTCGGTGAGCGCGGCCACCTGGTCCTGCATGAGCGCGATGAGCGGCGACACCACGATGCCGGCGCCGTGGCCCGCCTCGTGGCGAACGAGCGCCGGGATCTGATAGCAGAGGGACTTGCCGCCGCCCGTGGGCATGAGCACCAGGGAATCGCCGCCCGCTGCGACATGCTCGACGATCTCGGCTTGCTGCCCTCTAAAGGCGGGATAACCGAAGACTTCGTTGAGAATTTCGAGGGAACGGGACATGAAGGCGGCACACGTGATGAGGCGGGGTTGCCGCATTTTACCAACCCCCACCTGCCGCGACCGCCAATCTCCGCGACATTGGCCATGCGGCAGAGGGACAGGCTGTCGCGCGGCCCGACGCGGCCCGCGCGCGGCCGGGCAACGCTAATCCGTGGGCAATGCCAGTTTCACGTCTTTAAACGTCAACAGCACACGACGCTCGCCGTCCCGGGCTTCAGTCAGATCACGGTGCATCGACACGCAACGCTCGCCCGCATACATGAACACCAGCGGCACGAGGGCAACGCAATAAAGCGGCACGAAGCCCGCCCCAGGCGCCCACTTCTCGAATGCCGCGCATACGAGCGCCGCCCAGATGACGGTGGATACGAGATAGAGCGTATAACGACCGATTGCGGACACGCCGAACCAGCGGCTCGGTGCTCCGGCGAGCCGGATGAACCGGGCATCCGCTTTGCCCATCAGCAGTTCGCCCGTCAAAGTGGCGCGCCTTGACCGCGACGCAAAGCCAATCATGAACGCGCACACAATCACCAGCAAGATTGCAAAGGCCACCACGAACGGCGCGTAGCCGTAACCGTGCTCCAGCGAGTAGGCGGGCTTGTGCCGCACTGGCAGCACCAACGCGAAATTGGTGACAACAGCGAAAAACAGATCGGCCGTGATCAGTCGCCGCGCGCGGTGCGGCGACGGCGACGCGGACTTGCCGCCGAGAATCCGCAGCGCATCCTGAGCCCCCGCATGCGCCGCCATAAGCGAAAAGCCCGCCGTCGCGGCAGGCAGCAGCACCAGGGTGTAGCACCAGGCATAAAGAACGAGATGCTGCGGAACGAGCGTCATCGCCAGCGCGCAACTGAGCGCCGCAAACGCAAAGCCCACGGCCGCCGCCAGCCAGGGACTTCGCATCAGCGCGCCGCGCCACGTCCTGTCCTCGCTGTCGGCCGGCCATTGCGGATTCTGATCGAAGACTTTGCCGGCGCGAATCGTGTAGAACCAATAGCCGCCACTGTCCCGGGCAATGGCAAAAAAAACCGACGCGGAAATCATGCCTAGCCCGGCAATCGCCTGCACGATCGAGAGGCCAGGTGCGTTGCGCGTCAGCGAAGACACCAGTACGGTGCCGATCACGGCAGTCACGGCGGCGGTCGCCATCACGCGACGCCTGATGTATTCAGAAGAGCTCGGCAGCATCGCAACCTCGCTCAGCAAACTGGCTCGGCTGGCTCGCATTGCGCGGACCAGTCGTCGAAGCACGAAATGTCGAGCTGCGCGCCCACGGCGTAGTGCGACGCGAGCATGTGCGTGAGCATTTTTTTCGCCCCCATCTCGGCGAAACGCTTGCAGCCGCGCGCGAGCATCGCATCCATCGTTTCACGCCAGCGCACTGTTTGAGTCAGGTGGCCGCACAGGTTTTCGACGATGACGTCCACGTCCTCTTCGCGGCCGGCGCTCAGGTTCATATACACCGGATGCACGGGCTTGCGAACCGCAAGCGCGCGAAGCGCCTCGCGCAAACGCGGCACGGCTGGCGCCATCAGATGGCTGTGCCACGCGCCATTGACCGACAGCTTCACAACGTCGTAACCACCGCGCTGCACCTCTCCGATCATCGCCTTGACGTCCGATGCCGTTCCGGAAAGCACCTGCTGACGCGGTGAATTATCGTTGGCGATCTGCACGCGTTCACCAACGCCCGCCTCGTCGAGCAAACGCTGCAGCGCGGACCGCTCGATGCCTTTCACGACGTACATCGCGCCGTCGCTCGCCTCTGCCATTTCCTCCATCAGGTTGGCGCGCGCGGTAATCGCCTTGAAGAGCGTTGGCATATCGAAGGCGCCCGCGGCATAGAGCGCGGCATACTCGCCCGCGCTATGCCCGGCAAAAACAGGCCGCTCAATCGCCATGCTCTCGCGCAGGCGCTCGAACATCGCGACGCTCACCGTGGTCACCGCAAGCTGCTGGAAGCGCGTGCGCGTAAGTTTGGTCATCGGCCCCCTGCGACACAGCTTGCGCACGTCGACCCCGGAGAAGTCGCTTGCGCAGTCCCACACCGCGGTCGTGGCGGGCGACGCGTCGCATACCTCGGCTCCCATGCCAATGGCCGGGTTTCCCTGCCCCGGAAACAGAAAAACGTGATCTGAGATCACACGCTCATACGATGATTCGCGTTCCTGCATAAACATACCCTCTCCTGCCGAATTGCCCGAATTCAGAACGCATTGATCCGAAACTCATCGATACGCCCGTGTAGAGTTCGACATGATTGCTTGCGTAGGTGCTCACTCGTGCGTTGACGTACGCACTGCCGTCGACCAGATTCGCCGTCGCCGACGCGGTCCAGTCAAGCTTGCGAATCGCCTGCTTCTTCGAACTGACGAAGACGGTCGCATAATGCTTGCCGAGCAGGTTGCCCCCGCGATTCGCGTTATCCGTCTCCGAGCCGAAGAGACTCGAATATTGGTCGTAGCCCGACGCCAGATTGTTGGCAACCGGCGGTGGCAAGCCTTTTGCATAGCCACCGTTGATAAACGTGACCGTATCGAAGTAGCTCTTCCATTCGTTGCGGCTATAACCCTGGCTCTGGCCGTAGTACTCGATGCCGTATTCCGTGCGCTCGGAATCGGTGTAGCGCAGGCCAACGGCAATATCGGTGCGCATGCCGGTCCGGTCGATTGAAAAAGGATCGCCGACGTTCTCATATGAGCGGATGGCCGCCGCCTTGGCCATGTTCAAATGGCGCCAGCGCTGCCCCTTGCTGACCGACGCCTGCACGCCCAGCATGAGGTTGTCCGTCAAATAACCGCTGGTTCCCAGCCCGAGCACGTTGTAGTCGCCCACCACCGCCGCGACGGTGGGGTTGAAATTGCTCAGTGCCGAAGACGTGTATGCCGCGTAAAAGCGATTGTTGGAGTTGGTGCGCTCGAGCGAGCTCCATTTTTCCGCGGACTGCGCCTGGTCGTTATTGGTCGCAAGCTTCGGCAAGTAAGCGAGGTCGATCGTGCCGTGGTCGTTGTAAGCCGTTGCGCCCACGCCCACCGACCCTTCGCGGTAGAACCCATAGCGGTTCGTGTCGCCATTGTTGACGAGCGTCGAACGCAGATTTCCCGACGTATTGCGAACCACGTCGAGCGGATTCTGCGAAAACAGATTGCCGTTATTGCGCTGGATCTTGCCGACGTCGAGGAAGATCTGCTCGGAGGGCTTCCAGGTAACGTACCCCTCGTTGAGGACGGCAAGACCGCTGTCCTTCTTGCCGTCGAGCGTGCCGGGATTTTCCGTACCCGCCGCGTACTGCGCGCCTGCCGTTGCCTTCGCGCTGATCTGCCCGGAGAACTGGCACGAAACCGTTCCGCTGGCGTAACCATCGAAGGCGAAATTCCTGCGGAACGCGTCGTCGCCCCACAAGCTGTCGCGCGTGAACGTGTCGACGCCCTCGAGGCCCACATAGCCGCGCGCGGAGGCGCAGTCGAGCGCATGCGCCGGCGTCGCGAACCACTGTGCCCCCAGCGCGGCAAAACACGTTAATGCAACCCGGTTCTTCCCCATCTCTGTCCTGTCATGTCATGTTCACAGCGGCTCGGGCGGATCAGTTCATCCGCATGAGGTAGTCGACCTGGAAATAGCTTTCCGGCAGCGACTCGAAACGCACATCGGAATAATCCATGGTCGTATAGTTTTCCTTACGAAGCGAATCCTCGACGATGATCCGATGTGGACGCATCTGCCCAAGCTCCGTTCGATAGTCGCTGTAATACGAGCGCTTGATCACCACGCCGGAATCGGACATGAAGTCGGCCCGCCACGGATAGAACGTATTCTTCTCGACCCAGTACATGATCTTCGGGTACGTCACGAACGGCCAGCGCCGCTGCAACGAGAGGCGATAGCACACCGTCTTGCCGCAAGGCTCCTCGCCCTGCAACTGCGAGACATACGAATAATCGAAATCCGCTGCAACGACGTCGCCGTTCGAGATCTGCCCAATGAGCCGCTGCTGCTTGGAGATCGGTATCGGCCGGCGCAGATCCGGCGCGTAATACCACATCTTTTCGTAGTCCGACAGCATGGCCTTGCCCTTGTCCTTGACCGGCTCGACAAAGCGCACGAGCGCACGTGCGTCGCCTTTCTTCGCACGCTCCTCCGGCTTGTAAAAGCGCATGGAGATGTCGAGCGTCTGCTGCATCACGCTCTTGCCGCTCTGAAACTCGTTCAGCTTCACGGTGTAGCGAAACGACTCGTTCGGCGCGCGGATGCGGTCGGCCGCGCGAATGATCTGCTGGGCCTGAGCGTCCTGCTGCACGGGGGCGCCGCTTTCGTTCGGCGCCGTCGGGGCGGACAACTGGGCTGCGGTAGATGCCGGCAGCGCGAGCGGTATCGCGTTGTCCGCCAACGCGACCGATGCAGCCCCCACGAGCAACGCCGCAACCAGCGCTACATTCTTGTGCTTCATCGGTGCCCCCTCAGGCTGCGAGCCCGCCACCGAGATCGGCCAGCACCGTCGAACCGCGAATAGCCGACGATTTCGGCGACATCAGGAACGCCACGATTTCAGCAACCTCTTCGGGTTCGATTGCCCAACGGCGCTTGCCCGCTTCGAAACGCGCAACCGCTTCCGGCCACATTTCCTTGAGAATCGGACCCATGTCCGTATTGACGAGACCCGCGCAGACGCCGTTGACGCGCACGTTGCGGTCGTACAGTTCGACTTCGAGGTAACGCACGAGATTCTCGAGCGCCGATTTCATGATGCCGAGCGGATACTTCGGCATGACCACGCGGCTGCCCATGCTTGAGAGAATGCAGATCGTGCCGCCATTCTTCATCATCGGAACCACTTCGTTTACACACGCAACGTTGCCAACGAGGTTGCTGTTGAGCAGCAGTTTCCAGTCGAACTTGTTCATCTCGAGGAACGGCTTGAAGGGCGATGCGGCGGCATTCAGCACGAGATGGTCGATTTGATCCACGCCGTCGGCGCGCAGCGCTTTCATCATGTTCTCGACATCGCGGGTCTCCGCAATATCACCCTTGGCAAGCCTGATATCGATACCTTTCGCCTCATCGCTCTGGATGAATCGCTGCAGATTCGCAATCGACTTACCTTGCTCCGAACGGTAGTTCAACACCAGATCGTAGCCCTCCGCGGCCAGCACCCGCGCAATTGCGAAACCAATGCCACGGCCCGCTCCAGTAATCAAAACTCGTTGCTTCTTCATTGACTTCTCCCTTGATAGTCGACAAATATTGATATGCACTTCAAACAAATCGGAATGCTTCCGCAATGACGAGATTCGCAGCACGCCGCGCAGGCATGATCGAAGCAATCACGGCGGTGACCAGCGGCAGCGCGCACGCAAACCAGAACAAGTGGTAATCGCCGGCCCACCTGACAAAGGCCAGATATCCCTGGGTGTAGCCCGGCGAAGGCGGCATGGGCACGCCGTTGATGTTGATCAGCTCCGCGAGACCGATCCCCAGCACGACGCTGATCAGCGCACCGAGCAGGCCGATCACGATGCCCTCGAGCATGAAGAGCCGCCCCACGTGGCGCTTCGTGAGACCAAGCGCGCGCAGCGTCGCGATCTCCCGGGTGCGCTCGATGACGCTCATCATCAACGTATTGCCGATCATGAAGACGACGATCACACTGACCAGCGCCTTGATGAAAAAGAAAATGCCCTCGAACAGATTGACGACCTGGTGGTAATACACGGCAAGATCGGACCACGAACGCGCTTCGAGCGGCAGATTGCGCGCCTTGACGATTTCGTCGATGCGCCGCATGGCTGCATCGGTATAGTCCGTGTCGTCGAGCAGGATGATGATCCGGCTCACGTTCGAGGTCTGCAGCAGCCGCTGCACGGTCTTGAGCGGCAGCTTGATGTTGGTGTCGTCGTACTCCTTGATGCCCGAGGAGAAAATGCCGCGAACCTGCACCGACATCGCGTTTTGCCCGCCACCGGGCGTCACCACGAGCAGATCGGTGTAGTCGTCGTACTGCGCCTTCAGCGCCGCGGCAACGCCCGAGCCGATCGTCACACCCTGCGGCTGGATACGCGAGAGGTCGCTTCCCGACACCACGCGATCGAGTGCGCCGATTTCGAGCGAGGTCTCGGGCTCCACGCCCACACCCGTGAAAAAGGTCGACACCCCGCTTTCATAACGGGAAATGATTCCCGAAAATTCGATGCGGCCGGTCACGGTCTTGATGTGCGGCCCGATTACCGGATCGGTGCGCAGGATTTGCGCGACCTCGTCATAGTTGGAAATGCTATGCGTCATGGTGCCAACCGCCGCGCCGCTCTCGAGATAGCCTTTCTCGTAGAGCTGGATGTGGCCGACATTGGTGCGGATCGTCTGCTCGCGCAAAGCCCAGAATGAGTAGTCGACAAAACCGCCGAACAGAAAGACCGCGACACCACCGAGGACGATGGCGAGCAGCGTCATGCCCGAACGCCTGCGCTGGCGAAACAGATTCAAAAAAACATATTGAATGTCGGTGCGGCGCCAGAGGCACGCGCCGAGCGCTACCGCGAGGGCGTAGACCATCACGGCGTTCGACAGATAAAACATTGCGGTGCTCATCGCTGCTCCTTCACGACCGGTTCCAGCACGCGGGCAATCTCGACCGGCGTAAGCGGCGGCGGCGGCGGCGCATTAGACGCCCGCTCAGGATTGCCGCTCGCCAGCGACCAGCTCTTGCGGCACGCGTCCTGCGCACGCGCCTGCATGAACCCGATCATCGGCATCAGGTCGCGCGGCACCGCCGCATCTCCATCGAGGTACTCGATGTCCTTGAGCGCAACCACGCAGCGTCCATTCGAAGGCGGAGAGAAGGCGTCCACTCGCGTGCGCAGATAGCGCAGCCTCCAGTTGTCCGGCGCGCTCTCCGCCGCTTCGTCGACATAGAAAAACCCCTGCTTCGCGCGCTCGGCCGCCTGCAGGAAATTCTTTTTGTCGAGATACTGCAGCGCCAGGCGCAGTTGGCCGTACCCGTAGTACATCTTCGCGTCGAGGTCCGCCGGATTGCGCGTGAGCGTCGTCCTGAGCGCCGACACTGCGCGATCGAGGTCGGAGCCCGACACGCGCTGCGCGATCGCAAGAATCGCCTGCGCACGAGCATCGTCCGCGCTCTGTTTGCTCAGGGCGGACAGCATCGCCACGCTTTGCGCCGCATCGCTGCGCGGGGTATCCGCCATGGCTTGCGCGCTCGCGAAAAGCGTCGCGACGATGGCGCCGCGCAATATCGCCCTAGTTTTGCTGCCCATCTCGCTTGAGCCTCCCATCCTCGATCTCAATGACGCGTCGCGCCCGGTCCTTCAGTTGCAGCGAGTGGGTGGAGATCACGAACGTCGTCTGCAACTCTTTGTTCATGTCGAGCAACAAGTCGACGATCTCCTCGCCCGTATGCGTATCCAGATTGCCTGTCGGCTCATCGGCAACGACCAGAGCGGGACGCTTCACGAGCGCACGCGCAATGGCGGCGCGCTGCTGCTGTCCACCGGAAAGCTCACCCGGCCGGCGTTTGTAATGCGCGATCAGACCCACGCGCTCGAGCATCGACATCACTTCGTCACGCGCCTCAGCACGGCTGTGTCCGTTGAGCATCAACGGGTAGTAAACGTTGTCGAATATGCTGAGGACCGGCAGCAGGTTGAAAAACTGGAATACGAAGCCGATCGTCTTCGCGCGCAGCGCAGCCGCCGCAACGTCGCTCAGACTTCCGAAATCGTGGTTCAGGAGCAATGCGCGCCCTTCGGTAGGCGCGTCGATGCCGGCCATCAGATTGAGCAACGTGCTCTTGCCGCTGCCCGACGGTCCGCACAACGCGACGAATTCTCCCGGCCGTATCACGAGATCGATGCCTCTCAGCGCATGCACTGCACCGGCACCGGTTCCGTAACACTTTCCCGCGCCCTGCATGTGGACGATCGGCAAAGGTTGCACGTCAATCGTCATGATCGAATCTCCCATGGCGCCCGCTGGTCGCGAATTGCATCAAGCGAGCGATCGTCAGCATTCCTCATTCATTACCCCTCGCCTCATGCGAACCGTTCCAGCATTCCATTGCCCAGACACCGCCTCGCCCGTCGTCCGCGCTGATCAACGCGTGACTGCCCGCTCGCCACTCCGGCGCGCTGGTCAAATAGGAAAGCGCGAGCATGGGATTCATGCATCCGCTGTCGCCATAGACGTCGCAAACCGAGAGGTAGCGCTTGCCAATCGCGGATGCCGCATAGGCCTCGCGCTCCAGTTCTCGCATGGCGGCACTCGGATGCAGGCCGGCCAGAACGTATGCAGTGCGCTCGTTGCCGCGCTCCTTCCACGCGCGGGCGAGATGCTCGCGCGCAAGCTGCTGTTGCTCCGGCAACTGGCTATACGACGTGATCGCGATCGACATGCCTTGCGCGGGACGCCGGCGCAGCACGACACAGCCGGCGCGCTCGACGCTCGGACACGGCGTGCCGAGCTTCGCTCGCGTGCCGCCGTGCAACGCCACGCGCTCCGCCGCTGAAGACAGCACCATGAGAGGCAAGCTTCGAAACAACCCCGCTACCACAACCGTATCCATCTCATTGGAATTCAGCAGATCGGACGCCAAACGAATCGCGTGCATGAAGCCGTTACGTTCTCCTCGCACCTTGCACGAGAAGTCCCGGAATCCATAGTCTCGAAGGATCGGCTTCGGAAGCAGATCGAGACTGATGACGTCCCGCCAGCTGTTCGCGCCTTCCAACGTCGCCGTCTCTCCCCACGCATCGAAATAAACGAATGCGGACCGCTGCTTGCGAATCTGCGTTTCCAGCTTCCTGCCGACCTGGTCGAAGGCATTTCGGCAAACCTTCGCAACGGCGTTGAGTGCTTCGCGATACGCGGCCCGGCGCATCTGTTCGCTGTCCACTTCCGTGTCCGGCAAGCCGAACCGGCTGAAAAGCCATTCCTGTTGCACCTGACGCCGCTGCGCCCGTTTGAAAAAACGCGCTTCGTTGGCGTTGAACCAGCTCGGTTCGAAGGGCACGAACGCATGCCCGCTTTCCACCATGCTTATCCCGAACACGCCGATCGCACTATCAGGAACCACGCAGTTCATGCAAACCTCCGGACAGTGGCCCTCGCGTCAAGACACACGCAACAACGGAGCCGTCGAGACCGAGTGTGGTCTTCAAAATCGGGCCGCCAGCGAGCGGCAGCGCATTGCGATTGGCATGAACATCGACCTGCAGCGTGTCGTCGAAGGGTAGTTGCGTTTGAGCGGAAACCACTTCCTGCTTTTCAAGCGCATCGGAAATCACAATCAGATCGAGCAACCCGCTACAGACCGACATGTAGCCGGTTTGAGCCTTGTACATCACGACAGGCACGCCCTTTTTGCCCCAGATCTTCAGGATCGCCATCGCCTCGGATTTGTCGCTCGCCAGTGCGCCATTGGCGTGCGGAACCACGCATGCGATGTCCTCGGGCTTGAGCCCCGCTGCCTCGATTGCCCGCTCCATCGTGGTGGCAATCCCGCGAAAATCCGCTGACATCGCGCCACCCGCTTCCCCACTGCTTTGATACGACACACAACTTGCGATGTGCATCCTGGACGACGTCGTCGCGCCGGGCGTTTCGTCCCCGGCTTCGAGCAGGAGCGCGCAAGCGCCATCCGCGGGCAACATGCCGCCGCTCTGCGCTGAAAACGGCTGCGAATTGCCGACGCTCAATACCCCCTGCCATGGCCGGCCAGATAGCCCAGCGCGCCGAAGGCCGCGTTGTTGCCCGTCGCCAGCGTCGTGTTGTAGCCCTTGATGCCTTCCGTGATCGAACAGAACGTGGCGATCGCATTCATCAGCGCGCCCGGGAATTCCGACGTGCGGACTTTCGTGGGCTCCGGAATCATGCTGCGCATGTACGTTTCGACAGTCGTGCGCGGGCCTTTCGCCATGCCCAGGACGAGCCCCAGATCGTGACCGTCGCGCCGGATCTTCCGGTTCGCGCCCTTGAGCGCCTGAGTCAGGGCCAGCAGCGCGAAGGTACAAATGGGGTTGGCCTTGCGTTCGTCGAAGCGACGCAGATACTTGCGCGGATCGAGGTCGTCGACCGCGTGCACCCAGATCTCCCGGTCACCAAGCGTTTCGACTACTTCCGGGCTGAAAATGCTCAGGAGGTGTCGCTTCACTTCGTTGCGCACGGACGGGTGATCCACGAGACCCGCGAACGAATGACTCTCCTCGACCTCACCAGTGAGCCGGACCTTGCGTCCAGACGACTTGCCGCTCCAGACGACTTCGAAGATTTCCCCGATGTCATGCCCCGCCGAGGCAACCGCGCCCATGCCGGTGATCCCAACCCGCTTCGACTCATACGACGTTGCCGGCACGATACCCGAACGAGTGCTGGAAATAATGCAGCAGTTGTTGCCGCCGAACGCATAGTTGTTCTTCATGAACACGCCGACGTCCGCGGACTGAAACTCGTTGGGCACGTAGTTCAGGTCGCAGGTGGGACGCGGCACGGTGAAGTTCAGCGTCGGCAGAATCTTCTTTTCTGGCAGCGTCAGGTAGCAGGCAATCAATTCGATGATGCCGGCCGATCCGATGTTGTGTCCCACATAAGCCTTCGTCGAGCTCACCGGAATATTCGCGATAGTGGGGAACACCTTCTTCATCGCCAGCGTCTCGGAACGGTCGTTGGCGTCCGTCCCGGTTCCGTGGGCGTTGATGTACTGGATGTCATGCGGCTGGAGTCCGGCATTGTTCAGCGCTGAGCGCATCACTTGGACAGCGCCTTCGGCACGCGGGTCGGGAGCCGTTTCGTGGTACGCATCACCGGACGTTGCGTACGAAACTATTTCCGCGTAAATGGTCGCGCCACGCGCGACCGCGTGCTCGTACTCCTCGAGCATCAGCGCGCCCGCGCCTTCGCCGATCGACATGCCCGGTTCGCCCGAAAACGGGCTCGCGGGGCTGCGCTTCATCGCGTGCAGCGCGTAAAAACCTGCAAAGGTTGGCAGATAGAGCGGTTCGGTGCCAATGACGAGAACAGCCGGATTCTTGCCGTTCTGAATCTGGTCGAATCCCATGCCGATTGCGTTGGTGCTCGCAGTACACGCGGTGGCCACCAGTTCGAAGCCGCCCTTCAGGCCGAGCAGCGCCGAAACGATCGCGCTGGGCGAAGCGAAACTACCGGAAACAACCATCTTCCTGAGGGAGAAAATTTCGTAGTTCTCTTCCAGGATGGGCATATAGGCTTCGGTGCCCGCAGACGAGATGCCGATGATCAAACCCGTTTTCGCCCGCAATTCCGCCGACGCAGCATTCGCACGCTTGAGCGCTTCGTGGCCGACCTTGTAGGCCCACAGCGCAGCCTTGTCGAGCAATTCCGCAAGCTCGGCCGGCAAGTCCTCGTAGACGACCTCGCGTAACACTTCCGACGCGTTCGCACCATCGAACCAGGGCTGATAGTGTTCGCTCGGCTGAATCCCGCAGACCTTATTGAGAAGCGCTTCCTTGAATTCGTCCACGTTATCGGCGATGGACGACATATGCCCCATCCCCGTGACTACAACCCGCTTACGCTGCGTTTGCATATATTTTTCCACCTTATCTCTACCCGGGCCCAGTATTTCCGGGTACCCCGATAATGGCATAAATTGATATGTAGTCCGATGCAAACTCGCCTGACCGCTGCTCGCTCTGGCTTCGCGTCGATCCGCCTGCACTCCCCGGCAGGCGGATCGATCAGGCAGTCCTCACGACCGCCCGATGCTTGCTTGAACTACGTCGTCCCGCGCTTAGTTGGCCGCTGCCATTGCCTGCTTCTTGCGCTCGATTTGCTCGAGCAAGTGCTTCGGCTTCGCCGGATCGACGTAGCTGTGCTCCGACGGGTTGACCATGAAGCTGAAGTTGCGCAGGAACGGAATCGCAGTGGTCCTGAGCTGGGCGTCGCCCTTCGCCGTCACCACACGCAGCGGACCGATATCCGCATAAGCCAGCGCCTGGTCCAACATCGCGCGACCGACATGCCGGCCGTCTTCCGTGACCGTGCCGCACACCATCACCTCGCCGATCTTCTGGTCGCCGCAGTAGATGGCGTCGCCTTGTGCCGCGGCTGCGGCGTGCTCGCCCTGGAGCTCGAATCCCACCGCACGACGGGCCACGCCCTCGGCAAGACGTTGTTCGAGCGCAGCCTTGCCGACGAAATCGTCCTTCGTGTAACGCAGCGCCCACTGCATCTGGAGCTCCACGGGGCAGCGCGAGAATTCAGCGAGCACCGCGGGATCCCAGCACGGATTCTCGATCCGCACCTGGCGCTGATAGTCGAGGCCGCCAACGGCCATATCGAACTTCTTGCCGGCTTCCACGGCCTGTTGCCATACATCGACGAGTCGTCCGACCGGCACAATGAGCTTGTACGAGAACTCGCCGTGCTTGCCCGCACGGAACAGAATTTCATCGTCGCCGACATACATGTATTCGTGGAACGGCAGGCCGATCACGTCCATGCCGAACATCCCGGCCATCAGTTCCCATGCGTAGGGGCCTTCGAAATGCAGCGCGCCACGTTCGCCATCGAGCGATTTCACCCCGTCGATTTCGCTGAATTCGTCCTTGCAGCGATCGACAGCGGCCTGCATCAGGTCGCGCAGCTGATTGCCCGTCAGCCATTCCGTAACGACGATGAAGCGCTCTTCATCGCACAGGATGTAGACGTCGGTGACGATCTTGCCGTCCGCGTCCAGCATCACCGTGTACATGCCCTGCTCGTCGCGCAGCGCGGAAACGTCGCCGCCAACGATCGTATTGAGCACTTCGTAGGCATCTTCGCCGGAGATTTCGGCGATGCCCATATGGGAGTAATCGGTCAGCAGAATGTGCTTGCGGGCGGCAGCGATTTCGCGCGCGGTATCACCGTAGCTCAGCGGAATTTCAACACCATTGCGCACGCCCATCTTTGCGCCGTGGCTGATATGCATGTCTTTCAGGCTCGTCATAGCTTGCTCGTCTCTTTGCGTCGAGTTTGGATCGGACTTTCGTCAGGCTGCGTTAGCTTGTGCGTCTTTGGTGCGTTCCAGAATGAACGACGCAAGCGTATTGATGCTTCGCAGATAGGAAGGCTCGTCGCCCTCCGACACGCGGATGCCAAAGGATTCGTCGAGCAGCACGAACACTTCGGTTGCATCGACCGAGTCGAGGCGCAGGCCGCTACCAAACAGCGGCGTGTCGTCGTCGATCTGCTCGACGGTCTGCGGAAGATTGAGACGCTGAATCAGCCCCGCCTTGAGTTTTTCGAGCACGGCCTTGCGTCGCTCGACATCGTCCAGGATCGTTGAATTGGTCATTTTTTTCGCTCTTTATCGTGAGATTCCGGCAGCAACATTGCTACCGAGCTTGTCCCGGTAGGTCCGGAAATTGATAATGGTTCCCTCTACAACGACGTGGCGCCCAACGCGCGCTTCCACGTTGAAGTGGTTGAACCCCTGGGTATCGGTGAACGCCAGCCGGCACTCGGCATAAATCGTGTCGCCCGGATAGACCACCCTTTTGAACTTGACATTCTGTGCAGCCAGAAACCCGATCACCTGCGATTTCTGTTCTTTTATGATGCGCTTACCTTCTGGCGTACTAATTATTTCCGCAACGTCTTCGAATCGTTTGGCGACACGCCCCGTCTCCTTCTCGTACGCCGCGCAGACGTCGTTAAAGAAGGCGCAGTACTCGCCTGCCTGGCCGAAAATCTCCGCGATCATCACGCCCGGCATGACCGGATTGTCGGTAAAGTGGCCGGCAATATAGGCCTCGTTGAAAGTGACGTGCTTGACGGCAGTAATGCTCGGCTTGGAGCCGACCACGATATCGGCAATACGGTCCACCATGAATATGGGGGAGCGCCACACGCCGATCTCAAACAACTGCTGCGCGGGCAGCAAACTACGATCTAGTTTGGACATGAAAATTTCCGCAAATTAGCGCATTACAAGGCCACCGTCGGCCACCAGCGTCTGGCCGACGATGTAGCTTGCGGCGTTGGAACTGAGAAACGCGACCACCTCGGCAATCTCTTCCGGGCGCCCGAAGCGGTTCAACGGAATCGCGTCGAAAATGGTCCGGGCGATATGGCGCGGCACCTTCTTGACCATTCGGGATTCGATCATGCCGGGAGCTATGGCATTGACCCGGATTCCTTTTGACGCGAGTTCTTTCGCAACCGAGCGCGTGAATCCGGAAATGCCCGCTTTGGCGGCACTGTAGTTGGACTGACCAAAACTCGCCGTCACCCCTGCAACGGAAGTTACGTTCACGATGCTGGCTTGCGTCGCGTGCCTCATCAGTCTCATCATTCCCTGGGTCATGTTGAACGTCCCATGGAGGTTGACGCGCACCACCTCGTCAAACTCTTCGAACGTCATGGTGGAAACCAGGTTGTCCTTATTGATTCCGGCGTTATTGACGAGAACGTCAATGGCTTCGAGGTGCTGCTCCAGTTCGCCGCGCAAGCGCTCGACGTCGTCGCGGTTTGCGACATCGCATTTCGCGATGGTCAATCGTCCTGCGCTTTCGGGTTCGGCCGCGAGCTCGTCGAGACTGGCCTTCGTGTTGTTGTATAGCGCGATCACATTGCTGCCGAGCGCGAGGTATTTGCGACAAATCGCCAAACCGAGGTCGCCGCTGGCGCCCGTCACAACCACGGTCTTACCTTCAAGTTCTGAATAGATGGCCATAATTTTTTGTTGCAGGTTTATTAATCGAGCACAGCCGCCGCGACTGCATGTGATCTGCAATGCGAGATTGTCAAAATGGATGTCTTCAGTTTTTCGAGCCGCATCACCCTGTCGAACTCACCCGAAAATTCGAAATAGGGCTTGCCAAGCGGATCGTGAAGGATTTTGATATCGTGAAAGGTGATGCCGCCGCGAAATCCCGTTCCAAGTGCTTTTACCGCGGCTTCCTTGGCGGCCCAAATACCGGCGAGACGCTCGACATTAGCGGGCTCGGTGTGTTCGAGCATTTCCTGCGCGGAAATCAAACGGCCGACGAATGCTTCGCCGCTGCGCTCAATCGCTTGCGCGATTCGCCCCGTTTCAACGATGTCTATACCAATTCGCATATCTAACGATATACCCCGTGCACTTTATTTGATTTGATGCTGTAGTGACCGCCAACATGGTTTGGTCGTTGTCGCTTTGTTATCGCAAAATGCTTTCCGGCTCAATGCTCAAAAATCTGCCATCCGGAAGCATGCGTGTCATCTGGTGTGAACTACAGCATTGCGCAACTTTAGTCGTTAGATGACCGCAAGAGAATAGGGAATTGTAAATTTCCTGCGATTTGACTCGCGATTTGATTTTCCTCAACAGAAAACTGTCCTTAAAGAGCACCCCCTCACTTAGGAATACGCCCTCGGTGTATCCGCCACAATGCACAAATCGACGTACGCATTGACACCTAATTCACTATCTGAATAAGACGATTCCGGAGATCGATCCCGAGCCTGGCAATAAAGAGAAGAATTAAAAAGATGACTGGATAGTTTGATTTTATTTTTGGAAACCAAAATACGTCAGAAATAACGTCAACCGTTGTAGTAGTTATACTTTTATTTAGGATGTTGAAATATTTATCGCGTGCCAGGGCTGGGAAATACTCGATGCCACGAATGTGGCATCGAGAGCGAGTTATGGCCTCAGATTGCGCTCCTGCGCGCCACCCGAATGCTGCCAATAATCGCGACTAGCCCGACGGGCACAAAAACCAGCGAGCCTATGCAAATCAGCAGCGCGCCGGTACGCACCTTTCCTGCGACCTGCATGATGAATCCGATGATGATGAATGCCCAGACGACCAGGAAGATCGCAAAGAACGTCGCAGCCGGCTGGATGCCAACGTGGTGCAGCAAATACGAGAAGATGCCGACCGACGCCACCAGATTCAAAATCAGACCAACGCCAACAACCCACATGATTCACGCCTCCGGAATGGGTGAAAGTTACACGACAAAGCCCGTCCCACAGACGCGCGGGCCGCGCGAGGCGCCACATTAGCACGCGTGGCCCGTCCGCGCCGGGAACCCGGGTGTTCGGAGCAGCATGACAATGCATCGCGCTCCGGTTCGTGCAGGCAAAAAAAAAATCCGCCCGGTTGACCCGGGCGGATTTCATCCGACATTTTCAGCCAATGGCGAAACATGTTCGCCAGCAGCTTACTCGTCCGTCGTGTGCGGCTGCTCCGGCTGCTCTGCAGCCGGGGTTTCCGGCGTGCCGAACTCGAACGCTTCTTCCGCTGCGATCTGGTCGAAACGTTCGCGATCCGACGACTCCTTCGCACGGCGCGCCTTGTGGAACGCGAGACCCGTACCGGCCGGAATCAGACGGCCGACGATCACGTTTTCCTTCAGGCCACGCAGATCGTCGCGCTTGCCCATGATCGCCGCTTCGGTCAGCACGCGGGTCGTTTCCTGGAACGACGCCGCCGAGATGAACGAGTCGGTCGAGAGCGATGCCTTCGTGATACCGAGCAGCACGTTCTCGTACGTTGCCGGACGCTTGTCTTCCGCGATCATCTTGTCGTTCTCGTCGAGCATGTCCGAACGCTCGACTTGTTCGCCAGGGATGAAGCGCGTATCGCCGTTGTCGGTGATCTGAACACGGCGCAGCATCTGACGCACGATCACTTCAATGTGCTTGTCGTTGATCTTCACGCCCTGCAGACGGTACACGTCCTGCACTTCGTCCACGATGTAGCGCGACAGCGCCTCGATACCCTGCAAACGCAGGATGTCGTGCGGATCGGCCGGGCCGTCCACGATCATTTCGCCCTTGTTGACGACCTGACCGTCGTGGACCAGCACCTGCTTTTCCTTCGCGATCAGGAACTCGTTCTGGTTGCCCTCGAGGTCCGTGATAACGAGACGCTGCTTGCCCTTCGTGTCCTTACCGAACGACGTCGTACCCGTGACTTCCGCCAGAATACCTGCGTCCTTCGGCGAACGTGCTTCGAACAGTTCCGCCACGCGCGGCAGACCACCGGTAATGTCACGCGTCTTCTGCGCTTCGGTCGGGATACGTGCGAGCACTTCACCCACCTGAACCTGCTGACCGTCCTTCACGGTAATCAGTGCGCCGACCTGGAAGCCGATCTGCACCGAGTGCTCCGTGCCCGGGATCTTCACTTCTTCGCCGTTCGCGTCGAGCAGCTTCACCTGCGGACGCACGCTCTTCGAAGCCTGCGAGCCGCGGCGCTTCGCGTCGATCACGACGAGGGTCGACAGACCCGTGACGTCGTCGATCTGCTTGGCCACCGTCACGCCTTCCTCGACGTTCTCGAACTTCACCGTACCGCCGTACTCGGTGATGATCGGACGCGTGAGCGGATCCCACGTCGCGAGCTGCGTGCCGGCCTTGATCTGCGCACCGTCGAGCTGCAGCAGCGTCGCGCCGTACGGCACCTTGTGACGCTCGCGCTCGCGGCCGTGATCGTCGGTGATGATGGCTTCGCCCGAACGCGAGATGACGATCTGCTCGCCCTTCGCGCTCGTAACGTAACGCATCGTCGCCGTGAAGCGGACCGTACCGTTCGACTTGGCTTCCACCGACGAAGCGACTGCCGCGCGCGATGCCGCACCACCGATGTGGAACGTACGCATCGTGAGCTGCGTGCCCGGTTCGCCGATCGACTGCGCCGCGATCACGCCGACGGCTTCGCCGACATTCACGCGCGAGCCACGGCCGAGGTCGCGGCCATAGCACGAAGCGCACAGGCCGTAGCGCGTTTCGCAGGTGAGCGGCGTGCGCACGCGCACTTCGTCGATGCCGAGGCTCTCGATCGTTTCCACCGCGTCTTCGTCGAGCAGATCGCCCGAAGCGTAGATCGTTTCCTGGGTTTCAGGATTGACGACGTCCGCCACCGCAACGCGGCCGAGAATACGGTCGCGCAGCGCTTCGACGACTTCACCGCCTTCCACCAGGGCCTTCATCGCCACGCCGTTCGACGTGCCGCAATCGTCCTCGACGACCACGAGATCCTGCGTAACGTCGACGAGACGACGCGTCAGGTAACCCGAGTTCGCGGTCTTCAGTGCCGTATCAGCCAGACCCTTACGTGCACCGTGGGTCGAGATGAAGTACTGCAACACGTTCAGACCTTCGCGGAAGTTCGCGGTAATCGGCGTTTCGATAATCGAGCCGTCCGGCTTCGCCATCAGGCCGCGCATACCCGCCAGCTGGCGAATCTGGGTGGCGGAACCCCGCGCGCCCGAGTCGGCCATCATGTAGATCGAGTTGAACGATTCCTGACGCGTTTCCTTGCCGTCGCGGTCGATGACCGGTTCCGTCGCGAGCTGCTCCATCATCGCCTTGCCGACCGCTTCCGACGTGTTCGACCAGATGTCGACCACGTTGTTGTAGCGCTCTTGAGCGGTGACGAGACCCGACATGTACTGGCGGTCGTACTCCTTCACCTTCTTCGCGGCTTCGCCGACGATGGTTTCCTTCTGCGGCGGCACGAGCATGTCGTCCACGCAGATCGAAATACCGGCGCGCGTTGCGAGGCGGAAGCCCGACTGCATCAGCTGGTCGGCGAAGATCACCGTTTCGCGCAGACCGCACTTGCGGAATGCCGTGTTGATCAGACGCGAAATTTCCTTCTTCTTCAGCGGCTTGTTCAGCACCGAGAACGGCAGGCCCGGCGGCAGGATTTCCGACAGGATCGCGCGGCCAACCGTGGTCGCGTAGAGCGAGATCTTCGGCACGAATGCCGGTGCGCCTTCCGACTTGTCCTCGTTATGGACCATTTCGGTAATACGCACGTTCACGCGCGAGGCCAGCTCGACTTCCTTGTTCTCGTACGCGCGGAGCACTTCCGACACGCCGGTGAACGTCATGCCTTCGCCCTTGCCGTTGATCGCTTCACGCGTGGCGTAGTACAAGCCCAGCACGATATCCTGCGACGGCACGATCGACGGATCGCCGTTGGCCGGGAACAGGACGTTGTTCGAAGCGAGCATGAGCGTACGCGCTTCCATCTGCGCTTCGAGCGACAGCGGAACGTGAACAGCCATCTGGTCACCGTCGAAGTCGGCGTTGAACGCCGCGCAAACGAGCGGGTGCAGCTGGATTGCCTTACCTTCGATCAGCACCGGCTCGAAAGCCTGAATGCCGAGACGGTGCAGCGTAGGCGCACGGTTGAGCATGACCGGATGTTCGCGGATCACCTCTTCCAGAATGTCCCACACCACCGGCGTCTGGTTCTCGACTTCCTTCTTCGCAGCCTTGATGGTCGTGGCAACGCCCATCGTTTCCAGCTTGTTGAAGATGAACGGCTTGAAGAGTTCGAGCGCCATCAGCTTCGGCAGACCGCACTGGTGCAGCTTGAGCGTCGGACCCACCACGATGACCGAACGGCCCGAGTAGTCCACGCGCTTGCCCAGCAGGTTCTGACGGAAGCGGCCGCCCTTACCCTTGATCATGTCGGCGAGCGACTTCAGCGGACGCTTGTTCGCGCCCGTCATCGCCTTGCCGCGACGGCCGTTGTCGAGCAGCGAGTCAACCGCTTCCTGGAGCATCCGCTTTTCGTTGCGGACGATGATCTCCGGCGCCTTCAGCTCGAGCAGACGCTTCAGACGGTTGTTACGGTTGATGACGCGGCGATACAGGTCGTTCAGGTCCGAAGTCGCGAAACGGCCACCGTCCAGCGGCACGAGCGGACGCAGTTCGGGCGGCAGCACCGGCAGCACTTCGAGCACCATCCATTCGGGCTTGATGCCCGAACGCTGGAAGGCCTCGAGCACCTTCAGGCGCTTCGCGTACTTCTTGATCTTCGCTTCCGAGCCGGTGTTCTTGAGCTCGGTGCGCAGCGTCTCGACCTGTTCGTCGATGTTGATCGCACGCAGCAGCTCGCGCACGCCTTCCGCGCCCATCTCGGCGCGGAATTCGTCACCGTACTCTTCGACCTTGTTGTAGTAATCCTCTTCGGTCATGATCTGCCGCGCCTTCAGCGGCGTCATGCCCGGTTCGATCACCACGTATGCTTCGAAATACAGCACGCGCTCGATGTCGCGCAGCGTCATGTCGAGCACCATGCCCAGACGCGACGGCAGCGACTTCAGGAACCAGATGTGCGCGACCGGCGAGGCCAGCTCGATGTGGCCCATGCGCTCGCGGCGCACCTTCGCCAGCGTGACTTCCACACCGCACTTCTCGCAGATCACGCCACGGTGCTTCAGGCGCTTGTACTTGCCGCACAGGCACTCGTAGTCCTTGATCGGCCCGAAGATCTTCGCGCAGAACAGGCCATCGCGTTCCGGCTTGAACGTACGGTAGTTGATGGTCTCCGGCTTCTTCACTTCGCCGAACGACCACGAGCGGATCTTGTCCGGCGAGGCCAGACCGATCTTGATCGCGTCAAAAACTTCTTCTTGTTGGACTTGCTTGAATAGATCGAGCAGAGCTTTCATTGCCTTCTCTCCGTAGTCCGATTAGTTGCGGTCGAGGTCGATGTCGATACCGAGCGAGCGGATTTCCTTCACCAGCACATTGAAGGATTCCGGCATGCCTGCATCGATCACGTGATCGCCCTTGACGAGGTTCTCATACACCTTCGTGCGGCCCGTCACGTCGTCCGACTTCACCGTCAACATTTCCTGCAGCACGTACGAAGCGCCATACGCTTCGAGCGCCCACACTTCCATTTCACCGAAGCGCTGGCCACCGAACTGCGCCTTACCACCCAGCGGCTGCTGCGTGACGAGCGAGTACGGACCCGTCGAACGCGCGTGCATCTTGTCGTCGACAAGGTGGTGCAGCTTCAGGTAGTGCATGTAGCCCACGGTCACCGTACGCTCGAACATTTCGCCCGTGCGGCCGTCGTACAGACGCACCTGGTTCTTCGACGGCGTCATGCCGAGGTTCTGTGCGATGTCGTCCGGGAACGCCAGATCGAGCATCTTGCCCATTTCCTCTTCGGTCGCACCGTCGAACACCGGCGTTGCGAACGGCACGCCTTCGCGCAGGTTCTTCGCGAGTTCGAGGATTTCGTCGTCGCTGAAGCTGTCGAGGTCTTCCTTGTGGCCCGACTCGTTGTAGATCTTCGTGAGGAACTCACGCAGTTCTGCAATCTTCGTCTGACGCGCAAGCATCTCGCCGATACGCCAGCCCAGACCCTTCGCGGCCCAGCCGAGGTGCACTTCGAGAACCTGACCCACGTTCATCCGTGACGGCACGCCCAGCGGGTTCAGCACGACGTCTGCCGGACGGCCATCGGCCATGTACGGCATGTCTTCGATCGGGACGATCTTCGACACCACGCCCTTGTTACCGTGACGGCCTGCCATCTTGTCGCCAGGCTGCAGACGGCGCTTCACCGCGAGGTACACCTTGACCATCTTCAGCACGCCCGGCGGCAGTTCGTCGCCTTGCGTGAGCTTCTTGCGCTTCTCTTCGAACGCCAGATCGAACTGGTGACGCTTTTCTTCGATCGAGTTCTTGATGGCTTCGAGCTGCGCCGCTGCTTCTTCGTCCGCGAGGCGGATGTCGAACCAGTGGTAGTGGTCGAGGTCTTCCAGGTAAGCCTGGTCGATCTTCGTGCCCTTCGCGAGCTTCTTCGGACCGCCGTTCGCGACCTTGCCCTCGAGCATGCGGGCGAGACGCTGGAACGCGTCGCCTTCCACGATGCGCAGCTGGTCGTTCAGGTCGAGGCGATAGCGCTTCAGTTCATCGTCGATGATCTGTTGCGCGCGCTTGTCACGCGTGATGCCTTCGCGCGTGAACACCTGCACGTCGATGACCGTGCCACTCATGCCCGAGGGCACGCGCAGCGACGTATCCTTCACGTCCGACGCCTTCTCGCCGAAGATCGCGCGCAGCAGCTTTTCTTCCGGCGTGAGCTGGGTTTCGCCCTTCGGCGTGACCTTGCCCACGAGCACGTCGCCCGCTTCGACTTCCGCGCCGATGTACACGATGCCCGACTCGTCGAGACGGCCAAGCTGCACTTCCGCAAGGTTCGAAATATCGCGCGTGATTTCTTCCGGTCCGAGCTTCGTGTCGCGTGCAACGACATTCAGTTCTTCGATGTGGATCGACGTGTAACGGTCGTCCGCAACCACCTTCTCCGAGATCAGAATCGAGTCTTCGAAGTTGTAGCCGTTCCACGGCATGAACGCGATCAGCATGTTCTGGCCGAGCGCGAGCTCGCCCAGATCGGTCGATGCGCCGTCAGCCAGCACGTCGCCGCGCGCAACCTTATCGCCCATCTTCACGATCGGACGCTGGTTGATGTTCGTGTTCTGGTTCGAACGCGTGTACTTGATGAGGTTGTAGATGTCCACGCCGACTTCACCGGCGACGGCTTCATCGTCGTTCACGCGAATCACGATACGGCCTGCGTCGACGTAGTCGACCACGCCGCCACGCAGCGCCTGAACCGTCGTGCCCGAGTCGACCGCAACGGTGCGCTCGATGCCCGTACCGACGACCGGCTTTTCCGGACGCAGGCAAGGCACGGCCTGACGCTGCATGTTCGAACCCATCAGTGCGCGGTTCGCGTCATCGTGCTCGAGGAACGGAATCAGCGATGCTGCAACCGAGACGATCTGCGACGGCGCCACGTCCATGTACTGGATGCGGTCCGGCGTGACCATCAGCGTTTCGCCCGCTTCGCGCGACGAAACCAGTTCGTCGGTCAGCGTGCCGTCGTCAGCCACTGCCGCGTTCGCCTGAGCGATCACGTAACGGCCTTCTTCGATTGCCGACAGGTAGTCGATCTGGTCGGTCACCTTGCCGTCTGCAACCTTGCGATACGGCGTTTCGAGGAAGCCGTATTCGTTCAGGTGCGCGTACAGAGCGAGCGAGTTGATCAGACCAATGTTCGGACCTTCCGGCGTCTCAATCGGGCACACGCGGCCGTAGTGGGTCGGGTGCACGTCGCGGACTTCAAAGCCTGCGCGCTCACGCGTCAGACCGCCCGGGCCCAGTGCGGAAACGCGACGCTTGTGCGTGATTTCCGAGAGCGGGTTGGTCTGGTCCATGAACTGCGACAGCTGCGACGAACCGAAGAACTCGCGAATCGCCGACGAAATCGGCTTCGAGTTGATCAGGTCGTGCGGCATCAGGTTTTCGCTTTCGGCCTGGCCGAGGCGTTCCTTCACTGCACGCTCGACGCGTACGAGACCCGCGCGGAACTGGTTCTCCGCGAGTTCGCCCACGCAACGCACGCGGCGGTTGCCGAGGTGGTCGATGTCGTCCACTTCGCCCTTGCCGTTACGCAGCTCGACGAGGATCTTGATGGTCGCGAGGATATCGTCGTCCTGCAGCGTCATCGGGCCGACGATTTCGTCACGGCCCACGCGGCGGTTGAACTTCATACGACCCACCTTCGAGAGGTCGTACGCTTCTTCGCTGTAGAACAGGCGGTTGAACAGCGCCTCGACCGCTTCTTCGGTCGGCGGTTCGCCCGGACGCATCATGCGGTAGATCGCGATGCGCGCAGCCATCTTGTCGACGGTTTCGTCGATACGCAGCGTCGACGAGATGTACGGACCCTGATCCAGATCGTTCGTATAGAGCGTCTGGATGTCCTTGATCTTCGCCTCGCGCAGCTTGTCGAGCACGCTTTCGGTGACTTCGTCGTTCGCGTTCGCGATGACTTCGCCCGTGTCGCCGTCGACGACGTTCTTCGCCAGCACGCGGCCGAGCAGATAATCTTCGGGAACCGAAATAAACGTGGTCTTCGCGTTTTCGAGGTCGCGGATGTGCTTCGCGTTGATCCGCTTGTCCTTCTGGACGATGACCTTGCCTTCGCGATCGCTAATGTCGAAGCGCGCGACTTCACCACGCAGACGCTCCGGCACGAACTCCATCTGCGCGCCTTCCGGCATCAGCGAGAAGTTGTCGAACACGAAGAAGTTCGCGAGGATCTGTTCCGGCGTGAGACCGATGGCCTTCAGCAGGATCGTGACCGGCATCTTGCGGCGACGGTCGACGCGGAAGTACAGCACATCCTTCGGGTCGAACTCGAAGTCGAGCCACGAACCGCGGTAGGGAATGATACGTGCCGAGAACAGCAGCTTGCCCGAGCTGTGCGTCTTGCCCTTGTCGTGTTCGAAGAACACGCCAGGCGAGCGGTGCAGCTGCGAGACGATGACACGCTCAGTGCCGTTGATGACGAACGAGCCCGTAGGCGTCATGAGCGGAATTTCGCCCATGTACACTTCCTGCTCCTTCACTTCCTTCACGACCGGCTTGCTCGGCGATTCCTTGTCGAGCAGAACGAGACGCACCTTGGCACGCAGCGCCGAACAGTACGTGAGGCCCCGCTGCTGGCATTCCTTGATGTTGAATGCCGGCGGCGAGAGCATGTAGCTCACGAACTCTAGACGAGCAAAGCCGTTATGGGAAACAATGGGAAAAACAGACGAAAACGCAGCCTGCAGACCTTCCGGTTTGCGTTGTGCGGTCGCCGTTTCTGCTTGCAGAAACGTGCTGAATGATTCAAGCTGGGTAGCCAGCAGGAAAGGAACTTGGTGAACGATGGGGCGTTTCGCGAAACTCTTGCGAATACGCTTCTTCTCGGTGAAGGAATATTGCATACGATCTCCGAATCACGGCGGGTAGGACGACCCGAGTGTTCACCGACTGAGACCCGATGGCTGCGCGAGCCCTGGAAGCTTGGTGGTTGGCCTCTACCAACCGCTGGCTGACGGCAGCGGATACCGGCTTGTCATAACTTGCCCGCTGCCCGACCAAACTTGCCTTCTGCAGTCGCTTCAGAAGACAAAGAGAAGCGTCGTGCGCCCGCGGGTTTTCACCCGGCGAAAGACGTTTTTCTTTGGCTTCTAGGTCCCGCATCCCGCCCCCAATTCTCAAAAATCGAGCACAAAAACGCAGTCTCCACAAAGCACAAAAAGGCCGGCGGTGTAAAAACCGCCAGCCTTCGCACAGCGCACTGAAACTTACTTGATTTCAGCCTTCGCGCCGGCTTCTTCCAGCTTCTTCTTCGCTTCTTCAGCAGCAGCCTTGGGCACCGCTTCCTTCACGGGCTTCGGTGCGCCGTCGACCAGGTCCTTCGCTTCCTTCAGGCCGAGACCCGTCAGTTCACGAACGGCCTTAATGACCGAAACCTTGTTCGCGCCGGCTTCGAGCAGGTTGACCGTGAATTCGGTCTGCTCTTCAGCCGCAGCAGCAGCGCCGCCGCCTGCCGGGCCAGCGACTGCCACAGCAGCTGCCGACACGCCAAACTTCTCTTCGAATGCCTTGACCAGTTCGTTCAGTTCGAGAACCGACATCGAGCCAACGGCTTCGAGGATGTCTTCTTTTGCGATTGCCATTTGAAATTACTCCAGATTTGAATTCGGAAACAGCTAGCGATCTTCGCTCGCTCTTGCTTGTTCGACTGCCTGAAATCAGGCAGCTTCTGCTTGCTTCTTCTCTGCCAGCGCGGCGAGAGCACGCGCGAAGCCGGAGACAGGAGCTTGCATAACGAACAGCAGCTTCGAGAGCAGTTCTTCGCGGCTCGGGATGTTGGCCAGCGCTTGCACGCCTGCCACGTCCATCACCTTGCCTTCGTAGGAACCAGCCTTGATGACCAACTTGTCATTGCTCTTTGCGAAGTCATTGACGACCTTCGCAGCAGCAATTGCATCTTCCGAGATGCCGTAGATCAGGGGGCCAGTCATCTGCTCTGCCAGCGGAGCAAACGGGGTACCTTCGACAGCGCGACGCGCCAGCGTGTTCTTCAACACGCGCAGGTACACCTGCTGCTCGCGCGCTTTCGCGCGCAGCTTGGTCAGATCGCCAACCGCGATTCCACGATACTCGGCCAGCACCATGGTCTGAGCCTTCGCGACTTGCGCGGAGACTTCAGCCACGACGGCCTGCTTACCTTCTTTGTTCAGTGGCACGGTTAACCTCCAGATTCGACACCCAACGCTCTCGCGCCAAGTGCCGCGTTCAACAACGGCGACCGACCAGTCCGGAGTAAATCAGCTTGCATCGTCAGGCGTTGCCGCCTGCCTTGCTCACATCAACACTTCAAAACCTTTTCGGGTTCGCCATCTGCGTTGGCTTGCATTAAGGAAGCACCCAACTACTGCGCCTCCACCAACGGTCTTTGACAACCGGTCGTGCGATGCAAACTGCCATCTCACAACCGCCCAAAGCCCTTTAAATCCGCGCTGCGATCTGCAGCAAAATTCGTTCCAGACCTCAGCGCGGCAAAACTGTTGCGACGCTTATTGCGGCAATCAGGCAGCCAGCGACGACTGATCGACGCGAACGCCGACGCCCATCGTGCTCGAGACAGCGATCTTGCGCAGGTACACGCCCTTGCTCGTGGCCGGCTTCGCCTTGGTCAGCGCTTCGAGGAGCGCGTCCAGGTTGCTGCGCAGCGCGGTCGGCTCGAACGATGCACGGCCAATGGTCGCGTGAATGATACCGGCCTTGTCGACACGGAATTGCACCTGACCAGCCTTCGCGTTCTTGACTGCGGTAGCGACGTCCGGCGTCACGGTGCCGACCTTCGGGTTCGGCATCAGGCCGCGCGGGCCGAGGATCTGGCCGAGCGTACCGACGATGCGCATCGTGTCCGGCGAAGCGATCACGATGTCGAAATTCAGGTTGCCGCCCTTGATCTGTTCGGCGAGGTCTTCCATGCCGACGATCTCTGCACCAGCAGCCTTGGCTTGCTCAGCCTTCTCGCCCTGTGCGAACACAGCGACGCGAACCGACTTACCCGTACCTGCGGGCAGCACAACCGAACCGCGAACGACCTGGTCCGACTTCTTGGCATCGATGCCAAGCTGGACTGCGACGTCGATCGACTCGTCGAACTTCGCCGTGGCGCATTCCTTCACGAGCGACAGTGCGTCGCCGATCGGGTACTGCTTCTGGCGGTCGATCTTGGCTGCGAGTGCCTTTTGACGCTTCGAAACCTTAGCCATTTACACGCCCTCCACGACGATGCCCATCGAGCGGGCGCTACCAGCGATCGTGCGGACCGCTGCATCCATATCGGCTGCCGTGAGGTCCGGCATCTTGGTCTTGGCGATTTCTTCGGCTTGCGCACGCGTGATCGTAGCGACCTTGTCGGTGTGCGGCTTGGCCGAACCCTTGTCGACCTTCGCTGCCTTCTTGATCAGAACCGTAGCCGGCGGCGTCTTCAGGACAAACGTGAAGCTCTTGTCCGCGAATGCCGTGATGACGACCGGAATCGGCAGACCCGGTTCCATCGCTTGAGTCTGCGCGTTGAACGCCTTGCAGAACTCCATGATGTTCAGGCCGCGCTGGCCCAGTGCCGGACCGACCGGCGGCGACGGGTTGGCTTTACCTGCAGGAATCTGCAGCTTGATAAAGCCAATGATTTTCTTTGCCATGTTGAAAAAACCTCATTGGAACGCGTGAGCGTTCAGGTGAGTGATAGCGCGCTTTCACCGCAATCTTCGCTGTGCCAACTACCGGGCACATCCGCCGGACTTGACTACTGGCGCTCCTCTACGGTCATAACGCGGACCGTAAGCGCGGAAAAACGGACCGCACCAAAGATGCGATCCGTCGTATTCGATTTACAGCTTTTCGACCTGACCGAATTCGAGTTCGACTGGTGTGGCGCGACCAAAAATGGTGACGGAGACCCGGACGCGCGATTTTTCGTAGTTGACTTCTTCGACGCTGCCGTTGAAATCCGTGAAAGGACCCTCCTTCACACGAACCATCTCGCCGACTTCGAACAGGGTCTTGGGGCGCGGCTTCTCAACGCCTTCCTGCATCTGCGACATGATCTTTTCGACTTCGCGCGGCGAAATCGGGCTCGGGCGATTGCGCGCCCCGCCGACAAAACCGGTCACCTTTGCCGTGTTCTTCACGAGGTGCCACGTTTCGTCCGTCATTTCCATCTCAACCAGGACATAGCCCGGGAAGAAACGACGTTCGGTCACCGATTTGTGACCGCCCTTCACCTCGACCACTTCTTCAGTCGGAACGAGAATCTGGCCAAATTTGTCCTGCATGCCGGCACGATCGATGCGCTCCTGAAGCGCACGTTGCACGCTCTTCTCCATGCCGGAGTAGGCGTGCACCACATACCAACGTTTTCCGCTCGGGGATGCCGGTGTATCGCTCATATCATTTCCAACCCAGAATCGCCGAGAAAATCACCCACTCAATGGATTTATCGCAAACCCAGAGGAAGATGGCCATTACCAGCACAAAACCGAAGACCACCAAAGTCGTTTGCGTGGCCTCTTTGCGGGTCGGCCAGACGACCTTGCGAACTTCCTTGTACGAGTCTTTGGCAAACGCGATGAAGCTCTTGCCGGGCGCGGAGAGAAGACCGACTACCACCCCCGCGATCACGCCCACTGCGAGCGCTGCACCGCGGACATACCACTCCTGGCTACCGAGCCAGTAGAACCCTACGAACCCGGCCACAACCAACAATACACCCGCCGCAAGCATCAGCTTGTCGCTGGAAGTATTAACAGTTTCGACGGAAGGATTCGCCATAACACCTTAAAGAACAACGCGCCGAAGCGCGAGAAGTTGGCAGGGGCAGAGGGAATCGAACCCCCAACCTTCGGTTTTGGAGACCGACGCTCTGCCAGTTGAGCTATACCCCTAAACCATTTTGGGGTTGGCGGCATCGCCAACCCCGAAACCACTCAGTCGATCAACGAGACTGGCAAAAACTTACTCGATGATCTTTGCAACCACGCCGGCGCCGACGGTACGGCCACCTTCGCGGATTGCGAAGCGCAGACCTTCTTCCATCGCGATCGGAGCGATCAGCTTCACCGTGATCGACACGTTGTCGCCCGGCATCACCATTTCCTTGTCCTTCGGCAGCTCGATCGAGCCCGTCACGTCCGTCGTACGGAAGTAGAACTGC
>NZ_JTDB02000014.1 GCF_000785435.2 Paraburkholderia sacchari | reverse complement strand
GATGGGCTGGGACACGTCGAAGATCAACGTGAACGGCGGGGCGATTGCGATCGGTCACCCGATTGGCGCATCGGGCTGCCGGATTCTGGTGACGCTGCTGCACGAGATGCAGCGCCGCGACGCAAAGCGCGGTCTGGCCTCGCTGTGCATCGGCGGCGGCATGGGCGTGGCGCTTGCGCTCGAGCGCGCTTGAGCTTGAGCGCGATCGAGCGCTGCGAGTACTACCCCGCGTGCCTGATCCGCTGATCGGGCCGCACTGAAGTCAAGCGGTTTGTCCGCGCGGCACGAGATATGCGCGCGGGCAAACCAGACAAATTTCGCGCAACATTAGACGGACACAATAAGCCGCGCGAACATGCCCGAGTGGTTCTCGCCTCGCGTGCGAGGATGCCCGGGCACACAAGAAGTGGCGCTTCAACACCGGCGCGCCATGTGAATAATGTAATTTTCTCTCGCGGATAGAAAGGATGACTAAGCGTATTGCATTGGTAACAGGTGGCATGGGCGGTCTCGGTGAGGCGATTAGCGTCCGTTTGTACGACGCGGGCTATACGGTTGTCGTCACGCACTCGCCGGACAACGCAGGAGCCAAGGACTGGCTCGCGAGAATGAAGGAGGCGGGCCGCGAATTCCACGCGTATTCCATCGACGTTGCCGACTACGATTCGTGCCAGCGCGGCGCGCAGAAGATCAAGAACGAAGTCGGCCCCGTCGACATTCTGATCAACAATGCGGGCATCACGCGCGACGTGACATTCAAGAAGATGGACAAGGTCAATTGGGACATGGTCCTGCGCACGAACCTGGACTCCATCTTCAATATTTCGAAGCCGCTGTGCGACGGGATGGTCGAGCGCGCGTGGGGCCGCATCATCAACATTTCGTCGGTGAACGGCTCCAAGGGCGCCGTGGGCCAGACGAACTATGCCGCGGCGAAGGCCGGCATGCACGGCTTCACGAAATCGCTCGCACTGGAAGTCGCCCGCAAGGGCGTGACGGTGAACACGATTTCGCCGGGCTATCTTGCAACGAAGATGGTGACCGCCATTGCGCAGGAGATTCTCGATACGAAGATCATCCCGCAGATCCCGATGGGCCGTCTCGGCAGCCCGAATGAAGTTGCCGCGCTCGTGCTGTTCCTGTGCTCGGACGACGCCAGCTTCGTGACCGGCGCGAATATCCCCATCAACGGCGGCCAGCACATGCAGTAACGCTGTAATCGTCTTGCTTCGCCGCAAGCCGCGCCGGCCGTCCTGGCCGGCGTCGTTTGCGGCGTGCCGATATACATCCCGCGGCGGGAGACCGCCGCGCTAAGGCCCGCGCAGCCCTGCGTTAGAGGCCGAATCCAATCCGCTGCATCCCCATTCCCATTCCCCGCGCGACGAGAATCGCGCCGCCCTATCCCGTAGCGCACCATCCGAATCCGGCAGCCATTGCGAGCAAGACGGCAATCGTCGATGAAGCGAAGCAAGCGGAAACCGAAATCATCGCGCTATTCCTGAAATGACATGTAATCGTTTGCTCGCGCGACGGCGATCAACCGCACTTGAAATGAGCTAAAAGCGCCGCATGTCGTTTCGCGAGTCCACAGCGTCTCGCGACAAACTCGAATTTCTTCGAAATCCGTCTCGTACGCGCCAAATCAGTTGTGTGCGGACCGGCTTGCGACTATCGTGCAACTAGATATCGCCGAGTGAAAGGATTTGGAAGAATTCGATATCGAAATTGCCGTGGATCGAGTCTGCGAATGATCACGCCGATAGCAGTCAATTTGCATGCATTGCCGCTTTGCCGTCATAATTGGGTATGCCAAGACGGCATTGCCTATATGGGCGAATGCGTGGGCCAAGCCAAACTTCGACATGCAAAACGAAGTTCAAACAGTTGCTTGGGGGTGTGTTCCTGACAGGGAGAATGAGTATGGTTACGTTGGACGCAATCAAGCTGAAGATTGCAAAGCTTGAGAAACAGGCGGTCGCGATTGCCGAAAAGCAATCGTCTATCGGTCTCGCGAGAATTCGCGATCTGATGCAAAAGCACGGTTTGAGCGTTGCCGATATTGAGCGCTTCGTCGGCAAAAGACGCGGCCGCAAGCCCGGCGTCAAGGCCGCGAATGGCGCAGCGAACGCGCCGCATCCTAATGCACATCCGGTCGCGCCGAAATACGCCGATCCGAAATCCGGCGCAACCTGGAGCGGGCGCGGGCGCGCACCGGCCTGGATTCGCGACGCCAAGGACCGCTCGAAATTCCTGATCGCGGCAGGCGCGGCGCCCAAGGCGGCATCGGTCAAAACCGCTGGCGCGAAGAAAGCCGTGGTGAAGCGTGCGGCAGCAAAAAAGGCTGGCGCAAAAACCACCGCCGTTAAAAAAGCAGCGGCTGGCACGCGTGGGCGCAGGAAAGCTGCACCCGCAAAGAAGGCCGCAGCACCCGCAGCCGCAGCCTGATCCCCCTCTGATCGAGCGGCTCAATCAAGCTGTTCGATAACCCGCCTGACCGTAGCCGGTGTTGCACCGTTCCCGAGCGGAACAGCGCAACACCGGTTACGGTTATCGCCGCAGGTCGACTGACGGCCATCCTTTTTCCATCACCCTCGTTTAACAATTTCCGCAATAGTGGGCCGAACTATTTCCGCCAGCCTTTGCGTCATTGCCACGTCGTTGCCACCTCGTTGCCATTTACGCGCCGCGATTTTTGAAAGGCAGGTGTAATCAGCGCCGCGCGTGCAATCAGAACGTATAAGTGAGTTTGCCGAACGCAGTCCGCCCGAGGCTGTTATAGCCGTACGTAGTCATGTACTGGCGGTTGAACAGATTCGATATCGACGCAGACACCAGCAGGTGAGCATTCACCTTATACGAAGCACGCAGGCTCACTGTCGTGTACGACGGCAAATACAGCGTATTGAACTGATCGTCGAAGGTCGAACCGCCGTAAAGCAGTGAGACGCCCGTGCTGAGTGCGTGGAGATGGAATTCATCCCACGTATGGTCGACGCTCAGACTCACGGTTTGGCGCGGGCGGCGATTGAGCCAGGTCTGATCGGTCACGTCCTGCGGATTCAGAATGCCGATAGCGAGACTCACGGGCGTATACGCACCGAGCGTGCCCTTGTACGAGAGGTCGAGCCCCTGAATGTGCGCACGCCCAATGTTTACGGGCAGAAAGGTTTGCGCATCGTACGTGATGAGATCGTGCACGCGCGTGTCGTACACCGCGGCCGTGAAGGTGCCGTACGAGGTGTTGGCATCGAGCGCCGCTTCCACCGTGTCGCTGCGTTCCGGCTGGAGGTTGGGGTTCGCGTAGCCCGGATAGTAGAGGTCGTTGAAGGTCGGCAGCCGGAACGCATTGCCATAGGAAATGCGCGCCGTATAGACCGGCGTGATCGCCCATGAGAGCGCGGCATTGCCCGTATTGACGGCCTGCCCCTGGACGATCTCGTGGCGCCCGGCGAGGAACAGCGTCACGTCGCCGAGCGTGGCCGACTGGTGCAGCGACACAGCGGAGTCGTTGCGCGCCGGCAAGCCGCTGGGCACCTCGACCGGCAAGAACGCGAGTTCGCGCGAGTAGTCGTAGGCGAGCTTGGTTTCGCCCGAAAGCGGCTGCCCGAACAGCGTGTGCCCAGTCTCCTGATGCGTGATCGACGTCGACGTGGAGAAGCGCGTCGAGTCGAATTGATCGGTGGGGATGGTGGGATCGTTCGAGTAGATGAACTGGCGATCGGTCGCGTAGCCCACCGACTGATCGAATTGCGTGAACGGCGTGATGTCGAGGTGGAACGCCGCGCCGGTCGTGAGTTGATGGTCGCGCTGGCGGTCGTTGCCGCCCGCGTTGTCATAGGACAGATCGGACTGGTGATACAGCGCGAACGTGGAAATCGACCAGTTGCCGTGCGCGTAGCCGAGCCGTCCATTGACGTCCTGGGCGTGATACGGATTGCGGCCGTCCTCGTGGCCGTAGGCCCAGGGCCGGGTCGCGTCGATGCCCGCCGTGTTGTAGTCGTGCAGGCCGAGTGAGTACGTGAGGCCCCCGAGCGCCGCTAGCGGTCCGCTCGAAGGCACGGTGCCCGAGGTGCTCAGCATCGTGTCGAAGGTCTTGTTCGAGCCGCCGCCGAACGACACCGTGGTCCGGTTCGGCAGATTCGACGCGCGGCGCGTGAAGAGCTGCACGACGCCGCCCACGGCGTCCGCGCCGAACGAGGCGGCAGCGGGGCCAGAGATCACCTCGACGCGATCGAACGCCTCGGTCGGCAGATCGGCCCAGTCGGGCGTGCCCGTGGTCACGGAGCCAATGCGGATCCCGTCGATGAACACGGCAACCTGCTCGGGCGACGAGCCGCGAATGCTCACCGAAGACAGCGAGCCCGGCCCGCCGCTTTGCGCCACGGTCACGCCCGGCAGTGTGGCGAGCGCCTGCGTGATGCTCGGGTCGGCGGGCGAGAGGCGGTCGAGGTCTTCGCGCGTGAGCACTTGCGTGCTTGCGTAGCGCTGGTCGAACGACTGCGGCAGATGCTGCGTGTCGCCCACCACGAGGATGTTCGGCAGCGTGGGGTCGTTGTCCGGGGCAGCGGATTCGGTGGGTGCGGTGGATACGGTGGCGGCGGGCGGCTGCGTCGCGGGTGTCGTGGGTGTCACGGGCGCGGCAGCGGCAGCGCTGTGCCATGCAAACGCGCTCATGGCGCACGCGGCGGCGAGATGGCGAAGTTTCGGCTGGCGGTCTTGTCTGGAGCCGCCGGGAGCCGGCGGAATGTGGCCCATGCGCTGGCCAAAGCGTTCGCCAATGCAGCGGCAACGGGCTTCCTGGGCGGAAGCCGTTTCAATCGTGGTGGACATGCAACTGATCCTGAGGTCGGGCTGTCCTTGCAACGTGCGACCGCGCACGGGCGGTGCTTGCGCATCGGGACACCCCGCCCCGTGCGGCTGCTTGGACCTCGGTCGATGGCAGGTCTCCTGGCTCGCGGGTCGACGCCCCTTGCCGGCCTTCCCGGTTTCCCAGTGGCGCGTTTGGCATGGACTTGCCGCTCACAGTTGCGGGGGCAGCCGCAGACTCGGGGCCGGGCGGCCTCACTGCGTTCCCTTTTGATCCCGTCGCCGGGAACCATCAGGGCGCAAGGGTAATGGCCGCGCATGATGTGCGTCAACCCGTTATGCATCGGGCGTTGTGGAAATGCCTGTCGGACACTGCGCGCCCGGCCCGAAAGTAAATAGCCCGCTTTACGATTGCGGCAAAAGGCAGCACCAGGCGCAATCACACTCTCATTTGTTCGAGAACCCCTTTTTCGCTGAAATTCGCCGTTGGCGAGAATGAATTCGGATTAGTCCGATCTCGATGTTTCGCGACCCAGCCTAATATCGCGCTCCAGCCAATTTTGGGGGCACGAATAATGAAACGAAGATTGGGATCATCGGTTGATGGGTGGCAGTGGCTGCGTCTCTCGCTCTGTACGCTGTCGGTTGCCGCTTTGACGGCGTGCGGCGGCGGTTCGGACAACGGTCCGAATACAGACGCCACAGACAACTCGAACGCCAGCGACACGCCTGGCGTCGAGGGAAAAATCACCTACGATTATGTTCCGACTGCCTATACGGTTGCCACGGACGGTACACCGAGCGGGGGCCTGGATTACGCGAACACCGAAAAGCGTCCGGTGCGCCAGGCGCTTGTCGAACTCGTATCGGAAGACGGCGCGACCGTGCTCGGCAAGACCACCACGGACGACACCGGCGCGTATTCCATCCAGGCACCAGAGGGTAAGCGCGGTTATGTGCGTGTTACGGCGCAGGCGTCGCAGGGCCCGGATGCAACGCCCGACTATGCGATCAATATTCGCGATAACACAGCGCCCGAATACAAGAGCACGCCCAGCACCGCGCCGCTTTATTCCATGCGCGGCAGCGTTTTCACGATCAATGCGACGGCTGTGAAGCTCGATTTGAACGCGGGCTCGGGCTGGACTGGCGCGGGCTATGGCGAGCCCCGCACGGCTGGACCGTTCGCCATTCTCGACCAGACCGTGAATGCCGCGCAGAAACTGCATGGCGCCGCGCCGAGCGTGCCGCTGCCGGCGATCAATATTTTCTGGAGCGTCAACAACCGGCCTGCCTCGGGCGAGAAAAGCGCCGGTTTTATCGGTACGAGCCACTACATGAACAACGAGCCGGGTAAGGGCTTGTATATCCTGGGCGCGGAAAACGTCGATACCGACGAATATGATGCAAGCGTGGTGGTTCACGAGTTCGGGCACTATGTGGAGGCGAACGTCTCGCGCTCCGATTCCATCGGCGGAAGTCACAACTTTGCCGACGCCCCTGACATGCGGGTTGCGTTCGGTGAAGCCTGGGGCAATGCGTTTTCTTCCATGATGCGCGGCACGCCCGATTACACGGACACGTCCGGCCCGAAGCAGGCAGGAATTTCAATCGCCATGCGTCTCGACCAGGTGCCGTCATACGCTCACCCCACATGGTTCGGCGAGGCGGCGGTCGGCAAATTCCTGTATTCGCTCCAGCAGTCACCTGAGATTGGTTTTGCGCCGATTTATCAGACCATGCTGAACGGCGAGAAGACCACGCCCGCGCTAACCAGCGTTTTTTCGTTTGCGGCCGCGCTGCGGCCTACTCTCACCAGTGCGGGCAAAAGCCAGTTGGACGCATTGCTCAATGCCATCAACGTGCGGGGGGGCGACAAACTGGATGCATGGGGAACCGAGACGACGTTCCAGGGCGATCCGGCGAATGCGAATCCCGCTGTGTTCCCGATCTATGTGCCGCTCGCTGCCGGCCGGACAGTAACAGCTTGCTCAACCACGCAGTTCGGCGGCGGCAACAAGCTCGGCAACTATCGCCATTTGCGCGTCACGGTTCCCGCCGCGGGCAAGTATCAGTTTTCGATCGTGCCGGTTGCAAGCGGGATTGCCGCAGGCGATTACGGTGTGTTGCCGTATTCACTGGGAAAATCGTTGCCGAGCACCGAGGCCGGCAACGGCGTCATGGTCGTGGACTTCCCGGCCGCCGGCGATTACCCCGTTGATGTCGCGGCGGTGGGTGATCTCGATGATTCGGCGAAGATCGGCACCGCGCCGCATTGCGCTACCGTGTCGATGCAGCAAGTCAATCAGTAACCAGGAGCACACGATGAAAAAGATTATTTTCATGACGCTTGGCATCGCATGGCTGTTGAGCGCCCAAGGGTGCCTGGCTGGGGCGTCGGCGCAAAGCACGCCGCGAAACGCGTCCTATACTGCGCACGCTGGCGAGCAAAAGAGCTATAGCGGCGTCACCATTCAGGCCTCCGCTGCGCGTGGCGCGGCGGGCAGCCCGATCAGCGTGCAGATCAACTATACGGGCTTGCCGGTGTCTGGCGCGGGCGAGGTGACTTACACGACGGAAGGCTCG
This sequence comes from Paraburkholderia sacchari, assembly GCF_000785435.2. Taxonomy (GTDB): domain Bacteria; phylum Pseudomonadota; class Gammaproteobacteria; order Burkholderiales; family Burkholderiaceae; genus Paraburkholderia; species Paraburkholderia sacchari. The sequence continues at coordinate 128,347 of NZ_JTDB02000014.1, read as the reverse complement.
CTGCGGCTCTCCGGCTCCGCCCAGAAGTCGCTCACACCCGATAGCAAGGGTGCCAGCCAGGACACCGTGGTCGTACAGGCTGCCTCCGATGGCGCGTACTTCCTGAACGTGTTCGTCAGCACGGCCTCTGGAACCACGGTGGTGTCCATCCCCGTGACCGTGGGGAACGCGGCATTCAAGCCGGTTGCGGCGGCGGCATCCACGGTGTCCACGCCGGGCGGGCAACGCGTGATTGAAATGCCGGCGCAGGAAACGCGGCACTAAGCGCGAAGCGGGAGCACCGGACGAATGCCCGGTGCTCCCGTTCTACGTCTTCACTTTGTGCGGCCCGCCTAGTTCCAGTCCAGCGCGCCACCCGTCTGATACTCCGTCACGCGCGTTTCGAAGAAGTTCTTCTCCTTGCGCAGATTCGCCTGCTCGTCGAGCCAGGGAAGCACGTTTTCCGCACCGGGAAACGGCGCGGGCATTCCCAGTTGGCCCGCGCGCCGGTTCGCGATGTGGCGGAACTGGGCGCAGTGCAAATCGGCCGAGTAGCCCAATATCGGCTCGCGCAGAATATAGCCTGCATAGGCCGTTTCAGCTGCATCGGCCTCTTCCCAGATCTGTTGCACGGCGCGTGGATCTAGCTGCAGGTTTTCCTCCTCCAGCAATTGCCGGATTACGCGGATGCCAAAGCCGCAATGCAAAACCTCGTCACGCATGATGTACTGGAATTGCTGCGCGGTCGCCTTCATCAAGCCACGCCGCTGGAGCGCGAACACCGGCGTGAAGCCGTTATAGAACCAGCAGCCCTCGAACACCGCCGCGAAGAACAGGTAGGCCAGCGCGAATTCGTGCAGCGTGTCGCGGTTGGTGAGGTCGAGGCCGGGGGCCAGAATGCGCTCGAGCCGCCGGTTCGCGAGCGCGATCTTGGCGTGGATTTCCGGCACGACGCGATAGCGGTTATAGATCTCCTGCTGGTCCAGCCCGAGTGTCTCGATGCAGTGCTGGTAAGTCCAGGTGTGCAGCTCCTCCTCGTAGACCTGGCGTGCCTGATAGATCTGCAATTCGGGCGCAGTCATCTTTTCCATCACCGCGAGCCCGATGTTGCGCATCGCGAGAATGTCCGACGTGGTGAGGTAGGCGAGCACGTTTTCGAAAACATGCCGCTCGGTTTCGGTCAGGCGCTGCTGGTAATCGTGCACGTCGTCGCTCATGGAAATTTCGAGCGGCGTCCAGTGATTGCGGTTCGCGCTCAGGAAGCACTCCCATGCCCACGGATAGCGAAACGGCGCGAGCTGATTGATATCGCCGCGGCCGTTGACGACGCGCTTGTCTTCGGCGCGCGTGGCTTGCTGTTGCGAATCTGTTTTGCTGGCGATGGTCACGGCTTAGAGCCCTCCCGCGAGGTAGGCGGCCACGCCTCGCTTGAAGGGGCGCAGATGATCGCCCGCGCGCAGCAGGACATCGCGGGCCAGGCGCGCCGGCAGATGATCGCGCGTGTAGATCGAAGCGATCATGCCGGTGATCAGATAGAGCGGGCGCGTCGCCAGGCGATGCTTGTGCTCGTAGCGCCGCAACAGCGCATCGGATGCGTAGTCGCGCCCGGCGAGGCAGGCTTCGCGAATCGCACCGGCGAGCGTGCCGACGCCCGACAGGCCAAAGTTGAAGCCGTGCGCCGTGACCGGATGCATGCCCACTGCCGCATCGCCCACGGCCGCGAAGCGCCGCGCCACGAAGTGCTCCGGATAAACGGCGACCAGCGGATACGCGTGCCGCGTCGTGACCAGGTCCATATTGCCGAGGCGGTGATCGAAGCGGCGCTCGATTTCGTCGGCGAAGGTGCGCGCGTCCGCGTGCTTGAGCCGCTCGATTTCGTGGCCCGTGAGCGTGAGCACCACGGAAGACTGGAATGCGCCCGACGTCGGATGCGGATTCATTGGCAGCAACGCGAGCGTCTGGCCATACCCGAACCACTCCCACGCAGCGTGGCGATGCGGTTTTTCGTGCGTCATGCCGCACACCAGCATCGTTTTGCCGAAGTCGCGCATCTGCGCGGAGATGCCCATCATCCTCCGCGTGGACGAAAACCGGCTGTCCGCCGCTACGATCAGGCGGGCTTCGATGGATGTCCCGCCTTCGAGCTGCACGGTGGCGCAGTGGTTGTCGGACTTGACGCCGATAACGCGTTCGGTGGCGCGCAGCTCGATGTCCGCGCCGTCTTCCTTCGCGCATTGCACAGCTTCGAAGGCGGCCTTGCGAATCTGGTGATTGGCGACCAGCCAGCCCAGTTCGTCGTGCGGGCTCAGATCGCGCCCGATCTCGAGTGCGTACGGCGATTTGCCGTTGAAAACGCGCGCGTCGAGCAGACGCGACTTCGACTGCTCCTCGATCCGCTCCCATAATCCAAGCTGCTTCAGCATGCCTACGGATTTATGCGTGAGCGCGATCTCGCGGCCATCGAATTCAGGATTGCGAAGTTCGTCCACACCCTGCTGATCGACGATCACGATTTTCAGGCCTGTTCCCGCGAGCGAACGGGCGAAGCACAGACCCGCCGGGCCGGCCCCCACAACGACGATATCGGTTTTCACCGGAATCCTCCCATCGATAATCAATTCATCAACGCCGCATGCGCCGCCATGCACGAACGCCGGGGCCGCTGTCCATCCTGCGTGAGGATAGGGACGGGTGCGCGCTTGCTTCTTTCGGACTAGTTCGCCTGGCGTATTCCGGTTGCTGGCGTATTCGGTTAAATGGCGAGCACGCCGATCCCCACACGGGCGACCGGAAATCTATCCCGGATGGCGGCACGGCCGATAGCGACGGATTGCCCTGTGCTGGCGATGTTTGAGGCATCTTTGCGGTTGTCGGGCGTGCAAGGCAACGAAGAGCGAAGCATGGGCAAGACCTTCAAGATCGCGGCGATTCCCGCTGACGGCATTGGCGTGGAAGTGATGCCCGAGGGCGTGCGGGTGGTGGAGGCCGCAGCAGCGAAGTTCGGGCTGAACATCGAATTCACGCATTTCGACTGGGCGAGCTGCGATTACTACCTCGAACACGGCAAGATGATGCCGGACGACTGGTTCGCCACGCTCAATGGCTTCGACGCCATTTACTTCGGCGCCGTGGGCTGGCCCGACAAGGTGCCTGATCACATCTCGCTGTGGGGGTCGCTGCTCAAGTTCCGCCGCGAATTCGACCAGTACGTGAACCTGCGCCCGGTGCGCCTGTTGCCCGGCGTGCCCTGCCCGCTCGCGAACCGCAAGCCCGGCGATATCGACTTCCTCGTGGTGCGCGAGAATACCGAAGGCGAATACACCTCGGTGGGCGGCAAGATGTTCGAGGGCACCGAGCGCGAGTTCGCGCTGCAGGAGGCGGTGTTCACCCGCCACGGTGTGGACCGCATTCTCAAATACGCATTCGAGCTTGCGAACCAGCGCGGCCGCAAGAAGCTCACGGCGGCCACGAAGTCCAACGGCATCTCGATCAGCATGCCGTACTGGGACGAGCGCGTGGCCGCGATGGCCGAGGCCTACCCGGACGTGAAGTGGGACAAGCAGCACATCGACATCCTGAGCGCGCGCTTCGTGCTGCAGCCGGACCGCTTCGACGTGGTCGTGGCATCGAATTTGTTCGGCGATATTCTTTCCGACCTCGGTCCCGCGTGCACGGGCACGATCGGTCTGGCCGCTTCCGCGAACCTGAACCCGGAGCGCAAGTTCCCGTCGCTGTTCGAGCCGGTGCACGGCTCGGCGCCGGACATCGTCGGCAAGGCCATCGCCAATCCCATCGCGATGATCTGGTCGGGCGCGATGATGCTCGACTTTCTCGGCAACGGCGACGCGCGCTTCAAGGCCGCCCACGACGCCATCATGCAGGCGATCGAGAAGGTGCTGGCGCTAGGCCCGCGCACGCCGGACATGGGCGGCGCAGCGAAGACGGCGGACGTGGGCCAGGCCGTGGCTGTCGCCCTGTGAGCCACGGTGGGTTGATTTCCCATTCGTGATGGAGCGGCTGCCTCGCATCGACGGGCGGGGCGGCCTGATCGCGGTCGATGCGCGCGGCAATGTCACGGTGCCCTCTAGAGCCGCTAACACAAGTCATCAACGAAGCGCGAACAGATAACGGTAGCAGCGAGAGAAAGCAACGCAAGATGAATGTCGAGACGGCGCTCGAACCGAATGCGCAATTTGCCGAAGCCGGCGAACCATGCATGCGTGCGCTCGACCACCTAGCGATGTCGTCCGAGCCGCTCCTTGCTTTCCAACCCGCGGCGGGCGATACGGGCCGTGATGCCGCGCTGCTTCAGGTAACGCCGACAGCGAGCGAAGTCATAGCCCTTGTCTGCATGCAATTTGCCCGGGCGTTTGCGCGGCTGACAATTCAGGCCCGACACTGCGGGAATGGCATCGAGCGTGGACTCAAATGCCATCGAATCGTGCCGGTTGGCATCTGTGACCGTGATGGCCCGCGGAATGCCTCGCGCATCTACAACGATGTGCCTTTTCGACCGGAGCTTGCCCCAGTCTGTCGGGTTGGGGCCGGTTTCCTGGCCCCCCGGGGGCTCGAAGCACTGGCACCATCAAGACTCGCCCGTTCCCAATCAATCTGGTCATGCTCACGCAAGCGGCGAAGCATCGCCAGATGCAGTCGCTCCTAAACACCTGCGGCCTGCCAGGCTCGTAGCCGTCGCCAGCACGTCATGCCGCTGCCGAAACCCAGTTCCTTGGGCAGGTATTCCCACGGAATGCCTGTCTGCAGGACGTACAGGATGCCATTCAAGGCTGCGCGGTCATCTACCGTTCGGCGTCGGCCGCCTTTGGACGATGGGGTGAACACCGGAATCAGCGGCTCCAACGCCGCCCATAACTCGTTACTGATTTTGCGTCTGGACATGCCGCCAGAAAATGGCTTTCATGGCTTCATGTCCAGGTTGTGTTAGCCACTCTTAAGGTGCTGTGGTGACTCTTTTATCGATCGGACACGAATCCATTTCGCGCCCGATTCCTGAACTACCGGTGCGAACCGTTTCCAGAATCGCAGCGGCGTCGATCGCTTCGATGAACGCGTCGAGCTTGTCGCTCGCACCCGTCAGTTCGATCGTGTAAGTCTTTTCGGTGACGTCGATGATGCGGCCGCGGAAAATGTCCGCCATCCGCTTCATCTCTTCGCGTTCCTTGCCGACCGCCCTTACCTTGATCAGCATCAGCTCGCGTTCGATGTGGGCGCCCTCGGTCAGGTCAACCACTTTCACCACCTCGATCAGGCGGTTCAGATGCTTCGTGATCTGTTCGATCACGTCGTCCGAGCCAATGGAAACGATGGTCATGCGCGACAGCGAACGGTCTTCGGTCGGCGCCACCGTCAAGGTTTCAATGTTGTAGCCGCGTGCCGAGAAGAGGCCGACCACGCGCGAGAGCGCGCCCGGCTCGTTTTCCAGCAAAACGGAAATGATGTGTCTCATGATGTGATCCGCGATTTATCCAGTTGAGCGTGTCGCCGTTGCGTTCCCGCGAACCCCCGCGCCCCTTGTGTGGGCGCGCGCCGCGCGGGATTGCAACGGCGCCGTGCAAATACCGTTACAGGTCTTCCGAGCCGAGCAGCATCTCGGTGATGCCCTTGCCGGCCTGTACCATCGGCCAGACATTCTCGGAAGGGTCGGTCTGGAAATCGAGGAACACCGTGCGGTCCTTCAGGCGCAGCGCTTCCTTGAGCGCCGGCTCCACATCAGCCGTCTTTTCGATCCGCATGCCGACGTGGCCATACGCTTCGGCGAGCTTCACGAAGTCAGGCAGCGCATCCATGTACGAATGCGAATAGCGCTTGCTGTATTCGATCTGCTGCCACTGGCGGACCATGCCGAGGTAGCGGTTGTTCAGCGAAATGATCTTGACGGGCGTGTCGTACTGCTTGCAGGTCGACAGCTCCTGAATGCACATCTGGATCGAGCCTTCGCCCGTGATGCACAGCACGTCGGAGTCGGGATGCGCCATCTTCACGCCCATCGCCGCCGGCAGGCCGAAGCCCATGGTGCCGAGGCCGCCCGAGTTGATCCAGCGGCGCGGCTCGTTGAAGCGATAGAACTGCGCGGCCCACATCTGGTGCTGGCCCACGTCCGAGCACACGAACGCGTTGCCGCCCGTGAGCTCCCACGCCTTTTCCACCACGTACTGCGGTTTGATGATCTCGCTGCCGCGGTCGAACTTCAGGCAGTTCTTCTCGCGCCAGCCTTCGATGTCCTTCCACCAGTCGGCGAGCGCGACCGTATCCGGACCGTGCTCGGCGTGCTGAAGCTGCTCGATGAGTTCCTTGAGCACTTCCTTCACGTCGCCAACGATAGGGATATCGACCTTCACGCGCTTCGAGATCGACGACGGGTCGATGTCGATATGAATGATTTTGCGCGGACTGGAAGCGAAGTGATGCGGGTCGCCGATCACGCGGTCGTCAAAGCGCGCGCCGATCGCGATCAGCACATCGCAGTGCTGCATCGCCATGTTGGCTTCGTAAGTGCCGTGCATGCCGAGCATGCCGAGGAACTTGCGGTCGCTCGCGCGGTAGCCGCCCAGGCCCATCAGCGTGTTCGTGACCGGGTAGCCGAGGAGGTCCGCGAACTGGTTCAGTTCGCGCGACGCATCCGCGAGGATGATGCCGCCGCCGGTATAGATGTACGGACGCTTGGCCGAGAGGAGCAGCGAGACCGCCTTGCGGATCTGTCCCGAGTGGCCCTTGGTGACCGGGTTGTACGAGCGCAGCGCAATGTTCTTGACCTGCTCATACGCGCACGGCGTGCGCGACACGTCTTTCGGAATGTCGATCAGCACGGGGCCGGGACGGCCGGTGCGCGCAATGTAGAAAGCTTTTTTGACGGTGGCGGCGAGATCGCGCACGTCCTTCACGAGGAAGTTGTGCTTCACGCAAGGACGCGTGATGCCGACCGTGTCGCACTCCTGGAAGGCGTCCTGACCAATCGCGGCGGTAGGCACCTGGCCGCTGATGATCACCATCGGGATCGAATCCATATAGGCCGTCGCGATGCCCGTCACCGCATTGGTGACGCCAGGTCCCGAGGTCACGAGACACACGCCGACCTTGCCGGTCGAAACTCGATTTTGTCCTGCTTGTACAGCTCGTCGTAAATGTAAAGTACCGAGCCGCCGGGGTAGCCCCAAATGAATTCGACCTGCTCGTCGGCGAGTGCGCCAACTACTACCGCCGCGCCACTCAACTGGGGTGGTGAAGATGTCGGGTCAACTTTGCCATCATGCGATATTTCGTCAAACATGCAAATATCCGATTGTTCAATAGCTGATTCACAATCGAACGATTCCAGAATACAGTACTGTTCAATGTGGACGGAAATGCTTGGAATAAATTGTAATGTATCGCGTTGCGACAAAGAAATCACAAAGATAATTGATAAGGATTCTTTATGACAGTTGTTTTGAAATGCGAAACAATCGAATCAGAAACAACTCCACATTCGATATCGAATGGATCGCTTACTGGAGCGAACACATTGTCCCCGGAAAATTCCTTCAACGAATCGAAATCTTCCCAGAACGTACACACATAGAAATGCGCCAAATCCCCCGTCTCAGTATGGTGAATATAGGCAGCGAGTTTTCCTGGAATATTGGCAACTTCATTCTTGAGAAATGCCCAGAATTTTTCAGAATTCTCAACGGGACAATGGCCGTGCCAATGTCGTGCTATAAAGGGAGCCATCATTCACTCCTTTCCTGATGAATGTGCTCCAGGACCGCTTCAGCGCGTGAAAGATTCACCCCCGAAGGGTCGACCCAGAAGTTCTCAACGATGAGATCATTGATGACGACGGCAAATCTGCTGCAGCGGATGCCCCCCTCGATGCCTTCGTCTACCTCAAGTTCAATTTTTCTGGAATACGATGTGTCTGCGTCAGATAGCATCAGAATCCTGTTCTCTGCAAAGGTAGCTTTCCACGCTGCCATTACATTGGTGTCGTTGACTGCGAGGCATGCAATCAAATCGATACCGCGCGCATAAAAAGAAGCTTCGTTGTTGACAAATCCTGGAAAATGGATTTTTGAACAATTCTTCGTGAACGCCCCAGGCACCGCAAAGAGCACAACTCTCTTTTTCTCCAGCAAGCTATGAAGGTTGACTATTTCAGTTCCATTGTCGCCAGAAATGGTAAGCTGTCCTTGTGGAATTGACTATAGTGATCTTCAAAATTCATTCTCCAGCTCGTAGATGAGTCCATTTTTTTCGAGGCGACGTATCGCGTCATAGTCGCACTCCAGTTGCGCGATGTCTGCGTTGACCAGATAGACATGCCCTGGTTTGCTCAGCAGGTTGACGGTTTTCGCGATGGGTGCGCCAGGCAAAAGTATTCCGAAGGACGAATGAAACGAAGGCAACTTCGCAATCGTGTCCTTAACGTGTGAGAACTTGACAACGCCGGCGTTATAAGAAATCAGATTGACGAGCATTAAATTAGCCCGTGGTGCATATTCGTTTTTGAGTTGACTATCAAACCAGTCCGGATCCGTCAGGAGATTCCTGGTGCACGAAATCTGACTTTGTCCGAGCGCGAACTCACTTGCCTTGCCATCAATCCCGCCCTGAATGCGCGCCGCAGTCTCAAGGAGAATCGGCCCCTTCTCGGTCAAGAACAGCTCCGTGTGCGCCGGGCCGTACGTAAGATCCAGTGCGGTCAGCACACGCATGACATAGTCCTGGATGGCTCTTGACTCGGGAAAGTTTGACGGAATCAGTACTTCTCTGTCGTAAATGCTGTAGCCGTCGGCGGTATGGATTCGCCGCTCCTCCCATATTTCGATAATTTTGTGGCGGCCGTTTTGCGTCATCGAATTAACCATGAATTGACGACCATAAAGCTTTTTCTGAACAACAGCCTCCACATTCGGGAGGTTAAACATATTAGTCTTGCTGAATATGTGTTCAAGGGCGTCCACAACCTCACCATAGTCGTTACAGATCCTCACATCATCTCCCCCGGCACTTTCAGCAGGCTTGACAACAACGGGGTACCAGTCCGAGGGAACTTTCGGGTACGTACCGTGTATCAAGACGACAACTTCTTCGGCTGATGGAATCCCGGCTCTGCGCAGCGCCTTTCCCATCTCGGCCTTATTGCGACGAAGTTTTGAGCTGCTGCATGCGTTTCCGGCGACCTTGAAATGGGAGGCGAGCCGGTCGGCGAGAAAAACTCCTGGTTCACTGCCTGCGACGACGAAATCGATCGCCCCAAAATCCAGCCGATCAAAATTGGACAACTCTTCGAGAACAATATTTTGCTTATAAATTCCCGGATCAAACCCTCCACGATAAGCGTCCGGAACTTCCCGGTTTGATTGAATATGGATGAGTGTGACCCCTGAATCGATTAGCTGGCGAGCAAGAAATCTTCCCGAGCTGTAACCGTCAACGATAATACCGCGCATGAAATTTCCTGTAGAGATCAAAGATGCACTCGAAGTGCAAGCGTGAATAAAATAGGATTGCCAGCACCGAGACAATCACCGCGATCAAGCAAGATATGCGGTTAAGACCGTACGTATCTGTGAAAACTGAAAAAATCACACCCGTGAAGCACAAGCCGCCATATGAAACACCATAAAAGAGTGCCATTACGCCTTTTATGAATTCCTGACTCGTATTGGAAATCATCGCACCTAGAGCGTAAGATACGCAGATCTCGAATGATGTCATATAAAGAAAATAGATGGGCAGTGATGCAGCTGAACTCCTGAAAATGAAAATTGCATTAAATAGGGCGGCAGAAATAAAAACAACCGCCACCAGGAAAGAAGGCCTGAATCCAGTTTTGATGGCAAAATATCTGGCTACAGCAATGCCTGCAACAATTCCAAACAGCCCGATTACCTCCGTAATCCCGGATCCACTCGCTTCGAAATCAAGCCAATTCAGTGGCAACCATGTCCTTAGCGTCTGATTGACGGACTGTAGGACAATGACAATGCAGACAAGTACACAAAAAAAGAAGTTGAGGCGCGGTGATTGACATACCACCTTGCCAATCTTCAAGATAGATTTGACGTTACCAGATTCTGGCTTTGATACGTCATAGTCAGGCAATCTGGAGGACAGGAATTTGCTGAAGATGAATAGAGAGGCATCGATGCAGCAAATTACCATCAGCGAGAGCTTGCCTAAAAGCATGGTCGCCAGAATGGCACCACAAGCCTGGCCGGAAAATTCAAAAAATTGGATAGTCGCACTATCAGACCCCACTGTTGCTTCAGTCGACGCGAGTTTCACCATGACCGAGCGACTTTGTTTGAGGGAACATTCAACCAGTCCGCGAAGCGACAAAAGCCCGTAAAGGACGAAGGAAGGCAAGGACCCGTACGCAATGCCGGACAGGACGGAGATTACTGCAGCCGCGATGCAGAGTCTGTTGATCAGCAGCTGTGGCGAGTGGTTCTCCGAGATTTGCCATATCGGCTTGATAAAAAGTGCGACTGGTAGATATTGAACGATGAAGACCAATGCAGAACGTGTCACCGAGCCAGTAGAGATAAAGGTTGAACTTGCTATGGCAACGGAGAGTAGGGTGGATCCAACGGAGTAGATTCCCGTAACCCCACCGAGAAGCATGATTACGTTCGAATTAGGTTGATTGCCCATCAAAGATGACTATAAAAATCAATCATAGATGAATAAATTCATGGAAAATCGCGACCGGGCTCGTGGTGATTTCGGCCCAGTCTTTCTTCATAAGTCGAGCTTCATGTCTGAAATGATGAATCAAAAGTAGGACTGCAGTTCGCCTCTCCGACGAACATCGGCCGTAACACAGTGAAAAGCACCACCAAAACGGATGACGTTTCTGAAGTTGACAGGAAGAACGTTGAATCCCCAGCTTTCCATGAACGCTATCATGTTTCTTTCTCCCGCCTCAACCACCACGGTGTCTGGCGAAAGCATCAGCACATTCATGCTAAGCCACGAGGTGGACATATAGAGATTGTGTCCGGGGCGCTCGGTTGGCAAAGGGGCCTTCCGAACTTCCCAATTTTTGAACTGTGCCGGAATGGTGTTCAGTCGCGTCGGGTGAATCAAAAGCTTTCCAGGGCACAACGGCATAAGGGTTGCGTCGATGTGCATTGGTCCTGCGTCCCTGTGGTCGATCTTGTGAATCGTGTACGCTCTGCCGATATGGCTTCTCACCCATTCAATTCCGAAATCGTTCGTCACATGGCTCTTCTGTACGAAGATGTCGCGACCGCAGCGAATAAAATCTGCTGCATCAAATGTCGGCTCAAATTCCGTTACAGCGTACCGATCCGTTAAATATGGTGTTTCCGGATCGTAATGCGGATTAAACGTCTCATCCAGCAACTGCGGCTTGGGAGCGGCAATCCACTTCCCGCCTTTCTGAAAGTACTCCTTCAGCAGCGGCCTGAAAGCATCCGTTTCAAAATAGCGGGACCGCCACGCCATGGGTGCTTCAATGATAAGGTCGCCGATCACCAGCAACGAGTCGCGCGGCATGGCGCTATAGAGTCCACCCGGTGTTTGCCAGTGGGGTGTGCTGTAAGGGGTTGATTTGCGTATTTTCGAAGGCCTGCGAACGACGATGTCGAGTTTCGACAGTGTTTCGGAAAAGATATCAAGTTCTTCGGATGCCTTGGAAACATATCCGGATGGAAATTCCTTTCCAGCGTTGGCAGCGAAAAAACTGATCTGATCCTCCGGCATCGTTGCGCGAACCGCGATGTCCAATTCGGGAACAGTTGCATCAAACATGTCTCCAACAATTACCTCTTCCAACGGATCCCATTCGTTGAAAGAGTTGATCATATGGTTTTTTATATCCGTTTCCATTTGCATTCATAATTATTGTTCCCGTACAGGATCATTGGCCAGCGAAAAACCACCTCGAAATAGATAATTGTATAAGCGCAATCCATTCGGAGGCGGAGTAAAAAAGAAATTATTTTTTTGCGTTTGTCTGAAAAATCCATATCTCAGGAGATCGAGAAATGTACGTGAGGCGTAACCTAGCCCTTGCTTCCAGATCAAACGGATGTATTCCTCGTCGGCCACCGGGCTGCCGTACCAGTGATTCAAAGATATTGAATCTTCGAGCGACACGAGACAGTGCCACCAGCCCTTGGGAATATAAACAAAATCTCCGGGGACGAGAACACGCGACAGAACCGTCACGCTTCGCAATTTCTTGTACGTCGACAGGTCCGGATTCGGAAAATCAATGGCGCTATTTACAATATTATCATCCTCCGGATAAACATTTCTGGTTTGATTCGGGTTGATGAGCCACAGATGTTTTTTGCCGTGAATCTGAACAAAGACATTGTCCTTGAGATCCGAGTGGAGCCCGGAATTCGTCCCCTGCGAACCCAGCCATACGCGAGTATCGGTATGATCATCCGCACCAGAAATCGCTGAGAAGTCTACATCTTCGCCCAATTCGGCGTGGAGTTCTTTCGGCCTCAAATAGGCAAGATAGCAAGGCGTACTGGGATTACTTCTAGACAGGTCAACAAAATCTCCAAAAGTCAGACTCGTCTCGTGGTTTCTGTAGCTGCCAGGGAATTTTCCACTCCTCGGCATGTTTACCATTGGCCGGACAACCTTGTCACCAACGATCGACGAAAGATATTCCCATGACCAGTCGAGGGCGCCCATTTCGATGGAATAGGCACCACAGATTGGCGTGCGCGCATGAAGCCGGACATGCCCGGCAAAATCTTCAGTAATTGGCAGTTCTTCCGTTCTCATCACTCAGCTCGCCATTCCGCCTGCGATTTCACCACCATCCATAACCATAATGGATCCATTAAGATAGTTATTTTTCCCTGACAATATGAAGCTCACCAGTTCTGCTACTTCATCCGGACTCCCAAGCCGCCGGGATGGGTTCTCCTGTGCGCACGCCATCAGTTCATCCTCGGAATATTCTGCTCGCTGCATGGGCGTCAGAATATAGCCCGGGCAAATCGCACACGTATGAATGACAGGCGCCAGCTCTACTGCAAGCGTCTTGGTCAATTCGATTAACCCCGATTTTGCGCAGTTGTACGCCGCATATCGTGGCATACCTACCATGCCACTGACGGACGCAATATTGATTATCTTTCGTGTTTCGGAAGCGTTGGTGCTTTCTAGTCTCGAGAACTCCCGGGAAGTCAGGAACGGTGCGGTGAGATTCACTTTTATCTGCCTTTCCCATGACTCAAGCGATAGATCCCGGAAGTTGACCGGCTCACTGATGCCGGCATTGTTCACGAGCGCGTAGGGTATGCCGTGTTCAGCGCGAATCGTTTCGAACGCCTGCTTGAGGAGGTTTTCGTCTGAGACATCGAGGCGCATGCTTTGGACACCGTCCAATTCAAATGACGCATCATCCTTGTCCAGGTTGACTATTGTGAAATCTCTCCACAACGCTTGCGCGATTGACCGGCCAATGCCTCTCGAGCCCCCTGTGAGTACCACCACTTTCTGCAGTTTGTTGTGTGTCATGTGGTTAGCCCATGTATTTCCACCAGACATTTGCGAAGAGTTCGATTCCCAGCTCGTGGGGCCGTGAAAGCACCCCGATGCGATAGTGACTGGAGTGGGTATTTCGCTGCATCTCACGACATATAACGAAATCTTCTTCCATGTCCGTATGGATATTCACAGTCAATTCGTCGATATCCATTGGCCAGTTTCGTTTTTGCTCTGGCGTTTGATAGACGGGAATGCGTACCACGGTTCTTTCCGGCTCAAGCGGGACAATCTGAAAAATTGACAGATGATTCACCGCTGGCTGGATTGTCATCGACGGCCAGATAAATCCCTGCGGGGATCCACCATCTGTTGCCCAGGGGTATTTACACGGACCTGCAGGTCTGGTCTGTCGGTAGGGCATGTAAACCAGTATATTGTCACCAGTCGGCGTAGTTTGCGTCGCCTTGTGATCAAACACTTTCAGTGTCTGGGGATGGACAAATGAAAAATGATAATCTTCGACGTAATTTTCTACTATGATTTTCCAGTTTACCGCGACGTCCATTATCACTGTGGTAACCAGTTCCATTTCTTCAATGGAGTGGCTATAGTCACGTAAATATTCTGGAAAATTCCCGAGCGCGGCCACTAAACTTGAGTCGTTCCGGTCGAGATTTGCAAAAAGCAGCCCATTCCATAACTCGCACTTCACGGCAACGAGTCTGTGATCGTCCAGCGACAGGTCTTTCAGATAGTGCTCTTGTGCAGGGACGACAATCAATTCCCCCTGTACGTTAAACGTCCAAGCGTGATATGGACAAACGAATCTCCCCTTGCAATTCCCTTCAACTGCAGTTACAAGCTTCGCGCAGCGATGGGGGCAAATATTGATATACGCCGCGTATTCTTCATTGCCTAGATGCACGACGATAACGTCTTCTGTGCCGATCTGTCTTACAACGTATGCGTTGTCCTCTTTGATTTCATTTTTATGGCAAAGAAACGACCACGCTTGACCAAATATTTTCTCCGTCTCACGAGAAAAGGTTTCTCTACTATGGTAGGCCGCGCCGGGTATCGGTAACCTCGCTGATTTCATAAGGGCTCACTGTCTTCTTGTCAATTTCGTTAGAAAACATGCGCTTTCCCACGTTGCTGTCATCGCTGACAGTTGGCCTTTATTTATTTGAAGTGATTTCAACACGCCTCGTATATCAAAAAACATTCAAACAGATAGGTTGTGAAAGATAGCGAGATGTGATGGGAGAATTCTTAATGACGCTGTTCTGGAGGAGACGCGCGTGAGATGTCAGATGGAATGGAAGCTGATGTGGTGGGCTTCTGATGGCGACGGAAGACTGACATGCGCAGTGTCGGCAGGGGACCGTGTAGGTCAGACATTGAGCTGCGATACATTGGCCTTCCACCGTTATCCAGGACACATCAGCTAAGCTGACGAAATCCGGAGAGGATGGAATGAGCAGCACAAGAGGGCACAGATATGCCTGGATGGCGGAGCAACGCGGAGTCCGGCCGACTCGCGCAATGTGTCGGTTGCTCAGGGTCTCGCATGGCGGCTTTTACGAATGGTCGGGTCGAGTACCATGCAAGCATTCGGCCTTTCCAGCGAGATGGTCTGACTACAAGGTTTGACTACGACAGCGCCAGGGCGTTGACGATATATTTAGTACGCTCCGAGCAGGCGATACGGCGCTCCCGTGATCTGATCACGGGAAGTAGCCGAAATAAAAAGGGGACATTTCTGTCAAAGCCATTTTCAGATGTCCGCTTTGGGGGTGCGGCGGAATTCTTGGACTATTTGGGAGCTAGTCCATGTATTCGTACGAAGACCGCATCCGGGCAGTCAAACTCTACTTGAAGCTTAGAAAACGCCTTGCCGCGACGGTTCGGCAATTGGGCTATCCCACAACGAAATGGCTCGAACGTTGGTATCACGCGTACGAACGATGCCTGGATTTGCCGAGGGAACGTATCTGGCAATCGGCGAAGCATCGCCAGATGCAGTCGTTCCCACACACCTGCGCTCTGCCAATCCCGCAGTCGTCGCCAGCATGTCATGCCGCTGCCGAAACCAAGCCCCTGGGGCGGGTCCTCCCATGCAATGCCCGTTTGCAGTACATACGGAATGCCGCTCAATGGCGCGCGGTCGTCGACCGTACGTCGACGACCACCTTTGGGCGACGGTTCGAATACGGGAATCAATGGTTCCAGCGTCGTCCACACTTCGTTGCTGATTTTGCGTCTTGTCATGCCCCTAGGATACGGGGCCTATGGCTTCATGTCCAGGTTGTGTTAGCCACTCTTAATACCGAGGGCATGTATCGCGGTTATGCCCACGTTGGGGATGCCCCTGTCGTGGCGATCTACCGATAAAGCGGACAAGAACTTCGCAAGTCATGCGGTGGCGAGGTCGTCGTGAAAAAATAAAGGATTCCAAATCATTTGCATGCTCGAACGCTTGCTCGCGATGTTGGCGCGCGGCACACATCCCATTTTGAGACGAATGTGCGGCCAATCGGGTTAGCGTTGTCCCACGAGCGCCCGATTGAAAATACGATCACGGAGGGGCGCTGGCCGGGGACCTTGTCGACAATGCCTGCATCCCGGCTACAAGGCAGGCTTTCCTGAAAGGAGACCAGCATGCGGGAAAGGGGGGAGGTAGCAGCACGGCTAATCGATGTGATGCAAGACGGAATCTGCGGCACGGCAACGGAACTGGCGGCGCGCGTGCGGGTCGACGCGCGCAGCGTGCGGGCCGTCCTGCGCATGTGGCTTGATGCGGGAATCGTGCATGTGGTCGAGGAGGTCGTGCCGGGCCGTGCGCGCGTGTTTCGCTACGGCGGGAACGAGCAACCGGCCGGTTGCCTGCCCGGCGCGCTGCGCGACCGGTCGCGCCGGGGGGGGGGGCTGCGATTCCTGTGGACCGCTGGCCCCAGCTCGACTCGGAGTTGGCCGCCGCGGTTGATGCGATGGTTCGCGTGCGCGGGGCCGCGCGCGTTCGCTAGCACGATTGCCTGGCCGGCAGCACGTTGAACCCGCGAATCCCCAGCGCATTCAGAATGATCAATCCAATCATGCGCGCGGGTTAACGTGCGCCCGCTGCCCGCCGACCTGCCCTTGAGCACGGTGCTCAGTCCCACAGTGAAATTTTTGACTGACGTCCTTTCCCTCTCGCACTGTGTCCCCCTTTCCATTCTCACTTCCTGACTCATCTGGCCTCCGGAACCACGGTCGAATTCCGCGTTGACCGAGGCGCCAGCCGGATGCGGAGTCAATATGGAGATGCCGCAGGGTATACGTTTATTTCTCTAATCGTAATCGTTTTTATAATTCGTAACTTCATCCACCCCGAAGCGATCCCATGGCGCGGCGCACTGCGCAGGCCCCGGGTCCTGGCGATTCACGAGGAGAAACACCGATGTCTGACCAGACGGCTTCTGAAAACGTTATCGACGTCGAGCGCGCACTTGGCGAAACGCACCGCCCGTTATTCCAGCTCCTGCTTGTCGCGTTATGCGGTCTGTGCCTTGTCATCGACGGGTTCGATGCGCAGGCCATGGGCTATGTCGCGCCGAGCGTGATTGCCGACTGGCACGTGTCGAAGGCAGAACTCGGGCCGGTCTTCAGCGCGAGTCTGTTTGGCATGCTGCTGGGCGCGTTGGGTCTCTCGGTGCTCGCGGACCGCGTTGGGCGTCGCCCGGTGCTGGTCGGCGCGACGCTGTTCTTCGCGCTCTCGATGCTTGCGACGCCATTGGCCACCACCATCCCCCAATTGCTGGTGCTGCGATTCGTCACCGGCCTGGGGCTTGGCTGCATCATGCCGAATGCGATGGCGCTCGTCGGCGAGTTCGCGACGGCAGCCCATCGCGTCAAGCGAATGATGCTGGTCTCGTGCGGCTTTACGCTGGGCGCGGCGCTCGGTGGTTTCGTCAGCGCCGCGCTGATTCCCGCGTACGGCTGGCACGCCGTGTTCTGGGTTGGTGGCGTGGTGCCGCTCCTGCTCGCCGTCGTAATGTGGATTGCGCTGCCGGAGTCGCTACAGTTCCTCGTCCTGAACGGACGGGATCGCGACGCGCGCGCGTGGCTCGCGAAGTTCAATCCGGCACTGAAGATGGATGGCGGCACGCGCCTCGCCGTGCGCGAAGCCCGCGGCGGTGCCCCGGTGGCCGAGCTGTTCCGCGCGGGCCGCACGCCGGTCACGTTGCTGCTGTGGGCGATCAGCTTCATGAACCTGATCGATTTGTACTTCCTGTCGAACTGGCTGCCGACCGTGATGCGCGACGCGGGCTATGCCCAGTCGACGGCAGTGATCGTAGGGACTGCGTTGCAAACCGGTGGCGTAATCGGGACGCTGCTGCTCGGCTGGGTCATCGAGCGCTTTGGCTTCGTTCGGGTGCTGTTTGCGTGCTTCATCCTGGCTGCCGTGTTCGTTGGCGTGATTGGCGCGGTCGTGCATGCGTTGCCGTGGCTGCTGCTCGTCGTGTTCGCCGCTGGTTTTTGTGTGGTTGGCGGACAGCCGGCCGTCAACGCGCTCGCGGGTCACTTCTATCCGACCACGCTGCGCTCGACCGGTATCGGGTGGAGCCTCGGCATCGGCCGCGTCGGGTCGGTAATCGGCCCGCTCGTCGGCGGACAATTGATTGCGCTGAACTGGTCGAATGTATCGCTGTTTCAGGCGGCATCGGTACCGGTGTTGTGCTCGGCGCTATTCGTGCTGCTGCTGGCCAATGCCACACGGCGATCACGTGGGGCTGGCTCGCGTCGAGTGAACGCATAGGTCAGTAGACCTGATTTAACTGAATGAGGGAGGAACCCGTGCAGATCAAGAAAATCCATCATGTAGCGTACCGTTGCAAGGATGCGAAGGAAACCGTTGCCTGGTACGGCAAGTATCTCAACATGCGTTTCGTGCTGGCCATCGCAGAAAACGAAGTGCCGTCCACGCGGGAGAAAGACCCGTACATGCATATCTTTCTGGATGCGGGAGGCGGCAACATTCTGGCGTTTTTCGAGCTTCCCACCCAACCGGCGATGTCGCGGGATCCCAATACACCGGTCTGGACGCAGCACCTGGCGCTGGAGGTTGAAAGCATCGATGACCTGATGGCCACAAAGGCGAAGCTGGAAGCCGATGGCATTGAAGTTGTCGGCCCGACCGACCATACCATCTTCAAGTCCATTTACTTCTTCGACCCATCGGGACACCGCCTCGAACTGGCTGCCAACACCGGTACGCCGAAGATGTCCGCAATGCTGGACGCCGTGAAATGGGACATGCTGGAAGACTGGGACCGGACCCGGCGCGCGCCTGAGCATGCAAAATGGCTCCACGACGGCACATTGGCTGATGCGCTTGTGTAGAAGTCCATAGTGTTGACTAATGCGTGGGGCGGGCATCGTCCGGCAGCATGAGCCACTGCGCGAGCTTCGCGTGTACGGCGGGATTCGTGAAGATCGCGAAGTGGTTCGTGTCGGGGAGGATCGTGAACGCGCTGGCCGGGGATGCCTGATCGAATAACGCCCGCAGACGCTGCGCGTCTACCGCCTCGTCATGCTCGCCAATCAGTACCGCGGCCCGCGCCGCGAGCTTTTGAACGTCGGCGGCGTAACGCGTGCGGGGTTGGTATGAGGTGCAGAGGCGCCAGGAATACGCGAGCGTTTCCGAGCCGTCACGGAACTGCACGGGCTTGTTGAACTCGATGACCGGTAGCGCGTTGAACCCGCGTATCCCCAGTGCATTCAAAATGACCAGGCCAATGATGCGCCGCAGGTTGACTTGCGCCCAGCCGCCCGCCGACCTGCCCTTGAGTGTGGCAGATGTTGGAATGACGGGGCTCAACAGCAGGAAGCGCGATGCCAGCCTCGCGTAGGCGCCGCCGGCAAAGCGGATCACCAACCCGCCGCCGCTGGAATGTCCGCCAAGCACGATCGGCCCGTCAAAATGTTGCCTGCGCAACTCGGCAATCAGGTCGGCCATATCGTCTTCGAGTTGACCGACGTAGTCGATATCGCCCCGGCGGAGGCCGGACAGATAGTGACCCCGAAGATTCGGCACCGCGACCTTGGCAGCGCCGGAAGCGGCAATCGCCGCGGCCAGATGGTGGTAAGAGCGCCCGTGCGCCGATGATCCATGCACGAACACGAGAATCTGGCTCGCGGTCGAATCATAAGGCCGCCAGGCGAGCTGTTCGCCATCTCTGGCCGGATAGCGGCGCAGCAGCGGCAAATCCTCGTCCGAAGCAGCGTTTGCCGGCGTGCGCAAGGCATCGAAGCCGAACACATCCGTGTCCTCGCTGCGCGGCGCGCGCGGGGCGCTCGCCGCCATCGCGATGGCAACGGCGGCGAGCACCAGCACGGCCACAAGAACGTGCAATACCCCAAGCAGAATAACCACGGATGTCCCCTGTGTCCGGTGGATGGCCTGTTACGCGAGCGGCACGTAAATATCGGTTTGCCACTGATCCTGCGGGGTTTCCGGCCACGCGCTCAAATAGTGGAAGAACAGCGGGTGGTCGCGCAGTTCCTTGCCGCTTGCGGGCAACCAGTCGCGATAGATCGGGTAGATGGACTCGCCCACATGGTCGGTCGAACCGACATGCCGAACCACCGCGCACCGCCCGCGCGGAATCACGAGTTCGCGCACGCCGAAGGCATTCGGCGCGACGGCTTCGTGAATTTCGCCGCAAATGTCGAAGCGAAAATCGTCGGCGGGCGTGATGTCCGGGTTGTTGCGCGGGATGCCGAAGGTGCGGCTGGTTTCGATCGGCGATTGCCCGCTTTGCTTGCGCCAGTCGATGAACTTGCGCACGCTTTCGTTCACGAGCCCGATCGGCCCGCAGTGTTCGAGCGCGGCAACCCGCGTTTCAGAAAAATCGACGATACGAACTTCCATAGTGAGTTTCCTCGAAAGGTAGGGGACGACAAAGGTCGCACTCCAGATCTGCCAGCTCGGATGCCGCCGGAACGCGCTCGGCGCCATGCCGAACGCACGCTTGAATGCGCGGCTGAAGGCTTCGGGACTATCGAAGCCCGCATCGAGCGCGGCCTCGAGCACCGTGCAGGCGTCGTGCGCGGCAAGCCGGCGGGCCGCGCCGCGCAGGCGCATCAACTGCACATAGCGCGCGACCGGCACGCCCACGTAGGCCGCGAACTGGCGGTGGAAATGGAACCGCGAAAAGTTGGCGACGCGGCTTAGCGTGTCGACGGAGAGGTCGCCGTCGAGATTCGCGTCGATGTGGGCGAGGACCGCGTCGAAACGCCTGGTATAGGCGCGTGCCGCATCGGTGTGAGCTTGCATGGGCTGGAGCAATGAGAGCTGCGATGTGCGTATGATCGCGCACGTTCGCACAGGTGCGCCTAGCCGCGCTTGCTCATTGGCTCGATTGGCGGCGGGGCGTGGGGGTTATCGTGCGATGCCGCGCGGCGATGCCTTTGTGATTCATGCAATATGAATCACGCATTCTCGTCATCGCGAATCTGGAAAAGTCGATGCCCAAAGACTATGATCAGTACCCCGCGATGCATGTGCCCTGAGACGGCGTCCACTGGAAACCGAGCCCTGATGCTACGATCGCAATCAATGACGAAGCCCGAGGCCAAACCGAAAGGCGCGGTTTGGGAGATGACGAAGAAAGCCACGCCGGCGAACTTCATATTTCCCTTATTGGGCACTGGCGTGTCGTACGCCGCATATGCGGATGATCTTGCAGTATCCGGATTGCCATGGAAAATCGGACTATTGGTTACACTGATTTGCCTCTTCCTGCCGTTCGCTGCTTTGATGATGTACCGCCGTTCGAACCTGCTGTGGGTATGCGGGCTGATATTATCGATTGCGACATTTGCCATGTATTTCTTCTTTGGCATATTCGCCTATTTCTACTATTTCGTGTTCGCGCCAATGTCGCCCCTTTTGCGCTTGCCGGGGCTGTTTGGTGGGATTGCATTGACGCTGTATTGGGCAGGGATGTCAAAGAGAGCGGTGATGCATACAATCACCAGCACCTCCTTTGTCAAACAGGCCTTCGAAGAAGGCGCATCAGATTTTCGTTATCGAACGCAAGCGGGAATGGCACTGTTCGATCGATTCAATAAAGAGCGCTCACCCTTTCCGAAGATCTATTCCTGTATCGTGTTCGGTATCGCGCCGTTCTGTCTGATACTGGGTCGGCTACTGTCGTCAAACTTCGGGGCGAACGGTGTGTTGTTCGCTTTGGCGGTCTTGGGCATGCCAGTGTCGCTCTGGCTTGCTGGCCTGCTCGTTCGCATCTATCTTGTGATGGTCAGTTTGCCAAGAAAACTGGAGAAGGAACATCGCAAGCCTGTGTTGATGGCTGACTAGAGTGTGTTTGGCACTTTGGCGTGACCTGGCGGCATGAAAGAATGCGAACTGCAATCCGCTTGAGGGCTACGACGGGCTTAAGCACAAACGAGGTATCAAGGTCCATATGCCAGTCGATACACTGGACCACCTGCTCGCCGTTCGCCACACATCACGTTCGGAATTTCGCAATGCTCTCTGATCCATGCAACGCTATTTGATCCTCAACGCCGACAAAACCACCGCAAGCGGCACGGTAGTCGCCGCGCCTTCAACGATCCAGTTCTTCGGCCGCGTCGTCGCCCACGAGGGCGGCGACGCGCAATGCCCCGCATGCAATACAACCGGCAAGATCAAATGCGACGGCCCACGTCAGGTGATGACCGCACCGGATGGCCGGCATGCCGCCTTGAGCGATGATCTTTGCATTTGCAAATGCAATCCACCGCCAAAGCTCGTTGCCTCACAACAGTCGATGTCCGTCGATGCCTGATAACAAGCAGCATGCGCGGCCCGCATGGCTACGGGTTGCAATCGCTTTGCCGACTACCTGAACCACCCCCTCATTCAGTCGCCGCAAGCTGCCCCTCAGCCTGCTCACTGCCCACCTGATGCGCTCGCGAGAGCCTTCCCATCAGCGGCAGCAACAGAATGGCGAGCAACGCACCACCCGCCGCAACCCAACCAAGGCCATTAAACAGATTCTGATAAAGCGGTAACGATTCAATCGGCGAGAGCGTGCCTTCAGGCATCTTTGCATAGGTAGCGACCACACTGCCGAGATATTGCGACACACCCGTAGCCACGAAGTAAGCGCCCATCATAAAACCACTCATGCGCGCGGGCACATAGCGCGCGATCATCGCAAGACCCAGGCCGCTCACGAGCAACTCGCCAAGCGAGTAAAGTCCATAACCCGCCACCATGAACCACGAAGAAACACGGCCGTCCACGGCATAACGCCCACTCGCCGCGAACACGAAGAAGCCCGCCGCCACCACGACAAAGCCGAGCGCATACTTGGCCGCAACCGGCACGTCGCCGCCGCGGCGCGCGAGGCCCGAGTAGATCGCCGCGAGAATCGGGCTCAGCACCATGATCCAGATGGGGTTGAGCGCCTGGAATTGCGCTGCGCTCCAGCTAAAGAGCGCGGTGCCGAACAGGTTGAACGCGGGGTCGACGTTGTGCACGGCGAACAGCGTGAGCGAGGTCGACATCTGCTGGTAGAAGATGAAGAACAGAATCACCTGCAGCGTGAGGATCAGCGCAGCGGCAAGGCCCGCGCGCTCGTGGCGTTCGCAGCGAACGAGCATCCACGCGAAGATCGCGAGAATGGCCGCGGCCGCGGTATAAACGCACGCCACGGCGAGCTGCTTGTCCCTGAGCACGACGAGCGTGGCCGCGCCTAGCGCGATGCCGCCGGCAATCACGCAGGCGAGGCGCTTCCATTGCACGGGCTCGTTGTCGGGCGCGGAGCCGATCTTCGCGAGCGTGCGCTGCATCAGGAAGAAGTTGAGGATGCCGAGCGCCATGCCGCCGCAGCAGACGGCGAACGCGGCATGCCAGCCCCAATGGTCCTTGATCCACGGCGTGAGCAGCATCGAGAACGTCGAGCCGATATTGACCGCCATGTAATAGATCGTGAACGCGGCGTCGATGCCCGATTCGTCGCCTTCGTAGATGCGGCGCACGAGGTTGGCGGCGTTCGACTTGAAGAGGCCGTTGCCCACCACGATCACGCCGAGCGAAGCGTACAGGTGCGTGAGCCGGTCGTCGGGCATCGCCAGCATGAAATAGCCCGCGAGCAGGATGATGGCGCCGAGCACCATCGAGCGCCGCGCGCCCAGCACGCGGTCGCCAATCCAGCCGCCGATCGCGGGCGAGGCGTACACGAGCGCGGTAAAGGCGCCCCAGGTGAGGGTCGCATGCTCTTCGGAGAAGCCGACCCGCTGGACCATGAAAAGAACGAGCAGCGCGGCCATGCCGTAATAGCCGAAGCGCTCCCACATCTCGATCAGAAACACTGTCGAAAACGATTTCGTCCTGGAAATCGATGAACTCATTGTGACCTCAGTTTTGTCGCGAAGGTGGTGAAGACACGGCTGGTTTTCCGTGGAAACCACTAGCCGGTCTTCTTCTTCGTCTTCTTGATTTGATTAAATTCGATTGCCGCGCGAATAAGCGCTTTCAATGCGCGCGCATCGACCTTGTCGCCTTCGAAGAAGTCGATCGCGCGCCGCTGGTTGCCATCGAGCCCCGCGTTGAACAGCTTTTTGGGGTCGGGCAAGCTCGCGCCGTACTGGAACGTGAGCTTCACCTTGCCCTTATGCGCATTGGCGACGGCGATGATGCCGTCGCGCGACCACACCGGGCTGCCCATCCACTTCCATTCCTCGACGATGTCCTTGTCCGCTTCGAGAATGGCGCGGCGCACGGCGGCGAAGGTCGCACCGCGCCAGTCCGTGATGCCGGCGATCAATGCGTCGATTTGTTCCGATGGGGTCATGGGCGCTCCCTGTTGCACTGTCAGATACAAGGAACCCGAAGTGCCGTGCGGGGCTGCGGCAGCGGGTAGTCGCGCCATTATCCAGCGGGGCGCGAATACCCGCGTTCTGGGCGCTACGTTTGCGCCTTACTTTCGTGTCTTGAGTGCGTGCGTTACTTCACCGTGAAGCTGTAATGGCCGGTGGTGCGGTGGCCGTCGGCGGCCACGGCGACCCACTTGACCGTGTATTTGCCCGCAGCGAGCGCGTCGAGCGCCACCGACATGCGCTTGCCGTTGGCCGGATCGACGGCGGCCTTGCCGTGGATAACCGACTTGCCTGCAGCATCGGTGACGTCGATCGAGCTGAAGGCCGGTTCGAGCGCATCGTCAAAGTCGATCACGACGGTGTTTTGCGCCGTCGTCACGGTCGAGCCTGCGGGTGGCCGCTGATGGGTCGGATGCGCGTGCGCCCAGGCCAGTTGCGCGCCGGCGAGTGCGAGCGCGCCTGCTGCGAGGCGTAATGAACCAGGATGCGTGCCGAGTTTCAGCATGATGGAGTCCTGAAGGTAACTACGTGTACAGATAGAGCGGCATGCCGATGCTGTGGGCAGCCGCGCGCAGACGCGCGGCGATGCTTCCGTTGTTGCACATGTCGCTGCATGAAGCCGCGAAGGCGGGTGCGATCGGCTGCAATCGGGTTGCAATCTCGGTTGCGGGCGGCTCAGGCGGAGAGGAAACAAGGGGAAACAGCAGGGGAAGCCGCGATGGAAAACCGCGTGATTATGCCATGCGCAACTTGCACGCCGCCCGCTAGTCCGCCGCTTCGAGCAGCCCGAGCATGAGCGCGCGGCGCACGGCGTGCTTGCGCGAGCTCGCGTCGAGCTTGCCGAACAGATTCTTCAGATGCCACTTCACGGTGACTTCGCCCACGCCCAACGCAAGCGCGATTTCCTTGTTCGAGAGCGCGCGGGCGAGCAATTCGAGGATTTCGCGCTCCTTGGGGGTGAGGATGACGCCCGAGACCGCACGCGTTTGCGGCGCGGCGCGGATCACGCGGGGCGCCGTAATCGGGTTCGGATTGCGCGCCGGCGCGCCGGGCGATGTTTCGAGCGTGCGCCGGGCCCAGTCGGCCACGGCCGGGTGCAGATCGGAAAGCGTGCGGGAGAGATGGAAGGTGTGCGCGAGGTCCACGGCTTCGAGCAGCAGCGCGCGGCCGTCCGCGCCCGTTTGCTCCAGCACGTAGGCGCGCAGCGCCATGATTTCGATGCTTTCGCAGCGGCGCTTCATGGTGTCGGCAAGCTGCGCGGCTTGGCCGAGCGCGTCGAGCGCCTGCTGCCAGCGGCGCGCGGCGATGGCGGCGCTCGCGTGGGCGTGCGCCTGCATCAGCAGGATGTGACGCCGCCAGAGCGGCCGTTGCGCTGTGGCGTCTTCGAGCGCAAGTTCGTCGATGCGCTGCACGAGCGCTTCGCAAGTCTGCACGCGGTAGCAGTTCGCGTGCATGCGCACTTGCTCGGCGAGGCTCGCCATCGACAGGCGCGGCAGCCGTCGCGTCACGCCGAGCGCATGCAGCGATTCGAGCAGGTCGAGCGCGCGGTGTTCGGCGCCGCGCGCCACCGCCACGCGCGCCGCGGTGCGCCAGGCGAGCATCACGGTGTCCGGCGTGCCGCTGCGCTCCAGCACGTCGAGCCGGTTGGCCAGCAGCGCGGCGGCTTCGTCGATCCGGTCGGCTTCGTAGGCGAGCGTCGCGCAGAGCGCGGCCAGCATGCAGCTGAGCGGATGGCGGCGGCCCAGATCCGCGTCGGCGCTGGCGAGCGCCGGCATCAGCACGGTTTCGGCCAGCTGAAGCTGGCCCTCGTGGAAGTAGCTGAAGCCGACCACGAATGCGCCCCAGCGCGCGACGTAGCCTGGCTGAGCGGGGTTTTGCGTCTGGCCTGGCGCCTGCGCCGGCACGCGCTGCTGGAACTGCCGCGCCTGGGCGGGCTCGCCCAGCGCGAGCGCCCGCATGCCCAGCCGGTTCGCGTGCACCTGTGCGAGCCACGGACGCGTGCTGGGCGCGGCGTCCACCCACGGCTCGAACAGGGCGACGCAGCGGTCGATGTCGTCGGCGAATACGGCGGCGGCGCTCTGGATCAACGCGCATTCGTAGCGCAGTTCGGCGTCGTTGGCGGCGTTCGGACCCGCGAGCACGCGTTCGATCTGCCGCGCGGCCTCGGAATGGCGCTCGCCGAGCGCGAGCGCCCAGGCAGCCGCAAGACGCAGGCGCGGACGTGCTTCGAGTTCCGCCTCGGGCAGCAGTTCGAGCCACTTCAGCATGGCGGGCAGATGGCCCTGGCGCACCGCGTCGAGCAGGCTGCGCTCGGCGAGTTCGAACGCCAGCTGGTGCTGCCCCGCCGCATGCGCATGGCGCGCGGCTGGCTCCGCCATACCTTGCGCCGCGAGCCAGGCGGCCGCGCGCGCGTGCAATTCCGTTTGCTCCGGCGCAGGCCATTGCGCGAGCCGCGCGCGCAGCACGTCGCGCACGAGCGCGTGAAGCTGGAGCCATTCATTGCCGTCCGCGGCCGTGAACATCGGCGTGTCGCGTGCGAGCCGCGCGAGTTGCCCAGCCGCTTCCGGATCGCCGGTCAGCGCGGCGCAGAGCGCCGGATGGAGCGTGTCGACCACGCTGATGCGCGTGAGAAAGTCCACATCGGCGGGCGCGAGCCGGGCGATCAGCGCGTGCAGCAGGCGCTCGCGCAGCTCGCCGGACGCGCCCTCGAGCGGCTCGACGATCTGGCGCGGGTCGCTCGCGCGCTCCATCGCGGCCAGCGCCAGTTGCAGGCCCAGCGGCCAGCCTTCGCAAAGTTCGAAGAGCCGCGCGCCGGCGTCGGCGTCCATGCGCTCGCCGAAGCGCGCGGCCGCGAGCGCGATGGTTTCGTCGATGCGCAGGCGCAGCGCGTCGGCGTCCACGCGCGCGCACTGGCCGTAGGCGAGCAGATCGGCGAGCGGCGCGTCCAGGCCGTGCCGCGCCGCCACCGCAATGCGCAGGTTCGGCGGCGCGTTATGCAGGATGTAGACGAGCGCGCGCACGCCGGAGGCGGGCAGCCGTTCCGCTTCGTCGACGATCAGCACCAGCTCGAACGAGAGCTGCGCGACTTCCGCGAGCCAGGCCGTCACGCCTTCCAGCTCGTGAGCGGCGCCCGCTGCGCCTTCGGTCAGATGGCGCGCGAAAGCCGGGCGTGCGCAGGCCGTGCGCACCGCCTGCACGAGCCCGGGCACGAGACGCTGCGCCTCGTCGCGCTCATCGGCGGAAAACCAGGCGACGGCGGTGCCCTGGGACAGGTATTCGCGCCGCCAGAGCGCCAGCAGCGAGGTCTTGCCGAACCCCGCGGGTGCCTGCACGAGCACGGCCTGGCACTCGCGCAAGCCCGCGTTAGCTGCGCCCAGCCGCGCGCGCGTGAACAGGTGCGCGGGCTCGCGCGGCGCGACGGTCTTCAGGACGAACTCGCTGGCGGCGCGCCCGGCGTCCGGGGTGCTCGAGGATGGCGAGGACATGGAAGGCGGCGCGGACGGGGACACGGAGGAGGGCATCTGGCAGGCGGGGTCGAATCGCCCGGGCAGCTTTTGCGGGCTGGCCGGCGCGGGGGTGCGACATAGGTGCGACATGAAAGCATCGGCTGGACAGGCGGGCTGCGTCAAGCCCCTCTTGCGCCCTCGTGTGCGCCCTCGTGTGTTTAGCTCTGCGCTTCGCCCCTCCTTGCGCCCCCTCGCGCGCGCCCGTGTCTTGCCAGCCCCTCCGCTCCGAGGGGGGCGCTTGCGCGCCGCGCCACTATCATCGTTTTCATGACGGGAGCGGCGCGGCCTGGGTTGGCCCCGCCCGCCGCGCCCGCTGGATTTGTGTGAGTGGAAGCCCATGTATCGTCATTTTCTTGTTCCCGTGGACGATTCCGATGCCGGCATCGACACGGTGGCCCAGGCGGTTGCGCTGGCGCGCTCGGTGGGCGCGCGCATCACGTTCGCTTACCGGGCGGATTCGCTGGCGCTCGCGCAGCAGGACGGCGCGCACGCGGTGGAGTGCGCAGCGACCGGGCGTCCGGCGGCCGGGCGTCGATTCGACGACTGCGTGCGGGAGATGGTCATCGTGAAGGCCGAGGCGGCCGCGCGTGCGCTGGGCGTGCCCTGCGAGTCGATGCGCATGGCCAGTCCCGCCGCGCAGCTTGCGAGCACCGCGAGCGCGCGGGGCTGCGATCTCGTTTGCGTGGCGTCGCAGGCCACCGCCGCGTCGGACGTGCCGGTGCTCCATTGCGTCGTGCGGCGCGCTCCGGCGGCGGTGCGCGTGGTGGCGGCGCTCTATCGCCTCCATCGCGCCACAGCCGCCGCGTTGTGCGAGCGGTTGGCCCATTCCGGGCTGGCCCATATTGGGCTGGCCCGTCCCGACATGGACCCTCGCGGGCTCGACGCCTTGCGGATCCCGCGCTTGGGCTCCGGCGATGCGTGCCGGCTTTCTTCGCTGCTGAGCGGCCGTACGAGCGTGGTCGACGCCGAGCTTGGCGAACTCGAGCGGCAGCATCAGCGCGGCGCGGCGCTGTTCGCGGAGCTCGAGCGCGCCGTTGCCGCCGGGGCCGCGAACGTCGAAGATGCTCTGAGCGGCTATGCCCAGTTCGTCTGGGAATACTTCGGCCGCAAGGAAGGCGTGATCGTGCCGGCCGCGCAGCGCTATCTGCGCGAAGACGACTGGCGCGATCTGGAGGCGGCCTTCGGCCTCGGTGGCATAGAAGTCACTAGCGGCACGCCATAAGCCGCAGCGACAGAAAAAGCAAATATTGCAGGAGACAACGTTGCATACGCATCCCATCGAGGCCGGCCTGCCCGCGCAAGACGCCGCCGATTCATCCCCGCGCGCCTATGCGTGGGTCGTGTTCGCGCTGACCTTCGCGCTGCTGCTGTCCGACTATATGTCGCGCCAGGTGCTCAACGCGGTCTTTCCGCTCCTGAAGGCCACATGGGGGCTCTCCGATACGCGTCTGGGCTCGTTGAGCAGTATCGTCGCGCTGATGGTGGGCGTGCTGACGTTTCCGCTCTCGGTGGTCGCCGACCGCTGGGGCCGGGTGCGGAGCATCGTGCTGATGGCGGCGCTGTGGAGCCTCGCCACGCTCGGCTGCGCCGCCGCGGCCAGCTATGGGCAGATGCTTCTGGCGCGCGCGTTCGTGGGCGTGGGCGAGGCGGCGTATGGGAGCGTTGGCGTTGCGCTGATCATCAGCATCTTTCCGGCGCGCCTGCGCTCCACGCTCACCGGCGCGTTCATGGCCGGCGGCGCGTTCGGCTCGGTGCTGGGCATGGCGGCGGGCGGCGTGCTCGCGGTGCATCTGGGCTGGCGCGCCGCGTTCGGCATGATGGCGGGCTTTGGCTTCGTGCTGGTGCTCGCGTTTCGCCTTGTCGTTACCGAAGCGCGCATCGCGCGCAACCGCGGCGCGCAGGTGCCCGTTCAGGGCGCGGCGCACGAAGCCAGGAAAGCCGGGCGGCCAAGCCTGCGCAGCGTGCTCGCGGGCCTCTTCTCCACGGTCTCGGTGAATTGCGCCTATCTCGGCAGCGCCCTGCAGCTTTTCATCATGGGCGCCGTGATCGCGTGGCTGCCGAGCTTCCTGAACCGCTACTACGGCCTGCCGCCCGACCGCGCGGCGGTGGCGGCTGCCGTGTTCGTGCTGCTCGGCGGGACCGGCATGATCGTGTGCGGCGTCGTCACCGACCGCGTCAGCCGGCACGCGCCCGGGCGCAAGTGGACGATGGCGATCGCGTTTTCGCTGCTGTCGTTCGCGCTGCTCGGCGGCGGCTTTCACATGAGTCCGGGCCCGCTGCAACTGGTCTTGCTCGGCGCGGGCATCTTCGTGGTAGCCGGCACCTCGGGGCCGGCCGGCGCGATGGTCGCCAATCTCACCCACGAGTCGATCCATTCGCCCGCGTTCGCCACGCTCACGCTCGTGAATAACCTGGTCGGGCTTGCGCCGGGGCCGCTCGTCGTCGGCTTTATCGCGGACCGCATCGGCTTGCTCGGCGCATTGCAGGCCGCGCCGCTCGTGGCGCTGGTGGCGGCCTTCGCGTTCGTGCTCGGCAAGCGCCGCTATGGCGCGGGACTGCAAGCCGTGCGCAGCCGCCATCCGGCGTCCGCGCCTCAATGATCCTGCTGTGGAACCTGTATCGATGAATCAACCGCTTTCTCCTGTGTCGCCCAACCGCGTGCTGCACGTCGATTTTTATTTCGACTTCGTTTGCCCGTGGTGCCTGATCGGCAAGCGCAATCTCGAAGCCGCGATTGCGGCGCTCGAAGCGCGCTGGCCGCACGTGAGCGTGCAAGTCGCGTGGCACTCGGTCGAACTGCTGCCGCATACGCCGGTGGGCGGCCTGCCTTATGAAGCGTTCTATCTGGCGCGCCTAGGCAGCGCGCAGGCCGTTGCGCAGCGGCGTGCGCAGGTGCGGGAAGCCGCGCGCGCTGCGGGCGTCGAGCTCGCGTTCGAACGCATCCGCGTGTTGCCGAACACGGCGGCGGCTCATGCGCTGGTTGCGCGCACAACCGGATCGGACGGCGAGCGTGATCGCGGTATGCAAGCTGAGCTCGTAGAACGTCTCTTTACCGCATATTTCATCGATGGCGAGGACATTGGCGATGCGGCCACGCTCTCGCGCATCGCGCGCGCGTGCGGCGTGGACGATGCGGCTTCGGCATCGGCGCCGCGTGCGCGCGGCGAGTTGAACCGCGTCGATGGCGTGCCTTATTTCGTGTTCGACGGCCGCTATGCGTTGAGCGGCGCGCAGCCGCCGCAGGTGTTGATCGAAGCGATGCTGCACGCGGCGGATCTGACTCAGGTGCATGATCATGAAGCGTGAAGTCGACCTTGGCGCGGCGGACAGCTTGGTGCCCGGGCAGCGCAAGCTCGCCTTCATCGATGGGCGCAGTGTGGTGGTCTTCAATGTGGAAGGCAGCCTGCACGCCGTCGAGAATAGTTGTCCGCACAACGGTGCGTCGCTGGCGAGTGGGCGTCTCGAAGGCAACCTGATCACCTGCCCGGCGCACGGATTGCGCTTCGATCTGCGTACCGGGTGTATGCCGGGGGCGGGGGGATTATGTCTGAGCGTACTGCCGGTGAGGACGGTTGACGGGAAGTTGATGGTCGAGGTCGAGCAGGCCTGAGCGAAATCCTTCGCAGAACGCGTCGGCCCGGCGCGCTCAGTGTCGGTCGCCTTCCGGTTTTTCCAGGCGCGCGCCGAAATTCGCCGCGCGCCAGCGGCTGGGCGGCTGCCCGAATTCCGCACTGAACCACCGCGAAAACGCACTCGGCTCGGAAAACCCCAGCCGGTCGCTGATATCGGATATCGAATGGCGCGGCTGCGCCAGATATCGCGCCGCCAGCGACGCGCGCACTTCGTTCACGAGCGCCGAGAACCGCTCGCCGCGTTGTTCGAGCTGGCGCTGCAGCGTGCGCGGCGAGAGGCCGAGGCGCTCGCTCACGGGTTCGATCGTGCCCGCGCCGCGCGGCAGCAGCAGATGGATTGTGCGGCGCACGTTGTTGGCGAGCGATGCCTCGCCATAGCGTGGCTGCAAATCGAGCAGTTCCTGTGCATAGCGCGCGAGCGAGGCGTCAGCGAGGGGGCTCGCGCGGTCGAGATCCTGGCGGGCCAGCACGATGCCGTCGAATTCGCTGTCGAATTCGATTCGCGCTCCAAAGAAACGCCGGTGCACTTCGAGCCGCGTGGGCGCGGCATGCAAGAAATGCACGGCGCGCGGCGCGTACTGCGCGCCGAGCATGGCGCGCACGAGACTCAGCACCGCGCCTACGGTCAATTCGACGATCTCCGGCCCAGGATCGGGGCGCGCGGTCACGAGCGCGACGTGCAGCACCGCGGTGTCGTCGATTTCCTCCAGGTGAACCGATACCGAATCGCTCAGCAGATGCCGGTAGGGCTCGACGCGCGCGAGCGCCTCGCGCAGCGTGGGCTGATGTTGCAGCAAAAGACTGAGCGAGCCGAAATCGGAAAGCCGCCACGCCTCGCCAATGCGCGCGCCAAGCGTACGGGACTCGGCGCGCCCGGAGCAGCCCGCGAGCGAGACTTCGAACACGCGCGCGAGGCTGGCCTCGGGAATGCGCAGGTCCGGTGTCGTGAGACACGACAGATCGAGCCCCGCTTCGCGCAGCGCACGCACCGGATCGATGCCCGCTTGATGGGCAATTTCCGAATACTTGGTCAGGGAGGCGCTGCGAACCAGGATGGGCATGGAGTCACAAGAAAAACGGACAAAACACGGCGGAACTTGCCGAGCATAGCGGCGCACGCGCGCTTCGTCTGTGCGGAATAACCATGAGCGCGCGCATGTCGTCGCGCGTCAGGTCGTGGCGCGCACGGTCAAGCACGCGGGCGGTGCAATTCACACAATGGGGTCCTATGCCGGCGCCGTTGCAGGCGCGGGTCCGGGCGTGGCGGGTTCCGCTCGATCGTTTCACTCGCCGCTTTCCAGCAACCCCAGTAATTGAGCGCGCAGCACGGCATGCTTGCGCGAACTCGCGCTCAGCTTGCCGAACAGGTTTTTCACATGCCACTTGGCGGTGACTTCGCCCACGCCGATTGCCTGCGCGATCTCCTTGTTGGAGAGATTGCGCGCGAGCAGTTCGAGCACCTCGCGCTCCTTGGGCGTGAGCACCGTGCTCGGCACCGCGCGCGGCGCGGCTTGCGCGCGACGGGGCGCACCGCCGGGCTGGGCCGTTTGCGCGAGCGTTGCCGACGCGAGTGCGGCGGGCTCGCCGCTGCCTTGCGTGGCGACCTCGCGGGTCCAGTCGGCCAGCGCCGGATGGGCGTGGTCGAGAACGCGCACGAGGCCATAGGTGCCGGTCAGGCCGATCGCTTCGTGCAGCAGCGGCAAGCCGTCCTCGCCGTTGCCTTTGGTCGCGAGTGCGCGCAGCCCCATGATCTCGATGCGCTCGCGCCCGAGCTTCATGGCGTCGGCGAGCGCTTGCGCGCGGTTCAGGCACTCGAGCGCGCGCGGCCAGTCCTGCTGGGCCAGCGCGGTGTATGCATGCGTCATGGCCTGGCGCCGCGCTACGTCGCGGCGCCAGAGCGGGCCGCGCCACGTGGGTTCGGATGTTTGCGATTGTTCGATGAGGGCGTCGAGTTGCGCGCTCAACTCGCGGCAGGTTTGAGCGTGTCCGCGCCCGGCGTGGACACGCACGCGCTCCGCAAGGCTCGCGATGGACAGGCGCGGCAACCCGCGAGCGGTGCCGGCGGCGTGCATCGCATCGAGCAGGTCGAGCGCACGCCGCTCCACGCCTTGGGCCTGGGCCACGCGCGCCGCGCATACATAGGCGATCAGCGAAGTCTCGGCGGTGCCGGAGCGTTCGAGCACGTCGAGCCGGTTCGCGAGCAGCGCATCGGCTTCGTCAACGAAGTCGCGCTCGAAGAGCGCGGCCGCGAGCACCGCCGCGAGCATGCACGGCAGCGGATGGCGGCGGCCCAGTTCGGCCTCGGCGCTCGTGAGCGCGCGGCGCAGCACGGTTTCGGCGAGCACGGCCTGGCCTTCGTTCAGATAGCTCAGGCCGCTCAGGAACTCGCCCCAGTAGGCGGCGTAGCGGTGCGCCTTGCCGAAGTCGCCGCGCGGCGCGAGTTGCAGATGGCGGCGCGCGTTGGCGGGTTCGC
Organism: Paraburkholderia sacchari; assembly: GCF_000785435.2. Classification (GTDB taxonomy): domain Bacteria; phylum Pseudomonadota; class Gammaproteobacteria; order Burkholderiales; family Burkholderiaceae; genus Paraburkholderia; species Paraburkholderia sacchari. The sequence continues at coordinate 94,397 of NZ_JTDB02000014.1, read as the reverse complement.
CCTGCAGCAGCTCCGCCAGCGCGAGGCGGTTCGCGTGCGTCTGGAGCCGGCGCGGCTCGGCAAGCGGCGGCGGCTCGCGCCACGGTGCAAGCAGCGCGAGGAAGCGGTCGGGCTCGTCGGCGTAATAGGCCGCGATGCTCAGGATGAGCGCGCATTCGTAGCGCCGCTCGGACGTGCAATCGGGCGCTTCGGCCAACGGCGCCACGAGTTGCCTCGCCTCGGCGTGGCGCTCGCTGAGCGCAAGCGCCCAGGCCGCCGCGAGGCGCAAATCGGGCTGGCGGTCGAGCTCCTCGGCGGGCAGCAGTTCGAGCCATTCGAGCGCGGTGGCGAGCCGCCCCTGCATGACCGCGCCGTAGAGCGAGCGTCCCGCGAGTTCGTATGCCACTTCGCGCTCACCGGCCGCGTGCGCGTGGCGCGCCGCTTCTTCGTGGATGCCGTGATCGGCGAGCCAGCGCATCGCGCGCCGGTGCAGGCCGGCGAGCTCGTCGGGCGGCAACTCGGCCAGACGCGCGCCAAGCGCCGCGCGCGCGAGCGTGTGCAGGCGGCACCACTCGCTGCCGTCGCTGGCCATGAAGATGGGCGTATCGCGCATGAGCCGCGCGAATTGCGCCGGGGCGTCGGGGCTGTCGAGCAGCGCGCGGCACAGGTCGGGATGCAGCATGTCGACGAGCGCGAGCCGTGTGAGGAACGCGAGGTCCTCGGGCGCGAGCCGCGCAAGCAGGCTGCTCACCAGATGCTCGCCTTCGACGCCGGGCTGCCCCTGCATGGCGTCGATGACGCCGCGCGGGTCGCCGCTCTTTTCCATCGCGGCGAGCGCGAGCTGCAGGCCGAGCGGCCAGCCGTCGGTGATCTCGTGCAGGCGCGCGCAACTGTCGGTGTCCACGCGCTCGCCAAAGCGCCGGCGCACGAGCGCGAGCGTTTCGTCGAGCCGAAAGCGCAGCGCCTCGGGGCCGAGGCAGACGCATTGCCCATAGGCGCGCAAGTCGTCGACGGCGGTTTCGAAGCCGCTGCGCGCGGCCACGACGATGCGCAAATTCGCGGGCGCGTTGTACAGCAGATAAAGCAGCGCCGCGCTGCCGACCGGCGAGAGCCGCTCTGCTTCATCGACGATCAGCACCAGATCGAGCGCGGACTGCGCGACCTCGGCAAGCCACGCAGTCAGGCCTTCGTTGGCGTCGGGCGCGGCAAAGGGGCTGTCGAGCAGCGTGTGCCCGAACTCGGGCTGCGCGCCGCCCACGCGCACGGCGAGCACGAGGCTATGCAAAAAGCGCTGCGGGTCGTCGTGCGCATCGGCGGACACCCATGCGACGGCCGCGCCGCGCGCGAGATGCTCGCGCCGCCATTGCGCGAGCAACAGCGTTTTGCCGAAGCCGGGCGGCGCCTGCACGACGATCGCGGGCTGATTGCGCAAGGGTTCGCTATCGAGATTCAGCCGCTCGCGCGCGAGCAGGTGGCGCGGCGCGCGCGGGGGCGTGGTCTTGAGCGTGAGTTCGGAAAACGGGGGCGGTGCGCCGCGGTTCGCAAAGGTCATCGGGTGAGTCGGAATAGGCCGCGCGGCGCGCAATGTCGGGTATCGGTCGGACGATTATATGCACGATGGCGCGCTGACTGACAATTCGATAACAACGCGGCAATAGCGTGACTGCAGCGTGTCGAGTACCCGGCGAATCCCTCAGTGATAACCCGGTAAACGGGCGAAATGAGTGGGGGTAGGCGGGCTCCCCCTCCTGGAAGGAGGGCGCGCGGCGCAACACCGCGTCCTACGATGGATTCAGTCACGATAGCTGTGTGCGTGCGCCAGTACGAGCGCCGCGACGGCCTATCGACCGGAACGAGCAGCAAGCAGGACCAACCAGGAGACAGAAGATGGCACATGCGATCAGGTTCCACGAGACCGGCGCACCGGAAGTAATGCGTTGGGAAGAAGTCAACGTGGGCGAGCCCGGTCCGGGCGAAGTGCGGCTGCGGCACGAAGCGGTCGGCCTGAATTTCGCGGACACGTATTTCCGCTGCGGCCTCTATCCCGTCCCGCTGCCGGCAGGCATGGGCGTGGAAGCGGCGGGCGTGGTGGAGGCGGTGGGCGCGGGCGTGACCAACGTCGTGCCCGGCGACCGCGTCACCTACACCGGCTTTATCAACACGCTGGGCGCGTATAGCACCGAGCGGCTGATTCCGGCCGCGCCGCTCATCAAGCTGCCCGACGCCATCGCCTGCGAAACGGCGGCGGCCATGACCATGCGCGGCCTCACCTCGGCGTACCTCATGCGCCGCATCTGGCCGCTGCAAGCGGGCGAGACGATTCTCGTGCACGCGGCGGCGGGCGGCGTGGGCCTGATCCTGTGCCAGTGGGCGAAGCTGCTGGGGTTGAAGGTGATCGGCACGGTGTCGACCGAGGAGAAAGCCGCGGTGGCCCGCGCGCACGGCTGCGATCACGTGATCCTCTATCGCAGCGAAGACGTTGCGAAACGTGTGCGCGAACTGACCGATGGCGTGGGCGTTTCCGTGGTCTACGACAGCGTTGGCCAGGACACCTTCGCGGCGTCGCTCGACTCGCTCAAGCGCCGTGGCCTGCTCGTGTGTGTGGGCACGGCTTCGGGCAAGGCGCCCGCGTTCGAGCCGCAAATCCTCGCGATGAAGGGCTCGCTCTACGTCACGCGCCCCGCGCTGGCCGACTATATCGCCGACCCGGCCGAGAAGACCGCGCTTGCCGACGAGATCTTCGGCCACGTTGCGGCGGGGCGCATCAAGATCGAGATTAACCAGCGCTACGCATTGCAGGACGCCGTGCAGGCGCACCGCGATATCGAAGCACGCAAGACGACGGGTTCTTCCGTCTTCACGATCTGAGGCCCCATCATGAGAATCGAACAACTGACCTGTGCGATTGGCGCGGAACTGGTGGGCGTGCGTCTGGGCGATGCGGTGCGCGACGACGCGCTGTTCGGAGAGATCAAGGCGGCGCTGCTCAAGCACAAGGTGCTGTTCCTGCGCGACCAGCAACTCACGCGCGCCGACCATGTGGCTTTCGCCAGACGATTCGGAAACCTTGAGGACCATCCGGTGGCGGGCAGCCACCCCGATTACCCGGGTCTCGTGCAGATCTACAAGACGCCCGAGCAGCCCAACGACCGTTACGAAAACGCGTGGCACACCGACGCCACGTGGCGCGCCGCGCCGCCGATGGGCGCGGTGCTGCACTGCGTGGAATGCCCGCCGGTGGGCGGCGACACCATGTGGGCCAACATGGTGCTCGCGTACGAGAACCTGCCGCAGCACGTCAAGGAACAAATCGCCGATCTGCGCGCGAGCCACAGCATCCAGGCGAGCTTTGGCGCCGTGATGCCGATCGAAAAGCGCCTCGCGCTGAAGGCGCAGTACCCGGACGCCGAACACCCGGTCGTTCGCACGCACCCGGAAACGGGCGAGAAGGTGCTGTTCGTGAACGGCTTCACCACGCACTTCGTGAATTACCACACCCCTGCGCGCGTGCGCTTCGGCCAGGACGGCAACCCGGGCGCGGGACAACTGCTGCACTACCTCATCAGCCAGGCGTACATCCCCGAGTACCAGGTGCGCTGGCGCTGGCAGCCGGGCAGCGTGGCGATCTGGGACAACCGCAGCACGCAGCACTACGCGGTCATGGACTACCCGCCATGCCACCGCAAGATGGAACGCGCGGGCATCATCGGCGACGTGCCGTATTGATCGGCTACTGACCGCCCGCCCCCTGCACGACGTCAAAACACAATACTGGAGGAAGACATGCAGTTTCTCGACAATTCGCTGCACCCCGAGAACATGGAGAAGGTTGTCATCACGGTTGCGCCGTATGGCCCCGAATGGATGCCCGAAGACTTTCCCGAGGACATTCCCGTCACGATGGAAGAGCAGATCCAGAAGGCCGTGGACTGCTACAACGCGGGCGCCACGGTGCTGCACCTGCACGTGCGCGAACTGGACGGCAAGGGCTCCAAGCGCCTGTCCAAGTTCAACGAACTGATCGCCGGCGTGCGCGCGGCGGTGCCGGACATGATCATCCAGGTGGGCGGCTCGATTTCGTTCGCGCCGGAAGACGACGGCCAGGCCGCGAAGTGGCTCTCGGACGACACGCGCCACATGCTCGCGGAACTCGAGCCGAAGCCCGACCAGGTGACCGTGGCGATCAACACCACGCAGATGAACATCATGGAGCTGCTCTACCCCGAGTATCTGGCGGGCACCTCGCTGGCGAACCCGGCGCTCCAGGCTGCGTATAGCGAAATGACCGTGCCGGCCGGCCCGCAGTGGCTCGAGGAGCATCTGCGCCGCCTGCATGCGTCGGGCATCCAGGCGCACTTCCAGCTGACCGGCATTCATGCGCTGGAAACGCTCGAACGCCTGATCCGCAAGGGCGCCTATCTCGGGCCCGTGAACCTCACGTGGATCGGCATCGGCGGCGGCTTCGACGGCCCGAACCCGTTCAACTTCTTCAACTTCGTGCACCGCGCCCCGCAGGGCTGCACGTTCACGGCGGAGTCGCTGCTCAAGAACGTGCTGCCGTTCAACATGATGGCGATGGCGATGGGCCTGCATCCGCGCTGCGGCATCGAGGACACGATCATCGACCAGCACGGCAACCGCATGACCTCGGTGCAGCAGATCGAGCAATGCGTGCGCGTGGCGCGCGAGCTGGGCCGCGAGATCGCGTCGGGCAAGGAAGCGCGCGAGATCTACCGCATCGGCACGTTCTACAAGGACGCCGATGAAACGCTGGCCGCCAACGGCTATCTGCCGAACCACAAGCCCGCGGGTCTGGGCCTCGTGAAGTCGGCGGCTTGATCATGGCGCGCCGCGAACCTGTCATCGTCATCGTCCCGGGGCTGCGTGACCACGTCGCGCAGCACTGGCAGACGCTGCTCGAAGCGCGCCTGCGCGCGCAGAACCGCCCGGTGGCCGCCGTGCCGCCGATGGGCCGCGACGACCTCGATTGCGCAGCGCGCGTCGAGGCCATCGAGGCCGTGGTCGCGGGCATCGACGCGCCCGTGATCATCGTCGCGCATAGTGGCGGCTGCGTGATGGTTGCGCATTGGGCCAGCCGTTATCCGCGTGCGATTGCGGGCGCGCTGCTGGCGGCGCCGCCCGATTTCGAGGCGGCGATGCCCGAAGGCTATCCGACGCTCGAAGCACTCGACGCGAGCGGCTGGCTGCCGGTGCCGCGCGTGCCGCTGCCGTTCCCGTCCATCGTGGCGGCGAGCCACAACGACCCGCTCGCTCGCTATGAACGCGTGCTCGAACTGGCGCGCGCGTGGCGCAGCGAGGTGGTCGATCTCGGCAACGTCGGCCACCTGAACCCGGCCAGCGGCTTTGGCGAATGGCCCGGCGCCGACGATCTGATCGCCGCACTGATACGCCGTGCGGAGCAAGACGCGCTGGAGGCGTCGCGCGGCGTTTGAGCCGTACCACGCGAGACAAGGCGGGCCGACACCGCTCTCGCTGCAGCACCAAATAAAAAATCACGCCAGAAGGGTATATCCGGGGCGCGTTCTCGCGCCCGGACACCGTGATAATTATTCATGGAGACAAAAGTGGGAATGCAAGCGACTGCCGCACTGGGAGACGCCCCTGCGGGCGCCCCATCCGTATCCCGGGCTTATGCCTGGAGTGTTTTTGCGCTGACCTTCGGTCTGCTGCTCGCCGACTACATGTCGCGCCAGGTGCTCAACGCCGTTTTTCCGCTGCTCAAAGCCGAGTGGATGCTCACCGACACGCAGTTAGGATCGCTGAGCAGTATCGTTTCGGTGATGGTCGGCCTGCTGACCTTCCCCTTCTCGCTGCTCGCGGACCGCTGGGGACGCGTGCGCAGCCTGATTCTGATGGCCGTGCTGTGGAGCATCGCCACGCTCGGCTGCGCCGTCTCGGCCAGCTACGGGCAGATGTTCGCGGCGCGCCTCTTCGTGGGCGTGGGCGAGGCGGCCTATGGCAGCGTAGGCCTCGCGGTCGTGCTCAGCGTGTTCCCGGCGCATTTGCGCGCCACGCTCTCGGGCTCGTTCCTCGCGGGCGGCGCATTCGGCTCCATGCTCGGGATGGCGTTGAGCGGCATCGTGGCCGCGCATTTCGGCTGGCGCTGGTCGTTCGCGACCATGGCGGTGGTCGGCCTCGTGCTCTCGGTGATCTATCGCATCGTCGTGACCGAGCGTCGGCTCGCGCCCGAGCGCGCACGTGTTGCTGCCAGCGCGGCGCGGCCCCGCTTCACGCCGCGCGGTCTCGCGCAGGCGCTGTTCACCTCGAAATCGGTCGGCTTCGCGTATGTGGCCTGCGGTATTCAACTGATCCTGCCGGGCGCTATGTTCGCGTGGCTGCCGAGCTATCTCGTGCGCACCTATGCGATGCGGCTCGACCGCGCGAGCGTGCTGGCGGCCGGCTTCGTGCTGATCTCGGGCGTCGGTATGATCGTGTGCGGAATACTGACCGATCGCGTGAGCCGTCTCAACGGGACCCGCAAATGGACCATGGCCATCACTTATTGCGTACTGGTATTCGCGGCGTTTGCCAGCGCGTTTCACCTGCCGCCGGGGCCGCTGCAACTCGTGCTGATCGGCGTTGGCATGTTGATGGCCTCGGGCGTGTGCGGGCCGACCGGCGCGCTGGTGGCCGAACTTACGGCGCCTTCGATTCACGCCACGGCCATGGCGCTCTGGTCGCTCGCCAACAATCTGCTCGGCCTGGCCGCCGGCCCGGTCATCGTGGGGTTGATCGCCGATCGCATGGGTCTGCATATGGCGCTGCAATGGATTCCGTTCGCGGCACTCGCGTCGGCGCTGCTGTTCGCGCTCGGCAAGCGCCGCTACGCGGGCGATCTCGCGCGTCAGCGCGACGTGTGAACGCGGTGGCAGGACAAGCCACGGCAGGCAGCAAGTAGCAAGACAACAAGAAGAAAAGCCGTTGATAAGAGGAAGACAGCGGGCCGCAAGCAACCAGCAGCACCAGGCGGCCTTGACAATAGTTTGGAGGAGAGAGCATGAAACGGAAGTTGAGCGTCGTGGCCGCACTCGCGGTTACGGCCGGCGCGGCACACGCGCAATCGTCGGTGACGCTGTTTGGCGCCATCGATACGGGGTTGTTGTATCAGAGCACTTCGGCGGCCTCGTTCGCGCCGAATGCGAAGAATCTGGGCCACGTGTTCGCGTTGAAGGACGCAGGCATCTATGCCAGCTTCTGGGGCATCAAGGGGAGCGAGGACATCGGCGGCGGCTACAAGGTCAATTTCCGGCTGCAAGGCGTGTTCAACAGCACCACCGGCAAGCTCGGCCTCGCGGATACCCCGGGCGCCACGGCCGTGTTCAACCAGCAGACGACTATCGGCGTTTCGGGGCCGTTCGGCTCGATCGACGCGGGCCGGCAATACACCCCGATGATCTACGCGATGGCGGACACCGATGTACGCAACGCGCAGTACTTCGGCAGTATCCTGAGCGCGTGGCTCGGGCTGAGCCAGGCGTCGGGATGGCCCGGCACGAGCACCAACGTGCCGTACGGCGCGCTGTACGACAGCAATGCCATCGTCTATCAATCGCCGAAGTTCTACGGTGCTTCGGCGGCGCTCGAATATGCGCCGGGCGGCGTGCCGGGGCAATTCCAGGGTGGCACGCGCGAATCGGCCGTGCTCAAGTATTCGAACTATGGCCTGAATCTGGCCGCCGTCTATTACAACGGCCACGATACGAACCTGCCGGCCAACGCCCCGGCCACCGGGCTCAACAACAACCGGTTCTACTACCTGGGCGCCAAGTACACGTTCCACGCGCTTTCGGTGTCGGCTTCGTACGGCATCGGCAAGAATCCGGCGAACACGCAGCATGGCAACTACGAAATGATTTCAGGCGGCCTTGGCTACCAGTTCACGCCTTATTTCAAAGTCACGTCCGGGTTCTATTATCTTAAGGATCGCAACGTCTCGGCGAACCATTCGAGCGAATACGCGGTCGGTGCGGAATACGGCTTGTCCAAGCGCACCCTGCTCTACGCGCAGGTGGGCTATGTGGACAACCACGGCACGATGAACCAGGCGATCACCTATGGCGCGCCGGTTGCGCCTGGCGTCTCGACCACGGCGGCGATGCTCGGCATTCGCCACTCTTTCTGATTTCGCGGTTCGGCTAACGGGAGCGTTGCCATGAATAAAAAAGGAATCCTGCGTATGAGTGTGGCCGCCTCGGTTGCGGCCTTGCTGGCGGGCGGGGCGGTGGGCGTGCGCGCTCAGGGTGGCGAGACGGCGGGAGCATCGGCGGCGGTGTCGTCCGCTGCGCAGGCGGCGCCAGCCGCGCCTGCTGCGTCCACGGCCAGAGAGGTGAGAAAGGCCAATCGCGCGCTCAGCCGCAAGGTGTACGCCGCGCTGGCGAAGCACAAGGAAATCGATGCGGGGAACATCAGCATTGTGGCGCGCGACGGCGCCGTGACGCTCAACGGCACGGTCGAGGAACAGTCGCAGATCGACACTGTGGCGACCGTGGCGAAGGCCGTGCCCGGCGTGAAGTCGGTGACCAACAAGCTCACGGTGCTGAAGCCTCTCGGGCAGTGAAGGCGCGACATGGGCGGACGGCTGGCCAGCCGTCCGCCCTGTTGCCGTTAGCCTGTTGCCGTTAGCCCGCTTGTGATGCGTTGGCGGACTGATTGACCAACGCCTCGTCGCGCCGCACCCAGTCCCAGATCGCGGCGGGCACCTTGTACGTCGAGTGTGGCGCCGCGGGCTCCGCTTTCCATGTCACATTTTTAGTAGCCGCGTCGCGCTGCAGGCTTCCCACTTTCGCTCCGTCGAGCCGACGGATCTCCAGCGCGTCCGCACCGGCAGGTACTGCGTAATACCCGTCGCGAAACAGCAATGCCGAATGCGTCCTGTTAAGCCATTCCGACGCCTTGCCCGGATCCTGGATGCTGTTTTCATTGCCGTCCCACGTTTCGCGCCCATCGATTCCCGGCACCTGGGTCACGAACCGGTTCGTTCCTGCCGGCAGTGCGCTGTCCGGGTCCTGATTGAAACGGTAGAACTTGTTTGCGCTCGCGGCGGGATACATGCCGAAATCGTTGAGCGTGACCGAAGGAGGCGTTACGCGGATACCGTTATCGTCCTTCATCGTCCATTTCGAGTAGTCCCCCTCGTCGTCGGCGCTCACCGAGAGCGCCGACTGGTTCCCCCCGCGCGTAAGGTACTTGTTGCCTTCCGCATGAATCAACCGGCCATTGTCATAGCGGAATACGCCGTTGAGCGAAGCGGGATCCGAGGGCCGCGCGCCCAGGACGAGATTTCCGGAGCTATCCACGCCCAGTGTGCGGCCCGCATTGTGGGCATCGTGAAAGCGGCCGTCGTCGCCGTAAATGAAGTGTCGCACGTTGGTGTTGTTGCTGTCGTTGCCTGAATCGCCCACATAGGTTTGCATCGACGCTGGCTGGGCAACCTTCGGCACGTAGAGGTGATTCCACGGGGCCCCATCGACAGGATTGATCAGCATGTTTCCACCATACGACGGCGGCGTTCCGATCGAAAACGCATCCAATGGACGTTGGTGGTCATCCGTCACGTTCCATTTGGTCGAGTTGTCATTGGCCGACGACGCGACCGATACCGAGGCGTCATAGCCTCCTCGCGACAGGTATTTTCCGTCCTCGGCGTGCCGCAGGCGATGGTCCGCTGTGTACTCGAACACGCCGTTCGTGCTGCTGGCGTTGTCCGGCTGGTTGCCGAGAAAGATATTTCCGTAGCTGTTCACGCGCAGAACGCGACTTGGGTCGGTTGCCGAATGGAAGCGGCCATCCGGACCGTAGTTAAACTGGTACTCCGGGTTCGAATTGCGGATCGCCGGGCCTGAATACGCCCACGACGTTGCAGAGGGGTCGTAGGCATAGATCCCGCCACTATTGCCTTCTGGACTGGGCGCTACGTCCGGAACGACCTGGACCGGACCGCGATAGTTTTCGCGGTTCGCCACCTGCGAGTTCATCAACTGAAGTCTGTCGTTCGCGTGGACATAGAACTGCACGGCTGCTTCGCTTGAATCCTGAGCGAGCGCCGTATGCGTTTTGCTGCCCTGTGTCGTGCTCGACGCATATGGTTTGAACACCGGGTCGTTCAGAGCCGGATCGTCGGCGCGGTAATGGGCGAGTTGGGGCTGCGCGCCAGCCGTCGACGTTCGGTCGTACACGTCCCAACGGTAGTCGGGATTGCGCTGCCAGGCGCCGGACGTACCGTTGTTCACTTGCCGCCAGCCGCGCACCTGTGTCCAGTAGAGATTGCCCATGGCTGCGAACTCGCCGCTGTTGCGCTGGCCGCCGAGGCTCTTGTCCACGTCGACCATATTGGGTGAAGGCGCTAAGTCGTACACGTAGCCCGTGGTCTTGCCTTGCTCGCCGGGCAGACGGCTCGCTGCTCCCGAGGAGTCGCGGAACGTGCCCAGATATCCGGCGCTGTCGAATATCTTGGGGTCGGCATTGACGTCGCCGGCGTGCGTGCTGAGATTCACATGGTCGAGCGTGGTGTTTCCCAGGCTGAAGCCGTTCTGTTTGCGCACCTCCTCGGGCGAGAGTATCGACGGGCGATATAGAGTGTCTGGCCGCGCAGGGTCGTCGGCGTCGCGCTTTTTGAGGTCTCCCGACAAATGGCTGCCTAACATCGCCCCCGGATTGGGAGGCGGTAGCGTGGGATCGGGCGCGATGGTTGGCTGCCTGGCGGTTTCCGGCGGTTCGATCTGCAAGTCCCAGTCGTGCGTAGTGCTGTAGCCGCTAGAGCCGGGGCCCCCCTCCAGTGAGTTGAGGGTTAGCGGTGGCGGGCCGCTGTTCTCGCGCGTTGGGGAGTAGTAGTTGATGCGCGCCCAGTACGGCATCCAGCTGGCGCCCGATGGCAAGCTGCCTCTCTGGGAATGGCTCAGCGCATGGGCTAGCTGGTTGAATCCTTCGTACCGGAACGCACCGAAACCATTGTCGTAGAGCACGTACTGGTCCTGCAGGTAGTCTCCCCTTGCGATACTTCTTTGTATCGAAATGATATGACCGAATTCTGAATGTGTGGGGCCATCCGATATCTCGGTCGCGGTTGCGAGGGATACCATGTCGATCTGCGGAGCGACAGGTGCTCCCGTTGTGGGGTCGGTCCTGCCATAGACGGAAAAGTTCTCGCGCAGGTTATCGATCACACTATCAGTTACGTCTGTCCGCTGGTCAAACGGGGTCCTGGAGTCTCCATAAGTGTTTGTCCAGCGTTCGTGGTTTGGCAGGTCGATATCCAGGCGCCCTCGACGGTGTTCCAATTGCAATCGGGTGACCTCACCCACAATGTTCTGACGGGCCGCCGGATTCCTGTAGAACGCCGCCATCATCGAGGTCGATGCGGAATACAGGTTGGCGTCTGGGTTGTCGTAATGTTGGGACACCTGTCGCATGACGAGTTGCGTCGTTCCGAAGCAACCGGTTGGACTTGTCGAAGGGCTGATTACCAGGCGCGCGTTGTTGTTGGCCGACGAAGGCTGATAAAAGCCGTTGTAACTGGCTAGGTCTATCGGGCTGGTCAGTTGGCCCACCGGATCGCTCTGTACAGGTGGCTTGAGCGTCACATGATCTTCTGGTGGCGGCGGTGTTTGCCTCTCTGTTCGCGATGGCTGCGCGGGCAGATTTTTGTCGTTCGGGATTGCGGCGCCATTCGGGGCTGCGCGCAATTGCGCTGTTGGCGGCGGTCGATCGGCTAGCGGCAGCTTTAGCGGTTGAGTCGATTGCTCCGGTTGAGTCGATTGTTCAGTTTGAGCCGATTGCTCCGAGTTTTCTTTTGCGCTGTCGGACGCGCCGATATTCGGACGTACATTGGATTCGGCGTCGTTGTTGTTCTCGCTGTCCGTCGCCGGCGACTCAGCGGTATTGTCCGCACGCTTTTGATTTTCGTTAATTGGTTCATTGGCGTCCTGACCCGGATTCCAATAGCCGGGATCGCTTACTCCGCTGACACTGCTCACCATGATGTGGCACCTTGTAATGGAAGCTAACGTTACTGGTTCAAAACGCACGGATGGACGAGCTGTTTCCACGCGTGTAACAGGCTAGCGAAAGCTTTGCTGGGCAAGGTAGTACGGAGCCATAGCGCCGCTAGTTGTGCCCGTGTTCCCGCATCTTTGCCTCCGTCGAGTGCGGATTGCATCGTCCGGCGCAGTACACGCGTTTGGCGAAAAAGCAGGATGAAGCGAAACTATAAGATGAGCCGATAGAACAGATCGCCAATCACGACTTTTATTATGTTCGCCGGGTTTATACGATAAGAGGGCATTCACACGAAAAGCCGCCCCCACAGGACCCGGAGGAACGATGGAGCACAAGGCCCGCACCCAGAACGAGCAGCTCGAGGTGAAAACGACGACCTGCTACATGTGCGCCTGCCGTTGCGGCATCCGCGTTCATTTGCGCGACGGCGAGGTACGCTATATCGACGGCAACCCCGAGCACCCGCTCAACCAGGGCGTGATCTGCGCGAAGGGTTCGTCCGGCATCATGAAGCAGTATTCGCCGGCGCGGCTCACGCAGCCGCTCGTGCGCAAGCGCGGCGCCGAGCGCGGCACCGCGCAGTTCGAGCCGGTCTCGTGGGACGTGGCGTACGACATGCTCGAAAAGCGCCTCGCCCACCTGCGCGCCACCGACCCCAAGCAATTCGCCCTCTTCACGGGCCGCGACCAGATGCAGGCGCTCACCGGCCTGTTCGCCAAACAGTTCGGCACGCCTAACTACGCGGCGCACGGCGGCTTTTGCTCGGCAAACATGGCTGCCGGCATGATCTATACGATGGGCGGCTCGTTCTGGGAGTTCGGCGGTCCCGACCTCGATAACGCGAAGCTGTTCTTCATGATCGGCACCGCCGAGGACCATCACTCGAATCCGCTGAAGATTGCGCTCTCGAAGTTCAAGCGCGCGGGCGGCCGCTTTATCGCCATCAATCCGGTGCGCACAGGCTACGCGGCGATTGCCGACGAATGGGTGCCCATTCGCCCCGGCACCGATGGCGCGCTCTTCATGGCGCTGATGCACGAGCTGATCGAAAGCGGCGCTTACGATCACGAGTTCGTTGCGCGCTATACGAACGGCGCGGAACTGCTCGACATGCGCACGGAAAGCGACACGTTCGGCCTCTTCATGCGCGACCCCGCCGTGGAAGAGCGCAACGCGCTCTTTCCGCAAAACCACATGTGGTGGGACCTGAACACGCAGCGCGCGGTCCCGCATCACACGCCCGGCGCGCGGCCCGCGCTGGAAGGCCGCTACACGCTCGAAGACGGCACGCCCGTCGCGCCGTCGTTCGAGTTGCTGCGCGAACGCATGGCCGGGAGCACGCCCGAATGGGCAGCGGAAATCACCGGCATTCCCGCCGAAACGATCCGCCGGCTCGCGCGCGAAATGGCCGAGGTGGCGCGCGACCACAAGATCACGCTGCCGATCCAATGGACCGACGCCTGGGGCGAAACGCATGAAACCGTGACCGGTGTGCCGATCGCGTTTCATGCGATGCGCGGTCTCGCGGCGCATTCGAACGGCTTCCAGTCGATTCGCGGGCTGGCGGTGCTGATGTCGCTGATGGGCACGATCGACCGGCCGGGCGGCTTCCGCCACAAGTCGCCGTATCCGCGCGCGGTGCCGCCCTCGGCGAAACCGCCTAACAAGCCCGAGGACGTCAAGCCGAACACGCCGCTCGCCAACGGCCCGCTAGGCTGGCCCGCCGCGCCAGAGGACCTGTTCATCGACGAGCACGGAGGTCCGGTGCGTATCGACAAGGCGTTCTCGTGGGAGTATCCGCTCGCCGTGCACGGCCTGATGCACAGCGTGATTACGAACGCCTGGCGTGGCGACCCGTACCCGATCGACACGCTGCTGATCTTCATGGCGAACATGGCGTGGAATTCGTCGATGAACACCGTGGAAGTGCGCAAGATGCTGGCGGACAAGCACGAAAACGGCGAGTACAAGATTCCGTTCCTGGTCGTGTGCGATGCGTTCCAGTCGGAAATGACCGCATTCGCCGACTTGATTCTGCCCGACACGACCTACCTCGAACGCTATGACGCGATGTCGATGCTCGACCGCCCGATCTCGGAGTTCGATGGCCCCGTGGATTCCGTGCGCGTTCCCGTGGTGCCGCCCACGGGCGAGTGCCGGCCGTTCCAGGAAGTGCTGGTCGAGCTTGCAAGCCGCCTGAAGCTGCCGGCCTTCACGACGCCGGAGGGTACGCGCAAGTACCGCGACTATCCCGACTTCATCGTCAATCACCAGACCGCGCCGGGTTCGGGTGTGGGCTTCCTGATCGGCTGGCGCGGCAAGGACGGCAAGGACGCGCTGGTCGGCGAGCCCAACCCGCGCCAGTGGGAAGAGTATGCGAAGAACAACTGCGTCTATCACTACACGCTGCCCGAGACGCTGCAATACATGCGCAATTGCAACGGGCCGTACCTGGACTTCGCGGTGGAGAAGGGCTTCCGCAAATTCAACGAGCCTATCGTCATCGCGCTTTATTCGGACGTGATGCAGAAGTTCCGCCTCGCGGCCCAGGGCAAGACCAAGGGGAGGCAGCCGCCCGACCATCTGCGCGCACGCGTGGCGAAGTACTTCGATCCGCTGCCGTTCTATCACGCGCCGCTCGAGCACGCGTCCACCGATCACGCGAAGTACCCGCTCGCGGCGCTCACGCAGCGCCCCATGGCGATGTATCACTCGTGGGATTCGCAAAACGCGTGGCTGCGCCAGATTCATGGGGAGAACTATCTGTACATGAATCCGGGCACGGCCGCCGCGCAGGGCATCGAGGACGGCGGGTGGATCTACGTGGAATCGCAGTGGGGCAAGGTACGCTGCATGGCGCGCTATAGCGAAGCGGTGGAGCCCGGCACGGTGTGGACATGGAATGCGATCGGCAAGGCGGCGGGCGCCTGGAATCTGGGCCCGGACGCGAACGAATCGCAGCGCGGCTTCCTGCTCAATCACCTGATTTCGGATGAGATACCCGATGCTTCCAGGGCGGCGCAGGGCAATGGGCGCGTCTCCAACTCCGATCCCATCACGGGGCAGGCCGCGTGGTACGACGTGCGCGTGCGCATCTATCCCGCCGAGCCCGACGCCGATCACACGCTGCCGCAGTTCGCGCCGATGCAGGCGCTGCCCGGCGTGACTGGCACGGGACCGGGAGGCGTGCTCAAGCGCGTCGTGCAGACCTATTTCGCGGGACGCGGCGAATTCGCCAGGCGGCTGCGCAAAGCCCCGCAAGACTATTGAACCGAGGAAACGGCTATGACACAGATGGCGCTCGTAATCGACCTGAACGTGTGCGTGGGCTGCCACGCGTGCGTGACGAGCTGCAAGGAGTGGAACACCTCGGGGGAGGCGGGCAGTCTTTCGGATAGCCGCCCCTACGACGCCGATCCTTCCGGCACGTTCTTCAATCGCGTGCAGACTTTCGAGGCCGGCACGTTCCCGCTGGCCGACACGATTCATTTCCCGAAGTCGTGCCTGCACTGCGAAGATCCGCCCTGCGTGCCGGTCTGTCCGACCGGGGCCAGCTACAAGCGCAAGGAAGACGGCCTCGTGCTGGTCGACTACGACCGCTGCATCGGCTGCAAGTACTGCTCGTGGGCCTGCCCCTATGGCGCGCGCGAACTGGACGAAGAGCGCAAGGAGATGACCAAGTGCACGCTGTGCTCGGACCGCATCAATAACGAGGCGCTGCCCGAGCGCGACCGCAAGCCCGCCTGCGTGCTGGCCTGCCCGACCTCGGCGCGTTTGTTTGGCGACATTCACGACCCGGATTCCGTGGTGTCGAAGGCGATTCGCGAGCGCGGCGGCTATCAGCTGATGCCCGAGTGGGGCACGCGACCCTCGAATCACTATTTGCCGCGCCAGACGATGTCGTCGTCGTCGTGTGGCGGCGGATCGTGCTCGTGCAAGGGCGAGACCGCCAATGGCGCGCCGGCTTCGATCGAATCGCAGGTCGAACGCGGCGAGCTGAATCTCGCGTCGATTGCGACCCGCTCGCAGGCGCATTAACCCCATCCACGCCAGAAAGGAACCAACATGAATCCGGCATTTTCCGTGGTGTTTCTCACCACCTTGATCGGCGCGGCGCAGGGGCTCGTGATCGCGCTCGTGGGCGTGGAGGCAGCGGGGCAGCTTGGCCTCGGCGATGGAGCTGCCGTGCCGCAACTCTTCTATGTGGCGGGCGCGGCGCTGTCGTGCGTGCTCGGCGCGGCGGGGCTGCTGGCGTCGTTCTTCCACCTCGGGCATCCCGAGCGCGCGTGGCGCGCTATTGCGATGTGGCGCACCTCGTGGCTCTCGCGTGAATGCCTGTGCCTGCCGCTGTTTCTCGCCTGCACGTTCGCCTATGGCATGGCGCATGTATTCGGCGCGCCCTATACGCTCGCGATAGGCGCCGTTGCCGTGGTGGCGAGCGGGCTGCTGTTCGTGTGCACGGGCATGATCTACGCGTGCCTGCGCTTCCTCCAGGAATGGGCGACGCCGCTCACGCTCGTCAATTTCGCGCTGCTCGGCTGCGCCTCAGGCTTCACGCTGGCGACGGCGTGCGCCGCGTGGCTTGCGCCCGCAC
The DNA here is from genome assembly GCF_000785435.2 of Paraburkholderia sacchari. GTDB lineage: Bacteria > Pseudomonadota > Gammaproteobacteria > Burkholderiales > Burkholderiaceae > Paraburkholderia > Paraburkholderia sacchari. The sequence continues at coordinate 77,809 of NZ_JTDB02000014.1, read as the reverse complement.
TGGTCGGGCCGCTCGCGGTGCTCGCCTGTGTGCTGACGCTCGGCGGCTGCGCTTCGCGCGTCGCCTCGCTCGTGCGCAATGCGCGGCTGCGGCCCAAATCGACGGTGCAGAGCGCGACCGGCATCCGCAGCGCGCGCGTCGAGCAGAAGTCGCGTGGCTTCACAGCCGGCGCGTTCAACCTGCGCGAGTTTTTCCACGGCAAGACGCCGGCCACGCTCAAGCGGATCAAGTGGACCTTCCTCGTGGCCGCGTTTGCCGTGCCGTTCGTGCTGGTGGCGTTTGGCGCGAATGTGCGGCCCGTGGGCGCCTCATTGACGCTGCTGTGCGCCGCCGTGGTGATTCAGTATGCGGGGCTCGTGGCCGAGCGGTGGTTCTTCTTCGCGGAAGCGCGGCACCCGCAGAATCTTTATTATCGGCAGGCTTGATGGGACGCGATTGGCGGTAGCCGCTCCGAAACCGCCGGGCGCCGTGTCAGCTTCCCGGTGGTCCGATCCGTCATTGCGCTGGGCGATCGCTGCGTGCGATCAGGTTTGCCTTCAGCGCAGCGCTCATCGGCATCGTGAGATTTGCGCCGCGCGGCGGAATCGGCGATTCGAACCACTTCGCGTACAGGCGCGTGAACTCGCCGCTCTTCATCAGCCGGGTCAGCGTTGCGTCGACGAGCCGTTTGAACGCCGGATCATCCTTTCGCACCATACAGGCGTACGGCTCGATCTGCAGCGTTTCGCCAACGACTTCCCACGTGTCCGGGTCGCTTGCGTTCGCACGTAGCCCATAAAGCAGAACGTCGTCGAGTGCGAGCGCCGCCGCTCTGCCGTCTACTACGTCCTTCATGGCTTCGGCGTAATCCTTTGTCAGCACCACGTCCGCATCGATGTGCCGGGCGTCGAGTTGGCGGCGCAAGGCCTTCTCATTGGTGCTGCCGCCAACAGTCGCGACAACCTTGTGCGCGAGACCGGAATAATCGCCGATTTGCGATTCACGTTTGGTCATGAGGCGCGTGCCGGCATAGAAGTAGTTGATCGAAAATGTGACGTCCTTGCCGCGCGCAGAGGTATTTGTCGTCGATCCGCACTCGAGGTCAACGGTGCCGTCGACGAGCAACGGAATCCGGTTTTGTCCGGTAACAGGCATGTAGACGGTACGGAGATCCGGTTTTCGCAGTGCCTTTCGGACGTCATCGACAATGGCTTCGGTCACATCCACCGAAAAGCCAACCGCCTTGTGTGGCGTCAGCAGATAGCTGAAGGGCACCGCGGATTCCCGATACGAAACGACGATTTGTCCGGTTCGCGCAATCTTGTCCAACGTCTGCGCATGAGCGTCCGTCAACGCGGCATGGCCGACAAACACCGCGGCAAGCGCCGCAAGAGGGCGATGGATCATGATGGCTCCCGGGACGCGATATGCGCGCTCAGCGGTACGTTCCTGATACGAGTCGTAGCGGCGCGGCAGGCGGGCCGAAAATGGTCCGCGTCCCATCGAGCAACAGTCAACTCGGCCTGTAACTCACCATAAGATCCAGCCGACGGCATCTGATTGATTCAGGTCAATGGCTTCGCTCCCTTTGAAAAGCCATCTGGCAATCAGACAAGTGTTTAGCGAGCGACACAATCGGTAACCGTACCAGGCGCTCGCGTTAGAACTCGTTCGCCACGGATTTTCCGCAATTGCGGTCAGCGTTTCCCGTTGATCGTTACCAGATACCGGGCTATATCTTCGATACTTTCGGGCGGAAGCGGAGCGCCGTAGACCGCACGCATCTTGGTCACTTCGGCTTTCCAGTCGTCAAACGTCAGCGGTGGTTGACGCATCACCATACCCGCGGAGTGACATATCAGGCAGTGCGCGTTCGCGAGATCCGACCCCGGTCCTTGCGGGAACGGGTTACCCGTGGGCAGCGAAACCTCCACGGTGTTCTCCGCAACGCTGCCTGGTGATTTGGCGGCGACTACGCCTGTTGCGACAGCGCCTGCGAAAGAGATAGTGACCCATGCAGCCCATGCCCTCATGATTCGCTCCTCAAGCCGCAACGACGGTCATGGATTCAATCACATTGCGCATATAGCCGCCTGGATTCCAGTTTGGCTTGTCCGGTTGCTGGACACCGTTATCGTTGACAGCCTTCACCTTTAGCACGAATTGACCCGCCTGCCGCGGAAGGAACGACGCTTCCCAGCGGCGAAAGCTATATTTTCCGTAATCCGGACCAAGCTTCGCGGGCGTCCACGTCATCCCGTTGTCTGCTGAAAGATGCACCTCCCGGACGCCGGCATCGCCCCCGAACGCAATCCCGCGTACAGGCTGCGGCCTGCCGACATCCACGACAGAGCCGTCGCTCAGGTTCGTGATGAATGAGCGTGGCACCATGCGGGTGATCGCAACGGTCTTGACCCCGCTTTGACCCGGTGACACGTTCGCATTAGGCGTGTCTGGAATCTGATAGGCCTTGGCCATCCAGAAGTTGGTATCCGGCGTGTCGATGACCTCGATATCGTTGAGCATCTTCACCCAGTAAGTCGAATACCACCCGGGGACGACCAACCGGAGCGGGAACCCGTTTAGAAATGGCAGCGGCTTGCCGTTCATTGCGAATGCCACCATCACTTCGCCATCGCGGGCGCGATCGACGCTGAGCGTTTTGACGAAGTCGGGCGTAGCCGGGATCGCACCCGCATCGGCCCCGTTGAAGCGCACCTGAACCGCGCCCGCCTTCACGCCCGCGCGGTCCAGAATGTCCTTGAGGCGCACGCCGGTCCAGCGCGCGTTTCCCATCGCGCCATTACCCCATTCTCCGCCCGCAACGCGCGGCTTGAAGAAGCCTCGCGAGTTCCCCGCGCATTGGTTGACGGCGGCGACCTCGACTCGCTCGAACTCCCTGGACAGCTCTGCAAGTCCGAGCACGACTTCGTGCTGCACCGCTCCATGAACCCGGACCCGGAAGCTGCGAGCGTCGATGCTGGTGGGTATGCTGGCCAGGTGCCAGCGCACAAAGAACTGATTGTTGGGTGTGAAAACACCCTGATCGAAAACGGAGAATGGTGTTTCCAGCAGCGGTGGACGACTGCGGACCAGCAGCATTTCGCCTTTTTGCGGAAACGCCGTGGTCAATTCCCGCAGGCCGTTCTCAAAGGGCAGGGTGATCGCATTTGCCGCTCGCGCAAGGTCTGGCAGCCCCCACGTAAGGCACCCAGCGCTTGCTGCCATGAGGGACTGCAGCAACTGACGACGCCTGATGTTGTATCCATCGATCATCGCATTCTCCGAGTCCGCAAACAGGGTGGCGCTGTCTTTGCGCCGGGCAGGATTCAGCCGGTATCCGAATTAATATATGCACTTTGACAGCGAGACTCTACGCGGAGTTACCCGAGAGGCGGGGGCAAAAGTCTTTGCTATCGGGACGTCTGCGATCGGCGAGCCACACCTCACCGCCTCGCCGACGCCGAAAGATGATTCTTCAAGAACGCGCGCGTGCGATCTTGCCGCGGATCGCAAAGCAATTGATCTGGCGGACCTTCCTCAACCACCACCCCGCGATCCATAAACACGATCTTGTCGGCAACCTCGCCTGCGAAGCGCATTTCGTGCGTGACGATCAGCATGGTCATGTTCTCGGCGGCCAATTGCTTCATGACCGCATTCACCTCGTCCACCAATTCCGGGTCCAGCGCTGAAGTCGCTTCATCGAACAGCATGACCTTGGGCTGCATCGCCAGCGACCGCGTAATCGCGACGCGCTGCTTTTGCCCTCCGGACAACTGCGAAGGGTAGGCGTCGATCTTATTGGCGAGCCCCACCTTCGAGAGCAGCTTCAACGCAAGCTCGCGAGCCGCGTCCTTATTCATACCCTTGAGCTTGACCGGACCCAGAATGATATTTTCCAGCACGGTCAAATGCGGAAACAGATTGAAGTGCTGAAACACCATGCCCATCTGCTGCCGCACCGCGTTGATATGCTTTTCGAACGCGCGGCCCGTCAGCGGCTGATTCACCTGCAAGCCGTCAAGCCACACCTCGCCCCGATTCAGGGTCTCCAGATGGTTGATCGAGCGAAGCAGCGTGCTCTTTCCCGACCCGCTCGGCCCGATGATCGCGACGATCTGGCCACGCGAAACGGAAAGATCGATTCCCTTCAGAACCTCCAACGCACCATACGCTTTGCGGGCGTCCTTCACTTCAACCATGGGTTGCAATGCGCTCATCGCGTCACCTCGATATTTTTTTCGACTCGCCGCAGGCCGGATTCCATCGCCAGATTGCACAGGTAATAAAGTACCGCCACGCTCAAATAAAACTCAAACGGACTGAACGTGTCGCTAATGGCGTGCTGCGCGCTGTTGACGAGTTCGGCGATGCCGAGGACTGAAACCAGCGACGAGTCCTTCAACAGGACAATCATGTTGTTGCCGATGGGCGCAATGGTTTTGCGAACCGCTTGCGGAATCACGATATGGAGCAGCGTGCGTCCGCGGCCGAAGCCGATCGAGCGCGCCGCCTCGGTCTGTCCATGATCGACCGACACGATGCCCGCTCGGATCACGTCCGCGTTGTAAGCGGCAAAATGCAGGCTCAGGCCGATGATGCCGGCGCCGAACGCGGGAATGTCGATGCCGATCTGCGCGAGTCCGAAATAAATCAGAAAGAGCTGGAGCAGAAGCGGCGTGCCCATGAACAACCAGATGAAAAGGCGCACCGGATAACGGACGAAGGCGGGCGCGTACATCACGGCAAGCGCGAACAAGATGCCGAAAGCCAGACTCAGGAACGACGCCGCGACGGTGAGGATCACCGTCCACATGAGGCCCTTGAGCAGCAGCCCGGTGTAGGGAAAAACGATACTGAAATCGAGTGGTGACATCCGTGCTTCCTCAGCGGGGGGCGAAGCGTTTGTCCAGCAGATCGACAACCCTCGCCACGACGTAGATGATGATCATGTACAGGACGGCCGCAATCGCGAAGATTTCGAATGGCTTGTAGGTGGAACCGATATAGCGCTGCGCGGTATAGGTCAGCTCGACCACCGACACGGTCGACACCAGCGCCGAACCCTTGATGAGCCCGATCGTGTTGACGCCGAGCGGTCGTATCATCAGCCGCGCCGCCTGAGGCAAGACGATGAGCCACATCGTTTGCGCGCGCGACAGCCCGATCGAGCGCGCGGCTTCGATATGTCCACGATCGACATTCACGATTGCGCCGCGAATGGACTCCGACATGTACGCGGCAATGTTCAGGCCCAGCGCGATATAGCCGGCGGTGAAGGGATCGAGGTTCAGCCCGATCTGCGTGCCGCCGAAGTAGAGAATGAAGAGCTGAACCAGATTGGGCGTGCCGCGAAAGATGCTGACGTACGTGGTGGAAAGCGTACGCAGGACCCGGTTATCCGAAAGCCGTCCGGCCACCAGCACGACGGCGACGACGAGTCCTATGATGAGCGCGAGCGCCGAAATCTGCACGGTCACCCACGCCGCCTCCAGAAAAAACGGCAGGGTTCGCAGCATCAAGGTCATTGCAAGATCCATGAAATCTCCAGGGGGCTTGGGACCGGCCCGCAGCGGCGGGGCCGGTCATGCCAGGACGCTTAGCGAATATCGCTGCCGATCCACTTCCTTGAGATCTTTTCGTAGGTGCCATCGGCCTTCATGTCGTCGAGCGCTTTTTGCAACGCCACCTTGAGTTCCGGATTGCCCTTGCGCACCGCGATGCCGATGCTATCCGGCGCGGCCTGCGCATTGGTGATCGTGAGCATCCGGACCTTCTGGCCGGTTTCCTTCACCGCGACCATGACCGGCACGCTGTCCATGACGATGGCGTCGATGCGGCCGCTCTGCAGCTCCATCAACATCTCGGGCAGGCCCTTGTAGGTGCGGACCGTCCAGCCGTCCTGGGCTTGCGCCCACTTGTCGTTGGTGTCGCCGAGAATCACACCAACGGTCTTGCCCTTGAGTTGTTCGATTTTCTGAATCGGAGAATTCGCGGAAACCACGGCAACGCGTTCGACGTGGTAGTACGGGCCCACGAAGTCCACGGCTTTTTCGCGCGCGGGCGTGATCGTCATCGAGGCGACCACGATGTCGTACTTCTTCGCGAGCAGGCCGCCGATGATGCCGTCGAAAGGCGCCGTCACAATGACGGGCTTGAGCTTCAACCGGTTGGCGAGTTCCGAGCCGATCGAGGCGTCGAAGCCGACGATCTCGTTCTTGTCGTTGGCGAAGCTGAACGGCGGGTATTGGCCGCTCATTGCGATGCGAAGCTCGCCGGTGCTCTTCAAGGTCTGGAGCTCGTCGGCCATGGCGGCGCAGTGAACGGTGAGCGATAGTGCGACAGCCGTCGTTGCCATCGAGATCAGGCGTTTGAAATTGGAAATCATGGAAGTCGTCTCCTCCAGTTTTGATCGTCTGTCTATGCCAAGCCTCTGGGTCGTGAAAATCTTGACATAGTTCTAGTGGGCGGACACCCGGCAATGTGTCCGCGAATCGGAATTTGCGTCGGAATTGACCGGCATATTGCCGGTTTGGCTGCGGCCCGGCGGCAACTCGGGCGGCAACTGCCCATCACATTCGCTAGCGCAGCGCGGCTTCGATGCTGTCGCCGAGCACGCTGAGCAAATGGTCCGCATTGGCGCGGCTGAAGATCATCGACGGGCGCATTTTCAGCACGTTGTCGAAGGGGCCTTCCGTGCCCATCAGCACGCCGCGCTCTCGTGCGCTGTCGCAGATCTTCTTCGCGAGCGCCGTGGCGGGTTCGCGGGTTTTTCGGTCCAGCACCAGTTCGATGCCGAGGAACAAGCCTTGCCCGCGCACGTCGCCGATGACTTCGTAGCGCTGTTGCATCGCGCGGAAGCCATCGAGCAGGTAGTTGCCGACTTCGAGCGCGTTGCGCTGGAGTCCGTCGCGCTCGATCACATCGAGCACAGCGAGGCCCGCGGCGCACGACACCGGATTGCCTGCGAACGTGTTGAAGTATTCCATGCCGTTGTTGAAGCTGTCAGCCACCTCGCGCGTGGTCACGAGCGCGGCCATCGGATGACCGTTGCCGATGGGCTTGCCCATCGTGACGATATCGGGCACCACGCCCTGCATTTCGAAGGCCCACCAGTGGCTGCCGACACGGCCGAAGCCGACCTGCACTTCGTCGGCGACGCACAGGCCGCCCGCCGCGCGCACCATCGCGTAGACCTCTTGCAGATAGCCGTCGGGCAAGAAGATCTGCCCCGCCACGCTGGGAATCGATTCGGCCAGGAATAGCGCGGGCTTGCGGCCCAGCTTTTTCATGGCGTCGATCTGCTCGGCAACGCTCTGCGCGAAACGCTTGCCATGCTCTTCGAGCGGCCAGTCCGCAGGCGCGCGGTAGCTGTCGGGAATATCGGCCTGGAATACGTGATCCGGTTTGCCTTTGCCGCCCTTGCTCTTGTACTTGTAGGGGCTCAGATCGATCAACTCCTGGGTGTTGCCGTGATAGGCCCAGTCGAGCACCAGCGCGTCGCGGTTGCCCGTGTGATTGCGCGCCATGCGCAGCATCAGGCTGTTCGCCTCGCTGCCCGAGCACGCGAACGAGGCCACCGAAAGCCCGGCGGGCAGCGTGGCGGTCAGGCGTTCCGCGTACGTGACGATGGTGTCGTGCAGATAGCGCGTGTTGGTGTTGAGGATCGCGGCTTGCCGCGTGATCGCCTCCACCACGTCGGGATGCGCGTGGCCGAGATGGCAGACGTTGTTGAAGCAATCGAGGTAGGCGCGGCCGCAATGGTCGATCAGCCAGACGCCGTCGCCGCGCACGAACTTGATCGGCTCTGCATAGGAAATCGACAGATTGGGCAGCAGGATAGCCTTGCGGCGCTCGACGAGTTCGGCGCGCGTGCGTCCCGTCTGCTTGAATGCCTCGGGCGGAATGCCGGCGAGCGCGGCGACATCGGGGAACAGGTCGGCCCAGACATCGAGGTAGGCCGTTTCGCCCACGCCCAGCATTTCGGTGGCCGACAGGCTCACGTCCGTCGATACCTGGAAATGCAGATGCGGGGTCCAGCCGCCGTTCTCGTCGCTGTGGCCCATGTGGCCGACGAGATCGCCCGCGGCCAGCTTCTGCCCCGGCTTCAGACGCGCGAGCGCTTCGTGCCCCATGTGCCCCCAGAGCGTCACGAAAGGCGGGCAGCCTTGCGGTTCGTGCAGGAGCGTGATCAGCCCGCCGTAGTCCTGCGGCTCGGGCTCGATCTGCACGCTGCGCACCGTGGCGTCGAGCGGCGTGTAGACGGCGGTGCCGGCCGGCATGAACAGATCGACGCCGAGATGATGGATGCGATGCTGGCCGTTGATGAACCGCGATTCGAACGCCGCATTGCTGTAGACCGTGCGCTTCTCGCCCCACGGCCCCACGCCTAGCTGAATATGATGGCGTTCGCAGAAGTCGTTCCACCAGGCGGTGGATTTGTCGGGACGCTGCGCGGCCGAATCGATCGTCATCTCGTGCGATGCATCGCCGTACGGAACGAGGGTCTTGCTCAAGGTGGCCGGATGCGGATGCACGATCGGGGCGAAGTGCTTCGTGTTGGCGGCGATCCAGCGGCGGGTGGCGCCTGCGCCTTCCACCGCGTCGAATCCGCAAGCCTTGCGCAGAATGGCCGTGGCGAAGCGCGCATTCATTGCGTCGAGCCGATGCAGCAGCCGCCACGCGGGCGCCTCGCTGATCGAGAGATAGGGGTTGTCCCGCGTGCGGTCGTGACGCGACGCCGAGAAGGTCACGCTGATGACGAGCCGCATGGCGATGAGATCGAACAGCACGTCGACTTCTTCCGGCAGCAGCGGATACCGCTCGTGAAAACCGGCGACCAGCGCGCCCGCTGCGCCGATTGGATCTTCGGTGTCGAGGATCGAATAGGCGCATGCAATCGCAACGTCCGCAATCAGCACCGTGTGCACGGCGTCGCCGAAGTCGATCAAACCGGCGATTTTGCGGTGATCGGCTTCGTCGACCAGCACGTTCCAGTCGTTGGCGTCGTTATGGACGACCTGGGCGCGCAGGCGCGGCAGCTTCGGCGCGACTTGGCTTTCGAAGCGCGCGATAAAGCGCTCGAGCATCGCTCGCTTCTCGTCGTCGCGCACGAAGTGCAAACGGGTGCGTGCGCGTGCCGCATGCCGGACGTCCCAATCCAGATTGCGCAGCGCACCGGGATGGATGAACCCCTGCAACGCGCGATCGAGATCGCCCATCGCGCGGCCGAGATTGCGCAGCAATTCGAAGTTGCGCTCGACCGTGGCGAGCGGCGTGCCCGGAATCCATTTCGCGAGCCGCACGGCGTGCTCTTCTCCGGTCGAGGACACCGTCGACGCCAGGAGTTTGCCGGACACGCTCGGCTTCAGGTACGGGACCGGCATGCTCGATCCGGCCTCGTTGAGATGGTGCAGCAGCGCCGTCTGGAGTTCGCTTTCGACCTTGGGTTCGCTGGAGTTCACGATCTTCAGAATCCAGTCCGCGCCCGTTTCCGTTTTGAGGCGGAAGTTCCGGTCCCGCTCGCCATCGAGCAAGGAGGCGGTTGCTGTCACGCCGAAAATCTCTGCGCCGAGTTGTTCGGCGTCGGCGACAGTGTAGTGAGGTGCGGGACGAGAGAGATCGGTCATATCGTGCTTCCAGCGTGGATTGGCTAAAAGGCCTGTTCAAAATGTGGATGATCAGGAATCCAGATTGAAGGTCATGCGGAGACTCAAAAATCGTGAGAAGACGCGGAGCAATCCGGACCACAGGCCCGACGGCTTGCCGGTAAAGTCCCCAGCCGGACCGGAATAATGTTGAACGCGCATCCTGACCGTATGTTGGCATGCGATGGGTTTTACGACATCATGTATGTTGCCGGATTGCCCGGCAGAATGTCGGAATGGACCGGCATGTATTCGGTGGACAGGAAAGGTGACTGATGCGTGAGCTTGATGCAACTGATCGTGAGATTCTGACCGTCCTCTCCAAGGACGCCCGCATTGCGTTGAAGGCTCTGGCGGCTCGCATCGGGCTGTCGCGCAGCGCCACGAGCGAGCGCGTCGCCAATCTCGAGAGGAGCGGCGTGATACGCGGTTATCGCGCGGACATCGGCGAAATCAACCCCAATGTGATTCGTGCGATTCTGATGGTGAGCCTCAAGCGCACGCCCGCGAATCAACTGCTCGACTTGCTGGCGGAGCAGCCCGAAGTGCGGCGCATGTCGTCGGTTAGCGGGGAATTGGATCTGATCGTGGAGATCGAGGCCGGCAATATCGACGGCCTCAATCGTGTCCGCGACTGGGTCGCGAACTACGAGACGGTCGACGACCTCACGACGTCGATAGTCTTGCGGCGCGATATTGATCGCGAGATGCGCTGATGCTTGTTTTAGCTTTTGGTTGCCCGCGCATGCCGGGTGGTGAGAGAACGGGCCGGTCAGGCGGAGTGAACTGACCGGCCTTTTGTATTCCGGTCAGCCGAACAGCTTGTTTGCCGTTTTGGCGATCAACTCGCCTTGATGCCGCGCGCCGGCAAGCTCGATTTCGGTCGGCTGGCGCTGGCCTTGGCCGCCTGCGATGGTCGTCGCGCCATAGGGCGCACCGCCGACGATTTCATCGAGCGTCATCTGCCCCTGGTGGCTATACGGCAGGCCCACGATCGTCATGCCGAAGTGCAGCAGGTTGGTGATGACCGAAAACAGTGTGGTTTCCTGCCCGCCGTGCTGGCTGGCCGTCGAAGTGAACGCACCGCCCACCTTGCCATTGAGCGCGCCGCTCATCCACAGGCCACCGGCCTGATCGAGGAACGCCGCCATCTGCGAAGAGATGCGGCCAAAGCGCGTGGGCGTGCCCACAATGATTGCGTCGTAGTTGGCGAGATCGTTGACGGTTGCGACAGGCGCCTGCTGATCGAGCTTGAAGTGCGCGCCCTTGGCAATTTCTTCGGGCACGGTTTCCGGCACGCGCTTGATGTCGACCGTTGCGCCTGTCGAGCGTGCGCCTTCGGCCATGGCACCCGCAAGCGTTTCGATGTGCCCGTACGATGAGTAATACAGCACCAGGACTTTGGACATTTGCCACTCCTTTTGCATGATTGCGGCGAAGCCGCGGTGGGACAGCGAGGGAGGCGGTAATGCTGCTACGTCGGCGTTGAATCCAGAAAGACATAGAGTGCCTGAATTTTGCCGGCGCGGCCGGTGACGATATCCACGCCCGCGTACTCGTGCGCTTCGCCGAACCCAGCTTTCTGCGGCGGCGCTTAAATTAATCGGAATCCTGAGTGAATCAAGCCGGCGCAAGGTACATGCAATGGGAGCGCTCCCAGCCCCACAGCGCCCTGTCGGCGGCCATTCGCCTGCAACGTAAACCAATCGAAAGCAGCCGGAATATCCCGTCATACGAATGAAGTAATACTGAAAGCCACCTGGAAATTTCGCTCATGCATTCCGGGTCAACCCGCCCTCCACCGTTTTTCGATTGATCGTTCAATCAACTTAAAACCCTGCCACACGGCCTTTTCAGCCCCGCGTTGTCGCATCTGCGCAAGACCGCGTCGCAATTGCTACGTTGAGCCGTTTTTTGCCAAACGACTATTGACCGTGGGATGCGCGCCGTCGCCTGCATTCTTCCCGTAAGCCCCGTCACAGCGGGCCTTGGACAAGGGAAGCGGGGCGGGCACGCAGCTTGCATCTGGCCACACGCAGTTCGTCCGCGAGTGTGCCGCCATCCCTTCCATGCGGAACCGATCGACGCTGTGCAAATCTCGAGGAGACGAAGATGAGCCGATTCCAGACCCTGCAGGCCTGCGCGCTGCTGTTCGCCGCGGCTGCCTGTTCCAGCACCTATGCGGCGGATCCCGCCGAATGCAAGGCGGTGCGCTTCGCCGACGTCGGCTGGACCGACATCGCCGCAACCACGGGCGTCGCGTCCACCATACTCGCCGGGCTCGGCTATGAACCCACCAAGACCATCGCTTCGGTGCCGATCACGTTTGCGGGGCTGAAGAGCAAGCAGATCGACGTGTTCCTCGGCTACTGGTCGCCGACCATGGACCCGATGATCGAGCCGTTCACGAAAACGGGTTCGATCAAGGTGCTGCCGACGCCCAACCTGACCGGCGCCAAATACACGCTTGCCGTGCCCGACTACGTGTACCAGGGCGGCCTGCACTCGTTCCAGGACATCGCGAAGTTCGCGGACAAACTGCAGGGCCGGATCTACGGCATCGAGCCGGGCAACGACGGCAACCAGCTGATTCAGAAGATGATCACCGGGAACCAGTACGGTCTCGGCAAGTTCAAGCTCGTGGAGTCGAGCGAGGCGGGCATGCTCGTGCAGGTGAACCGCGCCGTGCGCGACAAGCAGTGGATCGTGTTCCTCGGCTGGGAGCCGCATCCGATGAACGTGCAGATGAAGATCGATTACCTCTCGGGCGGCGACGACGTATTCGGGCCCGATTACGGCGCGGCCAAGGTCCTGACCGCGGAACCGCCCGATTACAGCACGCGTTGCCCGAACGTCGCGAAGTTCGTCTCCAACCTGCAGTTCACCACCGCCATCGAGAACCGTTTGATGGTGCCCATTGCGGCCAAGGAGGACCCGAACAAGGCCGCCGCCGACTGGCTCAAGACCAATCCGCAGATGCTCGACAAGTGGCTCGCCGGGGTGACGACCCTCGACGGCAAGCCGGGCCTGCCCGCCGTGCGCGCATATCTGGGCGCGCACTGACCTGCCTTGCAGGCATGCCGCCGCCGTTCGCACCCTCTTGCGGACGGCCGGGGAGCAGGGTGCCAGGGGCGAGCGGTGCAATTGCACGCCCTTGGCGATCCCTGAACGCCCCAATTGGCGGGGCAATTTTGTTTAGTTAGCGTAAGACCTCAGGAGGAGTTGGATGGAGCAAGCGGGAATACGTGCGCGCGGTGCCGACGATGTTGGCGCACGAAGCGACCACAGCCATGCGTTGCAGCGTGGTCTCACATGGAAAGACGCATTTTGGGTCACGAGCGGCGTACCGGCGGGTGTGCTTTTCACGATCGGCGGCGTATGCGCGACGATAGGCCAGCCGGCTTGGGCCATCTGGATCGCATCGATCACGATGGGCCTCGTGCAAAGCGCCACTTATGCCGAGATTTCCGGCCTGTTCCCGCATAAATCGGGCGGCGCGTCGGTGTATGGCGCGATTGGCTGGGTCCGCTACAGCAAGATGATTGCGCCGGTTTCGGTGTGGTGCAACTGGCTTGCGTGGTCGCCCATGCTTGCGCTCGGCTGCGGCCTTGCGGCGAACTACGCGCTTTCCACGCTGTTTGCTCCCGACGCGGCCATTCTGCAATGGCGATGGACGCTCGCGAACCTGGACTTCATCAAGCCCGGTCTCACGTTGCGCATCAACGCGACCTTCCTGATTGCGGCGGCGTTTCTGCTCATCACGTTCCGGCTTCAGCATAGTGGCGCATCGAAAGCTGCAAAAACGCAGAAGATTCTGGGCATTGCTTCGCTCACGCCGCTTTTGATCGTGGGCCTCGTGCCGTTCGTGACCGGCGACGTGCCCGCCAGGCATCTCTTTCCGCTGCTGCCGCTCGGCCACGACGCGCAGGGCAATCTGACCGCATCGATGTTTGGCGCATGGAACGGCCAGGGCGTGGTAATGGCTCTGGGCGCCATGTTCATGGCCGGCTGGGCCTCGTACGGCTTCGAGACCGCCGTGTGCTACACGCGCGAATTCCGCGATCCGCGCCGCGATACCGCCCGCGCGATCTTCTGGTCGGGCGCGCTGTGCCTCGTGGTGATGACGCTCGTGCCGCTGGCCTTCCAGGGTTCCCTCGGCATGCAGGCCATGCTCGACCCGCGCATTGGCGACGGCACCGGCGTGGGCATGGCGATGGCGTCCATCGTGGGCGGCGGCGCATGGGTCGGCAACGCAGTGGTCGTGATGCTGATGCTCTCGATCCTGCTGATCGTGATGACTTCGATGATGGGTTCTTCGCGCACGCTCTATCAGGCATCGGTGGACGGCTGGCTGCCGCGCTACCTGTCGCGGGTGAACGAGCACGGCGCGCCGACCGCCGCGATGTGGACCGACCTGGGCTTCAACCTCGTGCTGCTGGCGATGTCCGACTACATGACGGTGCTGTCCATCTCGAACGTCTGCTACATGCTGTTCGTGTTTCTCAACCTGCAATCGGGCTGGATTCATCGCATGGATCGTCCGGCATGGGACCGTCCGTTCCGCTGCCCGACCTGGCTGCTGGGGCTGGGCGCGCTCTGCGGCTACGCGAATCTCGTGTTCGTTGGCGCGGGTGCGAATCTGCAAGGCGAGAATACGCTGCGCGATGGCTTGATTGCGATGCTGCTGATCGTGCCGGTGTTTGCGTATCGCCATTACTGGCAGGATCGCGGCCATTTCCCGGCGGGCAGCGCGCTCGACATGGAAGTGGAAATTCCCGCGCGCAGCAAGTGGCGCGATATGTTGCCTTATGCCGCGTTGATTGGCGCGGCGTTGACGATCGCGGTTTCGTATTACGTTGCATCGAAGGTGTAGCGGGGCGGCTTTAATCTCCAGTTGGCTGTTTTGCGGCGTCACGTGGGCATCGGAAATTTCGGTGCTGCGTGACGCTGTTTTGTTTTGGGGCCAACACCTTTGATCGAGGAGGTGTTGCATGGGATGAAGTGCAAAGCAGGTGTATCGGTTCGCGAGTACCGAGCGCGCGTAACGATAATGAGGCGCGCAAGTAAATTACGGCTTCAGCGGCGCTCGACTTTGCTCGTTGTTGAGATGAACGAATTTGCTCAGCAGGCGTATCAAATCGAGAGCGTCCGCTTCGTCCATCCCTTCGAAGAGGCTGTCCCTTAGATCGCGAACCAACGGCGTCAGCCTGGCAATCAGCGTTTTACCCTCGGGCGTGAGAACCAGACGACGCTGCCGCCGCGGTAGCAACTCGCGTACGATCCATCCTTTGCTTTCCAGGCGCGCAGCGATGTCGGCGGTGGTAGAGGTGTCGAGCGCGACTTTTTGCGCGAGCGTAACCTGGTCCAGACCAGGGCATTCATCGAGCATGCGCAGCACGGCGTATTGCACTGGGGTGACGTCGCGCCCAAGTTTCTCGTAGAACATGGCGACCGTGATCTGGTGTGCGCGTCGGATCAAATGGCCAGGCTCTTCGTAGAGATCCAGTGGCGGGCGCGGCGCACCGGCGGCATTCCTTTTTTTCATGATGAGGACGAGCTGTGCCCGTTGGACTGGTTACTTGAAGGTTGGGGCGCCCTGTCGAGGGAAAACCAGTATACCGCTCTCCTTGTTAATCCTTTCTTCGATCAGTACACTGAATGACATTCAGTGTACTGAATTAAGTCGCCGGATGCCGTTCGCGCGTGACCGAAGAAATATCAGGAACAGGAGACGGGAATGTTTTTGAAGAATGCGTGGTACGTGGCTTGCACCCCGGATGAGATCGGGGGCAAGCCGCTCGGCCGCAAGATCTGTGGTGAATCGATCGTGTTTTTCCGCGGGGAGGGCGGCGAGGTCGTTGCTCTCGAGGACTTCTGCCCCCACCGTGGCGCACCGCTCTCACTCGGGTTTGTCCGCGACGGACGGCTAGTGTGTGGCTATCACGGGCTGGAAATGGGTTGCGACGGAAAGGTGGCCGGGATGCCCGGGCAGCGGGTCGGCGGCTTTCCGCCAGTCAGGCGCTATGCTGCTGTCGAACGGTACGGGTTCATCTGGGTATGGCCCGGCGACGCGTCGCAGGCGGATCCGGCCACGCTCCATCATCTGCCGTGGGCCGAAGACCCGACGTGGGCCTACGGCGGCGGGCTGTACCACATCAACTGCGACTACCGGCTGATGATCGACAACCTGATGGACCTGACGCATGAAACGTATGTTCACGCGAGCAGTATCGGCCAGAAGGAGATCGACGAAGCGCCGCCCAAAACCGTCAGCCAGGGCGATGAAGTCATTACCAGCCGTTTCATGCACAACATCAGCGCGCCGCCTTTCTGGAAGATGGCGCTGCGTGGCAACGGGCTTGCGGAAGACGTGCCGGTCGATCGGTGGCAAATCTGCCGCTTCACACCGCCAAGCCACGTGATGATCGAAGTCGGTGTTGCGCATGCCGGGCATGGTGGTTACGACGCGCCCGCGGAGCGCAAGGCGTCGTCGATCGTCGTCGATTTCATTACACCGGAGACGGAAACTTCGATCTGGTATTTCTGGGGAATGGCGCGCAATTTCCGGCCGGATGACGCTGAACTGACCGCGCAGATCCGGGAGGGTCAGGGCAAGATCTTCGCCGAGGACCTCGAGATGCTGGAGCGGCAGCAGCAGAACCTGCTCGCCTGGCCGGATCGCCAATTGCTCAAGCTCAATATCGATGCGGGCGGCGTGCTGTCCCGCAAGGTTATCGACCGTTTGCTGGCTGACGAGCGCTCACAAGCTGGCGGACGTCCGGTGGTGCCGATCACCCTTGCGAAGGAGGCGCCGTGAGCGACACGACGTTGACAGTCGAGGTCGTGCGCAAATGGGACGAAGCACGCGGCATCTGCGGTTTCGAACTGATGCGTCCGGACCGCGCGCCGTTGCCCCGCTTCAGCGCAGGCGCGCATATCGACGTACATCTTCCCGGCGGACTCGTGCGTCAATATTCGCTGTGCGGCAGCCCGGAACGCAACGACGGGTACGAAATCGCGGTGCTGCGCGACGAGCGCGGGCGCGGAGGATCGATGGCGATCCACGACCACGTGCATGAAGGTGACCGGATCCGGATCGGTGTTCCCCGCAACCATTTTCCGGTCGCGCCTCAGGCAGCCCGGCACCTGCTGCTGGCAGGGGGAATCGGCGTGACGCCGATCCTGTCCATGGCTGAGCATCTGCACACGCTAGGGGCGTCGTTCGAGATGCACTACTGTACGCGCTCGCGTGATCGGACCGCGTTCGCGCAACGGCTGGCTGGATCTGCGTATCGAGACCGCGTGCAGATCCACTTCGATGACGCAGGCGAGCATCAGGCATTCAATCTCGACATTGCGCTCGAGGGGGCGGCAGCGGATACGCATCTCTACGTCTGCGGTCCGCGTGGTTTCATGGATGCGGTGCTCGCCCGGGCGCGCGCGCATGGCTGGCCAGACCAGCGGCTGCATTACGAGTTCTTTTCCGGGGCGGTTCCGGATTCGGCCGAGGATCCAGCATTCCAGGTCAGAGTTGAGAGCAGCGGTGCGGTGATCGATGTGCCACCGGGATGCTCGGTTGTTGATGCGCTCGCGAAGCACGGAGTGGAAGTGCTGACATCGTGCGAGCAGGGCGTTTGCGGCACATGCATGACGCGCGTGCTCGAAGGACAGCCCGATCATCGGGATAGCTACCTGACCAACGAGGAGAAGGCCGCCGGCGAGTATTTCATGCCGTGCTGCTCACGCGCAAAAACCGCACTTCTAGTGCTGGATCTGTAGAATCTCGAGGGCCGCGCGCCGCAACGGCGCGCGCCCTTTCCCCGCCGCGATGCACGTGCCGCTATCAGGCAGACCGCTTCGTGGCGCAGGTCGATGCGGCCGACGGTCCGAACGCGCTGGCGAACGCGCGACAGACGACGCCATGATCCTTGAAGCGTATGCGCGACGGAATCGCTGTGCCTCAGGCTTCGATGCGGGCCCGCAGCGGCAAATTCCCACCTCTCGCCGGTGCGCCATTCGCCACGTAATACGGCACCGTCGATCGCGCCAGCGGATTCCTGCCACGAATCCGGTCAGCAATCTTTTCGGCGATCATAATCGTCGGCGCATTCAGATTGCCGGTGGTAATGAGCGGCATGATCGAAGCATCCACCACGCGCAGCCCATCGATGCCGTGCACGCGGCCTTCCGCATCCACCACCGACATATTGTCATAGCCCATCGCGCACGAGCACGACGGGTGAAACGCCGTCTCGGCGCGGCTGCGCACGAAGGCGTCGATCTGCGCGTCGGTCTTGAGCTCCGCGCCGGGGCTCAACTCGCGGCCACGGTAACGATCGAGCGCCGGCTGCGCGATGATCTCGCGCGTGATGCGAATCGCGTCGCGGAACTCGCGCCAGTCGAGCGCTTCGGACATGTAGTTAAAGAGAATCGACGGGTGCTCATTCGGGTCGCGCGAGCGCAGTTTCACGCGGCCACGGCTCGGCGAGCGCATCGAGCCGACGTGCGCCTGAAAACCGTGCATCTTGATCGCGTTGCTGCCGTTGTAATTGATCGCAACGGGCAGGAAGTGATACTGGATGTTGGGCCACAGGTCGTCGTCGCGCGTGCGGATGAAGCCGCCCGCCTCGAAGTGGTTGCTCGCGCCCATGCCGGTGCCGCGCAGCATCCATTCGAGACCGATGGCGGGCTGATTGCGCTTGAGCAGTGCGGGGTAGAGCGAGACGGGTTCCTTGCACTCGTACTGCATGTACATTTCCAGGTGGTCCTGAAGATTCTGTCCCACGCCGGGCAGATCGAGCACGACCGGAATGTCTAGTTCTCGCAGCCATGCGCCAGGACCCACGCCCGAGCGCTGCAACAGTTGCGGCGAGCCGATCGCGCCCGAGCACACCAGCACTTCGCGGCGCGCGTAACGCGTCACTCGCGCGCCGCCGTCGAGAAACACCACGCCATTCGCGCGCTTGCCGCTGAACAGAATGCGGTCGGTGATCGCGTGCGTGACGATGTCGATATTGGGCCGCTGCTTCGCCTGGTCCAGGTAGCCGCGCGCGGTGCTCGCGCGCCGGCCCTTGGCCGTCACCGTGCGGTCCATCGGCCCGAACCCTTCCTGGCGGTAGCCGTTGAGGTCGTCGGTGCGCGGGTAGCCCGCCTGCACGCCAGCCTCGACCATCGCTTCGAACAGCGGGTTCACGCCGGGCTTGCTGGTGGTCACATGCACGGGGCCTTCGCCGCCGTGGTAGTCGTTCGCGCCTACGTCGCGCGTTTCCGCCTTGCGGAAGTAGGGCAGGCAGTCCAGATAGCTCCAGCTTTCCAGCCCTTTGCGCTCGGCCCAGCCGTCGTAGTCGAGCGCGTTGCCGCGGATGTAGCACATGCCGTTGATGAGCGACGACCCGCCGAGCCCCTTGCCGCGTCCGCACTCCATGCGGCGGTTATCCATGAACGGCTCGGGGTCGGTTTCATAGGCCCAGTTGTAGCGGCGGCCCTGCAACGGATACGCGAGCGCGGCCGGCATCTGCGTGCGGAAGTCGAAGCGGTAGTCCGGGCCGCCCGCTTCCAGCAGCAGGACCGTGACGTCGCGGTCTTCGGTCAGGCGCGTGGCCAGTACGTTACCCGCCGATCCCGCGCCGATGATGATGTAGTCGTATTCTTGGGCTGCCATGCCGTGCCTCCTCTGATTCCTTCGAATGCGCTCAGAAAGCGGGCCGATACGGTCCCAGCTCCACCTGAACGGATTTGATGCGCGTGTAGTGTTCGAGCGTCGTGATGCCGTTCTCGCGTCCCACGCCCGATTGCTTGTAGCCGCCAACGGGCATTTCCGCGGGCGACTCGCCCCAGGTGTTGATCCAGCAGATGCCTGCTTCGAGACGGTGAATCACGCGATGTGCGCGGGACAGATTCTCGGTGACCACGCCGGCGGCGAGACCGTAGATCGTGTCGTTCGCGCGCGCGATGACTTCGGATTCCTCAGTGAATGACAGGATGCTCATGACCGGGCCGAAGATCTCCTCGCGCACGATTTTCATGTCGTCGCGGCAGCCGGAGAACACGGTCGGCTGCACATACTGGCCGCGCGCGAATTCGCCTTCCACGAGGCGCGCGCCGCCTGCGAGCAGCCGTGCGCCTTCGCGCTTGCCGCTTTCGATAAAGCCGAGCACCTTGTCGAGCTGCGCCGCGCTGGCGAGCGGGCCGAAGTTGGTGGCCGGGTCGCCGGGGTGGCCCACGCGAATGCGCGCCACGCGTTCGAGCACGCGCGCTTCGAACGCGGGCAGTACGGACGCATGCACGAACACGCGCGTGCCGTTGGTGCAGACCTGGCCCGAGCTGAAGAAGTTGGCGGTGACGGCAATGTCGGCGGCGCGATCGAGATCGGCGTCTTCGAACACGATGAGCGGCGACTTGCCGCCCAGTTCCATCGTCACTTCCTTGAGCGACGAGCCGCCCGCCGCGGCCATGACTTTTTTGCCCGTTTCCACGCCGCCCGTGAACGAGATTTTCTCGATGTCGGGATGCGTGCTGAGCAAAGCGCCCACGCGCGCATCGCCTTGCACCACGTTGAACACGCCCGGCGGCACGCCCGCTTCGAGATAGATTTCGGCAAGCTTCGATGCGGACAGTGGTGTGACTTCGCTCGGCTTGAAGATCATCGCATTGCCAGCGGCCAGCGCGGGCGCCGACTTCCAGCACGCGATCTGAATCGGGTAATTCCATGCGCCAATGCCGGCCGTGACGCCCAGCGGTTCGCGGCGCGTATAGACGAACGAATCGGTGCGCAGCGGAATCTGCTGGCCTTCGATGGCGGTGGCAAGCCCGGCGTAATACTCGATCACGTCGGCGCCCGTGACGATGTCCACGGCGCTCGTTTCGGCGATGGGCTTGCCCGTGTCGCGCGTTTCCAGCGCGGCGAGTTCATCGTTGCGTGCGCGCAGCAGTTCGACCGCGCGGCGCAGGATGCGCGAGCGCTCCATCGCCGTCATGGCGGCCCACACGCGCTGGCCGGCGCGCGCCGATTGCACGGCGCGGTCGATATCGGCGGCGCTGGCTTGCTGAACCGTCGCGAGCGTTTCGCCGGTGGCGGGGTCGCGCGTTTCGAAGGTCTCGCCACTGGTGGCGTCGGTGAATGCGCCGTCGATGAAGAGGCGTTCGAGCGGGTAGACAGACATGATGGATAACTCCGTGACTTCCAGTGCTTCCGTGATTAGGCGGACTTGCCCGAGCGCGATTTGGCGCGCGTTTCGAGCATCAAATCGATGTATTCGTTGGCGACCCGCAGGGCGGCCTTGGTGTCGAATGGCTCGCCGGTGAGGGTGCCGCGCAGCCACAGGCCGTCGATCATCGCGGCCAGACCGGTGGCCGCACGTCGCGACGCCGCGCGCGGCAGAACCTTCTCGAACTCCGCGCACAGGTTCGAATAGAGCCGGCGCGTGTTCACGCGCTGCAAGCGGCGCAGCGCGGGCTGGTGCATGCTCTCGGCCCAGAATGCAAGCCAGGTCTTCATGACCGGCGTATTCACCTGCGAGACGTCGAAATTCGCGGCGACGATGGCGCGCAAACGCGCGCGCGGCTCGTCTTTCGCCGCCGTGCGGCGACGCATGGTGGCTTCCCAGAGATCGCGCAGGATATGGCGCATGGTGGCCTCGAGCAGGCCATCCTTGCCGCCGAAATAGTGACTGACGATCCCGGTGGAAATTTTCGCGTGCTGCGCGACCGTGGCAAGCGTCGTGCCCGACAGTCCGGACTGGTCGATCGATTGCAGGGTCGCATCAATGAGTTGCGCGCGACGCACGTCGCGCATTCCGATCTTGGGCATGGCGATTCTTCAGGGCGGGTCCTGGGAAGTTACTCACTCTAGTCGTTTTTTATTGATCGTTCAATCAATAAAAACGGCGTCATAGCGGGGCGGCGCATTTCCCCAAGTACGCGTCGTGTGCGCGAAAGTCGCGCGAGATTTGGATTTGTACGTTCTCTCAATCCGCATAAGGCGTGGCGAACCCACGTTGCTTTGTGCGGCCTTTCAACCGTATCGCAGGGCAAGAGAGACCTACACCATGAAGAAAGTAAAAGCGGCGGCATTGACTGGCATCGCACTCGCGGTAGCCACGCTCTCCACCGAGAGCAACGCACAGAGCAGCGTGACGCTGTACGGGATTATCGACGCTGGCGTGACTTACGTGAGCAATGCGGGCGGCTCGCACCAGGTGAAATTCGACGACGGCATTTCGTACGGCAACCGTTTTGGCCTCAAGGGCACCGAAGACCTGGGCGGTGGTCTCAAGGCCATCTTCACGTTGGAAAGCGGCTTTCACGTGGGCAACGGCCAACTCACCAACGGTGGCTCGCTGTTCGGCCGCCAGGCCTACGTAGGTCTGCAGAGCGATTGGGGCACGCTCACGTTCGGCAACCAGACCGACATGACGCAGGATATGGTTTACACGTACAACATCTCCGCATGGGCCAGCGGCTACGCCATCAACCAGGGCGACTTCGACCGCATGAACGGCGACCATCTGCCTAACGCCGTGAAGTTCACTTCGAATACCTACGGCGGCTTCCAGTTCGGCGGCATGTATTCGTTCAGCAACACGCCAGGCGAGTTCCACACGGGCAGCGCGTGGAGCGTCGGCGCGCAATACCAGAACGGCAATTTCTCGATGGGTACGGCTTATACCCAGTTGAACAACCCGTCGGGTATTTACGCATTCGACCCGTACGCAATGATCGGTACGCACACGTTCTTTGGCCGTCCCACCGTGAGCGTGGACCCGGCCACGGGCGCCGTCACCGACCTCTATGCGAGCAATCCGTTCCCGGTGGACAAGCAAGGCACGTTCGGCGTGGGCGCGAGCTATGTGGTCGGCCCCGTCACGCTGTCGGGCGACTTCACTTACACGCAGATCAAGGCGTTCGGGCAGACCGAGCACATGCAGGTGGCCGAAGGCGGCGCGAACTGGCAGATCACGCCCGCTGTGAACCTGATCGGCGGCTACCAGTACACGCATTTCGACGGCAATCACTGGAACATGGTTTCGGCGGGCTTGCATTACCTGCTGTCGAAGCGCACCGATGTCTATCTCTCGGGCGACTGGCTCGCGGCCTCGAAGGGTGTGGACGCGGTGATCGGCTACAGCTTCACGCCGTCGTCGAGCACGAACCAGGCGGACGTGCGCATCGGCATGCGCCATTCGTTCTAAGCGCTTTCCAGGCGACGTGTTTCGCGGCATCGCGGCGCGCTCGCGCTGCTGTGCAGCAATCGCATTTCAGCATCGGCGGGACGGCCAAGCGGCGGTCTCGCCGATTTGTGTTTTTACGCCGCGAATCATCGCCAAAACGCACTTCCAATCGGCCCGAAAGCCCCGCTGGCGCGGGCGTCCAACGGCAATGGCGTTTTTGTTCTATCTGACGCATCGTCGCTTTTGATTTACTTGCGTCTAACGTCAGCCGTGCAATTTCCAACCCTTGCGCGTCACGCCACATTTAACCAGGTCACCAGGTAATTAAAGGGAATCGTCAGATGAACGTCAGCGTCTTCGACCTGTTCAAGATCGGCATCGGGCCTTCGAGCTCGCATACGGTCGGACCGATGGTCGCCGCGTGCCGCTTCGCGTCCCATATCGAGGACGCCAACCTGCTCGCCTTCGTGCGCCGCGTGAAGGTCGAGCTGTATGGCTCGCTCGGCGCGACGGGCAAGGGCCACGGCACCGACAAGGCCGTGCTGCTCGGTCTTGAAGGCAACCTGCCCGATACGATCGACCCCGACCGCATCGAGCCGCGCCTCGCCGCGATTCGCGCGGAAAAGACGCTCGTGCTGCTCGGCAAGCAGTCGATCCGCTTCGACGAGAAGGAAGGCATCGGCTTCTATCGCAAGACCATGGGCGGCGCGAACACGCTGCATTCGAACGGCATGCGCTTTCAGGCCTTCGATGAAAACGGCCAGTTGCTGGTCGAGAAAGAGTATTACTCGGTGGGCGGCGGCTTTGTCGTGAACCGCGACGGCGACCGCGTAAACGGCGTGCGCAGCGGCCGCGAGGTGCCGTTCCCGTTCCGTACCGGCGACGACCTGCTGCGCGTGTGCAGCGAGAACGGCCTCTCGATCGCGGAAGTGACGTTCGCCAACGAATGCGCGTCGCGCTCGCCCGAAGAAGTGCGCGAAGGGCTGCTGGGCATCTGGCGCACGATGGCCGCCTGCGTGGAGCGCGGCTGCAAGATGCATGGCGAGCTACCTGGCCCGATGGGCGTGAAGCGCCGCGCCGCCGATCTTTCGGTGCATCTGCGCTCGCGCTCGGAAGAGTCGCTGCGCGACCCGCTTTCGATGCTCGATTGGGTCAATCTCTACGCGATGGCCGTGAACGAAGAAAACGCCGCTGGCGGCCGGGTCGTCACTGCGCCCACCAACGGCGCGGCCGGCGTGATTCCCGCGGTGCTCCACTACTACGTGAAGTTCGTGCCGGGCGCGAACGAGAAGGGCATCGTCGACTTCCTGCTCACGGCTGCGGCCATCGGCATCATCTACAAGGAAACGGCTTCGATCTCGGGCGCGGAAGTGGGCTGCCAGGGCGAAGTGGGCGTGGCGTGCTCGATGGCGGCGGCAGCGCTTGCCGCCGTGATGGGCGGCACGCCCACGCAGGTGGAGAATGCCGCCGAAATCGGCATGGAGCACAACCTCGGCATGACTTGCGATCCCGTAGGCGGCCTCGTGCAGATTCCGTGCATCGAGCGCAATGCAATGGGCGCGATCAAGGCGCTCAACGCCTCGCGCATGGCGCTCAAGGGGGACGGTCAGCACTACGTCACGCTCGACAACGTCATCAAGACGATGCGCGAGACCGGCGCCGATATGAAAACGAAATACAAGGAGACGTCGCGCGGCGGTTTGGCCGTGAACGTCATCGAATGCTAATCGAAACGATCAAGGTAATGAGCAAGGGGTCCGCAAGATGAGCCACTATTCGATATTCAGTCTGTTCCGCAACGGGTTGTCGTATCACGAGAACTGGGAGCGGCAGTGGAGGAGCCCCGAGCCGAAGAAGGAGTACGACGTCGTGATCGTCGGCGGCGGCGGGCATGGTCTTGCCACCGCGTACTACCTCGCGAAAGAGCACGGCGTGAAGAACGTCGCGATTCTGGAGAAGGGCTGGATCGGCGGCGGCAACACGGCGCGCAACACCACCATCGTGCGCTCGAACTATCTGTGGGACGAGTCGGCGGCGCTGTATGAGAAGGCCATGAAGCTCTGGGAAGGGCTCTCGCAGGACCTCAACTACAACGTGATGTTCAGCCAGCGCGGCGTGATGAATCTCGCCCATACGCTGCAGGACGTGCGCGACACCGAGCGCCGCGTGAACGCGAACCGCCTGAACGGCGTGGACGCCGAGTTCCTCACGCCCGAGCAGATCAAGGAGATCGAACCCACGATCAACCTGAACAGCCGCTACCCGGTGCTGGGCGCGTCGATTCAGCGCCGCGCCGGCGTGGCGCGCCACGACGCGGTGGCCTGGGGCTTCGCGCGCGGCGCGGACCGTCACGGCGTGGACATCATTCAGAACTGCCAGGTCACGGGCATTCGCCGCGACGGCGGCCGCGTGACCGGCGTGGACACGGTGAAGGGCTTCATCAAGGCGAAGAAAGTGGCCGTGGTCGCGGCAGGCAATACCACGACGCTCGCCGACATGGCCGGCATCCGCCTGCCGATCGAAAGCCATCCGCTGCAGGCGCTCGTTTCCGAGCCCATCAAGCCGGTGGTCAACTCGGTCATCATGTCGAACGCGGTGCACGCATACATCAGCCAGTCCGACAAGGGCGACCTCGTGATTGGCGCGGGCGTCGACCAGTACACGGGCTTTGGCCAGCGCGGCAGCTATCACGTCATCGAAGGCACGCTGCAGGCCATCGTCGAAATGTTCCCGGTGTTCTCGCGTGTGCGCATGAACCGCCAGTGGGGCGGCATTGTCGACGTCTCGCCCGACGCCTGCCCGATCATCAGCAAGACCGACGTGAAGGGCCTCTACTTCAACTGCGGCTGGGGCACCGGCGGCTTCAAGGCGACGCCGGGCTCGGGCTGGGTGTTCGCGCACACCATCGCGAACGACGAACCGCATCCGCTGAACGCGCCGTTCGCACTGGACCGCTTCTACAACGGCCATCTGATCGACGAGCACGGCGCAGCCGCCGTCGCGCACTGAATACGCACCAACGTTAGGAGAACACCACATGTTGCTGATCGAATGCCCATGGTGCGGGCCGCGCGCCGAACTCGAATTCACCTGTGGCGGCGAGGCGGACATCGCGCGCCCGCTCGATACCGACAAGCTGAGCGACCGCGAATGGGGCGAGTACCTGTTCATGCGCGATAACCCGCGCGGCGTGCACAAGGAGCAGTGGCTGCATACGCAGGGCTGCCGCCGCTGGTTCAAGGTGACGCGCGACACCGTGAGTTACGACATTCAGGGTTACGAAACGTTTGGCGACGCCAACTCGCCGGTGAACGTCCAGGCGAAAGCCAATCAAGGGAGCAAGCAGCGATGAGCCAGAAGAACCGTCTCGGCGCCGGCGGGCGCATCAACCGCGCGATTCCGCTGACCTTCACGTTCAACGGGCGCACTTATCAGGGCTATCAGGGCGACACGCTCGCCTCGGCGCTGCTGGCCAACGACGTGCACTTCGTCGCGCGCAGCTTCAAGTACCACCGTCCGCGCGGCATCGTGACCGCCGACGTGGCTGAGCCGAATGCCGTGGTGCAGCTCGAGCGCGGTGCGTACACCGTGCCGAACGCGCGCTCGACCGAAATCGAGCTTTATCAGGGGCTCGTGGCGACCAGCGTGAACGCTGAGCCGGACCTCGAGCACGACCGCATGGCGATCAACCAGAAGTTCTCGCGCTTCCTGCCGGCGGGCTTCTACTACAAGACCTTCATGTGGCCGCGTAAATTCTGGCCGAAGTACGAAGAGAAGATTCGCGAAGCCGCGGGCCTGGGCAAGGCGCCCGAAGTGCGCGACGGCGACCGCTACGACAAGTGCTTCGCGCATTGCGACGTGCTCGTGGTCGGCGGCGGCCCGACGGGTCTGCTGGCCGCGCATACGGCGGGCCGCGCCGGCGCGCGCGTGATTCTCGTGGACGACCAGCGCGAACTGGGCGGCAGCCTGCTGTCGTGCAAGACCGAAATCGACGGCCGCCCCGCCATCCAGTGGGTCGAAAAGATCGAGGCGGAACTCGCGGCCATGCCGGACGTGAAGATCCTCTCGCGCAGCACGGCCTTCGGCTATCAGGATCACAACCTCGTGACCGTCACGCAGCGCCTGACCGAGCATCTGCCGGTCTCGACGCGCAAGGGCACGCGTGAACTGCTGTGGAAGGTCCGCGCGAAGCGCGTGATTCTCGCCACCGGCGCGCACGAGCGTCCCATCGTGTTCGGCAACAACGACCTGCCGGGCGTCATGATGGCCTCGGCGGTGTCCACCTATATCCATCGCTATGGCGTGCTGCCGGGCCGCAAGGTCGTGGTGTTCGCGAACAACGATGCGGGCTACCGCTGCGCGCTCGACCTGAAGGGCTGCGGCGCGGAAGTCACGGTGGTCGATTCGCGTGCGCAGGGCAAGGGCGCCTTGCAGGACGCCGCGCGCCGCCAGGGCGTGAAGATCATGAACAACGCGGCCATCATGGCGGCGCACGGCAAGCTGCGCGTGAATTCGGTCGAAGTGGTCGCGTACCAGAACGGCCAGACCGGCGCGAAGCTCGCTGACCTGCCGTGCGATCTGGTGGCGATGTCGGGCGGCTTCAGCCCGGTGCTGCACCTGTTCGCGCAGTCGGGCGGCAAGGCGCACTGGAACGACGCGAAGGCCTGCTTCACGCCGGGCAAGCGCGTGCAGCAGGAAGTGAGCGTGGGCGCGGCAGTGGGCGAATTCAGCCTCGCACGCGGCCTGACCCAGGCCGTCGACGCCGGTATCGACGCAACGAAGTCGCTTGGCTTCCAGGTCACGCGCCCGCAGGTGCCGAAGGCCGCCGAGATCGCCGAAACGCCGTTGCAGCCGCTGTGGCTCGTGGGCAGCCGCAAGGCCGCGCCGCGCGGACCGAAGCAGTTCGTCGACTTCCAGAACGACGTGGCCGCATCGGACATCCTGCTGGCCGCGCGCGAAGGCTTCGAATCGGTCGAGCACGTGAAACGCTACACGGCGATGGGCTTCGGCACCGACCAGGGCAAGCTCGGCAACATCAACGGCATGGCGATCCTCGCGGAGGCGCTCGGCAAGACGATTCCCGAAACCGGCACGACCACGTTCCGCCCGAACTACACGCCCGTGACGTTCGGCACCGTGGCGGGCCGCGAACTGGGCGACTTCCTCGACCCGATCCGCAAGACCTGCATTCACGAGTGGCACGAGGAGAATGGCGCGCTGTTCGAAGACGTGGGCAACTGGAAGCGCCCCTGGTATTACCCGAAGAAGGGCGAGGACATGCACGCGGCGCTCAAGCGCGAGTGCCTCGCGGTGCGCAACAGCGTAGGTATCCTTGATGCGTCGACGCTTGGCAAGATCGACATCCAGGGCCCGGACGCCGCGAAGCTGCTGAACTGGATGTACACGAACCCGTGGCTCAAGCTCGAAGTGGGCAAGTGCCGCTACGGCCTGATGCTCGACGAGAACGGCATGGTGTTCGACGACGGCGTGACGGTGCGCCTCGGAGCGCAGCACTACATGATGACGACCACCACGGGCGGCGCGGCGCGTGTGCTCACGTGGCTCGAGCGCTGGCTGCAGACTGAATGGCCCGACATGAAGGTGCGTCTGGCTTCGGTGACCGATCACTGGGCGACCTTCGCCGTGGTGGGCCCGAAGAGCCGCAAGGTGCTGCAGAAGGTGTGCAGGGACATCGACTTCGACAACGCCGCGTTCCCGTTCATGTCGTATCGCAATGGCACGGTGGCGGGCGTGAAGTCGCGCGTCATGCGCATCAGCTTCTCGGGCGAGCTGGCCTATGAAGTGAACGTGCCGGCCAACGCGGGGCGCGCGGTGTGGGAAGCGATCATGGCCGCGGGCGCGGAGTTCAACATCACGCCGTACGGCACGGAAACGATGCACGTGCTGCGCGCGGAGAAGGGCTACATCATCGTTGGCCAGGACACCGACGGCTCGGTCACGCCGTTCGACCTGGGCATGGGCGGGCTCGTTTCGCAGACCAAGGACTTCCTCGGCCGCCGCTCGCTCAAGCGCTCGGACACCGCGAAGGAAGGGCGCAAGCAGTTCGTCGGACTCCTGACCGACGATGCGAAGTTCGTGCTGCCCGAAGGCGGCCAGATCGTCGACGTGAATGCGCAGCAGAAGGCGGACGGCACCACGGCGATGATCGGCCACGTGACGTCGAGCTATTACAGCCCGATTCTCGACCGCTCGATCGCACTGGCGGTCGTGAAGGGCGGCCACAACAAAACCGGCGAATACGTCGCCATCTCGATGGCCGATGGCCGGCGCGTGAAGGCGAAGATTGCCAGCCCGATTTTCTATGACACTGAAGGGGTGCGTCAGCATGTTGAATGAAACGATGGATACGGCGCCCCTTGCGGAGCGCGCAGCAGCAGCGGTGCGGCTCGAGTCGCCTTTCGTCGGCGTGGCCGGGCTCATGAAGGCGCAGGAGGGCCGCGCGCCGAAGGGCTTCACCCTGCGTGAACTGCCGTTCCGCGATCTGGTGAACGTGCGCGGCGAACTGAGCGATCCGGCTTTCGTGGACGCGTTCGCCCAGGTGGTCGGCTGCCAGCCGCCCGCGACGCCCAACACGGTCGCGCGCGGCAACGGCTACGACGTGCTGTGGCTGGGCCCCGATGAATGGCTCGTGCGCTCGGACGCGGCGGTGCGGGCCGGCGTGCTCGAAGCGAAGCTCGCGCCCGCATTCGGCGAAGCTTACGCGGCGGCCGTGGACGTGGGCAGCGGCTACACCGTGGTGGAGGTCGACGGCGCGCGCACGCGCGAACTGCTCTCGCGCGGCTGCCCGCTCGATCTGCATCCTGGCCTGTTCAAGGAAGGGCAATGCGCGCAGAGCGTCTTCTTCAAGGCCTCGATCGTGCTGGTTCCGATGGGGGGCGACCGCTTCGAGATCGTCGTGCGCCGCAGCTTCGCCGACTACTTCTGCCGCATCATGCTCGACGCCACCGCGTCGCTGGCATCATGAAGATCGTCGACGGGACCTTCGATCCCGCGCTCGGTGTGGCGGTGGCGCCCGATGCGCCCCTGTCGCGCGGGCGCGGCTGGAGCGTGTTCGTCGAGGGCCTGAGCGTGCCGGCGCGCATCGGCATTCATCCGCACGAGCATGGCCAGCCGCAGCCGCTCGTGATCGATGCGCAGCTCGGCTATCGCTCGATGCCGAAAGAGGAAAGCGCCTGGATCGATTATGAGAGCTATTGCGCGCGCATCGCGGAGTTTCTCGCGAAGAAGCCGCATACGCGGCTGCTCGAAACGCTGGTGGCCGATATTGCGGCGCTGTCGTTTCGCGAGTGGCCCGCGCTCGATACGCTCACGATCGAAGTGCACAAGCCGAAGATCCGTCCGGGCACGCGGCGCATTGGCGTGTCGCTCGAATGGACGCGCGCTGATTATCTGCAGTGGAGCACCACAGGGCGCTGGTAGCGTGGCGTGCCGTCCGCGCCTGATGTGCTCTGCCGATGTCGGTGCACGACAAGCACGCGTCGGCTTTTGCACATCGCGGGGTGCGTGCGGCGGGCTACGCTCAACATATCGCTGCGGGCGCGGATTGACGGGTGCGCCGCGGCGCTAATTCTCAAGGAGACAAGGTGATGAGCAATCGTGGCGTCGTGTATCAAGGTCCGGGCAAGGTCGAAGTGCAGAAAATCGACTATCCGAAGATGGTCGATCCGACCGGCCGTGCGATCGGCCATGGGGTGATTCTCAAGGTGGTCAGCACGAACATCTGCGGTTCGGACCAGCATATGGTGCGCGGCCGCACCACGGCGCCGGTTGGCCTCGTGCTCGGTCACGAGATCACGGGCGAAGTGGTCGAGATTGGCAAGGACGTCGAAACGCTGAAGATCGGCGATCTGGTTTCGGTGCCGTTCAACGTTGCTTGTGGCCGTTGCGCAATGTGCCGCGAGCAGAACACGGGCGTGTGCCTGACCGTGAACCCGTCGCGCGCCGGCGGCGCGTATGGCTACGTCGACATGGGCGGCTGGATTGGCGGCCAGGCCGAGTACGTGCTTGTGCCGTACGCAGATTTCAATCTGCTGAAGTTCCCGGACAAGGACCAGGCGATGGCGAAGATTCGCGATCTCACCTGCCTTTCGGACATTCTGCCCACCGGCTATCACGGCGCGGTGACGGCGGGCGTGAAGCCGGGCTCGACGGTTTATATCGCGGGCGCGGGTCCCGTCGGCATGGCTGCGGCGGCTTCGGCGCGTTTGCTTGGCGCGGCCTGCACGATCGTCGGCGACATGAATGCGGAACGTCTCGCGCACGCGAAGGCGATGGGCTTCGAAGTCGTGGATCTCTCGAAGGATGCTTCGCTGGGCGACCAGATCGCGCAGATTCTGGGCAAGCCGGAAATCGATTGCGCGGTCGACTGCGTGGGCTTCGAGGCGCACGGCCACGGTGCCTCGGGGCACTCCGAAGAGGCGCCCGCTACGGTGCTCAACTCGCTGATGGAAATTACCCGCCCTGCGGGCATGATCGGGATTCCGGGACTTTATGTGACCGACGATCCGGGCGCGAAGGACGTTGCTGCTCAGCATGGCAGCTTGAGCATTCGCTTCGGCCTGGGCTGGGCGAAATCGCATACGTTCCATACCGGCCAGACGCCGGTGCTCAAGTACAACCGTAATCTGATGCAGGCGATTCTGTTTGACCGGCTGCCGATCGCCAAGATCGTGAATGTCTCGGTTATTTCGCTGGATGATGCGCCTGAAGGCTATAAGAAGTTCGATGGCGGCGCGCCGCGGAAGTTTGTGATCGATCCGCATGGTTTGTTGGCGGCTTGATGGTCGGTAGGGCGTAAGCAGAACGGGCAGCCGCTGGTGGGGCTGCCCGTTTTGCTTTCCGGGAAACGATATGGTGGGTTTGTTCAGCTACCTGGCCGCCTGGTAGCGCCGCCAGAGCGTAATGTTCGCCGTATACGCGGGAAGCGTGGCGATTAACTCAATAACCAGCATTGCTGGAATATAAAGATCATCCGCTTCGCGGGAGCTACCGGCCATGTAGCCCCGTCTCGCCAACGCAGACCGAAAGGCTCGCTTCCATACGGCTATAGCGCCGGTCGGGCAGCAGACGTGCCACTTGCTGTTTGAACTCGGGGCCGATGCATCCGCATTACATCTCCACTAATACGGCTACCCGGCGAAGAATTCTATTCTTCTTCCTAGTGGATAAATACTAGGGTTTTTAAAAAAAAATTCTCTTGCTGCCCCCGTACGATCTCCAGTGACCCGGACGGACCGAGCCGCACGTTCAACGCATGTCGCGCGGCAGCCCTTGGGTCACTGACGCACGCAGTCCCCGTTTCAACCTGATGAAGGCATGCCGCCTTCTACGCACACTAGATCGAACAACTTGAATCCGCGAGGAGACCATGAATTTCTCGAACACCAGGCGTCTGCTTATGCGCGGTGCGCTCGTCATGACCGCGCTCGGTTTTGTGGGCGCGACTGCCCACGCCCAGGACCTGCTCGAAACGGTGAAGTCGAGCGGTGTGCTGCACGTCGGCCTGGAGGGCACCTATCCTCCGTTCGACTACCGGAACGCTGCCGGCGAACTTGAAGGCTTCGATGTGGATGTCGCCAAGGCCCTTGCTGCCCGACTGGGCGTCAAGCCGGAATTCGTCCCTACCGAGTGGAGCGGTATCCTTGCCGGCCTGCAGGCAGGCAAATTCGACGTGATCGTCAATCAGGTCACCATCACGCCCCAGCGCAAGCAGGCTCTGGATTTCAGCCAGCCCTACACGTTCTCGGCGGCCCAGCTGATTCAGCGCACCAACGACAAGCGCGAGTTCAAATCGCTCGGCGAGTTCAGCGGCGAGAAGAAAATCGGCGTGACGCTCGGCACGAACTATGACCAGATGGCCCGCGCTGTTTCGGGCATCAACGTCCAGACTTATCCTGGCGCGCCGGAGAAGCTGCGCGATCTGGCATCGGGCCGCATCGACGCGACGCTCGACGACCGCCTGATGCTGCCGTACATCATCAAGACTTCGAACCTCCCGCTTCGTCCGGGCGCAGTGCTCAAAGGGGGCGAACAGGAAATGGGCATTCCGTTCCGCAAGGGCAATCCCGCGTTCGAAAAGGCTGTGAACGACGCGCTCAATTCACTGAAGCAGGACGGTACGTTGAAAAAGATTTCGATGCACTGGTTCAACACTGACGTAACACAGCCCGTCACGCAGTAATCGCTCACCCTTCTTTCTGTTTGCGCCACCCCGGCTACTGCCTGGGCGGCGCACCCGCGCAGCAGATCAATTTATGGCTCCAATCGACATCGTTGTTCAGGCAATGCCTCTCCTTCTGATGGGTGCATTGATTACCCTGAAGTTCGCGCTCGCCTCCGCGTTTCTCGGTCTGTGTGTCGGCCTTGTAGTCGCAATCATGGGTATCAGCGGCCGGCCGTTCATCATGGGCGTTGCCCGGGGCTACGTCAGCCTCATGCGCGGCACGCCACTGCTGGTTCAGATTTTCGTCATCTACTACGGGTTGCCCGATATCGGCATCTCTCTCGAGCCAACGAGCGCTGGCATTCTCGCTTTGACCGCCAACGCCGGCGCCTATCTCTCCGAGAGCATGCGCGGCGCCATTCTCGGCATCAGCCGCGGACAGTGGAGCGCGGCGCATAGCCTGGGCCTCACCCACTTGCAGACACTGCGTTACGTAATTTGCCCGCAGGCTTTGCGAATGGCCGTACCGAGTCTCGGCAACACCCTGATCAGCCTGATCAAGGACACGTCGCTGGTCTCCGTGATCACCGTGACGGAGATGCTGCGTGCCGCGCAGGAAGTCATTGCAGCCACGTATCAACCGTTGCCGCTCTATCTGGCCGCCGCCGCGATCTACTGGATTCTGAGCACCGCAATGTCGTGGGCGCAGCGTCATGTTGAAGTGCGGCTTGCGCAGGCACACGTCCGCTGAGACAACGGGCAACTTGAGAATCGTAGAGATAGCGAGATGATTTCACTCAATAACGTTTCGAAATGGTACGGGCAGTTTCAGGTTCTTACCGGCTGCACAACCGAAGTGAAGAAAGGCGAGGTGGTTGTCGTGTGCGGTCCGTCCGGCTCCGGCAAGTCGACGCTGATCAAGGCCGTGAATGGCCTCGAACCCTTCCAGGAAGGCGAAATCGTCGTTGGCGGTCATTCGGTGGGGGACAAGCAAACTAACCTCTCGAAGCTCCGCGCCAAGGTCGGGATGGTGTTTCAACATTTCGAGTTATTCCCGCATCTGTCTATCACCCAGAATCTGACGCTCGCTCAGATCAAGGTTCTCGGCCGGGACCGCGACGCTGCAACCACGAAAGGCCTGGCGCTACTCGACCGGGTGGGGCTTCGCGCACATGCCGACAAATATCCCGCCCAACTGTCTGGCGGCCAGCAGCAACGCGTTGCGATTGCACGGGCGCTTTCGATGGATCCGATCGCGATGCTGTTTGACGAACCAACGTCTGCCCTGGATCCCGAGATGATCAACGAGGTGCTCGACGTGATGGTCGAGCTCGCCCAGGAAGGCATGACGATGATGTGCGTCACGCACGAAATGGGCTTCGCCAGGAAAGTGGCGAACCGGGTTCTGTTCATGGACAAGGGAATCATCGTCGAGGACGCCCGCAACGATGCCTTCTTCGAAAATCCGCAATCCGATCGCGCCAAGGAGTTCCTGATGCGCGTGCTGCCTCACTGAGCGCATTCGCTCCGTCGCACGTTACTGAAAGAACGGTCGCTTGCCGAAGGGCGGCCGATAGGGACTAGTCATGCACAGTGACGAGGAAATGCCAATGCCGCGGGAGCCGCGACAAGACAATCAATGCGCCGACAACGAAGGCGCAACCGCAACAACAGCCGGCGTATCCACCCCCGAAAGCGGCGCAATACGTTTGCGCCGTTCTCCGGTCGGCGCATTCCCAAACGCATCCCGATAGCTCTTGCTGAAATGGCAGGCCGACTGAAACCCGCAAGCCATCGTGATCTGCATGATCGACATATCGGTTTGCAGCAACAGCTCACGTGCGCGCCGCAACCGCAGGGTCAGGTAGTAATGCGTCGGCGTCATCCCCAGATGCTCATGGAATAGTCGCTGCAACTGCCGTTGCGACATATTCGCGAGCCGCGCGAGCTCTTCGCGGGAAAGCGGCTCTTCGATATTGTTTTCCATCAGCGCGATCACTTCGAACAGCGACTTGTTGGCCGACCCGAGCCGCGCCACCAGCGGCATGCGCTGCTGCGCACTGGTATCGCGCACGTGCTCGACCACGAACTGCTCGGCAATCTGCGTGACGCGCGCAGTGCCCACCCGCGCCGTGATCAGGTTCAGCATCATGTCGAGCGGCGCCACGCCGCCCGTGCAGGTCACGCGATCCCGGTCGATCACGAAAAGCTCTTTGAGGAAGCGCGTGGAAGGAAACTCCTCCTTGAGCGCCGACATGTTTTCCCAGTGGATTGCGCACGCATACCCGGACAGCAGCCCCGCCTTGGCGAGCGCATAAGTGCCCGTGCACAGGCTCCCGAGCGCCACGCCCATGCGCGCGAAGCGGCGCAGCGTGGAGAGATGATCGGCGGTGGTGACGCGCTGCACGTCCACGCCGCCGCATACGAACACGATGTCCGGCTGGCCCACGCACTCGGCGGGTCCGGTGTCGATGGCAAGTCCGTTGCTTGCCGTGACCTGGCCGCCCTGCGGGCTGATGATCGACCACCGGTAGAGCGGCTGGCCGCTCAGGTAGTTCGCCATGCGAAGAACTTCAATGGCGTTCGTAAACGCGATCATCGTGAAATTGGGCAACGGCATGAACGCAAAATGCGCCAACGTCGCCGAACGGGCGGGGACCATGAGGGGCGATTCCTTTAATTCTCAAGCCGGGCGGGAAGCCCGCGCCAGGCTAGTGCAATTTTCGAATCTGGCATGCCAGGTGTGCCATGCGGCTAAACCCTAATTCAAACCCGACAAAAATATGCGCGCTCGGATTTAAAGGGGGCTGCACAGAAGTTCGGCATGCGACGGCCTTGGTGCATTTAATTCAACGCGGATAACGTCTGACGATTGTTTGGATCGGAACCCATCCGTGGGTTGTTTCGCCAACGGTTAGCCAACGCTCGCGTCACTTGTGAAAAACGGACGCCGATGGCGGAAAAGGAAAAGAATGCGTCTGAATTCATACATCGGCCGCAAATACGAACGACAAGAATAGAGCCGTCAACCACCACTGTCCCGATGGGCGGGAAACCCAGGCGGGGCGGGGCCTCACGCGGGCCGGGCCATTCATCTCACATCGTCACGGATGCTCTATGTCGAACACTCAAGCTTTCTTTTCGCAGCCGCTCGCCGAGCGCGACTCCGCGGTGCGTAAAAGCATTTTGAAAGAAATCGAGCGGCAGCAGTCGCAGGTTGAAATGATCGCGTCGGAAAACATCGTGTCGCGGGCGGTGCTGGAAGCGCAGGGCTCGGTGCTGACCAACAAGTACGCGGAAGGTTATCCCGGCAAGCGCTA
Organism: Paraburkholderia sacchari; assembly: GCF_000785435.2. Taxonomy (GTDB): domain Bacteria; phylum Pseudomonadota; class Gammaproteobacteria; order Burkholderiales; family Burkholderiaceae; genus Paraburkholderia; species Paraburkholderia sacchari. The sequence continues at coordinate 41,508 of NZ_JTDB02000014.1, read as the reverse complement.
TTACGGCGGTTGCGAATTCATGGACGAGATCGAGTCGCTGGCCATCGAGCGCATCAAGAAGATCTTTAATGCCGGCTTCGCCAATGTCCAGCCGCACTCGGGCGCCCAGGCCAACGGCGCAGTCATGCTCGCGCTGGCCAAGCCGGGCGAGACGGTGCTCGGCATGTCGCTCGACGCGGGCGGCCACCTCACCCACGGCGCGAAGCCCGCGCTGTCCGGCAAGTGGTTCAACGCGGTGCAATACGGCGTGAACCGCGAAACTATGCGCATTGACTATGACCAGGTCGAGGAACTCGCGCATCAGCACAAACCGGGTCTGATCATCGCGGGCTTTTCCGCCTACCCGCGCCAATTGGACTTCGCGCGCTTCCGCGCGATTGCCGATAGCGTGGGCGCGAAGCTGATGGTCGACATGGCCCATATCGCGGGCGTGATCGCCGCCGGCCGCCATGCGAACCCGGTCGAGCACGCGCACGTGGTCACGTCCACCACGCACAAGACCCTGCGCGGCCCGCGCGGCGGCTTCATCCTCACCAACGACGAAGAAATCGCCAAGAAGATCAACTCGGCCGTGTTCCCGGGCCTGCAGGGCGGCCCGCTCATGCACGTAATCGCCGGCAAGGCGGTGGCGTTCGGCGAGGCGCTCGATCCGAGCTTCAAGACCTATATCGACAGCGTGCTGGCGAACGCACAAGCGCTGGGCGAAGTGCTGAAGGCCGGCGGCGTCGATCTGGTCACGGGCGGCACCGACAACCACCTGCTGCTGGTGGACCTGCGTCCCAAGGGCCTGAAGGGAGCGCAAGTGGAGCAGGCGCTCGAGCGCGCCGGCATCACCTGCAACAAGAACGGCATTCCGTTCGATACGGAAAAGCCCACGGTTACCTCGGGCATTCGCCTGGGTACGCCTGCGGGCACGACGCGCGGTTTCGGCGTGGCGGAGTTCCGCGAGATCGGCCGCCTGATTCTCGAAGTGTTCGATTCGTTGCGCGCGCATCCGGAAGGCGACGCCGCCACCGAGCAGCGTGTGCGCCGCGAGATTTTCGCGCTGTGCGAACGCTTCCCGATCTATTGATTGGACAAGATTGAACCAGGGCCCGGGGCGCCGGGCCCGTCCCCCGAACACGTTCGACCCCACCGACGTCAGACACTGGAGTAGAGACACATGAGCACGCTGCATCAGGACAGCATCATCATCGACGGCCTGAACATTTCGAAGTTCGCGCGGCCGGTATTCGAAGACATGCACAAGGGCGGCATCACGGCTGCGAACTGCACCGTGTCGGTGTGGGAGAACTTCACGAAGACGGTCGACAACATCGGCGTGATGAAAAAGCAGATTCGCGACAACAGCGAACTGCTGACGCTGGTGCGCACGACCGAAGACATTTTCCGTGCGAAGAAGGAAGGCAAGACCGGGGTCATCCTGGGCTTCCAGAATGCACATGCGTTCGAAGACAACCTCGGCTATATCGAAGCGTTCGCCGACATGGGCGTGCGCGTCGTGCAGCTTTGCTACAACACGCAGAACCTCGTTGGCACCGGCTGCTACGAGCGTGACGGCGGCCTCTCGGACTTCGGCCGCGAAGTGATCACCGAGATGAACCGCGTGGGCATCATGGTCGACCTCTCGCACGTTGGCGGCAATACGTCGTCGGAAGCGATCGCGTTTTCGAAGAAGCCGGTGTGCTATTCGCACATCCTGCCGTTGGGCCTGAAAGATCACCCGCGCAACAAGAGCGATGCGCAGATCAAGGAGATCGCCGATGCAGGCGGCTTCGTCGGCGTGACGATGTTCGCGCCGTTCCTCAAGCGCGGAATCGAATCGACGATCGAAGACTATATCGAGGCGATCGATTATGTCGTGAACATCGCGGGCGAAGACACGGTCGGCATTGGCACGGATTTCACGCAGGACTACGCGAAAGAGTTCTTCGACATGCTCACGCACGACAAGGGCCGTTATCGCCAGCTCACCAACTTCGGCAAGATCGTCAATCCGGAAGGCATCCGCACGATCGGCGAATTCCCGAACCTGACCGCCGCGATGGAACGCGCCGGCTGGAAGGAGTCGCGTATCCGCAAGATCATGGGCGAGAACTGGGTGCGCGTGTACAAGGACGTCTGGGGCGCATAAGCCGCACGACAGTCTAACCAGCACACACAAAGACACGAAACAACGGGACGTGCCCGGCGCAAGATGCGCGGGGCACGCGGGCGATGCCGCGCCTGCGCAACGACGCAAACGGCTTTTTTCCTCACGGAGTCACTACGATGCAACCGCAACTGCCGATCAACGTCGATCCCGATACGGGAGTCTGGACCACCGACGCGCTGCCGATGCTGTACGTGCCGCGCCACTTCTTCACGAACAACCACGTCGCCGTCGAGGAAGCGCTCGGCGTCGAGGCCTATGCGGAAATTCTCTACAAGGCCGGCTACAAGTCCGCTTATCACTGGTGCGACAAGGAAGCGAAGCTGCATGGCCTGACCGGCATGGCGGTGTTCGAGCATTACCTGAAGCGCCTCTCGCAGCGCGGCTGGGGTCTGTTCTCGATCATCGAAGCCGATCCGTCGACTGCGCGCGCCAAGATCGAGTTGCGCCATTCGTCGTTCGTGCTTCAGCAGCCGGGCAAGGAAGGCAAGCTTTGCTACATGTTCGCGGGCTGGTTCGCCGGCGCGATGGACTGGGTCAACGACACGACGCCGGAAGGCAAGGGCGCACCGCGCTCGCAATCGAAGGAAGTGCAGTGCGCGGCTGAAAACCACGATCACTGCGTCTTCGAAGTGTCGCCGATCGCCCACTAAAAAGAACTACACCGAGTAACACGAGACATACGAACGCCAGAGGTCGCTTGCGATGCGCTATCCCAACCTGTTCAAACCCCTCCAGCTTAATCAACTGACGCTGCGTAACCGCATTGTCAGTACCGCGCACGCCGAGGTCTATGCCGAGCCGGGCGGCCTGCCGGGCGACCGCTATATCCGCTATTACGAGGAAAAGGCGAAGGGTGGCGTGGGCCTCGCGATCTGCGGCGGATCGAGCCCGGTCTCGATGGATAGCCCGCAGGGCTGGTGGAAGTCGGTCAATCTCACGACCGACAAGGTCATCGATCCGCTCTCGCGCCTTGCCGAAGCGATGCACCGTCACGGCGCGAAGATCATGATCCAGGCAACCCACATGGGCCGCCGCAATGCGTACCACGGCGAGCACTGGCCACACCTCGTGACGCCCTCGGGCGTGCGCGAGCCGGTGCACCGCGGCAACGCCAAGATCATCGAAGTCGAGGACATCAAGCGCATCATCAAGGACTTCGCGGCTGCTGCAATTCGCGTGAAGAGCGCGGGCATGGACGGCATCGAAATCTCGGCTGCGCACCAGCAACTGGTCGATCAGTTCTGGAGCCCGCGCACGAACTTCCGCACCGACGAATGGGGCGGCAGCTTCGAAAACCGTCTGCGTTTCGGCATCGAAGTGCTGAAGGCGGTGCGCGAAGCCGTGGGCCGCGACTTCTGCGTCGGCCTGCGCATGTGCGGCGATGAATTCCACGAGAACGGCATCGACCACGAGCACGCGAAGGAAATCGCCCAGGCGATGGAAGCGACGGGCCTGATCGACTACATCAGCGTGGTGGGTTCGGGCGCTGACACGCACAACACGCTCGTGAACTGCATGCCGCCGATGGCGCTGCCGCCCGAACCGTTCGTGCACCTCGCGGGTGGCATCAAGTCGGTGGTGAAACTGCCGGTGATGCACGCGCAGAGCATCCGCGACGCGGGCCAGGCCGAGCGCCTGCTCGCGAACGGCATGATCGATCTGGTCGGCATGACGCGCGCGCAGATCGCCGATCCGCACATGGTCATCAAGATCCGCGACGGCCGCGAGGACGAAATCAAGCAGTGCGTGGGCGCGAACTACTGTATCGACCGCCAGTACAACGGCCTCGACGTGCTGTGCGTCCAGAACGCGGCGACCTCGCGTGAAGAGACGATGCCGCACGTGATCGAAAAGTCGCGGGGCCCCAAGCGCAAGGTGGTGGTGGTGGGCGCGGGCCCCGCAGGCCTGGAAGCGGCGCGCGTTGCGCGCTCGCGCGGCCATGACGTGGTGCTGTTCGAGAAGAACACTGAAGTCGGCGGCCAGATCATGATCGCGGCGAAGGCGCCGCAGCGCGAGCAGATGGCTGGCATCGTGCGCTGGTTCGACATGGAAACGAAGCGCCTCGGCGTGGATCGCCGTCTGGGCGTGGCGGCCGACGAGAAGATGATCATGGCTGAGAAGCCGGACATCGTTGTGCTCGCAACTGGCGGCCACAGCTACACCGAGGAAGTGCCGGGCTGGGGCGTGGCCGAGGGTCTGGCGGTCAGCGCGTGGGACATTCTCACGGGCAAGGTCGAGCCCAAGCAGAACGTGCTGATCTATGACGGCATCAGCACGCATGCGGGCTCGGGCGTGGCCGACTTCGTCGCGAGCCGCGGCTCGAAGGTCGAGATCGTGACGCCGGACGTGAAGGTGGCCGACGACGTGGGCGGCACGACGTTCCCGATCTTCTATCGCCGGCTGTACGCGCAAGGCGCGGTGCTGACGCCGAATTACTGGCTCGATCGCGTCTACGAAGAAGACGGCAAGAAGATCGCGGTGCTGCGCAACGAGTACACGGAAGAGCTCGAAGAGCGCGCAGTCGATCAGGTGGTGATCGAGAACGGCACGCGGCCGAACGACGAACTCTACTGGAAGCTCAAGAACGAATCGGTGAACCGCGGTCAGGTCGACGTGAACAAGCTGTTCGCTTCCGAAGCTCAACCGTGCCTGACCGAAGAGCTCGGCAACGGCCGCTTCCTGCTGTTCCGCGTTGGCGACTGCATCTCGATGCACAACATCCACGGCGCAATCTACGACGCGCTGCGGCTCGTGAAGGACTTCTGACCCATGAACCCGACCTGGCTGATTACCGCGCTGCTGTGGCTGTCGATGGCGGGGCTCGCGTTCGCCGTAGCGAAGCGGGCCGCTTACTGGCGCGTCGGGCGTGCAGCGGCGCCCGGTTCGTTCGGCGCATTCGGTTTCATCAAGCTGTTCAGCATTCCGAAGCGCTATTTCGTCGATCTTCACCACGTGGTCGCGCGTGACCCGTACATCGCTAAGACGCACGTGGCGACCGCTGGCGGCGCGATTGCGGCGCTCGCGCTCGTGTTCATCAACTATGGGCTCGCGATCTACTCGCCGTGGCTCGACAAGCTGATCTTCCTCGCGGCGCTCGCGATGCTGGTTGGCGTGGTGTTCGTATGGCGCCGCCGTCACGCGAAGAATGTGCCCGCGCGTCTGTCGAAGGGCCCGTGGAATACGCTGCCGTGGGTGCTCGGTTCGTTCGCGCTCGGCCTCGTGCTGTTCATGCTCGTACCGACCGAGGCGATGTCGGGCGGATTCGCGGTGCTCTGCGCGCTGCTGATCGGCGTTGGCGCGTTCGCGATGACGTTCGGCGCGGCCAGGGGCGGCCCGATGAAGCACGCCATCGCCGGCCTGCTGCACCTCGCATTTCACCCGCGCCAGGAGCGTTTTGCCGCCACGCGTGAAAGCTGGACCGGCAACGGTTCCGCCACGCCGCCCACGGCGCTCAAGCTGCCCGATATCGAGCAGCAGGAATATGGCGTGGCCAAGCCGGTGGAATTCCGCTGGAACCAGTTGCTGAGCTTCGATGCCTGCGTGCAGTGCGGCAAGTGTGAAGCTGCATGCCCCGCGTTCGCCTCGGGTCAGCCGCTCAATCCGAAGAAGCTGATTCAGGATCTCGTGGTGGGCATGGCGGGCGGCACCGATGCGGCCTACGCGGGCAGCCCCACGCCGGGCATCAAGGTCGGCCAGCATGGCGGCGCGCCCAACGGTCCGATCGTCTCGGGCCTGATCGAAGCGCAAACGCTGTGGTCGTGCACCACCTGCCGCGCCTGCGTGCAGGAGTGCCCGATGCTGATCGAGCACGTGGACGCCATCGTCGACATGCGCCGCAATCAGACGCTCGTGCACGGCACGGTGCCGGGCAAGGGTCCCGAGGTGCTCGCGAACCTGCGCGAAACCGGCACGATGGGCGGCTACGACAAGGCTGCGCGCTACGACTGGTCGGTCGACCTGAACGCACCCATTGCGCAACCGGGCAAGCCCGTGGACGTGCTGCTGGTAGCCGGTGAAGGCGCGTTCGACATGCGCTATCAACGTACGCTGCGTGCGCTCGTGAAGGTGCTCAACAAGGCGGGCGTGAGCTACGCCGTGCTGGGCGGGCAGGAAACCGATACGGGCGATGTGGCGCGCCGTCTCGGCGACGAAGCAACGTTCCAGCGCATGGCGAAGCAGATGATGGGCACGCTCGCGACGCTGAACTTCAAGCGCATCGTGAGCGCCGACCCGCACGTGATGCACAGCCTGCGCAACGAATACCGCGCGCTCGGCACGCGTTACGAGGTGCTGCATCACACGACCTTCCTCGCCGAACTCGCCGCGAGCGGCAAGATTGCGCCGAAGGCCGTCGAAGCGCTGCGCGAGAAGCGCACCACGTATCACGATCCCTGCTATCTGGGCCGCTATAACGGCGAGACCGAAGCGCCGCGCAAGCTGCTCAAGACCATCGGCATTCAGGTGGTGGAGATGGAGCGCAACGGCATGCGCGGACGCTGCTGCGGCGGTGGCGGCGGTGCGCCGCTGACCGATATCCCCGGCAAGCAGCGCATCCCCGATATCCGCATCGCCGACGCGAAGGCCGTGGGCGCGGAAGTAGTCGCGGTGGCGTGCCCGAACTGCACGGCGATGCTCGAAGGCGTCGTGGGTCCGCGCCCCGAGGTGCTCGACGTGGCCGAACTCGTTGCTGCTTCGCTGGAGTGAACCGATGAACGCGATCAAACGAATCGATCCGCGCCGCCCCTTCATCATTACGGCGGCAGGACTCAGGCGCATCACGCTCGGCGAGAGCGGCAGCGCGGATGCCAGCGCGGCGCACTGGAGTGGCCATGCGCACGGCGCTGCGGCGGCCAGGCCTCTGCGTCAGCTTAGCGATCCGAATCAAATCATGCTGGTGGTGGCCCACGCCGAGCGCGGCGCGCTCGACGACCACACGTGCCAGACCATCGCGGCGGCGGCGTTGCTGGCCGATGCGAAAACCGAAGTGGCGCTGCTCGTGTTCGGCGAATTGAAGGACGATGCAGCTGCGCTCGGCGTGGACAAGCTGATCGAGCTGCCGGGCTTCGAGCGCCGCGTGTTCGCGCCCGAAAGCGAACTGCGCGCGTTGCAGGCCTGCGCAGCAGCGCTCGCGCCCAAACACGTGTTCGTGCCCGACAACGCGACCGGCGACGGCGATCTGGGACGGCGCTATGCGGCCTCCGCTGGCGCCAGCGTGGCGGCGCACGTGGTCGAGATCGACGCGAAACACGTGAGTGTTTACGAACAGGCGAAGCGCGCGTTCGCTACGCGCGCGCTGCCCGATGTGATTCTGCTCGAGCCCAACGCGGTGGATGCGAAGCTGCCCTTCGTGGGCGCGGGCGAGCGTCTCGCAGGCGATTTCATTCGTCCTGCTGGCGATATCGAGCAGCCTTACCGCGATCTGGGTCTGGAGGAAATCGACGCGGCCCAGGTGGCGCTCGAAGAGGCCGACTTCATCGTCTCGGCGGGCAATGGCGTGACCGACATTGCGTCGTTCGAAAAGCTCGCGGGCGTTTTCGGCGCGGCCATCGGCGCGAGCCGCGTAGCCGTGGACAACGGCCATTTCACGCGCGACAAGCAGGTGGGCGCGACCGGCAAGACGGTCGAGGCGAGCGTGTATATCGCGTTCGGCATTTCCGGGGCCGTGCAGCATTTGCAGGGCATCAAGGATTGCCGTCACGTGATTGCCGTGAACATGGACGGCAGCGCGCCGATCGCGAAGCGCGCGAACCTGACCGTGGTGGGCGACGCGCAGCAGACCATCGCCGCGCTGATCCAGCAGGTGCAGAGCGCGCGTGCGACGCGCGGACAAGCATCAAGTGCTGCCGAGCAACGTCAACCGAAAACTCAAACTGCGGGAGTGGCTGCATGAACACTCAACAACAGATAGCGCGCATAGCGGTGCTGGTTTCCGCAGGCCGCCATCCCGTGAGCGGCGCGCCGCGCTACAGTCGGAACGACGCGCAGGCGCTGGAGATCGGCCGCAAGCTCGCCGATCAGCACCGCGCGCAACTCGACGTGATTCACGCGGGTGACGCCAGCGAACCCGCGCTGGCCGAATACCTCGCGCTGGGCGCGCGTGAAGTCGAGGTGCTCGCATGTGCGCCCGGCGACGACGCGGCGCGCGCGCTCGCCGAACGCGTGCGCGGCTACGACCTCGTGCTGACGGGCACACGCGCCGAGGGTGCGCACGACAGCGGCATGCTGCCGTACAGCGTGGCGGCCGCGTTGCGCTGCCCGCTTGTGGGCAGCGCTGTGGACGTCGACGTAAAAGGGGGCCGTGCCACGGTTCGCCAGTTCCTGCCCAAGGGCTTGCGCCGCCGCGTGGAAGCCGCGCTGCCGGCGGTGATCGCCGTGCATCCGCTGGCGAGCGGCCAGCCGCAGTACGCCTATGCACGGCTGCGTTCGGGCACGATCCGGCCCCAGCGCGCCACGCGCTTCGCTAGCGACGAAGCGGCCGCCTGGAAGGTCGGTCCCATCGAGCGCAAGCCCGTCAAGTTCGCTGCCCCCGAGAAGCGCTCAGGGCATTCCCGAATGCTCGCAGCGGTCACGACCGAGAGCCGTGGCGGGAGCGTCGTAATTGAGGGGAGTTCGGTCGAAAAAGCACAAGTGATACTTGCGTATTTGCGCGAGCATCAACTCATCGATTACTGATCTTCACTGATATTTGCTGACCTGTCGGCAAGAAACAGGGATGAAAAATCCGGAGCACACGATGAACGTATCGGCAGACATTCGCGCGCTGGTGGAGCGCCGCAAGGAAGGCTACAGCCTTGAAGCACCCTTCTATCGCAGCGAGGAAATCTTCGCGCTCGACATGGAGGCGATTTTCCGTCAACACTGGATTCAGGTGGCCACGGAGCCGGAGCTTCCGGAGCCGGGCGACTATGTCACGGTCGAGCTGGCCGGCGAGTCGATCCTGATCGTACGCGACGACGACATGCAAGTGCGCGCGTTCCACAACGTATGCCGCCACCGCGGTGCGCGCCTGTGCAACGAGCATAAGGGGACGGTGGGCAACATCGTCTGCCCGTATCACAGCTGGACCTACAACCTGACTGGCGAGCTGATGTTCGCCGAGCACATGGGCGAGCAGTTCGACCGTTGCAAGCACAGCCTCAAGACGGTCCACGTGCAAAACCTGGCAGGCCTGATCTTCATTTGCCTCGCAGAAAATCCGCCCACAGACTTCGCGAACCTGCGCGCGGCCATGGAGCCGTATCTGCTGCCGCACGATCTGCCCAACTGCAAGGTTGCCGCGCAAGTCGACATCGTCGAGAAGGGCAACTGGAAGCTCGTGATGGAGAACAATCGCGAGTGCTATCACTGCGTTGCAAACCATCCGGAACTCACGATTTCGCTCTACGAATACGGCTTCGGCTACCAGCGCTCGGACGCGAACGCGGAAGGCATGGATGCGTTCGCGCGCACCTGCGAGGAGCGCACGAAGCAGTGGGACGAGTTGAACCTGCCTTCGGTCGAGATTGAAAAGCTCTCGGACGTCACCGGCTTCCGTACCCAACGCCTGCCGCTCGACCGCAGCGGCGAATCGCAGACGCTCGACGCCAAGGTGGCTTCGAAGAAGCTGCTGGGCGAGTTCCGCACGGCCGACCTCGGCGGCCTCTCGTTCTGGACCCAGCCGAACTCGTGGCATCACTTCATGAGCGACCACATTGTGTCGTTCTCGGTGATTCCGCTTTCCGCTGGCGAAACGCTCGTGCGCACGCGCTGGCTCGTGCATCAGGACGCGGTGGAAGGCGTCGATTACGACGTGGCGAATCTCACGGCGGTATGGAACGCGACCAACGACCAGGACCGCACGCTGGTGGAGTATTCGCAGCGCGGCGCGGGAAGCAGCGCCTATGAACCGGGCCCGTACTCGCCGTACACCGAGGGCCTCGTCGAAAAATTCTCGGCCTGGTATGTGGGCCGTCTTGCCGAAAAAATCGGCGCATAAGCTGGTGCGCGAGTAGAGCGGAGTTTGAAATGATGCGAGATGCGGCCCAATTCGATCCCACCGACAGCCGGGTGACGCGCCCGGCCTTCTGGGGCGCGCTGCCTGAGCGCTGGACGAGCGATGCGGAAGAAACGCTGGTGTGCTGCCATGTGCGGCAGGAAACGCACGACGTAAAGAGCTTTTTCTTTCGATCGCCGCAAGGGCGCACGTTCTCGTTCGAGCCGGGGCAGTTCGTGACGCTCGAACTGGACATCGACGGCGAAGCGGTGAATCGCTGCTATACGATTTCGTCGTCGCCGGCGCGGCCGCATACGATCTCCATCACCGTCAAGCGCGTGCCGGGCGGCAAAGTGTCGAACTGGCTGCACGACAACCTGCTGCCGGGCGCGTCGATTCGCGTGCTCGGGCCGGGCGGCGAATTCACCTGCGCGCGCCATCCGGCCAACAAGTATCTGTTCCTTTCGGCCGGCTCGGGCATCACGCCGCTGATGTCGATGAGCCGCGCGCACCACGATCTCGCCGAGGATCGCGACATCGTGTTCGTGCATAGCGCCCGTACGCCCGACGACATCATCTTCGCGCGCGAGCTCGAACTGATTGCGGCGAGCCACGCGAACTTCCGCACTTCGTTCGTTTGCGAGCGGCTGGGCGCGCGTACCGCGTGGTCCGGCGTCACGGGTTTTCTCACGCTGCCGCTGCTGAAGCTGATTGCGCCCGACTTCATGGAGCGCGAGATTTTCACGTGCGGACCTGCGCCGTATATGAAGGCCGTGCGCGATCTGCTGGACGAAGCGGGATTCCCGCACAAGCAGTATCACGAAGAGAGCTTCTCGTTCGAGACGCTGAATGCGGACGAGCCCGATGCGCTGGCCGAAGCGCCTGCGGAACCTGGCGTGGAAGCGGGCACGGAAGCCGCCACGTTCAAGGTCACGTTCGCGAAGAGCAATCGCGAGATTCTATGTGGCACGGACCAGCACGTGCTGGAAGCCGCGCGCCAGGCCGGCGTGCGCCTGCCGTCATCGTGCGCGCAGGGCATGTGCGGCACCTGCAAGGTCAAGCTCGTCTCGGGCCAGGTGCAGATGAATCATAAGGGCGGCATTCGCCAGCGCGAAATCGACCAGGGCATGGCGCTGATGTGCTGCTCGAAGCCGCTGTCCGATCTCGTCATCGATAAATAAAGCAGGGCAAAGGAGCGCGCGCGTGTCGCCTGAACGCGTGTCGTGCCAAAACAAGATCGTGTCGTAAAACGACGATAACAACACATTGTGGCGGGGGAATCTGGAAGCGCACAGGGCATGTTGCTCTTACTTGAGGAGAAGACCGTGAAGCTGCTGCAAAAACTGTTGTGGACCGGCATGGTGTCGGCGATGGTGGTGTTAAGCGGATCGGCCGCGGCCGACGAAAAGCCGACGTTGAAGATCGGCTATGTGGAAGGATGGGACGATAGCGTGGCTACGTCGAACGTGGCGGCGCGCATCATCGAAAAACGCTTCGGCTACCAGGTGCAGCTCGTGCCGGTGGCGGCGGGCATCATGTGGCAGGGCGTGGCGCGCGGCGACCTCGATGCGACGCTTTCCGCTTGGTTGCCGGTCACGCAGGGCGCTTACTGGGCGCAGTTCAAGGACAAGGTGGTCGACCTCGGGACGAACTTCCCGGGCGCGAAGATCGGTCTTGTGGTGCCTGACTACGTGAAGGCGAAGAGCATCGACGACCTCAACGCGGAGAAAAGCGCGTTTGGCGGGCGCATTGTCGGGATCGACGCAGGCGCGGGCGTGATGAGAAAGACCGACGAGGCCGTGAAGAAGTATGGGCTCGAATACACGCTCATGCCGAGCTCCGGCAGCGGCATGACGGCCGAGCTCGCGCGCAATGTCAATGCGAAGAAGCCGGTGATCGTGACGGGCTGGACGCCGCACTGGATGTTCGCCAAGTACAAGCTGCGCTTTCTTGATGATCCCAAGGATGTCTTCGGCGCGGCTGAGCATGTGGATAGCGTAGCCAATCCGGAACTCGAGAAAAAGGCGCCGGCGGTGGTGTCGTTTCTCAAGAAATTTCAGTGGAAACCCGGTGAGATCGATAGCGTGATGCTCGCCGTTCAGAACGGAGCCAAGCCCGAGGCCGCGGCCGACACGTGGATTGCCGCGCACGGCGAGCGAGTGAATGACTGGGTGCAGCCGGCTCAATAAGCGCTCGCTTATTGCGGTTTCGCATTGCACGTTTTCCTGTAGATCCACCTTCACTCAGGTCCCGCCTGAGTGACAAAGGGCTCATCCCCCCCGCGGCGCTTCGCGCGCCGTGGGGCATAACCCAGAACCCAAACCGACGGGGCGCGTGCGTTCGCGCCTTCGTCGTCGCCTTTTTCCTTAGCAATTACCCGGTTTTCCGTGCGGATGCCTGCACGGTGTTTGCCGCTTTTTCGTTCTCAAGTTTCTTTGAACGCGAATACGCGTATACCCGCGAAAAAGCACGTAAAAAGTCCTAATTCCTGACGTGTCGTTTTTTCATAAGCTCCTGTCGCAAATAGCCATCCCGGCGGGGTTTTTTCTGGCAAACATGTAGTTACACGAAGCGGGCCGGCGCCTGCATGACTAGGAGATGGAGTCGATGGAATCCCCAAAAATCGTAGTCGATGGACTATGCAAGGTATTCGGGCCCAATCCGAAAGTGGCGCGCGAGCTGCTTTCGAGCGGCGCCACCAAGGACGAGATGTTCGCGAAAACCGGTTATGTGCTGGGCGTGAACAATGCCTCGTTCTCGGTGAACGAAGGTGAGATTTTCGTGCTAATGGGGCTTTCGGGCTCCGGCAAATCCACGCTGATTCGTCTCATCAATCGTCTCGTCGAGCCCACCGCGGGCAAGGTCGTGATCGATGGCCGCGATATCGCCGCCGTGAAGAAGAGCGAGCTGGTTTCGCTGCGCCGCACCGACATGAGCATGGTGTTCCAGTCGTTCGCGCTCATGCCCCAGCGTACCGTGCTGTCGAACGCGGCCTTCGGCCTGGAAGTGGCGGGCGTCGGGCGCAAGGAGCGCGAGCAACGCGCGCTCACGGTGCTCGAACAGGTGGGCCTCGCGCAGTTCGCGCACAAGCTGCCCGCCGAGCTCTCGGGCGGCATGCAGCAGCGCGTGGGCCTTGCGCGCGCGCTGTCTGTGAATCCCTCGCTCATGATCATGGACGAAGCGTTTTCGGCGCTCGACCCGCTCAAGCGCAAGGAAATGCAGAACGTGCTGCTGCAACTGCAAAAGGAGCAGCGCCGCACGATCATGTTCGTCTCGCACGACCTGGAAGAGGCGCTGCGCATCGGCAGCCGCATCGCCATCATGGAAGGCGGCCGCATCGTTCAGATCGGCACGCCGCAGGAGATCATCAGCAATCCTGCCGATGATTATGTGCGCGCGTTCTTCGACGGCGTGGACACGAGCCGCTATCTCACCGCCGGCGACCTGATGCAGCGCGAAGCCGTGCCGCTCATCCGCACGCTCGACAAACAAAGCGTGGCCGCGTCGCTCAACGGCAGCAACGAATACGCGTTCGTACTCGACGCACAGCGCCGCATCAGCGGCTTCGTCACGCGCGATGCGATTGGCGTGGACAAGCCGTCGTTGCGCAAAGTCGAAAGCATTGCGCTCGGCACGCCGCTCGATCAAGTGGTTTCGCGCGTTTGCGCCACCAACACAGCATTGCCCGTGGTCGACGATGAAGGCCGCTATTGCGGTTCCATCGATCAGGCCGCAGTCCTCAAGGTCATTACGCGCAACAGGGGTGCCCATGTCTGAGCTCATTCCACTCGGCCAATGGGTCGATCAGTCGGTTCATTATCTGCTCGACCACGATGCCAATACCTTCGACGCCATCGGCAAGGCGATCGAAAGCTTCGCGAAACTCATCGAGCATGGCCTGCAGGTTGTGCCCATGTGGGCGATGATGGCGTTCTTCATCGCGCTCGGCTTGTGGCGCGTGGGCTGGCGCTTTGCGATATTTGCGGCGGCTTCGCTGCTGCTCATCTATGCCACCGGCTTCTGGGATCAGATGATCGTTACCTTGGGGCTCACGCTATCGTCCACACTCATTAGCCTCGTGCTGGGCATTCCGCTCGGCATCTGGACCGCGAAGAACAAGCTCGTGCAGACCATCGTGCGGCCAATTCTCGACCTGATGCAGACCATGCCGGCCTTCGTCTACCTGATTCCGGCGGCAATGCTGTTCGGTCTTGGCCGCGTGCCCGGCATTCTCTCGACCGTGATCTTCGCGATGCCGCCCGCCGTGCGTCTCACGAGCCTCGGCATCAAGCACGTGAATCGCGAGATCGTGGAAGCGGGCCATGCCTTCGGCTGCACGCCGTGGCAGCTGCTCTACAAGGTGCAGTTTCCCAACGCGCTGCCGTCGATCATGCAGGGCGTGAACCAGACCATCATGATGGCGCTTTCGATGGTGATCATCGCCTCGATGGTGGGCGCGGGCGGCCTCGGCAACGACGTGCTCGCGAGCATTCAGCGGCTCGATATCGGGCTGGGCTTCGAGAGCGGGCTTGCCGTGGTGCTGCTGGCGATAATTCTGGACCGGATCACTGAGAGCTTCGGCCGCGCGCCGGGTGCCACGAAGGCGCCGCTGTTCTCGGGCGTGAAGCAGCTCTTTCGTCCGCGCGCCGTAGTCGCGCAGGCTTGAGTGGCTAAATGCCCGCCTTAAGCGTGTTTTCCTGATCAGACGAACCGGCTCGCGCTTGCGGGCCGGTTCTACATTCTCAGTTCGTGCAGGCTTGTCTCCATAGGGGCGCAATGTGACATCCGGCACCGCCGAAGCTATTGAAACCACCGAACTCACCAGGCCGGTGGCTTCATTGCAACATTTTGGGTTCCTTACCTTGCCGAATTTTTCGATGATCGCGTTTTCGAACGCCGTCGAAGTTCTGCGCATGGCCAACTATGTGGGCCGTGGCGATCTTTATCGCTGGTCGGTCTATACGCTCGACGGCGCGCCCGCCCGCGCGAGCAACGGGATTTCGGTGCGTCCGGCCCAGGCGCCGGACCCGGACGATCTCCCCGACGTCATGATCGTTTGCGGCGGCATTCACATTCAGGACACCGTGGACGACAACGTGCGCGACGCGCTGCGCGGCTTCGCGCAGCAGGGCATCCCGCTTGGCGGCATCTGCACGGGTGCGTACGCGCTCATGTCGAGCGGGCTGCTCGACGGCTACCGCTGCGCGGTGCATTGGGAAAACCTTTCGTCGCTGCACGAGCACTTTCCGCACGTGCAATTCGCCGACGAACTCTTCGTGGTCGACCGCGACCGGCTGACCTGCACGGGCGGCACGGCGCCGCTCGACCTGATGCTCGATCTCGTGAGTGCGCGCCTTGGCCAGCAGCTTGCCGCGAAAGTTTCCGAGCAATTCATTCTGGAGCGCATTCGCGGCGCAACCGACTTGCAGCCGATTCCCGTGGATGCGCGTGTGGGCTTTTCGCGCGCGGAACTGGTGGAGGTCGTGCGGCTGATGGAAGCGAACATTCGCGAGCCGCTTTCGCTGGACGAACTCGCGCGGCTCGTGCGGCTTTCGCAGCGACATTTACAGCGCATGTTCAAGGCTTACCTGAACGTGTCGCCTACGCATTATTACCTCACGCTGCGCCTGAAGCGCGCGCGCGAACTGCTGCGCACGACCGATGCGTCGATCTCACGCGTGACGGCGATCTGCGGGTTTAATTCGCCGTGTCATTTCAGCAAGGCGTATCGCGTGCAGTTTGGTCATGCGCCGAGTCATGAGCGGCGTGGGGGGGAGTGAGGAGGCGATCCATCGGCATTCTTGCCGGCGTGACGGCTGCGTTGCCCTGGTGAGATTCGTTAGCCCAGCTTCACTGTGCGACGGGATGCCGAGGATCGAGCAAAGTCGTAGTGGGGACAATACTCTTCGAACAGCACCTCGCCGATCATTACGCTTTCATACAGTCTCGATCCAACGCATACGGTTTTAGCAGCGGGTACCGCATCGGGGGCATTACGTCGCCGTCTTCCAATCGTCCAGTCCAATTTTCTCGACTTTGGGTTGCCCGTCGACCAGGGTCCACCTGAACATGCGCTTTTTGTCCTTGCGGGACGAACTATCGACAACTGCGATCCCCATGCCAAAGTAACTCGCGGCAAACGATACTTCGTGGCGTGCTAAAGGTACGAGTGAGCTTCCCGCCGCGCCAAGCGTGACCGTGGCCGCAATCCCGCCCAGGTGAAACAGAGCGAGTTGGCCGGGGAAACGCGATATTTAGCGCGTACATAGAAAGCCCATTTGACCCGTCGTTCGTTGAAGATGCCCTGGGTGATTGCGTGGAGCTGCGCGGCTACCAGCAATTGCGCAGCGAGTTTCACGACCAACGGCGCTTGTTCATCGGCGGCGCACGCATATCAGTCTATCTACATGCAGCTTGAGGCAACACCTTCGTGGTGTACGACTCAAATTCAGGTCGTATCCGAATACCGAAACGATGCACAGGACGCCTTAGAACGATTGCGCCAGTTCGATAGCGCAATCGAACAGGCGGCGTTCTGTGTGCCGCTGGAATTCCAGATGGCATAGAAACAATTGGGACAGTTGCTCCGCGCTTGTCTTGTCGAGCGGGACAGGGGCAACGATGCACCGATTCCGGGAGAGCACGAACGGATACATAGGATCATCAACTCGGCCGCTCCGCTTCAACACGAAATCCGGGTGTTGCATATAAGTTTACCGGACGCACTTGCAAATGGCATTGCAGAGCGGGAGGAACGCGCGGTCGAGAGGTGACCTTTTGAGTGTGTCGCGTAGGTGCGCTGGATCAACGGACAACAAAAAACCCGCTCGGGGCGGGTTTCAGTTTCTGGGCAAACTCGCCTGAAATTCGTGGCGATTGTCCCGAGAATGTCCTGCTCGGCGAATCAGGCAATTTCGGAGGACACACGAAATCGGCTAGAAGCCTTGTGCTGCTTGGTTGCGGGGATAGGATTTGGCAGTAAGAGACAGCTTGTGTTCCTGCATTCCGTCGCGCCGCGCGGCCGTCGTCCACGGCACGCAAACCCTGGTGCGCCAGTTCTGATTGGCTGACCAGTATAGCCGGGCCGTGCAACCGGTGGCGTTGCACGGCTTCTCCCTTCAGTTGAAATCTTCCCCTGTTCGCGGGTGCGGTGCAAAACACCGTGTCTCTCTTTGCCCGCGACAATGACCCTTCCCCAATTCGCCCCGCCAACACTTGCCGAACTGCGCGACTGGTACGTGCAGTACCGGCGCGACGAAAACGTCTGGAGATTGATTCTCGAAGTGCAGCGCGTGGCGGTCGGCCTTCGGCATCTATGACGATGACGAGGAAGAAGATGCGGCCTGCATCATCGCGCGCCACGCAGCATAGCCGCCAGGGAAAATCCCTATCTACAGCGGTATGACTTGTGACGGACTTCGGCCTGCGTCCTTTCATCTGATCTTACTTCGTTGAAAGCTCCGTCTGACAGGGCTTTCGGGCGTTTCAATATGTCCGCAAGAAAATAGCGGCGAATCCCGTCAATTCAAAAGTCAATTTACCGACATAGACAATAGTTTATATAAGGAGCATCGCTCTAAAACTCACCCTTGCGCGTCTTTCCTGAATCCTCTAATGTTGATTGCGCATTAGGAGGGACAAAACAATAAACACCTGTCTACAGGGCCGCACGCTAATAGACGTGGGTATAACCGTTAATCGCCGTGTTAATCCGAGGGAGACGCATTCATGTCCTACGGTCTCGACTTTTCCGATTGCCGTTTTCTAACGGACCATAAAGGGAACAAGCTACGCGCGGACATCCCTTACGCCATGTTCTCGATGCTTATTGAATGCCGCCAGGCCGCGCTTGCCGCGCAGACACGGCAGATTGAGCGAACCACCAGACCGGGAATGTACAAGGGGTCGCTAGGCGGTCAACCAGGCGGGCCTGGTGAACCGCCATCCATCAATTCGCCCGACGCCGCGATTGCGATGCAGCCAGTTCCCAACACGCGCGCCGGCGGATCGTCCCGAAGCCGGGAACAGCTCGAAGCCTTGTTCAGCGCGCCGGCCGTACCTGTCGAGACATCGGTCGAAAGTGATGCACCGCCACCCGGCGAGCCCGCCAGCGATGCGCCCCTGCCCCCTGCATCCAACGGTCAAGCCAGCCAGAGCCGCTACATACGGCACACCTTTTTCCCCCGCGAGTTCTGCGCCCCGATCCCTGACGAGGTTGCCGCTGCCATCGCGGGTGGAATCTACTTTCTGCGCGCATGGCGAGAATATCGTCGTTATGAAACCCGCGATACGGCCGAATTTGAGGTTGCCCGCGAATTTCGTATCCGCTAACTGAGCGTTCGTTATGCCGCCTGCTGTCGCTGTGCAGCGTACCAACTTCTCTCGAACTGCATAGGACTGACGTAGTTCAACGTCGAGTGCAGACGCCCATGATTGTAGAAGCTCAACCAATCAATCACCTCGTCCATCGCCTCGCGACGCGTCGCAAAGCGCCGGCCGTGAATGCGCGCTTGCTTGAGCGATCCCCACAGGCTCTCGGTGGGCGAATTGTCCCAGCAATTGGCCTTGCGGCTCATCGAACAACGCATGCCGTAGCCCTTGAGCAGGGTCTGGAATTCATCGCTGCAATATTGGCTCCCACGGTCGCTGTGCAGGATCAGGCCGACCTCGGGGCGACGGCGGAACCACGCCATACGCAACGCGTCAGAAACCAGCTCGGTGCGCATGTGCGGCTTGAGCGACCAGCCCACGACCTGACGGCTGAACAGGTCCAGGATGACGGTGAGGTACAACCAGCCCTCGTCGGTCCAGAGGTACGTGATGTCTGTCGTCCAGACCAGATCAGGCCTGGCCGGCGAGAACTCACGCTGCAGCAGGTTCGGCGCGACCGGCAGATTGTGTCTGCTATCGGTCGTGGCCTTGAACCGGCGCTTGGTGCGCGCCTTGACGCCATGCAGTTTCATGAGCCGTTGAACCCGGTCCTTGCTCACGCGGATGCCTTGAGCCAGCAGCTTTTTCCAGACGCGCGGCCAGCCGTATTCGCCTTTGGATTCGGCGTACACGGCACGGATGTGGACCAGCAGTGCGTCGTTGCTAATGCGTTGGCGCGGCCGCTCGGGATCGACATCAACAGCCTTGCGTCGGTGATAGCCACTGGGGCTGACGCCCAGCGCCTGGCAGGCTACGGAAACCGGCCATTGCCGGCTGTGTCGTTCGATCCACGCGTACTTCACACCGACCCCTTCGCGAAGTACGCCGTCGCTTTTCCCAGGATATCGCGCTCCATCTTCACGCGGGCCAACTCGGCGCGCAGCCGGGCAATTTCCATCTGCTCGGCCGACACCTGTTTGCCCGCCCCATTGAGCTTGCCCGCATCGTCGGCCTTGATCCATGCATTCAGCGTCTGCGTACTGATGCCCAGAATCTTCGCCGTCGCCGCCTGGCTCTGGCCATTACGCACCATGCGCACCGCTTCAATCTTGAATTCCAATGTGTACCGCGCTCTCGGGTTGCCCATCATTCCTTCCTCCTTCACTGAGTTTTACACACTCTCAGCAAGGGATACGTTTTTCGAGGGCAAGGTCTATTAGTCGGGTTTTCGGAAAAGACAGTTATCTGGCATGAGCAGGGATATAACAAGCCGGGTAAAGAAACACTAAAGCGTTTTGCCACCGTTTACGATTGCTCAATGGAGCAATTGACAGCCATTTTCAATGCGCCTGAAAAAAACCTTAAAAATAAAGACGGGAAAGAAGCAGCCGTAAAGACGGCGCCGGTTGATACGGATTACCCGGACACGGTTCTTGACCATATCCGGTCGGGCAAATCACCCGTCACGGCATGGCGCATCCATCGGCGCATGACTGACAAACAGCTTGCGGACCGCTTTGGAACATCCGTCGCGTTGTTGCACGAGATGGTTGAACGCGACCGCATGAACGACAGGACTCTGAAGAAGTTCGGCGAGATTTTTCATTGCACGCTCGACCGATGGTCGCGTAGGGAAATGCTGCATCGGCTGGCGCCGGAAGCCAGTACAAAAGAACGCGCTCGAATCGGGCAACAGATTTATCAGCTTGAACGTCGGTCTTCGCGCCATTCCGACCTGCTGCTTCCCATTGCGGAATTGTTTGGCATCCCGCCGCAGGTTCTGCTGAAAACCGATCTGACGGACCTTGCGCTAAGTGAAGTGAACCGGCTCGCGCTTGCGGAAGCGAGATCGGTCAATGGTGGCGTGAAGGTGTTTGCTGGATGGTACGAATCCGCGACGGACGAAGCGCGCACGATTGTGGAGAGAGTATTTGAAGTAGATCGCGACACCCCGGAACTGCTACCAGGTCTGTCAGCAATCGTCAATGCATTTCTCGACAGTCATTCGGTGCGCTGAAAGCGGAGCCTTTTAGAACTAGTCGAATGAAGAAAAACAAAAGCGGTTCCCCTACACCCGGTGGACATTGCCACTTTCAAGCCCGCAGACAACGCGGGCTTTTTTTCGCTCGTGTTGGCGATATGCGACAGCGCTATGCATATCGCATGAATCTCTTTCGGATTAATCTGAATATTGCATCGCCTTGACAATGCTTGACCCATTTGTTCCCAGCACGCCGCAAGAATCGAAAAAAATCATTCTTGCGGGGTTGGATCGATGAATCGCTGTTACCGGTTGGTCTATAGCCGTGCGCGCAACATGCTCGTCGCCGTCGAGGAAACGGCAACGGCTGCGGGCAAGACGGGAGAAACGCGCGTTTCGGGACGCACTTCGAGTCCGGTTTATCTGTCGCTGCGCCGCCTGCTGCCGGCCGTACTGCTCGCACTTGTGCCGATGCTGACGTTCGCGCAGATCGTCGCGGGCGGCGCGCACGCGCCGAACGTCATCCAGACGCAAAATGGGCTCGATCAGGTCAACATCAACCGGCCTTCCGGCGCGGGCGTTTCGGTCAACACCTTCAACCGTTTCGACGTGCCCGGGCGGGGCGCCATTCTGAACAACTCGCCGACCATCGTTCAGACGCAGCAGGCCGGCATGATAAACGGCAACCCGAACTTCTCGGCGGGCCAGTCGGCGCGAATCATTGTCAACCAGGTTAACAGCGCGAACGCGTCGCAGTTGAACGGATTTCTCGAAACAGCGGGCAATCGCGCGGAAGTCATCATCGCGAATCCGTCAGGCATCTCCGTGAATGGCGGCGGCTTCATCAATACGTCGCGCGCGATCCTCACGACCGGCACGCCGAACTATGCAGCCGACGGCTCGGTCTCGGGCTTCAACGTCACGGGCGGCAACATCACGGTCAGCGGCGCGGGCCTGAACGCGTCGAATGTCGATCAGGTTGACCTGCTCGCGCGCGCCGTGCAGGCCAACGCGGCGATCTACGCGAAGAACCTGAACGTCATCACGGGCGCGAACAGCATCGACCATGACACCCTGAGCGCCACGCCAATTGCAGGCGACAGCCCCGCACCAGGGGTCTCCATCGACGTGAGCAACCTGGGCGGCATGTACGCGAATCGCGTGTTCCTGGTGGGTACGGAGGCCGGCGTCGGGGTCTCCCTCAAGGGCATCGTCGCCGCGAATGCGGGCGACCTCGTGCTGACCACGCAAGGCAAGCTGGTCCTGGCGAGCCAGGCGAACGCAAGCGGCAACATCAACGTGTCGGCGCGCGATGGCATCGACAACAGCGGCACGACATACGCGCAGCAGAACGTCAGTCTGGGCACGGGCGGCGCGCTGACGAACAGCGGCCTCGTGGGCGCGCAGCAGAACACGGCCATAAACGCGGGCGCGGTGAACTCCACCGGCACGCTTGCGGCCGGCCTGAACAGCGACGGTTCACTGGCGCAGTCCGGCGACCTGAACATGAGCGCTTCCGGTGCCGTCAGGGCGACCGGCCGCAATGCAGCGGGCGGGAATGCAAACATCAGCGGCGCGACCGTGAATCTCGCGGGCAGCAGCACGTCGGCGAACGGCGCGATGACGCTCGCGGCGAACGGTGGCGACCTGAACCTGTCCGGCGCGACGACGACCGCAGGCGGCACCCTGGACGCGCGCGCAAGCGGCACGCTGAACAACGATAACGGCGCGATGTCCTCTGGCGGCGCGCAGACGGTCACGGCGGGCGCGCTGTCGAACCGCGGCGGCCAGATGATTTCAGGCGGCGCGCTGACCGGAAACGTTGCCGGCGCGACGAACAACCAGGGCGGCACGATGCAGGCGAGCGGCGCGCTTTCGGTGGCATCCGGCTCGCTCGAAAACTCAGGCGGCCATATCGCTTCGCTGGGCACGGATGGCGTCAGCCTGACGACCACGGGCCTGCTGAATAACGGCACAGGCGCAACTATTGGCGGCAACGGCAACGTCACCTTGCAGGCGGGCCAGATTGCAAATGCGGGCTCCATCACGGCGGTCCAGAGCCTGATCGCGTCGGCGGCCCAGACCGTGTTCAACGGCGGCGTGTTCGCGGCAAACGCGAACATGGCCCTCACGGCCGGTTCAACCCTCACGAACACCAGCCAGTTATCGGCCAATGGCGGGCTCTCCATCGCGGCGGCAACGTTCGACAACAGCGGCGCATCGACACGCGCCAGCCAGTTCACACTGCACGCGGGCAATCTCCTCAACCGTGGCGGTACGATTGCCCAGAGCGGAACCGGCGCGACGACGCTCGATGTGAGCGGCACGCTCGACAACACGAACGGTTCGCTTCAGACCAATGCCGACAGCCTCGCGCTCGGCCCCGCCGCGCTCCTGAACGATCACGGCACCATCACGAATTCGGGCGCGGGCACGCTCGTGGTCAATACGGGCGTGCTGTCGAACAACGGCGGCACGATCGTGACCAACGGCACGCTGAACGCGCATGTCTCGGGTGCGCTGTCGAATGTCGGCGGCACCTTGCAGGCGGCGAAGCAACTCACGGCCGATGCGGGCAGCATTGACAATACAGCGGGCCACATTGTCTCGCTTGGCACGGATGGTCTGAGCATCCATAGCGCCGGCGCGCTCAACAATGGCGCGGGCGGCAGCATCGGCGGCAATGGCGATGTCGCCTTGCAGGCTGGCCAGATTGCGAATGCGGGCTCGGTCACGGCCGTCCAGAGCCTGATTGCGACAGCGGTGCAAACCCTTTTCAACAGTGGCACGTTCGCGTCCAATGGCAACCTGACGCTGTCAGCCGGGACGACCCTCACGAACAACAGCCAGTTCTCGGCCGGTCGCACGCTTTATCTCTCGACTGCGACGTTCGACAACAGCCACGGCACGATCAGCGCTGACCAGCTCGCGCTGCGCGCAACGAATCTCCTGAATCGTGGTGGAACGATTGCGCAGAGCGGCACGGGCGGCACCACGGTTGACGTGACCGGCACGCTCGACAATACGGGTGGCACGCTCCAGACCAATGCCGAAAGTCTCATGCTCGGCCCCGCTGCACTCCTGAACGATCACGGCACCATTACCAGCGCGGGCACGGACAGCCTGGCGCTCGACACCGGGACGCTGTCGAATAACGGCGGCACAATCGCGACCAACGGCGCACTGAGCGCGCATGTCTCGGGCGCTCAGTCGAACGTCGGCGGCACCATGCAGGCCGCGAAACAACTGTCGGTCAATAGCGGCAGTCTCGACAACAGCGCTGGCCGCATCGTTTCGCTTGGCACGGACGGCGTCAGCGTGGCGACGACGGGCCTGCTCAACAACGGCACGGCGGGCTCCATTGCCGGCAACGGCAACGTTGCCTTGCAGGCCGGCCAGATTGCGAATGCCGGTTCCATCACGGCGGTCCAGAACCTGATTGCGACAGCGGTGCAGACCCTCTTCAACGGTGGAACGTTCGCAGCGAACGGCAACATGACCCTCACGGCCGGCACGACGCTCACGAACGCGGGCCAGTTCGGGGCCGGCCACGCGCTGGTGCTTTCGGCAGCAACGTTCGACAACAGCGGCGCGACGGTCAGTGCCGGTCAGTTCACGCTGCACGCCGCGGATTTCCTCAACCGTGTCGGCAGCGTTACGCAGACCGGGACCGGCGCGACCACGCTCGACGTGAGCGGCACGTTCGACAACACCAACGGCTCGCTCCTGAGCAATGCCGACAATCTTGCACTCGGCGCTGCATCGCTTGTGAACGACGACGGCACCATCGCGAATGCCGGCACGGGTACGCTCTCGGCCAGCGCGGGCACGCTCTCGAACAACCGCGGCGCGATGGCGACAAACGGCACGCTGGACGTGCATGCGGGCGCGGTGGCGAATCGGGGCGGTACGATGGCCGCGCAGAGCGGCGCGATGCTCACGCTCGCATCGCTCGACAACAGCGCGGGCGGCTATATCGGCGCGAAGAGCGTCACGGTCACTGACGCGGGCGCACTCGACAACACGGACGGCACCATCCAGGCGGACGAGACGCTCAAGGTTTCCGCGCAATCGGTGGCGAACGATGCTGGTGCGATTGCGAACGGTGGCGCGGGCGAAACAGCCATCACGGCATCGAGCGTGATTTCGAACACGCGCGACGGCCTGATTGGCGGCAATGGCGATGTGCTGATGTCAGGCGGCAGCGTCGAGAACTCGGGCGGCACGGTGACGGCGGGCGGCGCGGCGTTGGTCCAGTCTGCCAGCACGCTCGGCAACCGCGCAGGCATCATCCAGGGCATGGGCGCAACGGTTGCGGCCGGCGGCGCAATCGACAACTCGGGCGGCCAGATCGAGGCGGACGGGGTGAACTCCGCACTGACGGTCTCGGGGGCGACGCTCGACAATTCGGACGGCCGCATTGCCAACACTGGCATTGGCGCGACCACCATCACGGCCGGCACCATCACGAACAGTAACGCGGGCGGCGTCACGGGTGCGGGCACGATTGGCGGCAATGGCAACGTGAGCGTGAACGCGCAGACGCTCTCGAACACGAACGGCGCGCAACTGCTCTCGGGTCACGACCTGACGCTGGACATAGGCCAGTTCGCGGACAATACGAGCGCGACGCTCTCGGGCGC
Organism: Paraburkholderia sacchari; assembly: GCF_000785435.2. Taxonomy (GTDB): domain Bacteria; phylum Pseudomonadota; class Gammaproteobacteria; order Burkholderiales; family Burkholderiaceae; genus Paraburkholderia; species Paraburkholderia sacchari. Next base: position 16,387 of record NZ_JTDB02000014.1, on the reverse strand, counting down.
GAATAATGTCACGCTCAACGGTCCGAACGCGGCGCTCGTCAACGTGGGCGGCTCGGTGCATGGCAATGGCGCGGTCATGCTCGACACGGCATCGGTCGACAACACCAGCGGGCGCATCGGCAACGATACGGACAGCGGCGGCTCCATCGCGATCCATACCGGCGCACTCGCGAACCAGGGCGGCGCCATCGGCAGCGACCAGAACCTGAGCGTCACGACGAACACCCTAACCGGCGACGGGCGCATCATCGCGGGCAACGATGGCGCGCTCACGGTCAACGGCGACTACACGCTCAACAGCACGAACAAAATTCAGGCAAATCACAACCTCGCGTTCACCACGGCCGGCGCGTTCACGAACCTGGGAACGCTCGGCGCGGTCAACGCGCTGACCGTCAACGCCGCCAGCGTCGACAACCAGGCCGGCGCGGACCTCAACTCCACGGACACGACTGTCAACGCAGCGGGCGCGATCAGCAACGCTGGCCGCATCGAAGGCGACAGCGTGACGACGAATAGCGCTTCGCTCTCCAACATCGCCACGATTGTCGGCAACACCGTCACGCTCAACGCCGGTTCGATTGCGAATACGGGCGCGGCGGCAGCGCTTGCGGCGGCCTCGACCCTGAACCTCTACTCGCCAGGTGACATCTCGAACACGGGCGGCGCGACGATTTTCAGCCTGGGCGACATCAACATCGCGGCGGACGCCACACGCGGCGCCAACGGCGTGCTCGCGAAGCGCGCGGGCTCCGTCACGAATGACCAGTCGACCATCGAAGCCCTGGGCGATATCCAGATTGCGGCGCAGACGCTCACCAATACGCGCCCCGCGCCACTGGTCGAAACGGTCATGACGGACGTTGAGACAATCCACCAGACCAAGCGCGACAAGTACATGCCGTGTACGGTCCAGAACGCGGACCCGCACACGTCCTGCACGCAACCGGTATGGGCGGGACCCTACCAGCATCCGCTGAACGCCACCTTCGACACCTCGCAGATCGTGACCGAAGGCGTCGGGCCGGCTGCGACCGACCGCGTGCTGATAGTGAACGTCAACGGCCAGCAGCAGACGATCTACTACAACACCCTCACGGCCAATGGCGACGGCACGATTACCGTCAGCTACTGGGACGACTACGACCCGCATATCAACTTCGACCCGGCCACGGAATACCCTGGGGACAACCAGGCGCACAACCACTACCAGCGCGTCGAGGTCGCGCGCGACACCACCACCACCACGCAGCTGGACCAGATCGCCGGACCGCAGGCGCAGCAGGCGCAGATCATGGCGGGCGGCAATCTCGTGCTCGCCAACGTCGGCTCGCTGAACAACGAATACAGCGCCATTGGCGCCGGTAACGCAATCCAGATTGGCAGCGCGACCGCGAACGGCGACGTGGCAAGCGGCAATTACGGCGGCACGCTCGTGAACAACATCGGGCAGACCCTCTACCAGTACCAGCGGCAGGACATCGTCTCGACCTACGCCTGGAACGAGGATATCAGCCGCGATCGTGGCACGGTTGCGCAGCCCTCGATCATCCTCGCGCCGGTTGCGATTGGCGGCACGGGCGGCGCGATCATCGCGAACAACGCTGTACAGATCAACGCGACGGACATCAACAACACCAACGTCGCCGCAGCAAGCTCGGCCACGGGCGCGACAGGCGGCACGCTGGGCGCGAATGGCGCCATTGCCACGATCAACGGCGGCAGCCAGCAAACGGTGAATGGCGCGGGAGGCGGCACCTCGGTGAACGCCCAGTCAGGCAACGCGGCCGGCACCGTGAGCGGCGGCGCCTCGGTGAGCGGCCAGTCGGGCACCGCCGCCAGCACGGTAAACGGCGGCCAGGCCCGCGTCGACGCCCCGCAGTCGGTCGCGGGACCGACCGGCGCACTGAACATCCCCCTGCCGTCGGGCGGTATCTATACCGTCAACCCCGCACCCGGCGCATCGTATCTGGTGGTCACCGACCCGAAGCTGACGAGCTACGCCAGTTTCATTTCCAGCGACTACATGCTTGGGGCATTGGGCCTCGATCCTTCACGGATCATCAAGCGCCTCGGCGACGGGCTCTACGAACAGCAGCTCGTGCGCAACCAGATCACGCAACTGACCGGCCGCGCCTACATGCAGGGCTACAAGAGCAACGAGGACGAATATCGCGCGCTGATGAACAACGGCGTGAATGTCGCGAAGGCGTTCAGTCTTTCGCCGGGCATTGCGCTCACGGCGGCGCAGATGGATGCGCTCACGAGCGACATAGTCTGGATGGTCAACCAGACCGTCACGCTGCCCGACGGCAGCACACAGACCGTGCTCGCCCCCGTCGTCTATCTCGCGCACACGCACGCGAACGACCTGCAACCCACGGGCGCGTTGATTGCCGCCGACGATGTCGAGATCCACGCGGCAGGCAGCGCAACGAACTCGGGCGTCATCAAGGGCGGCACGCAGACCGTCATCAGCGCGACGAACATCGTCAATCGCGGCGGTGCCATCGGCAGCAGTTCGGATAACGGCACGACGGTTCTGTCGGCATCGAACGATATCGTGAATGCCTCGGGCCGCATCACGGGGAACCGTGTCGCCGTGCTCGCGGGGCACGACATCGTCAACACGACACTGGTCGATAACGTGGCGGTAACGTCGGTGGCCGGCAGCAGCAAGGTCACGCAAACCCTCGTCGGCGCGCAGGGCGTCATTGCGTCGACAGGCGACATGGTTGTTGCGGCGGGGAACGACCTGACGGTTCACGGCGCGAACATTCTCGCGGGCGGCGATGCGCGGATCGCGGCTGGTCACGATATCAACGTTGACGCGGTCGGGTCGCACACGACGCAGTCCGTCACGACGAGCGCCAGCAATTTCACGCACGCCGAAAGCACGCTCAACCAGAGCAGCAGCATTGCATCGGGCGGCAGTCTTGCGATGCAAAGCGGCAACGACATGACGTTCAGGGGCGCTAACGTGAGCGCCGGGACGGACCTGGCCGTGGTCGCGGGCGGCAACCTGACGGCGACCACGGTAACGAATTCGGCAAGCAACCAGGATGTCACGCGCGACAGCAAGACCCGCAACGGCGAAGACCGCAGCTACGACGAACAGGCAGTCGGCACGACCTTCAAGGCGGGGGGTAGCGGCACGGTTGCGGCACTCAGCACCGACGCCAGCAAGGGTAACGTCACGCTCACGGGCTCGTCACTCACCACGGGCACGGGCGCGGCGAGCATCGCGGCAACGGGCAATGTCGACATCAACGAGGCGCGCGAAGAACACGACCGCTATTCGGCGGTCGAGTTCAAGCGCGGCAGTTTCGTGCATGGCTCGACCACGAACCAGATGCAGAACACGCAGGCCAACGTTGGCGTAGGCAGCACGGTATCGGGCGACTCCGTGAGCGTTCAGTCAGGCAAGAATCTGACCGTGGCCGGTTCGACCATTGCGGGCACGAACGACGTGAACCTTGCCGCAGCGGGCAACGTGACCATCACCACGTCGCAGGACACGCAGAACTCGCAGTCGTACTACAGCAGGCACGAATCGGGCATCGGTACGAGTGGGCTGTCGCTGACCATCGGCAGCAGCAGCCAGGAGAATACCGGCTCGGGTTCGAGCGTGACGAACAACGCGAGCACAGTCGGCTCCATCGGCGGCAACCTGACGGTAAGGGCCGGCAAAGACCTTCGCGTAAGCGGCAGTGACCTGATTGCGGCCAGGAACATCACGGGTACGGGCGAGAACGTGACCATCGACGCGGCAACCGACACGTCGCAGCGCTCGCAAACGCAGAAGACACATTCGAGTGGCCTGACTATCGGCCTGGCCGGCTCGCTGGGCGATGCGATCAACAACGCGTATTCGGAGAGTCAGGCAGCCAGCCACTCTGCGAGCACCGGCAATGATCGCGCTTCGGCGCTGCACGCGATTGCCGCAGCGGGCGATGCAGGCATGGCAGGCGCGATGGCGAAGGATGCCGTCACCAAAGGCGGCGCGCCAGACATCGGTATCAAGGTGTCGGTTGGTTCAAGCAGCAGCCGCAGCGATTCCAGCGAGAGCCAGACCACGAACCGCGGCTCAAATGTGAACGCAGGCGGCACAGCGGCGTTCGTGGCGACCGGCAACGACACGCCGGGTTCGGGCAACGTCACCATCGCCGGATCGAACGTGAGCGCCAATGACGTGCTGCTGGACGGCAAGAATCAGGTGAATGTCACCAACACGACGGACACCGATTCGACGCGCAGTTCCAACAGCTCCAGCAGCGCAAGCGTGGGCGTGCAGTATACGCTTGGCGGCGGCTTCGGAATCTCGGCGGCGATGAGCAACGCGCACGGCGACGCGAACAGCGACGCGTCTATCCAGAATGCTTCGCACGTCACGGGCGCGAACAGCGTCACGGTCATCTCTGGCGGCGATACCAACGTGACCGGCTCGCAGATCGCCGGCAGGCAGATATCCGCGGACGTGGGCGGCAACCTGAACGTGACGAGCGTACAGGATACGACCACGAGCGCGGCGCACCAGAGCAGTTCGGGCGGCGGTTTCACGATCACCCAGTATGGCGGCGCGAGCGCCAGCGTGACCGCACAGAAAGGTCACGCGGACGGCAGCTATGCGGGGGTGAACGAGCAGGCCGGACTGTACGCGGGCGACGGCGGTTTCGACGTGAACGTCAAGGGCAATACCGCGCTCACGGGCGCGGTGATTTCCAGCACGGCGGACGCGGCGAAGAACAGCCTGACGACGGGCACGCTTGCCTACAGTGACCTCGAGAACCACTCGCACTACTCGGCGAACAGTATTGGCGGTTCTTACGGCGTGGCGGCATCGACGGGTTCGGCCGGCAAGTCGGTCGGCCCCGGCTCCGTTCCGGGCACAGGCGGCTTTGTGCCGATGATTCCGCAGAACGATAGCGGCGACCAGAGCGCGACGACGCGCAGCGCCGTGAGCGCGGGAACGGTCAACATCACGGACGGCGCGAACCAGAAGCAGGATGTGGGGAGCCTCAGCCGCGACACGGCGAACACGAACGGCAAGGTCGCGAACGCGCCGGACGTGAACGACATGCTCAACAAGCAGGCCGATACGATGCAGGCCGCGCAGGCGGCGGGTCAGGCCGTTGCCCAGGGGATTGGGGCGTACGCGGATATGAAGCGCGACGCGGCCGAAAAGGCGGTCGAAGCGGCAGCTGACAGCAACGATCCGCAAGCGATGGCAGCCGCGCTGGCCGATTACGCGAACTGGCGTGAAGGTGGTGACGCGCGCGCAGCGCTCCAGGCGGGAGGCGGCGCGCTTGTGGGCGGGCTTGGTGGCGGGGCCTTCGGTGCAATTGGCGGCGCCGCAGGCGCTGCGCTTTCGTCGAAACTCGCTGACCAGACGAGAGCGGCAACGGACGCCGTAACCGACGCGACCGGTTCATCGTTGATCGGCAATATCGGCGGGAACATCCTTTCTGGCCTGGCTGGCGCCCTGGTCGGCGGTGGCGCAGGCGCGGCAGCGGCGTCGAACGTGAACCTTTACAACGAAGGGAAAGACCCGGAGGCCGCGGCGAAGGACGCGCGAGTGAAAGGCATTGTCGAGCGCGCGCTCGGCAACGCACCAGACTTCAACCCGGTTTCGCTTGGTACGCTGATCGACCAGTTCATCGGACAGGTAAAGTCTGGCGCGCAGGCCAAAATGTCTGAAGCGCCCTCGGCACTGGCGGCACAGGGCGTTGCGAACGGTATAAATGCTGGTATCGGAATCGGCGGCGGCGTACCGCCCGCTGCAAGTCCTGGAGCGGTGCTAGTGAATGGCGCAGGACAGGCGTTAAGCAGCGGCGCGGGTTCGGCGGCTTACCAGCCTGACAATGCGACACTTAACGTTCAGGACAACAGGGACAAAGGACGCGCGTTTGAGGCTGAAACCGTAAAAACGTATGAGCAACAGAATCCCGAAGTTGTACAGGAGGTTACGGTCAAGGTTGCTGACGGAACCAAAACTCGCTTGGACATCGTCACAAGAGACGCCAACGGTAACATTGGTTGTGTCGAGTGCAAATCCTCTGACACGGCGCCGTTGACACCCAATCAAACTGCGGCGTTCCCACAAATCGAAACAGGCGGTGCAGTGGTTGTCGGGAAAGGCAAGCCAGGCTTTCCCGGTGGTACTGTGATCCCTCCTACCAAGGTTGACATTGTCCGACCAGTTACTGTGAATGGAGGCAAATAAATGTCTATTCTCGACACAAACGTCGTTGACGTAATCGGCATCGATGCCCCCAACGGTATCGCCCGACTAGGTATTTCCGATCACCTTAGATGGGACGAGGCGGAACACGATCATCTTGTTTTGCTCCAAGACAAGATCAATACCTATTTGATGTATCTAGAGAGCGGTCAAGTCTACGAAAACAATCCCAACACAAAGGGTTGCAAATTCGAAATCGAGCTTGTCGCCAAGTACGAACTCTCGCCCGGAGCGTTGGACTTCTTCAAGCAGGCACAAACGATCGTGCGCGATGCCGGATTTGAACTTACGTGGCGGGTTCCTCCAGCAGCAAAGCACTAACGGGGATTGAAATGGGCGCTCTCACTGACGAGAGCGTCTCCCACACGATTTGCAATCCAAACTAACATGAAAATCCCAAAGAGACTGGCGGCTCTGCCGCTTACAGTCCTGGTCACGCTCGCACCCAATGTCCCCGCGCAAAGCCTGGGCGGCATCGAAACCGAACAGAACCAGCAGCAACGGCGTGACGCGCAGCAGCGTGAGGCGGCCGTGTCGGCGCCCGTTGTGCGCTCCGACCTGCCGACGATCGAAGCGTATCCCGTGCTGCCTCACGAATCGCCGTGCTTTCGCATCGACCGTTTCGCGCTCGACGTGCCTGAAACGCTGCCGGCCGCCACGCGAACGAAAGGCGCGTCGGCCTTGCCGCAAGACCCGTTTGCGTTTGCGCGCGAATGGCTCGACCACTACAAGGGGCAATGCGTCGGCAAGGAAGGTATCGACGTGCTCACGAAGGGACTGCAACAGGCGATTCTCGCCCGCGGCTATGTCACCACGCGTGTACTCGTGCAGCCGCAAGACCTGACGGGTGAAACCCTGACATTCGCGCTCGTGCCCGGTGTCGTGCGCAGCATCAGCTTCGCGGACCCGTCCATGTGGGGAACCTGGAAGACCGCCTTCCCTGAGCGTAGTGGCGATCTGCTGAACGTTCGCGATCTGGACCAGGGCATCGAGCAGATGAAGCGCGTTCCGAATCAGGACGTGAGCATGGAAATCCGGCCGGCCGACGTGCCAGGCGAAAGTGACGTTGTCCTCACGGTCAAGCGCTCAAAGCCCTGGACGTTTGTCGCTTCGGTCGATAACTCGGGTACGGAATCGACGGGCAAGTGGCAAGGCAACGTCAGCCTTGGCCTGAACAATCCGCTTGGACTGAACGACATCCTGTCACTCGGGGCGAATCAGGACCTGTCATTCGGGAACAAGGCGCTCGGCTCGCACGGCTTCAACGGTTCGTATTCCGTGCCGTGGGGATACTGGACCGCGACGCTTTCGGGCAACACGAACACGTACTATCAGAACATCGCGGGCGTGAACCAGACTTTCGTTTCCAGCGGGAACTCGCAGACTGCGGCGCTGCGCATCGCGCGCGTACTTTCCCGCAGCCAGAACGATGTGCTCGGCGGCTATGTCCAGCTTTCGAAGCGCTTCGGCGACAGCTTCATCGACGACGTGACCATTCCGACTCAGGCGCGCAACAACACGTTCCTGGAGTTAGGCGCGACCGACAGGCACTACTTCGGCGCGGCGCAGTTCGATGGCATGCTCGCCTACCGCCAGGGTATCGGCGGTTTCGGCGCGACGTTGGACCCGTATCCTGACGGCCCGACGTACCGCTTCAATATGGCCGTGCTCGACGCGAACCTCTCGGTGCCGTTCGCAGTGGGAAGCCAACGTTTCGCCTATGTCGGGACCATCCACGGCCAGTTCACGAACGACACGCTGTTCTATATCGACGACCTGACCATCGGCAGCCGCTACACGGTGCGCGGGTTCGACGGCGAAACGATGCTCGCAGCAGAGAAAGGCTTTTACTGGCGCAACGAACTGCAATGGCCTGTGTTCAACACAGGGCAAACGCTGTATGCAGGGATCGACTACGGGCGCGTGTTCGGACCGAACACGGAACTACTGGCGGGAACACAACTGGCGGGCGCGGTGATTGGTATTCGAGGCGGTATGCCGGCGAAGTTTGTCGGCGTGTCTTATGACCTGTTCGCGGGCACGCCGATCTACAAGCCTTCGGGATTCCCGACTGCCCGCGTGACAGTCGGGTTCCAGTTGACGGCGGCGTTTTAGGCTCGTGCTCCTTGCTGCACGTATGAGCGGCGCGCAACGGTCTGCGCCTCGTCCATGAGCTTGAACGCCTCGTCGGTGCTCAGGCTGACATCTGGCAGGCAGCGTGCGTCGCGCACAACCGCTTCGACGAGTTCGCGCCAGGCTTCATTGTCAGCCGTGTAGTTTTCGACCGTATCCAGCAGGAGCAGCAGAGCGGTCCGCTCGTTGGCGCGGTCTTCGACCGTAATTACGGGGTTGCGCAGGATGTTCGCGGCAAGAAGCGAAACCGCGCGGAGCTGCGTGATGGACACGTCACAGCGTTTGAGCGTGGACATGGCGAGTTGGGCGTAACGGTCGGCCCTGACGTTTTGGTGTTTGCTTCGTTGGTCTTTCACGGTGCTGCGTCCTCCACTGTCAAAAGGGAGCCCGCAACCGAAGGATGGTGAGCGGGCACGATGACAGGGTTGGCGGACCGGGACTGACAACCATTACCGGCAGACCCGAAGGTCTCCCCGCCACGGCCCGCCCATTGACAACGGACGTGCAGAAGCGAAGGCACGACCTGCTATCGCAGGCGTGCGCGGTTGCTACAGTCGTCAGGCCGCCAAGCCTGAGTCGCCGTGTCTCGGCGACATCTGGAGTATAGAGGCGCTGCGCGGGCGATTGGTCAACCGCGTTGGCTAATTCCAGCAACTGACATTATTTCAGAAATTTCCTGGGTGCGGATCAATGCAAGCTGACAGAGTTGCCTACGTGAGCACGGTCGCGGCGGCCGGTTCAGCGTCGCTGAGCCGGCGCGGCCAGTACGCCAAAGATCGCGCCAAGACGTTCGAGGCGAATTGATGATTGCGTGCGGAGGCAATGGAAAGCGTCTTTGCCGGTACAGCTTTCGCGCCCGCTACGGTCACGGCCTTTTGTCCGTTCGCCGATGCGCTGGCCGATGCGCCGCCCGCGCTCCACGCGATTCCCGCCCTGAAACGCTGACCGTCAGCCAGCGTCACTCCGAGTCCCGTTCCGCCCGGACTACCACAATAGGCCGTCAGCGCGCCGCTGCCGTTGACCTTGTACAGACCGATGCCGTTGTCTGTACCATCGTCCAGGGAAAAGGCGAACATGCCGCCACCGCTCACGCCATGGAACGAGCCGTCAAACACCAACGTGCCGTTCTCCTGGTCGAGAAATGACAAGTCACTGGTTGACAGGAAGTCGCTATATCGCGACGTGGCAACAGAGGTGGTCGGAATATAGCTGGTGGGCGTACCCGATTCGAGCTGCGAACCGCCATGCAGCAACCACGATGTACCATCGCCGGGGTAGCTATGTGCGCCGGCACGATCCATATACGTTGTGCCGCGAATAACGGTCGCGGAAGTCACCAGACCGGTGATGCGGCACTCGAACCACCCCGCCGAGAGCGGCACGCATACGGCGTTGCCAAGTTTCCACGCGCCTTTTCCTGCGTAGGTCGCAGTGACCTGGCCGGTGTTCAGGTCAAAGGTTGCGTAGCAATAGTCGGTGGTTGAACCGTCGGTCAGCATGACCTGCGCCGACGTGCGCGTACCGGCGCGCAGGCGGCTGTAATGCGAATACGTCGTGGCCGACGTAATCGACACACCAAACGTCTGCGATATGGCGTGAGCGCCCGTGCTGGTGTCTTCCGTAACCCGCCTGGCGAGGGTCTGCTGGTCGACCGTCAAGGTGCCGTCGATCTTTGTGCCAATACCATACTGTGCCCACTTTTCGGCCTGGCCCGACCAGGTGAGCGAGTTCACTCGCGCACTCTCCATGCGCAAGCCTGACGCCGCACCGCTCGCGGGATCGTGATCGAAACGGGCTACGTTGCCCTCGGCGGTTTGCATGACGCACGACGCGTCGAACCATGTTCCCGTGGACGCGCGGCTGAACGTCCAGCCAGGCGGCACGGCCGGGTTGCGAATGAAGTCCAGCACAAACAGGGGCGCGCCGGCCCACCGTCGCCGGTCAATCGACAGTCCGACGCCGATCATAGGAGCGCCACGAGGTTTGCCGCCGTCGTGCCCGATGCTTTCACTGCTACGGGGCGCACGTCCAGAATCTCGCCCGCGTAACAGTTCTTGAACAGCACGTCGACATTGTCGGACCCGGTCACGTTCACGTCGCCCGAAACACCAACACGGATCGCGCGGGGCCGCTTTGGCAGGCGTGCGGAATCGCTGGGCGTGATGGCGTAGAACGTCGCGGCCGGACTGTCGAGTTCGACCGGAAAGGTCTCGAATGCGTCCGGTATCCAGACCGGAGTGGCAGTGTCGGCCATGATATGCCTCGCGCGCTCAAGATTCGGCGGTCGTGCCGGCCGGGACCATTCCCATTTCCAGTTCGCGCAGCTCGATGATGCCGTTGGGCGCGTCGAATACTTCTTCGGCGCCTGCATCGAGCGTCGTGTCGTTGATCGTGTCGTGATCGATAATGACGCGGACCGGGGTGTCGCCTTCGTTGCCAATGCGCAATCTCATGACTGCCTCCATCGTTGGGGTTACTGCTGCGGATGTTTGAGCCGGTCAAGCAGGCCGGCCTGTTGCTGCTGCGGTAACGACACGCCGCCGCCGTGGCCGCCCGTGTCGCTGATCGAGTTGCTGTCGCCTTCGATATAGACGACGGTACAGGCGCCAAGCGGCGCGAGCATCAGCGCAGCGATGCCTGTTCGAAGTGAGGGAATCATGGTTGCTGTGCCTCGCGATATGCCTTGTTCGCCATCATCTGCACGGTGCGCAGACGCTGGTTCAACTGGCGCACGGCCTGCTGCCGCTGCGCCGGGTCTTCGGTGCCTTCGGCTTCCTTGCGCTGCCGGTAGAGCGCCTTGATTTCGTTGTTCGCCGCGTCGTAGATGGCGAGCCTGCGCGGCACATCGGGATTCGCCGCATCGAACCGGTCGAGCGTGCCGCTCTCCTGCGCATACTTGCGCTCGGCCCCGGCTTTCTGCATGTCGGCGTAGTTTTGCCGGAAGTCGGTCACGTCCTGGTTCATCACGCGCGAGCCGAACGTCTGCGCGAACGGAATATCGGATAGCGACAGTTCCGTGCCGGCTTTCTCGCCCATCAGTTGAATCGCGCGAACGGCATCCATGACGCCGTTTCCGCCGTAGCTGCGCAGCAGGTATTGCAGCGTTTCGGGGTACACGTCGACACCCGTACCGTCGTGCAGTTCTTTCGCCGCTTCCTTGAACATGGCGGGCGTTCCGGGGTAGCTCTCGGCGAAGTGCAGCTTCGAACCGGTCCACTCGTCCGGTTTGTGGATCGGCGAGCCCTGCGCATTCTGGTTCATCGCGAGTTGCAGCAGCGGCTTCATGAGCGAAGGCGCGAACTGCTGCATCGCCCAGGCCGAAACGTCTTTGGTCGGGTCAATCGGCGAGAAGTTCGACAGCAAGGCATCCTTCGCGATGTTGCCGGCGAACGTCGGGCCATCGTCGACGCCATCGGCATAGCGATGCAGCGCCGCCGCCAGTGTGAGTGCGATACGCGAATAGCCGAACCCCACCGGGAATTTCCAGCCCTTGCCGGTCGGGTCGTCGGGATCGAGCAAGGTCAGATACCGGCTGGTCTGACTGAGCGGAACCTTGTTCAGCCGCGCGACGCCGTCGTCGTCGGTGCCGCTCATGGCTTTCATGGCGCCGTACAGCCCGTACATCATGGCGAACTGTGCGGCCATCACGGCGGCGCCCCGTGGCGTTCGCAATGATTGCGCCATCCGGCGCGCGTCGAACAGCGCGGGACCGGCGAACGTATAGAGCGCGCCGAGTTGCCGCCCCCATCGTCCCTTGGTCTCGAAGTTCATCGTGTTCTTGGCGTACAGTGCGGCGTCCTGCTCCGGCATGCCCGAGTCGACAAGCGCCTTGAACAGTGCGATGCGGCTCGTCATTTCCATGTGCTCGTTCACATGGTCGATAAACGAATGAACCTTCTCGCCGGCCGCTTTCGCCTGGTGCCAGCGCGTCGCGCCGGCCGTCTTCGCAAACTCGTTCTCGATGTTGTGCATCGTGTCGTTGCGGAACAGGTCGCTGTACATCGTCGCGCCGCCGAGCTTTTCGAACCGCTCGCGCCACTGGTGGTACTCGCTTCCCGGCTTGTCTTTCCACTGCGTCATGTACTTCGCATTGTTCGCCAGCATCCGGCGCATCGCGCCGGCCCGATCCGCGACCGGCGCATCGGCGGCAATCAGCCCGAGCTGCGATTGCACGTCGCGAATCTTGTTCATCAGCGGGAACGTCGGGTTGTAGCGCGTATAGATGCCCGACAGCAGCCGCGTTGCCTTGCTACGTGACAAGCATCCCGAAGCATGGCAAGCGCTGATAAACCTGCTCGTGCGCAGCGTGGCGCGCGACATGGTTCAGGGCTCGGAACCGGCAAACAACAAGGAGAACGAAAAACAATGCGAGTGGCAATCTACGCACGCTTCTCGACCGATAAGCAGAAAGAGACATCTGTCACGGATCAAGTGAAGGTATGCGCGAAGTGCGCGCATACCTTCGACGACTGCGAAATCGTCGCGCAGCACTCGGACGAAGGCGTTTCAGGCTCGACGCGGGTCGAGTCCCGCGCGGGCGGCAAGAAGCTGATGGCCGACGCGATGGCGGGCCACTTCGAGGTGCTGGTTGTCGAAGCGCTCGACCGCCTGTCGCGCGACCAGGTCGAGCAGGAAACGATACTTCGACGGCTCGAATTTCGCGGTATCCGCATTATCGGCGTGGCGGACGGCTACGACTCGACTTCGAGCAGCCGCAAGGTGCAGCGCGCGGTTCGCGGTCTCGTGAACGAACTCTACATCGACGACTTGCGCTGCAAGACGCTACGCGGCCAGACGGGCCAGGTCGAACGCGGATTCGTGGCGGGTGGCAAAAGCTACGGCTACGACATCGTCAAGACGGACCACGGCAGCGACTACCGTGTGAACGAGGAACAGGCCAAGTGGGTGCGGTTCATCTTCGAGAAGTTCGCGGCCGGCTGGTCAACCTTCCAGCTTTGCGACTACCTGAACGCCAACGGCGTGCCGTCGCCGTGCAATTCGACGTGGATGCGGTCGGCGCTGTATGGCTCGCCGCGCAAGGGGAGCGGCATCCTGAACAACTCCGCCTACATCGGCGTGTACATCTGGAACCGGTCGCAGTGGATCAAGGACCCGGACACGGGCGCGCGCGTGCGGCAGGACCGGCCCGAGAGCGAATGGACGACGGAACACCGCGACCACTACCGGATCGTGACCGACGAAGTCTGGCAAGCCGTGCGCGCCCGCATGGGAACCGACCGGCTGAACGCCGGCACGAGCGGGGCCGGCCGGCCACCGCGCACGCTCTTTGGCGGGCTGCTGCGCTGTCCGTCGTGCGGCGGGGCAATGGTGGCGGTCAGCGCGCGCGCCTACGGCTGCGTCACGCGCAAGGAACGCGGCTCGGCGGCGTGCCCAGGCGTGCATCTGCGGCGCGAGCAGACCGACGAGCGTTTGCTTGGCGTGCTGCGCGACGAACTTGGCGCGGACGTATCTCAGGCGGACATCGAAGCAGCAGTTCGCCGGTACTTCGCGGGCGAGTATGCCGGCGCGCAGGAATCGGCGAAACAGATCAAGGAAAAAATTGGGGAGCTTACGGACGAGATTGCGAACCTGACTGCCGCACTCGCGAAGATCGGCGTGTCCGATGCGCTGCTGGAGGCGCTGTCGAAGAAGGAGCGAGAGAGGGAAGCGCTCAAGCGGACACTGGCGCATACGCAGGTCAATGCGGACCAGTTCACGGACATCGCGCGGCGCGTGCGCGAGAGAACGAATGAGCTAAGGGAGGCGTTATCGGGAGACGCAACAGCGGAAGCACGACAGATTATCGCGAAGCTGATGGGGCCGATTGGGATTGAACTGCGAGACGGCGCGTACTTCGCTGCCTTTGATGACGTATCTGAACGGATGCTGCTCAGTGCAACCGGAGAAATGTCTCCAATTGTGGTTGCGGGGGTAGGATTTGAACCTACGACCTTCGGGTTATGAGCCCGACGAGCTGCCAGACTGCTCCACCCCGCGGCGCGAAGTGTACTGAGTCCGTCGGTTCTGGTCAACATGTTTTGCTTTCGGGCTCGCAAAAGGTCCCGCAAGCCATATGCGCCGCTCCACGTTCAGGCGGCGACATGCGTGCCCACATCGCGAGCGGCGGCAACGTATCTTCACATTGAGCGTCGGACCTCAAAATAAATATTCGAGATTCACTTGACGAGAAGTTCATGGGGCTGCATAATTCGCCTCCCTTCTGATGCGGGGCGCGAGAAAACAAGCTGATTTAAAGGCTGTTTTCGAGCGATTGCTCTTTAAAAATTTACAGCCGATAAGTGTGGGCGCTTGATTCGATTGAGCTCCTCGCCGTGATTTTTGGTCTGGCGAGATAGCGAAAGTATCAAGAGTCTCACACAAAAGTAAGTCAGGTTTTTGAATTTGATTCAGAACCTGTCAGCTTTGAGTGAGCGACCGGTTTCGAGAGAAACCGAAAACAGTAACAGGTATTGAACTGAAGAGTTTGATCCTGGCTCAGATTGAACGCTGGCGGCATGCCTTACACATGCAAGTCGAACGGCAGCACGGGTGCTTGCACCTGGTGGCGAGTGGCGAACGGGTGAGTAATACATCGGAACATGTCCAGTAGTGGGGGATAGCCCGGCGAAAGCCGGATTAATACCGCATACGATCTTAGGATGAAAGCGGGGGACCTTCGGGCCTCGCGCTATTGGGGTGGCCGATGGCGGATTAGGTAGTTGGTGGGGTAAAGGCCTACCAAGCCGACGATCCGTAGCTGGTCTGAGAGGACGACCAGCCACACTGGGACTGAGACACGGCCCAGACTCCTACGGGAGGCAGCAGTGGGGAATTTTGGACAATGGGGGAAACCCTGATCCAGCAATGCCGCGTGTGTGAAGAAGGCCTTCGGGTTGTAAAGCACTTTTGTCCGGAAAGAAATCCTTTGGGCTAATACCCCGGGGGGATGACGGTACCGGAAGAATAAGCACCGGCTAACTACGTGCCAGCAGCCGCGGTAATACGTAGGGTGCAAGCGTTAATCGGAATTACTGGGCGTAAAGCGTGCGCAGGCGGTGATGCAAGACCGATGTGAAATCCCCGGGCTTAACCTGGGAACTGCATTGGTGACTGCATCGCTGGAGTATGGCAGAGGGGGGTAGAATTCCACGTGTAGCAGTGAAATGCGTAGAGATGTGGAGGAATACCGATGGCGAAGGCAGCCCCCTGGGCCAATACTGACGCTCATGCACGAAAGCGTGGGGAGCAAACAGGATTAGATACCCTGGTAGTCCACGCCCTAAACGATGTCAACTGGTTGTCGGGCCTTCATTGGCTTGGTAACGTAGCTAACGCGTGAAGTTGACCGCCTGGGGAGTACGGTCGCAAGATTAAAACTCAAAGGAATTGACGGGGACCCGCACAAGCGGTGGATGATGTGGATTAATTCGATGCAACGCGAAAAACCTTACCTACCCTTGACATGTACGGAATCCTGCTGAGAGGCGGGAGTGCCCGAAAGGGAGCCGTAACACAGGTGCTGCATGGCTGTCGTCAGCTCGTGTCGTGAGATGTTGGGTTAAGTCCCGCAACGAGCGCAACCCTTGTCCCCAGTTGCTACGCAAGAGCACTCCGGGGAGACTGCCGGTGACAAACCGGAGGAAGGTGGGGATGACGTCAAGTCCTCATGGCCCTTATGGGTAGGGCTTCACACGTCATACAATGGTCGGAACAGAGGGTTGCGAAGCCGCGAGGTGGAGCCAATCCCAGAAAACCGATCGTAGTCCGGATCGCAGTCTGCAACTCGACTGCGTGAAGCTGGAATCGCTAGTAATCGCGGATCAGCATGCCGCGGTGAATACGTTCCCGGGTCTTGTACACACCGCCCGTCACACCATGGGAGTGGGTTTTGCCAGAAGTGGCTAGTCTAACCGCAAGGAGGACGGTCACCACGGCAGGATTCATGACTGGGGTGAAGTCGTAACAAGGTAGCCGTATCGGAAGGTGCGGCTGGATCACCTCCTTTCCAGAGCT